>OZ245939.1:1110000-2090000 GCA_965230055.1 Hoeflea sp. | reverse complement strand
TTTCTTAACAGAGCCGGACATTGCTGAAAAGGCATGAAAAGCAGGAGCGTTCAAACGCGCTGTGGCGGCCGCGCGCTTGAGTTTTGAAGGCTGAACCGCTACGCACAACGCATATTTGCTGGTTTCGGCATGCATTTGAACGCTGCGAAACCGTGCCGGAACGGAGTCGGATGATTGAAGGGTATGGAAGCGGCAATTCGCGGCGCACTTGAGCGGGCGGGCATTCCCGGCGCGCAGGCGCGTGTTCGCATTTATGATTCCGCCCGGCTGGCACTCGACCGCAGCCTGGAGCGCCAGGGCGTAACCGAGCCGGACAAGGTCGCGGCACATCGTTTGCGGCTTGAGGACCTGATCGCCAATATCGAGGCCGAATGGCAGCCCCAGATTACCGACGAGCCCGCAGCTCCGGTCTCCGGGGTCAAACCGGCGGAAGTATCGGCCGACTTTTCCGCCGTGGTTCATCCCGATTCCGTGGAGGCGGGAGAGGCCGTGGACACCCCGGCACCCCACCCCGAACAGCCCGGCACGCGTCCGGAACAGGCCGCGGGCCCCGTAGTTCCGCCCCCTGTCGCCACGCCGGAGCGCAAGTTGGCGCCTGACAACGCGGCGGACCGCAACGGAAACCTCGACTTCGCTCCCGATCTCAGCGACGACGCGGTCACGCGCAAGGCGGGCGTTGCTCAAGCCTCACCGGATTTCCCCGAAGCGGAACGCGGACCGTCACAGATGCGGGGCGCGCCTGAACCGGTTCCGGCCAAGCGGAAGAAATCCGCGAAATCTCCCAAGCCCAAGCGCGAGAAACGCCGCCGGCCGATCTTCGCCGCATTCTTCTCCGCCGCCGTCATGCTTTCGTTCATCGGCATCGGGGTGTGGTGGCTGATCGAAAGCGGTGCGCTGACAACCGCCGAACAGCGCGATACCGGCGTGCCCAATCCGCCGCCCTCCCTCACCCGTGATGACTTCGCCGGCGGGCCGCAGCAACTGACACCGGGTTCCGGCTTTTCGGGAGAATGGTCAAGTGTCTACTCACCCGGCCAGGACGGGGATGCGGTTGCGCGGGCAAACGCGAGCGCAGGCGTGACCGAGGCCGAAGGCGAAACCGTGCTTGAGATCGTCTCGCGCTCCGGAGACCAGACCGGTGAGGTTCTGGTGCCGCTCGGGGCAGACGTCATGCAGGCTCTTGCAGGGCGCAAATCGGCGCTCGCAATATCTGTTCGCTCGACCTCTTCCGAGCCGACCCAGATCTATATCAAGTGTGACTTTCCGTTGCTCGGCGACTGCGGACGCCGTCGCTTCGACGTGACCTACGACACCTCCGACATCCTGCTGAGCCTAGACTATGATCGGTCGCTCGCGCCAAACGACGCCGGCTATCTGATCATCAACAGCGACATCAGCGGCGGCGGCAAGGGGATCGAGCTTCTGGCGATCCGGATTCGGCCGCTAAGCTGAAGCCAAGGAAACGTGGCCGGTCTCGACATGCAAAGACCGCCAGCGGGAAGCTGGCGGCCTGAGTGGTGATGAGCGGCCGTAGGATCAGTTTACATCGGTGACGCGGAGATAAGGCCGGATTTCCTCCCACCCCTGCGGGAAGATATCCTTTGCCTGTTCGTTCGTGACCGACGGCGGGATGATGACCTTGCCTCCGGGGCGCCAGTCAGCCGGCGTGGCGACAGTCTTTGCATCGGCGAGTTGCAGCGCATCGATCACCCGCAGGATCTCGTCGAAGTTGCGGCCGACGTTCATCGGATAGGTCATGGTCAGCCGGATCTTCTTGTCCGGGTCGATGATGAAGACCGACCGCACCGCAGCCGTGGTGCTCGCGTTCGGATGGATCATGTCATAGAGCGTTGCAACCTTGTGATCCTTGTCGGCCACGATCGGAAAGGTCAGCGTGGTGTTCTGGGTGTCGTTGACATCCAGCACCCAGGTCCGGTGCTCCTCCACAGTGTCCGTGGAAAGGCCGATCGGCTTGACATTCCGGGCCGAAAACTCACCGGCAAGCTGTGACGTCCTGCCCATTTCGGTCGTGCAGACCGGCGTGAAGTCGGCGGGATGGCTGAAGAAGAAGGCCCACGAAGACCCGATCCAGTCGTGAAACGAGATCGGCCCCGCGGTTGTGTCAGCCTGAAAATCCGGGGCGAGATCGCCAATGCGAAGGGTCATGAGGATATCCTTTCCTGGTTTGCGGCCGGTTCGGCCGTGATGGGAGTCGCTGCGGCGGACAGCTCGCAGATCGCCTGATGCTGGCTCAGGAAAACCTTGCCTGTCAGGTGATCGAGAAAATCGCTGGTCTTGAGCCGATCCATTACCGGTCCCTTGATTTCGCTGAGGTGAAACCGGACATCGAGGGCGGCCAGCCGTTCGTTGATTGCCTCGAGCGATTCAAGCGCGCTCATGTCGATCTCGTTGACCGCCGGGCACATCAGTATGAAGTGCTTCAACCAGGGTTGCGTGGCAACCATGTCGTAGACCTTGTCCTCAAGGTACCGCGCATTGGCGAAGTAGAGGCTTTCGTCGACACGAAGGCTGAGCACTGAGGGTTCGGTTTCCACCGAATGGCGGTTGATGTTGCGGAAATGCTCGGTTCCGGGAACCCGGCCGACGACGGCCATGTGCGGGCGGGACGACTTGTAAAGGTGAATCAGGATCGACAGGAGCACACCGGCCGTCACACCGACCTCGACGCCAAAGCCGAGCGTCAGGAGGATGGTTGCGCTGACAGCGGCGAAATCGGCCCGCGAATAGGTCCATGTCTTTTTGAGGATCGACAGGTCCACCAGTGACAGCACCGCTACGATGATGGTGGCGGCGAGTGTCGCCTGCGGCAGATGATAGATCAACGGCGTGAGAAGCAGGGCTGCAATCATCAGGCCGACCGCGGTATAGGCACCGGCAGCCGGGGTTTCCGCGCCGGCATCGAAATTGACCACGGAGCGGGCGAAGCCGCCGGTTACCGGATAACCGCCGGTGAACGCAGCGCCCACATTGGCGGCGCCGAGCCCGATGAGTTCCTGGTCGGGAACGATCCGCTGGCGTTTGCGCGCGGCAAGCGTCTGCGCGACCGACACCGACTCCACGAAGCCGATGATCGAAATCAGAACCGCCGAGCCGATCAGCGTGCTCCAGAGATCCGGAGAGAACGAGGGCAGCGTCAGCGGCGGCAGGCCCTGGGGCACATCCCCAACCACGCGAACGCCGTAGGCTGTGTTCAGATCGAATGCCCATGCCGCGAGAGTGGTCACCACGACAGCTGCGACCGGTCCGGCCTTGGCGAAGACGCCGGCGAGCTTGCGGTTCATGCCGGTCGAAACGAGAAGTGGCATAAGTCCCTTCCGTACCCAGAACAGAAAGGCTGTCGCCCCTGCCCCGATGACAAGCGTTACCGGATTGATCTGACCAAGGTTTTCATAAAGCGACATCACCTGTTCGGGCAACGTGGCCCCGCCCCCGGAAATACCCAGGACGTGGCGCAACTGGCTCAGCGCAATCAAGATGCCGGAGGCCGTGATAAAACCGGCAATGACGGGGTGCGACAGGAAATTGGCGAGGAAACCGAGCCGGAAGATCCCGAGCAGGATCAGGAACAGGCCTGAAAGAAAGGCAAGCGTGACCGCGGCCAGAAGCAGCTCGGGAGAGCCCGGTTCGGCAAGGTTCCCGATCGCGGCCGCAGTCATCAGCGACACCACGGCAACAGGGCCGACGGCGAGCGCCCGACTGGTGCCGAAGATCGCATAAAGCACAATCGGCGCGATCGAGGCATAGATGCCGGTTTCAGCCGGAAGCCCCGCAAGCAATGCATAGGCGAGAGACTGCGGGATCAGCATGATCGTGACGATGACCGCCGCGACCAGGTCGTTGCCAAAGGCTTCGCGATTGTAGCTCCTCCCCCAGTCGAGGACCGGGAAGAAACGCCGGAAACGGTCAGCGATGCCAGTATTGTTGTTCAGCATGTCTATGGTCCTCGATACCTTATCCAGCACGATTGCAGGCGTATCCCCGCGTCCCTCACCGATCGGGCTGCGGACAGGCAGAGTTCAGGCGTGTTCTTGCGTTCAGCCGATGATTTCCGGCTTTGCCATCCATTCCTTGCCGCGCAGCATGGCTTTCCAGTAGACGGGCGGCAGCAGGCGCTCCTTGAGCAGCCAGGAAAGCCTGCTCGGCTTGGTGCCGTCGATCAGGAAGCCGGGAAAGCTCGGTAGCAGCTTGCCGCCATAGCCAAACTCGGCGAGCACGATCTTTCCGCGCTCAACCGTAAGCGGACACGAACCATAGCCATCGTAGTGAGCGATGCCCCTTGCCCGTCCCATGTCAGCCAGCAGATTGTTGGCGACCACCGGAGCCTGCTTGCGCGCCGCTGCGGCCGTCTTGGCGTTGGGCGCATTCATGACATCGCCCAACGACCAGATGTTTTCGTAGGTCTTGTGCCTGAGCGTGGTCTGGTCGACATCCACCCAGCCGGCCTGATCGGCAAGTGGGCTGACGCGAATGAAATCCGGTGCCGTCTGCGGCGGCACGACATGTATCATGTCGAAGGTCTTTTCCACCGTCTCCTTTGTGCCGTCGGTCATGGTTCTTTCGAACCAGGCGGTGCGAGCCGGGCCATCAATGCGAGCCAGATTGTGCGTAAAGCTGAGCTTTGCATTGTATTTTTCGATGTAGCCCTCAAGCGCCGGGACATAGTCCTTCACGCCGAAGAGCACGCCGCCGGCGTTGCAGAACTCGATGTCGATGTCCTTCAGGACCCCGGTCCGATACCAGTGATCTGCTGAAAGATAGAGCGCCTTTTGCGGCGCGCCGGCGCATTTGATCGGCATGGGAGGCTGGGTGAAAATCGCCTTGCCCCGCTTCAACCCCTTGACCAGCTCCCAGGTGTAGGGCGCCAGATCGTAGCGGTAATTCGAGGTGACGCCATTGCGTCCCAAGGTCTCGGGCAAACCCTCGACCGCATCCCAGTCAAGCTTGAGGCCCGGCGCGACGATCAGCCGATTGTAGCGCACCACACGACATCCATCGAGAATGAGCGCATTCTTATCAGGTTCGAATGCTGCAACGGCAGCCTTGATCCAGGCGACACCGCGAGGGATCAAAGACGCCATCGTTCGGGCTGTCACATCAGGTGCGAAGACCCCGCCGCCGACCATTGTCCAGCCGGGCTGGTAGTAGTGCACATCCTGCGGGTCGATGATCGCGATATCGAGATCTCCGGCACGCGCCAGGAGGCTTGCGGCCACCGATATTCCGGCTGCACCGCCCCCGATGATGACGATGTCATGGTTTGCGTCCGCCGTATCGGTCGGCGTCTTGCCACCATTGGCAATGCGCCGCACGACGCCCGACATGTCGTAGCCTGCCGACTTCGTTGACTTGAGGATTTCAGGAATCGCCGTGCCGCGAGCACCCTCGGCTAGCGCCCACAACGTGGTCGAGCGAGTTCCTGTGCGGCAATAGGCCAGCACCGGACCAGGCAGCTCGCTAAGCGCTGCATCGAACAAGGCGGCGTCTTCGTCCGACACCTTCCCCGAAACGATCGGGATATAGCGCGCCTCGAGACCGGCAGATTCCGCAGCCGCCTCGATTTCGGCGAAAGTCGGCTGATCGGTGCCTTCGCCGTCCGGCCGGTTGCAGATCACCGAACGGAAACCTGCTGCCTTGATCGCAACCATGTCAATCGCTGCGATCTGCGGAGACACCGCAATTCGCGGCGAGATCTTTCTAAGTTCCATCGTGCCATTCCTACCGTTCGGTTTCGATAAAATACCGTTCACCGGCGCCCAAGCGCCGCCATCACATCTGCATATTGCTTCAAGGTAATGGCTCTTCGTCTTGGGTGATTGAAACCATTTTGGCGCTGAACGCCTTCTCGCCGATGCGTTCGATCAACTCCAATTGCAGTTCCAACCAAGCCTTGTGGCCTTCCTCGTCCATTGCGATCTTTTCGAAGAGCATGCGCGATCCGACATCGTTGACCTCAGAAGCCTGCCGGGCCGCCTTTAGGTAGAATTCAATCGCTTCTTCCTCATCAGCAAGGTCGGCTGTAAACATATCCGAAAGAGTTTCTGCGCGCTTTGGCGGTTTTGCGAAGGCAATCTCGGGCGTTCCTTTCAGGAACATGATGCGCTCGATGAACAGGTCGGAATGTGCGATTTCCTCTGCCTGTTCCTCTCGCATCTTGGCTGCAAGCAAATTGAGTCCCCAATCGTCGAGGACATGGGCGTGCAATTGATACTGATGCGCAGCGCTCATCTCCATTTGAAGCGCCTTGTTCAGGTTTTCCACCGTAGCGTTATTCGACATTGTCTTCTCCTTTGAGCGTAACTGTGATGCTGTTTTCAGAGACCGTTGACGGGGACCTTGAGCATCGGCCGGCCGTCCTTGTCCTTCGGCACCTCGCCAGCGCGCATGTTGACCTGCAGCGACGGGATGATCAGCCGCGGCATGGCAAGCTGGGCATCGCGCTCGGTGCGGAACTTGATGAATTCCTCGCGGGACTTGCCGCCACCGACGTGGATGTTGTGCGTCTTCTCTTCACCCACGGTGGTTTCCCACTGGATGTCACGGCCGTTCGGTCCGTAGTCGTGGCACATGAACAGGCGCATCTCGTCGGGCAGTGAGAGAACCTTCTGGATCGAGTCGTAGAGCACACCGGCATCGCCGCCGGGGAAGTCGGCACGCGCCGAACCGCCATCCGGCATGAAGAGCGTGTCGCCGACAAAGGCCGCATCGCCCATCACGTGAACCATGCAGGCAGGCGTGTGACCCGGCGTGTAGATGGCCACAGCTGTCATGCCGCCGATCTGATAGGTATCACCGTCCTTGAACAGCGCGTCGAACTGGGATCCGTCCCGCTGAAACTCGGTGCCTTCGTTGAACACCTTTCCGAAGGTGTCCTGAACCACCATGATCTTGTCGCCGATGCCGATCTTGCCACCCAGCTTCTGCTGAATGTAAGGTGCGGCTGACAAATGATCTGCGTGCACGTGGGTTTCGATGATCCATTCGAGCTTCAAGCCGTTGCTCTGGATCCAGGCGATGATCTCGTCAGCATGATCGTAGGTGATGCGGCCGGCCGCATAGTCGATGTCCATGACCGAATCGACGATTGCACAAGCGTTCGAACCCGGATCCTTGACGACGTAGCTGATGGTGTTGGTATCAGGATCGAAGAACGCCTTGACGTCCGGCTTCACCGACATGTCCACGGGATAATTTGACATTTGGTTGTCTCCTCTTGGCTATCTCTGTTTCAATCGGACCGCGGTTGGCGATCCAGGTTGGGGCGTCGACCGGGGCCCGGATGAAAATTCGGCCCCGCGGTCACTTTCTTGCAGTTCAGAACGCCTTGGCCGGACGGTGGCGCAATCCGTCGAGCGACCGGGCTAGAACGATGCCGATGACCATGGCGCCAACGAAGGCGATCACCGGGACACCGCCAAACCCAAGGGCCGGTATGGCTCCGCCCGGACAGAAGCCGGCAATGCCCCAGCCCACACCAAAGACGGCGGAACCGGCAATGAGGCGACCGTCGATGGCCCTGTTGACCGGCAGGTGAAACTTGCCGTCAAACAAGGGCGCCTGGCGTGCGCCGAAGACGACGCGGTAGCCGATGGCGGCCGTCAGCAGCGCGCCACCCATCACGAAAATCAGGCTCGGGTCCCAGCTTCCGGCGATGTCGAAGAAATTGAGAACCTTGGCCGGGTTCGCCATGCCGGAGATGGCGATGCCGAGTCCGAAGATCGCACCGGCGAGAGCTGCTGAAACAAACTTCTGCATGGCTCAACCTCCAACCACGTGACGGATGACGAAAACGGTGATGCCGGTGGCGATCATGAAAGTGACGGTGGCAGCAATCGAGCGCGGCGAAAGACGCGCCATGCCGCAAACGCCGTGACCGGATGTGCAGCCGGCACCGAAATAGACCCCCATGCCCACAAGCAGGCCGCCGAGGGCCAGCAGCGGCAGCGAAACCGGAACGGCATAGCTAATGACACCGCCTGCGCTCAGAAACATCACCGGCGCGATCACCGCACCGGCAAGAAAGGCAATCCGCCAGGCCCAATCATTCGACAGCGGTGGAATGATGCCGGTCAGAATGCCGGTCATTCCCGCGATACGGCCGTTGAGCGCCATGAGCATCGTGGCCGCGAGACCGATCAGAACCCCGCCTGCCAGGGACATCCAAGGCGTGAATTCGGTTTCCATTTTCAATTCCCTCTTGATCGTTTCCGCCTCTGCGAAAGGCGTCCTTAAGTTCTGACCAAGATATATATAAGCGACCTTCTATATTCAAGAGTTAAAATGTTTTCTCTTTTCCGAACTCGCGAGAACCGCCACCAAAGAGAAAAGGGCGCCGTCCGTGGCGCCCCTTCAAAGCGTGAGAGGATGGAACAAAAAACGAGACGTCAGGCAGTCTACCCGAGCGCCGACTCCTTCAGTTTCCGGCCATCCGGGTGAAGGCTTTTTCCAAGGATATGCTGATCCGTGCCGATAACATGGCTGCTCGAGCCCACGATCAGCGGATCCGGCGCGTGCACAATCGAATGATCCTTGCCGGTGTAGGGAAGGCTTGTGAGGAAATGGCGCATGCAGTTAAGCCGGGCGCGCTTCTTGTCGTCCGACTTTACGATGGTCCAAGGCGCATCGGCTGTATCGGTGTAGAAGAACATCGCCTCCTTGGCCTCGGTATAGTCGTCCCACTTGTCCAGCGAGGCCTTGTCGATCGGCGACAGTTTCCACTGCTTGAGCGGATCTTTCTCACGCTGCCCGAAGCGGCGCAGCTGCTCGCCCTGGGTGACCGAGAACCAGTACTTGAACAAAAGTATGCCGGAACGCGCAAGCATCCGCTCGATTTCAGGCGCTTCGCGCATAAACTCAAGGTATTCGGCGGGAGAGCAAAAGCCCATGACCCGCTCGACGCCGGCGCGATTGTACCAGGACCGGTCGAACAGCACCATTTCGCCGGCTCCCGGCAGATGCTCGACATAACGCTGGAAATACCATTGCGTCCGCTCGCGGTCGGTCGGCTTTGGAAGCGCGACGACCCTCGCCATTCGGGGATTGAGGTGCTCCATGAAGCGTTTGATGGTGCCGCCCTTCCCGGCCGCATCACGGCCCTCGAACAGCATCACGACCTTCTGGCCCGTATCCTCGATCCAGCGCTGGGCCTTGAGAAGCTCAACCTGAAGACGCGCCTTGTCGCGCTCATAGGCAGCGCGGCGCATCCTGGTCTTGTAGGGGTAGACCCCCTGTTCAAAGAGCTGCGCGATTGCCGCTTCGTCATGGCGAATTTGGGCGGCGCTCAGCCGCGCCGGTTTTTTTGTTTCACCATCAGCGGGCGGCGCGCCGGTCTCGGTGGGAATGTCCGCTTGCCCGCCCTGATGGGTTTCCCCGCCGAGCCGCAGTTCGCTTTCCGTCGTCGTCGGATTCTCCATCATCGCTCGCCCCATGCTTCAGATAACGAGACGATTGTGTCATGCCTTTCGACGCCAGACCTTGACCCGTATCAAATCGGACGCAAAAGCCTCCCCAAGGAATCCGGCGGGCTTCGGAAGCCCCCCGGGCACGATGTTTACCGCGAGATGGGCTCAGCCGTTGCGGTAGGTGTAGCTGTAACCGTTGAGGGCCGGCGCACCACCGAGATGAGCGTAGAGAACCTTGGATCCCTTAGGGAAGAAGCCCTTTCGGGCAAGATCAATCATGCCCTGCATCGACTTCCCCTCGTAAACCGGATCGGTGATCATCGCTTCGGTTCGCGCGGCAAGCCGGATGGCCTCATTGGTCTCGTGGCTCGGCACACCGTAGGCGGGATAGGCATAATCGGGATTGATGACGATCTCGTCGTCTCTGACGGTGCGGCCCAGTTCAACGAGCTCGGCGGTGTTGTCGACGATACCGCGAACCTGTTCGCGGAGTTGTTCCGGGGTACCGGAGCCGTCGATGCCGATAACCCGGTCTGCCCTGTCGTCGGCGGCGAACCCCACGATCATTCCGGCCTGGGTGGAACCGGTGACAACGCAAACCACGATGTAGTCGAAGGTGATACCCATCTCGGCCTCCTGGGCGCGGACCTCTTCGGCAAAGCCGACATATCCCAGACCACCATACTTGTGGACCGAAGCCCCTGCCGGGATCGCGTAGGGAACGCCACCGGCGTCGCGCACCGACTGCAGGGCCTCCTCCCAACTCTTGCGGATACCGATGTCAAAACCCTCATCGACAAGACGGCTGTCGGCACCCATCAACCGGGTCATGAGAATATTGCCGACCCTGTCATAGACGGCGTCGTCATGCGGAACCCAACTTTCCTGGATCACCACACATTTCATCCCAATCTTGGCTGCTGTCGCCGCCACCATGCGGGTATGATTGGACTGGACACCCCCGATGGACACAAGTGTATCCGCACCAGCTGCAATCGCGTCGGGCACGATGTATTCGAGCTTGCGCAACTTGTTTCCTCCCAGCGCAAGACCGGAGTTGCAATCATCCCGCTTGGCATAGATCTCCACATCGGCACCGATAGCAGCGGTGAGCCGCGGGAGGTACTCGATCGGAGTCGGGCCGAAAGTGAGAGGGAAGCGTTCGAATTTGGCAAGGTTCATGGCACCGGTCCGTAGTTGCTTGGAACTGATCTGGTGGCACGATAATAGCGATTAACAAATGAAAGGTGCTCTCGAACTTCGGCATGAAATTTCAGTTGCATGATATTTGGACCGGCTTAGAGTTCGATATCTTTCATCAATATCGGCATCTCCGGAAGAAGCTTTCATGTCTTTTCAGATGGACCGTATCGACCGCAGGATTCTCAAATTTCTTCAGGAGGATGGGCGGCTGACAAATTCCGAGCTTGCGCAGAAGGTCAGCATCAGCCCGGCGACCTGCCATCGCCGGACACAGCGGCTTGTCGAGGAGGGTTTCATCACAGGCTTCCGGGCGATGATCAATCCTCCTGCAGTCGCACGAGGCGCTCTGGTCATGGTCGGCGTGGTGCTGGACAGATCGACGCCCGAGAGCTTCGCAGCATTCGAGACTGCGATCCGGAAACTCAGCTTCGTGCTGGACTGCCACCTCGTTGCCGGCGATTTCGACTACTTCCTGAAGATAAGAGTTCAGGACATGGCGGATTTCAACAAGCTGCATGGCGAACAGCTGATCGCGTTTCCCGGCGTGCGTCAGATCCGCAGCTTCTTCGTCATGAAGGAAGTGACCGACAATGCGCCGCTGGACTTCTGACGGAGCCGACCAGGGCGGCCGTCCCGGACCACCCGGAACATGCGCTCAGTCTGCGGCCAAAACCCGCGCCACCCGGTCAATCGCCAGCAGGTAGCCTTGCGTGCCGCAGCCGGCGATCACGCCATCGGCCCTGAGCGACACATAGGAGTGGCGACGGAATTCCTCGCGCTTGTGAACATTGGAAATGTGAACCTCGATCACTGTCCCTTCAAACGCGTTGAGCGCATCGAGGATTGCAATGGAGGTATGGGTGTAGGCACCGGGATTGATAATGATCGCAGCGGCACCTTCACGGGCCTCGTGAATCCAGTCGATCAACTGATGTTCTGCGTTCGACTGCAGGAAGCGCACCGACAGGCCGTGCCCTTTGGCAGCCTCAATGGCAGCCGCCTCGACATCGGCAAGCGTCTCACGACCGTAGATTTCCGGCTGGCGCTTGCCGAGCAGGTTGAGATTGGGTCCGTTGAGGACATAGATGGTGCCGGTCACGCTTCTGGCCTTTCGAAAAATCTTCCCGCCTCCGGGACGCTCCGTTTCCTAGCCTGACAGGCGGGGCGGCGGCAAGCCTCACGCTTGCCGCCAGCACCTTGCTCCGCGTCATTCCAATCCGTAGGGCACCATCTTGCGCGTGTTCGGATCCACCAGAAGCCGGCGCTTGAGCGGCGGAACTGCGCGCTGGTGACAATCGCGGCGCTCGCAGATCCTGCAGGAGACCCCGATCGGCTCGAACGCCTCCGAGCGCGCAACATCGAGATCGTCGGCATAGACGAGCTCGCCGGCATGGGCGACCTCGCAGCCCAGCGCCAGCGCATAGGACTGAACCGGATCCCGCCAGCCACCGGACGGCTTCGCGACCGCCGTGGCAAGACAGAGATAGCGCACGCCGTCCGGCGTCTCCGCAAGTTGCCGGATGATCCGGTTGGGCGTCTCGAACGCGGAATGCGCATTCCACAGCGGACAGGCCGAACCGAAGCGCGCGAATTGCAGTTTCGTGGCCGAGTGGCGCTTGGTGATGTTGCCGGCCTTGTCGACACGCGCGAAAAAGAACGGCACGCCCTTGCGACCCGGGCGCTGCAGTGTCGAGAGGCGGTGGGCCACCTGTTCGAGGCTTGTCGAGAACCGGTCTGCAAGAAGCACGAGATCGTGCCGCAGCTCACGCGCGGCGGCGCTGAAATCGGCATAAGGCAGGATTGCAGCGCCCGCGAAATAGTTGGCGAGCCCGATCCGGCAGATACCGGCGGCGTCGGCCGAGCGGAAACGGGCATCATCGATGATACGGCTCATGAGGCTGTCGTGCTCGATCAGCGCGATCTGGCAGGCGACCTGGAACGCCTGGGTCGAAGACGGTGAGCGCGGATTGAGCCAAAGCACCCGAGAGACGGGATCGAACCGGCGGAGGCCGGACTGGTTGCCCCGGGCGGTTCCGGCAGAGCCCTCGGTTCCCGATCCGATCACGACTCGGACCCGGTGACGGCGTTCTATATGATCGGCCAGCGCCTTCAGACTGACGCCACGGCTTTTCGACAGCTCCCGGCTCAATGCCTCGCCGGCCAGATCCAACTCATGAATGTAATTGTCGACATAGTGGAAGAAATCGCGCACTTCCTCGTAGGGCGTGGGTTCGCTCATGGCGCCGGAACGCTCCAGCGTTTCATCGAGTTCGGCGAGCTGATCGCCGGAGCGGCGCATGGCCTGATGCAGCGCGACGAAGGCCCGCGCGAAGGAGGGCGCGTTCTGGACGACCAGCTTGATGTCACTGAGCGAGGGCTGCGCGCCGCCGGACACCGGATCGGCCAGCGCTTCGGATACATCGGCGAGCAGCCGGTCCGTATCCTGGTCGGAGAGGCTTGCGATGTCGACGGAAAAGGTTTCGGCCAGCGAAAGCAGCACCGATGCGCTCACATTGCGCTGGTTGTTCTCGATCTGGTTGAGATAGCTGGTCGATATGCCGAGCTTCGCCGCGAAACCGGCCTGGGTAAGACCGTGCTCGCTACGGATGGCGCGCACCCGGCCGCCAATGAAGAGTTTACGTGACCGCACGGCAGATTCCACATATTTGCAAAATCACAATTGCAAATATTGCTAGTGCAACATGCTTACTCTTTCAACCCTGTTCGCAGAAAGCCGGCGCAGCTAGAAAAAGTCGCATCATGGCAGGGAAGCCAGGCGGAAAGCGAGCCTTGGCCACGCACGCATTTGCGGTACACTCGACCGCAAATGCAAACTGGGAGCAAATGCATGCGCGAAATCATCGAAGAGCTGGAAGACAAGCGCAACGAGGCCCGCCTCGGCGGAGGCCAGCACCGCATCGACGCCCAGCACGCCAAGGGCAAGCTGACGGCGCGCGAACGGCTTGACGTGCTCCTCGATGAAGGCTCGTTCGAAGAGTACGACATGTACAAGACCCATCGCTGCACCGATTTCGGGATGGAGCAGCAGCAGTATCCCGGCGATGGCGTGATCACCGGCTGGGGCACCATCAACGGCCGTCCGGTCTATGTGTTTTCGCAGGACTTCACCGTCTTCGGCGGATCGCTTTCGGAAACCCATGCGGAGAAGATCTGCAAGATCATGGATCTTGCGGTGCAGAACGGCGCGCCGCTGATCGGTCTCAACGATTCCGGCGGAGCCCGTATCCAGGAGGGGGTTGCATCGCTGGGCGGCTATGCGGAAGTGTTCTGGCGCAACGTCCAGGCCTCGGGCGTCATCCCGCAGATCTCGGTGATCATGGGTCCGTGCGCCGGCGGTGCGGTCTACTCGCCGGCCATGACCGACTTCATCTTCATGGTGAAGGACACGTCCTACATGTTCGTGACCGGCCCGGATGTCGTGAAGACCGTGACCAACGAGATTGTCACGGCGGAAGAACTCGGCGGCGCATCAACCCACACCAAGAAATCCTCCGTGGCCGATGGCGCCTATGACAACGATGTCGAGGCGCTGATCGAGATCCGCCGGATGTTCGATTTCCTGCCGCTTTCGAGCCGGGAGACGCCACCGGCAATCCCCACCGCCGATTCACCCGACCGAATCGAACACGCACTCGACACGCTGATTCCGGACAATCCGAACAAGCCCTACGACATGCGCGAAGTCATTGCGCGTGTCGGCGACGAGGGCGATTTCTTCGAGATCCAGGCGAACCACGCCAAGAACATTCTTTGCGGCTTCATCCGGCTCAACGGCTCCACGGTGGGCGTCGTCGCCAACCAGCCGATGGTGCTGGCGGGCTGCCTCGACATCGATTCCTCGAAGAAGGCAGCCCGCTTCGTGCGCTTCTGCGACGCCTTCAACATCCCGATCCTCACGCTCGTCGACGTGCCGGGCTTCCTGCCGGGTGTTGGCCAGGAATATGGCGGCATCATCAAGCACGGCGCGAAGCTCTTGTTCGCCTATGCAGAGGCCACCGTGCCGAAGGTCACCGTGATTACCCGCAAGGCCTATGGCGGGGCCTATGACGTGATGGCGTCAAAACACATCCGCGCCGATATCAACTATGCCTGGCCGACGGCGCAGATCGCGGTGATGGGCGCCAAGGGGGCAACGGAGATCCTCTACCGGTCCGAACTCGGCGATCCCGACAAGATCGCCCGGCGCACCAAGGACTATGAAGACCGTTTCGCCAATCCCTTCGTCGCCGCCCAGCGCGGCTTCATCGACGAGGTGATCCTGCCGCATTCGACCCGTCGCCGCGTGCTCCGCGCCTTCGAGATGCTCAAAACCAAGAAGGTCTCGAAGCCCGACCGCAAGCACGACAACATTCCGTTGTGAGCAGGGAATGTCGAGATGAAAGAGGCATTCGGAGAAAACCCGACACGATTGCAGATCCTGTTGACGTTGGCCGTGGCGTCAGTCTGCGCCGCTTTTGTCCTTGCTTCTCAGGGCGGCTTCAACTGGCAGCTGGTGATCGTGAGCGTTCTCGCCTTCGATATCGGCGCCGGCATTATCTCCAACAGCGCCGTCAGCACCCGGACCTACTGGGCCAGCCTGCCGAAATGGTCTGTTGCCGCGTTCGCGGCTGTGCATATCGCAGAGATACCGGTCATCTTCTGGCTGATCGGCGATTCCGAGATCAGCCGCGCGTTGGCATGTGCGTTGCTGGCAAAGATCAGCGTGTTCCTGATCGGACAGGCAGAGTGCCGCGCGACCAGGCTCGAGCAGCCCGGCAACGACGACTACGGAATTGGATGAGAGGGGTGAACACGGGATTTTGAACAGGCCGTCAAAGCGCCAAATGGCTGCAATCGTCCGTTCATCCGCCTATATGGGCCCCGGGACACTCTCTCATCAAAAGGAATGGATTTATGACTGACGAAACCAAATTTCCGCCCGAAAACAACTTTCCCGCCGGCTACCAGCCCGCCAAGGTCTGGGAATGGAAGCAGGGAAACGGCGGCCGCTTTGCCAATATCAACCGGCCGATTTCGGGTCCGACCCATGACAAGGACCTGCCGGTCGGCGAGCATCCGCTGCAGCTTTACTCGCTCGCCACACCCAACGGCGTGAAGGTCACCGTAATGCTCGAGGAACTGCTGGCGGCAGGCCATTCGGGCGCGGAATACGATGCATGGCTCATCAATATCGGCGAGGGCGACCAGTTCGGCTCCGGCTTCGTCGACGTTAACCCGAACTCCAAGATTCCGGCACTCGCCGACCATTCGACAGGCGAACCGACCCGCGTCTTCGAAAGCGGCTCGATCCTGCTCTACCTTGCCGAAAAGTTCGGCGCGTTCCTCCCGAAGGATGCCCGGGCGCGAACCGAGGCGCTCAACTGGCTGTTCTGGCAGATGGGTTCGGGACCGTTCCTGGGCGGCGGCTTCGGGCACTTCTATGCCTATGCGCCTATGAAGATCGAATATGCGATCGACCGCTTCGCAATGGAGGTCAAGCGCCAGCTCGATGTGCTCGACAAGCGGCTTGCCGACAATGAATTCATCGCCGGGTCGGAGTACACCATCGCCGACATGGCGATCTGGCCCTGGTACGGCACGCTGATGCAGGGCAACGTCTACAATGACGCCGCCACCTATCTCGACACTGCGACCTACACCAACCTTAAGCGCTGGACAGACCAGATTGCCGAGCGTCCTGCGGTCAAGCGCGGCCGAATGGTCAACAGGGCCTTCGGCGATCCGTCCGAGCAGTTGCACGAGCGTCACGCGGCGAGCGATTTCGATCTTCGTACCCAGGACAAGCTCGAGGCCGAGAAGGAAAGCTGAGACCGATGGCAAAACTGCCTGAGATGACCAAGCACCGCGGGATCCCGTCCGGCCTGCCCGGGACGGGGTTCCAGTTTACAATCCGCAGGGCCAATCCGCGCGGGGTGACGGCAATCATCAAGCGCCAGCGCATGGCCGACCGGACGTCGACCGAGAAACTGGCCGACACCGCGTTCCTGCATGCGCTGTGGCATCTTTACGGCAACCAGCCCTTCGAGCGCGGCAATCTCGACGCCGGGCGGATTTCCTGGCTGTTCGGACGCGAAATCGTGCCGGCCGAACACCCCTTCGATCCGAAATCCTATTCGGCCATGCTGAAGATCGACGAAACGGTGGCGCGAACCACCATGCCGGAAGCCCTCGAGGATGTTCTCGAGGTTTGAGGGCGACAACAGACTTTTCCCGCCCCGGACCGGGGCGGGAAGCCGGGCGCAACAATTCGATGCCCGGGATACAGAGAGATTTGATTGGCCACGGGACGGTGGCCGCAGTCGGGCCAATCGCTGGCCTCTGAGCGGGGGAAGTGCATGTTCAAGAAGATCCTGATCGCCAACCGCGGCGAAATCGCCTGCCGGGTCATCAAGACCGCCAGGCGGATGGGCATCGCGACCGTCGCTGTCTATTCGGATGCCGACCGGAACGCGATGCATGTGGAGATGGCGGATGAGGCCGTGCATATCGGCCCTCCCCCCGCAAACCAGTCCTACCTTATGGCCGACAGGATCATCGAGGCCTGCAAGCAGACCGGCGCGGAAGGCGTTCACCCGGGCTACGGCTTTCTGTCCGAACGGGCATCCTTCTGCGAGGCGCTGGAGAAGGAAGGCATCACCTTCATCGGCCCCAAGGTGAAGGCCATCGAGGCGATGGGTGACAAGATCACTTCGAAGAAGATTGCAGCCGAGGCCGGCGTTTCCACTGTCCCCGGACACATGGGACTGATCGATGACGAGGAACACGCGGCACGCATCGCATCGGAGATCGGCTACCCGGTGATGATCAAGGCTTCGGCTGGCGGCGGCGGCAAGGGCATGCGGATTGCCTGGAAAGATGCCGAGGCACGCGAGGGATTTGCCCGCTCGAAATCGGAAGCAGCGAGCTCGTTCGGGGATGACCGCATCTTCATCGAAAAGTTCGTCGAGGAGCCGCGTCACATCGAGATCCAGCTGATCGCCGACGGCCACGGAAACGCAATCTACCTCGGCGAGCGCGAATGCTCGATCCAGCGGCGCAACCAGAAGGTCGTCGAGGAAGCCCCCTCGCCGTTTCTCGACGAGGCAACGCGAAAAGCCATGGGCGAACAGTCGGTGGCGCTGGCAAAGGCCGTGGACTACCAGTCGGCGGGCACCGTCGAGTTCATCGTCGACAAGCACCGCAATTTCTATTTCCTCGAGATGAACACCCGGCTTCAGGTCGAACATCCCGTGACCGAACTGATTACCGGCGTCGACCTCGTCGAGCAGATGATCAGGGTTGCGGCGGGCGAGTCGCTGGCGTTCAGCCAGCAGGACGTCAAGCTCAACGGCTGGGCGGTGGAAAGCCGGCTTTACGCGGAAGACCCCTATCGCGGATTCCTGCCATCGATCGGCCGTCTGACCCGCTATCGCCCGCCGCAAGAGGGCACCGATGGAGATATCACGATCCGCAATGACACCGGCGTCAGCGAGGGCTCGGAAATCTCGATGTTCTACGATCCGATGATCGCCAAGCTGTGCACCCATGCACCGACGCGGCTTGAGGCCGTCGATGCGATGGCCGATGCGCTGGACCGTTTCGAGATCGAGGGAATCGGCCACAACCTGCCGTTCCTGTCGGCTCTGATGCAGCATCCGCGCTGGCGCGAGGGCCGGCTTTCGACCGGCTTCATCGCCGAGGAATATCCTGACGGGTTCGGACCGGTTCCGCCAAACGAACAGGTTGTCGAACGCTTCGCCATTGCGGCGCTGGTCGTCAGCCATATCCTGGGCGAGCGCAATGCCCTGATCTCCGGCGCCCGATTCAGCCAGGCTGAAAAGCGCGCGCACGAGGACAAGGTCGTGCGCATTTCGGGCCATGAGATTCATGGCCGGATCGACGACGCGGACCAGGGCTACCGGATCAAGCTTGCCGGACGTCAGGCCATGCAGGTCGCGACCGACTGGAAACCGGGTGAGAAGATCGCCCTCATCACCATCGATGGAGACACCCAGGCAATCAAGATCGAGCCTGCCGAAGCCGGGTGGCGGCTGAGGCAGCTCGGGGTCGATGTCCGGGCGCAGGTGCTCAGCCCCAGGGTTGCGGAGCTTGCGCGCCTGATGCCGGAGAAGCAGGTGGCGGACACGTCCAACCTGCTGCTGTGCCCGATGCCGGGCCTGATCGTCTCGATTGCCGTCAACGAGGGCGACGAGGTTCAGGAAGGGCAGACGCTCGCGGTCGTCGAGGCGATGAAGATGGAAAATGTGCTCAAGGCCGAGCGCAAGGGCGTGGTCTCGCACATTCCGGTCAAGGCGGGCGACAGCCTGGCCGTGGACGAGGTGATCATGGAGTTTGCGAAATGACCAAGACAACCCGCGACTGGCTGGAACTCGCAACCCGGGATCTCAAGGGCAAGCCCATCGAAAGCTTGAATACCGAAACACCCGAGGGCATCACCCTCAAGCCACTCTACACCGCCGAAGACGTGCCCGAGAGCGCTTCCTCCGAACTGCCGGGGTTTGCGCCTTTCACCCGTGGCGTCCGCTCAACGATGTATGCCGGCCAGCCATGGACAATCCGGCAATATGCGGGGTTTTCGACGGCGGAAGAATCGAACGCATTTTATCGGCGCAACCTGGCTGCGGGCCAAAAGGGGCTGTCGGTGGCGTTCGATCTGGCGACCCATCGCGGCTACGATTCCGACCATCCACGCGTGACCGGCGATGTCGGCAAGGCCGGCGTGGCAATCGATTCGGTCGAAGACATGAAGATCCTGTTCGACGGCATTCCGCTCGGCGAAATGAGCGTGTCGATGACCATGAACGGTGCGATCATTCCGGTGCTCGCGATGTTCATCGTGGCGGGCGAAGAACAGGGAGTCGAGCGCGCGGCACTTACGGGCACGGTGCAGAACGACATCCTCAAGGAGTTCATGGTCCGTAACACCTACATATACCCGCCCGAGCCCTCGATGCGGATCGTCGCCGACATCATCGGGTTCACCGCAGCCGAGATGCCCCGGTTCAATTCCATCTCGATCTCCGGCTACCACATGCAGGAGGCGGGTGCGACGCTGGCGCAGGAACTGGCATACACGCTCGCCGACGGCATGGAATATGTCCGTGCCGCAAAGGCGAAGGGTCTCGATGTCGACAAGTTCGCGGGGCGGCTCTCATTCTTTTTTTGCATCGGTATGAACTTCTTCATGGAAGCTGCAAAGCTGAGGGCCGCTCGGCAGATGTGGTCGAAAATCATGACCGATTTCGGCGCACAATCCGACCGTTCGAAAATGCTCCGAACCCATTGCCAGACGTCGGGCGTCTCGCTCACCGAGCAGGATCCCTACAACAACATTGTCCGCACCGCGTTCGAGGGCATGGCGGCAGCGCTCGGCGGCACCCAGTCGCTGCACACCAACTCGTTTGACGAAGCCATCGCCCTGCCCACCGATTTCTCCGCCCGGATTGCCCGCAACACGCAGCTTATCCTGCAGCACGAGACCGGCATCACCAACGTGGTCGATCCGCTCGGCGGTTCCTACTATGTCGAGAAGCTGACCGCCGACCTGATGGAAAAGGCCTGGGAGCTGATCGACGAGGTGGAAGCCCTTGGCGGCATGACCAAAGCTGTCGAGCAGGGTCTGCCGAAGATGCGTATCGAGGAAGCAGCCGCTCGCAGGCAGGCGCGGATCGACCGGGGCGAAGACGTCATTGTGGGCGTCAACCGCTACAGGCTTGCCGACGAGCCCCAGGTCGACATTCTCAACATCGACACGGACAAGGTCCGGGCCGGACAGATCGCGCGACTGAAAAAGATGCGCGACAGCCGTGATCCGAAAGCGCACGAGGCGGCCTTGTCGGCGCTGGAAGAGGTTGCGAAATCCGGCGATGGCAACCTGCTTGCCGCTGCCATCGAAGCAGCGCGCGCACGAGCCTCGCTGGGCGAGATTTCCGATGCCATGGAGCGCGGCTTCGGCGGACGTCATCATGCGATCACGAAAGTGATCGGCGGCGTGTACGAGGACGTGTACCAGGACGATCCGGAATACAAGGCGATCCGCGCCCGCATTGCCGACTACACCGACGAGAAAGGCCGCGCGCCGCATGTTCTTGTCGCCAAGATGGGGCAGGACGGGCACGACCGCGGCGCCAAGGTGATCGCCACGGCCTTCGCCGACATGGGCTTCAAGGTGGATCTTACCGACATGTTCGAAACCCCGGCGGAGGTCACGGAGAAAGCGATCGCGCTGGGTGTCGACGTGGTCGGTGTTTCATCACTCGCTGCGGGTCACAAGGCGCTGGTGCCGGATCTGATCGCGCGGCTGAAGGACAAGGGCCGTGACGACATTCAGGTGGTTGTCGGCGGGGTCATCCCCGAGCAGGACTATGCCTTCCTGCGCGAAAAGGGTGTTGCCGAGATCTTCGGCCCAGGCTCCAACGTGCTCGACGCGGCCAACGCCGTACTGGCGCGGGTGACGGGGTTGAGGCGAAATGTATAAATAACGCTCAACAGCATTTTCTCTCATTTCGAGTCCAGCCTGCACGGTTTACAATTTTGCTTCGGCTTGATGTACACGAATTTTGAATAAATCTGCTGCTTGTGATATCATTACGATACTTGGGAGGCACTGCCATGATGAGAGCCCTGACAATACTTTTATTTGCATTGGGCGTACAGTACGCCGTAGCCGAAGAGATCCGCAACCACACTTCAGACGGCGGCGGGCGAACCAAAACCGAAACACATTCCACTGGGGAAGGTGTTGGCGTTGGCGTTACAACGGTAACCACCTTTGAAGAAACGGGTGCCGACCGACACTCAACAACTGGCGAGAAAAGCAGTTCGACATCCGTTGGTGTCGTCATCGATTTCTAGTCACTTATCCACCGAGAAAAGAGAAACTGGACCTAGGCGCTTCAAAGGTCGACCCCGGAGTGTGAAGGTTTGCGTTGCAAAGAAAGCCGTACAGCTCTCTCTGTATGACAGCATCACGCCCCCCAGGTGCGCGCCAAGAGCGAAATCCAGTTTTTCCGCGCAACCTTTTCAATCAGCGCGTCCCCGAAACCGTGCTTGCGCATCTGCTCGACAAGCGCCGGTACGCCGGTCACATCGCCAATGACATCCGGAAGCTCGGCGCCGTCAAAATCCGAACCGAAGCCGACATGATCCTCACCGAGCGTTTCAACGAGGTGATCGAGGTGGCGCATCACCGGGTCCCATCCACAATCGGTTGACTTGCGACCGTCATCGCGCAGGAACACTGTCGCAAAGTTAAGACCGACCATGCCGCGGCTCTCGCGGATCATCGCAAGCTGCCGGTCGGTGAGATTGCGGCTGGAAGGGGTCACCGCATGGGCGTTGGAATGGGTGGCGACAAGAGGCGCGTCGGAGATGCGCGCCACATCGTCGAAGCCCTTTTCGTTGAGGTGCGACAGGTCGACCATGATCCCGAGTTCGTTGCAGGCCCTGACCAGGTCTTTGCCAACCTCGGTAAGGCCGGGCCCGATGTCGGGATCCCCCGGGAAGCGGAACGGAACCCCGTGGCCGAACACCGTTGGCCGGCTCCACACCGGGCCCAGCGAGCGCAACCCCATGCCGTGAAACACATAGAGCGCATCAAGATCCGCGCCGATCGGCTCCGCACCTTCCATGTGCATGACAGCGGCCACGGTTCCGTCTTCGATGCATTGGCGAACATCGGTTACGTTGCGGCAGACCTTCATGGCACCGTTCGAGACCCGCTCCATCCACAAAAGATGCCCTGCCATCGCCAGGGCAATGGCCTGGGTCTGCTCGGCGTCCATCAGTGGCGGCAGAGGAAGATCGTAGGGCGGGTTGTCCATCATCGCCTGGATGTCACCCATGCCTTCATCATGCGGGGAGGGAATGTAGATTGCGAAAAATCCGCCGGCAAATCCTGCCTTGCGCATCCGGGTCAGATCGAGATGGCCTTCCCCCGTGGCGCCAAGCCAAAGCTTTTCGCGCCGGAGCGGCGCGTGCAGCAATCGCAGCAGAAAGTCATTGTGCCCGTCGAAAAACGGAACAGTGTTCATGTGGAAGATCCTTTCGGCACAGGCGTCACGCGAGGCGGGGATAGCTTTCGCGAAGGCGGGTCCTGCTGAGCGGCGTCACACCCTTCTAGCGGTTTGACGTGACACGGTCCACTTGAAGCCGAAGCCCTGTCCATCAAAACCTGCCGCCCTATCTGACTTCGGGCAACGCCTTTCCGGAGAACGCCTTTCCGGAGAAGGAGAAAACGCCGGCCGCACAATCGCCGGTTCTGGCGGCATTTGTCACGAAACAATGGGAGTCATGCTGCATGCGCTGGTTGCTTGTCTTGTTTTTCCTTTTCCCGGGTGTCGCACTTGCAAATGACTGGGCGGCACTCGACGAACCCGGCGCGATGGCGATCATGCGGCATGCGCTCGCGCCGGGAACAGGCGATCCGGCCGCGTTCGAAATCGGCGATTGCTCTACCCAACGGAATCTCGACGACCGCGGCCGTGCGCAGGCACGCGCCATCGGCGCCGCCTTCCGGGAACGGGGAATTACCTTTGACCGGGTGTTGACCAGCCAATGGTGCCGTTGCCGCGAGACGGCAGAACTTCTCGATCTCGGAGAAGTCAGCGAAGCACCGCCGCTCAATTCGTTTTTCCGGGATCGCTCGACCCGCGCGATGCAGACCGAACAGATCCGCTCCATGATCCGCGAAGCCTCGGAACCGATGATGCTGGTCACCCACCAGGTCAACATATCGGCGCTGACCGGTCAGTTTACACGATCGGGCGAGGTTCTGGTGATCCGGCTCAAGGGCGATGACGTCGAGATCCTTGGCAGCATCCTGATCGAGCCATAACCCGGCCGCCGACGGCTTTCACCATCCTTCCGCATATCCCTCTACGGCTGGACAAAGGCACGCAAGACCTTAGTCTCGAACCGGGGGTGGAGCAGGCATGACCGAGACGATCGAACTGCCGGTCTGGGTGATCGTGATTGCATGCGGGCTGGCGGCCATCGCAATTGCCGACAGGTTGCTGTCACCGGCCGTGCGCTGGTTCTTCCGCAGGCGCGTCAACCAGGCCATCGACGAACTCAATACGCGACTCAAACTCAAGATCCGCCCGTTCGGGACAACCCCGCGCGAGGTGCTGATCGACCGGGTTATAAACGATCCTGCAGTGCTCGAGGCCGTATCGGAGCACTCCCGCGAGACCGGCGAACCCATCCAGGTGGCAATGGGACGCGCAGCCCGCTATGCGCGGGAAATCGTTCCGATGTTCAATGCCTACGCCTATTTCCGCATCGGAACGCGACTGGCGCGGTGGATCGCCACCGCGCTTTACCGTGTCCGGCTGGGTTACACGGACACCGAGGCGCTTTCAAAGGTCGCCCCGGACTCCTCGGTGGTGTTCGTGATGAATCACCGCTCCAACATGGATTATGTGCTGGTCACCTACCTGGCATCGTCCTCGACCGCGCTGTCCTACGCGGTTGGCGAATGGGCGCGAGTGCCGGTGCTGCAAACACTGATCCGGTTCATGGGCGCCTACTTCATTCGCCGCAATGCACGCAACCGGCTTTACCGGCGCATCCTCGCCACCTATGTCCGCATGGCCACCGAAGCGGGCGTTACGCAGGCGGTGTTTCCGGAGGGAGGACTATCGCGCGACGGAAAACTGAGGCCGCCCCGCATCGGGCTCATTTCCTATATTGTCGCAGCGCACGACCACGTTTCCCATGACACGGTCTTCATTCCGGTCGGCCTCAACTATGACCGCGTGCTCGAGGACCGGTCGCTTGTGTTCGAGGCCGATCACCACGCAAGACCGTCGTCGACCTGGAGAAAATCAACACGAACGCTGGGCTTTCTGTGGCGCAACCTCAAGCTTCGCCTGGCAGGAAGATGGCACCGGTTCGGCTATGCCAGTGTCTCTTTCGGAAATCCCGTATCAGTGGATCGTTTTCTTGCCGACCAGGGGATCGATAAATGGCGGGCGCTCGAGGAGACCGAGCGCGAAGCGTTGACGGAAAAGCTTGCCCTACAGTTGATGCGCTCCATCGAGACCCTGGTTCCGGTGCTACCGGTTTCGCTGGTATCGGTCGCACTGCTGCAGGCAGGGGCGGAACGTGTGGACCGGCTCGAACTGAAAGTCCGTGTCGGCACATTGATCGACCGGCTGGTGGCGCGTGGGCTGTATCTTCACATTCCGCGACAGGACCGGGACTATGAGATCGATGTGGGCTTGAGAATGCTGACGCTACGCCGCATCGTCCGGCAAGCGCCGGACGGCGAACTGAAAATTGCGGACAAGGACCGGGCGCTGGTTGCCTATTATGCAAATGCGATCGCCCACCTCTTCGAAGGTCCGACCGGAACGAAGGACAATCCGTGAGATGCGACAAAGGTAAGCCATGCCTTTCAAAAACGGATGATCGCCTTTCGCGGCATTATTCGGCGCTTGCCATCTTCAATCCCGCACCGATCCGGCCTATACCGCGAGGCGGACAAGGCAGACGCAAGTGAGAAGGATCCATGGGCATGAACAACAAGGCGACACCGGTCGATCCCGACGGCCTGATGGAATTTTCGGTTGTCTTTACCGATCGCTCCCTCAACCACATGTCCAGGGTTTTCCAAGGGGTCATGAACGATCTCAACGCCTTGTTGTGCGAAGTCTATCATTCCGACACGGCGATCATCGTGCCGGGCGGCGGCACGTTCGCGATGGAGGCCGTTGCGCGTCAGTTCGCCACGGATGCCCGGGTCATGGTCATTCGCAACGGCTGGTTCTCCTACCGCTGGTCCCAGATTTTCGAAAAGGGCGGGATTCCCTCCGAGACCGTTGTGCTCAAGGCGAGCCAGGTCGGCAATGAGAGCACCTCCGGCTTTGCTCCGCAGCCGATTGAGACGATCGTCGCGAGAATCCGCGAGGAACGCCCGCAGGTCGTCTTCGCCCCGCATGTCGAAACTTCCTCGGGCGTGATCCTGCCGGATGATTATCTCAAGGCAATTGCCGAGGCGGCACACGAAGTCGGGGCGCTCTTCGTGCTCGATTGCATCGCCTCGGGATGCATCTGGGTCGATATGCAGGAAACAGGCGTGGATGTTCTCATCTCAGCCCCGCAAAAGGGCTGGAGCGCCTCGCCTTCCGCAGGGCTGGTGATGCTTGGCGAACGTGCGCTCGCCCGCCTCAAGGATACCGAAAGCAGCAGCTTCGCAGTGGATCTGGCGAAGTGGCATGACATCATGCAGGCCTATCTCGATGGCGGACATGCCTACCACTCGACCATGCCCACCGATGCGCTCAAAGTGTTCCGGGACCGTATGATCGAGACCCGCGGGTTCGGGTTCGAACTGGCCAGGAAGCGGCAGTGGGAACTCGGTTCGCGAATCCGGGGCCTGCTGTCGAGGAACGGATTCAAGTCGGTGGCAGCCCCCGGTTTCGAGGCGCCCGGGGTGGTGGTGAGCTACACCACGGATCCCGACTTTCAGAACGGCCGGAAGTTCGCGGCCGAGGGGATGCAGATCGCGGCAGGCGTACCGCTGATGTGCGACGAACCCGGCGATTTCCAAGCATTCCGGATAGGGCTGTTCGGGCTCGACAAGCTTGAAGACATCGATGCGACGATCGCCAGGTTCGAAGGCGTTCTCGACAAGCTGCTGGAAGATCGCTGAAACGAATTGAAGCGTTGAGGTTCAGTACGGGGTGGTGAAGTTCACAGCCCTGCGAGACCAAAGGAGACCGCCGCCCAGGCAAGGGTCAGAAGAAACACCGTTTCCGCAACGATCACCGCGACATGACGCCAGCCCAGGTCCAGCATCGCCTTCATGTTGGTGCGCACACCGAGCGCTGCGATGGCCGTTACCAAGAACCACGACGAGGCATCGACAAGAAGGGCGGCCGCGGGAACAGGTATCAGGCCTGTGCTGTTGGCAACCGTGAGCACGCCGAAACCGACTACGAATAGCGGCAGCCGGACATGCGAGAAGCCGCTGTCCTTTCGCGCCACCGACAGCGCGACGATGATCAGCACGACAGGCAGCAGCGTTACCCTGAGCAGCTTGACGATGGTGGCGGTGTCGCCGGCCTCGGTCGAGATCGAATATCCCGCCCCCACCACCTGCGCCACATCATGAACCGTGGCGCCGATGAGAAAGCCGCTCTGCGCATCGCTAAGCCCTGCAAGCCCGAAGAGTACGGGGTAGATGATCATCGCGATCGTTGAGAGCGTGGTCACCGCCACCACGGTAAAAAGCACGTTGCGCTCGGTCTTGTCATTGGCGGGGATGACAGCTGCCAAGGCCAGCGCCGCCGATGCGCCGCAGATGGCCACGGAGCCTCCGGTCAAAATGGCAAAGCGCCAGCCGCGTGAGAACAGCCTCGCGCAGACGAAGCCGAAGCCGATGGTTGCCGCCATCAGCCCGGCCACGGTCAGCAGTCCCGAAGTGCCGATACCGGCAATGTCCCCCAGGGTGATGCGGGCGCCCAGAAGCACGATTCCCAGTCGCAGCACCGTCTTGGAGGCGAAGACGACGCCCTCGCCCGTCGTCTCCTGGTCGGCCATGAAATTGAACGCCATTCCAATCAGCAGGGCAAACAGCATCACCGGTGCGCCGTAGTGTTCCGAAAGGAACTTGGCGGCAGCAGCGATGGTCAGGGCCAGAAGCAGGCCGGGGAACAGGGATTTTGCTCTGAGGCGCAATTGCGACAGGGATGCCATTTGGAAATCGGTCCAGTTTCTGAAAATGAAACCGCCCGGGTCGAATGGTCCCGGGCGGAAGTGTTGTCGCAGGTTCGCCTTACGCGGATCTGTAGAGTTTTGTCATGGAGAACTCGCGGTGCCCGAGCGCCTCGGCAGCGGTGTTGCGTCCGTTGGAGGTCCTGCGGATCATGTCGATGAGGGCGTCGCCGGCCTCGTCGATGGTCATCTCGCGCCTCAGGATGCCCGAGACGTCGACGTCGACATGCTCGCCCATGGTGCGGACCGTGCGCGGATTGGCGGTGATCTTGATCACAGGCACGATCGGGTTGCCCACAACATTGCCCTGCCCGGTCGGGAAGGTATGGACCACATAGCCGCCCGCGGCCATCAGCGTGACGCATTCCGCAGCCGCCGACGAGCTGTCCATGAAGTAGAGCCCGTTGCCCGATTGCGGCTGTTCCGCAGGCTCGAGAATGTCGATGAACTGCGAGGTCCGGCCGATCTTCTCCAGATTGCCCAGCGCCTTCTCCTCGATGGTCGTCAGACCGCCCTCGATGTTGCCCTTGGTCGGCTGGCTGTCGGAAAGATCGTCGGTCTGGTGCGCGAAGATCACGTCGTCCTGGTAGGCCTTCCACATCTTGTGCCAGCGCTCGCCCACTTCCTCGTTGATCGCGCGCGCCTTGCAGATGTGCTCGGCCCCGGTGATCTCGGAGGTCTCGCCGAAGCAGCCGTAAATGCCCTCGGGCAGGAGCTTGTCATACATGTTGCCCACCGTCGGGCAGGAACCCAGACCCGTCGTGGTGTCGCTCTCGCCGCACTTGGTCGACACCCACAATTCCGAGATCGGGCACTCCTCGCGCTGAAGCTCGGAAGCAAAGTGGACATAGTCCTTGGCCACCCGGGATGCATCCATGATGGTCTTCAAGTCGCCGTTCTGCTCGATCGAGAAGCCGGTCACCGGCTTGCCGGTGGCCGCAATCCCGTCGACGATCCGCCTGGTCCAGCCCGGCTCGATGCCGATCACGACCACCGCCGCCACGTTCGGGTTCGACCCGGTGCCGATCATGGTGCGGAAATGCAGCTCCAGGTCCTCGCCGAACTGCAGCCGGCCGTAGGCGTGCGGGATCGCAAGCGTGCCCTTGATGTTGTTGGCAACCGCCTCGCAGGCCGCGTTCGAGATGTCGTCCACCGGCAGGATCAGGACGTGGTTGCGCACGCCCACCCGGCCGTTCTCGCGGCGGTAGCCATGAAACGTCATGTTGGAATATTTCGATGCCATGGTCAAAACTCCTACCAGCGCTTGGTCTTGAGATTGTGGGTGTGGACGTGCCCGCCCTTCTCGACGTCGGCGATGAACTTGCCGATGTCCTCGCCGTACTTGATCGCTTCGAAGGTTTGGAATTCCTGACCGAAATCAGGGTTCGAGAATGATCTTGGGAGCGGAAACGCGCCCGTCTATAATGTCGGAAAACGCTCTCGCACCGTCTTCCAGAGCACGGACTTCCGGCCAGTCGAGATCCCCCAGCCGGCCGTCGAAGATTGCCGCGGCGGTCTCCCGGAAATCCTGCGGTGTGTAGGTGTAGGCGCCGATGAAGGTGATTTCCTGCAGCGTCATGCGGCGGATATCGAGGCCGCCCTCCGCGTCGCCCAGCCCGATATGAACGATCACGCCGCCGGGACGTGCAGCCCTGCTCGCTGCTGCCCGCGTGGCAGCAAAGCCGACACCGTCAATCACCAGATCGTAAACTCCCGGGGGCTCCGCTCCAATCCTATCAGGTGTGGCAATTGCGAAATCGCCCGCCTTTTGAAGCGCCGGAACCCGGCGGGTATTGGTTTCGCTGATGGTGACGTCACTAGCGCCTTTGGCCTTGAGCGCCAGCGCCGCGCCCAGACCTATGGCGCCGCCGCCGATCACCAGGCAGCGCGCCTCCGACAGGGCCATGTCGAACTGAGCCGCGCCCAGGCGGACGCCATGCCAACCGCACGCCAGCGGTTCGGCCAAACAGGCTTTTGCGAAGGATACGTGCTCCGGAACCTCGACCAGGTTTTCAACCGGAATCGCGATGTACTCGGCAAAGGCGCCCTGACGCGGCATCATCGAGAGAATCTGGCGATCGGGGCAAAGGTTGTTGCGGCCGGAAACGCAGGCGCGGCATTTGCCGCAAGTGGCCAGGGGATTGACGGTGACCCGTTTGCCTTCAAGCGGTCCGCGAACCACCACCCCTGCCGCCTCGTGTCCGAGAATGAGGGGCGCCGGCCGGCGTTCATCATGGCCGAGATAGGCATGCATGTCCGAGCCGCAAATACCGACGGCTTCGACCCTGACAATTGCCTCACCCTCGGCCGGCTTCGGCTCGGGCTCGTCCCGATAGGCCAGTTCTCTCGGCGATGTGTAGACCAGTGCCTTCATTTTGCGGTGTAGCCCCCATCCACAAACAGCACCTGTCCGGTGACATAGGCCGAAGCATCGGACGCCAGAAAAAGAAGCGGTCCCTCGATGTCGCCCATCTCGCCATTCCGGCCGATGCATGTGGCACGCGCATGGGCTGCCGAAACATCCCTGTCGGCGAAGACGGGGCCGGTCAATTCTGTCGGGAAGAAACCCGGTGCCAGCGCATTGGCGTTGATGCCATATTGCGACCAGGCCTCGGCCATTGCGCGCGTCATTTGCTCAACGCCACCTTTCGATGCTCCATAGGCAATGCCGTTGGTGAATGCCCTACGCGACTGAAGGGAGGCGAAATTGATGATCCTGCCCCGGCCCATTTCACGCATCGCCGGCGCCAGCGCCTGGGCGAAAAAGAAGGGCACCGTCAGGTTGAGGTGGATCGTTCGGGCCCATGCATCCTGACTTACCTGATCGGCATGCTGGCGCGGGTTGAGGCCTGCAGCGTTGACAAGAATCTCGGGCGGCCCGAATGGCGATGCGACCTGATCGGCAAGCGCCGCAAAGTCTTCGACTGTCCCGAGATCCGCTGTCAGCGCAGCCGTGGATCCTCCGGTTTCGGCACGCCAGGCGTCGAGTGCGTCGGCGCGGCGGGCAAGCCCGACCACCTTCGCACCGGCCTTGGCCAGAAAGCCGGCACAGGCGCGACCAAGGCCGGAACTCGCACCCGTCACGAGTGCCACCCGTCCCCCGAGGTCAAACACAGGCGAACCGGTCATGTCAGATATCCTGGTCCGCGCCGGACAGGTCGAAATTGTCGAGCGGGAAATACTTGCGCAGCCGGATGTCCGCAGTCCGGGCATGCCCCTCCATCCCTTCAAGACGTGAGATCCGTGCGGTCGCCTCGGCGATCGGCCGGGCGCCATCGCGCGTGGCTCGCTGCCAGGTTACGATCTTCATGAACTTGTGCACCGACAGCCCGCCCGTGTAGCGCGCGGCACCCGAGGTGGGCAGCACGTGGTTGGTGCCCGAAGCCTTGTCGCCGAAGGCAACCGTGGTTTCTTCGCCCAGGAACAGCGAACCGTAGCAGCTCAGCCGTTTGAGCCACCAGTCGAGATCGGCCGCCTGGACCGTCAGGTGCTCGGGTGCATATTCGTCGGAGGTAGCCGCCATTTCCTCGCGGTTCTCGCACAGGATCACTTCGGCAAAATCGCGCCAGGCGGCTTCTGCGTTGTCGCGGTTGACCTCGGGAAGATCCGCGATCAGCCCGGGCACCTTGTCCATGACGGTCTCGGCGAGTTTTCGGTCGTCGGTTACCAGCCAGACCGGCGAGTTGTAGCCGTGCTCTGCCTGTCCAACCAGATCGGCGGCGACAATCTCGGCGTCGGCATCCTTGTCCGCCAGGATCAGGCTGTCGGTAGGACCTGCAAACATGTCGATGCCGACGCGGCCGAACAGGATGCGCTTGGCTTCGGCGACGAACTGGTTGCCGGGACCAACCAGGATGCCGGCCGCGGGTATGTCGAAGAGACCGAAGGCCATCGAGGCCACGCCCTGCACTCCGCCCATGGCAAGGAACGTGTCGGCGCCGCACAGATGGGCTGTGTAGAGAATGGCGGGATGAACACCGACATCGGGCCGCGGCGGTGAACACACGGTGATGTGCTTGCAGCCCGCCACCTTCGCCGTCGTTACGGTCATGATCGCCGATGCGACATGGCTGTAGCGGCCGCCGGGAACATAGCAGCCCGCCGATTCGATCGGTATTGTCTTCTGGCCCGCCACCAGACCGGGCACGATTTCGACCTCGATATCGTCCAGTGTGCTTTTCTGCGCCTCGGCGAACCTGCGCACATTGTCGTGGGCGAAGCGGATATCGTCCTTGAGTTTTTGCGGCAGGCTGGCCGCCGCCCCTTCGATTTCCTCGGGGGTGACGATGATGTTGCCCGAGTAGCGGTCGAATTTGTCCGCATAACGCCGTGCTTCGGCTTCGCCACCGCTTTCAATGTCATCGAGGATCGACTGCACGGTGTCACGTACGGAACCGGAATCGGAGGTTGCGGTCTTTTCGGCTTTCTTGAGGTAAAGGCGGGACATGTCCGCGGAGCTCCTACTGGTAGATTTCAGGCAAAAGGGTTGTGGACAGCGCCGGCACGAAGGCGATCACCAGCACGACGATCAACATGAAGAAGACAAAGGGAATGGCCCGCCAGGCAATCCTCAGGATCGACTCTCCGGTGATTCCAGATACGACGAACAGGTTGAGGCCCAATGGCGGCGTGATGAAGCCGACGCCAAGTGCCGTGATCATCATGATGCAGAACTGGATCTCGTTCATGCCGATGTTGTCGGCAAGCGGCTTGAGGATAGGCGCCAGGATGACAATGTTCGGCGTTGTCTCCATGACGCATCCGGCCGCAACCAGAATGAAGATCATCATCAGGATGATGACGGTCGGGTCCTCGCTGATCGAGGTGACGGCGGCCACGAAACCCTGCGGGACACCCATGATGGCGAGCGCCTGGGCCAGTGGCAGCGAGAAGGCGATGATCGGCAGGATTACCCCGACCACCTTTGCCGAGCTAAGGAGCATGGACGGAAAATCCGAGAGCTTCAGCGTCTTGAGCAGGAACCCCATCATAATGGTCACGATGACCGCTGTGGCGCCTGCCTCGGTTGGCGTGAGCCGGCCCGAGAAAATGCCGTAGAAGATGATGCCCGGCACCAGAAAGGCGTACCAGCCGGATCTGAGGGTCGTGAGCAGGTTGCCGCCCCATTCGCCGAACGTCATCGGCTCGCCGCCCTCGTATTTGTAGATCCGGTTGACCACGATGTTGGTGATCAGGATTGAAAAGAGAATGCAGAGGCCGGGAATGACGGCGGCAAGAAAGAGGGTCGACGCGGAAATCCCCAGAACCAGACCGATGATGATGTAGGCAATCGACGGCGGGATCAGGATTCCGGTGCAGGCGCCTGCGGCAACGAGCGCGCAGGCATAGGGACGCGGGTAACCGCTTTCGACAAGCCTGCCGATGGTCATGCGGCCGACGGCAGCGGCGCCGGCGGCATCTGAGCCCGAGATTGCAGAAAACATGCCGCAGACAAGCACCGTTGCCGAGCCGAAGCCGCCTTTGGTCCAGCATGTCAGCGCTTCGGCGACATCGAGAAACTTCCGGCTCAGTCCGGTACGGACCAGCACGTCGCCGGTGAGGATGAACAGCGGGATCGCGGTGAGCGCAAAGGCGTCGATGCCGTCGAACAGGGACTCGCCGACCAGCGACAGCGGCAACGCGCCGGACATGATCAGCATGATGATTGCCGCCGATCCGATGGCAGCCCAGACCGGAATGGCAAGTGCGCACAGGACGACGAAGAGGATCACGGGCGCATAGAAATCCCAGCCCAGTTCAACGGCATTCAGTTGCTGGTTCCACAACATGGCCGGCCCTCAATCAAAAAGCTGATTGCCCTCGAACACCGGTTTTCCGGTGCGCAGGGCATTGACGTCGTGGATGAAGGACTGGATCAGCCTGAGGATCATCAGCGAGAAGCCGATCGGAACCGCAAGCAGGAACCAGACCATGGAGATTCGCAGGCCGTGGCTGACCGAACCGAACTTGTAGGATACGGCCACGCTTTCGAACGACCAGTAGAGAGCCACCAGCGCAACAAGAAGCATGACGAGATCGCCCAGCATGTAAACGGCGGCCTTCGCGCGGGGGCCGAGGTAATGCATGATCACGTCGATACGGATGTGAGCGCGCTCGCGGACAGCCGCAGCCGCGCCGATCCAGGCCAGATAGATGAAGGCGTAACGGACGACTTCCTCGCCCCAGATCGAGGAATAGGCCAGGACCTCGCGGCGAAGCACCTCGACCGCCATGGTGACGACGAGAAGAACGTAGAACATCAGCAGCGCCCATCGTTCGGCGTTCCTGTCCAATGCGCTTAGAAATTTCGACACGACATCCCCCTTGCGGATCGAAGCGGCTTCGTCCGTTCACGTGAGAAGCTTGGTTCAGGGTGGCTTCGCCGCCGGACACGCGCCCGGCGGCGGATAACCGGCGGGCGCTTATGCGTCGTGAACGTAGTAGCGGCCCTGGGTGCTCGCAGCCTCGTTGAGCTTTTCGAACACATCCATGGAGCCCGCAAGCTCCAGCTTGAAGCTGTCCCAGTCACTCTTCTGATGACCGCCGGCATCTTCCCATTCGGCAAGCTGGTCATCAGAGAGCGAATGGAACTCGACGCCCGACTTGCGAAGCTCCGCCATAGCGTAGTTGCGGGCAGCCGGCACCTTGGCGAGGTTCTGGTGCGAAGTGATCTCGGCGGCGAACTCGATGCCTTCCTGAATGTCGGAGGACATGGAGTTGAACCATTCGAGGTTGCAGGAGAACACCTGACCGTCAGGCACCGCCTGGGTGAAGGTGACGTGGCTCAGGATATCCTTGAAGCCGAAGACATAGAGTGCGCCGACGGCCGGGTCGAGTGCATCGGCAACACCCTGCTTGATCGCCGAGGGGGTTTCGCCCCACGCAACCGGTGTCGGGTTGGCGCCGACCATGCGGTAGTACTGCTGCAGCATTTTCGAACCGGGAACGCGGAATTTCACACCGGACATGTCGCCGGGCGTCATGACGGCGTCTCCACCCTTGCGGACAGCGACGACGCGCGGATCGATCACGACATAGTAGAGCGGCTTGAAGCCCTTGGCCTCGACCAGCGGATGGACTTCCGACTTCCATGCGTCGGAGTTGACCAGATTGACGAACTTCTGGTTTGCGCCGCAGAAGTAGGGCAGGTTGATCAGGTCAGCGGCTGGAGCGAAGGGCGCGAAGTTCGACAGCGAGTGCTGGGCAGCCTGGATGGTTCCACCCTGCACCTTCTGAACAAGCGCGCCGCCGGCGCCGAGCTGGCCGCCCGGGGCAAGCTTGACATAGACCTTGCCGTTGGTGGCATTCTGGATGTTCTCCTTGAAATCGAGCTGCATGATCGGGTAGCTGCGCGACGCCCCGAGAATGTAGGCCGTGGCAATGGTCATGGTGTGCTCGGCGGCAGCCTCGCGCTCGCGCTCTTCCTTGGCGGTCTGCGCAACTGCTTCGTCCGACCAGAGCGTTCCGGCCGCGCCTGCCATCATCGCCACGGTAAACGCGCCGGCTCCGGTCAGCTTCAGGAAATTCCGCCTTTCGGCCGAAGCCAGTTCAGCCTGTATCTTTCTGTCAGTCATCGGGTTTCCTCCTCCCCATTCATGTTTGAAGTCGCGCCGGGTTTCTCGTCTGCCTCGACGAGAAGCAGTCCGGCGACAAAGAAGCTGCAGGAGAGCGCAAGCAGCAATGCCTGCGCGACATCGGATAGGAACTCGGCACGCAAGAAGGCTCCGGCGACCACATCGGCCAAAAAAGCAGCCGTACATGCGCCGGCTGCCCAGAATGCAATCTTCTCGTTGCGCGTCATGACCCCTCCCAAGGCTCCAACAATCACAGTGTAAGCGCTTACATTGCATTGCGCAAGCGCTTACAGTGGGCTTTTTAGAATTTCTTCGTATAGTGGTTCCGGGAGCAAGGATGAACGATTATTCACGGCCGACACTGGACGACGTGGCGCGGGCGGCAGGTGTGTCGACGGCGACAGTTTCGCGCTGCCTGAATGCGCCTGAACGGGTGATCGCGCCAACCCGGGAACGCGTGATGGCGGCTGTCACGGCGCTCGGCTATACGCCCGATTTCGGAGGCCGGGCGCTTGCGTCGCGGCGCACCAATACGGTCGGAGCGATCATACCGACCATGGAAAACGCCATCTTCGCGCGCGGTCTGCAATCTTTCCAGGAAGCGCTTTCGCGATCCGGGAAGACCCTTCTGGTTGCCAGTTCGGGATACGATCCGGCACGCGAGCGCGAACAGATGGAGGCCCTGATCGGGCGCGGTGCCGACGGGCTGCTGCTGATCGGCTCGGCCCGGCCTGAAAGCAGCATCGAGTATCTGAAACGCCGCCGCGTGCCCTATGTGGGAGCATGGAACCTCGGACCTGGACCGGATGGGTTCTTCGTCGGTTTCGACAATGCGGCGGCCGCTGCGGAGCTCACAGCGAGGGTCATTGCCCAAGGGCATCGGAGAATAGCCATGATCGGCGGCATTTCCGAAATGAACGATCGCGCGGCCGCACGCATCGCGGGGGTGCGCGGCGCCGTGGAATCCGCAAGCATCGAAGGCGGCCTGATTGATGTCATCGAGGCGCCTTACGCTTTTCATGACGGCGCCGATGCCTTTGCCAGGCTGATGCAAGCAAGCCCTCGCCCCACGGCCGTGATCTGCGGCAACGATGTGCTCGCCATCGGGGCGATGCAACGGGCCCGTGAAATGGGAATGAGCGTGCCCGGAGACATCTCGATCACCGGCTTCGACGACATCGATATTGCCGAGATGGTCAATCCGGGTCTGACGACTGTTCGGGTGCCGCACCGGCGCATGGGCGAGGCGGCTGCCGAGATGCTGCTGAAGCTGATCAACAAGGAACCGGTGGAACACCAGATCGAGATACCAACCTCTATCATCGAGCGCGGGACGTTGGGCCCGCCCCCTCCCGGATAAGCCGTCGTCTGCACCTCTTTGTCAGTGAAAATTACGCCCGCGCGGCAAGGCACGGCTGGCCGCACGGTCATTTGCCATTTGCTCATAGTCCCTGCGCAGTTCAGGCGCTTCGCGGATCAGCCTGACGATGCGGGCAGCGGGCTTGCGGTCGCGAACACGCGTATCCTCGATCGGGCGGCGAACCTCATCGGCATTGGCAAGACCGCCCATTTCCGATGCCATATCGGAAATACGCGCCATCGCCGGGGTGAGATCTTCCAGCCTGTCGGCGACCACGTGGATCACGCCATCCTCGTTCTGCAGCTTGCCCGACACCCCCACACAGCGGCTGCCGAGCACGATCGAGCGATATTTCTCGAACACCTTGGGCCAGACGATGATATTGGCCACGCCGGTTTCATCCTCGATGGTCTCGAAGACCACGCCCTTGGCCGAGCCCGGGCGCTGGCGCACCAGCACCAGTCCCGCCACTTTGACGCGGCGACCGGTTCTGATTTCAGCCAGATCCGCATTCTGCCGAAACCCCTCATGGGACAGATGTCCGCGCAGGGACGCCATCGGATGCGCCTTCAATGAAAAGGAAAGCGACTGGTAATCATTGATCACCTGTTCGCCCAGCGGCATCGGTGGCAGGTCGACATCAGGCTCCCTCTGAAGATTGGCCGTGCCGGCTGCGGCGAACAGCGGAAGCCGCTCGGCGCTTGAAAGCGGATCGAGCGCCTTGACCGCCCAGAGGGCATCGCGCCGGTCAAGCCCGAGAGACCGGAAACAATCGGCATCTGCGAGCTGTTCGATGGCGCGGCGCGAGAGCCCCGAACGCATCCAGAGATCCCGGACACTGTCATATCCGCGGCCACGATTGCCAACGAGCAGTTCCGCCTCGGCCTCGCCGAAGCCCTTGACCTGCCGCAAGCCGAGACGGACGGCGTGGGTGTTCTTCATGATGCGCGCCATGTCCCGGTGACGGGCGGAAACCGTCTGCGGCTCCGCATCCGGTTCCAGAACGGAATCCCAGTGCGAAAAATTGATGTCCACCGGGCGGACCTCGACGCCATGTTCGCGCGCATCCCGGATCAGCTGGGCCGGCGCATAAAATCCCATCGGCTGGGAATTGAGAATCGCTGCACAGAAGACATCCGGATAGTGGCATTTGAGCCAGCAGGAGACATAGACAAGAAGCGCGAAACTGGCGGCATGGCTTTCGGGAAAGCCGTATTCGCCGAAACCTTCGATCTGCCGGAAACAATGTTCGGCGAAGTCGCGTTCATAACCGTTACTGACCATGCCCTCGACCATCTTCGTCTGGAAGGAACCGATGGTGCCGACCCGGCGGAAGGTGGCCATGGCGCGGCGCAGCTTGTCGGCCTCGCCCGGAGAAAAGCCGCCGGCGACGATGGCGATGTTCATGGCCTGCTCCTGAAACAGCGGCACCCCCAGGGTCTTGCCCAGGACTTCGCGGAGTTCCTCCTTTGGATAGGTCACCTGCTCCTTGTCCTGCCGGCGGCGGAGATAGGGATGCACCATGTCGCCCTGAATCGGTCCGGGGCGGACGATGGCCACCTCGATGACCAGATCGTAATAGCAGCGTGGCCTGAGCCGCGGCAGCATCGACATTTGCGCCCGGCTTTCGATCTGGAAGACCCCGATCGTGTCGGCCCTGCAGATCATGTCATAGGTGGGTGTATCGCCATCGGGCAGCGAGGCGAGGGTTTCGCGGCGGCCGTAATGGGCTTGAAGAAAACCGAACGCCTTGCGGATGCAGGTCAGCATACCCAGCGCCAGCACGTCGATCTTGAGCATGCCGAGGCTTTCGAGGTCATCCTTGTCCCACTCGACAAGCGTGCGATCCTCCATGGCCGCGTTCTCGATCGGGATCAGCGAGGACAGCCTGTCCCGGGAGATCACGAAACCGCCGACATGCTGGGAAAGATGCCGCGGGAAACCGACGATCTGCGAGGCCAGGTCGAGCATCTGCGCCAGATGTCTGTCGGACGGATCGAGGCCGGCGCGCCGGGCATCCTCGGCATCGACCTCGCGCGACCAGCCACCCCACTTCGTGCCGGAGATGGCAGAAATCGCATCGTCGGACAGGCCGAAAACCTTGCCGACCTCGCGGATCGCCGAGCGTGCCCGGTAGGTGATAACGGTTGCAGCAAGGCCCGCCCGTTCGCGGCCGTATTTCCTGTAGATGTACTGGATCACCTCCTCGCGTCGCTCGTGCTCGAAATCGACATCGATATCGGGGGGTTCGTTTCGTTCCTCGGAGATGAAGCGCTCGAACAGGAGGTCGACCTTGCCGGGATCCACCTCGGTGATGCCGAGACAGTAACAGACTGCCGAATTGGCCGCCGAACCGCGCCCCTGGCACAGGATTCCTTCAGAGCGGGCAAAGCGGACGATGTCGTAGACGGTGAGAAAGTATGGAGCGTAATCGAGCTTCCGGATCAGTTCGATCTCGTGCGCGATGGCCTTGAGCACCTTCTCGGGGGCACCGTCGGGATAGCGTCGTTTCAGGCCTATGGCGGTAAGCCGCTCAAGCGCCTCCTGCGCGAGCAGCGGTTCAGGCGCCAGATCCTCGAACAGCGGCGCCTCAGGATACTGGTAGCGCAACTCATCGAGCGAGAAACCGATCCGCGCGAAAAGACGGGCCGCCTGAGCAACCGCCGCCTCATAGCCGCGAAACTGGTGCAGCGTGTCGGCACGGGTGCGCAAATGCCGTTCCGCATTGGGCATGAGCCGCGTGCCGATCGTGGCAAGCGTCTCGCCCTCGCGGATGCAGGTGAGCACATCCTGGAGCGGCCGGCGTTCGGGAGCGTGATAGAGAACATCGCCGATTGCCACCAGGGCGATGCCGAGCCTTTCGGCCAGGCGCGCCGTTGCGGCCATGTGGCGCTGATCGCCGGCGCCATGATGGCGGATGAGCGCCAGATGCACATGATCGGAAAAGGCCGCATGCAAACGCTCGAGAACCGGCCCCAGGTCCCGCTCCATATGGGCTGAACGATGATGCCCGCCGGCCGGCGGAACCAGCGCCATCAGCAGCCCCCCGCCATGATTGAGGCAATCCTCGAAGGTGAGATGACATTCACCCTTGGGCGCGCGACGCTTGCCCAGGGTCAGCAATTCACAGAGGTTGGCGTAGCCTGACCTGTCATGGGGCCAGACCAGGATGTCGGGCGTGCCGTCAACAAACACCAGCCGACATCCCGGCGCGAAGGCAAGCCCGGCCTCCTTGGCGGCCATGTGACCACGCACGACGCCGGCAAGCGAATTGCGGTCGGTGATCGCCAGACCCGACAACCCCAGGCGCGAAGCCTGCACGACCAGTTCCTCGGGGTGGGAAGCCCCGCGCAGGAAGGAAAAATTGCTGGTCGCGGCAAGTTCTACGCAGGTGTCCTCCACAGGTCCCGGCAATCGTCCGCCGTTCATGCGAACAATCCGTGCATGTACCAGGCCGGCTCACTGGTCTCGCGTCCGTAAAGGCCGTGCCGGAACATCCAGAACCGGTAGCCCTGACTGTCTTCCACTCGGAAATAATCGCGTGTCCGGGCACCGCGCCCGTCGCGCCACCATTCACAGGCAATCCGCTCCGGCCCTTCGGCGCGGGCCACCTGGTAGGAAACGCCGCGCCAGCGAAACCTCAGCGGCGGACCGTCAGGCACCTCTGCGATGGTGCTGAGCAGTTCGGGCCGGTCAAACAGCAAGAGCGGGCGTGTGGCGAGCGGTTCGGCATCGGTATAAGGGCGCGGTGCGCGCGCCGCATTCGTCCCGTTGCCGCGCATCCGGAGAGTGGGCCGGAAACCGGCCCTTTCCTCAAGCCGGGCCACCGGTTCGCGCCCGAAGCTGCGTTCGGGAACGTGGGTGTCGGCCGACACAAAGCGCTGAACCCGTTCGGGGCCGAGCCGTGCGCCAAGGCGGTCGACCAGCGCGTCATGGCCCGCTCCCGATTGCGCACCGGCGACCATGTCGGATTGCCCCGCCTCGAAGGGATCGGCGTGAAGCACGTCGAGGCGGATCAGGTCAAAGCCGAAACCGGCATCAAGTTCCTCGTGCAGCCCTGCGATACGCTCGGCGAAAAGGCGCCGGACCATGTCCGGATCGCGCAGCGGTCTTGCGGTCTGGACCTCAAGCGCCGCCACATGACCATCGGCCCTGAACAGCCTGATCCGGCAGCGCCGGATGCCGAGTTCGCGCCGCTCGAGCGGCTCGACGATCGCCCGCGCAAGTGCGCCGATGACATGGCTGACCTCATCGTGGTGGGTCACCGGATCCGCAAAACGGCGCTCCGTGGAGAGTTCGGCCACCGGCATGATCGGCGAGATCGCCTCGGTCTCGCGACCCAGAGCCTGATCAAGCCGCTGCAGCAGAGCCGCACCGAAGCGGGCCGCGAGCGGGGCACGCGGCAGGTTGACTATGCAGCCGATGGTCTTGAAGCCGACCCGCCCGAGCAACGCGACAAGATCCGGCGACAGGCGAAGGCCAGCGAGATTCAAAGGCGAGATGGCATCACCATGCCCACCCGGCGGGATGATCCTTGTGCTGCCATGCCGCGCCATCGCCCAGGCCGCACCCGGCGTATCGGCGAGACACAGCCGGACATGGAAGCCCTGGGCACGCAGGCGCGATTCGAGATCGGCCACAAGCCCCTCCTCGCCGCCCATCAGGTGGGCGCAGCCGGTAATGTCCATGAAGAGACCATGGTCACCAGCCACGGTTGTCCCGTCAGCCGGCAGCGAAGCCGACCCCAGCGCCACGAGAGGGGTGTAGCGCTCGCACCATCCGGCAATGTCGAGCAGAAGCGCCTGATCGGCCGCGGGATCGGACTCATGGCAGTCAAGACCGGGAACAAGCGCCCGGGCATCGCTGAGCGATTGTCCCTTGCGGATGCCGCGCGCCCTGGCGCGCTCGTCGAGCGCGAGGATGCGCATGGCATTCTTGACCATTCCCGTCACCACGACGGGCGGCGCGTCAGGATGCGTGTCCGAAATCCCGTCTGCGATCCAGGACCTGCCCCATCGCGTGCGATGGATCCTGTCGGTTGGCAGACGGGTGAAGGCGATGGAGAGAATGCGCTGACTGCGCATCTGCTGGGAGGGAACGGGATGCGGCATGGTTGAACACTCGGGACTTGGGGTTCCAGGCTAGAAGCCATTGGCCGGTGCGACCGGCGCGGTTGCGTTCCAGTGTGAGCGACAGCCGCATTGCGCCCACACCGCGTTGATCAAGTTCATCCACCCCTGAAACATCCGTTTGCGCCCGCCAGCGCGTCAGTGCCGCCGTTGCCTCCTCCTGCCCGCTCTGGCGAAGCACCAATGCGAGAACGCCATTTTCGCGCGCCCTGAGCAAAAGCCGCCGTGTCGCGGTGATGTCGAAGCGCGCCGGGTTTCCGCGAATGTGAAACACCATGGCCGCGAGGCCGCCGCACCCTGCGGCTTCGTCCGCTGCCCACATTGCCTCCTGCAGATCGCGCGGTTCGACAAGCGTCATGGCTGCGGGATCAATTCCGTACTGGGCAAGGCCCGCGGGAAACAGCCCTCCGCCATCGACCCTTGCAGCCGGATCGTTGATCCAGACGATCCGGCCCCCGCGCCCCCGCGCAGGGTCTGCCGCCAGGGCTGCAAGCCCGAGGGCAAAGCCGGTGCCGGCGCCGATGTCGCGAGCCAGCTCACACCGCACCTCGTGCAGACCGCCGCAGGCAAGGCCGCTTTCGAGGCAGCGATCAACACCGGGCGCACCCAGCGTCAGCCGGGTCCCGGCGGTTGCGACCATGGCACCGCCCATGACAGCGCCGGCGGATCTTCCCCGGTTTCCGGGCCGGTCCTGCACTTCACGCCATGCCTCCAGAATGTCCGTCGCGGCCCGCAGCCGTTCAAGGTCCATGTCACACCCAATGTTCTTGTTATGTTCCATTTAACGCCGAATCCCCTGCACGAGTCAATCAACTGTTTCGGGAGACAAAGCGGCATGGTTTTCAACCGCGGCAACGAGCGTGCCGCGAAGCCGTCAAGGTGTTCGGGAAAAGCAGCCGATATCAAAGAGGCCGGACGGGCCTACATCACCGCACCCATCTGCCAGGGAACGAACTCCGCGCCACCGAAGCCCAATTGCTCGCTCTTGGTCTGCTCACCGGACGCCACCCGCAGGAACAATTCGAAAATCTCCCGCCCCTTGTCTTCGAGACTGACATTGTCGCTGATGATGTCGCCGCAATTGACATCCATGTCATCGGCCATGCGGCCGTACATTTCCGAATTGGTGGCAAGCTTGATACAGGGCGTCGGCTTGTAGCCCGACACCGAGCCCCGGCCGGTTGTAAAGCACACCAGGTTTGCCCCGGAGGCGATCTGCCCGGTCACCGAGCAGGGGTCATAGCCGGGACTGTCCATGAACACGAAACCGCGCTCGGTGACCGGCTCGGCAAACTTGTAGACCTGGGTGAGCGGCGCCGTACCGCCCTTGGCCACCGCACCCAGCGATTTCTCGAGGATCGTGGTCAGCCCGCCCTTCTTGTTGCCGGGAGAGGGGTTGTTGTCCATCTGCCCGCCATTGCGCGCGGTGTAGTCTTCCCACCACCGGATCCGCTCGACGATCTTCGCCCCCACTTCAGGCGTGACCGCACGACGGGTCAACAGATGCTCCGCTCCATAGATCTCTGAGGTTTCGGAAAGGATCGTGGTCCCTCCATGCGCTACCAGAAGATCGGAGGCCGCACCCAGCGCCGGGTTCGCGGTAATGCCCGAATAGCCGTCCGAACCGCCGCACTGCAGACCTATGGTCAGATGCTCAAGCCCGGCAGGCTCACGGGCGATCTTGTTGGCGACGGCTGCCATTTCGCGCAACTGCTCGACACCGCGTTCGATCGTCTTGCGGGTGCCGCCCGTCTGCTGGATCGTCATGTAACGGAAGTTGCTGTCCGAGCGCATGCGTCCGCGACCGACAAGATCGGGGATCTGCATCACCTCGCAGCCCAGTCCGAGAAGCAGGATGCCGGCGAAATTCGGGTTGCGCGCATAGCCCTGCAACGTGCGGAACAGGGTCTCGTATCCCTCGTCGTCGCTGGCCATACCGCATCCGGTGCCATGCACGATCGGAACCACACCGTCGACGTTCTCGAATTCCGAAAGCCAGCCCTGCCGATCCACGGCTTCGGCAATGAAGCGCGCCACCGAACCCGAGCAGTTCACCGACGTGAGGATCCCGAGATAGTTGCGAGTGCCGACCGAACCGTCCGCCCGGTGATATCCCATGAAGTGCCGCTTCTCGGACGGCGCAGGCAACGGGCGGACCAGGCTGGAGAATGCATAATCGGCGCCGTGGCCGCCCATGCCGAGATTGTGCGTATGAACATGATCGCCAGGTTCGATGGCGCTCGTCGCCACGCCGATGGTCTGGCCATACCGGACAACCCGCTCGCCTGCCCCGATCGCCTGGATGGCGATCTTGTGCCCGCGCGGCACCGGCTGCGGCAACGGACCATCGAGTTCCTGCAGGCTGATGCCCGAAGGCAGGTCCTCAAGCGCAATGATCACATTATCTTCGGGGTTGAGGCAGATTGCCGGCTGCTGTCGGTTGGTCATGGTACGGTCCGTGTCTACAAGGGCGATATGTTTCAAGCCGGAGGCCGGCTTGACATACTTTACATCCATCTAACATGCTTTACATCGATCTAACATGTTAGTATGCTACACGCTAAGGATAATCCACTGCGAGAATCCATGAATTCCCGACCCGATCTCCCCGCCCTTGATGAATTTCCCGGGTCGCTTGCTCAAAAAGTCTACATGTCGCTCAAGCAGGCGATTCTGTCGCTGACGTTCCGTCCGGGCGAAATCATGCAGAAATCGGAGATTTGCGGAGAGCTCGGGGTCTCGCGTTCACCGGTTGCGGAGGCGGTGGCGCGATTGTCGGCGGAAGGGCTTGTCAATGTGGTGCCGCAAGCAGGCACCTTCGTGGCCCGCTTCTCCATGGATGAAATCCGCGAAGGCGCCTTCCTGCGCGAAGCCCTTGAACTTGCCGCCGTCGAGATCGTCGCAAAGACCATCACGGACGACCAGTTGGTCCTGCTCAGGCGCAATCTGAGGATCCAGGAAGCGCTGATGCAGGACGGGGACATTTCCGGCTTCTACCAAATGGACGCCCGAATGCATGAGCTGATCATGTCATTCACCAATTTCAAGCGGCTGGCAACGCTGGCTGAAACGGCCTGGGTGCATGTCAACCGGGCCCGCCGCCTCAACCTTCCCGCGCCCGGCCGCATCGAGGCAACGCTTGACGAACACAAGGCGATCGTCGATGCACTTGAAGCACGTGATCCGGAAGCCGCACGCGCGGCGACGCGCTACCACCTGAGTCAGCTCATCACCATCCTCGAGCCGCTGGTGCATGAACATCCGGAATTCTTCGACCCCGAGTAGCGGACACCACATGTCCCGCTGCATCACCCGTCCCGTGAAAGAGCCATGATGCCAGATCTTCCCAACCGTCCGCGCTATGCAGCCCGGCTAAACGCATTCAAGACAGGCCTGGAAGGCAAGCCCACCGCAGCCGACATGATCGCACGCGCAGGAACGGTCGAGGGGCTCGACGCCGCAGACCTGAATTATCCCGATCATTTTGCCGATCATGGCCCCGAAGCCTTGTCCGAGATCCTCGCAGGCAACGGAATGGCGCTCAACGGCCTTGCCATGCGATACTACACAGACCCCGGTTTCCGGCTGGGCGCCTTCACCAACCCGGATGAGAAAGTGCGGCAGGCCGCCATCGACATCACCAAGCGCGGACTCGACGCGCTTGCCGCGATGGGCGGCAACCTTATGACACTCTGGATGGGTCAGGACGGTGTCGACTATTCCTTTCAGGGTGACTATGCGCGCATGTGGAACGACACGGTCTCGGCCATCCAGGCGGTCGCCGACCACAATCGCGATATCGACATCGCCATCGAGTACAAGCCCAACGAGCCGCGCGCCTACGCGCTGATGCCCGATATCGGCACGACGCTGCTTGCGGTGCGCGAAGCAGATCGGCCCAATCTCGGTGTAACCCTCGATTTCGCGCACGTATTGTATGCCGACGAGATCCCGGCGCATTCCGCGCGGCTGATCGGACGTCATTCGAAGCTCCTTGGCGTGCATCTCAATGACGGTTACGGCAAGCGCGATGACGGTTTGATGGTGGGATCCGTACATCCGGTTCAAACAGTCGAACTGTTCGTCGAACTCGACCGCATGGGCTATGACGGCGTACTCTATTTCGATACCTTTCCCGATCATGGCGGGCTCGATCCCTGCGCCGAGGCACGCGCCAACATCATGATGGCGGAGCGGCTGCGGGCGGTCGCGGACTCGCTTTCGGGCCACCGGGAGCTGGAAGCGGCGATCGCGCGGCAGGACGCCACAGCATCGCTCGCAATCGTTGCCGATGCGCTCTATGGATCAGGCAAGTGAGCATTTTTGTCTGCGGATCTCTGCACTATGACGTTGTGGTCGATGCTCCGCATCTGCCGCGGCTGGACGAGACCGTTGCCGGTTATGCCGTCCAATATGTAAGCGGCGGCAAGGGCGGCAATCAGGCGATAGCCGCTGCGCGCATGGGTGTCGGGACCGCCTTTGCGGGACGTATCGGCGACGATGCCTCGGGCGAGGTCCTGATCAAGGCGCTTGTTGACGCCGGTGTCGATACCGCACAGGTCCAGCGCGCGCCGGGCGCCTCGGGCATGAGTGTCGCCATTGTGGACCCCGGTGGCGGCTACGGGGCGGTTATCGTCTCGGCGGCCAATCTCGACATCGACCCGAGCCTGATCGAGGTTCCCGAAAACGCACGTGTTGCCGTCCTGCAAAACGAGATTCCGGAAGCGGTCAATCTTGCCGTTGCACTTAAGGCAAGGAACCAGGGCGCTGCAGTCATCCTGAATGCAGCCCCGGCGCGGCCGATGGGAAAGGATCTTCTGCAGGCCATTGATCTGCTCGTGGTCAACCGCATCGAGGCGGCGGACATGCTCTCAACCTCAGAGGCAAGGCTCGATCCGGTCGAGGGCGCGAAATCCCTCTCCGATCTGGGGCCGAGATCGGTCGTCATCACACTCGGCGGGGACGGCCTGGTCCTTTATGATGAAGGCAAGGCGAGCCACCAACCGGGGCACAAGGTCAAAGTCGTCTCGACCCATGGTGCGGGGGACGCCTTTCTGGGCGCACTTGCAGCAGCACACGCGACGGGAAGCAAGCTGCCGGAGGCCGCCCGCTTCGGTCAGGCGGCCGCAGCACTTCATGTCTCGGCCGCGCCCCCGGATCGGGCCTCAATTACACGCGATCATGTCGACTCGATGCTGGCTCACGCCGGTATACGGTAAAACCTTGCCGCCGAGCCGCCGTAGATTTCAGCCCTTTCGGACTCACTGAAACCCGCTGTCAGGGTTTCGGCGGCCTTGCGCCAGTCGTCATAACTCGCCGCGAGCTGGCAGACCGGCCAGTCCGACCCCCACATCACCCGCTCCGGAGTGAAGACCTTTAGCACATGCTCGGCATAGGGCCTGAGATCCTCGACCGTCCAGCCGGGGTTCGCTTCCGTCACGAGCGCCGAGAACTTGCAGAATGCGCCTGTCTCGCCGGCGATACGGGCCATCCCGTCTGCCCAGTGCCTGAAGGTTTCCGGCGAATGGTCGCGGATCTGCGGCTTCATGCAATGATCAACCACCACGCGCATGTCGGGGTAACGCTTGAGAATGGTCAGGAAATTGTCGAGATGCGGCGGGAATCCGAGCGCATCGAAGCTCAGGTCGAGATCGCAAAGCGCCTTGAACGCCCACTGAACGTCGTCTCTCAGCATCCAGTCGACATCCGGAATATCCTGGATCATCGGCCGGACGCCCTTGAACTTCGGGTGCCCCTTGAGTCGCTCGAGCGTGGAAATCTCGCGGGAATCTTCGAAATCCACCCAGCCCACCACGCCCGCCACATGCGGTGTCACATCAGCGATGCCGAGCATGTACTCGGTTTCGTTGACGGTCGCAGCCGCCTGAACGAGCACCGTCGCATCGATACCGTAGGTCTGCAGGTGCGGGGCGAGGTCGGCCGGACCATAAGGCCTGGCCAGGACCTCGTTGTCCATCGGCATCCAGTCATAATCACCGCGGGCCGGATTCCAGAAATGCTGGTGCGCATCGATTTTCATGGGTGCCTCCTCTCAGGCCTCGACCGGTGCGTCTTCGCGCATCAGCCCTTCGGATTTCAGGTCCGCCCAAAGGGCGGCCGGAATCTCGGCCGTCGCGGCCTTGAGATTGGCTTCGACCTCGGCCACGCCCTGGCCTCCGGGAATGACCGAAACGATTGCCGGATGGCGAAGCGGAAACTGGAAGGCCGCATCGACCATGCGCACCTGGTTGCGATTGCACACTTCCTCGATGCGGGCCACGCGATCCAGAATGTGTTGCGGGGCAACATCGTAGTTGTAGAAGGCTCCGGGCTTCGGACCGCTTGCCAGAACGCCGGAATTGTAGGGTCCGCCGATGATGATGCCGATGCCGCGCTCCCTGGCGAGCGGCAGGAAGCTGTCCAGCGCCTCTTGCTCGAGCAGCGTGTAGCGGCCGGCAAGCAGGAACAGGTCGAAATCGCCACGCTCGGTCATCCACTGGCATGGTTGCCATTCGTTCACCCCTGCGCCGAACGCCTTGATCACGCCCTGGTCCCGCAACTCGACCAGCGCCTTGTAGCCGCCATCCATCAACTCCGACAGCTTGGCATCCAAAGCTTCCTGGCTGCCGTGATTGAAGATGTCGAGATCGTGGGCAAACAGGATGTCGATGCGGTCGACACCGAGGCGTTCGAGCGAAAGTTCGAGCGAGCGCATGACGCCGTCATAAGTGTAATCGTACACCTCGCGTCGCGACGGGGTATCGAAGAACTTGCCGATTCCGGTACGTTCTTCCGGCGGACAGACCTCAAGCAGCCGGCCAACCTTCGATGACAGGACGTACTCTTCGCGCGGCTTGTCGCGCAGGAAGCGGTTGAGCCGGGTTTCGGAAAGACCAAGGCCATACAGCGGTGCGGTATCGAAATAGCGCACCCCCAGACCCCACGCACGAGTGAGAACCGCGTGAGCCTCATCCTCACTGATCGCCCGGTAGAGGTTTCCAAGCGGGGCCGCACCGAAGCCGAGTTCCGTAAATGAAATTCCGCCGTTTCCGAGCCGGTCCCAATGTCGTGTCTTCAATTGCATAAGTGCCTCCCTGACTGCTAACATGCTAGTATACATCGGGAACGGCTGCATAGCCTTGATTGTTGCAATGCAGCCATTTGGAGGAAGTGATTTGACGAATTTCAGACATGTTTTCGGATCCGGCAAGCCGGTCATCGGGATGGTTCATCTCGGAGCCCTGCCCGGCTCGCCGCTCCACGACCGCGAGGCCGGCCTCGACGGGCTGGTTTCTGCGGCTCGTGCCGACCTGAAGGCGCTGCAAGCGGCCCGATTCGATGCAATCATGTTCGGCAACGAGAATGACCGGCCCTACGAATTCGACGTCGATACCGCGTCGACCGCCACGATGGCCTATGTGATCGGCCAGTTGCGCGACGAGATCAAGGTGCCCTTCGGAGTCAACGTGCTGTGGGACCCGATGAGTTCGGTGGCCCTGGCAGCAGCCACCGGCGCACGGTTCGTCCGCGAGATCTTCACCGGGACCTATGCCAGCGACATGGGACCGTGGACCCCGGATGCGGGCAAGGCCATGCGCTACCGTGACCGCCTGGGACGCAGCGATCTGGCGATGCTTTACAACGTTTCGGCGGAGTTCGCCGACAGCCTCGACCGTCGGCCGCTTCCGGACCGGGCCCGCAGCGCCGTGTTCTCCTCGATTCCCGATGCTGTGCTGGTTTCGGGCCAGATCACCGGTGAAGCCGCAGCGCTCTCCGATCTGGAAGCGGTCAAGAAGGTGCTCCCGGATACGCCTGTTCTGGCCAATACCGGCGTCAAGCACCAGACCATTGCCGACGTTCTTTCGGTTGCCGACGGCTGCATCATCGGCTCAGCGCTCAAGATCGACGGCGACACCTGGAAGGCCATCGACCCGAATCGCGCGCAGGACCTGATGGACCGGGCGCGGGCTGCGAGAGGTGGCGCATGATGCGGCAGCGCTTGCGTAAGGACCTGCATGATCTGATGAAGACGCCGGGATTGTCCGGGCACGAGGAAAGGGTGGCGAAGCTCATCCGCTCGCGCCTTTCCGATGCTGGTGTGGACAGCCGGGTCGACCGGATGGGCAACGTCATCGCCAGTTTCGAAGGCGATCCTGGCACCCCCTCGGTGATGATTTTCACCCATATGGACCAGCTCGGCTTTTTCGTTCGCCGGATCGAAGCCGATGGCCTGATTCGGGTCGAACGCATGGGTGGCGTGTCGGAGCGCGCCATGGCCGCCCAGGCCGTCACCCTTTGTGTGGGGGACGGACGCGACGTTGCCGGTATCATCATGAACAAGGCGCATCACGCCACGACACCTGACGAGAAATACAAGGTCGTGACCACGCCCGAGATCCTTATTGATACCGGACACGGGTCCAGGCAGGCTGTCGAAGCGGCGGGCGTCAGGATAGGAACTCCGGTGGTCTACCAGTCCCGCGTCATCGAACTGGCTGGTGACCGGATCGCCGGGACCTCGGTCGATGACCGGGCGGGCTGTGCGGCTTTGATCGAAGTCGCGCGGGCGCTCTCTGAACGCAAAAACGGGCCGACCGTCCATGTAGTCTTCAGCGTGCAGGAGGAATTCAACCTGCGCGGCGCCGTGGTGGCTGCACAATCGCTCAAGCCGGATATTGCCATCCAGATCGACCTGATGATGGCTTCCGATACGCCCGATCTCGCCGATCGCGGCGAAATGACGCTTGGCGGCGGAGCTGGCATCAGCCTCTATTCCTTCCATGGCCGGGGCACGCTCAACGGGGTGATTCCGCATCCTTCGATGGTCGAATTGTTCGAAAAGGCGGCCGAAAAGCTGGCCATGCCGTTGCAGCGCTCGGCTCAGGTCGGGGTTCTCACCGACCTTTCCTATGTGCAGCTGGTCGGTGAGGGGGTTGCTTCCATCGATATCGGATTCCCGATGCGGCATTCCCATTCCACCGTGGAATGCTGTGACCTGGGAGACGTCGAAGCCATGGTTGAACTGGCAGTTGCGGCAATCGCCGACATCGGCCCGGACTTCAAACTGACCCGGGAGATCTGAAATGGGCTACACGCTGGGCGTGGACATAGGAACGTTCGAATCCAAGGGCGTGCTTGTTGAGGATGGCGGACGGATCGTGGCGCAGGCCGCCAGGCCGCATGAGATGATCGTGCCGCGGCCGGGCTGGGCGGAACACCGTGCCGAGGAGGACTGGTGGGGCGATTTCGTTTTCATCACGCGCAAGCTGATTTCCGACAGCGGCGTCGATCCGGCTGAAATCCGCGCTGTCGCGACCTCCGCCATCGGCCCCTGCATGCTCCCGGTCGACGAGGCCGGAACACCGCTCATCAACGCCGTGCTCTACGGCGTCGATACCCGCGCCTCGCGCGAGATTGATGATCTGAATGCCGAGATCGGCGAGGATACGATCCTTGCGCGCTGCGGCAACGCTTTGACCTCGCAATCGGTGGGCCCGAAAATCCTTTGGTTCCGGCGCAACCATCCCGAGCTCTGGGAGAAGGCCGCCAAGATCCTGAACTCGGCAAGCTACCTGACATTCCGGCTCACCGATGCCTATGTGATCGATCACTATACCGCAGCCAATTTCTCGCCGCTCTACGACATCAACCGGCAGGACTGGTGTTTTGACCTTTGCGACTTCTGTCCGCCGGAGATGTTGCCGGAACTGATGTGGTCGACCGAGATCGCCGGCCATGTCACCGAGGACGCAGCCCGGGAAACCGGGCTAGCGGCGGGAACGCCCGTGACATGCGGCACCATCGATGCCGCGGCGGAGGCCGTCAGCGTCGGGGTGCGCAAACCCGGCGACATGATGATGATGTATGGTTCGACCATCTTCATCATTCTCCTGGCCGACAAACCGCTGACCGACCCCAGGCTTTGGCATGCGCCCTGGCTGTTTCCGGGTGAACACGCATCCATGGCAGGACTTGCGACCTCGGGCACGCTGACGCACTGGTTCCGTGATCGTTTTGCCCGGGAACTGGGGCGCGACGGCGCCTTCGGCGTTCTGGCAAGGGAGGCAGAAGCCTCTCCACCCGGCGCCAAGGGGCTTCTCTGCCTGCCCTATTTCTCCGGCGAACGGACGCCGATCCACGACCCCTCGGCCAAGGGAACATTCTTCGGCCTCGACCTGACCCACGACCGCGGCGACATGTACCGCGCCGTGCTCGAGGGAATCGCCTCGGCCACACGCCATATCGCCGATACCTATGCCGAGGCAGGGCAACGACCATCGCGAGTTCTCGCCGTGGGCGGCGGAACCAAGAACAAGCCCTGGCTCAAGGCGACATCAGACCTGACCGGGCTCGACCAGATCGTCTGCACCGTGACGACCGGCGCGTCCTATGGCGACGCCTTCCTCGCAGCCCTTGCGGTCGGGCAGGTTGAGCCTGACGACATGGCCAAGTGGAACCCTGCAGGCGAAATCATCGAGGCGGAAAGCCACGCCGTCTACGACAGGCAGTATCCTCTGTTTCTCAAGCTCTACCAGCAGACCCGTGACGTCATGGCAGCATTGGAGGCAACGGAATGAACGCCTTCGGCCAGGCCCTGTCCGAGCTCGGCGCGGTCCTTGACAACATCCAGACCAGCGAGATCGAGAGCGCAGTGGAAATGATCGCCGGCTCGGGTGTTGTCGTCGGCTATGGATGCGGCCGCGAGGGACTTCAGGTGCAGGGCCTCGTCATGCGGCTTTATCATCTGGGCATCAGGGCCTCGATGCAGGGCGCAATGAACACCCCGCCATTGGGACCTGGCGATTTGTTCCTGTGCTCGGCCGGGCCGGGCGAACTCGCAACCGTCAGCGCACTGATGCGGGTTGCTCGGGAAGCGGGTGCCAGGATCCTGTTTCTTACCGCCGAGCCTGATTGCGAAGCCGCAGGAATGGCCGACCACGTGCTCACGGTTCCCGCGCAAACCATGGCGCGCGACATCGGCGGGTCCTCGGTCCTCCCGATGGGGTCGGTTTACGAAGGCGCTCTTTTCGTACTGTTCGAGATCATGGTGCTCGAACTCAAGGAAAGGCTGGGCGAAACCAGCGAGAGCATGCGCGGCCGCCATACGAATATGGAATAGGGAAAGCGCGAGCCAAGATCCGTGCGGGTCATTTCAGCGGCGGCAGGTCGATGACGCCCTTCTTCAGGATGAAGCAGCCGTAAGGACCGCTGTCGGAGGTGCGGACGATGCAGAAGGACCGTTTGGCGGCCTCGTAGAAGGCGAACCGTTCGAGCGCGGCCATCCCGACCTTGCGCCCCTCCATCCGTTCCAGAACCGCCTGCATTCGTGAGAACACCGGGGCTTCGCCGTCCGGATCGCCCACCATCAGCATGCGGGTCACGGGTTCGTCGACAAAGCTATCGAGCGGCATAAGCGACAGGATTGCCTCGGTTGCCGAGGGAATGTCGCAGCCTGGCATGTCGATCAACCGGCCGAAGGTTGTCTCGGCGGCGATTGTTGCCGCCGGGTGATTGATGTCGCAGACCACAAGATCGTCGCCATGACCCATCAGCATCAGCGCGTGAACGAGATCCGCACTCAGTCTCTGGTCAACGCCCTTGAGCATCGAGCGCTCCGGATGTCACTTCACCGCGCCCGCTGCCATGCCCTTGATGATGTAGCGCTCGAGCACGATCCCGATGGCAATCAAAGGCAGGATAGCAGCGAAGGAAAGAGCCGCCATCGACCACCAGCTGATGCCCTGGCTGCCTGTCTGGCTCGCCACCATCACCGGCAGGGTGTTGGCATGGGTCGATGTCAGGAGCGCTGCAAAGAAATACTCGTTCCAGGTCAGCACGAGCGACAGGATGAATGCTGCAACCATGCCCGGAAGCGCGATCGGGAGAACGATCGTGGCAAAAGCGCCCCAGATCGAGAGTCCGTCGACCAGTGCCGCTTCCTCCAGTTCCTTGGGGATGCCTGCGAACTGGTCGCGCATGATCCAGATGACGATGGGAAGCACCGTAAGTGTGTAGAGCAGGATGAGACCGATGCGGGTGTCGAGCAGCGACAGCGACTTGTAGAGCACCAGGAACGGCAGCGCGAGCACAACCGGCGGCAGGATCAACTGGCTGAGGAAGAAGAACGAGATGTCGGAATTTCGCATGAAGCCGAACCGGTAGGAAAACCGCGAAAGGCCGTAGGCCGCGAGCGAGCCCAGGAACACCGCCAGTCCCGAGGACGCAAGCGCAGTGATCGTTGAATTGTAGAACCGCTTGAGGAACTCCTCGCGCACCGTGGATTCGGCCCAGATGGTCTCCGGAGAGAGACCGAGCGAGCGCCAGCCGAGCCATTTCGGCGTGTAATCCCAGAACGGGATCAGATTGCCCCGCATCACGTCCGGGGCCATCTTGAACGATGTCGTAATCGTCCAGTAGATCGGGAACAGGCAGATGATCGCCCACAGGATCAAAATGCCGTAAACAGCGACACGGCCGGTGAACCGCTTGGCCTTGTAGGACAGGTCGTCAGGGCTGTCGTGAAAGATCTGGTTGCTCACCTTGTCCCCTCCCCGGTCAATAGCGCGGCCGCGACCAGCGGTCGGTGAGTTTCATGATGACGGTGATCGCTATGACGATCACCACCAGATACACCATCGCCAGAAGCGTGCCGTAACCGACATTCGAGCGATCCCGGTATTCCCGGAAAATGAAGCTGGTCACGCTGTCGGTGGCCCCGCCCGGACCGCCGGCCGTGACGTTGATGATGATGTCGGCAAGCTTCAGCTTGAAGATGATGCGGATCAGGATGACCGTGATTGAGACCGGCAGCATCAGCGGGAAAGTGACTTCCCAAAAGCCGCGCCAGGCCTTGGCTCCGTCCACTTTCGCGGCCTCCTGGATATCCTTAGGGATCGCCTGCAGTCCCGCGAGGATCATGATCATCATGAACGGGATGTAAGTCCACGCATCCATCACCATGATTGTGAACCGGGCCATCTCCGGCGTTCCGAAGAAGGAAGGCTGTTCCCAGCCGAGTTCGCGCGCCAGCCTTGCCAGCGGCCCGAACCGGGCCTCCATCATGGACTTGCCGATCATCCAGCTCACCGCCACCGGCGAGAGCATCAGCGGCATCAGGAAGGCGACACGGAAGAACTTGCGGGCGCGGATCTGGGAATTGAGCAAAAGCGCGAGGCCGAAGGCAATCGCGTACTCGACGATGATGGCGAGCGTGTAGCGCACCGTGTTGGCCAACGCGTTCCAGTAGAAATCGTCGGTCCACATCTGCCTGAGATTGTCGAGCCCGTTGAAGGTCCTGCCGGTCGGCGAAGAGAGGTTCCAGTCCGAAAAGGCGATCACGAAGCCGAAGAGCAGCGGGAACACCACCATCGAGACGACGAACAGGGCGGCAGGCAGCACGAAAAGCACCCGCTTTCCGCGTTCGCCGCGAATGAGAACCTGCCCCCAGCAAAGACAGATCGCCCAAAGGACATAGGCATAAAGAGTGGGACGCCAGTCGGAGAAGCCCAGGTCAGCATAGCCGGTCTCCTGGGCGGTCTGGGCCAACGCGACGATCGCGAGGAACCAGGCGGAGCCCCAGATTACGGTGCGACCCAGCGCAACCCTGCGATTGGAAATATTGTCACTGGTGACAACGTGAAGGAAATCGCCCTGCTCGGCCAACTGCGCACATCCCGAATTGCATGAAAACGCCGGCGGATTTCACCGCCGGCGCCAAGTTCGATAGTCAGGCTACATGCCCAGCGACGCCTTGTAGAGCGCGATCTGGCTTTCGCGACCGATCTGGTCGGTGATCTTCTCCCAGGCTGCCGCGATGGCATCGGCGGTTTCCTGCGCCGAACCGTACTGGCCTGCAAACCCCTTGGCCAGCTCGTCCTCGGCGACCGAGTAGTACTGGAAGATGCCCGGGATCCGCGGCTCGATGGCTGCGTTGGGGTGGTTGTAGCTATCGAGGTTGGAACCGAGGTAGTCCTCGATATAGGCCCGGTCGTAGCCCGCCTGTTCCCACTCCTCGTACTGGAAGTGGCTGTTGCGGTAGGGCTGGAAGCCCGACGGGTAGGCCGAGGTCCAAAGCGACAGATCCTTGCCGCCCAGGTGCGCAGCTGCCGACCAGGCGGCCTTGCGCTTCTTCTCGTCGCCCGACACACGGCTGGTGACGTAAATGCCCCAGCCGATATAGGCCATGCTCGGCGCCTCGTTCATTTCCTCTTCCCAAGCTTCGGTCCGCCAGTTGTAACGGCGATCCGATGCCGGGTTGATGCCAAAGCCGACGACATCGCCCACAACCGAGGTGTCGGAGGTGCGTGCCGAAGAACCGACGTCGCCCCACCACATCAGCATCGAACCGGTTCCCGCGAGGAACTGGCTGAACGCAGTGGTGCCGGGGTCGGCATTGATCTGGTCGGCCGGATAAGCGCCTTCCGTGGCGATCAGATCCATCACGTCCTGGAATGCCTGGACCCAGCCTGGGTTGTTGACCAGCGGTTTCATGGTGTCCGGATCGAACAGCCAGGCAGCCTCGTCCGGATGCTTCACATAGGCGGTGGCGCGGTTGGCAACGAAGTAGAAGCCGAAGCCGCCCCAACCCTTGAGCGGGTCGAGATAACCGTGTGCGGGCAGGCCGGTCAGCGGATCGGTCTTGCCGGCGAGCGACTTGGAAACTTCGTTGATCTGCTGCCAGGTCTTCGGAACCTCGGCGCCGCCGATGCCATCGGGGCCGAAATAGTCGGTCCGATACGCAAAGGTGTGGCAGTCGCCGTCGATGGTGACGCGATACTGCTTGCCGTCCCAGGTGCCGACCGGCGCCTTGAGGTAGTCGACGAGATCGTCCGCCTCGATCTGCTCGGCCACCCATTCGGGCATTTCGTCGAGCAAGCCACGGCCGGCGGTATCACCTTCGAAAGGCGCGCCCATTTCAAGAATGTCGAAGTCGACGGTGCCGGTGGCGATCGACTGCTGAAGACGGGCATTGTAGTCGGCCTGGGCAAGATCGATCCAGTTGATCTTGGCGCCGGTATAGGCTTCCCAAGGCTTCAGGAAGCCGCGGAAGAGGAAGTTGTGCAGGTTCTGGTTGTTCAGACCCATGAAGGTCAGTTCGACGCCTTCGAACTCGCCCTCGGCAACGTTGGCCTTGGTTGCCGCGAGGCACATCTCACCAACCTTTTGCCAGTCGGCATCGGTCGGCGAGCCGGCGCCAACGCCGGGAATCTTGAGAATTTCGGCGCGGATATTGTCCTGCGCCGCAGCGGTCTTGGTGCCAAGTCCGCCCATTGCCGCCATGCTGCCGACAGCGGCGGCGCCCTGAAGCAGCCGGCGTCGTGTCATCGACACCCGGACCGCGTGTTCGTAAAGATCAACTTTCATCAAAAACCTCCCGTGTTTGTCCCGCTCCTCCGGCAGTCCGGACAGGGGAGGCGCGCCAACCAATCTCCTGGCATCATCGCCTTCATTTCCCCAGCGCCGAGCCCGGATATCCCAAGCAGAATGAAAACATTTCAGCCTTCCGGCAAGCTGTCAAGCATCTAACATGCTAGTATGACTAGATGATAGACAGGGCGACGAAGCTGGGGTACCACTTGGCGCACAAACGGTAATGCACAGCGCGGGGGAAGCATGGCAGACGTCAGGATCGAGAAACTCTACAAGGCCTATGGGTCAGTGGAAGTCATCCACGGCGTCGATATCGACATCCCGGATGGACGCTTCGTGGTGCTTGTCGGCCCATCCGGCTGCGGCAAGTCAACACTTCTTAGAATGCTTGCCGGGCTTGAAGGGGTAACGGGCGGCACGATCAGCATCGGCGGGAACGTGGTCAACAACCTGCCGCCGGCCGAGCGCAACATCGCCATGGTGTTTCAGAACTATGCGCTTTATCCGCACAAGACCGTGGCCGCAAACATGGGCTTTGCGCTGAAGATGCAGCGCATGGACAAGGCCGAGATCGACAAGCGCGTGGCCGATGCAGCCGATATCCTCGGCCTCAAGCCCTATCTGAAGCGCTATCCGCGCGAGCTTTCCGGCGGTCAGCGCCAGCGCGTCGCCATGGGGCGGGCGATCGTGCGGGAACCCAAGGTGTTCCTGTTCGACGAACCGCTGTCCAATCTCGACGCCAAGCTTCGTGTACAGATGCGCACGGAAATCCGTGAGCTGCATCAGCGGCTGTCGACAACGACGGTCTATGTCACGCACGACCAGATCGAGGCCATGACCATGGCGGACCAGATCGTGGTGATGCGCGACGGGCACATTTCCCAACAGGGCGCACCGCTCGAACTTTACGACCGGCCCGCCAACGTCTTCGTTGCCGGGTTCATCGGTTCGCCGTCGATGAACCTCATCGAAGGCGAGATCAAACGCAAGGACGGCAAGGCCGTGATGCTTGCCGAGGGCGTGGAGCTGGAGGTGCCGCAACTGGCCGGGCTGGATGAGGGCCGGAAGGTCACTTTCGGCATCCGCCCGGAACATCTTCTGCTTGACGACACCGGCTTCGAAGCAAAGGTCGCGGTGGTGGAGCCGACGGGATCGGAAACCCACCTTGTACTGCGCGCGGCAGGCCGTGAAATCATCACAGTCCTGCGGGAGCGCCGCAACATCAAGCCCGGCGACACGATCAAGCTGCGCCCACAAGCCGATATGGCGCATATGTTCGACACCGGGACCGGACTGCGGATCGAATGACGGATTGACGCAACCCGGCGGGAACATGTTTCCAAGGGGAATCCACATCACCGGAAAATATCGAGGGAGGACAGAATGCTGAAAGGTATCGATCCGAGATTGAACGCCGAGGTGCTCTACGCGCTCCGCGCCATGGGGCACGGCGACACGCTTATCATCGCGGACACCAATTTCCCGTCCGATTCCATCGCCCGCCAGACCGTGCTCGGCGATCTTCTGAGAATGGACAACCTGACCGCCGGTCAGGCCGCAGAGGCGGTGCTTTCGGCCCTGCCGCTCGACACTTTCGTCGACGACTTTGCCGGGCGGATGGAAATCGTCGGCAGTCCGGACGAGGTGCCTCCGGTTCAGCAGGAAGTCCAGGACGCCATCGATGCGGCAGAAGGCGAGCCGCGCAAGATGGTTGGCATCGAGCGCTTCGCCTTTTACGACATGGCCAAGCAGGCCTACGCAGTGATCCAGACCGGCGAAAGGCGCTTTTACGGGTGCTTCATGTTCCGCAAGGGCGTGATTCCGCCGCAGGACTAGGAAGGGCCGCATCGCCATGTCAAAAGTTGTTATTCTCGGGGTCTTCGTGGCCGACACGGCCTACCGGGCGGCACGCGCGCCGCGGATGGGCGAAACAATTCTGGGCGAGAGCTTCAAGCTCGGCCCCGGCGGCAAGGGGTCGAACCAGTCTGTCGCTGCTGCCAAAGCCGGCGCCGAAACCCACTTCATCACCCGGCTGGGCAAGGATACTTTCGCCGAAATGGCGCTTCGGACGTGGGAGGAAGCCGGTGTCACGCCGGCCGTGACCCAGCATGAAGACGGCTACACCGGCGCTGCCTATATCTTCGTTGAATCGGGAACCGGCGATAACGCCATCATCGTCAGCCCAGGCGTCGCCGGTGACATTTCGCCTGCCGACATCGAGGCAAGGGAAGTCCTGATCAAGAGCGCCTCGGTTTTCGTCACGCAGCTTGAACAGCCGATGGACGCCGCATTGCGCGCACTTCAGATCGCAAGGGACGGAGGCGCGCAAACGATCCTGAACCCGGCGCCGGCGGCCGAACTTCCCGAGGGGATGATCGCGCTTTGCGACTACGTCACCCCGAACGAAACCGAGGCTGAAGCACTGACCGGACTATCCGTTGCGACACTGGAGGAGGCGGCAAAGGCCGCCGAGAAACTGACACTTATGGGGGCCAAGGCGGCGGTGATCACTCTCGGCGAGAAGGGCGCGCTCTATCACGCGGGCGGACAGAGCGTTCATGTGCCCGCTTTCAATGCAGGCCCTGTCCTCGAGACCACCGGGGCCGGCGATGCGTTCAACGGCGGATTCGCCGCCGCCCTCGCCCGGGGTGACGACCCGGTAAGCGCCGTGCGCTTCGGCTGCGCCACCGCGGCCATTTCCGTCACACGCGCAGGCACCGCGCCGTCGATGCCCTCGTTCAAGGAAATAAACGCATTGCTCGCGGGCAACTGACAAACAGGCTCACGGCCCGGAGTTTCTGCTGTCGCTCAGACCAGTGGGCTTTACAGCCGCTTGCCCGTCGCGCAATAGAAGGCTGTCACCGCCGCCGCACCTTTTGCGCCGGTTGAATGGCAGGCTTAACGAGGCGAAGGCATTGGTCGGAACAAGCGCAAACAGAAGATGTCGGGCAATCCGACCAAACGCCTGCGCGGTGTCATCATGACCGGCTCAGAGTGGAAGCCGCTCGATTCCGAGCGCTGGAAACGGCGCAACGGCGTCAACAGCGACCGCGCGATCCGGCGTCCAAACCCGCTGCAGCGGGGCCTGATCGCGCTTGCGAGAGGCAGCATCCTGCGCCGCGGCGTGTTTCGGGCGACGGTCAGCCGGCTGGTTTTCTTGCTCGGCGGCAATAGGCCCTTCGATGTCGATTTTCGCGGTGTGACCTACCGGCTCGAAGGCGGACGCAACCTCATCGAATACGGGATCCTGCTCAATCCGGAGTACAACGCCCAGGATATCGATTTCCTGGCGGCCGGGCTTTCGGACGGCGGCGTGATCGTGGACATCGGTTCGAACATCGGCCTTTACAGCCTGCCGCTGGCACGCGCGGCAGGCCGCGAGGGGCGCTGCATCGCGATTGACGCCAACCCACTGATGACCGAACGCCTGATGCGCAATGCCGCCTTGAGCGGGCTCGACAATGTCACGGCGATCGCCTCTGCGGTCAGTGACCGTGACGGATCGGGCCAGTTGACGGTGCGGAAAAACGATGACGCGATCGTCGCTGTCGATGAAAGCGCGGACGGACCGATTGCCATACGCACGCTGGCAGCACTCCTGGACGAGGCCGGAGTTCCCCGCGTTGACGTGCTCAAGATCGACATCGAGGGCCACGAGGACAAGGCGCTTCCGACCTATCTCGACACGGCCCTGCCCGAAATGATGCCGCGGAGAATCGTGATCGAGCATCCCGAAGCGGATACCGACTACCCGGGTTGCGCTGCCGCTTTCGCGCGGCATCGTTATCGCCTTACCGGGCGCACCCGCAACAATTCGCTATACAGGCGCGATGATGCGTGACGGCAATGGTTCCGGCGACGCTCCGGCAGTCGCCGTCCTTCCCTACGGCGTCAAGATCACCCCTCGCCTTTCGGCCCTGTCTCTCGACGACCTTCGCTGGCCCCTGGGTCGGCCCGAACGGCTCAAGCAGGGCATGGTTGCAGACATGAGTCCCGACGATCATCTGCTTGCATATCTCAACTCGCGGCTGATCTACATGCCGCGTCCGGGTGTGCGAACCAAAGTGTCCGTGTTGGTGGTCGAGCCCAAGGCAGTGCATGGCCGCAACATGGCCTGGTTGAGGCTTGTCTGGTGGCGGTTCTTCCGGGTGCTGAGTTCGAATGCCGGCCTTCTGGCGGCCGTTCCCAATGGCGCGTTGTTCTACTACGGTACCACCTGGGTCGCGAACTGGCAGAACCTGAAGAACGAAAAGTCGCGCATGGCGTCGATCATCGCCTCGGGCAAGAACTATTATCCGGGCCACAAACTGCGCCACGAGGTGGTCGCGTCTGTAAGGAAACGCGCCGCCGATGTCGACGTCCTCGGGCACGGCTATTCGCCATTCGAACAAAAGGCCGATGGGCTTTCCCCCTACCGCTACTCGGTCATCATCGAGAATGTGCGCGAACCGGGTTATTTCACCGAGAAACTGATCGACGCGTTTCTTTGCGAAACCGTGCCGATCTACTGGGGCGCCCAGGACATTGCCGGGATCTTCGACGAACGCGGCATGATCATCGTCGAGGATCTGGCCGGTATCTCTGCCGCAATCGAAGCGATGAGCGAAGGCGATTACCAGGCAAGACTTGAATTTGTCCGGCTAAACAAGGACAAGGCCAAGCGCTACGCCAATCAGGAAAAGGCGGCCGCCCACATCATCCTGCGGCAGAACGCCAGAAGCAGAAAGACCCAGCCATGACCGAGGATATCTCACCGAAAAAAGCCCTGATCACCGGAGTGACGGGACAGGACGGAGCCTATCTCTCCGAGTTCCTGCTCTCGAAGGGCTATGAGGTGCACGGGATCAAGCGCCGCACTTCGCTGTTCAACACGGCGCGGATCGACCACCTGGTCAATGGCGAACCGGGACAGTCGGGCCGCTTCGTGCTCCACCATGGCGACATGACGGATTCGTCGTCACTGACCCACATCCTGCAGCAAACCAAGCCGGACGAGGTCTACAATCTTGCGGCGCAGAGCCACGTCGCGGTTTCGTTTGAGGAACCCGAATACACCGCCAACTCCGATGCGCTGGGAACGCTGCGGCTGCTTGAGGCGATCCGTATCCTTGGCCTGACTGAAAAGAGCCGGTTCTACCAGGCTTCGACATCGGAACTCTACGGCCTGGTGCAGGAGACCCCGCAAACCGAGCGAACACCGTTCTACCCGCGATCCCCGTATGGTGTCGCCAAGCTCTATGCCTACTGGATCACGGTGAATTATCGCGAGGCCTACGGGCTTTATGCCTGCAACGGCATTCTCTTCAACCACGAAAGCCCGTTGCGCGGCGAGACGTTCGTGACGCGCAAGATTACCCGCGCCCTGGCCCGCATAAAGCTCGGCCTGCAGGACGATCTCAAGCTCGGCAACCTTGACGCACTGCGCGACTGGGGCCACGCCCGCGACTATGTGGAAATGCAGTGGCTGATGCTGCAACAGGACGAACCGGACGACTTCGTGATCGCCACGGGTGTCCAGTATTCTGTGAGGGATTTCGTGCTGGCAGCGGCAGATGCGCTCGACATGAAAATCAGCTTCGAGGGCGAAGGCGTCGATGAGATCGGTCGCGATTCCTCCGGCAAGGTCGTCGTCTCGGTCGACCCGCGCTACTTCCGCCCGACAGAGGTGGAAACGCTGCTGGGAGATGCCTCCAAGGCGAAACAGAAGCTTGGCTGGAGCCCGCAGACCTCGTTTGCCGATCTCGTCGCCGAGATGGCCGAAGCCGATCTGAAGGAGGCACAACAAAATGGCTGATACGCCTTACTCGCTGACTGGCAAGAAGGTTTATGTCGCCGGGCATCGCGGCATGGTCGGCTCGGCAATTGTGCGGCGGCTGGCGAGCGAGGGCTGTACGGTGCTGACCGCGGCACGCAGCGAAGTCGACCTCATAAGCCAGGCGTCGGTGGAAGGCTGGTTTGCGGAAAACCGGCCCGACGCCGTGTTCATCGCCGCCGCCAGGGTCGGCGGTATCATGGCAAACGACACGATGCCTGCGAATTTTCTATACGAAAACCTGATGATCGAGGCCAACATCATCCATGCCGCTTACAAGAACGGCACGGAGAAGCTGATGTTTCTCGGCTCATCATGCATCTATCCCAAGTTCGCCGAGCAGCCGATCGTTGAGGACTCCCTGCTCACAGGGCCTCTGGAACCCACCAATGAATGGTATGCGATTGCCAAGATCGCCGGCATCAAGCTTTGCCAGGCCTACAGAAAACAGTACGGCGCCGATTTTATCTCCGGGATGCCGACCAACCTCTATGGCACCGGCGACAATTACGATCCCCACCGAAGCCATGTGCTGCCGGCACTGATCCGCAAGGTTCACGAAGCCAAAGCCAACAATGCCCCCTCTGTGACGGTGTGGGGATCGGGAACACCGCTTCGCGAATTCCTTCATGCCGACGATTGCGCCGACGCCCTGGTGTTTCTGATGCAGCACTACTCCGGCTACGAGCACGTCAATGTCGGCAGCGGCCACGAGATCTCGATCCACGACCTCGCGGTGATGATTGCCGAAGCTTCGAACTACAGCGGGACGATCGAACTTGACCGGTCCAAGCCGGACGGCACACCGCGCAAGCTGATGGATTCGACCCGCTTGCGGGAGATGGGCTGGCAGCCATCCATCGGTCTTGAAGCGGGCATACGCAGAACTTTGGCCGAGTTTGAGGATCTGATCGGTTCGCAGGCCGGTTAGGCGGTCCTGCGCGCTTTCGGCGGGATCAGGAAGGTCTTGCCGCCCTGCTCTCTCTTTGGGATTCAACCGCAGCGCTGCAGCGCGTCGGAATCACGGACATTCATGATCGCTCAATCCAAATTGAGGATCCCAAGATCGTGCCCTAGACCCTTTTGCCGAGCAGGCGCCTGAGCCGGCGGCGCCATTTGAATATCTTCCACTGCAGCCAATTGTAATTGCCCGGATAGCGGCGGATGACAGCGGGCAGCATTTGAATGTCGGCGGCCGTCAGCTTCTCGTCATGCCAGAGCAAGTCATGGGGCTCGGTGAGCATGACCGTGCCGTCATAGGTCGAAAAAATGATCGACAAGGGCGGCTCCTCGGACCGGAAATCGGTCAGGTCCTCTGCTTTCGCCGGCGAATCCCCCTGCCACAGATCCTCTCGGACCAGAAACGCATTGAGGCGGTTCGCGCAGGCAAGCTTGTAGCCTTTCTCAAGCCCGAGTTCGTAAAGCGCACGCAGGCTGTTGCCGTGGCTGACGTCCGGATCGGCCGGTTGCACATAGCTCACGATCGACGGGATGGTCGGATTGAACTCGACGCAAATCAGTTTCGGCCGGTAGTCCGTCATCGCCTTGATTGTGTGGTAGTCATTTCCATCGATGTCGACGGAGAGAAAATCGAAATCCCTCGGACACCCGGTCTGTGCAAGAAGCGTATCCAGACCGTCGCTGGCCTCGAAACCCACGAACCGGTTCATGCATTCGACGGCGTCGTATTTTTCCATGTTCTTTCGAAGAACATTGTAGCGCTCCGAACTGCCTTCGATGAGGACGGCGTGGTAGCCCTTGCTTTCGATCAGATGGAACGTGTTGCTCAGGTAGACACCGTCCCAGGCACCGAATTCGACGCACCAGCTATCGCGCTCAGGCAGCAGGCCCAGCAAATGCTCGATTATGCCGTCCTCGCCCTCCTGGGAGTGAACGTTGCGGGCATGAGACAGGATTTCCGCGGCGCTTTTGTTGAGCATGGTCATGATCCCCGATCGCCGGCAGCTTGTCGCAGTCTGCGGCCGCTCCGACAGGAACGTTCTGCCGGCGCTGATGTGTAAAATTCAGATCGCCCGATCCCGAAAGGCCGCGCCTAGACCCGCGCCTCAAGATTGAGCGAGACGAGTGTCCCGTTTTGCTTGTCCATATGCGGCAGGTGGGCCTGGCTGTAATCGTCCATCTCCGCGTGCTCCGTGGTCCGCCAGTCCCAGCGGTACACCTCCGAGAAGCCCGCTTCCATGAGATAGGCGGTGAGGCTTTTCTCATCGAAGACCATCTTGTGAAAATCATACTGGTCGCGCTGGCCGCCCATCATCAGGCCGAGGATGGTGGGAAGACCGTTGGGCAGCTTTCCGTCCACATAAAGCCTGGCGCAGGCTTCGTAGTCAGGTACGGCGAGGCGCAGCGTGCCGCCTTTCTTCAGAACCCGGCGCCACTCCTTGAGAACGGCAGCGTACTCCTTGCGGCCGAAATGCTCGAGCAGATGGCAGGCATAGATGTGGTCGACAGTCGCATCGGCAATGAAATCCAGTTTGTCGACCGGACCAATATGGTCAACATGCGGATAGTCGAGCGCATCGATATGGAAATAGCCCGGGATGTGCTTCACGCCGCATCCGAGATGGAGTTTCGAATAGTCTGCTTTTTCCATGGTAAATGTCCGATGCTTGTCGTGGGCAGCGCTATAACCCGCCATCCGTACGTTGTCCATCCGGCGGCCAACACCGGCAGCTATGGCAAGCGGCAGAGTGGCAATTGACTCATTGGATGAGAAGCTTGACGTCACCGACAGGCCTGGTGGATATGCGTCAGCAGTCGTGCCGCCATTGCCTGGCATCACGAGCTCCACAACACCCTTTTACCCCAAGACCTTTACCTCCTACAGATCACTGACTACGAAGCTGGACGAGTGAGCCCGGAAAAGCCCAACGAGGATCGAATGAGCCCAACTCCGAGAATTTCCATCGGTGTTCCCGTGTACAATGGAGAGCAGCACCTCGAAGAGGCCCTGAATGCGCTGATAAACCAGACGTTTACGGATTTCGAGATCATCATTTCGGACAATTGCTCGACGGATTCAACAGAGCATATTTGCCGCGAATTCGAGCTCCGGGATTCTCGGATCCGGTATGTCCGGCAGTCCAAGAACGAAGGCGCGCTTGCCAATTTTGTGTTCGTCCTGAAAGAGGCACAAGCAGACCATTTCATGTGGGCTGCGCATGATGATGTATTTGACAAAGACTGGATCGATTCCCTTTTGCCGCTCTCCATCAAAAACAACTGCATAGCCTTCGGTCAGGTCCAGACGATCGATGAGAAGGGTAGAAAGACCTTTCATGTCGCGAACAACCGGGATCTGTCTTTTCGTGGCCCCAGATTGTTGCGACGGCTTCGATACGCAACGGACCCCGGATTTCTTGGCAAGGCCAATCCGGTCTATGGTGTTTTTCCAACCGCCGCTCTTACCAAAGAGGCCCTGACAGCCTTCGGTACGAATGACATGGAGGGAGATGTCATGATGATGTTCTATCTGCTTGACCGATATGAAATCATGAGCATCTCCGGAACCCACCTTTTCAAGCGTCAGTCACCTGCGGCAGGGCCGATGCCGTCGGCAGCCAAACCAAAAAGACAAAGCATGCGTGACCGTACAATGCTTGATGGCTTCCTCAGGTATAGTCGCGGACACGAGAATATTCTGCTGCGGCTACTGTATCCATTCACACTCTTGAGATATCGCATTGCCAACCTCCACCTGAGGAGATTGGCGCGTCGGAAGATCACGAACGCGGGACGTCTCGTCCCATAGCGCATGCCGCCACTGTTGCGAACTCGCAATCAAGTGTTTTCTATTCTCTGCCACTTCTCCGGCGTTATGAACTCGTTGGAAAGGCCTGGATCCAGATACCAGGTATTCGGGCCGATCACGATCTTGTCCGGCGACGGATTGAGCCAGGCCCCCCACCAGGAAAAGGTGGAATTGGCGATGATGTTGTGCCTGCAGGCGGCCATCAGCCGCAAGTCCTCATAGGGCACTTCAGGTCCGTTGATGGCCACCACGGTCTTCTCGCCGGGCAGATCCAGATTGGCTTCCGCCCACTCCGGATCGTCGGAGAAGACAAAGAACCTGGGCGTTCCGTCCACCGAGTCCAGGATCGATTGCGCTGCCTTGGCATAATAGTCCTTTCCGCAGACCGCATAGATTCCGCGGGTTGCGTCGCTGGTGAGATAATCGCCGCGGCGGACGTGCACTGACACGGAAAGGCATGCTTCGATGCGGGCCTTCATGTCGAGATTCTCCGGGCTCGGCGGCGTCATCACCGTCAGATCCTCCCGGATCTGACGATCGGCATCAGAGAAATAGCGCTCAGACTGCCAGTAGCCCCTGAACTCGGATCCCGGCTTGGCGCTCAGAACCCGCGGATCGAACAGGTTGCGCGTTTCGCGAATGAACCGCCCGTCGATCTTGGCAAGAGTACGCCAGGCCAGGCGCTTGAACTTTCGTTCGCGGGGCGGGCAGAGCTCCTTGGGACCACCGACCCGGGCGTCAATATTGAAATGGCCCAGTTCGTAGGGATGACCCATTTTCTCGAGCGAACGTGTGTCGAGCACCACCTTGGCGCCACAGCGCAGCGCCGCAGCCCGTGCAGTGGCATACTGGAACATCTGGTTGCCCATGCGCCCGAGCAGTTCGATCACGATGGTATCCTCGGGCGCACGCCAGCGCCGTGTCTTGCGCATGGCCAGCGCGCCGCCAAACTTCGCCTTGTCACGGATCAGGATCTTCTGAGCGAACGGGAGCGACCATCCCTCCGGAAAGCAGTAGCCCGGATCGAGCAGCTTGTGAGGGTGGTCGAGAATGTAGCGGTTGAGATGGGATTCGTCGTGCCACAAGGCCATGACGCCGGCCTTCTTGTCGGCCTCGACAGCCTGGCGCATTTCTTCGATGAAAGTCAGGTACGTGTCACGCGGCCCGCCATTGACGCCGCCGGCCACATAGTGCCGGCCTTCGCCTGCCGGGATAAAGGCTTTCGAACGCGGGCTGCGCTCATAGGGAAAGGCGGCTGGCGCGCGCTCATGATGGCCGGGATGGCGCACGACCAGGATTTCCCCCGGATCCGCCAGCATTTCATCGCCGATCCGATCGACGAACTGGCAATTGGCGTTGAAGAAAAAGACATGGTCGAAGTCCGCTAGCCGGTCGCGGACCTTGGTAAAGACGGTAAACCGGTCGAGCGTATTGCCCGGCCAGCCGAGATTGTCCTGATGAACGGTCACCACGCCCCGGTACTCACGGTCAAGCGGCGCATCGGTAAAGACGAAATAGGTCTTGTCATTGTCCGGCAGGAAATGCTCTTCGCTGGAGGCGTGGAAGCGATCGAAGAAGACCCGATAGCTCCCTGTGCAGATATAGAGAATGGCGATTTTCATGGATTGCCTACCTTTCCGGCAGCCACGAAGCGCACGCCATCGATCTCAACCGGCACCTTGCGAAAACTCCGGCGGGTCATGGTGTTGGTCACCAGACGTTCAGCCAGGCCGCCGAGTTTGCGCAGAGGTCCCAGCACCCGGCGCTCAAACCCCTTCGGCTTGGCCGAACGGCCGCCGCCGGGGTGAAACAGTCGCGGAGCGGCATTGACAACACTTTCAACTCCCGAATGCCGATCGCTGGTGGTCACCAGATAGTCCTGGACGCAGATCGCCGGCTCCAGCTGCCAGATCGACAATTGCCCGGCAATGCCAAGTTTGGGATTGAACATGAGCTGGTCAACCGGGTCGCACGCCGCGGATGTCAGCTTGAGCAACTTCTCAGCGCCGCGGCGAGAGACGAAATAGCCCGCCGTTCCGCCATGGGCGGAGTTGAGCCGGAACAGGCCATGGCCGAAGGCCGAGAAGGCCGGCTGCTTGTCCATCAGCACGCGCTGGAAAACCGTTTCGGCCTTCAGCAGATCAGCATCATCGGGCAGCCAGTCCGACGACTGGAGAAACTTCGCCGCATTGCTGGCAAAATGTATGTCGTCCTCACAGACGAATGCCCAGTCCTGCGCTTGTGCCTCGACCATTTCCCAAAGGCGTACGTGGCTCAGGAAACAGCCAATCTCGCCATAACCGACGCCGTACTCCCCCGATGTGCGCGGCCCCATTGCGGCAACCACATCCTCCGGCAAAGCTCGGCCGTCGACAGCCGGGACCCGGACCGGCTCGATGCCAACGCGGGCGCACTCCGCACGAAAACCTGCATCCCGCTCCGGCGAGCGGTCCAGATTTATGAAGTAACAGGGAATGGTCATGTCCTGGTCTTGATCCTGGTCGCTGATGCCGGCTGCAGAGAAAGTCGTCCACCCCGCAGGCCTTACACCCGTCTCGGGCGTTCATGCAGAATATCGGCGCCGATGGCAAGTTGGTTGACCGCAACCGCAATTTCGTCTGACGGGCGTTCAGCCGTTCGGCTCACCGCCTGTCCGGTTGCCGAGCCTGCCTTCCCATTGCAGGGCATGGCGAATGATGGTCTCCAGATCATCGAGTTCAGGCGACCATCCCAGCGTCTCGCGCGCAAATGTCGGATCGGCCACGATCATGGCGGGGTCACCGTGACGTCGCGGGGCCTGGGTCACCACAAAATCCACACCCGATACCGCCTTGACCGCGTCGACGACCTGACGGACGGAATAACCGCTGCCATAGCCGCAATTGGCCGCAACCGACGGTCCGCCGGCCCTGAGGTAGGACAGCGCGCAATAATGCGCCTTGGCGAGATCGGTGACGTGGATGTAGTCGCGCACGCAGGTGCCATCCGGGGTCTCGAAATCATCGCCGAAGATCTGCAGTCCGTCGCGTTTTCCGGTCGCAGCCTCGGCGGCGATCTTGACGAGATGGGTCGACTGCCGTGATGACTGACCGGCGCGCATCGCGGGATCTGCGCCCGCGACATTGAAGTAGCGCAGGGCGGCGTACCGAAAGCCGGGATTGGCCGCCGCGACGTCGCGCAGCATCCATTCGGTCATGAGCTTGGAACTGCCATAGGGCGATTCAGGGGCAAAGGGGGCCGATTCCGTCACCGGTTCGAGCCCCGGGGCACCATAGACCGCGGCGGAGGAGGAGAAAATGAAGTTTCCGATCTCAGCTTCGAGCGCCCGCTGGATCAGGTATCGCGATTTGCAGGTGTTCTCCATATAGTAGTCCAGCGGCTTGCTGACCGAGTCTGGCACGATGATCAATCCGGCAAAGTGAATGATCGCATCTATCTCATGCGTGGCGAATATTGTGTCGAGCGCTGACGCGTCGGCAATGTCGGCCTTGTAGAAGCGGGTGCCGTCCGGCACCGCCCATTCATTGCCTGTCAGCAAATTGTCGATGACGACCACATCCTCGCCGTGCTCAAGAAGCTCGAGCACCATGTGGCTGCCGATATAGCCGGCGCCGCCGGTAACGAGTACGCTCATTGCCGCTCTCCGGGCTGGACGACCGTTGATGCAAGATAGCGGGCTGAAAGTGCACGAATTCGGCGGCGGTAGACCAGCCGGTCGATCTCGCGGCGGATCGTCTTTGCCAGGCTCGTCCGGGGCCCGGTCGAAATTGTGCTGCCACCCGCTTCCTGCGTCCGGTCGCTGACGCCCGACGGCACCGCGCAGCTCGGAGCGACCCCGGTTACCCAGCTTAGCTGCAGCAGCCCGTCCACCGGCCGGTCAAAGCGTTCGGTGATCTCAAGAAGTCGGCGCGCCTGCGCTGCGCTCACCAGTTGCGCGGACGTGCGCAGCATCGCGACCTTTGGACGAAGAATGGATACATTATGACCACTCGCCACAACCAGAGCCCCGTCGGCAACCGGCCGGACCTGAAACTGGATATAGCCCTCCTGATCGATGTGCTGCGAAGCCACGGCAAGGGCTTCTGCGAAGCTATCGGGATCGATTTCGACATCGTCCTCAAGCACAAGGCCAGCCTTAAGGCCGCTTTCGACGATCATCCGCCAGACCCTGCGGTGGCTCAGGAAGCATCCGATCTCACCCGCGGTAATGGAGAAGGGATAGCGCGGAGAATGAAGAGAGCGTTGGGAGAACACCGCAGCGATCTCGCCTTCCGTCATTTCACGCCCATCGACCGCCTCGATCACTTTGGCCGACACCGGGCAAGCCTCAAGAATCCGTTCGACCTGTGCGCGGCGCGCCTTTGCGCGTGACAAGTGGATGACGAAGGCCTCGATGCCATCAAAGCTGTTCATGCTGTCTCCGCCTCGCCCGTTTACGGCTCCCGATTGCCGGCCTGTTCTAGACGACCTGATCTGACCGCGGCAAGTCGGGATCGTCCCGTATCGGTTCCATGCCTCCACTTCGGGCAATCGGACCTGCAAGGATGCCCCCTGGCCCGCCGTTGCGATTGGCCGAAGGGTGGTGCATTTTCCCGGGTAAAGGGTTAAACCGGCGCGATTCGAGCGGCCGGGCTCCGACGAGCTGCCGGGTCGCGGTTCCAAAGCAGAGGAAAGCATCTCGTGTCACTGAAAGCAGTCATACTGGCAGGCGGCCTGGGAACCAGGATCAGCGAAGAGTCCCACCTCCGCCCCAAACCGATGATCGAGATCGGCGGCAAGCCGATCCTGTGGCATATCATGAAGATTTACGGTGCGCACAACATCACCGAGTTCGTGATCTGCTGCGGCTATCGCGGCTACCAGATCAAGGAGTACTTCGCCAATTACTTCCTGCACATGTCCGATGTGACCATAGACATGTCCCAGAACTCGATGGAAGTGCACCAGCGCTATGCCGAACCGTGGAAAGTCACGCTTGTCGATACCGGCGCGGACACGCAGACGGGCGGCCGGCTTCGCCGGGTGCGAGACCATCTCGACGGAACCTTCTGCCTGACCTACGGCGACGGCGTCACCGACCTCAACATTAGCGAGGTGGTGAATTTCCACCAGTCCCAGAACGTCGAGGCAACGATTACCGCCGTGCAGCCCATGGGTCGGTTCGGCTCGCTGGAAATCGGGAACAACCGTGTCACGCATTTTCTGGAGAAGCCACGCGGGGACGGACGCTGGGTCAGTGGCGGCTTTTTTGTTTGCGAACCTTCGATGATCGACCGGATATCCGGAGACGCGGACAATCTCGAAGGCGCTCCGATGGAAGGACTTGCGGCAGACGGGCAACTGGCGGTCTGGAAACATGACGGTTTCTGGCACTCCATGGACACGTTGCGTGACAAGGAGAACCTCGAGCGGCTTTGGGCGTCGGAGAACGCCCCCTGGAAGACCTGGAAATGAATGGTTTCTGGAAGGGCCGGCGGGTCCTTGTTACCGGTCACACCGGTTTCAAGGGAAGCTGGCTGTCGCTGTGGCTCGGCTCGATGGGCGCGCAGGTCTGTGGCCTTGCACTGGCGCCGGACGGAGATCCGAACCTCTTCGACATGATGGATCTTTCAAACGGTCTCGATCACGGGCTGTGCGATATCCGCGACGCGAATGCCGTTGCGCGGCGCGTCGCGGAAACAGAGCCCGAGTTCGTGTTTCACCTGGCCGCCCAGTCGCTGGTGCTGCGGTCCTATGAAGCGCCGGCGGAAACGTGGGAAACCAACGTGGCAGGCACGCTGCATCTGCTTGATGCACTCAGGAATGCGGGCAAGCCGGCGACCGTCATCGTCGTGACGACGGACAAGGTCTATGAAAACCGCGAGTGGGAACATCCCTACCGCGAGACAGACCGGCTTGGCGGTCACGACATGTATTCCTCCTCAAAAGCCGCAGCCGAGTTGCTGGTTCAAAGCTGGCGATCGAGCTTCGCTTCCGAAGGCCTGCTCAGGCTCGCCACGGCCCGGGCCGGAAATGTGATCGGCGGCGGCGACTATGCCGCAAACCGCATCGTGCCCGATATCGTCCGTTCGCTCGGTGCCGGAAAAAGCATCGAGGTCCGCAGTCCGCGCTCGGTGCGCCCCTGGCAGCATGTACTCGAACCGCTTGCCGGCTATCTGCGCCTCGCCGAAGAGCTGCATGCCGACATATCCCACGCGCGGGCGTATAATTTCGGGCCTGCTGCCGGAGATTTCCGCACGGTCGAGGATCTTGTGGCCGAGGCGCTCGGCGTCTGGCCCGGCGCGACGGCCCAGGACTGGGTCGACGTTTCGGCTGGCGGCAGCCGGCCGCACGAGGCCGGGCTGCTGGCCGTTGCCAGCGATCTGGCCCGCCAGAAACTCGACTGGCAGCCACGCTGGAACTTCGAAACCGCCATCAAGCGGACGATCGGCTGGTACAGTGCGGTTCATGACGGACAGTCCCCGCGTGAAGTGAGCCTGCGGCAGATCGCGGATTACGAGGCGGCATGATCTTCTCCGCACTTCCCCTCGACGGCGCTTACAGGATCGACCCGGAACGGATCGGCGACGATCGCGGTTTTTTCGCAAGAACCTTCTGCGCGGACGAATTTGCCGCGCAGGGGCTCAGGACGCACTGGGCGCAGATGAATATCTCCTTCAGCGCCAACAAGGGCACGGTGCGCGGCATGCATTTCCAGCGACCGCCTGCTGCCGAGGCCAAGCTGGTGCGCTGCCTGAACGGCGCGATGTTCGACGTGCTGGTCGATCTCAGGAACGCCTCTCCCACTTTCGGACAGTGGACGGCCATCGAGCTTACGTCTGACAACGGCGCGATGGTCTACGTGCCGGAGGGTGTGGCCCACGGATTTCAGACCCTGAAGCCTGACACCGAAGTGCTCTACTGCCACTCGGTGCCCTACGACCGGTCACTCGAAGGCGGATTGCGCCACGACGACCCGACGGTCGGAATATCATGGCCGCTTCCCGTCTCGACGCTCTCGGCGCGGGACAAGACACATCCCGGCCTGAACGAACTGGAGCCGATCACGCCATGAAATGCCGACACTGCCAGGCCCCGCTCAACCAGCCATTTGTCGACCTGGGAAGCGCGCCGCCCTCCAACGCCTATCTCTCGGAGCCCGACCTGCATCGGCCGGAGACCCACTACCCCCTGCGGGTGCTGGTGTGTTCGGAATGCAATCTGGTCCAGACCGAGGACTATGTCACGGAAGACACGGTGTTCGATGCGGATTATGCCTATTTCTCTTCCACGTCCCGCGGCTGGATGGATCATGCCAAAGCCTATTGCGAACGGATGACCGAACGCTTCGGCCTGGGCGCCGACAGCTTCGTCATCGAGGTGGCCTCCAATGACGGTTACCTGCTGCGCAATTTTGTCGAGGATGGAGTTCCCTGCCTGGGCATCGAGCCGACGGCGAGCACGGCCAGCGCAGCGCGCAAAGTGGGCGTTGAAACGCTTGAGGCGTTCTTCGGGGAACAACTGGCCGAAAAACTTGCAAAGGAAGGCCGTCGTGCCGACCTGATTGCCGGCAACAATGTTTTCGCCCATGTCCCGGACATCAATGATTTTACGGCAGGGCTTGCGGCTGCACTCAAGCCCGAGGGCGTTATCACGCTCGAATTTCCGCATGTGATGCGGCTTGTCGAATTCTGTCAGTTCGACACGATCTATCATGAGCATTTCTCCTACCTGTCGCTGCTGGCGGTGGAGCGCATCTTCGAAAGAGCCGGGCTTCGGGTCTTCGATGTCGAGGAATTGCCGACCCACGGCGGAAGCCTCAGGGTCTATGGATGTCATCAGGAGGCGGGCCACAGGCGCAATTCGGCGGTGGAGACGGTGCTTGCCGAAGAACATCGCCGTGGCATGGACACCGATGCCTACTACGAGGGCTTTCAGGTCCGGGCAGACGAGATCAAGGACGGGCTGCTGCGGTTTTTGCTCGAGGCCAAGAAGGACGGGCTGAGCGTCGCCGGCTACGGGGCGGCAGCGAAGGGAAACACGCTGCTCAATTACGCCGGTGTTCGACCGGACCTGCTGCCTTTTGTCTGTGACGCGGCAGCCGCCAAGATCGGCAAGTTCATGCCGGGCAGCCGCATCCCCATTCTCGACCCGGCAGTGCTTGAGACCTGGAGGCCGGACTATCTGCTGATCCTGCCTTGGAACATCGCAGACGAAGTGCGCAGCCAGAATGCGCATCTGGCCGAGAAGGGCACCCGCTTCGTCGTCGCGGTGCCGGAGCTGACGATCCTCTGATGGCCTAAGCCCCTCGCCGCTGGCCCCGAATAACAACTTGGCGTCCTGCACATCGGAGGCGGCGCTTTAGACCTGCCTCAAGCAGAAAGGCTGCCGGCGATACCCCCCGGCAGCCGCCCTCGTCCTTGCGAGAGGTTCAGGGAGTTGGGCGAGTCCGGTCGATCAACCGGACCCGCCGCGACATGATTGGACTTGCCTCAAAGCAACGCTTCGGAGCTCAAAGTCCCCCGATGCAGGTGTATTTTGTTTCGAGGTAGTCTTCGATGCCCTGCCAGCTTCCTTCCTTGCCGAGGCCGGATTCCTTGAGGCCGCCAAACGGAGCCTCCGGGCTTACGATCAAAACCTCGTTGATGCCGATCAGGCCGTACTCCATCCGATCCTGCAGCCGGAACATCCGGGCCAGATCCTTGGTGTAGGCATAGGCGGCCAACCCGTAGTCCGTGTCGTTTGCCGCCTCTATCGCCTCGTCCTCGGTGTCGAACCGGTAAACCGGGGCGACCGGGCCGAAGATCTCCTCACGGGTGAACCGCATGTCACCGCTCGCGCCCGAGAGCACCGTCGGGGCGTAAAACAGCCCTCCCCGCGCATGCCGGTCCCCGCCGGTAACGACTTCAGCGCCCTTTGAAACCGCGTCGCCGACGAACTCTTCCATTTTCGCCAGTGCAGCTTCATCAATCATCGGGCCCTGCTCGGCGCCTTCCTCGTGGCCGGGTGCGACGTTGAGAGCTGCAACCCGTTCGGCAAAGCGCGCGACAAACCGGTCGTAGATGCCGGACTGAACATAGAGCCGGTTCGTGCAAATGCAGGTCTGGCCGGCATTTCGGAACTTGGCAGTCAATGCGCCCTCGACTGCACGGTCAAGATCCGCGTCGTCGAAGACGATGAACGGGGCGTTGCCTCCGAGCTCCATCGACACCCTTTTGACGGTGCCTGCAGCCTCGCGCAGAATCTGTTTTCCGATTTCCGTGGACCCCGTGAAGGTGATCTTACGGACCAGCTTGTTTGCCGTGATTTCTCCACCGATCGCACGGGCCGAGCCCGTAAGAATATTCACCACGCCGGCAGGAAAGCCGGCCTTTTCGGCCAGAACACCCCAGGCGAGCCCCGACAAGGGGGTTGCCGTGGCGGGCTTGACCATAACCGTACATCCCGCGGCCAGCGCCGGACCTATCTTGCGCGCCAGCATGGACGAGGGGAAGTTCCAGGGCGTGATCGCAGCGACAACGCCGACCGGATGGCGGGTTGTCATCAACTTTCGACCCTTGACCGGCGCGGGGATGACCGCCCCGTCAGTGCGGCGAGCCTCTTCGGCGAACCATTGCACATATGCGGCGGAGGATGCGACCTCGGCGCGCGATTCTGCCAGGGGCTTGCCCTGTTCGGCCGTCAGCAGGGACGCCAACCCCTCGAGGTTGTCGAGAATCAACTGGTGCAGGCGACGCAACAACGTGACACGCTCATTGAGCGGCAGGGCGGCGTATTCCGGAAAGGCTGCGTACGCCGCTTCAATTGCCCGGCGTGTTTCTTCGGCGCCACAATCGGGGACCGTGGCAATCACGCTGCCGTCAGCCGGATTGGTGACATCAATGGTCTTGCCGGAATCTGCCTGTACCCAGCTTCCGGAGATGAGATTGGCCTGACGGACAAGATGCTCGTGCGACATTGGAACTTCCACTTCGTTTTTATGAGGGCTTTCGGGGGGCAGTGCGATCCCGGTCGCTGCCGTCAGCCAAGAACTTCCCGGACAGCGCTCTCTAAAGCCTCCGCAACCTGATCGGCCTCCTGGGGCGTGATGCACAGTGGCGGAGCGAAGCCAATCATGTCGCCTTCGGGCATGGCCCGGGCAATGACGCCATGTCTCTGCATTGCTGCGGAAATTTTCCCGCTGACGGCCATCGGAGGCTCGAAGAACGTCCGCGTCTCCGGATCTTTCATGAATTCGACGGCGGCCATGAGACCTACTCCGCGAACTTCCGCGACATTGGGATGATTTCCGACCGCATCGCGCAATCGCTGGAGCATGTAGGGGCCGGTGGCAGAGGCGTTGTCGAGCAGGCCCAGTTCATCGACCAAATTGAGTGTGGCAATCCCGGCGGCGCAGCTGACCGGATGAGCGGAATAGGTCCAGCCATGTGCCAGTGCGCCAAACTCGTCCGATCCCTGCATCAAAACGTCAAACACGCGTTGTGAAATGATTGATCCGGACAGTGGCGCATAGGCACTCGTCAGACCCTTTGCGATGGTCATGAAATCGGGCTTCAGGCCGTAATGGGTTGCACCGAACATGCTTCCGGTGCGCCCGAAGCCGGTGACGACCTCGTCGCTGATCAGCAGGATGTCGTACCGGTCAAGCAACTCCTGGACCCGGGCCCAGTATCCCTCTGGCGGCGGCAGGATCCCACCGGTTCCCATGACGGGCTCGCCGATGAAGGCAGCTATCGTTTCCGGCCCCTCGGCCAGGATCATCGCCTCGAGATCCGCAACCAGATGGTCGGTGAAAGCCGTCTCGCTCATCGCGGGATCGTGCCGACGCAAATAATGCGGCGTGGCCGCATGCAGGAACCCGTCCAGCGGCAGGTTGAAACGGGCATGGTAAGCCTTCAGACCCGTCATCGAACCGGAGACTATTCCCGATCCGTGATAGGCGCGCCAGCGGCTGATGATCTTTCTTTTCTCGGGCTTGCCGCGCAGGATGTTGTAATGCCAGGCAAGCTTCACATTGGTTTCGTTCGCATCCGAGCCCGAGAGGCCGAAATATACCCTCGCCATATGCTCGGGTGCGCGGTCCATGATCATCCTGGCCAGCGTGATCGCAGGTTCATTGCCGTGCCCGGCGAATGCGTGGAAATAGGCGAGTTTTTGCGCCTGATCATTCATTGCGGCCGCGATTTCCGTGCGTCCGTAACCTACGTTGACGCAATAGAGTGCGGCAAACGCATCCAGGAAACGGTTGCCGTCCCGGTCTTCAATAAACACGCCCTTGCCGCCAGTCACGATCCGGCCAGGCACATCACCGCGGGCATGGTTGGCGGTGTGCGTGGTGGGATGCAGCAGACAGTCCCGGTCCCAGGCAGCAAGTTCGTCGTTGATCGGCCCTGCCACGTTCATATGAAGCTCTCCAATCGGGTGTTGCTGATCAGTTCCGGAACAGACGCCTGGTTCGGCAGGGAAAGAACAAAAGCCACCATTCCGGCCACCGTCTCCGGTTGAAGCCTGTCGGCCTTGGGTGTGGCGGCGGGAGCATTGCCGATAAGGTCGGTATCGATCGCGCCGGGGCACATCGCGGTCGCCCGCACTCCCTCGTCCCACCCGGCAAACCGCACGGCCTGGGTCATCGCCAGCAGGGCATGCTTGGTCATCGCATAGCCGACGGAGGTCCCCCCCCTGAACCGCTTTGCGTCTGTCGAGGCGATGTTGACCACACGGCCCTGCCCTGTTTGCTTGAGGTGCGGAAGCGCGGCGCGGATCAACCGGAACGGCGCCTTTACGTTGACAGACCAGAGATCGTCGAGATCCTCTTCGCTGCCCTGGTCGAAATCGACCATGCGCAGGATGCCGGCATTGTTGACCAACGCATCGATGCGGCCGAAATGCGCTACCGTTTCGTCGACCCACGATTGCGCAGTCGAAGGATCGGCGGAATCAAAACGGCAGCAAAGCACCCCGCTCTCCGCACCGGATTTCAGGTCGTCCCGGGCGCCCGTGTCGCGCATGCCAAGCGAAACCGACCAACCGTCGGTCAGCAGCCGCTCGGCGATGGCAGCACCAAGACCGCGCCCGGCCCCTGAAATCATGGCCACACGCGTGTTCATCTAGAAGAGCCCCTGGTAGACACCGCCATCGTTGACGATGTTCTGGCCGGACATGAAGCCCGACTGGGCAGAGCACAGGAATGCGATCAGATCTCCGCATTCGCCGGGGTCGGCAAACCGTCCCGCGGGGCACGTTGACAGCCGATTCTCCACGATGGCTTCATAGGTGGTGTTGCCGCGCTTGGCGTGACCGTGAAGATTGGTGTGCAGCGCGTCGGTGTCGAACAGGCCGGGGCAGACCGTGTTGATCGTCACATTGTCGGGCATCAGTTCGCGAACCATTGCGGCGACCGCTCCCGACAGCGCCAGCCGCGCCGCATGGCTGTGCGCGAAGCCCACCTGCGGAAACTTGATGAAGCTGACCGACATGTTGACGATCCTGCCGAACTTGCGCGCCTGCATTCCCGGGGCGACCGCGGTGATCATTTCCAGCGACGACAGGAAATGCGTTTCCATCCAGTATCGCCAGTCTTCCGCGGAGATCTCCTTGTAGGGCGTCGGCACCTGCCTGACGCCCGGATTGTTGACGAGAATATCGACATCGCCCGCCGCGTCGAGGATCTGCTTGCGCCCATCGACCGAGTTGAAATCCGCAGCGACCGTTGTCACCTCAACGCCGAATTCCGACCGGATGTCCTCTGCGGCCTTTTCAAGCGCCTCGGCTGACCTTGCATTCATGGTCAGAGAAACACCTTCGCGTGCCAGTGAACGTGCGGCGGCAAGGCCGAGCCCCCTGCTTGCAGCGGATACGATGGCCTTGCGGCCCTTCAATCCAAGATCCATGTCATTCTCCCTTAATCAGGCCGGTTCCGTAACAGGCGAAAGCAACGCTTCCAGCCCCTTGCTCAGTCCGGCCAGTGCGTCGCCTGTCAATGGCAAAAGCGGTGGACGCGGCAGGCCGCCACCCGGCAGATCCAGCATGTTCATCGCAGCCTTCGTCGCCGGATAAAGCGTGCGGCCGTCACTGGTGAACAGGTCGGTGAGCTTCATACCGGTTTCCTGCAGTTCCCAGGCCTCGTCCAGACGGCCGGCGACAGTCGCGTGCCACAGGTCCAGACATCCCCTGGCCCAGACATTGGGGAAACAGTCGATCAGGCCATCCGCGCCGGCAAGCGTTGCCGGCACGCCATAGACCGAGGAAGGTCCGCAGAAGACCAGTATCCGGTCCTTCACGGCATTAAGTGTCGCATGGAAGTTTCTCCAGCTGCCGGAACTCTCCTTGATGCCGACGACCATGTCGAGATCGGCGAGCTTGTCGGCAATCTCCGGCGTGATGGCGTTCCCGGCGTTCCCGGGGATATTGTACAGCAGGATCGGCAGGACCGCCTCTTTGTTGACTGCTTCGAAATGGGCGATCGTTTCGACATCGGTCAGGTGTGCAAAGAACGGCGGCATGACCAGAACGCCGTCTGCGCCGGTCGCCTTTGCCGCATGGATCTGTTCGATGACGTCTTCGGGTCGAATAGCTCCCGTCCCGATGATGGCCGGCCCCTTGCCCTTGCAGGCCTCAACGGTCAGCCGGGCAAGCTGTGAGCGCTCTTCCATGCTCATTGCCCAGAACTCTCCCGTACATCCCGAGGCCACCATTCCGGTCGCTCCGGCATCGAATAGACGATCGATGTTGGCGACAAAAGCGGCTTCGTCGATGCTGAGATCCGAGTGGAATGGTGTTGTAATGGCGGGCATCGGCCCGGACCAGGTTACAGATGAGCGGTTCAACGTGGATCTCCTGAGGAAAGTACAGCTTTGTATGGATAAGGGGTCATGGACGTGCCGCGCCCGAAGCGATGTTCAATCTCTTGCCCGTGGGGCCGGCCGCGAACACATGCGCTGCCTCTGACTGAATGGACATCCCGATGGTCTCGCCGGTTTTCCAATCCGAGCTGGCGGGTACACGTCCGGTCATGCGATGGCCGCCTTCAACTTCAACGACGACGATATTTTCGTGTCCCGTTCTCTCGACCAGTTGCACCACTCCGCGCGTTGATCCTTCGCCGAGAATCAGGTTCTCCGGTCGCACGCCGAGACAGGCGGCGCCTTTGCTGGCTTCGGCGTTGAGAGCCCCCAGGGGAACCGAAAGAGTTCCCGACCGGAACATCCACCGGTCACCTTCTTGGGAAAGGTCACCGTCTATCAGGTTCATCGACGGCATCCCGATGAATCCGGCCACAAACCGGTTGGCGGGTTCGCGATAAACCTCCTGCGGTGGGGCAAATTGCTGAAGTTTCTTGTCGTACATGACCGCGATCCGGTCAGACATCGTCATCGCTTCGAGCTGGTCATGGGTCACGTAGACCATCGTGCGACCGAGACGCTGATGGAGCTCGACCAGTTCGGCGCGCATGATCCCGCGAAGCTTGGCGTCGAGATTGGACAGCGGCTCGTCGAGCAGGAACACCTTCGGATCGCGCACCAGGGCACGGCCGAGCGCAACCCGCTGCTGCTGACCTCCGGAAAGCTGCCGGGGCTTGCGGGACAATAGCGGGGTCAATTGCAGCATCTCGGCGACACGGGCGATCATGGCGCCCTGCTCGCGTCTGGGGACGCCCCGTTTCTTAAGCGGATAGGCAATGTTCTTTTCAACCGACATGTGCGGATAGAGCGCATAGCTCTGGAAGACCATCGCGATATCACGCTTGCCGGGGGGCAGGTCGTTGACCACACGATCGCCGATGCTGATCTCTCCGGAAGTGGGAAACTCCAGTCCGGCAAGCATGCGCAGCGTCGTTGTCTTACCGCATCCGGAAGGACCGAGCAGAGAGACGAATTCGCCTTCCTCTATGGACAGGTCCAGCCCTTCAACGGCGGTGAAATCGCCGAATTGCTTGTGGACGTTCTTGAATACTACGTCGGCCATAATCAACCCTTGACCCCGCCGGCGCCGAAGCCGCGGGTGAGATAGCTTTGCAGGAAGGCGAATACGATGATCAGTGGAACACTCATCATCACCGAGGCTGCCATCAATAGCGACCATTCGACGTTGAACGACGAGATCAGCATGTTCATCACACCGGTGGTGAGAGGGCGGGTGTTGTCGGAATTCACCAGCACCAGAGCGTAGAGATACTCGTTCCAGGACAGGATGAAGGTAAACAACGCCGTCGAGATGATGCCGGGCAGAAGCTGCGGCAGGATCACGTCGCGGAACGCGCCCATGCGCGAGGCTCCGTCAACCAGAGCAGCCGATTCCAGATCCTCGGGTATTCCTGCCATGAAAGAGCGCAGCAGCCACAGCGCATAGGGAAGCGCGAAAGTCGTGTATGCGATCACCAGGCTGAAGATCGTATTGGACAGGCCGAGTCCGACCAGCATCAGATAGAGCGGAATGATAAGAACGACGGACGGCAGCAAGTAGGTGAAGAGGACAAGAAAGGCCAGGCTCTCGCGTCCCCAGTACTTGAACCGGACAATCGAGTAGGCGCCAAGCGTGGCGATCGAGACCACCACCGCCGTGGTGACAACCGAGAGGACCACCGAGTTCTGGAAGTAGGTAAGGAAGTTTGTTTCGCTCAGCAGCCGCCAATAATGTTCGAAGGTGGCGACTTCCGGCAGGATCGTCGGCGGCCGCCGGAAAAGTTCCGACTGCGGCTTCAGCGAGGTCACCACCATCCAGAACAGCGGAAAGGCGACTGCGAGCACGATGGCCCACGCCATCAGGTTGAAGAGAACGCGGCGTATCATGCGTCTTTCTCCCCGGTCTTGCGAATATAGACGATCATGAACACGAGCATCACCGCCATCATGGCGACCGCGTAGGCCGCAGCCATTCCCATGTGGTTGAGGGAGAAAGCTTCCTTGTAGACGAGAAGCGGCAGTGTCTGCGTCGAGGTGACCGGTCCGCCGCCGGTAAGGAGGAAGATCAGGTCGAATTCCTTGAAGTCCCAGATGGCGCGCAGCATGATGATAACCACCAGCACGTCGCGTAGCTGGGGCAGCGTGATGTCGAAAAAGCGGGCAACCGGACCGGCACCGTCGATGCGGGCGGCTTCGTAGAGGGCATCCGGGATCGTCTGCAGCCTCGCCAGCACGGCGATGACGACGAACGGAAAATACTTCCAGGCGCCCACGAGAATGACCGAAACCATCGCGTTCGGCATCGAGCCGAGATAGTCGACCGGCATGTCGATGATCCCGGCTGCCATCATGAGATGATTGAGGATGCCGTAGAGATCGTTGAACAACCAGCGCCAGACCAGCACCGCGACAACGGTCGAGATGAAATACGGGAACAGGATCAGGCTCCGAGCCAGGCTGCGAAACCAGATATTCTGGTGCAGCACCAGGGCCATTGCGATGCCAAACAGTATCTGGAGGCTGAGCGTGCCGACCGTCCAGATCACATTGGTGCGCAGCGATGCCCAGAACTCACCCTTGCCGAGGAGTTCGCGGTAATTGTCGAGGCCGACCCACTCGCCTTGCAGCGTCGGCGTGTAGATGTCGAACAGGCTTAGGTAGATCGCCGAAACCAGCGGGTAGACAATAACCGCGCAAAACACCAGGACGGTGGGCGCAATCAACATCATACCCAGAGTGGCGTAATGCCGCTCCAGTTTTGTCTGCTTGTATTTTATCATGGGGCTTCTCATGAGCGCGTGGCGGTGTTTTCACCGCCACGCGAGTTTCGATCTCAGCCTTTCATGATGGCTTCGATTGCCTTGGATGTCTCGTCCAAAACCGTATCTGCATTCTCGCCATTGAGCACGACGCGCTGCACCAGATCCGCGATCACGCCGCTTCCGACAACCTCGCCGCCTTTGTCGTTGGATTCGTGCTCCGCCGATTCATAGCCGAGGTTGTAGCCGCCCGCCGCAGCGGAAGCCATCAGATCAACTTCGGGTTCGTATTTCTGGATAATCTCGTTATCCAGATACATCGGATTGGTGCTGATCGACTTGAGCACAGGCAGAACGTGGCCGGGAGCCGCGTGCAGCTGCTTGATGTAACCTTCCGGATCGAACAGGAAGGCGGCGAACATCTTGGCCGCATCCTTGTGCTTCGACTGCGCCGGAATGAACACGCTCGGGAAGTCGTTGAACGTCCACGGCGCAACATCGGCAGAAATCGTCGGATAGGTCACGCAGGTGACGGAGTCGGCGATGCCGGGATTCTGCGCGTTGACGTTGGCTAGAACGCGTCCCGCATAGATGCCGGTGGCCGTCGCGCCGCTGACGAATGCAGTCAGGCTCTCGCCCCAGCTGTAGTTGGTGGCGCCGGGTGGGCACAGTTCACGCATGGAAGCATAGAAGTCCAGCGCCGCACGGGTGGCCTCGCTGTCGATGTCAACCTCGAGATCCGGCGTGAAGACCTGCCCGCCAGCCTGGTGAATAACCCCGATAAAGATAAGTGAGGTCATGGAATTGCGGCCGTAGGGCAACGGTGCACCATAAACGCCGCCACCCTGCATGGCCTGGCAGGCCGCGCGGAGTTCGTCCCAGGTCTCGGGCGCCTTGTCGATTCCGGCGGCTTCCATCAGATCCCTGCGCAGCCAGAGCATGTTGGCGGCGGTGTTGCCGATGCCCGTACCGATGTACTTGCCGTCGGCGGCCTTGAAGACGTCATTGGCCCCTTCGTAGTAGTCATCGGCTCCGATGGCCTCGATGACGTCGTCGAACGGCTCGACCAGGCCGTTCGCATAGTAGCTCGCAACAGCAAATGACGGCAGGTGGGTCACCACGTCCGGAACTTCGCCGCTCGAGAATGCAGCAGCAAGCTGCGGCGCATAGCCCTCATCCGAGGTTGTTTCGAAAACAACCTTGATACCTGGGTGCATCGCTTCGAATTGCTGGATCTGGAACTTGTAGGCCGCGACCTGGTCGGGCGAGCCCTGCGGCGACCACCAGCGCAAGGTCACGTCTTCCGCCCAGGCCCTTACCGGAAGCGTCGCCAGAACGCTCGAGGCTGCCAGGCCCTTGAGGGCGCCACGGCGTGTCACATTGAATTTTCCATTCCCCGGATTGCTCATTATTGTCTCCCTTGGTTGGTAATTTGTTCACATACCGTACTCTTGTGCGATATAACACCATTTATGGATTGTGTGGCAAGTGTTGATTTTGATGTTTTTCCTCTGCCTCCGCATATTCGCGTGTGCTAAGGCGTCTTGGAAATTTACAATTGTGCGGGAGGAGCCGGCATATGGCGCGGAAACCCAAATCGGAAGCCATGCAGGAAAGCACTGGCATTGGTCCCAAATCCGGGCAACGCTCGGGATTGATGACCGCTTCATCCGATTTTCAGGATGAAACAGAGAACGGCGGCTTGAACCCGCGGGACTATGTCAGTTCGCTCGCCCGCGGGCTCGAAGTTTTGCGCGCCTTCAATCGCACACGCAGAAAGATGACCCTTTCCGAGGTTGCTGCGGAAACGGGGAACACAAGGGCCGGCGCCCGGCGAATCCTTTTGACACTCGTGCATGAAGGCTATGCGGTCGCCGACGGAAAGCTCTTCGACCTGACCCCGCAGGTGCTCGAACTGGGCTATTCGGTCTTGTCGTCCAAAGGGGCCTGGGACATTGCGCGCCCATTTCTCGACCACCTGTCCGAAGAGATCCGCGAATCGGTCTCGGCAGCGGTTCTGGACAAGTTCGAGGTCGTCTACGTCAGCGGCACCCAGTATCACCGCGTCATCTCTGTCGGCATAACCGTGGGGGCTCGTTTCGCTGCCCACTGTACAGCCACCGGACGCGTGCTGCTTGCCGCGCAGCCGCCCGAGATGTGGCCGGGCATTCTCCAGAACATTCCGCTGGTTCCCATGACCGATCGCACCGTCACCGACCGCAACGAGTTTCGAAAGATACTCGAGACGGTTCGCGATAACGGCTGGTCGATCGTCGATCAGGAACTTGAGAAAGGCCTGCTTTCGATCGCGGTGCCGCTGCACAATTCCTTCGGCGGCCTCGTTGGCGCCATCAATGTCGGTGCGCCGACGCTGCGCATGAGCGCAGACAACATGGTGGAAACGGTGCTGCCCAAGCTACAGCAGACCGCCGCAACGATCTCGCAGGCGCTCAAGCACTGAACCGGGCCGGAATGAACGGACCAATGTCCAGCGGCGGCTCGATGCCGAGCGCCAGACAGGCCGCGGCCCGGCCGCACAACGGTCCCAGCGTATAGCCCGCGTCACCTGGCACTGCGAGGATTACCCGTTCGGCTCCCGGCACGCTGCCAAGGAGCGACTTGCCGTCCAGAGTCGTGTTCATGCCCGCCCAGGTCCTGAGAACCCGGAGTTGGCAAATGGCCGGAACCAGCCTTGCGGCCAGGGCGACATTGCCGAGAAGCGATTGCGCCAGAACGCCCGGAACTGCTTCATCGCCGCGGCTTTGCGCCTGCCATCCGCCACCAATGACAATTTGACCTGATCCGAATTGCTTGAGCGTGATGGACCGCTCGGCATGCTGAATGAGGTGGTTGATCTGGCTGGCACCCGCCTCGGTGATGTTCATGTGCAGCGGTTCGGCCTTGACCGGCAGCTCCAGCCCAAGCCCCTTAGCAAGATGACCGACCCCCCAGGCGGCGGCGAGGATCACCTGATCACACTCATGAATGCGGCCGCTGGCGCAGCGCACGGTGACACGCCCACCCTCGCTTAGCCCGGTTACCTGATCAATCGAAAGTTTGACGCCCAACTTCCGGGCGCGTTCACGAAGACGGACATTCGCCACCAGCGGGTTCAGTTTGCCTTCGTCGCGGCAGAGTTCGGCGCCGACGATCTGTTCGCCAAGCCACGGCGCAAGCCGGTCCAGTTCACTTCGGTCCAGCAAATCCACGTCAAGCCCCTTGCGGACTTCGCGTGCGGCCTTTTCCTCGAGAAACCTCATTTGTTCGGCGCTTTCCGCCAGCATCAGGCCGCCCTTTCGGACGAGCTCAAACGGTCCGACCTCCCTGTCGAGCCGCTCCCATTCCTTCACGGCGCTCAAATAAAGCGGCAGCGAGGCTTCCACATTGGGGGCCTGATCCGGAAACAGCCTGATGAATCGACTTTGCATCTGTACATGCAGGCTGCCGGCATTGGCGGTCGACCCGGCATTGATTGCCGCATCAATGAGGGCAACACGTGCGCCGCCTTCCGCCGCAGCGATGGCCGCCGTCAGACCGACAATGCCGCCACCGACAACAAGAAGATCAATCGTTGCCATCCAGCATCTCCTGTGCCGCTAGAATGGCGGCAATGCTGACAGGCTTGATCGGAACCCGTGGTGCGTAGAAGCTGCGGTCTTCAACAGGCCGGTTGTCCCGATCCGCCACAAGGCGCGCCGTCACGGGACCGCAATAGCGCCCCTGACACCTGCCCATACCGGCGCGGGTCGCTCGCTTGACGGTTCCCGCATGCCCGGGCGCAGTTCCAAGCGCCTGGCGAAGCTCGCCGAGCGAAACTTCCTCGCAACGGCACACGACGAGATCATCGTCCTGCACCGACAGATCCCGCGGTCCAATATCATGCATCGCCCACAGCCGCGCCTGGAAACGACGATGGGCGGCAAGCCGGGCCTGCAATTTTCGCAAATCGGGTAACGGCTTGTCCCCGCAGTAGGACGCAGCCGCGAGACCCGCAATGGTTCCCTCGACACCTGCCGCCGGGGCGCCCCCCAAGCCGGCACAATCGCCGATGGCGTAAAGCTGCGGTATGCTTGTCTGCATCGTCGGGTCCCGCTGACAACGAAGATGCCCGAAATCGGCGTCATAGCTCATCTCCGCTCCGAGCAGGCGCAGGATTTCGTTCTGAGGCTCGAAGCCCTCATTCATGCATACGGCGTCGACCACGTGGTCTCTCTGCCTGCCTTGAGAATCCTTGAAACTCGCCTTCAGACCGTTCTCCACCTCGACAATGCGGGACAGGCTCGTCTGGTAGGAGACCTTGACGCCGCGCTGCCACAGCCCGAACGATATCGCAAGGCCGCGTGCGGCCAGCCTCGGTCCGGCTGCCACCATTGCGGTCGCAGCCAGCGGCTGCCGATAGGGAGAACAGGCGGCCTCTGACACCATGACCACATCCGCGCCGCCACGGGACAATTCCATTGCCACCTGAAGATTGAGCGGACCGGATCCGGCAACGGCTACGCGCTTGCCCGGAAGGGTCCGATAACTGCGCCAGAGCGTTTGGGCAGCACCGGTGGTCATGACTCCGGGCAGCGTCCAGCCCGGCACCATGCGAGGACGCTCATAGGCGCCGGTGGCGACGATGAGTGTTCTGGGCCTCGCAACAAGTGGCGCGCCCTGATGCTGAGCCATGACCAGAAGCCCTTCAAAGACTCCCCAAACCTCGACCTCCGAGAGAATCTCCGCACCTGCGGAAACCACCGAGGCGATCAGAGACGCGCCTTCCTGCTGCTGTGTATCCAGCACGGATGCAGCCCCGGCTGCCTGCTTATAGTATTGGCCTCCCGAGACCTTGCGTTCATCAAGGACGACGACACTGGCTCCGGAACCAGCTGCTGCGATGGCTGCATTGAGGCCGCCCGCCCCGGCACCGATGACCAGAACGTCCGGCGCGATCTGGCGGCCCTGGGGTGCCTTCTGCTCCGGCTGCCCGGCAAGGGCGGCAAAGGCGACTTGCGTGGAAACCACCATTCCAGCTTTCGCAGGCGTCATGCAGGCACGCTGGTTCGGCACGCCGTCAATGGTGACCAGGCAATCCTGACAGACGCCCATGCCGCAAAACATGCCTCGCCTTTCGTCCTTTGCCGTGATGCGAAAAGGACGCTGTCCGGATTCCGTCAACGCTGCCGCCACCGACTGCCCCGGGCGCAGCGCGACCGGGCGATCATCGAAGGTGAAACCCGAGGGGTGATCAGACATCGGCATCTCCCAGCAATCGGTCACGAACGGCAACGAGCCGCGCTACAGCCTTTACACGCCATTCCGCCCGTTTCGGAAGAGCCTGCTCGGAAACCGCTGCACGGCGCTCCGCCTCAACCCGCGACACAAGATCCGCGCTCCAATCGCAGTCGGTTTCTCCGCGCGCATGACCCATTGCGCGGTAAGCGGGGCCCATCCTTGCGGCGTGGGCCCGGATCCCGCCGGGTGTATTGAGTTCCGCCGTTTCGAACGGCCCGGACAGGGCCCAGCGCGGGCCCAAACCAAGCCGCATGACCGCATCGAGATCCTCGGCGCCCACAACGCCTTCGTCGACCAGCCTGTAGGCCTCGCGGAGCACCGCCCCCTGAAGCCGGTTGAGCACAAATCCCTCGATCTCGTGCCCCAGCCGGACCGGGCGAAATCCGGCATGATCGAAAAGACGCGAGGCCTTCTCGATGGCCTCCGATGAGGTCGCGGGTGCCGGACACAATTCGATCAGACGAAGAATTGCGGGCGGGTTGACCGGATGCGCCACCAGGCAACGCGCCTGATCGGCGGGACGGGGCAGAATTCGCGACATCGGGATAGCCGAGGATGCCGTTGCAAGGATCGCGTCGCTTGACACCCGGCCAAGCAGATCCGCGAAAATCGCCTGCTTTTCCTCCAGCCGTTCCGGGCCGGCCTCAATGACCAGATCGGCACTTTCCACCGTGTTTTCGAGGCTGCCGACGACGTTCAACGTGCCGTTTCCACCACGTTCCAGACCTGCCAGTGCCATGGCCGCATGCTGGGCTTCGATTGCCCCGGCTGCAGCGTTGCACCTTTGCGCATCGGGGTCGCTGATTGTGACTTCGAATCCGGCATCCCGGAAAACGGCTGCAAAGGAAACGCCGATCGACCCGGCTCCCAGAACGACAATATGGCCTGCCTGCATGACTTCACTTCATTTCTTGCATTTGGAGTTCACATAACGCACAAATGTACGGAACATCTATATGACGAGGATACGGGACGCGCAACATGCCAAACACTCACAACCTCAAAGGGCGTACCGCGGTCGTGACCGGCGGCAGCCGCGGCCTGGGACACGCGATTGCCGGAAAGCTCCACGATGCCGGGTCGGCCGTCGTGATTCTCGACCTTCCCGAAGCCCTTGCACAGGCCGAGCTACCACCGGAATGGAAGGTATTCGGCATCGATTTTTCGAAGCCGGATTGCGGTCAGACACTGGAAATCATTGCGAACGAAACCGGAGACGTCGATATCGTCATCGCCAATGCCGGAGTGGTTCCGCCCTGGCGCGGGATGCGTCAGCTTGACGCTGCCGAGTGGCAAAGGGTGATGACGATAAATGTCTGGGGCGTCGCGGCCACGCTTGGCGCATTTGCTTCGGCGCTTGGCCGGTCCGACCACGGCAGCGCCGTGGTGATGGCCTCCATAAACGCCTACAAGGCGCACGCGAAACAGGTTCTCTACACGGCTTCCAAACACGCTGTGCTGGGGGTGATGCGAGCCGCCGCACTGGACATGGGGACAGACGGAACCAGGGTGAATGCGATAGCGCCGGGTCCGATCGCCACGGATGCGCTGATGGCCAGGATTGAAGGCCGTCACAGGAGCGGCGGCCCCGCGCCAGAGGAAGCGCTTGCGATGCTCGCGGCGGAAACGGCAACCGGCCGCCTGGCGACAGAAGCCGACGTGGCCGAGGTGGCATTGTGGCTGGCTTCGGACGCCGCTGCCGGTATCACGGGCACCGTGGTGCCCGTGGAGTCCGGCCTGGGCTGATCAGCCCAGCGGATCCCAGCCGTGGCTGGCAAGGATTGCGTGGCTGGCGCGGATATCGGCGTCCGGGTCGGCATTCTCATCAAGAGCATCGGTGATGATTTCCATCACGGTTGCGCCCTTGTAACCGATATCCTGGAGGGCCTTGAATGACGGACCCGGATCAACAATTCCGGTCCCCAGACGCTCGTGCTTGAATTCATCGGCACCCGAATCCGAAATGTGAACGTTCTTGAGCATGTCGCCGAGCATGTGGATGGCGGCGACCGGGTCTTCCTTGATGAACACCGAGTTGCAGATGTCGAAATTGATCCCGACGGACGGATCGATCAGTTCTGCCGTCTCTTTCATGTCTTGCGCGGTGGGCAGGAAGGTGAAGGGGACATTTTCAAGAAGCAGGGTGACGCCCGTTCCCTTGGCATGGTCGACCAGCTTCTTCATTCCCTCGACGAACCAGTCCATCATCCATTTCGTCGGCGGGTTGATCAGGCTGTTGACTGGTCCCGGAATCGCCACAAGGTAAGGGCACTTCCATTCCGCCGCGAGGTCGATGGCTTCCCGGTACCGGTCGAGCGTATACTCGCGCATCAACTTGTCGACACCATTGGGATTGTTGTCGAGCAGCGGATAGCAAAAGGATGTGAGACTGCAACCCTCACCTTCGAGCCAATCACTGTAGGCTCGCCGTTCCGCAGCATTCAGTTCACGCGGCCAGCAATGGGGAGGAAAGATCATCATCTCGAACTTGTCGTAACCCAGCCCGCGCAGATGCTTCAGCGCGTCGAGGCCACTGTGGGAATAGAGGAAGGGAAAGGTGCTGGCTGCAACTTCGGTACCGGGCATAAAATTTTCCTTTTCGCTTGTCAGGCCTCGCCCAACATGTTCATTTGCGCACAAATGTTACTATACCGCACGAACCAGATCATTCAACTCGAATTCCGGGAGCCCCATGTCCAGTTTGCTCTTTTCTCCGCTCGCCGTCGGCAAGCTCGGGCTTGCCAACCGAATCGTGGTCGCGCCCATGTGCCAGTACATGGCCAGCGACGGGGTGCCGTCGGACTGGCACCTGGTCCATCTCGGCCAGTTTGCACAGTCCGGTCCGGGGCTGATCTTGGTCGAAGCCACGGGCGTGGAGGCCGAGGGGCGCATAACCCCGGCCTGCACCGGGCTCTACTCGGACGCCTCCGAAGCGGCCTTCGCCCGGATCATTGAGTTCTGCCGCTCAGTCGGCGAGAGCAAGATCGGCATCCAGTTGAGCCACTCCGGGCGCAAGGGCAGCACGCGCAAGCCCTGGGAGGACGGGGGCCAGATCGTTCTTGCGGATGGTGGCTGGGAAACCAGCGCGCCCTCCGGAGACCCCTATCTCGAGGGCTGGGAGCCGCCGGCCGCGCTCGATCAGGACGGACTTGAACGGATCAAGGCAGCCTTTGTCGACGCCACACGGAGAGCAGCACGTGCCGGCTTCAATCTTATCGAGGTGCATGCGGCGCATGGCTATCTCCTGCACCAATTCCTCTCCCCCATCAGCAACCGTCGCGAAGATGCCTATGGCGGTTCTCTCGAGAACCGCATGCGGTTTCCGCTCGAGGTGTTCGAAGCGGTCCGACAAGCCTTCCCTACTGACCGGCCGGTCATTTTAAGACTGTCCGCGACGGACTGGATCGACGGTGGTTGGGACCTGATGCAGTCGATCGAGTTTGCTAAAGCGCTCAAGACGGCCGGATGCGATATGGTCCACGTGAGTTCAGGGGGGTTGGATCAGCAACAGCAGATCGTGGCCGGCCCGGGTTATCAGGTCCGGTTCGCCGATGAAATCAAGCGACAGGCCGATATTGCCACGCTGGCGGTCGGACAGATTACCGAACCCATACAGGCCGAAACCATCCTGCGCAGCGGGCAGGCAGATGCCGTGGCCCTGGCTCGCGGAATGCTCTGGGACCCGCGGTGGGTCTGGCACGCCGCCAAGGAACTGGATGCCGAAATTCAGCTCCCGGCCCCTTACGCCCGCTGCAATCCCGCGATGCGCGGCAAGCCTTTCATCACCAGGAGCTAGCGATGTCGCACAACCTTCAAGGAAAGACGGTCGTTGTCACGGGCGCCTCCAAGGGCATCGGAGCCGCCACGGCCAGCGCAATGGTTGCTGCGGGGGCAACTGTCATCGCGCATTATGGCGGTGACCGCGCGGGGGCGGAAGCTGCACTCGCAGGGGCAAAGTCCGGACAGGCTCACCTCGTCCAGGCCGATTTCAGCGACATGCAACAGGTCGACCGTTTCTGGAGCGATGCGGCGGCAATCGACGGGAAGATTGACGTTCTCGTCAACAATGCAGGCATCATGCGCCAATCCGGCGGAATTGCCGACCCGATCGAGGAATGGGACAGGGTCTGGCAGGAGGCAATGGCGGTCAACGTCCATGCCCCGGCCAGGCTGCTGCGCTTTGCCGTTCAATCCTGGCTCGACGCGGGCTGCGGCGGCTCGATCGTCGGGATCGGAAGCTGGGTAAGCACGCGCGGATCCTCGAACCCGGGGGCGATTGCCTACGCCGCCTCGAAGGCTGCGATTGCTGCCGCCACCAAAACCGTCGCCCGCAATCACGCGGCCCAGGGAATTCTCGCCTACGTGATTTCACCCGGTGTCGTGCGCACACGCATGTCGGAAGAATCTGCGGCACGCACCGGTGGCGAGGCGGCTGTAACCGCCAGCCTGCCAATGGGAGAATGGGTCCCGCCGGAGGAAATTGCGGATCTGGCGGTCTACCTTGCCCATGGCAATGCCCGCCATCTCACCGGAAGCACCATCGACATTAACGGTGCGGCCTATATCCGATGAGAATGCCCGCGCTTCGGTCGCGCGGGCACTGCGCACCCAATTCCTGCTGCCGAAGACCTCCGTTACCCAGTTGCCTGCGACGGAGACGAGCCGGCCTCGATCCGGTCCACGATCGTTTCGAGTTCGGCCATCAGCGGGATCATCTTCTCGACCCGGTCGGTGCCCTCTTTTCCAAGCGAGGCGAAGGTCGTGATCGGAGCGCGAACATCGCCAACCGGATAACCGGCCGCCGCAGCCAGGGCCTTGGAGTAGCACTGGTGCCCGTACAGCGGATGCCCGTCGGTGATGATGGCGTCGAACTTCTTGATCACGCTTTGCACGGCCCACACATCGTCCCAGCGCCCCTGTTCCGCCCATTCGACGAATTTCACCGAGGCTCTCGGAATGTAATTGCCATACGGGTTGACGTAGCCGGTGGCGCCCATCTTGTAGCTCTCGAGCACACGCTGTCCCGCCCAGACATTCATCACGCCCTCGGTGGCGACGATGATATCATGGACGCGCGCGGTATCCTGGCTTGCCTCCTTGATATAGCGGATCTGGCTGAACGAACGGGTCAGGCGTGCAACCAGGGACGCAGACATGTCGACGTTCGAGGTGAACGGGTTGTTGTAGAGCATGATCGGCAGGTTCTGTGCTTCACATATCGCCTTGTAGTAATTGAAAATCTCGTCATCGGTCGGCGTGTAGTAGTAGGGCGGGATAATCATCAGGCCATCGGCCCCAAGCGCCTCAGCCTCCTTGGAATAGCGGACCGCGTTCGGGGTATAGGCATTCATGGTGCCGACCAGCACCTTCATCCGGCCATTGACGTATTTGACGGTGGCCTCGACAAACGCGCTGCGTTCCTCGTCGGTGATCGTCAGGAACTCGCCGGTGGTGCCGAGAATGATGATACCGGGAACACCGCAGGCGACCTGCCAGTCTATAAAGCGCTCCCACGCCGGATAGTCGATCGCTTCCCCGCCCGGCGTGAAAGGCGTGATCGTGACGGTATAGCTGCCGGAAAAGGTCGTCGTCATTGGGTAGTCCTTATGAGTTCCCGGAAGGCCCGGGCTGGGTTGAAGGTTGGATATGAAAACTGATGTTCTTGTGATCGGGGGCGGCATCGCGGGAGCGGCCACCGCCTACTACCTTGCCACCGAAGGTGTCGATGTGACGCTTGTGGAGGCCACTGACCTGAACACCCAGGCATCGGGTGCGAACGCCGGTTCCATTCACGTGCAGATCCAGCATCCGGAATTTGTCGGCCTGGGTCCGGAATGGGCGCGGGCCTATGGCCCGACGCTCCGGCTTCTGATCGAATCGCAAAGGATGTGGCTCGGGTTGAGCGCGGAACTGGGCGTGGATCTCGACGTCAGCCTGGCCGGCGGATTGCTCGTCGCCACAACGCCGGAGCAGATGCGGCAGATCGAGGCGAAAGCCGGGATCGAGCGCGAGTTCGGGGTTCCAATCGAGATTGTCGACCGTGCGGGTCTGCAAAGACTGGCGCCCTACCTGGCAGATAACGCGATCGGCGCCGGGTTCTGTCCCCTTGAGGGAAAAGCCAATCCGCTGAAGGCCACTCCTGCATTTGCGGCAGCGGCACAGCGCTGCGGTGCGAACCTGCTGACGCATACCCGGATCCTGAACGTTGAAGCCGCAGGCATCGGATACCGCGTTACGACCGGATCCGGCACGATCGAGGCCGGCCGGATCGTGAATGCCGCCGGGGCGGCCGCCGCCGGTATCGCCGGAATGCTGGGAATCGATATCGCTTTGCAAGGCGTTCCGCTGCAGGTCACGGTCACCGAACCGGTGGCTCCACTGATCCCGCATCTGCTGTACTCGGCGGCGGGCAAACTTTCGCTCAAGCAGGCCCGGAACGGCAGTTGCCTGATCGGCGGCGGCTGGCACGCGCGTCGGCTTGCCGACGGCAGACTGGTAACGAACCCGGCGCACCTTGCCGGCAACATGACCAATGCAGCCAATCTCGTCCCGTCGCTCGGACAGGCCCGGGCGGTGCGAAGCTGGACTGCGACCGTCAACGGAACGGAGGATTGGAGGCCAATCATTGGCGAAGTGCCGGGCCATAAGGGCTTCTTTCTTTCGCTTTTTCCCTGGGTGGGCTTCTCGGCGGGCCCGATCACAGCAAGGCTGACGGCCGACATGATCCTTGGCCGCGAGCCGCATGTCCCGCTCGAAGGTGTCTCGGCGCTGTTCTAGGCGCCGAGACACTTGCCGTCGCCAACAGCCGTCAGGCGGTATTGCTGCGCGCCCCGGCATCGCCCGAACGCTTGCGCTGCCACGCCCGCCAGGTCATTGCCCAGGCATCCGGATCTTCGAAGACGCTGCCCTCGACCTGCGCGACCGCTTGCTTGTGTGGCGCCGACTTAACCAGTTCAGGCGTCTCCCTGGCTTCCTGCGCAATGCGGGCAACAACACCTATCCACTGGTCGATGTCCTGCTTGGACCACAGTTCCCCGGCTTCCGGCGTGAACGGTTCGGCAACGATCCAGGGCTCGTGACTCATCCACCAGGGATCGATACCGTAGTCGGCCATGCGATTGGCGAAATCGGCAGTGCCCACTCCGGTCTCCTCAGCCAGCGGACCGAGCGACCAGCGGGTCATTTCCATGCGCCGCTTGCGAATGTCCGGATTGGATATCTCGATTCCGGGAATCTCACCGAGCTTCTTGTCCATATAGTTGTTCGCCACGACGGAGATGTCGGACGCCATTGCAATGCCCTCTGCGCCCATCGCCCGGGCCCATGCATAGGCCTTTACCACCTGGGGCACATTGCCCCAGAACTCGCGGATCTTTCCAAGCGATTTCGGGCGATCATTGTCAAGGCGATAGGTGTCGCCCTGCTTCACCACCACCGGCGCCGGGAGATAGGGAGCAAGTTCGTCCGAACAGCCGAAGGCGCCGACCGCCGGGCCGCCGCCGCCCTTGGGAGCGCCAAAGGTCTTGTGCAGCATGAACATGCAGGCATCGAAACCAAGCTCGCGGGCGGACAGCTTGCTCATCACGCCATTGAAGTTGGCATGATCGTAGAAGCAAAGGGCGCCGGCCTCCTTGGCCAGACGAACCCATTCCTTTATCTCCGGATTGTAGATGCCCATGTCGTCGGGATTGTTGATCATGAGCAGTGCCGTCTTCGGACCGATCGCGGCTTTCAAGGCCTCGAGCGACGGGTAACCGTTTTCCTCAAGCGGCAGATTGACCACGGTGAAACCGGCCGCAGCGGCCGTCGCGGGATTGCATGGATGAGCCTGGATCGAGGTCACCATCTCGGTACGTTGCCCGAGTTCACCCCGGTCGGCCCAATAGGCGCGCGCGAGAGCTGCCATGGTGTATGCAGCGTCCGCGCCGCCGCCGGCCTGAAACACGAACTGGTCCATTCCGGAAAGGTTCTGCAGGATCCCGTCGAAGTCATGGATGATTTCAAGGACGCCCTGCAATGTGTCGGGGTGTTGATAGGGATGAACCTCGGCGAGTTCCGGGCGCAGGGTTGCCGCTTCCGCCGTCTTCGAATTGTACTTCATCGTACAGGTGCCGAACAGGCTGACTCCCATCATGCCGAGCGTCATCTGGGACAGGTGCAGATAGTGCCGCTGTGCCTCGAACTCGGTAATTTCCGGAAGTTCGGGCCTGTCCTTGCGCTGCATCGCCGCCGGAATCTCGGGTACTTGCAGTTCGGGCTCTGGCGCGGGAAACAATTGTCCGCGTGCGCCGGGGCGTCCCAGTTCCATGACCACTGGCTCATCCCAGCGGGCGGCCTGATAGTTGGGCAGTTTCATTGGCAAATCTCCTTGACTGCGTCGGCAAGACGGCGGATGTCGGCAGCGCTGTGGACTTCCGTCACACAGTAAAGCGCCGCCTGGCCCAACCCGTGCCCCTCCCCTGAAATATCCTTTCCGCCGAAGATCCCGCGGGCTCTCAGGGCCTCGTTGACGGCTTCGACGGTCTTGCCCGTGTCATCGAAGTTGACGACGAATTCCTTGAAGCCGGTCTCGGGCCAGACCGCTTTCACCCCCGGGATTTCGTTGAGCAGCTTGGCCGCGTAACGGGCCCGCGAGAGGATCAGCGTGCCGACTTCGCGAAATCCTTCGGGCCCCAGCAAGCTCATGTAGACCGCCCCGGCAATGGCCCAGAGGTAGGTGGAATTGCCGGTCCAGTCCTTGCCATGCTCGCGTGAGCCATAGGAATTCTGGTGTGCAGCCGCGAGGCCGAAGCCCACCTGTCCGGGTTCGGCGGTCGGTGCGATGGATACAAGGAATCCGTTGTATTCGCGGACATAGCGCTCCTCGTCGCGGGAGGCGATGAAACCGCCGACGCCGCCGCCGCAATGCATATGGACACCGAGGGGCTGAACCGGACCGGTGACGATGTCTGCACCATAATCGCCGGGCGCCATCATCACACCGAGGCTGATGGGATCTACACCCACAATCGTTTCCGCGCCGGCCTCCCTTGCGAGCCGGGAAATCTCGGCCGCACCGGTTTCGATCGTTCCGAGATAGGCGGGATTTTCGAAATAGACGGCCGCGACGTCCGGACCCAGTTTCGATTTCAGATCATTGATCGACAACCGTCCGCTGGTCGGATCGGAAGCGACGGTGACAACCTCGATATGGCTCTCCATTTCGCTGGGCTGGCAGTAGGTCCTGATCACGGAGAGACGCTCGGGATCGGACAGGGCCGGAACCAGGACCTTGGCGCGACCCGTGAGTCTCGCGGCCATTCGGATGGCATGACCTGTGGCGCAACCCCAGGAGTAGACCGGCAATTGCACGACATCGAGATTGAGCAGCGCGCCGAGCTGGCTCGAGAACTCGAACCAGGCCTGGTTGCGGCCATGGTCGGACTGGTACGACCCCCAGACGTTTGTGGCAAACTCCGTTCGGCCTACGATCTCGTCGACGATGGCGGGAACGTGGTGCTGCCAAACGCCGGCGCCAAGGAAACTCAAATTTGTTTCGCAGTTTTCGTTCTTGCGCAGCTTCGAGACGAGATCCCGCTTCAGTTCCATTTCCGAGTTCAGGGCGGGAGGCAGATCCAGTGGCGTCGTGCGATAATGATCTGCGGGAATCTGCTCAAAAACGGCAGAGACATCCGGCATCCCTATTTCGTCAAGCATCTGCTGCAGCGCTCCCGGCGCCGATAGAGCCATCCATGGATGGGCACGCTGTTGACTGGTCATGGATTCTTCACCTCATCTGCTATTTGCGCACAAAGGTTCGCACAACGCACGGATTGTTTCAACTCGCAACCACACGCATCATCATGAATCTGCCTTGGTCGGTCTGCACGCGGATGAACCCGGCCAATTGCTGATCGAGGCCCGGATCCCCGGTATCGACGAACAAGACCGGGGCGGAGAGAGACGAAAGCTTGTCTTCCGTCGCCAGAACCCTGAGCCCGTCGCGCCCGGCTCGACGGATCACATCGGCGCTGATCTGCTGATTGCCGCGGCCAAGCAGGAAACCCTGCTGCCCCGTAACACCGAGCACGATGCGCACCGGGCGATCGTCCAGCAAAGCTTCGATCATGGCTGCGGTGGCATCCTTGTGGAGACATTGCCCGTCGCGGAAGACGTCCACTCCGAGCAGCGTGGGCGCTTGACCGAGAGCGTGCGCGAAAGCTCCCGCGCTGCTGCCGGGACCGATGATGTAGAGAGCGCCTGGCTCACTGGACCTTGCACACTCCCGGGCGGCAGCTGCGAGGGCAGACGCCGAATCGCGACGCGGCCCGCCCTTGGCGGCCTGCATCCGGTTGGCCACCACCGGAACCCGCGCAAGGCCATAAAGGCGTGGCGCAAGGCGGCCGGCGCGCAAGGCCACTTCATCGATGTCCATAACCTCCGCGTCGTCCTTCCAGCCGACCCGGTTATTGCCTTCGACGAGATCAGCGAGAATGTGGCCGGCACTCTCCGGCGATACCGCGAAGACTCCGGAATGCATTTTCACCCCGCAAGGAATCCCGAGCAGACCAACCCCCGGGGGAAGGGCTCCGGCCGCATCGCGGGCCGTTCCGTCACCACCGGCGAAAACGACAATATCGACAGTTCCAAGCGCCTCAATCGCCTGGCGGGTGTCCCGCGCGGTTCCGGTCAGCGGGCCTAAGGTCACCACCTCGAGATCGAGTTCGAGACCGTCTGCCCAATCCTCACCGAGGCTTTCGGACGCGATCCTGATGCGGGTGCCGGGGCATCTTTTCGCAAGGATTGCCAACGCCCGACGGGCACGCGGACCCGACTGGGCCACGGCACCCCGGCGCAAGGCTTCGGCGACGGCATCGGGCCCGTCAGTCCCCTTGAGACCGACGGCACCGCCCATGCCGGCAACCGGATTGGCAATCATGCCGATCCGCATGTTCCGCCGTCACATTGCCACATCACCAGCGCTCCATTTTCGCACAAATGTTTCCTGTTGGATGAGAGTTTTTGTCGAACACCATTCAATGCCGAAATTCACGCCATCACAATACTGTATTTCGTACGATTGTTTATATTACGCACTTTTCTGCTTGACGTGGCGCCTCAACGGGGCACCATTCGACAGGCGCTCAGAAGCGTCGGAAACCGAAACGCGACATGCACTGGAAAACCTCGTGATCAAGTTTTTCTACAACGGCGCGCCAAATCCCCTGAAAGTCGCCCTCTTTCTCGAAGAGGCAGGGGTGCCGTACGAAGCCGTGCCGGTGGATACGAAACGCGGCGATCAACACACCGACAACTTTCGGGCAATCAATCCGAACTCCAAGGTGCCGGCCCTCCTGGATGGAGAAACGGCTGTCTTCGACAGCAGCGCAATCCTGCTCTATCTGGCCGAGAAGACCGGACAGTTTCTCACGAGCGAGCCCGAGAGAAATCGCGGGCAACTCCTGTCATGGCTGCTGTTCGTGGCCTCCGGAGTAGGACCCTATTCGGGGCAGGCGGTTCACTTCCGCCATTTCGCACCGGGGGAGAACCTCTACGCGCGCGAGCGCTACGCACATGAGGCCCGACGGCACTGGCAAATCGTCGAGGACCGTCTGAGCATCGCGCCCTACATGCTCGGCGAGGACTACTCGATTGTCGATATGTCCGTATGGGGGTGGGCGAGCCGCATTCCTTTCATGATGGGGGAAGATGCCATGGCGGATTACCCCTCCATCGCCCGCCTCATGGCAGAGGTGAACGCACGCCCGGCGGCGGTCCGCGCCCTCGCCCTGCCGGACCGCCATGCCTTCAAGCAAACCTTCGACGACGATGCGATCCGCAATCTCTATCCACATATTCACGCCAGCAGGCACACACTGTGAAAGGTCCCGACGAGAAAGTTCCGGAAGATGCATCCGGAATGAAGGAACCGCCGCTTCCTCCTGTCGAATGGCCCGAAGACACCTGGAGGAGCGCCGTATCACGCGTGCGCGCCGGACGGCGCATGGCCCCCGCACACTGGCCGGACAATGCCCGGTGCGCCCTGGCCCTGTCTTTCGACTGCGACCATGAAACCGCGGAGCTTGGCTCGGGAGGGCAAGCCGTCGGCAGACTCGGCTGGGCCGAATTCGGCCGGCGGGTCGGCGTGCCGCGGATCCTCAACCTGCTCGCACACTACAATGCCACCGCCAGTTTCTTCGTTCCTGCGGTTGCTGCCCTGATCGACCCGGACGAGCCGCGCCGCATCGTCGCCGAAGGACACGAGATCGGGGTCCATGGCTGGATACACGAGAATACGTCGACCCTGAACGCGGCCACGGAAAGGGCCATGCTGAAGCGCTCGCGCGACACGCTCGAGCAGATCACCGGGCAGCGACCCACCGGGCATCGCGCGGCATACTGGGATCTCAGCGAAAACACGATGCGGCTGGTTGCGGAACTGGGGTTCGCCTATGACAGCTCGATGATGGCTGACGAGGACTGCTACGAGCTGATCCTTGAGGGAAGCGCTTCGGGAGTGGTCGAGATTCCCGTCGACTGGGTCCGCGATGACGCCGTCTATCTCTCTTTCAACAGAACACCGCCGACCCGGCCCTATGCTTCGCCCGAACAGGTTCGAGACATCTTCATCCGGGAGTTCGATACCGCTTTCGATGAAGGCGGACTCTGCCAGCTTGTGATGCATCCGTTCGTGATCGGATACAGATCCAGAATCTGGATCCTCGAGGAAGTGCTCCGCCATGCCCGGTCCCGCGGTCAGGTCTGGATCACTTCACATGACGCAGTGGCAAATCACGCGAAAACCAGCTGCCCCGCCGGATGAAGCGAATGCGAAGCAACCGGCTGGCGCCGTCCGGGCATATGGCTGAGCAGAAGCCGGCCAGTCTTGCTCGTGCTTGCGGTCTTGCACGCAGTCGCCGATCAGGTCGCAGAACTACACGGGTCAGGCTTTTCACAAATGCTGAGAAACGGGATTGACAACATTCGGATTCTACAGGAGGCTAGATTATCGCACAAATGTTCGTTTAGCGCACAAGTGCGAATTCGCCTGCTGCGAAACACGCAACCAGGATGACAACACTTGGCCCGAAAAGGGCATTTACAGGGGAGACGATTGAACATGCTCAGAAGAACTCTGCTTACCAGCATCGCCGGTCTGGCAATCGCCGCTGCAACGGTTTCCACGGTCCAGGCCAGAAGCCTCGACGACATTCTCGCCGACGGCAAAATCCGCATCGGCATCAACCCGAACTTCCCCAACATGAGCGTGCGCAACAGCGACGGTGAGTGGGAAGGTTTCGATATCGAGATCGGCCAGGCCCTTGCCGACGCCATCGGCGTGGAAGTCGAATGGGTCCCGACAGAGACCCCGCAGCGCGTGCCGTTCCTCGTCTCTGACCGCATCGACATGTCGCTCGGCGCCCTCACGCGCAATACCGAGCGCGCCAAGCTGATCGACTACACCGTTCCGCTGCACACCGAGGTGCTTGCGGTGCTGACGACCGAAGGCGTCGAGGGCGACAACTACAAAGACTTCGACCGTGACGGCATGACGCTGGCCAACATGCGCGGCAACTGGACCGTCGACTGGACCGAAGAAAACATGCCATCGGCAAGCATCGAACTTGTGGACACCCTCGCCGACACGGTGCGGATGGTCGCCCAGGGTCGCGCCGACGCGATTGTCGAGAACATCGACTTCTACATGGCCTTCACCGAGAATTACCCTGACGTGAAATGGCGCGTCGTCGAGGAGCCGATCTTCGTCGCCTACTGCGCGATCGGCGTCAGCCAGGGCAACGACAACCTAACCGAAGTGCTCAACATCGCCCTCTACAACCTGCACTCGGAAGGCACCGTCAACGCGACCTGGGAGAAGTTCTATGGAGCTCCCATGCTGCGTGAAGTGACGCCGAACCCCTACTTCTGAGGCAGACCCGACGAACGCACCCGTGGCCCTCGGGCTGCGGGTGCAGCTTGGTGCGAAAACGGCAAATGAACTACACATTTCAATATGGTGTCGTCTGGAAAAACTTCGGCGAACTTCTCGATGGTGCCATCCTCACATTTCAGCTCGGCGCAGTGTCATTCGCCGGAGGGGCGCTGATTGGCCTGTTTTGCGCGGCACTGATTTCCTATGCCCCGTTCATTCTTCGCCTCCCGGTCCATATCTACGTTGTGGCCGTGACGAACACGCCCGCCCTCATCCAGATTTATTTCCTTTATTACGGCTTGCCCGAGTTCGGGATCCGCTGGTCGAGCGAAGCCTGCCTGCTCATCGGCCTCATATTGAACGCCGGCGCCTACCTGACCATGATCATGCGCGCAGGATTCCTGTCGGTTCGGCGGACCGAACTTGAAGCGGGCCAGGTTCTCGGACTGTCGGTGGTGCAACAGGTGCGGTACATCGTGGTCCCGCATATTGCCAAATCGATCTATCCGGCAATGGCAAATTTCTTCATCGTCATACTCGTGATGGGAACGTCGGTCGGCGCGCTTATCGGCGTTGACGAACTCACGGGACAGGCGATCAACCTGTCTTCGGTCAACTACCGCTGGCTCGAGTACTTCACCGTAATCGCCCTGATGTATGTGGTGCTGACCTTTATAGCGAGCGTCGGGCTGGCCCTGTTCGGCCGCTGGGCATTCCGTGTACGGGCGAGGATTTTCTGATGGACCGCCTGATCGAGCAGATCCCGCGCTTCTTTACTTCCAACAACATGATACTGCTGGCTGAAGCGGCATCCATGACGCTGGCCATCACCGTCGTCGGTTGCCTGATCGGTTTTGGCCTTGCTCTTGTTCTCGTCTACCTCCGTCAGACACCCGGGCTTTGGGCGCTTCCGCTCAGGATTGTCTGCGTCACCTATGTCGAGTTTTTCCGCCGCATACCGTTCCTTGTCATTGTCTACCTGGTGCTTTTCTTCATCCAGGCGCTGACACCGAATGCGTCGCTGTTCTCGATCGCGGTAATTGCGATCTGCCTTTACGCGATCGCCTACACCGCGGACATCATTCGCGGAGGCCTTGAATCCGTGCCTCAGACCCAGGTCGAGGCCGCGCGCGCCATGAACCTTTCGCGCTTCCAGACAACCTTCATGATCGTTCTGCCGCAGGCGTGGCCGGTGATCATTCCTCCTTCGCTCGCCTTCGCGGTGTCGTTCATCAAGGACACCGCACTCGTCAGCCAGATCGGCGTATTTGAACTGACGTTTCGCGGCAAGGAGCTGAACAATCAGGGCTATTCGGGTGTTCTCGTGTTCGGCACGATTGCGCTTTGCTATTTCATTTTATCCTTCCCACTCACCCTCTTGGGCCAACATCTGGAGAAAAGGCTTGCGACACCTCGGGGTCAACGACATTCGCGCAAGGTACGGCACCCTTGAAGTCCTTCGCGGCATCAGCATGTCCGTTGAAAAAGGCGAAATTTCCGCACTCGTGGGCCCGTCCGGGTCCGGTAAGTCAACTGTCCTGCGTGCGCTGGTCGGGCTGACTCCGATAACCGGCGGCAACATCGAAATTGCGGGGGAGACCATCGACTATCGCAGCGCAAGTTCGGTCCGGGAAGCGCGCGACAAAATGGCCATCGTGTTCCAGCAGTACAACCTGTTCCAGAACATGACCGTCATGGGAAATGTCACCTTTGCACCCATCAAGATCAAGCGCCGACCGGCAGCCGAGGTCGAGGCACAGGCGAAAAGACTTCTCGACCTGGTGGGACTTGGAGACAAGCACGCCGCCTATCCCGACCAGTTGTCCGGCGGACAGCAGCAGCGTGTGGCAATCGCCCGGGCGCTGGCGCTCGAACCGAAAATCCTGCTTCTCGACGAGGTGACGTCAGCTCTGGACCCGGAACTCGTCAACGAGGTGCTCGACACGATCCGGCGGCTTGCGGGAGAGGGAATGACCATGATCCTGGTCAGCCACGAGATGGCCTTCGTGCGCGAAGTCGCCAATCAGGTTGTCTTCATGGATCGCGGGGAAATCATCGAAAGCGGTACACCGCAGGAGTTGTTCGACAATCCCAAGACCGACAGGGCGCGTGATTTCTTCAGCAAGATCCTTCGGCACTGACCGATATCCTGTTGAACCGGTCGATACGGATTGCGACAGCCTGTTTTTCAGTCGTTCGTCAACCTGCCGCAAGCCAGGCCGGAAGACCCGGTTTAGCGCGACCGGTCACGGCGGCTTGCGCACAGCCTTCAAGGCTTCCGAAGCGCATGTTGCGGCCGGTCAAACCTTTCCCGTAGTGGGCGTATTTGCCCGAGTTGGTCATGATGACGGAGGCATCTTCGGGAAAGACCGGTTCGGTTATCGAGCACCAGCAAAGGTCCGGGAAAACCTGCACGCCCGCGGCCTGAAGACTGTCGAAAATACCCTCGGCCCGCATGCCGACCAGCGTGTTGCGGCCAACCGTCACAATCGTTTTCAAGCCGGAATGACAATGTCGACCGGCAAGAAGTTCCGCGAACCGCCGGGTTTCACCGAGCGATGCATGCGGACTGCCGATGGCGACCAGATCGATCCCATCATCTCCGGCATTGAACTCATGCCAGAGCTGTTTCAGATCGTTTGGCGTGATCTCGAACATTTCCGAACCGGCAGACAGCGGCAGATCCCCTTCCGGCGTATGCCCCCGGACATGCACCATCGGTGCCGCCGAAGTGGTCCCGAAAGCGGCGCACAACGCCTTGAGGTCATCGGTTGTCGGAGACAAATGCTCAAGGCCGGTCAGAACCGGGATACCTGACGGTGACCTTGCTCCGGCCAGCCATCCGAGCATGGGCCACAGGGCATCGTCAAAGCCGTCAGGTATGGTTGCCCGGATTTCGCAAACCGGCTTACGGTTCTCGGCAAGGTAGACGCCGGTATTTGGCGCGCGCCCGGTTATTGCAACGAACAGATCGAGATAATCCGGATGTTTCTGGGTGCGGGCCCCCAGTACTGAATTCGCATAGATCACGGCATTGGATTCCGACCAGCCGATCGCCTCATCCTCCTCCGGCACATCGTCGAGCAAATAGGGCGCACAGGTAAATGTCGGGCGCGCGCCCATGTTCACATACGCGTCTGCCAGCCGGCTGGCCTTCCCGCCGAAACCGTCCGGGACGCCCTGACTTTGCCAGTTTTCCCGGTCCACCGAAATGGCGTTGATTGTGGTGGGGATGACCGTCTTGGCGCCAAGTTCGTCCATCTTCTCGGCGAAATCGAGATTGGCGTCATGGGCCAGAATACAGCCGTCTATATGGGCGCGCGAAACATCGATCAGGCCCTTTGCACCCTGGGCTGCGGCCATCAGGCTAAGCACCTCCATCGCGAGCTGCCGCGCCGGCCCTTCCCTGCCTTCAAGCAATTCTCGGTCCCTCGGGCTCAAATGCAGCTCCCCGCCTTGCGGGCGCGACAGTTCGATCCGGCGGCCGGCGAAGTGCAAAGTGTGGCCCCTGATCTCCGCTTCGCCGGCGCGGGACAGTGCATCGTAGTCCTCGGCCGGCAACCGCAGGACCCCGACCGGCCGGTCGAACAGGCGGGCCGAAATGATGGCGCCGAGCGTGAGAATGTCCTCCTGCTCGCGGGAAACCAGTGCGGCCGGCGCCCATCCGCTTCGCGCCAGTTGCAGCAGAACACCACTGCCGCTGCAGGAACCGCGCGATGTCGGCATCAACACGATCCTGCCTGCAAGGCTTGCGCCATGATCCGGGTGATGGGCGTCGATGATCACTCCGGTGTCGGGGTCCACGCCCCCCCAGAAACTCAGCCCTTCGCTGCAGGTCAACACTTCGCCTTTGGCGTCCCTGGGCACAAGCAGCGTGGGTTCGGTTCCCGGTTTCATCGTCATCAAACATCCATTTCTGCGTCCGCCCGGGTTCGTCGTCGCAGACGAAGGCTGGCGGCCTGCCAACTGCGAAATCCGCATCCGGAGGTCGGTTCGGTTCCGGTTTTCAGAGGTTCCGGGATACTGGGGGAGGCAATTGCCGACTCTTTACGCGTTGATCTGAAATTGCACCCTCGACCGCCGGATGCCAAGCTCTTTCGACCATATCAGCATAACCGGAGCCTTAGCGACCACATTGTGGTTCACCGCAGCGCCGAGCCCGCAAAGCGTTTGGCACGCCGGCGTTCAATAAATGAATTCTGAGAGATGAAGTGGCGCGCCCGAAAGGATTCGAACCTCTGACCCCCAGATTCGTAGTCTGGTGCTCTATCCAGCTGAGCTACGGGCGCGCGCCATGCAAGCGGCATTTGCTTGCGAGGCGTTCTCCTAAAACGGAAGGCGGGGGATTGCAAGCGGGTTTGGCGAAAAAAGCGTGTGCCGGAAGATAGCCGGACCGGTTTCAGGCGCGGGCGCGGTAAGTGTCGATCGGCACCGGCTGATCGGGCAGCTCGATCAGGAACGCCGTGCCCTGCGACACCTCCTCGTCGAGCATGATCGATCCGCCATGCGCCATCACCAGCTCCCGGGCGATGGCGAGGCCAAGGCCCGTGCCGCCGGAGCGCGCAGACCCCCTGAAAGGCTTGAACAGGTTTTCGCGCGCCTTGGCCGGCAGGCCCGGCCCCGTGTCGATCACCCTTATCTGCACCACCGAGCCCGAGCGTTGGGCATGAACGGTGATGCGTCGCACCAGAGCCGCATCGTCATTGGGATCCTGCGAAAGCGCCTGGGCGGCATTGCGGGCAAGATTGTAGATCACCCGGAACATCTGCTCGCTGTCTGCCTCGACCTCGAGATCGGGGCTCACCTCGAGTACGAAACCGATGGCGGGATCGGATTCCTCGGCCACGATGTCGCAGACCTCCTCGGCCAGCGTCATCAGGTTGATGAAGCGCCGCCTGGGAATCGCCTCGCGCGCCTTGCCGTAGGCGAGCACCTCGCTCGAATACCCCACCGCGCGATCGATGGTGCGCAAAAGCTTCGGAGCGAACCGCTTGACCAGCGGATCGTCAACCATGGAGAGCCGGTCGGACATCAGTTGTGCGGAGGTGAGAATGTTGCGCATGTCATGGTTGATCTTCGACACAGCGAGCCCGAGATCGGCGAGGTGACGCTGTTCCTTGAGCGTCTGCTGCAGCCGCCCCTGCATGTCGGCAAGATGGCTCTCCGCCAGGCCCAGCTCGTCGCCCACCGGTCGGGGTTTTATGATCCTGGTGGGGTTTTCGGGGGCTTCCGAAAATGCCTGCATGTTGTCGGTCATGCGCCTGACCGGCCGGATCATGATGCGGTCGATCGCAAAGAACACGAGTCCGGCGGTGATCACCGAGATCAGGACGGACAGAAAGAAGACATTGCGCCCGTAAATCAGCATGGCATGGCGCAAGGGCCCGTCTTCAAGCACCAGGTCGATGCTCATGTCGGCACTGCCGCCGACCGGTCCGTAAACCCGGATCACGCGGTCCCCTCCGAACAGGATGGTGTCGAACGCGTCGACGATGGCCTGCATCGGGGTGACGGTGGAGAGATCGTACTGGTGGGTGACCATCGGCAGGTTGTCCGCCGTGGCGATCATCCGCGACATGCCGTCCTTGCTCAGCGCAATCGCCTTGGTACCTGTCGCCATCAGCGTATCGTTCTGGATGACCTGGGGAAGCTCCATCTCGTTGAGGCCCTCGATCACCACCGCGGCGGCAGCGGCCGTGTTAAGCCGGTCCTCGAGCCACCGCACACGCGTGTTGGCGACGGAGGGCACGAAGATCAGCACCTCGGCGATCATCACGAAGAGGATCGTCAGCCACAGGAGCTTGGACGAGAGGCTGGACGCGCCCGGCCGGAGGTCGGTGCGGTTGCCGGAGTCCCCCGCGGCGATCTGATCATCCGAGCCGGTTTCGGCCATGGTCTGCCCTTCCGACACGCTTCTAGCCGAATCGTCTGAGGAACCGAACGATCCAGCGAACGATCGGCTTGCGTGTGATCGGGGAATAATACGAGATCGCCGCCCTTTTTCCAATCTCGGCCATGGTGGGATAGGGCGGCACATAGCCGCGCACATCGCCGAGCTTGAGACCGTTGGCCACCGCCAGGGCCCACATGTTGATCATCTCGCCGGCTCCCGCACCGGCAATCGAGACTCCCAGGATTCTCGCCTTGCGGTCGACCACCATCTTGATCAGGCCCTGGGTCTTGCGCTCGGCCTGCGCCCGGTCGTTTTCGGCATAGGGCCAGCGAAGAACCTGTATCTTGCCGCCATGGCGCTCTGCCGCCTGCTCCTCGGTCAGACCGACATGGGCAAGCTCGGGGTCGGTGTAGGTCGCCCAGGGAATGATGCCGCGGTTCTCCTTGGCCGGGGCGCGGAACAGGATCTGCTGGACCACCAGCCCTGCATGGTAGTTCGCAACATGGGTGAACTGCAGTCCTCCGGCCACGTCGCCGATGGCGTAGACCCTCGAATTCGAGGTTCGCAGATTGGCGCCGACCTTGATGCCGCGCCGGTCGTGCTTGATGCCGGCCTTATTGAGCCCAAGCCCCTCGACATTGGCGAGGCGGCCCACGGCGACGAGTATATCGGAGCCGTCCACCTGCCCGGCGCCATTCTCGCTTTCGTAATGGACGCGAACGCCGGTCTTGCCCCGCTTTTCGACCGAGGTCACTTTCGACCCCTCAAGAACATTCACACCCTCGGCACGGATATTGTCGAGGACGATGGCCGCGAGCTCGGGGTCGTCCTTGCCCAGCGCCTTCGCCCCTTCGATCACGGTGACTTCGGCGCCGAGCCGGCGATGGGCCTGCGCCATCTCCATGCCAATGGGCCCGCCGCCGATCACCAGGAGATGCTTCGGCGCCCTGGTTCGCTCGAACAGTGTCTCGTTGGTGAGGTAGTCGACAGTGTCGAGGCCGGGTATCGGCGGCACGAAGGGCGATGAACCTGTTGCGACCACGAAACGCCGGGCCCGGATCTCGGTGTCTCCCGCCATCACCGTGGCCTTGCCGGTAAAACGCGCCTCCGCCTCGATGACGGTCACGCCCATGGCCCTGAACCGCTCGACCGAATCATTGGGCGCGATCGAGGCGATCACCGAATGAACGTGATCGTGAACCCTGCCGAAATTGACCTTGGCCTCTCCCGCGGTGACACCATAGCGCGGAGCCTCGGAAATGGCATGGGCGTGCTTGCCCGCGGCGATCATGGCCTTGGAGGGCACGCAGCCGTAATTCAGGCAGTCGCCACCCATCCGGCCCTTCTCGACAAGGACCACCTCGACGCCGAACGCAGCCGCCGCGGCGGCCACGGAAAGGCCGCCGGATCCGGCACCGATTACGCAAATATCGGGTGTGAGTCGGGTGGTCATGATCTGCTACCTCTGAATGTGGAACGCCTGCTCCGGACCGGAGCCTGCGGCAGGGGGCGGCGCGCGCCACCTGAGAGTTTCTCAGGCTTCGTTCTTGCGAGCCCTGAACTTGCGGATGATGGTGGGGATTGCGGCGACAATTGCAAGTCCCGCGAATGCAATGGTGATCTGCGGCGTGACCAGATCGGCGATCGAGACCTCGCGGCCGGCTTCGGCTGCGGAAACGATAACGCTGTCCAGTCCCTGGCCGAGCCAGGCATAGGCAAAGGTGCCGGGCAGGATCCCCAGGAACGTCGCCGCGACATAGGTCCTGAGCTTTATGTCGAAAAAGGCGGGCGCGATGTTCATGATGAAGAACGGGAAGACCGGAGCAAGCCGAAGCACGAAAAGATAGCCGAAGGCGTCTTGGGCAAATCCGTCAGCCATCTTTGCCGCGAAGGGACCTGCGCGTTTTCTCAAGACGTCGCCGAATGCGGATCTCGCGGCGAGGAAAATGGCGGATGCACCGGTGGTGGCGGCGATCGCCGTCAGTACGCCGCCGAGCAGCCAGCCGAACAGGAATCCCGAGAAGATCGTCAGGATCGACGCCGCCGGGAAGGAGAACGCCACCGCAAGCGCATAAAGAGCGACAAAGCCCAAAGCCGACCCGATGCGGTGATCGGCCACGAAGGATCTCAGCGTATCGCGCTGTTCCGCAAGGGCTGCAAGCGACAGGTAGTCCTGCAGACCCGCGGCGTAACCCGCACCGAGACCGGCTGCGACGATGGCAATCGGGACGAGTTTCTTCCACACCGGCTTGGTGGCGGCCCGGTCCGTCTCGTGATTGCCTGTCATTGCTTGATCCATCCGGCTGGAGGTGGAGGGCGTGGTCATGGCGTTGCTCCGGTTTCAGATCGTCAACAGTCCGAAAACCGGGTGCCGACGGTGTGAGACCTGACTACAGGCTTGCGCTTTAAGCCGCCAATGACAATCCCTCGCGATATCCCAAACCGGCGTGAGCTGCCGGCGCCGCCCGCTCACATCGGCGTGAGGGGCAATCCGCACGGGGTCCGGCGATCTCAAAGGGCGTTGATGCTCCAGTCATACTCGTAGCCGGAAATGCGCGCCTCGCCGATCAACGCCGCCTTCTGCGGTGACGCGAGGCCGGTCCAATGCGCCTTGAGATTGCCCCTGCCTCCGAAATCCCCGGCGTACCAGGAATAAATCTTCGACGCGGTGATCCGGTTGTTGTTCACCGACACGCCGCGGGGATGGTTGACGTAATCCATCCCCGTCTGGCGAAGCAGCGCGTTGATGTTGGCGCCGGTATAGGCGCGGGTGGCAAGATTGGGACAGGAGTACGATGCGCAGTTGAGGCCGTAATGGGACATCGGGTCGTTGAACAGTGCCCGGACGATCTCGTGCTCGACATCGTCCAGCGAGAGCTCCACGCCGTTGACGCGGATGAGCTTGGCCTTCCACGGACCGGAGCCGAACAAAAAGGAACCGCCGAGATTGATCGATTTGATCGACTTGACCGGATAGGCGTCGGCGACGACTTCCAGCGTCCGGGCGTTGTAGAGATTGATCCAGTAGGCATGGGCCTCGTCGACCGACAATCCCACGGGATCAACCGACTGGAGGTCCACGATATAGGCCCTCAGCGCCGCGATCTGCGCCTTGACCCCGGGGTAATCGACGCGGTTGTAGCCCTGTCCATCGGGTTTTACGTACGCACGCAAAAGCGCATCGTAGGCGGAATGATCGACACCGCCCTGCCCGCGCGGCCGGAAGCCGGCAAGGGCTGACGACGCAGGCACGGGTGCAAGGGCGGAGGCTGCTCCAAGACTGGCAAGACCGAGAACGAAAAGGCGGCGATCTGATTGCATGACAGTGAATGTCCTTTCGTGTGGCCAGCCAAAATCCGGAGGACCCTGGTCTCGCTGCAAAGCTGCGCTCAAGCCCGGGACCGGGCCGAGGGCCGGATCGGGTAATTGTTCCACCACACCAACTGGCGCGGGTTCAGCTTCGGGGCAAGCGGATTGGGCCCGCTGTCACCGGCTTGTGAACAGAAGTGACACTCGAAGCGGAATTTGCCGCGCCTGGAAGCCGGGGCGGCGACGCATTGACTTTTGCGTCAGATCGCGCCTATACACGCCCGTCCGCGGACGCCATCCGGTTTCCGGGAGCACTGTTCTGCGGACCCAACACCCAAACGCCTACGTACCAAGAAGGGCCGCACACCGCGGTATTAAAATAAATGCCAAAGCGTACTTACCAACCCTCCAAGCTTGTTCGCAAGCGGCGTCACGGTTTCCGTGCACGCATGGCCACCAAGGGCGGCCGCAAGGTCATCCAGGCTCGCCGCGCCCGCGGGCGCAGTCGTTTGTCGGCCTGATCGCTGACGACGGCCCGCGAAGAAAGTCTGTCGCGTGGCACAAGACGACCCCACCATCATGAGACCCGGGCGGCTTAAAAACCGGCCGGATTTCCTCGCTGTGCAGAAGGGCAGCCGGCTGCGCGGCCCGTATTTCCTGCTGGAGACACTTGATCGCGGCATGACCGCGGAAGCGCCCCGCATCGGCTACACCGTCACCCGCAAACAGGGCAACGCGGTGGAACGAAACCGGATGCGCCGCCGGCTCCGTGAAGCCGTGCGTCAAATGGCAGGGGTTCCATTCAAGCCCGGACATGACTATGTGATTGTCGCGCGGCGCGATACGCTTTCGGCGCCCTTCGACAGGCTTGTTCAAGCCCTGAGCGAGCGGGTTCTCGACAGCACAAAATCGCCGCGTCCAGGCCAAAAGCGCTCTGCAACGGGGCCGCGTGCGCAAGGCAACACCAGAAAGCCGGGCATCTGAGTGCCGGCCATCAGGAATGAGTGATGGAAAACAACCGCAACTATTTCGTCGCAATCCTCTTGTCGGTGCTTGTCCTGATCGCCTGGCAATTTCTCTACGTAACGCCGAAAATCGAGCGCGAACGCGAAGCAGCCGAAATGCTGCGGGAGCAGCAGGCAGCCACGCAGGATGTAGCCGGCGCGGATACCGTGACGCCGGGCACAGTCGACGGATCCGCCCCGGGCGGTGAAAGCGCACTTCCGGGATCGTTGGCGCCCCAGGCCGGGCTCTCGCTGGAAGACGCGCTTGCCCAATCCGAACGCATTGTCATCGATACGCCGTCGCTCAGCGGATCGATCAACCTGACCGGCGCGCGGATCGATGACCTGCTGCTCAAGGAGTACCATGTCGATGTCGATCCCGAGAGCCCGCGGATCCAGCTTTTCAGCCCTGCGCAGCAGGACAATGGCTACTTCGCCGAGGTCGGCTTCATCACCGATGCACAGTCAGGCCCGGCTCCCGGTCCCGACACCGTCTGGAGCGCGGAACCCGGGCAGCAACTGACACCGGATTCGCCCGTCACCCTGACCTATGACAATGGCTCGGGCCTCGTCTTCACCCGGACAATCTCGGTGGACGAGCATTACCTTTTCCGGTTCGAGGACACGATCGCCAACTCGTCCGAGCAGACCGCTTCGGTGGCAGGATACGGTCGCGTGACCCGGTTCTACCGACCCGACACCGAGGGAATCTACGTTCTCCATGAAGGTCTGATCGGCGTCATCGGCGAAGAAGGCCTCAAGGAAATCGACTATTCGGATGTCGAGGAGACGCCGATCCTGCCGCAGCCCAAGGCAACCGCTGGCTGGATGGGCATCACCGACAAGTACTGGGCGGCAGCGCTCGTGCCGCCGCAGGGCGCGGGCTTCGACACACGCTTTGCCTATTTCACCGACGGCCGGACGCGCTATCAGGCCGACTTCAAGACCGATGCCCAGGCCATCACTTCCGGAAGCAGCGCCACGACCACGACGCTGGTGTTTGCCGGCGCCAAGGAAGTGCCGGTCATCGACGGTTACGAGGAACAGTTCGGCATTCTGAATTTCGACCTGATGATCGACTGGGGCTGGTTCTACTTCATCACCAAGCCGATGTTCTGGCTGATCGACTACCTGTTCCGGCTGTTCGGCAATTTCGGCGTGGCCATTCTCGCCACCACGGTTGTGGTGAAACTGATCTTTTTCCCGCTGGCCAACAAGTCCTATGTCTCCATGGCCAACATGAAGAAGGTTCAGCCCAAGCTGGAGGAACTCAAGGCCAAGCACGGCGACGACCGGATGGCGCTGCAGCAAGGCATGATGGAGCTCTACAAGAAGGAAAAGATCAACCCGGTGGCGGGTTGCTGGCCGGTGCTTCTGCAGATCCCTGTGTTCTTCGCCCTCTACAAGGTGCTCTACGTCACCATCGAGATGAGACACGCGCCGTTCTTCGGCTGGATTCAGGACCTTTCGGCACCGGACCCGACATCCCTGTTCAACCTGTTCGGACTGCTGCCCTACGACGTGCCGTCATTCCTGATGATCGGAATCTGGCCGCTGATCATGGGGATCACCATGTTCCTGCAGATGCGCATGAACCCGACGCCGCCGGATCCGACCCAGGCGATGATCTTTACCTGGATGCCGGTGGTGTTCACCTTCATGCTGGCCACGTTCCCGGCAGGTCTCGTGATCTACTGGGCATGGAACAACACGTTATCGATCGTCCAGCAGGGCTTCATCATGAAGCGGCAGGGTGCCAAGATCGAGCTGTGGGACAATCTCGCGGCCATGTTTAAGCGCAAAGACAAGCAGACTTAGGGCTGGCACGGAGGCCGGAGCGATGACCAAATTGTCAGCCGATCCGGCCATGCAGGCGGCGCGAGAGCTTTCTGCTTCGCTGTTTGCCCGCCCGTGGGTGTTCATCCGCGGCGTCCCGTCGCTCAAGTTCCTGCCGCCGGAAGGTCCACCGGAGATCGCGTTTGCGGGACGTTCGAATGTCGGGAAGTCATCGCTGATCAACGCGCTTGTCGGCGCCAAGGCCCTGGCAAGAACCTCCAACACGCCGGGCCGCACGCAGGAACTCAACTATTTCGTCCCTGGCGGATACTCAGGCGAAGAAGATGACCTTCCGCCGATGGCGCTGGTCGACATGCCGGGCTACGGCTACGCCAAGGCTCCCAAGGAGCAGGTCGATCAGTGGACCAAGCTGGTGTTCGACTACATGCGCGGCCGCTCGACCCTGAAACGGGTCTATCTGCTGATCGATTCCCGTCACGGCGTCAAAAAGAACGACGAAGAGGTGATGGACCTCCTCGACAAGGCCGCAATGTCCTACCAGATCGTTCTGACGAAGACCGACAAGATCAAGGCGGCCGGTGTGCCGAAGCTCATTGCAGCGACGCTGGACAATCTCAGGAAGCGGCCGGCGGCCTATCCGGAAGTACTGGCCACCTCGTCGGAGAAAGCGCAAGGACTGGACGATCTCAGGATTGCAATTTCACTGGCCGTCACCGTTTAGCGCTCATTCCGCTGATAGGGTTCAGCTTCCATGCGTCGTCGCCATTCCTGCGTGATATCGCAAGGAACCGGTGAGGCTCTGCCTGAAACAATCGGATTTCCGGCCCAGGACCGGACCGGCAAGGCCCGATCCTGCCAGATTCTCTGTTTGGTCAGCTGTTTTCGCTGGCTGCAGGTTTGAATGTCAGCGCGAAGCCGTTGATGCAGTGGCGCTTGCCGGTGGGCTGCGGACCATCGTCGAAGATGTGGCCGAAGTGGCCGCCACAGCGCCGGCAATGCACCTCGGTGCGAACACCGAACAAGGACCAGTCATCCTTGGTGCGTACGGCATTCTCCTCGGCTTCCCAGAAGCTCGGCCAGCCCGTGCCGCTGTCAAATTTGGTTTCCGATGAATAGACCGGCAGGTCACAGCCTGCACAATGGTACATGCCCTCACGCTTTTCGTTGTTGAGCGCGCTCGTGCCAGGCCGTTCGGTGTCCTCCTCGCGCAGGATGGCAAACTGCTTCGGCGTCAGCCGCTCACGCCATTCCTCCTCAGTCAGGGACACTTCAAAATCGCCTTCGGATGCCCTGGCCGGCGTACCACGCGAGAAGATCGAAAGTGCCAGTCCGGCAACTCCTGCGGCCAGCAGGGCGCGGCGACCCATTTCCGTATTGGTTGTCATGGTCATTCTCCTCATCATGGCCTGTACCTAATGTTTCGCGTCACCGGTTTCCAAGCACGAGTTCTCACATGCGTGTGAAACGCCTCCCGCCCATTTTGGTTGCAGGCGAAGCGGGCGGGAGGCTGTCCAAGCGGCGCGCCGTCAGCGTTGGACAAGGGAGTCGTGGCGCGCCGGGACATGGACCGATAAGGCTCAGCCCTTGGGCAGGAGCACCTTGTCGATGACGTGGATCACGCCATTGGACTGATCGACATCGGCGATGGTGACATTGGCCACGCCGCCGGTTTCGTCCTCGATCATGATCTGGTCGCCCTCGTAGGTGACATTGAGCGTGCAGCCGCCCACGGTTTCGACCGGATGGGTGCCGCCATCATCATCAACCATCTTCATGATGGCCATGGACATCGCATCGGCAGCAACGACATGGCAGGTGAGCACCTTGGTCAGCTGATCCTTGTTCTCAGGCTTCAGCAGGGTGTCGACGGTGCCGTCGGGGAGCGCTGCAAAGGCATCGTTCGTCGGTGCGAAGACGGTAAAAGGGCCTTCGCCCATCAGCGTGTCGACAAGGCCGGCGGCCTTCACAGCGGCGACCAGGGTGGTGTGGTCGGCCGAGTTGACGGCGTTCTCGACGATGTTCTTGTCGGCGTACATGGCGGCGCCGCCGACCATCGGATTTTCTGCGTGGGCCAGGCTCACGCCCGAAAGAAGAATTGCGGTGGCAGCAATGGAGCGAAGTGTGGTTTTCATGTTCTGACAACCTCTTGTCTGGTGTTTCCGGCCCCGGAGCATCCGGGGGCCGCGATTACCCGCCTTTTTTTGTGTTCGGCGGTTACAAGAGGAAAGACGGAGGTTTCGCCGAACAAGTTTCACTTCGGCAATTTTAATTTTCGGCCAGCGCACCCGACAGGACAACCGGGCCTGTGGGGGCACCGGTGGGGGAACCGCCCTCGGGCTCGACGCTTACCGCCAGCAGGGCGCCGGCTGAAAGACGGTTACTGATACTCTCGTCGAGCACCAGTTGCCCGCCATCGCCGGGTACAAGGCCGAGCGACACGGGAGCGCCTTCGCCGGGAACCAGCCACAACTCAAGCGCCCTGGCATCTTCCGGCGAAAAGGCCGCAGGCGTGACCTGCAATGCACCGCTTGCAGGATCGAGCGCGGCAACCAGGCCGACCGAACTGCCCGGCGCACCGAGCTCGGCCACCAGTGCAGGCGATCCCGAGGGATCTGCCGCGCGCTCATTGACGACGAAGGAAAAGGCCGCGAGGCCGAGTGATGTGGCGATTGCGGCGGCGGTCAGCCCGCGCCAGAAAGCAAGCGAAGCCCACAGCCCGCCCACAGGCTGGGCAGCGCCAGGGGCGCCGGCAAACAGTTGCGCCTCGATGCGGGCCTTGATGCCATGGGGTGGTGTTTCGGGTGTGTAGGCTTCGTCCAGCGCGGAAAGGTCCGATTGCCATGAACCGACCAGGGCAGCGAACTCCGGGTCGACGGCGAGGCGCTGCTCGACCTGACGACGCATGTCGGCCGGCAGGACACCAAGCACATATTCGCCCGCAAGGGCGTTGTCGTCATTGCTATGTGCGCCGGCACTCATCGGTTCAGACACTCTCTCAGTTTTATCAGGCTGCGGCGCAGCCAGGTTCGCATTGTGTTGAGCGGCACACCGTTGCGGTCGGCCAACTCCTGATAGCTCGAGCCCTCGACATAGGCTCCGACAACCGCGGCCGCCCGATCGGCGTCCAGTTCCTTCAGACAGGCGTCGATCCGCCGCCCCTCGGCGCTCAATTCGGCCCGGGCTTCGGGATCCGGTGCCTCGTCGGCAACATCGGGCGCGTCATCGAATTCGATCGAGGCAGGTTGCCGCGACCGGATCATGTCAATGGACTGGTTGCGAGCAATGGTCACGAGCCAGGCCATGGCAGAAGCCTGACCGGCGCGAAAGCTGCTCGCCCGCCGCCAGATCCGGACATAGACTTCCTGTATCGCGTCCTCTGCCTGTGCCCTGTCCTTGAGGATACGGAGGCAGACGCCGAATAGTTTCGCGCTGGTTTCATCATAAAGCGACGCAAACGCCGCGCGGTCCCCCAGCGCGGTCTTTCCGATCAGCCCTTGCAGGGTTTGTTCACTCATCACGTCTGCAGCCACTCCAATCTCAGGCCCATGACCATAGTGATTTTGTGCCCTTGCGATACCCCCGGACAGGGTTCAATACCACGGGCATTGCTGAAAATGCCCGCCTGACCCCGGTCCAGATTGAAGATGCCCGTGTTTGCGGCTAAACAGCGCCCGGGATCAAACACCACGGGCGAGCCGCCCAGGCAAACCGGTACCGGTTGGCAAAGCGCTCATCCGCAACAGGACGGCACGCCGATGTCAGACACGACCAGCGAATCCGCAGCAACGCAGGCCCGGCTCCTTGCCGAGGCGCTGCCCTTCATGCAGCGCTATGAGAACAAGACCGTCGTGGTCAAATACGGCGGCAATGCCATGGGTGATGCGAGCCTTGGAAAGGCGTTCGCGCAGGACATCGCCCTGCTCAAGCAATCGGGCGTCAATCCGATCGTGGTGCATGGCGGCGGTCCGCAGATCGCCGCCATGCTGTCCAAGATGGGAATCGAATCGAAATTCGAGGGCGGCCTTCGCGTGACCGACGAGAAGACGGTCGAGATCGTCGAAATGGTGCTGGCCGGATCGATCAACAAGGAAATCGTGGCGCTGATCAACGCCGAGGGGGAATGGGCGATCGGCCTGTGCGGCAAGGACGGCAACATGGTCTATGCCGAAAAGGCCCACAAGACGATGACCGATCCGGACTCCAGCATCGAGCGCGTCCTCGATCTCGGTTTCGTCGGAGAACCCGTCGAAGTGGACCGAACCTTGCTCGACCTGCTGGCAAAATCGGAAATGATCCCGGTTCTGGCTCCCGTGGCACCCGGCCGTGACGGCCATACCTACAATATCAACGCCGATACCTTCGCCGGCGCCATTGCCGGTGCGGTGGAGGCCTCGCGTCTCCTTTTCCTCACCGACGTACCCGGTGTGCTGGACAAGGATGGGAAGCTGATCGACGAACTGACCGTCAGCCAGGCGCGTGCACTGATTGCCGACGGCACCATTTCAGGCGGCATGATTCCCAAGGTCGAAACCTGCATCGAAGCCATCGACAGAGGCGTCAAGGGCGTTGTGATCGTCAACGGCAAGACCCCGCACGCGGTGCTTCTGGAACTGTTCACCTCGCATGGCGCCGGCACATTGCTGATACCGTAAAGACGCGATCGGCACTGGACTGCTCGCGCGTCGCCTATCTGCAGTTAGTTCCGCCGGGTTCGCAGCGCCGCTGAGGGCCTGACCTTTCAGACAACCCGAGTGTCAGGCCGGTGGCAACGCCATCAATCGATTCTCCTAACCCCCTGCCGAAGCGCCGGGATTGGGCATCGAAGGTGTCGCGGGCCTTGGGGTCTACAATCGAGATCGGGGCGGAGATTGCCATGCCTGCCGCGGAACCCACCGTGTTGGAAACCGACAATGCGGTGGCGCCGAGTTCGGTGCCGAGCCCCAAATCCTGATCGGTCACGGCCTGGCCGTCGATCAGACGCTGACCGAGGAGCTTTACCACCTCCGGGCTTTCGGCGAATTTCGAGTGGTTTAGTCGATCCCCGACCTGCAGGGCGGAGAGATCGAGGATGGTGATCCCGCCGCGCTCGAACTCCTCACGGTAAACCGGATCGGAAATGTCGATCTGGCCGAGCCGGTCGACATTGCCGGAAATCCTGCGGGAGAGCGTCAAGGCGCGGTCGTCCTTTGAGACGAAAACCGTGAATTGCGGCCTTTTCGGCCCCATGTCAGCCAGCTGCTGGCGGAAAACATCCACATCGAGATCAGGCGATGCAAGGATGACATTGCCGATTTTTTCGGGGATTCCGTCATTTCGGATCGCCATCTGGCGAAGCGATTCCATCGTCAGCCACGTGCCCATGGAATGGGCAAGAATGGTGATGTCCTTGATTTGCGGTTCGTCGGCGGCACCGGCGAGAAGCGCCTCCAATGCGGACCGCGAATAATTGGTGCTTTCCTTGTCGTAGCCGTAATCAAAAACGGAACCGCGCGAAGGCCAGGTGAACATCACCGGTGTCGCGTCGGTGTTGCTGTCATGGGCTATCTGGGCAAACCGGTAGACAGCACTTTCGTAGCGCGTGTTGAATCCGTGCACGAAGATCAGCAAGCGGCCGCTCGGGGACCTGTTTTGCTGATACCATGCCTCGACCTCGTCGACGGACGTGATCTGGTTCGCCGACAGCGTGGCGAATTCGCGCGAGGGATCGGGCGGAAGCTTCTTGGGCCACTGCACCTCACCGACCTTGCGATTGGAGTCTGGCGGGATCGACACCACCAGCTCATTGAAGTCGATTTCGTTGCCGCGCTCGCCGGAATAGAGCAGACCCGGATTTTCGGACGGTGCGCGCGTCGTGGCCACCATGATCGAGACCGCGGTCGCCTCCGGCGCACTTTGGGAAACGGGCATGAGCACGCCTTCGGGCGGGCTGGCGCAGGCGGCAAGCGTTCCGGCAAGCAGCATCATGCCCAGACGAACGCGAAGGCTCCGGGCATCGGGCCAGATCATTGGCAAGAGGCGTCGCAACGTAAGGTACCCGTTCATGGAAGCCAGAATACACGGGAATTGCCGGAACAGAACCCGCACCGCGCAATCATCTATGGCACTGCGCCGGTCAGGCCAGCAGAAGCACGAGTATTCCGGCAACAATGAGGATGCAGCCGGCAATCTCCAGCCTGTTCACATGCTCGCGGAAAATCACCACCGTCGAGGCGAAGGTAAACAGCATCTCGACCTGGGCCAGCGCCTTGACGGCGGCGGCTGATTGCAGCGTCATCGCCATGAACCATCCGAACGATGCGGTTGCGCCCACAAAACCTACGAGTGCCGACACCTTCCAGGCGGCACGTATCCGCGTCATCTCGCCGGGTGCCCGCCAGCGCATCCAGATGAGCATTACGAATGTTTGCAGAATGATTGCGGCCAGCAGCGTCACCGCAGCCTGCATGATGAAGTTGGGACCACCAAGGGACAGCGACGCGGCACGGTAGCCCACCGCTGCAAGGCCGAAAAACGCCCCCGAGGCGAGCCCCAGCGCCGCCGTGCGCGAGAATACTGAGCGAAGCAGCGCAGGCGCGCCGGCAGCGGAACGGGCGACCGAAATCAGCACCACGCCGACCAGACTTATGGCAATGGCAACCAGTGTGGCGGAACTGACCCGGTCACCCAGGAACACCAGCCCGAACAGGGCTGCCTGAGCCGGCTCGGTGCGTGAATAGGCCGTTCCGACGGTGAAATTGCGGTGGCTGAACATCTGGATGAGCAAGGCCTGCGCGGTGATCTGCGCGAGCGCGGCGACCACGACCCAGCCGCCGAACGTCGCTGAGAAACCCGGCAGGGGGTACTCCATTGCGAAGGCAAGGAAGGCGACGAAAGCGACGGCGAAGGGCAGCCCGAAGCCAAATCGGACGAAAGTCGCGCCCGAGGTTCCCATCGCACTCTTGAGGTGCTTTTGAAGCACCGACCGGATGTTCTGCAAGAATGCAGCGGAAACGGTAATGAGGATCCAGGTTTCCATGTGGACTCGCAAAACAGGCTGTCGCCGGGAAACCGGGACAAAGATCTTTCCGGCACCGGGTTCAGATCGCGGCAAGCCGAGGAGCTGAAGGCCGAAGCGATCTCCGGAGGGGGTACGCTGGAGAGCGCGATCACCTCATAAGCGGTTTGAACCGGGCATGGCAATCGGGACCGGGGAACTTCGACGGGACAAACGCGAGCGGGTCAGCTGTGGTCAATCGGCGCAAGCACGAAAATACAAGGGGCGGGAAGTCTTGACGCCTCAGGCGGCGACCTGAACCGGAAGGCGGACGGCAACAGCCTCGCCCTTTACTGGGGTCACGCCGGAACCGGTCTGAACGTCGAGCGATTCGCATTCAGACGATGCCATTTCGAATTCCCGGCGAATGATGGAGAGCTCACGGCGCACCGCCATAAGATCGTCATGGGCCAGTTCGCATTTCTCAATCTGCGCGAGGATCAGCACGACCACCGGCACGGTAACGAGCCCGCTTGCAAGCGAGGCCAGTGCGGTGAGCAAAAGGGAGATTTCACCATCGATCCTGAAGGACAATCCGGCCACCGCGATAGCGGTAAAAGCCATGGCGCCGCCGGCCAGCATGGCCACTCTTGCCGTCTTCGATGTCCTGTTGCCGCTCACAGGCATGGTGTTTCTCCAGGTCGGGTCGGATGGCTTGATCCGACTGTCTGCAAGCCTACCTTGAAAGACTTGCCAATCGGTTTAGCGTCATCGGGAATATTGTGTTAATTCGCAGGCAGCAGGGCATGGGACCCCTCCCATGCGACAATTTGCACCTCCTCAATCCAGGTAAACTCCATGCCATCACCCGCCGCCGATTTCGCCCATGTCACCGAATGGATCTTCGATCTCGACAACACTTTGTACCCGCGGCACACCGATCTGTTCTCCCAGATCGACAAGAAGATGACCCAGTTCGTTCGTGAACTGCTCGACGTGGACCACGACCAGGCGCGGTCCGTGCAGAAGAAATATTACAAAGAGCACGGGACCACGTTGCAGGGGCTGATGCTGCACCACAATGTCGACCCGAACGACTTTCTGGAGAAGGTCCACGACATCGATTATTCCTGGGTCAAGCCCGATCCGGATCTGGGCGCAGCCATCAAGGCGCTGCCGGGGCGCAAGTTCATTTTCACCAATGGCGACACACCGCATGCCGAACGTACTGCGGCTGCCCTCGGCATCCTGGATCATTTTGACGAAATCTTCGACATCATAGCCGCCGACCTGAAACCCAAGCCCGCCATCGAAACCTATCACCGTTTTCTGACCCGTCACGGCGTCCATGCCGAACGCGCGGCGATGTTCGAGGACCTTCCGCGCAATCTACTGGCGCCGCACGAACTCGGCATGCGCACGGTGCTGATCGTGCCGAGAAACATCGACACGGTTCTGGACGAGGTCTGGGAGCATGAAGGCAAGGACGGCGACCACGTTCACCACGTCACCGACGATCTCGCCGGTTTCCTCAAGGCATTGCCGGGCGGAAACCCTGCGGGCTGAGCCACTTTCGCTTCGGTGAGCTATCTAACCTTTCCAAGATTTAATGCAGGTTACAGGTCTTTAAGTGGTGCCATGCCGGCGCAGCGCTCACATTGTTGATGCAAGATGTATCTTCAATGAAGGAGACCCAAGATGAAAAAGACCGTAATTGCCGCCCTCGCCGCTGTCATGGCAGCTTCCGTCGCACTGCCCGCCCTCGCCGCCCAGGACCGTGGCCAGCATCGCGGACCGCACGCCGAACGCATGATCGAACGCTTCGACGCCAACAAGGACGGCGTGATCGAACGCGCAGAACTCGAAGCTCAGCGGCAGGAGTTGTTCGCCAAGGCGGACACCGACCAGTCCGGGTCCCTCAGCGAGGCCGAGGTCAAGGCAATGGCCGAAGCCCATCGCGCAGAGCGCATGGAAGCACGGCAGGCCATGCGTGCCGAACGTCAGCAGCAGCGCGAAAACCGGCGCGCGGAACGCGGTGGCGAGCGCGGCGGAAAGATGGAGAAGCACGCCGGCAACCGTCATGGCAACAACGGTGAAGGACGCGGCATGGGCCGTCACGGCGGCCCGCGGATCGAGCGGATGGACGCCGACGGCAATGGCGAGATCAGCGCCGAGGAATTTGCCGCGATGGAAGGCCGCATGTTCGAGCGCTTCGACCGGAACGGCGACAACAAGATCGACATCACCGATTTCTATCGCAGCGCCTCGAACAACAACTGAGCCGCAGTTTCCGATCCTTCGGGATCTCAAACGACCAGGACGGGCCGGATCGTTGATCCGGCCCTTTTTGCCGAAACTCGGCCCGCAAAATCTGCTTAAGTAAGCGCGTAGTGACGCTCGATGATTGCCCAGGCTTCATCAGCCGTGTCGACGAATTCGATCAGGTCGAGATCCTCCGGCGAAATGGTTCCGAAATCGGCCAACGCCTGAAAATCGACAATCGAATTCCAGAACTCGGAACCGAACAGGATCAGCGGAACATGCTCCATGCGGTTTGTCTGGATGAGCGTGAGCGATTCGAAGAGTTCGTCGAGCGTCCCGAAGCCGCCGGGAAAGATCGTAATCGCCTTGGCACGCATCAGGAAGTGCATCTTGCGAATGGCGAAGTAGTGGAAGTTCAGGCTGAATTCCGGGGTGACATATGCGTTGGGCGCCTGCTCATGCGGCAGCACCACATTGAGACCGATGGATCTGGCGCCGACGTCATGCGCGCCGCGGTTTCCGGCCTCCATCACGCCTGGCCCCCCGCCGGTCACCACCACAAATTCACGTCCACCCAACTCCTGGGAGTGGGTCGAGCATACCCGCGCGAAAGCCCGCGCCTCGTCATAATAGCGGGAAGCGGCCCTGAGGTTCTTATCCTGGGTTTCGTTCTTCGCCGCCCATGGCGCAGTGCCAGGTTCCGGAATCCGGGCGCCGCCGAACATGACCACGGTGGAACGGATCCCGGCCTCGGCCAGTATCATCTCCGGTTTGAGAAGCTCCAGTTGCAGGCGAACCGGCCTGAGTTCGTCGCGGCACAGGAACTCCTCGTCCGCGTAAGCCAGTCGATAGGATGGCGAAGCCGACTGGGGAGTTCGCGGCTGACGCTCGGCGCGCCGCTTGTCCTCGCTGCTGTCGGCCAGCGGATCCCAGATATCGTTGTTTCTGTCTGCATTCATGTCGCGTTTCCGGTTTTCACCTCTGCGCCCGCACCGGAATTGACCCCGCGGCCCGGCTCGCATAGGAAAAGTTCCATGGCGGAGGCGGTCTGGTTCCCTCGCGCCTTGTTCAGCCGAGACTAGATGTCGAACCTTAAGGAATCGCCACGATGAAGCATGATTTGGCAGCGCTTGCCTCCACAATCGAAACCGCGTTTGACAACCGGGACGAAATTTCCGTTTCCACGCGCGGCGAGGTGCGCGAAGCGGTCGAGGAGGCGCTCAATCTGCTCGACAGCGGCGAAGGGCGCGTGGCAGAGCGAGGCGAGGACGGAAACTGGACAGTCAACCAGTGGCTCAAGAAGGCCGTACTGCTGTCCTTCCGGCTCAACCCGATGGAAATCATCAAGGGCGGACCCGGCGACGCCGTGTGGTGGGACAAGGTTCCCTCGAAATTCGATGGCTGGAGCGCCAACGAATTCGAGCGCGGCGGCTTCCGCGCGGTCCCGGGCTCGATTGTCCGGCGCGGCTCCTATATCGGCAAAAACGTCGTGCTGATGCCGTCCTTCGTCAATCTCGGCGCCTATGTGGACGAGGGCTCGATGGTCGACGGCTGGGCCACGGTCGGCTCCTGCGCACAGATCGGCAAGAACGTGCATCTTTCGGGCGGAGTTGGCATCGGCGGCGTGCTTGAACCGCTTCAGGCCGGACCGACGATCATCGAAGACAACTGCTTCATCGGCGCGCGCTCCGAGGTGGTCGAAGGCTGCATCGTGCGTGAAGGCTCTGTGCTCGGCATGGGCGTCTACATCGGCAAGTCGACCAAGATCGTCAACCGGATGACGGGCGAGATCAGCTATGGCGAGGTTCCGCCCTATTCGGTCGTCGTTGCCGGCTCGATGCCGAGCTCCGGCACGATGGGCAACGGGGCGCCGGCACCGAACCTCTACTGCGCCGTCATCGTCAAGATCGTCGACGCCCAGACCCGCTCGAAAACCGGCATCAATGAACTGCTTCGAGCCTGACCGGTCATGACTGCGCGCCCCGGAACCGGAATGCGCTGGCTCCTTTTCAGTGTTTCGGGACGAATGTCGCGCAAGTCCTACGCATGGGCGCTGGCATTCTGGATACTCGCTCTCGGCGTGACCGTTTCGGGCGCGGTCAATGCGGAGCCGGACAGTTCGGCGCTGGCGTTTTCGGGCCTGGGCTTTCTTCTGGTCGCAGTGGTCGGCGGATGGTCCATTGCCGTCATGTCGATCAAGCGTCTGCATGATGCCGGACTTCCGGGCATGCTGGTCATCGGACTCGTCGTGCCGGCGGCCTCCTTCCTGGTCCTGCTGCTGATCATGGTCTGGCGATCGGACAAGGGGCCGAACCGGCACGGCCCGGCGCCGGACATGCCCGGCTACTGAACGCCATGAAGAGGACGGAATATTTCCATTTCAGCCGGGTTCAAAACGAAATAGGCTGACGCCCGTTCGCTGTATCCTCCGGGGACAGCACCGACCGGATGGACCCGACGAAGAATGCCGTTTCGCAGACTAGATCCCGCACGCATCATCGCAACCGCCGAGACGCTTGCATCCCGCGTTGCCGAGCGGTTTCCCGAATCCGGATTGAGCCGCATCGCGGCCGAGATGATCAGCCTTGCCCGTGACACAGAGAAGACGGCATCCGACCTCGAGCGGCCAATCTGGTGGCTTCGCATTCTGGTCGTGGCGCTGATCCTTTCAGGGATGTTGGTTTTCATTTTTGTCGGAACCTTCTTGTCCTTCGACAGGATGAGCAGCGCCGCCTTCGATTTTGTCCAGGGGGTCGAGGCTGTCATCAACATGCTTGTTCTGATCGGCATCGGGCTGTTCACGCTTGTCAGTGTCGAGGAGCGCTTCAAGCGGCGGCGCGTGCTCAGGAGCCTGCATGAACTCAGATCGATCATTCATGTCGTCGACATGCACCAATTGACCAAGGACCCGGTGGTCTTCACCCCCGACTTCGTTCCGACGCCGAGTTCGCCCAAGCGTCTGATGAGCGCATCGGATCTCAAGCGCTACCTCGACTACTGTTCGGAATTGCTTTCCCTGAGCGGCAAACTCGCTGCGTTGCACGCCCAATCCGTCAATGATAGGGACGTGGTCGAGGCGGTAAATGACATCGAGAATCTGGCTGCCAACCTGTCCCGCAAGATCTGGCAGAAGATCGCCATGATCGATCCCGGCACATCCCGGCGGACCATCGACACTACCGGAAACACCGCATGAAGCTTACAGATCCCTCCCAGACACTTGCCGCCCTGATCCGTTGTCCTTCGGTGACGCCTGAAGAGGGCGGCGCGCTGACGACGCTCTCCGGCATGCTTTCCGAACTCGGCTTTGCAAACGACCGGGTGACCTTTTCGGACCAAGACACGCCGGACGTCGAAAACCTCTATTCGCGGCTCGGATCGTCCGGCCCGCATCTTATGTTTGCCGGCCACACCGATGTCGTCCCTGTGGGCGATGCCGATGCATGGACACAGGACCCGTTTTCGGCGGCGATCGTCAATGGCGAGATGTATGGCCGTGGCGCAGTCGACATGAAGGGCGGCATTGCCTGTTTCGTTTCGGCGCTAGCACGACTGATCGAGAAAAAGGGGCCGCCCATCGGGTCGGTTTCGCTGCTCATCACCGGCGACGAGGAAGGCCCCTCGGTCAACGGCACGGAAAAGCTCCTCTCCTACGCCGCCGGAAAAGGCGAGCGGTGGGACGCGGCTGTTGTCGGAGAACCCACGAACCCGGATCAGATGGGCGACATGATCAAGATCGGCCGCCGCGGATCGCTCTCCGGCACACTGACTGTTGAAGGCACGCAAGGGCACGTCGCCTATCCGCATCTCGCAGACAATCCGTTGCCGGGCATGATGGCACTCTCAAGCGCATTGCTCGACCCTCCGCTTGATGGCGGCAATGAGCGGTTTCCGCCCACAAATCTGGAAATCACCTCGATCGATACGGGCAACCCGGCTACCAACGTTATTCCGGCCCGCTGCACGGCGAAGTTCAATGTGCGCTTCAACGACCATTGGACCCCGGAAAGCCTGGCCGCCGAGTTGCGAAAACGGCTTGAACAGGCAGCCGGTGACAAAACTTCACGGGGTGAACGGGGCCCGTTGCGATACAGGGTCGACTTCGCCGACCGGGCATCGCCTTCGTTCCTGACGCGCGACGACGCGCTGATCGAAGCCCTGTCGGCCGCCGTGAGCGAGGCCACGGGCCGGATGCCAGCGCTTTCGACAACCGGTGGAACCTCCGACGCCCGCTTCATCAAGGATTACTGTCCCGTGGTCGAATTCGGCCTTGTCGGCAAGACCATGCACATGGTCGACGAACGGGTAGCAATGTCCGACCTCGAAACGCTTACGGAAATCTACGCACTCTTCCTCGAACGCTGGTTCGAAAGCGCGGTGACGCGATGAGCGCCAACACAGGCCTGATCCCCTCGCGGTTCGAGGCCGGGCGTTCGCTTGCGGGATTGTTCTACCTCACGATGAAACGACCCGAAGGCCTTAAGCTCTTCGATGTCTCCGCCGAAGGCTTCTGGCGCTCATTCGGCGCATTCGCATGGGCCTGGCCGGTTCAGTGCTTTCTCTGGACCGGGATGTGGCGTGCTGCGCCTGAAACCAGGCCGCTGGGCGCCGGCGAGTATCTCGGGTTCTTCATGGTCTCAACCGGCTTCGACATTGCCGCGTGGATCCTGCCGGCGGTTCTGCTCTTTGTGGTGGCGCAGGTTTTCGGACTGGCGGACAAGTTCACCCGGCTGGTCGTTGTCAGCAACTGGTTCGGCCTGTTTTCCGCCTATATCGGCTTCTTTCCCGCAGCGTTGCGCTATCTGATGCCGCTCTCGGACGGAACGAGCGCGCTCATCACGCTTGTCAGCTACGTGATCGTCATCGGCCTTTATTATCGGGTCATGCGAATTGCGACGGGCGGCGAAAACCTGGTCGCGGTGTTCATCACGGTGATGATGGTCATGACCAGCCTGACGATTTCAGAACTCGCCTACGCAATTCTTGCCGGCTGAGTTCAAATGCGTTGCGCGCCCGGCCCTCTCGGCCCGGACGCACATGAAATCCTCATTGAAAGGCGGTGGCTCAGGCGGCCTCGTCGACCGCGTCCGCAAACAGCGCATCGAGATCGAGGTAGCAGATCATCTGCTTGTCGACCGGGATGATCGCCTTGGTCAGTGCACGCTCGGCGGCCGGAAGCACATCGGGAGCCGGCTGCAGATCGGCCTCGTTGACGGTGATCATGTCGGAGACATTTTCGACCAGAAGGCCCACAAGCTTGCCCGCGATATTGGTGACGATGATCGCCGAGCGCTCGGTCGGCTCGATCGGTTTCAGTCCAAGACGAATTGCCATGTCGATGACCGGAATCACCGATCCGCGAAGGTTGATCACGCCGAGAACATGCGGGGGGGTGTGCGGCAGCGTCGTGGAGGGCGCCCAGCCGCGGATCTCGCGAACCGCCATGATGTTGACGCAGAAGACCTGCTCGCCAAGATGAAAAGAAATGATTTCCAGATAGCCGGATTGCGCAGTGTTGTTGCTGTTGTCTTGCATCAAAATCCCTCCCAGGTGCCCTGAGATGTTGTGTCGATCGGTCCGGTCACTTCGCTTTCAGCGTGCAGCCGGGCCGGATCATCCTGCCGCCTTAGCCTTGAGCGGACCTTTTGCAGACGCGAATGCCCACACCGGCCCGCCTGCCGATAAGATCAGCTTTCCGATGTTCAGGTTATTTTTCGGTTAAGCTGCGGGGATCAATCCGCCTCAAGGCCATCTTTTTCATGCTCTCGCGCCACTTCCGAGTCACTTTCGTAGTCGACGCGGAGGAAATACAGGCCTTCGGGGGCCGCGACCGGCCCGCAAGCCTTGCGCGACCGGGCCTGAAGCGCAGCCTCGACATCATCGGCGCTCCACTTGCCTTCCCCGACAAGACGCAGCGTTCCGGCAAAGGAACGGATCTGGTTGTGCAGGAAACTGCGCGCTGTTGCATGGATTTCCACCAGGCCCTCCTGCGCGCCCCGCACCACGTCAAGCCGGTCGAGCGAGCGGACCGGAGACTTGGCCTGGCACTGCACCGAACGGAAGGTCGTGAAGTCGTGCCTTCCGACAAGGCGCTGCGCCGCGGCGTGCATGGCTTCCACATCAAGCTGGCGCGGCGACCACAGGGCCCTGTTCTTTTCCAGCACAAGGGGCGCCCGGCGGCAGATGATGCGATAGACATAATGCCGCCGCGTTGCCGAAAACCGCGCATCGAAGTCTGCCGGAACCTCCTGCGCCGCAAGAATGACGATCCGTTCCCGTGCCATCTGCAAATGGGCGTTGACTGCATCGCGCACGGTGTCGGCCGGCCAGGCTTTTTCAAGATCGACATGCGCCACCTGCCCCGTTGCGTGAACCCCCGCATCAGTGCGCCCGGCGCCGCGAAGGGAAACGGTCTCGCCGCAGAAGCCGAGAATGGCGGTCTCGATGGCTTGCTGGACGGAGGGGTTGTCATCCTGACGCTGCCAGCCGGCATAGCCGGTGCCGTCATACTCGATGTCGAGGCGGTAGCGTGGCATCAGCCCAGAACCATGCCGGGCGCCACGGGCGTCCCGCGAAGGAAATCTTCGGCCGGAAGCGGCTTGCCGCCGGCCTTCTGGAGCCGCTTGAGCCGCACCGCGCCATCTCCGCAAGCGACCAGCAGGTTGCCGTCGAGCACGGTTCCCGGCACAGCTTCGGTCGCATCCGACTGCGCAAGTTCGCTCTCAAGCAGTCTGACACGCTCAGCCCGGCCGTTTGCATCCTCGAGTTCGAACCAGGCGCCGGGTACCGGCGCAAGCCCCCTTACATGATTATGAACCTCTTCGGCGGGCCGGGAAAAATCCACCCGGGTCTCGGACTTTGAAATCTTTGACGCGTAACTTACTCCCTCTTCCGGCTGAGGGGCGACGGGAAGATCTCCCTGCTCGAGACGGGCCATGGCATCGACCATGAGGCGCGCCGTCACTTCGGCGAGTTCGTCGTGAAGCTCTCCTGTGGTCATGTTTTCCGTGATTTCGACCCTTTCGGTCAGCGCGACCGGGCCAGTATCAAGGCCTGCGTCCATTTTCATGATCATGACGCCGGTCTCGGTGTCCCCGGCCATGATGGCACGCTGGATCGGCGCGGCCCCACGCCACCGCGGCAGCAGCGACGCATGACCGTTCCATGCGCCAAGGCGCGGCGCATCGAGCACCGCCTGGGGCAGCAACAAGCCGTAGGCGACCACAACAGCCGCGTCCGCGTCGAGCGCGTTCAGCGCGGCCTGCTCGTCCTCACCCTTCAGGCTCTTGGGCGTGAACACCGGAAGCCCCAGACGTTCAGCCGCCTCGTGAACCGGGGACGGCTTCAGTTCAAGCCCGCGCCGTCCGGCAGGGCGCGGCGGCTGCGAGTAGACGGCAACGATCCGATGACCCGCCTCGCTTAACGCTTCGAGCGTTGGCACGGCGTAGGCTGGCGTTCCCATGAAAACAATTCGCAAGGACAAGGATATCGGTCCTGATCGGGTGTGGCTCAATGCCGGTGTTCAAAAGGGTTTTCGAGCGTCAGGTCAAGCCCGCGCCCTCCCCGGGCCAACCTCAGGCCGTCACCCTCTGCCTGGCGAGTTTGGTGAACTTCCGCACCACCATGTCGCGCTTGAGCTTGGAGATATGGTCGATGAACAGCACGCCGTTCAGATGATCGATCTCGTGCTGCAGACAGGTGGCGAGGAGCCCGTCGGCGTCGATGGTCTGCTGATCGCCCTTCCGGTCGAGATAGCGGACCGTGATCGATTCCGGCCTTTCGACATCGGCGTAATAATCCGGGATCGAAAGGCAGCCTTCCTCATAGACACTGACGCCATCGCCGGTGGCCACCACTTCGGGATTGATGAACACCTGCGGATTTTTCGGCTCGTCCTTGCCGGCGATGTCGATCACCAGCAGCCTGCGCGGAACGCCGACCTGAATTGCCGCAAGGCCGATGCCCGGCGCGTCATACATGGTTTCGAGCATATCCTCGATAAACCCGTCGAGTTCCGCGTCAACGCGCTCCACCGGCTCGCTTTGCTGGCGCAGCACCGGATCGGGCAGGAGGATGAGAGGCTTGATGGTCATGACTGGTGAAATAATGACTGACCGGGCCCGCGTCAATTGCGCAAAGCACCCGAGCCTCCGCAGTATTGATCTCGAATGTTCCTGTTTTGATCTGGAATTCGAGACAATTTCTGGTAGGCTCGTGCCATGGAATCCGCCGTCAATCCCTTCATCACCCCAATTCTCGAGCTGAACGGCCAGACAATCACGCTGGGCCAGTCGGTTGTCATGCTCGGGATCGGCGCGCTTTTTATCCTGTTCTGGCTCGGGCTGGCGCTGGTCAGGTCCAAACGTGCACACAGTGGCGTCGATGCCGAAGCTGCGGCGCGAGCGGCGCAGGCCGAGGCGAAGCTGGCCGACATTCTCAAGGCACAATCGGAAATGCAGGGCCGGATGGGAACCATGGCCGAGCTGTTCGGCGCCCGTCAGGCCGAACTCAACCAGGCCATCGGCCAGCGGCTGGACGGAATGACCCAGCGGATCGGCTCGACGCTTACGGACCAGACCCGGGCCACGCACGAAAATCTCGCGCGGCTCCAGGAGCGGCTTGCGGCAATCGACACCGCACAATCCAATATCCAGTCCCTGGCCCAGGACGTTGTCGGGCTGCAAGCCATCCTGTCGAACAAGCAGACCAGGGGCGCATTCGGCCAGTCACGGATGGAGACCATCATCAAGGACGGATTGCCGATCGGCGCTTTCAGCTTTCAGCCGACGCTCACCAACGGCACGCGGCCCGATTGCACCGTGAAAATGCCGAACGGGGCACCTGATCTGGTGATTGACGCGAAGTTCCCGCTGGAGGCCTGGAACGCGATGCGCGACGCCCAGGCGGCGGCTCATGGCGAACAGGCGCTGCAACACGCACAGCAGCGGTTCAGGCGCGACATGGACGTCCACATCAAGGATATTTCGGAGAAGTACCTGATCGCCGGAGAAACCCAGGACACCGCCTTTCTCTTCGTACCCTCGGAATCGATCTTCGCCGAGATCCACGAATCCTTCGAGGCAATCGTGCAACGGGCGCACAAGGCGCGAGTGGTGATCGTCTCGCCTTCGCTGTTGATGCTGTCGATACAGGTCATTCAGGCGATCCTGAAAGATGCGCGCATGCGGGAGCAGGCACATCTTATCCAGGGAGAAGTGGTGCGGTTGATGGAGGACCTTTCCCGGCTCGATGACCGCACGCGCAAACTCCAGGCTCATTTCTCGATAGCGCAAAAGGATGTCGATCTGATTCTGACCTCGTCCGAAAAGCTGGCCAAGCGCGGCTCGCGCATCGAATCGCTCGAATTCGCGCAACTGTCAGAGCAGGCCGGGAACACCACTGACGGCAAGACAGCAAACCGGTCAAAGCAGGAGGAAACAAGGAAGACCGCGGACCAGGATTCCCTGCCCTTCGAATCCCGATCCGGGGCGCTGAAGCTTCGGGTGGTGGACGAGGACGATTGAGCGGCTTTTCGCGTCCTTCAAGCTGTGTCAAACAGACGATCAAGGCATCGGCGAGCATAGAGCCCGGCCGTGATGCGTCAGCGGAGGATAAAGGATGATCGTCGTTATCGGCTCGATCAACATGGATCTAATTGGCAACATGGAGCGGCTGCCCGCACCGGGCGAAACCGTGTCGGGGTCCGATTTCACCACGGCTCCGGGCGGCAAAGGCGCAAACCAAGGCCTCGCCGCACGGCGGGCCGGAGCCGCCGTCAGGATGGTGGGCGCGACGGGAACTGACACCTTTGCCGAGGACGCGCTGGCGCTCTTGGAGGAGGCAGGGACCGACCTTAAAGGTGTGCGTGTTTTCGAAGGTGCGACGGGAATCGCCCTTATCCTCGTGGACCCGGATGGCGAGAACGTGATTGCGGTCATTCCGGGCGCCAACTTCAAGGTCACCCCGGAGGATGCCGGCGATGCAGTGGCCGCGATGCACCCCGGCGATACGCTTTTGCTGCAACTGGAAATCCCCGAGCCGTCGAACCGCGCAGCGCTTGAAGCAGCGCGTGAAAAAGGCGTCACGAGCATCCTCAACATCGCGCCGCTGACCGAAGCGGTCGACCGATTGTCGCCCCTCGCCGATATCGTGATTGCCAACGAAACCGAGTTCGCACGGCTTTCGGGCCGCCCGGTCGAAACACTTGACGAGGTACGTAAAGCGCTTGAGGCAGAGCATGCGGAGACCGGACAATGCCTGATCGTGACGCTCGGCCGCGATGGCGTTCTCTACGCCCGGGACGGTGAGATCGGCCATGTGCCATCCCTCAAGATCAAGCCGGTGGACACGGTGGGAGCCGGCGACACCTTCTGCGGTTATCTTGCGGAAGGGCTGGACTCCGGTCTCGAGTTTGCCGCTGCGGTTCGGCGCGCCGCCGTCGCGGGCGCACTGGCCTGTCTCAAGCCCGGCGCACAACCCTCGATTCCGATGGCCGCCGAGGTAGAAACACGGATCGAAGACCGGTAACCGGTCTTCCGGGAGTTGGGCTTTTCGAGCGCAATTCCCAACGGAAAGCCGGTGCCCACTTTTCCTGGAATTGCTTAAAGCCGTTCGAGCCGTTCAATCAGCAGGTCGAAGAACCGGTCCGCGTCGACATCGCCGATGACGAGCGCGTTCTCAGGTCTTCCGGTGACCTTCCACCAATCGACAACCGTAGCACCGAGGGTCAGTTCGGAACCCGTTTCAATTTCGACATTACAGCGGCGTCCGGTGAAAAGATCCGGCTCGATAAGCCATGCGATCACCGTGGGATCGTGAAGCGGGCCCCCGTCGGTGCCGTATTTTTCCTCGTCGAAGCGTTCAAAGAATTCGAGCATGCTCGCCATTTCGGTGGACGCGCGGTTTCCATTGGCGCGAAGCCGTGCGACGCGGGACCGGGTGGTGAGGACCTTGTGGGTCACATCGAGCGGCATCATTGTGAGGGGCACACCCGATGCAAAGACGATCTGGGCGGCTTCAGGGTCCACGTAAATATTGAATTCGGCCGACGGCGTGATGTTGCCGCCCTCGAAATAGCCGCCGCCCATGAGAACGATCTGCTCGACACGGGCAACGATTTCAGGCGCACGCTCAAACGCCATGGCGATGTTGGTCAGCGGACCGAGAGCACACAGGGTCACCGTGCCTTCAGGCTCACGCAAGAGCGTTTCGATGATGAAATCCACGGCATGAGCCTGTTCCAGGGGCTGCGCCGGTTCGAAGATTTCCACCCCGTCGAGCCCGGTTTTGCCATGCACATGCTCGGCCGTGACCAGTTTGCGCCTGAGGGGCGCCTCCGCGCCGGCAAACACGGGCGTATCAGGCCGGCCGCAGATCTCGGTCACGATCCGAGCATTTAGCGAGGTCAGTTTCAACGGCACGTTGCCGGCAACCGCCGTAATGGCCAGCACATCGATTTCCGGGCTCGCCAGCGCAAGCATGATGGCTGCGGCGTCGTCCTGGCCCGGGTCGGTATCGATGATGATCTTGCGCGGCGTCATGTGTGGCTCCAGGGCTAGGAACGATTTGATTCGGCGCGACACTAATGCATATGGCTCACAAATGAATTCCCCCGGGCGCGGACACCTGACGATTTTTCGGAGTTGCCGCTGACGCGCTCCGCCAGCCTGAAGGTTCTTGCGCAGCCGGATTCAAATTCCCATATTGTGTTCATGCCGGACGCCGCAACGGGTCCGGCGCCTGTCGCTTGAAACCGAGGACAAGCCATGTCGCGTATGACCCCCTTTTCGAGCCCGCTGCTGCTGGGCTTCGACACCATGGAAAAGACCCTTGAGCGCATAGCAAAGGGTTCGGAAGGCTACCCGCCCTACAATATCGAGCGCATCCGGGCCTCGGAAGACGGCCAGAAGGCCGAGAGGCTCAGGATCACTCTCGCGGTCGCAGGCTTCGCCGAGGAAGATCTCGACGTCTCGACAGAAGAGAACCAGCTGGTGATCCGCGGCAAGCAGACGGATGCGGAAGGCCGGGAGTACCTGCATCGCGGCATTGCCGCGCGTCAGTTCCAGAGGATGTTCGTTCTGGCCGACGGAATGCAGGTGATCGGCGCCGAACTCAAGAACGGTCTTCTGTCGGTTGATCTCGTTCGCCCCGAACCCGAACGCATGGTGCGAAAAATTAACATTTCGGTTCGAGACTGATGTTTACGGTTCGACCCTACAGGACGTTTCCTGCCAACCACCGGAGGAAATCAACATGATTGCCAAGTCTGGAAAATCCCAATTGTCCGCCCAGGATCTGGCGCTGCTCGGTGCCGGCAAGATTGCGTACATCCGCAAGATGCGTTCGGAAGATGTGAGTGCCCGGTTTCCGGAAGCGCCCGAACTTGATCCGGGCGTGGAGCTGTGGGCCCTGTTCGGCGCCGACGGCACCCCTATCCTTCTGACGGACAACCGCTCCAGCACGTTCTACCGTGCGGCTGAAGACGAGTTGAAAACCGTCTGCCTCCACTGATCCTGATCATGTGACGATTTCAAACGCCGCTTCAGGCGGCGTTTGCATCCGGCTCTTCGGACAGAAACGCGTAGAGAGACGCGGCGTTGTCGGTGGCGCGAAGCTTGGATACCATCTCGCTGTCGCGCATTACGCGTGCGATGCGTGACAGCGCCTTGAGATGATCCGCGCCGGCGCCTTCAGGCGCCAGAAGCAAAAACACCAGATCGACCGGCTGATCGTCGAGCGCCTCGAAATCAACAGGGTGCGCCAGCCGCGCGAACACACCCACAATGCGATCGAGACTCGGCAGCTTCCCATGCGGAATGGCAATGCCGTTGCCCACACCTGTCGAACCCAGGCGCTCTCGCTGAAGGATCACGTCAAACACTTCGCGCTCGGCTAGGCCGGTGACCTCCGATGCCTTTACAGCCAGTTCCTGCAACAATTGCTTCTTGGAGTTTGCCTTGAGCGCAGGCAGAACAGCATTCTGCCCAATCAGATCAGCAAGCGCCATGTCACATTCCTTGTTTCGAGCCTTCTCAGGCGTTGTCCCTGGCTTTGTAACGGTTGGCCGATCGCCCGGGTTCCGTCCCACGGGCGACCGGAAACTGTCTCCCGACAGCCAGTGCCGTCAGGATTTCACGCCGCCGGCATCGATCCACCCGATGTTGCCGTCATTGCGGCGGTAGACCACGTTCAGGGCATCATTGCCCGCATTGCGGAACATCAGGATCCGCTCGTCCGTCATGTCCAGCGCCATGACCGCATTGGCCACGCTCATGGTCACCAGTTGTTTCGTACTCTCGGCGATGATCGCCGGTGCATAATCCTCCGGCACCTCGTCGGCGCCGTCATTGGTGGAATCGACCACGGCATAAGCCAGTTCCGCATGGGACTGTTGACCGTTCGCGTGGTGATCCTTGAGGCGGCGCTTGTAGCGCCGCAAACGCTTCTCGATCCGTTCCGCAGCCGCGTCAAAGGCCGGTTGCGGATCCTGGGCTTGCCCGGTGGCGTGGAGCACGACGCCGGTGTCGAGATGTATCTTGCAGTCCGCCTCGAACCGGGATCCGGATTTCTCCACGATAACCTGGCTCGAAAAACCGCCATCGAAATACTTCTGCACCGCACCCGATACATGGTCCTCGATCCGGGTCCTGAAAGACTCGCCGATTTCCATGTGTTTTCCCGACACTCGAACGCTCATGGGGTATCCCTTCTTATTGTAACGTGGGGATTCATTCTAGGCCAAGCACAGCGCTCATCCAAGCACCCTGGGGCGGTCATTTTGAACCTGCAAAGTCAATTTTGCCCTTGACAGAAACAGCTCGCCCGGCGGGCTCAATTTTCGCCCGTTCGATGCGGGGCGGCTTCTACGCCCCGGGGCCAGCGCTGTCAAGCGTTGTGCGGCTTTGCGCCAATCCGGCCGCTTTTTCAACATCATGAAAAACACCGCCCGGATGCATGCCGCAACCAAACTGATTTGATCGACCGGCAATATCCACGCGTCGTCTCAAGGCGTTATGCCCTCTACCGCGCGTTCAGCTCGATGCGCAACGCCGTAAACAGTGCACATTCGGATTTGTGAATAACCATACCATAATCGGTGGAAACAATGAACCGGCATTGTTGTCTGATCAAACCCCGATCAACCACGGCAATGATTACACTGCGGCCGCACGGGCTCTCGCTCGCTTTTCGCGGCGGCGCTGCACAGACGAGGGTATGGACATCGCCTCACGGTACTTCGCCACGGTCCGCCGGGCGATCTCCACACCCGACTGCTTGAGCAGGGTAACCAGATCATCGTCCGACAGCACAGATGACGGCTCTTCCTGATCGATGAGGACCCTGATCCGGTGACGGACGGATTCGGCGGAGTGGGCATCGCCGCCGGCCTGTGCGGAAGCGATGGAAACGGTGAAAAAGTACTTCAGCTCGAACACGCCGCGCGGCGTAATCATGTACTTGTTCGAAGTCACGCGGCTGACGGTGGATTCGTGCATGCCGATTGCCTCGGCAACTGCCTTCAGATTGAGCGGACGAAGATGGTCGACACCATGCAGCAGGAAGGCATCCTGCTGCCGAACGATCTCACTGGCCACTTTCGTGATGGTGCGCGCCCGCTGATCGAGCGATCGCACCAGCCAATTGGCGGTCTGCATGCATTCTGAAATGAATTCCTGTCCTGCCGCGTTCTTGCCCAGCTTGCTGTTGACGGTCGCGAAATAGGCCTGGTTGACCAGCACTCGCGGCAATGTTTCCGGGTTGAGTTCGACCACCCAGCCGCCGTCAGCCCCGGGCTTCACGGAAACATCGGGGACTATAAGTTCGCTCACGCCGGTTTCGAAGCGCGTACCCGGCTTTGGATCCAGCGCACGGATCTCGGCAAGCATTTCCAGCAGGTCCTCCTCATCGACGCCGCACAGGCGCGTGAGGGTCGCAAAATCGCGGCGCGCGAGCAGTTCGAGATTGTTGACGAGGGCGGCCATTGCCGGGTCCAGCCGGTTCCTGCGCGCCAGCTGCAGTTCCAGGCATTCCGACAGTGAGCGGGCGAACAGGCCTGCCGGCTCGAACTCCTGCAGCCTGCAAAGAACCGCATCGAGCTGTTCGGGACGGATTGCCAGCCGTTCGGCGGTTTCACCGAGATCGCCGGCGATGTAGCCGGCCGCATCGAGCTGGTCGGCGATGTCGGTGGCAATCAGCCGCTCTGAAGGATCGGCAAAGGTGAAGGCAATCTGCTCGGCAACATGATCGCGCAATGTGGGCGCGCGGGAAGCAAAATCATCGAGATCATAGCCATCACCGCCGGAACTCCGGTCGTTGCCCGGCATAGATTTCCAGTTGTCGACGAATTCCGGCGCCACCGCGCGCTCAACGGCATGGTCGTCCGGGAACACGTTTTCATAGCGGCCGTCGATTTCGTCTTTCAGCCGTTCGCCCGACGCCGGCGAGGACGTCGTCCAATCATTGTCATCAGTGGCGGATGCGTCGGCAGCGGCACGACCGTTTCGCTCGTCACGGAGTGCCTCGTCGCGAGCGGTGTCTCCACCGTCCCTCTCGCCCTCGCCGTTGAGCTCGCTGCCGGGTGTGACCAGTTCGAGCAGCGGATTGCGCTCGGCTTCCTGCTCGATGAAGCGGGTCAGTTCGACATGCGAAAACTGCAGCAGCCTTATCGACTGCATCAGTTGCGGAGTCATGACCAGAGACTGGCTTTGACGCAAATGAAGACTGGCTGACAAGGCCATGCGACGCAATACCCCCGGTTGGGCCGTTCCAAAAACGGAAGGCGCGGCAGCTTTGGCGGGCTTCACCGCCGCACTGCTTTCACATGCGCCTCTCCCAGCTGGCCCGAAAATTGCTTTTTATTTCTTTCGGGTCAAGTCCACCGTTGGAACTAGGTAAAGATTGCCCGGAATCGCGCGTCGCCGGGCGGGAATGGCCAGTATCTGCCACCGAATTCGAAGATTTTTTGCTGGTTGGCGTTTTCCAGCGTCAGAGCGAAAACTGCTCGCCGAGGTAAAGGCGCCTGACATCCGGATGGGCGACGATCTCCGACGGACGGCCATGGGTCAGCAGCACACCGGCGTTCATGATGTAGGCGCGATCGATCAGGCCGAGCGTCTCGCGAACATTGTGGTCGGTGATGAGCACGCCGATGCCGCGTCGCGTCAGGTGCCGGACGAGGTCCTGAATATCTGACACCGCAATCGGGTCAACACCGGCAAAGGGTTCATCCAGCAGCATGAAAGTTGGATCCGACGCCAGCGCGCGGGCGATTTCCAGCCGGCGGCGCTCGCCGCCCGAAAGGGAGATCGATGCGGACTTGCGCAGGTGCGAGATGTGGAACTCGGACAGCAGGCTGTCCAGCTTTTCCTCGCGCGCAGCCCGGTCCTTTTCGACAACCTCGAGAACGGCGCGAATGTTGGCTTCCACGCTCAGCCCGCGAAAGATCGAGGCTTCCTGCGGTAGGTATCCGACACCGAGCCGGGCCCTGCGATACATCGGAAGGCTGGACACATCGTGGCCGTCGATCTCGATGGTGCCGGAATCGACCGGCACGAGACCGGTGATCATGTAAAAGCAGGTGGTCTTGCCAGCGCCGTTGGGACCCAGAAGGCCAACCGCCTCGCCGCGGCGCACGCCAAGCGAGACTCCGTCAACCACCCTGCGGGATTTATAGGCCTTGGTCAGGTTCCGGGCGATCAGCGTGCCGTCATAGCGCGTGACGCCACCGGGCGCCTGATCCGCGTCCCCTTCGCCGCCCCGGCTGCCCAGCGATGAAAAAAGCGCTCGGATCACTGCTTGTTTCGCGACTTCGGATCGAGCTGAATCATCACCCGGCGTCCGCAACTGTCGAGCTTGGCCTGACCGCTCTGCATCTCGACCGTGAGCTTGCAGCCGATAAACACGTTCTCCGCATCGGTCAGAACCACCTTTTCACCCGAGAGCACCAGGGTTTCGCTGGCCATGTTGAAATTGCCCGTGTCGGCGGTGGCGGTCTGCGTGCCGGAACGGATCAGCACCTTCTTGTAGAGGTCGATCTCGCGAATGTCGGCCGCACCCGAGGCAACCGAACCGCCGTTCTTGGCGTAGTGGACGATCATTTCACCTGCCTGCAGCACGGTGTCGCCCTGCAGCACCCTGACATTTCCGGTGAATGTCGCCTGGCTCGTTTCCTCGTTGATCTTGAGCAGATCGCTCTCGATCTGGATCGGTTCGTCGCTGGAAAGCGCCAGGCCGGTCATCCGGCTTTCGCTGGCTTGCGCCCAGGCGGAGGCAGGGCTGGAGACGGCTGCGAGACCGACAAGCAGTGCCAGGCCGACTTGGAGCAGGGATATCTTGGCCATGTCAGTTGGTCTCTCTGTTCGTCGAGCGTATCGCGGACGGGTTGATGGTCATCCGGACCTTATCCTCAAGGATAATGAGGCGGCCCTTATCCTGCATCTTCATGGAATTCGCAACCACGGAAGCGTCCGGTGAACGGATCGTGACCGGGTCCGATGTGATCATTTCGCTGGTGACCATGTCGATGTTGGCCGACTGCATTTCCGCGGAGAATCCGCCATCACTGGAGACCTTGAAAGGTTCGCTGAATACGAGCGTCTCGCCATCCCGGTCGTAGGTTGCGCTGGTGGCCTCGAGCAGGGCGGTCTGGCCGGTGGACACTGGAAGATCCGCCTGTATGTCCTCCAGTACGATGACATTCGGCGTTGCCAGATCCTGCACCGCTCGCACTGCCTCCAGACGGTAGGGCCGGGCGTCCGAGGTCTGGCCGCTCATGACCGGGTTCTGCATGACCAGCTTGTTGTTCCGGACGGCGACCGAATCGATCGCCACACCCTCCGGCACCAGCGTGCCGACGAAGGACACGGCGACGAAGCCGATGATCACGAGCACCGAGGCAAGAGGCAAAAGGATCTTGAGCGCCCTGACACGACGTGAATGGGCCTGGGCGCGTCGGTACTCCGTGTGCGAACGGCCGGAATAGACCCCGGTTTGCGGCATCTCTGAAACCGACGATGTGTTCATGGACCTCGTGCCTCTCGATGCTCCGAGCGGTGGCGCGCGCCCGACAACCGGCGCCAGCGGACCTCCCGGCCATGGTCGCGCCGCGACAACAGCGCTGTTGCGACGCCAATGGCATGCCAATATGGTGACATTGCGAAGCAGTTGCGCAAGATTGCCATGCCTCGCGCCCGTTGGCAAAGCATGTTCGCTGGATGCCATGCCACCGGCGACCGATGAGAGGAGACATGCTTGTGACCGACCCGAACCTTCTTGCCGACCGCCGTCGCCTCCGGCGCAAACTCGGTTTCTGGCGCATCGCGGCGGTAATCGCTGCGATCGCGGTAGTCGGGGCGCTCGCGCTCAATCTCGACGGCCCGGATACGCGCTCGGATCACATCGCCAGGATCGACATCAGCGGTGTTGTCACGGACGATGAGAAAGTTCTCGAAATGATCGGCGAAATTGCCGAGAACCCGGCAGCGAAGGCGCTGGTGGTCAGCATTTCCTCGCCGGGAGGGACGACTTATGGCGGGGAGCGGCTTTACAAGGCGCTGCGCGAAGTCGGGACAGAGAAGCCCGTGGTCGCCGATGTGCGTACGCTGGCGGCCTCCGCCGGCTACATGGTCGCCGCCTCCGCCGATCACATTGTCGCCGGAGAGAATTCGATCGTCGGGTCGATCGGCGTGATCTTCCAGTATGCCCAGGCACAGGATCTGCTGGACAAGATCGGGCTCAGCATCGAGGAGATCAAATCGGCCCCGCTCAAGGCGGAACCGTCGCCCTTCCACGAAGCCAGCGACGAAGCCCGGGCGATGATCAGGGCGATGGTGCTCGACAGCTATGACTGGTTTGTGGATCTCGTCGCCGAGCGACGGGGCATGGACCGCAGAGACGCGGTCCGGCTGGCGGACGGATCCATCTTCACCGGAAGGCAGGGCCTCGAGAACGGATTGGTCGACGCGATCGGCGGGGAGCCCGACATCCGCGCCTATCTTGAAGGACGCGGCGTCGACGAGGCGCTCGAAATCATCGAATGGGAGCCGGAGAACGATCCGGCCCGGCAACTGATCAGCGCCCGCATGATGGATCTGGCCACGGGCTTTTTCGGGACTCCTGCGCGGATCTCGGATGAAATCAATCACCTGACCGGAGGCAAGTTGTTTCTTGACGGTCTGGTGTCGGTTTGGCAGGTTGGTGGACAAGAGGCGGCGGAACACTAGGGGAGCACAGATGATCAAGTCGGAACTGGTTCAGGCGGTTGCCGCGCGCAACCCGCATCTCTACCACCGTGATGTCGAGAACATCGTCAACGCGGTCCTCGACGAGATCACCGACGCCCTCTCCGAAGGCAACCGGGTCGAGTTGCGCGGCTTCGGCGCATTCTCCGTCAAGAACCGTCCGCCGCGCTCGGGCAGGAACCCGCGGACCGGTGAACCGGTCTTCGTCGAGGAAAAATGGGTCCCGTTCTTCAAGACCGGCAAGGAACTGCGCGAGCGGCTTAATCCCGACGGCAAGGACTGAGGCGACTGCCGCGCCGCACCGGTGCGGTTTATTCTGCAGGCTTGAACCTGCGGATCTGTGAGCCAATTGACCGGATGGCCCGGCGAATGTCAAACTGGCATTCCTGCCAACGCAACCGGAAAGGGCGTGGACTTCATCATGGTAAAACGCATCATTGGACTGGTGGTCCTCATTCCTCTGGCCATCGTGCTGATCATGCTCTCGGTGGCCAACCGCACCGCCGTGACACTGGCACTGAATCCGTTTCAGCCGCAGGACCAGGTGCTATCAGTCACCGCACCTTTCTTCGTTTTCCTCTTCGCAGCGCTGATGCTCGGCATGATTATCGGTTCGCTCGCCACGTGGTTCAAACAAGGCAAGCATCGCAAGCGGGCCCGCAAGGAGGCAAGCGAAGCCGTCAAGTGGCATACCGAAGCCGACCGCCAGAAGGCCAAGGCGAAGGAGATCGCTGCAGCCCTGCCGGCACCGGAAAATCGCGACGCGGCCTGAAGCGCCGCGCCACATCTGCACTTTGGGTATCAATCAGATCGCGATCTGCGGTTCGGAACCTGACCGAACCCCTTACACCCGGCCTCTTCCAGCCGCCCTCTCCGGGCATCGGAAGTCGTTCCCCTCTTCCCTCCGTCGCGGATGCCGCGTGCGGACCACGCCCTGAAGGTCTCTTCCAATGCGCATTCTGGACATTTGCGAAGTCACGAAGCCTATCGCCTCGCCGATTCGCAACGCCTATATCGATTTCTCGAAAATGACGGCAAGCCTTGTCGCTGTGGTCACGGACGAGGTCCGCGACGGGCGACGGGTGGTGGGGTACGGGTTCAATTCCAACGGCCGCTACGGCCAGGGCGGGTTGATCCGGGAGCGCTTCCGCAACCGGATCCTGGAGGCAGAGCCCCAAAGCCTCGTCAATGACGAAGGCACGAACCTCGATCCGCACAAAATCTGGACCGCGATGATGTCGAACGAGAAGCCCGGCGGGCATGGCGAGCGCTCGGTGGCGGTGGGCACCATCGACATGGCGGTCTGGGACGCCGTTGCCAAGATCGAGGGCAAGCCGCTGTTCCGGCACATTGCGGACATTAAGGGCCGGGAGGCCGACCCGCGCGTCTTCGTTTATGCCGCTGGTGGTTATTATTACCCCGGCAAGGACAACACCCAATTGCGCGCCGAAATGCGCGGCTATCTCAACCGCGGCTATACAGTGGTGAAAATGAAGATCGGCGGCGCTTCGCTGTCGGAGGATCAGGCCCGCATTGAATGCGTGCTTGAAGAGATCGGCTCCCAGGCCCGGCTCGCCGTCGACGCCAACGGCCGCTTCGATCTCGAAACCGCGATTGCCTACGCAAAAATGCTCAGCGAATACCCGATCTTCTGGTATGAAGAGATCGGCGATCCTCTGGACTACGCCCTGCAGGCCGCGATGTCCGAGTTCTACGATGCCCCGATGGCGACCGGCGAGAACCTGTTTTCACATCAGGACGCACGAAACCTGCTTCGCTACGGTGGGATGCGCCCCGACCGGGACTATCTGCAGTTCGACTGCGCGCTGTCCTACGGTCTGGTCGAATATCTCAGAACGCTCGATGTGCTTCACCAGTTCGGTTGGTCGCCATCGCGCTGCATCCCGCATGGCGGCCACCAGATGTCGCTCAACATCGCGGCGGGCCTTGGGCTCGGCGGCAACGAAAGCTATCCGGATCTTTTCCAGCCCTATGGCGGGTTTCCCGACGGGGTGGAGGTCGAGGACGGCCACATCACCATGCCCGACCTGCCCGGCATCGGTTTCGAGGGCAAGTCGGATCTGATCAGGGTCATGCGAGACCTCGCGGAGTAAGATCTGTCATGAAGGCAACCCGATCGGGATGCCTTGCCTGCTGCTCAGGCATGGTCGTGACCATGGTGGGCCAGCGCGCCGAGATCCTCGCCGGAGCGGAACTCCTTCCAGGCCTGTGCGAGGATGAGCTGCGCCGATCTCAGGAACAGCCCCGCCATCAGCAGTGCCACCACAAGATCGGGCCAGGCCGATGCAGTGAACCAAACCGCCACGCTTGCGGCCATGACGGCAACGTTGCCGATGGCATCATTGCGCGAGCACAGCCACACCGAACGGACATTGGCGTCGCCGTCCTTGTAGCGCATCAACAGCACCACGCTCGCCAGATTGGCCGCCAGCGCCAAGAGGCCGATCATGCCCATGATCTCAGCGCTCGGCAATCCGAGAACGAAAACCTGGTAGACGGTGGAGCCGAACACCCATAGGCCCATCAGCAGCAGGCTCGCCCCCTTGAGCAAAGCCGCCATCGAGCGGACCTTCAGGCTCATGCCGATGACCGCAAGGCTCAATCCGTATGTGAGCGCATCGCCGAGAAAGTCGAGCGCATCGGCCTGCAGTGCCTGCGAGCCGGCCAGTCTGCCCGCCGACATCTCGACCACAAACATTGCCGCATTGATGGTGATCACCGCCCAGAGAACCCGCTTGTAGGTCGGGTCGACGCCGTCGAAACGCGGATTGCCGGAGCATCCGCAAGCTGAACCGGCATTTTCGCCGGCATGTGCGGAGGGGGAGTGTTCATGGGACATTACGGGATCCTTGCCTTGTAACCGGCACCAGATATAATCCCTCTAGCGACTATAGCTTCAAGAGGACAATTGAATGTTTTCCATCGGCGAGTTGTCCAGACGCTGCGGCGTGAAAATCCCCACCATTCGCTATTACGAACAGATGGGCCTGATCACAGCGCCCGAACGTTCGGAAGGCAATCAGCGCCGGTATTCGAGCGATGGCCTCAAGCGGTTGTCCTTCATCCGGCATTCCCGCGAACTGGGCTTTTCCATCGAAGATATCAGGGGGTTGCTGGAACTCAGCCAGCATCCCGAGCAGCCTTGCCGCGACGCCCACAAACTGGCGGCGCAAAGGCTTTCCGATGTCCGTGCAAGGATCGCCAGGCTTCAACGCCTCGAGCGGGAACTCAAGCGCATATCGGACTGCGATGCCGACAGCATTGCACACTGTGCGGTGATCGAAACCCTGGCCGATCACAGCCTGTGCGAGACGGAGCATTGAGACCGGAAACCTGAAACCCAGACCAGGCTGCGTCAGGCGTTGGCCGCCCTTTCACTGGCTATCTCGTTGAACCTGGCGAAGAACTGCCCGGCGAGTTTCTTCGAGGTCGAATCGATCAGCCGGGAGCCAAGTTGGGCCAGCTTGCCGCCGACCTGGGCCTTAACATCGTAGGTCAAGAGCGTTTCCTCGCCCTCGTCGGCGAGCCTCACATCGGCGCCGCCCTTGGCGAAACCCGCAATGCCGCCCTTGCCTTCGCCGGAGATGGTGTAGCTTTCAGGCGCATTGATGTTGTCAAGCGTGACTTCCCCGGCAAACTTCGCCGAGACCGGCCCGATCTTGATCTTGACCGTCGCGGCCATCTCGTTGTCCGAGGTCTTTTCAAGGTCCTGGCAACCGGGGATGCACTCGCGCAGCACATCGGGATCGTTCAGGGCCTCCCAGACCACCTGACGCGGGGCTGCTATGCGTTCTTCGCCGTGCATTTCCATTGTTCAAGGTCCTCCCCGGTATGCGGCTTCAGTTATGGCTGGTCGTGATGCATCTAAGCAAACGGAAATCGGCTTTGCCAAGTGGATTTCTGGTTGCTATGTCCTGCGAAACAGGCAACCCCGTAGTTCCCGCGGCGCCAACCGCCGCCCGAACCGTGACAGATCGGACCATTCTGACTTGGCGGACAAGCGCTCCCAGCAAGCACGACGCGGCAACAGGCCCGCAGCCAGACCTGCGCGCAAAAAGTCCGGGCCGGGCGCGGGAAAAGCTGCCAAGGGCACCGAAGGGGTACCGGCGCGGCCGGCGGGTCAAGCTGCCGGTGGCGGCGGCAAGCGTTCGCGCGGAAAGACGCCGGCAAACACGGCGGCGGCTCCGATCCGCGATTTGACGGTTCGGACAGGTACGCTTCCACCCGGAAACGCTCCGCTGATCCTCGAGGTTGGCGATGAAGATGGCTACCGGCTGATCGACAGCGGTCGCAACGCACAGGGCGCGGGCGAGAAGCTCGAGCTTTACGGCGGCCTGCGCGTTATTCGTCCCGAAGCCCAGGCGCTTTGGCCGCGCTCGCTGCCCGAAGCCGAGTGGAACAAGGCGGATGCGTTGTTTACAGGAGATACCGACGAAGACGGCATCGGCCGCTGGGCCTTCCCGCATACGCCTTTGGGAGAGACATGGCCGATGCAACTGCTCGGCGTGGATTTTCACGGGCGGCTGACCTCGTTCCGCCATGTCGGGGTGTTTCCCGAGCAAATCGCCCATTGGCGCTGGATGGCAGAGCGCATCGCCGAAGCCGACCGTCCTATCAAGGTTCTCAATCTTTTCGGCTACACCGGTGTAGCCTCACTCGTGGCGGCAAAGGCCGGGGCCGAGGTCACCCATGTTGATGCGTCGAAGAAGGCGATCGGATGGGCGCGGGAAAACCAGGCCCTTGCCGGACTGGAAGACCGGCCGGTGCGCTGGATCTGCGAGGATGCGATGAAGTTCATCGCGCGCGAGGAACGCCGCGGCAACCGCTACGACATCATTCTCACCGACCCGCCCAAATTCGGCCGGGGCCCGAACGGGGAAGTCTGGCAACTGTTCGACCACCTGCCGCTGATGCTCGACATCTGCCGGGAACTCATGAGCCCCAAGCCGCTCGGGCTTGTGCTGACCGCCTATTCGATCCGGGCCTCATTTTATGCCATCCACGAACTAATGCGTGAGACCATGCGCGGCGCGGGTGGTGTGGTGGAATCGGGCGAACTCATTCTGCGCGAGAGCACGGACGCTGGCGCCGGGCGGGCGCTGTCGACATCGCTGTATTCGAGGTGGCTGCCACAATGACCGAAACGCCCTCCAGACCTTCCGCTCCGGGCGGCTCCGGCCGCGTCGGGCAGGTCAAAGAAATCACGAGTCTGTCCAATCCGGTGATCAAGGACATCCGCGCGCTGTCGATGAAGAAACAGCGCGACGCCACCGGAACATTTCTCGCCGAGGGCCTGAAACTGGTGATTGACGCAATTGACCAGGGCTGGACCTTGCGCACACTGATCTACGCCAAGACCCAGCGTGGCAAGGATCAGGTCGAGACCATCGCAGCCCGAACGGTGGCGCGCGGCGGCCTTGTGCTTGAGGTCAGCGAGAAAGTGCTCACCGCAATTACCCGGCGAGACAATCCCCAGGCGGTGATCGCCGTTTTCGAACAGAGGACACAGCCGCTCGAAGCCGTGCGTCCACAGCCCGAAGAAACCTGGATTGCGCTGGACCGCGTGCGAGATCCCGGCAATCTCGGCACCATTATCCGCACAGCGGACGCCGCGGGCGCCTCGGGCGTCATCCTGATCGGCGACACGGTCGATCCGTTTTCCACCGAGACCGTTCGCGCCACCATGGGGTCCGTGTTCTCGGTGCCGCTGGCACGTGCTTCACAGGCAGATTTTCTGGCCTGGTCGAACCAAACCGGCGCCTTCGTGGTTGGCAGCCATCTCAAGGGCAGCGTCGATTACCGCAGCATAGACTACAGGCAGAAGCCGGTAGTTCTCCTGATGGGAAATGAGCAGGCCGGACTGACCGACGCGCTTGCGGAGCGGTGCAGCAAGCTTGCCCGCATTCCTCAGACCGGCCGCGCGGATTCGCTCAACCTGGCGATCGCCACGGGAGTCATGCTGTTCGAAGCCCGGCGACATCTCCTCAAACTTGAGGGACCCGCAGAATGAGTGCATCGATCCTCGCCCGGCCGGGGCCGATGTTCGCGATGGTCGCGGGAGCTGTCGCGCTCGATCAGGCGATCAAGTATCTGGTCGAAACCATGCTGCCGTTCCACGAACTCGTGCCGGTGCTGCCGATGCTTTCACTCTATCGCACCTGGAACGAAGGTATCGCCTTCTCGCTGCTCAAGGACCTGCCGGACACCGGCCTGCTGATCCTGACCCTGGTGGTAATCCTTTTCGTGCTTTACCTGTGGCGGAGAACTCCGGCCAGCCGGACGCTTGCGCATCTGGGTTTCGCGCTGATCATCGGCGGAGCCTTGGGCAATCTGATCGATCGCGCGATCTATGGCCATGTGGTCGACTATATCCTGTTTCACACCCGGACATGGTCGTTTGCGGTGTTCAATCTAGCGGACAGCTTCATCAGCGTGGGAGCAGGCCTCATCGTCCTCGACGAACTGATCGCCGCGGTGCGCGACCGGAAAGCCAAAAAACGCTCCGACTAGCACACGCCGACCCGCACTTGATCTTCCATTGCCGGCGCGCCAGTCTGACGGCAACAAAACATGAGGAGTTCCTATGGAAAACCGTTTCAAGGGCATCCAGCTCACCCGCAACGAAGACAAGGTGATGTCGGTCAATGTCGCCGAACTCGGACTCGATGACCTGATGGAGGGAGATGTCGTTGTCGAGGTCGAATGGACCACGGTCAACTACAAGGACGGACTGGCCATCACCGGCAAGGGACCGGTCGTGCGGCGCTGGCCGATGATCCCAGGGATCGACTGCGCCGGAACCGTCGTGAGTTCAGAGAGCGACCGCTTCAAAGCGGGCGACAAGGTGATCCTCAACGGTTTCGGAGTTGGCGAAGTCCATACCGGCGCATTCGCGGCATATGCACGCCTGAAGGCGGATTGGCTGATCCCGATGCCCAAGGGAATGGACGGTCGCTCGGCCATGGCGATCGGAACCGCGGGTTATACGGCAATGCTCTCGGTGATGGCGCTGGAGCGCCACGGCATCACGCCGGAACGCGGCCCGATCGTGGTCACGGGCGCCAATGGCGGGGTCGGCACCATCGCAATCGCCGTGCTCGGCAAACTCGGCTACGAGGTCATCGCCTCGACCGGGCGCACCGGCGAAGCGGATTTTCTCAAACAGCTCGGGGCTTCGGAAGTGATCGACCGCGCCGAACTCTCCGACCCCGCAAAACCGCTCAACAAGGAGCGGTGGGCCGGTGGCATCGATGCAGTCGGCAGCCATACGCTGGCCAATGTTCTTTCAATGACATCCTACGGCGGGGCTGTCGCCGCCTGCGGCCTGGCTCAGGGCATGGACCTGCCCTCTTCAGTGGCCCCGTTCATCCTGCGTGGCGTGTCGCTGCTCGGCATCGATTCGGTGATGGCGCCGCTCGCGCTGAGACAGGAGGCCTGGGCCCGGCTTGTCGAGGATCTCGACCTTGGCAAACTCGAGACGCTTTCGACCGAAATCGGATTCGACGGCATCATAGACGCCGCCCACGCCATCATCGACGGCAAGATCCGCGGACGCGTCGTGGTCAATATGAAACAGTGATTCCGAGAACCGGTAAAATACGATCCATTTGCTGAAAACTTTGCTCACCGGGCCCGTGCTACAACGGGTCCATGAGCACACATCCGCATCATCTCCAGACCACCCTTTCGCTGGCACTCACCCAGAAAGACCGGCTCTCCAACGAGGTGCCGCCGGTCATGCCTGTGGCTGAAAACGGCCGCCAGGAAATCCCGGCAGATGCGGCAAAGGACGACGCGCCCAATCGCAAGCTTCACGCATCGGGGGCACTATTTGCCGTTTCCGCCGCGCTCGGGGCCGCAGGGCTCTCGATTGCCTATGACGCTCCGGCGGCGCTACTGGCGTCGGTGGCCGGGGTGGCGGTCCTCGCCGCCATGCCACTGCTTCGCCGCATGCCGCGCACAAGGCGGGAAGACATGTCCGATGCGGGAACAATGACCGCGTCAGAGCGCAGCGCGTCCGCAATCCGCTCAGCTGACGCCGAACGTGAAAGCGATCGCAGGTGGGAACTCGGCGAGTTCACGGGTCAGCTCGGCTCGGTGTTCGATGCGCTGGGAGACATGATCGCCGTCTGTGACAGCGATGGCCGGATCGTGTTTGCCAACGAAACCTTCTGCAAAGCGACCGGTTTTCCGACCCCGGTTGGCGCCATTCTCGCCGAGACAGGTATCGAACCCCGGCCCGGCAGCGATGACGCCCGCTTTGAGGTCGTTCTTAGAAGCGGAGAAGCTCAGACCGTCTGGACATGGCATGAAACGACCGCACGAGATCCGGCGACCGGAACGTTGCTGGTCCACTGCGTCGGACGCAATGTGACGGCTGCCCGGAAGGCCGCGGCGGAACTCGTCGATGCGCGGGAAAAGGCGGAAGCCGCCAGCCGTGCCAAATCCCGGCTGCTTGCCGCCGTAAGCCACGAGATCCGCACTCCGCTCAACGGCATTCTGGGCATGACACACCTTCTCGGACAGACCGGGACGACACCGGAACAGGCCAGCTACATCAGGAATGCACGTGAATCCGGCCAATCGCTGCTGGCGCTGATCGAGGACCTTCTCGATGTCACCTCGATCGAGGCCGGCCGTCTCAACCTGCGGCGCGAAGAGGGCGAGCTCGACGAGCTGGTCCACGGCGTGTGCGAACTGATGGCGCCACGGGCACACGACAAGAATATCGAGATTGCCGTGCACATCGCCTCCGATGCACCCCGTACCATCACATCCGACATCGGGCGGGTGCGGCAGGTGCTGTTCAACCTCGTCGGCAACGCCATCAAGTTCACCGAAACCGGTGGCGTGCTGGTGGAGGTTTCGCTGCAGGACGGGGCACTCACCTTCACCGTGACCGATACCGGTCCGGGCCTGAAGGATACCGACAGGGCCAAAATCTTCGAGGAGTTCGAACGCGCAGACAATGGTCCCACCCGCAAGCATGGGGGAGCCGGTCTCGGCCTGTCGATCTCGTCGCGGATCGTGGAAGCGCTTGGCGGTGAGATCGGCGTCGACTCGACTCCCGGCAAAGGCAGCGCGTTCCATTTCACCATCCCGCTGGAAAAACTCGAGCAGAATGAACAGCCCGCACGCCTGCGCGGTCCCCTCAGCGAGCGCGCCGTGCTGGTCATCGCACCTCGCGGCCCGGTTTCCGCAGCCATGCTCTGGAGCATCCGTGACCTCGGCGGTTACGCCGAAGCTGCCAGCGATGCCGAAAGCATGATCGCGGCTCTCACACGGCTCAACCGCGCCGGATCGGTGCTGACCGACATCATCGTCGATCGCCGCATGGCCGATCAGGCGGAGGGCCTTCTGGCTGCAGCGCCGTCCGAACTCACCAGGTCGGTGGCGCGGACGCTGGTGATCGCGCCCGAGGACAGCCGCGATCTCGAAGGTCATGGGGACCATGGCGCGGATGCATGGCTGGTTCGCCCGGTACGGCGCACTTCGCTGGTCAATGTCCTGACCCGCCGTGATGACCGCGACGACCGCAACCGGCTGGCGACCAAGCCGCGTCCGCCGGTGCTGGAACGGAGCTCGGAGAATCCGACGCTCGACATCCTTCTCGCCGAAGACGATCCGGTCAACGCGCTGATGGTTCGCACGGTGCTCGCCCGCCAGGGACACCGGGTCACAGTCGTGGAGAACGGCCTTGCGCTGCTCGAAGAAGCCATGAGCCGGCCCGGCGGCGTGCTCAACTACGACATCGCCATCACGGATCTGTCGATGCCGGAACTCGATGGACGCACGGCCATCACCCGCATCCGCAGCGAGGAAGAGGTCAACCAGTTCGAGCATCTGCCGATTATCGTCCTTTCCGCTGACGGTCAGTCCTCGACCCGCGACGAGTTGCTGGCCGCTGGCGCCGATGGTCATGCCGAAAAGCCGGTGGATCCCGAATGGCTGGTCTCGCTGGTCACCATGACGGCCCGCAGCAAGAGCCGCGCCGCAGCCTGACCCGGCAAGACAAGGCACCGTCAGCAACTGCAACCTTTGGGCCGCTCCGGACGGGAAGGAGTTTCACCCCCGATATTTGGGGTGGTCAATGTCACCAGTCTGTCGCAGAATCATGGTTGATAGCCGCCATCATCAGGCGGGAGACAACCCATGGAAACGCAAGTGCAGCAGCCATCTCAGCAGTCGGTTCCCCCAGCCTTTGCGCCGGTGCTCGAAGGGCCCCGTCTCCTTGGTCGGATCGGTACACTCGATGTAAGGCTTGCGGCGACAAGAGCCGAGATCAACGCAGCCCAGATGCTGCGCTATAAGGTGTTTGTCGAGGAGATGGGCGCCAGCCTTCCCGCCGATGCAATGCAGGAGAAGCGGGACTTCGACACCATCGACCGCTATTGCGACCATTTGCTCGTGCTCGACACAGCGCTCGGCGGCACCCCGGAATCCCAGATTGTCGGGACCTATCGTCTGTTGCGCCAGGACGTGGCAGAGCGCCACAACGGGTTTTATTCTCAAAGCGAGTTCGACGTGGCCGATCTGGTCGGTCGTCACCCGGCACAACGTTTTCTGGAACTGGGACGCTCCTGCGTGCTGCCGGCCTATCGCACGCGCCGGACGCTCGAAGCTCTTTGGCAGGGCAACTGGGCCTACGCGATCGAGCACAGGATTGACGTCATGTTCGGCTGTGCCTCGTTTTCGGGTGACAAGCCCCATGCACACGCCCTGGCGCTGTCCTTTCTCAATCAGTCCGTCGGTGCGCGCGACGAATGGGCCGTTCACGCAATTCCCGGACGCGGGGTCTCGATGGACATGATGCCGTGCGAGGCGATCACGCCGCGCGCCGCGCTGGCGGCCATGCCGCCGCTGGTGAAGGGATACCTGCGGCTCGGCGCGCTCGTGTCGCATCAAGCGGTGGTCGATCCGGCCTTCAAAACGACCGACATCCTGGTGATCCTGCCGGTCAAGCAGATCAACGGCCGCTACATCAATCATTACGGTGCAGACGCCTCGCGCTTCGTCGCCTGAGAAACCGGGTTCCGACCGTTTCAGGTCCTTCCGGATGCGAAAACGGTCTCCGCTTTCGCCGGAACCGGGCCGGTCAAAGCCCGTTGAAGGGGTCGAACCTCTTGCGTGGCGGCGCCACCGCGAGTTCAACATTGTCCCGTTCGGCCAGTCGCTCGAACACCTTGAGTGTCGCATCGAGCCTGAGTGCCGGTGACGGCCTGAAATTGGCTTCCACGGTCGAGAGTTCAGCCTGATCATTGTCCCAGTGGATCGGGACCACACGGCGTGCACCGGTCGCCGTGATCAGGCTGTTCCAGTAGCTTTCCCGCTCCGCCAGCGGCTTCCAGCCAAGACCGCCAATTCCCATGAACACCACATCCGAACGGTATTCACCGGCCTCTAGCGGTTCAACCGGCAGCCCTGCCGACGGGACGATAAGGATGCTTCGGCCGCCTCTTTCGATCCGTATCGCGAGCGTCGTTCCCTCACCGAACTCCCAAAGATGCGCAGGCAGACTGAGATCCCGGGACGTCTCGCGCCCCGCCAGTTGGCTCAGCGGGTTCTCGAGATGATGCGAACGGATCAGCGTGACTGTGAAATTGCCAACCCTCAGCCGACGCGTGTTGCGATCCGGGCTTGCGAAAGGCGGGATGAATTCGACCGACTGCCAGTGCATCGGCGTCTTCCACGGCCGGGCTCGGGTGGCGTCAAAGGTCGCAACGATTGATGGATCGGCGACCAGCCGCGTTCCGGCCCATGCTGCAAAATAGGCGGAATCGAGCGCGTGGTCGTAATGCGCATGGGCGGGAATGACCAGCGCAAGACCGCGCTTCGGATTGTTTGCGCAATGGTCCGGCCTGGAACGGACGGCCGTTCTGCCAGGCGCCGGGCAGATCCGGTGTGCGGCAATCGCCTCCTGTATCTGGGGTTCCGAAGGTTCGATCCTCCGGATGAAATTGTGACGCTTGCGGGTCACGAAGCCGTCAATCAGGATCTGGGTATCGCCGTCGTCGACCAGAAGCGTGCTTGTGCCGAAGAAAGTCACACCGAACCCGCCGCGATCCGGGGAAGCGTCGATCCGGTTGCTTGCCGCAAATTCGACAAACCGGCCGGAACAGCCCGCGAGAACGAACGCCAGAAAGATGACACCGAAAACGGCCTTCATGCAGCGCCCCCCGAGCCGAGCAGGATAGAAGGACATGAGCATAGTCCCCGCCCCGACCGCCACGCAACCGCGCAGCGGCCGGCGCCAAGCGAATGTCGCGGCTGGTCAGCTTGCCGCGTTGTAGGCCGCGATAGCAGCCATGTTGACGATGTCGGAATCCTTGGCCCCCATGGAGACGATCTGCACCGACTTGTTGAGCCCCACCAGCAGTGGGCCGATCACAGTCGAACCGCCAAGTTCCTCGAGCATCTTGGTCGAGATCGAGGCCGAGTGGAAGGCGGGCATCACCAGCACATTGGCAGTGCCCGAAAGCCGGCAGAACGGATACTGTTCCATCACCTTGCCATTGAGCGCAACGTCGGCGGCCATTTCACCGTCATACTCGAAATCGACCCTGCGCTTGTCGAGGATTTTCACGGCTTCGCGGACCCGGTCGGAGCGCTCACCCGTCGGATGGCCGAATGTGGAATAGGCAAGCATTGCCACGCGCGGCTCGTAGCCCAGCCGGCGGGCCATGCCGGCCGCCTCCTCGGCAATGTCCGCAAGTTCCTCGGAGTTGGGCATGTCGATCACCGCGGTGTCGGCGACAAAGACCGTCCGGCCGCGGCACAATGCCAGCGACACCCCGATCATGCGGTGGCCCGGCCTGACGTCGATGCATCTTTTGACATCCTCGAGCGCGGTGGAATAGTTGCGCGTCGTGCCGGTAACCATCGCATCGGCATCGCCGAGTGCCACCATGCAGGCGGCAAAATGGTTGCGGTCGGTATTGATCAGCCTCTGGCAATCGCGGTGCAGGTAGCCGCGCCGCTGCAGCCTCGCGTAGAGATAATCGGTATAGGCATCCACCCGCTGCGAGACGCGGGCATTGACCAGTTCGATGCCGGGACGGTCGAGGTCGATGCCGGCCAGCCGTGCCGTCTCTCGCATCTGCTCCTCGCGGCCGAGCAGGCAGGCGGTGCCGAGCCTCTGGTTCACGTAGGAAACCGCCGCGCGCATCACCTGTTCCTCCTCGCCCTCGGCGAAGACGACCCGCCGGGGGTGGCGCCGGACCCGCTCGTAAAGCCGCTGCAGCGTCGAGGCAATCGGATCGCGCCGGGCCGACAGTTCATGCTGATAGACATCCATGTTGAGGATCGGCTTGCGGGCCACGCCCGAATCCATCGCCGCACGGGCGACCGCAGCCGGAATCGCCGATATCAGCCGCGGGTCGAAGGGGACGGGAATGATGTATTGCGGGCCAAAACGCGGCCTCACGCCCTGATAGGCGGCTGCGACATCGTCGGGCACGTCCTCACGCGCAAGGTTTGCGAGGGCCTGCGCGGCGGCAATCTTCATGTCCTCGTTGATCGTGGTCGCGCGCACATCGAGCGCGCCGCGGAAGATATAGGGAAACCCCAGGACGTTGTTGACCTGGTTGGGATAATCCGAGCGGCCTGTCGCCATGATCGCATCATCGCGGATTCGCTCCACCTCTTCGGGCAGGATCTCCGGATCGGGGTTGGCCATGGCGAAGATGATCGGGTTCGGCGCCATCGACCGCACCATGTCCTCGGTCAGCGAGCCCTTCACCGAGAGGCCGAAGACGACGTCGGCCCCGTCCATGGCGTCTGCCAGAGAACGAGCTTCGGTTTCCACCGCATGGGCCGACTTCCACTGGTTCATGCCCTCGGTGCGGCCCTTGTAAATGACGCCCTTGGTGTCGCACAGCGTGATGTTCTCGGGCGCAAATCCCATCGCCTTGACAAGCTCGATGCAGGCGATCGCCGCCGCACCCGCACCGTTGCAGACAAGCCTTGTGGTTTTGAGATCGCGGCCGGTCAGATGCAGCGCGTTGATCAGGCCCGCCACGGCGATGATCGCCGTGCCATGCTGGTCGTCGTGGAAGACCGGGATATCCATGATCTCGCGCAGGCGCTGCTCGATGATGAAACAGTCCGGCGCCTTGATGTCCTCGAGATTGATGCCGCCGAAGCTCGGTCCGAGGAAACGCACGCAGTTGATGAATTCGTCGACGTTCTCGGTGTCGACCTCGAGGTCGATGGAATCGACATCGGCGAAGCGCTTGAACAGCACCGACTTGCCCTCCATCACCGGTTTCGAGGCCAGCGCGCCGAGATTGCCCAGCCCGAGAATGGCGGTGCCGTTGGAGATCACCGCCACCATGTTGCTGCGGGTGGTGTAGTCAAAGGCGCGGCTCGGGTCCTCGGCAATGGCCTTGACCGGCACCGCCACGCCCGGCGAATAGGCCAACGACAGGTCGCGCTGCGTCGCCATCGGCTTGGTGGGGCTGATCTCGAGTTTGCCGGGCCGGCCGCGGGCATGGAAATCCAGCGCCTCCTGATCCGTCACCTGTGAAATCGAGCGATCTGACTTGTCCGTCCCCGGCATCTTTTTCCATCCCTTGTGGGCGACCCTTGAGCGGCGCCTCGTAAGTGTTGTGTTTCCTGCATCGCCACCGTTAGGGTGGTCCCAAACGGCTGTAAAGCCAGCCAGCCGGGCAAGCTTACACCGCGAATGTTCCGAAAACCAAGATTGGCAGGCCGCCTTTGAACGCCGAAACCGCGCACGTCTCATCCACGCTGTCGACTGCCCAGCTGGCGACGCCCGAAAGCCGGGCCTCGGCGACGCCGATGATGGAGCAGTTCATCGAAATCAAGGCGGCGAACCCGGACTCCCTTTTGTTCTACCGGATGGGCGATTTCTACGAGCTGTTTTTCGAGGATGCGATCGATGCATCGCGGGCGCTCGGCATTACGCTCACCAAGCGCGGACAGCACCTGGGCCAAGACATTCCGATGTGCGGCGTGCCTGTTCATGCCGCAGACGACTACCTGCAGAAGCTGATCGGACTCGGGTTCCGCGTCGCCGTGTGCGAGCAGACCGAAGACCCGGCCGAAGCCAAGAAAAGGGGGTCGAAGTCGGTCGTCCGTCGCGACGTGACCCGGCTTGTCACGCCCGGCACGCTGACCGAGGAAAAGCTTCTCGATCCGGCGCAATCCAACTTCCTGATGGCGCTCGCGCGGGTTCGCGGATCGGGCGAGGCGCAATACGGCCTTGCCTGGATCGACATCTCCACGGGAGCGTTTCATGTCGCCGAAAGCAGGCTGGCGAGACTTCTCGCCGATATTGCGCGGGTCGAACCGCGTGAACTGATCCTGGCGGAGAATGTTTTCCATGACCCCGAGCTCAGGCCGCTTGTCGACCAGCTTGGGCGGGTGGCGACGCCTCAGCCCGGCGTGCTTTTCGACAGCGCCACAGCGGAAGGCCGGATCGCAAGGTTTTTCGAGGTCGGATCGCTCGATGGCTTCGGCGATTTCTCACGCGCCGAAATGGCGGCAGCCGCGGCGGTCATTGCCTATGTAGAGAAAACCCAGATTTCCGAACGCCCGCCGCTCGGTCGCCCGGAACGCGAGCGCGACGGCGCGCGGCTTTTCATCGACCCGGCAACCCGGGCGAACTTGGAACTCGTGCGAACGCTCTCGGGCTCACGGCAGGGCAGCCTGATCAAGGCGATCGATCGAACCGTGACGGCAGGCGGCGGGCGAAAGCTCGCTGAATGGCTGATGGCGCCGCTCACCGATCCCGCCGCGATCAACGCGCGGCTCGACGGTGTTTCAAGCCTGATCGCGGAAGGATCGCTCTGCGACGGGTTGAGGCAGTCGCTCCGGGGTGTCCCCGACATGCCGCGGGCCCTCTCCCGGCTGGCGCTGAACCGTGGCGGCCCCCGCGATCTCGGCGCCATTCTCGCGGGCGTGAAAGCCGCGGGAGAGATCGCAGCGCTGCTCGACGGCGCGGAGCTCCCGTCTCACCTTGCCGAAGCGTCGGCGCTTCTGCGCGCGCTGCCGGAGGAAATCGCCGGCAGGCTGTCGGCAACACTGGATGATGAGCTTCCGCTGCTCAAGCGCGACGGCGGGTTCGTCCGACAAGGAGCCTCGGCGGAACTTGACGAACTGCGCGCGCTCAGGGACCAGTCCCGCCGTGTGATTGCCGGTCTGCAACTTTCCTATGCGGAGGAGACCGGCGTCCGATCGCTCAAGATCAAGCACAACAACGTGCTGGGCTATTTCATCGAGGTGACAGCGCAGAATGCCGGTCCGCTGACACAGGGCGACGAGGCGAAGGCCAAATACATTCATCGCCAGACCATGGCCAACGCCATGCGGTTCACCACCACGGAACTGTCGGATCTCGAAACCCGCATCGCCAATGCCGCGGGCGAGGCACTTGCCATCGAGCTCGCAGCCTTCGACGACCTCGTGATGCTGACGGTCTCACATGCCGATGCGATAAAGGCGGCGGCCGATGCGTTGGCGGTGATCGATGTCACCGCATCGCTCGCCTGCCTTGCCGAGGAGCAGGGCTATACTCGGCCAAAAGTGGACGAAAGCCTCGCCTTTGAAATCACCGCCGGCCGCCACCCGGTGGTCGAGCAGGCGCTCAGGCGTCAGGCCGAACAACCCTTCGTCGCCAATGACTGCAATCTCTCGCCGCCGACCGAAACAGACAAGGGCGGGGCGATCTGGCTTCTCACCGGACCGAACATGGGCGGCAAGTCGACCTTCCTGAGGCAGAATGCGCTGATTGCCGTGATGGCGCAGATGGGCTCCTTCGTGCCAGCCGGTTCCGCCCATGTCGGGGTGGTCGACCGGCTGTTCTCCCGCGTCGGCGCTTCTGACGACCTGGCGCGCGGCCGCTCGACCTTCATGGTCGAGATGGTCGAGACCGCGGCCATTCTCAACCAGGCCAGCGAGCGGTCGCTGGTCATCCTCGACGAGATCGGCCGCGGAACCGCAACCTTCGACGGGCTTTCGATTGCCTGGGCGGCAGTCGAGCACCTGCATGCCGAGAATTGCTGCCGCGCCCTGTTTGCCACCCATTTTCACGAGCTGACTGCGCTTTCAGAAAAGTTGTCGCGTCTTTCCAACGCGACGATGAAAGTGAAGGAGTGGCAGGGCGACGTCGTCTTCCTGCACGAGGTCGGCCCCGGTGCCGCCGACCGGTCCTACGGCATCCAGGTGGCGCGGCTTGCGGGCCTGCCCGACGCAGTCGTGGCGCGCGCACGCGAAGTGCTAGACCTGCTTGAATCCACGGAACGGGAAAATCCGGCGACGCGGCTGATCGACGACTTGCCATTGTTTGCGGTGCCCGCGCAGACGCCCAAGGCGGCCGTTGAAAAGGGTCCTTCGGCAAGCGACGCCTACCTCAAGGAACTCAACCCCGACGACATGACCCCGCGTGACGCGCTCGAGGCGCTTTACGAACTCAAGCGCAGGCTCGGCTGAGTTCGGCCATCATAGACAGCGCGCCCGCAAGCGGACCGGAGGGCGGAACGCCGCACATCTCGGGGTTCCACTCTCCCCGAAAATCTGCCATTGAGACCCGGCTGCGTTTCGGGCCGCAGAGCTGCAGAAGGGATACCCATGAGCAAATTCGACGTCCTTTGCATCGGCAATGCCATTGTCGATATCATCGCTCGCTGCGACGAGTCATTCCTCACCGACAACGCCATCATCAAGGGGGCGATGAACCTGATCGATGCGGAACGCGCCGAGCTTCTCTATTCGCGCATGGGACCTGCCATCGAGGCTTCGGGGGGAAGCGCCGGCAACACGGCCGCCGGCCTTGCCAGTTTCGGTAGCCGCGCTGCCTATTTCGGGAAGGTGTCAGCTGACCAGCTCGGCGAAATCTACACCCACGACATCCGCGCCCAGGGCGTGCATTTCGCCACCAGGCCGCTAGATGGTGCACCCCCCACCGCCCGTTCAATGATCTTCGTGACGCCGGACGGCGAGCGATCCATGAACACCTATCTGGGCGCCTGTGTCGAGCTCGGGCCGGAAGACATCGAGGCCGACGTGGTCGCGGAGGCAAAGGTTACCTATTTCGAGGGCTATCTGTGGGATCCGCCGCGGGCCAAGGATGCGATCCGGCTCTGCGCCGACATCGCCCACAAGAACGGTCGCGAAATGTCCATGACGCTGTCCGATCCGTTCTGTGTCGACCGCTATCGCGGCGAGTTTCTCGAGCTGATGCGATCCGGCACGATCGACATCGTCTTTGCAAATGCCGAGGAAGCCAAGTCGCTCTACCAGACCGACAATTTCGAGCATGCCGTCGCGCAGATCCGCAAGGACTGCAAGCTCGCAGCGATCACCCGGTCCGAACACGGTTCGGTTCTGATACGCGGCGACGAGCGGATCGACATCGACGCCATCGACATTGACGAAGTGGTGGATACGACAGGCGCCGGCGATCTCTACGCAGCAGGGTTTCTGCACGGCTATGCCAACGACCTGCCGCTTGAAGTGTGCGGAAAGCTCGGCAGCCTGGCAGCCGGCCTTGTGATTCAGCAGGTCGGACCGCGTCCACAATTGTCCCTGAAGGACGCTGCTGCAAATGCCGGGCTCAACTGAGCCCGGCTTCCGCCCGACAAGGCTACATGACATCTTCGGGCGGACGTCCGGCGCGTGACCGGTAGGGCGTGAAAGCCCAGCCGCAACGTATTGCACCGCCGCGCAACGAAAAAGCCGAAACGACACCGAGAGCCGACCCGAGAACGGGGGGCAGGCCAAACAGGCTCGCGACCACGAAGACGCCGGCGCCGAGCAATGCGGCCGAAACATAGATTTCCGGCCGCATCAGCACCGAAGGTTCGCCCGAGAGCAGGTCGCGAAGGATGCCGCCGAGCGTCGCGGTCATCATGCCGGTAACGATGGCCACGATGGGTGACCCGGTAAGCGCGAGGCCCTTGGCTGCGCCCATGACGGAAAATGCCGCGAGCCCGGCCGCATCGAGCCAGATCAGCAGCCGATACCGCGACTCGACCAGATGTGCGGTGAAATAGACCAGGATCGCAACCGCCACGCAAACCACCGCATAGGCCGGATTGACCACCCAGAATACCGGCGTATCGCCCAGGATAAGGTCCCGGAAGGTGCCGCCGCCGATACCGGTGACGGCAGCCAGAAATCCGAAGCCGATCATGTCGAGCTGCTTGCGCGATGCCGCAAGCGCGCCGGTGGCGGCGAAGACCGCCACCCCTGCATAATCGAGCGTTTCCAGCGGTGTCATGTCAGCCTTCCGCCCGCCCGACCGGCGGAACCCCGGGGACTATGCGTCCTTGATATCCTGCGGATGGGGCGGGCCGGGTTCAGGCGCAGGATCCTTCGGGCCGCCCTTGGCAACGCCAACCATCGCAGGCCTGAGCATGCGGTCAGCGATGACGTAGCCCGACTGGACCACCTCGATCACGGTGTTGTTGGGCACGTCCTTGTTGGGCACCTCGAACATGGCCTGATGGAAGTTCGGATCGAACTTCTGGCCTTTCGGATCGAGCTTGCGCACGCCGTGGCGCTCGAGCGCCGAGAGCATCGACTTGCCGGTGAGCTCGACACCCTCGATCAGCGTCTTGAGCCCGTTGTCGGCGGCCCCTTCGGCTTGCTCCGGCACCGCTGCGAGCGCACGGTCGAGGTTGTCGGAAACCTGGAGCATGTCCCGGGCAAAACCGGAAATGGCGTAGCTCTTGGCGTCCTTGACATCGCGGGCGGTTCGGCGGCGAAGGTTTTCCATTTCAGCAGCCATGCGAAGGCGCTGATCACGAAGCTCCTCGATTTCCGCCTTCAGCACGGCAATCGGATCCAATTCCTCGGCTTCCGCCTCGTCCGGCTTGACGTTTGCAGCTTCGGGTGCGGCGTCGGCTTCCGGCTTGTCGTTCTCGCGGCCTTGGCTTTCATCGCTCATGATATGGATGTCCTGTCTTTTGCTGGAAATGTCGAAGAAGGTTGAACCGCATATCGCGGTTCGGACCTCAAAAATCAAGGGCTGGAACCCGGGCTACGTCGATCCGGACGTCATTTGCGCACCAGCTTTGACACCAGTTGGGCGGTGTAATCGACCATCGGGACGATGCGCGCGTAATTGAGCCGGGTGGGACCGATAATGCCCACCGCACCAACCACGCGGTCGGCGTCATCACGCCACGGCGCGACAATCACCGAAGATCCGGAGAGCGAAAACAGCTTGTTCTCGGATCCTATGAAAATGCGCACGCCGGAACCTTCCTCGGCAAGCGTCATCAGCTCGACGAGGCTTTCCTTGCGTTCAAGTTCATCGAAGAGCATGCGAAGACGATCCAGTTCCTCGCCCTCGCTTACGCCCTCGAGCAGGTTGGCGCGCCCGCGCACGATCAGGCGTGCAGCACCCGCGCCGCCCTGGCTGCCCGCCCAGGCGGCAAGACCGCGCTGAACCAGATCGTGCGAAAGCGCGTCAAGCTCGCTGCGGACCTCGTCGGTGATCCGTTCGAGTTCTGAGCGGACTTCCGAGATCGTCCGACCGGCAAGATGGGCATTGAGGAAGTTCGCGGCCGCCTCCAGCTGACCGGCCGTCACACCCTCGGGCAGCTCCATGATCCGGTTTTCAACTTCGTCATTGCCGCCGACAAGAACCACCAGCGCGCGGGACTGGTCGAGCCGGATAAATTCGATGTGCCGGACAACGGAATCCTGTTTTGCCGCAATCACGAGACCGGCACCGCGCGTCATGCCCGAAAGCATCTGGCTCGCCTCGGTCAGCAAGGTATCCACCGGGCGGCTCTGATCCTCCGACCGGACCTGGCGCTCGATGTTCTCGCGCATCTCCGGCTGCAGATCACCGACCTGCATGAACGCATCGACAAAGAAGCGCAAACCCTTCTGTGTCGGCAACCGCCCGGCACTGACATGCGGCGAATAGATCAGGCCCAGATCTTCCAGATCGCTCATCACGTTCCGGATCGAGGCCGGCGACAGCGACATCGGCAGCATACGCGACAGGCTGCGCGAGCCCAGCGGATCGCCAGACTCCATGTAGCTTTCCACCAGAGCCCGGAAAATTTCCCGGGACCGCTCATCAAGGTTGCCGGCAAGGTCGGCCGGCAGAGGTCTTCCATCCATGCTCATAATTCGTTCCTCGGGCCGCCACCCACCCGGCTCCGTTCGACACGAATATAGGGTTTTGGCCTGCCACAAGAAAGAGGCTTGAACATCAGAGGTCCGCCGCATCCGGGTCAAGACGTTCAGGCTACGGTTTTGCTTTGCATATTCACCGGCTGACCGATAGAAGGCGGCTCAATTGACATGAGGAGTAACAGCATGCGCCCATCCGGCCGAAAGACAGATCAAATGCGGAAGGTCAGCTTCGAGCGGGGTGTGTCAAAACATGCCGAAGGGTCCTGTCTCGTAAAGTTCGGCGATACGCATGTTCTGTGCACGGCGAGCCTTGAAGAACGGGTCCCGCCATGGCTCAGAAACGGCGGAAAGGGCTGGGTGACCGCCGAATACGGAATGCTGCCTCGGTCGACCGGGGACCGGATGCGCCGCGAGGCCAGTTCCGGTAAGCAGGGCGGACGGACGCTGGAAATCCAGCGCCTGATCGGACGCTCGCTTCGCGCCGTAGTCGATCTTCCTGCTCTGGGCGAACGCCAGATCACGGTGGACTGCGATGTGCTTCAGGCCGATGGCGGCACACGGACCGCGGCTATCACCGGCGCATGGATCGCTTTGCACGACTGCCTGAAGTGGATGGAAGAACGCTCCATGGTGAAGGTGGAGCGTGTCCTGAAAGACAATGTGGCAGCAGTTTCCTGCGGCATCTTTGCGGGACAGGCTGTGACCGATCTCGATTATCTCGAGGATTCATCGGCCGAGACGGACGCCAATTTCGTCATGACGGGATCCGGCGGCATTGTCGAAATCCAAGGTACGGCGGAAGGCGAACCGTTCACCGAAGAGCAGCTCGGGCAACTCATTTCACTGGCCAAGACCGCGATCGCCGATCTGGTGGCCTTGCAGAAAGATGCCGTTGCCTGACGGACAGGGGACACCAATGACAAAGCTCACCGAAATCCTCGTCGCAAGCCACAATGCAGGCAAGATAGCTGAAATCCGCGACTTGTTCGGGCCGCTCGGCGTTTCCGTCACATCGGCGGCGGAGCTCGGTCTGGACGAGCCCGAGGAAACCGGAGACACTTTCGAGGCCAATGCCGCAACCAAGGCGCTGGCCGCCGCGAAGGCCTCCGGCAAGGTGGCGCTATCGGATGATTCCGGGCTCGTGGTCGATGCGCTGGATGGCGCGCCCGGGGTTTACACGGCGGATTGGGCAACGCTTCCCGACGGGTCACGCGATTTTGCGATTGCCATGCAGAAGGTCGAGGACGCGCTACAGGCACGCGGCGCCATCGAGGCCTCGCAAAGGACCGGCCGCTTTGTCAGCGTGCTGTGCCTCGCCACCCCGGAGGGTGAGACCAGCTTTTACCGCGGCGAGGCGGACGGTGTCCTGGTCTGGCCGCCGCGCGGCACCTCCGGTTTCGGCTATGACCCGGTCTTCCGGCCCGACGGGCATGATCGCACGTTCGGCGAGATGACCGCCGAGGAGAAGCACGGCTGGCGGCCGGGTCAGGCAACGGCGCTGTCCCACCGCGCCCGAGCGTTCAAGCTCTTTGCCGAAAAGCGCCTTGGTGTAGCTGCAACGTGAGCACTTCCGTCAATCCGGCCGATCTGACGGCATCCCTGGATGCCCTGGCAAAGGCGCGCGGCAACGTCTCCGGCGACGGGCTTGCTCCCGACACCGGCAAGCCGGGCTTCGGTGTCTACCTGCATTGGCCGTTCTGCGCTGCCAAATGCCCCTATTGCGATTTCAACAGCCATGTCCGCCATGCCCGGATCGATCAGCAGGCCTATGTGAAGGCATTCCGCAAGGAGATCAAGACCATGCGGGCGCTCTCCGGCCCGCAGGTCGTCACCAGCATTTTCTTCGGCGGCGGCACGCCTTCTCTGATGGCCCCCGAAACCGTGGCCGCGATCCTGGATGCGGTGCGTGAAGCCTGGGTGGCCCCCGAAGGCATCGAGATCACGCTTGAGGCCAATCCCTCGAGCGTTGAGGCCGGGCGCTTCCGCGGTTACCGGCAGGCGGGCGTCAATCGTGTCTCGATGGGGGTGCAGGCGCTCAATGACGCCGACCTCAAGCGTCTGGGTCGTCTGCATGACCGGTCCGAGGCGCTCAAGGCGATCGGCCTTGCCCGCGAAATCTTTCCGCGCATGTCGTTCGATCTGATATACGCGAGGCCGGAGCAGACGCCACAGGACTGGGAAAGGGAGCTGGCGGAAGCCATATCCTTGGCCGCCGATCACCTTTCGCTCTACCAGCTCACAATAGAGGAAGGCACGCCTTTTTACGGGCTGCACAAGGCGGGCAAGCTGATTGTGCCGGACGGCGAACTCTCCGCCGAACTCTATGAGCTGACGCAAAGGGTCTGCGAAGACCACGGGCTGCCCGCCTACGAGGTTTCAAACCACGCCCGGCCGGGAGCGGAAAGCCGGCACAATCTTACCTATTGGCGCTATGGCGACTATGCCGGCATCGGACCGGGCGCCCATGGCCGCCTGACGACTTCCGCGGGAAAGGTCGCGACGGCAACCGAACGGATGCCCGAAACCTGGCTCGCGTCTGTTGCTGACCAGGGTCACGGTATGACCGAAAGCGAAGTGCTTGGCACCTCAGAGCAGGCGGACGAGTTGCTGCTGATGGGACTGCGCTTGAGCGAGGGAGTGGATCTGGTCCGATGGCGCAACCTCTCCGGCCGCGGGCTTGAACCGGAACGTATCGATTTCCTGGTCAGTCACGGCATGATCGAGAAGATGCCCGGTGATCGTATCCGCTGTACACCCCAGGGGATGCTTGTTCTCGACGCGGTGGTGGCGGATCTCGCGACCTGATCGCGTTGCATGGCCCAAAGGCCAGCCAGCTAACCCAAAACGCGACCCTACACAGAGTCTTTGGTTACAATTCACAGGTTCAGGACAAGTGTTATGAAACCAATACGCGCCATCCTCTAGTTGGTGGAGAGCGATTGGAGCGCTGAAAGATGCCGAAATTTATTCCCCGCGGCGTAACAGGACGCATTACCGCCAGCCTGGTGGTTCTTGTATGCCTGTCGATCCTGATCGCGGCGGGTCTTGGCTACATCAAGCTTTACGAGGTGACCGAGGACAATTCCTCGGTCCGGATCGACCGGGCAGCCCGGGCGGCGGTCGCGCTGTTCACCCATGAACTCTCAAGTGAATTCGAAGCCGTGCGCAGTGAAGATGGCCGGCCGCTCGCCATTCGGCTGAAGTCAGATACGGCGGAAACATCGCTGTCGTTTCGCGATCAGCACGATGCGCTCCTGAAGGAGATCGGCGACATCAACCAGGGTGCGGCCAATCTGTTTCGCTTCAATCCGGAAACAGGCGGATTTGACCGTTTCGCCACAACCTTCCGGAAACCCGACGGATCGATGCCGCCGCCGATGTCGATCATGCCCGGCCATCCGGCCTATGCGCATCTCGCCAATGGCGAGGTTCACCTGGGCGAAGTGCCCGTGATGGGGCGGATGCGGCTGGCATACCTGACACCGATCGTCGGGCCGGAAAATGCAGTAAGAGGGGCCCTTGCGGTAGACGTGGGCTGGGCGGACGACCTCATCGTCGCCCGCACGGAACTTCGCAGCGAGATCGGTCTGGCGACCGGGATCATCCTGCTGCTGGTTACCTCCTTCGGGGCAGTCTTCATGGGGCGGCAACTGCGGCCCGTACGGGTGCTCGCGCGCTATGCGGACGACCTTGCGGTCCAGCCAAAGGACAGCGACGTCCCGTTCCGGTCCAACAGGGACGAATTCGGAACGCTCGCACAGGCGCTCGAGCGTCTTGGCGCTCTCAAGCGCCGGCTGGCCCGGCTGGCCTACACAGACGAAGTCACTGGCCTTGGCAATCGCAGTCGCTACCTTGCCGACCTGGAAACTGCCGTGGCGGAAAGCCATTCAGGTTCCGCGCACTGGGTGCTGCTTCATCTCGATCTCGACAATTTCCTGCAGATCACAGAGGCCTGCGGGCAGATCAACGGCGACAAGCTGCTCGCCGAGATTGCAAACCGAATCCGGCCCATAGCGGGTAGCCGGGCACGCATTGCCAGAAGAGCAGGCGACGAATTCACCCTCCTCGTGGACGACCGGAAAACTGCCGATGAAGTGGCCTGGCTTGCCGAGAACCTGCTCGAAGCCGTACGGCAACCCGTACATCTCGGCTGTGGCGTCGTCCACACCACCGGCTCGATCGGCATCGTCAAGCTTCGGGATGAAGAAGCCGGAGCGGAGAAGGCCCACCTGAACGCAGAGCTTGCCCGTCGAAAGGCCCGGAGAGATGGCGGCGATCAGGCTGTCGTCTTCACGTGCGAACTGCATGCCGAGGAGCAGAGCCGGTTCGAGTTGGAGGATCTGTTGCGTTCGGCAATCGCCAATCGGGAGTTGGACATCCATTTCCAGCCCCAGATCAATCCGAACACGCAGCAACTAATGGGTCTTGAAGCTCTCGTGCGTTGGACTGACGCAAACCGGGGTCCGATTTCACCGGGCGAGTTCATCCCCGTTGCAGAAGCCAGCGGACAAATCGTGGAGCTTGGAACGGTCGTGCTCGAACTCAGCTGTGCGCAGGCTGCGAAGTGGCGCCGAAACGGCTTCGATTTCAAACACATCTCCGTCAATGTATCGCCGATCCAGCTGTGGCAGTGCAATTTCCTCGAAATTGTCCGCGATGCCCTGAAGAGGCACGGGCTATCCGGCGAGGACATCTGCATTGAAATCACCGAAAGCGTGTTCGTCGACAATGGCGAAGAGCGAATTGCGGAAGTGCTTGCTGGCCTTCGCGCCCTCGGCGTTCGGATTTCGCTTGATGATTTCGGCTCGGGTTACTCATCGCTCGGATATCTCAATCAGTTGCCGTTCGACCAGCTGAAGGTCGACAGGTGCTTCATCACGGACATCGACCGGGATGTTCGCAAGCAGAAAGTCTTGCACGGTATTGTCGGGCTTGCACGCGGCCTCGGCTTCCAGATCGTCGTCGAAGGCACCGAGACGCTGGAAGAGGTCGCGGTTGCCGAAGAGATGGGATGCGATGCGGTGCAAGGCTACTACTACGCACGACCCGCGCCCGCCCTGTTGATCCCGGACATGGTGGCGAAAATTTCAGGGGCGGTGATAGAGCCGTCCGCCCTGCAGGCGCGCTGAACCGTCCGGTCCAGGATCTTCCGAAGGCGTTGCCGTTCGCTTAAACAATTGCATCTGGAGATGTTCGCCGAGTTCCGTTGGCCGGCGGCGCAGCAAAACGGACGACTTCAGGCTGCGCGCCAGGGAATCCCGGATTTCCGGTCGGCGGACGGACTCTCCGCCTCAGTGTCGGTTGGCACCAGCGAGATCCTGTCGTGAATATTGATGCAGATACAGTCACGGCCCTTCGCCTTGGCTTCATAGAGCGCCCTGTCCGAGCGGCCGTAGATTGATTCTGTCGTGTCACCGGCCCTGATGTCTGTCAGCCCGGCAGACATGGTCAGCGTGACCTCCGGATGCGCTTCCATCAGCGAACTGCTGCTGATCCGGTTCATAAGCCGGATGAGCTGCTTCTGCGCCGATTTCAGAGAACAATCCTTCAGGATGAGGAGGAATTCCTCCCCACCGACGCGGCCGAAGCCATCCTTCAGCCGAATGCCCGACCGCACCGATCTGGCGAGCTTCCTGAGCACATCATCGCCTGCCTGGTGTCCCCAGGTGTCGTTGATGGACTTGAAATGATCGATGTCCATCAGGCAGGCGCAGATCTGGGTTTGCGGATGCGCGTCCTTGTCGTCACAGGCCTGTTGAAGAAGCTCGAAGATGTGACGACGGTTCGAAATGCCGGTCAACTCGTCGGTCTGCGCCGCCTTGAGCGCGATGTCACGGTCAATCCGCAACTTCCTGTCCGCCGAACTAACGCTTGTGATGTCAGATGCGACAAGCAGCATCCAGCCATTGCTTTGGACTGTTTCGGTTACCCAGAGCCACTTCCCGCCGATGATATCGGATTCGAAGCTGCGGTGGCGCGTCTTGCCGCGGCGGGAGCCGATCGAGGCGATCCAGCCGTCGATGTTGGGCGTGGCGATAACGGTGCCCCGGCCTGCGGCGTGGTTGCGCCGGAAAATCTCTTCCCAGGTCGGGCATTCGTCCGGATCGACGAAAAAGACAGTCCGGAAGGCCTCATTGGCGAATCTGAGCCGGTCTTCCGGATCGAAGACGGCAACAAGGGCACTGGTCGCGCCGAGAAGTCCCAGCAATTGCTCCTGATTGTCCGATCCTGTCTGCATGCTCTCCCGACCTCGCTATACCTGCATCGCGCCGCGAAATTTGGCGGTTTGCGATGCCCAATCTGGCACCGTCCCGGTTAACCGGCGCGTAAACGAAGCGGAAAGGTTTGCAAAATGCACATAAACCCGCATGAAGGGTTAAGCGGCGTTTGCACGATTGTCCGGCATTTGAAACGATGGGCTTGAAAGCCAACGCGGGCTTGCAGAAACTATGGAAAACCAGCGGAGCGGGCATGGCGCGCAAAACGGCGAAAGCACAGGATGATCCCGCGGCAGCCCCCACGGAAGAAGGCGCCGCCCGGAGTGGTAGTTTTCGCATAGGCGCCCACACGATCGAGGCGCGTCCGTTGCAGCCCGGGCTCCATCTTGTGGCCACGCCGATCGGTAATCTCGGAGACATTACGATCCGAGCGCTGGAAACGCTGGCCGGCGCAGACATCATTGCTTGCGAAGACACGCGTGTGAGCCGGGTGCTGCTTGATCGCTACGGCATATCGACCCGCCCTTACGCCTACCACGAGCACAATGCAGACCGGGTCGGACCGAAGCTGATGACGGCCCTTGAAACCGGCCGGAGCGTGGCGTTGATATCGGACGCCGGCACGCCGCTTGTCTCGGATCCCGGTTACCGGCTGGCCCAGAGCGCAATCGATGCGGGTCTTCCGGTCATTCCGGTCCCGGGCGCCTCTGCCCCCCTGGCCGCACTGGTGGCCTCTGGCCTGCCCAGCGACGCTTTCCTTTTTGCAGGTTTCCTGCCCGGCAAGGACAAGGCTCGGCGCGAACGGCTCGGGCAGTTTGCAGCCACCGAAGCGACGCTGATGTTCTTTGAAAGCCCCAACCGTGTCGCCGCGACGCTGAAATCTGCCGCCGAGGTGTTCGGGGCCGATCGCGCCGCGGCTGTCTGCCGGGAACTGACGAAAGCTTTCGAAGACGTGCGTCGCGACACGCTGGGCGCGCTCGCCGAGCACTATGCCGACGCCAATGTTCGCGGCGAAATCGTGCTGGTGATCGGCCCTGGTTCGGCCCCGCCTCCCTCGAAGGAGGATGTCGACGGGCTTCTTGCGCGTCTTGTCATCGAGCTTCCCGCCGGAAAGGCCGCGACCGAAGCCGCGCGGCTGACCGGGCTGCCCCGTAAGGACCTGTACCAGCGGCTTCTTGCCCTGAAGGAACGCAATGCGGATCAGGCTTTGAAGGGCAAGCCGTGAGGCCGGCTGAGGGGCGGGAAAGGAAACGCCGTCTGGAACGCAAGGGACGGCGCGCGGAATGGTTGGCGGCACTGGCGCTTTCGGTTCGCGGTTACCGGATCGCGGCGCTTCGCTACAGGACGCGGTCGGGCGAGATCGACATTGTCGCCCGAAAGGGGGATCTCGTTGCCTTTGTCGAGGTCAAGGCGCGGCGGGATCCCGCTTCAGGTGTCGATGCGGTGAGCTACTCGGCCCAACACCGGATCCGTGAGGCAGGCCGGACCTTCATCAGCGAGCAGCGGGATTCAGCGCAACTGTCGTGGCGCTTCGACATCGTCGTCGTCAGCCCCTGGCGCTGGCCGGTGCATCTCGAGGATGCGTTCTGACCGGCTCGGGACATCCGCGCTCACCCGGTGGCAAGCAATCAACAGGCTTCCTCCTGCCCAGTCCCCGCAGCGCTTCCCCTATCAGGCAGACGGTCAGATAGATCATTCGTGGACCTGCTCCGCCATGGAGCCGCATGAACTCGTCCTCCTCGCGCTCGGCTTTCGTCTTTCGGCCATGCGGGAAAGGCAGACTGCCCGTCCCGCGTCTGTATCGTTCGGTTTGCATCGCGGTCTCCCTTCTCGATTTTCGGCCGGACCAGCGGATCCGGCTTGACCTGTCCCCAAGCTAATGGCTGTCTGGCCCATCGAAAATGAAACGGGTTGAAGAGATCATTTCATGAATGAAAAGAAAGTGAGTTGGGACGACCTGCATCTTTTTCTCGCCGTGGCCCGAGCGGGCGGTCTGTCGCCGGCGGCGCGCAGCACCGGGCGGAGTGCTGCAACGCTGGGACGCAGAATGCTTGCGCTGGAGCGCGCCATGGGCCGGGAACTGTTCGTCCGGCACGAACGCGGATATGAGATGACCGCCGAGGCGCGTGACCTTGAGCGGGAACTGGACGAGGTCGAAAACCGCATTGCCCGGATCAGCAGGCCCGAGGGGGCGTCCGCACGTCCCCTGGTGAAGATCTCGGCAGGCACTTGGACCACCCTGCTCCTGCTCGACCGGTTCGACGAGATCGCCGGGGGCCCCGGCAATATCAGGCTGCGCTTCGTCTCCGCCGAGACCACGCTCGACATTGCGCGCCGGGAGGTCGTCATCGGCTTCCGCAACCGCCGTCCGGAAGACCCCGCGCTCGCAGGCCGCAAGCTCGCGATGGTCGAGTTTGCTGCCTATGCGATGCCGGACTCCCCGGACCGCTGGATCAAGGTGGTGGCCGAAACACCTTCAGCACAATGGCTCGACCGACGCATCGGCGCCAACGCGGTCTGTGAGGTTGCATCACCGCGAAACAGTCTCGATCTGGCGCTGGCCGGCAAGGGGATCGCAGTGCTGCCGACCTTCATCGGCAGCAGGCATGCAGGGCTTGTGCAGCGCGGCGGCACAATCAGCGAACTTGCCCATGAGCAATGGCTGGTCACCCATCAGGACGACCGCCATCTCCCCGAGGTTCGCCGCACGATCGACAGGCTTGTCCGGGTGTTCAGCCGACGACCGTGAACCGGGCATGTGCGCAGGCCATCTGGGCGACCCGGACCACCAGCACAGCCCATGCGAGTTTCTTTTGCAAAGACCCGATGGCCAAGTTGCGCGACCGGGAACTTCCGCTATGTTTCAATTTCATCCACCAAAAGGCACGACCCATTCCGGGGTGCCGCACAACCCAGCAAGGAGCATGCAGGATGCCGACCACCAACCAGTTCAACCGGCAGATCAACCGGATCTCAGGCTTTTCCGCCGGCAAGGCCTCTCCTGCCCGCACAGCGCTCGTTGCATTGGCTGCAAGCCTTCTGGCCGCCTCGCCGGCCCTTGCGCACACCGGCGAAGGGGTCACCGGCGGTTTTCTCAGCGGCCTGATGCATCCGATCTTCGGCTGGGATCACGTCGTCGCCATGGTGGCTGTGGGCCTCTGGGGCGCAGTGCTTGGAAGTCCCGCCATCTGGATCCTGCCGATCACCTTCCCGCTTGTCATGGCGCTCGGCGCGGCTCTTGGCATCGCGGGCGTCACGGTGCCGTTTATCGAGGCGGGCATTGCGCTTTCCGGCGTGGTTCTCGGACTTCTGGTTCTGTTCCTTGTGAGGGCGCCGGTGGCCGTGGCCGGTGTGATCGTGGCCTTCTTCGCCATCTTCCACGGTTATGCGCACGGGACCGAACTGCCCGACGCCGCCAACCCCTTCGCCTACGCCGTCGGCTTCGTGATCGCCACGGGGCTGCTTCACGCGGTGGGCATCGCTTTCGGCGCACTCAACGGCCAGAGCTGGGGCAAGATGGCAATCCGTGCGGGCGGCGCGGTGATCGCGCTGGTCGGCGGCGCCTTCCTGGCCGGATTGGCCTGACCGGATTGATCTCACCGCTCCCCATGCGGCCGCACTTTTCTTCGCATCTGAGCCGGGCGGAGAGCTTTTCACGCCGGGTGGGTCTCGCGCTTGGCCTCGCTCTGCTTCCTGTTGGGGCCAGGGCCCACGAATTCGATCTCGGCGGCGACGCCTATGACGACTTCCTGGCCGGCGGCGCCGCAGTGCTCAACGACCTGCCGGTGCTGCTGGCCCTGATGAGCACCGGCATCCTGGTCTCGCTGTGGGACAGGCAGGGGCTTCCGCGCGTCTGGCCGGCCTTCATGGTTTCCGTCATCGCCGGGTTCGGACTTGCCGCGCTCATGCCGGTCGATCCGGTTCCGTTGCTTTACGGTGCGGCCATCATCACCGGATTGCTGGCGGCCGCCGCCGTTCAGGGGACGAGGCCGATCATGGCTGGTATCGTCTCCGGCGCAGGCCTGATGACCGGCTGGGGCATACTTGCAGGCCACGGCTGGGGCGAACTTCCTGCCGGCGTCTATGCCGGTCTGTTCGCACTGTTCAATCTGGTGCTAGCGGGAACCTCCGCCTTCGCCTCGGCGCTCTTGACCCGCCTTCCGGGCCGATGGACGGGGATCGCATTGCGGGCGCTCGCATCCTGGCTGACCGCCATCGCGATCATGAGCCTGGCCTTCGTCCTGAGTGAAACGGGATAGTTGAGTAGGGCCAAGCCTGCATCATCAACCGAAGGTGATTGCAATCGCCCCCCCTGAACGCCTATGTGAAACGCATCAACCCGGCGGAGACACCTGACCCATGAGCAAGATCCGGAATGTGGCGGTCCAGATGGACCATGTGAGCTCGATCTCGATTGCCGGCGATTCCACGTTTGCGATGTCGCTGGAGGCGCAGTCGCGCGGCTACAAGCTGTTCCACTACACGCCGGACCAGCTCTCGATGCGCGATGGCCGGATCGAGGCGGTGGCGGAACCGATGGTGCTCAGGGACGTTCAGGGGGACCATTTCGAACTCGGCCCGAAGGAAAAGATCGACCTTGCCGACATGGACGTGGTGCTGCTCAGGCAGGACCCGCCCTTCGACATGTCCTACATCACCTCGACCCATCTTCTCGAGCGGGTCCACCCGAAGACCCTGGTGGTCAACGATCCGGCCTGGGTTCGCAACTCGCCGGAAAAGATCTTCGTGACCGAGTTTGCCGACCTTATGCCCAAGACGCTCATCTCGAGGGACCCGGAGACCATCAAGGCATTCCGGGCGGAAGTCGGCGACATGATCCTCAAGCCGCTTTACGGCAATGGCGGAGCCGGCGTTTTCCACGTCAAGCCGGATGATCGCAACCTGACCTCGCTTCTCGAGATGTTCGCGCAGATGTATCGCGAACCCTTCATCGCCCAGGAATACCTTGCCGATGTTCGCGCCGGCGACAAGCGTATCATCCTGATCGAAGGCGAGCCGGTGGGCGCGATCAACCGGGTGCCGGCGGAACACGATTCGCGCTCCAACATGCATGTGGGCGGGCGCGCCGAACACTCCGAACTCACCGATCGCGAGCAGGAGATTTGCAAGCGGATCGGTCCGGCGCTCAGGGAGCGCGGATTTATTCTGGTAGGCATCGATATCATTGGCGACAAGATGACCGAGATCAACGTAACTTCGCCGACGGGCCTGCGCGAAATCAGGAACTTTGGCGGAGCCGATGTCGCGGCCCTGTTCTGGGATGCTGTCGAAGCCCGCCGAGGCTGAGGCAGCAACTCTCCGCGCAATCAATCCGGCCAACGGTCGGACCATGCCGGCACGCGTAACCCTGATCATCTGCTGTTGACGGGTCGGGAGCGGACATCCCCGGTTTCACCGCACGCAGTCCTTCTTTCTTACATTCCCTTGGTTTTGCTCGCAGAATCGGAATGCGCACGGATAGGATGCGCCGCTGCCTCCTTCTTCGATACACCATGGCACAACCTCAAATAGCATTTTCGTGCCGTTTGTTTTATTTATGTTCTTGTTTCATTCTTTTTTCTGTGTTTAGCTTTCCCCTATATCGTGTACGCGAGAAGTAATGCACTCCGGTACATGATCTGAAGGGGGTTGACGGCATGGTTGCACGGGTAAGCACGGTCGCATTCGAAGGCATCGAGGCGGTGCCGGTTGATGTTCAGGTGATGGTGGCCCCGGGCAAGGTGGGAATGCACATTGTCGGCCTGCCGGACAAGGCCGTGGCGGAAAGCCGCGAGCGGGTGCAGGCTGCACTCCATGCCTCGGGCCTGGCGCTGCCTGCCAAGAAGGTGACGATCAACCTCGCACCGGCGGATCTGCCAAAGGAAGGCAGCCATTTCGACCTGCCGATCGCGCTGGGTCTGATGGCCGCGCTCGGTGCAATCCCGGGCGACGCGCTTGACGGCTATGTGGTACTGGGCGAACTTTCACTCGACGGAACCATTGCCAACGTCGCAGGCGCGCTCCCGGCAGCCATCGGCGCCAATGCGCTGGGGAAGGGGCTCATCTGTCCCGCCGGATCCGGCGCGGAAGCGGCCTGGGCGGGTGACGACATCGACATCATCGCGCCGCGCTCGCTGATCGCCATGGCCAACCACTTTCGCGGGACACAGGTCCTGGACAGGCCGAAACCCGCGATGCGCGCCGCTCCGGTCAACATCCCTGACCTGTCAGAGATAAGGGGACAGGAAACCGCAAAACGGGCGCTGGAGGTGGCCGCGGCCGGGGGGCACAATCTGATCATGGTGGGACCTCCGGGGTCGGGCAAGTCCATGCTGGCCGCCCGCCTGCCCTCGATCCTGCCGCCACTGTCCCCGGCAGAACTTCTCGAAGTTTCGATGATCCATTCCATTGCCGGTCATCTGGCAGGCGGCAAGCTCTCGGATCGCCGGCCGTTTCGTGCACCCCACCATTCCGCCTCCATGGCGGCCATGGTGGGTGGAGGGCTGAAGGCGCGTCCGGGCGAAGTCTCGCTTGCCCATCACGGGGTTCTGTTTCTCGACGAGTTCCCGGAATTCACGCCGCAGGTACTCGATTCGCTTCGACAGCCGCTGGAAAACGGGGAAAGCGTGATTGCGCGCGCCAACCACCGGGTCAGCTATCCGGCCAGCATCCAGCTGATTGCAGCCATGAACCCCTGCCGGTGCGGCATGGCCGGAGAGCCCGGTCACGTCTGTGCGCGCGGACCGCGCTGCCAGACGGATTACCAGGGACGGATTTCAGGGCCGCTGATGGACCGCATCGATATCCGGATAGACGTCCCGGCGGTCACCGCGCAGGACCTGATCCGGCCGGAGGCGGCCGAACAGAGCGCGGATGTGGCGAGCCGCGTGGCCATGGCGCGGTCACTGCAGCGCGACCGCTACCGCGATCTCGGCCGCCCGGACATCCGTACGAATTCGCAATGCACCACCGCTCTTGTCGAACAGGTGGCGCAACCCGACGCCGGCGGTCAGAGCCTGCTGTCGGATGCGGCCGAGAAGATGCGGTTTTCCGCCCGCGCCTATCATCGCATCCTCAAGGTCGCGCGAACACTTGCGGATCTCGACGGCGCCGAGACCGTAAGCCGCATCCACCTCGCCGAATCCATTTCCTACCGGATCGGCTCGGAACGCTCGACGCAAGCGGCCTGAGACGGCCACGGCGCCGAAGCAGGCTCACCTGACCGGGTGACGCAGCCAATGCCCTGCCCGTTCAACCGCAACAGTGGCGTGCTGCCTGTGGTACCCAACCCGGCAACCTTGTTCCCTTGCCTGCATGCTTCGCCGGCTGGAGCCGGCGAAGCTTCGAAACACTCTGGGCCCGGAACCGATGAAACTCAGGCGCCGAGACCCTCGAACAGTGCGGTCGAGAGATAGCGTTCTGCGAAGGACGGGATAATGACGACGATCTGCTTGCCTTCGTTTTCCTCAAGGCTGCCTGCACGGATCGCAGCGACCAGCGCCGCGCCCGAGGAGATGCCGACCGGCAGGCCTTCAAGCTTCGCTACTTCGCGCGCCATGGCAAAGGCTTCGTCATTGCTGACCTGCGCGACCTCGTCATAGACACCGGTGTCGAGAATGGCCGGTGCAAATCCCGCGCCGATCCCCTGGATCTTGTGGGGACCGGGGTTGCCACCCGAAAGAACGGGCGAATCCGCGGGCTCAACGGCCACGATCTTGAGTTCCGGCTTGCGCGACTTCAGAACCTGGCCGACGCCAGTGATCGTCCCGCCGGTGCCGATACCGGAAACCAGAATGTCGATGCCGCCGTCGGTGTCGTTCCAGATTTCCTCAGCCGTTGTCTTGCGGTGGATTTCTGGATTTGCCGGGTTCTCGAACTGCTGCGGCATGACAGAGTCAGACACTTCGGCCAGCAGTTCCTCGGCTTTCGCGATGGCGCCTTTCATGCCCTTCGGCCCTTCGGTTAGCACCAGTTCCGCGCCCAACAAGGCCAGCATCTTGCGCCGCTCGATCGACATGGTTTCCGGCATGGTGAGGATGAGCCGGTAGCCCTTGGCGGCTGCAGCAAAGGCCAGCGCAATACCTGTGTTGCCCGAGGTCGGTTCGATCAGCGTGGTCTTGCCCGGCTTGATCTTTCCGAGCGATTCGAGGTTCTCGATCATGGCAACGCCGATGCGATCCTTCACCGAGGCGATCGGGTTGAAGAACTCAAGCTTTGCCATGAGATGGGCCTTGACGCCCTTTTCTTTTGCAAGCTTGTCGAGCCTGACGATGGGCGTATCGCCGATCGTGTCGATGATCGAGTCGTAGATGCGACCGCGACCTGGCTTGTCTGGGGAATATGCGGACATGGAAATGCTCCTTTTCTCTGAGGCAAGTCTAGGCCAGTCCGGGTTACCGCGCGAGACATTGCGCGCGATCGCAGCACAGTGGACGCGCCAAATTATTCCGGCTACCGGCCCTATTGTGAATAATCATTCTCCGATTTGCCGTTCCAATCAGTTTTTCGAGGTGCAACGCACCAGGATGCCGGGTCTGGTGACTAATCGCGATGAAGCCCCGGGACCCACTCCATCGCCCAGTCACCCAGAGGCTCGAGATGACGGAAAAGCTCTCGGCCACTTGCGGTCAGCGCGTAACCGTCCGGCGTATTCTCAATGAGATTGACGCTGCGAAGTTCCTTGATCCGGGTGTTGAGTACGCTCGGCGAGGCAGATCCGCAGTGGGCCTGCAGATCCCGGAAGGTCCGGGGACTGTCGGCGAGGTTCCACAGGATCCCCATTGCCCAGCGCCGGCTCAGGAGGTCAAACAGCACCATGATCGGCTGACCGCTGCGCGAGCCGCGCACGGGATCACCCAACCTGGCGACGGGCCTGTCCCTTTCATTCATCCGAAGATCTCCACAAAAAGCGCTGACAATCGGTTGCTACTATTTTCGTAGCATGCTAACGCTACTGATATCGCAGCACACTACAGGAAGATCTCACATGAGCAAGGCCGCACCGATCGACGTTGTCCTCTGGCTCATGCTAGCAGCAATGTGGAGTTCGTCCTACGCTGTCATCAAGATCGGCGTGACCACACTTTCTCCGTCCGCACTGGTGTTCGGCCGCTTGCTGATCGGTGCCATCGTCATCTTCGCCGTCATGCACTGGCGGGGATATCGTCTGTCGCGAACCCCGTCAGCCTGGATCAGCTATGCGGTCACCGGCATCCTGGGGAGTGCTGCTCCGTTCCTTCTGATCACCCATGGCGAGCAATCGGTGGACAGCGCGCTTGCTTCCATCCTCATGGGCGCCTCCCCGGTCATCACCCTGTTGCTCGCAGCATGGCTGATCCCGGACGAGCGGTTGACGGCGCGAACCGTCCTGGGCATTGCGGGCGGGCTTTCGGGTGTTGCGGTGCTTGTCGGACCGTCCGCATTGGCCGGCCTCGGCGCCGACCTGGGCGGACAGCTTTCGATCCTGGGGGCAACGATCTGTTATGCCGTTTCGACCATCTACATCCGCCGCTTCGTTACCAGACCGCCACTGGAGATGGCGGCGGGCTCGATGCTCGTCGCAACCCTCATCATGGGGGTGGTGACCGCGCTTTCGCAGGGCATGCCCGGACACGGAGACATCGACCTCATGTCGGCGGGCGCCGTGATTTATCTCGGCCTGTTTTCAACAGCCTGCGCCAACCTGACCTATTTCCATCTGGTTCCCCGGCTTGGAGCAACGCGCATGTCGCAGGTCAACTTCGCGGTGCCGGTGGGCGGCGCTTTGCTGGGCTTCCTGCTGCTCGGTGAGTCCCTCACTCCGCAGCGCCTGACTGCGCTGGCCATCATTGTCATTTCGATCTATCTGGGCACGAGTCGGTCCAAAAGACCGCTCAGCGCACCAGGAACCCCGCAGCCAGCGGGTCGTCATCCTCGATGACGAACTCGGACCGGCCGGAATAGAATGCCCGGCCGGAGACGCGGGCGGTGATCGCGTCATGCGGACCGGCCTGCGTCCGGGATGCGACAGCGCCCTCAAACCTGCTGCCGATGATGCTTTCAAAACGCCTTGTCTCGCCTTCCCGGATCTGACCGCGGGCATGCATCGCGGCAAGCCGCGCGGTCACGCCGGAACCGGTGGGCGATCGATCGACCTGGCGGTCGGCAAAGACGCAGATGTTGCGCGTCGGCTGATCGGAAAAGGCGTCACGGCCGTCGGTAAGGATCGAGCCGTAGAGGAAGGCCAAATCCTCGGCATCGGGGTGGCTGAGCGGAATCTCCGCCTGAACCTTGCGGGTCAAACCATCGGCAGCCTCGACGAAATCCGAGACCGGGTCGCGGCCGAATTCGAGCCCGAACTGCTGCGTGTCGGCCAAAGCGTAGAACGCGCCGCCATAGGCGATGTCGAAGCTGATCTCGCCCCATGGCGACAGCACGACAGTCCGGTCACGGGCAAACAGAAAGGACGGTACGCTTTCGAAGCTCACATCGGTGGCCTTGCCGTCGCGCATCGAGACCTCGGCGCGCACGAGGCCACATGGGCATTCGATGTTGACCTCGGCGCGATCGCCCGCGGGGCTGACCAGCCCCTGATCCGCCGCATAGCGTCCGAGCGCAATGATGGCGTGGCCGCACATGGTGGAATAGCCTTCATTGTGCATGAACAGCACGGCAAGATCGGCACCCGGAAGATCCGGTTCAACCAGCAGCGCCCCGTACTGGTCGGCGTGGCCGCGCGGCTCGAACATCAGGATCCTGCGCAGATGATCCAGATGATCGCGGACGTGGGCACGCTTCTGAAGGATCGTGCCCTTGGGCAGATCCGGATAACCGCCGGTTACGATCCTGAGCGGCTCGCCCGCGGTGTGCATGTCGATGACGGTGAGCGGCGCGTTCATGACGTTCCAGTCGATCCGAAGCCGCCCTCGCCGCGCTCCGTCTCTTTCAGCGTTTGGGCAACGACGATCCGCGCCTGCACCACTGGCGCGATCACCAGTTGGGCAATGCGCATGCCGCGGGTGACGTTGAAGGTCTCTGCGCCGAGATTGGCAAGGATGACCTTGACCTCGCCGCGATAGTCGCTGTCGATTGTGCCGGGCGTGTTGAGGCAGGTGATCCCGGACTTGAGCGCGAGCCCGGAGCGGGGTCGCACCTGGCCCTCAAAGCCTGCCGGGATTTCCATCGCCAGGCCGGTAGGAACGGCGGCGCGTCCACCCGGGCCGATTTCAAGCGGTTCTTCCTCAGGGACCGCAGCGCGCAGATCCATGCCGGCAGACCCGGGCGTTTCATAGGTGGGCAGCGCCAGCCCATCGCCATGCGCGAGACGATGGACGCGCAACTCCGGACCGGCGACAGCCGGGTCTTCGGAGGCAGTTTGGGCAAGCGGGGCGGGTGCGTTCATGAGCCAAGCTTTTACGCTCGGAAAGCCGAGGTCAATTGCATGGCGGGCGGCAAGCGGCTAGAAGGCAGCGCAATCAACAGGAATTGACGAGCAATGCCAGACGCACTTACCGAGGAAGTCGGCCGCCGCCGCACTTTCGCGATCATTTCGCACCCGGACGCGGGCAAGACCACACTGACCGAAAAGCTCCTGCTTTTCGGCGGCGCGATCCAGCTCGCCGGAGAGGTGAAGGCGAAGAAGGACCGGATCCAGACCCGCTCGGACTGGATGAAGATCGAGCGCGAGCGCGGCATCTCGGTGGTCACCTCGGTGATGACCTTCGAGTACGACAATCACGTCTTCAACCTGCTCGACACACCGGGTCACGAGGACTTCGCCGACGACACCTACCGCACACTGACCGCGGTGGATGCGGCAGTGATGGTGATCGACGCAGCCAAGGGCATCGAGCCGCGCACACTCAAGCTGTTCGAAGTCTGCCGGCTTCGGGACATCCCGATCATCACTTTCGTCAACAAGATGGACCGCGAGGCACGCAATCCGTTCGAGATCCTCGACGAAGTTGAAGAAAAGCTGGCGCTCGACTGCGCCCCGATGACGTGGCCGATCGGACAGGGCAAGAGCTTTTCGGGGACCTATCACCTTGCGGAGTCGGCAATCCGCCATTCCGACAAGGAGACGGAACTGACACCGGTGAACGGTCCGCAATCGGACAAGGTTGCGGGCCTGCTGCCGGAGCACGAGCGTGACACCTTCATCGAGGAAACCTCGCTTGCGGCGGAAGCCTGCAAGCCCTTCGATCTTGATGCCTTCCGCGAGGGGCACCTGACGCCGGTCTATTTCGGCTCGGCGCTCCGGAACTACGGTGTGCGCGACCTGATCAACGCGCTGGGGACCTTCGCGCCACAACCACGGGCGCAAGTGGCCGACACACGCACGGTGGAGGCAACGGATCCGAAAATGACCGCGTTCGTCTTCAAGATCCAGGCCAACATGGACCCCAATCACCGCGACCGGATCGCCTTTGTGCGTGTCTGCTCCGGCCGGCTCGAACGCGGCATGAAGGCAAGGTTGTCGCGTACCGGCAAGCCGATGGGCCTTTCGGCGCCGCAGTTCTTCTTCGCCTCGCAACGCCAGATCGCCGACACCGCCTTTGCAGGCGATGTGGTGGGAATCCCGAACCACGGCACGCTGAGAATCGGCGATACGCTGACCGAGGGCGAGGCATTGGTGTTTCAGGGCGTCCCGAACTTTGCTCCGGAGATACTGCGTCGGGTGCGGCTCGAGGACGCGATGAAAGCCAAAAAACTGAAGGAGGCGCTGCAGCAGATGGCCGAGGAAGGCGTGGTCCAGCTGTTCACCCCCGAAGACGGCTCGCCGTCGATCGTCGGTGTGGTCGGCGCCCTGCAGCTCGATGTACTGAAAGAGCGGCTGAAGGCGGAGTACGGCCTGCCGGTAAGCTTCGAGATGGCGCGGTTCTCCATCTGTCGCTGGATCTCGGCGCCTGAACGCAGCGAACTCGAGCGCTTTATTGACCGGCACCGCGGTGACATCGCCCGGGATCTCGACGGCGATCCGGTGTTCCTCGCCGCCGACCAGTTCTCGCTCAATTACGAAGCCGAGCGCTACCCCGACATCAAGATGGTGGCAATCAAGGAATATCACGTCGCCAAGGCTGCCTGACATCCCGGGCAACCGAACAGGCGCTTTCGCCGGCGGGCGGAACAATGCACCTCATGACGGGTTCTCAAGGGACACGTCATGGAGGCAAACATGCAGAATTCATACGGCCGTTTCGCGGCGATGATCCTCACTTCGACGCTCGTGATGTACGGGCTCATGTACCTCAACACATGGGCGCTCGATCACATCTGGTTCTCCCAGACAAGAGCCTGGATGGCGCTCTACATGGGTGCGGCGATGACCGTGGTCATGCTTGCCTACATGCTCGGAATGTACCGCAGAACCGGAGTGAACATGGCGATCTTCGCCGGTGCGGCGGTGGTTTTTGCTGCTTCGCTTTTCCTGGTACGCAGCCAGGCGACCGTGGACGACGAAGCATGGATGAAGGCGATGATCCCGCACCATTCAATCGCCATCCTGACCAGCGAGCGCGCCAACATTTCCGATCCGCGCGTACGGGAACTCGCCGACGGCATCATTGAAACGCAAAGGCGCGAGATTGCCGAGATGGAGGCCTTGATCGCCGACCTCAACGGCGGCCCCGAAGCCACACCGGAAATAGACGGTCAGTGATGCTCAAAAAGTAGGTTAAAACTTACGCTTCGAGCGCTCGGAAAGATCATATCGTGCAGGCGGAACTCAGCCCTTCAAAGAACTGTATCGGACAGTCACTGCCCTGTCCCTTTCATCGCAAAACGTGCACCGCACATTTGGCATGCCGGACCACACGGCTTGCCGTAGAGCCGAGGAAATAATCCGTGAGCCCGGGTCTGTGCGAAGCGATAACGATGCAGTCGATGTCATGATCTGAAGCATACTCCACAATTTTTGCGCCGGGATTGCCGGTTACCACCACAGGCCGGACATCGGCCACGCCGCCGAGATCCGCCTTGAGCCGGGCCAGAGCCTCCTCCCGGCCGGTTTCGACCTGCTCCACCGGAATGTAGTGGGCCACGTGGACGGGAATTTCCTCCAGCACATGAAGCGCGGTTATGGCAGCGTCTTCGTCAGCGAGCACGCGTGCGACGTCGAAGGCCGCGGCGCGGTCCCGCGCCTCATCATAGGCAATAGCGACGAGAATGTTTCGGTACATGGTCGTTCCTCCTTTGGACCAAGTGTCACCCAGGCGCGAGCTCTGCGAAATGACAGGCGTCAATACGCGCGGATATGTTCCCTGGCCGCAAGTCCGGCGCTGACTTGCCATTAACCGGTAGCCGCTTCCACCTCGGGTTTGACCTTGCAGAAGCTCCTGACGCGAAGCAGGTTGACTTATTCTATATTTCTATATAACTAGTTTTATAGTTTTTTGAGGTGCTATCATGGATGACATTGAAGCGGCACAGGGATTTGCGGCCATGGGTTCGGACTCACGTCTAACGGTGCTGCAGACATTGGTGCGGGCGGGGGAAAAGGGGCTGAGCGTTGGCGACATTCAGGCGCGCACCGGCATCCCCGCGTCCACCCTGGCGCATCACCTCAAGTTTCTTGCCGCAGCCAGTCTCATTGTTCAGCGCAAGGAAGGACGGTCGATCGTTTCGACGGCAAATTACCAACATCTCAGCGCGCTGGCGGGTTTCATCCTGAAAAACTGCTGCGCAGAAGCGAAACAGGAAGAGCCATCATGAGCCTTGTGACAGAAACAGGACGGCAGGCAAGCCGGGAAATCAAGGCATGGGTTCTCAGTCCTTGGGCTGCGATGGTGCTGCTTGTTGCGCTCGTCGGCCTGCTGGACCCGCAAAGACTGGTGGATGTCGTCACATTCGCGGTCTCGGCGCTTCTTGGGACCCTGCCCTATATCGTTTTCGCAGTGGCGTTGATCGCCGGGCTGAAAGCGGCCGGCGCCGAGGCGGCAATCGCTGCAGCTTTCAGGGGCCGCGAAACACGGATGATCGTGATGGCGGCGCTGTTCGGCGGGCTGGCGCCGTTCTGCTCCTGCGAAGTCATACCGTTCATCGCCGGATTGCTGGCGCTCGGTGCACCGCTTTCGGCGGTCATGGCTTTCTGGCTGTCCTCCCCGCTGATCGATCCGCCAACCCTGCTGATTACTGCGGCCGCGCTCGGATGGCCGTTCGCGATCGGCAAAGCCGTGGCGGCCGTTGCGCTCGGCCTTTTCGGCGGCTTCATGGTCAAGGCTGCGTTCGGTGCGGGCTGGTTCGCCGATCCGCTCAAGGCCTATTCCAAGAAGGGTTGCGGCTGCGGTCCGGACCCGTTCTCGGGCAAACCAGTGGTGCGATTCTGGCAGGACCCGAACCGCCGTACGGTCTTCCGGCAGGAAGCGATTGCCAACGGCGTTTTCCTGATCAAATGGCTGGCGTTGGCCTATGTGCTGGAAGCGCTTCTGGTAACCTATGTTCCGGCGTCACTGATCGCGGGCCTTGTGGGCGGACAGGGGTTGGCGCCGATCGGTATCGCCGCAGTGGTGGGAATGCCGGCCTATCTGAATTCGTACGTGGCTCCTCCCTTGCTGGCCGGATTGATCGAACAGGGAATGAGCAACGGCGCTGCGATGGCCTTCATGATATCGGGAGCCGTGAGTTCCATTCCGGCGATGGCAGCAGTCTGGTCGCTGGTCAGGACACAGGTGTTCGCTGCCTATATCGGACTCGGCGTATCAGGCGCGATCGTTTCCGGCGTGGTGTTCCAGATGCTGGCCTGAGGGCAGGAAAGCCAGCGACAGCATACTTGACGCTAGCCCAAACTACAGATATCCCATATTCAGGAATTTATCCTGAATATGGGATTTTACTTGACCGACCTCAACGACAGACTGGCGGAGCGGCTCAAGCAGGTCCGCACGGAGCAAGGCTGGTCGCTTCAGGACCTGGCCGAGAGGAGCGGCGTCAGCCGGTCCACCCTTTCGCGCATCGAGAACGGCGAAGTCAGTCCGACCGCAGAAACGCTCGGCGGCCTGTCAGCCGCCTACCACATGACAATCTCGCAATTGCTGGCGCCGGTGGAGGCACCGTTCCAGGCGCTCGTGCGCAAGGACGAGCAAAGCGAATGGCATGACCCTGAAAACGGCTTTCGGCGCCGCGTTGTCTCGCCGCCGGGCGGCGCACTGTCTGCCGAAGTGATCCGGTGCGAACTCACGCCCTACCAGATCATCGCCTATGCCGGCCCCTCCAAGCCCGGACACGAACATCATCTCGTCATGCTCGAGGGTGCGCTGACGGTCACCATCGGCGACGTCACCCACGAGCTGAGCGCCGGGGATTGTCTGCGCTACCAGCTCTACGGATCATCGAGGTTTCAGACCAGCGTCGACGGCGCCTCCTATATACTCGTGCTTCTGTGAGGAATTCATGACCGATATTACCGTGACAGCCCTCGCCGCCGGAGACCTCGATAACCAGCTCGACCGTCTCGGCGCGATCATGGCGGCAACCGTGAGCGGCGGCGCCGCGATCGGTTTCATGCAGCCGTTCGATGTGGCCGACGGGCGCGATTTTTTCGAAAATGCGGTGTTTCCGGAGGTACGGGCGGGCCGCCGGTTGTTGCTTGCGGCAGCGCTCGAGGGGAAGACAGCAGGTACGGTGCAGCTGATCACCATTCTGCCGCCCAACCAGCCCCACCGCTGCGAGGTGGCCAAGATGATGGTGGCGCCCGAGGCCCGGCGCAAGGGCGTGGGCCGGGCGCTGCTTTCAGCCGTCGACACCCACGCGACAGCCGCGGGCAAGACGCTGATCACGCTCGACACGAGGACGGGTGATGCGGCCGAGCCTCTCTACCGGGCGGCAGGCTACCGCACGGCTGGCGTCATTCCCGGATTTGCGCTCGATGCCGATGGCAGGGGCCTGCACGCCACCACCTACATGTACAAGGCTTTGTGAGGACGGAGATGACGAGCGGACTTCTCGCCGGTTTCGCGGTGGTGCTCGGCGGAGTGCTGGTCGCGGCACAGGGGCCGATCTATGCGCGGCTGTCGGCGCTGTTGGGCGGCAGCCCGCTCGCCCCTGCATTCCTCGCCTTTGCCACGGCAACGCTGGTGCTGGGGGCAGCACTTCTGGCCGGGCAGGTGCGACTTCCGGAGACACGGCAGCTTGCAGCCCTGCCCTTGTGGGTCTGGCTTGGCGGGCTGTTCGGCGCCTACCAGGTGATCGTCTCGATGCAGGCTGTGCCGGTGCTGGGCGTGACGCTGTTCCTGATGCTGGTGATCCTGGGCAACATGGCCGGCGCGGCAGTATTCGACCATTTCGGCTGGTTCGGCCTGCCAAGACGGACAATCGACTTGAGAGCAGTCCTCGGCATCCTTCTGATCTTCGGCGGAGTGCTTCTGACAGCCAGCCGGGGATGAAGTGCTTGCCCTGGCACACACGCCGAGTGCGCCGTACCGATCAATCTGGTATCACGCCGGTCGGGTCTGCCATCAGGCAAGGCCGGAGAACTGAAAGGGCGTGGCCATGACCGGCATCCCGGCATCCGATCGCATCCGCGATCTCATCAATCTCACCGGCCGCTTGCTGCTCGCGTTCCTGTTTTTCGCGGGGGCCGTGCAGAAACTGATCGATCCGGAACCGGTTCGCGAAATGCTCGGCTGGGTCGGCCTGCCGGGCTGGCTGATCTGGCCGGTCGCGGCCTTTGACGCTGTCGCAGCAGCGGGATTGGTTCTCGGTCCGGGTATCGCGATTTGGGCGATTGCGATGGCCGGCTACTGCATTCTCACCAGCTGGTTTCACTGGAAACTCGGCAACGACCCGTGGCAGATCACGATCGTGGTGAAGAACTGGGCAATCGCGGGCGGCCTGCTGGTCCTCGCAGCCAATGGGCCGGGGCGCTATGCCCTCGGCAGAACCAGGAACTGAATTCTCTGCACGACAGGGCCATGCGGGGAAACAGCGGGCAATGACACGGAATGAACCGCCTCCCCAGGCAAACCTGATGGACCGTCACGCGGAATTTCCCGGTTCGAGCCCCTCACCGGCAACATCGACGACGCCGGCACCAACGACCAGCAAAGTTCCGATGACCTCCACGATCCCGAACGGCTCGTCAGTGAGCAAAGCAGCGCTGCCGATGCCGACAACCGCCTCCATCTGCAGAAGAATACCTAACCGGCCTGCATCGATATGCTTCGATCCCCACAAGAGCCCCCACATTACGGGGATAAGGAACCCGACCGCCGCCAAGATCAGCCAGGGCAGGAGACGCAGGAACTCCGCTCCGGTGGGCGGGTGCGTGTTCAGTTCAATTGGCAGAAGGGCGATGACCACCGCCACCAGGCTGCCATAGAGAAAGAACGAAAAGACGGTCTCGAAGATTACCACTGCCGGGTTTGCCCGAACCTGCATCGAGCCGTATGCCCAGACCATCCCGGCAAGAAGTGCGAGTGTGTCCCCGAAGTTCTGTGGAACAGGAACACCGGTCCGGCCGCCGAGTATCGTTATCAATCCACCCAAACCAAGCACCAGCGCCGCCGTCCGTGACGCGGTCAGGCGACGCTTCAGAAGGGTGGCTTCGAGAATGGTGCTCCAGACCGGCGTGACGTAAAAAAGGATGAGCGCCCGCGCGACGTCCGTATGCAAGACGCTCTCGGAGTAAAGTGCGACCGCGCCTCCGACCAGAAGCCCGGTTGCCGCGTTTCCAACACCCGTGGGCAGGCGCTTGCTCATGCGCAACAAGGCCACGGGCAGAAGCAGGACGACTGGAGTGGCAAAGACCGCAAGGTTTGCCCAGCCAGCGGCCAGTCCGTTCTCTTCAAACGCCCGCAACGGCAGCCAGAACAAGCCCCATGCAGAAGCCGCAACAATTGTAACGATGATTGGAAGCCGTTGAGAGATCACGTGACGTAGCGCCCTTGGGTATCGGCGCAACTCCTGTCCAAACCCAGCCCGCTGTCAAGAGCGATCAGGGGCGCATGTGCCCCATCCATCCCGCCCGAACCGGGACAATTTTCCGTTGCCTGAAACTTTCCGCACCGAGCGGCCGTCTATCCGGTTGTCCAAACAGAAAACTGGGAGATGAACTTCATGAAACTTGCACGCAAAACCGCATTCGCCGGCGTCTTCGCCATCGTTTCCGCTCTCGGCGCCACTTCAGCCATCGCTCAGAACCCGATGGTTGGCGGCGCTGCCATGTTTGCAGACAAGAACATCGTCGAGAACGCGGTCAACTCCGAAGACCACACGACGCTGGTCGCCGCCGTCAAGGCCGCGGGCCTCGTCGATACGCTGCAGACCGCCGGCCCGTTCACCGTGTTCGCACCGGTGAACGCCGGGTTCGAGATGCTGCCCGACGGCACCGTGGAAACCCTGTTGAAGCCGGAGAACAAGGATACGCTGACAAAGGTGCTGACCGCCCACGTGGTGAGCGGTGACCTGTCAAGCGCCGACCTTGTCCGCAAGGCAAAGGCCAATGGTGGCCGCTACAACATGCAGGCTGTATCGGGCGATGCGCTCACCGCCGTCATCAAGGGCAAGAACCTCTACATCTTTGACGAAAGCGGCGGTGCCTCGAAGATCACCATTGCCGATGTCAACCAGTCGAACGGCGTCATTCACGTGATCAACAAGGTGCTTCTGCCGAAGTAACCGCCGCTCCGGCAAGGTTCGAAACCGATCGCCGTCTTCCCGAAAGGGGAGGCGGCGATCCGCATTGGCCGGACGCGTGATGCAACCGGAGAAGTCCTGCGCCAATGGAGACAAACGATGCTGTGGATTTGCAGCCTCGATCGGCGATCAGCCACGACCGGAATGCCGCCTCATCCACCGGGATCGCGATTCTCGTCCAGCAACTTGCGGATTTCGACAAGCGCGGGCATGGCTTCGCGCATGGTTTCGAGATGCGCTTCCCCGACGATGCGGCCGAAGGCGCGGTTGGCCCCGGCGATCGCCTCGGCATGGAAGGAGCGGCCTGCCCCGGTGAGGTAGACGAGCTTCGATCGGGCATCCTCCGCACTCGGGCGGGTCTCGACCAGGCCGCGCTTCTCGAGGACCGCCAGCGAGTGTGTCATGGTGGCCTTGGTTACCTGCATGGCCGCGGCGATGCGCACGGGCGGCTTGCCGTCGCCCAGGCGCACGAGGTGGTTCAAGATGGCGAAATGCGAGGGGTGCACGCCATCGGGCAGGACCTTGCCGAGCAGAGCCTGGGAGAGCTGCGCGATGATGCCGATCTCGTTGAAGAAGGCGAAGACCGTTCCGCGATCGGGGCCGGCGCCGGGTTTGGGATCGGCTGTCATCGGGGGTTACGCCTCCATGAGTTTGGCCTCCAGCGGCCAGCGCGGGCTGACGGCCACCTCGGGACCATAACCGAGCCTGACCAGCATTTGAACCGTCCCGCCCTCCGGAGCAAGCCGGTTGTGGATGTCTTCATAATGGGCCGCCATCTCCGGATATTCCTGCAATGCCTGGCTGAGCGGCTGGAAACCGAGCCCCTCCCCGGTGGCGGCGAGATTGGCGCGCAACCAGTCACGCCCGGCGGCGATCTGGTCCGCGCGGCTGTTGCCTCGAGTCACCATCCAGACATGGGCCATTGCGGTGCGGGTGTTCTCGATGACCGCGGCCTCGCCCTGCCGGAAGCCCATAGAGCTGCGATCAAGCGCCACCTCGCGGCTGAACTGGCCGATCAGCGCCAGGCCTTCGAACATCGGGCCCGAGAAATCGATGCCATCGGGATTGGCATTAACCTCGGCCTTTCCGATGCGGAACAGATCGACACTCTCCTTGTAGGTGCGGGGCGTGTCGATCTCGATCTGAAGCGCTTCCTCGGTGAATGCGCGCCAGAAGGCGACCTCGGCGGGATCATTGGTGCCCCCGAGTTTTCCGCCATGACGCGCCGTGGCGAGCACTGCGGCAAGGGCTGCGTCCGGTACCGGTCGGCCGAGATCATAGGGCTCCTTGTTGGAGCGGCGGGCCATCACATGGGCAAACAGAGGATCTGGCCGGATTGCGGGGTCAGCCACGAAACGGGCTATCGCGACGGGAGCAGTGGTCAGGCGCTCGGGATCGGCACCTTCGGGAAAGAGATCGAGATCGACCCTGTGGCCGGTTTCGGCGGCAGCCATACTCATCAGTTCGAGAAAGCAGCCCAGGCCGATGGTGATCTGGCGGCTGAACGGATCGGTGTGCGGCAGAAGCCGATCGAGATCGGCGGTCAGCACCACCGTGGCGTCGCCGCGAAGCTCCACCTGCCAGGGTTGCCGGTTGTGGGGATTGGGAGCGAGGATGGCATAGGACAGCGCCCGCATGCGTGGCTCTGCATAGGGGCTTGTTCCCGCAAGGCTCCAGGGTTCGAGGGCTTTCGCGGGAGTACGGGTGAGCGCGAAACCTGCGCCGGCGGTGGCCGCGAGAACGAGGCCGCCGCCCAGAATCGAGAGAAACTGCCTGCGTTGCATGATCATCTCCTATGGTTAGATGTCATACCATTATAGTTTGATGTCTTACTTGTCAATCAAGCTAAAGGCCGGATGCGCCCGGCACCCGGCCATATCCGTGTTTTCAGTCTCCCGGGATTGCCTCCATCAGGCCGAAGGCCGGATGAAGCTTCCGTTCTGCAGCTCAGTGACCGCCTGGATCAGTTCCTGGCGGGTGTTCATGACGATCGGTCCGTGCCAGGCCACAGGCTCCTGGATCGGCTTTCCGGAAACGAGGAGAAAGCGGATGCCCTCGTCGCCGGCCTGCACGGTGATCTCGTCGCCGGTATCGAAGACGACCAGGGTGCGGTCACCCGACATGTCGCGAATCTGGATCTCCTCGCCCTCGACTTCCTTTTCGACCAGAACGCCGAAGGGCTTGGACGCATCGCGGAAGGTGCCGGAGCCTGCGAAAATGTAGGCGAAGGCAGACCGGTAGGCATCGACCTTGAAGGTTTTCCGTTTGCCGGGCGGCACCGAGATGTCGACATAGGACGGATCGGCGGCGATGCCGTCAACCGGACCGCGCTTGCCCCAGAACTCGCCGCAGATGATGCGTGCGGCGGTGCCGTCGTCATCAACCTCAACCGGAATGTCGTTGGATTTGACATCCTGGTAGCGCGGCTCAGTCATCTTCAGTGAAGATGGCAGGTTGGCCCAAAGCTGGAAACCGTGCATCCGGCCATTGGCATCGCCCTTGGGCATTTCCTGGTGCATGATGCCGCGGCCCGCGGTCATCCACTGCACGTCGCCTGCTCCGAGGGAACCGGTGTTGCCGAGGCTGTCGCCATGGTCAACGGTTCCGGCAAGCACATAGGTGATGGTTTCAATGCCGCGATGCGGATGCCACGGGAAACCCTTGAGGTAGTTTTCCGGCCGCTCGTTGCGAAAATCATCGAACAGCAGGAAGGGATCGGTAAGCGACGGATCGTCGAAACCGAAGGCACGCCTTAGATGAACGCCCGCGCCCTCGAGATGGGGGACGGCGGGGGCTTCGTGGCGGACTGGCCTGATGGACATGTCACTCTCCTTGAGATTGAGCCGGCTGATCCGCCCGTGGGATGGGGCGGAGACCGGCAAGCCTTGTGTTGCGATATACGTAGCGAAGCCGGGGCCGGATTTTAAGCGGCGTTCCGAAGACGCATTGTTCAATCACCTGCGTCATCGCGGCGGCATCGAAGCCGTGATCAAGCAGTCCTTCTGGCGGACGATGAAGGCACCTGTCGTACGCGCCGGGAACCACCGGGAGCGCCGTCCGTTGTCCTTTCGAACAGACCACGAAAGGAGATGGAGATGGCCAACAAACCCGACCTGATGACAGAGAAGGACTTCACGCCCGAGACCATTGCCGAGCACGGCTCGTTCTCACGGCAGGAAAAACTCGACAGGCTCAACGAGATAAAGTTCGACCTGGAACGCCAGACCAGCCGCGGCACCACCGATCTCGAACAGGTGGAACAGCGCATGGCTTCGCTCAACATCGCGATCTCGCGGGTCAAGCGTGAAGGCGCTGATGGCGGAGACGGTGCAGCCATCGGGCGCACGCCCAACGCCTGACAATCGGCCGCCGCCTTGGCGGCACGTATTCTGGTCTAACCCTATGGAACCGGATCAGGCATGCGGCGTTGCCCTTCCGTTACGGAAGGAAACGCCGATGCCTCCCATCAATCTTTCGCCTGAAGAAGTATCCGCTCATCGACATATCAGCCGAGGGGAAAAACTCGAATGGCTGAACGACATGAAACTGGATCTTGAGCTGAAGAACCATCGTGGAATGGTCGATGCGGACAGTTTTGACAGCCTCATGGCTTCGATCGAGCGTGCGATCTTGCGGGTCACCCGAGAAGTCTCGGACCGTCGCAGACACCGCTATGACGGCAAGCGCACAATGCCCGGTCACCTCTCCCACAGATAGCCGCGGAAAACTGGCGAGCGCCTTTCAGCCCCCGCAGCACCCGGGGTTTCCTGCTCGCTGCATTTCAAGACCGCCGTGCAGCGAGCGGATCGGGCCGATCTCCAGTGATGCGCAGCCTTACCCTGACAAGCTCGAAAGAGGGATGGCAGTGGTTTCCTTGATTTCCTCCATGACGAAAGAGGCGGAAACGTCTGCAAGACGAACCTTGGCGATCAGCCGCTGATAGAGCCTGTCATAGGCCTTCACATCGGAAACGCGGGCGCGGAGCACGTAATCAAGATCGCCGGAGGTTCGATAGACTCCGACGATTTCCGGAAAACCGCCGACGGCCTCCCGGAACTTCGCCAACCACTCGGCATCGTGGCTGGCCGCACGCACGAAAATGAAGACCGAGAGGCCACAGCCAGCGGCTTCGGCATCGAGGATGGCGACACGGTCGCGGATCAGCCCGCGCTCCTCGAGCTGCCTGACCCGGCGCCAGCAGGCGTTGCGCGAAAGGTGAACGCGCTCCGACAGCGCTTCGACCGACAGGGTGCCATCGCGCTGAAGATGGCTCAAAATTCGAACGTCGATATCGTCAATCTGGTGCATGTTGGGATTTATATCCCACATTTTCTTATACTCAAAGGACATTCGGGACATATCTCCCGCCTGATCGGGGTACTCTCTCAGAATTACCGCCCGTTCCGCGACAGCCGGGCACATGAACGAGAGGGACAATCCATGAGCAACCAGATCGCACGCCTTTTTACCGATCACCCCAAGTCGGTCGACGAAACCTATTTCGAGCACCTCCTGTTTGCCGGAAAGTTCTCGGCCAGGCTATTCGCCGCCGGTTTCTGTGCGCTGGTTCATGCGATCCTGCCGTTCACCTTTGAGAAAACTGCAAGCCGTATGATCAACGACATGCATCACCGGATGCACAACCGGAGCAACTAGACCGCCATGTGCCGCTGGGCCGCCTACCGAGGAACGCCTATCCCGCTCGAACAGCTCGTCTCGGCGCCGGGACACTCCCTGATCGAGCAGTCCCAGCAGGCCACGCAGGCCAAGACCGCCACCAACGGTGATGGTTTCGGCATTGCCTGGTATGGCGAGCACCCGGAACCTGGGCTGTACCGGGACGTGCTGCCGGCGTGGTCGGATTGCAATCTGAAATCCCTGGCGCGGCAGATCCGCTCGCCGCTGTTTCTAGCCCATGTGCGCGCTTCGACCGGCGGAGCGACGAGCCGGGACAATTGCCACCCCTTCGTCCATGGCCGCTGGTCGTTCATGCACAATGGCCAGATCGCCGGCTTTGAGCGCATTCGCCGGCCGATGGAGGCTGCGCTTTCCGATCGGCTCTACAGAGCCCGGCACGGAACCACGGATTCGGAGCTACTGTTCCTTCTGGCGCTGGAATTCGGACTTGAGACCGATCCGGCCGGAGCTTTTGCCGAGACAATCCGCTTTACGCTGGCCGAAGCCAGGCGCGCGGAGCTGAGCCCGCTCGTACGTTTCACCGCCGCCTTCAGCGACGGCGACACGCTTTATGCCATCCGATATGCCACCGACATCCATGCGCCGACGCTCTATTCGGCCCCGATGTGCAGCAATGGCGGCCATTGCCTGGTGTCCGAGCCGTTCCACGACCCTGATACCAAATGGCACGAGATCCCCGCCGGCAGCTTCGTCACGCTGACGGCTTCGGGCATGCGGTCCATGCGGTTCGACCCGATGCAGACGGAGATGACGAAAGTCGCCGAGGTGGCTTGAAGCCCGGTTCAGTTGGTACTCACGATCTCCAGGAGATCTCCCCCCAGGCCGCCGGGCAGCCGAATTGACAACTTGCCCGGCCGTGATCCGGTAGCGGGTTAATCAAATCCCGCTCGGGAAAGCCTTCACTGCACGCTGACGATCGCCTCGACTTCGAAAAGCATGCCATCGACTGCAAGCTTCGGCACCGGCACCAGCGTCTGAGCGGGCAGCGTCGCGCCAAACATGCGGGTGACGCCCGATGTTAGAACGCCGAGCTTGCTCATGTCATGATCAACGACATAGACCGTGAGCTTCATCACCTGCGCCACCTCTGCGCCGAGCGCTTCGAGGACTGCCGCAAGGTTTGCATAGGCCTGCTTCATCTGGGCTGCAAAATCGGGAGAAAGCGAACCGTCTCTCTCTTGCCCACCCTGCCCGGAAACGAAGACCATTCGGCCGGAAGCTGGCGCGGCAACCGCCGTGCTGTAACCGTTCGGTCTCGGATCATGAAGGTGCGACGGGTTGATGATGGTGGGCAGATGCGCGGGTGCGGTTGTCGCTGAAGTCATGCCGTTTCTCCTTGTTGTGGCGTTCTAAAACGGTTTAGGGTGAAACGGTGCCAAAAACTGGCACCGTAATGTCAGGCTCATCCAGATGAACATCCGCCTCAGACATGATGCCATCGTGCGGACGCTCCGCAGAAACGGCGCGTCCACGATCGAGACGCTCGCCAGGGAAGTCGGCGCCTCGAGACGAACCGTACTGCGCGACATCGGCGCACTGCGCGACCAGGGTTTTGTCATCCATTCGGAAGCCGGTCGGGGCGGCGGGCTGCAACTCGACCCGCAATCGCTGCAGACGACCGCCCGACTTACGGTAACGGAGGCGTTTGCCCTTCTGATCAGCGTGGCCGCCATGCGCGCGGCGCGGTCGCTGCCTTTCTCCAGTCTCGCCGATTCCGGTCTGGCCAAGATCGAGAAGGCCCTTCCCGCCGACAAGGTCCGTGATCTGCGCCGGTTTCTCGATTGCATCTATGTCGGGGAACTGTCGCCCTTGCAGGACATTTCCGACATGGGCCCCATCGATGCAGCGCTTCTGCCCGCGTTTGAGACAGCATTCCTTGAGCGGTTCATGTTTCGGTTTGCCTATCGCGATGGCAAGGGAAACCGCACACAGCGGGAGGTGGAACCTCAAGCCATGCTCATCCTGCCTCCGCTTTGGTATCTCGTGGCATGGGATCCCGACCGGGGCGACTTCCGCCACTTTCGCATGGACCGGATCACCAATCCCGAAGCCATCGATGGGCCTCGATTCCTCAAGCGGCATGTGCCGTTCGACGATGACGTCTGCCCCTACAACGGGCTTCAGCGCTGAGTTGCCTCCGCAATCCTTGCCGCCAGCCTCTCCGCCACTTCGTCCTTTGAAAGATCCGGCCAGTCTTCGACGCCGCCTTTCGAAACGATCCGAACACGGTTTCGGTCGCCGCCCATGATGCCGGTTTGAGGCGAGACGTCGTTCGCGACGATGAAATCGGCGCCCTTGCGGGCGAGCTTGGCTTGCGCGTTGGAAACCACGTCGGCGGTTTCGGCGGCGAAGCCGACCACCAGCTTTGGCCGGTTGTCGTGATGGCCGATGGTCCGGAGGATGTCCGGGTTCTCGGTGAGTTGGAGCGGAGCGGGTCCCTCGCCCTCCTTCTTCTTGATCTTGTTTTCCGCCGAGGCGGCGACGCGCCAGTCGGCCACGGCGGCGACAAAGACGCCGATATCTGCGGGCAGCGCGGACGTGACCGCGTCGAGCATCTCGCGCGCACTCTCGACACGGGTGACTTTGACACCTGCGGGATCCGGAATGGTGACAGGGCCCGAGACCAGTGTGACCTCGGCGCCCAACCGGGCCAGATGGGCCGCAATGGCGTGGCCCTGCTTGCCGGATGACCGGTTGGCGATGTAACGCACCGGATCGATCGGCTCATGGGTGGGTCCGGAGGTGACGATGGCCTTTTTGCCCGCGAGCGGTTTGGGGCCGTCATCCAAAAGCATCTCGATGGCGGCAACAATGGCGAGCGGCTCGGACATGCGGCCGACGCCTGCCTCGCCGGACTCGGCCATCTCGCCCCTGCCGGGGCCGACAAAATGCACTCCGTCCCGGCGGAGCGTTTCGACATTGCGGCGGGTCGCGGGATGCGACCACATTGCCGGGTTCATGGCCGGCGCCATCAGCACCGGCCGGTTGGTGGCAAGCAATGTCGTGGAGGCAAGATCGTCGGCGAGGCCATTCGCGAGCCGGGCCATCAGGTTGGCGGTGCCGGGCGCGACGCAAACGAGATCACAGTCGCGCGCGAGCCTTATGTGGCCGACATCCTGCTCGTCCTCGCGCGAAAAAAGATCCGTGTAGACGTGATCGGCGGCAAGCGCACCGACAGCGAGAGGCGTGACGAACTCCTGTGCTCCGGCAGTCATGACAGGCCGGACATGGGCGCCGCGCTCGCGCAGCCGCCGGATGAGATCGAGCGACTTGTAGGCGGCGATGCCGCCGGAGATGATCAGCAGGATGCGCTTGCCGGAGAGGCTCTGGTGCTCCACGGCGCTCGGCGCAGACAGCGGCGGAGCTTCAGCTTGCGCCGGAGCCTGCAAAGTAGCCCGGACTTCCTCGACACCTTCGAGGCCGGTCAGGATCGACCGCACTTCTTCTTCCATCGAACGGCCGTTCTTCGCGGCACGCTCGCGCAGCGCCTGCTTGGCGGCTTCATCAAGATTGCGGATGGTCAAGGTTGCCATGCGGCGTCTCCCACGGCTTCAACGCCGACTGCGATGCCTCCAATGTAAGCATTGCATGCATTGCAGTCAAAGCCGCTTGCGTTCGAGGCAGGCAGAGCTGGGAGAAATGGCGCAGTGAGAAGGTAGCGGTCGCCTCATCCGGGGGCGCCCGAGGTGTGTTTTCACGTGCAAAGGCAATCCCGGAAGTGCCCGGGACTGCCGTGTTTGGGTGTCAGGTCAGGCCGCCTTGACGATGTCGACCATCTCGATGTCGAACACGAGATCCTGGCCGGCCAACGGATGGTTGGCGTCGACAGTGACTTCCTGTTCGCCCACCGCGGTCACGATCAGCGCGACTGGTCCCTGCGGCGTACGGGCCTGCAGCTGCATGCCTTCCTGCGGCTCCACTTCGGCCGGAAGCGCCGAACGCGGCACCTGCTGGACCTTGGCGGCGTCGTGCGCGCCATAGGCTTCCTCGGCCGGGACGGTGATGGTCTGCTTGTCGCCGACCTTCATGCCCTGCACTTCACGGTCAAGACCGCTGATAATCTGGCCCGAGCCGATTTCGAATTCCAGGGGCTCGCGCCCCTCGGAGCTGTCGAACTGGGTGCCGTCGGTGAGTTTTCCGGTATAGTTGATCCGCACGATATCGCCGGATTTGGCCTCGCTCATATATCTATCCAATGCTTGTGACTGTCCCGGCGCAAACATCACGTTTGGACGCAAAAAGGCGTCCCGCTGCCGGGTTGCTTGTCCTGGCGGCGCCCTGCACCGCCGGCGAATGCTGGCCCCGCTCTATGTCAGGGCACGCCCCAAACTAGCGCGATACGGACGAAAAATGCAAATCACGCCGTGTTTCATATCCCAAAGCGGCAAATCCCGCGGCTCAATAGAGCCGCACCGCGATGGCAACGAGAGCGATCGCAATCACCCACAGCGCGACGCGTCCGGACCTGGTGTGCCGCGCCTCTGCCTTTCCTATGGCTTCGGAGGTTGCGTCGTCGAACCGCAAGCCGCTTTCGGCCATCTCGCCCACTTCGGCGGCCAGACGCTCTGTCCGCGTCGCCAGATCCGGAAGCTGTTCAGCAAGCCTGAGCGCCGCGACGGCGCCGGCCTTGAGGTCTGAGGCGATGCGTTTTGGGCCGAGATTGTCGCGTATCCAGCTCTCCACGACAGGTTCGGCCGCCTTCCACATGTTGAACTTCGGATTGAGGGTGCGGGCAACGCCCTCCACCACCACCATGGTCTTTTGCAGCATCACCAGTTCGGGCCGGGTCTCCATGTCGAAAAGCTCGGTGACTTCAAAGAGCAGGGTGAGCAACCGCGCCATGGAGATCGTTTCCGCCGGCTGACCGTGAATCGGTTCGCCGATGGCGCGGATCGCCTGGGCGAAGCTCGCCGGATCGTGCCTCGCGGGCACATAGCCCGCCTCGAAGTGCACGTCGGCCACGCGCCGGTAGTCGCGGGTGATGAAGCCGTAAAGGATCTCTGCCAGAAAACGCCGCTCCTTGCGGTGCAGACGGCTGACAATGCCCATGTCGACGGCAACGATCATGCCCTGCGGATCGACGAAGAGATTTCCCTGGTGCATGTCCGCGTGAAAGAAGCCGTCCCGCAAGGTATGGCGCAGGAAAGACTGAATCAGCGTGTCGGCGAGCGCGTGAAGATCGTGGCCGGCCTCACGCAGGCCTTCGACATCGCTCATCTTGGTGCCGTCGATCCACTCCATGGTGACGACGTCGCGGCCGGTACGCTCCCAGTCGACCGCGGGAACACGAAAACCCGGATCGTCACGGGTGTTCTCGGCCATCTCGGACAGGGCCGCCGCCTCGAGCCTGAGATCCATCTCGATACGCGTGGTCTGCTCAAGCGTCTTGGTGATCTCGACCGGGCGCAGGCGGCGGGAGGACGGGATGAACCGTTCCTGCAAATGCGAAACGAGATAGAAGGCTTCGAGATCGCGCTTGAAGCGCTGCCGGACACCGGGGCGAACGACCTTGACCGCAACCTTTCGGGCTCCGTCCGCATCGGCGATTTCAGCCGGGTGGACCTGGGCGATGGAAGCAGCGGCAATCGGGGAATCGAAACGCGTGTAGAGCTCGGGAACCTCGCGGCCAAGCGACTCCTCGATCGCACGGCGCGCAGTCGCTTCCGGGAAAGTGGTCATCCGGTCCTGAAGACCGGCCAGATCGTTGGCAATGTCCACGCCGACGACATCCGGCCTTGTGGCAAGAAACTGGCCGAGCTTGACCCAGGAAGGCCCCAGACGCTCGACAGCGCGGGCCAGCCTGTCGGACCGCTCGGCGTTCTTCGCGCGCCGTTTCGCCAGCAGGCCCGCCACCGAGTGGGCGAAGCGCGCCGGCGCCGGCAAGTCATCGGCGGGGAGCGAAGAGACAACGCCCTCGCGCACAAGAATGAAACCGGCGCGCGCAAGGCGCAGATAGGTACCGAGACTTGCCATGCGGTTCAGATCTTCCAGGCGGAGTGGAGCGCGGCGATCCCGCCGGTGTAATTGGTGTAGCTTACGCGCGAGAAGCCCGCACGGGAGATCATGGCCGCAAAATCGGCCTGGCGTGGAAACTTGCGGATCGATTCGACGAGATACTGATAAGGCTCGGCATCACCGGCGATGGCCTTTCCAACCGCCGGAATGCCGTTGAACGACCAGGCATCGTAAACCCGGTCGAGGATCGGCATCTCGACTTCGGAAAACTCGAGGCAGAGGAACCGGCCGCCGCGTCTCAATACCCGGAAAGCCTCACCGAGAGCCTTGTCGATATCGGGCACATTGCGGATGCCAAACGCGATCGTGTAGGCGTCGAATGTCGCGTCCTCGAAGGGAAGTTCCTCCGCGTTTGCCTCGACGAATTCGAGATTGTCCGCATAGCCCTTTTTCTCAGCGCGCTCGGAACCGACGCCGAGCATGGAAGCATTGATATCAAGCACCGTGCCGCAGGCCTGCCTGTCGGAGGCAGCGACGATGCGGAAAGCTATGTCACCGGTCCCGCCCGCCACATCGAGAAACCGGAACCCGGAACGGCGCGGCGGGTTGAGGTGAGCGACCATCGCATCCTTCCACACCCGATGGAGACCGCCGGACATGACATCGTTCATGATGTCGTAGCGCTTGGCGACCTTGTGAAAGACATCATTGACCAGGGGCTGCTTCTCCCCGTCATTGACCGTGCGGAAGCCGTAGGAGGTTTGCATTCCGCCCCTGGCGGAGACGCGCTGATCAGACATGTCCGGTTCCTGTGTTCGTTCCGGGTTTCCGCGGCAGCCGGGCTCGGGTGCAGGGCTGTGCCGAAGAGATATAACAAGCGGCTCGCAGCGCAAGCCGGGGTGACCATAACGGATCGCCGCCCGCCATGCCATCCGCGGCAGGATGATGGCGCTGCGGCAAAGCGCGCGACCAATAGGCCAGTCCGGCAACGGATGCCAGACCGGAGTGAGACGAATGGCAATTGGGCCCACCTGATTGAAGACCGGCCGACAATACAATACATCACGCTCGTCTGGGCAGAACCCGCCGAGCCACCGGCATGTCGATCCGGGGCAAGGGCTTGTTGCCCCAAGGAGAGCCACTTGCCCGAATTGCCCGAAGTCGAAACCGTTCGCCGCGGACTGCAGCCGGTGATGGAGGGCGCGCTGATTGTGCGTATGGAACAGCGGCGCGCGGATCTGCGGTTTCCGTTTCCGCCGGATTTCGCAGTTCGCCTGTCCGGCCGGCGCATCACCGCCCTGGGCCGACGGGCGAAATATCTTCTGGCCGACCTCGACGACGGCATGGTTCTCATCTCGCATCTTGGCATGTCCGGCTCTTTCCGCATCGAACCCGATGGCGACGCGGCCCTCAGCCCGGGCGTGTTTCATCACGCCCGGTCAAAGGACGATCGCCACGACCACGTGGTATTTCATATCGTGGGACCGGCCGGCGGCGCCCGCGTGGTTTATAACGACCCGCGCCGCTTCGGATACATGGACCTGTTGCCGCGCGGCGCGCTGGCCGAGCATCCGTGGTTTCGAAGCCTCGGCATCGAGCCGACCGGCAACAGCCTCGATGCCGGTGAACTCGCCCGGCGGGTTGCGGGAAAGACCGCACCGCTCAAGGCGGCGCTGCTCGATCAGCGAATCATCGCAGGGCTTGGCAATATCTATGTCTGCGAGGCGATGTGGCGTGCGCGACTGTCCCCGCTCAAGCCGGCGGGCCGACTGGTAACCAAGGCGGGGCATCCCCGGGCCTCGCTCGAACGGCTCGCCGGGGATATCCGCGAGGTCATCAGCGAGGCGATATCGGCAGGCGGATCCTCGTTGCGCGACCACATTCAGACCGACGGAACGCTGGGGTATTTCCAGCACGGTTTTTCGGTCTATGACCGCGAGGGAAAGACTTGCCCGCGACCGGGCTGTGGCGATACGGTTCGCCGGATTGTGCAAAGCGGGCGTTCGACCTTCCTGTGTCCGCGTTGCCAGAAAGCATGATGCCCTTCGGGGCGGCTCGCCCGGGCGTCCCCGGCGGCACACAAGGAGACCTGGAATGGCGCTCAAGACGCTGAAGACCGAAACCCGAGGCCGCGTGGCCATTGTCACTCTCAACCGTCCGGACGCGCTTAATGCGCTCAATTCAGAGCTTCTCGGCGAGCTTCGTGACACGCTTGCGAAGTTCGGCGCGGACGAAAAGATCGGGGCAATCGTGCTGACCGGATCGGAGAAGGCCTTTGCAGCCGGCGCCGATATCAAGGAAATGCAGCCGCTCGATTATGTCGGCGCCTATCTCGACGATTTCTTCGAAGGATGGAGCGCGGTGGCCAACACCCGCAAACCGGTGATCGCTGCTGTGTCCGGCTATGCACTGGGCGGCGGCTGCGAACTGGCCATGATGTGTGACTTCATCATCGCATCGGACACCGCCAAGTTCGGGCAGCCGGAAATCACGCTAGGCGTCATCCCCGGGATGGGCGGCACGCAGCGGCTGGCCCGCGCCGTGGGCAAGGCCAAGGCCATGGATCTGTGCCTGACCGGCCGCTTCATGGAGGCCGAAGAAGCCGAGCGCTCGGGACTTGTGGCGCGCGTTGTCCCGGCGGATGAATTGATGGCGACCACGCTCAAGGCGGCGGAAAAGATTGCCGGATTCTCGCTGCCGGTTGCGATGATGGTGAAGGAATCGGTGAACCGGAGCGACGAGGTGCCGCTGGCCGAGGGACTGAGGTTTGAACGGCGGTTGTTTCATTCGCTCTTTGCCACCGAAGACCAGAAGGAAGGCATGGGCGCCTTTGTCGAGAAGCGCAAGGCGCAGTTCAAACACCGCTGACCCCACACTGCACGGTGATGCCTGGCGTTTCAAAAGCGCCGGGAGACGCGGATTTTCGCGTTGACGATTGCCGCGATACCGGCTATAGGCCCGCCATCGAATGGCAGCTTCCGGGCTTGCCGTGGTTTTTCTGCTTTCCGGATATTGAAGCGTGAAGCCCCGCATAGGGGTACCGCTTTTGCCGGGCTGGCGTTTTTGACAACTGAGAGGCATTCATGGCCAATACACCTTCGGCGAAAAAGGCGACCCGCAAGATCGCTCGCCGCACCGAGATCAACAAAGCCCGCCGCTCGCGGGTCCGCGGCTTCATTCGCAAGGTCGAGGAAGCCATCAGCTCCGGCGACAAGGACGCAGCGGCGGCCGCTCTGAAGGCTGCACAGCCTGAACTGATGCGCGCCGCGGGCAAGGGCGTCGTGCACGCCAACACGGCTTCACGGAAGATTTCGCGGCTTTCCAACCGGGTCAAGGCGATCTCCGCTTAACCGGCAAAAAACTATTTAGTCGACGAAAGGCCCGGCTTGTCCGGGCCTTTTTCGTTTTTGCTCCAACAGCTTGTCGCGGGAGCCGGTTACCCGGCAAACGGGATCGTCACGGTTCCGTCACGTTCGCAGCGAAAATCCATTTTTTTCAAATTGTTACGGAAGGTTAAGATTTTACGCTTCCGCAGAAAGACTGGAATCGGCCGAACCGCTGTCAAGTCCCGAAATATAATATGCAGGGCTTCCTGAAGGGGGCAAAAAAGCCCGAAGCCGCGAAAAGGCAATGAATCCAAATGGCTGTTCACGGAGGGCCGGACGGCCTCTTTTTCACCTTTTTGAGTCAAGCCCCAAAGTACTAATTATTCGTAAATAAGATTCTTGATCTGGGTGTCTCATCCTGCCTAAATAAGGCCAACAGAGAGCGTGGAGCCGGGGGGTTCCAAAACGGTTCTGCCGCGTATTTGCGGCTGACTTCTGACCCGCTCGATGTTGCCGGGCGATCTTGCCAGGCGAGCTCAGTATAATGTTCTCCGTGAGCATCGGCAACGTCCTTGCCGAGCGAGGGAGCTTTGACTGCCAGACCCGGGTCGGGACTGGCGGCACGGGGAAGCTGTGTCCTGCGAACGGTACGAGGCCGTCGCGGATCAGGAACGAAAGGAGACGAACCGGCGGGGGACGACCGCCAACGGACGTGAAGCGAAAATTGAACGGGATCGGATCATGTCCGGCCCGGAAGAATGGCCGGAATGACTCCGGCTAGATGCGGCAACAGGGAATTCGGCGGCGATGCAAGCACATATACAGGCAGCGGGACGGTGGGGTGAAACAACAAACGGAGCCCGGCCGCGCAGTGGCGATGTTTGCCCGACGACCGACAAGGGGGCGGACATGAGCATGAGCAATGAGGTTTTCGACCGGGTCATGACACGGTTGAAGGCACAGGTCGGGCAGGAAGTCTTCACGAGCTGGTTCGGGCGTTTGAAACTGCAATCCGCTTCCAAGAGCGTGGTTCGGCTCTCGGTTCCGACAGCATTCCTGAAATCGTGGATCAACAACAAGTATCTCGACCAGATCAGCGCGATCTACCGGGAGGAGGAGCCTGGACTCCTCAAGGTCGAAATCATGGTGCGGACAGCCACCCGGGCGATACACCAGACCGGTGTTTCGAACACGGCCGACCAGACCGCTGCGGAACCAACAACAGCCTCCCCTGCGGGCAGCCGCAAGGAAAGCCAGCTCACTCTCAAGGGCGCGGGCGCCGGTGCAAAGTTCGGATCGCAGCAACGCGGTCCGCAGGCCGCCAACGCGGTGATCGGCTCTCCGCTCGATCCGCAATGCACATTCGAAACCTATGTGGAAGGCTCTTCCAACCGGGTGGCCCTGGCGGCGGCACGCACCATTGCCGAAGCGGGAACGGGATCCGTGCGGTTCAATCCGCTGTTCATTCATTCCAATGTGGGCCTCGGAAAGACCCATCTGCTTCAGGCGATCGCGGCGGCGGCTAGCACCCATGCCCGAAATCCCAGGGTCGTCTACCTGACAGCAGAGTACTTCATGTGGCGGTTTGCCACCGCGATCCGCGACAATGACGCGCTGTCCTTCAAGGAATCGCTGCGTAACATCGACCTTCTGGTCATTGACGACATGCAATTCCTGCAGGGCAAGTCGATCCAGCACGAATTCTGCCACCTGCTCAACATGCTGCTCGATTCCGCCCGGCAGGTTGTGGTTGCGGCCGACCGTGCACCATGGGAGCTTGAATCCCTGGATCCGCGGGTCCGTTCGCGACTTCAGGGCGGGGTGGCCATCGAGATCGAGGCTCCGGACTACGAGATGCGACTGGAAATGCTGCGCAGGCGCCTTGCCGCCGCGCAGGCCGAGGATGCCACGCTCGACATCGACGAGAACATTCTCGCCCATGTCGCCCAGAACATCACCTCAAGCGGGCGGGAGCTTGAAGGGGCGTTCAACCAGCTATTGTTCCGGCGCAGCTTCGAGCCCAACCTGACGATCGAGCGTGTGGACCAGCTGCTTGGCCACCTCGTCAATGCGGGCGAGCCCAAGCGGGTGCGTATCGAGGACATCCAGCGGGTGGTTTCGCGCCACTACAACGTGACGCGTCAGGAACTGGTGTCTGACCGCCGAACCCGGGTGATCGTCAAGCCGCGGCAGATCGCAATGTATCTCGCCAAGACAATGACGCCGCGCTCCTTCCCTGAAATCGGCCGCCGCTTCGGCGGGCGAGACCACACGACTGTCCTCCATGCTGTCCGCAAGATAGAAGAACTGATCAATTCCGACACAAAGCTCGGTCACGAGATCGAATTGCTGAAGCGACTGATCGTCGAATAATCCGCGACGGCCAGCCATTATCCCCAGAATCCCGGTCCGGGCAACAATGCCCGGGCCGGTTTTAGTTGCATTGACGTCCCATTATCTGCCATTTTGCGCCCCCGGGCAGGGGAAAACGTGCCATTTGACAGGGCATCACCCGGCCCGCCTTTCCAAGGCTCAAGCCTTACACGACAGAATTCGAACGGCCAGCGCGGCCCTTGCGCCGGCCCCCAAGCCAAGCGGTAGCCAGATCATGCGTGTCACCCTCGAGCGTTCCAACCTCCTGAAATCGCTGAACCATGTGCATCGCGTGGTCGAGCGGCGCAACACGATCCCGATTCTGTCCAATGTGCTGCTCAAGGCCGAGGGCGCAACGCTGGACATGAAGGCAACCGATCTGGATCTGGAGATTACGGAGGCCACACCGGCCATGGTGGAGCAGGCCGGCTCGACCACCGTGCCGGCCCACCTGCTCTACGACATCGTCCGCAAGCTCTCCGACGGTTCGGAAGTGCTTCTGGCGACCGATCCGGACGGCGCGACGATGACGGTGGCATCCGGCCGCTCGAAATTTTCGCTTCAGTGCCTGCCGGAGTCCGATTTTCCGGACCTGACCGCAGGCGCGTTCACCCATACGTTCCGGCTGCCGTCGACGCAGCTCAAGATGCTGATCGACCGGACCCAGTTCGCGATCTCCACGGAGGAGACGCGCTATTATCTCAACGGCATTTTTGTCCACACCATCGAGAATGAAGGGGCGCTCAAGCTGCGCGCCGTTGCCACGGATGGCCACCGGCTGGCGCGTGCCGACGTGGATGCGCCCTCGGGATCAGAAGGCATGCCCGGCATCATCATTCCGCGCAAGACGGTCGGTGAATTGCAGAAGCTCGTCGACAATCCCGATGTGAGCGTGACGGCCGAAGTCTCCGACGCCAAGATCCGTTTCACCATCGGCTCGGTGGTCATGACATCGAAGCTGATCGACGGCACCTTCCCGGATTACCAGCGTGTCATTCCGACCGGAAACGACAAGGAACTCACCGTCGACTGTCACACCTTCGCCCAGGCGGTCGACCGTGTCTCTACGATCTCCTCCGAGCGCGGTCGTGCGGTCAAGCTGGCAATTGCCGAAGGCCAGTTGACGCTGACCGTGAACAACCCGGATTCGGGCAGCGCCACGGAAGAACTGGCGGTCGGCTACGACCGCGATCCGCTGGAGATCGGCTTCAACGCCAAGTACCTTCTCGACATCACGAACCAGCTCACGGGCACGGATGCGGTGTTCATGCTCGCAGACCCCGGCTCCCCGACGCTGGTGCGCGACACGGCCGGAGACGACGCGCTCTACGTTCTCATGCCGATGCGCGTCTAGACGCGCGGCTTGCGGCATGTGCTTGCCAGACCGGAGCTGACGGGGCGGCTCTCCCTACTTTGCCGAACCGGTCGCGCCGAATCTGCTTCAAGCGCCGGCCCCTTCTCTCAAATCCAGGGATCGCCCTGACATGGCCGCGAAGGTTTACATCGAGCGCCTCAAGCTGACGGGCTTCCGGAATTACACCAGCCAGTCGCTCACGCTCGATGAACGCCATGTGGTGCTGGTCGGGGACAATGGCGCGGGCAAGACCAATCTCATGGAAGCGGTTTCGCTGCTCACGCCCGGGCGGGGCATGCGCCGCGCGCCCTATGGCGACCTGGTCAAGGCAGGGTCCGATCCGGGAGCGGGGTTTGCGGTGTTCGCAAGCCTGCAGGGAATGGCCGGAGCGGTCGACATCGGCACCGGGATTGACGGCATCGAGGAAAGCGGTGCGCGCAAGGTCCGGATCAACGGTTCGCCCGCGCGTACCGCCGACGAGTTGCTCGAGCATCTCCGGCTGTTGTGGCTTACGCCTTCGATGGACGGGCTGTTTACCGGACCCGCCGGTGACCGCCGGCGTTTTCTTGACCGGCTGGTGCTGTCGGTCGACCCCGCCCACGGAAGCCGCGCCCTGAGTTACGAGCGCGCAATGCGCAGCCGCAACCGGCTGCTTTCCGAGGGACGGCCCGATCCCGCCTGGCTCGACGGGCTGGAGACCCAGATGAGCGAACTCGGCGTTGCGATGGCATTGGCGCGCAGTGAAGTGGTGAAGCTGCTGTCGACACTGATCGATGACAGCCAGACCCGAAGCCCCTTCCCTGCTGCCGATCTGCGGCTTGAGGGGTTTCTCGAGGAGCAGGAACTTCCATCGGCAAGCGACATGGAAAGCGCCTTTTCCGAAATGATGCGGCAGGGCAGGCCCCGCGATGCCGCTGCCGGACGAACATTGTGCGGACCGCACAGAATGGATCTCGTGGTTCACCACCGGGCCAAGGCAATGCCCGCGGCCTTGTCGTCGACCGGGGAGCAAAAGGCACTGCTGATCGGCATCGTGCTGGGTCATGCGCAACTGGTCCGCCGGCTCACAGGCCATGCTCCCGTGCTGCTGCTTGACGAGGTGGCGGCCCATCTTGACGAGGGTCGGCGCGCGGCGCTGTTTGACCTGATCGAGACGTTGGACTGCCAGGCCTTCATGACGGGGACCGATGCGGGAATGTTCGAAAGCCTTGGGTCACGGGGCCGGATGTTCGATGTTCAGGACGGCAAGGCAACAGCGCGGGATTGAGCGGTTGCGCGGAATGATGTGTTTCCATCGTACAGGCTGAACGCTAACCTGCCTCCAACACCCCCGGGGAACCGGGCAGAAGAGTAGGTGACACATTGAACGACAGTCAGCTCGGCCCCGACGAGATTGCCCGGTATGCGCGTCACATCGTGCTGTCTGAAATCGGAGGCGCCGGTCAGCAGAAGCTCAAGGCGGCGCGTGTGCTTGTTCTCGGCGCGGGCGGGCTCGGCTCCCCGGTACTGAGCTACCTGGCGGCAGCCGGGGTCGGGACACTGGGCGTGGTCGACGACGATGTCGTCTCGCTGTCCAACCTGCAACGCCAGATCCTTCATGACACAGGCCATGTCGACATGGCCAAGACCGACAGCGCTGCGCGCTCGATCCGGCGGATCAATCCGCATGTGCGCGTCATTACGCATCCCGTCCGGCTGACATCGGACAATGCGCTCGACATCATCACGGCCTACGACCTCGTGGTGGACGGTTCCGACAGTTTTGAAACCCGCTACCTGCTGGCAGACAGTTGCGAGGCGCTCGGAGTTCCGCTGGTGACCGCGGCGGTAGGGCGGTTCGACGGCTCGGTCACTGTGATTGCACCTCACATGACCGACGCCGATGGCAGGCCCTGTCCGCGGTTTCGTGACCTGTTTCCGGAGCCGCCGCCGCCGGGCATGGTGCCCAGCTGCGCCGAAGCCGGCGTGGTGGGAGCGCTGACGGGCGTGATCGGCACGCTGCAGGCCATGGAGGTGATCAAGCTGATCACCGGCGCGGGCGAGCCGCTTGTCGGCAGGTTGTTGCTCTATGACGGGCTGGCGGCAAGTTTTCGCACGATCCGTTACAAGCGCAAGGACTGAGGCTGACAGTCCAAGGTGTGAGCGCGGCCCGGGAGAGCGCGGAGCTTTGCCTGCTCAGTCCCTGAGCGGCAATACACGGTCCGGCGGACGGTGACCGTCGAAGAACGTGCGGATGTTGATGATCACCTTGTCGCCCATGTCGATCCGGCCTTCGATGGTGGCCGAGCCCATGTGCGGCAAAAGCACCACCTTGCCCTCGGTCGCAAGCTTGACCAGCCGCTTGTCGACGGCAGGCTCGTGCTCGAAAACGTCAAGCCCCGCGCCCGACAGACGGCCTTCGCGCAGCGCCTTGATCAAGGCGTCTTCGTCGATGATCCCGCCCCGGGCGGTGTTGACGATATAGGCACCGGGCTTCATCAGATCGAGTCTGCGGGCCGACAGCAAGTGAAACGTCGCGGGCGTGGACGGGCAGTTGACCGAAACGATGTCGACCCGGGCAAGCATCTGGTCGAGGCTGTCCCAGTAGGTCGCCTCGAGCTGGTCCTCGGTGTTGGGATCGACGCGGCGCCGGTTGTGATAATGAATCGACAGGCCGAAAGCCTTGGCCCGGCGCGCGACCGCGGTGCCGATGCGTCCCATGCCGACAATGCCGAGGCGCTTGCCGCCGAGCCGGTTGCCGAGCATCCAGGTTGGCGACCAGCCCTTCCAGCTTCCGCCGTTGCCGACCAGCACATTGGCGCCCTCGGTCAGTCGCCGCGGAACGGCCAGCATCAGGGCCATGGTCATATCTGCCGTATCTTCGGAAAGAACGTTGGGCGTGTTGGTGACTGTGATGCCCTTCTTCTGCGCCGCCTCGACGTCGATATTGTCGACACCGTTCCCGAAATTGGCGATCAACTTCATCTGGGGTCCGGCCTGCTCAATCAGGGCAGAATCGATCCTGTCTGTCACTGTCGGGACCAGAACGTCTGCGGTCCGCATTGCGGATACAAGCTCGGGCTGGGTGCGGGCTTCATCGGTGACGTTGAGTTCCGCGTCGAAAAGCTCCCGCATGCGCGTTTCCACCGCGTCGGGCAGACGGCGGGTGATGTAGACCTTCGGCTTTTTTCGATTTGGCATGATTGGCAGGTCCAGCGTTGAGAGCTCTTTAACCAAACTCGGCGACAATGTTGCTTGCGTACCGCTTTTTCTAACAGACCTTCCGGGGATGACAATCCGACCGACCTGGATTGCGTGGGAAAAAGCAATGCGTTCGGCGCGCCTTACCAAGGCCGCGCGAGCAACAGCGCGAAGGAAGCCCGGCCGGATCCGCATCGCACGGACCGGCAGCGAGGCCCCAGAAACACGGCGAAGCCGGCTCCGGCGCGCCAACGAAAAAGGTGTAAGTCATGCGTCGCCTTTCCCTTCTCGTAGCAAGCTGCCTGGCAATGGCTGCGGCCACGGTGTCCCCTCTCGTGCTGTCCGGCCTCGATACGGCGCACGCGCAGACCGCCGGCAAGGGGCCGAGCGGACTGCCGCTGCCGCGTTTCGTGAGCCTGAAGGCAACCCGGGTGAACCTAAGGATCGGTCCCGGCCGGGATTACGCCGTCGCCTGGCTCTACACGCGACCGGGCGTCCCGATGGAAGTGATCCAGGAATATGACAACTGGCGCCGGGTGCGCGACGCCGACGGAACAGAGGGCTGGGTCTACCAGTCGCTGCTGTCGGGCGAGCGCACCGCCATGGCCGCGCCTTGGAAGAGTGCCGCCGGCGAAGAGGAGCAGTTCATCGACATGCACCGCGAAGCGCGATCCAGTGCACGAATTGTCGCCCGGCTCGAACCGGGCGTGGTGGTGGAGATCAAAGCCTGCGACGGAGACTGGTGCGAGGCCAGGGCAGACGGTGTCGAGGGTTTTGTGGCGCAGAACGAGATCTGGGGCGCCTATCCGGGCGAGGCGTTCAAGTAGCTGCCAGAAAGCCTGGCGCCGACGGGCAGGTCTCCCTGCCGTCCTGATCCCGCAATGAGGATTGCAGATAAGGCGGCAGTCCCGGAGATGGGTCTGCCGCTTTCTTTGTGCTCAGACGATCCGCACTGCGCCCTTGGCCGCGGAACTGGTCATCGCCGCATAGGCCTTGAGTGCCGTGGTGACCTTGCGTTTGCGCTTCTCAGTGGGCTTCCATGCATCCGCGCCGCGGGCTTCCATCGCCGCGCGTCGCTCGGCGAGAACGCTGTCGGGAAGGTCTACCTTCATGACCCGGTTCGGAATATCGATGACGATCATGTCGCCCTCTTCCACCAGACCGATCGCACCTCCCTCCGCCGCTTCCGGCGAGATGTGGCCGATGGAGAGACCGGATGAGCCGCCCGAAAAGCGGCCATCGGTGATCAGGGCGCAGTCCTTGCCCAATCCCTTGGATTTCAGGTAGCTCGTCGGATAGAGCATCTCCTGCATTCCGGGACCGCCACGGGGGCCCTCGTAGCGGATCAATACCACCTGGCCCGGCTTGACCTTGCCGGTCAGGATCGCGGAGACGGCGGAATCCTGGCTTTCGAAAATGCGCGCGGGGCCGGTGAACTTGAGGATGGATTCGTCAACGCCCGCGGTTTTGACGATGCAGCCGTCCAGCGCGATGTTGCCGAACAGCACTGCCAGTCCGCCATCCTGCGAATAGGCGTGCTCTCTTGAGCGGATGACGCCGGATTTCCGGTCAAGGTCGACGCCTTCCTCGTAGCGGCGTTCCTGCGAGAAAGCGGTCTGTGTCGGAACGCCCCCGGGCGCCGCCGAATAGAACTTGTGCACGGCCTCGGAATTGGTCTGGGCAATATCCCAACGCGCCAGCGCTTCCTTGAGCGTGGCCGCATGGATGGTCGGCAGCGAGCTGTCGATGAGACCCGCCCGGTCGAGCTCGCCGAGAATGCCGAAGATCCCCCCAGCGCGGTGAACATCCTCCATGTGGATGTTTTCGACAGCGGGCGCGACCTTGCAAAGCACCGGAACCTTGCGCGACAGCCGATCGATATCGTCCATCGTAAAGCCGACCTCGCCTTCATGCGACGCTGCCAGCAGATGCAGCACGGTGTTGGTGGAGCCGCCCATGGAAATATCCAGGGTCATCGCGTTTTCGAACGCGGCGAAGCTGGCGATGGAGCGCGGAAGCGCGGTTTCATCATCCTGCTCGTAGTAGCGCCTTGCCAGATCGACGATCAGGTGGCCGGCCTCGACGAAAAGCCGCTCGCGATCCTTGTGGGTGGCGAGTGTTGAGCCGTTGCCCGGCAGCGCCAGGCCGAGGGCCTCGGTCAGGCAGTTCATGGAATTGGCGGTGAACATGCCGGAGCACGAGCCGCAGGTGGGGCATGCGTTCTGCTCCATGGCCATGACATCGGTATCGGAGGCACTGTCGTCGGCGGCCAGGACCATCGCGTCGACCAAATCTACGGATTTGGCAACGCCGTTCTCCAGGACCACCTTGCCCGCTTCCATCGGGCCGCCCGAGACAAATACCACCGGTATGTTGAGCCGCATGGCGGCGTTGAGCATTCCCGGGGTGATCTTGTCACAGTTGGAGATGCAGACCATGGCGTCGGCGCAATGGCCGTTGACCATGTATTCGACGCTGTCGGCAATCACTTCGCGCGAGGGAAGCGAGTAGAGCATTCCGTCATGGCCCATGGCGATGCCGTCATCGACCGCAATGGTATTGAACTCCTTGGCGATGCCGCCTGCCTTCTCGATCTCGCGGGCGACGAGCTGACCGAGATCCTTCAGGTGCACGTGGCCGGGGACGAACTGCGTGAAGGAATTGACCACCGCGATGATCGGCTTGCCGAAATCTCCATCCTTCATGCCCGTGGCGCGCCACAGGCTGCGTGCGCCCGCCATGTTGCGGCCATGGGTGGAGGTTCTCGAACGATAGGGCGGCATGCAACTCTCCTCTTCGGCTCCCGAAACAAAACCGTCAGGCGCGCATTCAGCCGCGCCTGACGGTGTAACAATGCTATTAGCGGGAAACCGCCTTCATTTCCAGAGCGGTGCGGACAGGTGCCGGCACACCGGTTTTCAAGGCAGGAAATTCAGCGCTTGGGGCGTACCCGGATCACCACATCGACATGCGTAATTTCCATGCCTTCGGGGGCTTCGGGCAGATCGGAAATCGAAATGTTGCCGACCGGGATGTCGAGGACATCGTTGGAACCGTCGACCACGAAATGGTGGTGATCGGAGACATTGGTGTCAAAGTAGGTTTTGGCCGTCTCAAGCGACAGGACCCTGAGCATGCCCGCCTCGGTGAACTGGTGCAGGGTGTTGTATACTGTGGCCAGCGAGCACGGCACGCCGACGCTGACGGCCTCCTCGTGCAGGTCCTCTGCGGTGAGATGACGGTCACCCTTGGCAAACAGCAGATCGGCGAGCGCAACGCGCTGCCTTGTGGGGCGAAGGCCCGCATCGCGCAAGCGCAGGGCCGATTCGCGGGCGGCGTTTTTGTTTCTCGGCGCGGAATGCATTGTCGGAACTGTCCAGACGTTCGAATTTCCTGATCCTGATATAACTTTTGTGGGCATTGCTTTCAATAGAGCGACCGCGACTGTGACTTTCCGTAGCGTCGCCTCTTTCGTTCACAGACAGCATCCGGTATTCGACATGCCTCGCGCGGCCGGTTTCACCGGACCACGCTGGTATGCTAGCGTGGACCATCAATTCGGCTGGCATTGGGATCGATGACAAGGGCCGCACGGAGAGACGGCGAACCGGGAGACGCATTTTACATGGTCGACAGGCAATCAAGCTTCACCTACGACGAAATCATCAAATGCGCGGAGGGCGAATTGTTCGGCCCGGGAAACGCGCAATTGCCCCTGCCGCCGATGCTGATGGTTCACCGGATCACCGACATCTCGGAAACCGGCGGCGAGTTCGACAAGGGCTATCTGCGGGCCGAGTTCGACATAACTCCCGATCTCTGGTTCTTTCCGTGCCACTTCAAGGGCAACCCTGTCATGCCGGGTTGCCTGGGACTGGACGGAATGTGGCAGCTCACCGGCTTCTACCTGGGGTGGCTCGGCGAAGAGGGCCGCGGAATGGCGCTTTCGACCGGCGAGGTGAAGTTCAAGGGCATGGTGACGCCCGACGTCAAGCTGCTTGAGTACGGGATCGACTTCAAGCGGGTGATGCGCGGCAGGCTGGTGCTCGGCATCGCCAATGGCTGGCTCAAGGCGGATGGGGAGACCATCTACAATGCCACGGATCTGCGCGTCGGCCTTGCTAAGGACAAAACCGGCTGACACATCCCGGGTGAACCCAGCAACCAGGACCCGCCACTCGAAAGGGCAATCACATGAGACGAGTCGTCGTCACGGGCATGGGGATCGTATCCTCCATCGGCAACAACGCGGCAGAGGTGACCGAATCGCTGCGCAACGCCAAATCCGGCATCAGCTTCAGCCAGGACTTCGCCGAACACGGCTTCCGCAGCCAGGTCTGGGGCTCGCCGTCACTCGACCCCACCGAACTGGTGGACCGCCGCGCCATGCGGTTTCTTTCGCGCGGCGGTGCGTGGAACCATGTCGCCATGCAGCAGGCAATCGAGGATGCAGGACTTGGCGAGGACGAAATCACCCACGAACGCACGGGCATCGTGATGGGGTCTGGCGGCCCCTCGACGCGGACCCTGATCGATGCGGCGGACACCACCCGAAAGAATGGCAGCCCGAAACGGATCGGCCCGTTCGCGGTTCCGAAATCGATGTCCTCGACGGCTTCGGCAACGCTTGCGACCTGGTTCAAGATCCACGGCGTGAACTACTCGATCTCGTCTGCCTGCTCGACCTCGGCGCATTGCATCGGCAACGCTGCCGAACTGATCCAGTGGGGCAAGCAGGACATGATGTTTGCCGGCGGGCACGAGGATCTCGACTGGACCATGTCGAACCTGTTCGACGCGATGGGCGCGATGTCTTCGAAATACAATGAGGACTCGCCGGAAACCGCCTCCCGGGCCTACGACACGAGCCGCGACGGCTTCGTCATCGCCGGCGGCGCGGGCGTTCTGGTGCTCGAGGAACTCGAGCACGCCAAGGCGCGCGGTGCCAAGATCTATGCCGAACTGACCGGCTACGGCGCGACTTCGGACGGCTACGACATGGTGGCGCCATCGGGCGAAGGCGCTGTTCGCTGCATGCGCCAGGCACTGGCGACCGTCGAGGGCCGCGTCGATTACATCAACACCCATGGCACCTCGACCCCGGTGGGAGATTCAAAGGAAATCGGCGCGATCCGCGAAGTCTTCGGGCAGGACATACCGCATATCCAGTCGACGAAATCGCTGACCGGCCATTCGCTGGGCGCGGCAGGGGCGCAGGAGGCGATCTACTCGCTCCTGATGATGAAGGAAGGTTTTGTCGGCAAGAGCGCACACATTACCGATCTCGATCCGGAGTTCGCGGATGTTCCGATCGTGCGCGAGCGTATCGACGACGCCAAGATCGACACGGCGTTGTCGAACTCGTTCGGCTTTGGCGGCACAAACGCGACGCTGGTCTTCCAGCGGCATGATCGTTGATCGGACCGGGGGGACTAGGATGGAATCGCTGATGAAGGGCAAACGCGGCCTCATAATGGGGGTTGCCAATGATCACTCTATCGCCTGGGGGATTGCCCGCCAACTTGCGGACGCAGGCGCAGAACTGGCGTTCACCTACCAGGGCGAGGGCTTTGGCCGCCGGGTGAAGCCGCTGGCGGAAAGCGTCGGCTCAAAACTGGTGCTGCCCTGTGATGTCGAGGACATCGCAACTGTCGACGCGGTTTTCGAAACGTTGAAATCCGAATGGGGCAAGATCGACTTCGTGGTCCATGCAATTGGTTTTTCAGACAGAAGCGAGCTCAAGGGCCGCTATGCGGACGTGACCACGCGCGCCAATTTTTCCCGGACCATGGTTATCTCGGCCTATTCGTTCACTGAAGTCGCACAACGTGCGGCGCCACTCATGAGCGATGGCGGTTCGATCCTGACGTTGACCTATGGCGGCTCGATGCGGGTCATGCCCAATTACAACGTCATGGGCGTGGCCAAGGCGGCGCTTGAAGCGATGGTGCGCTATCTCGCAGCGGACTACGGGCAGGACGGCATTCGGGTCAATGCGATCTCGGCAGGTCCGGTCCGGACACTGGCGGGCGCCGGCATCGGCGATGCGCGTGCCATGTTCAATTTTCAGAAGAAGAACGCGCCGCTGCGGCGAACTGTCGACATCGGCGATGTCGGCAAGTCCGCGCTCTATCTGCTCTCGGATCTGAGCTCGGGTGTGACAGGCGAGATCCACTATGTCGATTCAGGCTTTAACATCACCTCGATGCCGATCGTTTCGGAACTGAACAAGGCCGACGAGGGATAACCAATCCCGAGGTTCGGGCCGGAACCACAAGAAAACCCCGGATCAGCCGATCCGGGGTTTTTCATTGGCATGCGCTTTCTCGCGCCCAGGTGTTCGTCGCTCAAATCAGTCCTTCGGACTGGTTTATCCGCGAGTGCGGAACGGTCCTCACTCCTCGAACACAAGGCCGTCGGGATCGGCACCCATCTCCTTGAGTGCGCCATTGATGCTCTCGACCATCTCGTCGGGGCCGCAGACATAGAATTTCTCCAACGTGCTGCCGACAAGGCGCTGGAGCATCTGCTTGTCGATGCGCCCGTGCTCGAACCCGTCCTTGTCCTCCTTGCTCAGAACATGGATCACCTCGAGGCCAGGCATGGCATCAAATTCGTTCCTGAGGATAATGTCCGCCTCAGTCTTGTTGGCGAAGATCAACCGGTGACCGGAAAGCTCACCACGGTCGCGCAGCATCCTGAGGATCGCGATGAAGGGCGTGACGCCGGCACCGCCGGCGATGAACGTTCCCTTGCCCTTGTATTCGATGGTCCCCCACGGATCACCGACTATGAAACTGTCGCCTTCCTTAAGGGTGCCGATCTGCTCGGTCAGGCCGTCATGCTCGGGATAGATCTTGATGGTGAACTGGAGTTGATCCCAATCCGGCAGAGACGTGAAGGTGAAGGGATGTCCCGCGTCGCGCCAGCCATCGCGATCAATGCCGACCTCGGCCGCCTGCCCCGGCGTGAATTCGAAACCATCCGGCTTCTCGAAGGTGAACTGGCGGACGTCATGGGTGACGTTCTCGATCTTCGAAATGGCAAGCTTGTGACCCATTTAATTACTCCCTGTTGGTGTGCAGGGCCAATGCGCCAGCGCTTGTATGGTTCCCGCAGGCCAACTCCAGATCTTGAAACGGAATTCAAGATCGCTTTCGGTGCTTGTTTTGGCGAAACGCGTTCGGACGTTCTGGCCGGGCAGACATAAAATCGCCGGCCAGTTTACCGGGCGCAGCGCCTCATGACTTCTCGATTTCCTGTGCCGGATCATCCAAGTATTTTTCCGGATCCTTGTCGACAACCTTGACACCCGTCAGATGCGCGCATTGGAAGGCAAGAAAGCGGACGGCCAGTTCATGGCGCAGTTCGAAGGAGGCGTGGCGGCGAAAATCCGCGAGCCCTTGCCGCTCTTCCTCGCCCAGATGATGGCTGTTGGCCACATTGCATTCCGCCACTGCGGCGAACCAGTCCTTCGAGCCGACCTCGTGCTTCTCGACTTCCTCGCCCGTATCGCGGATGTCGTTGTGATCATCGATCGCATCCTCGGTCTCGTCGTCGGCACTGTCTGCGTCTGCCGCTCCCTTTCCCAGCTTCAGCAGCTCGGGATAGAAGTAGCGTTCCTCCGCCTCCGCGTGAGAATCGAGAAGAGCCTTCAAACGCCCCCAGACCGCACTCAGCGCGTCGACATCCTTCGGGTCGATCTCTTCCAGGGCGGCAAACAAGCGGCGCTGCTCGGCGTGGTCGTCAAGAATGAGCTGGGTGATGTCCATGCTGTGCCTCCTCCGGTCGGCTGATGATGTGGCAGGCCGGGCCTGCCGGAAATCTGAAGGCTCTCGTGAAAAACAATGGCCCCTGCACCGCAACGATCCGCGGGCCCTTTGGTTCCGTCGGCATCCAGGCGTTAGCTCCCCTCAAACCGTGAAGCCCCGGTTTCACTGGATCTGCCGGGAACACACCCAGCCCGAATTCAGCCGAAACGGTTCCGCCAGAGCTCGTGACGCGCCCGGTCACGGGCATCGTAGGCGTCCAATGCGGCATTCGCGTCCGGCAGGCCGGAAGCCTCCTCGACCGGAAAGCCGGGCAGAGGCGCACCCCCGAGAGCGGCGAGCCGCAACGTGTACCACGCGGTGACAGCCCCCTCGCGCGGGTTCTCGAAACGGGGAAATTCGGGGGCGGCAGCCACACCGCTCGCCCATTGCCCCGGCAGGTCCGGAGCGACGACAAGCGCCCGGGCAAGGCCGATCATGTCGAGAGTTCCTTCCCGAACCGCACCGGCGGCCTGCCGGTATGTCTTGAAACCGCCGACGGCGGCCAGGGGCTTTTTCGTCAGCCCTCGTACGTTACGCGCAAACTCGAGAAAATAAGGCTCACCCGGTCGTCCGCCTCCCGAGGACCTGGCGCCCGGGAAATAGGTGCCGCCCGAAATCTCGATCAGATCGACGGACGTTTTGTCCAGCATCCCGATCACGGCTGAGGCCTCTTGTTCCGAAAAACCACCGTCGATGCGATCGGTGGCATTGAGCTTGACTGCGACCGGAAAGGCGGGCCCCACCGCCGCTCGGACTGCACCGATCGTCTCGATCAACAGGCGGGCCCGGTTGCCCAAGCTGCCGCCCCAGCGATCGGAGCGGCGGTTGAACAGCGGTGACAGGAACTGCGACAGCAAGAAACCGTGGGCGGCATGAACCTGCACGCCGGTAAAACCCGACGCCTTCGCCGTTGCCGCACCATTCGCGAAAAGCGCCGGCAATTGGTCAATGTCTCCGGGCGACAACTCCGCGCAATCAAGCCCATCAAGCCTGAGACCGGAAGGCCCGCGCGGCCGGCCAAGCGGCGCATAGCTCAACGCTCCGGCATGGCCGAGCTGGGCCCAGAGCCCGGCGCCTTCTGCGGTGCCCGCTTGCGTGAGCCGGGCAAACATCTCGGTGCTGGAGTCCGCCGCAACGACAAGATTGCCCGGCTTCTCCAGCGCGTGGGGATCGGTTTGAACTTCACCGATGATGGATACGGCAGCGCCGCCATCCGCCCAGCGCCGATAAAGTGCAATCTGCGCCGCGGAGGGATTGCCCGCACCGTCACCAAGCGAATCCGACATGGCGGACTTGAGAATGCGGTTTTTCACCACAACCCCGCAGCGAAGCGTCAGCGGCGTGCCCAGATCAATCCCGGAACTCTTGGGTGTCGCGACATCCGTCAAACCTGGCTCCCCGTGTCTGGACAATACTGTCAGGCAATCCGTCTGCGGGATCAAGCCGTTGCCGGAAAAGAAGAACCCCGCAGACTTACACCTGCGGGGTTCAAAAACACATGCCTGTGTATCAGGCCAATCGGCTCGGCTTAGTCGCCGGTGATTTCCTGGCCGGTTTCCTGGTCGACAACCTTCATCGACAGGCGCACCTTGCCGCGCTCATCAAAGCCCAGGAGCTTGACCCAGACCTTCTGGCCTTCCTTGACCACGTCGGAGGTCTTGGCGACGCGCTCGCTGGCGAGCTGCGAGATGTGAACAAGGCCGTCCTTCGGGCCGAAGAAGTTCACGAAGGCGCCGAAATCGGCAACCTTGACCACGGTGCCTTCATAGATCACGCCGACTTCCGGCTCGGCCACAATCGAGTGGATCCACTTCTTGGCGGCCTCGATCTCCTTGCCCGAGGACGAGGCGATCTTGATGGTACCGTCGTCGTCGATGTTGATCTTGGCGCCGGTCTTCTCGACGATCTCGCGGATGATCTTGCCGCCGGTGCCGATGACGTCGCGGATCTTGTCGACCGGGATGTTCATGACTTCGATGCGCGGGGCGAATTCACCCAGCTGACCGCGGCTTTCGGAGAGAGCATTGCCCATTTCGCCCAGGATGTGCAGGCGGCCGCCCTTGGCCTGGCCAAGCGCGATCTGCATGATTTCCTCGGTGATGCCATCGATCTTGATGTCCATCTGCAGCGCGGTAATACCGTCTGAGGTACCGGCGACCTTGAAGTCCATGTCGCCCAGGTGATCCTCATCACCGAGAATGTCGGACAGGACGGCGAACTGGTCGCCCTCCTTGATCAGGCCCATGGCGATACCCGCAACCGGCTTGGCAAGCGGAACGCCTGCATCCATCAGCGCCAGCGAGGTGCCGCAAACGGTCGCCATCGAGGACGAGCCGTTGGACTCGGTGATCTCGGAGACGACGCGGAGCGTGTATGGGAACTGCTCGGCGGACGGCATCATCGGGTGAATGGCGCGCCAGGCGAGCTTGCCGTGGCCGATCTCGCGGCGACCGGGCGAACCGGTGCGGCCGGTCTCGCCGACCGAATAGGGCGGGAAGTTGTAGTGCAGCATGAAGGTGGCCTTGTAGGTCCCCGTCAGGCTGTCGACATACTGCTCGTCCTCGCCGGTGCCAAGCGTGGCAACGACGATGGCCTGGGTCTCGCCGCGGGTGAAAAGCGCCGAACCGTGGGTGCGCGGCAGCAGGCCGACTTCGGAAACGATCGGACGCACGGTCTCGAGATCGCGACCGTCGATGCGGCTCTTGGTCTCGAGGATGGCGCCGCGGACAACCTTGGCCTGCAGCGACTTGAAGACGGCGCCGATGACTTCGGACGGATAGCGGGGCTCTTCTCCCTCGGCCGGTGCAAAATGCGCCTTGACCTTGTCCTTGACCGCATCAATGGCGTTGTAGCGGGCGGCCTTGTCGGTGTTTTCATAGGCCTTGCGCAGGTCGCCTTCGCACATCGAAAGCATTTCGGCCTCAAGCTCCGAATGATCGGGGGCTTCGAATTCGCGCGGCTCCTTGGCTGCCGCTTCGGCAAGCTTGATGATCGCGTCAATAACCGGCTGGAAGGCCTTGTGGCCGAACATCACCGCGCCGAGCATGACGTCCTCGGCCAGTTCCTTGGCTTCGGATTCAACCATCAGCACGGCATCGGAGGTGCCGGCAACGACGAGATCGAGCGCGCTTTCGGGCATTTCGTCGACATGCGGGTTGAGCACGTATTCGCCGTTGATGTAACCGACGCGGGCGCCGGCGATCGGGCCCATGAAGGGAATGCCCGAGATGGTCAGGGCAGCGGAGGCCGCGACCATGGCCAGCACGTCCGGGTTGTTCTCAAGATCATGCTGCAGAACGGTGATGATGATCTGCGTGTCGTTCTTGTAGCCTTCGGGGAAGAGCGGGCGGAGCGGACGGTCGATCAGGCGTGAGGTCAGCGTCTCGTTTTCGCTCGGACGGCCTTCGCGCTTGAAGTAGCCGCCGGGGATCTTGCCGGCTGCGTAGGTCTTTTCCTGGTAGTTGACGGTCAGGGGAAAGAAGTCCTGGCCGGGCTTGGGCGCCTTCGCCGAGACGACGGTGGCGAGCACGGTTGTTTCACCGTAGGAGGCGATGACGGCGCCATCAGCCTGGCGGGCAACCTTGCCGGTTTCCAGTGTGAGCGGACGGCCGCCCCATTCAATCTCGACCTTGTGGGTATCGAACATGTCTTGTCCTTCGTATGCGGAGTGCGGAACCGGCCGCCTGGGGCGGCCGCGCGGCGCACTTCGTTTGTTTTGGCACATCACGGGCAAGACAGCGGGAGGCTTTGTGGCTCTGGAGATCCGCGCCACGCGCGGCCAAAGCATCCGGCAATCCTGCCCCATGACGGGCTCTTGAGTGTGTCCGTGACCCCTTTTTCAGGTCCGGCGGACGGTTATGGCGCTTGGATCGGCCGCGGCCGGTTGGCGTGCGCCTTGACGCCAAGGCCCTTAATCAGGGCCTCGAATTGCGATCCGGCGGACAAGGCTTTCGCCCTGCCCGCCGGCTCAATGCTTAGCGGCGAATGCCCAGACGGGCAATCAGCTCGGCGTAGCGCGCGTGGTCCTTGCCCTTGACATAGTCGAGCAGCGACCGGCGCGTGGACACCATCTTCAACAGCCCGCGCCGTGAATGGTTGTCCTTCTTGTTGCCCTTGAAGTGTTCGGTCAGGTTGTTGATCCGTTCGGTCAGGATCGCAACCTGGACTTCCGGCGACCCGGTGTCGCCTGGCTTTGTGGCATATTCTTCGATCAGCGCAGCCTTGCGCTCAGCAGTAATCGACATCGTCATATCCTTTCTTGTCGGATGGAAATGGCGCCCGCTCCCGGGATGTCGTCCAGAAGGGGCCTCGAAATGCTGCATCGGCCCGCCTTGCGGACCAAGGTAATGCAACGGCCGGGCTATAGGCCAAAACAAGCCGAAATGAAAGGAAAATATGACCCGGCGCCGAAGGCGTGCCGGCGAGTGCCGGAACCGGACGGTGGATAGGCCCCGATATCGCTGATTAGCAGCCGCGCTTGACGTAAGCGTCGGGCACGGCCTCCCGCCAGGCGACCGATCCGGCATCCTCCTCGGAGAGATAGGGTCCATCGGCGACGCAGTAGAAGCCGTTGCGGAACCCTTCCACGCCGGTGGTGTTCAGGACCCGCGAACCGGCGCCGCCTCCGACCATGATCCCGCCCAGGTCCTGGAGTGTCCAGACGGCATCACTGCGGTTTCTCGAACAGCCGAGGATAATGTACCAGCCGCAGCCATTGCGATCATAACCCGGGTTTTGGGCGAAGGCCGGAGTACTGGTAATCGTCGGCGCAAACGTCAACAGGGCCAACACCGTAGCTGCAGATATCTTTTCCATGACTATCCCCCCGAACCCTGCCGCGAGCCGGTTCCCCGCAGACCACTGAAGCAGTCTGCCGCCTCGGACGGGCAAAGGCAAGTCACCTCTGGCGGAGTGCTTCAGACCTTGAAGACGCGCCGCGGACGGAATTCCCCGCCGGCCACCTCGCCGATTGCCACAAGTTCGCCGGCCGCGAAGGCGCAGGCGTCATCGGTGGCAACCGGAGCGTCGCGGCCCCTCAGGATGATCGGATTGCCCATCCGGAGCCGGTGGGCCTGATCGCCGGAAATGTCGACACGCGGAAGAGCTGCAAGTGCCTCACCGGCAGGCATCAGGAACGCGTCGAGCGCCGCCAACCGTTCTGCGTCGTCCTCGATCTCCTCAAGTGCCGTAAGATCGGCAAGAGGCACCATCTGGGCTTCATCGAACGGCGCCACCATCGTGCGCCTAAGCGACGAGATGTGACCGAAGCAGCCGAGATCACGGCCGAAATCACGCGCCAGAGCCCGCACATAGGTCCCCTTGCCGCACTCGACTTCGAAGACCGCATGGTCCGGGTCAGGGCACCCCAGCAGTGTCAGTCGGTGGATCTCGACTTCGCGGGAGGGGATCTCGACCGCCTCGCCGTCGCGCGCCATGTCATAGGCCCGCTCGCCGCCGATCTTGACCGCGGAGAAGGAGGGCGGGACCTGCTCGATCACGCCTGTGTAGTGCGGCAGGACCGCCTCGATCGCGGCGCGGTCCGGACGATCATCTGAACGGTCCGTGATCTCCCCTTCCAGATCGTCGGTGTTGCGCTGCTCGCCCCAGGCGACGGTAAATTCGTAGACCTTTCGGCCGTCCATGACATAGGGAACCGTCTTGGTGGCTTCCCCGAGCGCAATCGGAAGCATGCCGGACGCCAGCGGATCGAGCGTTCCGGCATGACCAGCCTTGTCGGCCTTGAAAAGCCACTTGATCTTGGAAACAGCCTCGGTGGAACCGAAGTCCCAGGGCTTGTCCAGCACCAGCCAGCCGGAGACCGGCCGGCCCTTCTTCTTGCCGCGCCGGCCCATATCAGCTGTTCTCCGCGCTGCCGTCGGGATCGCGGTCACCGTCGTCATCGTCGTCGAGGTCCCGGGCGACTTCCGGAGAGCGCAGCAGTGCATCGATCTTCGAGTAGTTGTCGAAGCTGGTGTCATCGCGGAAACGCAGCTCGGGCATGTATTTCATCTGCCGGAGCAACGGCGAGACCCGGCCCCTGAGATAACGGGCGTGCTTGTTGAGCGCCGCAATAGTGGCCGCATGATCGGTCTGGCCGAGCGGCGTGACATAGGCCGTGGCGATCTTGAGATCAGGTGACATGCGGACTTCGGACACCGAGATGACGGTGTTTTCGATCAGCGGATCGCGCACGTCGCCGCGCTGCAGCACCTGGGTGATGGCGGCGCGAACCTGTTCGCCCACTCGCAGCATGCGCTGGGACGGGGCCGAGGAAGTTGCCTTGGTCATGGGATTCCAACCGGATTTGCGGGCAGTGTGCCCGGAGATCAAAAGACCGATGGACGCCCGGCATCTACGTGCCGGGCGTCATCAAAACGGTCAAAGGGTGCGGCTGACGTGCTCGACGCGGAAACACTCGATGACGTCGCCTGCGCGGATGTCCTCGTAGTTCTCGAAGGCCATGCCGCATTCCTGACCGGCATTGACCTCGGCCACCTCGTCCTTGAAGCGCTTGAGCGTCTTGAGCTTGCCTTCGTGAATGACGACGCCGTCGCGGATCAGGCGGACGCCCGAGCCACGCTCGACCTTGCCTTCCGTCACGCGGCAGCCGGCCACCTTGCCGACCTTGGTGATGTTGAACACCTCTAGGATCTCGGCATTGCCGAGGAAGGTTTCGCGGCGCTCCGGCGAGAGCATGCCCGACATCGCCGCCTTAACGTCATCCACGAGATCGTAGATGATGTTGTAGTAGCGAATTTCGACGCCTTCGCGCTCTGCCGCATCGCGGGCCTGCTTGTTGGCGCGGACATTGAAGCCGATGATTGCCGCGCCCGAGGCTTCCGCAAGCGAAATGTCGGATTCGGTGATGGCGCCAGCGGCCGAATGGATGATGCGCGCGCGCACCTCGTCGGTGCCGAGCTTCTCGATCGCGCCGGCGATGGCTTCGATAGAGCCCTGAACATCGCCCTTGACCAGAAGCGGGAACTCCTGGCTGCCGGTGTCCTGCAGCTGGGTCATCATCTGCTCGAGCGACCCGCGTGAGCCGCTCTGGCGTGCGGCCGCCTTGTCGCGGGCAAGCCGCTGACGGTATTCGGCGATCTCGCGGGCGCGAGATTCGTTTTCGACGACAGCAAAGCGGTCACCCGCCTGCGGCGTGCCCTGAAGCCCGAGGATCTCCACCGGGAAAGCGGGTCCTGCTTCCTTGACCTGCTCGCCGCGGTCGTTGACCAGTGCCCGCACACGGCCCCACTGATCGCCCGCCACGAGGATTTCTCCGGGATGCAGCGTACCGGTCTGCACCAGAACGGTGGCAACCGAACCGCGGCCGCGGTCAAGCTTGGCCTCAACGACGACGCCCTCGGCGGTGCGGTCGGGATTGGCCTTGAGATCCAGAAGTTCCGCCTGAAGCAGGATTGCATCGAGCAGCTTGTCGAGATTCATCTGCTTGGTCGCGGAAACCTCGACGTCGAGCACCTCGCCGCCCATTGATTCAACGAAGACTTCATGCTGCAGAAGGTCCGTGCGAACCTTGTTGGCGTCGGCTGCGGGCTTGTCCATCTTGTTGATGGCGACGATGATCGGCACATCGGCCGCCTTGGCGTGGTTGATGGATTCGATCGTCTGCGGCATCACCGCGTCATCGGCAGCAACAACCAGGATCGCGATGTCGGTTGCCTGGGCGCCGCGTGCGCGCATCGCGGTAAAGGCCGCGTGACCCGGGGTGTCGATGAAGGTGATCAGCTGGCCGTTCTTTTCAACCTGGTAGGCGCCGATATGCTGGGTGATTCCGCCAGCCTCGCCCGAGACGACATTCGCATCGCGAATGGCATCGAGCAGCGACGTCTTGCCGTGGTCGACATGACCCATGATGGTGACGACCGGGGGACGCGGAACAGAATTGCCGCCATCATCCTCGACATTGAAAATACCTAGTTCGACATCGGACTCCGAAACACGGCGGACGGTGTGTCCGAATTCGCCGGCGATGATCTCGGCCAGGTCGGCGTCGATGACGTCGCCGGGCTTCATCATCTGGCCTTCCTTCATCAGGTACTTGATCACGTCGACCGATCGCTCGGCCATACGCTGGGAAAGTTCCTGGATGGTGATGGTTTCAGGCAGCGTGACCTCTCGCGTTACCTTTTCGCGCGGCTCCTGCGACGACATCGAGCGGCGCATCTTCTCCTGACGGCGGCGCATGGCCGAAAGCGAGCGCCCGCGCGAATTGCCGTCGTCATTGAGCGCAGCGGTCAGCGTCAGCTTGCCGCGGCGGCGATCGTCCTCGCCCTTGGTGCGGCTGGGCTTTGGTGTTTCGGGCCGGGCGACCTTGGCGCCAGGACGGGCCGGGCCGCCCGAGCGGGACGGCGCATCGGTTTCGGCATCGCGGCGGCGGCCACGAGCAGCGGCTTCTTCTGCAGTCGGAGGCGCCGCGGCCTCAAGGCCCGCGACGTCCGGGGCCGGTTCAGGCTCGGGCTCGTTTTTCTTGGCTTCCTCGGCTTCCTTGGCGAGACGGGCCTCTTCTTCGGCACGGCGCTTGGCCTCTTCAGCCTCCTCGGCCTTGCGACGGGCCTCTTCCTCGGCGCGACGCGCAGCTTCCGCTTCGGCGCGCTTGCGTTCCTCGGCGTCACGAACGCGGCTGTCCTCGAGTGCCCGGCGACGAGCCTCGACTTCGCTTGCCGACAATTCGTTCAGCACAACGCCGCCACGGGACGGGGCCGCCGGCTCCGCGGGCGCCGCCGGTGCAGGCGTTTCGGCCGGCTTCTCTTGGGCGGGGGCCTTGCGAGGCTTGAGCGTGATCGGCTGGGCCGGCTTGTCATCTTCGGGACGGTTGATGCGCCGCTTGCGCGTTTCAACCACCACGGCCTTGGTCCGGCCACGGCCCATTTCCTGGCGTACCATCCCCTGCTCGACGGAGGGCCGCTTCAGCGAGAAGGTTTTCTTGCCGGTAACACTGATTGTCTTGTCGTCTTTGCTGTCGCTCATTCCGTATCCGTTTCCGCGGAAGCCGCGCTGCGCGCCTGTGCGCAGCGGCTTCGTAATCGATCGCCTTCGGGCGGTCGTGCCCGTTAGCCCGCTTTCAATTGGCGCCCATTTCAGGCCCGTATCTGTAGCGCGCAAGTCCTATTGCGCGTTTCACTACACCCTCACCGGCCTGCCCCGCAAGCGCGGCGGCATGGATAAACGCGCCTTCACCCATGGCAGCCGACAATTCCTGGGCAGAAAACAGCCTGAAAACCGGAATCTCAGCCTGCCTGTCGCCCCTGGCCTGGGCCGTGTTGGCCTGGCGCAGCTTTCGGATGCCGTCCTCGGCCGCGTCCGTTGCGTGCATAACGGCAATCGCGGCGCCGGATCGAATGGCCTCCTCGACCTTTCCCGATCCGGATATGAACTGGCCCGATTTCCGGGCCATGTTCATCATACCCAAAAGCCCCGAACAAAGCAGCCCCTCGACGGTCTCGCCAAGGTCAGGCCGAACCGTCACCTTCGCCTTCAGCGCCCGGCCGAAGAGGTTTCGCTTGACCGCGAGGTCAACTTTCTCCCGCTCGGCGGTCACCCAGCACCCCCTGCCGGGGAGGTTCAGCCGGAGATCCGGGACAACTTCTCCGTCGGGCCCGGCCACGAAACGCAACAGGCCGTCCGGCTGACCACGTTCACGAGTGACGATGCACATCCGGTCGTTCACGGGCTCGATCCTGACCTTCACCGACACATCCCCGGAGGAGCCGAAACGCCTCAGGCGGTCTCGTCGCCGGTTTCGGCAGAGGTCTCTGCGTCTTCTTCCGCCTCGCCTTCACCGTCGTCGGCTTCTTCGACCTGCAGTTCTTCCTCGGTGATCCAGCCGACCGCAAGGCGAGCGGAAAGAATCATCGATTCGGCTTCGGCGCGGCTGATGTCCATGCCGGTGAAAAGTCCGTCGAAACGCTTGGTTTCGCCGTCCTTGCGCTCCGACCAGCCGGTCAGATCGTCGACGGCGCAGCCGGCAAAGTCTTCGACCGTCTTGATGTCGTCGCCGCCGAGCGCCACCATCATTGCGGTGGTCATGCCCGGAATCGAACGCAACTCGTCCTCGACACCCAGTTCCTTGCGCTTGGCGTCCAGTTCGGCCTCGACCCGATCCAGATATTCGCGGGCCCGGGTCTGCAACTCCTCGGCGGTCTCGTCGTCAAAGCCTTCGATCGCGGTGATTTCGCCGAGATCGACATAGGCCACTTCCTCGACCTGGCTGAAGCCCTCGGAGGCAAGTACCTGACCGACCATCTCGTCGACATCGAGCGCTTCCATGAAGAGCTGGGTACGATCGTTGAATTCCTTCTGGCGGCGCTGGCTTTCCTCTTCCTCGGTCAGGATATCGATATCCCAGCCCGTCAGCTGCGAAGCAAGACGCACGTTCTGGCCGCGACGGCCGATGGCCAGCGAAAGCTGCTCGTCGGGCACCACCACCTCGATCCGCTCGGCATCCTCGTCAAGCACCACCTTGGCGACTTCGGCCGGCTGCAAAGCGTTGACGATGAAGGTTGCCGGCGACGGCGACCACGGAATGATGTCGATCTTTTCGCCCTGCAGCTCGCCGACAACGGCCTGAACGCGGGATCCGCGCATGCCGACGCAGGCGCCGACCGGATCGATCGAGGAATCGTTCGAGATGACGGCGATCTTGGCGCGGCTGCCCGGATCGCGGGCAACAGAACGGATCTCGATGATGCCGTCGTAGATTTCCGGTACTTCCATGGTGAACAGCTTCACCATGAACTGCGGATGCGTGCGCGACAGGAAGATCTGCGGACCGCGCTGCTCGCGGCGCACGTCGTAGACGTAGGCACGGATACGGTCGCCGTAACGGAAGGCTTCGCGCGGGATGGTCTCGTCACGCCGGACGATGCCTTCGCCGCGGCCCAGATCAACGATGACATTGCCGTATTCGACGCGCTTGACGGTGCCGTTGACCACTTCGCCGATGCGGTCCTTGTACTCATCGTACTGACGGTCGCGTTCCGCTTCGCGAACCTTCTGAACGATCACCTGCTTGGCGGATTGCGCAGCGATGCGGCCAAAATCCATGGGCGGCAGCGGATCGGCGATGAAATCGCCAAGCTGGGCGTCGGGATTGCGGTCGCGCGCCAGCATCAAGGGGATCTGGGTCGAGTAGTCATCGGCATGCTCAACGACCTCGAGCAGGCGCTGCAGACGAATTTCCCCGGTCTTCGCATTGATGTCGGCGCGGATGTTGGATTCCGACCCGTAGCGCGACCGCGCCGCCTTCTGGATCGCATCGGCCATTGCGGCGATGACGATTTCGCGGTCGATGGATTTCTCCCGCGCAACCGCGTCGGCGATCTGAAGAAGCTCAAGCCTGTTTGCACTGACTGCCATGTCTGTCTCCATGTGTCGGACCATCCGTACCGGTCCGCTGAGGTTTGGGTCCGGAACAGCGGACCCGATTGAATGCCGGCGCCATTAAGGCGCGGCGAAGTCTTGACCTAGGCGGGGTCTCCGCCCGGCGAGGAATCCGCGTCGTCGGCGCTGTCGTCATTGGCTGCATCCCGCAATGCCTTGGCGGCCTTGTCTGCGCGCAGCGATTCGCGGATCAGTTCGTCGGTCAGCACCAGCTTGGCCTCGGCCAGCGCCGAGAACGGGATAGTGGCCCGGTTTTCCTCGCCATAGACCGGCTGGTCGCGCTCAACGGTGAAGCCCTCATCCGTGACATCGCGTATGAAACCGCGAAAGCGCTTGCGTCCGTTGATCATGACCGAGGCGTCGCAGCGCGCGAGATGTCCCTCCCAACGCAGGAAATCCGACTTGCGAACCAATGGCCGGTCGATGCCCGGCGACGATATTTCCAGATGATAGGCCTTGTCGACCGGGTCCTCGACGTCAAGAACCGGGGATATCGCGCGCGAGGCGGCTTCGCAGTCCTCGACGGTCATGGAGCCGTCCGTACGCTCGGCCATGATCTGCAGCGTCAGGCCGTTCTGACCCGACAGACGCACACGCACGAGACGCATGTCGATCGACGACAGGACCGGCTCGACGATCTCCGCAATACGGGCATCGACGCCGGTCTCGGTGACCAGTCTTGGCTCTTCGTTTGGTTCGGCGCTGTCGTTCATCGGACGGTGTTCCGGTCTTCGGGTCTGGCTCATCTGATCCGAGGCAACAAAAAAGAGCGGGTCCTCGCGGGCCCACTCTTGCTCATATGATCAAGAATTTGAAGCCGATATAGCGCGATTTGTGCGATCGGGCAAGTTGTTTAACCAATTTGGCGCGACGAACCGTAGCGACTGCCTGCCGGAGCACCGGGAGCATCAGGCGCGGACGAAACCGAGATAGCAGGGCGTGCGGCCTTCGCGAATCGCCTTGGCCTCATAACGGGTACCGGGCCAGCCTTTCCAGTGCTTGTGCCAGTCATCGGCACGTTCCGCGGTCCATTCGAACGCCGGATGAGCCGCAATTTGCGCGAGTGTCCAGTTGACATAGGTGTCAATGTCGGACGCGAAACAGAACCGGCCACCGGGCTTGAGGACCCGCGCGAAACGGTCGAGATTGACTTGGGAAACGAAGCGGCGCTTCCAGTGCTTTTTCTTGGGCCAGGGATCGGGGTAGAGCAGATCGATGTGATCGATGACCGCATCGGGCAACCAGTCGAGCAGTTGCGTGGCGTCATCATCGTGTACGCGGATATTCGTGAGCCCGTCGGCTTCGAGCCCGGAAATCATCTTGGCCATGGAATTGACGAAGGGTTCGACACCGATGAAACCGGTTTCGGGCGTCTCACGCGCGCGGTGCAAAAGGTGCTCGCCGCCGCCAAAGCCGATTTCGAGCCTGACGGCCGAAACCGGACCGGTCCATAGCTCCGCGAGATCCGCCGGCGGCGAGTTTGTCAGATCAAGCTTCAGGTCGGGAAGCCGTCGCTCGTAAGCGACGGCCTGGGCGCCCTTGAGCGGCTTTCCCTTGCGGCGGCCGTAGAATGCCTCGGTGGCGCGGCTGCGCCGGGACGGTTCCGTCATTTCGCGACTTTTCCCCGTCCCGGACTGCATGTCAGCCCTTGAGCGCAGCCTTGAGCGGCTTGACCAGATCGAGCTTTTCCCAGGAGAACGACCCGTCGCGACCGGCCTTGCGGCCGAAATGGCCGTATGCTGCGGTGCGTGCGTAGATCGGCTTGTTGAGATCGAGATGCTTGCGAATGCCGCGCGGGGTCAGATCCATGACTTTCGGCAGAGCCTCTTCCAGCGCGCTTTCCGGCACCTTTCCGGTGTCATGGAAGTTGACGTTGATCGAGAGCGGCTGGGCGACGCCGATGGCGTAGGACAGCTGGATCGTGCAACGTTCGGCAAAGCCGGCGGCAATGGCGTTCTTGGCAAGATAGCGTGCGGCGTAGGCTGCGGATCGGTCCACCTTGGTGGTGTCCTTGCCCGAGAATGCGCCGCCGCCATGAGGGGCCGCGCCACCGTAGGTATCGACAATGATCTTGCGGCCAGTCAAGCCGGCATCCCCATCGGGTCCGCCAATGACGAACTTGCCGGTCGGGTTGATATACCACTTGCAGTCATCAGCAATCGGCAGATCGCCGAGCGCTTCGCGGATGTAGGGCTCGACCACCTGACGAACCTTCGCCGAATCCCAGCTCCCGTCGAGATGCTGGGTCGACAGAACGATCGAAGTCACCTCGGAAGGCTTGCCGTCTACGTACCGGACAGTAACCTGGCTCTTGGCATCGGGGCCAAGCCTGCCGGCGTCGCCTTCGCCATTGTGCCGTGCGGCAGCCAGGAGCTCGAGGATCTTGTGGCTGTAGTAGATCGGCGCCGGCATAAGCTCGGGCGTCTCGTTGCAGGCGTAACCGAACATGATGCCCTGGTCGCCGGCGCCTTCCGAACCCTGCTGGTCGGAGGCGTTGTCGACGCCCTGCGCGATGTCGGCCGACTGGCTGTGCAGCAGCATGTCGATCTTGGCGGTTTTCCAGTGAAAGCCGTCCTGCTCGTAGCCGATGGAACGGATCGCCTTGCGGGCGGCGGACTTGAACTTGGACGGATTGACCACCGGTTCGCCGCGGCTGTTCTTGAGGATGGTGCCGTCCTTGTCCTTCTTGAGAAGAGTTTCCGGCACGCGGACCTCACCGGCAATCACCACCCGATTGGTGGTTGTCAGGGTCTCGCAGGCCACCCGGACGCTCCAGGGATCGACACCGGCCTTCTTGGCCTCGCGATAGACCAGATCTACGATTTCATCGGAAATCCGGTCGCACACCTTGTCAGGATGCCCCTCGGAAACTGATTCACTTGTGAACAGGAATGTCGAACGCTCCATTGCAGGCTCCATCATCAAAATCGTGCCGCCTGTTTAGTGCCAACGCACAAACCTGACAAGGTCACAATGACATAAATATATCTTGATATGACAGAACCACCGGCCAAATCGGCTCACGGTGGTTCTGTCGGTCCATTCAATATCGAACAGGGGTGAAGCGCGGAGGCTCCACCTGCGATCACTCAGTTTCGGGCTCGGCAGCCAGCGCCTTGACCAGGTCGACCAGCTTCCGGCGAACTTTCGGATCGGAAATCTTTATGAAGGCGCGATTGAGTTGCAGACCTTCCGAGGATGACAGGAAGTCAACGACATAATTCGAACTGCTGGCCTCGGCCATACCCGCCTGTCCGCCTGTCTGCGGATCACCCGGAGCATCCTCGAAAAAGAAGCTCACCGGGACATTCAAAATTGTGGATATGTTCTGCAGCCGGCTGGCACCGACCCTGTTAGTGCCCTTCTCGTACTTCTGGATCTGCTGGAACGTGATGCCTAACGCTTCGCCGAGTTTTTCCTGGCTCATACCGAGCATGGTGCGGCGCAACCGGATCCGACTGCCGACATGAATGTCTATCGGATTCGGCTTTTTCTTGTTTTCAATCATGATTTTGTCCTGACAAGAGCCAATGGCCCTATGGTTGGTTTATCCCGTCTTGTTTGCAGTCAAAAAATCAGATTGCACCGGGCCGACGTGTATCGGCCCCATGGCGGGAAGTGGGTTGACCAGAACAACTACGCAGTTTTGTGGTTTTTCGTCAATCGGACACGAATTTTTTGGTCCTGCGCGCAACGCCAGCAACAAATACCATTATTACGATAGTCAATCCGAAGTTAACCTGACGATCGGCATTGTCCCAGACAGGCCCGCTGGCGGACGGAAGCTCGACGTCGAAGACGCCCCTTTCGCCCAGCGGCAGGCTTCCTGCGATGCGCCCGCGGGAATCGGTGACGACCGATATGCCGTTGTTTGCGGCGCGAACCAGCGGCAAACGCGTTTCAACGGCACGCAGCTGGGCCTGGCGGAGGTGCTGGTAGGGACCGGGCGTGAAACCGTACCAGGCATCGTTGGTCAGGTTGAGCAAGAGATCACCGCGGGCCTCGCCCGTTTCCGACAAGCGCGGGAAGATGGCTTCGTAGCAGATCAGCGGCACAGCCTTGAAACCGCCCGGCAAGGCAAGCAGGGCGCGACGATCCGCCGCCGAAAACCCGCCGAAACTATCTGCCACCGGCTTCAGGCCGTATTCCCGCAAAAGCTGCTCGAACGGGAGGTATTCGCCGAAGGGGACAAGATGCGCCTTGTCGGCTGATCCGATGATCTGGCCCTCATCGTCAATGGCATAGATCGTATTGTAAAATCTCCGCATCTTGCCGGCGACCCCGTCCTCCTGGCGGACCGCGCCGGTTATCAGCGTCTGACCCACCTGCAGCATCTCCGCCATGCGCGACAAGGCGCCGGGGTTTTCGGTCAGAAGGAAGGGCAACGCCGTCTCGGGCCAGACGACATGGCTGGGACGGGGAGCGCCCTCGCGCGGCGGCAGGGCGCTTAGATCCAGCAACTCGTCAAAGATCCGTTCGCGCTCCGACATGTCCCACTTGGCCGTCTGGTCAATGGCGGGCTGGACGATCCTTATGACGGCAGTTCGCTCGGGATCGGAAGGATCACCGCCTCTCTGCAATGCCACCCACCCATAGCCGACATGGGCACAAAAGAGCACCAGCGCCAATGCGATACCGGCTGCGGCGCCGCGCCGGGTTCCGACCAGCGCGGGCGCTGAAAACACGAAAACCGTGAGGGCCGACATGCCATAAAGGCCGAAGATCTCGGAGGACTGCATCATCAACGGCACAGGCATGGCACCGTAACCGATGGCATTCCATGGAAACCCGGTGAAGAGATAGCCGCGTGCGAACTCGGCCAGCCCGAAGGCGGCCGAAAGGGCCGCGATCCTGCCGATCCCGTCCGACCACAGCGCCCTCGCTGCGGCGGCAGCTACACCGTAGAACAGGGCCAGGAAGGCGGGCAGGCCGAGCACCGCAATAGGCAATGCCCAGGCAAAACTCTCGGCTTCCATCAGCAATGCATTGCCGAGCCACCACAACCCCGCGACAAAATACCCGAAGCCAAACCACCAGCCCGTGGAAAATGCAGGACGCAGGCGGCCGAGAAAACCGGCTTCCGCCGGTCCGCTGGCACCGTCGAGCAGCCAAACCAGCACCGGCAGCGAGACAAAAAGAACCGCGAAGAAATTAAACGGAGGCAACGCCAGTACGGCAAAGGAACCTGACAGCAGGGCCAGCGCGATGCGCTTGCCGCCCCAACTCAGCATGATCGTCTCGGCAATCCGTTCCAAGCCCTGCTTGCTCCGCCCCTGTGACCGCGCCGCCAGCCGTCGGCGACGGACGCGAATCAGATGCCGCATCCTTTCAAAAAACCGTCAGGCTGTCCGCTGCTCAGCAGTGCAGCAGACGGCTTTTTTGAGGAAATTCAGCAGAAGGTCGCGATCTCCGGAAGTTCCGGTTCACGATTGCCCGGCCCCGCGACCTGACTCAGGCCACATTCGCGTCGCTCTTGCCGGCGGTTTCGGCAGTCTTGCGGGCCGGGGCGGTCTTCTTGGAAGGTGTTTCCGAACGCCCTGTTCTTCTGCGGGCGCCCAGACGCTTGCGCACGATCCGCACGCGCTTGACCCGCCGCGGGTCCGCGTCAGTGACATGGAACTCGAAGCCCGCCAGCGCCTGGACGACCTCCCCGCGGGCAGGAACACGTCCCAGCTCGGAGAAGATCAGGCCGCCGATGGTATCCACGTCCTCACTCTGCTCGCGCACATCGAAATCCGGCCCGATCTCGCGGGCTATGTCATCGAGTTCGGCCTTGGCGTCGACAATCCAGATGTCGTCCCCGGTCTTGCTGATGAGCGTTTCCTCTTCGTCGTCATGTTCGTCGGCAATGTCGCCAACGACCATCTCGACGATGTCCTCGAGCGATACGAGGCCGTCGGTTCCACCATACTCGTCGATGACCAGCGCCATCTGCGTCCGGTTTGCCTGCATTCTCTGCATCAGGTCGTTGGCGAGCATGGAGGCGGGCACGAACAGAACCTGGCGGGTTATTCCCGATTCCTGCAGCGTCTTGTCCAGGTCCACGCGGGACAGGTCGAGGGCATTGAGCGCGGTGCGTTTCTGAGTTGCCGAATTGCCGTTCTTCGAGCTTGACCTGCGCTTGGCGCGGGCCTGCTTGGTGATCCAGGCGAGAAGGTCGCGAATATGGACCATGCCGCGCGGATCATCGAGATGTTCGGCATAGACCGGCATGCGGGAGCGCCCGGATTCCTCAAAGATCTCGAGCAGGTGACCGAGCGTCGTGGCCTGGTCGACAGCCTCGACATCTGCACGCGGCACCATGACGTCCTCGACCCGGATCTCGCGCAGCCGAAGGATATTGTTCAGCATCGCGCGCTCGTCGGCCGAGAAAGCCTCGTGCAACTCGCCGCCGGACTGCAACGCGTCTGTCAGATCCTCACGGATGGTTTCCCGGTCGGAAGGGGGGAAAAGCGCGCGGACAAGCCGCTGCCAAAGACCCGAGCCATTGCGTTCGTCCGCCGCCGCCCCGCCAGGCGCCGGCACGGGAAGGTAACTGTCCGCGTCTTCGGTTGATGAAGCGCCTGAAGCGCTTTTGGGGTCGCCGGCGGAGTTGGGGGCCGGGGCCGTGGCATTGCTGTCGGTCATCATCTCTTCGGTGTCAAACCGGCTCTGTATCGCCGTATGGATCAGATAGGTTAAGCGAGGCCAAAATGCGAGTCTCCAACGCTTCCATTTTTTCCGCATCTTCGACCCGGATATGATCATATCCGAAAAGATGAAGAAATCCGTGCACGATAAGGTGCGTGATATGCTCGTCCACGGGCTTGGCAAGCTCCAGCGCCTCGCGCTCGATAGTTTCACGCGCCAGTATGATATCGCCGAGCATCGGACCCGGCATCCCGCCGGGGCTCAGCGGAAACGCCGGGAAAGACAACACGTTCGTCGGCTTTGGCTGTTCCCGCCATCGAGCATTTATATCCGTCATCGTCGCATCATCGGCCAGAACAAGCGAGACTTCCGGCGGTTCGTCGGGGAACGGCTGGGCCTCATTGTCGGCGAGATCCTCTGCCGCCGCCCGCAACGCGATGTTGACGAGGGTTTCGATCGATGCCGGATCGCCCCATTCTCCCGCCTCAACGCTGGTTTCGAGACAGAACAAGGATCTGGCGCTCATGATCCGGGATCGGCCTTCGGGTGTTCCTTGCGACCGTAGGCCTCGACAATGCGCTGAACCAGCGGATGACGCACCACGTCTACCTCGCGGAAACGGCAGGTGACGACGCCCTCGACGCCATCGAGCACCGAAAGCGCCTCAACCAGACCGGAGGTGACGCCGCGCGGCAGGTCGACCTGGGTCGGGTCGCCGGTGATGATCATCCGAGAGTTCTCCCCGAGCCGGGTGAGGAACATCTTCATCTGCATCTGGGTGGTGTTCTGGGCCTCGTCGAGAATGACCGCCGCATTGGCCAGCGTGCGTCCGCGCATGAAGGCCAGCGGCGCGATCTCGATGACACCGGCGGTGATCGCCCGCTCGACCTTGTCGCCGGGAATCATGTCATAGAGCGCATCGTAAAGCGGCCGGAGATAGGGATCGACCTTCTCCTTCATGTCGCCTGGTAGGAAGCCGAGACGTTCGCCCGCCTCCACCGCCGGACGGGACAGGATGATCCGCTCCACCGAGCCGCGCTCAAGAAGCTGAGCGGCGTAGGCCACGGCGAGATAAGTCTTGCCGGTGCCCGCGGGGCCCGTGCCGAAAACAAGTTCCGCACGCTCCATGGCCCGGATATATGCATCCTGGGTCGGCGTGCGCGCCATGATGGTCTTCTTGCGGGTCGAAATCTGAGCCAGCGCCAGCTTTCCCTTGCGTTCAAGCGTCGGCAGGACAAGCTGGTCGTCTGCGGCAAGCGCCATTCGTATGGCGCCTTCGACATCCGAGGTCTCGACGCTCGCCCCCTTGAGGAGCCGGTCATAGAGATGGTCGAGCGCCCGGCGTGCCTGGTTCGTGGCGATTTCCTCGCCACGCAGGCTCACGGTGTTACCGCGCGAGCGAGCGTCGACTTTCAGTTTCTGTTCAATAAGGGCGAGGTTCTGGTCGAATTGGCCGAAAAGCTCGCTTGCAAGCCGGTTGTTCTCGAATGTGAGCGCGAGGTGTGTCGCGTCGGAAGCACCCGATGCGGGGGCCTCCATGTCCGGTCTGGACAAGTGCTCAGCTGTCAAACGATCTTGCTCCCTGGTTGCCGCTCTGGGGCCCGACCGGCTCGGCGAAGAGGCTGTTCGGGCCCGTCTCGATGATTCGCACAGGAACAATGTCACCGATTCTGCCGGCCTTTGCATCAACAATCACGGGCTGGAGCCACGGGGAACGGCCAACTAGTTGGCCAGTGTTGCGTCCGGGTTTCTCCAGGAGCAGTTCTACGGTCCTGCCGACGCACTTGCGGCCGAATTCGCGGGTCTGGCTCGAGATCAGTGCCTGCAGCCTGGCAAGGCGCTCGGACTTGACCGCCTCGTCCACCTGTCCGTCCATGTCCGCGCCCGGCGTGCCCGGCCGGATCGAGTACTTGAACGAAAAGGCCGCAGCATATTCGACGTCCTCGATCAGCTGCATCGTGGCCTCGAAATCCTCGTCGGTTTCACCGGGAAAGCCGACGATGAAATCGCCGGACAGAGCGATGTCGGGGCGGGCCGCGCGAATACGCTCAACCAGCCGGAGGTAATCGGCAGCCGTGTGACGCCGGTTCATTGCCTTGAGAATGCGATCCGAACCCGACTGAACCGGCAGATGCAGATAGGGCATGAGTTGCGGCAAGTCGCGATGCGCATTGATGAGTGCATCATCCATGTCGCGGGGATGGCTTGTTGTGTATCGGATGCGATCGAGGCCATCGATTTCGGCCAGGCGCCGCACCAGTTCGCCCAAACCCCATTCGCGGCCGTCGCTTCCCTCGCCATGCCAGGCGTTGACGTTCTGCCCTAAAAGCGTGACCTCCCGGACACCTGCTGCGGCAAGCCGCTCGGCCTCCCCGACGATCCGCTCCACCGGGCGGGAAACCTCGGCGCCACGGGTATAGGGCACAACGCAGAAGGTGCAGAACTTGTCGCATCCCTCCTGTACTGTCAGAAACGCACTCACACCGCGGGTTCTGATGGTATCAGCCGGGGCTGCGGGAAGACGCTCGAACTTGTCTTCCGGCGGAAACTCGGTTTCCACCACGCTTTCGCCGCTGCGCGCCCGGGCAAGGGCGCCGGGCAGGCGATGGTAGGTCTGCGGCCCGATCACCACGTCTACGACCGGAGCGCGCCTGATGATCTCGTCGCCCTCGGCCTGGGCGACGCAGCCCGCCACGGCGACCATCAGGTCCTCACCGCGCGCCTTGCGCTGCTTCTTCAACTGGGCAAGGCGTCCGAGTTGGGAATAGACCTTCTCCGCGGCCTTCTCGCGAATGTGGCAGGTATTGATCAGAACTAGATCGGCCGCCTCGACGGAATCGACCGCCTGATAGCCGTCACTGCTCAGGGCATCGCCCATGCGCTCGCTGTCATAGACGTTCATCTGGCAGCCGTAAGTCTTGACGAAGACCTTCTTCGTCGACTTCGGCGGTTCTGTCGCAGCTTCGGGCCGTGTCGGCAATGTGGGTGTTTCCTGGGTCATGGGAGGGCTTTTAACCGTAAAGCTGTGTCTTGAAAATGGCGATTCAGCGCCGAAACTTTCCCCGCAAGGCCGCCGCCAGCGCGCTGCGGATCCGGGTTTCGACTTCGCGGGCGATCCGCTTGCGGTCGGCTGCGACGGCAAATGGCACCGTGTCGCCGATCACGACGTCGACCTCCAGCGCGCCCTCGCGCAGGACGCGCAGGAGATGCGGACCTAGGGCCACGTCACCGGGCCATGCGGCAACCGGCCGGTGGTAACGCCCCATCGGCAATCCATGGATGCCGGTGTAAGCGATGGTCACGGGCTGGATGTGAACGGTCTTGTCCGGCGCGAAGGGCAGCGCAGCGCTTGCGGCCCCGAACAGCGAAGACTTGAAAGGCAAGATCCGGTTGCCGTCCGAGGTGGTCCCCTCGGCGAAAAGGACCACGATCTCGCCGGCGATCAGGCGACGCGACACCTCCGAAATCTGCTTCCCGGTGGTACGCGGTTCGGCACGGTTGACGAACACCGACCGCTGAAGCCGGGCCAGCCAACCGAAGACCGGCCATTGCCGCACCTCGGATTTCGCAATGAAGACGACATCGGCCACCGAGCCGAGCACCAGGATATCCTTCCAGGAGATGTGGTTGGACACGATAAGCAGCGGCCGTCTTTCCGAAATCTCGCCGTGGGCTACGACCTTGAGGCCGATCACCCGGCACATCAACCGGTGCCACCATCGTGGAAGCCGCCGCATCAGGTGATGACCCGAGGCGATGGCGGCAAGTTGAACCGGCAACAGGGCGAGGCTCACCACAAGAAACACCGCGGCCACGAGGAGAATGCGGAGGGCGGCGATCATACGACGAAATCACCGTAGCGGCTCACATGCGCCATCGCGGCTCTCTCACTGCTTGTCGCGTTTGAGCGGAACACCGTAGAGTTCAAGCCTGTGATCGACGAGCCGGAAGCCGTGCTCCCGGGCAATGCGCTCCTGCAGTGCCTCGATCTCGGCGGAATGGAACTCGATCACCTCACCCGTTTTCAGGTTTATCAGGTGATCGTGATGTTCCTCGGGTACGGTCTCATAGCGCGAACGCCCGTCCCGGAAGTCGTGCCGTTCAATGATTCCGATATCCTCGAACAGCTTGACGGTGCGATAGACGGTGGACATGGAGATCCGCGGATCGACGACGATGGCCCGGCGATGCAGTTCCTCGACGTCGGGGTGGTCATCCGCGCCGTCAAGCACCCGGGCAATAATGCGGCGCTGCTCCGTCATGCGCATGCCGCGCTCGGCGCATCGGTCTTCCAGGGATTTTTGCTCGTCCATCGCCTGCCCCGCCGGTTCGGTGGTGAGAATCCCCACCGGCGACCCTGACGGAGACTTAGCCGCCGGGCCGTGAAGCGCAAATACTTTCGGCGGGACTAGCGAAGATCGCGGCGCATGACAAGCGCCGTGGTGCGCCCGGCATCGCCGTTGGCGTAGTACCCGCGCCGTTCTCCGATCTTGGCGAAACCGAGACGTGTATAGAGCGCCACCGCGGCGACGTTGGTTTCATCGACCTCCAGGAACATCTCCTCGGCGCCCCGGCGGACGGCCTCATGGATGGCGCTGCGCATCAACCGCCACCCGAGACCGGTCCGGCGGTTTCTAGATGAAATCGCAATCGAGAGAATTTCCGCCTCGCCTGCCGCTTCCCGGCACAGCACAAATCCCGCCGCCCTGTCGCGGGCCCACCCTTCAGGGCAGGCAATATAGCCAAAAACCGACGCCTGGGAGATAAGGGAAGCAAACTCGCCGTCTCCCCACTGCCTTGCAAAGGCCTCGCCGTGAATACGGGAAAGCGTGGCGGCGTCCTTCATCTCGATTTCGAGGATGTGGCATTCCGGAGAACGGGCGAACAGGCTGAACATGACGGCTAAGACGCCGCGTGCGGCAGCGCGAAGCCGGCCTGCGGCTTGGCGTCAGCCTCGCGCAGATACAGCGGTTCGGGGGAATTGGCTTCTGGATCCAGCTGCGCGGCCATTCTCGCGACATCGCCGATCTCAGGGGTAACGGCATCACCAATCACGGTTGTTGAAAGCCCCGGCCTGATCGCTGCGAGGATGGCGCCGCCGCTTCCCAGCACGTCACAGCCCGTTTCAGCGGCGAGATCGGCAGCCGTTTCGGGCGCGAGTTCCGCGCCGGGGTGCAGAATATCTCCGTTGGCGGATGCGACCAGGGCCCAGAGCCTGTCACGTCGGGCATCGAGTACCGCCATGACCGACCTTTCCCGGCGTCGCGCCGCCGGGACAGCCATTGCATCAAGCGAACCGACGCCAACGGCTCTGATCCCGAGAGTGAGGGCAAGGCCGCGGGCAAACGCCACCCCGACCCTTATCCCCGCAAAGGAGCCTGGACCAATGGTGACGCCGATCCTGTCGATCCTGGAAAATTGCAGCCCGGCATCCTGCATCACCGCTTCGACAATGCCGGGCAGACGCTCGGCATGCCCGCGCCCGATTGCCGGAGTTTGTTCGGCCAGCACACGGTCTTCGCCGCTCTCATGCACGGCGACGGCGCAAAGGACTGCCGAACAGTCAATGGCGAGTGTGAGCACGTGATGAGTCCGCCCGATCCGGTACGCCATCGGCGTGTGATTGCAATGCCGGAAATCCTAGCGCAGTTGATCGCGCACGGAAAGACAATCCGTCAGGGATCGCGGGCAGCCGAGAGCCGACAAAGCAGCTCTATGGCAGCGCCCGCGTGGCACGCGCTCAGACAGCCTCGACTTCGCGCACTTCGGGTACGAAGTGGCGCAGCAGGTTCTGGATGCCGTGCTTGAGGGTCGCAGTGGAGGACGGGCACCCGGCACAGGCACCCTTCATGTGCAGAAATACCTTGCCGTCCCGGAACCCGCGGAACGTGATGTCTCCGCCATCCTGCGCCACGGCAGGCCGAACCCGGCTTTCGAGCAGTTCCTTGATGGTGGCGACAACGGTCTCGTCACCGGCCTCGAAGAATTCCTCGTCGCCGACAGCCGCGTCCTGCGTCTGGCTGGACATGACCGGCGCACCGGACATGAAGTGCTCCATGATGGTGCCCAGAATGGCTGGCTTGAGATGCTGCCAGTCGGCTCCATCCTTGGTGATGGTGATAAAATCATAGCCGTAGAAGACACCGGTCACGCCGGGAATGGCAAACAGCTTTGCCGCCAGGGGGGACGCGTTCCCCGCTTCATCGGCATCCCGGAAGTCGGCGGTTCCGCTGTCCATGACCACCTTTCCCGGCAGGAACTTCAGGGTGGCCGGATTGGGCGTGGATTCGGTCTGAATAAACATTTTGCGTCTCCCGCGGGGTCTTTGCCCCACCAGTTTAGAATTCTTCAAAACAAGATAGGCGCCCGCGCCGCGACGATCAAGGGCGGAACGTACGCCAATCGACCTCTCCGGAGCAGTTTGTTCTAACTCAGCGCGTCTATCTCGTCGTCGGTCAGCGCATCGGGAATAACCGTCACGGGGATCGGAAAAGCCGCACCCCTTCCGGCTATGGAGGCAACCAGCGGACCCGGTCCGTCCTTGGCGGACCCGGCAGCCAGCACCAGAATGGCGATATCCTGGTCTTCCTCGATCACGGCATGGATTTCCTCAGTGGTCTTGCCCTGCCTGATCACCTCTTCGGGATCGATGCCTATTATCTGACGCATTTTCTCGCTTGCCTTTGCAAGCGTCGCTTCGGCTTCTTCCATTGCCTCGGCGCGCATGATTTCCTCGACGCCGAGCCAGTGCTGGAAATCTCCCGGCTCGATCACGTAGACAAGAACCAGGCCGCCGCCGGAATTGTGAGCGCGCATGCCGGCATAGCGCATCGCGCGCTCGCATTCGGGCGTATCGTCAACGACCGCCAGAAACTTGCGCCGATGACCGGCTTCTCGAGACCGTCTCAGTGATACCATGGCCGGACCATGCCATCACTGCCGGGGTGCGGCAAGGCAGATTTTTTCGATCATCACAGGAAGCCAATGATCTCGCGGACATCGGCCATGGTCTCTTGCGCAATCGCATCGGCCCGCTCCGCGCCGTCCCTGAGGATGGCGTCAATGTGGCTCGGATCATCCATCAGGCGCTGCATCTCGGTCGTGATAGGAGCCAGCACGGTGACAGCGAGTTCCGCCAGCGCCGGCTTGAAGACTGAGAATTGCTGGCCACCATACTCGGCCAGCACGTCTGCCCGGGTCCGGTCGCTCAATGCTGCATAGATGCCGACCAGGTTGTCTGCTTCCGGGCGTTCCTTGAGCTCCTCGAGCGTTTCGGGAAGCGGCGCCGGATCGGTCTTGGCCTTGCGGATCTTCTTGACGATGGTGTCGGCGTCATCGGTCATGTTGATGCGCGAAAGGTCGGAGGGTTCGGACTTCGACATTTTGCGCGAACCGTCGCGCAAGCTCATCACCCGCGGCGCCGGACCGTCAATCAGCGGCTCAGTCATCGGGAAAAAGCCGGTAACCTTTTCCTCTCCGACCAGCATGTCGACACCGAGACCGGCAGATTTGATGCGCGCCGAGAAGTCGATGTTGAATTTCTGCGCGATGTCACGAGTCAGTTCGAGATGCTGCTTCTGGTCGTCGCCGACCGGCACATGGGTCGCGCGGTAGAGAAGAATGTCGGCCGCCATGAGGCTCGGATAGGCAAGAAGGCCGAGAGAGGCATTCTCGCGGTCTTTGCCGGCCTTGTCCTTGAACTGTGTCATCCGGTTCATCCAGCCGATGCGGGCAACGCAGTTGAAAATCCAGGCCAGTTCGGCATGTCCGGACACCGCGGACTGGTTGAACACGATGTGCTTGACCGGATCGATACCCGAGGCGATGAACGCCGCTGCGATCGAGCGGGTCTGCGCCTTGAGATCCTCATGTACCAGCTGTGCCGTGATGGAATGGAGATCGACAACACAGAAGATGCAGTCGTGCTCGTTCTGCAGCGCCACGAACTTGCGTATCGCACCGAGATAGTTGCCGAGGTGCAGATTGCCGGTCGGCTGAACACCCGAAAAGACGCGTGGCTTGAATGTGGCGGTCATGATGCGCTCCTGACGGGCTTGTGGAGGGCCCGAATGCCTCGTTGAAATCGGGCGGGGTTATGCGGTCGGTCCCGGCGCGCGTCAAGATGTCATCTTCACCGGCGGCGCTTCACGCCTTTTTGGGGCGCCGGAACATCCGCGCGAATTCCGCGCGATCGAGTCCTCCGGTCATGAACGCGAAGCCGAAATAGACAATGGCGGCGGCAAGAACCGTGATCAGGACGGCCGGCAGCTGCAAGGCCAGCGAAGCGTCAAGCAGGACATCGGAAAAAGCCGCCTCCACCCACCAGAGCATCGTGCCCATCAAGGCCGAGGCGATCAGGATGAGACCGATGCGCTTCAGCGTCCCCGGCGTCAGTCTGAACAGGCCGCCGGAGACGAGCCGCTGTCCGAGGAACAGAACCGAGATCCATCCCGCAAGGCTCGTTGCAAGGGCTATGCCGCTGACGCCGATGCGGGGGAACAGGAGCAGACTGCCGGCGATGTTGATGACCACCGAGATGAGCGAGCCCCAGAGGGGGGTGCGCATATCCTCGCGGGCGTAGAATGCGGGCGTGAAGATCTTGGTAAGCACAAAGGCCGGGAGCCCTAGGGCGAAGGCCGCAAGCACCGAGGCCGTAACGATCGTCGTTTCACGCGTGAAAGCGCCGCGTTCAAAGACCAGCGCGATGATCGGTTCGGGTATCATCGCCAGGCCCACAGCCGCCGGCACGGTTATCGCCAGACCGAATTCAAGGCTGCGGTTCTGCAGGTGCTGGGCATCCTGCATGTCTCCCGCCCTGAGCGCGCGCGACAATTCCGGCAGCAGCACCACACCGATGGCAATGCCGATGACCCCGAGCGGGAGCTGATTGAGCCGGTCGGCGTAGTTCATCACCGCGATGGCCCCATCCTGCGCCGAGGCGATGATCTGCCCGACCAGAAGGTTGATCTGGGTTATGCCGCCGGTCACCGCCGCAGGAAGGGCAAGCCAAAGCAGCCGCTTGACTGCGGGCGTGAGGCGGGGCCGGACAAACCCCATCGAGAAACCCTCACGGCGAAGCGCCCAGACCAAGAGGCCCAGTTGCAGCGCTCCCGAAATGGTCACCGACCAGCCAAGAACCATGCCGACACCCGGCGCCGAAAGCTCCAGATAGCCCGCCCCGAGAAGGCCGGAAACCAGGACCACATTAAGCAGTACCGGTGCGAGGGCGGGCAGGAAATACCGCCTCAGTGAATTGAGGATGCCCGCAAGCATGGCCACGAGGCTCATCGCGGCGAGATAGGGAAACATGATCCGTCCGAGCACCACGGTCAGTTCGAATTTGTCCGGGTCCTCGATGAATTTCGGGGCGATCACGGTGCTGACCAGGAACGGCATGAAGATCATCGCCAGCGCGCTCAGCGTGAACAGCGACAACAGCAGGACTGCCAGCACCTGTTCGGCGAATTTCCGCGCCGCTGCCGGACCGCCACCCTCGATCTCCTTGGCAAACAGGGGAATGAAGGCCGCGTTGAACGCCCCCTCGGCAAACAGCCGCCGGAACAGGTTTGGAAAGCGGAAGGCCGCGTAGAAAGCATCGGCGACCGGCCCCGCGCCGAGAAACGCGGCGATCATCGCCTCGCGCACGAACCCGAGCACGCGGCTGGCCATGGTGGCGCCGCCGACGCTGGCGAATTTTCCGATCAGGCTCATTTTCCGGTGCCCGCACGGGCGGTCGTTCGCGCGGCGGCCCGCGGGCGCCGGTTTGAACCGTGCGGCGCGATCATGCCGGGAGGCATTCTGTCCCGCAACTCGTCGTCTTCCTTGGCAAGCACCGCCTTGAGCCGTGCTGCAATGTTGATCTGGCGCGTTTCGTTGGTGATCTTCATCCCGACGAGATCGCGGACATAGAAGGTGTCCACCACCTTCTCGCCAAAAGTGGTGATATGCGCCGAGGCGATATCGAGCGAAAGGTCCGAAAGAACGGAAGTCACTTCCGAGAGCAGGCCGGGACGGTCGAGGCACTCGATCTCGATAACGGTGAACTTGTTGGACAGCGCGTTGGAAATGGTTACCTGCGGCTTGACCGTGAACGGCCGGTTCTTGCGTTTGCCGCGATTCTTGCGGGCGATGACTTCGGGAATGTGCGCTTCGCCGGCCAGAACCTCCTCGATCATCCGTCCGATGGAGGCGGCGCGGCGCAATTCATCCTCGTCGTCGGGCAATTCCCGGTTGATCAGGATCGTGTCGAGCGCCCGGCCGTCTGAGGTGGTGAAGACCTGCGCGTCGGCAATGTTCGCTCCGGCGGCGGCACAGGCGCCGGTGACGATCGAGAGCAGTCGCGGATGGTCGGGCGACAGCAGGGTGATCTCGGTAATGGCGTGGAAGGCGTTGGTCCTCACCGTGCTGGCAAACCGCTTTCCGGCCTTGTCGGCCTCACGGATGAAACCTGCATGCAGCACCTGCTCTTCGAGCGGAACCGCGAGAAGGTAGGGCTCGTAATGCAGTTTGAGATAGGCCTTGCGCGCCTTGGCAGGCCAGTCCGAGAGCGCCTGGTCCAGCGCCTCGAGAGCATGAGCGGTGCGAACCTTGCGCGACACCTCGGAGAACCCGCCCGAAAGCATCAGTTCGGTCTCGTAGTAGAGCGTGCGCAGCAACTGGCCCTTCCAGCCGTTCCACACACCCGGGCCGACCGCCCTGATATCGCAAACGGACAAGGCAAGCAGCATCTTGAGCCGCTCCAGGGACCGGACCTTCTCTGCGAAGTCGGAAATCGTCTTGCGGTCATTGAGATCACGCGATTGCGCGACCATGGACATGGTCAGATGTTCCTCGACCAGCCAGGCGACAAGTTCGGTCTGGTGCGGGGAAAGCCCGAAGCGCGGGCACAGCTTGCGTGCGACCTTCGCGCCGGCCACGGAATGATCCTCCGGGCGGCCCTTAGCGATATCGTGCAGGAATACGGCGACATAGAGGGCTTCCCGCTCCTCGATGGCCGGCACCAGTTTAGAGGCGAGCGGGTGTTCCTGCGTTTCCTCGCCCTTGTCGATACCGGACAGAACCGAAACCGTCCGTATCAGATGCTCGTCGACCGTGTAGTGGTGATACATGTTGAACTGCATCATCGAAACGATCTTGCCGAATTCGGGAATGAAGCGTCCGAGAACACCGGCCTCGTTCATGCGCCGGAGGATAACTGCCGGCTGGCGCCGCGACGTCAGGATCGACAGGAACAGCCGGTTCGCCTCTTCGTCATTTCGCAGCTCGGCATTGATCAGCCTGAGCGACCGCGTCACGCGCTTGAGAGCGTCGGGGTGGAACTCGAGCTCGCGGATATCGGCGAGATGGAACATGCGGATGATGTTGACCGGATCACGTTTGAACACGTCGGCGTCGGCAAGATTGATCCGGCCTTTGTCCTCGATGAAATCCAGCGTTCCTGGAATCTTACGGGCACGGCTGGCGAAGCGGCTGATGACGCCGGAGATACCCGGTGCCTGCTTGGCCTGCTGGTCCTCGAGCCCCGCGCAGAAGATGCGGGTGAGATCGCCCACGTCCTTGGCGACAAGGAAATAGTGCTTCATGAAACGTTCGACCGCGGACAGCCCGGGGTGATCCTGGTAGCCAAGGCCGGAGGCGATGTCGCGCTGGATGTCGAAGGACAGGCGCTCTTCGGCCTTGCCGGTGAGGAAATGCATGTGGCAGCGCACTGCCCAGAGAAAATCCTCTGCCTTTTCGAACAGTTTCAGTTCGCGGCGTGACAGCACGCCGAGGCCGACCAGTTCGGACGTATCGCGGATGTGGTAGAAATACTTGGCGATCCAGAACAGCGTGTTGAGATCGCGCAATCCCCCCTTGCCTTCCTTCACGTTCGGCTCGACCAGATATCGGGTATCGCCGGCCTTCTTGTGACGCGCATCGCGTTCGGCAAGCTTGGCGCTGATGAATTCGGGGCCGCTGTCCTCCACGACCTCCCGGTCGAACCTTTCGCCGAGGTCGGCGAACAGGGTCCGCTCGCCGCAAATGAAACGGGCTTCGAGAATGGCGGTGCGGATGGTCATGTCGGAGCGGGAGAGCCGGATGCATTCATCCACATTGCGCGTGGCGTGCCCGACCTTCAGCCCCATGTCCCAGAGCATGTAGAGAATCCACTCGACCACCTGCTCTGTCCAGGGTGTCTTCCTGTAGGGCAGCACGAACAGAAGATCGATATCCGAACCGGGCGCAAGGGTTCCGCGGCCGTAACCTCCGACCGCAGTGACGGTCATGCGCTCGGACTTCGAGGGGCTGTCCACGCGGTACACATGGATGCTGGCATAGTCGTAGAGCGCTTCGGTGATGACATCCTGCAGATGGCAAATACGCCGCGCGCACAGCGTGCCGCCGCCGTCGTCGAAAAGCATCTCGCGGGCGCGGTCCCTGCCCTCGGCATTGACGCGCTTGACCTCGGCAAGGATTGCCTGGCGCGCCTTTGGTGTTGCCCCCCCGTGTTCGGCGGCAATCGCATCCAAGCTTGCACGCAACTCTGCCGGATCGAGAATCTCGTTGAGGCGGAGAAGCTGGTCGGAGGTATCTGGCATTGCAAGTAAGTCCTGATCGCGGAAGTGACGTGGTGCGGCGAACCTGGGGAACCCGGGCCGAGAGGACCCCTTAGCACTCGCGACGGTCCTTGACGGTGACAACGTCACCTTGCCCGTCCCTGATTCGCACAGCGGACCCGGTTCCTGCCGGCGCGGCTGCTATACCCTGTTTCGACGTTCAGCAACAGGGTCTGAGGGTGCTAACTCACCCGTCGATTCGCTCGATGAACCAGTTGGTCAGGCGGGTCCAGACTTCGTCCTTCTCCGCGGCATCTTCCACACCATGTTCCAGATTGGGGTTGTCGTTGACCTCTATGACGAAAACCCCGTCATCGGTTTCTTTCAGATCGACGCCGTAAAACCCGTCTCCGACCGAGCGTGCGGCCCGCAAACCCGTGTCCAGCACCAGCGAAGGGACCTGCGCCAGCGTGAATGGCCTGAACCCACCCTCGAGCGGTTTGCCGCCGGTGTCGTGCTTGACGATCTGCCAGTGCTTCTTGGCCATGAGATACTGGACCGCAAACAGCGGCTTGCCGCCCAGAACGCCTATGCGCCAGTCAAAGCTCGTCGGCATGTAAGCCTGTGCAATCAGAACCTCGGAATCGGACAGCCACGCACCGGCAAGGGTCTTGAGCTCCTGCATCGACCCCACCTTCGAGACACCGCGCGAGAACGATGAATCGGGAATCTTCAACACCATCGGAAAGCCAAGCTGGTCAGCGGCGCGGGCAAAGTCCTCCGGGCCGATAAGCATAACGGTGGGCGGCACCGGAATGCCGTTCGACGCCATCAGTTCATCAAGATAGACCTTGTTGGTGCAGCGGATCATCGAGACCGGGTCGTCGATGACCGGCATGCCTTCCTGCTGGGCACGGCGTGCAAACCGGTAGGTGTGGTTGGAGATCGAGGTCGTTTCGCGGATGAAGAGAGCGTCAAAGTTGGCCAGCCGCGGTAAATCCTTGCGGGTGATCGGCTCGACCGCGACACCCATGCGCGCAGCGATGCGCGACCAGTGCTTGAGGCTGTCGATGGTCGAGGGCGGCAATGCCTCGTCGGGATCGACCAGGGTTGCGAAGGAATAGCGTGCCGGCGCACGGGTCTTCGCGTCCTTCCATTGGCGGCCGGTGTGCCGCGCCATTGCCTTGTAGAACAGCTCCCTGTCGCCACCATCGATCTTGCCGAACGGAAGAAGGGCGATGCGTGGAATGGCGCACCAGGAGCCCGGCTTGAGCGTGACCTCCAGCGCCGGAGCCCGGAACCAGTCGAACAGGAGCCGGCAGAAACGCTCGAGACGAGGATCGGCGCTGGTTCCGAAGAACACACGAAGGCGGGAGGGAGCGGGTTCGTCCGGGCGAGCCGCCAGCTCCTTGTTGAGCGCGTCCTCAAGCTCCGGGATGGCGTTTTCATAGAGCTTGCGCGCCGACAGATCGATGATGGTCTCGACCGACGGAATTACGCGCTGCCCCCGGGCTGCGGCGAGCAGCGAAGCATAATAGCCGCGGCTCTGGTAACTGTAGGAGCGCGAAAGATTGATGATGTTGGGCCGCGCGCCACGGAACAGTTCCGGTCTTGCCAGGTAATCGCGTGTCGCCAGCACCTTGTGTGTGGTTGCGGCGTGGTCGAAGCCGGCCAAAGCCGTGGCAAGGATGACCCAGTCAGACATCGGGCAGGTTTCCCTTTATGAGCACGGCGGCGCGAAGGCCGGAGCGGCCGAAGCAAGCAATGCGGTCGAAAATGGCGTAAGGAAGCGGAATGCTGGCGGCGTCGGCGGCGGTTTCCCCATGCTCCTCCTCCACCCACGGATCATGCACGAAAATATGGCGGCCGTCGTCGCCATGGGCCAGCACCCAGTGCGGCACCTTCTTTCCCATCATCAGGTAACCGCTGACGAGAACGATGGCGACATATCCCTCGGCGAGCTTTCCGCGCAGCCATTCGAGCGTGAACGGCTCGTGATGGACCGGGACACCGCCTGCCGCCACGCGAGCGCGGAAGTCGGTCTGCGCCAGTTCCATGACGCGGCGCTTCTCCGTGTCGCGAACGGTTTCGAGAAACAGGAAATCATCGGTCGAGCACCAGATTTCGGGATCGAGGCCGTGCTCGCGCGCCACCACCGCTAGGCCGAAGGGTTCGCAGCCGCCGGGGCCTGAAAGCATGAACACGGTGGTGGCTTCACGCCACAGCCGAATCTCCCAGACCGGGTCGAGAAAGTTCTTCGAGCGGAAGCGTGCAAGGGCCATCAAAAGGCAGGCGGAACCGCAGGTGAAATCGGTGGTCTGCTCATAGAACGGCGTGTACAACGCCGGCGCCTCGGAGCCACGCAGCAGTTTTTCAAATCGCAGCGCTGACATGCCGTCGGCATAGTAATGCTCCACCCGGCCGATGCGGCGATATCCCGAACCACGATAGAGCGCGATCGCGGCGGCATTGTCCTCGCGAACTTCCAGCCTGAGCAGGATACGATCGTGATCCATCGCCGCCTTCTCGGCCGCTGAAAGCAACACCTTTCCATAGCCCTTCCCTGCATGTTCGGGAGCGACAGCAAGTGAGTAGAGCCGCGCCAGTGCGGCACCGGCGCGAAACAGGATCATGGCGTAGCCGCAAATCTCGCCGTCAATCTCGATGACCAGTGTTTCGGCGGTCGGGCGGGCGATCAGCTTGCGAAAGGAGCGCCGGGAAATCCGGTCGGTCGCAAAGACTGCCTGCTCGATTCTGTCGAGGTCCGGGATGTCGGATTGAACTGCGGGGCGTGGCCGGGGTACGGACATGGAAGATCCGAAGAAAGACGCCGCAGCCTCCTGCGACGGCCCATGTTGAAGCGCCCGAATCATGGCCGATTTGTGTCGCTTTGTCAGGCGGGAATGTGCAAGCCTCATGCGAACCCCAGACGGAGGCCGAACGCGCCTGCCGTTGAACCTTGAAGGCGGCGTCACCACATGACCTTGGCCCGCTGAAAGGCGGGCCGCCGGCACCCAGTTGTCGGCGCGTAGCGAAACGGGAAGGCCGGATCATGATCATCGAAGCTGCCCGGATGGGCGGAGCCAACCTTCTGGCACCGGCTTCGCGCTCGGTGCTGTTCAAGTCGTTGGGGCTCACTCTGCTGCTGCTTGCGGGACTTTGGTTCGGGCTCGGCGAGGCATTCTTAGCCCTGGCCATGCCATGGTTGGGCGAATTTCTGCCCGGCCTGCCCGACTGGGCCGGATGGCTTGGCACCGTGGCCGCGATCATTGCAGGCATCGGCCTGGCGCTGGTGCTCGCATTGCTGATCGCGCCGGTCACCGCGGTGATGGCCGGGCTTTTCCTCGACGACATCGCCGAAGTGATCGAGACGCGGGACTATCCCCAGGATCCGCCTGGCAGCGCGATGCCCCTCGGCCAGTCAATCCGACAGTCGCTCGGGTTCCTTGTGGTGGTAGGCCTCGGAAACCTGATCGCGCTGTTCCTGCTTCTTGTGCCCGGCATCAACCTTGCCGCCTTCTTCCTCGTGAACGGCTATCTCCTGGGCCGGGAATATTTCGAGTTCGCGGCGATGCGGTTCATGAGCCCCGCAGATGCCAAGAAGCTCAGGGCGCGCAATTCGACGACCATCTTTTTTGCGGGGCTGGTGATCGCTGCATTTCTCTCGGTGCCGGTGCTCAACCTGCTCACCCCGATGTTTGCAGCGGGCATGATGGTGCATCTTTACAAGATGATAGCGCGAGCCACGTGATGCCGGCCCCGGCGCGCCTTACGGGCGGGAACCGGCAAATCTTCCCCCACAACCGAGCATCATACATAAGCACTTCCTTAAGGGTGCCGAGGTAGCGTCATGCTCAAATGTTGACACTTGAACGAACCGATCACCGCACCAGAAGCCAGCGCGTCTATAACGAAGCGCTGAAGGTCGCGATGTCGGACCGCGTCATGCTGCCCGACCACCTGCTGACAAGCGACAGCCGAATTCAGGACATGCCGCGCGGCATTCGCGCTGTCTATGACAGCTACTACTGGGCCGCACACTCGCTCAAGGCCCGGGCGTGGCTTCAGGCCGTCATCGTTTTCAATATCATGCTGATCGGCTTCGATGCCTTTCTGGACCCGTCTCTGATCTTACCGTCTCTGGTTATCCGCGGCGCCATCGTGACCGCCATCCTCCTTGCGTTGTGGATCCTTTGGGGACGGGAGCGGGGCCACGCAATCCAGGGAGCCAGCCTGATTGTCGTCTCCGCGACAATCGTGACCGAAGCCGGAATACTAGGCTTTGCGGGCGGTGAGCCTCTCTTCGAACGCTACTTGAACGGAGGGCTGTTCACCGTCGCGACGGCAATCCTGTTTTTCCCGATCGCCTTTGTCTGGACCATGGCCGCAGTCACCCTGGCGATGGTTCTTTATGTGGTCATGCTTGCCATCGGGCCCGTAACCGAACCCTTGATCGCCGTTTTCACCGGCTGCTTCTACTGCAGCGCAATGGTGACATTCGCGAGCACGCGAAAGGCGGCACTCAGAAGCCATTGGAAAAGCTTCAAATCGAAAGTGCGGGAACTGCGCGATCAGGAGACCTTGGAACAACTGAATTCCGAACTCCGGCTTGCGGCGAGTCTGGACCCCTTGACCGGCGCCCTGAACCGGCGTGCCGCGCAGGAGGAAACCACCCGGATATGCGAGAATGGCGCGGAGGATGTTGCCTTCCTGATGCTTGATATCGATGATTTCAAGTCACTCAACGACAGATATGGTCACGCAACCGGTGATGACTGTATCCGGCAAGTTGCACAGTGCATTGCCGAAAACCTGCGCAGCTGCGACCTTGTTTCCCGCTATGGCGGCGAGGAGTTCTGCGTGGTGCTCAACGGCGCGACCAAAGACTGTGCCTTTGCCGTCGCCGAACGGATCCGCGAGTCCATCGAGCGTCTGCGTATTGGCGAACCCGGCCGTCCCATCGACCGGACGGTCACCGTGAGCATCGGCCTCGCACTCAGGCATGGCGATGAAATACCGGAAAAGACGATAGGCCGTGCCGACGAGGCGCTTTACACCGCCAAGCGCACGGGCAAGAACCGAACGGTGATAGCGCCGGTGCCGAGTGACGGAACCAACCCCTCACCTCGACCGGGGGAACAACATCGCCGCGCCGTCGCCTGATCAGCGCCGACTGGCGGCATCAGCCGGTCAAGCCGCCCACTGGTATGATCTCGGAAGATGTTCCGGTCAGCGGGCCACCGGTCCAGTCTCCCATCCAACGGTCAACCGCAAGGCCCGCTGATGCGATTGCATCGGCAATCCCCGACTGGCTTGAGAAGAGCAATCGCGAGGTCGCCTGCCATTCGCGCGCTGACTCCCGGTGCCGATAGACGGTGTCGTAGGCGACTGTTCCCGTATCCTGTTCGAAGCGGGCATCTTCCCAGGCTTCCACCGCGCCGATCCCCGGCACCTCGATTGTCCGGAACGTATTTTTCGGGGTCCAGGTGCGCCATTCCTCCACAGCCGGATTGCGGCTGTCGAAGACGAAGCAGCCTTCGGGTGCGAGGTGGGCTGCAATGGTTGCGCACAGCGCCCTCTGATCCTCCTGCGTCAGCAGGCACTGGAAGGCATGACCGGTCATTATCACGAGATCGAACGTTTCACCGAGACGGACATGGCGGGCATCGGCTTCAACCCATCTCACATCCTTCGCGCCCTGCCTCCAGCGGGCATGATCGAGCATCGCCCGCGCCGGTTCGACACCCGTCACGCGCCGTGTTCCGGCCAGGACCGTCGCCAGTTCTCCGGTTCCGCAGCCCAGATCGAGGACGGATTTCGCATCCCGGGCGAGCGCCAGACAGTAATCCTTGTCTGTATCCCACGGATTGTCGAGGTCGTAGAAGCGGGTGAAATCGGGATCGTGGAAAAGCGGTTCGGTCATATGGGCCTCACACCACCTGCGCCGGCAGTTCGACCAGCGGTGCGGGCACATCTGTGGTCTTTTCCTTCGACTTGCAGATGTCGGCAATAACGCAGCGATCGCATTCGGGCTTGCGCGCCTTGCAGCAGTAACGGCCATGCAGGATGAGCCAGTGATGCGCGTGAAACAGATAATCCTCGGGGATGATCCGCATGAAGGCGGCCTCCACCTCGTCGGGCGTCTTGCCGGGCGCGATTCTCAACCGGTTGCCGATGCGGAAGACGTGGGTGTCGACGGCGAGTGTCGGGATGCCGAAGGCCATCGACATGACCACGTTAGCGGTCTTGCGGCCAACGCCGGGAAGCGTGACCAGCTCCTCGCGGGTCATCGGCACTTCGCCGCCGAAATCGTCGACCAGCTTCCGGCTCAATGCGATGACATTCTTCGCCTTGTTGCGATAAAGCCCGATGGTCTTGATGTAGTCGCGAACCCTGTCCTCGCCGAGCGCCAGCATCTTTTCGGGCGTATCGGCCGCGGCGAAAAGCGCCCGTGTGGCCTTGTTGACGCCGGCATCGGTTGCCTGGGCGGAAAGCGCCACGGCCACCACCAGCGTGAACGGGTTCACATGCTCGAGCTCGCCCTTCGGCTCCGGCCGCTGAACAGAGAAACGGCGGAAAATCTCGCGGATCTCGTCCTTCGAGTAGGGAATACGCGGACGTCGGGCGGCGCGCTTCGGCTTGGCAGGCGACTTGCTCGCCCCTTTGGCGAAAGCTGCTTTTTCCGTCACGGCGGAAGCGCGCGGCGTTTTCGCGCGTTCAGGGCTCTTGGGCTTTTCCATTCCCTGCCTATAATCACGATGCAGAGTCCTTGGCAAATCGAGCTCCGGAGATTGGCAAGACAATGAACGAGAAACCCGTTTTCGAGGCTGTCCTGAGCCCGCACCGCTCGCTAGGTCGCACCGGCTTCGTGGTGCTGATGGTGATAGCCACAGCACTGACGCTCGTCCACGTGATCATGTTTGCAGCCGTCAATGCCTGGCCGGTGATCGGCTTTTTCGGGATCGATCTGGCACTGCTTTTCGGGGCATTCCTGCTCAGTTACCGCTCCGGCCGGGCACGCGAGTTCGTCAGCGTCTCACGCACCGATCTCAAGGTCTGCAAGGTCGCTCCGTCAGGCCGGGCGGAAGAGCATCTGTACAATCCGTTCTGGGCGCGCTTCAACGTCTCCCGCCACGACGAAATCGGAATCACCCGCATGCAGATCAGCGGCGAGGGCCGCCGCACCGATGTCGGGGCCTTCCTCAATCCCGACGACAAGGAAAGCTTCGCCTCCGCCTTTAGTCAGGCGCTGGCAGCGGTCAAGCGCTGAAGATCATTTCAAGGGTGCTGCGCGTTTCGGGTGGCGACGTGTTGCGGCACATGGTTGAGTGGGTTCAAGGAGACCTGCCATGACCGTGACTGCACAGCTTGACCGTGACATTACCCCGCGGAACGAGGACTACGACCTGGTTCGCCAGACCATCGAGCGGATTTCGCTCGACTACCGGTCGCAGCCTTCGCTTGAAGTGATCGCCGCCGATCTGGGCATCGCACCGGGCAAGCTGCAGAAGACCTTCAGCCGCTGGGCGGGGCTGACGCCGAAAGCGTTTCTGCAGGCGGTGACGCTCGACCATGCGCGCCGGCTGCTCGGAGACGAGGGGCTGCCGCTGCTCGACGCCAGCTATGAGCTCGGGCTCTCCGGACCGGGACGGCTGCACGATCTGTTCGTCACCCACGAGGCGATGAGCCCGGGTGATTTCAAGACCGGCGGTGCAGGGCTTGAAATCCGCTACGGGTACCATCCCTCTCCGTTCGGCATGGCGCTGGTAATGGCGACGGATCGCGGACTGTGCGGGCTTGCCTTCGCTGATCCGGGAGAGGAGGCGGCAGCACTCGAGGACATGGCGAGGCGCTGGCCGGGCGCCCGGCTCGTTGCGGATCAGGAGGCGACCGTGGGTTATGTGAGCCGCGTGTTCTCGCCCGAGCAATGGCGGGCCGACCGGCCGCTCAGGATCGTCATGATCGGCACCGATTTTCAGGTCAGGGTCTGGGAGGCGCTGCTCAGGATTCCACTGGGCCAGGCCTCGACCTATTCCGATGTCGCCCGCGCCATCGGCAAGCCGTCGGCCTCGCGCGCGGTGGGAGCGGCTGTAGGGCGCAACCCGATTTCTTTCGTGGTGCCGTGTCACCGGGCACTGGGGAAATCCGGACAGCTGACCGGCTATCACTGGGGCATTACCCGCAAGCGGGCAATGCTCGGCTGGGAAAGCGGCTGCGTGCAGTCTAATTAGAATGAAAACTCAGGCGGCTACTTAGCCAATTCGTTCTGATAGTTTCTTGCGCGGACTATTCTATAGAAGTGCGGAAAATCTTCTTCTTCAATCCCTCGGAAATCTGCAATCCGCATGATCCTTTCACCATCAAGAAGCTGCTTGGGAGATTTTGTTCCGTCGCGAGCGAAATCAAAAAATGCTTCGGACAAAGCATATAGCTCAACGGCATCTACGAGACGGTCATCTGGTTGAAATCGCCCACCATCAGGCTGCATTCGCGCCTTCAATATTTGAATTCGTGCTATGACCGTAGCAAGCCCCATGTTTACTATTCCATCCTCATTGTATTCTATAACCTCTCTTATTATTTCAACCACATCCGCGGACAAATGAGGCTCTTCACCCACTCTTCTGTTTACGATCCAAAAAATGATAGCATTGGAAAATGCGTTTATCTCACTAAGTGCTAGCGACAGAGTAGCCCTCGCGGCAAGCAGCCTCTTACTTCTCGCTAGATGATACTCTTCCCGCGAAGACGATATCTGTTTTCTGATCATAAAAACGGTGGCTGCAGCGCCTAACGTCGCAAAGGCTCCGGCGACCAGAGTTTCCCATTCGACATCAGCAGACCACACGGTGGCAGCCGCAAAAAGAGCAACTGCCGCTGGAACACTAAGGAGGGCGCCAACAACAACGCCGATATAGAACGCCCCATCGCGTCCCAAGGTCAGTGTGCCTTGGACATGTCGCCGAGCACGTCTTTCGAGGCGACGGTGGAATCGGCGTTGAGCCTGTAGACCATGGGCACGCCGGTTGCGAGATTGAGCTTGACGATTTCATCGCGCGACATGCGGTCGAGGATCATCACCAGAGACCTCAGCGAATTGCCATGGGCTGCGACCAGAACCGTCTCGCCGCGAAGCACCCGCGGCAAAATCTCGGTCATGTAGTAGGGCCAGACACGGGCGCCGGTGTCCTTGAGGCTTTCGCCGCCGGGCGGGGGCACGTCATAGGAGCGGCGCCAGATGTGAACCTGCTCCTCGCCCCATTTTTCGCGGGCGTCATCCTTGTTGAGGCCGGCGAGATCACCGTAATCGCGCTCGTTGAGAGCTTGGTCCCGGATCACGGGCAGGCCGGTCTGTCCGATGCCTTCCATGATCAGATCGAGGGTGCGCTGGGCACGCTTCAAATCGGAGGTGAAGGCGACGTCGAAGACCAACCCCGTATCCTTGATGGCCTGAGCACCGGTTTTTGCCTCCTCGACGCCCTTTTCGGTCAGGTCGGGATCCTTCCAGCCCGTGAAAAGGTTCTTGAGGTTCCATTCGCTCTGGCCGTGACGAACAAGCACAAGTGTTCCGGACATGGTGGTTTCCCTTTCTCAAGCAATCGGGGTTCAGGCATTGGATCAGTGGTCTGAGAGACCGAGCACGTCAAGCATGGAGTAGTAACCGGGCTTCTGGTCGCGGGCCCAAAGCGCTGCGCGCACCGCGCCGCGGGCAAAAATCGACCGGTCGGTCGCCTTGTGGGAAAGCTCAATGGTCTCGCCTTCACCGGCAAGAAGCACCGAGTGTTCACCGATGACCGAACCGCCACGGAGGGTGGCGAAGCCGATGGTACCGGGCTCGCGTGCGCCGGTGTGACCGTCACGCACCTTCACGGCATGATCAGAAAGAGCGACGTCGCGGCCCTCGGCCGCGGCTTCGCCCAGCAGCAATGCCGTTCCCGAGGGCGCATCGACCTTGTGGCGGTGATGCATCTCCAGAACCTCGATGTCCCAGTCGCCGGCATCAAGCGCCTTGGCGGCCTGGCGCACCAGAACCGAAAGAAGATTGACACCGAGGCTCATGTTGCCGGACTTGACGATGCGAGCGTGACGGGACGCGGCGTGCAGCTTCGCCTCGTCGCTCTCACCCATCCCGGTGGTTCCGATCACATGGACGATGCGTGCCTGGGCCGCGAGTTCCGCAAATTCCAGTGTTGCAGCCGGCGCGGTGAAATCCAGTACGCCCTCAGCGCGGGCAAAGACCGGCAGGGCATCGCTGGTGACCGCCACGTCATTGGCTCCAAGGCCAGCAATCTCGCCCGCGTCGCGGCCGACCGCATCGGAACCGTCACGTTCGATGGCGCCGGCAAGATGAACACCATCGATCTCGGCAATGGCGCGGATAAGGGACTGCCCCATGCGTCCCGCGGCGCCCACCACGACAAGACCCATGCTTGACGGCATCGCGTTCATGGCCTGTATCCTTCCCCGTCTTCCGCAAGTTGCGGCTCGGCATCATTGACTTCCGTCTCGCTGTACGCCTGCAACCGGGCATAAAGCCCATCCTTGTTGCCACTAAGGTCGGCGTGGCTGCCGCTTTCGACCACGCGGCCGGCCTGCATGACAATGATCTTGTCGGCCTTGGCGATGGTCGACAACCGATGGGCAATCACCAGCACCGTGCGCTGCTGCATGGCGCTTTCAAGCGCTTTTTGCACTGCCGCCTCGGATTCATTGTCGAGCGCCGACGTCGCTTCGTCGAGCAGCAGGATCGGCGCGTTGCGTACCAGCGCGCGGGCAATGGAGATGCGCTGCCGCTGGCCGCCGGAAAGATTGGCGCCGTTCTCTCCGAGAGGTGTGTCGTAGCCTCGGGGCTGGGCCAGAATGAACTCATGGGCATGGGCAAGACGCGCTGCGTCCTCGATCTCGGCGTCCGTGGCCTCGGGTCGGGCATAGCGCAGATTGTCGCGAATAGAGCCTTCGAAGAGCCAGGGCTGCTGCGAAACATAGGCAATCTGTTGTCTGAGCGAGACCTTGGTGACTGCGGCAATGTCGATACCGTCAATGAGTACCTGCCCTGAAGCCGGATCGTAGAACCGCGGCACCAGGCTGATCAGGGTCGACTTGCCCGCCCCGGAGGGACCGACGATCGCCGTGGTCTTGCCAGCCTCGGCCGTGAAGCTGACCTCTTCGAGGACCTTTTCACCATTGCCATAGGCGAAGCCCACATCCCGGAACTCGATTTCGCCGCGCGCGGCATCAAGTTCGATCGCACCCGGCCGGTCACCCTGGGACGGTTCTTCATCGAGAATGTCATAGATCATGCGCGCATTGACCACGGCGCGTTCCAGACTGATCTGAAGCCGCGACAACCGCCGTATCGGATCATAGGCCAGAAGCAAGGCGGTGATGAAGGAAAAGAAGGCGCCGGGCAGCACATCGTTATAAATGGAACGGTAGGCGGCATAGGCGATCACGCCCGATATCGCCAAACCTGCGACAGTCTCCGTCAGAGGAGACGTCCGTTCAGTGAGTTTTGTAATACGGTTGGCGCGCTCTTCGGCCGACTTGATCAGTTGAGATGTGCGCTGGCTGATCTGGCCTTCCATCGTGAAGGCCTTGACGATGGTGATGCCCTGCACCGTTTCCTGGATGGCGCCCAGAACACGACTGTTGATGTGGATCGATTCGCGTGTGGCGCTGCGCAGTCGCTTTGAAATATAGCGCAGCGCAATCAGCACCGGTGGCGCGCCGATGAAGACGATCATGCTCAGCACCGGGTCTTTCACGACCATGACCCCGACAAGGGCGATCAGCGTCAGAAGATCGCGGGCAAAGGAGGTGATCGTCAGGTTCATGACGTCCCGAATGCCGGCAACGTTCTGGCTGATCTGGGCGGCAATCTGGGCCGAGCGGGTGTCGCCGAAATAGCCGATGCCGAGCCGCATGAGATGATCGAGAATGCGCTGCTGATAGCGGGCGACCAGATTGTTGCCGACCTGGGCCAGCGCCACAGCCTGACCATAGGACGCAGCACCGCGGATGACAAAGGTTGCAAGTACCGATCCGCAGATAAGCCAGACCACGTCTGCATTCTTCTTCGCGAATGCCTCGTTGATGACCGATTCCATGATCCAGGCCATGAACGCCGTGGCGGCTGCAACGAGGACCAGGCAGAAAGCCGCAAAGACGTAGGTGCGAACATATTCGCGACCGTTCTCCCTGATGATCCTGCGGATCACCATCGTCAGGGAGTCGACATCAGTCTTGATTTTTCTGCCAGCCGCCACGTTGCGTCGTCCTATCCGGCCGCCGGTCATTGCCGGGGCATTGCCGTCTGCGGGCAAACACCCGAATGCCCGGTTACAGCGGCTCTATAACGGGTTGAAAGGCGTTTGCCTATGCCTTCCAGCGGCGGCCCTGGGTCGAGACACCAAAGCGAACAGGCGTGCGCGCATAGGCCGCAAGGCCATACAGGGCAGCAAGCGGATGGGTGATCACGAAGGTCGGGATCCTTTTGAGGATGCCGGAATGCGGGGCCTTGTCCTCGAATGCTTCCCTGAACCTGGGATGCTCGAGCGCCGGAATGATCCGCTGCACGATGCCGCCGGCAAGGTAGACGCCGCCGCGCGCCATGAAGATCAGAGCCAGATCGCCGGCCACCCGTCCGAGATAGGTAACGAAAAGCTCGATCGCCTCGACCGCGGCAGGATCGGTATCGGCCGCCCAGGCAGCGGTAACGGCGGCCGGACTTTCCGCCTGCGGGCGGAGATCTCCGGCCTTGCAGACGGCATGGTAGATATTCATGAGCCCCCTGCCGCACAGCAACTGCTCGGCGGAGACACGGCCCTCGATTGTCTCATAGAGAGGAAACAGCTCGAAATCGCGCTGGGTCCGCGGTCCTATGTCGATATGACCGCCCTCTCCCGGGACCGGAAACCAAGTGTGACGGGCATGGACGAGACCCGAAACCCCCAGGCCGGTGCCGGGACCGACCACGACCCGCGAAGTGGAAGGCTGGATCTCGCCGCCGCCGATCTTGTCAAGATGTTCGGGCCCGAGTGCCGCCGCCGCGAGCGCCTGCGCCTCGAAATCATTGATGACAACGACATCCTCGAAACCCAGATCGCGGATCATGTCCTCGGGCCGGATCACCCAGTCGCAATTGGTCAGGTCGATCTCGCTCTCCTTGATCGGACCTGCAACGGCGAGAATGGCCGAGCGCGGCTGCAGGGACGTCTTGTCGAGAACGCCCGTCTGGATCGCGAGGTCGATGGTCTCGTAGTCGGCGGTGGCCAGAACCGGAAACTCCTTCGGTTCGGCATAGGCATCGACCAGAATGGCAAAGCGCGCATTGGTACCGCCGATATCGCCGATCAGGATCGGGAAGGCGATGTTGCGGTCATTGTCGGTGGAGATTGGCATCTGTCTTGTCCCCGTGAGGCCGGAAGTTGCATGGCTACGGCCGCTTAGGCCGCATTTTTCGGTCGCAGCCGCTCAAGCGAGCGTCATCAGCAGGCGTTCAGCCGTGGCACGGTTGAGCGCCATGGGAATATCATACACGATGGCAAGCCGCATCAGCGCCTTGACGTCAACATCGTGCGGCATGGCTGTCAGCGGGTCGACGAAGAAGATCACCAGAGCCACCTCGCCCGTCGCAATCAATGCGCCGATCTGCTGGTCCCCGCCAAGCGGCCCGCTCTTGAGCCTTCTGACATCAAGATCCGGACAGGCCTCGATGACGCGGCCGCCCGTCGTGCCGGTGGCGACTATCGGATAACGCGACATGGCCTTGCTGTGCGACAGCGCGAAATCGGCCAGATCGTCCTTCTTCTGATCATGAGCGATGAGAGCGATGGCTTTGGCCGGGGTCATGGCGATCCAATATCAAGAGAGCGAGGCTTCGCATTTCAATCGATTTGACAGGGAAGTCTATAGCGGTTTCGTTGCCACGGGAAAAGCCGTTGCGGAGCGCTTTGTCCTCCTCACGAAAACCGACGGCTCCGTTGCACAACCAATTGAGCGCGGCTAATCGCGCGGGCGCCAAACCGGCAAGGGGACCACGCGGGGCAGCGGCGCGAAGCCGGAAGCGGTAAGGGGCTTAGCGCCCGTATCGCGCACCAAGTCGGCCCGGAATGTCGCTTCGGCTTCCGAGGCCGGCGCCGCTGCGTTCGCGACGCGCGCACAGGCAGAAGGAAGGTCCGAGAGCCGGATTTCACGCTTTTTCGGTTTTGGCTTGTCGTCCTTCTTCGGTTTGGCCGGCGCCCATGGCTCATCGGTAAACCACCAGGCGAGCGATGCATCGCAACCCGTCCCGGACGGAGGCGGATTCTGGCTGCGGCAACCGCTGACACCCGGCGGGCACTTGATCCGGATATGGAAATGGTAGTGATGACCGTAATAGGGACGCAGCTTGCCCATAGCCGAACGGTCACCTTGCCAGGTGTCGCACAGCTTTTTCTTGATACCGGGGTGTATGAAGATGCGTTCGACCTCGGGATAGCTGGCTGCGCGCATCAGCACCCGCGCATGCGCCGGGGTCCAGACCCGGTCGTCGACAAAGAGCGTATCTTTCTTGAGCACCGAGGTTGCGGAAACCTCCTCGCGTTCGCGTTCGCTGAACCTGCGATCGGGCATCGGCGTCAGCCAGACATCGGCATCGAGTCCGACCTGGTGCGAGGCGTGACCCGAAAGCATAGGGCCGCCGCGGGGCTGAGCGATATCGCCAACAAGAAGTCCCGGCCAACCGTCCTGGGCGGCAGCCTCACGCGAGAGCCTTTCGACAAGCGCGATCAGGTCGGGATGACCCCAGCGCCGGTTGCGTGATAGACGCATCGCCTGCCAGGTTTCACCATCGGAAGGAATGGCGACGCCTCCGGCAAGGCACCCTTTCGAGTAAAAACCGATGGCGCGGGCCGGCAAGGCTGCCGGCAGCTTTGCGGCGCCGAAAATCTGCTTGGCAGGAGAACCGGATTCCGCGGCCTGCGCATTCGTACGAAATGCGGCCGCGACGGACCAAATCAGCGCCAGGCCAAGTAGGGCCAAAGCGGCATTGCGGGCAAACCCTCTTCGGCCAATGGCTTTCATGATCGGACCCCGTTTCAAGAGCTGCAGCGCGCAATGCGCAATGCGCAAATCACCCGGTGAGCCTAGCGCGATGCAGGAGAAAGAGGAACCGGGGTGGCTCAGTCTTCAAAATCTCCGGGAAGGACGCGATAAACCTGCAGCGACTTGTCGCTGGTCTCCTCGATCGGTTCGAGCCAGTCCGGGACATTTCCCTTCGCCAGTTCTGCATAGAGCCCTTGCGGGGCAACGGCGATGACATTGCCGGTCTGCGGGTCGCTTCTGCAATAGGCCAGCACAGTCACACCGGCACCGCGGAGAAACTTGACCGCGTCACCGGGGACGGCCATCGCAGCATGAAGTTCGGTCAGCATGCCGCCCTGATTGCGGTGATAGGGAGCGGACAGGGCCCGGTGCGGCGTGAAACGCAGGATGTGTGCACCAAGATTGGAGGGCCCGGCAACAACGCCCACGGGCTCCCTTGCCAGTGGTGCCATGGCTGCTGCGTCCCTGCAGGACTCCTGCTCCCGGACCGGAAGCGGATCGACGTCCCGTCCCATTGCCTTGTCGACCCCCATGGAAACGAGCGCGCCCGCAAAAGCCCAGACGAACGGAACCGACACCACTGCCGTACCCGCGAAGGCGAGCCCCTTGCGGAGATCCTTCGGGTCGGCATTCGCGCGGGTCCGAAGATCGGCGATGAGGGCGGCGAGCGGTATCGCCGAGAGAAGATTGGAGAACACCGCGCCGCGCACCTGGACCAGCGCGATCGCCCAGGAGACGAGAATCATCGCAAGCAACACGCCGTGCGCCCGGACCTGGCGTCCCTGGCGCATGCGAATGACGCACAGACCCATGGCCAGGACCGGGACCGCGTAGAAACCACCGACCGTCCACGGCTCCGCGCGCAATTGCGCCAGCACCGATTGCGCCTCGGTGACATTGTTGAGCCACATGGCCGTCAGCAGCGGATCGAGCGTTGAAAGCGGATTGCCCAAGCATTGCGGCGCGATCAGCAATGTGAACCCGGCAGTCGCGATACCGGCAAGCCCGAGCCCAGAAAGCCGTGCGGCGAAACCGCGGTTTGTGGTGAAGGCGGCAGCAAGAAAGAACGCACCCGCACCAACCACGCCCAACGCGTAAAATCCGGTCGAGAGGGCGTCGCACGCCACCAGGCCATACTGTCCGGGCGGCGTCGTGATGAAGAAACACGTGGTCAGCGCCGTTGCCATCGAGAGAGCGAAAGCCATGGATGCAGCGCGAGCCTCCTCGCCGATCCAGAGCCACTGGAGCGCGACAATCAGTGTGATGACGGCGATATGCGGCGTCGTTTCCGCCCCGATGGCAATGGCCAGAGCTGCCGCGACACCGGCCACTGAATGCGCCAGCACCGGACGGCCCGGCATGATCAGGCAAGCTGCGATGACGGCGATCAGTCCCAGTTGCACATTGTGATGGTCGATCGATCCGGGCTGAAAGCGGTTGACGCTGAGCACGAAAAGGAATGCGAGTGCCAGCGCGATGAGCCGGCCGGAGGCGCCCGCAAGCGTCTCGCCGGCAAGGGCCAAAGCATAGAAGATCGGCACGACGGTGATCAGCGGCCAGACGAAAAGCGCCGCCGCCTCGGCGTATGCCGGTTCCAGGACCAGGGAAAAGGCAACGATGAGCGCGGCAATGGGAAGGTCGACAAGGCGCGACCAATGCATGAGCGTGCCGCCCTCCAACCCGAGCCGGGTCTGGGTCAGGTCGAACCAGCCCTGGCCGGACAGCAGGTCGCGGACCTGGACAAGCCGCATCACGTCATCATTGTCGGCGCCGACGTAATCCACGTAGGAGGAAAAATGCATGACTGCGGTCAACAGCGTCAGGATCGCCATTGCAAACAGAACAGGCCGATGCAGGGAGGCAAGGGCTCCGGGAGCAGCTTGTTCCCGCGCGGTTGTTGCGAGCGGCAGACCCGCCGCAGCCGAATTGCTCTTGCTCAAGGGGCTACTCCCGACCACTTAAATGCCTTGCGCTCAACCTAGCCTTAACCTTCTCAAGAAATAGTAAAGCGAAGGCGGATGATGGTCCGCGACCAACAGGATTTCCCCATGTCAGACGGTGTTTTCGAAGGTCTTGAGATCGCGGTGGTGCTGCCGTGCTACAATGAAGCGGAGACGATCGGCGAGGTTGTCGCCGGATTTCGTGCGGCCTTGCCGACCGCCCGGATCTACGTCTATGACAACAACTCCAGAGACCAGACCGCGATGCGGGCAGCGCTTGCCGGCGCCACCGTTGTGCGGGAAACGCGGCAGGGCAAGGGGCACGTGGTGCGCCGCATGTTCTCCGACATCGAGGCGGACATCTTCTTGATGGCCGACGGCGACGGTACCTATTCACCCGCCGACGGCCCGGAACTGGTGCAAACGCTGCTGAGCGGCGGCTATGACATGGTGGTCGGGACACGACGCGGCGTCACAGATGATGCCGGCCGCCGCGGCCACGCCTTTGGCAACTCGATCTTCAACCGGCTCTACACCGCGATCTTCGGAACCGACTTCACCGACATCTTTTCCGGCTACCGCGCCTTCTCGCGCCGTTTCGCCAAGAGCTTCCCTGCGATTTCAGGCGGCTTCGAGATAGAGACGGAGATGAGCGTGCATGCTTCGATGCTCAAGATGCCTGTGGCGGAACTGGCGCTCGATTACGGCCGCCGGCCAGAGGGCTCGCACTCGAAGCTGTCGACCTTCAAGGACGGCGCAAAGATCCTCTGGATGTTCGCCATGCTGATGAAGGAAACCCGGCCCTTCATGTTCTTCGGCTACATGAGCGTCTTCACGCTGGCCCTGTCGATGATGTTCATGGTGCCGGTGCTCAACGAGTATTTCCTCACCGGCCTTGTCACCCGCATGCCGACCTGGATTCTCGCCATGGCGCTGATGATGATGGCGCTGATGATCTTCTCGGGCGGCGTTATTCTCGATTCTCTTGCCAGATCACGGTTTGAACAAAAGCGATTTCATTATATGTCCATTTCGCCGTCCCGTGGCGAGCGGCGCGCATTTACCGGTGCAGGCCGGCGTATCTCGGACAATTCCGTTGCCGGGATAACCTCCACCCCAGCCACAAAGGCCAGGAGCCGCAAAACGGTCTGATGAGACGAATACAGTTTTTCCTTTTTGCCGGCGCGGTTGGATTTGCCGTCGACGTCGGCGTGCTATGGCTGTTGCTGCGCTTCGACTTGCTGGATCCGTTCAGCGCGCGGGTGCTGGCGATCGCAGCCGCCATGCTTTGCACCTACCTGATCAATCGCACCTTCACCTTCGGCGCCTCGCATCGCAGGGTCAGCGTCGAGGGCGCGCGCTATGGCGGTGTCGGGATTGCCTCGGCGCTGATCAACTACGTGGTCTATTCCGCCTGCCTGATCGTGCTTAAGGATTTCTCGCCCTATCTCGCCGTGGTATTGGGCTCGGGATCCGCGACTGTTTTCTCCTATCTGGGCTATTCGCGCTTCGTCTTCGGGCCGCGCCCCTGAACAGGACGCGGCCGAGCCGTCAAACCTTTTCCCAACCGTCGTGTTCGGCCGCGCGGTAGACCGCATCGATCAGCTTCTGATTGAGCACGGATTGCTCGAGGGTGAAGATTTCCTCGTCACCGCCCCGGACCTTGCGAACAAAGGCCTCGGCCTGCAGCCGGTATTGCCGGACGCCCGGAAAACGGAAGGTTTCCGCGCCGTCGTGACCCGCATTGTGCAGCGTGACGGTGGCGTGACCATAGTCGCCGGCATTGAACGGCGCGGTTACCTCGATGTACCCCTTGTCGCCGTGAAAGACCATCAACTGCCGGAGCGCCATCTGCGTGGAGCAGTAGAAGCTCATTTCGAAATCGCCGAAATCCGCCTTCACGCTGGCATAGCGGTCTGTCCCGAACTCGGGGTCCCGCTCGACGGTGGCCTGGACCCGCTGAGGCTCGGAGCCGGTGGAAAACCGTGTCGAAACCGTGGGGTAGACACCAATATCGGGCAATCCGCCGCCGCCGAGTTCGGCATTGTTGCGCATGTCATCCGGGTCGGTGTTGAAGTAGGAGAACGCACCCTGGACGTGCCGCAACCGGCCGATCGCGCCATCGCTGATAAGCGAGCGGACCTTGTGCCATTGCGGATGGTAGGTGACCATGAAGGCCTCGCTGACAAGGACGCCGTTCCGGTCGCGCGCCTCGATCACCGGGGCAATGTCGGCCGCATTGAGCGCGAGCGGTTTCTCGCAGAGCACGTGCTTGCCGGCATCGGCGGCCTTGATGGACCATTCGACATGCTGGGAGGTGGGAAGCGGGATGTAGACACCATCGACCTCGCCGGAAGCAAGCATCTCCTCGTAGCTTCCGAAGGCATGGGGCACGCCGAACCGGTCGGCGAGGTCACGCGCCCGGGACTGGTCGCGGCTTGCGATGGCGGTCACGACGCCGTTCTCCGAATCCTGCAGTTGCGGAATAACCTGCTCGCGGCCGATCTTCGCCGTCGACATGATGCCCCACTTGAACATTGTTTTTCCTCCCGGGAATTGCCGCGCCTGCCGTTGCCGGCCGGACCGCGGATTTGAATGTGATTGGGACCGGCCCGAGCTGGCCCGTCCGTCTGAGTGTCTCAGGCGCGCAACAGACCCAAAACCGGTTGCAAATGCAAGGCCACCCGCCGCCATGCGATTGCGGGAAAACGCATTGCGGCGCCCGAGAGCCTCGGTGCCTACCGGTTTTCGGCAGCCCTTTCGCGAATTTCCGCGAAGGTCCAGTCGACCAGCAACCGACCGTCCTGCCAGACCGGGCGCATCAGGTTTTCGCGCTCGCCGAGATCCTTCAGCGCCACGCCCAGCGCACGGCCATTCTCCATGACGACCGCCTGGCGGTAGCGCTTGGAGGCCTTGCCCGGATCGGTCTTGGGATTCTTGTTGATCCCGTGCCACACGCCGTCATGGTCCTGCCGCGCATTGGCCTTCATGGCGAAACGCAACGTGTCGCGGTTGACCTTCTGATCGGAGACCACCGCGACTAGCTTTCCCGGGCCGGCAAACTGCTTGAGCATGTTGCGATAGGCCTCGGTCTCGCGCTCCTCGCCCCAACTGGTCATGGTTGAATGCTCGGCCGCGGGAATCGAGAACCCCGCCATCGGCTCGTGATAGAAGCGCCGCGCATAGACAAGCGCGCTGACCGTATCGGTGCCCATGAAGCTGACCAGATGGGCCACACCGCCGATACCCGCCTGTTCGAGGGATGTGGCGCCACGGGCGCCGAAGTCATGCAGCCGGAAGGGCAACACTTCGTCAGGCGTGTCGCAGGTGCGCTCCAGCGAGGCGGAGATGATTTGCCGTGCACCATGCGAGACGGTTGCCACGGTGGACGGATACCAGACCGCGCGCAGCAGTGCCGTTTCGATGAAGGTCGGCAGCCAGAAAAAGTCGGGATCGGTATTTCTCACCTGCACCAGCGGTGTGCCGATGGGCGCGATCATGCCTTCGGGCAACGCCTCGATCAGCAACGGAAAATGGCCGCCATGGCGCGTGACGATCTTTTCGAAACCTTCGCGGTGAAACGGAAGTCCGTGGGCGGTGATCACCTCCTCGGCCTCGTCCACATCGGCCATTGTGATCTTTCGCGAGAGATAGTCCTTGAGAAACATCTGCAGCCCGAAGAACAGCACGTCGTCGTGCTTGCCGCCGGGCCGGGCCTCTATATAGGCCGAGATCGCGGCTGTTTCGGGCGGGTACTGCGCGAAATGCGAGTACTTGTAACTGTCCGAATTCAGAATGAGATTCATTTCACGCACTACGCTCCACCGCCCTGCTCCATCGGCGCGCAGCATGCAACCCGCGGCCCCCTTCCCGCAAGTATTGGGAGGCTACAGAATGTGCTTAACGCAGTGTTTTTTGCCGCCTTGGGCCACCGACGCCAAAATTCAGCCGCCGTCGCAGCACCATTACGGGAAAAAGCAGTGGAGCGACCCCGTCGAGAGCCGCTGCCACCGGATCATCCCCGGAGCACACCGCCGGTGGATTTCTCGACATTGGCGATGACCGATTTCATCAGCCGGTCTAGATCCTCCTCGGTCAGCGTACGGTCGCGCGGCTGGATGGTGATTTCCAGCGCCAGCGACTTCTTGCCTTCGCCGAGCGACGGACCTTCAAACATATCGAAGACGTTCACACCCGTGATCAGCTGTTTGTCCGCGCCTTGGGCAGCACGCTCCAGCGTGGCGGCGGGCACTTCCGTGTCGACAACGAACGCGAAATCGCGCCGCACGGCCTGGAAGGTCGAGAGATCGAGCACGGGCTTGGTGCGCGTGGCCTTGCGCTTGGGTTCGGGGATGGCATCCACGAAAACCTCGAAGCCGGCAAGCGGTCCGGAGACATCGAGCGAATCGAGCGTCTTGGGATGGAACTCGCCGAAATGCCCGAGCACCGTCTTGGGACCGAGCTTGATCAGGCCCGAACGGCCCGGATGATACCATCCCGGTGCGCCGCGCTCGAAGGAAAGCCGGTCGACCGGCGCACCGCAGGCTTCCAGAACCGCGACCGCATCGGCCTTTGCATCGAACACTCCGACGGGTTTCGCCGCGCCGTCCCAGTGACGGCCCGAGCCCGTGAGGCCGGCGGTGCCGCGACGGATGCCGCCGGCAACCCGGCGCTGTCCTTCTGGCGTGTCGTTCTCGTAGATCCCGGACACCTCGAACAGCGCCACATCGCCGTAGCCGCGCGCGGCATTGCGCCCCGCCGCAGATATCAGGCCGGGCAGCAGCGAAGGCCGCATGTCGGACATGTCGCTGGCGATCGGATTTGCGAGCCTGAGAGTGCGGTCGCCGCCGCCGAACAAACTTGCCTGCTCCCCGGAAATGAACGACCAGGTGACCGCCTCGAGCATGCCGCGTGCAGCCAGGGCCCGTTTGGCCGAGCGGGTGCGGATCTGCAGGGTGGTGAGAATTTTCTCGTTCACGGCTCCCGAGGCCGGCAATGCCTGCGGGCGGATATTGTCAACGCCGTGGATTCGCATGACCTCTTCAACCAGATCGGCCTTGCCGTCGATATCAGGGCGCCAGGATGGCACCGCGACACTGACCGCCGGACCGGTTCCCGAAACCTCGAAACCCAGGCGGGTCAGGATTTCGGTGGCCTCGTCGTCGGAGACCGAAAGCCCGGTCAGCCGCCCGACCTCCGAATAGGGGAACTCGACAACCTTCTTCTCATGGCCGGAATAGCCGGTCACCCGGGCTTCGGCGGCGGTGCCGCCGCACATGTCGAGCACCAGCTCGGTGGTGCGCTCAAGGCCGGGGACCATGTATTCCGGATCGACCCCACGCTCGAACCGGTAGCGGGCATCGGTGATGATGCCGTGCGACCGTCCGGTCTTGGCGATGTTGATCGGATCCCACAACGCCGATTCGATCAGCACATTGGTGGTGTTCTCGTCGCAGCCGGAATGCTCGCCGCCCATAATGCCGCCGATCGACTCGGGCCCGTTGTCATCCGCGATCACAACATTTGAGGGATCGAGCTTGTAGGTCCGGGTGTCGAGCGCAAGAATCTCCTCGCCGTCCTGGGCGCGGCGGACAACGAGATCGCCCTTGACCTTGTCGGCATCGAAGACGTGCATCGGACGGCCCTGGTCGAAGGTCATGTAGTTGGTGACGTCGACCAGCGCGGAAATCGGACGAAGACCGATGGCAAGCAGGCGCTTCTGCATCCATTTCGGGCTCGGTCCGTTCTTCACGCCGCGGACCATGCGCCAGGCGAAGCCGGGGCAGAGGCTGGCATCGTCGAGTTCGATCCGCACGTTTTGTGCCGTCTCGCCCTCAACCTTGAAAGCGGGCTCTGGCTGATCCTTGAGCCGGCCCAGGCCGGAGGCTGCCAGATCACGGGCAATGCCGAGGATCGATGTGCAGTCGGGCCGGTTCGGCGTCAGGTTGATCTCGATGACCGGGTCATCGAGCCCGGCATAGGCAGCGAAGGAGGAGCCGACCGGCGCATCCTCCGGAAGGTCGATGATGCCGTCATGATCGTCGGACATGTCGAGTTCCTTTTCGGAACACATCATGCCGTGGCTTTCGACGCCGCGGATCTTGCCGACCGACAGCGTCACATCGATGCCCGGGACATAGGTGCCAGGGCGTGCCAGCGCGCCGACCAGGCCTTCGCGCGCATTGGGCGCGCCGCAGACGATCTGCACCGGCTGGCCGTCTCCCGCATCGACCATGAGAACCTTGAGGCGATCGGCTTCCGGGTGCTTCTCCGCGGAGATGACCCGGGCGATGGTGAAGGGCTGGTAGGCCTTCTTGTCATCGACGTCCTCGACCTCGAGCCCGATCGCGGTGAGGCGCTCGCAAATCTCTTCAAGCGTTGCATCGGTCTCAAGATGATCCTTGAGCCAGGATAGGGTGAATTTCATCGGTCCATTCCAGTCATCGTGTCATCGGCGTTCGACCGACTGACCCTCGTAGCGCGGCAGGTCGTCGGCGATGTGCAAAAAGGGCAGTCGGCGTTTCTCGAAGGCATGCAGCTTCGGCGGGAAATCCTCGGGCGCGTCCATGAAGCCGATGGCCAGATAGACCTCGCCGGGAAGCCTCTCATCGCGATAGCCGATCTGGCTGCCGCAATGATCGCAGAAGGAGCGGCTCAGACCACCGGCGCTTCGCCAGGTCTTCGGCTCCCCGAACCAGGCAAGATGCTCCTCGCGGAAGCCGACGAACGCCATGACCGGTGCCCCGGTCTGCTTCCGGCAGTCCCGGCAATGGCAGTAGGATTGCCAGATCGGCTCTGCCGACGCTTCGGCCGAGATCAATCCGCACCGGCATGAGGCCACATGTTTGATCACCCGCTCAAACCTCCGAACAGTGTCGGCACGTCCAGCGGACGGAAACCGTAATGGCTCGTCCAGCGGACATCGGCGTTGAAGAAGTCGCGCAGGTCCGGCATGCCGTATTTCAGCATGGCGATGCGGTCGAGCCCCATGCCCCAGGCAAAGCCCTGATACTCGTCGGGATCGAGCCCGCCGGCGCGCAGCACATTCGGATGCACCATGCCGCAGCCGAGAATCTCCATCCAGTCGCTGCCCTCGCCGAACTTGACGATCGGGCCGGAGGTACGGTCGCACTGGATGTCGACCTCGAAGGAGGGCTCCGTGAACGGGAAGAAGGAGGGGCGGAACCGCATCGTGACATTGTCGACCTCGAAGAAGGCCTTGCAGAATTCCTCCAGCACCCAGCGCAGATGGCCGACATTGGCCGTCTTGTCGATGACCAGGCCTTCGACCTGATGGAACATCGGCGAGTGGGTGGCGTCGGAATCCTGACGGTAGGTCTTCCCGGGGATAACGATGCGGATCGGCGGCGCGCCGGCTTCCATGGTTCGGATCTGCACCGGCGAGGTGTGCGTACGCAGGACCTTCCGCTCGCCTTTCTCGTCAGGCTCGAAAAAGAAGGTGTCATGCATTTCGCGCGCCGGGTGTCCGTCGGGAAAATTGAGCGCCGTGAAATTGTAGTAGTCGGTCTCGATATCCGGGCCTTCGGCGATGGAAAAACCCATGTCGGCGAAAATCGCGGTGATTTCGTCGACGATCTGGCTGATCGGATGGATGCGCCCGCGTTCGGCGGGCGAGGTGCGCACCGGCAGGCTCACATCGACGCTCTCTCGCGCAAGCCTCTCGGCGATGGCGGCATCACGAAGTTCGCTCTTGCGCGCCGCGATGGCGTCAGCGACGCGGGCCTTGAGGCCGTTGATCGCCGGGCCGGCCTCCTGCCGCTCTTCCGGGGTCATCTTGCCGAGCCCCTTGAGAAGCTCGGAAACCGACCCCTTTTTTCCAAGGGCCGCGACCCGAACCGCTTCGATGGAACTCTCGTCGGAGGCTCCTGAAATCTCTGCCATGATCGAGGTTTCAAGTGTCTGATACTGGCTCATGACTCTACCTGTTGTGATGCTGTGCGCTGCCCGCTGGCGGCAATTGCGCTGTCCATATCCGAATTTGCTCCTACGAGGAACCTTGCCGCGCCAAGAAATCGCTCGAGGTCGCCGCCCTGCAATGCTTTCGGCAGCAGCCGGGCGGGCACCAGCAAAGGACGCACGAAACCGACAAAGCGCGAAAGGGCCATAACTGCTTCGACCGGAGCTGTGTCGAGCCAGACCCGCAGAAGCGCGCGGCACTTCGTTTCGTCCCGTTCCAGTGCGACCACCGGCAACAAGACCAGCCACAGGTCACGAGCCTGTGCATCGGCAAGCGGCATGGTGGTTTCAGGGGCTTCCTCGAAATCGAAGAAACAGATCTCGCCATTGTAGAGCGACATGTCCCGCAAATGGGGCCGGCCATGGACGAGCCCGGCGCTGTGCATCTGGCCCAATGCGGCGAACAGCTTGAGAAGCAGTGCCTGCCTATGGGGTTCGGACGCGGCAGCAAGCCCATCGGTCAGCACCGGCGAGACGTCGGAAAGAACAAGCATTGCACCATTGCGGTAGATGATGCTTGGCGTCCGGAAGCCAGCGCCTCGAAACGCGGCGATCCGGTTGCATTCGCGCTCGACCCCGGCCTCTCCGAGTGCGGGAGCGGAACCGCGCAGAAACGGCGGATACAGTACCGGCGAGACCAGCCAGTGCAGGCGCTTGGCAAAGGCCAGCGGTTCGACATCGAAACGCTTGATCCAAAGCCTGCGGCCGGAAAGCTCGATGGGCGCGACGCGACGGCCGGGCGAACTGGCAATGGCCTGGAGGGCCAGTGCGAGATCCTCGGGCGAGATCACCTCATCGATGTTGGTTACGTCCTTCATGCCTCATCCGAATACGAAAGATCCCGCGCCAGCCCATGCCAGCGCGGGATCCCAATTGGTCAATTCAGACTGTGTTCGGGGAAAACGCTGGCTTAGGCGACAGCGCTTTCAAATTCGTTCGGGGTCTTGTCCTTGAGGTATTCGAGCGCCTTCTTGGACTCGCCGACCAGCACGCCGAATGCTTCCGCATCATGGATTGCCATGTCGGAAAGAACCTTGCGATCGACCTCAATGCCGGCCTTGGTCAGCCCGTCGATGAAGCGGCCATAGGTCAGGCCGTGCTCGCGGACAGCGGCGTTGATGCGCTGGATCCACAGGGCGCGGAAATTACGCTTGCGTACCTTGCGGTCGCGGTAGGCGTACTGCATCGACTTGTCGACCGCAGCCTTCGCGGCGCGGATCGTATTCTTGCGGCGTCCGTAAAAGCCCTTGGCTTTCTTCAGAACCTTCTTGTGCTTTGCGTGGGCGGTAACGCCCCGTTTCACGCGTGCCATATCATGATCTCCTTAATAACTGGTCCGGGCCGCTGTTACAGGCCGTTGGGAAGGAACTTCTTGACGATCTTGGCGTCAGGCTCGGAAAGAACCATGGTGCCGCGTGCGTCGCGAATGAACTTGTTGGACCGCTTGATCATGCCATGGCGCTTGCCGGCGGCAGCCGCGAGCACCTTGCCGCTTGCGGTGATCTTGAACCGCTTCTTGGCAGAGGCTTTTGTCTTCATCTTGGGCATTTCGCTACTCCTTATTCAGGCTTTCACGCGCCGTAGCGACGCATATGCAGCCACTTCTTGTTGGGTAAGACGCTCGGGTGCAGACACCCCCGAACATCAAGCGTTTGAAACCGCCTCGGCATGCCCTGCCGGCCGGTTTGAACGCGCGCCTTATAGACGCGGTCGGACAAAAGCGCAACGGCTCCGTGAAGGATTCGGCTCCTGACATCAAAAAACCGGCCCCGCGAGCGCAGGACCGGTCCGAAAAAACCAGAAAACCGCGTTACTTCGGTGCAAGCACCATCATCATCTGCCGGCCTTCAAGCTTGGGCTCGGCCTCGACCTTGGCGATCTCGATGGTGTCGTCCTTGACCTGCTGCAACAGCTTCATGCCAAGCTCCATATGCGCCATCTCGCGTCCGCGGAAGCGCAGGGTCACCTTCACCTTGTCGCCATCATCGAAGAAGCGGTTCATGGCCCTCATCTTCACCTGGTAATCATGGGTGTCGATGTTCGGGCGCATCTTGATTTCCTTGACCTCGACGGTCTTCTGCTTCTTGCGCGCCTCGGAGGCCTTCTTCTGCGATTGGTACTTGAGCTTGCCCAAATCGACGATCTTGCAAACCGGCGTCTCGCCGTTCGAATTGATCTCTACAAGATCGAGGCCGGCTTCCTCAGCCATGGCGAGTGCCTGCTCCGTTGGCAGAACGCCGTGGTTCTGGCCTTCGGCATCGATGAGCTGGACCTGAGGGGCCCTGATATTCTGGTTAGCGCGGGGGCCGTCATTGGTGGTCGGCGGCGCTCTAAAAGGTCTGCGAATGGCTTTGTTCTCCTGAATAATTGCCGGGTTCCGCCGATAGCGGAGCGCGTACAAAAGCTTTGAGCGCGCAATCTCGTGATCGGCAGGCGGATGTCAATAGCATGACTTTCCGAAAAAATCACCACACCTGACGCAGGGACGCCCCGAATCTTGTATGGGAGCGGAAGGCGAAGAGAAAACGGGGAGTGGCAATGGAACCGACACCGAAGGAACTGATTGTGGGCGAAGCCGGCGATGCGAGGCCGATTGCGGCGCTGGTTCGCGCCGAGACCGTGCCCGGGAACCACCTTCCGGGGATCGTCTGGCTGGGCGGATACCGTTCCGACATGACCGGCTCGAAAGCCGAGGCCCTGTGCCGCCATGCGGGAGAGCAGGGGCGCGCCTCGCTGCGGTTCGACTATTCCGGCCATGGCGCCTCCGGGGGAGACTTCCGGGCCGGTACGATTTCGCGGTGGCTGGAGGAAAGTCTCGCCGTATTCGATCACTTCAGCTCCGGTCCGCAGATCCTTGTCGGCTCCTCGATGGGGGCATGGATCGCGCTGAGACTGGTGCAGGAACTGCGCAGGAAGGGTGCCGGCGATCGTGTGGCCGGACTGGTTCTCATTGCCCCTGCACCCGACTTCACGCATGAACTGATGGAGCCGGAACTGACCGAGGCGCAACGCCAGGCGCTTGCACAAAACGGGTTCTTCGAAGAGCCGACCCCCTATGGGCCGGACCCCAATGTCTTCACACGGGCGCTGTTCGAAGATGGGCGCACGAACCGTGTTCTTGAAGGCCTGTTAGAGACGGGTGCACCTGTTCATATCATTCAGGGGATGGCAGATCCCGACGTGCCCTGGCAGCATGCGCTCAAACTGGTGGAGCACCTGCCCTCCGACAATGTGACGCTGACCCTGATACGTGACGGGGATCACAGACTGTCGCGCGACGAAGACATCTCGAGGATCCTTGCCGCCGTGGACAGCATTCCTCCCGCACCGTGAAGCAGGTGTGCCGGCGGCCGAGGCGCCGGTAACCATACCTGCAGAACACTCCTGTCCCGGAATTGACTCTTTGCGCCAAGCATTCTTAACTCTTTGTTAAGGAATTGGGATGGCATGGAGCGCTCCGGACATGTTTTGCGGAAAGGCAAAGATCAAGGCTGTTTTGGCAGCTTCCGCGGCGTTTCTGGCATGGTCAGGCGTCAGCTACGCATCCGGATTGTCGATGCAGACCGGGCGCATCACGTCGCAACCGATCGGCCATTACGAGTTTTGCAAGCAGTTTGCATCCGAATGCGGACCGGTCGAGGGATCAGGGGCCGCGCCGCGGGTGACCGATTACGGCTGGGACGTGATCCGGGATGTCAATCAGGCCGTCAATTTGTCGATCATGCCGAAGACCGACCTCGAAATCTTCGGCAAGGAAGAGGTCTGGGCGTATCCCGAGATTTCCGGCGACTGCGAAGACTACGTGCTGCTCAAGCGGCACATGCTTATCGAGCGCGGCTTTTCGGCGGCGGACCTGCTGATAACGGTCGTGCGCAAGCCGGACGGAGAAGGCCACGCGGTGCTGACGCTCAGAACGTCCGAGGGCGATTTCGTGCTGGACAACCTTCAGGACGAAATCCGGCTTTGGAGCGAGACGTCCTACAGCTTTCTCAAGCGCCAGGCATCGAGCAATTCGGGCCGCTGGGTGACCATCGAAAACGGGTCCGAGGTCATGGTCGGCGCACTGCGCTGATATCCACTTTCAAGGCTCTCATCAGAGTCAGATCCCTGGCCGGAGCCAAGGCTATGGATCAGGTGTCTTTCCCACGCGGGTTGGCATGGCTCCCGAGACCGGTCACCTTCGAAAGCACCTCGATCAATCTGTCATGATCCTGCATGGCTGTCGCCTGGCCGAGGTCCCCGTAGAGCCGCTCGAAATCGAGCGCTTCGAGCGGTGGCTCCGACGCGACCGAGATCTTGGGATGGACTGTCGAGACCGGTGGTTCAACGGAATAGCGCAGGACCTCATTGAGCTTTTCGCCCGGCCGCAAGCCGATGATCTTTATCGCTATGTCGCCTTGCGGGTTGCGCTCGTCGCAAATCGTGAGGTTCGAAAGCTGGACCATCTTGATCGCAAGGTCCCGGATCAGAACCGGTTTGCCCATATCCAGAAGGAAGATATCGCCATCGCTCCGTGAGCCGCCAGCATCGGCATGGGCGATGCTGCCGGCCTGAATGACCAGTTGCGCCGCTTCGGAAGCCGTCATGAAGTAGCGGGTGGCCTTTGGGTGCGTCAAAGTCAGCGGGCCTCCGTTGCGGATCTGCTCGCTGAACAACGGTATGACCGATCCGCTCGAACCGATCACATTGCCGAAGCGGACTGCACAGAAGGTCTTTCTCAGCCCGGCCTTTTCCGCGCGTGAAGCAAAGTCCTGCATCACAAGTTCGGCTATGCGTTTTGAAGCGCCCATGACGCTCGACGGCCAGACCGCCTTGTCGGTCGAGATGAGCACCATGACATCCGCACTGGATTCGAACACGGCTTTCGCCACCGAAAGCGTTCCGAGCGCGTTGTTGATGACACCCTGATGGGGGTTCTGCTCGACCAGAGGGACATGCTTGTAGGCTGCGGCATGAAACACGGTATCAACGTCTTGTTCGGCAATGATGCGTTTGACCAGCGCTTCGTCCGTCACCGATCCGAGTACGGGTACGATCTCGAGCTCGTCGTACTCGCCGAGTTCCCGGACGATCTGGTAGAGCGCAACCTCGCTGCTTTCCAGAAGCACCAGCCGGGATGCCTGCAGAGGAACGACCTGCCGGCAAAGCTCGGAGCCTATCGAACCGCCGGCCCCGGTTATCAGGACCGCCTTCCCTTGGGTGTTGACATCCATGAGCGCCTTGTCGGGAACCGCCATCTCCCGCCCCAGAAGGTCACCGATCTCGATATCGCGCACCATGTTGACCACATGCTTGCCTTCGACGATGTCGGCGAACGCAGGCAGGATTCGGACCCTCACCCCATGTTTGCGCAAAGACTCGATGACGCTCATCCGCTTCTCGTTGCTGGAGTAGCGGAGCGTGATGATCGCATCCTTGATGTCGTAGCGGCTTACGAGTTGCGGAACTTCCCTTGCGGGGTAGACCGGGTTTCCGCCGATCAGACGACCATCAAGGCTCGGATCATCCGTGACATGCAGGATCGACAGGCGCGGGTTGTGCCTTTGCAGGGTTGCCGCGACTTGGAGGGCGGCTTCGGCTGCACCGTAGATGAGAAAATGCCGTCTTGGCACGGTGCTGCTCGACAGGATGATCAGAAGCCATCTCGCCACAAACCGAAGGCTTATCACCATGAAGAGCGTGAACAGCCACGTCAGCACAAGCACCGACCTCGGCACCCCTTCGATGCCGTAGGCCCGCGTCATGAACGCCAGCAAGCCCCATAGCAGGGCCATCAGGCCCACGGCCTTGAACGCGGTCCAGATCGCTTCCTCGCCGACGTAACGGATCAACGAGCGGTAAAGCCCGAAACCATAGAAGATCGGGATGGCGAGAACCGGCGCCGAAAGGATCAGGACAAGCTGGGCGTGGTTGGGGACATGAAACGTGTTCAGCCGGATCGAATAGGCAAGCCACACCGCAAACAGGACTATCAGCGTATCGGCCGCAACCAGAAAAAGTTGCTTTACCCGACGGTGCCGCGCCAGCAGCCAAGTGACCAGTTCTCGCAACATGCGTCCACTTCCGGATGATGCCGGCTTTCAATACTTCCCGCCGGGTACTGCGTGAGCGAACATATCCTTCACATGCGATGAATAGGCAAGGGCCGGATCAGGCGTTTCCGATCAGAATCCCGGCTGCAAACACCAGTGCGCCGCCAAGAACGACCTGAAGAATCGCCCGTCCCCACGGGGTGTCCATCCAGTGATTCTGGATCCAGGCAATCGCCCAAAGCTCCACGAAGACGACGGCAACCGCGACCGTGGTGGCGATGTTAAAGTCGGGGATGAGATAGGGAAGCGCATGGCCCAGCCCTCCGACTGTCGTCATGATTCCCGATGCAAGCCCGCGCTTGACCGGCGATCCGCGCCCCGAAATGACCCCGTCATCATGTGCGGCTTCGGTGAACCCCATCGAGATTCCCGCACCCACGGATGCCGAGAGGCCAACAAGGAACGTGGTCCAGGTATCTCCTGTCGCAAAAGCCGTGGCAAATATAGGCGCCAGCGTCGAGACCGAGCCATCCATCAGCCCCGCAAGGCCCGGCTGGACATAGGTGAGGATGAATTTCCGGCGCGCCGTCTGGTCTTCCTCGGCCTTGGTGTCGGCGGGAGTGAGCTCAGAACCAAGCCGCCTGGCAAGGGATTCATGGCTTTTCTCAGCCAATGCCAGGTCCCCCAGCAACTGCCGGGTGTCGGCGTCGGACGTGCGTTGCGCGGCCGCGACGTAGAAATCATGCGCCTGCGATTCCATGTCTTCAGCGGCCTGGCGGATGCTTTCGATCGAGAGGTTCTTCATCAGCCAGTCGGGCTTGCGCTCGTAGTATCCGCGGACATGCTCTCGTCGGACAAGCGGAATACGGTCGCCGAAGCGTTCCTTGTGACGCTCGATCAGGCGTGTCCTGTGCGTCGCCTCCTCGTCCGCCATCTCCTCGAAGACCTTTGCCGATTGAGGGTAATCGGGACGCAGATGGTCGGCATAGGCAAGATAGATGCGCGCATCATCCTCTTCCGACGATATTGCCAAAGCCAGGACTTCCTGCTCGCTCAGCGAACCGAACGGTCGACGGTTGAAACCAAAAAAACGGGTCAGCATGATCGCCTCTTTTTAGAATAATTCTAAACTATGCGCAGACTCCGGTATTTTCAAGCATGGTCAACACAAAGTTGACCACAGGCGGGTTGATCCGGTCAGCCGCACCGTTCAAGTGTTCCGGAATGACCGAAGCACGCGAGATGACCGAGACCTTCATGGACCGGCTGGGACGTTTCCTTGCCAAGCGACTGAACTCGCCGAATGCCGGGTACGAACCTTACACCCCCTCCGACCCGGAAACCCTGAGCCGCACTCTCGAGCCCGGCGATGTGCTTCTGGTCGAAGGCAACCAGAAGGTCTCCGCCGCGATCAAGTATCTGACCCAATCGACATGGTCGCATGCCGCCCTTTACGTGGGAGATGCACTCGAGAACGAGCCCGTCGAGGGCCAGCAGCCTTCCACCCGATCAGCGGAACCGCCGAGGCTTGTCGAAGTCAATCTCGGCGAGGGCTGCGTCGCTGCACCGCTTTCGAAATATGCGCGCTTCAACACTCGGATCTGCCGCCCTGTCGGCCTTACACCGGACGATCGAAATGCCATCGTCGCCTACATGGTGGAGCGGCTGGGTGTGCGCTACGACATGAAGAACATTTTCGATTTGATGCGCTACTTTTTTCCGACCCCGCCGGTGCCCGTTCGCTGGCGGCGGCGGATGCTCGCATTCGGCTCCGGGGATCCGACGCGCGCGATCTGCTCATCGATGATCGCACAGGCCTATCAATCGGTGAAATATCCCATCCTTCCCGAAGTCTCCCGGGCGCCGGGCAGGCAATGTGCCGATTCCGAGTATTCCCGGGAGGAGATCCTCCACATCCGGCATCATTCGCTTTTCGCGCCCCGGGACTTCGATCTCTCGCCCTATTTCCAGGTGGTCAAGCCGACATTGGTCTATGGCTTTGACTACAAGCAATTGCAGTGGGGCCAGCATAGCGATGCCGGGGACCATCGACCCGAGCCGGATTCGCAAGCAACCGATTGACACCGTTGCGTTTCGGGAGTGATCGTGCCGTGACGAACCGGGCGCCCGCGAGACGACCCTGCCCCGTGAGGAAACTCAAATGCACATGCGTGACATGGTCTTCCGGCCGAAACTGCTGACAACCCTGCGCGGTTACGACAGGGAAAGCCTCGTTGCCGACATGGGCGCCGGGCTCACCGTTGCAATGGTGGCACTGCCCCTGGCCATGGCGATCGCAATCGCATCGGGAGCCAGCCCGGGCGCGGGACTGGTCACGGCGATCATTGCCGGTCTCGCGATTTCGGCGTTCGGCGGCAGCAGGGTCCAGATTGGCGGACCGACCGGCGCCTTCATCGTGGTGGTCTACGCCGTGATCGCCGATCACGGGTATGACGGACTTGTCATCGCCACACTGATGGCCGGCCTGATCCTGATCGTTGCGGGGCTCCTGAAAGCCGGACGCCTGATACGCCACGTTCCCGAGCCGGTGATCAACGGGTTTACCATGGGCATTGCGGTCATCATCGCGGCCAGCCAGATCGCGGATTTCCTTGGACTGGATCCCGAAAGCAAGCTGCCGGCCGATTTCTTGCCAAAACTGTCCGCCCTGTGGGCCGCAAGGGAGACAGTCTCGGCGACAAGTGCGCTGGTGGCGCTCATAACGCTCGTGCTCATCGTGCTTTTTCGCCGGGCTGCGCCGAAATTGCCCGGGCTGGTTTTTGCGGTCGGCCTCACATCAGCAGCGGTCGCGATTTTCGGTCTCGACGTCGAAACCGTCGCAAGCCGTTTCGGCTCGATCTCTCCGTATCTGCCGCTTCCGGCGATCCCGGAGATCACAACCGATCGTCTTATCGAGCTATTTCCTTCAGCCCTGATCATCGCGTTTCTGGCCGGGGTCGAATCTCTGCTGTCAGCGCTCGTCGCGGACCGGATGGCCGGAACCGCCCACCGCTCCAACACGGAGATCGTCGCACAGGGAATTGCCAATTGCGCGTCCGCGCTGTTCGGCGGCCTGCCCGCCACCGGCGCAATCGCCCGGACGGCTACCAATATCCGCGCGGGCGCCAGAACCCCGGTCGCCGGCCTTGCGCATGCGCTTTTTCTCCTGGCTTTCATGCTGCTCGCTGCACCGCTGGCGGACAGGCTGGCCCTGCCTGCGCTTGCCGCGGTCCTGGTGCTGACGGCATGGAACATGGCAGAACCGCAACATCTGGCCGCGCGCCTGAAGGGTCCACGCTCTGACAGCCTGCTCTTGCTGATGACGCTTGCGCTCACGGTCATCACCGACCTTACCGTGGCCATCGGGGCGGGTGTCGCGGTGGGGCTGATGCTGCGGCTACACCGTCGCGGCACGCCGGAACCGGACTGGCAACCGCCGGACCGCTGATGGCGGCGCATGACTGCCGCAGTTCCTCCCGGCTCAGTTCACCCGCCGTGACATTGGATATCGGCTCTATTGCATGTCCCGATCAAATGGACTCACTGGGTCAACAGCGTGCATGCTGTGATTCTTTGCAATGCCGCGTCCTTCACGCGCAGCTCGGATGCGCGGCGCATTGGACCTGAGCAAGACTGCGGCGAGGGTGAGCCTGATGAGGATCGTGGTGACGGGAGCGAGCGGTTACGTGGGACGCCACATCGTTCCGCTGCTTGCCGAACGCGGAGCGGATCTGCTGCTTTGCGGGCGCGACAAGGCCAGGCTCGGCAAGATCTTCCCCAGTCATTCGGTCTGTGACTATTCAGACCTCGCCGAGGCGGCGAAAGGATATACAACGCTTGTCCATCTTGCGGTGCTGAACAGCAACTCCGGGGCTTCAGACCCGAAGTTCGTCAATGTGAACGTGGAAGAAGCCAAAAAGATCGCGGAATTGGCGCGGGGAGCCGGGATCACAACCTTCATCAACGTATCGTCGATCCACGCCCTCGACCCGGCGCTCAAGACCTCCTACGCCATGAGCAAGCGCCGGGCGTCGCGGGAAATACGGCCGGGCAACGGCCTGCGGATTGTCCATCTGTATCTTCCCTATGTCTATGACGCCGGGTTTCAATCGCGGTTCCGATTTGCGGGACGGCTTCCCGGTCCCTTGGGCCGGGTCGCGTTTGAAGCGGCGACCGCCCTCAAGCCTGCGGTCAGCATTTCCAGGATTGCCGGTTTCATCAGCGCAGCCGAAATCGCAGAGAACGAGGATCCCGAGACTTCGGTGGTCCTGTCCGATGGACAGCGCCACAACAGGGTCTTCCAGATCGTTAAGCGAACGCTCGACCTTGCGTTCGCAGTCCTGGTCCTGGGGTTCCTCTGGTGGCTTCTTCTACTGGTATGGGGATTGGTCCGTCTGGATTCGCCCGGTCCCGGACTGTTCCGGCAGGAGCGGATCGGCAAAGATGGCGTGCCGTTTACCTGCTACAAGTTCCGCAGCATGAAGACCGGAACCGTGCAGGCCGGAACCCATGAAGTCGGCGCAGACGCGATCACCAGGCTTGGCTCTTGGTTGCGCAGAAGCAAGATCGACGAGCTGCCGCAGGTGATCAACCTGCTTCGGAACGAGATGAGCCTGATCGGCCCTCGTCCCTGTCTGCCGAGCCAGCTTGAACTGATCGGCGAGAGACGCCGCCGCGGAGTGTTGAGCGCAAAGCCGGGCATCACGGGTCTCTCGCAGGTCAACGGCGTCGATATGCGTGATCCGGCCCGGCTTGCGCGATCCGATGCGGACTATCTGGCGCTGCAGTCCCTGACACTCGACATCCGCATTGCGCTGGCGACCGTATCCCGGCGCATGACCGTTCCCTTCTCCGGCTGATTTCAGCCAGCGGCGTTTGTGGTCCTTTCGCATCGGGCCGTCACGACGAGGTTCATTTCCGCGCTCCGAAGCGCGATATCCGGCGCATGCGGGGCAGTCGGCCATCAGGGCTGCGCCGCCCGTATTTGCGGGGCCCGGTCACTTTACATGATTGTTTTTTTCTCCGGTCCTGCTACATCGCGGCTATGACCAACACGCCACTCTCCCATATCCGCAACTTTTCGATTGTCGCCCATATCGACCACGGCAAGTCCACGCTGGCCGACAGGCTGATCCAGAAATGCGGAGGCCTCGCTGACCGTGAGATGAGCCAGCAGGTTCTCGATTCGATGGATATCGAGAAGGAGCGCGGCATCACCATCAAGGCCCAGACCGTGCGGCTGCACTACACCGCCGCGGATGGCGATATGTATGTGCTCAACCTCATCGACACGCCGGGCCATGTGGATTTTGCCTACGAGGTTTCCCGGTCGCTTTCGGCCTGCGAGGGCTCGCTGCTTGTCGTGGATGCGTCGCAGGGCGTGGAGGCTCAGACGCTGGCCAATGTCTATACCGCACTCGACGCCGATCACGAGATCGTTCCCGTTCTCAACAAGATCGATCTGCCCGCGGCGGAACCGGACCGGATCAAGGAACAGATCGAGGAAGTGATCGGTCTTGATGCATCGGATGCCGTGATGATCTCGGCCAAGACAGGTCTGGGGATTCCCGACGTGCTCGAAGCCATCGTGAAACGGCTCCCGCCGCCGCAGGGCGGAGACCGCAAGGATGCGCTGAAGGCGCTGCTGGTGGACAGCTGGTACGACACCTATCTCGGCGTGATCGTGCTGGTGCGCATTCTCGATGGTGAAATGAAGAAGGGCCAGCAGATCCGGCTGATGGGCACCGGCGCCCGGTACACCGTCGAGCGGATCGGCGTGATCACCCCGAAGCTGGTAACGGTCGATTCGCTCGGTCCGGGCGAAATCGGGTTCATCACCGCCTCGATCAAGGAAGTCGCGGACACCCGCGTCGGCGATACCATTACCGAGGACAAGCGTCCGACCGCCAAGGCACTCCCCGGCTTCAAGCCGGCTCAGCCCGTGGTTTTCTGCGGCCTGTTTCCGGTCGATGCCGCCGATTTCGAGGATCTGCGCGCCGCCATGGGCAAGCTGAGGCTCAACGATGCCTCGTTCTCCTTCGAGATGGAGACCTCGGCGGCTCTCGGCTTCGGATTCCGCTGCGGCTTTCTCGGACTGCTGCACCTGGAAATCATCCAGGAGCGGCTGGAGCGCGAATTCAACCTCGATCTGATCGCGACCGCCCCGTCGGTGGTCTACCGGATCAACATGACCAATGGCGATGTCATCGAGCTGCACAATCCCGCCGACATGCCGGACGTGGTCAAGATAGACAGCGTCGAGGAACCCTGGATCAAGGCGACGATCCTGACGCCCGATGATTATCTCGGTCCGATCCTGAAGCTGTGCCAGGACCGGCGCGGCATCCAGACCGACCTAAGCTATGTCGGAAAACGCGCGATGGTGACCTACCAGTTGCCGCTCAACGAGGTGGTTTTTGATTTTTACGACCGGTTGAAGTCGATCACCAAGGGCTACGCCAGCTTCGACTACCAGATCACCGGCTACGAAGCCGGAGACCTTGTGCGAATGTCGATTCTGGTCAACGAAGAGCCGGTGGATGCGCTGTCGATGCTCGTGCACCGTTCCGCTGCGGAGAAGCGCGGGCGGGCCATGTGCGAAAAGCTCAAGGATCTGATCCCGCGGCACATGTTCAAGATCCCGATCCAGGCGGCAATCGGCGGCAGGGTGGTTGCGCGCGAAACAATTTCGGCCATGCGCAAGGACGTCACCGCGAAGTGCTATGGCGGCGACGCCACGCGGAAGCGCAAGCTTCTCGACAAGCAGAAGGCCGGCAAGAAGCGCATGCGCCAGTTCGGCAAGGTCGACATCCCGCAGGAAGCCTTCATCGAGGCGCTGAAGATCGGGGACTGACCGGCAGTTGCCGATCAGCCGACCGCCTGAACGATCTAGTTGGGCAGCGGCAGCGCCATGCGCCGGCTCTTGCGCCATTGCCACAGGATGTGACCGATCAGCGCCAAGAACACCAGCGCGCCGCCTGCAAGCGTCCGCGGCGCCGGAACTTCGGCGTGAATGAGCCAGACCCAGACGGGACCCAGCACCGGCTCGATCGTCGAGATCAAAGCAGCAAGCGCCGAGGGTATCAGCCGTGCGCCCGTGACGAAGAGGGCCATGCCGAGGCCAAGGTTGAGCGCCCCGAACAGGAGCAGAAGCAGCAGGTCGCGGCCTGAAACGGCGAGCGATTCCGAAAGCGTGATCCCCACAGCGGCCCCGATCAGCACTCCCAGGCACACAGCCGGGGTCATCCGCACGCCTGAATGCCGGCGGGTGATCACCGTCGCTGTCGCAAACACCACGGCGATAAGAAGGGCCAGTCCGTCACCGGCGAACGAGACGCTGGCGGCAAACGAATCGGACACCATCACGGCAATGCCTGAAATCACCGCGAAGATGGCCGCCCAGGTCACGCGGTCGACTCTTTCACGCAGGAAGACAACCCCGAGCAACGCCGCGATCAGGGGCACACCTGCCTGCATGAGCAGGATATTGGCGACACTGGTATAGCCGAGCGCGACGACGAACGAGACCGAAGCGGTTGCGAAACAGCAACCGACCGCAACACCGGGCAGGCCCATTGTCCGGAAAAGCCGGAGAGTGCCCGCGGGACCATCGCGCCAAAGCATGAATCCCAGGAGGAACAGCGCGGCGAAGATCGACCGCCAGGCGACCACGGCCCAAGGGTCCGGGATCTCCAGACCGCGTGCGATGGCGCCGCCGAAACTCCAGGCGAGCGCCGCGCCGAACACAAGCCACGCACCCCGGGCGGTCTCCGCGCTTTCGGAAAGCGATGCGGACGCCGGTGCTGCAATCGGTAATGCGGTTTCCTGTCTCATGACAATTTGTACAGCGCAATCCGGCCGCGCGAACAGACCTGTTCGCGACACCGGTTGCCGCGAACGGAATGCGTACCGCGCCACCTCCCTCGAACTGGATCAGGGCCTTTTTCAGCAACTGTTCCTCTTGTCCGGGACGGTCGACGACGAACGCAGGAAAAAGCGTGATCCTTGCGAATTAATTCCTGTTTGAGGGGCCCGCCGTCATTGACATGGCCGCGCGCAAAGCCTAAATCGGCGCGCATGCCCAGATGGCGGAATTGGTAGACGCGCCAGCTTCAGGTGCTGGTACTGGCAACGGTGTGGAGGTTCGAGTCCTCTTCTGGGCACCAATTTCAAGTTTCAGACTGTCCGATGCAGTCCAAAAACACACTCAAAAGCCCGCGAAAGCGGGATTTTTTGTTGGTTTTGCGTTTCGTAGCGTCCGGTAGCGATTGCTGGCATCCAGATCATTTGTTGGTATTTTCGTTGGTATCTGGCACAATACCAACACATCTGCAGCTATGGATACCAACACATGGCACTGACAGACCGGCAAATCCTAAACCTGAAGGCCGCTGAGAAACCACGCAAGATCAGCGATGGCGGCGGCCTGCATCTTTACATCTCGCCGAGCGGCGGCAAGTTGTGGCGGTTATCCTACCGCTACGACGGCAAGCAGAAGCTCCTGTCTTTCGGTTCATATCCAGCCGTCGGTCTGGCAGATGCGAGGCTGAAGCGCGACAACGCGAAAAGGAGCCTTGCAAACGGGATCGACCCCGGCATCGAGCAGAAGCTGGAGAAACAACGGAAAACCGACTCCGCTGGCAATACCTTCGCGGCGATCGCCGACGAATTCATCACAAAGAACGAGCGGGAAGGGAAATCCACCGCAACCCTGTCAAAGAAGCGTTGGCTGATAGACCTTGCCCTTCCCGATATCGGGAACAGGCCTATCACAGAGATCTCAGCCTCCGAGATCCTTGTACCGTTGCGTAAGGTCGAATCGCAGGGAAACCATGAATCCGCCAAACGCCTCCGAGCGGTAATCGGGCAAGTCTTTCGATATGCGATCGCAACCGCCCGTGCCGAGAATGATCCAACCTTCGGGCTCAAGGGCGCGCTGGTTGCTCCGAAGGTCACCCACCGCTCGGCCGTCACAGACTGGGACGGATTTGCGCGATTGCTCAAAGCGGTATGGTGCTATTCGGGCAGCGTCGAGACCCGAACCGCGCTCAAGCTCATGGCCTTGCTTTACCCACGTCCTGGCGAGCTTCGCCAAGCCGAATGGCAGGAATTCGATCTGGATGCAGGCATTTGGACAATCCCTACCGAGCGGACAAAGATGCGACGCGCGCACAAGAAGCCCTTGCCCGGTCCGGCCCTAGAAGCGCTACGGGAATTGCAGGGCCACACCGGGAACAGGCGACTGGCTTTTCCCTCCACTCAATCGGCAGAGAAGCCACTTAGCGAGAACACCATGAACCTGGCTCTTCGACGCATGGGGTTTGGCAAAGACGAGGCCACGTCACACGGCTTCCGGGCGACAGCCTCAACCCTTCTGAACGAAAGTAGCCGTTGGTCGGCTGACGCGATCGAAGCCGAACTTGGACATGTAAGCGGCGATGAGGTCCGGCGGGTTTATCACCGGGCTCTCTATTGGGAAGATAGAGAAAGAATGGCAGAGTGGTGGGCAGCACAAATTATTGCCCTTTCCAGATAGTCACACTTCGGAAAACAAAGATGCAGGACGGTTTTGGTATTTCGCAGTTTTGGCGCTTAGCGGAAGCAGTGAATGTTATTCAGGCCGCACTCTTGATAATCGGAACAGAACCACAAGGAGTGGAAGACTACATTGAAAATTGGGACCCCGATAAGCGACCAAGCGGATACATCGCGGTAAGGGACAGTGTCGTGAGTTCGCTTCAAAGCGGGCTACTGGAGGGCGCTATCGAGTATGAGACCTATGAAAATATCGACGGTGTGGCGGTCGTCGATCGTAGCCGGATCTCTTACATAAACTCGCGCGTTTTGGTTCACAGCCTGATTAAATGGCTAGAAGATCGTGGTTTTGAAACAGAAGCTTTTGGTAAGCCAGAAGACGGTCCAAAGGGATTCCGCGATCCCGATAACCCTCGATATTCGGGTAAGCTTGCCGCAGTCGTCGAAGCTTGGGAGCAATATGATTCGGAAACAAATGGGCCGGGCACACCAAAACAACGTCTGATGAAGTGGTTGAGGTTAAATGCCAGTAGATTTGGCTTAACCGATGACGATGGCAAACCGAGTGAAAATGTAATCGAGGAACTGGCCAAAGTCGCAAATTGGGCCACCTCCGGGGGCGCTCCGCGAACCAAGCCCGACTAATCTGGGGCAGGTTTTTTTGTTAATTTCTCCATATGGTTATGTCAGTTTGAGGCCAACGACATTTTGTCTACCTATGGAAACTGGTTCAAGAGTTCGCTGGTCTTGGTGCAAAGAAACTCCAACCAGATCAGCTATTCTGAAGCCGCATAAACCCGGATGTCTTCGTCTCGCAAACCACGGAGACGATCAATGTCAGACCGCAACGAACTTCCGCAAACCGGCTTTGTCCGGCTTCCCGCAATCATCGCGCCGAATGGCCCTATCCCTGTCAGCAAGTCCACCTGGTGGGCTGGCGTTAAGGACGGACGGTTTCCGAAGCCCATAAAGCTGGGACCGCGTATTACCGCTTGGCGGGTTAATGACATCCGGAAACTGATCGAATCCGGAGGCGCATAGATGGCCGCGCGTCGCCCGAACCAGCGGGCGATCAAGCAGCATTACAGTTACACCTCGGAAGAGGCTGCGAGGGTGCTTGGCGTTTCAAAGGGAACCGTTCGAAGATGGATGAAGGACGATCTGGCGTGCATCACTGACCAGCGTCCTTTCCTCATCCTCGGCACCGATCTGCGCGATTTCCTCAACAGCCGCCACCGACCCAAGCAGAGCTGCCAATTGCACGAATGCTTCTGCTTCCGCTGCCAAAAGCCAATGTCTCCAGCGGCGCGCATGGTGGACTACACGCCCCGGACAAGCGTCAGCGGCAAGATCAGCGCCATCTGCGAAGAATGCGGCACCCTAATGCACAAGGCCTTCAGTGCCGCCAATCTGCCACGCCTGATTCAGCTTGCAGAGGTTTCATTTCCCCAAGGCGAGCCATGCCTAAGCAATAGGACCAAACCCCTTGGGAATGATCACTTAAAGAAGGAGCCCATGGCATGAGGAAGCACAACCCCAAAAACGAGCGGATCAAGCGCCGCTACTTTGACTATCTGAGGGAAGCCAAGCGCATGGACACGAGCAGCATCGACATGGCAGCCGCAGCTATAGCCAGCTTTGAGCACTGGGCGAATTACCGTGACTTCGCCAGGTTCAACATCGAGCAGGCCAAGGGCTTCAAGGCCCAACTTGCAAAAGCGGTGAACGAGAAAACCGGCAAGCCGCTGGCCAAGGCAACCATCCATTCCCGGCTCATGGCGCTCAAGGCCTTTGTCTTCTGGCTCGCCGGGCAGCCGGGCTACAAGTCGCGCATCTCTTATGCCGACGCGGACTACTTCAACCCGTCAGCCAATGATAGCCGGATTGCCACGGCGCACCGGGAGAAGAGGGTGCCGACGATCGACCGATCAGGCTGGTGCTTTCAAAAATGCCGACCGGCAGCGACATTGAGAAACGCGACCGGGCGATCATTGCATTCACCTTGCTCACCGGTGCGCGCGATGATGCCATTGCGTCCCTTCGACTGAAGCACGTCAATCTGGCCGACCGAAGCGTGTTTCAGGATGGCCGGGAAGTACGGACAAAGAACCGCAAGACCTTCACCAGCTATTTCTTTCCGGTGGGCAACGACGTTGAAGCCATCGTTCGGGACTGGATGCAGCACCTGGCCGAAACCCTCATGTTCGGCCCGGACGATCCGCTGTTTCCCGCTACGGAAGTTGGCGTGACAAACAGCGGACTTTTTGGGGCTGTAGGGCTTTCCCGGAAGCAGTGGAAGAACGCAACCGCCATTCGCCGGATCTTCAAGACCGCTTTCGAAACGGCCGGCCTGCCCTATGCCAACCCACACAGTTTCCGCAGTACACTCGCCGCACTGGGCGAGAAACGATGCCGGACGCCGGAGGAATTTAAGGCCTGGAGCCAGAATCTCGGACATGAACAGGTAATGACGACATTCACCAGCTATGGCGCGGTTGGGTCGGGGCGGCAGGCGGAGATTATCAACGCCCTCCGCCAAACCGCGGAGAGACCCGCCTCGGAAAACGCCGATGATCCGGACCCAGCAACGATTGCACGGGTTTTTGCCTATTTGCAGGAGCGTGCAAATTGATATTGGATACGGTGCTGCGGGAGGGCCATCAATGCCGAGCATTTCTCAAGCCGATTATCTGAGACTGAAGAATTGCTATCGGCGAGAGGTGGTGGTCTATCTGGCCAAAGCCGCATCCGATGGAAACCTTGTTACATACGGAAAACTGGCAGAAGAGTTTGGTGGCACCGCTCGCGGATACGGTGATGTGTTATGCGGAATCGCGATTCGTTGCCATGAAGCGAAACTTCCGCTTTTGTCGGTAATCGTCGTGAATGCAGAGACGCGTTTGCCTTCCGTCGATGCACAGATCTATCGCGACCTGGGATTGGATGACGCTGCTATCGCGGCGGAGCAGGAACGCTGTTTCAAGCATGATTGGACGACTTCGGGGCTGATTGCCGGCTGACGATCAATGGCCGACCTTTCTTCACAAGCCTGGCGTCTATTCGGTCAGCATGCGTGTTTCACGTATCGTTGCCAGAATGCTCCATACCGCACATGCTATGTTGCACTTTCAACCATACGGCGAATATAAGAACAGACCATACCGAGGGGGAATCAGCCATGTCACTTGAGTGCAACGGCAGCGATCTGCAATTTGAGGCGGACCTGTTCAAGGCAGCCGACAAGCTCAGGGGCAATCTCGAACCCTCCGAATACAAGCATGTCGCGCTCGGCCTCATCTTCCTGAAATACATCTCCGAAGCCTTCGAGGCGCAACGCGCGAAGCTCATGGAGGAGGAGTACGCCGACCCCGAGGACCCTGAAGAGTACACCGCCGCCCGCGTCTTCTGGGTGCCGGATACCGCCCGCTGGTCCTACCTCAAGGACAATGCCCGCGCCCGCGATCTCGAAATCACCGACCCCGTCACCGGCAACAGGAAGAAAGTCGACATCGGCGGGCTGATCGATGCCGCCATGGAAGCCATCGAGAAGGCCAACGCGACCACGCTCAAGGGCGTCCTGCCCAAGGATTATGGCCGGCCCGCGCTCGACAAGACCATGATCGGCGATCTCGTGTTGCTGTTCTCCGACGTCACCATGCACACCGAGGGCGAGAAGTCGCGCGATCTGCTGGGCCGGGCCTATGAATACTTCCTGTCGGGCTTTGCCGGGGCCGAGGGCCGGCGGGGCGGCGAGTTCTTTACCCCGCGCTCGGTGGTGGGCGTCATGGTCGAGATGCTGGAACCTTACCGCGGCCGCGTCTATGACCCCTGCTGCGGCTCGGGCGGCATGTTCGTGCAGTCGGAAAAATTCATCGAAGACCATTCCGACCAGCGCCATGTCGAAGAGGCCAAGCGCCAGATCTCCATCTACGGGCAGGAGCGCAACCACACCACCTGGAAGCTCTGCAAGATGAACCTCGCCGTGCGCGGGATCGACGCCGACATCCGCTGGAACCACGAAGGCTCATTCATACGTAACGAGTTCTCGAATACCTATTTCGATTTCATCCTCGCCAACCCGCCCTTCAATATTTCCGACTGGTGGCGCGAGAGCCTTGCCGAGGATATCCGCTGGGAGGCCTTCGGCACGCCACCGCAAGGCAACGCCAATTATGCCTGGCTCAGCCACATCTACCACCACCTCGCCCCGCGGGGCACGGCGGGCGTGGTGCTGGCCAATGGCTCCATGTCCTCGCAGCAATCGGGCGAGGGCGAGATGCGCAAGCGGATGGTCGAGCAGGATGCGGTGGATTGCATGGTGGCCCTGCCCGGCCAGCTGTTCTATTCCACGCAAATCCCCGCCTGCCTGTGGTTTCTGGCCAAAGACAAGAGCGCCAACGGCCATCGCGATCGGCGCGGCGAGTTCCTGTTCATCGACGCGCGCAAACTGGGCGTGATGGTCGACCGCACGCGGCGCGAGTTCACGGGCGACGATATCGAGAAGATCGCCGGCACCTATCACAGCTGGCGCAACCGCGACGGCGGGTATCAGGACGTGCCGGGCTTCTGCAAATCGGCGGGCACAAAGGAGGTGGCCAAGCGCGGCTATGTTCTGACGCCGGGGCGCTATGTCGGGGCCGAGGATGCCGAAGATGACGGCGTGCCGTTTGAGGAGCGGATTGCGGGGTTGAAGGCGCAACTAGACGACTTGTTCCTGCAGTCCCGTGACATGGAAGACAGCATCAAGAGCAAGCTTGCGGGTTTTAATTGATGTCGACGCTTTCCGAAAACATCGGCGGACGCAAAAGACTCGTTGGAGGGCCGTTCGGCTCGAAGCTCGTCCAATCTGACTATCAGGATACCGGCATTCCGGTAATCCGCGGCGGCAACATGGAATTCCGCAATCGATGGATTGGTGGAGAGTTCGCATATGTGAGTGAGGAAAAGGTTGATCGTGACCTGTCGACCAATCTCGCTCGACCCGGCGACATCATCGTCACACAAAGAGGAACACTAGGCCAAGTCTCAATTGTGCCGCCTTATCTTCCGTACAGAAAGTATGTGATATCCCAAAGCCAGATGGCCATCAGCGTAGACACAAAATATGCTGATCCAAGTTTTGTATACTATTTCTTGCGGTCTGCTGGCTTTTTGCAATACGTCGAGAACGCAGCCATCAAGACAGGCGTCCCGCACATTAATCTTGGGCTATTACGTGATACTCCCGTTCAATGGCCAGATTTGGAAGCTCAGCACCAAATCGCCTCCATCCTCTCCGCCCTCGACGACAAGATCGAGTTGAACCGGCGGATGAATGAGACGCTGGAGGCTTTGGCGCAGGCGATCTTCAAGGACTGGTTTGTCGATTTCGGCCCGACCCGCCGCAAGATGGAGGGCGCAGCCGATCCCGTCGCCATCCTCGGCGGCCTAATCCCCGACCCCGCCAAAGCCGAACCAATTGCCGCCCTCTTCCCCGATAGCTTCGGTGAAGACGGCCTGCCGGGCGGGTGGGAGATTCAGACCGTGCAGGATGTCTTGGAACTGGCCTACGGTAAATCACTGCCAACCACCAAACGTACCAACGGAGATGTGCCTGTCTATGGATCAGGAGGTGTCACCGGAACGCACGACACATCTTTGGTTAAAGGGCCGGGCATCATTATTGGCAGGAAAGGTACAGTTGGGAGCCGATATTGGGAGCAATCCGACTTCTATCCTATCGATACAGTTTTTTTCGTTCGCCCAATTCAAGACGTACCCCTTGAATATGTTTGGGAGATGTTGCCGGGCTTGGCGCTTGAAGACATGAACACGGACGCGGCTGTTCCGGGTCTGAACCGCAACAATGTCTATCGGCTCGAAATCCCAAAACCTCCAGTTCCCCTCATTGGCGCGTTCAAATCACTGGCGGAGCCTCTACGCGAGCTGATCGAACACAACAAAAAGGAAAACCGCACCCTCGCCGAAACCCGCGATTACCTTCTGCCTAGGCTCATGTCTGGCGCGGTGCGCGTGCGGGATGTGGAGGGAGTGCTTTGAGTGATCCGGCATTTGTCGCCTATCTTACCGAAGTCTCATCCGCGGTTGACGCGTTTGTCTCCCGTGAATGCCGGGTCCTTGCCCGGCGCGTTGTCTGGCACGCCATGCGGGAAAAGGCGTCCGGCTGGTTCGGCGGCGATTATGCCTACAAGTCCCTCTGGGATGAGTATTGCCATTTCATTCAACATGACAGCGGATCCAGCTGGGCCCAGTTGGCAGAAGACGCCATCGACCCCATCATCACAAGTGTCATCGGGAAACTGCCACGGGAAACACAATACCTCATTTCACTGTCACATGCCTTTGACACGGAAAATTTCGACGATCTGCCGGTCGGGCTGCGCCCGGACCTGATCACGGCGGCTGTTCGTGAAGCCGTTCATTCGCTCGCGATCGATCGCGACCTTGATCACCTGGGTCCACACCGGAATGAGAGATACTGATTTGCCGATAGATCGCAGCCACCTGAAAGTCGCCATCGCCGCCATGCTGGACACCCTCGCTGTGGAACACCCGCTCGGCCATCAGAACGCCTATGCGCGGCGCTATATCCTGACCGCACGCAGCGGAAAACGCATCGAGCTGATGTTCGAGCAAGGCCCGAAAACACCCGCCAACCTCTGGATCGAAAGCCGCATCGCCGGTCCGCTGACAACAAGCGGCATCAAGCAGCGCCCGTCGCCTGCCTCCTCGCTCTACACCACTCCCGGCAAGACCGGCGACCCGCAATACGGCCGCCACAGCGCCCTGGAAAAGATGCCCGATCTCGGCAAAGCCGACCTGACCTGCCTGCAGCCGGAAACGCTGGCCGAGGCGGGTGAGATAATCGACCGGCTGTTGGGGGTGTGAAGACGTGGAATCTAGCGGATATCTGGCAAAATTGCCCAACTATCCAAATTTTGCTTTTGTGGATGAAGAGGTCGACGGACTTGTTCCAGCCTGCCGAGTGGAGAGCTGGGAAGCCTTTATCGAAATCATGCGTCGCCCCGAGCACAACCACGCGAAGAAGGAGATGGCCTATCGCGGCCAGCGCGGCTTCGATTGGCATCTGTCGTCAACACTGTCGCGACTCTACAAGAACGGTGCGGTACCCGCCGACCATGAAGAAAAGCTTCTTTCGCAGTTCAGACTGGCCATGCGGGGGCGGGGTCTTGATGTGAGCAGGCTTGATGAGCGCGATGTGTGGGCGTTCGGACAACATCACGGCCTGAAGACGCCTCTGATTGACTGGACCAAGTCGCCTTACGTGGCGCTCTTCTTTGCCTTTTCAGAGGCGGACCCGGAAGAGACCTACAACCCATCGCGAGCTGTATACTGTCTCAACATGGATGCATTTCGTGCTGATGAGGACCTGGAAAGTCAGATCTTTGAGCCAATCCACCACGAAAATGCGAGGCTAGTAAATCAGGCAGGGCTTTTCACAGTGACGCCGAGCGGGGCCGATAACGTTGTGGCCCACATCCTCAACAACCTGATAGAGAGCGAGCTGATCAACCCGGACGATCCCAAGAGCGTTTCCCAGTATATCAGCAAGATTCATATCCCGAACGAAAAGAGAGCAGAGTGCCTGAACGCGCTTCGGAAAATGAACATTCATCACGGGAACCTTTTCCCCGATCCGGGCGGCGCGTCACAATACTGCAATGACTGGCTCAGCCGTGTGATCGAAGCGGAAAAGGCCGACGAGCAGGCGGCCAAAAAGGCCCTCGAAAAAGAACGCCAGAAGAAGTTCGATGCGATCGCCATCGCGAACACTACGAGTGATATCGAAGAAAAAATTGTCACTGTTCTGCGTGAGACGCTGACAGGCCAAGCGCACGTCAAGATTGACGCACTGCGCCAATGGGCACCAAAGATAAAGGTGCTCTACGAGAAAGAAGCCGGTGTTGATTGGCCTGAGCGTCCCTCGATGATCGCACACCTCAAGGTAGCATTCCGTCGTTTCCTGCTATCCAATAGCGTAGACAAGGAGATGGCCGAGATTTCAGCACGGCGACTAGTCAGCCTGTTCCGCGAAGAGTGGGTTAGGGCGCAGAAAGACATACGGGGGGCTGGATGATTAACTTACGGTGTGTCCGTGCCACGTTCGGGGAATATGGGCAGGCCTTCCTCAAGAGCAAAGTGATAGTCACGAAAAGGCCTACCGATGAGTGAACTGAAAACCGTTTTCAAACGTGTCGATTACGACCTGTCGAACTTGCTGCATTACATCGACCTCGGCGATATCGGCCTGCCCGACATCCAGCGACCGTTCGTATGGTCCAATGCCAAGGTTCGCGATCTTTTCGACAGCATGTATAAGGGTTTTCCGGTCGGATATCTCCTTTTCTGGGAAAACGCTGCAGTTGATGGGGTGCGCCAGATCGGCGATGGCAACAAGGCACACAAGGTACCCAACCGACTAATCGTCGACGGCCAGCAGCGGCTGACATCGCTCTATGCCGTGTTCCGTGGCCGCCGCGTGCTCGATGCAAATTATGCCGAACGGCAGATCGAAGTCGCCTTCAATCCGCGGACCAGCAGGTTTGATGTCGCTGACGCGGCCATACGCCGCGATCCCGAATGGATTGCCAATATTTCCGATCTCTGGTCTTCAACGCGTTCCAGCCGAAAGATCGTCAACGATTACATAGAGCAGGCAAGTCGCAAGGCGCCACTGACCGAGGATGAGGAAGAGATTATTGCCCACAATCTCGACCGTCTCTTCGATCTCCAAAAGTATCCGTTTACCGCACTGGAGATTGCTTCCTCGGTCGATGAAGAACAGGTGGCGGACATTTTCGTCCGCATCAACAGCGAGGGCGTCAAGCTCAACCAAGCCGACTTCATCCTGACACTGCTCTCGGTCTTCTGGGACGAGGGGCGCAAGGAGTTGGAGGATTTTTGCCGTCAGTCGCGGGTGGTCCCGTCGCGCACCGGTGAAGCGTCACCCTACAACCACTTCGTCGAGCCCGATCCGGACCAGTTGCTTAGAGTATCGGTTGCGGTCGGTTTCGGGCGCGGACGGCTGAAAAGCGTTTACCAGATACTGCGGGGCAAGGATCCCGATTCAGCTAAAGTGACTGTAGGCCTGCGCGACCGGCAGTTCGAGGTCTTGAAGCAGGCCCAGAAGAAGGTACTCGACCTGCGGAATTGGCACCAGTTCCTGAAGGCGCTGGTCGGAGCAGGATATCGTGCCGGCGAAATGATTTCCTCGCAAAATGCGTTACTCTATGCTTACGCATTCTACCTGTGGGGGCGTGAGGAACTGGGCGTCGCGGAACACATCTTGCAGAGGACAATAGGCCGTTGGTTCTTCTTCACCAGCCTCACCGGACGTTACACAAGCTCTCCGGAATCGGTGATGGAACAGGACCTCAACCGGCTGAAGGGGACCGCGACTGGCGAAGAGTTCGTCAGCCTACTCAATGAATTGATCGCCAGCGAGCTGACCAATGACTATTGGACAATCACGCTGCCCTCCGACCTCGCCACTTCATCGGCGCGCAATCCGCAACTCTTCGCCTATGTGGCCTCGCAGAACAGGTTGGGTGCCAGGGTCTTGTTTTCGAACAAGAAAGTTGCCGAGCTTATCGATCCGGCACTAAGGGCTACCAAGAAACCGCTGGAACGCCATCACCTGTTCCCACGCGGTTGGTTGGAAGACAACGGCGTAGAAGACCTGCGGGAAATCAACCAGATCGCAAACTATGCGCTTCTAGAATGGCCTGATAATATCGACATCGGTAAGAAGGCACCATTCGATTACTTCGGCGAGATCGAGAAGCGTTTTGCCGATCAGCCGGAGGTCTGGAATAAAATGCTGGCCGATCATGCGCTGCCCGATAAGTGGCAGTCCATGAAGTATCCAGAGTTCCTGCAGGCTCGCCGCATCCTGATGGCAGATATCATCCGAAAGGGGTTTGAAAGCCTATGAGCGCAGGCGGCTTCTCTGAAGATGACATCGAGCTGGCCGGCATCGAAACACTGAAATCGCTTGGCTGGCTCTATCTGCATGGCAGCGTGATCGCGCCGGACGGAGCGTCGCCGCAGCGCCCGTCCTACTCGGACGCGGTTCTGGTGAAGCGGCTTGAGTCGTGGGTGGAGCAGATCAATCCGGACGTACCCGGCGAGGTTCGTGCAGAGGCGATCCGGCAGGTGCTTTCCAGCAAGACAAACGACATCGTCGAGGAAAACCGACGAATCCATTCGCTCATCACCGAAGGTGTGACCGTCGAATACAGATCGGGCGACCGGATTGTCGGCGAAAAGGTCTGGCTGATCGACTTCGAGAACATCGACGCAAACGACTGGCTGGTCGTCAACCAGTTCACGCTGATCGAGGGGCGCAAGAACCGACGTCCGGACTTGGTCCTGTTCGTCAATGGCCTGCCACTCGCGGTTCTGGAACTGAAGAACCCCGGCAACGAGAACGCCACGCTTACCGCCGCGTTCAATCAGATCGAGACCTACAAGCACGACATTCCCTCGCTGTTCCGAACCAATGCGGTTGTTGCGACCTCTGACGGCATCAAGGCGCGCATCGGCTCGCTGACCGCACAGGAAGAGCGCTACATGCCGTGGCGCACTGTAGACGGCAACGACTATGCGCCGCCCGGCACGCCGGAATTTGACACGCTTCTGCAAGGCGTCTTCGAGCGCAGCCGGTTCCTTAAGCTCATCCGGGATTTCACGGTTTTTGGGGATCGCGGTGACGGGCCGTTCAAGATCATTGCGGGCTACCATCAGTTTCATGGTGCACAGAAGGCCGTCCGGGAAGCCATCGACGCATCAAGCCCGGACGGCGACCGCAAGATCGGCGTGATCTGGCATACCCAAGGCTCCGGCAAGAGCTTCCTCATGGCCTTCTTCGCTGGCCTTGCAGTTCGGTCTTTCGAACTGCAAAACCCGACGCTCGTGATCCTTACCGACCGCAACGATCTGGACGATCAGCTTTTCGGCACGTTCAGCCTGTGTCGGGATCTGATCCGTCAGAAACCGGAGCAGGCGGAAAACCGCGATGATCTGAAACGGCTCCTGGAACGGTCAGCCGGCGGCGTGATTTTCACCACCGTTCAGAAGTTCCTTCCCGCAGGCTCTGAGGAGAACTTCCCGCTTCTGACAGACCGGCGAAATGTCATCGTCATCGCCGACGAAGCGCACCGCACACAGTACGGCCTGGACGCCAAGCTCGACCCGAAGACCGGCGTGCGGCGCTATGGCTACGCGCATTACATCCGCCAGGCCCTGCCGAACGCATCGTTCATCGGATTTACGGGCACACCTGTTGAAGGCGCGGATCGCAACACGCCCGCGATCTTCGGTGACTACATCGATGTCTATGATATCTCCCGCGCGGTTGAAGACGGGGCGACCGTCCCGATCTACTACGAGAGCCGATTGGCGCGGATCGAACTGGACGAAGACGAGAAACCCAAGATTGACGCCGAAGTCGAAGCACTGGTTGAAGACGACACGCTGACCGAAGCCGAGAAGTTCAAAGCCAAGTGGGCGACCGTCGAGGCGCTCGTGGGCGCAGAAAAACGAATCAGCCTGGTGGCCGTTGACCTTGTCACGCACCTTGAAGCACGTCTGAAGGCTCTGGATGGAAAGGCCATGGCGGTTTGCATGAGCCGGCGTATTTGCGTTGAGCTGTACGATGAGATCATCAAATTGCGTCCGGACTGGCATTCTGAAGACGACGCTTCCGGTGCCGTCAAGATTGTTATGACAGGTGCTGCATCGGACCCATTGAGCTGGCAACAGCATATCGGGAACAAGCGGCGACGCGACCTTATCGCCAAACGTGCCCGAGATCCGAGCGATCCGCTCAAACTGGTGATCGTCCGTGACATGTGGCTCACGGGCTTTGACGCGCCATCCATGAACACAATGTATGTCGACAAACCTATGAGGGGCCACGGCCTGATGCAGGCTATTGCGCGCGTCAACCGCGTGTTCCGAGACAAGCCCGGCGGCCTGATTGTCGACTACATCGGCATCCTTCAGAACCTGAAAAATGCTCTGAAGGACTACAGTCCAAGCGACCAGAACAGAACCGGCATTCCGGAAGACGAAGCTGTGGCGGTCATGCTGGAGGCGTTCCAACGTGTGAAGGCAGTCTTCCACGGGCATGACTACAGCCACGGCTTGACAGGCACGCCACAGGAGCGGCTTCAGGCACTGGGCCTTGCCATTGACTGGGTACTCAAGTGGCAGGAAAGGGAAGCAGCCAAAGCATCAAGCGATGAAGCCCGCAAACAGGCCCACCGTGCTTACCAGGATCTGGTTCTCTCCCTGACCAAGGCCTACGCTTTGGCTTCTGCCAGCAATGAAGCCGCGTCTATTCGCGATGAGGTCGGATTCTTCCAGACAGTTCGGGCAGCCATCGCAAAGTCGACGGCAAAAGGGGCAATCTCTGCAACTGATCGCACCTTTGCAGTTCAACAACTTATCGATCGCGCGGTTGCCTCAACTGAAATCATCGACGTGCTACGGGCTGCCGGAGTCGAAAGCCCGGACATTTCCATCCTGTCGGATGAGTTCCTGGCAGAGCTTCAGGAAATGGAGCGCAAGAACTTGGCACTTGACGCACTGAAAAAGCTCCTGAACGGCGAAATCAAAAGCCGCCTTGAAACGAACGTAGTTGAGAGCCGGGCCTTCTCCAAGCGCTTGGAGGAGGCAGTTGCCCGATATCATTCCAATGCGATATCCGCGGCGGAGATGATCAATGAGCTGATCGCACTTGCAAAGGACCTGCAGGCTGCCAGAAGACGCGGAGAGAACACCGGCCTCTCAGGGGAAGAGGTCGCGTTCTACGATGCGTTGGCGCAGAATGAGAGCGCCATAGAAGTTCTGGGCAATGACAAGCTGAGATTGATCGCTCATGAACTGCTGGAGCAACTTCGACAGAATGCAACGGTCGATTGGCACAAGCGGGAAAGCGCACGGGCAAGGATGCGCGTTCTGGTGAAGCGTATCCTGAAGCGTTACGGCTACCCCCCAGACCTTTCGGAGGAGGCTGTGAAGCTCGTTCTCGAACAGGCCGAAGCTCTTTTGCGGCAGATATAGCGGGACCCCTGCCGCAAACGCTTAAGCGAACCAACTTGTTGGTATTTTTGTTGGTACCTCCTAATAGATCGAGTGTTTTAATTAATATTTATCAATATCTTAAATCATATATTTGATGCCTCTTCTGGCACCAATTCTTTGTTCCGGAACGTCCCGGAAAATCCAAAAACCCCGCGAAAGCGGGGTTTTTGGATTTTGCCGACTTCGCGTCCGGTACTGTCCATCGACATGTGATGGCATCCAGAGAATTTGATGGCATAATTGATGGCATCGCAGCACCATGCCATCACACAATCGAGTCGGATGCCATCACATGCCACTCACTGACACCAAGATTCGCGCGCTCAAACCGGGCGAGAAACCAACCAAGCACGGAGACGGCGGCGGCCTGTTGCTCGTTGTCAATCCGAACGGCAGCAAGCTTTGGCGAATGGTCAGTCGCTAAGAAACGAGATTACGCCAAGTCGAATAAGATCCTGTCCACTTTAACCCGCAGATCGGCAGCCGAAGCATTGATGTTTCGGATCAAGCGTCTAGGCTGGGTTGTCAGGCAACGGGGGAAAAGACGAATGCTCAGGAGCTTGCCGGGGATCTTCGCCACCACATTGATATTTGCTTGTTCCGCGCATGCAGCCGACGTCGAAGTCTGGAAATACCGTGGCGAAATCGCGTGGGATCATCCGGACGGTCGAACGATTGACGGCCATTACACCCAGACCCGTGTCGATGACGATCTGCTGCGAATCATCCGCGATAGCAGGACCGGTCGCTATTTCATGGAGATGAAGCTCACCGGCAATGGACAGCTTCTGGACCGCGCGGCTCACATCTTCTTTCTGGACAAACCCGACCTGAAGAATGCGAGGAAGGTTCACACGTTCGATGGTGACGTCTGGCCCGGTTCGGGGAACCTGTCAGGATCCATCGTCGCCGAGTTGAATCCTGCCGACCTGGCGGCCGTCAAAACCTACTCGGGCAACCTGATGGGAGGCACCTATATCTCGCGGACCTCCGCCGACGGTCCTGATGGACGGTGGAGAACCTACTACATGCTGGGTGACAACATTGCCGAGGCAGCGGAAGTTCTCGCAAGCCTGGCTGCCCCCGCACCCCGAAAGCCAGTGGAAACATCGGGTCTCACTCCAGCGCAAAAGTCGGCGATCTGGGGGGCTCCCGAAGGAGGCGTGTCGGGCAAATGGGTCATGATAGACCCATCACGCTTCGGGAACGGCAGACCTGCCAGCCCAACCCCAACGGAAAGCCAGTCCTTCGATCAGTGGGTTTATGAGTGAGACATGACAAAAGCATCAATTACCGTGATCCTGGTGGCGCTGGCCACCGCCTTGTCCTCTCCTGCCGCTGCACAAACCTATGAATTCGACATTCGTGGCAATGCAAGCACGACCGGCGATCCCGAGGTTGAATCCGAGCGTGGAGCGGCTGTGAATTTCGATTTCGAGGCCGGCATCAAGCTTGGGCTTCTTCTCGGCGAGCCGCTCGTTTCCCTGCGCATGCGGTATGAATTGACCGGCGGCATCGTGACCACCCCCACATTCGAGCCCGGCGAGGATCGATACGAGACCCGGCAACTCGATCTCCTGCCCTCTGAGGCCAAGGACCGGCTTCGTCTATATAATGCGAAGATCCGGTTTACCTTCGATTCCGGCACGGGTGATGCGGTTGAGCTGATTGCCGACGCGGGCCATTTGAGGCCTGCGGGAGAGCTTTCCTTCAACGTACCGGGCAGTCCCGACTGGGATGAGCTGTTCATCGTGCCAGGAAGCATATTCCAGAACGGCGAGCCAACCTATTACAACGAGGCCAGTGCCCAGGCAATCTGGGCGAGCGGCCTGACCCTTCGCGCTTGGGATTTCGAGGACATCAGCCTGACGCTGCGTGACATGCATCGCTGGTATGCTGAAAACAACGAACGCCCGCGGTTCCTTGCCCTGCAGCGAGCCATTCGCCAGGTGGAGCAGGGTGTGAAGGCAAGCTATGGCTACCAGTTTCGCGGCGACAGCACGGACCCGTTGCTGGACGGGATGTCCAATGTGGCAACATGGCTGGAGGTGGAGGCAGAAACCGGCGGGTTTGACGGCGAGGTGGAGTACGACAAGCAACAATGGCAGGAGGTGCTTTCCCGGGCCGAAGTGCGGTTCCTGCGCCTTTCCAGCCTCCCCTCCGAACTCGCGATCGGAGGCAACCATCAGCCATACCAGGAAGCTGTCAGAAATGCGCGGCGATTGCTGTTCGCGACAGATGAGATGATACGCGGTTTTGAGCCGGAAGGCGTGGACGTTGCCTCCCTGGAAGAGGGCTATGAGCCGGAATTTGAAGGCGCAACCGCGGGAGCCGGCATCATTTTTCCCCGCAAGGTCTCCGACAATCCCAAGACGTTCGAATGGGTCAGTGAAGACGGCAGCACGAATGCCCGTGTCTCGGGTTTCGATTCTGCTGGCCCGATGGTCGGGGGCTTCGCATGCGTGGCAGACAGGTACAAGCGACGCTTCAACATCGTCACGGCACAGGGAAACTACATCGACGAGGGACGAGAAGGCTCCGGTGGGAAGGACAGAGGGCAGAAAGGATTTGAACAAGTCACGGTTTCGCCTGAGGGCTACATCACCGTCGTGAGGGACTTCGATGAAGGCTACATCCTCTCCAGCGATACACTGGAATACCTTGGCCGGGTTGCCACGCGCATTGCATACCCCGTCCACCAAGGGTGGGTGCGGCGGCAGTCAAGTGATTTTGACACCCTTTTCCATGTCAAAGACAGGGTGTCCATGAAAGGCGTACAAGCCGTCATCCAAGACTTTGTCTTCGGCTATGCTTTGGTCATCAAAAATGATCGATTGGCCGTGGTTGCTCCTGATCAGAGCAGTAAATGGAGCTTCTCGGGGCGCCGTCTGGAACATGTGGCTGTCCTGCCAGGAAAAATCATCGAATGCCCCAGAGATTATACCTGCGATGTGCGTGATATCGATACCGGTGACGTCATCGGGCAGACCAATATGAGTAGTAATCCTGTATCAGAATTTGATGCAGAAATTTTTGAAAAATCCGGGCGCTTGTATATGGGCCTTCGCCAGGACGCAGTCGAGGAAGGCGGTAGCCGCAGTAAGTTCTCGGTGTTTGACATGGATCTCAATCCTGTCGAGACGGGAGCAGTCGCTGCTGATGATTACGGCCCGATAGCAAATGCAATGTGGGCGCGTGGCTATCATCCCCATGCCTTTACCTGCGGCAGATTCGATCGATGGTGGACTGGACAACGTCGAGTTCCGGAGACTAACGCTGAAACAGGGGAGCCGTACTATATACGGTGAGCTGAACGAGCGGGGCCTCGAACCACTCACGGGACAAATGCTGCGGGCACGCCTGTGCATCATATACCTTCAGTCCTTCCGCCCAAAGGCGTGCGCGCCACGATGCCGGTCGGAGCCTCCCTGGAAGGCGCCAATCCCCGGAACAATTTTCCCTGCCAGCGGTTGAGGTCGGTAAGCCGCAATCCGTCGGGCATTGGCGACGGCAAACCATCGGAGGCCTAGATGGCCCGACGAGGGCGGCTACGCACAGCAGCCAGCCAAAAGGCCTCACACATCGCCATTTCGCCTCACCAGGTCGGCATACAGGGAGAACATCATGCTCAACAGAACACACCGCGGGTTTACAATGACGTCAGCGGCTGTCGCTGCAACTGCGGCAATTGCGGCCACGCCCGCTCTGGCGCAGGCCGGCATGAACACCACAAGTCTTCAGCACACGGTCGTGCTTGAGGATCTCGACAGCCCGTGGGACATGGCGTTCCTTCCCGACGGAACGATGTTCTTTACGGAGAAGTGCACCGGCTTGTCGGTTCGACTGCCGGACGGTACCGTCAATGCGCTCTTGGGAATGGGCACCGACAACACCGACGTGTCCGGCTATGACACGGTGGCCGATGATCTCTTCTGCGACGGTCAGGCCGGAATGAACGGCGTTGCGATCGATCCGGGCTTTGACGAGAACCGCCGCATCTATGTCTACTCCGCTTCGGAGAAATCCGATCCGCAAACCAATCGCGTAATGCGTTTCACGGTCAATGAGGAGTTCACCGTCGTCAGCGACCGCACCGACATCATCGACGACATTCCCTACAAGGTCGAGGCAACCGACCATCCGTTCGGCGGGACCGGAACGCACAATGGCGGACGCATCCGCTTCGGTCCCAAGGACGGTTATCTCTATGTCACCACCGGCGACAACCACAATGCCGAGATTCCGCAAAGCCCGACCATCATGGGCAGCAAGGTGATCCGCGTCGACACCGACGGAAATGCCGCAAAGGAGAACAACCCGCCGGAAGGCTTTGACCCTCGCACCTTCACCTACGGGCATCGTAACGTGCAGGGCATTACGTTCGATCCCGAGACAGGAACTCCCATCATTGCCGAGCACGGTCCGTGGCACTCGGACGAGATCACGGTTCTCGAGAACGGCGGCAACGGAGGTTGGGATCCGCGTGACGAGATGGCCGGCCGCGGCGAATGTCCCGACGGCTACTGCGGCTACATGCCGAACCAGAACGAGGGCATGAACCGCTACGAACGGGCGGCCTTCATGCCGATGACCGACTTCGACACCTATCCCGAAGCGATGGCGCCGATCTGGACCAACAATGGCTGGTCGCAGGGCACGGCGGCCATCGATTTTCTCGAGGGGGAGCAATGGGGCAGCTGGGATGGCGCCATGGTGGTCGGCCTGATGGGAATCGGCTTCGGCGGCACGCCCATCGGTCAGCGCATCGACGTGATCGAACTCGATGGCGATCTGTCGGTAACCGACGTTACCGAGATGACCCTGCCCATGGAAAGCGGCCGGTTCCGGTCTCTGGTGCTCGGACCAGACGGCAGTCTCTATGCGGCGGTGGATGAAGGCACCATCCACAAGCTGACACCCGGAAACTGATCCGGGCCGCCGCGCCGTCTTTCGTGACGGTGCGGCGTGATCTCCGGAGGGGTTCCATCCACGAATCCGCGTCGTGCGTCCTCCCGGCGGGACCCGTTCCTGCTGCGGAATGACAGGGGGTTTGTCTTTGCCGGATTGGCGGGTTACTGCTTGCCTTCAGTCAGGAAAACGACCGGAGATGACAATGCAGCCGAAGCAACCCGGCCCTGCGGCTGTTCCCGAAAAGCGGAAGCGCGGCCAGGGCGTCGGCGCAGTTTACGAGGCGCTCAGGCACGAGATCCTGGATCTAACGCTCGCGCCCGGCAGCCCGATCGACGAAGTCAAGCTGGCCGAGAGGTTCGGTATTTCGCGCACCCCGATCCGTGAGGCGATCGTCAAGCTTGCCGGCGACCGCCTGGTGGTCACGCTGCCCAACCGGTTCACCATCGTGGCGCCGATCGATTTTCCGAACCTTCCGCAGTTCTTCGATGCCCTGTCGCTCATGTACAGGGTCACGACCCGGCTTGCCGCGGCCAACAGGACCGATGCGGAGCTCGAAGCCATCCGCGAACTGCAGGTCGCCTATACCGGCGCGGTCGGGGCACGCGACGTTCCGGCGATGATCGAGATCAACCGCAACTTCCATGCGGAAATCGCGCTGGCCGGCAAGAACCGCTATTACGCCGATCTCTTCATCCGCCTGCTCGATGAGGGCCGGCGCCTGCTCCGGCTCTACTACTCCTCCTACAATGACGAGCTACCGAGGATCTACCTGCAGGAGCATGAAGTGATGATCAAGGCCATTGCGGACCAGGACATCGAGGGCGCCGACCGTGTGGCCCGCGCCCACGCGGAACAGATCGTGCGCCAGATCCAGGCCAGCATGACCGAGGACCGTCGCCTTAACGCCAACCTGGCGCTTTAGATTTCGATAATCCGGTCTTTCATTCGGGCCGGACCGGATCAGCATGGAGGAGGCGCGTGGAAAAATATTTCTTGTCGACAAGAAAAATACAAATTGATAGAGTGCCTTGCCTGTCGCAAGGAAACCGCCTGCGAAGTCGTAGCTGCCAAGCCTGAACTCGGCTTCCGGACACAGGCATACCGACACCAAGGGATACATACCGATGAATAGCTCGATCTTCTCCGGCTGCATGCCGGCCCTGATGACACCCTGCAAGCCCGACCGGAGCCCTGATTTCGACGCGCTGGTCCGCAAGGGCAAGGAACTGGTCGCCGCCGGCATGTCGGCAGTGGTCTATTGCGGATCGATGGGGGACTGGCCGCTTCTGACCGACGCGCAGCGCATGGAGGGAGTCGAACGGCTGGTCAAGGCAGGCGTGCCAACCGTGGTGGGGACGGGTGCGATCAACACCGCTTCAGCCGTGGCCCACGCCGCCCATGCCGCGAAGGTCGGTGCGCAAGGGCTGATGGTGATCCCGCGGGTGCTGTCACGCGGAACCTCGTCAACCGCCCAGGCTTCTCATTTCAAGGCCATCCTGTCGGCAGCCTCCGAGCTTCCCGCAGTCATCTACAACAGCCCCTATTACGGCTTCGCCACGCGTGCCGAGCTGTTCTTTGCGCTGAGGAAGGATCATCCGAACCTGATCGGCTTCAAGGAGTTCGGCGGGGCGGCGGATCTGCGCTATGCCGCCGAGCACATCACATCGGCGGATGACAGCGTCACGCTGATGGTCGGCGTGGACACCAATGTCTACCATGGTTTCGTCAATTGCGGCGCCACGGGCGCGATCACCGGCATCGGCAATGCGCTGCCGCGCGAAGTCCTGCATCTTGTATCGCTTTGCGAGAAGGCAGCCAAGGGCGACGCCGAGGCGCGCATGCAGGCCAGGGAACTGGAAGAGGCGCTCGGCGTTCTCTCCTCCTTCGACGAGGGGGCCGATCTTGTTCTATACTACAAACATCTGATGGTTCTGAACGGTGACGCCGAGTACACGCTGCATTTCAATGAAACCGACGCATTGTCCGATTCCCAGCGGAACTACGCCGAGACCCAGTACCGCCTGTTCAAGGACTGGTACGCCAACTGGACGGCATGAAGCCTTGCAATAACGGCTCCTCGGAGCTTTGGAAGGCAGGTCGGCCACGGACAGCTTCCGTGGCCGCTTTCCTTTGAGATCAGCCCTTGAATTTCTTCGCCAAAGCCCGCGCGCCCTGCAGCAGGATGTTGATGTCGACATCCACGGCTGTGAAAACGGTTCCGAGCTTGATGCAGCGCTCAACGAATACGGGATCGAGCGACAGGATTCCGGCGGGCTTGCCGGTCTTGCCGATGCGCTCGATGGCCTTTTCGATGGCGCTGACAACATCGGGATGTCCGGGATTGCCCGGATGTCCCATGGACGCTGCGAGATCCGCCGGGCCGATGAAGAGACCGTCCACGCCATCGACAGCCGCAATCGCCTCGATCTGTTCGAGCGCCTCGGCGGTCTCGACCTGGACGAGAAGGCACAACTCCTCCTCCGCCCGCGTCGCATAGTTTTCGGCAAGGCCGAAATGCGTTGCCCGGGTGAGACCGGCAAAGCCGCGGACGCCGCGCGGGCCGTAGCGCATCGCGTCGACCGCGGCCTTCGCTTCATCCGCATTCTGGACATAGGGTATCAGCAGTGTCTGGGCACCCGCATCGAGAAGCCGCTTGATCACCGCAGGATCGTTGTCGACAGGCCGGACGGCGGCACTGACCGGGTAAGGCGCAATCGCCTGCAACTGTTCGAAGACCGTTATCGGATCGCCGACCGCATGCTCGGTGTCGATCAGCAACCAGTCAAATCCGCAAGTGGCCAGCGCTTCCGCCGCAAAGCTGGACGGCAGGTTCACGAAAAGCCCGATCTGCTGCCGGCCTTCGGCAATAGCGTGCTTGAAGGAATTGCGGGGAATTTGCATTCGGGTCCCTTTCATGAGGATGCGATCAAAGAGGAGCGCGGGTAGAAGCCGTTGGTGTTGCCGGTTGCGCCAGCTCCCGCAATTCCCGGGCAGAGGCCTCGGGGAAACCAAAGAACTCGAGATAGGCGGGGATCTGCTCGAAAAGCATGTCCAGACCGGGCTGGACGGCACAGCCTTTCTCACGGGCAGCCTTGAGCAATGACGTTTCCCGGCCCGCCATCACGACGTCGCCGAGATAGGCACCGGCATCGATCCGACCGGCATCCAGCGGAAGCGGATCCTCCACCTTCATGCCCAAGGGGGTGGCGTTGACAACAATGTCGAAGCCCTGCGGATCGGCGGAACCGCATGAAAGCGCGAGCCTTGGATGATGAGGGGCTAGCCGGCGGGCCAGATCCTCAGAAGAGGCTGTGTTGAGGTCGAACAGGGCCAGTCTCGCAACGCCGGCAGCCGCAAGCGAGGCCGCGATGGCCGAGCCGACGCCGCCCGCACCAACGACCAGCGCAGAAGCCCCGTGGGGATCGCGGCCTTGACTCCGCATGGCGCGGACAAAGCCCTCGCCATCGAACATCGCCCCGACAAGCCGGCCATCCCCATCACGCCTGACGGCATTGCAGGCGCCGCAGATTTTCGCTTCGGGTGAAAGCACATCCACAAGTCCGGCCGTGGTCACCTTGTGCGGCATGGTCACCAGTGCACCACGAGTGTTGGTCAGATTGAACAATATCCGCAGGAAACCGGGGTAGTCCGCGCTCTCGCAGCCCATCGGGACCACGACGGCATCAATGCCTTTTTGTTCAAACCAGGGATTGTAGATCAGCGGCGAGCGGAAATTCGCCGTCGGTACGCCGATATGGGCGATGATCTCTGTTGTTCCGGAAATCATGGTCTTGTTTCCGTTGGTCCCGATTGAATCGAAGAAATGTGAGACGTGCCTTCAGGGCTCATGGCTTCGTTGCCTCGCCGCTTTCGGCTGCGCGCCGGATGGCGTCGACCACCTCCAGGGTTTTCAGGCCTTCGCGGGCAGACGCAAGCGGGGCCTCCTCGCCGCGGATGACCCGGGCGAACTGGAGAATCTGCGCAACCAGCGGATCATCGGATGGCTTCGGGTGATGTTCCACCGAAATCGGCGCCATCCACGATCGTTCTCCGGTGTGTTTCCAGACCGCCCCCGATGGCAGTTCCATCGATCCGCGATCTCCCCCGATGAAGTAGCTGGACTGTCCGGTTGACGGATAGGCAGGGTTCTCGCGTGCCGTCAGTTCCCAGCTCCAGGGCGCGACAACGGTGTCAGAAAGCGTGAACGAGCCGAGCGCACCGTTTTCAAATTCAAGAAGGATCGCAGCCGTGTCCTCGACCTCAAACCGCCTGATCGCATTCGTTCGAAGCGCACGCACCGAAACTATTTCACCCACCAGATGGCGCAGCAGATCGACATCATGGATTAGATTAAGCAGGATCGGCCCGCCTCCCGACAGCCGCCGCCATTCGGTATCGAAATAGGTATCAGGCTTCATCACCCAGAACATGCCGTTGACAACCGCGATGCGGCCCAGCGCGCCATCGAGAATTTGCTGACGAGCATGCCGGATCAGCGGATTGTGGCGCCGGTGGTGGCCGACCAGCAAGGGTACGCCCGTCTTCTCGCCAGCTTCGACAAGTCTGCGACCGGCGGGCAGATCGGATGCAAGAGGCTTTTCGATGAGTGCGGGAACTCCCGAAGCAACACAGGCAAGGCCGTGCTCCACATGGAGTGTGTTGGGTGTTGCAACGATCACGCCATCGAGCCGGGGCCCTGCAAGCATGTCCTCGATGGAATTGGACAAGCGCATACCGATCGAGGCGGCCCAAGCCCTTGCGTCCTCGCCGGGATCGGCGATGGCTTCCAGCACCACACCCGGTGACGAAGCCACGGCCGCGGCATGGCGTCTGCCGATCAATCCGGCACCCGCAATTCCGATCCTGACAGGACCGGTTGTCATAGGATGGAGCCGCCCGGATTGGCGCCACGCCGGATCAGCCGGCCGTTCCGCCCGGGACAGCCCTTGGTTTGCCTTGAAGCGAGCCTTGTCACCTTGAAACTTTCCGATGCATAGTCTGCGTGCATACGGCAAATGGGCCGCGCGGGATTGCGCAATCGCATAATCGCCTATATTTCGTCTTATGTCCTACATTCAATCCAGCAGTCAAGGCGGATGACAAAAGCGGACATGGAGGAGCAACGGTGAGCCAAACGGCAGAGCAGGATACCGTCGGGGACAGCGCTTACCGCAATATCCGCAAGGATATCATCTTCGGCCAATTGAAGCCGAGCGAAAAGCTGCGGCTCGAGCAATTGCGCAAGCGCTACAATGTCAGCGTCACCACGCTTCGTGAAATCCTCAACAGGCTCGCCTCGGATGGCCTTGTCGTCGCGGAGGGCCAGCGCGGTTTTGAAGTCGCCAGTGTTTCAGACGAAAACCTCTGGGAAATCGCTGAATTACGGCTGCTCGTGGAGTCCCATGGTGTCACCCAGGCCTTCACGAAGGGGGACCTCGACTGGGAAGCGCAGGTTGTCGCGGCCCATCATAAGCTTCGGAAACTCGAGGACCGGATGATCGAGGGCGACACCTCCGTGCGGGAGGACTGGAAGCGTGCCGACTGGGGATTTCACCGGGCGCTGATAGCCGGGTGCGGCTCGGCAACGATGCTGGATCTGCACAGCCAGATCTTCGACAAGTATCTGAGGTACCAGATGCTTACCCTCGCGTTTCGCGGCGAAAAGGCTGCGCGCGACCATGGCCAGTTGCTGGAGGCCGCGCTGGCGCGCGACATCGACAAGGCCAAGAAAGTTCTCGATATTCACCTGTTGGGCGGGGTGGAGTATATTGTCAGTTCGCGCAGGAGGCCGTGAGGGGAGCATCAATCGGAACTGTTTTGGCAAAATATCCTATGATCTGGATAATGTATGTTGAAACAGTCGAGTTGTTGTGACACGGTCCCGTGCAATTTTCGGGGGGCCCGACGGGCGCCCATCATCAGGGAGGAAGAAACATGATCAATCTGTCACGTCGTCTCATGCTCGCGGGCACCATGTCGGTTTGCCTGGCGGGCCTCGCAGTCACCACGGCCGCCGCCGACAACGTCACGCTCCGCATGTCGACACCGGCATCCGAGACCGACCAGCGCTCGGTCGCGTTGGCCGAAGTGTTCGCGCCCGCGGTCGCCGATTTCGCCGCCTACGAGCCGCATTACAACGCTTCGCTTATCGCCCAGGGCAGCGAGCTGGAAGCCATTGCCTCCGGCGACCTCGAAATGTCGATCGCCTCGGCCCAGGAACTGGCGACGTTCTTCCCGGAGTTCTCGATCTTCGCGACCGGTTACGTGCACCAGGATGCCGCCCACCAGGTGGCCGTGTTCAACGACCCGCTGATGGATCCGTTCAAGCAGAAGGTCGAGGATGAACTCGGCGTCAAGCTTCTTGCCGTCATGTATCTCGGCCGCCGCCACGTCAACCTGCGCCAGAGCAAGGACGAACTGACCGTCATGACGCCCGAGGATCTCGCCGGCGTGAACCTGCGCATGCCCGGCACCGATGCCTGGCAGTTCCTCGGCAAGGCTCTTGGCGCCAACCCCACACCGATGGCCTTCACCGAGATCTACACCGCGCTTTCCACCGGCTCTGTCGATGGCCAGGACAACCCTCTTCCAACTGTTGTCGATGCAAAGTTCTACGAAGTCACCAATCAGGTGGCGCTGACCTCGCACCTGGTTGATCTCAACTATGTCGCCTTCTCCAAGTCTGTCTGGGACGAGTTGACACCTGAACAGCAGGCAACCGTGCAGAAGGCTGCGGAAGATGCCGCTGAAAGCGGCCGTCAGGCACAGCTCAAGAAGGAAGAGGATCTGGTGTCGTTCCTGCGCGAGCAGGGTCTCGACATCTACGAGCCCGACCTCGAAGCCTTCCGGACCCACGTGCAGGAACAGTATGTCGGATCCGAGTTTGCAGCGAGCTGGCCGGAAGGCGTGCTTGAAAAAATCAACGCGCTCGGCAACTGATCGCCAGGCGACTGCCCAAGAGAATGCGGCGGACCCAATATGCGCATAGCCATTAAATGGTTCATCCGCACTGCTGAATTCGTGGCGGCCATCATGATGGCCGCCATGTTTCTGACCTTCATCCTCCAGATCCTGGTGCGCTACACAGCACCACTGGGATGGCTGGCGGAAGCCGTGCCGCTGTTCGAGCCAAGCCGTTACGGCTGGACCCTCGAATTCTGCCTCGCCCTCTGGGTCTGGATCATCTTCTGGGGTGCTGCCTTCGTGGTCAGGGAAAGCGATCACGTGTCCTTCGACATGGTCTATCACGTGGTCAGTCCGAAAGCCCGGACGTGGTTCGCCGTCATCGGCGGGCTCGCGGTTTGCGCGGGACTGTTGTGGTCGATGGAACCTACCTGGTCGAAATTTCACATCCTTCGCCTCAAGCGTACCGCGACGCTCGACAGCCTTCTTGGCGACTGGATCCGGATGCGCGACATCTACTCGATCTACATGGTTTTTCTGCTGACCGTTTCGCTGCGCTACGCCTGGCGTGTCTGGACCGCCATCCGTCACGGTGCAGACAATGGGCTGCACCGAACATCCGGAGCAGCGGATCAATGACGCTGGAATTCGGCCTGTGCCTGCTGGCGCTCTTCTTTCTTGCGGGCATCGGCGCGCCAATCGCCTATTCGATCCTGATTGCATCCTTCGTCTATCTGGCCGCAGCCGGACAAAACATCGGCATTGCCGGCAAGGTTCTGATGGACGGGCTCTACCAGAGCTTCATCCTGCTTGCGGTGCCGCTCTTCATCGTGGCGGCGAACATCATGAACGCCGGCACCATCTCCGAGCGGCTGCTGAAATTCTGCGTGGCTGTTGTCGGCCGGTTTCGCGGCGGCCTGGGGCACGTCAACATCGTGGCCTCGCTGATCTTCTCCGGCATGTCCGGCTCGGCCGTGGCCGATGCGGCAGGAATCGGAAAAATCATCATCGGCATGATGACCCGGAGCGGCCAGTACACCCGCGGCTATGCCGCGGCGATCACTGCGGCATCCGCCACGATCGGGCCGGTGATCCCGCCCTCAATCCCGATGGTGCTCTATGCGCTGGTCTCCAACACTTCGATCGGTTTCCTGTTTCTCGGCGGGATCGTGCCCGGCCTTTTCATGGGTGCGGTGCTGATGGGCATGAATGCCTTTATCTCCGCGCGGCGGGGGTTTGCGCTCGAAACACCGGTGCCGTTTTCGGAGCTGCCGCGCCACACGGCGAATGCATTCCCTGCGCTCTTGATGCCTGCGATTCTGCTATACGGGATCTATGGAGGGGTTACGACACCTACCGAGGCGGCTGCCGTTGCCGCGGCCTACGCCCTGCTGCTGGCCGGATTGTTCTACAGGGCCCTGTCGGTCCGGGCGCTCTACCGGATTCTGGTGGAAAGCGCTCGGTCGTCCGCGGCGGTCGGTCTCGTCATCGGCGGCGCGCTGATTCTAAATTACGTTGTCGCCTCAGAGAACATTCCCAACATCATGGCCCAGGCCCTGGTCGGGCTCGATGTCTCGCCCCTGGTTTTTCTCCTGGTGGTCAACCTGCTCCTGCTTCTGCTCGGCTGCGTGCTCGACGCGACCACCATCATCCTGGTGATCATACCGCTGTTCCTGCCGACCTGCCGCGAACTGGGCATAGATCTCGTGCATTTCGGCGTGGTTGCGGTGATCAACTGCATGATCGGCCTGATAACGCCTCCCTACGGAATCCTGCTCTTCGTCATCAATGCGGTGACGCAAATCCCGCTGCGCGAGATCATCGCCGAGATCTGGGCTTTCCTCGGCGTTCTCATCGTGGCGTTGCTGGTGCTGGTGCTGGTGCCGGACATCGTCCTGTGGCTGCCGCGCATGTTCGGATATCCGGGCTAGTTCAGACCTTGCGGCTCAATCCCGGCTCTGCCCTATGCGGTCGATCGTATCGGCAATCAGCGCATTCGCCGTGTTCTGGTCCGCGGCCTCGGCATAGATCCTCATCTCCGGCGCGTTGCCCGATGGTCTCAAATGCACGATCCGGCCCCCATCGAGCGTGACCCGGAGTCCGTCCGTCAGGTCCGTATGGCGAACCTCTCCGAGACTGGCAAAGAACCTTGCTCGGGACGCCTCGTCGCCGGACAGTTCGGCAACCAGTTTTTGGCTTCGGGTTGTCGGAAAATTCTCGATCCGGTCGCTGGCAGCCACCGGAAGCGACAAGTCTGCCACAAGCGCAGAAAGAGTCTTGGCCGCCTCACGTGCGGCCACGAAGGCGCAGAGAATAGGAAGAAGGCTGTCCCGTGTCGGCAGCGCGGCGAGCGACGCTGCGCTGACCTGGATTTCATTTCCGGTCAGAACCCCGCCATTGGCCTCGAAACCGATGATGCGGCCATTGCCGGCGTTCAAGGCTTCCTGCATGCCGGCGATCACAAACGGTGATCCCACCCTGGTCCGCCAGACTTTCGCGTCGCACCGCCGCTCGATGCCGGAATTCGACGTCACCGGCGTTACAACGGCATCCGCTTGAAGATGGCGGGCAACGATCAGGCCGAGTGCGTCGCCACGCAGAACCGTTCCGGTTTCATCAACGACGAGCGGCCGGTCGCCGTCGCCATCGGCGGAAACCAGGCCGTCGAGCCTTTCGCTTCGCACCCAGCCGGAAACCAGCGCCCGTGTCTCTTCCGAAACCGCCTCGGTATCGACCGGAATGAACCGCTCCGATGGCCCCAGCCTGACGACATCGGCGCCGGCTTCCCGCAGGATCCGAACCAGTGCGGCGCTTGCAGCGGAACTGTGCTCATAGACGCCGATGCGCATGCCCTCGAGCCCCGGGGGCGGAACAAAACCGCGATACCGGGCAACAAACTCCTCAAGAACCTCTTCTTGCCGGGCCTCTATCGAGGGTCTGTCAGAACCGCCTTCTCCGGTAAATGACGGAGCCAGGGCGGCAATCGCCTCTTCGTCGCGCTTGTCGATTTCACCGTCGGGACGGTAAAACTTCACGCCATTGCGGTCATCGGGAATATGCGAGCCGGTGATCATGAGAGCCGCAGCCTGCCGCCGCATCGCATAAAGCGCCAGCGCTGGTGTCGGGACAACGCCGCAATCGACAGGCACCAGCTCTTCCTCTTTGACCGCTGCAGCACACTGGGCCGTTATCTCGGGGCTCGAGGCGCGCATGTCCCACCCCAGGAACACTGCGTCCCCCTTGGCAACCGTACCGTTCTGCCTGAGATGTCTGGCGAAAGCTCGAGCGTGGGCGGCGGCGGTCCCGTCCGTCAACTCGCCGACCAGACCGCGCAAGCCGCTAGTTCCGAATTTCGCCGCCATGGTGAACTCCCCCTGCTTTGCTCAGTTCAGCAGACCTTCGTGGCGAAGGTATTCCACCAGCGCGCAGAACACATGATAGAAAGTGCTCGCCGGCATGTCTTTCGAGATCACCCTGCCCTTCGGATCGATCTGGTCGTACCAGCCACCGGGCGTGGGCGCGGTGAGATAGCGATTGAAGATCACATCCAGCATCCGGATAAACAGCGTCTCGTCTCCCGGCAGTCCGTCCGCACGCGCCTGAAGGCCCGCCTTCAGGGCTTCGGTCTGGCACCAGAGACGCGCGGTGCCGATCATTTCGGAGCCGTCCGGCGCCATTGAATCGCAGACCGCATCGGTTCCGCGCGCGTGGCCAAAGGCGTGGCTCGTGGCGTACAGCTTGCGGCAATATTCCTTGAGTTGCGGCTGATCGGCGAAACGCGCCTGGCGCAGGAGAAGCCACACCCATTCATAATGATGGCCGGGCTCTATGCGCGCCGGCTTGTCGGCTCGAACCGACCAGTCGCGCTCAAAGTGCTCGGTTACGCTCCAGTTGTCTGCGTCGAAGAACACATTGACAAACAGATCGACCGCAGTCCGCGCCCGATCGAGAAACGCCCGCTCGCCCGTGACCTCGTACCAGGCCTGCATCGCCTCAAGATAATGCATGTGCGGATTGGCGCGGCGATAATCGAGGCGCAGGCTGGATTCGTAAAATCCCCCGTTCGCGCGATCGACAAGATGATCGTCCATATAGGCTATGGTGCGCTCGGCCCATTGCCGCGCCTCCGGCCATTTGGTTGCCCGCCAGAGCCAGGCCAAAGCCAGAAGCACGAAACACTGGTCGTAGGTGTCGCGCTGCGGATCCCGGACCGTGCCGTCGGCATTCCAGAGGTGGATCCAGCCGCCGTCCTCATGCCAGCCGGTCCGAACCAGCGTGTTGAAGCAATGCTCCAGAAGATCCGGCGGCCCCTCCTGCCAACCCAGGATCCGCGCATAGGCAAAGCAGTAGATCTGGCGCGCGAGCACCCGCAGACGCTTGTAATCGTGGCCAGCGGGGCTGCCGTCGTGATTGAGCGCTTCATGGACCCCGCCATGGACGCGGTCGAGACCTGCACCCGACCAGAGCGGCAGCGCCGTGTCGAAAAGCCATTTGCGGATCAGCCTCGGCGAGGGAACCGGACGTCCGGAATGCGCGACCGCAAGCGGCGGCCATTCACCGGTCTGCTTGATCTGCTGCGCGATATCCTTGACCAGATGCGATTTGTCACGATGCGCAATAAGCAGTGCATCGGGCTGTGAAACCACGATGATGTTTTCGAGGCCCGCAACCGCCAGCAGCCGGTCTTCGGAGCGCAGGTAGCTGTTCTTGACATCGATTGCGACAACGTCCCCGAAACGGGCATTGCCGGCCTCGTCGAGCGGCGAGCCATCGTGCAACTGGTTCCATGAACCCAGATCGTTCCAGTCGAAAGAGGCCGCGACGACGCCAATGACAGGCGCGTTCTCCATGACAGCATAGTCGATCGAAATCTTCGGACTTGCCGCGAAGGCTTCGGCGTTCAGGCGGCAGCATTTTCCATCGATATCGGCCCGTTCGACCGCGAGTCTTGCCTGTTTCCAGACCTCGGGCTGCTGGCGTTCGAGTTCCGCCGCCATCTCGCCCGCACGAAACATGAAGATCCCGCCGTTCCAGAAAAACCGCCCGGAAGCGAGGAATGTTTCGGCTGTGGCGAGATCCGGCTTCTCACGAAACCGGGTGACATCGTAGACCGGGCCACCTCCCTCGCCGCGCTCGATGTATCCGTACTGGGTTTCCGGCCGGGTCGGCGCAATGCCGATGGTCATGATGCCGCCGCGCTCGGCAAGCGCATCGGCACCGGTCCGGATCACATCGAAGAAGGCACCGGCATCGGAAATCTGGTGATCAGAGGGAAGAACCAGCACCATGCGCTGCGGGGCGCTTTCCGCCAGATCGGCAATGGCGGAAGCTATCGCCGCGGCAGTATCGCGGATCAGCGGCTCCAGAATGTAGCGCTCCACCTCGGTGGAGCCGGTTTCGCCCTGTTCCACCAGCAGCGATTCGAATGCCACGCCACCGACGATCCGGGTCGGAAGATAGCGAAGCCCGTCACCCTTCCACGCCACCCGTTCGAGCGTGTTCGTCAGCAACGTCTTGTCGTTGACGAGCTTGTGGAACTGCTTGGGCATGGAATCGCGCGACATGGGCCACAGCCGAGACCCTGCGCCGCCGCACAGGACGACAGGCGTGATGGTGTGGCTCGATTTCATGAAATGACGTTCCCCATGGTGGCCTGGCTGGCTCGTAGTCGACATCTGAACCCATTAAACAGGCAAAAAATGAAAATTCTTTCCAACAATGGGCCAAGCTGCTCGGCAATAGCCGATAAGGGCGACGGAAGCCAAGCCCGATGATGAGCCATCGGCCCCTATTCCGCCATCAGGAGGCCGGAGCGCCCGGGGTTCCAGCCTCGGTCCGGACGGGACGCGACATCAGCGCAATGCGGGCCTCGTCAGCCGACATGCGCCCGGCCAGAACCTCGCCCGCCGTATGCATGACGGGACATTCGATACCGTACCTGGCCGCAATGTCGTTTGCGATCGAAACGGTATAAACACCTTCCGCCAGCTTCAGCCCCGAAACATCGCGCCCGCTGCCGACCGCTATTCCATAGGCAAAATTACGCGACAGCTCGGACGAGCACGTCAGCACCAGATCACCAAGACCGGAAAGACCCATCATCGTTTCCGCCCGCGCACCCATCGCCGTCCCGAGACGGACCAGTTCCGCATATCCGCGCGTTATGAGCGCCGCCTCGGCGCTAGCACCCATACCGCCGCCGCGGCAGATTCCGACCGCGATCGCCATCACATTCTTGAGCGACCCGCCGACCTGAACCCCGATGACATCATCGGAGGCGTAGATGCGAACCGCGTCGCCGGACATCCGCGAGGCAAGCTGCTGCGACGCATCAAGCTCGGGCATTGCGAGGGTTACGGCCGTTGGCAGACCGCGAACCACATCGGCGGCGAAGCTCGGCCCGGAAAGCACCCCGATGGCGCGCCCGGGCAAATGCTCAGCCATCACCTCGTTCTGCAACCGGCCGGTACGATTGTCGATGCCCTTCGAACACGCGATCAGCACGCAGTCCCGTGCGAGAAGGGAAGCGACCTGCGCGGCAACGTCGCCGGTGGATTGGGCGGGAGCTGCAAACAGCACTATCTCGGCACCCCCGAGCACGACCGAGAGGTCCGTGCTGGCGCGAAGCCCCTCGGGCAACTTCGCCTCATCCAGATATGCGGTATTTGCCCGATCCCGGTTGATCTCTTCACAGGTCCGGGGGTTGCGCCCCCACAACCGGACATCGTGGCCCTGCCGGCTGAAGGCTGCCGCAAGGGCTGTCCCCCAGGCACCGGCGCCGAGAACGGAGATACGGAACATGATGCATGTGGCCCTTCGGGTGGTGAGATACGCCCCGGCGATATCCGGATCGTCTCAACAGGCATTCCACTTGATCCGGCTCCCATACTAAGCGCCAGATGGCCGTGCAAGCTCCGAGCGCGTTATCAGGAGGCGGCAACCGCCTTGCGCAATGTGCTGTCCTGCGCCAGCGGATCGAGCTGCATGGCGGTGCGCCGCCAGAAATCGGACATCAGGGCAGGATCGCGATGCGCTTCAAACGCCCGCCAGTCCGGGAACGAGGCCTCGAACATCGCAGCCGACATCCGCTGATCCTTGTAGGGATTGATGGCGCCGCCGGCGCGCATCACGATCTCGTCGAGGGCATCCAGCATTTTCAACGTCGCAGGACCGGAGTTCGCAAAATCAAGGGTCAGGGTGAAACCGGGCCGCGGAAAGGACATCATACCCGGCGAGGGCACATCCCCGAAGCGCTTGAGAACGGTCAGAAAGGAGGCAACGCCATGACGCTGGGCACATTCGATCAGCCGTATCGTCGTTTCGCGCGCCGTTTCGGCGGGATAGACGCTCTGGTGCTGGAACAGTCCGCGCGGACCGTAAAGCCGGTTCCAGTCGCGGATGGCGTCCAGCGGATGGAAGTAGCTGCCCCATGGCACGATTGCGGTTTTCGGGGTCTTTGGCGCGCGCCCGAAATAAAGAGCGTTGAAAGCCTTGAGAGTGACGCGATTGAGCAGATTGACCGGCGGAGAAACCGGAACGGACAGGCGCGGCGGCGCAGGTGCGCGCGCAGGGCCGCCGTCTTCGGCATGATCTCCGGCCATGAGAACCCCGCGCCCGAGACTGGAGCCGCGGGCGAGCTGATCGATCCAGGACACCGAATATTCGTGGCGGGCATCTATCTCGTCGATCGCGTCGAAATAGCCGTCTATCGAGGCAAACCGAAAAGCAGTCTGGCGCACGTTCGCCGACGGAACCCGCATCAGCCTTATCGTGGCGGTTTCAATGAGACCGGTAAGTCCCATTCCGCCGATGGTGGCTCGAAACAGCGCCGCATTCTCCGCGTGCGCGCATCTGGAACGCTTGCCGTCGCTTGTTCTGAGGACGAATGATTCGACGGAGCGGCCGAATGTTCCGCGCCGGTGATGGTTCTTCCCGTGAACATCATTGGCGATTGCGCCACCGACCGTCACCTGGGCGGTGCCCGGCGTGACCTCAACGAAAAACCCGTGGGGCATGACGACCGCCAGGATTTCGGACAGAAGCACGCCTGCATCCGCTGTCAGCAACCCGGTCGCAGGGTCGAAATCGCGGATTACAGCCTCGGGACGCATCGGGATCAGCCTGCCCGCGTCGTTGTGACAGCTGTCGCCGTAGGAGCGCCCGTTGCCGAACGGAAGCAACGCGTCAGCGGCGCTTCCTGTCAACTCGTCCGGGCCGGCGGTTTCACGCTGCCGCCGGACGACCCGTCCCCAACTGTCGAATCCCCCGCGCATGGTCACCACACGTTGAGCGTTGCGAAGATCACGAGGCTAGCACCGACGACCGTCGTTACCTGGCTTCGCCAGTCCCGCATGATGAAGACCACCGGATCGTCATGCATCTGCGAGCGACGCGCGAGAATCCAGATCCGCAGAAGCATGTACAGAATGAGCGGACAGAGGGGCCACAGCATCCAGGGCTGCGGATACATCGATGCCACCTCCGCGCTGTCGACATAGAGCGCCAGAACCATCGCTGCGGAAAACGCCGATGCGACGCCGGCCTGCCCGATCATGTCCTTGTCGAAACCCACATATCCCCGGCCCTTGAGCCATGCCCCCTCGCCATCGGCAATCTCGTCGAGCTCGACATAGCGTTTGACCAGCGCAAGGCTGAGGAAGAAGAAGATCGAGAAAGCCAGCAGCCAGAAGGACAGTTCGGTCGATGTTGCGGCTGCGCCCGCGATGATGCGCAGGGTATAGAGCCCGGCAAGCGTGAAGACGTCCACCAGAAGCTTGCGCTTGAGCACGAAGGTGTAGGCGGTCGTGACGAAGGCATAAAGCACCAGCGCTGCCCAGAACAGCGGCGGCAGAAGGCTGGCGAGTCCGATGGATGCCGCCAGAAGTGCGACGGCAACCGTACTGATCACCGGCACCGAAACAGCGCCGCTTGCCAGCGGCCGCAGCCGCTTGCGCGGGTGCTGCCTGTCATTGGCGAGATCCGAGATGTCGTTGACGATATAGACGGCGGAAGCCAGGAAACTGAAGGAGAAGAAGGCAGCAACGACCGCGAAAACAAGGCCGAGATTGGCAAATTCGTGGTTGAGCACCAAGGGAACGGCGATGAGCACATTCTTCAGCCACTGGTGCACCCGGATCGATTTGAACACCGCAAGGCGAGAGGTGGGAGACAGGGGCAAGAACTCGGCGGCGTTGCGGTCGCCCCACTTCCGGGCCACCGAATCCGGGGCAACGATAATGGCCCGGCGGGCAGCGTCGAACACCGCGATATCGTCACGGCTGTTGCCTACATAGTCGAAACCGCCGTCGCCGCAGAGCGAAACGAGGCGGTCGCGCTTGCGCGACGATGTCAGGTTTTCCGTGTCGGTCGAATGAAGCACGCGGTCAAACAGACCTAGGTGCTCCGCGATGGCGAGAGCCGTGGACTCGGCAGCGCCGGTCACCAGCCAAACCGGTTGGCCTTCGGCACGTGCCTCTTTGATGCGGGCGATCACCTCGTCCCGGTAGGGCCAGTCGCCCCCCTGATGAGGCAAGCGCGCAGCCACCTCGCGCTTCAGCACGGATTTTCCGGACAGCGCCCAGAGGACTGCAGCGAAGAACAACCATGGACGGCGAACGAGCACCGAGACAAGACCCTCCCAGAGGCTGTCGGTAGCGATCAGCGTTCCATCGAGATCAATGCAAAGCGGCATATGCCGTTTGTCGCTTATGGCATCCATTTGAGTTCCCCTGCTCTGGTTCAGGCAAAGGATTGGCGCATAAACACTGCATTTTCGGTAAAACTGCTCCCGTTTCCGCCGAATTCAGACGGTGTTCCGGTCACAATCGGGACTCGTGGTTAGCAAAACCTTCCCGGCTTTTCCCGAAAAACCGGGTGGAGGAAGCTCACGGCAAAGCGGGAACGATTGTGAAATCCGCTCAAGGGCAAGGCCTGCCGTTCCGGCGACCGACGATCGGGAGTTCGAGAAAGAGAATGGTGGAGCCAAGCGGGATCGAACCGCTGACCTCCTGCATGCCATGCAGGCGCTCTCCCAGCTGAGCTATGGCCCCGGGACGCAAGGGGTTGCATCGAAGTCGTGCAGGTCCTTGCGAGTTCCGGCCGCTCGTCGCGGCCAGCAGGCGGCTTATTACTTGCCAAGCCGCACAAGATCAAGACGAAAAATCAATCCGGCAGCAGTTTAACCAGGCGGGCGCCGGCACTGGCGCCGCCAAGGGCTATCTACTGGTCGTCATCATCGTCGTTGACGCCGATAATGTCGCTGACATCGTCGTTGTCTTCATCCTCATCATCGGCAAGGAATGTGTCGTCGTCATCATCCTCAATACCGACATCGTCATCCTCGTCGATATCCGGAAGGTCTTCGGACTTGCCGGTTTTCGTGGTATCCTCGTCAGCTTCCTCAAGCGACACGATTTCCACGTCCGCGGACTCCTCATCGACCTCGGCCACTTCCTCCTCTTCCTCTTTCTCCAAAACGGCGGATTTCGACGTTTCCTCGAAAAAGGAGAGCGGATAGGAGGTGCCGGTGTAAGGCGACACGATGGGATCTTTGTTCAGATCGTAGAATTTGCGCCCGGTTTCGGGGCAAACGCGTTTTGTTCCAAGTTCCGGTTTTGCCACTGTCGAAGCCTCATGAACTGGCCGGAAGGCGAACGCTGGCGCGTCCGGCTTCCCGTTTCGGCGGGTCCGGTCCCCATAATGATGTTGAACGCGCCTGTCAAAGCCATTCTCACCGATATTTTGAAGCAGGGCAGATGACGCGGGCCGAAGGGCTGTGGTACTCAGCCGGGCACCTTGGCTGTCAACGCCACGCAACCATGCTTCTCAGCCGGGAAATATAACATGGCCCACGCCGAAACACGTTCAAGCCCCGCATATTCCACCAGAAGTCAGGCGCTCACGGGCGATATCCGGATCCCCGGCGACAAATCGATTTCCCACAGATCCTTCATGTTCGGCGGCCTTGCAAGCGGTGAAACCCGTATCACCGGCCTGCTCGAAGGCGAGGACGTCATCAATACCGGCAAGGCGATGTCGGCCATGGGTGCCTCGATCCGAAAGGAAGGCGAAACCTGGATCATTCGCGGCGTGGGAAACGGCTGTCTGCTTGCTCCCGACCGGCCTCTCGACTTCGGCAATGCGGGAACCGGCTGCCGCCTGACGATGGGACTCGTGGGACCCTATGACTTTGCCACCACGTTCACGGGCGACGCCTCGCTCTCCCGCCGCCCCATGGGCCGGGTGCTTGAGCCGCTCAGGCAAATGGGGGTTCAGGTGAAAAGCGAGGCAGGGGACCGGTTGCCGGTCACGTTGCGCGGGCCACGCGCGCAGGCTCCGATCAGCTACCGCGTGCCGATGGCCTCGGCACAGGTGAAATCGGCAGTTCTGCTGGCCGGGCTGAGCACGCCCGGCGTGACCACCGTGATCGAACCGGTCATGACGCGGGACCATACCGAAAGAATGCTAAAGGGCTTCGGCGCCAATCTCGAAGTCGAGACAGACGCCGACGGCGGACGTGTGATCAGGCTCGAGGGCCGCGGCACGCTGGTGGGACAGACCATCGATGTGCCAGGCGACCCCTCGTCGACGGCGTTCCCGCTGGTCGCAGCGCTGATCGTTCCCGACTCGGATGTCATGATCCGGAACGTGCTGATGAATTCCACCCGCACCGGTCTGATCCTGACGTTGCAGGAGATGGGCGCCGACATCGAAATCATCGACCCGCGCGAGGTTGGCGGCGAGGATGTGGCCGACCTCCGGGTGCGTTCCTCGACGCTCAAGGGCGTGAGCGTACCTGCCGACCGTGCTCCTTCGATGATCGATGAGTATCCGGTGCTGGCCGTCGCCGCGAGCTTCGCAGAGGGCGAGACCATGATGACCGGGCTCGAGGAACTCCGCGTCAAGGAAAGCGACCGGCTTTCAGCCGTCGCACGCGGATTGGAGACAAACGGCGTCGACTGCACCGAAGGCGAGGACTGGCTCGTGGTTCGCGGCCGCCCGGACGGCAAAGGTCTGGGCACGAAGTCGCCTGATGCGGTGGTCAAGACATGGCTCGATCACCGGATCGCCATGAGTTTTCTGGTGATGGGACTGGCCAGCGAACATCCGGTCCGGGTGGATGACGCCTCGATCATTGCCACAAGCTTTCCGGAGTTCATGGACATGATGACCGGGCTTGGTGCGAACATCGTCCAGTGAAAGGCAAAAACCCATGACGCACCGCACGATCGAATTCTGCTACGATATCCTGTCCCCTTTCGCCCATATCGTGCTCAAGCGGCTCGACGAGCTTCCGGTGAATGTAACCGTAAAGCCCGTTCCCGTACTGCTGGGTGCAATACTGGCCCATTGGGGCCAGCGCGGCCCCGCGGAAATCTCCGCCAAGCGCCTGCACACCTACCGGCTCTCGGTCTTCCTCGGCCGGACCCACGGGCTCGACATGCGGTTTCCGCCGCGCCACCCGTTCAATCCCCTGCATGCACTCAGGTTGCTTGCCGGTTCAAACGCCGACCTCGCGGCCGTTCGGAAGGCCTTCGATTTCGTGTTCGGCGAAGGCAAGGCGCCCGACACCGAAGCCGATCTTGCCGCATTCGCTGAAACCATCGGGGTCCCGGTTGAACTGGCGGCGGACGAACAGGCCAAAACGGCGCTGAGGACCAATACCGACCGGGCGATAGAACACGGCGTTTTCGGCGTGCCGAGTTTTGTTGCTCATGGAACCGGAGGATACGAGGTCTTCTGGGGCGTCGACGCGTTCGACATGCTTCTGGCCTGGCTGGACGATCCTGAAATGTTCGACCGCGAACCGTTCAGGCATCTTGAAGACGTTACGATCGGCATCGCGCGCAAATAGCCGCGAGCGTTCGCTTGGAAGGAGCATGCAGGATGTACCTGCCGGAACAATTTGCGGAGACCGACGAAAACGTCATGCGGGCACTGATCAGCGCGCATCCGCTGGGCCTTCTTATTTCGGCCTCGGAGAGTGGCGTCCAGGCCAATCCCGTGCCTTTTCTCGTCTCCGTCGAAAACGGCGTCACACGGCTGCGCGCACACGTTGCCAGAGCCAATCCGCAATGGCGGCACATTGCTGAGGGCGCGTCCGTCCTGGTGGTTTTCCAGGGGGTGGAAAGCTACATCACGCCGTCGTGGTACCCGTCGAAGGCCGAGCATGGGAAAGTCGTGCCGACCTGGAACTACGCGATGGTTCAGGCACGCGGCACTGTCACGGTGACACCTGACCCCGACTGGCTCATCACCCAGGTCAATGACCTGACCGAGCGTCATGAGGCCGGGCGCCCCGCCCCCTGGAAGGTCGGCGACGCGCCCGAGAGATTCATCGAAACCCAGTTGCGCGGCATCGTCGGCATCGATATCTCGGTGAGCGAACTGACCGGAAAATGGAAAGTCAGCCAGAACCGTCCGGAGGCCGATCGCCGGGGCGTGCATCAGGGCCTTTCGGATGCGGAGCTATCGGGCATGGCCGATCTCGTATGCCGCCGCGGCGGTCTCTAGGGTATCGGAAAGGCGGATGCGAGTTTGACCGAACAACACATCATCATCGCGATCGACGGCCCGGCGGCAGCCGGCAAGGGCACGCTTTCACGCCGTCTGGCAAGTCGCTACGGACTTCGTCATCTCGACACCGGCCTTACCTACCGGGCGACAGCGAAAGCCCTGCTTGATCGCGGGTTGCCGCTCGATGACGAGGATACGGCCGCCGACGTGGCGCGAAATCTCGACCTTTCAGGCCTGGATCGCTCGGTTCTGGCGCAGCACGGGGTCGGCGAAGCCGCCTCCACGGTGGCTGTCATGCCAAAGGTCAGGCGGGCCCTTGTCGACGCACAGCGTGCCTTCGCCGCAAGCCCGCCCGGCGCGGTTCTCGACGGACGCGACATCGGCACCGTTGTCTGTCCGGACGCACGCGTCAAATTCTACGTTACGGCCAGCCCCGAAGTTCGCGCACGGCGTCGTTACGAGGAAATCGTCAGCCAGGGCGGAAGCGCTGAACTGTCCGCGATCCTGGCCGATCTCGAAAAGCGCGACGCGCGAGATGCCGGGCGCACCGATTCGCCGCTCAGGCCCGCAGCGGATGCGCACTTGCTAGATACCAGTGAAATGGGTATAGAAGCCGCGTTTGAAGCTGCCTGCGTCCTTGTGGATGCTGCGCTTCGAAACTGAACTGAGCCAGCGAGCCTGTCCCGCGCCGTACTTGCCCAGCCTCAACGAAGGCTCAGGGCAGACAGCCCTCGCCGGTCCGATCAACACCAGCCAGGCGCATCCGACCGCGACAATTCAGCGGTCGCCAGGAGAATTCATGTCACAAACTGAAACCATGACAGAGGATTTCGCATCCCTGTTCGCCGAATCGCTTGCCACCCAGGACCTCGCCGAAGGCTACGTCGCCAAGGGCAAGATCATGGCCATCGAGAAGGACGTCGCCATCATCGACGTCGGTCTCAAGGTCGAGGGCCGCGTGCCGCTGAAGGAATTCGGCGCCAAGGCCAAGGACGGCACGCTGAACGTCGGCGATGAAGTCGAAGTCTATGTCGAGCGCATCGAGAACGCGCTGGGCGAGGCCATGCTGTCGCGCGAGAAGGCTCGCCGCGAGGAAAGCTGGGTCCGCCTCGAAGCCAAGTTCAACGCGCAGGAGCGCGTCGAAGGCGTTATCTTCAACCAGGTCAAGGGTGGCTTCACCGTCGACCTCGACGGCGCCGTGGCGTTCCTGCCGCGCAGCCAGGTGGACATCCGCCCGATCCGCGACGTCTCGCCGCTGATGCACATCCCGCAGCCGTTCGAGATCCTGAAGATGGACAAGCGCCGCGGCAACATCGTTGTCTCACGCCGCACCGTGCTTGAAGAAAGCCGTGCGGAGCAGCGTTCGGAAATCGTGCAGAACCTCGAGGAAGGCCAGACCGTCGAAGGCATGGTCAAGAACATCACCGATTACGGTGCGTTCGTTGATCTCGGCGGCATTGACGGCCTGCTCCACGTCACCGACATGGCCTGGCGCCGCGTCAACCATCCGTCGGAAATCCTGTCGATCGGCCAGACCGTCAAGGTCCAGATCATCCGTATCAACCAGGACACACACCGCATCTCGCTGGGCATGAAGCAGCTCGAGAGCGATCCGTGGGATGGCATCGGCGTGAAGTACCCGGCCGGCAAGCGCATCACCGGCACCGTGACCAACATCACCGACTACGGCGCGTTCGTCGAACTGGAGCCGGGCATCGAAGGCCTGATCCACGTTTCGGAAATGTCCTGGACCAAGAAGAACGTGCATCCGGGCAAGATCCTGTCGACCTCTCAGGAAGTCGACGTGGTGGTGCTCGAAGTCGACCCGAACAAGCGCCGCATTTCGCTCGGTCTCAAGCAGACGCTCGAGAATCCGTGGGAAGTGTTCGCACAGAGCCACCCTGCCGGCACCGAGGTCGAGGGCGAGGTCAAGAACAAGACCGAGTTCGGCCTGTTCATCGGCCTGGAAGGCGATGTCGACGGCATGGTTCACCTCTCCGACCTGGACTGGAACCGTCCGGGCGAGCAGGTCATCGAGGAGTACAACAAGGGCGACATGGTCAAGGCCGTGGTGCTCGATGTCGACGTCGAGAAGGAACGCATCTCGCTGGGCATTAAGCAGCTTGGCAAGGACGCGATCGGCGATGCAGCCGCTTCGGGCGAACTGCGCAAGAACGCAGTCGTTTCGGCCAAGGTGACCGCGGTGACCGACGGCGGCCTGGAAGTCGTGCTGGTGGATCACGAGGACCTGTCCTCCTTCATCCGTCGCTCCGACCTGTCGCGTGACCGTGACGAGCAGCGCCCCGAGCGCTTCTCGGTCGGCCAGACGCTCGATGCGCGCGTCACCAACTTCTCGCGCAAGGACCGCAAGGTCACGCTTTCCATCAAGGCGCTCGAAATCGCCGAAGAGAAGGAAGCCGTGGCTCAGTTCGGTTCGTCGGACTCCGGCGCTTCGCTTGGCGACATCCTCGGCGCTGCGCTGAAGAAGCAGAACAGCGACGACTGATCCTTTCGGGATTGGCCCTGACAAACGAAACCCGCCGGATTGCTCCGGCGGGTTTTTTGTCTGGCATTGTCGCCGCGAAATTACTTGGCGGTGATCACCTGCATGACCAGCTTGTCATCCACGCGAACCGGGCCGTCTTCCTTGGCACCGAGCGTGTATTCAAAAATGCCGGTCTTCATGCCGCCGTCTTCGCTGTGAAGCATCAGCATGAGCATTTCACCGCTCTCGACGGGTTCGGTCAGAATGGCAGTGACGTCGGAGTTCTCGCCTGCCTTGAGCGGCGCATGGCCGACGACCGGGCCCGGCTTCATGTCTGCATCCGTGCGGTGAACAACCAGCCAGCCATTGGCGCCGGCGTTGATCTGCGACGCCGTCACGGTTCCACCGGACACATCCTGGTCTTCGCCCATGACCGACATGCCGCCATGGCCGGCAGCGTGTGCCTGAGACGCGAAAAGGCCCAGGGCGAGAATTGCAGAGGCGGAAACAAGGGTCTTAGTCATATCTAATTCCTTTCATGTGCAAAATCGGATTGACGCTCATGCGCCAACACACCCAGGGACGGGAGCCGGACCGGGAAAGTTTCACCTGGTCGCAAAATATTCGAGAAACCCTGCAAGGGCTCCGCTTTGGTTGGCGACACCGGTCATGCGGTGCAAAGTGGGAAGCGCTTCGGTCCGGTTCGGGCCACCGCCGGCACCCTTGAGCTTCAGCGCAATGGCAGCTTTTTTACCCGCCGGGATTGACGCGGAGCGATGCCGCGGCAAATCTCGCACCATGGAACTATCCGACCGGTTGCGACTGAGCCTGAAACAGGGCAACGACACGATGGACGCCTTTGCCTACGAGGCGCGCCAGGAAGCGGCGACTGCGCTCGGACGGATCGGCAGGCAGCTTGAAGAAGCGCTTGCCGCGCTCAAGCGTCATGACGAGACCCCGAATCCCAACCGCGACCGGGAGGATCTTCTTCAGGAAGCCGCCAACAGGGTCCAGGCGCTGATAATCCAGCGCGAAGTCTTCGGGCTTTATGCATCGCGCGATGTTCAGGCCTTCTACGGCGTGCCGCGCGAGGTGATGCTGCGCATCGGGATCGTAACCCCCAAACGGTGAGGATGATTTCGCCTGCCGGTCGAGGCCGGATCGACGGAATTCTCAACTATGGGCGAAAATGTCGGTGTCCTCCCAGCCCAGAAGATCAAGCTTCGCACGGGTCGGAAGAAAATCGAAACAGGCAAGAGCATGGTCCTCACGGCCCTCTCGGCGGAGGCGGCCGGTGAGCTTTTCGGTCAGCGCATGGAGATGGAGCACATCGGAGGCGGCATATTCCAGCTGAGCGGGCGTCAGCGTTTCCGCCGCCCAGTCGGAGGATTGCTGCTGCTTGGACATGTCGATTTCAAGCAGTTCCCTGGTCAGATCCTTGAGGCCGTGCCGGTCGGTGTAGGTTCTCGTCAGCCGCGATGCGATCTTGGTGCAGAACACGGGAGCCGATGTCACGCCGAAGGTTTGAAAGAGAACGGCAATGTCGAAACGACCATAGTGAAACAGCTTGCGTTTCGACCGATCCCCGAGAAGGGCCTCGAGATTGGGCGCGCTCTTCTGCCCCTTTGCAATCTGAATGACATCGGCCGATCCGTCACCCGGAGAAAGCTGCACCACGCACAGCCGGTCACGGCGCGGAACAAGGCCCAGCGTCTCGGTGTCGACGGCGATATCGCCCGTGTAGAGCTTCATTGCAGTGTCGGGGAGATCGCCCCTGTGAGTTCTGATTTCGGTCATTTGTGCTGGTGGTCCTGTATGGTTGCCCGGGACCTTGCCGGCCACGCGCCGACGCGGCCAGGCAAGAAAATGGCCGGGCGATTGCTCGCCCGGCCAGGATCACGCGGTTCCGGCCAGGGCCGGTCGCGGGTCAGGCATCAGCCTCAGTAGGGGCAGTTCTCGTCCGTCATGAAGTCGTGAACGGTGATCTCGCCCGAGATGATGTCGGCCTTGGCAGCTTCCACGGCAGCCTTCATGTCTTCGGAGACCAGCGGCTCGTTGTTCTCGTCCATGGCGTAGTCAACCCCGTCCTCGGCCAGACCAAGCGAGCTGAAGCCATAGGTGAACTCGTCATTCATCGCATCCATGAAGGCATCGTAGACAGCCACATCGACGCGCTTGACCATCGAGGTGAGAACGTGGCCCGGCTGCAGACCGTTCTGGTTCGAATCCACCCCGATGCCAAGCTTGCCGGCGTCGGCCACGGTCTGGAGCACACCGATACCGGTGCCGCCGGCGGCCGCATAGACAACGTCGGACCCCTGGTCCATCTGTGACTTGGCAATCTCGCCGCCCTTGACCGGATCATTCCATGCATCCGGCGTGGTACCGGTCATGGCTTCGAGCACGGTGGCACCGGAATTGGTGGCCATCACGCCGCCCTTGTAGCCGCAAGCGAACTTGCGGATCAGCGGAATGTCCATGCCGCCGATGAAGCTGACCGTGCCGCTTTCGGACGCCTTGGCGGCCATCACGCCAACCAGATAGGACCCTTCCTGCTCCTTGAAGACCACCGAACGCACATTCGGCTTGTCCACGCCCATGTCGATAATGGCGAAATCGATGTCGGGGTATTCGTCGGCGATCTTTTCAAGCGCACTGCCCCAGGAGAAACCGGCCATCACGATCGGGTTGTTGCCGTCGCGCGCAAAGCGGCGCAGCGCCTGCTCTCGCTGGGCGTCGTTGCTGATCTCGAATTCGCGATACTCGATACCGGTCTCAGACTTGAACTTTTCCGCGCCGTTGTAGGCGGCTTCGTTGAAGGATTTGTCAAACTTGCCGCCAAGATCGTAGATGATGGCCGGCTTGATTTCGGCGGCCAAGGCGGTCGCCGACATGGCGGCGAGTGCGACAATGCTCAAAAGCGTGCGTTTCATGATGTGCAGCCCTGTAGGTTACTTGTTGATATTGTTTGGTCCTCCCGCATACCCGGTGAAAGGCAGACCTGCGGAGTTCGCCGGCAGCGTTGCGCCGGTTCAGCGTATCCTTGCATGGCTTTCTGCAAAAATCCAACGAGGAATTTCGCCGCACGACGCTCTTCCGCAAGCTGACGCAAGGTCAGCCGTTACCCGTTTCTGGCGCAGCAGATCATGCCTGTACCCGGTTGCGCCACCATTTGCGGGTTTGGGGTTTACTCATGCCTTTGGCGTGCGCGGGAACAGAACGCCGGACGGCTTCAAGCCGCTGCGGGCTCCCGGGTTCCTGAAAAGATACTGCTGGTGGTGCGCTTCCGCGTAGTAGAAAGCACCGGAAAGCGTGATTTCTGTCGTTATCCGGGCATCGAGCCCGGCTGCCGAAAGGGCTTCACGATAGTCATCGACTGCGGATTTTGCCTGCGAGAGCTGGCCGTCGTCCGAAGCAAAAATGGCCGAGCGGAAGAATGTTCCGATATCCGATCCCTGACGCATCCCCTGGGTGGGGTCATGGTTTTCGAAAAACACCGCCAGGAGATCCCGGTAGTCCAGCCTTGCCGGATCGAAAACGACCATGACGGTCTGGGCGTGACCGGTCAGTCCCGTGAGAACCTCCTGATAGGTGGGGTTTGACGTCTTGCCGCCAGCATAGCCAACGGCCGTGACTTCAACGCCGTCAATGCTCCAGAACAGCTTTTCCGCACCCCAGAACTGCCCCATCGCCAGGCACGCGATCTCAAGTCCGCCGTCAAAGGGCCCCTTCAGAGGATGGCCGCTCAGCGCGTGTTCTCGTGCGGTCGCGATCTCCTCCGGCCTGCCGGGGAGAATCTCCGCGGCCGACGGCATCGTTGTCTTGCGGTTGAACATGTCGATGAGAAACATTCCGGCCTCTCCCGGTGCAAGGTTTGGATCGCCCCAAGGCTACGACGATCACCGTCTTTTCGGGCGAAGTGATGGTCCGGTCAATCCCGGCCCCGGCCCGGTGTGTGGCGTTTGGCACGGCCAATTGGTGTCGTTCAGGCTGCGAAGCGGCCCGCCGGCTTCCTGCGTCGATAGCCGATCAGCCAGAACAGGAGGGACAATGCCAGAAACACCGCGAATGCGGGCTGGGCCAGCACCCAGAGCGCGCCTGGATCCCATGCCCAGGCCGGCAGATGCTCGCCGAACAGATCATCGACCAATTCCAGAGTGCCGGGGCTGGCCAGCGTCCAGGCCTCCAGCAGCGGCGTGAGCGTCGGCCTGTTGGCCGCAACCGAATGGATCGCATCTATGACGCCCGCGATGACGGCGACCGCCAGCAGTATGAGACTGAGCACTCGGGCGACAAAACGCATGGGGTTCTCCGACCAATCGAACCAAGAACGGGATGAAAACCGGCCACCTCCGTCAGAATTGGGCCAAGACATAAAGGCCCCGAACCCTTCCTGCAATGGCCGCGCGTACACGCCCTGTTCACGGGGCGCTAACATTGTGCCTGTCCTGTGCCAAATAGCGGTTGCCAACAGAGGCGTCTTGGCTATAGTGCCGCCCGATCCGGACCGGGCAAGGCAGCTGATTTGCTGTGAATTGCCGGGAAAGGGCGACCGCCCTTCAGGCGGCCGGCAGTGCCGGAGAAATCGCCCGGATTCGGACCTGCGGAGAGGTGGCCGAGTGGTCGAAGGCGCACGCCTGGAAAGTGTGTAGGCGGGAAACCGTCTCGAGGGTTCGAATCCCTCTCTCTCCGCCATCTTTTTGATCAAATAATTGATATTTATAGAAATTTTGTTTGCGCAGATTTCCAGCCCCACATCCAGCCCCACATCCAGCCCCGTATTTTCAGTTCATTGCGCCGTAGTCGCCGCAGACAAACCGAGCAGTTCTTTTGTCACTTGATTATTTGCAACAGAGCCGGAGCAGTTGCCAGCTGCCGTCAAGCTTCAAGGCTCCACCCCCGCTCTGGCCCCCATCTCGTTAATAAACTCCTGACCGAATATCTCAGTCAACCATGCACGCCCGTCGACATTCCCCAAAGCCTCTTCAAGCTGCATTTCATCGCGCATGATCTGCCTGGAAATGCGAACTTCCGCCGGAGAGCTCTGTCTACTGCCGTGGAACAGGCTCCAGGGACCGACGAGGTCGAGACCTTCCAGTCCGTTGGATATCAGGATTTGGCCTGTTTCAACCGTGTGCGGCCCGTAGAAGGTTTCACGTGCGCCCGGCGTATCAAGTTTGAGATTTTGATTGGCATCACGTACCGCCTCATCTGTCAAAAGTGTTTGCTGCAACGGCAAGAGCGGGAAGCCGGTTAATCTGTCCAGCAATAGATCAAGGTTTTGTCGCGAGCGATTGACAATCTGCGTTTGACCATCATCTCCGACCTGAAGAACCGCCTGGCCCGTTTCGAGATCATAATTGAGCATTTCTTCGTCAAAGCCCGCGCAAAACCGGTTGACTGTTGTCGAGACAACCGGCCCCCACCGGCAAAGGGTTGCAAGTGCTGTTATGGCAACCAGACCGCGGCTTTCGGCGGCAATCTGGCGAGCAGCCATCGCCGTGTTGCCGAGCCGCGTCAGCTCCCTTCGCGACAACAACCTGTTTCCCGTGGCAACAATATCTGACAGATGACTGGCATCAATGCCGGTTCTGGCATAGCGGATTGCTTCATCCAGGAACGGGAGTAACCGTTCGGCCGCTGAATCGACGATATCGGCCGGTGCCTCCTGAGCAATGCGGCGGTTGGTTGTCTGCAGTGTTTCCAGAATGTCCACACTGTTGCTGTTTGACCGGCGGAGTTGTGACAGCAATTGGCGAACTTCATGCCCCTCGCTGCGCGCGAGCGTATCCAGATGATTTAGAACATCCAGATTGCGTCCGGCGCGATAAGCATCAGTGAGAGATGGACTAATGATCCTGCCAGTGTAGAGCTCGGTTGAAATGCGCCGCATGATCGGGCTGAAAGCCGCTCCCAGACCCAACAGAGTAGTGCCAAGAGCAGCATCAAAACCGGCCTCCTGTGCACGCCGGCGGGCTGCATCAAGTGCAGCAACGGGGACAAGCGCAGATGTGCTTTCAAGCTGCTGCGCCAAGCCGGTTAAACGGTAATGCCGATCGATATCCCAATTGACGGCCAGCGCATCAATACCAAGAAGACCAAGCTCACTGACAACCAGCGCGTTCGTCTGAATGCCGAAAAGGGTTGTTGCTGAAGCAGCCAACGCCGTCCTGAAGACCGTCATGCCCACAGCGAACGACGCAGTAATGGCGGCAGTTGTAGCGATGATCTTTTGCCGCAGATAATCGTCCTGCGCCGCGACATCCTCTGCCAATGCGGGCAAACCGTTGATGCGGCCTGTCAAAACGCGATCGTTGCGCCAGAGCGGCCAACGGCCCTCACCCGCTTCGCTGAACCGCAGAAGCGATGCGCCCACCAGATTGCCATGGCTCGGGATCATGGGGGCCAAGCCAGCAAGCAGTGCTTCAGGCTCGCAATCCTCAAGAGCACGCACACCGCGATAAGCGTCGTTGAGGTCTTGAAGGCGTTGACCATCGGCTTCACCTGCGACGCGTTTGGCAAAATCGAAAACATCCTCGAAATCAGCCTGATCTCCAAGCCGTTCCTTCAGGGCGTCTTCAGTCAGCAGACTACCGGCGGGAACCGGCTGTGCGCCATCCTGCAAAGATACAGGTGTATTGAGAAGCGGTGATCCGCCGCCGCCCATGGCGCTTTCCAGCAAAAGTCGCGCCTTGCGCTCCAGGTCTTCGCGGCCACTCAAGCCCGGTGCATTGCGCGTGGTTGCTGCAATGCGCTCAAGAATGGCGTCGCGAAATGCAATAAGCGCTGCATGGTCTTCAAATTCCACGGTGTCGCTTTCACCGTTCTCGTTTATGCAGGCGCGCGCAATCTGGCGTGCTTGCGAAACAAGATTGAGGGGCTGACGCACCAACCGGGCGCCAGCGACCGGCCGCATGGCAATCGCCGTTACAGGTTCCTGAATGGCGGCGAACGGAGCCTCAACCTGCCCGAGGTTGATGGCAATCGCCGGACGGTCGGCACCAACAAAAGCCTGGGCTGACCACAAGCCTTCAACGGCCGGTTCGGCCATGCCGTCTGACAGGATGACCAAAGGAGCGGACAGGAAAACGCGCGGATTATCTGCGCTGCGATAGGTTCGAACAGTTTCTGCACCGCCGCCCGCAGCATTTTTAACCAGAAATCGCTGAACGTTGAGCGCCGGTGGCTCATCATAGACAACCTTGAGCCGCAAAACTTCGCCAGCAACGGCCACATCTGCGGTGACTTGAACATCCGCGCGGAAATCTCGCACAAAAGCGCCCATCGCCGGTTCCAGAGCGGGCGGGTCAGGAAACCAAACGCCTTCTGTGCCATCCATGGTGAACCGGACAGCACGCTGCTCCAGCGCCCCGTCAATCTCGATATCGATTTCTGCCTCCGCAAGCGTGAGTTGGCGATATTCGCCCGTCCAGGTGATTTTGTCGGTGGAGAACTGAACAGCGCCAACACCTCCGGTCGGCGGCAACAGAACGCCGGCCAGGCGCAAGGTCACGGTCTTTTTCGAGCCGGGTTCCGGCATACCATCATAATTTTGAGACAAAGCGCCTGTCAGCACAGGCGACTGACGAACCCAGACTTCCGGTCCCATCACCGCGTCCGAGTTCAGGGCAAACCTGGAGCGCACGCCGGTCCGTTGGAACCCGGGAGCACCGGGCCAATATTGCCACACACCGTCCAGGGCAGGCTTGTCACGCGAGCGGGTTCCTTGTGGCACGGCAAGGCGCACAATCAATTGGCCTGTGTCGTCGGTATTGCCGGGTATTTTGTATTCCAAGGAATTGCCGAGCGGGTTCAACCCAGTGGAAAGCGCGAAGGAGATTTCATCGTCCGGACGCGTGGGAATGACAAACGTATCCGGCGACAATGACAAGGCATCCATGTTGAAGGGCTGGACCTGACGTTGGCCTGGAAATGTCAGCACAACGCGCTGCTGGCCGTTCGCAGTCGCTGTTCGTATATCAGAGGCGGGAAACGGCCCCGTGACCGGCCCACCGGCGGGATCGGGAAGCCACAAGTTCGCCTGGGTGCCGCCTTGGGTTACCTCAACAAGACCAGCCACAAGGCCAAGGTTGCGATCAAGGCTGCGCGTCTGCCACCAGCCATCAAGCCATGCAGGTGATGTTTGTGCCAGCGCCGCATTTGAAAATGCAAGCGCTGTGATCAGGGCAATCGACCTACTGAAGAAACGAGGGAGCGAAAGGCGCAAAATGCGGCTCATCGTACGGCCTCCGGCAATATCCTTTCGGCATAGCCGGCACGCGCCACACCCGCAGCGTCTTCCGGCACCAATACCATCGGCGCACTTACAAGCCGGTCTGAAATTTCCGTGTCCGGTATGTAAAAGGGCGTGCCGGCTTCTCGCGCAGAAGGGGGAACGCCGCGCGGATCAAGCAGGGCCGGGTTTCCATTTTGCAAGTGAACAGACCACATGCGCCCCGCAACGGACGGAGCCGTGACAGAAACGAATTCAACACCCTCCAGGCACTCGGAAAACGGCACAACGAGGTGGAAACTTCGGCCATGTTCAATCTTGCGGCCAACACGTGTGCCGTCCAGGTATTCAAGCCAATACTCAAAAGCATCGTCCGCGTTACAATCGGTCTGGGCAAACGCGGTTTCTAAACACGGCAAAAAGACCGCGGCGAGCGTAGCGCACATCGTTGGCAGCATCCTTTTGCATGGATGTGAGAGCAAAGCTTCTTTCACAGTAATGAAACCCGTCTTCGTCACCTGCCTGGTTTGCCAAAGAAGACCAATCTCCAACTTCGGTTTGTGAGATGGGTTACGCTATTCGCCCGGATGAGGCGGGTAAATACGAACAACATCGTATTGATTGCTGCGATTTGCTGAGAAATCTTAGGCCCAAAGATAGCAGCGTGATTTTGCATGGTGGGCTGGTTCCGAAACTGGCATCGGCTTAACGATGATGGAAGCTGCGTCGATTTGAATCAGAACCCGAGCAGGTTTCGATGCGTCGCTTGCTGCAATGAAAGTGATTGAAATCATGCAGAAAAAGCTCTCCGCAAACATACTCGCTGCATCCTTGTGGGCCGCATCTTGCGTTGCGGTGCAGGCGGGGTCGGCAAACCATGTCATGTTTATTCTCGACGCCTCGAATTCCATGTGGGGACGCATCGATGGCAAACCCAAAATGGAAATTGCAAAGGATGTCCTGTCCGCGCAGCTAGGAAGTTTGTCTGCCAATACACGTGCAGGATTGATCGTTTATGGCCATCGGTTTGACCGCGACCTGAACGATTGCAGCGACATGGAACTGGTTGGCGGGTATGGGCGCTACACCCCTTCCGACGTTCGGCAGATGCTGGAACAGATCAGCCCGAAAGGGCAGACACCGATCGCCGCAGCATTGGAGCAAAGCACACATTGGGCAACCATGGATGGTTCCCAAACAGTCGACAATGCGAGTATCGTTCTCATCACCGATGGTGTCGAGTCCTGCGACGGAGACCCCTGTGCGGCAGCAGCAGAGCTGGCAGCTGTGGGTATCGGCACTCGGGTCCATGTTGTTGGTTTCAATCTTGAAGAAGAAGACCGTGCAAAACTCGCATGCATCGCGGAAATGGGGCGCGGAAAATACTTTGACGCTGCGAATGCAGATGCATTGGGCAGCGCCCTGAAACAGGTTGGATTTGAAGTGGCGCAAACCGACGTTCCACCTGATTCACCGCAACCGGACGTTCCGGTTACCACCTCGATCTTCGTAGACGATTTTGATGGCACGGAGCTCCAGCCGCATTGGAGCGTGCAAAACAGCGATACAGATGCCTACATCGTTGAAAATGGCGAACTACTGACCATCAGCGGTCAGGTAGGCGGGTTCAATTCTGCCGAAACGGCCAACATTTTTGTACTGAACGAGGCACTGCCCGATGGAGACTGGGACGCAAAATTAACGTTCAGCGCGGAGTTGAAAACAGGTCGGGACGGCTTTCAGTTCGGGCTCTTCAAGGATCATGATAACGGGCTATACGCAACACTTTGGACCAAGAAGGCCGGCAACCCTGCATGTTCCAATATCGGGCTGACGGCCAGCAAATGGGCCAATGGCGAAGAGACGCTTTTTGAGATTCCATTGATGGGTAGATTGGGTTGTTTTGTTGAAGGGAAGAAAGACATTTTCGCCTTCTACGACTCTCTTGCCGAGACACCTTCAACGATTACCATGCACAAACGCGGCCGGTCCTATTTCTTCACCGGTGACTTCGGGCGCAGGAATGAAGACGGCGAACCGATCATCTTTGAAACAGAACCCCTGACCTCTCTGCGCACCCCCGGGAATTTGGCCATTACGCTGGGCAAGAGGGCCAAGGCAAAGGGCGAAATTGCCGCGATGATTGACAAAGTCGAGATATTCTCTGTTTCACAATGAGCCAAGCTGGAGCCCTTGCGGGATTTTGGCAATGACTTGCGATCTGTTTGCCGGGCGATTGTGTGGCCAAGGCCGAAATTCGAGGCCGGAGTATCGAAGTTCACACCCAATAACCGGTTTCGATCGTTTCCGAATACCGGTGGTTGATGCGCGTGATCGACACCGATGCGACCGTACTTATCCCAGTCTTCGGGATCAGCAATCAGTAATACGCCGTCAGCCCGACATGCAGCCGATTGTCATGCTTTCCTGTAACGGGTCCGGTCGAGAGGGTGTGCCCCCAACTGGCTCGCAGCGAGAGCCGTTCCGCAATCCGCACGCCGGTGCCGACACCAACGCTCGTCATGTTCGTCCAGCGGCTTGTGTTGTGGTCGAAGACCCGGCCGTGATCGGCAAAACCGAACAGATCGATCGAGACCGGGCCCATCTCCACCGGCGGCAGATGCAGTTCCGCCTGGATTGCGAAGCCGTGGTCACCGCTTGCCTCTCCGGTGGAATAGCCGCGAACCGAACCGGTCCCGCCGAGATCAAAACGCTCGGTTTCGGGCAGCAGCCCGGAGGCAAGCTGTCCGCGTCCTGCAAAGTCGAAACGCCAGTCTCGCGGAAGACCGATTGCGGCGTTTCCCCAGGCCTGCAGGTAACCGTATCGCGCCTTGAGGCGAGTATTCCCGCTGAATGCCTGGAAGACGGCATCGGTGTTGTTGGCCCCAATTCCACCCGGGCTGAAAACGGCCGTCAATCCATAGCCGAATCGGTGTGTTTTCCACTGAAAATCACCGCTCAGACCGGCGTTGAACTGGTAGATCTCGACATCTGAGGCCCCGAGCGGCGTCCCCGAGAATTCTCGCTCGACCCTTTGCCGCTTGGCCTCCACGCCAACGAAGACTTCCGATGCCGGGCCGAGTACGGAGGCGGGAAGCGAGATCTCGGCGCCGGTTTCAATCAGTCTGCTGTCCTGAACCAGCACGTTGTTTTGCCGCGCGCGGGAGAGGATGTAGTTGCCATCCAGCGTCAGGCGCATGCGGTTCTCGAAAGCCTGAACATAGGAGAAGGCGTGGGACAAATAGGCTTTGTCGCCGCCGAGATTGTAAAACCGCCCATCCGAATGGATCGTTTCCGGTGAAGTGACATATTGATAGGAAACCAGTGCATCCCAGGGCAGTTCCGCCGCCAGGCCAGCGTATAGCCGGTCATGCCCGGTTGCCCGTGTGCCGCTGTTCATGTAACCGCCAAACAATTGCCACGGCCGGTCCTCACGCAGTGTCACGCTGATGTCGGTTTCACCGGTCAGCCGGCCCTGTTCGAATACCACACCCACCTTTCGGAACGGGCTGCGGTTGAGCCAGTTCAGATCCTCGATCAGTTCCTGCGAGTCGATTTCTTCTCCGGGCCGGACCCGAACGGCGCCGAGCACCTCGTCCTCGGAACTGCGCTGATGCGGCGTAGGCAGCCGCTCGACCTTCTTCTCGCCGACAACGAACGGCAGCACCGCCACCCTTAGCGTTCCACCGGTGATCTCCTGCGGCGGCACGATGACTGCGACCAGTGGCCGGTTCCGATCGCGCATATGGGTGACAATGGCTGCCCGAACATCCTCTATCAGCTTGAAACTCAGTGGCTGGCCGATAAAACCGTTCAGGGTCTGCCTGAGCTTCGGGTCATTGATGACGGGATTGGCGGTGGCAATGGCAACACCGTCGACATCGCCACCAGGAAGCTCGCTGAGAGCGTCATCAACAGCTATGCCGCCGACCACCACGCCCAGAGGCGTCGCGTCATCCGAGCCGGCAAGTGTCTCGTCTGCCGGCAAGGAACTGAAGGTTTTCTGGTTCGCAACCGGGGCAGGATGACGCTCGATTGCTGACAAGGGCTGAACCGTTGACGTCAAGGCCAATGCGCAGGCTGCGACACAGAAAGAACCATGTCTGCCGTATGCCGTACGTAAGCACCGCTTGTTGAACAAAGCCAAAGCAATTTCGGCAGGTAGATGCCGCCCCGAATACCCGTTTTCCTAGCAAGGGGTAAACATTCATGGTTAACGGAATCTTAGCGGGGCGGCTTTGTCTTCATTGCCGGCATTGGCGCGGCAAAGTTTCTTTAGCCACGCCAAGCTTTGGAGCCCGTTTCAGGGCGAGACGGAGCATATCTCCTCCGGACTTTCTCCGCCGGCAGCATTTTCGTCCTGCCCGCAGCTCAGGGCGGTCAGCCGCTTGACGCCAATCCATTCGTCCGAAGTCGGGTTGTTCAGACCGAAATCGGCCGACGAGGGCTGGCCATAGACCGGCAGACCGGCGCCATCCGCTGGCGCAGTGACCACAAGAACGCCGCCCAGATAGGAGATCTGGTAGTTGGCATTGCCCAGTGTGCCGAGTGTGATCGAATATGTGCCGGCCGGCGACTGCTGATCGGCACCAGTTGCAAGTGCGCCGCTCAGCGTGTCCCCGTTCAGAAGCGCTCCGCCGACAACCTGCCAGGTCAGGGGCGGGTTCGACGCTCCGGAAACTCTGGTCTGGTCATTGGCCATCACCGTGAGCGCAGCCTTGTCGACAGTCAACGTGCCGTCGGCATAGGAGATATCGTAGCTGTTCAGGCGGTTGCCCGAAGCGTTCGACGCTACGATGTCATAGCTGCCGGCATCGGCCGTCGAGGCTGCGCCTGCACTTGAGAGATCGACGTTGGTAACAGCATCGCCGTTGGCGGCAACCAGTCCCGAGACCGTGTAACCAGTCAGGCTCCCAGTCTGGCCGTAGGTCTTGGTGGCGTCGCTCGCGGTGATCAGGAGAGCCGCCTTGTCGACGGTGAGCATGCCGTCGGCATAGGTGATGGTGTAGTTGCCAAGGCGATTGCCCGCAGCGTTGGACGCAACGATGTCATAGCTGCCGGCATCCGCAGTGGAGGCTGCGCCTGCACTTGAGAGATCGACGTTGGTAACAGCATAGCCATTGGCCACGACCAGGCCCGAGACCGTGTAGCCGGTCAGGCTAGCAGTCTGGCCGTAGGTCTTGGTGGCGTCGCTCGCGGTGATCAGGAGAGCCGCCTTGTCGACGGTGAGCATGCCGTCGGCATAGGAGATGGTGTAGTTGCCAAGGCGATTGCCCGCAGCATTCGATGCGATGATGTCGTAGCTGCCGGCGTCTGCCGTCGAGGCAGCGCCTGCGCTGGCAAGGTCGACATTTGTGACGCTGTCGCCGTTGGCGGAGACCAGCCCGGAGACCGTGTAACCGGTGAGGCTGGCGGTCTGGCCGTAGGTCTTGGAGGCATCGCTAGCGGTGATCAGAAGCGCCGCCTTGTCGACAGTGAGCATGCCATCGGTATAGCTGATGTCGTAGTTGTCGAGTCGATTGCCCGAAGCATTCGACGCAACAATATCGTAGCTGCCGGCATCCGCGGTGGAGGCTGCACCTGCGCTGGCAAGGTCGACATTTGTGACGCTGTCGCCGTTGGCGGAGACCAGCCCGGAGACCGTGTAACCGGTCAGGCTCGCAGTCTGGCCGTAGGTCTTGGTGGCGTCCGATGCGGTGATCAGAAGCGCCGCCTTGTCGACAGTGAGCATGCCGTCAGCATAGGAGATGTCGTAGTTGTCGAGTCGATTGCCCGAAGCATTCGACGCAACGATATCGTAGCTGCCGGCATCCGCGGTGGAGGCTGCGCCTGCACTTGAGAGATCGACGTTGGTAACAGCATCGCCATTGGCCACGACCAGGCCCGAGACCGTGTAGCCGGTCAGGCTAGCAGTCTGGCCGTAGGTCTTGGTGGCGTCGCTCGCGGTGATCAGGAGAGCCGCCTTGTCGACGGTGAGCATGCCGTCGGCATAGGAGATGGTGTAGTTGCCAAGGCGATTGCCCGCAGCGTTCGACGCTACGATGTCATAGCTGCCGGCATCGGCCGTCGAGGCTGCGCCTGCACTTGAGAGATCGACGTTGGTAACAGCATCGCCATTGGCCGCGACCAGTCCGGAGACCGTGTAGCCGGTCAGGCTGGCGGTCTGGCCGTAGGTCTTGGAGGCGTCCGATGCGGTGATCAGCAGAGCTGCCTTGTCCACGGTCAACGTACCATCGGCATAGGAGATGGTGTAGTTGTCCAGGCGATTGCCGGACGCATTCGACGCGACGATATCGTAGCTGCCGGCGTCAGCCGTCGAAGCGGCACCCGCGCTGGCGAGATCGACACTGGTGACACTGTCGCCATTGGCCGCGACCAGGCCGGAGACGGTGTAGCCCGTCAGGTTGGCAGTCTGGCCGTAGGTCTTGCTGTCGTCCGAAGCGGTGACCAGCAGGGCTGCCTTGTCGACACTTCGGTTCGCAGAGCCATGATAGAATACCCGGTAATCCTGGCCCTTGTCGCTGGTCGTGGAGACATTCTGGGTGATTAGAGTTCCGCTGCTGGTTCCGGCATTTGTTGTCGGATCGATCGCGACGCTGCCGCCGGTAAGATCGATCGCGTCACCATCGGGACCGAACACGTAACTTGAGGGGCCGCCATGGCTGGACACGGACGTGACGGTGCCGGTGCTTTCGCCGTAGGTGGACGCAATATCGGCTTGATCCACCCAGATCACGGAATTGATTGCGTAGAGTTCGGGATTGTACCCCGCCCCGGGGGGTGCCCAGACCGTATCGAAATCCCAGCCCTGTGCGGAAAGGGATGAAATCATGTAGTCCGTATTTGCAAGGCCGACAGAACCTATCGACGAAACCGAGGACAGGGTCCCGTAATTGTGATGAACCCAAGGCACACCATGGTTCACGAAGGAATTGGAGATCGTTCCGCTATTTCGGGCGGCAAGCCGCGCTTCTCCGGCTGTGTTCCCGGAGCTCGAAACGTCGCCGAGCGCGTAGGTTCGATTGATCGTTGCGGTGTTTTGTCCGACGAGGCTTCCTGCCCAGGCATTGGAGTTTGTACCGGTGGTGACACCGGCGATTGCAAACACTGAGGATGTGTCAGGCACATAGGCATCGGCGATCGAGCCATTGTTCAGCCCGACGAGACCGCCGGCATTGACTGTCGTTTCATCACCGGCGCTCGTGGAGGTCGAAAGCGCTTCTCCGCGAACGGTTCCGCTGGCATAGGCAATGCTGATGCTGCCATCGGCGTCATTCTTGCCTACCAGACCGCCGGCATTCAGTGAAATCGGGTTGTCGCTGGTGGAATAGGCATCCACGTTGCCCGAAGCATAGGATTTGACAATGGCGCCATTGTTCTCGCCGACGAGTCCGCCAGCATGTATCGACGTAGACGAGAAGAAGGAGGTGGTGCTTGTATCTGAAAGCGAGACATCGCCGGTCGCATAGGAATTTTCAATCAGACCATTCGTGGTTTGGCGTGCGACGAGCCCCCCTGCCCTTACGCCACCCGTCGATCCGCCTCCAGAGAAAGCTAGAACGTCACCAGTCGCGTGCGAATTCCTGATAATGCCGCCGTTTACGTTGTCGGCTGCCAAGCCCCCGACGTTGCTGGTACCCTGTACGCTCGCCGTGGAATGGCTGGATTCGATGGTCCCGCCATTGTTATTGGCAACAAGCCCACCAACGAAGAACTCGCTGGCTACGCCACCCGCCGCTGATGAATTGGAAATGGAACCCCGATTGTAATTGACCAGCCCGCCTGCACCAAAGGTCGCGGATTCAACGGAACCCGAAAACGACGTGTTTGTCAGCGAACCATAATTGTTGGCCACAAGACCAGCGGCGTCATCGTTACTTCTCACAGAACCGCTGGCTGATACCCCTGAGATGCTCCCGTAGTTGTAACCCGCCAAAGAGCCGGCGTCCGAGTATCCTTCGATGTCGACACGGTTGAGGTTGAGGTCAGCAATAACACCGCTTGAAAAGCCAAAGAGACCATTGCGATAGTTCGATGGACGATTGAGTGTCAGCTCGTCGATATCGAAACCGTTGCCATCGAGCGACCCGACAAATGGACTTGCTCCGCCAGTACCCACCGGCACCCAGCCGGTCGAATTCCAGATATCGGCGGCGTTCGACGTGGCAGTCGGGCTCGCGTCGATATCCCGGGTCATCAGGTAGGAGCCGTTCAGATCGGTCCCCATCAAGGCCAGTTGATGCAGGCTCGAGACGGCCGTCACGCCATTGACTGTCGGACCGGCCTCGGTGCGCAGGATCGGCCGCATGTCGCCCGACTGGTACCAGTCGTTGGTGAAGTCGAAGTTTGCATAAGTCGAACCGTCCCGCGCAAGCGTGGTCATGAGGCCGACTAGGTTGGTTGCCGTGCCGTTACTCGTTCCAATAGCGCCACCCTGTCCGGTGGTGTCTACATCCCAGTAGGTATTAATTGTCGTGGCTGCCCCGCCATTTCCGACATAGTTTCGTCCGACCAATCCGCCTGTAGAAGCAAGTCCGTCGGTGACTGTGCCGCTGGCATAGGAAGTGCTGATCGTCGCGGTACTGTTGTTAAAGGAATAGTTCTCGCCCACCAGCCCGCCGACGTTGGCGCCAGCGCCGCTCACCGCGCCTGTTGCGTAGGCATTTGTAATTAAGGCAGCGCTGTTATTGGATGCCAAGTTGCCTCCAATCAGTCCACCGACATCGAAGCCGGTGCTGCTCACAGTGCCTGTTGCATATGAGCTATTGATGTTAACGGTACCGTAGCCCCAGGCTTCGTTTCGTGCCACCAAGCCGCCAACGTAGTTCCCGCCGCTGACCGCACCGGTCGAATAAGAGGTGTTAATCGCTATCGCGCCGCCATTGTGGGCGTAGTTGTATCCCACCAGCCCACCGATGGCGCCAATACCGCTGACCTTGCCGGTTGAATGGGAATTAGTGATGGTGAGGCTACTAAATGCGTTGTTGTATCCTACCAGGCCGCCGACGGAGCTGTTACCGCTCACTGTGGATGTAGCATATGCATTGCTTATTGTGACCGAGCCACCATTTTGGGCTAAGGCATATCCGGCTAGTGCACCAACATAACCTCCTCCATTAACCGCCCCCCCCACGATGCCGATATCGTGTATAGCGCCATTGTCTACGGAGCCAAAAAGGCCGATGAAATTCGCATTGGTGTTGTCTATTGTAAGGTTGGAAATTGTATGGCCCATGCCTGCGAAAACGCCTGCGAATGCGGAGCCCCCCTCTGGCCCCACCAGCGCTTCGGTATAGGTCGTCCCTGACGCATCAAGGTCCATGGCCAGGGCGTAGTTACCGGCAAGCCCGGTCGTATCGATGGCGTCGAGTTCGGCCATGGAGTGGATGAGATCATAAGACTGGCCGTTGATGTCGAGGCTGGCATTGGCACCTGACAGAGTGACCGAGGCGCCACGCGGAATGAAGTAGTCGCCGGCATAGTTCAGAACCAGGCCTGCATTGGTTCCCGTTGCCGTCACGTCGGCGAAAAATCCGATATCGTTGTCAGCAGTCAGCGTGAGGATTGTATCCGCATCCCAGGTCACGTCATCGGCAACCAGAATGTCTCCAGCCTGCGTGCCGGTGCCGCCCGAGGGGCTGGTGGTGATCTCGACATTGGCGCCGGCAAGGGCCGCTTCCAGCGTGCCCACGGTGATGATGCTGTCATCCCCCGTCGCAGTGAGGCCTGAGGAATTGGCCGCGGCCTCGTCGGAGATCGTGACGTTGTAGGGATCGAGCAGAAGGTCGCCGAATTTTCCGCTTTCCGCGGAAAGATCGGTGAAGCCCGAATAGGCCAACCTGGCCTTGCCGGAGACTTCCGTGTCTCCGCCCCTGCCGGTGCCGGCGCCTCTGGCTTCGATTTTGCCCGCAAACCGCGTGAAGCTGTCCGACCAGACAACGACTTCGCCGCCATCGCCGGCCTGTGTGGCGCTGGCAGTCAGCAGAGTGCCTTCGTCGAGGCTCACCTGATCCGCCGTTGTCAACGCGCCGAAATCGCCGCCCTGCCAGGCGCCGCCGATGCGAATGTCGCCGCCACCTGTGGCGCCGGAGACATCGATGCTGGCGTTTTTAAGAGAAATGTCACGGCCACCGATCTCTATCTTGCCGCCAGTTCCTCCAGTGCTGCCGGCATGGAGCAAGCCTGCGACCGAAACAATATCTGCATTGATGGCGATGCTGTTTCTTGCGGCGCCGGCCGGGCGGCCGGCGGGCACCCTGGCGCGGGTCGCGCGGACCGGCTTGCTGATCCGGACCTTGCCGCCGCCGGCGGTGAGGAATATCCGCCCGCCGGCCCTGGCTGTCCCGGTTGCGTTGATGGCCCCGCCCTTGTTGCCCGCCAGGGCATATATGTTGCCGCCGTGGGCGCGAAGTTCGGCATGTGCGGCATTGATCATGCCGGCTTCCGTTATCGAGGAATCGGCGTCGCCGACGCGCACCAGGAACTTGCCGTCATCGAGCGCCGCGTCGCGTAACAGGACTTCGCGTCCAGCGGCGAGGCCAACGGTTCCTTCCGGCGCCTCCAGCGTCCCCTCATTGCGGATATGGCGCGAGATCAGGGCGACATCGCCACCCAGGGAGCCAATTTTGCCCTTGTTGATGATCGTCGCGGCATTTTCTCCGGAGAACGTCATGTCGCCGCCGTCAAGGAAGTCCTTATCCTTGATGTCGAGGGTGGAGGCGACAAAGCTTCCGCCCGTTGTGATCACGCCATCCTTGCCGATCACGATGCCGTTCCGGTTCACCAGGTACAGGCTTCCCGTAGCCGACAGACTGCCATCGATCTTCGATATGCCGGTCCCGGTGACCCGGTTGAGCGTCGCACCGGATCCGTTGTTGAAGACCACGGATCCGCCTGCGCCGATCGAAAAGTCCGACCAGTTGATGATGGCGTTCTGCGAGGTCTGCCGAATGGCCAGCCCGTTCGCAGTCTCGAGAATTGCCGCATCACCCGCGCCGACGACACCACCTGCCGGAAGCTCCTGCGCGGCGAGCCCGACCGGTGTGAGAGCCGTCGAAGACAGCACCAGAGTGGCAAGTGTGAGGCGGGTCCTGGTTCCGGAACCTGTATTTACGCGGTACATGGCAATCTCTACTCGTTGATAGGTTCGGGCTGATTTGACAGGGGAGGCTGGGGTGTCAGCTTCCCATGGCGTTGCTGGCGTCGGTGAATCCCATCAGGGAAAACTCGACATCGATCGGCCGGGCCTGCAGGTCGTAAACCCGGGCGACCAGCCGTGTGCCCCTGGTGAAGCTGCGCCTGATCCGGTCATCGAGCCGGAATGGCGCCACGCAGCCGGACATGTGACAGGACCGATAGCTCAATAGCAGCGGCTGCCCGCCATCGACCCGAAGCTCGATGCCTTTCGAGACCAGCAGATCGAGAGGGGTCTCAAGGACAAGAACAAGACTGCCATCGTCCTGCCTAACCGTTGACAGGAACATGGTGAGCGGCTTTTCGATCTCGCTGCCTGCTTTGCCGGCGGCCGACAGATGGCAGCTCTTCCCCGTTGGTCCACCTTCGCAGACCACCTGCCAGGCCTGATGACTGGCGATGGCAAAGACGTCATCGCTTGAAGGCTGAGAAGCCGCGTTCGCGGTCAACAGTTCCTGAGCGCTGGTAAAACCGGTCGTGCCGAGTGCGAGATACAACAAGGATGCCATGGCGGCTGATCTTGACACGCGGGTCAGCTTCGACATGAGCTCAGCTCCCGCTTTCAATGCCCAGGAGGCCCAGTGCCCGATCCAGACCGTCCAGGGGAATGGCAATCCTGACAGTTCGACCGGAACGCTCGCGAAAACTCAGATACGTCTGGCCCCGGGATAACAGGCGCGAGATCTCCGAGCTTGTTACTACGGTGTGCGCCACGCACCCATTCGGAAGGCAGTTGGAGTAAGGCACCGAGATCCTGTTGTCCGGATCCGAACCGAGCAGCAGACCTTCCCGGAGCCGGACGCCCAATGGAACACGTCCGGCGACAATCAGGTCATCGGCCCCTTGCATCCTGCCGATCGCCAGTTCCGCGATCTGTTCTCCGCGGTTCGAGATTCGGAGTGTCGCTTCGCAGTTTCCGGCCTCTTCCGGCCCTTCATCTGCCACGCAGCGGACTTGCCATGGACCGCCTGGTTCAGGCTCCGGGCCGAGTTCTTCGGCTTGCGCGATTGATGGTGCACAGGCGGCCACGGTCCCCAGCAGGACGAGAGCCGGTAGCCGACGCCATCGGGATTTAAACCATCCGGCAGCCCCTACACCTTCTGCGACCATTTCAACTCTTTTTGCCAATGCTCAACCCCGTCATCGAACTGTTCCAAAACTGATCGGCTTAGGAGTTTTTTAACTATCGGCATGGTTGCGGGGTGTGCAAATATTTTAATTTGAATCAAATGCAATCAAAGCAGATAAAAAGAATTAGAAAGCATTAAATCGAAATCATGTTTCGCTGATATAGAAAATATATAAAGGCTAAATTGCAATAATATTCGATTTTTTATTCTGAATCTGGATACAAACTCTGCTCACGCAAACTTACAACAGAGTTAATATTGATCCTGTGATAATTCTTACCAGCTCGCTTCCTTGCCGTCACACATTTCCGCCGGCAGACAAGCTCGATGTATCCGGTTCGTCTGATCCGGTTTTTCGGGCGCTCTTGCCCGACTCCTTCCACACGAAAGAGAACGACCCAATGCCATCGGTGGCGCAGCCTGGCGCGGGCTCTTGTGGGGTGAACGCTCCATTGCTCCCACATTTTCCAGGACCTTCGATCCTGCTCGGCCGGAAACGATACTACCCGGGCTGGCGGAGAAACCGCCAACCCGGGATCACTCACATGCATCACAGCTCTGTCTGTCAGCTACCCTGGAAGCAAGTTGCGTCCTTGCCGGGCAGCCGGCCCGGTTCAGGACTGATACTGTTCGTCGGTGACCTTTTCCATCCATGTCACCGGCGAGCCATCAATGCTTTCCTGAATGGCAATGTGGCTCATGGCCGTGTCCGGCGCGGCTCCGTGCCAATGCTTTTCGCCCGCCGGGAACCAGACGATGTCGCCTTGGGAGATCTCCTCGATCGGACCTCCCTCGCGCTGAACCCGCCCGCGCCCGAAGGTCACGATGAGCGTCTGGCCCGCTGGATGCGTATGCCATGCGGTTCGACTGCCCGGCTCGAAGGTCACATGTGCCCCGGAGGTGCGACCGGGCTCTTCCGACTTGAAAAGCGGGTCCAGGCGGACGGTTCCGGTGAACCAGTCGTCCGGTCCCGGACTGGAGGGGTTTGTACCTGCCTTGATGATCTTCATGTTTTCTCTCCTCTTTGTGGTGTGAACTCAACCACTCAGTTTTTCGAAACGATAGGTCAGCGCCGGACAGCATCCCGATCTCGTTGCCGTCGGCGAAGCCGTGCGGCAGGCGGACAGCGTCATTTTTGTCTCGCCGGAATACAATTATTCCGTACCGGGAGGCTTGAAGAACATGATCGATTGGCTCTCCCGCCTGCCCGATCAACCGCTGAAGGACAAGCCGGTCGCGCTCCAGTCCGCAGCAGCCGGCCCGCTGGACGGCGCCCGGAGGCAGTATCATCTTCGCCAGATCATGATTTTCCTGGACGCGCGGGTCCTGAACAAGCCCGAGATTTTCGTCTCCTTCGCCAACGACAAGGTCGATGCCGCGAGTTCCAGGCTTGTCGATGAAACGAGCCGGGGTTTTATTGCCCAGCAGCTGGTTGCATTCAAACAGTTCATCATGGCGGGAAAATAAACCTCCGTTCCAAAAGCGGCGCACCCGGACCGGCATGATCGCTGGATGTACCTGTTGGTCGGAGTGAGTTTCCACGTCCTGTATCCTGTCAGATACTTGTCACGTCGAATTGAGAGGATGGCTGAGCTAGGGGCCTTGCTTTCGCCTCTGTATTCTGAATGATTCCGCGCCGGGGGTATTCCAATCAACGTGCACAGGCTGGAGGGGCGTGCATGAAGAAATGTGATTCATGAACCGCGCAACCAGAAGACGCCAGCAGAAGCTGATGAATGCCCGGTCCGCCAAGGGCGGACCAGCAACAAACTCGCATGCCCAGTCGATGGCCCAAGCGGCGGAGCAATACCGAAGCGGAAACGCCGCCGGCGCAGCCTCGGCCTGCCAGGCCATCCTTGCCGAAGCCCCCGATCACGCCCACGCCAACCACCTGCTTGGGATCATATTGCTCCAACAGCAGCAGCTCGAAAAAGCCATCGAGCACCTGACGCGTGCAACAACGGCGATGCCCGAAGATGCCGGCATGCTCACGCATCTTGGAACCGCGCATTCCTATGCCGGGAACCTTGATGCAGCGGCAGGGTCCTTCAAGGCGGCCCTGAAGATCAACCCGGAGTTCGTCGACGCATACAACAATCTGGCGGCGTTGAGCATGCGGCGGAACGATCCTGCAAGCGCCATTGAATTCTATCAGCGGGCACTGGCCGTCAACGAACGCGTTGCAGCCGTTCACGCCAATCTGGCCAATGCCTTTCTGTCCATTGCGAAAGTGGACGATGCGATAACCCACTACCGACGTGCTCTCTCCATCCGCCCCCGCTTTGCCGAGGCGGAGTACGGGCTGGCCCAGGCATTGCGCGACAATGGCGATCTGGCCGAGGCCATCGATCACTACAAGATCGCGCTCGAGCAGAACCGCACCCATGCCAGCGCCATGACCTCACTTGCCATTGTGAGCGACAGTCTCGAAGACGACATGCACGCCCGCATCCGCAACACCTACAAGCTCGCAGCTCCCGACAGCGATGAGCGCAAGCTGCTCAGCTTCGCACTCGGCAGGCATGAGGAAAAGCTTGTCAATTTCGAACGTGCCGCGGAACTGTTTACCGAGGGCAATGCCATCCATCGGGCTACGCTGGATTATTCGCCCGAGAAAAGCGCCGAACAGATCACCCGGATCAGTGCAGTCTTCGATGAGGATTTCTTCAGGTCCCGGATGGGCTCCGGCGTCTCCACAGAGGCTCCGATCTTCATCGTCGGCATGCCCCGTTCCGGGACGACGCTGGTCGAACAGATCCTGGCAAGCCACCCGGAGGTCAGCGGTGGCGGCGAGCTGTCACAGTTCCCTGCGACCGTGTTTCCCATGATGCAGGAGCTTCACTCCCACGGCTTTCCCGATGCCGCCACGCTGCTGCAGCCGAACCACGTGACGAAGATCGCACGGGACTATCTGGAAGGGCTCGACGAGACGATAACCGGGACCCCACGCTTTACGGACAAGCTGCCAGGCAACTTTCTCATGGTTGGCCTGATCAGGCTGGTTTTCCCTAATGCCCGCATTGTCCATTGCACCCGTGATGCACGCGACACCTGTCTTTCGATGTTCAAGATCTTCTTTCCCTCCGGCGGACATCATTTCAGCTACGATCTTGGCGAGCTGATCGACTACCACCGGAACTATCAGGCGCTGATGCAGCATTGGAAGTCACTGTTCGGGGACAGCATCATTGAGGCCAACTACGAGACCATCGTCACCGATCCCGAAACGTCCATCCGGACACTGCTCGACAGATGCGGGTTGGAGTTTGATCAGCGCTGCATTGATTTTCACGCCACAAAGCGAGTGGTCCGGACCGCGAGCGCCGTACAGGTGCGCAAACCGATCTACACGTCGTCCATCGGCGCCTGGAAGAACTACGCGCCCTATCTTCCCGGCCTGGAAGAGGCCAGCTAGCGACCGCGGCGCTCAATCGGGATGAACCGACCGAGCGGCGGCACATCGGGTCAGTTTTCGCCGAACCGCGATCCGAGCAGCCGCTCAACGACCGAATTGGCCAGGGCTTCCGCATCCTCCTCGACCGTTCTGAGGTGAATATCCGGAGTTTCCGGAGCTTCATAAGGCGAGGATATGCCCGTGAAATTGGCGAGATTGCCGGCCAGGGCCTTCTTGTAGAGCCCTTTGGGGTCGCGCCTTGCGCACTCCTCGATCGGCGTGTCGACGAAAATCTCGATGAACTCTCCGGGCGCCATCTTTTCGCGCGCCAACAGCCGTTCCGAGCGGAAGGGAGAAATGAACGAGACCAGCACGATCAGCCCTGCATCGCTCATCAATCGCGCCACCTCGGCGACCCGGCGGATGTTCTCCACGCGGTCTGCCTCGGTAAAGCCGAGGTCGCGGTTGAGCCCGTGGCGGACGTTGTCCCCGTCCAGCGTCATCGTGTGACGTCCCAGTGCATGCAGCCGCTTTTCGACCAGGTTGGCGATTGTCGACTTGCCCGATCCGGAGAGCCCGGTGAACCAAAGCACCGCCGGCTTTTGATTCTTGAGCAGGCCACGCGCCTCGCGCGTCACGTCAATCGCCTGCAGATGCACGTTGTCGGCCCGTCTCAGGGGATGATCGATCATCCCGGCGCCGACCGTAGCGTTCGTCATCCGGTCGATGATGATGAAATTCCCGGTCGCGCGGTTGTCGCGATAGGCATCGAATGCGACCGGCATCTGGGTGGAAAAGTTGCAAACGCCGATTTCATTGCGGTCGAGCTGGTCCGCCGCCTCATGCGCAAGCGAATTTACGTCGATCCTGTGTTTGAGCTTGGTGACGCTGGCCGGCGTGGACATGGTTTCGGTGCGCAGGATGTAACTGCGACCCGGCATCAGGGTGTTTCCGTCGAACCAGATCACGTGAGCCTGGAACTGATCGCTGACCAGCGGCCTAGCATCCGGGTGGGACAACATGGAGCCGCGGGAGATGTCCACTTCATGGTCAAGCACCAGTGTGACCGCCTGGCCTTCGCGGGCTTCGCTCAGCGGGCCATCTGCCGTCACGATGGATTTGACCATGACCTGGCGTCCCGAGTGGGCCACCACGACACGGTCTCCGACCGCGACCTTTCCGGAAGCGACCTGGCCGGCATATCCCCGGAAATCGGAATCGGGACGAACGGCAAGCTGGACCGGAAACCGGAAGGGCAGTTCGATGGCGGTGTCCGGCACAACCACGCTTTCAAGAAACTCTATGAGCGTCGGACCACCATACCATGGCATCGACGCTGACGGCGTGGAGACATTGTCGCCGAAACGCGCGGATATCGGAATCGGACGGATCTGCTCAAAGCCCAGCGGTTCGGCGAACGCGCAATAGTCCTCGACGATTCGGTCGAACACGGCCTGATCATGGTCCATCAGGTCAATCTTGTTGACCGCCAGGACGACGTGGCGGATCCCCAGCAACGATATGATATGGGAATGACGGCGGGTCTGCTCGAGCACGCCTTTCCGGGCGTCGATCAGGACGACCGCCAGTTCGGCGGTCGAAGCTCCGGTTGCCATGTTGCTCGTGTATTCTTCGTGCCCGGGCGTGTCGGCGACGATGAACTTCCGCTTCTCCGTCGCAAAAAAGCGGTATGCCACATCAATCGTTATGCCCTGTTCGCGTTCGGCTTCGAGCCCATCGACCAGGAGCGCAAAATCGATGCTCTCGCCGGTCGTGCCGTGCTTGCGGCTGTCGCTCTCGAGCGCGGCGAGCTGATCCTCAAAGATCAGCTTGGTGTCGTAGAGCAGCCGTCCGATCAGCGTGGACTTGCCGTCATCGACCGAGCCGCAGGTGATGAAGCGCAAAAGAGACTTGTTTTCCTGTCGGCTCAAATAGGCCTGAACCCCTTCAGACAAATCCTGCTCGGAACGGTTGAGCATCAGAAGTAGCCTTCCTTCTTCTTATGTTCCATCGAGCCGTTTTCATCGTGATCGATCAGGCGGCCCTGCCGCTCGGATGTACGCGCGATCAGCATTTCGCCCACAATGTCCTCGAGTGTGGTTGCCTCCGATTCCATCGCACCTGTCAGCGGATAGCACCCGAGCGTGCGAAACCGGACCATACGCGTAGTTATCTTTTCACCCGGCCGGAGCTTCAGCCGATCGTCATCCGCCATGATCAGCATGCCGTCCCGCTCTACCACCGGCCGCGGCGCCGCAAAGTACAGGGGCACGATCGGAACATTCTCCCTGAGGATGTATTGCCAGATATCGAGCTCCGTCCAGTTGGAAAGCGGAAACACCCTGATCGATTCGCCGTCCCCGATGCGGGTGTTGTAGGTTTTCCACATCTCCGGCCGCTGGGCCTTGGGATCCCATCCATGCCGGGCGTTGCGAAATGAGAATATCCGTTCCTTGGCGCGGGATTTTTCCTCGTCCCGTCTCGCTCCACCGAATGCAGCGTCAAAACCATGCGCATCGAGCGCCTGGCGCAATGCAACCGTCTTCATGACATGCGTGTGCGTGTTGGAGCCGTGATCGACAGGGTTGATGCCCTGATCAAGGCCCTCCTGATTGGTGTGGACGATGAGGTCGAGGCCGAGATCGGCCGCCGTCCGATCGCGAAACTCGATCATCTCGCGGAATTTCCACGTGGTATCGACATGGAGGAACGGAAACGGAGGCTTGGCGGGATAGAACGCCTTGACCGCCAGCCGAAGCATGACCGAAGAATCCTTGCCCACGGAATAAAGCATCACCGGATTCTTGAATCCTGCGGCCACCTCGCGGAAGACATGAATGGCTTCCGCTTCAAGCCGGTCGAGGTGGGTCAGGGCCATACGCAATCTCCGTTCAGCCGTTTATATATGGTGTTGCGGGTCGAGTGCCAAACGCGGATCGCACCCCGAATCGCCTTGGTAGCACCCGAAGCGAATGACACAACACCAATCGCCGGGAAGCGCATGCTCGCTTTCAGGCGGAGCCGGCCCGTCAAATCGCTCATCTCACTCGCAATGGACTTGGGCAAGGCAATAAACGCAGGCCTTGGGTTCGCAGTACCAAGAGGTTCAATCCGTCATCGCGAAGCATGGCCGGGCTTCATTGCGGGTAGCATCGCTCGTCATCCGAGAAATCCGAACCCGCCGCTTGACCTTCCAGTCGCTGGAGGGTTTACGGTCGCATGAAGTCAGGAAGGATTGACATCATGGACCATCATCACGGTTGCAATCACGCCCATGTGGAAGACCACCCGGAGACGCCGCCTGTCGACACGGATGCGCTGTTCGAGGCTGCAACGGTGCCGGTTGACGGCAAGGTCAAGGATCCGGTGTGCGGAATGGATGTTGCGCTCGACAAGGGCAAGCCGACGCTTGAGTACAAGGGCAACAGGTTTCATTTCTGCTCTTCCGGGTGTCACGACAAGTTCGAGCGGGATCCCTATTTCTACCTTTCCGGCAACAAGGCCCGGAAGAAGGCATCCGCCCCGAAGTCGGCCATGTACACATGCCCGATGGATCCCGAGATCGTTCAGGAAGGCCCGGGCACCTGCCCGATCTGCGGCATGGCGCTCGAGCCCATGGATGGAGTCGCAGAAGGACCCAACCACGAGCTCATCGATTTTACCCGCAGGCTCTGGGTCAGCGCAGGCGCGGCAGTACCGCTTCTGATCCTCGCAATGGCGCCGATGGTCGGCCTTCCGATCCGTGAATGGATCGGAGAAACACTTTCGCTCTACCTCGAATTCGCGCTGGCAACGCCGGTTGTCGTCTGGGCTGCGCGTCCTTTCTTCCATCGCGGGTGGACATCGATCCGAACCTGGAACCTGAACATGTGGACGCTGATCATGATCGGCGTCGGCGCAGCCTACATATATTCCACCGTGGCGACATTCCTGCCCGGACTATTTCCGTCCGGATTGCAAATGGCCGGTGGCCACATGCCGGTCTATTTCGAGGCAGCGGTGGTCATCATCGCGCTGGTCTTTGTCGGGCAGGTTCTCGAACTGAGAGCCCGCGAACGCACGGGCGACGCGATCAGGGCTCTGCTGGATCTCGCGCCCAAGACTGCCCGCCGCATCACGCCGGACGGCGAGGAGTATGACGCTCCTCTCGAAAACATCGTCGGCGGGGATCGTCTCCGCGTTCGACCCGGTGAATCCATCCCTGTGGATGCGCTCGTTCTCGAGGGGCGCACCTCGGTCGATGAAAGCATGCTGACCGGGGAACCCCTGGCGGTCGAAAAGGCCGAGGGCGACAAGGTGACAGGCGGCACCCTGAACAAGAACGGCTCCCTGATTATCGAGGCCGAGAAGGTCGGCGATGAAACCATGCTGGCCCGTATCGTCGCCATGGTGTCATCCGCTCAGCGCTCGCGTGCTCCCATTCAGGGATTGGCCGACCGCGTGGCCTCCTACTTCGTGCCCGCCGTCGTCATCGTCGCCGTTCTGGCCTTTGCGATCTGGCTTACCGTCGGCCCCGATCCCGCCTTCGTGTTTGCCATCGTGTCAGCGGTTTCGGTGCTGATCATCGCCTGCCCATGCGCCCTCGGGCTTGCCACGCCGATGTCGATCATGACTGCCACCGGACGCGGCGCGCAGGCGGGGGTTTTGATCAAGGATGCCGAGGCGCTTGAACGCATGGCCAAGGTGGATGTTCTGGTCGTCGACAAGACCGGCACCCTGACCGAAGGTAAGCCTAGTCTTACAGATTCGGTCCGCTTCGGAGAAATGGACGAAGATGAAATGCTGGCGCTCGTGCGCGGTCTGGAATCGGGATCGGAGCACCCGCTGGCCGAAGCCATCGTGGAGGGCATTGCCAAACGTGGCATCGAGCCCAAACCCGTTGCGGATTTCGAAGCCGTCACCGGCAAGGGCGTGTCCGGACGTGCAGGCGACCGGAAAGTCGTGCTCGGCAACGCGGCCATGATGCAGTCGGCCAACGTGGACTTCGCGAAGGCCGAAGAAGAGGCGGATGCCCTCCGATCGGAAGGCAAGACAACGATGTATGTCGCCATCGACGGGCGGCTGGCCGGACTTGTTGCGGTCGCAGATCCGATCAAGCCCACAACCATGGAGGCCATCAGGGCGCTGCATGAGGCCGGCCTCAAGATCATCATGGCGACGGGCGACAACGAAACCACGGCCCGGGCGGTGGCGAATGAACTCGGCATCGACGAGGTTCGCGCAGGTGTGCTGCCCGAGGACAAGAAGCGGCTCGTCGATGAGTTGCACCGGGCAGGCCACAAGGTTGCCATGGCCGGCGACGGTATCAATGATGCACCTGCACTTGCCGCCGCCGAAGTCGGCATCGCCATGGGAACCGGGGCAGATGTGGCCGTGGAAAGCGCCGGCATCACCCTCCTCAGGGGCGATCTCGGCGGCATCCTGCGTGCCCGCAAGCTCTCGGAAGCGACCCTGCGCAACATCAAGCAGAATCTTTTCTTCGCATTCGCCTACAACAGTCTCGGCGTTCCGGTTGCCGCCGGTCTTCTTTATCCGATCACAGGCACCCTGCTGTCGCCGATGATTGCCGCAGCGGCGATGAGCCTCTCATCCGTTTCGGTGATCTCAAACGCCCTTCGGCTGAGAACCGCCAGGCTGGATGGCTGAGATTGGCGCGCATGAAACACCGCAACCTGTCTAACCAGGCGGCAGCGGACCTAAAGGAGGTTTGCAGATGAACATCGGTGAAGCAGCGGATACAACCGGCCTGCCCGCCAAGACGATCCGTTACTACGAGGATATCGGCCTCATCAGGCCTGGTCGTGCCGCCAATGGCTATCGCGACTACGGCGACAAGGATGTCCATCGGCTGGCCTTCATTCAGCGTTCACGCAGCCTCGGCTTCACCATCGATGAATGCCGCTCGCTGCTGTCGCTCTACAAAGACAAGGAGCGCGCCAGTTCGGACGTGAAGGCCTTGGCCACGGACAAGATCCGCGAGATCGACCGCAAGCTCCGGGAGCTCCAATCGCTGCGCGATACGCTCACCAACCTCGCAGATCACTGCCACGGCGACGACCGGCCGGACTGTCCGATCATTGACGAGATGGCGGGAGGAACGCGGATATGAATGGACGAAACCTGGTGATTGCAGTCGTGCTGCTGCTCGGAGCGGCAGTGTTCTTTTTCCGCGGAATTTTCACTCCGGATCAACCCGCCACGGGCGCAGCGATGGTCAGTGTGACCGTGCCCGAATTGTCCGGGCCGGCCCAAGACGGGGAAGCGCTTTTCAACCGCTCCTGCGCCACGTGCCACGGCAAGAACGCCGCCGGGCAGGATGGGGTCGCTCCGCCGCTGATCCACAAGATCTACGAACCCAACCATCACGGCGATGCCTCATTCCGTCTTGCGGCCGCCAACGGCGTGCGCGCGCATCACTGGCCGTTCGGCAACATGCCGCCTGTTGAAGGCATCACCGAGACGGAGATCAGAAAGATAACCCTGTACGTGCGGGAACTCCAACGCGCCAACGGTGTGTACTGATCGGCGTCCCGTGCCGCCTGTCGCGAGACTGATCATTCGCCAGCCGAGGCCGTCACGAGCCAGCGACGGCGGAACAGTCAGCTGGCGTCGGACAGGCAGGTGCTGATCGAGGTGGACATGTTGCGGATCAGCTGAAAATAGAGCTCCGGCCCGTCATCGAGCTCCGCGCCGAGCGGATCGATTGTTCCGGCCTTGGCACCGGTTCCCTCGATCACTGTCGACACGAGCCGGGGTTCGAATTGCGGCTCGGCAAAAACACATGTCGCGCCCAGTTCCCGTACCCGCTCCCGGATTTCGGCAATCCTCTCGGCGCCGGGCATGACTTCGGGCGACACGGTGATCGAACCCGAGGCCGTGATGCCGAAACGGTTTTCAAAATATTGATAGCCATCGTGAAACACCACGAAACCCTTGTCCTTGACCGGCTCGAGTTCGGCCGAGACCTCGGCGATCAAGGTGTCGAGCCTCGCGGCAACGGCTTCGGCATTGGCTTCATATGCGGCGGCGTTGCCGGGGTCGGCTTCGATCAGCGCTTCCTCGATCTCATGGACGAGCGCCTTTGCGTTAACCGGATCGAGCCAGACATGGGCATCGAACTCACCATGGTCATGACCATGCTCATGTCCCGCCTCTGCCGTCTCTTCATCTTCATGCCCGGCTTCATGGTCGTGATCGTGTCCGGCTTCTGTCTCTTCATGCCCGTGATCATGCTCCGTTTCATCGGCATGGTCGTGTCCGGCTTCATCGTCATGGTCATGCTCGGCCTCATCGCCGTGATCGTGCTTGTCAAAAGCACCGCCTTCGCGGAACTCGAGCTTGACCAGGTTGTGAGCGTCGATCAGTTCGACCGATCTGGCATCGGCGCCAATCGTCTCCAGAGGCTTTTCGAGGAAGGCTTCGAGTTCATGACCGATCCAGAAGACGAGGTCCGCCTGTTCCAGCATCTGCGCCTGCGAGGGCTTGAGCGCGTAGGTATGCGGCGAACCCGCGCCTTCGATGACAAGTCCCGGCTCGCCGACGCCTTGCATCACTGCCGCCACGAGCGAATGGATCGGCTTGATAGAGGCTACCACGTTGGCATCGGCGTTGGCGGAAACGGCGGAGGATGCGATCAGCGTGGTAGCAAGCAGCAGGCCCTTGAGGCGGTTCATGACAATCTCCATATGCATCAGGAATGTGACGTTATCTCATTACATGTTTGCGTAACGGTATAACGTGTGCAATAAGGTTGCGCAACCCCGTTATCGCGACCCAGATGGAAGCCGTTCGGATCAATCATGCTGCACAAACCGAGCTCACTCGTCACGCTGGACAATGCCGGCATCTACCGCGCCGGCAGATGGCTGGTGCGCGGGGTAAGCCTTGCCATGGAGCCCGGAGAGATCGTGACCCTGATCGGGCCGAACGGATCAGGCAAATCGACCACCGCCAAGATGGCGCTCGGCATCAGCAAGCCAGACGAAGGCAACGTTCAACGCCGCCCGGGTTTGAAGGTGTCCTATGTCCCCCAGAAACTCACCATCGACTGGACGCTGCCGCTGACGGTTGATCGTTTCATGCGGCTGACCGGACATGTCGGCGTTGAAGAAGCCAAAAGCGCCATGGCGTCCACCGGTGTTACGCATCTGGCGAATGCCGAGGTGCGCACCCTGTCCGGCGGCGAGTTTCAGCGGGTGATGCTGGCGCGCGCCATTGCCCGGAAGCCTCATTTTCTGGTTCTCGACGAGCCTGTCCAGGGCGTGGACTTCTCAGGGGAGATCGCCCTCTACGATCTGATCAAGCGCATTCGCGATGAAATGCACTGCGGCATCCTGCTGATTTCGCACGATCTTCATGTCGTCATGGCCGCCACCGACCGGGTCATCTGCCTCAACGGCCACGTCTGCTGCTCGGGCTCGCCGACCGTGGTTGCCTCGAGCGCCGAGTACAAGGCGCTGTTCGGCGCACGCGCCGCATCCACGCTCGCCGTCTACGAGCATCATCACGACCATACCCATCTGCCGGACGGGCGCGTCAGGCATCGGGACGGCACGATCACCGATCATTGCCATCCCGAAGACGGTCACCACCATCATCACTCCAGCGGGGACCGGTCCGGTGCTTAACGACTTCTTCACCCGCGCAATCCTCGCGGGCATCGGCGTGGCACTGGTGGCCGGGCCGCTCGGCTGTTTCATCGTCTGGCGCAGGCTTGCCTACTTCGGCGACACGCTTTCGCACGCAGCGCTGCTCGGCGTGGCGCTCGCCTTTCTCTTCGAGGTCAACATCACCCTTGCCGTGTTTGGCGTTTCGGCCTGTGTGTCGATTGCGCTTCTGCTCCTGCAGAGACAGGGAACGCTGTCATCGGACGCGCTTTTGGGACTGCTGTCCCACTCGGCGCTTGCACTCGGCCTCGTTGCGCTTGCCTTCATGACATGGATACGCATGGACCTGATGGGATTCCTGTTCGGAGATATCCTCGCGGTTTCAAGGATCGACATTGCCATCATCTGGCTCGGCGGCGCAGTGGTGATCGCCGTCCTGGCCGTCATCTGGCGGCCACTGTTTGCGGCAACCGTCAACCGCGAACTCGCCGAAGCCGAAGGGATGAATCCGGAGCGGGTCAACATCATTTTCATGCTGCTGATGGCAGCCGTCATCGCCATTTCCATGAAGATCGTGGGCGTCCTTCTGATCACGGCGATGCTGATCATTCCCGCAGCCACTGCTCGCCGGTTTTCATCGGGGCCCGAGCAGATGGCGGTGATGGCGGCAATCATCGGTGCGGCGGCGGTGATCGGCGGTCTGTTCGGATCGCTGGAATGGGACACTCCGGCAGGCCCGAGCATCGTCGTGGCAGCGCTTTGCCTGTTCATCCTGTCACTTTTCCCGGTGTTTTCGCGCAGGTCGATGCATACAGTCGACACGGCGAGGCGTGCCAGCGAACCCCAGAAAGGAACCCGTCCATGAACGAACATGCGCACGAAGCCGTGGAACTGACCAAGAACCAGTCCTTGGTGATGGGGGCCCTGACACGCTCGAAGGAACCCTTGAGCGCCTACACCATTCTCGATCAACTGCGCGACAACGGGTTTCGCGCGCCTCTCCAGGTTTATCGAGCGCTCGACAAGCTGGTCGAGTTCGGGATGGTCCACAGGCTCGAAAGCCTCAACGCGTTCGTCGCCTGTCGGCATCCGGGGTGCGACGGTGACGATACGATTGCCTTCATGATCTGCGAGCGGTGCGGGCAGGTGAACGAGATCACCGACAACGCCATGACAAAGCGCCTGAAACAGCTGGCTGGTGAAGCCAGCTTCGCACTCAAGAAAACGACAATCGAACTGCGCGGTCTCTGCCGCACCTGCCAGGCAGCGTGAAGGATTGATCCGACCTTGGCCGGATGGTCAGACCCGGGACTTGTACAGGACCGGTTTTTCCGAGCCATCGTTATGTGTTGCGGTACCTATCGCCCTGCGGGCATAGTGGTTTCATGGCAGATGCACCAAGGAAAGCGCCCGATAACCCGAGCTTGAGAATCCGTATTCTCTTTGGCGAGGATGCGATGCTGGGACCCGGCAAGGCCGATCTTCTCGAGCGCATAGGCGAAACCGGCTCGATTGCCGCGGCCGGGCGAGCCATGTCGATGAGTTACAAGCGGGCCTGGATGCTGGTTATGGAAATGAATGCCGCCTTCCGTGATCCCCTGGTCGAGTCCACACGCGGCGGCGCCAGAGGCGGCGGAGCGCGACTCACGGATGCCGGCTCGACGGTCCTTGCCCATTACCGAAAACTCGAGGATATCACCGCCAAGGCCGGCGCCGAAAGAATTGGCGCAATCCAGTCGATGCTCAGGAACACTCCCATCGGAAGATAACGCTTGTCAGGGCGGGTGGCTCTTGCGATATGTTTGACCGACCATATTGGCAGGAGGTTTTCATGTTCCGCGCGGCGCGCGCGCATACAGTTGCAGCCCTGGCGTTCTGCCTCTCGGCTGCCGCTCCATCGGAGGCAAGGCCGGGCGAAGTCATCGTCTTCGCGGCCGCCAGCATGACCAATGCGCTGGCTGAGATCGAGAACGGTTTTGAGGCTGATACCGGCCATGATCTGGTCGTTTCGCTCGCCGGCTCCTCGGTTCTGGCCCGCCAGATCCAGCAGGGCGCGCCCGCGGACATTTTCATCTCTGCCAATCCCGCATGGATGGACGCGCTTGAGCAGGACGGGCTTGTGGAAGAGGGCACGCGCTTCGATCTCGTTGAAAACTCGCTCGTGCTGATTGCCAGTGGAACGGATGCACAGCCTGTCGAAATAAACCCCGAACTCGATCTCAAGGCGTTGATCGGCGAAGGTCGCCTTGCCATGGCGCTCGTCGATTCCGTGCCGGCCGGCATCTATGGCAAGGCGTCTCTGGAATACCTCGGGCTTTGGGACGACATCGAGGCGCAAGTCGCTCAGGCCGACAATGTGCGCGCTGCGCTGGCCTTCGTCGCCACCGGCGCCGCGCCCTATGGCATCGTCTACGCAACGGATGCGACCGCTGAGGAAGACATCCGCGTCGTCGGGGCGTTCCCCGGCGAAAGCCACCCTGCAATCGTCTATCCGGCCGCTGATCTGGCAAATCGCGACTCTCCGGAAGAAAGCGCGTTTCTTGATTATCTACGTGGTCCCGAGGCCCGTGCTGCCTTCGAGCGCCAGGGCTTTGTCGTCCCGGCACGGCAAGACTGATGGACTGGCTCGGGCCTCAAGAGTGGCAGGCTGTCGCGCTCTCGCTCAAGGTTTCCTTCTGGGCCACCCTGTTCAGCCTGCCGCTGGGCATCTTCGTCGCCCATGCGCTTGCCCGTTGGACGTTTCCCGGCAAGCAGATCCTCAACGGGCTGGTCCATCTGCCGCTCGTCCTGCCACCGGTGGTGACCGGCTATCTTTTGTTGCTGACATTCGGAGCCCGCGGTCCGCTCGGCGGGGTGCTCAACGAGTACGGCATCGTTTTCGCGTTCAGATGGACCGGCGCGGCGCTCGCCGCGGCCATCATGGCCTTCCCTCTCATGGTCAGGGCAATCCGGCTCTCGATCGAAGCCGTGGATCCCAAACTCGAACAGGCGAGTTCCACCCTCGGCGCATCCCCGATCTGGGTCTTCGCCACGGTGACCTTGCCAATGGCGCTTCCGGGCATCATGGCGGGGGCGATCCTGGCCTTTGCGAAAGCCATGGGCGAATTCGGCGCCACGATCACCTTCGTCTCCAACATTCCCGGCCAGACCCGGACCATCCCCTCGGCGATCTATGCATTCATGCAGGTTCCGGGCGGCGAGAATTCCGCGATGAAGCTGGTTGTCGTCTCGGTGGTTGTTGCGATGGGGGCGCTGCTCCTTTCCGAGGTGATCGGAAGGCGGGTTGCCGCAAGAGTGGGAGGACGTTGATGCTCGACGTCAGCATCAGGCACAGCTTCGGCGGCTTCTCACTCGACGCCGGTTTCAGCGCCCCGGCCGGGGTGACCGCCCTGTTCGGGCGCTCGGGATCGGGAAAAACCACGATCATCAATGCCGTTGCAGGGCTTCTCACACCAGATGAAGGCCGGATCGCCTGGCAGGAAACCGTGATGCTCGATACGTCCCGCGGCGTCAATCTGAAGCCGCACCACCGGCGCATCGGATACATCTTTCAGGAAGGCCGACTGTTTCCGCATCTGAGCGTGCGCCAGAACCTCGCCTATGGCGCCTGGTTTGCGCCGAAGTCCGCTGCGCGCGAAGACATGGGCCGGATCGTCGAAATGCTGGCGATCGGTGATCTCCTCGACCGGCGACCGGGGGCACTGTCAGGCGGAGAAAAGCAGCGCGTCGCCATCGGCCGGGCCCTCTTGTCCGCGCCGAAGCTTGTCCTGGCGGATGAACCGCTCGCTGCACTGGAGGAGGAACGCAAGGCCGAGATCCTGCCCTATTTCGAAAGGCTGCGCGACGAGATCTCGGTGCCGACCCTTTATGTCAGCCACTCGGCGTCCGAAGTCGCCCGGCTCGCGACAACGGTCGTGGCGCTAGAGGCGGGACGCGTGGTCGCGCAGGGTACTGCCGCCGAGGTGCTGGGGGATCCGGCGATACTGCCGGCAGGAGCGCGCGAAGCGGGAGCAGTGCTGACGGCGCATGTAAAGGCGCATCATCCCGACGGGCTGACGGAACTCGAGGCCGGCGGGATTGCGCTGTTCCTGCCCACGGTTCGTGCCGCGCCCGGGAGTAGGCTCAGGATCCGCATCGCCGCCCACGACGTGATGCTTTCACGCGAACGGCCGACGGGCCTTTCGGCGCTCAACATTCTTCCCGGTACGGTGCATTCCGTCAGGCCGGGGGACGGGCCCGGCGCATTGGTTGCGCTGGATACGCCGGCCGGGCGCGTTGTGGCGCGCGTCACCCGGCGCTCGGCACAGACGCTCGAGCTTGCGAACGGGGTACCGGCACATGCCATCGTCAAGACGGTATCGGTAGCAGCGTCGGATGTCGGCGCGGCAGGCCCAACCTGAATCAGTGCCCGGTGCCGCCCTGCCTCAGATAAGACCGGACTTCGCAAGATCGCCCATCAGCGCCCGTACGCCATAGGTCCAGCGCGCACACTCCGTTGAAAGCCGGACGGTGTTGACCAGCGATCCGAGCGAGGGCGTGGAGATGGTCACGACGTCACCCAGCTTGTGGGTGAAGCCCTTGCCCTCGCCGTCGCGATCCTGAACCGGGGCAAACATGGTGCCGAGATAGAGCACCAGCCCGTCGGGATACTGGTGGTGGTCGCCGATTGCGGCTGCGACGAGAGACTCCGGCGTGCGCGAAATCTGGCTCATCGAGGAGTTTCCGGTCATCACGAAGCCATCCTCGCCCCTGACTTCCAGGGCGACCTCCATTGCCTTGACTGTCTCGACCGAGAAATCCCCGTCGAAAAGGCGGATAAAGGGTCCGAGCGCGGCTGAAGCGTTGTTGTCCTTTGCCTTGCCGAGGAGCAGCGCCGACCGGCCCTCCACATCGCGCAGATTGACGTCATTGCCGAGTGTTGCCCCAAGAATGGTTCCACCGGAAGAGACAATCAGCGCAACTTCCGGCTCCGGATTGTTCCAGGTGGAAACCGGATGCAGTCCGACTTCGGCGCCGTGGCCGACGCTCGCCATGGGCTGGCATTTTGTGAAGATCTCCGCATCCGGCCCGATGCCGACCTCGAGATACTGGCTCCAGACACCCTTCTCGATGAGCTTGGCCTTGACCGCCATTGCGGCATCGGAGCCGGGAACGAGTTGAGAGAGATCGTCCCCGATCAGATCAAGCATCTCGCTGCGCAGCCGGTCGGCCTGGCGCGGGTCGCCCTTGGCCTGTTCCTCGATCACGCGTTCCAGCAGGCTGACGACGAAGGTCACGCCAGACGCCTTGACCGCCTGCAGGTCCACCGGGGACAGCAGCCTGACACCTTTCGCCCTGCCATTGATCAGGGCTTCGATGTCGGCCACCGCCTCGCCCGGGGCAGACTTTACGTAGCTTGCGGGATCCTCCATTTCGCAGATATCGCGGACCGTCGGTGCGGCCTTTGCGGTAATGTCAATGGCCTTGCCGTCGCGCAGGGTGACGATGCGGGGATGGCCACCCGTCGAAAGCTGCACGCGGCCAAGAAAAACACCCTTCTCAAAATCGCTCATTCCAATCCTCCAATTCCTCTTGATTGTCCCGATACCAGCCGCATCCGTTCACGCGGGCAAATGACCGCCGAGTTCGTCGTCAATGTGTATGCGAATGATGTCGTCAAACGAGGTCTCCGCGCTGAATCCCAATGAAATCGCCCGGGAAGCGTCGAAGTCCCGAGCCCATCCGCTGACGATCTCGGTGATCATCGGATCGGGCTCATGCCGGATCAGGCTGACAGCCTTGTCGCCGGCAACGCGCCGGAGCGCCTCGATCTGTTCGGCGACCGTGGCCGAGAGCCCAGGCATGTTGAGGTTGCGCCGCGCCCCGAGTTCCGCGGTATCCATCTCCGCGGCATGCAGCAGAAATCCGACCGCGGCTCTCGGGCTCGCATGCCAGTGGCGAACATCTGTCTCAACCGGCAAAACGGCCTCCTGCCCGACCAGCGGTTCGCGCAGAATGGACGAGAAAAAGCCCGAAGCCGCCTTGTTGGGCTTTCCGGGCCGGATGCAGATCGTGGGAAGCCGGATGCCAACACCGTCAAGGAATCCGCGCCGCGAGTAATCGGACAACAGCAGTTCGCCGATCGCCTTCTGGGTGCCGTAACTCGTTCGCGGCGTCTGGAAAAACTCGTCGCCGATCTTGTCCGGAAACGGCGCGCCGAATACCGCGATCGAGGACGTGAACACGAACCGCGGGCAGTAGGGCGCCTCGGCGCCTGCATGCCGGATCGCCTCGAACAGATACCGGGTGCCATCGAGGTTGATCGCGTAGCCCTTCTCGAAATCGAGTTCGGCTTCACCTGACACGATAGCGGCAAGATGGAAGATCACGTCCGGCCGGTTTTCGATCAGCCGTGCTGCGACAGCAGGGTCTGAGATATCGGCAGCGGTCGCGTTCAACTCTATTCCGGGCGCAACCGGTGACTCGGGCGCGATCACGTCGACAAGGTCAAGCCGGGTGATTCCGCGTCCCGCGAGTGTGCCTGCCTCGAGAAGTGCCTTTGTCAGTTTGCGGCCAACCATGCCTGCCGCGCCGATGATCATTATCTTCATTTCAATGTCCCGTCTTGTGTGTGGTTTGGGATTGGCGGTCGGTGCTTTGACGCGCCTTGAGTTCTGTCCCGAGGTCCCTTACCGGCTGTGCGGGCCGGACGCCCTTCGAGGCGGCGGCCACCATTTCGACCGCCTGATAACCCATATCGTAGCGGTGGGTCCGCACCGATGAGAGCGAGGGCATGCTGGACGCCGAAAACTCGAGATCATTGTAACCCATGATCCCGAACTGGCCGGGTATTCGTATCCCGCGGCGCTGGCATTCGAACATTGCGCCGAGCGCCATGTCGTCATTGTTGCAGAACACGGCATCAGCGTCGGGAGCGAGCGCGAGGAAATCCGACAGCATGCGGCTGCCAAGCATGACCGAGGTCGGGTGCGGACTGGTGAGAATGAGAGACGGGTCGAACAGGCCGGCCTCCTGAAGTTCATGTGAGTAGCCTTCGAGGCGGCGCTGGGCACGGGGATCCATCCGGGCTCCGATGAAGCCGATCCGCCTGTAACCTTTCTCGATCAGGTGCCGGGCCGCCATGCGGCCACCCTTGCGGTGATCGAAACCCACCATCATGTCGATCGGATCCGGACCGATATCCATGATCTGGACCACCGGGCACCCGAGGCCTTCGAGAACCAAGCGGGCTTCGTCGGTCTGATCGATACCCGAAACGATCAAGCCGCCCGGGCGTTGCGCGGCGAAAACACGCAGCAGCTCCACCTCCTTGCGGCTGTCGTAGCGCGTATTGGCAAGCTGCACCTGGAAGGGTGTGTCTTCGACCGCGTCATAAACCCCGCGCAGCACGTCGGAGAAGACGAGGTTGGTGATTGAGGGGATGATCACGCCGATGATCGAGGTCGAGGAGGAAGCAAGTGCGCGCGCTGCCTGATTGGGCGCATAGCCAAGTGTGTCGACAGCCTCCTGGATGCGGGCCCGGACCTTGTCCGAAACGATGTCCGGGGTTCGAAGCGCGCGAGACGCGGTGATAACGCTAACATCGGCTGCCGCGGCAACATCCTTGAGCGTTACTACCTTGTATTTATTTTCTTTATTGGTCAAAATTCACTCCGGCTCGACTTTACCTCGGCCGTGGGTTCAGATAACGATGACATACGCTATCATTTGCCTGCTTGTCCAGATCGGCCCGGCCGGAGGAGCATCGTCGTAAACCTTGCCCGATCATGGAAAACGGCGGGCGATCCCGAGGCGGACGGGGTGAGGTGGCAAGCTTTGGCAAGGCCCGGCGTGTACCGGCGCGCCGCATAAGTCCGGCCAAGCCCTGGAGGAGAATGCGTGACCATGGCCAGCACGAATGCCCCGGCAGCGGCTCTGACGCCGGCGCGGATTGGCATTGCCGTGATGCTTCTCGCCATGGCGCTGTTTTCGCTCAACGACGCGATCGGAAAGTGGCTGGTCGCCACCTATTCGGTGGGCCAGGTATTGCTTGTCCGTTCGGCAGTCGCGCTCCTGATCCTTGTGCCATTTGTCTGGAAAACAGGATCAGCTTCAATTCTGAATGCGGAGCGTCCCTGGCTGCAGTTTGCACGCGTGGTTTTTTCCACGGTGGAGGTCTTCTGCTTCTACTGTGCGGTCGTCTACCTGCCACTTGCCGATGTCATGACTTTCTGGCTGGCCGCACCGGTCTATGTGGCCGCGCTCTCACCATTCCTTCTTGGCGAAAAGGTCGGTCCCGTTCGCTGGATGGCCATCTGCCTTGGCTTCGTCGGGGTTCTAATCGCGCTTCGGCCTTCCGGCGAGGTCGAACCGGTCGCGATAATGGTGGCTATCGTCGGAACGCTCGCCTTCGCGTTGATGGTTTTGACCGGCCGCACCCTGCGCGGAACCCCGGACAAGACGCTCGTCTTCTTCCAGCTTCTCGGCGGCCTGATTGCAGGGCTGGCTGCCGCACCTTTCGGGTGGGTCACCCCCTCCGGAGCCGACCTGGCTCTGCTCGGCACACTGGGGGTCGTTGCAATGCTGGCACATATCTGCGTCAACCGTGCCGTCAAGCTGGCCGACGCCGCTGTCGTCGCACCTTTCCAATATACGCTTCTGCCCTGGGCGGTCGTCCTGGGCTGGCTCTTCTTCGATGATGTTCCACGGCCGCTGATGCTTGCGGGCGCGGTAATCATCGTGATTTCTGGTCTTATCATCTATGTTCGCGACACCAGGGCCAGGCGCGCTGCTACCGCAGCCGCCCCACCCGCTGGATTTGGAGAAAACACATGAAGAAATTGCGTTCACGCGCCTGGTTCGACAATCCGTCCAATCCGGACATGACCGCGCTCTATCTGGAGCGCTACATGAATTACGGCTTGACCCGGGAAGAGCTGCAATCGGACAAGCCGATCATCGGGATTGCCCAGACCGGCTCGGATCTATCCCCCTGCAACCGTCACCACGTCGTTCTGGCCGAACGGGTTCGCGAAGGCATCCGCGAAGCTGGCGGAATTGCCTTCGAGTTTCCGGTACATCCGATCCAGGAAACCGGCAAGCGCCCGACGGCGGGACTTGACCGGAACCTTGCCTATCTCGGCCTTGTCGAGGTTCTCTACGGCTATCCGCTCGATGGCGTCGTCCTGACGATCGGTTGCGACAAGACCACGCCCGCCATGCTGATGGGAGCGGCGACAGTCAACATTCCGGCGATCGCGCTGTCGGTCGGCCCAATGCTCAACGGCTGGCACAAGGGCGAACGCACGGGGTCCGGCACCATCGTCTGGAAGGCACGCGAAATGATGGCCGCCGGCGAGATCGGCTATGAGGAGTTCATCGAGCTCGTCGCCAGTTCGGCTCCCTCAGTGGGCTACTGCAACACCATGGGCACGGCCACCACGATGAACTCGCTCGCGGAGGCTCTCGGCATGCAGCTTCCCGGGTCAGCCGCGATTCCGGCGCCGCACAAGGACCGGGCAGCGACAGCCTGGCGCACCGGCAAACGCATCGTCGAGATGGCGCTCGAAGACATCAAGCCCTCCGACATCATGACCAAGGACAGCTTCGTCAACGCCATTGTCGTGAACTCGGCTATCGGCGGATCCACCAATGCGCCGATCCACATCAATGCGATCGCGCGGCACATGGGCGTCGACCTGAGCATCGACGAGTGGCAGACCCATGGCCGCGACGTGCCCCTTCTGGTCAACCTTCAGCCGGCGGCGGGTGAGTATCTCGGAGAGGATTACCACCGCGCGGGCGGCGTTCCCGGGGTGGTCAACGAACTGATGAAGCACGGTCTCATCCGCGAGAACGCGATGACCGCCAACGGCAAGACCATCGGCGAGAACTGCCGCGAAACCCCGATACTCGATAACGATGTCATTCTGCCCTTCGACAAGCCCATGCGTGAGAAGGCCGGCTTCCTTGTGCTAAGGGGCAACCTCTTCGACAGCGCAATCATGAAGACTTCGGTGATTTCGACAGAATTTCGCGACCGCTACCTCAACAATCCCGAGGATCCGAACGCGTTCGAGGGCAAGGCTGTCGTGTTCGACGGACCGGAGGACTATCATGAGCGCATCGACGATCCGGCACTCGAGATTGACGAAACGACGCTCCTGTTCATGCGCGGCGCCGGACCTATCGGCTATCCCGGTGCCGCCGAGGTCGTGAACATGCGGGCGCCGGACTATCTCATCAAGCGGGGCATCCATGCGCTGCCCTGCATCGGCGACGGCCGGCAATCGGGCACATCGGGCTCACCTTCGGTGCTCAACGCATCGCCGGAAGCGGCGGCTGGCGGCGGCCTTGCATTGCTTCAGACCGGCGACCGGGTGCGGATCGATCTCAATGCCTGCACCGCCGACATTCTTATCGATGACGAGGAACTGGCACGGCGAAAGACCGAGTTCGAGGCCAATGGCGGGTACCCCTTCCCCGATCACCAGACCCCCTGGCAGGAAATCCAGCGGGCCATTGTCGACCAGCTCGGCGACGGGGCAGTCCTCAAGCCGGCGGTCAATTACCAGCGTATTGCGCAGACAAAGGGCGTGCCTCGGGACAATCACTGACCGTTAACGAAAACGGGCGGCCGGATCGCGCATCCGGTCGTCTTCAGCGAGCGAAATCAGGAAGCCGGGAGCAGCCCGAACAACTTCGGTGCGCCCGGATCAGGCGCCGATGTAGAGGTTTACCGGCAGCCCCGGGTGTTCACATGAAGTGCGTAGACCGACCGTGACGCCGTGATGAACAGGCGATTGCGCAGGCGCTCGCCGAAAACGACGTTGGCGACGGTTTGCGGAATCAGGATCTTTCCAAGCAGGGTGCCGTCCGGTTCAAAACAATGGACCCCGTCACCGGCGCTGCACCATATGCGGCCATCGCAATCCACTCGGAAACCGTCAGGAACGCCGGTGTCGATGTCGGCGAACACGTCTCCGCCCGACAGGCGTCCGTCTGCGGCAACGTCGAAGACCCGGATGTGGTGCGGGGCCGAGGGATCGTGACTGAACCCGGAATCGGCGACATAAAGCTTGTTGTGGTCGGGCGAGAAGGCGAGACCGTTGGGCTGGACGAAATCGTCGACGGCCAAAGTCACCTCGCCCGATCCGGCGTCAATGCGATAGACGCCGCGGCATGACTGATCCGGCTCGCTCCTGTAGCCTTCGTAGTCGGAAATGATCCCGTAGGTCGGATCCGTGAACCAGATCGAGCCGTCTTCGTGGACCACCACATCATTGGGGGAATTGAGCTTTCCGCCACGGTAGCTGTCCGCGAGCACGGTCAGGGTACCGTCAACCTCGGTGCGGACGACCCGTCGCTTGCCGTGCTGGCAGGACACCAGCCGCCCCTGTTGGTCCCTCGTGCTGCCGTTCGTGAAATCGGACGGCTGCCTGAAAACCGAGACGCCGTTTAGCGGCGACCAGCGCATCATCCTGTTGTTCGGGATATCGCTCCAGATCAGGTGGCCCCAGTCCTCGCACCAGACCGGTCCCTCCGCCCAAAGACAATCCGAGCATAGTTCCTCGAGAAAGGCATTGAGGATCAACAGATCGGAGAACCTTTCGTCGCGAATGTCGTATAGATTCTGCTGTCGCATGAGTTTGGCCTTCAAAGCTAGAGCCGCAGGGTCCGGCTGCTCGCCGCGATAATGACGCCTATGATGATGATGCCGGTCATGATCATCCTGAACCCGGCGTCAAAGCCGTAGGTGTTGAGCATCGAAACCACCAGGAACATGAACAGCGAGGCTCCCCAGATTCCGGGCACGTTGGAATCGCCGCCGGCCACCGAAGTGCCGCCGATAACGACCACCGCAATCGACATGAGCAGGTATTCCTGGCCCATGTTGAGAGCAGCACCGCCGGAGAAGCTGGCAAGGAAATAGCCGCAGATTCCCGCAAGCACCGCGCACAGCACATAGGTGGCGCAACGAGCGCCCTCCACCGGAACACCGGCAAGCCGTGCGGCGCGCATGTTCTGGCCAATGGCCACCACCCAGCGCCCGAAAACACTCTTTTCAAGCAGGATATAGCCAAGGACCGAAACGACCAGCGCGACCCAGGCGAGGTTGGGCACGCCCAGCGTGAAGCCGACGGCGAAGTCGGAAAGAGGCTGGGGCGGACGAATGCGCAGGCCGCGGTTTGTCCATATCGCCGCTGATTGGACGATGAAGCTCATGGCGAGCGTTGCAATGATCGGCGGAATTCGAAGCAGCTTGATCAGGGTGAAATTCGACAGTCCGACGCCAATGCCGATCGCAATCGCGAGCAGCAGCCCCGGAACAATGAGGCTTGCGTCGCCACCGATAAACTTGAGCACGATCGTGCCCGAAAGCGTCATGGTGGCGGGTATCGACAGATCGATGTTGCCCGGCCCGAGCGTGATGACGAACATCTGTCCCAGGCCGACAATGATCGAGAAGGATGCAAAGGTGAAGGCGACCTGGGTCAGCTCGACCAGGCTTGAGCCTCCGGTGAACATGATGGTTATGAACCAGACAATCGAGGCCGCCACAAAGGACCAGACCCAACGGGTGCGCAGGAGCGTGTTGAAGCCGGTGGTCATGCGCGCTTCTCCTTGCGTTCCCGGCGATTGAGGATCAGCCTGATGGCAAGAACGATGATGAGAATTGCGCCCTGCGCTCCGATCTGCCAGTCCGGCGATATCCGAAGGAAAGACAGAAACGATGCGGCGAGCGTCAATGTCAGGGCGCCGATGACCGCGCCCACGGGTGAAACACGCCCGCCAACGAATTCGCCGCCGCCGAGAATGACCCCCGCGATGGAAAGAAGTGTGTAGCGCAGCGCAATGTTGGCATCGGCCGCGGTGGTCAGCCCCACGAGCACAATGCCGGCCATTACGGCGAACAGGCCGGCCAGCGCGTAGGTCATGGCGCGGATCCTGATGATCGACCAGCCCGACCTCTCCACCGAACGGCTGTTGCCGCCAAGCCCGCGCATGACCACGCCGAAGGACGAGCGCATGACGATGAGATGGGCAACAACGGCAATGATGACCGAGGCTATGATCGCCATGGGCACCATCGGCGGGCGTGACGTCATGATCGCACGGATCCACTCTGGGGCTGCCCCGCCCGGCGAGGGAAGCAGCAGCACGGCGAAGCCCGACCAGACGAAACTCATGCCGAGGGTGACCACGATGGCAGGCAGGTTCCGAAGGTAGATGACGACACCGATAAGCGCATAGACGCCGATGGCGGCTGCGAGAATGAGGATTCCGATCAGCGGAGACTGCTCGAGGAAGGTGGCTGCGACACAGGCTGCAAAACTTACAAAGGCGCCCATGGACAGGTCGAGATCGTTGACCGCCAAGATGAACATCTGGGCGATGGTCGCGAGCGCGATCGGCACGGCGAGATTGAACATGAGGTTCAGGCCCATGTAGCTCATGGTGCGCGGCTGGAGATAAAACACCGCACAAAGCAGCGCCAGAAGCGACAGCGCCGGCACAAGGATTCGCAGATTGTCGTTGGACAGGAGGGTCTTCACGATGTGCGCTCCCCAAAGGATGCCGCCAGAATGTTCTCTTCGGTCACGGCGTCACCGGTCAACTCCCTGACGATGCTGCCCTCGCGAAACACGTAGACGCGATCGCAGACGCAGACTTCGTCCATTTCGGTGGAGTACCAGATGAAGGTACGGCCGGCGTCGGCTTCGTCCCTGAGCATGAGATAGACATCCTGCTTGGTGCCGATGTCGACGCCGCGCATCGGATCATCCATCAGCACGATGGGCGCCGAGGTGCCGAGCGCGCGCGCAAACAGCACCTTCTGCTGGTTGCCGCCCGAGAGCGAAAGGATCGGATTGTCGAGATTCTTCGTCCGAATGCCGATCTTTTCGTGCCATGCGCCGGAGAAGGCAGCCTCGCGTGCAGGATCTGTAAGACCGAAGCGCTTCCACTCCGAAAGAACTGCAATTGTCATGTTGCGCAGGATGCTCCAGAGCGGAAAGACGCCATCGCTGAGACGGTCACCGGCCACAAAGGCTGCCTGCGGGTTGCGCCGTGATTTCCAGTCTCCGGAAACGGACATGTACAGGTCGACAATCAACTGGGTCTGGCCGTGGCCGCTGAGGCCCGCCAAGCCGACGAGCTCGCCCTTGTAGGCCTTGAACTCGACCGCGTCCCGGCTGCGTGGAAACGAAGCGACGGGGTTCTCACTCTCTGATCGCGCCACGGCGGCACGCCGTTCCGAGCTCGCCGCAGCCACGCTGCCCATGGCCTGCACGAGACTGTCGACGGTGAAATCACCCGACGGCTTGTCGCTGACAACCTGGCCGTCCCGCATCACCACGATGCGGCTTGCGGCATCCAGAATCTCTCCCAGGATGTGGGAGATGAAGATCACCGCGCCGCCCTTGCCGGTGAAGGACTTCACATAGGCAATGAGCTGCTCGGCGCGGGAGGCATCCAATGACGATGTCGGCTCGTCCAGAATGACAAGCGAAGTCGTCGAGTTGTAGCTGGAAAAGGCAATGGCGATCTCGACCATCTGACGCTGGGCAATCGTCAGGTCGCCGACAGCGCGGCGGCAATCGATGCCGTGATCGGGAAAAATCAGGTCGAGCAGTTCCGATACGACCGCCCGCGCACGTGACCGCCATCCGAACCCGCTCATTCCGGCGTGAGCGATACGGACATTCTCGACAACCGAGAGATTGGGGCACATCGAGAGTTCCTGGAACACGCAGCGGATTCCGTGCGTGCGCGCCACCCGGATGGAATAGCTGTCCACGGGGTCGCCGCCGGACAGGGAAATCCGCCCCTCATCGAGGCTCAGCCCGCCATTGATGATGTTGACGAGGGTCGACTTACCGGCGCCGTTGTGACCGACGAGACCGATGCATTCGCCCGGGGTGACGGTGAAATCCACGCCGTCGAGCGCCTTGACGGCCCCGAAACCCTTTCTTGCGCCGGCTATCGCTATTACCGGCTCACCGGACATTTTGACGTCCATTTTCAACTATGCCCGCCACCAGAGTGCCTGCGTTAGTGCTGCCGCAATCAAGAACGGCGCCATGCGCGAGGGCAAGGCGCCGCTCTTCCTCGGGAGTGTTACTTGGCTTCGGCGATTACGGCCTGAGCATCCTCGAGCGAGTACTCGACATTGGCCACGCCACCCGCAGGCGTGGTTTCGAGCGCCTCTTCAAGTCCGTCCTGATTGATCTCGAGGAACGGCACCACGAGGTCCTTCGGCACTTCCTTGCCATCGAGAACCTGCTGGGCGACCCAGAATGCGAGGGTCGAAACACCCGGCGCGATAGAAACCGACATGGTTTCATATCCGCTCGCATCCTTGCGCTCCTTCCACCAGGCGAGTTCGTCCTGACGGTTGCCCATCACGATGATCGGCATGTCGCGGCCCGCGGCGGCAATGGCCTGGGCGGCACCGTAGCCGTCACCGCCCTGGGTTACGACACCGACGATCTCGGGCAGGCTCGGAAGCACCCCGGCGACAGCGCGCTGCGCAACGTCCTGGGCCCAGTCGCCATGAACCGAACCAACGATCTCGAACTGCGAATACTCTTCGACACCCTTATGGATGCCCGCGGAAATCTCGTCGTCGACGAAGACACCGGCGAGCCCGCGGATTTCAAGGAGGTTGCCTCCATCCGGCAGACGGCCGGAGAGATACTCGACCTGAACGCGGCCCATCTCCTGGAAGTCGACCGCGATGCGCCATGCGCAAGGCTCGGTGACAATGCCGTCAAACGAAACGACGACCACTCCCGCGTCGCACGCCTCACGGACAGCACCGTTGAGCGCGGTCGGCGATGCGGCATTCAGGACGATTGCATCGTAGCCCTGAAGGATCAGGTTCTGGATCTGCGCGGCCTGTTCGGTTGCCTGGTTTTCAGCGGTCGTGAAAGCATCCGCTGCGGCGACGACACCGTCTTCGACGGCCTTGCCTGTCACCGTTTCCCAACTGGTGAGCATGGCCTGGCGCCAGGAATTTCCGGCATAATTGTTGGAAAGCGCGATACGCTTGTCGGATGTATCAGCGTTTGCGGCCATCGGCATGGCGACAGCAACAACTGCAGCCGATGCCATGAGCATCTTGAAAATCTTCATGTTCCTCTCCCTTTGCGGCCGCCACCTCCTGGCAACCAGAGACCTTTCACACCCTGTCGGTGCAAGATCGAGACTGACATTATCGCTCGCACAAAACACCAGATAGGTTTCTCGGCGCAGCGTGAATGCGGGAATCTGCCAGCATGGTGCGGTTTCCCGCAACCGGCGAGCGGTTCTTCGTTCGCAAAGGCGGGCCGGGAGGTTTATGATCCGATCCGGGAGGACGAAAAAGATGCGGAGACGGATACGACCGGCGGAGTTGCTCAAGCATTATGCCGGCATCTCTCGCCTTCTGGCCGGGCAGCTGGATTTTGCCTCGGCGATCAAGGCCGTTGCCGTGGAGATCGGGCAGTTTCTGCCGCACGATCACATCGACGCCTGCATCGTCATGATCGACGGCAAGTACCATAGCGCCTACGAGACCGGTCTCGACACCGATTGGGGCCGCCTGGAGGCCGCGCCGATTGCACAAAGCCCGATCCGCAGCCTTCTGTGGGGCGAAACCCCCTACATCCTGACTGATGATGCGAGCAAGGATGAACGGTTTCATTTCGAGGGCGCCTTCGACAACCCGATTTTCGATCAGATCCTGTGCAGCCGCCTCCATGTTCCGATGACGGTGCAGGGCGAAGTGATCGGCGCGCTGAGCTGTTCGTCCCACCAGCCCGGGCTCTACACCCTAGAGGACGTCACAAATGCGCAGGCGATAGCCGATCTGCTGGCGCCCTATTTCTTTTCGCTTCGAGCAGCGCAACTCGCACAGCATTCGGCGATCGTGGAGGCGGAGGCGCGAGCCCGCGAGGAAGGCCTTCGGCAGGGCGCGCTCAACCTTACCGAGGCGCTTGAAAGGGAACGGCAGCGCATCGGCATGGACCTGCACGACCAGACGCTGGCGGATCTCACCCGGCTTACGCGCCAGGTCGAGCACCTTGCCGACAAACCCGTGATCGAGGGCCAAAGCCTCGAGCCGGTGTCGCGCAGCCTGCAACGCTGCATGCAGGAACTGCGCAGGATCATCGAGCATGCGACCCCGTCAGTGCTCCAGCTTTTCGGGTTTGCCTCCGCGGTCGAGACCCATATCGAGCGCGCGGTCATCGATTCCGGTTCGAAGATCACATCAAGCCTTGTCGACGAGACGCAGGGCGCCGTCGATGCGCTTGAACCGACTGTTCGAATCGCACTCTTCAGGATTGTCCAGGAAGCGATCAACAATGCGGTCCTCCATTCTCAATGCACCCTCGTGTCGGTGAAGCTGTGCGCACATGATGACGCGCTCAGGGCAAGGGTTGACGACGACGGCTGCGGACTGGACAGAAGCGGGCTACGAAGCAGCGGCGGATTGGACAACATGGAAACACGGGCAAGGCTGATCGGTGCGGAACTGGATGTCGGCCCGCGCCGGGACGGAACGGGGACATCGGTCGTTGTCAGCGTGCCCCGGCCTGCAAGATCTGCCGCGGACGCCGAGATCGCGGAGGCGGCACAATGAAAACACTCATCGTCGAGGACGATCCCCTGCATCGGGCCTATCTGCGTGACGCCATCGCGGGCTCGCTGCCCGAATGCAGGGAGATCATCGAAGCTTCCGACGGCCTTGCGGGCGAACAGATGGCGCGCGAGCACAATGCGCTTCACATCGTCATGGACCTGCAGATGAGCACGCGGACCGGCATCGAGGCGGCGCGCAGCATCTGGCGGGAGCGGCCCGAGACCTGCATCCTGTTCTGGTCAAACTATGCCGACGAGGCCTATGTCCGCGGAGTTTCCCGTATCGTGCCGGAGGGCGCGGCCTACGGCTATGTGCTCAAGACGGCCTCGGACCAAAGGTTGAAACTGGCTCTCAGGGGAATCTTCGTCGAAGGGCAATGCGTGATCGACCGCGAGGTCAGGGGGGTTCAGCAAAAGAGCTTCGGCCACCGCGCCGGCTTCACCGAGTCCGAGTACGAAGTGCTTATCGACATCGCGCTTGGCCTGACCGATCGGGCGATTGCGAAACGGCGATCGCTTTCTCTCCGGAGCGTCCAGAACCGGCTGCAGCAACTCTATGACAAGCTCGACATCTACAAGGCCGACGAAAACGGTGACGAGATCTCGACATTCAATCTCAGGACCCGGGCGATCTCCGTTGCGCTCCTGAAGAAGCTCCTGAATGTCAATTCGCTTGAGCAGGCGGAAATCGAGCTTGCAGAATGGCGATCCTCAGGACGAGCACGCCCGGAAGACCGTCAGTAAGGTATGGACCTGCGAACGCCCTGAAGAGCCATTACGATCAGCATGTTGCCGATCGCCGGCTTCCCGACCGGGAGCGGTTCCAGGCCCTTAGCGCTCCGCATACCGTCAGCGTGTGAAGGCGAGCGGAACGGAGAAACTCCATCGTGATCGCCCGGCGGCATCCGGTATCGGCCGGAAGGGCGCCGCCCGGCGCACGGCCTCACTAGCTGCCCGGTCGAGAACCGCCGAGCCCGAGCTTCGCGCAATACGGACACCGCCGACCGATCCGTTCCTAGAGATGGTGAACGCAACCACGACCGTGCCCTTGATCCCCTCGCGGCGGGCTTCGCGCGGATAGCGCAGAGCCCTGCGCAGCTTCGAAGCAACCTTCCCGGGATAGTTCGAGACAGCGGCATTGCCGGCCCGGCTGGATTTGCGAGGCTCCTTGGTTCCGCTGGCCGATCTGCTGCTGTCCGCCTTCTGCGTTCCGCCGTTGCCCGGCGCGACCTTTCGCTTCTGCCTTGTCTCCGCGGGTTTCGGCTTTTTCGCGGCGGCCTTTCGGGGTTCGGGCTTCGGTTCGATCCGGGGGCGAGGTGTCGGCACGGGAATGTCCGGAAGCGCGGCCAGCTCCTGTTCGACCCTTTCAACCGGGGTGGCCTCCACGGCTTCTATCCGGTCGGCTTCCACCGGCTCAACCGCGGCCAGTTCCGAAGCTTCGACCGGCCGGATGGAGCGTGTCGATTCGATCATCGGCGCAAGCTCGGCCACCGCAGCGGTTTCAAGTGTTTCCGGGGCCGGAAGCGCTTCGACCCGATCAATCGGCTCAGGCACCAGTTCGCTCATCGTTTCTGCGGGCGGCGCGGTCTTTGCGGCAACGGTGCTGGTTGTCCCGGATTCGACTTCCGAGGCGTCCGCGGTCTCGGCCTCAATGATTTCCTCTGCCTCGACAGGCTCCAATGCGCTGATCTCGTCGGATTCCGCGCCGGCGCTGACGGCGTCGACGAAGGCATTGCCGACAATGGTCAGATCGACCGCGCTTCCGCCATCAATCTGCATCTCGGGCTCCACCTGAACGAACCATCCCGCCATGGCGACATGGAAGCTCACAGAGACCGCTACGGCTGCCAGAATGTGACCGCGCCTGAACGCCATCAGTCCAACCTTTCAGCCACCAGGACAATATCTGCAATGCCGCCGGCCCTGAGGCGGGCGACCAGATCGACGAGATCCGCGGCCAACAGGGCCTCGTCAGCGGCGACACGGAAGGCCCGCCCCGATCCCTCGCCGAACTGATTCGACCACTCCGGGAGGGCGCGTGTGACATCGACGGGCTCGCCCCGCCACGTGGTCTGTCCGCCGGATCCGACAAAGAGCATGTCGGGCGGCGCGGCAGCGGACGCCCGCTCTGTTGCAATGAAGCTCACGTCGGGATCGCCCGGAGGTGCAAGGCTTCCGGCAACGAGAAAGAAGATCAACATGAGGAACACAACATTGATCAGCGCAATGGTGCTTTCCTGTTTCTTTCCGGCGGGCGGTCGCGGAAAACGGATCATCGGGTACTCCTTGCCACTGAAACCTGGATCTCCGCGCCCGAAGCCGCGTCAAGTATATCAACCATCGTCTGTGAAGTGACATCCGCCCCCACCGTGATCACCGCGTGGCTAGCGCCAAGCAGTTTGAGTTCTCCAAGGCGATCACGAATTCCGTCGACCGTGATGTCGGCGCCGTTCAACCGGATGCTGCCGGAGGACACCGAAATCAGAACGTCCGGCCGTTCGCCACGGCCTGCTCCGGCCATGCCGCCTTGCACCGGAACTTCCGCGAACCGCGAAAAGGTTGACGACAGCATGAAAAACAGCAGCAGCAGAAAGATGACGTCGATGAGCGGAGTCAGCGCGAGACGCCGCCGCTCGAACCGGGGCGCTTCAATGCGCAATTGCCGCGTCTCCCTGAACGAACTCCACATCCGAAGCCGTACCCGCTGTCGGCGGAAGGCCGAGAATGTCGGCGGTGAGCGTCTGGACCAGAACGCGCTCGGCCTCGATGCGGGTTTCGAGCCATGTAAGAACCATGGAGACAGGCATCGCCACGGCAAGACCGGCTGCCGTCGTCAGAAGCGCGACCCAGATGCCGCCTGCAAGGATCGACGGATCGACGGAATTGCCGGCCGCCTGCAATTGCTGGAAGGCCTCGATCATGCCCAGAACCGTCCCGAACAATCCGAGAAGCGGGGCAACCTGCGCAATTGCATCCAGCAGCCGGAAGCCCGATTGCAGATCATGAAACCTGGTCATTGCCAGGGCTGCGATCCGGTCTTCGATATCGGCCTTGGCAACCTTGCGGCCGCCTGCAAGCCGGATCGCTTCGGCAACAGCCTCAGCGGAAACCGCGCGGCTTGTCCGGGCAGCCTCAAACGCTTCGCGCGGGCGCCCGCCGAGCCAGAGTGAGGCAGCGTTGCGGGCCGCCCCGCCATTGCCAACCTGCCGCACGGCAAACTGACCGAGCTTCAGCAGGATCACCGCCAACGCGACAGCAGAGACCGCCATCAGGATGGCGACCACCGGCCCGCCGAGAGTGATGAAATCAAGAAATCGTTCGATCGATGCGGAAAGAAATGTCATGGCCGTGCTGCTTTCAGGCGCCGAAATCGGTTTCGGTGCGATTGGTGGTGGTCAGCGCCGCCGCGCATTGCGAGGCGTCGACGCCTGGCCCGCTGCACCGGGCCGCGCTGTTGACGAGAATGCGCGAAACGCTCTCGCAACCGGTGTCCGGGAGTTCGAAACGCTTGACCACGGTTTTGCCCGCCGGGAGCGCGCCAAAGTCGAATACGGTCATCAGCCTGACGAGCCCGTTTGCATCGAAGACCACCATCTCGAAACCGGAACCGGAGAGATCGGAACCGAGGCCGTTGCCAACCACGAAGGTCAGCCGGCACGCTTCGCCATTTTGCTCGAGGCGATTGAGTTCGATGCCGATGTTTCCGGATTGCTGGTCCTGGGCGGATGCCCCATGTCCGGATGAGAGGAAACCCGCAACCATGGCGAGGGCCAGGCAGGCCCGTTTTGCTTTGCTTGACATGATATCTCCGCTGGATCTGGCCGGCGGCTTCACGGGAGGCCGCCGGCACTTGGGTTGGCAGTGGTTCAGAACTTCTTGGTCAGCGAGACCTTGAAGTGCCGGCCGGGTTCGCTGAAGAAGGCGATCGGCTGGAGCGAGTTGCTGTTGGTCGGCACCGTTCCCGAGTCGTAATCATTCAGGGCGACAGCGTTGTAGTAGGTCTCGTCGAAGAGATTGTAGACACCTGCCTGAAGACGAAGACCCTCGATCTGGGCCGGCTCCCACCAGGCGGTCAGGTCGGTGATGAAGTAATCCGGCGCATCGAACGTGTTCGGATTGTTGTCGTTCTTCATCCCGGCGCTGAAGATGTTTGTGACGTCGACACCCCAATTGTCGCCTTCATATCCGGCGCCGGCCACGAGCTTGAACGGCGCGATGGTGCGGATATGTTCGCCGGTGTCCTGATCGGAGCCGTTGGTGTAGGCAAAGCCGCCGTGGAGGTTGAAGCCGTTGTCGAAGCGCTTCTCCGCACTCAACTCCACGCCATACACATGAACGCGCGCCCGGTTGTAGGACTGTTGCAGGAAGGCGGGGAACGTCGCCGGATTGAGGCCAAGCGCCGTGATCTGCGCAGCTGTCAGATTCCGGTCGTCGATGAAGTTGCTGTAGATGTTGTAAAAGCCGGTGATCTTTCCGCTGAGGCTGCCGTCATCATAGGTGGCACCGACCTCGAAGCCATGTCCGGTCTCCGGCTCGAGCGTCGGATTTCCGATCACGCCGTAGCCGGAACCCGGGTTGGCAAAGTTGAGATAGAGCTCATCTGCCGTCGGTGCGCGGAACGCCATTGCCCATTGCGCAAACAGGGTGGTGGTCGCGTTCAGCTCGTACTGGGCAAGCAGCTTCGGCGAGAACTGGTAGTCGCTCTTGCCGACAGGAACGCCGAAGATTCCGTATCCGGCGTTGCCGGCATAGGTGGCCGAATCCTCGGGCGAATAATCGAACCAGTCGAAGCGGATGCCCGGAGTGATCGACAGGCGGCTGTCGCCCATGCGGATCTCGTCCTGGATGTAGAAGCCGATCTGGTTGTTGTTCACGTTCGGAATGTCGGCCTGGTTGGAATGCAGGAAGTTGCAGTAGGTGGTGGTCAAGATGCCCAGCGTACAGGCGTCGACACCGCCTGCGAACTGCTTGACCTTGCCTGTCGAGGCATCGAGACCGATCGAGACTTCATGATCGAATTCGCCGGTCCCGAAGCCGGCGATCAGGGAGCCCGTGAATCCGAACCGCGCATCCTCGATTTCGTTGCTGCGCTGCCACGGGCTTTCTGGGATCACCACACCGCCGAGAAACGGGCTGAGACTGCCGACGTTCAGTCGCGTGCCGGCATTGCCCGCCGTCTTCGACAGGCGCTGCCAGTAGGCGGTCGCCTTGGCGGCCTTGATCAATTGGCCGGTATCGCCCGGCTCGTAGACATAATCGATGGAGAGACGCTCGCGCCGGGTATCGTCGTGCCCCTTCAGGCCGCGATAGGCGCGGGACGACCCGCTGGTCGCACCCTGCTTGGTGAGCAGATCTGTTTCGCGCTCGCTGTCGAAACGCTCCGCGGTGAAGCCGAGGGTATGGCTGCCGTCGATCTGCTGGCGCAGCTTGAAGAGCAGGTTGTTCTGATCGTAGTCGGCGGGGTTCGCATCTGTCCGGGTCGGACCCAGCGTGGCGACGTTGCCCTGGTTGATTGTTTCATTTCCACGTTTGTAGCCGCCCTGGAACAACAACGACGTGTCCCCGGCCCGCATCGCCGCGGCAGCCGAACCCGAAACCGATCCGTCGGATCCGTCATAGGTTGTCTTGGTCAGCGCGCCCCAATTGCGGCCATCCTCGATCAGGTCTTCCGGCTCGAGCGTCTGCAGCACGAGGCCGCCCGCAAGGGCGCCCGATCCGGCCCGGCTCGAGTCGGCGCCACGCAGGACATCCAGCGCTGAAAGCGACGAGAAATCGAAGCTGTCGACGCCGCCATCGGCGTTGGTGTCGCCCGTCGGCCCGCCGGAACGTGCGGAATCCTCGAGATAGGGAATCGGAATACCGTCAATCGTGGTGCTGACACGCGGGCCGCCAAGGCCGCGAATGAAGAGGCCGCCGCGCGCCTTGTCGAAAATCACGCCCGGCTCTTCCGAACGGCCGAGATCCGAAATGCTGCTGATCTCATTGCGGCGAATTTCCTCGCCGGTGACCCCCGAGGCCAGAGGCGTGTCGGCCGCACCCTTGTCGAGTTTCTCGCTTGCCGTCTCTCCGTCGCCAGCGCCGCGAACAACAATCTGTTCGAGCTCGGTCGTCTGACCTGCATCCTGTGCCGCCAATGGCGCGGCGCCCAGCACCGAACAAACCGCAACCCCACTCATCAGGCGCATCATGCGCCCCCCCGCCATATTCATCTTCGCACTCCTGTAAACTGAAAACTACGGTGCTGGCTGGCGGCAGGCTTGCTGGCATCGGCGGAGCATCAAAACATGATTTTTTGTCTCCACTATTGCTTCCGATATAAAACATGATAATTGATGTCAACAATTAACGTGACCAATCAGACCCCTCGCCCAGCCAGCCTTTCGCCAGCCCAGCGAGCCGAGGGACAAGAAATCGACATGACGCCAAAAACGCACCCTGCAGACCATGTTTCGCAAACCGGTCCGGCAACGAACCCGGACGCGAATGCCTATGCCCGGCAGGCGGCGAACGGAGAAATCCTCGACAGCCGAAAGCTGTTCGGATCACGCACCGAGATCGGCATCCTCCACGATGGCTCCCTCTACCGGCTGAAGATTACCCGTCAGGGAAAGCTCATTCTCAACAAGTGAAAGGCTGGAGGGGACATGACCCAAGCTCTCGATCATGCGGCAATTGTTGCGGCACAGAACGACAATCCGAAAATGCGCGCTCGCGACCTCGCAGCCAAGCTCGGGATAACCGAAGGTGAGCTGGTGGCCGCCAGCTGCGGTGAGACGGCGACCCGCATCGACATCGATTTCGCACGGATCTTTCCGTCGCTCGAAAAGGTCGGCGAAGTGATGGCGCTGACCCGCAACGAAAGCGCGGTGCACGAAAAGATCGGCGTCTACGACAAGTTCATCGGCGGCAAGCATGCGGCGATGATGCTGGGCGAGAAGATCGACATGCGCATGTTCGCCGCACGCTGGGCGCACGGGTTTGCGGTCGAAACAAGCGATGGCGACACGATCAAGCGCAGCCTGCAGTTTTTCGATGCCCACGGGGACGCCGTTCACAAGGTTCACGCGCGCGAAGCCACCGATGTCGCGCTCTGGGATGGCCTCGTCGCCGACCTTGCCGTGGAAGATCAATCCGCAGGCATCGCGGTCACCGCGGCTCCTGCTCCCGCCGTTCGCAACCAGGTCGATACCGCCGAATTGCGGGATCGCTGGAGCCGCATGACCGACACGCACCAGTTTGTCGGCCTTCTGAAGAAGCTCGACGTGGACCGCCTTGCTGCGATCCGCGCAGTTGGCGAGGACTTCACCTGGCAGATCGACAACTCCGCCGTGGAAGCCATGCTGCGGCTGTCGGCGAAGGAAGCGCTGCCGATCATGTGCTTTGTCGGCAACCACGCCTGCATCCAGATCCACTCCGGCCCGGTCGGGGAAATCAGGATGATGGGGCCGTGGCTCAACATCATGGATGCCGATTTCCATCTCCACCTGCGCACCGATCACATCAAGGAAGTGTGGGCTGTCCGAAAGCCGACGGACAACAACGGCGTGGCCGGACACGTTACCTCGCTCGAAGCGTACGGAGCGGACGGCGATCTGATCATCCAGTTCTTCGGAAAGCGGATCGAAGGCCAGGACGAACGCCCGCTGTGGCGCGACATCATGGAAAGCCTGCCGCGGGTCGATGGCCGGAGGGCGGCATGAGGCGTCTCGTTTCGAAACTCGCCTTCGGAGCCGTGTTTGGCAGCCTTGTCATCGGCACCGGGGCACACGCAGAAGAAAATGGGGAAGCCCGGCGCATCGTTGCGATCGGCGGATCGGTGACCGAGATCGTCTATGCACTCGGGGAACAGGACCGGCTGATCGCGCGCGACCAGACCAGCACGTATCCACCGGAGGCCGAAGAACTCCCGCATGTCGGCTACATCCGGCGGCTTTCGCCGGAAGGTCTTCTCTCGGCCAATCCGGACCTTGTCATAGCCATGGAAGGCTATGGCCCCCCGGAAGCCAAATCGGTCATAGAAGCCGCCGGCATCCCGATTGCCGAGATTCCCGAAGGCTATGACGGCGCGGCAATCGTCGAGAAGATACGGGCAACTGCCGTCGCATTGGGTACGCCCGACAAGGGCGAAGCGCTTGCAGCTGAGATCAAGGCCGATCTCGAGGCAGCCGAAAAGGCTGCGAAAGCTGCGGGAGGCCCGGCGCGCATCCTGTTCGTTCTCGCGCTTCAGGACGGCCGCATCATGGCGGCAGGTTCGGACAGCCACGCCGACGGTATCATTCACATGGCCGGAGCTGAAAATGCTCTCAAAGGGTTTTCGGGGTACAAGCAGGTGACCGACGAGGCGATCATCACAGCCCAGCCGGATGTTGTGCTGATGATGGATCGCGGCGGCGACCACGATTCGACGGAAGAGGCCCTTTTCGACTTGCCGTCCATCCAGGCAACACCGGCAGGCAGGAACCGCCGGCTGATCCGCATGGATGGTCTCTACCTGCTGGGTTTCGGACCCCGGACCGCAAATGCGATCCGCGATCTCAATGAACAGATCGCGGGGCTCGATCCGACAGTCGGGAGCAACTGAGGGTGTTGCAGCGCACCGACAGGACGGCAGGGCTGCAACTGCGCAAAACCCATGACGGAGACCGCAGTAGACTGGCAAAGCTGACGGCCTCGCTGCTCGTCTTTGCACTGGTCGCCACGGCTGCCGCGGCGATCGGTTTCGGGGCTGCGGACACGCCGGCCTACGGGGTCCTGATGGCCCGGGCCGGGCTCCACGACGGCGCCGGACTGCAGGCCACCGACTATCTGATCGTCGAACAAATCCGGCTGCCCCGGCTTTTCCTCGGGATGCTTATCGGCGCCGGACTGGCGGTCTCCGGCGCACTCATGCAGGGGCTGTTTCGCAACCCCCTTGCAGATCCGGGAATCGTCGGCGTTTCAGCGGGAGCGGGGCTCGGCGCCGTCGCGGCGATCGTCCTCGCTGGGGGATCGCTGCCATTTTTCGGGATCTACACGCTGCCGTTTGCCGCATTCTTCGGCGGCCTTGTTTCAACCTGGCTGCTCTACCAGGTTTCCACCCGCAACGGCACGACCTCTGTCGCCACCCTGCTTCTGGCAGGGATCGCGCTCGGCGCACTGGCGGGCGCCATAACCGGCTTTCTGGTCTATCTTGCCGACGACGCGCAGCTCCGCGACATCACGTTCTGGGGTTTGGGATCGCTGGCCGGCGCGACCTGGACAAAGGTGGCCGCGACAGCGCCCTTCGTCCTGCTTGCGCTGGCAGTTTCCTCATTCCTGGCGCGCGCGCTCAATGCCCTTGCGCTGGGAGAAGCCGCCGCCCATCACATGGGAATTCCGGTTCAACGCATGAAGCTTCTGGCGATAACCGTTGTGGCGGCGGCGACGGGTGCGTCGGTTGCCGCTTCGGGCGTAATCGGTTTCGTCGGCATCGTGATCCCGCACCTGCTCCGGCTCACCATCGGGCCTGATCACCGCTATCTGCTGATCTGCTCGGCGCTGCTCGGCGCTTCGTTCCTGACGCTCGCCGATGCCGTCAGCCGGACCGTGGTTGCCCCCGCGGAACTTCCCATCGGGATCGTGACCGCGGCCATAGGCGCCCCCTTCTTCCTTTGGATCCTGCTCGGCCGCCGCGGCATGGCCGACCTTCGATGATGAACCGACATGTTTGAAGCCAGAAATCTCTCCGTCGCCTATGGCAAGCGCACAATCCTTCACGGACTGGATTTTGCTGCGCGTCCGGGACAAATCACCGCCGTGATCGGACCGAACGGGTCCGGCAAGACCACTTTGCTCAAGGCGCTGACCGGTGAGATACCGATCTCGGGCGATGTGCGGATCGATGACGTGCCGCTCCAACGTTTCAGGCCGCATGAACTCGCACTCCGTCGGGCGGTGCTGGCGCAGGAAACCCAGTTCGCCTTTCCCTTCACTGTCGCCGAAGTCGTGGCACTGGGCATAGCTGCGGGCCTGCCGCTTCCGGGCGAAGCAGAAAGGCAAAGACGCATCGCAGACGCGCTCGAGGCGGTCGATCTTGCCGGTTTTGCCGGGCGCAGCGTCCACGCGCTGTCGGGCGGCGAACGCCAGAGGGCACAGCTTGCCCGCGTCCTTTGCCAGATCTGGGAACCGGAGGATGCTTCGGGAGCGCGCTGGCTGTTTCTCGACGAGCCAGTCTCGAGCCTCGATATCCGTCACCAGCTCGTCATCATGGATCTGGCCGCCAACTATGCCCGGCGCGGCGGCGGCGTCATTGCCGTGATGCACGATCTCAATCTGACGGCCATGTATGCGGACCGAATCACGCTGATGTCCGGCGGCCATGTTGCTGCATCCGGTACGCCTGACGCCGTGTTCGGCGACGAAACCCTTGCCGAGGTCTTCGGGTGTCCGCTGAAAGTCGGCCAGGTACCGGCAAACCGCCGGTTCGTGCTGCCGCAATCCGCCGGCACAACCCTTTCCATGCCTTCCTGAGTCCACGACCCCGATGGCCGGACCGGGTCCCGCGCGGAAGAATCAAGGCCTGGCAATCCCGATATGGCCAGGTTTGCGTTGCTCATTCTGCTCGGGCTCGCCAGCCACAACGCAGACTTGGCAAAGACGCGCGCCACGTATTTTGGCAATCCGCAGTGCGGAACCAATAAATCCGTGCGGCCTGCATTCGAAGTTTCCTCCGTTCCGATGAAATCATCTCGGCGGCAACCGGCCTTTCCGAAGGCGCCGGACCAAGTCTATTTTCTCCCAATTCATGTAATATAGGCTACGATTGCGGTTTGTTTTCCGCTTTTCGAAAATCTTTCTTGGGTTTATTTCTCGCACCCTGAACAGTAACATCAAGTTACCGGCGCCTGATCAGCCTATGCAGACATAGGTGCCCGACTCTTCTCTGAGTCAAGCCGCCGGCGCGGCGCCGATTTTGCGCCCCGTGTCCTTTGCACCGAAAGTAGTATGGTAAAGTTGCTCGTTCTTTTTAATCCTTAGGTCCCGCCACTTTTGGCGTTTGCCGGCTGTAATGAGGATTGGCCGGTGCTCACACTGGGAGGTTTTTTATGAGCAAGTTCTCGATTTCACGGCGAGGGTTGATCAAGACTGGCGCAATGGTTGGCGCCGGCCTTGCAATGCCCACGATCTTTACACGCAGCGCCAACGCATTCACCAACGAGCCCACAGGCTCGACCGTCACCCTCGGTTTCAACGTCCCGCAGTCCGGCCCCTATGCCGACGAGGGCGCTGACGAGCTTCGCGCCTTCGAACTTGCTGTCGAACACCTCAATGGCGGCGGCGACGGCGGCATGCTCAACACCTTCTCTTCCAAGGTGCTGGAAGGCAACGGCATTCTCGGCAAGAAGGTCGAGTTCGTTACCGGCGACACCCAGACCAAGTCTGACGCCGCTCGCGCATCGGCCCGTTCGATGATCGAAAAGGACGGCGCCGTGATGATTTCCGGTGGTTCGTCCTCGGGCGTGGCCGTGGCCGTTCAGGCGCTCTGCCAGGAAGCCGGCGTCATCTTCATGGCCGGTCTGACCCACTCCAACGACACCACCGGCAAGGACCGGAAAGCCAACGGCTTCCGCCACTTCTTCAACTCCTACATGTCGGGCGCCGCACTGGCTCCGGTGCTGAAGAACGCCTACGGCGCCGACCGCAAGGCCTACCACCTGACAGCCGACTACAACTGGGGCTACACGACCGAGGAAGCCATTCGCGCCTCGACCGAAGCCATGGGCTGGGAAACCGTCGAGGCGGTCAAGACGCCGCTTACCCAGACGGACTTCTCGTCCTACATCACCCCGGTTCTGCAGTCCGATGCGGACGTGCTGGTTCTCAACCACTACGGCGGCAACATGGTCAACTCGCTGACCAACGCCGTCCAGTTCGGTCTGCGCGACCGCATGGTGAACGGCAAGCAGTTCGAAATCATCGTTCCGCTCTACTCGCGCCTGATGGCAAAGGGTGCCGGCGAGAACGTGAAGGGCATCTTCGGCTCGACCAACTGGCACTGGTCGCTGCAGGACGAAGGCAGCCAGGCCTTCGTGCGTTCGTTCGGTGAAAAGTACGGCTTCCCGCCGTCGCAGGCCGCTCACACCTGCTACGTCCAGACCCTGCTTTACGCAGACGCCGTAGCCCGTGGCGGTTCGTTCAACCCGTGCTCCGTCGTAGAAGCCCTGGAAGACTTCGAATTCGACGGTCTCGGAAACGGTCCGACGCTTTATCGCGCGGAAGACCACCAGTGCTTCAAGGATGTTCTGGTTGTGCGCGGTAAGGAAAACCCGACCTCCGAATTCGACCTTCTCGAGGTCGTCGAGGTCACCCCGGTCGACCAGGTCACCTACGCTCCGGATCATCCGCAGTTCGCGGGCGGCGATCTGGGCACCTGCAACCCGGGCGCGTAAATCGTCCTCTATCGACGAGTTGCGGCCCGCATCCCGACCGGATGCGGGCCGAATCAAACTGTAGCAAAGCGAGCGCCGGCCTGAACCGGCGCACAACAGCGGCGTGGGCCTAAGCCCACGTGGGATGGGCCATGGAAGCGATTCTTTTGCAGATTTTGAACGGGTTGGACAAGGGAAGCGCCTATGCGCTGATTGCCCTGGGCCTGACCCTGATCTTCGGAACCCTGGGTGTGGTCAATTTCGCCCATGGCGCCCTGTTCATGATCGGCGCGTTCTGCGCCGTCACCTTCAGCAGGCTGCTTACCCTGTCGTCGGTCACCGAGGACCCGACACGCAAGGACTTCCTGGGCAACCCGCTCAAAGTCGAAACGCCCTACGTGGAGAGCTGGTTCGGCACCGATTTCGGGTCGATGCTCATCAACTGGTCGGTGCCGCTGTCGATCCTGTTTGCGATCCCGGTCATGATCCTCGTCGGTCTCGCCATGGAGCGCGGACTGATCAAGTATTTCTACAAGCGTCCGCATGCCGACCAGATCCTGGTGACCTTCGGCCTGGCGATCGTGCTTCAGGAAATCGTGAAGTTCTTCTTCGGCGCGAACCCGATCCCGACGCCGGCGCCCGATGCCTTTGCCGGCAGCTTCGATTTCGGCGCCCTGGTCGGCCTTGAAGCGGGCCAGATCATCTACCCCTACTGGCGACTGGTGTATTTCGCCTTTGCTGCCGTGATCGTCGCCGCGGTCTTCTCGTTCCTGCGCTTCACCACCTTCGGGATGGTCGTGCGCGCCGGCATGGCGGACCGGGAAACGGTCGGGCTGCTCGGCATCAACATCGACAAGCGCTTTACCATCATGTTTGCAATCGCAGCGGTCGTCGCAGGCCTTGCCGGCGTGATGTACACGCCCATCAATTCACCCAACTACCACATGGGCATGGACTTCCTGGTCCTGAGCTTCGTGGTTGTGGTCGTGGGTGGCATGGGCTCGCTGGCAGGCGCCGTTCTGGCGGGCTTCCTGCTGGGCATTCTCGAGAGTTTTGCATCGATGGCGCAGGTGGTCTCGCTTGTTCCGGGCATCAACCAGATCATCATCTATCTCGTTGCGATCATCATCCTGCTCACGCGGCCCCGCGGGCTGATGGGGCGCAAGGGCGTTATGGAGGAGTAACCGATGCTTGGCCTCGGAAAAAAAGACTTCGCACTTCTCGTGCTCGTGGCGGTCCTGATCGTCTTCGCACCGTTCCTTCTCAACCCGTTCCCGGTGGACTCGGCGCTCGCACAGTTCAACGCCGGCTACCCCGACCTTATGCAGCGTTTCGTGATCTTTGGAATCTTCGCGATCGGCTTCAACATCCTGTTCGGCCTGACCGGGTATCTGAGCTTCGGCCACGCCGCCTTCCTCGGAGTGGGCAGCTACGCCGCGATCTGGTCGATGAAGCTGATGACCATGAACGTGATTCCGGCGATCATTCTCGCCGTGTTGATCGCCGGCCTCTTCTCGCTTTTCGTCGGCTGGATTTCGCTGCGCAGGTCCGGGATCTACTTTTCGATCCTGACACTGGCCTTTGCCCAGATGTCCTACGCACTTGCCTATTCGGTGCTCACCCCGATCACCGGTGGCGAAACCGGACTGCAGCCGAAAATCGATGATCCGCGGATCTTCGATCCGTCGCTCGCCGAGGGTGTGACCCCGTCGGCGAACCTGTTCGGTCTCACCATGAAATCGAGCCACGAGATCATTATCGGCGGCTGGGTGTTCACGATCAACGCCGGCTATTACATCGCGGGCGTCGTGATGCTGCTCGCCTTTTACATGGCCATCCGCATCTTCCGCTCGCCTTTCGGCATGATGCTGCGCGCCATCAAGACCAACCAGACCCGGATGAACTACACCGGCCTCAATCCGCGTCCCTACACGCTTGCAGCCTTCGTTATCTCGGGCATGTATGCCGGTCTCGCCGGCGGCCTGATGGTCGCGATGGACACCCAGGTCGGACCGGAACGCATGTTCTGGACGGCATCCGGCGAAGTGGTCCTGATGACGATTCTCGGCGGCGCCGGAACCCTGATCGGGCCGGTGCTCGGCGCAGGCATGATCAAGTACATGGAAAACATCATTTCCAAGATCAATGACGGCATCCTCTACCAGTGGTTCTCGGTGCTGCCGGAAGCGCTGCAGGATATCCTGGTCACCCTGATCCATCCGTTCATCGGCAAGGGCTGGCACCTGACGCTCGGCATCGTGTTCATGCTCGTCGTCATCTTCCTGCCGGGCGGACTGCTCGAGGGCGGTCAGCGGCTGCGCGACATGTTCGGCCGCAAGAAGAAACAGACGCCGGGCAAGGATCCGGAGCATCACCCCAAACCTTCGCCGCATGTGGCGTGACCGGAGACCGCGTGAAATGGGTATTCTTGAAGTCAGTAACGTGAACAAGCGCTTCGGCGGCTTGCAGGCCCTGGGCGACGTCAACCTCTCGATCGCGGAGAAATCCGTTCACGCGATCATCGGCCCCAATGGCGCCGGCAAGTCGACATTGCTCAACTGCCTCGTCGGCAAGCTGATCCCGGACACAGGGACGGTAACGTTCGATGGCCAGTCGGTTCTCGGGCGCACGCCTTACCAGATCAACCAGATGGGCATCAGCCGGGTGTTTCAGACCCCGGAGATTTTCGGTGACCTGACGGTCATGGAAAACATGCTGATCCCGTGCTTTGCCAAGCGCGACGGCATTTTCCGCATGCATGCGATCGAAAGCGTGGCATCCGAAGGCGAGATCATTTCGCGGGCCGAAGCCATGCTCGACGAGGTCAATATGCTCGAGAAGCGGGAAATGCACGCAGGCTCCCTGTCCCGTGGAGACAAGCGCCGGCTCGAAATGGCCATGTGCCTGGTGCAGCAGCCGAAGCTCTTGCTGCTCGACGAGCCGACGGCCGGCATGTCGCGGGCCGATACGAACAACACCATCGCGCTACTCAAGGAAATCCACGCAAAACGCGACATCACCATGGTGATCATCGAGCACGACATGCATGTGGTGTTTTCGCTGGCCCAGCGCATTACCGTGCTGGCACAGGGCACACCGCTGGTCGAGGACATTCCCGAGAACATCAAGGGACATCCGAAAGTCAAGGAAGCATATCTGGGAGAAGCGGCATGAGCGAAGTCGTCGGTGAAGCGAGCAGACGCGACGAACGCGAACGCCCGGATTTCTCCAGGCACCGGAACCAGGCAGCGACCGCGCCGGCCTTTCTCTCCGTGCATGATATCCATGCCTATTACGGCGAGAGCTATATCGTGCAGGGCGTATCGTTCAACGTGCACGAAGGCGAGATCCTTGCCCTTCTCGGCCGCAATGGCGCGGGCAAGACCTCGACGTTGCGGACGCTTGCACGCCTGGGCAACCCGACCCTGACCCATGGCGAGATCTGGCTCGATCACAAGCACCTGCACACCATGGCCAGCCACGAGGCCGCGCGCGAAGGCCTCGTGCTCGTGCCGGAAGACCGGCGCATCATCCCCGGGCTGACAGTCGAGGAAAACCTCCAGCTGGCGCAGATCGTGGAACCCATCGGCTGGTCCATCGAGCGGCTTTACGAGCTGTTCCCGCGGCTTGGCGAGAGGCGACAGCAGGAAGGCGTGACCCTCTCGGGCGGCGAGCAGCAGATGCTGGCCATTGCACGGGCCCTGGCGCGGGACATCAAGGTGCTGCTGCTTGACGAGCCCTATGAGGGACTGGCTCCGGTCATCGTCGATGAAATCGAGAAAACCCTCGAGATCATCAAGACGCAGGGCATCACCACGATCCTCGTCGAGCAGAACGCGGTCCGGGCGCTCGAACTGTCCGACCGCGCTGTCATCCTCGACACCGGGACGGTCGTGTTCGACGGATCGGCCAAGGAAGTGCTCGACAACAAGGAACTGCGGGAAGAATATCTCGCGATCTGAGCCCTCTGGCTTTGGTGTAAATATGCAGAACGCCCGGAAGCTCACCGCTTGCGGGCGTTTTCGCGTGATCAGGGATCAGGATCCAAAGGCTAGGGTGCAGGCAACCGGCTCAATGCGGGCTGGCGTTGGACAGGAGGTTTAGCACGAGCACACCGCACACGATCAATCCGATGCCGATATAGGCAAAGAAATCCAGCTTCTGCCCGAAACCGAAGACGCCGATCAGGGTGACAAGCGCGACACCTGCGCCCGACCAGATCCCGTAGGCGATGCCGACCGGCACGCTCTTGAGGACAATCGCCAGAAAGTAGAACGCAAATCCATAGCTGGCGAAAGACAGGCCGGTATAGCCCAGATGGGTCAGCCCGTTGGAAGCCTTGAGTGCAGTGGTGCCGGCCACCTCGCCGGCAATGGCAATCGCAAGATAGAGCCAGGCCATGTCATGTCTTTCCGAGAGCGGGATTGGGGATTGCGGCTTCCGGCCGTCGAACACAGATGCCGGACCGCGAGTCGCGAGCAGAGATATACATGAAATCGGTTCGGGGCGACCCTGTTTTCGGATCTTTCGGTTCGCCCAGACCCGATCTGTGCCGCGCCATCTTCCGGCCTCTTGATAACGGGGCTTCAGACAGTGTCTAAAGACCGCTCACAGGAGGATCAGATCCATGAAAGCCATTTTTTGTATCGCCCGCGGGGCAGCCAGCGAAGTCCTGAAGCTTCACGACACCTACACACCGGAACCCGGTCCGGGCGAAGTCCGCGTCAAGATGTACTCCTCCGGGGTCAATCCTTCAGACGTCAAGTTACGCAGTGGTGTGCAAGGCCCGATGGTCGCCGAGAGGGTCGTCATTCACAATGACGGGGCCGGGGTAATTGATGCAGTGGGAGACGGCGTCGACAAGGCCCGGATCGGCGAGCGCGTCTGGCTCTACAATGTCAACCGGTCAACGGACGGTCTCGGCCAGGGCATTACCGGCACCGCCGCTGAATACACTTGCGTGCCGTCGGCACTCGCGGCTCACCTGCCCGACAGTGCAAGTTTCGAGACAGGAGCCTGTCTCGGCGTACCGGCGATGACAGCGCACCGCGCCGTCACCTGGGCCGGCGATGTTGCCGGCAAGACCGTGCTGGTAACCGGCGGTGCGGGAGCGGTCGGACATTCGGCCATACAGATCGCCAAGGCGAAGGGTGCGCGCGTCATCGCGACCCTCAGTTCGGATGCCAAGGCAGCAATTGCACATGACGCCGGCGCAGACGTGACGGTAAACTACAAAGACGAGGATCTGGAGGAGCGGCTCACCCAGGAGGCGGGCCGGAACGGGATAAACCACGTGGTCGAGGTCGATCTCGCGGCGCATGTAAACATCTACCCGAAGATCCTCGCCTTCGACGCGACAGTCGGCGCATATGCTTCGTCGAGCCACATGACCCCGCAGATTCCGTTCTACCCGCTTGCCTTCCGCAACACCTGCCTGCAACCGGTGTTTGTCTACTCGATGTCGGCGGCGGCGAAGGCTCAGGCCATTACAGACATTAATGACATGCTCACGCAGCGAACCTTGACGCCGCGGATCGATCAGACATTCGCGCTTGACGAAGCCGCATCAGCCCATGCGGCCGTGGAAAGCGGCAAGCTCATGGGCAATGCGATCCTGACGATCTGACCGGCACTGCCCGGTTCCTGACAAAACGGCCGCCCGCTCTCATTGAAAGCGGACGGCCGGATACGACGACGAAACCAGACGAAGCGGTTACTCCGTGGCAGGATCCCAGCCCGAGATCGCCTTGACCTCGAGAAACTCCTCGAGACCCCAGACACCGCCTTCGCGCGCACGGCCGGAGGTCTTGGTCCCGCCAAACGGCGCACCTGCGCCGCGGGGCTGGCCATTCATCTCGACCATTCCCGAACGCAGCCTTCGCGACAGGCGATTGCGCTTGGCTCCGTCCTGGCTCTGAACGTAATTGGTCAGGCCATAGGGTGTATCGTTGGCAATGGCGATTGCCTCTTCCTCCGTATCGAACGGCATGATCGAGAGCACCGGTCCGAAGATTTCCTCGCGGGCGATCGTCATGTCGTTGGTGACATCGGCGAACACCGTCGGGCGCACGAAATAGCCGCGGTTCAGGCCTTCGGGACGTCCCACCCCGCCGGCGACCAGGCGGGCACCCTCATCGATGCCCTTCTGAATGTAGCCCTGGATCTTCTCGTATTGGGCCGCAGAGACGACCGGTCCGATGTGATTGCCATCCTGGTGGGCGCTGGCGACCTTGGTGGATTCGGCGACCTTGACCGCCGCTTCGATCGCCTGGTCGTAGATCGAGCGCTCAACGAGCATGCGGGTCGGTGCGTTGCAGCTCTGGCCGGTGTTGTTGAAGCAGTGGCGCGCACCGCGGGTGACAGCCTTTTCATCGGCGTCCGCAAAGATCACATTGGCGCCCTTGCCCCCGAGTTCCAGGCAGACGCGCTTGAAGGTGTCTGCCGCCGCCCTCGAGATTGCCGCGCCGGCGCGCGCAGAGCCGGTGAAGCTGATCATGTCGACATCGGGATGCGTGGAAAGATCGGTTCCCACTCCCATGCCATCACCATTGACCATGTTGAAAACACCGTCGGGAACGCCTGCAGCATGGACGATCTCGGCGAAAACGATGGACGACAGCGGAGCGACTTCCGAAGGCTTGAGCACCATGGTGCAGCCGGTCAGAAGCGCCGGGATTGCCTTCAGCGTCACCTGGTTCATCGGCCAGTTCCAGGGCGTAATCAGACCTGCAACGCCGATCGGCTCCATGGCGATGCGATTGTCGGGCGCATGCGGCCCGAGCGGGCGCAGGAACTCGAAATCCTTGAAGGCCGTGATGAAGTTGTCGATATGCCAGGTCCCGGACGTGGTCTGGCTGGCGCGTGACATCTCAATGGGAGCGCCCATTTCAAGACTGATCGCCTTTGACATGTCCTCGGCGCGCTCGACGTAGATGTCGCGGATCTTCTTCACGTAGCCGAGGCGCACCTCCGGATCGGTCTGTGACCAATCCTCGAATGCGGCTTTCGCCGCCGCAACGGCTGCATTAGTGTCTTCGGTTCCGCCAAGCGAGATGACCGCGCAGGGTTCCTCGTTGGATGGGTCGATGACCTCGCAGTCACGTCCAGCGACCGGGCTCACCCACTCACCGTTGATGTAGAATTCGCGTTTTTCGATCATGAATTTCTCCAAATTGCTTGACCGGCGGGAAGAGCCGGTAAACCTGATTGCCCGATCTGTAGGGGGGAATGGGGGAGATTGCAACCTCGATTCCGCCCGCGACACTCACTTGTGGTCGCCCGGCGCGCTTTTCAACGCTCGCACAACTGCGACGGCTGCGCGGGCGGCGGCCATGAATCCGGAGAGCGGCCTTTCCACATCCGGCATTGTGGCGTATTGGAGCCTCAGAAATGAGCGCCTGTGACGGGTGTTCAGGGCGCAAGACCGGGCCATTTTCCCATGCAGTACAGTCTCCTGTCATTTTTCCTGCCATTTACCGGCTATCCCTATCAGGGGCATCGTGTCGCGTGCCCGGGCTGCGGACATGAGAAATACACCTCCGTTGCGGGAATTGACCGGCGGCTCAAGCGCCTTTCCACCGTCTCCTGCGATCGCTGCGGCCTCCTCTACACGAACCCGATGCCCACGGATGCGGAGCTTGCCACCTACTACTCCGACTACTACCGGTTCGACTACCAGGCGGCCGACACCGCGCCGAAGGAGAAGCATCTCGGAAAACGCCGGGCGGAGGCTGCGGGGCGGCAAGAGCAGCTTCAAGGCCTGTTGCCGGAAACCGCCCGGACGCTGGATTTCGGCTGCGGCTCCGGCGAGTTCGTTTCGGCCATGCTGGTGCTCGGCCATGATGCCCACGGTTTCGAGCCGGGCGAGACCTACGGCAACCATGCGAAATCTCTGCTGGGCGACCGGATCAGCGTCAGCGGATGGCAGGACACTTCCTACGATCAACCCTTCGACCTCGTGACCTGCTTTCACGTGCTGGAGCACCTGAGCAACCCGGTCGATGCGCTGCGACAGATGGCATCCTGGGCAAAACCCGACGGGTTCGTGTTCATCGAGGTCCCGGACCTCGGCTTGACCCACCCGAACAAGGGATTCGGAGCACTGCATTTCGCCCATCTTCTGGGGTTCAATCACCACAATCTGATTGTTGCGGCAGCGCAGGCCGGCCTGGTTCCGGAACGGATCGTGGCGCCAACCGGCATCATCTTCCGAAAAGGCGACGTCAGGCCGGACGATATCGAGGCAGAGGCTGCCCGGGGACGAGCCCTGACAACCAGCCTCTATGGCGAGGGCAGGATGGTCTCAAACTATTTCAGCTACCAGATCGGCAAACTGACCGGAGCCAACAAGCGCCCGGGCTGATAGGGCGCTTTTCGAAAGAAGGGAAAACCGCGTCCCGGCGCGGTCCGTTTCACCGCATCCCCTTAAGCAGGGAAGGCGTCGGAAAACAGGTTGGACGCGCACCGTTCCTGGCCTGCCATTCGCCGATCGAACGCCGGGTCTTGTATCCCGGAAGCCCGTCGGCGCCCCCGACATCGTATCCCTGCCGCTCAAGCAGGGTCTGAAGCTTGGCGATATCCGAGCGCAGCATGCTGCCGACATTGCCCCAGGGCGTGACGAAGGCGCCCGTGCCGTAGGCGATGCGATCGGCAAGGTTGCCGATGAACAGCGCATAAAGATCGGAATTGTTGTACTCCTTGATCACATAGAAATTCGGGGTCACCACGAATTCCGGCCCGTAGATACCCGCGGGAACCAGAACCATCCCGGCAGCATTGCGCTCGTGTTCTGGAAACGGGCGTCCGGAAATCCGGATAATGCCCATCGATGTCAGATCGCGGATGGGCCTCGCCCGGTCGGGTCCTTCCAGAGCGCATGTCACGCCCTGCGGAATCACACTTTCGAACCCCCAGTCCCGCCCTCTTACCCAGCCGGAACTGGCGAGGTAACTGGCGATCGATGCCAGTGAATCCGGAACCGAATTCCAGATGTCGGCCTTGCCGTCTCCATCGAAATCGACCGCATGCTCGAGGTAGCTCGAGGGCAGGAACTGCGGCTGGCCCATCGCTCCCGCCCATGAACTCTTCATGGCCGAGGCCGGGACATCGCCGCGCTGAAGAATCTTCAACGCCGCCAGGATTTCGGTGCGAAACAACTCAGTGCGGGTCGACATGAAGGCCTTGGTCACCAGGACCTGGACAGCGGAATGAGGGATTTTCGCCCGGCCAAAACCGGATTCGCGACCCCAGATGGCGATGATGACAGCCGCAGGCACGCCATAACGGCTTTCTATCCGATTGAGGACCGATTGATGCCGCTGCATCAGCGAACGGCCGGTGGCCGCAAGACCCTGCATCCGCCCTTCATCGAAGTATTTGCCGGGGCTGCGGAATTCGGCCTGGCTTTGCGAGCGCTTTTCAGGTCTGGGAAATCCGGGAGGTGCAAGATCCGGCAGATCCCAGTTCAGCCGCACCCCGTTGAAAGCGCGGTCGAACACGGCTTTCGAGACCCCGGTGCGCCTTGCCTCAGGCCAGAGATCGGTTTCAAGCCACTGCCGGAACTGCGCCTCGACCCCGGCCCTGGTTGCGGCGCCGGCGGACCCCGCGAGAACCGCGAAGCCGAGCAGAACGGCGAGACAGCAAGTCACGAGGTGTCGAATCATGAGGACAGCTTAGCGTGCGCGGGCCCCCAAAGGAAATTGATGCTGTCCCGTCGCGCCATCCATGCGCCAAAAAGCCCGGCCGGCCTGATCGAATTCGGCGCTTTGCAGGCCATTCGATGCGCGCCGGGATATGGTTTCAGAACTTGAGAGACTGGCTGTTGCGGTTTCTCAGAACGCGGTACGGGCGCGAATTGCGGCGGCCAGCGTGCCCTCGTCGAGATAGTCGAGTTCACCACCGACCGGAACGCCGTGCGCCAGGCGGGTGATGTTGAGATCGAAACCGGACAGTTGTTCGGTGATGTAGTGCGCCGTGGTCTGGCCCTCGACCGTCGCGTTGACCGCAATCAGGATTTCACGCACGCCGCCGGCCGCAACACGGTCGACGAGCGCCGCAATTGTCAGGTCGTCCGGCCCGACGCCATCGAGCGGCGACAATGTGCCGCCAAGCACGTGATACCCGGCATTCATGGCCGCCGCGCGTTCGAGCGCCCACAGGTCGGACACATCCTCGACAACGATGATCACGCCCTGGTCCCGTGCCGGATCGTTGCAGACCGTGCAAGGATCGGATGTATCGACATTGCCGCAGGTCGAGCAGATGCGCACCTTGTCATAAGCCTCGTTGATGGCCGCGGCGAGCGGTCCCATCAACTGGTCTTTCTTCTTGATCAGATGCAGGGCGGCGCGGCGCGCCGAGCGCGGCCCCAGGCCGGGAACACGGGCAAGCAACTGGATCAGCTTTTCGATTTCAGGGCCGGTGACGCGCTTTTGCATGCCTCGCTAGCTCTCCGTCACCGGACTCAGAACGGAAGCTTCATGCCGGGCGGGATCGGCAGGCCGGCGGTCAGCTCCTTGGTGCGCTCTGCCATCATCGCCTCGGCCTTGGCCTTGGCATCGTTGTGGGCGGCGACGATCAGATCCTCGAGAATCTCGACATCGTCTTCCTTGAACATCGAGGGATCGATTTTCAGACCCAGCATCTGCCCCTTGCCCGAAAGCCGTACCGTGACCATGCCGCCGCCGGCTACGCCTTCGCATTCCATCGCGGCAATCTCTTCCTGCATGCCTTCCATCTTGGCCTGCATGTCCTTGATCTTGCCCATCATGCCCATGATGTCCTTCATCGGCGTCTCCTTGTGGTTCGAGGGTCGTCTTGCGGCGGACTGCCCGCTCGCGTCTCAGTCAGAGGTCTCTTCCGGATCTGTCTCGGCGGGAAGGATGTCGCCCTCCTCGCTGGTCGGTGAAAGCGCCGTCGCCGCCAGGTCCTCTTCGGTGGCGGAAATGCGCACATCGGTGATACGTGCACCGGGAAACTTCGACAGGATGGCGGCGATGTCGGGATCCTGCCTGGCGTCACTGACCAGCGCGTCACGCTTTGCTGCCTCACGCTCGGCAATCGTCGGTTCGCCCGGTTCCCGGCTCAGCGCCACGCTCCAGCTCGCCCCGGTCCAATCCTTGAGCTTCTTGATCAGTTCGCCGGGCAGGCTGGGGCTGGCATCGGGCGCGAGATTGATCTCAAGCCGGCGCGGCTCGATCCGAACCAGCCTGACACCGGTGCGAATCTGCACCTTCATGGCGATGTCGCGGTGCTTTTCCGCAAGCAGGAGCATGTCCTCAAGCGAACGGATTTCCACCTGTTCGACCGGCTCGGCTTTCGCCGCCGGGACAGACGGTTCGGCTGCATGGGCAAGGCGCATGGAGGGCTGGCCGCTGCTGCCCGGGGGCATTCCCCGGTCGCCGACAGCGCGCGCCGTGGCGCCGCCACCATTATAGGCACCCGCCTGTGGACCGGACGTGGCGCCAGCGGATGTTTGCCCGGCGGTCGGGGCGCCGCCGGGGGCGCCCGCACCCTGGCCGGAGCCCTGAAACGCCTTCAGGGCTTCTTCCGGCGATGGCAGGCTGGCGGCATGGCCGATCCGGATCAGCGCCATCTCGGCGGCGGCGGCCGGGCGGCTCGATTCGTCGGTTTCTGAAATGCCCTTGAGCAGCATCTGCCAGGTTCGCGAGAGAATGGCGGTCGACAATTGACCCGAATACTCGGTTCCGCGCTCACGCTCGGTTTCGGTCAGGGAGGGATCGTCGGCCGCCTCCGGGACAAATTTCAGCCGGGTCACCAGGTGCGTGAAATCCGCGAGGTCGGTCAGGATGACTGCCGGGCTGGCGCCCGAATCATACTGATCGCGAAAGCTTGCAAGCGCGGCGGCCACATCGCCTGACATCAGGGAGCCGAAAAGCCCGACCACGCGGGAGCGGTCCGCAAGACCGAGCATGGAGCGAACCGCTTCCGCATCCACCTGACCGCCGCCATGTGCAATCGCCTGGTCAAGCAGCGACAGGCCGTCGCGCACGGACCCTTCGGCGGCGCGTGCGATCATCGCAAGCGATTCGTCATCGATGCTGGTGCCTTCCTGATCCGCGACGCTGCGAAAATGCGAGGCGAGGGCACCGGTTTCGATCCGGCGCAGGTCAAAGCGCTGGCAGCGCGACAGCACGGTGATCGGAACCTTGCGGATCTCGGTGGTGGCAAAGATAAACTTCACATGGGCCGGCGGCTCTTCCAGCGTCTTGAGCAGGCCGTTGAAAGCCTGCGTCGAAAGCATGTGAACCTCGTCGATGATGTAGACCTTGTAACGCGCCGACACAGGGCGGTAGCGCACCTGCTCGATGATCTCGCGAATGTCGTCGATGCCCGTATGCGATGCGGCATCCATCTCGATCACATCGACATGCCGGCCTTCCATGATTGCCTGGCAGTGCTCGCCGGGGACGGTGAGTTCTATGCTGGGCTGATCTGTCTCATCGGTCTTGTAATTGAGAGCGCGCGCGAGAATTCGCGCGGTCGTGGTCTTGCCAACCCCGCGAACCCCGGTCAGCATCCAGGCTTGGGCGATTCTGCCCGAGGAAAATGCGTTGGTCAGTGTGCGGACCATCGGCTCCTGGCCGATCAGGTCGGTAAAATCCTTGGGACGATATTTTCGCGCCAGAACACGGTAGGGCCCCTGCCCGGTGGCCGGATCCACATGATTGGCGCCTGATATCTCGTCCATGACCCTGTGCCACGCTCCTGCTGTCCCGGGTCCATCCGGTCAAACCGCGACCCGCCTTTGCGGTCCGGTCGGATCATGGCCGGTTTTCCCGCCGGCTGTCCATCCTGTTCGCCGGAACCACCATCGGATGGTGTGCGGACCGGCGAGCAGCCGAACGCGAACCGGAACGTACGATGGGGTGGGAGGCTGGCACGGTGACCCGTGCCGGGCTCGTTAGGGCTGCTTCCTTCCGGACCTGACCCGGTTGGCGAGTGGCTCGTCCACCACCAACCTCCCGAGGCCACATATCGTCAATCATCCGGGCAAATGCAAGCCAGCGCCGCAAAATTCTGCTAGGATCGGTTGCGTCAACCACGAATGTTCGATCCGATGACCAGTTTTACACTCGACGAGCGGCTTGCCCGCGACACCACGCTTCTGACCCGGCTTGGCCTTTGCCAGTTGCGACTGATGCACGACAGCCGCTGGCCATGGGTCATGCTGGTGCCCCAGCGCGAGGGCATCTGCGAGGTTTTCGACATGACCCCGCTCGACCAGACCATGCTGACCTTCGAGACCGCCATGACCGCCAAGGCGCTCAAACAGGTCACCGGATGCGAAAAGATCAATGTCGGCGCGCTCGGAAACCAGGTGCGCCAGTTTCACCAGCACCTGATTGCCAGAAACCAGGGAGATCCTGTATGGCCCGGGCCGGTCTGGGGACATGGCGAAGCGATGCCCTGGGAGGATGCGGCGAGAACGGATTTCATGACGCGGCTTCTCGATGCGCTGTGAGCCGATCAGGCGTTCCGCGCTTTTTTCCCGAAACTGATTCCGGTTCGGGAAAATATGCAGTAGATCTCGTCCATGTCAGTTTCTCTTTTCGATCACAATGCGCCGCATGGCGAAGCGAGCCGTCTGGTCGCCTTCTCGTCCAACCGGCTCGACCGTCGCTCCGAACACCGCGACGAAAGCGAGTTGGGCGATGCCCTGAAGGATCCCCGAACCCGCTATTTCGGCATAACCCAGGGCCGGCTCGCCATCAGGATCAATGGCGAGACACCCGAAGGCCTGCTTCGGGCCGAAGATCTTGCTGATTTCGAGCCGCAAAACGAGAATGCCGTTCTGATCGGATGGGACCGCGACGAGGCGCCACGGATCGCACTTCCGCTGGCAATGGCCGCCGAAGATCTGCCCGAACCCTTCAAGGCAATCGATACCCGATCGGTCTACCGTCAGGGCCTGCTCGACGAGGAGACGCTCGGCGCCTACGCGCTCGGCACCAGCCTGGTTACATGGGCGCTGGCGAACCGGTTCTGCGGGGCCTGCGGCAATTCAATGACCCCCGAATCGGGGGGGTACCGGCGCAAATGCCACGCCTGCGGACATGCGGTGTTTCCACGCACCGATCCGGTAGCCATCATGCTGGCTGTCGACGAGGCGCGCGACCGGTGCCTGCTGGGCCGCAGCCCGCATTTTCCGCCGGGCATGTATTCCTGTCTTGCCGGGTTCATCGAACCGGGAGAAACCATGGAGGACGCGGTACGGCGCGAGACGCTCGAGGAATCGGGCATACAGATCGGCCGTGTCCGCTATCACGCAAGCCAGCCCTGGCCGATGCCGCACTCGCTGATGATCGGCGTTTACGCGGAGGCAGCGAGTTTCGAGATCGACCGCGACACCGCCGAGCTTGAAGACTGCCGCTGGTTCGACAGGGCCGAGACCGAGGCCATGCTTGCCAATGCTGTCGGCGAAGAGAATGTATCGGCCCCGCCACCCGGCGCGATCGCCCACCGGCTGATGCGGGACTGGCTGGACTGGAAGCGCTAGGTCAGCCTTCCTGCTCTTCCTCGATGGCGCCGTTTTCGGCGAGCCTGAACGGATGCGCCGGGTAGACACCGAGAATGCGAAGCTCCTTGGAAAAGAAGCTCAGTTCCTCCATGGCGCGCGCGACCGGGGCTTCGTCCGGGTGGCCCTGGATATCGGCGTAAAACTGGGTGGCGAAAAACTTCCCGCCAAGCTGATAGCTCTCGAGCTTGGTCATGTTGACGCCGTTGGTGGCAAAGCCGCCCATCGCCTTGTAGAGGGCGGCTGGAATGTTGCGGACCCGGAAGACGAATGTGGTGACAATCACCTCGTCGGCAACTGGACGGGGCGGGATGCTGGCATCCCGCGACAGAACGACAAAGCGGGTGACGTTGGTTTCGGTATCCTCGACGTTCTCGGCGAGAATGTTGAGGCCGTAGAGGCCGGCCGCAAGCTTTGGTGCAAAGGCCGCCATCGACCTGTCGCCGGTTTCCGAAACCAGCTTCGCCGCACCGGCGGTATCGCCGGCCACCATCGGCTTCCAGCCGTTGGCGCGCACGATCTTGCGGCATTGGCCAAGCGCATGGATGTGGCTGTGGACCGTGCGTATGTCCGAAAGAGCAACGCCGGGCAGCGCCATGAGCTGAAAGTGGATCGGCATGAAGTACTCGCCGACGATATGCAGCTTCGATTCCGGCAGCAGGTGATGGATGTCAGCGACGCGACCCGCAATCGTGTTTTCGATCGGGATCATCGCAAGGTCGGCCTCGCCCTGCTCAAGCGCATTGAACGCATCCTCGAAGGTGGCGCAGGGAAGCGGGTCCATCTCGGGGAACATGTCCCGGCAGGCCATGTCGGAGTTTGCGCCAAACTCGCCCTGGAAGGCGATGCGGTTGGTGGAAGTGCTCATGCGATGATTCCGTTCAGAAGACAGCGCCCTTATCGGCCGGCAAGAATGTGGCGCGCGCGCTCAAGATCGGCGGGAGTATCGACACCGAGCGGAACCGAGTCAACGATGGCCACGTCGATGCGCATCCCGTCCTCCAGCGCCCGCAATTGCTCCAGCTTCTCCCGCTTCTCGAGGGTGGACTGCGGGAGTGCGACAAAGCGCTTGAGCGCCGAGCGCCGCCAGGCATAGAGGCCTATGTGATGGTAAAGCGGTCCTTCGCCGTAGGGCGCCGTCGCACGCGTGAAATAAAGGGCACGCAGGATCTCGTCACCGATCGGGGTTCCGATCACCTTGACGATGCTCGGATTGGTCTTCTCGGATTCGTCGGCAATCTCGACGGCGATGGTGGCGAGGTCCGCCGGAGACGATGCCAACGGCAGGGCCGAGCGTCGGATCGTTTCGGGTTCGATGGCGGGAATGTCTCCCTGAATGTTGAGGACGACGTCGATCCTGCCCTCCGGATCAAGCCTGGTGGCGGCTTCGTAAACCCGGTCCGAACCCGACTGGTGGTCCTCCCGTGTCATGACCGCCTCGATCCCGGCGGCTTCGACCACCTGGGCGATCTCTTGCGAATCAGTGGCGACGGCGACTCGTCCGACAGCGGCCTTCTCGGCCTGGCGGGCAACGCGAACCACCATCGGTACGCCGCCGATGTCGGCCAGCGGCTTTCCCGGCAGCCGCAGGGCGGCCATTCTGGCGGGAATGATGACGAGCATCGGCTCGTTGGCCTGTTTCATGATGGCTCCGGTTGCGGGTCTGGAGGGACGGTGGCAAAAAGTCTCACAACAGCTGCCACAAACAGTGTTGCAACAAAACTGCAAAAGACATAGGTTCCGCGCGATTTCAAGACTGGTTCGGACAATGCAGGTTAGTGGGCGGAACGCCGGACCGAAACGGAGCGACGGAACATGAACTCCTCATACTTCAATTCGGCTGCAGGCGCGTTTCTGGGCATTGTGTTCATTCTGATGACGCTTTCCATCGTCTCGGACGGAATTTACCACGCCGCCGAACCGGAAACCGAAGGCTTTGCAATCGAAGTCGCGGAAGCAAGCACCGAGGATAGCGCGCCCGAGGAAGAAGCCGCACCGCAGGACATTGCGCCGCTGCTCGCCAGCGCTGACGTAGACTCCGGTGAAGGCGTGTTCCGCAAGTGCGCGGCCTGTCATTCCAACGACCCGTCGAATGCCAACAAGGTGGGCCCGGGCCTGTGGAACATCATCAACCGTCCGGTCGCAACCCACGCCGATTTCAATTATTCATCGGCCCTGACCGAATATTCCGAGGGCGGCGAAGTCGAGTGGACCTATGAGCGTCTGAACAACTTCCTTGCCGGACCGAAGCAGTACATTCCCGGCACCTCGATGGGCTTTGCCGGTCTGAAGAAGATCGAGGATCGTGCGGATCTTCTGGCTTACCTGCGCACGGTTGCCGACACCCCGCCGCCGCTGCCCGAGGCAACGCCGGCTTCTGCCGAGGAGGCTGCGCCTGCCGAAGACGCCGCACCTGCGGAAGAAGAAGCACCGGCCGAGGCCGAAGCTGCGGAAGAGCCTGCGACGGAGCCGACAGAGTAGGCATCCTGCTCACGAATGCGACAAGGCCGGGCAATTGCCCGGCTTTTTCTTTTTGTTCGGCCCGCATGGCCGGGGAAATTTGGCGAAGGCCCTGTTAGTGCCAGAAAACTGTCCTATTCTCTGGGAAAGTATTGTTTGCCAAGAGGATAATCGCTCATGACCAATCGCCTCTTCCCGCCCCTGCTCGTGCTGGCGATGATGATGCTGGCCGTGTCGCCCGGACAGGGCGCCGAACCGGAATGGCGGCACGCCACGGCGCTGGTCGGTGAACCGAAATATCCCCCGGACTTCGAACGCTTCGACTACGTGAACCCGGATGCGCCCCAGGGCGGCACCCTCGATCTGTCGGCATCAGATTCCTTCGACACGCTGAACCCGATCCCCGCGAAGGGCGATCTGGCGGTAGGGCTCGAACTGGTCTTCGAGACGCTCATGACGACCGCGGAAGACGAGATCGCCTCGAACTACGGGCTGCTTGCGGAGGCGGTCCGTTTTCCGGAGGACTATGGCTGGGTAACCTACCGGCTTCGGGAAGATGCCCGCTGGCATGATGGCGAGCCCGTCACGGCCGACGACGTGGTGTGGAGTTTCGAACAGACGGTTACGCACAATCCGCAGCGCGAATTCTACTATCGGCATGTGGTCAAGGCGGAGAAGACCGGCCCGCGCGAGATCACCTTCACGTTCGACGAGAAGAACAACAAGGAACTGCCCAAGATCGTCGGTGAGCTGCTCATCCTGCCCAAGCACTGGTGGGAAGATGCCGAGGGAGAACCTCGCGCCATCGACGAGACGACACTTCTGCCGGTAATGGGGTCCGGCCCCTACCGGATCGCCAACATCCGTCCCGGGGAGAGCATGACCTATGAGAAGGTCGAGGATTACTGGGGCAAGGATCTCAACGTCAATGTCGGTCGTCACAATTTCGATCGCGTGACCTATACCTATTTCGGCGACCGGAATGTGGAATTCGAGGCGTTCAAGGCGGGCGACGTGGATTTCTGGCGGGAGAACGAAGCCAAGCGCTGGGCCAATTCCTATGACTTTCCGGCCGCCACGGAAGGCAGGATCATCCGCGAGGAACCAGACAATCTCTACCGTTCGTCGGGGGTTCTGGTCGGATTCATCCCAAATTTGCGCCGCGAGAAGTTTTCGGATCCGCGCGTGCGGCGCGCCCTGAATTACGCCTACAATTTCGAGGAGCAGAACAAGAACCTGTTCTTCGGTGCGTATGAGCGGATCGACAGCTTCTTCTACGGCACCGAGTTTGCCTCCTCCGGGCTTCCCGAAGGCAAGGAGCTCGAAATACTCGAAAGCCTGCGCGGTCAGATCCCGGAGAGCGTCTTCACCACGCCCTATGAAAACCCCGTCGGCGGCAACGAGCGGGACGTTCAGGCAAACATGCGCGCGAACCTCCGTGAGGCAATCTCCCTGTTCCAGGAGGCCGGCTATGAACTCCGTGGCGGGCGCATGATTGATGCGGAGACGGGAGAGCCCTTCACATTCGAGATCCTGCTCAATGGCGCGATCATCGAGAAAGTGGCGCTGCCCTATGCCGAGAACCTCAAGCGGATCGGTGTCGATGTGAGTGTCCGGGTTCTCAGCGACTCATCGCAATACCAGAACCGCCTGAGAGCACGCGATTTCGACATGATCTATTTCGGCTGGGGCCAGAGCATGTCCCCCGGCAATGAACAGGCCGAATACTGGGGATCGGACGCGGCAGACCGCGAAGGCTCGGCCAATTATGGCGGCATTGCCGATCCCGCGATCGACCAGCTGGTCAAGCAGGTGGCCTTTGCCGAAGATCGCGAAATGCTGATCGCCACGGTCAGGGCGCTCGACCGGGTGCTCCTCGCCCACCATTTCGTTGTCCCGACCTATACGCTTCGGAATTCGCGACTTGCCTATTGGGATCGCATAACCCACCCCGAGGAGTTGCCCTATTATGGGCTCGGTTTTCCCGATGTCTGGTGGTATGCGGGCGAGGAATAGCGCTGCCACATGGTCCGGCCCTTGCTTTGAGAGATACATTCGATTCTCAATTGGCTGATCGCGAATCACCTCAAAGGCCGGATCCGCCAGTCCAGGAAAGACATCTTTTGAAACGACTGACCTGCGCCAAGATCAGACAGCTCGCCCCGGCCATTGCATCCGGTGAGGTTCGCTGATGGGCGCCTACATTCTCAGACGCCTGCTTTTGATGATCCCGACCATCATCGGCATCATGGCGATCTCCTTCGTGGTGATCCAGTTCGCGCCGGGCGGACCTGTCGAGCAGGTGATCGCGCAACTGACCGGACAAGGGGATTCGGCAACCGACCGGATCTCCGGAAGCGGCGGCGACAATCAGGGCTTCCAGGGGCAGGAGTTCAACGATGACGTGACCTCGCAATATCGCGGGGCGCAAGGGCTTGACCCGGAGTTCATCGCCAAGCTCGAGGCCCAGTTCGGCTTCGACAAGCCACCGCTCGAGCGTTTTCTGATGATGATGTGGAACTATATCCGCTTCGATTTCGGCGAAAGCTACTTCCGAAGTATCGACGTCATCGACCTGATCGCCGAAAAGCTGCCGGTCTCCATATCGCTTGGCGTCTGGATCCTGATTCTGTCCTACGTGATCTCGATACCGCTCGGGATCAAGAAAGCCGTTTCAGACGGTTCACGCTTCGATGTGTGGACATCCGGACTGATTATCGTCGCCTATGCGGTGCCGGGTTTTCTTGTCGGCATCATGCTGATCGTCGTCTTTGCCGGCGGATCGTTCTTCGACTGGTTCCCGTTGCGCGGCCTGACCTCGGACAATTTCTCTGAGCTGAGCCTGTTCGGGAAGATCGTGGACTATTTCTGGCATCTGACGCTGCCGCTTATCGCGCTTGCGCTTTCGGCTTTTGCGACCACGACGCTGTTGACCAAGAACTCCTTCATCGACGAGATCCGCAAGCAGTACGTCACCACGGCACGCGCCAAGGGCCTGACCGAGCGGCAGGTGCTGTACCGGCATGTGTTCCGGAACGCGATGCTGATCATCATTGCCGGATTTCCCGGCGCCTTCATCACGGCGTTCTTCTCGGGGTCCCTGCTGATCGAGACCATCTTCTCGCTCGACGGGCTCGGACGGCTCGGTTTTGAATCGATCATCAAGCGCGACTATCCGGTGGTGTTTGCAACGCTGTTCATATTCTCCCTGATGGGTCTCATCGTCGGCCTGATCTCCGATCTGGTCTACACCTGGGTCGACCCGCGCATCGATTTCGAGAAAAGGGATGTCGGATGAACGCACCGGCCTCCACCAACGACCAGGCCTACGATGCACAGGGACGGCCAAAGGGATGGCTGTCCCCCACCAACAGGCGGCGCTGGGCCAATTTCAAGGCCAACCGGCGCGGCTACTGGTCTTTGTGGATCTTCATGATCCTGTTCGTCGCCAGCCTCCTGGCTGAATTCATTGCCAATGACCGGCCGATACTCGCCTCCTACAAGGGCGAAATCCTCTATCCGGTGGTGATCGATTATCCCGAAGAGAAGTTCGGCGGGTTCCTGGCCCGGACCGATTACCGCGACCCGTTCATCCAGGAGGAAATCGAGGCCAATGGCTGGATGCTGTGGCCACCTATCCGCTATTCCTACACCACCGCAAATTCGTACATACCGCATTCCGCGCCGACAGCGCCTTTCTGGCTGATGGACGAGGAAACACGGTGCTCGGCCTATCCGCTCGGGGCGGACGATCCCGGCTGCACGCTGGGCAACATGAACTGGCTCGGGACCGACGACCAGGCCCGCGACGTGACGGCACGCATGATCTACGGGTTCCGGATCTCGGTGCTCTTCGGGCTGACGCTGACAATCTTCTCTGCCGTGATCGGCGTTGCCGCAGGCGCGGTACAGGGCTACTTCGGCGGCTGGACGGATCTCCTGCTGCAGCGTTTCATCGAGATCTGGTCATCCATGCCGGTGCTCTACATCCTGCTGATTATCGCGGCGGTGCTGCCTCCGGGATTCTGGATCCTGCTCGGCATCATGCTGCTGTTTTCTTGGGTGGCGTTTGTCGGCGTGGTGCGGGCCGAGTTCCTGCGCGCGCGCAACTTCGAATATGTCAACGCGGCGCGTGCACTGGGCGTCGGCAACGGTACGATCATGTTCCGCCACCTGTTGCCCAATGCCATGGTGGCGACACTGACCTTCCTGCCATTCATCCTGTCAGGCTCGATCACCACGCTGACATCGCTCGATTTCCTTGGATTCGGACTGCCTCCCGGGTCCCCGTCGCTCGGCGAACTCATCGCACAGGGCAAGCGCAATCTTCAGGCGCCATGGCTTGGCCTGACGGCTTTCTTCACCATATCGATCATGCTGTCGCTGCTTATCTTCATCGGCGAGGCGACGCGTGACGCCTTCGACCCCCGAAAGACGTTTCGATGAACGGCCCAGCGGACAAACAGGAGCCCCTGCTTTCGGTCAGGGATCTGTCGGTGGCTTTCCATCAGGAGGGCGACAGCCAGCTTGCGGTCGACAGGATTTCCTTCGACATCAAGCGTGGCGAAACCGTCGCGCTCGTGGGCGAGTCCGGTTCGGGGAAGTCTGTCTCAGCGCTCTCGGTTCTCAAGCTTCTGCCCTACCCTGCCGCCAGCCACCCTTCCGGCGAGATAGTGTTCAAGGGCGAGGACCTGCTGTCGGCGAGCGAACCCGCCATCCGCGATGTTCGCGGCAACACCGTTACCATGATCTTCCAGGAGCCGATGACCTCGCTCAATCCGTTGCAGACGGTGGAGAAGCAGATCTCGGAAATCCTCCACCTGCATCAGCCGATCGGCGCCGATGAAGCCCGCCGGCAGGTCATCGAACTGCTCGACCAGGTCGGAATCCGGGATCCCCGGCAAAGGCTTGGCTCCTATCCGCACCAGCTTTCTGGTGGCCAGCGGCAGCGCGTCATGATTGCCATGGCGCTTGCCAACCGCCCGGAATTGCTGATTGCAGACGAGCCGACAACAGCGCTCGACGTGACGGTTCAGGCGCAGATCCTCGAATTGCTGCGGGACCTGAAAACAAGGCACGGCATGGCCATGCTGTTCATCACCCATGATCTGGGCATCGTGAGGAAATTTGCCGATCGTGTCTGCGTGATGACCAAGGGCCGTATCGTCGAAACCGGGCCGACCGCGGAAATTTTCAACAACCCCCAGCACAAATACACACGCCATCTGCTTGCAGCCGAACCCAAGGGCAATCCGCCGCCGCGGGCGGAAAAGGCGCCGATGGTCATGCAGGCCAGGGATGTGAAGGTCTGGTTTCCCGTCAAGCGGGGTTTCCTGCGGCGTACCGTCGATCACATCAAGGCGGTGGACGGGCTGTCGCTCGACCTCAGGGCCGGCCAGACACTCGGCGTGGTCGGCGAGTCCGGTTCAGGAAAAACCACGCTTGGCCTTGCGCTGATGCGTCTGATCAGGAGCCAGGGCGAAATCCACTTCAACACGCTGCCGCTGCATGAACGGTCCTTCAAGGACATGCGGCCGCTCAGAAGCTCCATGCAGGTGGTGTTTCAGGACCCGTTCGGCTCTCTCAGCCCGCGCATGTCGATAGCGGACATTGTCGGCGAGGGACTGGCGATCCACGCGCGCGACCTTTCGGCCAAGGAGCGCGACAGGGAGGTTGCCAATGCGCTCGAGGAGGTCGGGCTGGATGCTGCGACACGCTGGCGCTATCCGCACGAGTTCTCCGGCGGCCAGCGGCAGCGCATCGCAATCGCGAGGGCGATGGTATTGAAACCGCGCTTTGTGATGCTTGATGAGCCGACTTCGGCGCTCGACATGAGCGTTCAGGCGCAGGTTGTCGACCTGCTTCGGGATCTGCAGGCCCGCCACGATCTGGCCTACCTGTTCATCTCGCACGATCTCAAGGTCGTGCGCGCGCTGGCGAATGACGTGATCGTCATGCGCTCGGGCAAGGTTGTCGAACAGGGCGAAGCCGACCAGATCTTCGACCAGCCGCAAACAGACTACACAAAGGCGCTGATGGCGGCCGCCTTCAATCTCGAAGCCTCCACAGGCGGCGTGGTCAGCGAATAGGATTTCATGAACAAGAACACTTCCAAGGGCCGCATCCTGTTATCTCTGACCGGGCTGGATCCGGATGTCTGGATGAGGGAACTGACCAGACGGGCACCGGAGCGCGCGGTCGTTTTCGAACCCGACGGCGAAGCCGATGCGAGCATCGAGTACGCCGTGGTCTGGAAACCGAAACCCGGGGCACTGGCAAAGCTGCCGAACCTGAAAGCGATCTTTTCGATCGGCGCGGGTGTCGATCACGTGTTCTCCGACCCCGACCTTCCGGATGTTCCCATCGTGAGGGCGGTTTCGGAGGATCTGACCGCACGCATGAGCGAGTTCGTGGTCTGGCAGGTGCTCGATCACCACAGGCTCGGCCCAAGGTACCGGAAGCAGCAGGTCGAGCGGATCTGGGAAGAGGACCGGAGCCAGCCGGCGGCTTCAGAGATCACCGTTGGCATCATGGGGCTGGGCGAACTTGGCACTGACGCGGCGGCCAAGTTGCGCTGCATCGGCTTCAACGTGTCGGGCTGGTCGCGGACACCCAAGTCCGTGGACGGCGTTACCTGCCACGCCGGCGCGGACGGGCTCGGTCCGTTCCTGGCCGGAGCCGACATTTTCGTGGTTCTGCTGCCGCTTACACCCGATACGAGGGAGATCCTTGCCAAGGATCTCTTCGCGCGGATGACCAGGCGCGGTCCGCTTGGAGCGCCGATTCTGATCAATGCCGGACGCGGGGGATTGCAGAACGAGGCAGACATTCTGGCAGCGCTTGACAGCGGACAGCTTTCGGCTGCGACGCTCGATGTGTTCCAGCAGGAACCGCTTGCCACGGACAGCCCGTTCTGGACGCATCCGAAAGTCACCCTCACGCCGCACGCAGCCGCAACTTCGGTACCGATCTCGCTGATCGCCCCGATGGTGACGCAGATGGAGGCACACGACCGCGGAGAGCCGCTGGTCAACCTTGTCGACCGGAAGGCCGGCTACTGAGGTAAAGCTGAACCACCAGGGCAAGCCGGCAATTGCCTTCGGGCCGCCGTCCGGCAACACCTCAACTTCCTTGGTTCAAGGCCGGCGATAGCCCGTTGGCGGTCCGTACAGCCTGGCGATGCGGTCAATGGCTGCGGCAAGCGGTTCCCGTGTAACCGTCATGGTGCCGCCGGAGGCATGAAGCAGCGTTTGCTCATCCTCAAGAAAGCCCACATGGCCTTTCCAGAACACGAGATCGCCGCGTCTCAGGCCGTCAACGGCCGGATCGATGGCTTCACCCAGTCCTGCCGCCTGCTGATCCGAATCGCGCGGCGCTTTGCGCCCTGTCATCGCCAACGCCATCTGAACAAGCCCCGAACAATCGATGCCGAAGCCCGAGCGTCCACCCCACAGATAGGGTGTCTCGAGGAACATCGAAGCCACATCAACCGGATCGGCCAGCGGGGTGTTTTCCAGTCGCATCAGATGCGACGCGATCATCGCCGTACCGTCAGCCAGGACCGCGTACTCCGTACCCCGGGTATCGGAATAGCCCGAAACCTCCACACGGCTTCCCATGGAAAGTGCATGGACAGGCGGAAAGCGCAGATCCGGACCCGGATAAACAAAACTGCGCGGCTTTAAGACCATATGGGTGGTGGTGATCGGCGAACCGGAAAGACACCTTTCAGGCAGGTAGCCGACATAACCATCGGCATCGAGTTGGACCCAGGCCCAGCCTTCATGGCTGTCGAACACGCGCAGGGTCTCGCCAAAAAGCGCTTCCGTGTCGATGGAAGACCCCGGATCGGGCTGCGGGTGCAGCTTGGCGAGCGGGGTAGCCACCTGTGCTGCCGTTCCTTCAACGTAACGCTCGGCGGAGACGACCGTCTCGAGCCGGACGTCCGCCAGATCCGGCCTGAAGGCGTGAAGACGGCGGTCGAGCGCTTTTGTGTCCGGACCGCCCATCACGATTGCGAAGCCTCCGGCGCGGCGAGCTTGCGGCCTTCCATGATGATGATGTCACCGAGCTTCTCGACGAACAGCGCCCCCTCCACGGTGCGTTTGATGACCACGTTGCGGCGATCGCGCTCGTCGCGGACGCGGCGCACGAGCCCCATATGCCCCATCGTGTCGAGCGCCCGCGTGATCACGGGCTTGGTCACTCCCAAAAGGGCGGCAAGCCCACGTACGGTATGCGGCGGCGCGGCCAGATAGATATGCAACAGGATGGCGACCTGCCGGATCGTCAGGTCGGGTCCGATGACGCGGACATGCTCAAGCGTGGCGGCATGCCACAGGCCGAGCGCTTCCGAGGGCCTGAGATCGAGTGACATGACGCGCGCCTCATTCGTTACGGAACCGTACTACATTGAACGAAGCATCAGTGTTGTGCAAGGCTGCCACACAGGATTGGCAGGTTACGGACGACTCCGGCCATCCGAACAGTCTTGCCTGCCTCAGCCGGGAAAGCGGCGGCTGATGACATCGTAGAGCGCGCGAATTGCCTGCGCCTCACCGCCCACCGGCGCGTGGGGTTTTTCCTTCGGCGACCAGGCAAATATGTCGAAATGCGCCCAGCTGACTTCGGGCTCGACAAATCGCTTGAGGAACAATGCGGCGGTGATCGAACCTGCCATGCCGCCTGCCGGCGCATTGGTCAGATCGGCAATCCGCGCCTTGACGTCAGCCTCATAGGGCTTGTGGAGCGGCATTCGCCATAGCGGGTCGAAGACCGCACGCGAGGCCTGGGAGATCTCGTCGGCGAGCATTTCATCGTCGGTGTAGAATGGCGGCAGATCGGGGCCGAGAGCCACGCGTGCGGCGCCGGTCAAGGTCGCCATGTCGATGACGAGTTCCGGCTGGTCCTCACAGGCGTAGCTCAACGCGTCGGCCAGAACCAGCCGCCCCTCGGCGTCGGTATTGTCGATCTGCACGGTCAGGCCCTTTCGGCTCTCCAGTACATCGCCGGGCCTGAAGGCCGAGGCGGAGATGGAGTTCTCGACCGCAGGAACGAGAACGCGCAGGTCCACCGGAAGCCCCGCATCCATGATCATCATCGCCAGCCCCATCACATTGGCGGCGCCCCCCATGTCCTTTTTCATCAGCAGCATCGAGGATGCCGGCTTGATGTCGAGCCCGCCGGTATCGAAGCAGACCCCTTTACCGACCAGCGTCACCTTGGCAGCGCCTTTCTTGCCCCAGCGCATGTCCAGAAGCCGGGGCGCCTCGGCCGCCGCCCGGCCGACCGCATGGATCATCGGAAACCCCTCGTCCAGCAGTTCATCGCCGGAAATGACCTTGATCTCGGCCTGATAGTGGCCGGCGAGCTCCCGAAACGCGTTTTCCAGGGCATCCGGACCCATGTCGTTCGCCGGTGTATTGATGAGATCGCGGGCGAGCGCCACACCCGCAACGGTTCGGGTGATCGCGGCTGCATCCGCATCTGCCGGGATCACCAGCTTCGGGCCTGCCGGTGCCGGTTTTTTGTATCTCTCAAACCTGTAAGCACCCATTCCGAACGCAAGCGCCATATCCGCGCCGGGGAGTTCAAATTTCTCCACGTGCCAGTTTCCCTCAGGCAGCGACCGGGCAAGCTTGCCGCCGATGAAGGGGTGACAGTCCGCGGCGTCTCCGAGGCCGAACAGCGCGCCGGCCAGCTTGCCGCCTGTTCCGGGAACAAGCAGAAGGCTGCCTTCCGTCCCCGTAAAGCCCGCGGCATTCGCCCAGTTCAGCGCCGTCCGGTCGATCTGCTCGCGCTCGAGATCCTTGCCCGAAACCGCCCAGACGGGCAGCGAATCTCCTGAAACGGGCGCAAACGGCGATGATCGTTCGGTCAGTTCAAACGGCGGCATGGTTTCTCCATGGGGTTGGCGGTCGGTGTTCATACCCGATGGCCGGTATCGCCGGCACCGGTGAAGAATCGCCTGTTAACGGTTGATTAGGGTTAACAGATTATTGCTTGAACGAGTATCGCGGCTTTCCGTCAAAGGCTCTTGCCGCGCCGAACCCAACATGCACCCGCATAACCCGGGGATCAGGTCCATGCGCAAGCCAGATATCCGCTCAAAAACTTCCCGTCGCCTGCTGACCGCCGTCTGCATCGCAGCGCTTGGCGTGTCGCTCGCCGGCTGCGCGTCCAAGGGGCAACTGACCACCGGCTCGATCCCCTCGACGAACAAGCCGTTGGAAGCAATGAACGCCTCCGAGCTGCATTCGGCGTCGGAGCGTTTCGGCAGGGCCTACGACAAGAACCCGAAAGATGCAGCCGTGGGCATGAAATACGCCTCGGTTCTTACCATGGGAGGGCGATCCGCTCAGGCGCTTGCGGTCATGCAGCAGGTTGCCATCCACAATCCGACCGACCGGACCGTGCTCGCCGCTTACGGCAAGGCGCTTGCCGGCGCAGGACAGTTCGACAAGGCGCTCGACGCCATCCGGCGGGCACAGACCCCCGACCGGCCCGACTGGCAGCTGCTGTCCGCCGAAGGCGCCATTCTCGACCAGATGGGCGATCCCGCCGGCGCGCGCGAGCGCTATCGCAAGGCACTCGATCTCAAGCCCAACGAGCCGTCGATTCTTTCCAATCTCGGCATGTCCTATGTGCTTCAGGGCGACCTGAGAACGGCCGAGACCTATCTTTCCTCCGCCGTGCGCCAACCCGGCGCGGACAGCCGCGTCCGGCAGAACCTCGCCCTGGTCGTGGGGCTTCAGGGCCGTTTCGGCGAGGCTGAGAAGATCGCCAGTGCAGAGCTTTCGCCCGAACAGGCCCAGGCCAATGTGAGCTACCTGCGGAGCATGCTTTCGCAGCAAAATGCTTGGAACAAGCTCAAGAACGACGACAGCCGCAACACCAACTGACGTCCCGGAGCCTCGCACACGAGCGGGCTACCGGTCACTCACTGCCATCATTGCCGCATAAGGCGCGCCCTCGGCGCGCTGTATCCGTCGCTCTTTGATCCTTCGGTCCAGAAAGACGCGCGGTTCCCAAGGCGCACTTGCCCCATACTGTCCGTCATAGAGCTGCAAGCTTACATCCGCACGGAAACACTCAACGCGCGGAACAGTCCCGGAAACGGTTCACGCCTGACGGTCAGTACCGACCTGGACGGGTCGAAGGTGTTTCCAGCTGACCGGAAACACCTAAATCGACATCAGTTGAAATTGTCCATGACCTGGATGGCTGCGGGGCCGAGAATCACGCCGATCAGCACCGGGAGAAAGAACAGGATCATCGGAACGGTCAGCTTTGGCGGAAGCGCGGCGGCCTTCTTCTCCGCCTCGGTCATGCGGGTATCGCGGCTCTCCTGCGCCAGAACCCGGAGCGCCTGTGCAATGGGCGTACCGTAGCGTTCCGACTGGATCAGCGCCTGGGTCACCGATTTCACCGCTTCGAGACCGGTGCGGTTGCCCAGGTTCTCGAACGCCACCCGCCGGTCCTGCAGGTAGGACAGCTCGGCGGTGGTCAACACGAATTCCTCCGCCAGGGCGGTGGACTGGATGGCGATTTCCTCGGCCACCCGCTTCATCGCCGCCTCGATGGAGATGCCCGATTCCACGCAGATCAGCAGCAGGTCGAGCGCATCCGGCCACGCCAGCTTGATCGACTGCTGACGCTTCTTGGACTGGTTGGAGACAAAGATGTTCGGCGCGTAAAAGCCTGCATAGGCCGCAACGATACATGCCAGCATCCGCACCGTGGTCGGCTTGTCCGTCATGTTCTCGAGCACGAAGACATACACCACCGCCGCGATCAGGAAGAAGAACGGCAGCACGAAGCGCGCCAGCAGGAACATGTTGAGCGCGTTCTGGGTGCGGTAGCCGGCGGCTCTCAGTTTGGCCACCGTCGCATCGTCGGCAAGCGCCTTGCGGAGATTGAGCTGCTCGACGATTCCGCGCACGGACGCGTTGTTGTGAGATCTCAGCCCGACGCTCTTGGAGCCACGCGTCTGTTCGGCATGCAGGCGCGCGCGTTCGCGGGCCCTGATCTCGTCGCGCTCAAGCGCCGCCGACTTCATCCGAGCATCTAGATCGCCGCGCTCGAAATAGGGAGCAAGTATCGTGAACAGGGTCGCGAATACGGCCACTGAAACCAGGATCGGAACCAGGTAGGCCGGGTCGGTGAGCGAAGATGCGATATCGGAAAGCATGGTTCGCCCGCCCTAGATTTCGAAGTTGATCATGTTGCGCATCACCAGAATGCCGATCGACATCCAGATCGCGGACGCTCCGAGAATGAGGTGTCCCCGGCTGTCGGTGAAGAGGATCATGATGTAGTCGGGCGATGTGAGATAGACGAGCAATGCCACGATGAAAGGCAGCGCGCCGATAATAACCGCCGAGGCCTTGGCCTCCATCGAGAGCGCATTGATCTTGGCCTTCATCTTCTTGCGGTCACGCAACACGCGCGAGAGGTTTCCGAGTGCTTCGGAAAGGTTGCCGCCGGCCTGGGCCTGGATCGCGATGACGATCGCAAAGAAGTTGGCTTCGGACAACGGAATCCGGCTGTACAAACGGGCGCACGCTTCCGGCACGCTCATGCCCATCTGCTGAGCCTCGACGATGCGCTTGAATTCGGTACGCACGGGCTCCTGGCCCTCGCCCGAGATCATGCGGATCGCATCGTTGAGCGGAAGTCCGGACTTGATGGAGCGGACCATGACGTCGAGCGCGTTCGGAAATTCATTGAGAAACGCCTTGAGGCGCCGGTTGCGCAGGTAGCCGATCACCCACCGCGGCACTCCGGCCCCGAAAATGATGGCGATTCCGAAGCCGACAAAAAGGCTTCCATAGGCAACGAAGGCCATCAGGCCGGCAAGAAGCCCGAACACCGTGGAAATCAGGATGAACTGGTTCATCGACAGCGAAAGCCCCGCCTGACTGATCTTGTCCTTCAGGGGCGGCGAAGTCCGCCGGTCGTTCTCCTTGTTCTTCTCTTCAAGCGTCTTGAGCGAATCCTGCACCGATTTGCGGCGCTTGTTGGCTTCGGCCAGACGGTCACGCGCGGCAGATGCCTTGGAACGGTCAGTCTCTGCCGCCTTGACGCGCTTGACGCGATTCTGGGTCCGGCGGTCGCCTTCGATCCGGCTGTAAAGCACGCCGTAGCCAAGGGCACCCGCCGAGAGCGCGGCGAGAGCGATGATGGCGACGACGACTGTATCCAGACCAAACACGCGGGCGTCTCCTTAAGAAGCGATCTTTTCCATGGCATCGAGCGCGGCAGCCAGACGCTTGTCTTCGCCGTAGTAGCGGGCCCGGTCCCAGAAATGCGGACGGCCGATACCGGTCGAGCGGTGCTCGCCGATGATCCGGCCGTTGGCGTCTTCGCCGGTCATGTCGTACTTCATCAGGTCCTGGGTGATCAGCACATCGCCTTCCATGCCGACCACTTCGGTGATGTGGGTAATCCGGCGGGAGCCGTCACGAAGGCGCGTGGCCTGGATAACGACATCAACAGAGCCGGCAATGATCTCGCGCACCGTCTTGGCAGGCAGGGTGAAGCCGCCCATGGCAATCATCGATTCCATACGGCTCAGGCACTCGCGCGGGCTGTTGGCGTGGATCGTGCCCATGGAACCGTCGTGGCCCGTGTTCATCGCCTGAAGAAGGTCGAACACCTCGGGTCCGCGAACCTCGCCGACGATGATGCGCTCGGGCCTCATACGCAGGCAGTTCTTGACCAGGTCACGCATGGTGATCTCGCCTTCGCCCTCGATATTGGGCGGGCGCGTTTCCAGGCGAACCACATGCGGCTGCTGCAATTGCAGTTCGGCGGAGTCTTCGCAGGTGATGACGCGTTCATCGGCGTCGATATAGGCGGTCAGGCAGTTCAGCAGCGTGGTCTTACCGGAGCCGGTGCCTCCGGAAATCACCACATTGCATCGGACACGGCCGATGATCTGCAGGATGACCGCGCCCTCGGGCGTGATCGCTCCGAACTTGACCAGCTGGTCGAGCGTCAGCTTGTCCTTCTTGAACTTACGAATGGTGAGCGCGGTGCCGTCAATCGCCAGCGGCGGCGCGATGACGTTGACACGCGAGCCGTCCGGAAGACGCGCGTCGCAGATCGGGCTCGATTCATCGACACGGCGGCCGACCTGGCTGACGATGCGCTGGCAGATCGACAGAAGCTGTCCGTTGTCGCGAAACCGGACATCGGTCTCCTGCACCTTGCCGGCGACTTCGATGTAGGTCTTGCCGGAGCCGTTGACCATGATGTCGGCGATGTCGTCGCGCGCCAGCAACGGCTCGAGCGGGCCGTAGCCCAGCACGTCGTTGCAGATGTCGTCCAGAAGTTCTTCCTGCTCGGCGATCGACAGGGCGAAGTTCTTGATCGTGATGATATCGTTGACGATATCGCGGATTTCCTCGCGCGCGCTCTCAGCGTCGAGCTTGGCGAGCTGCGACAGGTCGATGGTATCGATCAGCGCCGAGAAGACCTGGCTCTTGGTGTCGTAATAGGCCTCGTTGCGGGTGGATTTCCGCTTTGCCGGGGGCTCTTCGCGCCGCTGTACCGCAACCGGCTCCGGCTGTGGTTTCGGGGCGGGCTCCGGCGCGGACGCCACTGCAGGGGCCGCGGGCGCCGAAGCAGGCGCGCTGTCGCTGACTTGCGGCGCGGCAGGAGCCTCAGGCATGGCCGCCGGCTTCTGAACCGGGGCCATCGGCGCCCTGCCGGAACCGTCATTGCTGCGTTTGCCGAACATGGTGTTGAGAACTCCAGTCTGCCTGTTACTTGCGGCCGAGCAGGCCCATGAGGGATGAGAGGCCGGCCTTCTTGCGTTTTTTGACTTCCGCCCGTCCGGTAACCACATGCGCGATCTGCGACATGGACTCCGCGACCGGTGATTTCGCTGCGGATTCCGCGATCATCAGTCCGGAATTGGCAGCCTCGCCAAACAGCGGCGCGTCAAACGGAATGATTGCGAGCGGTTCCACTTCCAGCGGATCGCAGAATACGTCGGGAGCGATTTCCGGACGTTTTGCCAGTCCGACCTGGTTGAGGATGAGGTAGGGCGGATGGTCGTTCGGCCTGAGCTTGCGCAGTGTGTCAAACAGGTTCTTCGTGTTGCGAAGATTGGCGAGATCGGGCGTCGCGGTGATGACGATTTCATCGGCAGCACACAGGATCTTGCGCGACCAGTCGGACCAAAGATGTGGCACATCCAGAACCGAAATCGGGGCGTTGCGCTGCACGATGTCGAGGATGGGCAGAAAAGCATCGCCGGAGAAATCGTAGGTACGGTCAAGCATCGAGGGCGCCGCGAGCATCGAGAGATGTTCCGAGCATTTCGCAAGAAGTCGATCGAGAAACACCTCGTCTAGGCGATCCGGAGAGAACACCGCTTCGGCAATGCCCTGGGCAGGATCGTTGTCGAAGTTCAGATTGGCGGTTCCGAAAGCGAGGTCCAGATCGGCAAGGATGACCTCGCTCGAAAACAGGTTCGATATGCTCCAGGCACAGTTGTGCGCGAGCGTCGAAGATCCCACGCCACCCTTCGCGCCGACAAAGGCAATCGACTTTCCCAGCGGGGCGGCGTCCGGATCGACGAAAATGGTCGAGATGACGCCAATGACATCCGCCATCGAAACGGGCGCGACGATGTATTCGGACACGCCGTTGCGAACGAGTTCGCGGTAGAGCGAGACATCATTGACGTGGCCGATCACCACCACGCGGGTGTCCGGATCGCAGTAATTGGCCAGTTCGCCGAGTTCGCCGATCAGGGTTTCGGCATCGGCGCGTGTTTCGAGAACCAGCAGGTTCGGCGTCGGAGAGGACGAAAACATGTTGGTTGCAGCCGATACGCCGCCGGAATTGACCCGGAGATTGACCTTGGCCATGCGGCGGTCCTCACCGCAGCGCTCCATGGTTTTCGCAAGTCCCTCGGTTTCGTAGAACACATGCACGGAGATCCGCGGCAGGGGCCTGATGCGGTCGAAATCTCCGCGCGCAGACGTGTCCGCCGCCGGTTCAGCAGGCGTGGATTGCTCTAGCTCATAATCAAGGTTTGTCATTGCCGTTGTCCTGCTTCAGATGTCGCGCGACAGTCTTCATTCATCAATTTGCCCCGAGGCCGGCGCCGCTGTTCCGATAGGTTTCGATGACGTTCGAGCGGCGCTCCGCGTCGATCGGCGACATACCGCGCGGCGCGATGAGATCCCCCGGATTGGCGATCTGGGCAGCCAGGTTGTTCTGGTAGGCGCAGCCGAAATTGGCCCAATGCTTGTTTTCGCTCGTATTGGTCACAAGATCGTCCGGCCAGCGGCCGCACTGACCGGTCGAAGCCGAGATCGCCAGATAGGCGATCCGGATCGGCGCCGCGTCGTTGGGCGAGGATGCGTTGTAGGGCGAGGTAAGAATGCGATTGCCGGGGATTCCCTCCTTCCGGAGGATGGCCGCAACCTCGTCAGCGACAATCGACGCTGCGCCCGCATTCGCCGATCCGCTCGGAACCATGATGCGTACCGCGCCCGAAGCAGACGACTTGTAGCTGTTGGCTGCGCCGCGCACGATCTCGCGCATCGAAATGGTAAGCTCGCGGTCTCCGGTGCCCACCGGGATGTCGACCGTGCGTTCCTGTTCCGCCACGACAATAGGGTGGCTGGTACGGTAATCATCGGGCACCGCGCCCACGACCACGCTGTGGCCGCCCCAGCCCGCACAGCCGGAGAGCAATGCCAGGCTCGCCAGCGCCGTGACAGTGGCGAACCGGATCCGATGGCGATCAGGAGTGTTGGGAACTGTAATCTTGAAAGACATTTTCGGGTTCCTGATCATTTGTAGATGAAACCGACGGCGCCGTGGTAGCGACCGGGCGGCAATCCGGTTTCCATCTGCCCGTAGACACGGTTGACGCGGCCAAGGAAGAAGCCTGCGCCGTCACTGGGCGCGTTGAAATTGTCGTCGGGCCGGGCGAGTTCGTTGCGGGCGACCGGCTTGACCAGATAGGGCGTTGCGATGATGACGAGTTCTGTCTCGTTGCGCATGAATTCCTTGGAACGGAACAGCGTACCCAGCACCGGGATCTTGGAGGCTCCGGGCATGCCGGACAGGGTCTGGCGGTAGCTGTCACGGACCAGGCCGGCAAGCACCATCGAACCGCCGGAGGGAAGCTCGACCGAAGTCTCGGCTTCACGCCTCTGGATGGACGGCAGCGGGCTCTGGCCTTCGAAGGTGGGCTCGGACACCTCGGTCTTGATGCGCAGCGATATCCGTCCCGGAGCGAGCACCACCGGAGTGAACTCCAGCTTGATGCCGTATTCGGTCTCCGCGAAGATGGTCCCGTCCTCGGTGCGTTCATCTTCCACATTGAACAGGCCGCCGACACTGAAACGCGCGATCTCGCCGGAAATCGCGGTCAGGCTCGGTTCCGCGAGGGTGCGAAGCACGCCGGCGCGCTCCAGGGCACTGATGTCGGCGGAAATCCGGGCGCCGGAGATGGTGCTGGCCGCAGAGCCGAGCTGCGCAAGGCCCGGCACGGAGAGCCAGGATGTGGTGCTGTTGCCAAGCCTTGCCGAAGCGTCCCCGGTCAAGGTCGTGTTGAAGCCGAGCTGCTTGAGAACCTGGCGGCTGACCTCCGCGATGGTCACCTTGAGCGTCACCTGATCCTCGCCGTCAATCTTGAGAAGGTTGACGATCTTGGATTTCTGGCGGGCCTCGGCGTTGATGGCGGCATCTCCGCCCTCGCTGGTCGCCGTGGTCACACGGGTCGTGGCTTCACCGCCGGTCAGGAAGATTTCGGCCAGCTTTGCGGCCTGCGCCGCGTCCTGCGGCGTGCGCACCGAACCGGTCAGAACGATGTTGTCCGAGATGATTTCAACCTTGATGTCCGAATCCGGCAGGAAGCGGGCGAGGTGCACCTCCAGCCCCGCGACATCGCGCTCGATCTCGAGTTCGATGGAGACGATCTCCTCGCCGCTCGCGCCAAAGATGAAGATGTTGGTCTGGCCGACCGTCTTGCCGAAGAGATAGAGCCGGCGCGAGGTGCGGGTTACCGCGTCGGCCAGTTCCGGATCGGCGACCAGGATGTCATGGGCATCGGTCGGCAGGTCAATCACGATGGCCTTGTTGAGACCCAGCTTGACCCGCTTGGACACGCCGGGCCCGGCCTGCCTGATCTTGATGATGTTCTGCGATGCCTGTGCGGAAGAGACAAGCTGGCCCGCAAACGGGTCGACGAAGACCCCGGCAGCCAAAACCGTCCCAACCAGCACGGAGCCGGCGATCGAAGACAAAAGCGTTTTTACATTATGACGCACGTTCATTCTCCGCTTCAGTTGGTGGCGCCAACATTGGTGATTGCGCCGGAGCGGATCAGCTGGATGGCCGAAGAGCCGTCTTCGCCGCTCAAGAGATGTTTCGCACCGGTCGTATCCGGCTCCTGGACGTCGGCAACACTGCGAAGCGCGAGCGTCAGCCGGTCCGCCATTTGCTGGGCGACGGTGATGATCTTCGACTGTTCCGGGGTCAGCTCGAGCGTGGCCGTCGTACCGACCGCGGTGCGGTTGCCCTGCGCGTCTTCCTCGATGCGCTGGTCGATGGCCAGAACCCGGATGTTGGAGAGAATGACCTCGGTCAGGAACCCTTCCTGAGCCGTCTTGCGGCGCACCATGATGACATCGACCCGGTCGTTGGGCAGGATGAAGCCGCCGGCGCTGGTGGCAACCGAGATTTCCGTTGCGATGGCGCGCTTGCCCGCGGGAAGCAGCGACGACATGATGCGCGACGAGGAATCGACGATCTTTTCCGGCCGCAGGGGTTCACCGGCAAAGATCGGCAGGCGGACGATCGCGCCGGTCATCTCGGTGATCGCCTCGGGACGCGCCTCGCGGCTGATCAGCCCCTCGACAACAGCGTCTTCGGGCCATCCCTTCCATTCCATGGTTTCCTCGTTCAGGCGGCTGCCAACAGGCAGGCTCGCACTGACAACCAGCACATCGACAGTGGGCATTTTCTCGACCACCGGCGTGGCCGCGATCTCGTTGACCTGGACCGTCGGGGAGGTCAGGCTCATGGCGAGATATCCGGCTAGTCCGGCAGCCACAACTGCTACTGCCATGATGACGACGCGGGCGGGTTTCATGCGGTTTCCTCACCGTGTATTGGATAGGCTGGCCGCAGAATGCATTTGCAATCGTGTAATTATGGTTAATGGTCCGCTAGCGAACAGGGTTAATTCAAAGTTTAGCTCCAGGGCCGCCATCGCGCCGGATCATGGTCATGCCTTTGAAGATGCGCCACTTGTGGGCGGCACCCGGGAGGTGCGCCTGCGCATGAGATGCCGGACGGCACGGGCCCTCAGGGTCAAACCCCGCCGGCACCGATGCCGTATTCGGCCGGGCGCGCAGCACGTCGAGACCTGTTGATAGAAAAAGATTAATTCGCCGCGGCCAGCGCCCGGGATCCGGGCAGCGCTCAGAAGAGACGGTTGATGGCGTCCAGAAACATCCGGCTCTCCGGATAGGTCGAGAATGCCGAGGCGCCGATGGCCACTCCGTAGGGAATCCCGGCACGGTCCTTGAAGAAGTGCATCGGGATCGGAACGGGAGCGGCGAGCAGAATGTTCTGGTTGGCCCGCATCAGCAATACGAACAGGGCGAGGAAACCGCCATAGATGCCGGTCAGGCCGAGAAAGGCCACGAGATCGATATTGAAGCCATACCAGAGAGCCGCAGCCGAAAGGATCTTGGCGTCGCCGCCGCCCATCACGTTGAGCGCAAACAGGGCGAAGCAACCGGAGAAGACGGCAAGAGCTGCTACGATCGACCAGCCAAAGGTACCGAGATCCATTCCGCTCAACGGTGCGACGACAAAAAACGAAAGCGCGAGAATGACCGAAACCCGGTTCGGGATCTTCATCGTCAGAATGTCGGTGAAGGCGGCCATTGCCAGACACAGCGGAAGAACAATGAAAATCGCTGCTTCAACCATTGATCGGCTCCTTGATCCACACGTCGTCTGACCTGTCAGCGGTCGCAAAGCAGGCAACCGTGTGCCCGAACCGCTACCCGCAGACCGCAAAGCTAGACAAAAGACCTTAAGAAACAGCAACGCATCGTTCGGACATGAGAAAAAGCAAAAGCCGCCCCGAAAGGCGGCTAATCGCTGAACAATACCGAATGCCGGACCCGATCAGGAACCCTGGGCGTTCTTGGCGTCGTTCATCTTGTCGGAAAGGCTCTGGAACTGAGCGTTCAGAGTGTTGCCCAGAGTGGTGGCGCCCGTGATCAGGGCCACTGAGATAAGCGCTGCGATGAGGCCGTACTCGATCGCGGTTGCGCCGGATTCGTCCTGGACGAAACGAGCAAAAATGGTCTTCATGTTTCGGTTCCTTCATCCACTTTTGTTTCAGCACACCGCCAGCTGCCTCGGCTGGTCGGATGCGAAAACTGTATGAAAAGATTTTTTCAAAGCGCTTAAGAAACACGGTTAGCGAATGGTTGCCGCCATCTGCGGGCCGTTCATGGTTAACATGCGGTTTCCGCCCCCGGGTCGAGCACGGACCCGGTCGCATTCGCAGACGATGCCAGGCCTTCGCACAGGGGAATACAAAGCAATAAAGCCGCCCCCCGAGGGGGACGGCTTTGAAACGGAATGTCGTTCGCCTGCTCTTGGGCTTAGGAGCCCTGAGCGTTCTTGGCGTCGTTCATCTTGTCCGACAGACCCTGGAACTGAGCGTTCAGGGTGTTGCCCAGCGTGGTCGCGCCGGTGATGAGGGCGACCGAGATAAGTGCAGCGATCAGGCCGTACTCGATTGCAGTCGCGCCGGATTCGTCTTTGACGAAACGATCAAAAATGGTCTTCATGGGATACTCCTTAATCCACATCGTGTTTTCAGCACTCCGTCAACCGTTGCCGTTGATCAGATGATCCCAACCTAGACCCCAAGCTTTTCGATCTGCTTAAGAGACGTGGTTAGCGAAACCTTGCCAGGATTTTCCTGCGCCGAGGGCCGGCAAACAGGCCGAAATCCCTCCATTCCGACCGGTTTCGACCCGACCGCAGACGCTTTATAATATTGGTTCTGCCCAAGAGCCGTTTTCCATCGGCAGCGTGTCTAAGGGATCGTGCCGCCGCCCGTGGGCGTCATAGCCCAACTAATTCACCCGAGATCCACCCGGCCTTAAGGCTTCATTCACCATTCCGCGCGATTTTGGTCTGCGAACCAAAGACCCAAGGATACGGCATGACCAACTTTTCTTCTGTTCGGCGGCAACTGGCGGCCGCGACGCTCGGTCTGGCCCTCGCCGCTGTTTCGGCCCAGGCCTCGATAGCCTCAGAAGACGTGATCCGTGTTTTCATGGACCACGCCCGCATCCTCAAGCTGGACCGGACCGTGAGCAAGGTCATCATCGGCAACGCCGGCGTGGCCGACGTGACGGTATCGGATCCGCGCACCATCGTGCTGACCGGAAAATCCTACGGCACCACCAATCTCGTCATTCTCGACCAGGCCGGAGAAGCCATCGTCGACGAACGCATCCTCGTCTCCGTCGACGAGGCGAACACGCTCAGGGTGTTCAAGCAGACCTCGCGCTCCGTGTTCTCCTGCTCCCCGTCCTGTGAGGAACACACACCGGGCGCTGCCGCACCCTGATCGCGGCAGGGTTCGGCGTGAACCGAAGGGCAGTCCGTGCGAGCGGGGCCGGCATAGGTAACCTTCCGTTTACCAAGACTGGGTTGTTTTAACGCCCGTTACAAAAAATCAACCAGTTAGACCTAGGCTTGATCCCTGACAACGAATGTCCGGGAGTCTCAAGATGAATCTTGATGTGCAGAATCGAAAAGCACCGCGACGCGAACGCGGCGCGCGCCGGCTCGCCTTCAGGTTCCGGCGCAACCAGGATGGATCGGCCGCAATCGAATTCGGTCTTCTGGCGTTTCCCTTCTTCCTTCTGATCTTCGCAACCATCGAGGCCTTTATCGCATTTGCCGGCGAGCAATTGCTGGAGAACGCGGTCGACACGATGAGCCGGCAGGTCCGCACGGGGCAGATCACCTTCAATATGGGCCGCCCGACCGACAAGACCGAAGCCCAGTTCCGGGCGCTTTTTTGCGATGAGATCAGCCTGATGATCAAATGCGCGGAGAACGAGGACCCGAACGACCAGAAGCTTTATCTCGACGTTCGCGAGTTCGCGAATTTCGACGATGTGCCGAAATACATCCCGCGCGTGAGCAACGAGAAATTTGCTGATCTCGATCCGACTGACTTCGACTACGACCCCGGCGGACCCGGTACGATCAACATCGTCCGCGCCTACTACCGCTGGGAGGTCATGACCGATCTGGTCCGGCCGTTCATCACCAATATCCGGAAGGACGGGGAGATGCCGCGGGACTACCTGATGGTTGCGACCGCTGCGTTCCGAAATGAGGTCTATCCATGAGCAAACCCAAAGCACACACTCGAAATCCGAAGGACGACGGGAACCGGTTGACCGGCGTGCTGACGGGATTGGTGCGCACGGCGCGCAGGCTGCGCGGGAGCCGCGAGGGTGTCGGTGCAGTCGAGTTTGCCCTTATCGCACCTGTACTGATCGTGCTCTACATGGGCTCGCTCGAGGTTTCGGTGGCCATGTCGGTCAACAAGAAACTGGCGCGAGCATCGAGCACCGTCGCGGACCTCATCACCCAGGAGAATTCGGTCAGCAAGGCCGACCTCGAAGCCATGATCAACGTTGCGGAAAGCGTGATGACGCCGTTCCGGTCGGACGGGATCAAGGTGAAGGTGACCGGAATCTCGATCAACGGCGCCGGCCAGGCTTCCGCATCCTGGTCATGGCAGGAAGACGGCACCAAGCCATATGCCGACGGTTCGGCTCAGACACTGCCGTCGGACCTTGCGATCCCCAACACGTTTCTGGTCCGCACCGAACTGGAATTTGATCATCAGCTTCTGTTGGTGCTGCCCGGTCTCAGCGATGTCGACATCAGAACGCTGAGCATGAAGAAGACATACCATCTTCGCCAGCGCCTCGGGACCGAGGTCTCCTGCTCCAACTGCTGACGGATCAAGTTAGCCGCTGGTGTCCGCGATACCGGTCAAGACAAGGTCGCGCATGTTCTCGTAGTCTCGCGGATCCGGAACCGCATAGCCGCCCGAAAAGACCGGCTCGAATATGTCGAGCAGGCCCGGCGCTGCCTGGGGCATCCTGTCAAGGAAATCACCCAGCGCCTCGACCAGATCATCCGGAAGCGAGCGATGGGTCGCGTGAGGCCCGTACGGAATGGGTTGCGACGACCAGATCAGCCGGATCGAATCGCTGAACCCGCCGGATTGGGCTGCCCAGCCGCCAAACAGAAGAGCCGGATCCAGTCCCGTGGAATTGGGAATGTCGGGAAGCCAGCCGAATACACCGTCCACCTGTTCTTCATCATAGAGTTTCAAGGCCGAGGTCACGTCACCGGCGCGGATCAGTTCCGGGCGATCAAGGCTTCCGGCTTTCATTGCACGCTGCGGGATCAACCAGCCGGATACGGATTCCTCCGTCGAATAGGCAATGCGCAGTTCGCTTATCGGCCTTGTGACGGTATCGCGCACGGCGAGAACCGATCTGAACCCGGTCGAACCGTCCGCAGCGACCGGAACCCTCAGCGGCCGAACGCACCCGCACGCTGCGTTCGTGGCGGCAAAGGACATGGCCGAATGGATCGCATATCCGATACGTCCGCTTGCGTGGGCATCCACCAGGGCCGCGTAGCTGCGCATCCTGATAATCTCGACCGATATGCCCAAGGCATCCGAGAACGCCTCCCGGACCGCTTCGAGCTTCAACGGATCGGCTGCGGCAGGATGGTTGTCAAGCATGCCGATCCGGAGAACGGAAACGGTTTCACGATAGTCCGCGCTGGCCATTCCCCCGCCCAAGGTCAGGGTGAGGACGGCCAAAGCCACGCGTGCAAAAGTTCTTGTCCAGGCTGAAAACCTCGTCATCGCAACACTCGCACTGGTGAAAGACCTGATGGCAATCATGCTGTGGTCATACCACGGCCGGACCGGACTGTGGAAACATGGTGAAAACAAGGTTACCAGCCACGAGCCGCATCGGCAGCAGGGCAAGGCCATCCGCATGGGCTGAAATCGCCCTTTCTGACCGGGCCGATTCCGGCTAACTTCCGGTTTGTTCTGGAGATACATGAATGGCACGCGCATTTCTTTTCGTTCTCGATTCTTTCGGCATCGGCGGCGCGCCGGATGCGGAGACCTATGGCGATCTCGGCGCCGACACGCTCGGGCATATCGCTGAGCAGTGCGCAGCCGGACTTGCCGACCGGGCCGACCTACGCTCCGGACCGCTGGCGCTGCCGCACATGCGTTCTCTCGGACTGGCAGAAGCAGCGCTTGCAGCCTCAGGTGACATTCCGGCGGGCTGGGAGCTTGCGTCCCGCCCGCGCGGACTTCACGGCGCGGCGGAGGAAGTTTCCCACGGCAAGGATACGCCTTCAGGCCACTGGGAAATAGCCGGACAGCCGGTCATGTTCGACTGGGGCTATTTTCCCGATGACGGAGCGGCATTCAGTGACGATCTTATCGCCGCGATCGTGTCGGAGGGCGAGGTTCCCGGCATTCTTGGCAATTGCCATGCTTCCGGTACGGAGATCATTGCAAGCCTCGGCGCTGAGCACATGCGAACCGGCAAGCCGATCTGCTACACTTCGTCTGACTCCGTGTTCCAGATTGCCGCGCATGAGGAGAGCTTCGGGCTCGAAAGGCTGATCAAACTTTGTGAAACGGTGCGGCGCCTTGTCGATCCGCTCAATATCGGCCGCGTGATTGCCCGCCCCTTCGTCGGCACCCCCGAAAAGGGGTTCGACCGTACGGGCAACCGCAGGGATTTTTCTGTCCTTCCTCCCGGGCCCACCCTGCTCGACCAGGTCGAATCCAGCGGCAAACGGGTGTTTGCGGTCGGCAAGATCGGCGACATCTTTGCGCATCAGGGGGTCACCAACCTCCGCAAGGCCAGCGGCAATTCCGCGCTTTTCGATGCCACCCTGAAGGCGGCGCAAGAGGCGCGCGACGGCGATCTGGTATTCACGAATTTCGTTGATTTCGACATGCTTTACGGCCACCGGCGCGACGTTCCGGGCTATGCGGCCGCACTTGAGGCGTTCGATGCCCGCCTGCCTGCATTGGCAAAGCTGCTCAAACCCGGCGATCTGGTCATCATGACTGCCGATCACGGCTGCGACCCGACATGGCGGGGCACCGATCATACCCGCGAGCGCGTGCCCGTTCTTGGTTTTGGCCCGGGCATATCGGCCCGCAATATCGGCATTCGCAAGGGATTCTCGGATATCGGAGCCACGATTGCGGCCCATCTAGGTCTGCCGCCATTGGCCAACGGAAGGAGTTTCCTGTGATCGCCGATGTGAAAAAGGCGGAGTTGCACTGCCATATCGAGGGTGCAGCCTCACCGGAACTGGTGAAGGCCCAGGCGGTCAAGTATGGCGCGGATGTCTCCTCCTTCATTGCGGGAGATGGGTACGTCTGGTCGGATTTCACGGAGTTCCTGCACGCTTATGACGGTGCGGCGGCACTGTTTCGCAGCGAGGAAGACTATGCGGCGCTGGCGCAGAGCTACCTTGAAGGCATCGCCGCCGAAAACGCGATCTATGCGGAAATCTTCGTCTCCCCCGATCACGCGCTCGCCGCGGGACTTTCGCCGGAGACCTATTTCAACGGTCTGGCCTCCGGCATCGGTGCGGCGCGTGCGTCAAGCGGCATTGAATGCCGGATGATTGTCGTGGGCATCCGTCATCTCGGCGCAGAGAAGGTCGAGGCGGCGGCACGGATCGCAGCGGACAGACCGCATCCGCTGATCACCGGATTCGGAATGGCGGGAGAGGAGCGTTTCGGACGCGTGTCCGATTTTGCCCGGGCCTTCGACATTGCCCGCGATGCCGGTCTCGGCATTACCATCCATGCGGGCGAACTCGACGGCGCGGACAGCGTGCGCAACGCGCTTGATCATGTGCGCCCGTCGCGGATCGGACATGGCGTGCGGGCCATAGAGGACCCCGACTTGGTCCAGAGACTGGCCGAGGAAGGTGTTGTGCTCGAGGTCTGCCCCGGATCGAACCTCGCACTCCAGGTCTTCCCGGACATGGCAACCCATCCGTTCGACAGGCTGCACCGCGCGGGCGTCAAGGTCACACTGAGTTCGGACGATCCGCCGCACTTTCATTCTTCGATCGCCCACGAGTACAAATTGGCGGCCGATGCATGGGGCTATGATGCAGCAAAGCTGACCGGATTTACGCGGACCGCCATTGAAGCAGCCTTCGTCGACGAACCCACACGGGCAATTCTCTTGGGACAGCTCGCCTGAAACCGGGCTGCAAGCTTGCCGCGGCGCGTCAATCCGTGTCTAACTCGGGCGGTGTCTAACTCAGACTGTGTCCAATCCGGGCCTGAACTGCATCAGGCGGTCAAAAGGCCCTGTCGGTGCAGACGCAACAACCACCGCTGTCGTTTGAACGCACGTGCCAAAAAGCAGCCTGCGCAAATGCCAGTATGACGTTTGAAGACGGGAACAATCATCATGAACGGCGTTACGGTCATCGATCACCCTCTGGTGCAGCACAAGCTCACCATCATGCGCAAGAAGGAAACCTCGACCGCAGGGTTCCGGCGTCTGCTCAGGGAAATATCCACGCTGTTGTGCTATGAAGTCACCCGCGATCTGGAGATCACGATGGAGCGGATCGAAACGCCGCTCACCGAGATCGAGGCCCCGGTGCTGGAAGGCAAGAAGCTTGTCTTTGCATCCATTCTTCGTGCAGGCAACGGGCTCCTGGAAGGAATGCTCGATCTGGTCCCCTCGGCCCGGGTCGCCCATATCGGCGTCTACCGCGACCACGAGACCCTCGAAGCGATCGAGTACTACTTCAAGGCGCCCGAGGACGTCAGCAACCGGCTCGTTATCGTGGTTGATCCGATGCTCGCCACCGGAAACTCGTCGATCGCCTCGATCGAGAAGCTCAAGGAGCGCGGGGCCCACAATATCCGCTTTCTGTGCCTGCTCGCCGCTCCCGAAGGCATCCGCAACTTCCAGGCGGCCCACCCCGACGTGCCGATCTTCACCGCATCGGTCGACAGCCATCTCAACGAGAAGGGCTACATCGTTCCCGGCCTTGGAGATGCAGGCGACCGGATGTACGGAACCAAATAAGCGATGCAGGCGGCATTTGTCCGGTCCGGTCTTTTTTCCGTTTCCTTAACCAGTTTTCCACTCGGCCCGACAGCCGCCGGGTTTTGAACATGCCCTGTTAGGAATGATCCTGTTGAATGGCTCCGAAAGCCTGGAGACCATTCATGTTCAAGAAGATCTTTCTCCTCTCCTGCGCAGTTCTCGGCATCGCCGGGCTGCCGCATTACGCCCAGGATATTTCTTCGGTTCTGGAAGTCCGCGAGGAACCCGCCGCGCCGGAAGCCAAGGTCATGGCCGCAACCCAGACGGCCGGGCAATCCCAAGCCCATTACACGAGCGGCGTTCGCGCAGCCAGCATCGGACTGGACGATGGCGGCCACTTCTCGGAGAATTTTCGCGTCAACGGGCATCACATTCGCGGCCTGATCGATACCGGCGCGACCTATGTCGCGCTCAACGTCTCGACAGCCCGCAGTCTCGGCCTTGGCTTGACGAACTCGGACTTCCGTTACGAAGTCTCCACCGCCAACGGCAAGACCTCCGCGGCTCTCGTCGTGCTCGAACGCATGGAAGTGGGATCGATCACGGTTCGCGACGTCGAAGCCTTCGTGCTTGCGGACGAGGCGCTCACCAAGACGCTGATCGGGATGAGCTTCATGTCGAAGCTCAAATCGTACCACGTCAAGGGCAACCGGCTTGAACTGATCAACTAGGGCCCGGCAAAAAGGCAAGATATCAAGGCTTTCAGCCGTGCCGGCCGAGGATGACCGGGGCGGGCTCCGGGGCGGTTTCGCCGATCCGGATCGCCCGGCGCAATCGAGCCCTGGCGCGCTCCACCTGCTCTTCTGTGCGGGCATGGATGCGGGCTACCGGCGTATCTTTCTCCAGCTTTGCGCCGACCGGAAGAAGCGAGGTCAAACCAACCGCGTGGTCGATCGGATCGCTCGGACGCACGCGTCCGCCGCCGAGTTCGACCACCGCAAGACCGACGCCGCGGGTATCATAGCCCACGACAAATCCCGGCTTTCCGGGTACGAAATCTACCACGATCGGCGCAGGTTCCAGATGCCTCTCCGGGGCATCCAGGAAATCGGCAGGGCCACCCAGCCCGGCGACCATGCGATTGAACTGTTCCGCAGCCCGGCCGCCGTCGAGGGCGGAGCGCGCCATTTCCGTGCCGGCCTGCGCGTCCTCGGCCAATCCGCCGGATACAAGCATCTCGGCGGCGAGGGCGAGGGTCACCGCCTCGAGACGGTGATCGCGGGCCTTGCCGGTCAGAAAATCGGCCGCATTCAGAACCTCCAGCGCATTTCCCGCAGCACTTGCGAGCGGCTGATTCATGTCGGTAACAAGCGCGGTTGTCGGCATGCCGGCCCCGGTTGCAACCTCGACCAGCGAGCGGGCCAGTTCACTGGCACGGGCCGGATTGTCCATGAAGGCGCCATTGCCGCATTTGACATCCAGCACCAGCGCCCCGAGGCCTGCAGCAAGCTTCTTGGAAAGGATCGATGCGGTGATCAGCGGCACCGATTCCACCGTGGCGGTGACGTCCCGGATCCCATAAAACCGCTTGTCGGCGGGCGCGAGCTTTCCGGTCTGACCAATGATGGCGCATCCGGCATCGGCCACGACCTTCCGGAACAATGCATTGTCGGGCATCGCCTGGTAGCCGGGAATGGCCTCCATCTTGTCGAGCGTACCCCCGGTATGGCCGAGACCCCGCCCCGAAATCATCGGCACGGCAAGCCCGCAGGCTGCGGCAATCGGGGCCAACATCAGGGAGACATTGTCGCCGACCCCTCCGGTCGAATGCTTGTCGACAACCGGCCGGTCCGTTCCGGTCCAGGACAGTACCTCGCCAGAATCGCGCATCGAAACGGTCAGGGCCACCGCTTCGGCACGTGTCATGCCGTTGAAGAAGACCGCCATGGCAAGCGCGGCAACCTGTCCCTCCGTGACGCTGCCATCGGTCAGCCCCGCGACGAAGGAAGCGATGTGGTCGGGGTCGATTTCACCACCGTCGCGCTTTGTCCGTATGATCTCCTGGGGAAGCATTTGCGAACTCATACGCCGAACGGCGTCCATATGGTCTTGATCCGCACGGCACGGAACAGGAATTCTTCACCCTGCCCCTGCTGCGCGTCGAACCAGTCGCGGGCCTTGCCGTTGTTCGCCCAGACGGCTTTCAGATTGCCCGCCGATTCCCGCTCGACGAGACCGGATCCGGCCTGCGAACCGAAATACCACAGCGCGGAAACATCGTCATGCCTGGCCAGCGTGTCGGCCAGGGTATCGCGATCGCCGGTGACGATGTTGATAACGCCCCCGGGCACGTCCGAAGTATCGAGCACCTGGTAGAAGTCGCAGGCGGCCAACGGCTGCCGCGGCGAAGGTGTCACCACCACCCGGTTGCCCATGGCTATCGCCGGCATGACCAGCGAGACCAGCCCCAGAAGCGGCGCTTCGTCCGGACAGGAGATCCCCATCACATCCCACGGCTCGTTAAGTGCCAGGGTCAGCATGCGCTTTTCGGGCGCGCGTATGGCGCCGTCATACTTGTCGGCCCAGGCCGCGTAGAACATGATCCGCGCGACCGAGGCTTCCACCTCGCGCCGGGCCGCGGAGGCAGACATGCCGGTTTCGGAGAGCCTTGCGGCAAACTCCTCGCCGCGAAGCTCCAGGTTCTCGGCCAGGAAGTAGAGGACCTGGGCACGCAGGTGCCCGGTCATGGCGCTCCAGCCGGCGGCCTTGTGTGCGGCCTCGACGGCATTGCGGATGTCCTTGCGGTTGCCGAGCCCGACCTCCGCGAGGTGGCGGCCGCCCTTCCCGCTGACAGGATAGGAATAACCTGAGTCCGGGCGCGCCTGCTTGCCGCCGATATACATCTTGACGGTCCGGTCAAGGCCCGGATTGCCGGCGCCGGGCGCGGGCTCCGGGGCCGGAAGCGGCTTGCTTTCGGGCAGTGATCTGGCTTTGCCGAGCCATGACGGAACCAGATACTCGCGCATGCCCTCACGGCCGCCCTCGCGGCCGAAGCCGCTTTCCTTGTAGCCGCCGAAACCGGCGGATGCGTCGAAAAGGTTGGTGGAATTGATCCAGACGATCCCCGACTTGATCTGCCGGGCGGTGTCGAAGGCTTCATCGAGGTTCTGCGACCAGACCGATGCAGCAAGGCCATAACGCGAGTTGTTGGCAAGCTGCACCGCCTCGCCAGGGGTACGGAAGGTCATCGACGCCAGCACCGGGCCAAAGATTTCTTCCTGGGCAAGCGTGGAGGAGGGAGCAACGCCGGTAAACAGCGTCGGCGGGAAGAAGCAGCCCTCCGCATTCGAAGTTGTTCTGGCCCAGCTCGGCTGCCACATCTTTGCGCCCTCGGCGATACCCGCTTCAACCCTGGACGTGATCTCGCGGATCTGGACCGGAGCAACAACCGCGCCCATGTCCATGGACTTGTCGAGCGGATTGCCGACCCGCAGTTTCTCCATGCGGGCGCGCAACTTCTCGTGAAACCGTTCGGCGATGCCTTCCTGAACGATGGCGCGCGAGCCTGCGCAGCACACTTCGCCCTGATTGAACCAGATCGCGTCGACCACGCCCTCAACCACGGCGTCCAGATCGGCATTCTCGAACACGATGAAGGGAGACTTGCCGCCAAGCTCGAGCGACAGTTTCTTTCCAGAGCCCGCGGTCTGACGCCTCAGGATGCGGCCAACTTCGGTCGAGCCGGTGAAAGCGAGCTTGGCAACATCCGGATGGGCCGCCAGCGCCGCACCGGTTTCGCCGGCGCCGTTGACCAGATTGAAGACGCCTGCGGGAAGTCCGGCTTCGGCGCAGATCTCGGCAAATGCGATGGCCGTCAGCGGCGTGTGTTCGGCGGATTTGAGAACGATCGTGCAGCCCGCCGCGAGCGCCGGAGCGACTTTCCAGGCCAGCATCAGAAGCGGAAAGTTCCACGGGATGATCTGGCCACAGACCCCCGCTGCCTCGTAGCCAGGAAACTCGGTCTCGCAGAGTTCGGCCCATCCGGCATGGTGGTAAAAATGCCGCGCGACGAGCGGGATGTCGATGTCACGGGTTTCACGGATAGTCTTGCCGTTGTCGAGGGTTTCGAGCACCGCAAGGAAACGGGCATGTTTCTGGACGTGGCGGGCCAGCGCATAGATATGGCGTGCACGCTGGTTGCCCGACAGCGCCTGCCATTTCTTCAGCGCCTTCGACGCCTCGCCGACAGCCTTGTTCACCTCGGTCTCGCCGGCAGAGGCAACCCGCGCCAGGGTCTCGCCGTTGGCGGGGTTGTGAACGTCGAACATGTCCTTGCCCGGAGCCGTGAACGCCCCGCCGATGAAGTGGCCAAAACCGTCACCGTGCCTGGCGAGCCAGGCGCGAACATCTTTGTCGTCTTCCGGCGCGGGTCCGTATTCCATCGTATTGAGAATGTCCCTGATCTCGTTCATGGAGCGCTCCTCACGCCATGCCGTGACGGTCTGATGCCGAGTAGCGGCCCGTCACATTGTGTTCGAGCTGACGCTCGATGTCGCCGAGCAGCGAACTGGCCCCGAAGCGGAACAGATCCGGCTTGAGCCAGTCGTTGCCCAGTTCCTCCTTCATCAGGATCAGCCAGGCGATCGCCTCCTTGGCGCTGCGGATTCCGCCTGCAGGCTTGAAACCGCAGACCTGGCCCGTGAACTCCAGGTAGTCGCGAACCGAACGCACCATGGTCAGGCTCACGGGAAGCGTGGCGTTGACCCCTTCCATCCCTGTCGATGTCTTGACGAAATCGGCTCCGGCCATCATCGAAACCATGGAGGCCTTGTAGACATTCGACAGGGTCTTGAGCTCGCCGGTGGCCAGAATGGCCTTCATGTGCGCTTTGCCGCACGCCTCGCGCATCCGGCGCACCTCGTCGTAAAGCGCTTCCCAGTTGCCGGTGAGCACGTGACGGCGGGAAATGACGATGTCGATTTCCTCTGCCCCTTCGCCCACCGCATAATTAATCTCCGCCAGCCGGTCCCTCATCGGGGTCAGGCCGGCCGGAAAGCCGGTCGCCACCGACGCGACCGGGATGCCGGATCCTTCGAGTGCGCGCACTGCTGTCGCCACCATCATTGGATAGACGCAGACCGCGCCGGTCTTGAGATCGTAGTCTGCGAGCCCCAGGGCCTCCAGCAGATCGGTACGCAGCGGATTGCGCGCCTTGGCGCAAAGCCGCTCGACCTTTCCGGGCGTGTCGTCGCCCGCAAGCGTGGTCAGATCAATGCACTCGATGGCCCGTATCAGCCATGCAGCCTGCCAGGACTTCTTGACGGTGCGGCGCGCGCCCAACGTCGAAACACGCCGTTCGGCGGCAGACAGATTGACCGACATGTTCTCGAACATGGCTGGCAGGAACTCCGTGCCGGCATTGCGGGCGCGGGCCTCGTCCACGGTGGCAAGATGCGAGCCCTTGGCCGCATCGCCGCCTGCCGCCACTGCGGTCGTCTTGACGTTCATGCCATGTCTCCGATCGCGCGGGTCAGGATCGCAGCAAGCCGCTTGCCGCCGACCGGCGCCATGTCCTTGGTTTCCTGATGCGAGAGTTCCCCGCCGGTCATCCCGGCGGCATAATTCGTGATCACCGACGCCGCAGCAACCCGCATGCCGAAAAACCGCGCCAGGATCACCTCGGGAACCGTCGACATCCCGACGGCATCGGCACCGATCGTGCGCGCCATCCTGATTTCGGCAGGCGTTTCGAAACTGGGGCCCGAAAACCACATGTACACGCCTTCGTGCAGCGGTGTGCCGGTCGCCTCCGCGGCGGCTTTCATCCGGGCGCCGAAGTCCTCGTCATAGGCATTCGTAAGGCCCACAAACCGGCCGTCACTGGGCTCACCGAACAGAGGGTTGGAGCCTGAAAAATTGATGTGATCGGTAATCCGCATCACCGAGCCGGGCGGCATATCCTCACGCAGCGATCCCGCCGCATTCGTCAGGATCAGATTGGTAACGCCGATTCCCTGGAGGGCTTCGATCGGGGCGCGCATGGCGTCCGCACGGCCATGCTCATAGTAATGCACGCGGCCAGAAAGCATGATCACCGGCAACCGGCCGACCCTTCCGGCCACCACCTCGCCCGCATGCCCGGACACACCGCTTTCGGGAAAGCCGGGCAGGTCGCCATAGGGGATGCGGACAGGATCGGTGACGGTTTCGACCAGCGAGCCGAGCCCCGAGCCAAGAATTACGGCATGGCGGGGCATCAATCCCCGCAACCGGTCGGTCAGCACATCGGTTACCGATTTCATCCGATAACCTCCGTCTTGAAACCGTGCGGGAGCAGTTCATCCATTCGAAGTGTCTTCCTGATCCCGTCTGCGTCACACAGGTGAATAAGCGCATCGGCATTCGCAAACTCGGCCAGCCTCTGCCTGCAGCCGCCGCAAGGGGGGCAAAGCTCCAGCTTTTCGGCAATCACCGCGACTTCGCGGATGCGCTTCGCACCCGCCATGACCATGTGGCCGATGGCCGTGGTTTCAGCGCACCATCCCTCGGGGAAGGAAAGCACCTCTATGTTTGCGCCGGCATAAATGTTTCCGTCATCGGCGAGGATTGCCGCACCGACGGGAAACTTGGAATAGGGCGCATGGCATTTGGTCATTGCCGCGCGTGCGGCCTCGAACAGTTCCCGCGACATCTCAGCGTTCCTTAACGTAAGGCGTGCCGCCGGCCTTCGGCGGAATCGCCTTGCCGATGAAGCCCGCAAGCAGGATCACGGTCAGGATATAGGGCAGGGCCTGCATGAACTGAACCGGAACCTCGCCGATCACCGGCAGCGCATTGCCCTGCATGCGGATCGACATGGCGTCGAGAAAGCCGAACAGCAGGCAGGCGAACATCACGTTGACGGGCTTCCACTTAGCGAAGATCAGCGCCGCAAGCGCGATGAAGCCCTTGCCTGCGGTCATGCCCTTGACGAAGCCAGCCGTCATCGCCATCGAAAGATAGGCGCCCGCGATTCCGCAGAGAATCCCGCAGCATATGACCGCCCGGTAGCGCATCCAGGTCACAGAAATGCCGGCGGTATCCACGGCGCCCGGGTTTTCACCGACCGCACGCAGACGCAAACCGAAGCGGGTGCGGTAGAGCACCCACCAGGTCAGGGGCACCATCGCGAAGGCGAAATAGGTCAGGAGAAAATGGCCTGACAACAGGTTCGCATAGATCGACCCGAGCACTGGAACATCGGCCAGTTGGGAAGCGAGGGGCAGTTCGACCGTGGTAAAGCGCTCGCCTTCGCCAAGCTGCGGAGTCCGGCCACCCTGGCGGAACCAGGCCTGGCCGAGGATGACGGTGGCTCCCAGAGCGATGAAGTTGATGGCGACGCCGGACACGATCTGGTTTCCGCGCTGCGTGATCGACGCGAAGGCATGAACCAGCGCAAGACAGACCGAAACGAAGATTGCCGCGCCGAGCCCGACCAAAGCCGATGCCGTAACGGAGGCCGCGGCGCCGCCCGCAAAGGCCGCGGCGAGCATCTTTCCCTCGAGCCCGATATCGAAAATGCCGGACCTTTCCGAATAGAGCCCGGCGAGCGCGGCCAGGATCAACGGCACCGACACCCGAACGGTCGACTGCATAATGACGATGATGGTGTCGAAAAATTCCATGGTGATCTCACTCCGCCGCCGGCGCCGGATCAGCGCTTCGTGCCGCGCCAAGCGTCGCAAAGAAGGTGGTTATTGCCGGGCGGAACATGTTCTCCAGCGCGCCGGCGAAGAGAATCACAAGCCCCTGGATGATGGTGATCATGTCGCGCGAGATCTGCGGCATTTCGAACGAGATCTCCGCGCCCCCCTGGTACAGCATGCCGAACAGGATTGCCGCCGGAATGATGCCCACCGGATGGGACCGGCCCATCAGCGCCACCGCAATGCCGACAAACCCGGCGCCCGTGACAAAATCAAGCTGCATGCGGTGCTGGTCGCCCATGATCGGGTTGAGCGCCATCATTCCGGCAAGAGCGCCCGACATCAGCATGGTGATGATGATGATGCGATCCTCCCGGATTCCGGCATAGCGCGCGGCCCGCGGGCTGTGCCCCATGGTGCGGATTTCATAGCCGAGCTTGGTGCGCCAGATCACCACCCAGACCAGGAAGGCGGCGACAAGCGCCAGCAGGAAGGAGAGGTTGAAGGGTGCGCCGCCGATATCGAGCCCGAAGGACGACAGCAGCCAGTCGAGCCGCGGCAATTGCCCGCCGTCGGCAAAGGTCCGGGTCTGCGGCGCCATCGAGCCCGCGGGCTTGAGCACGTCGACGAGCACGTAAACCATCAGGCTCGAGGCGATGAAATTGAACATGATGGTGGTGATGACGACGTGGCTGCCGCGCTTTGCCTGCAGCCAGCCCGGGATGAATGCCCAGGCAGCACCGGCAATGGCCGAGCCGGCAATCGCCACCGGAAACACCACGTACCAGGGCATGATCTGGTCCAGCCATAGGACCGGCAGCGCGACGCCGAGGCCGGCGAAATAGGCCTGCCCCTCGCCGCCGATGTTGAACAGCCCGCAATGGAACGCCACGGCCACCGCCAGCCCGGTGAAGATGAAGTTGGTGGCGTAGTAGAGCGTGAAGCCGATGCCTTCACCGTATCCAAAGGCGCCCTGGATCAAGAGGGAGGCGGCCCGCAGGGGGCTTTCACCGACTGCGAGAACGACCAGACCGGCGACGGCGAACGCGACCACCAGATTGATCAGCGGGATCAGGCCGTAATCGACCCAGGCCGGCAATTTTGCGTAGGGCGCGCTCATTCCGCAGCCTCCCTGTCATCTTCCACACCAGCCATCAGCAGGCCCAGCTCGCCTTCGCTCGCATCCGCCGATCTTTCACCGACGATGCGTCCGTCGAACATCACCAGGACCCGGTCGGCCAGCGAACGGATTTCATCAAGTTCCACAGACACCAGAAGAACCGCCTTGCCCGCATCCCGCATTTCGATGATGCGCTTGTGGATGAACTCGATGGCGCCCACATCGACGCCGCGCGTCGGCTGGCCGATGACGAGCACAGCCGGATCGCGCTCGATTTCACGGGCGAGAACGATCTTTTGCTGGTTGCCGCCGGAGAAGTTCGCGGTCTTCAAACGCGGATTGGGCGGGCGGATATCGTATTTCTCGATCTTCTCGATCGCATCGTTGCGTATTGCATCGGTGTTGAGCAGCACGCCATTGAGATATTTCGGATCGCCGTGATAGCCGAGGATCGAGTTCTCGCTCTCGTCGAACTTGAGCACCAGGCCCATGTGCTGCCGGTCCTCGGGGACATGCGCCATTCCCCGGCTTCGCAGTTCGGCCGGATCGGCCTCCCCGGTCACCTGAATGGGTTCGCCCTGAAGCAGGACCCGGCCCTTGACCCCGCGGCGGATGCCGGTGATGGCCTGCAACAGTTCCGACTGTCCGTTGCCCGCGACCCCGGCAATGCCGACGATCTCGCCGGCTCGAACATCGAACGACACGTCCTTGACCATGTCGACGCCTCGGGAATCGCGCACCGTCAGGCCTTCCACCGAAAGCGCGATCTCGCCGGGGGAAGCCGGGCCCTTGTCGACCCGCAACAACACTCTCCGGCCCACCATCAGTTCCGCCAGTTCCTCGACCGAGGTTTCGGCGGTGGTGCGGGTGGCGACCATTTCGCCCCGGCGCATCACCGACACCTCGTCGGTGACAGCCATGATCTCGCGCAGCTTGTGCGTGATCAGCAGGATTGTCTTTCCCTCTGCCTTCAGCTGCTCGAGAATCCGGAACAAATGGTCGGCTTCCGCGGGGGTCAGCACGCCCGTGGGTTCATCCAGGATCAGGATCTCGGCGCCCCGGTACAGCGCCTTGAGGATCTCGACGCGCTGCTGCAGCCCGACCGGAAGCTCTTCGATGATGGCATCGGGATTGACCTCGAGCTCATACTCTTCCTCGAGCCGCCGAAGCTCGTTGCGTGCTTTCGAAATGCCGGCCGTCAGGATCTGGCTTTCTTCCGCGCCCAGCATCACGTTTTCCAGCACGGTGAAATTCTCGACCAGCATGAAATGCTGGTGAACCATGCCGATACCCGAAGCGATGGCAGCGTTGGGGTCCCTGATGACAGTCTTCCGGCCGTCAATGAAAACGTCGCCGCTGTCAGCCTGGTAGAATCCGTAGAGGATCGACATCAGCGTCGACTTGCCGGCGCCGTTCTCGCCGATGATGCCGTGAATGGTGCCCTTGCGGACGCTCAGATTGATATTCTTGTTGGCCTGAACGAGCCCGAAGCTCTTGTTGATGCCCTTGAGTTCAATGGCAATATCGTTCATGTGCCCTCGTCATTTTGTCTATAGCAGGCGCCCGGCCCTGTCGCGGAAGCGGCCTTTGTCCTAGTCTCGACAGTTCTGAAAGCAAAGTCCAGATTCAAATGAGGAGACAGCTTTGCAGCCTTTTGTTTTCAACACCACAGCGCGGCTTGTCTGTGCCGGCGGCGGCGCTGCTGACCTGGGTCGCCATGCCGCCGCCCTGCTTGGCCAGAGGGTCCTCTTCGTCACCGATCAGGGTCTCAGGGCCATCGGCCTCGAAAAAACGGCGATTGCCAGCCTTGAGGCGGCCGGCGCGGACATAGAGGTTTTCGATGCAGTGGAGGCCGATCCTTCGCTGGCCACGCTTCAGGCTGCAACCGAAGCCGCGAGAAACTGCAACGCCACGGGGATCGTCGGCTTTGGCGGAGGCTCCTCCATGGATGTCGCCAAATTGACGGCGCTGCTGGCGGGATCCGGTGAAGACATCGACGAGGCATGGGGCGTCGGTAACGCGAAAGGTCCGAGACTACCGCTGGTACTGGTTCCCACCACTGCGGGCACCGGTTCGGAGGCCACGCCGGTTTCGATCATTACCGTGGGTGAGAACGAAAAGCGCGGCGTTTCCTCGCCGCTCCTGCTGCCGGATCTTGCGGTTCTTGACGCGGACCTCACCCTCGGACTGCCCGCGCCCATCACCGCGGCCACCGGCATCGACGCCATGGTCCATGCGATAGAGGCCTATGCATCCAAGAGCGCCAACAACAATCCGGTCTCAAGCATGCTTGCGCGCGAGGCGCTTGTGCTTCTCGGCGCCAATATCGAAACCGCGGTCCACGAGCCCGGCAACCGCGATGCCCGCCAATCCATGCTTCTGGGATCGATGCTGGCGGGCATGGCGTTCGGCAACTCTCCCGTCGCCGCCGTTCATGCGCTGGCCTATCCGATCGGCGGCATGTTTCACATTCCGCACGGACTTTCCAATGCGCTGGTTCTCCCCCATGTCCTGAACTTCAACATCGCCGAAGAGAGCAACGGCAGCTGGCGACAATACTCGGAGATCGCGCCGCTGGCCTTCCCGGCCCTTGCGGGCGAGCCGTCACTGAACAAGGCGAAGGCCTTCGTCGCGGAGCTTGCCGACCTGTCGAAACGGCTCGGCCTGCCTCAGCAGCTTCGGGATTGCGGGATCGGCGAGGATGCGTTGCCGGTGATGGCGGCCGATGCGATGAAGCAGACGCGTTTGCTGGTCAACAATCCGCGCGAGGTCACGGAGGCCGATGCGCTTGCGATTTACCGAGCCGCATGGTGAGGACACCCGAATGAGCCGCCAACCGCCCCCGGTCCGGTCCACATTTCGGACCTTCATGGATCAGCAAACCCGCTGGTCGGACAATGATGTTTACGGCCACATGAACAATGTGGTGCATTACAAGCTGTTCGACACCGCTATTAACCGATGGCTGATAGATGCCGGGCTTCTGGACCTTCGCGGGGGCGGCCTGATCGGACTGGTCGTCGAGACCGGCTGCCGCTATCATGCCGAAGCGGCCTTTCCGGACACGATCACTGCCGGGATCGCGGTCACGCGGCTTGGAACCTCCTCCGTGACCTACGAGATCGGCCTGTTTCGCAACAGCGAAGAGACCGCCTTCGCGGACGGGCGTTTTGTCCATGTCTACGTCGATTTATCGACGCGGCGGCCGGTGGCGCTACCGGATGACTGGCGCAAAAAACTTGCGGAGATCTGCCGATGAACCCCGAAGAAGAAAGCAGGCTTGTGCGGCTCGAGGAACTGATCGCGCACCAGCAGGCAACGATCGATGATCTGTCACGGCAGCTCACCGAGGCCTGGAAGGAACGCGAGAAACTGCGTCGCGATCTTTCACGGTTGAGCGACCGTTTCGATGAGCTCGAGGATACAGCCGAGGCACCTCCGGCAAGCCAGAAGCCGCCGCACTGGTAGGCGCAGGCCCATACTCCGGGTCCGGCTGGGTTCAGCCAGCGTCGGGCCTTGAGTAGCTTACAAAAGCGAAACGGGACGCGTCCGGCGACCAGCACGGCACGTTGATGGTTCCCTGTCCTCCGAAAAGGGTCATCAGGCTGCGAATGCCTCCGCTGGCAAGATCGATCAGACGCAATTCGACATCACGGTCGCGCGGATGGCCTTCCGTCCCGGGTTCGTAGCTCAGGTACAGAACCGAACGACCATCGGGAGAGGGATGCGGGAACCAGTTGACGCGATCGTCGCCGGTCATGCGCTCAGGCTCTCCGCCCGCGGCCGGCATTCGCCACAAGTCCATGCTGCCGCCGCGGTCGGAGTTGAACCAGACATGGGCGCCGTCATGGGAGAAGTCCGGACCGTCGTAATGACCGCCGCCCTCGATGAGAAGGCGCTCTTCGCCGCCTTCCACCGCCATCGTGTAGAGGCCGAAGGCGCCGTCGCGGCGACCGACATAGGCCAGAATCGAGCCATCGGGAGACCAGCCGTGCCACCAGGACGGCACGCTTTCGGTAAGCCTGCGCGGAGTTCCTCCCGAGATCGGGAGGACATGAATGCAGGATTCGCCCGTCTCGCTGGAATCGCTGATGACAAGCCTTTCGCCGTCCGGGGAGATGCCATGGTCGTTGTTGCAGGTGACACAGGCGCCGGTATCGATGGGAAGAAGCCCGGGGGCGGCGAGCGGCACCCTGAACATCCGGCCATCCCCGTTAACGATCAGCGCCGTCCCGTCGGGCGTCCAGTTCGGGGCCTCGATCAGCCTCTCTGTAACCAGCACTGTCGTCAGATGTCCGGAGGCAGGATCGAAGGTCTGAAGCGTGCTCGGCATCAGGCGAGACCGGGTGTGTAGACAAACTCCCTGAAATCCGCCGGGATGGCGCTGCCGGAGGTGTCGAATGCCGCCATGCCGATAAAGGCCCCGGTGAAGGAGGCGTGCTCGCCACGTCCCCCCTCGTCGGAGATCACGCTGGCGTCGAGCACAGGGCCGATGCGCTGCCAGTCTCCCTCATCGAGCCTGTAGGAGAAGACCAGCTCGGCGCCGTCGACGCCGGCGGCAAGTTCAACCTCGCCGCTGTCGGGAAGCGGGACAGGCGCTTGGAGAGGAAACTGAAGCCGGCTGTCGGGCCAGTCACCCGGGCAACTCAGGATCGTCAGGCACCGCCCCGCGGTTTCGTGCCACGTCACTGCCAGGAAATGAAACTTGTGGCGGTTGTAATAGTGCACCAGGCCGGCCGCCTGCTGGAAATTGTGCGGCGAGAAGGAAATGACCGTTTCGGCACGAAACCGCAGATGCTCCTGGCGGCGCGCGACAAGCGCCTGCTCGAACCAGCTTCCGATCGATTCACGCGCATGGAGCCGCAGGGCATCGCCGGTCATCTCGAAAATGCGCTCGGGACGGGGCGTCCTGAGCCACTGGAACTCGTCGGGAAGTGTGTCGCCGTCAAAGCGCCGATGCACCGCGGTGAGGGGCTCCCTGCGACTTTGCGGATCCGGGGACGGCACCTCCAGATCCGGCGCAAGCCCACCCTGAGCGAGCCGCAGCCACCCGTCTTCACCCCAGACGCATTTCTGGATCCCGGTCTCGCGGCCGAGCGGCGAACGGCGCAGGCCGGGAAGCGGACGGGAGCACAGATGGGTGTGATAGACATCTCCCTCCGGCGTCTCGACGATCTGGCCATGTCCAGCGCGTTGCAGCACCGCCTCGGGCGCATCCTTCGAGGTCATCAGGAACGTGTCCGGATGAAGCTCGTAAGGTCCGGCAATGTCGCGGGACCGCGCCATGGTGACCGCATGGTCATAGCCGGTTCCGCCCTCGGCGACGGTGAGGTAGTACCAGCCGTCCCGCCTGAACAGATGCGCACCCTCGACAAGCCCGTGCGCGCTGCCCGCAAAGATGTTCTGCGCTTCGCCGACCAGCTTTCCTGCCCCTGCGTCGTATTCCTGCATCAGGATACCGGCGAAGGCCGGATGCTTGGGGCTTCCGCCGATCGACTCGGTCCGGTGGTTCCAAACCATGTTGAGAAACCACTTGCGCCCGTCATCATCGTGGAAAAGTGACGGATCGAAACCGGAGGAATTGACATAGACGGGATCCGACCAGGGCCCGGCTATATCCGGTGCGGTGACGATGTAGTTGTGCGCATCCTTGAAGTTTCCGTCGAGCCGCTTGACGTCGGTGTAGACCAGCCAGAACAACCCGTCCGCATGGGACAGGCATGGCGCCCAGATCCCGCAGGAATCGGGATTGCCGCGCATGTCGAGCTGGCTCGCGCGGTTGAGCGGCCGGGTTGCAAGCCGCCAGTTGACCAGGTCCCGGGAGTGATGGATCTGGACACCGGGATACCACTCGAAGGTGGAGGTGGCGATATAGTAGTCCGATCCTACCCGGCAGATCGAGGGGTCGGGATTGAAGCCGGGCAGAATCGGGTTCAGTATCATTTTCTTTGCGGCCCCTCGCGCTCGGCCGAGGCCGCCCAGAGATTGATGTTGGCATCCTGCGCGAAAGCATCGATCTCGCCGAGTTCGGCTTCGGTGAATTCGGGCGTCTCGAGCGCACCGACGCAATCGACAATCTGTTGAGGACGGCTGGCGCCGATCAGTGCCGAGGTGACACGGCCGCCGCGCAGCACCCAGGCCAGCGCCATCTGTGCCAGGGTCTGTCCGCGGCGTTTGGCGATCTCGTTCAGGCCGCGGATGTTGGCCAGATTGCGCTCGTTCAAGAAGCCTGTCTGCAGCGACTTTTCCTGTGCGGCGCGGCTGTCATCGGGGATGCCGCCAAGATACTTGCCGGTCAGCATGCCCTGGGCCAGCGGCGAGAACACGATCGAGCCGATGCCCTCGTCATCGAGCGTGTCGAGCAGCCCGTCTTCCTCAACCCAGCGGTTGATCATGGAATAGCTTGGTTGATGGATCAGGCAGGGCGTGCCCAGTTGTCTGAGGATTTCCGCAGCTTCGCGGGTCCGCTGGGAATTGTAGCTCGATATCCCCGCGTAGAGCGCACGGCCCGAACGCACGATGTAATCGAGCGCCTGCATGGTCTCTTCGAGCGGTGTGTCCGGGTCGAAGCGGTGCGAATAGAAGATGTCGACATAGTCGAGACCCATCCGCTTGAGGCTCTGGTCGCAGCTCGACACCAGGTATTTCCGGCTGCCCCACTCGCCGTAAGGTCCGGGCCACATGCCGTAACCGGCCTTTGACGAGATGACGAGTTCGTCGCGCAGCCCGTGAAAGTCGGTCCGCAGGATCTCGCCGAACGCGGTCTCGGCGGAACCGGGAGGCGGTCCGTAGTTGTTGGCAAGGTCGAAGTGGGTGATCCCCAGGTCGAATGCCGTCCGGCACATCTCGCGCTTGATCTCGTGCGGCGTGTCGCCGCCGAAATTGTGCCACAAACCGAGCGAGATGGCAGGCAGCTTGAGGCCTGACCGGCCAGTGCGCCGGTAATCCATCTTCTCGTAACGATCATCCGCGGGTGTCCACATGGAAATATGCCTTTCGATCCGACTTCAGGGTTGAAGCAGCGCAGCAGCCTCATCCACACCAAGGGCGGCGGGTTGCGCGCAGCTGGTGGTCAGCGTGATGAACTGACCCTGTTCCCCGGAGTGCAGGATAGCCGTCATCACGTCAACCACGTGTAGGGCCAATTCGAGTGAACAACGGTAGGGGCGGTTTTCCATGATTCCCACCGCCATGTCTGCAAGGCCAGCGGTCCGGTAGTTGGCCATGCGGCCCTGCCCGTGCTCCTGATTGGGGACGCCCAGCGGATGTTCCCACTCTGGCAGATCCCTTGCCTCGCCGCCGGGACCGATCAGTTCGACCTTGCCGCCGAAGAAATTCGGATCGGGAACGATCAGGCTCGCCTCGGTGCCGTAGAGCTCCATCGGACGGTGACCGTGGGCCTTGACGTCCCAGCTCGCGCCAAGCGTGATCAGCGCGCCGTTTTCGAACTCGAGGATCGCGTGCACGGTGGTCGGCGTTTCGACATCGATCATCTCGCCGTTGCGCGGCTCGGAGGTGATCTTGCGCTGCGGGCTGGGGACCGACGACATCGCAGCCACCCTTTTGACCGGTCCGATCAGCTGGACAAGGTTGGAGATGTAGTAGGGGCCGAGATCGAGGATCGGGCCGCCGCCCGGCTTGAAGAAGAAGTCCGGGTTCGGATGCCAGTGCTCCATCCCGGGGCTGAGCACATGGCAGGTGCCGCCGGTGATGCGTCCGACCATGCCCTGTTCGATGACATGGCGGGCAAACTGATGCGCACCCCCCAGAAACGTATCGGGTGCCGAACCGACCTGAAGGCCGTTCCTCGCTGCGCGATCAGCCAGATCCCGGCCCTCGTCCAGCGACAGCACGAAGGGCTTTTCGGAATAAACATGCTTGCCGGCGTCCAGCACCTTTGCCGACACCTCGTAGTGAACGGCCGGCACCGTTAGATTGACGACGATGTCGATATCCCTGGCGGCGAGCAGTCCTTCGACCGTTTCTGCCCGGACACCGAACTCCTTGGCCCGCGCTTCGGCGGCCTTCGGATCGATGTCCGCACAGGCCCTGACCTCGATTCCCCGGAAGGAAGGCGCCAGGCGAAGGTAGGCAGCTGAAATGTTTCCGCATCCGATGATGCCGACGCCGAGTGTCGCGCTCATGCCTGCTGCCCCACCGTCTTTTTGACCCAATCGATCGAACGCGTCGCGAAGCGTTTCGCATCTGACGGCTTGTCATGCTCCATGACGTAGAGTGCGGTCTGGCTGCCGGCTTTCAGCTGCTTGAAAAGGTTGGCCCAGTCGACGGTTCCGTGCCCGACGTCGGCCCAGCCGTCCTCATCCATCGACTCCCCTTCCGGGGCGATGTCCTTGACGTGTACGGCCGTGATCCGGGAGCCATGACGGCCGATCCACTCACCCGGATCCCCTCCGCCACGGATGATCCAGGCGATGTCGGCCTCCCAGTCGATCTCCGGCGCGGCGTCGAGAATGATCTGCATCGGGACGCCGTCATCACCAAGCCGCCGGAACTCGAAATCATGATTGTGCCAGCCAAAGCGGCGGCCGGTGGCGCGCACCTTTTCGCCGATGGCAGCCAGCCGCCCAGCGAAATCACGCCAGCCGGCGCTGTCCACCGGCCGCGACGCCACATCGATGTGAGGGCAGAAGACACGCTCGATTCCAAGGGCGGATGCGGTGTTCATGGCACCGTCGAAATCGTTCTCCAGGGCATCCATGGAGAAATGCCCCGAAGGCATGGAGAGCCCGTTCTGATCAAGCAGCGCACGGAAGCCGGCAGGGTCCTCGTAAACGCCGCCGAAACCTTCGACCCGCGCATAGCCGGCTTCCGCCAGCATGGCGAGAAGCTCCGGCCATGGTTGGAAGTTACGGGCACTGTAAAGCTGGAACGACAGTTGCATGCTGTTTTCACCTTTCTGAAAATTGGAAACGGATCAGAGACGAAGCTCTGACTCCGCATCAAAAATGGAGGCGCGCACCGGATCGAAACCGATCTGGATCGTATCGCCCTGCTTGAGGGTGCTCTGGCCGTCCACCCGGAAGCGGAATTCATGGCCTTCCAGCTGCGACCAGACCAGGGTGTCTGATCCCATCGGCTCGACCACATCCACCTGGACCGGCGCCGTAAATGGCTGGGAGGCCGCTGCCTCGCCGCAAACCACGTGTTCGGGGCGAATGCCGAAAATGGCGCGCGCCGGACGCTGATCGCTCTCAAACGAATAGCGATCGAGCGTGATCGTGGCGCCGTCAAAGGAAAACACGCCGTCCTCGCGGATTTCGCCGTTGATGAAGTTCATTCCCGGAGAGCCCATGAAGCCGGCGACATAGAGGTTTACCGGACGATTGTAGATCTCGTTGGGTGTTGCCAGTTGCTGGACAATGCCGCTGCGCATGATCGCGATCCGGTCGGCCAGGGTCAGCGCCTCGATCTGGTCGTGCGTCACGTAGATCATCGTGTTCTTGAGCCGCTGATGAAGCCGCTTGATCTCGACGCGAAGTTCGGCCCGCAGCTTGGCGTCGAGGTTGGAGAGCGGCTCATCGAACAGGAACACATCCACGTCGCGCACAAGCGCCCGGCCGATGGCGACGCGCTGGCGCTGACCGCCGGAAAGCTGGGAGGGCTTGCGTTTCAGAAGCGGCTCGATCTGCAGAACTTCCGCAGCACGGGCAACACGGGCCGCAATCTCGGCCTTCGGCATGCGGGCATTTTTCAGACCGAACGACAGATTGCCCTCGACCGTCATCTGCGGATAGAGCGCGTAGGACTGGAACACCATGCCGATGCCGCGCTCGCTCGGCTCCGACCACGTCACGTTCCTGCCGTTTATGAAGATCTGGCCGCCGGAGATGTCGAGCAGACCCGCGATGCAGTTCAATAGCGTCGACTTGCCGCAACCCGAAGACCCGAGGAGCACCAGGAACTCTCCCTCCGCGACATCGAGATTAAGGTCCCGCAGCACCTTCACGGCGCCAAAGGAAAGATCGAGATTCCTGATCGAGATGCTGCTTTCCATGCCTCAGCCTTTCACCGCACCGGCTGCGATGCCGCGCACAAACAGTTTTCCGGAGATGAAGTAGATGACCAGCGGGACCAGACCGGTGAGAAGCGTCGCGGCCATGTTGACGTTGTATTCCTTCACGCCCTGAACCGAATTGACGATGTTGTTGAGCTGAACGGTCATCGGATAGAGATCGGGCTTGGTGTAGACCACGCCAAAGAGGAAATCGTTCCATATGCCGGTGACCTGCAGGATCATCGCGACGACGAAGATCGGCAGGCTCATCGGCAGCATGATCTGGAAATAGATCTGCCAGAAACCCGCTCCATCCACTCTCGCCGCCTTGAAGAGTTCCTCGGGAAGCGACGTGAAGTAGTTGCGGAACAGCAGCGTCAGGATCGGCATGCCGAAGACGGTGTGGACCAGCACAAGCCCCGTCAGCGAGCCATAGAGCCCGATTTCGCGGAGGATGATCACGATCGGGTAAAGCATGACCTGGTACGGAATGAAGGCCCCGAAGATCAGGATGGTGAAGAAGATGTCGGCGCCCTTGAACCGCCAGTTGGCCAATGCGTAGCCATTCACACTCGCAATCAGGATCGACAGCAGGACCGACGGGACGGTGATCTGCACCGAATTCCAGAAGCCCCGGGAAAGACCGTCGCAGTTCAATCCCGTGCATGCCTGCGCCCATGCCTTTACCCACGGCTGAAACGTGATTTCCACCGGCGGTGAGAAAATGTTGCCCAGCCGGATCTCCGGCATGCCTTTGAGTGACGTGACGATCATCACGTAGAGCGGCAGAAGGTAATAGAGTGCGACAACGATCAGCGTGCCGTAAATGAAGATGTTTCGGCGTGAAAGGCGCCGACGCGGCCTGGGGCCACGGGGACCACTGACCTGTGGCGCATCCGCATCAGCGCCGACGACCGCAGTGGAGAGGGCTGCAGGATCAGACACGTTTCTTGCCCCCGAACTCGAGATAGGCCCAGGGAATGATGACCACAAGCACCGCCAGCAGCATCATGGTCGAGGCGGCAAAGCCCTGCCCCAGGTTCTGGCCCTGGAACATGTAGTCGTAGACATATTTCGCCGGAACGTCCGAGGCGATGCCCGGACCACCGCCGGTCTGGGCCACGATCAGGTCGTAGAGCCTTACGATTCCTGACGCTATGATCACCAGGGTGGTTATGAAGACCGGCCGCATCATCGGGATAATGATGAAGATGTAGGTTTTCCACATCGGGATGCCGTCCACCCGGGCGGCTTTCCAGATCTCCTGGTCAATGCCGCGCAAGCCTGCCAGCATCAGGCACATGACGAGGCCCGTGCCCTGCCAGAGACCGGCAATCAGCACGCCAAAGATGACGATGTCCGGGTTGTAGAGCGGATTGAAGTCAAAGCTCTCCCAGCCCAGCCGCTGAATGACCGACTGGATACCGAAGTCGGGATTCAACAGCCATTGCCACACGAGCCCGGTCACAATGAATGAAAGCGCAAAAGGATACAGCAAAATGGTGCGGAAGGTGTTCTCGAAGCGGATCTTCTGATCCAGCAACGCGGCAAGGATAAAGCCGATGACGAGGCTGAGCACCAGCATACAGGTCCCGTAGACCAGCAGGTTCTCGATCGAAACAAGCCAGCGTTCTGTGCTCCACAGCCGGTCATACTGGCGAAAGCCCACGAAATCGGCCCGTGGCAGGAGCTTCGAGGACGTGAACGAATAGGTGACCGTCCAGAGGGTTCCGCCTGTGAAGACAACAAGCGCCGTCAGCACCATGGGAATGGCGGCAATCTTGGCGGAGAGATTCCGAAAAAACCGGATCGGGCGACCCGCAGCCATGACAATTCCCTTCGCGACACGGGGTGTTTGGAAGCGACCGGGCCGACTAGCGACGGCCCGGTCCGGCTCACAAGCGTTTTCGCGTCAGTCCTTGTTTTCAACGATCGAAACGAAACGTTCCTGCGCAGCCTCGGCAGTAATCGAGGTATCCTGGAAGAATTGAACAAACAGGTCGTTGAGCTGGTTGTTGGTGTCCTCGGTGTTGAGCATGTTGACATCCGGCATGGTCTTGCCGGCTGCCAGGAGCTCAAGGCCTTTCTTCATGCAATCATTGGCGGCCGCCAGGTCGACGTCGCCGCGGATCGGCAGAGAGCCCTTCTTGAGGTTGAATGCCACCTGGGTCTGAGGCTTCAGCAATGTCGCTGCCAATGCATCCTGCGCTTCAGCCACATCCGGATCATTTGTCTCCGGGAAATAGAATGCGTCTCCGCCCGTCGAGAGCACTTCGATGACACCCAGTCCCGGCAGGCAGGTGTAATCGGTACCGGCCACTTCGCCGGCCACGGCGAACTCACCCTGGGCCCAGTCGCCCATGATCTGGCCGCCTGCAGCATCCGTGATCACAAGGTTCGTTGCTTGGTTCCAGTCTTGCACGTTGGAACCCTGCACCATGTCACGCATGTCCTCGGCAGCCTCGAAGACCCGGGCCATTTCGTCCCCTGCCGCCAGTTCCGAATCACCGTCGCCATAGATCTTTTCGAGGATTTCCGGCCCGGCCAGCGTCGCCATCAGCACGTTGAAGGCCCCCGAACTCTGCCACGGCTGACCACCCAGCGCCATCGGCTGGATGCCCGCTTCCTTGAGTGCGGGCGCCGCTGCCACGAACTCGTCCCAGTTTGCCGGCACATCCACGCCCGCCTTTTCAAAGGCGGCGTTCGAAAGCCACAGCCACTGCCAGGAATGGATATTCACCGGGGCACAGTAGATCTTGCCATCCACAGTGCATGCGTCCAGCAGGCTTGGGGGATTGACGATATCTTTCCAACCCTCGGCTTCCGCAACATGGGTCATGTCCCGCAGCAGACCGGCCTCAATCAGTTCTTCCGCCTGACGGCCGTGGTTGAACTGAAAAGCCCCCATCGGATCGCCGCCGATGATCCGGCTCACCATGACGGGACGAGCGGTACCGCCGCCACCGGCAATCGCGCCGTCGACCCAGGTGTGGTCGGTCTGGCCTTCGAATTCGGTGGCGAACTGTTGCACTGCGGCGGCCTCTCCGCCGGAAGTCCACCAGTGGGTGACTTCGAGCTCGGCAGCGTGCGCCGAAACGCTCAGGGCCAGCACCGACGCGCCGGCGAGAATTGTCTTGTAGGCTTTCATTGATATTCCCTCCCAGGATTGTTCCTCCGCCCGGACTTCGCCATGACAGCGCAGTGATCCGGGAAACCGATGTCCTCAAAGTCTTTCATCGGCATCTCTGCAATCGATTACAACACCTCCTCCATGCTGCACTGCAATCGATTACATAGAGGTTGACCGCGATGGGAATTGGAGTCAAGTGATAAATGCTTGCCATTATATTCGCCGCGAGCAATGGAATGGGGATGACCACGTCACATGTCACACAAACCGCCGAGGATCATCGATGTGGCGCGTCTTGCCGGCGTCTCCACGGCAACCGTCAGCAGGGCGCTGAGCAAGCCCGAGACGGTCGCCGAATCCACGCGTGACGCGGTTCTGGAGGCGGCGCGGGAAAGCGGCTACCGGGTCAACCTTTCAGCGCGGAACCTGCGCCGCCAGCGGACCGGCGCCATCGTTATCCTGGTCCCGGATCTCGGCAACCCCTTTTTCTCACGGATCCTGTCAGGCATCGAGGAAGGGCTCTCCGGGGCTGACCTCAACATGCTGGTGGTGGACACAAGGCAGGCCCGCATCAAGCCGCAAATGGTCACCAATTACCTGCATGCCTCGCGTGCGGACGGGATTATCGCTCTGGACGGGTCCCTTCCCGACGGCGTGCTTTCGGCGACCCTCGCGGACACCGACTCCCCGCCGATGATTTTTGCCTGTGAATGGACACCGTCGGACCGCTTCCCATCCGTGCGGGTGGACAATGAACGCGGCGCCAGGCTGGCGATTTCGCATCTGGCGGATCTGGGGCACCGTTCCATCGGGATGGTCCGGGGCCCGCAGGCGAACGTCCTGACAGGAGCCCGCGGCACCGGCGCGGAGGCCGAACTGTCCGACCGCAACCTGACCCTCGATGCTGCGCATGTCTTTGACGGCGATTTCTCGATTGAATCGGGCGCCAGGGCCGCCAGGTTGTGGCTCGACCTGCCACATCGCCCGACAGCCATGTTCTGCCAGTCGGACCAGATGGCGCTGGGCTTCATCTCGGAACTGGCGCGGCACGGACTGTCGACGCCCGAGGATGTCTCGGTCGTCGGTTTCGATGACATCGATATCGCACGCCGTTTCATCCCCGCGCTCACGACGGTGCACCAGCCGCGCACGGCGCTGGGACTTGCCGCGGCGGAGATCCTGATCCGGCATATCGAGGCGCCCGATGACCGCAATTCCGGCCCGAGCGTTCTGGATGTCGAACTGATCGCACGCGACAGCACGCGCGCCCTGGAGAGTTGATGTTTGTTGCAGGCACCCTTATATAAAAGGCTATGAATATTTTTCAGAGGACGCTCCCCTGATGCCTGACACGCTGGACATGCAGGATCTCGAACCGCGGATGAACGAGGCCGCGAAACTGATGGAGATGCTTTCGCAACCGGTGCGGCTTCGCATCCTGTGCGTTCTGCTCGAGGGCGAGCAAAGCGTGCTCAGGCTCGCGGATACGGTCGGCTTGTCGCAGCCGGCGATGTCGCATCACCTGCGCAAGTTGCGCGAAGCCGGCCTCGTCAACACCCGCCGCGATGCCCAGACCATTTATTATTCGCTCAAGGGCCGGGAAGTCTCGGCCGTGCTCGAGGTTCTGCACGGGCTTTACTGCCACGCGCCGGCCACCTCAAATCACTGATCCATAAGCCTGAAACCGTTCCGGAGTCCTTGGTCCGTTCATCGTGGCCGAGCTCCTGATTTCGACCAAATGTCTTTTGATCTGGCCTTAGCAGATGTCGATCTGGCCGTATGCGCCGGCCTTGACATTTTCCGGGCCGCAAGGTCCGTTTGATTTCGGTCGCGGCACAGCCCGCTGACCGGGAGGACTGAAACTCGGAGGCCGCGCATCGGAGCCGAAAAACCGGACCGCGCGGAGGCAGGGGAGCGAATGAACCAGATCAGCCGGGCAGAGAGCGGCGCCGACGGCAAGACTGAGATCCGCAAGACCACCTGCTACATGTGCGCCTGCCGCTGCGGCATCAATGTCCACATGAAGGGCGGCAAGGTTCATTACATCGAGGGCAACCGCGATCATCCGATCAACAAGGGCGTGCTCTGCGCCAAGGGATCGGCCGGCATCATGCAGCACTACTCGCCCGCACGGCTCAAAAAGCCGCTGTTGAGAACCGGAAAGCGGGGCGAGGGCAAGTTCAGGGAAATCGAGTGGGACGAGGCGCTCGGCCTTGCGACGGAGTGGCTGGACAAGGTGCGCAGCACCGATCCCCGGAAGCTGGCGTTTTTCACCGGCCGCGACCAGAGCCAGTCCATGACCGGCTGGTGGGCGCAGAATTTCGGAACGCCGAACTATGCTGCCCATGGCGGCTTCTGTTCGGTCAACATGGCCGCCGCCGGGATCTACACGATGGGCGGCGCGTTCTGGGAATTTGGCGCGCCGGACTGGGAGCGAACCGAGCTTTTCATGATCTTCGGTGTGGCCGAGGACCATGATTCCAACCCGATCAAGATGGGTCTCGGGCGCCTGAAGGAGCGCGGCGTCAAGGTGATCGGGGTCAATCCGGTTCGAACAGGCTACAATGCCATTGCCGACGAATGGCTCGGCATCACACCGGGCACCGATGGCCTGTTCATCCTGTCACTTGTTCATGAACTGCTTCGGGCCGGCAGAATCGATCTGGACTACCTGATCCGGTACACCAACGCGCCCTGGCTGGTCATCGACGATCCGGAGGCCGCGGATCACGGGCTTTTCGCGCGCGACGATCAAGGCGTCGCGCTGGTTGCAGACCGAACAACGGGCGTGGTTTCCGCTTCCGCGCGGCCCGGTGTCAGACCGGCGCTGAAGGGCAGCTTCACGCTTGCCGACGGGCGCAAGGCAACCCCGGTGTTCGAACTTCTGGCAAAAGCCTATCTCGACCCGCAATACGCACCGGACGCGGTTGCCGGTCGCACCGGAATAGAGGCAGCGACCATCCGCCGAATCGCTGCGGAGATCGCCGAAGCGGCCTTTGAGCGGGAAGTGGTGATCGAGCAGCCATGGACCGACATGAAGGGGGAGCGCCACGAGCGCATGGTCGGCCGACCCGTCGCGTTTCACGCCATGCGCGGAATCTCCGCTCATTCCAACGGCTTCCAGACCTGCCGGGCGCTTCACCTGCTGCAAATCCTCGTCGGGTCGATCGACTGCCCGGGCGGGTTTCGCTTCAAGCCGCCCTATCCCCGGCCGGTGGCCGGCCAGCCGCGGCCGCATGGCGGCGCCTGTGCCGACACGCCCCTTTCGGGTCCGCATCTGGGGTACCCCCGGGGTCCGGAGGATCTTCTGCTTGAAGCCGACGGCGAGACCGCGGAGCGCATCGACAAGGCGTTTTCCTGGGATGCGCCGCTTTCAGCCCACGGGCTGATGCACATGGTGATCTCCAACGCCCATGCGCGTGACCCCTACGGCATCGACGTGCTGTTTCTCTACATGGCCAACATGGCATGGAACTCGTCCATGAACACCACTTCGGTGATGGACATGCTCACCGACACGGACGAGAACGGCGACTATGTGATCCCGAAGATCATCTATTCGGATGCCTACTCCTCCGAGATGGTGGCCTTTGCCGACCTGATCCTGCCCGATACGACCTATCTCGAGCGCCATGACTGCATTTCGCTGCTCGACCGGCCGATCAGCGAGCCGGAGGCGCTGTGCGATTCGATCCGCTGGCCGGTGGTCGAACCGGACCGCGATGTCCGCGGTTTCCAGAGCGTGCTGCTCGATCTCGGGGCCCGGCTGAAGCTGCCCGGCATGGTCGATGAGGCGGGCAACGCCATCTACAGGGATTATGCCGACTACATCGTCAATCACCAGCGCAAGCCCGGAATCGGACCGCTGTCGGGCTGGCGGGGCGAGAACGGTGAGAAGACCGGCCGGGGCGAGCCCAACCCGGAGCAGCTTCAGCGTTACATCGAGAACGGCGGTTTCTCGATGGCGCACGTTCCCGAAGAGGCCCGTTTCTTCAAGCATGCAAACCGGGCATGGAGCGACTGGGCCATCGCCCACGGGCTTCAGGACGGGCCGGTTGAGAACGTCTTCCAGCTCTATCTGGAACCGCTGCGAAAGTTTCAGCTTGCCGCCGAGGGCAAGACCAAGCCGACACCGCCCGAGCACCACCGGGCACGGATCAGGCGCTGTTTCGACCCTCTGCCCTGCTGGTATCCGCCGTTTTACGAGGACGGACTCGACGAGAGCGGGTATCCGCTGCACGCGATCACCCAGCGGCCGGCGGCGATGTATCACTCCTGGGGATCCCAGAATGCCTGGCTGCGGCAGATCCATGGCGAGAACGCCCTCTATGTGCCGGGCGGGGTCTGCGATCAAGAGAAGCTCGAGGATGGCGACTGGGCGCTCGTGACATCGCCCTCCGGGCAAATCCGGGTCAACGTGCGCCGCATGGATGCGGTCAACGGCTCGACATTGTGGACCTGGAACGCGATCGGCAAACGCCCGGGCGCCTGGGCGCTCGACAAGGATGCTCCGGAAGCCACCCGCGGGTTTCTGCTCAATCACCTGATCGATGAATTGCTGCCGCCCAAGGGAGACGGCCGGCGCTGGGCCAATTCCGATCCGATCACCGGACAGGCTGCCTGGTTCGATCTCAGGGTCTCGATCCGCCGCGATCCGGACCAGTCAACCGGTCACAGCCAGCCTGAAACTCAGGCCCAGGAAGGCCCGGAGGCAACTGGACCCGAAACGGTTCGGTTCGGCCTGGAGAAAGCGCAATGACATCGCTCCCCGCTCCACCCGAAAGACGGCTCGGCCTTGTCATCGATCTCGACACCTGTGTTGGCTGCCATGCCTGCGCAGTCAACTGCAAGGAATGGAATACCGGCGCCGGGTCCTCACCGCTTTCCGATGTTGACGCCTATGGCGCCGAGCCTTCCGGGGCGTGGCTCAACCGGATTCACACTTTCGAAGTGACGCCCGAGGACGCGCCGGCGCAGATCGTTCATTTTCCAAAATCCTGCCTGCATTGCGATGACGCTCCTTGCGTCACGGTGTGCCCGACCGGCGCCAGCCACAAGCGCGGCGAGGACGGCATCGTGCTGGTGACGGAAGATCTGTGCATCGGCTGCGGCCTGTGCGCCTGGGCCTGCCCCTATGGCGCCCGCGAGATGGATCCGGTCGAAAACGTGATGAAGAAGTGCACGCTGTGCGTCGACCGGATCTACAGCGACACGCTGCCCGAAGAGGACAGGGTGCCCGCCTGTGTGCGTACCTGCCCTTCGCATGCCCGGCATTTCGGCGATTTCAACGATCCGGATTCCCATGTGTCGCAGCTGGTCGCCGAGCGCGGCGGCATCGACCTGATGCCGGAAATGCAAACGCGGCCGGTGAACAAGTATCTCCCGCCAAGACCGAAGGCGCGCCGGGAGCCTGATCAGGCCGCCGGGTCCCAGGCGCTTCGCCCGGTCGACGCCGTCAAGGCCGAAGGCGGCTTTCTCGGCTGGCTTGACGCAGCCCTCGAAAAACTCGGATAGTCAGATGCATCCTGCCGTTTCCGTCATCTTCTTCACGGTCGCTTCCGGTGCAGGCTTCGGCCTGATCTTTCTACTCGGCCTCGGGTTTCCGGTGGGCGGCGGCGCAGGCCGCGCATTTGTCATCTCGCTGATCGGCGGAGGCCTGGCGGTGGCCGGTCTTCTCTCCTCGACCTTGCATCTGGGCCATCCGGAACGGGCATGGCGCGCACTGAGCCAATGGCGTTCGAGCTGGCTTTCGCGCGAAGGTGTGGCGGCAATAGTCACACTGGTTACCTTCGGGTTCTACGCGCTGATCTGGATGGCAACCGGAGAACGCTCCGCAGTGCTCGGCGCTCTCGCGGCGGCTGGTGCGGCGATCACCGTGTTCACAACCTCGATGATTTATGCGCAACTCAAAACCGTGCCGCAATGGCGGAGCCGGCTCACGCCGCCGGTCTATCTCGGCTTTGCGCTTTCATCCGGCTGGTTGCTCGCCGCCTCGTTCGGCAGCCTCGGCTCGGCTGAAATCTGGGGCATCGCGCTGGTGGCATGCGGCTGGGCGGCCAAGTGGATGTGGTGGACGCAGGCGGCGCGAACCCGGCTTGCGGATGCGGGCTCGACACCGGAAACGGCAACTGGTCTTGGCTTCATCGGCAAGGTGCGCCTGCTTGAGCGTCCCCATACGGGCGAGAATTACCTGACGCGCGAAATGGTTCACCGCATCGGGCGCAAGCACGCCCGTACCTTGCGTATGCTGGCGCTTCTTGTTGGCTGTTTCGTTCCGGTGGCAATCCTTGCGCTTGTCGCGCTGACGGGCGCCCCCGCGCTTCTGAACATTATTGCGGCCGCAGCGATGATCGCCGGGCTGCTTGCCGAGCGCTGGCTGTTCTTTGCCGAGGCCGAGCACGCAGTCTCTCTTTATTACGGTCACCGCTAGGTCGCAGGCGCGGCGCGAAAGTCTCAGTCTTCCAGCGCGCCCGCATAGGCGTCGACCGAGGGGGCTTCTCCGATGATCTTGAAAAGATCATCGCCCATGCGGATGAAGCGGCGTGAACGGCGGGTGAGAACGTAGCCCGCCTGCGGCGCATGAACCTCTACCGTGCCATCCCTGACACCGGGATCAACGACTATCTCGGCAATCAGCGCACCTGCCTCGACCGTGTCGCCGGGCCTTGCGTGATAAAGGATTGTGCCGGCGGCGGGCGCGTGGATCATGTCGACATGACGGATCGGCTTCCCGACGAAATCGCTGCGAAGCTCGGGAGCCTGTGCATCCTCCGTCGAAATGACCCCGCGAAGCTGCAGAAAGCGATACAGGCCTTCTGCGTCTCTGCGGGCGCTCGCCGCATCGACGTCGGCCTGTCCCCGCAACTCGACCGTCGTGACGCAATGACCGGAAAGACCAGCATTCCCGGCTTTGGCACGCATCTGTTCGAGTGCGGCCTCTTCAAAGGCACAGTCAGAACCCTGATCCCACAGCAACGCGGCTTGCGCCTCCAGGCAGGCGGCGAGATCGGCCATTTCAGGCCACAGCACTTCCGGGATGTAGAGATATTGCACGCCTTCGTCGTCACAGTGGAGATCGAGCACAATCGGGCAGCCGTCCGCAAGTTCAAGCAGACGGCTTTTCAGCCGGCGTTCGGAGAAGGTGGGCGACGAGGCCTCGTCAAGAACGCGACTGCCATCGGGGCCGGGAACCGGGAAATCACGATTGAAATTGACCCGTGTGGCACCGGAAAAACGGCCCATATGTGTGCCGAAGAGATGTTGCGCGGCGCCGATCGGGTTGGCGTGCGGGACAAGGGTGAGAGACCCGCGAAGCCTGCCGTCTTTCTCGGCATGCTCGAGCATCGGGATCAGAAAATGCATCGCGGCCACTCCCGGCCGCTCATCGGCATGAAGCGCGGACTGGATGTAGACACGCGGCGCGTTCGGGTCGCTGCCCGTGAGTCGGTGAACGATCAACTCATAGGACAGGCCCGGGGTGTCTCCCCGAATGGTCTCGATCTCGGTCTTCATGAATCCTCACTTGAACAAGCTGGCCTTTACGGCCGGCAGCCCGCGCCGCCGGCGGCTTTGATTGCCACCGTTACACCCGTCGGCCGCGGATGTCGCCGAGTATTTCCCGCGCTGCATTGTGGCCCGGAACACCGGTAACGCCGCCGCCCGGATGGGTCGCAGAACCGCACATATACAAGCCCTTGAGCGGCCCCCGATAGGCGCCATAGCCAAGCAGCGGCCGCGCCGAAAACAGCTGGTTGAGGTTCAGCTTGCCATGGAAGATGTCTCCCCCGACAAGGGACAGCTTGCGCTCCAGGTCGAGCGGAGAGAGCACCTGGCGGCCGAGAACGCTGTCGGCGAAACCGGGCGCATGTGCATCCACGGTGGCGATCATCAGGTCGGCAACTTCCTCGCGGTGATCGTCCCAGGACGCCCCGCCGGGGAAATCATCGGGCAGTTGCGGCGCAACGTGCTGGCAGAAGAGGCTCGCCACATGCTTGCCTTCCGGCGCAAGCGTCCGGTCCAGCGTGGAGGGGATCAGCATTTCGACAATCGGCTGGCGCGACCAGCCGTGTTCGCGCGAATCGAGGTAGGCCCGGTCCATGTAAGCCAGACTCGGCGCGATGATGATTCCGGCGGTCAGATGATCGCCCACCTCGCCGTCCTTGTTGGGTTGGGCTGTGAAATTCGGCAACCGGTCAAGCGCCACATTCATCCGGAATGTACCTGATCCGCTTTGCCAGTAACCGATGCGGCGCCGGAAATCCTGAGGCAGCGGCGCTTGCTCAAGGAGATCCCCGACAAGAAGCTGCGGGTGAATGTTCGACGCAATGACATCGGCTTCGAAGCGTTCTCCGCCTGCAATGACGGCACGGGCGCGGCCGTCACGGGTTTCGATCTGCTCGACGGGCATCCCGGTCCTGATCGTCACGCCTTTGTCTTCACAGGCGCGGCGCATCGCCTGCGTGATGGCGCCCATGCCGCCGATGGCGTGACCCCACGCTCCGCGCTTGCCATTGACCTCGCCGAAATGGTGGTGAAGCAGAACATAGGCGGTGCCCGGCGTCTCGGGGCTCACCCATGAACCGACGACACCATCGAAACCGTACAGCGCCTTGACCTCGTCGCTCTCGAACCACCGGTCGAGAATTTCGGCCGCCGAGCAGGTGAAGAGATCCAGCACATCGCGCCGCGCCTCCATGGAAAGGGCAGAGAACTGCCGGCCGAGCGAGGCGGCCTTCAGCAGTTCCGGCACAGCCGAAAGCCAGTTGCCGTCCGTTACATTCGGCGGGGTTTGCAGGAGCAGATCGCGCAGCACGTCGGCCGCGGTTGAGAGCATGGCGTCGAAATCATCGAGTGCGGCCGCATCGCGCTCCGAGAACCGGGCCACCGAAGCCCTGGTCCTGCCGGGGCCCGATTCGAGCGAACGCCCGTCCGGCATCGGAAAGAAATTGCTCATGCGCCGTTCCACGATCTCGAGGCCGTGGCGGTGAAGATCGAGATCCGCGATGACCTTGGGGTTGAGCAGCGACACCGTGTAGGAGGCGACCGAATTCCTGAAGCCGGGGTGAAATTCCTCGGTGACCGCTGCGCCGCCCACGACATCCCGTTTTTCGAGAACCGTGACGCGATGGCCTGCTGCCGCGAGATACCAGGAACAGACCAGACCGTTGTGCCCGCCGCCGATCACCACTGCTTGCTTCATGAATTTTACCCCACCTGCCGTACTGCTTCCTGTGCCGGGATGTCCCGGCCCCGCCATGGCGCATAGCGGTAGAGACCCGACCCTTGCAAGTCCCGGAGCGCGCTGACGGCAGATCGGCAAGCCTGCAAACTTGACGAAGCCCCCGGCATTGTGGCGAATCGGCCATGGCTCCCTTTCCCGATGATTCGCCCACCAATGCCGCCGAGTTCACCGTCAGCGAGTTGTCCGGCTCCATCCGACGCACTGTCGAGGATGCCTTCGGTCACGTGCGTGTACGCGGCGAGATCTCGGGCTATCGCGGGCCGCATTCCTCTGGCCACGCCTATTTCTCACTCAAGGACGACCGGGCGCGGATCGAGGCGGTAATCTGGAAGGGCACATTTTCGAAGCTCAAGCACAGGCCCGAAGAGGGTCTTGAGGTCATCGCTTCGGGCAGGATCACCACCTATGCAGGTTCGTCGAAATATCAGATCGTCATAGATTCGATCGAACCCGCCGGCGCAGGCGCGCTGATGGCACTGATCGAGGAACGGCGGCGCAAACTTGCCGCCGAAGGGCTTTTCGACGAGGCCCGAAAGCAGCTGCTGCCATTCATGCCCTCGGTGATCGGCGTGGTGACATCTCCCACCGGCGCGGTGATTCGCGACATCCTGCACCGGATCGAGGACCGGTTTCCGGTTCATGTCATCGTCTGGCCGGTGCGCGTGCAGGGCGACACCTCAGGCGACGAGGTGGCGCGTGCAATTTCGGGCTTCAACGCACTTGAGCCCGGAGGGCCGATCACGCGGCCGGACCTGATCATCGTTGCGCGCGGCGGCGGCAGCCTCGAGGATCTCTGGGGCTTCAACGACGAGGCGGTGGTGCGGGCGGCCGCAGCTTCCGGCATTCCCCTGATTTCGGCCGTCGGCCACGAGACCGACTGGACCCTGATAGATCACGCCAGCGACCGGCGCGCGCCCACGCCCACTGGCGCTGCCGAAATGGCCGTGCCGGTCAAGGCCGATCTCGAGGCCCATGTCGCGGGACTGTCGGCCAGGCTCAAATCGGCGCAAACGCGGGTTCTGGACCGGCGGCGCGAAGCAGTTCGCGGTCTGGCGAGGGCACTTCCCACGCTCGACAGCGTGCTGGCCCTGCCACGGCAACGGCTGGACCGGTCCGGACAGGGGCTCGGCCAGGCGCTTCAGATCAACACGGCCAATCTCAGGCGCGGCTTCGAACGCCATGCCAGCCGGGTGACGCCGATCGCGCTCATGTCGGCGATCCGCGAGAAACGCCAGACCCTCAATGACAAGCCTGTCCGGGCCGACCGGGCGCTGGAGCGGCGCTTCGAGCGCGTCCGAACCCGTCTCGACCGTCACGGCGTGGTGCTGGCTTCCGTACCGAGACGGATTGCCGAGACACAGGTGCAGTCAAAGGACCGGCTCGAACAGCTGGCCCGGCGCGGCGATACCGCTCTCACCCGGATGATCGGCCAGCAAAAGCGTGCACTCGGAGCCCAGGAACGCATGCTCAAATCGCTGTCTTACCAGAGTGTGCTTGGGCGCGGCTTTGCCGTGATCAGGACCCAGGACCGAAGCCTCCTGTCCCGCGCCGGGCAGGCGCAACCGGGCGAAACCATCGGGATCGAGTTTGCCGACGGCGAGATTTCGGCCCTTGTGAGCGGCACCGGCGAGCCGGCAAAGGCACCCCGGAAACCCGCACGACAGAAAAACGCGAAACCCTCTTCCAAGGGCGAAACCGGTCAGGGCAGCCTTTTTTGACGGCGAGCATCGGTCGCGGCGTGGAATATCTTGCGGCATCAATGCCCTGATATTGTTTCCGGAATGAACACGTCCATCGGCATTGCCGTGGCGAGGGACGGAACATATAAGGAACAAATGACCGGGAAGACCCTCGAATCGAAACTTGCCATTCTCAGCGACGCCGCGAAGTACGATGCGTCCTGTGCCTCGTCGGGATCAACGAAGCGCGACAGCCGGGACGGCAAGGGATTGGGATCGAACCAGGACTCGGGGATCTGCCATGCCTATGCGCCGGATGGCCGCTGCATCAGCCTGCTCAAGATCCTGATGACCAATTTCTGCATCTATGACTGCGCCTATTGCATCAACCGCGCCTCCTCGAACGTCGCCCGGGCACGGTTCTCCGTCGACGAGGTGGTGCGGCTAACAATCGATTTTTACCGGCGGAACTACATCGAGGGGCTGTTTTTGTCTTCGGGCGTCATCCGCTCTCCGGATGCGACCATGGCCGACATGGTGGAGATCGCGCGAAAACTGCGCGAAGAGGAGAATTTCCGCGGCTATATCCACCTCAAGACGATTCCCGATGCAGCGCCGGAACTGATTGCCGAAGCCGGCAGGCTGGCCGACCGGCTGTCGATCAATGTCGAGCTGCCGACCGAAGCCGGGATGAAAACCTTCGCCTCGGAAAAGAACCCTTCCCAGATCCGCCGCGCGATGGCGGATGTGCGGCTGCGCAAGCAGGCCGCGGGTGACACAACCCATACCGGACGAAGACCGCCCAAATTTGCACCGGCAGGCCAGTCGACCCAGATGATCGTGGGCGCCGACGGCTCGAACGACGCGGCCATCCTGGGCGAATCGACACGGCTTTACGCGAGCTACCAGCTCAAGCGGGTGTATTATTCAGCGTTTTCCCCGATACCGGACAGCACCTCCCGCTTGCCGCTGATTTCCCCTCCGCTCGCGCGTGAGCACCGGCTCTACCAGGCCGACTGGCTTCTCCGCTTCTACGGCTTCGATCTGCCGGAAATCATCGGCGTTTCCCGGGACGGCAATCTCGACCTGGAACTCGATCCCAAGCTTGCCTGGGCTTTGGCCCATCGCGAGGTTTTCCCCGTCGATATCAACCGCGCGGACCGCGAATTGCTGCTCCGGGTGCCCGGATTCGGGGTGAAGACGGTGAACCGGATCCTGAGCACGCGGCGTTACCGGCGCATCCGCTACGAGGATGTGGTGCGAATGGGCGGCTCCATGAAGAAGGCGCGCAGTTTCATCACGGCACAGGGATGGTCACCCGGCGGGCTCACCGACGAAGCCGGGCTTCGCGCGCGCTTCGTACCGCCGCCGCAACAGCTGACCCTGTTCTGATGCGCCACGTTGTCGTTCCGGACAGGGGGACCGCCGAAGCCTGGCGGGCACTCGCCCGTTCCTGCCTGCAGCAGGGGCTTCCGCCTTCCGAAATCAACTGGGGCGGCGAGCACAGCGAGCGCAGCCTGTTCGACGGCGAGCCGCTCACCCGGTCGGGCCCCGTCAACATTACGGTGCCGCGCAGTTTTGTCGCTCTCGCCGAAACCGTCTGCTGGCACCGGGATGCCGATCGCTTCGCCCGGCTTTACCAGTTCCTGTGGCGGCTCAAGGATGCGCCTCACCTGATGGGTGACCGCGCCGATCCCGATCTCGCGCATCTGCGCGCGATGGAAAAATCCGTCCGGCGCTGCCAGCACAAGATGAAGGCGTTCGTCCGCTTCCGGGAAATCGGCGACCCGCAGGCCGAGCGACGCAGTTTCGCGGCCTGGTTCGAGCCGGCACACCACACGCTCGAACCCACGGCGAGCTTCTTTGCCAATCGCTTCGGGGACATGGACTGGCGCATCGTCACGCCGGAGAAAACAGCGATCTTCGAGAGCGGCCAGCTAACCTTCGGGCCGGGCGCACCGAAGCCAGAGCTTCCCGATGATGCCAATGAGACGTTGTGGCTCACCTATTTCCGGAACATCTTCAATCCGGCCCGGCTGAAAGTGAAGGCGATGACATCGGAGATGCCGCGCAAATACTGGAAAAACCTGCCTGAAGCCGCAACCATTCCGGACCTCATCGACACGGCACACGCCCGTGCCCAGGCCATGGCGCAGGCACAGCCGACATTGCCGCCGCTCAGGGCGGAAAAGGCCCGCAATCAGCTCGCTGCACTGAAATCGGCCTGGGAAGGACCGGGGGACGAACTTGCCGAGGCGATCCGGGCCTGTACCGCCTGCCCGCTTCACAAGACTGCAACCCAGGCTGTCCCCGGTGTCGGCCCGGCCGATGCCGGACTCATGATCGTCGGCGAGCAACCGGGCGACCAGGAGGACCTCGAGGGGCTGCCCTTCGTGGGTCCCGCAGGACAACTTTTCGATGCGGTCGCCAAATCTGCGGGACTGGACAGGGAGAAGGCCTTCGTCACCAATGCAGTCAAGCATTTCAAGTTCACGCCGCGGGGAAAGCGACGGCTGCACCAGCGGCCCGACTCACGCGAGATCGCCATTGCCAAGGCTGGCTTCACGCCGAAGTGGCGCGCATCAAGCCGAAACTGATCCTGGCGCTGGGGGGAACCGCCGCGCAGTCCCTGACCGGCGATGGCAGCCGCATGCTGGACCGGCGCGGAAGCATCGAGATTCTTGACGATGGCACGCCCGTTCTCCTGACCGTGCACCCCTCGTTCCTGCTGAGGCTTCGCGACCAGGACGAAAAGCAGGCGGAAATGGCAAAGTTCGAAGCAGATTTGCGGAAGGCGGTCGAGATGCTGGAAACTCTCGTGCGGGGCACAGCAACGCCGGCGGGTATTGAGAACCGTTGATGTCGACCGGACCGTTTCAACGGGGTATCAGATCCGCAGCGTCGAGACCCGACAAATAGGCGCCGTGAACCGTTGCCGGATGGTCCTCGTGACAGGCTTCCCCTGCAAAAACGAGCCGCCCGCCCCAATCCGCACCCGCAAGTGATCGCCGCGTTGTCCGGTCCGTGCCGACCGCGGTGAAGGAATAGGATCCACGAGCGAACGGGTCGGACCGCCACCGGCTGATCCGGACGGCAACCGGATCAGGTATCGAAGTCCCGAACACGGTGCGCAGGACCTCCATGGCCCGGCCGGTCGTTTCCGGATCATCGAGCGCTTCGATCTCGCCTGCGGCGCTGCCGGCATTGAAAGCCATCAGCGCGGGCTGTCCCGCGGCCCGGCTCAGCGAGAACCATTCCGCCCAATGCCCGTCCTTCTTGCCGATGTAAGCGAAGGCATCGGACCTCTTCGGCCAGAAAGGCGTGTCGAACAACAGGCAGCACTTGTTGAGAAGACCCATGTCGATGGAACCGATTGCCGACTGTCTGGCCCGCGAAAGCGGATGGCTGAAGGCGATATCTCCGGCCTTCAGCACACCGAGCGGAACGGTAACGAGCACATGCGGGGCAGAAAATGTCTCGCCGCTGCGCGTTTGCAGTCGCACTCCCTCTTGCCGCCGTTCAATGCGTTCGACAGCTGTTCCGGTCCGGATCTGAGTACCGTTTGAAAGATGGTCGGGAAGCGCTCCGTATCCGCCTGGAAAGATCTGGTCGGGACCCGCAAACCCTTCGACATCATCGAAGTACCGGGTCGAGAGCCGGTCCCAGTCCGCCGCATATTCATGTTCGATTTCACTGGTGAGGTGATAGCGAACAACCTGTCGTTCCCGGGCATCGAGCGCACGCCAGCCCTTCAGACCGCGAATGGCATCGGCGAGAGATAGATCCGTATCGCGCTGTTCTGCGCGGGCGCGTGCCTCGTCGAGCAGGTCCATGGTCAGGTCCCATGCATCGCCGGTCTCGACTTCAGATCCGGCGGGCCCGAAAACCGGGCGCGGCTCCCACCGTGTTTCAACCCGGTTTAGTCCAGCTTCATCTGCAAGTGCTGTGAGCGGGTTGCCGCGCGCGCCGTGAATCCAGCTTGCGCCGAGATCGACCGGCCAGCCGGGATCCATACGGCTGGTATAGACCCGGCCGCCGATCCGGTCGCGCGCCTCAAGCACCAGAACGGAAAGCCCCCGTGCCCTGAGTGCGCGTGCGGCGCCAAGTCCTGCCATTCCCGCACCGATGACAAGAACGTCCGGGGCCGCCGGTCCGTTTTCCCGCGTGCGGGCCAAGCTATTCGGAAGAGATGGAAGCCACAGCGAGGCTGCGGCGCCGGCAAGTCCTGCAATCGATTGACGGCGGGTCGGCATCGGTCGTGTTTCCCAAGGTCGTCAAGCATTGTCGCAAACAACCGGCGCGGCTTCCCGAAAGACAGTGACGCCCCGGCCAGCGGCTGACGGTCAATGAAGCACAGCCGGATTGCCGCGTCACGCCGGTTCGGACCTGGACCGAAAGGTCTCCGGCATGTGTCGACAACCCCTTCAGGCGAGAATGTCGGCCACCACCGCCTCGAGCGCACGAACTGCGTCAGCGGGCGAAAGCCGGATCTGAAAGCCGCGCTGGCCGGCATTGATGTAGACATGAGGTTCTTCAAGCGCCGTTTCCTGCATCACAACGGGAACGCGCTTTTTCTGGCCGAACGGGCTGATACCGCCGACATGATAGCCGGTGAGCCGTTCGGCGGCGGCGGGCTTCATCATTTCCGCCGATTTGCCGCCCAAAGCTGCTGCAAGCTTCTTCATGCTGACTTCGTGGTCGGAGGGCAGAATGGCGCAGACGGGTTTGCCGTCGAGTTCGGCCATCAGCGTCTTGAGCACGCGCGCCGGCGGCTCGCCCAATGCCTCTGCGGCCTGGAGGCCGACGCTATCGGCATCGGGATCGTAGTCATAGGCGTGAACCGTAAAGCTCACACCGAGCTTGCCAAGCGCCTGGGTTCCGCGGGTGGTTTTCGCCATAACGCTACTCTACGCAAAGAAGCGCTCATAGAGATCGGGCTTGAAACCGATCAGGATGCGACCGTCGGATTCTAGCACCGGACGCTTGATCATGGAGGGCTGCGCCAGCATGAGTCCAATCGCCTTTTCGGTGTCGAGATCCTGCTTGTCGGCTTCATCGAGTTTGCGGAAGGTCGTTCCGGCGCGGTTGAGCACCGTATCCCAACCGGCCTCCGCACACCAGCGTTCAAGATGCGCACGGTCGATACCGGAGGCCTTGTAATCGTGGAAATCCGCTTTGATCGAATGCTCGGCGAGCCAGGCCCGCGCCTTCTTGATCGTGTCGCAGTTCTTGATGCCGTAGATGGTTACGGTCATGTCCGGCCTTTCAGGCAATGCCAATTCCGGGGTGCTGAGACCTATTCCCACTCGATGGTGCCGGGCGGCTTGGAGGTCACATCGTAGACGACACGGTTGATCCCCTTGACCTCATTGATGATCCGTGTCGCCGTCTTGCCCAGGAAATCCATGTCATAGGGGTAGAAGTCCGCGGTCATGCCGTCGACCGAAGTAACGGCCCGCAATGCGCAGACGAACTCGTAGGTCCGGCCGTCGCCCATGACGCCCACGGTCTGAACCGGCAACAGGACCGCAAAGGCCTGCCAGATCGTATCATAAAGGCCTGCCTTGCGGATCTCATCGAGATAGATGGCATCGGCCTGACGCAGGATCTCGAGCTTCTCGCGGGTGATCCCGCCCGGGCAACGGATCGCGAGTCCCGGTCCGGGGAACGGGTGGCGGCCGATGAAGCTTTCGGGCAGGCCCAGTTCGCGTCCGAGGATACGAACCTCGTCCTTGAACAACTCGCGCAAGGGTTCGACCAGCTGCATGTTCATGCGCTCGGGCAGGCCGCCGACATTGTGGTGCGACTTGATGGTAACAGAGGGACCGCCGGAGAAGGACACGCTTTCGATGACGTCCGGATATAGCGTGCCCTGGGCGAGGAAGTCGGCCCCGCCGATCTTCTTGGCTTCTTCCTCGAAGACCTCGATGAACAGCCGGCCGATGGTCTTGCGCTTGAGTTCCGGATCGGCCTCGCCCTCCAGCGCCGAGATGAAGCGGTCGGATGCATCGACGAGCTTGAGCGAAAGATTGTAATGCTCGCGGAACATGGCGACGACATCGCGCGCCTCGTTCATTCGCATCAGACCGTGATCGACCAGGATGCAGGTCAACTGGTCGCCGATCGCCTCGTGGATCAGAAGTGCTGCGACAGAGGAATCGACACCGCCCGAGAGCGCACAGATCACCTTGCCGTCGCCGACCTGTTCGCGGATCTTCTGGACCATTTCCGCGCGGTAGGCAGCCATGCTCCAGTCGGATTTCAGTCCGACGATCTTGTGCACGAAATTTGACAGGAGCTTCGCCCCGTCCGGGGTGTGCACCACTTCCGGGTGGAACATGGTGGTGTAATAGCGCCGCTTCTCGTCCACGGAGATCGCGAAAGGGGCATTGGGCGAGGTGCCGATGACCTCGAAGCCTTCGGGCAGGCGGGTCACGCGGTCGCCATGGCTCATCCAGACCGGATACTTCTTTCCGACCTCCCAGAAGCCTTCGAACAGCGGGCTTTCCTTCAGGATCTCGACATCGGCACGGCCGAATTCCCGGTGGTGACCACCCTCCACATTGCCGCCGAGCTGCTGGCAGAGCGTCTGCTGGCCGTAACAGATCGCGAGAATCGGCACACCGGACTCGAACACCGCCCGGGGCGCCCGCGGCGAACCGGCTTCCGGCACCGATGAGGGACCGCCGGAAAAGATGACCCCCTTGGGCTGCATCCGGGCAAAGCCGTCATCGGCAAGCTGGAAGGGCACGATTTCGCAGTAGACGCCGGCTTCGCGCACACGGCGCGCAATCAGCTGCGTGACCTGACTGCCGAAATCGATGATCAGGATGGAATCTGGATGGGTGGTGTGCAGGATGTCGTTCATGGCGAGCGATTAAGCCAAAGCCGCGCCGGATGCAATCGCCTGCTCGAGGCGATCCACCGCGTGGGCGAGTTTTTCGTCGATGACGTGGAGATATTCGGTCCAGTCGTCAATGTGGTTGAGTTCAGCCCTGCCGTCTGAGATGCCCCGCAACCCGATGACCGGGATGCCGAAACGTGAAGCGGCACGCAGGACGGCGAAGGTCTCCATGTCGACCATGTCGGCATCGATCATGTCGTAAGCGTCACCGGAAACGATGTTCGCCCCGGTCGAGAGGCTGGCCCGGGGAATGTGGTCGCTCAGGCACGGCAGGGGCAGCACGGCAGGAAGATCGAGAAACGGTGTTCGACCCTTTTCGAAGCCCAGCGGACTGGCATCCATGTCGCGGTAGCTGATGGAGGACGCCTGGTAGACACCGGTCTGCTCAAGCGATCTGGATCCGGCCGAGCCAAGCGAAACGATGCAATCGGGCAGGTTTTGGCCACCGGCAAGACGCGCGGTCACTGCTACCGCAGCCTCCACCGGCCCCACTCCCGTGATGAGTGGCGCAAAGCGCTGCCGGAGATGCGGGCCGTACTCCGCCTCCGCAGCCATGACATAAAGTATACGGCGGTCGCCCGCCTGCTTGTAATCGCCCGTCATCCCTCGATCCCTTCGCGCCCGCGCACCACCATCATTGTGCCCGTCATCGAGGCAATGAGCTTGGCAGGGCCTTCGGTGAGCGCGTAAGCGCGCCCGTCGCTGACGATGATGGTGCTCCCGGGCTTGGTCACCTCGCCGCGGAACAGAAAGCGGCTGCCCTTGCCCGGCGAGAGCAGGTTGATCTTGAATTCGATCGTCAGTACCGCTGCGTCCGGCGGCATGACCGAAAGCGCGGCGTAGCCGCAAGCCGAGTCGAGCGCCGTCGAAAGAATACCGGCGTGCAGAAAGCCGTGCTGCTGGGTCAGATCCGCCCGGAACGGCATTTCGATCTCGATGATGCCGTAATCGACCCGCCCCAGATCGGCGCCGATGGTGCGCATGACCTCCTGCTTGGCGAAGCTGGCGGCCACGCGGTTGCGGAAATTCTCGTCGGGCTTTTCATCCATGCGCCGGGTTCCTTTTTGCACCTGCGAAGGTGCCAAGCACTTGCAAAAACCGCAAGCGCTTTGTTGAAACCGCACACGGGGCGCGCGGAAAACCGAGGCGACCTGGCGGTCAGGCCGGATTGAGCCACCAGATCGACCCGTTAAGCACCCCGGCAAAGCTCACCCATGCGAGATAGGGCAGGAAAAGCAGGGCAGAGGGACGATCGCGGCGCCAGGCAAGCACGATGAAAGCGAGAATGGCGAGCCACATGGCGGCCAGGACCGGAAGCGCCAGATCGGGCCGCCGCCCCGTGAAGAACACCAGCGGCCAGAGGTAATTCAGTCCGATCTGCAGGAACCAGAGGCGGGGGAGACCGCCGCTCCGGTCATTGACCCAGACGCGGGCGCCGGCGATGCCGATCAGGACGTAGAGCACGGTCCAGACCGGACCGAAGATCCAGCTGGGCGGGTTGAACTCGGGTTTTTGGAGTTCAGCATACCAGGGTCCGGGAACGGAAAAATAGCCGATCATGCTCCCGCCCGCGACGGTGAGCACCACGAACAGCAACAAGGTCAATGCATAGGTCCTGCTCATCAACGTCCCTTTCGATGATCTGTCGCCGTGATAGGCCCGGGGGCATCAGGTCCGGCGTCGGAAGCCGGCAAAATAAAATCCGTCGGTTCCTGTCCGCGCTGGCGACAGGACCAGTCCCGGACCATCGCCTGCAAGGGGTGGTGGTATCTGCGGATTTACCACCGCCTCTGCCCAACGCTCGTCCAGTCCGAAAGGTTCAAACTCCGGATGCCGCGCCATGAAAGCTTTCACACGGTCGCCATTCTCCTCGGGTAGCAGCGAACAGGTCACGTAGGCCAGTTCCCCGCCGGGCCGCACGAACGCCGAAGCGGCATCGAGAACCTTGTCCTGATCGGCCATGCGGTCTGCGATGTTCTTCTCCGAGATGCGCCACTTTGCATCGGGTCGCCTGCGCCAGGTTCCGGTCCCGGTACAGGGCGCATCGATAAGCACGCGGTCGATTTGTCCTTCGAACTCTGCGAGCTGGCCGGCACGCTCCCGGATATCGATTATTTCGGCGCCGGAACGCCTAATGCGCTCGACCATGGGCGCAAGTCTGCGGCGATCGGCGTCATAGGCGAGGATCCTGCCCTGGTTCCCCATGACGGCGGCTATCGCAAGCGACTTGCCGCCACCGCCGGCGCAATAATCAAGAATGGTCTCACCGGGGCGGGCGCCAACCATGCCGGAGGCAATCTGCGAGCCCTCGTCCTGGATCTCGAACCATCCGCGCGCAAAGCTGACCTCGCTTGCCGCAGCAATCTGCCGCTGCGGTCCTTCGCCGGCTTCAAACCTCACGCCAAACGGCGCAAGGCGCGCCGGAACCGGCCGGCGATCCTCAAAGGCCGACAGAACCTGCTCGCGGGTCGCCATCAGCGTGTTGACCCTGAGATCGAGAGGCGGCCTCGCGGCAAGTGCACGCGCTTCGTCGATCCATGCGGAGCCAAAGGCCTGTTCGAAAGACCCCGTCAGCCATTCGGGAATATCCGCCTGGACATGGGCCGGTGCATCGGCAAGATCGCGCTGGAGGCACGCCTGCATATGGTTCTCGTCTGGGATTTCGGGTGCGAAACGATCCCCGTCCAGCGTCGCCACCAGCTCGGCCGGGCTGATGCTCCATTGCCTGAGCAGCGTGGCCAGCGCCAGATCCTCGGCACGGTCTCCATCCATGATGAAGCCGTGCGACAGTTTCATCCTGAGCGCATCATGAACCAGATTGGATATCGCGGCGCGATCGCCCGAACCGGCAAAGCGGTGGGAAAGCCCCCAGTCCCTGAGCGCGTCCGGCACAGGGCGGTGGCGGCTTTCTATTTCCGACAGGACTTCGATGGCTGCTTGCAGGCGACCGCCTAGACGCATGGGCTCAACTCCGGGGTTGGCCCCTGCTACAGACTTGTCCGGCACATGGCAAGCGCGGCCCGCCGCGCTTGGGATACACTTGGCTCAGATACAGCGGCCGCCGTCCACCTCCATGGCAACGCCGGTGATCATGGCAGCCTCGTCGGAGCACAGGAAGCAGGCCGCGTTGCCCATGTCCTCGGGCGTCGAGAACCGGCCGAGCGGTATGGTGGACAGGAACTTCGCGCGGATCTCCGGCGTATCTTCGCCCATGAAGGACTTGAGCAAGGGCGTTTCACCCGCCACCGGGTTGATGGCATTGACGCGCACGCCGTGCGGCGCCAGTTCCACCGCCATGGTCCGGGTCGCGGTAATCATCCAGCCCTTCGAGCAATTGTACCAGTTTAGCCGCGGGCGGGGACTGACCCCGGCAGTCGATGCCACATTGAGGATTGCGCCCGCGCCTTTTCGTTTCATTTCCGGAACAAGATGGCGGGCCGTCAGGTAAACGGATTTCGCATTGATCGCGAGCACCCGGTCGAAGTCCTCCTCGCTCACGTCTTCGAGCGCTGCCGGAAGATGCGTGATGCCGGCGTTGTTGACCAGGATGTCGAGACCGCCGAATTCTGCGAGGACCGATCCGGCCATCGCCCCGACACTCGTGTTGTCCGAAACATCGACCGTCACGGCCATCGCATCGGACCCCAGCTCGTCGGCCATGGCGGCGGCTGCATCGCCATTGATATCGGCGATTGCGACACGTGCGCCCTCTTGGAGGAATTTTCTGACGATGCCCGCGCCGAAGCCCGACGCGCCGCCGGTGACCAGTGCGGTCTTTCCCTCAATTCTCATTCCCCGTCCCCTTTCCTCACCCGAAACATCCTAGCGGCCATGCCAGACGGCAACCGTCTTGAGCGCCGAGAATCCGTAAAGCGCCTCAAAACCCTTTTCGCGGCCGTGGCCTGATTTCCCGACGCCGCCGAAGGGCAATTCGACCCCTCCGCCGGCGCCGTAATTGTTGACGAAAACCTGGCCCGAACGGATCGCACGGGCGAGACGCATCTGGCGCCCCCCGTCGTTCGTCCAGACGCCGGCGACAAGGCCGTAATCGGTTCCATTGGCGATGGCGATGGCTTCGTCCTCGTCGCGGAAGGGAATGATGACCTGAACCGGGCCGAAGACCTCGTCCCGCGCCAGCTCATGGGCAGGATCGATACCGCCATAAAGCGTCGGGCGGACGTAGTGGCCGCCCATGGGCGCCGATTTCGGCATCTGCCCCTCGGCGACAGGGGCGAGACCATCCTCGTCCGCGCGGGCCAGAAATCCCTGCACGATCGATTTCTGCCGGTCGGAAATCAGCGGACCGACCGACTGGTCCTCGACCGCCGCGCCGACCGTGAGTGACCGGTAGCGTTCGCTCATCAACCGCACGACGTCGGCATAGCGCGATTGCTCGACCAGAATGCGCGAGGACGCCGAGCAGGTCTGACCGCAATTCTGAATGCCCGCATTGACAAGAAACGGGAGGGCCCGCTCGAGATCGGCATCCGCAAAGACGATCTGAGGCGATTTTCCACCCAGTTCCAGCGTCACCGGAACCACGTTGTCCCCCGCGGCCTTCTGGACCTTACGGCCGGTCTCAAGCGATCCGGTGAAGGAGAGATGATTGACGTCCGCGTGACCGGAAAGTGCGGCGCCGGCTTCATCGCCGAGGCCGGGGACCACGTTGAGCGCACCGTCGGGCAGGCCGCAGTCAAAGGCGATCCGGGCAAAGGCCAGAGCCGTCAGCGAGGCTTCCTCAGCCGGCTTCAGAACTGCCGCGTTGCCCATGGCGAGCGCTGCCCCGACCGAGCGGCCAAGGATCTGCATCGGGTAGTTCCAGGGAATGATGTGGCCTGTCACGCCATGCGGCTCGCGCAGCGTGTAGACGGTGTAATCATCAAGATAGGGGATCGTCTCGCCGTGCAGCTTGTCGGCCGCGCCGCCATAGAATTCGAGATAGCGCGCCAGTGCGCGTGCATCGGCACGCGCCTGGGTGAGCGGCTTGCCGACATCATGGGCTTCGAGATTGGCGAGCCATTCGACGTGCTCTTCAACCGCGCGCCCGATTTTCGACAGCAGCCTGCCCCGCTCGACGGCCGGCATCCGGCCCCATTTGCCGGCCAGCGCCATTCGCGCGGCCATCACCGCCGCGTCGATATCATCGCCGGCGCCGCGGGCAATACGTCCGATCTCCTGACCGGTCGAGGGATCTTCAACCGGCAAAGTCAGGCCGCTCAATGCGGAGACCCAGCGACCGCCGATCAGGCATTGCCGCGTGTCGAAGCCGGCGTCGAGTTTGCTGGTCGTCATGTCTTTCGCTCCTGCCGCGCCCGGTCCGGAAACGGGTCCGGCCGGTTTCGCGTAATCAATCTTGAATTCCGACCCGCCATCACGGCTTCGTCTCCAGCACTTTGTCCAGCGTCGGAGTCGCGGCAACCAGGGAGCGGGTATAGGGATGTTCGGGGTTTTGGAAAACCGTTTCCGTCTCTCCCTGCTCGACGATGCGGCCATCCTTCATCACCAGCACCCGGTCGGTGATTGCGCGGACGACCGAAAGGTCGTGCGAGATGAAGAGATAGGAGAGATCGAGGCGATCGGACAAGCCGGCAAGCAGGTCGAGCACCTGGGCGCGGATTGAAACGTCGAGCGCGGACACCGCCTCGTCGAGGACAATCAAAGCCGGCTCAATAATCAGGGCGCGCGCGATCGCAATGCGTTGCCGCTGCCCGCCCGAGAATTCATGGATATACTTGTCGGCATCGCCCGGTGCGAGACCAACCTCGTCGAGCGCCCTGTCAATTCGCCTGTCGAGATCCGCGCCCTGCGGCCTCTCCCTGAGCAAGTAAAACGGCTCGGCCACCAGCCGCCTGACCTTGTGACGCGGATTGAACGAGCCATAGGGATCCTGAAAGACCACCTGCATCCGGGCGCGCAGCTCCGGGTGCGGCCCGTCGCCGGCACTTGAGAAAAGCTGGCCGTTGAGTCGGATTTCACCACCCTCAAGGGGATCGAGCGCAAGGATTGCCCGCGCAAGCGTGGATTTTCCGCAGCCCGACTCGCCCACGAGCCCGACATTCTCGCCGTGAAAGATTTCGAAACCGACGTGATCCACCGCGCGGAAGGGGGGCGGGCGCACGAAGAGGCTGCGCCGCGGCTGCTGGTAGTCGCGCACCACATCGGTGACCGAAAGCACCGGCGTGGCGGCCGGCTCGGTGCGGCGTTTCCGCTCCGGCACGTGGGCCGAAGCCGACAGCAGCGCGCGGGTGTAGGGGTGGTGCATGGCTCGGAAAATGTCGTGTGTCGGCCCGGCCTCCACCACCGCGCCATCCTTGAGAATGGCGATCTGATCGGCCAGACCGGCAACCACGGCGAGATCATGGGTGATCAGCATCAGGCCCATGCTTTCCTCCCGCACCAGCTCCTTGAGAAGCTCGAGGATCTGGGCCTGGGTGGTGACATCAAGCGCCGTGGTCGGTTCGTCTGCGATCAGGATCTTTGGCCTGAGCGCAATTGCCTGGGCGATCACGACGCGCTGCCGCTGACCGCCGGAGAGATCGTGCGGATACCGGTCAAGCGGAAAGCGGTCCTCGGTGAGCCCGACACGGTTGAGCATTGTTCGTGCGATGGCCAAGGCCTCGCGACGGCTCGCGGACGTGTGCACCATGACAGTCTCGGCGACCTGATCGCCAATGGTGCGCACGGGATTGAGCGCCGTCATGGGCTCCTGAAACACCATGCCGACATCCCGCCCGCGCATCTGGCACAGCGCAGTTTCGTCCAAACCGCCAAGATCATTGCCTGCCACGCTGATCGACCCGGACCAACGGCTGCCGCGCGGCAGAAGCTGCATGACCGAAAGCGCCGTCATCGACTTTCCTGAGCCCGATTCGCCGACGACACCCAGGATCCTGCCGGGCTGCAGTTCCAGATCGATGTCATGCAGCACGGTCGTGCCGTGGATATCCACCCTGAGATTGGAGACCGAAAGAGCGCTCACCTTCGGCCCCTGCGCAGTCTGGGATCGAAAAGGTCGCGCAGCCCGTCCCCCAACAGGTTGAGGCCGAGGACGGTGATGATGATCGCAAATCCCGGAAACAGCGCCATGTGCGGCGCGAGCGATATCAGGGTCTGCGCATCGGCGAGCATCCGGCCCCAGCTGGGCAATGGCGGCTGCGCGCCGAGCCCGACATAGGCGAGAGCTGCCTCGGCAAGAATGGCGAGCGAGAACTGGATCGTGCCCTGAACGATCAGCAGATTGACGATATTCGGGAGAATATGTTCAAGCGATATCCGCGCCTTGCCCTTGCCGGCCACCCGAGCGGCGAGGATGTAATCCCGGGTCCAGAGCGACAGCGCAGCCCCGCGTGCAAGCCGCGCAAAAACCGGAATGTTGAAAATGCCGATGGCGATGATTGCATTGATGGCGCCGGGACCGAAGACGGCGGTGATCATGATCGCAAGCAGCAACGAGGGAAAGGCAAAGACAAGGTCGTTGCCGCGCATGATGATTTCATCGATCAGGCTGCCCCGATGGGCCGCGGCGTACAGGCCGAGCGGCACGCCGAGCACAATGCCGATGCCGACGGCAACGAAGGCCACCGCTATCGAGACCCGGGCGCCGACCATGATCATGGAGAAAATGTCGCGCCCGAAATGGTCCGTGCCGAACCAGTGTTCAAGCGATGGCGGCTGCAGCTTCCCGGGGATGTCGAGCCGGGTGGGATCAAAGGGGGTCCACAGGAAGGATATAAGCGCAAGGAGAACGAAGAAGGCCGCGAGCACCAGACCCGTAACAAAGGCCGGGTGGCGCAACGCCGCGCGCAGAAAGCCCTGATCGGTGGACGCGGCTGCGCTCATGACCGGCGTCTCCTGAGCCGCGGATCGGCGGCGGCATAGGCGAGATCGACGATGAAAGTGACCACGATAACGGCAAAGACGAGAAGAATGACCACGGACCGCACTACGATGAGGTCACGCTGGGTGATGGCCTGAAAGACGAGCCGCCCGAGCCCCGGCAGGTAGAAGACATTCTCGATGATGATGCCGCCGGCGAGCAGGAACGAAAACTGCAACCCGATGATGGTCAGAACGGGAATCAGCGCGTTGCGCACCGCATGACGCCAGAGCGCCTGCTGGCGATTAAGACCCTTGGCGCGTGCGGTTCGCATGAAATCCTCATCCAGCGTATCGATGAGGGAGGACCGCATCACGCGGGCAAGGATCGAGGCCTGCGGAAGCGCAAGTGCGATGGCTGGCAGGGTCAGGGCTTTCAGGGCCTGCCAGAAGCCCTCGTCCCAGCCGGGAAAGCCGCCTGCCGAGAACCAGCGGAGATTGATGGCAAAGACCAGAACCAGCATCATCGCGAACCAGAAATTCGGGATAGCGACGCCGAGCTGGGTTGCGCCCATGACGGACAGGTCGGACGCGGAATTGCGCCGCGCCGCCGCGATGATACCTGCCGGAAAGGCAATCAGGGTGGACAGCGCAAGGGCATATAGTGTCAGAGGCAGGGAGACCGCGATCCGTTCGACCACCAGTTCCGAGACCGCGACACGGTAGGTGTAGGAAATGCCGAAATCCCCCTGCAGCATGCCCCAAACCCAGCCGAGATAGCGAAGCGGCAGCGGTTCATCGAGGCCGAGCTGCGTGCGCAGGGCAGCCACGGCCTCCGGATCCGCATTGATGCCCATCATGAAGGATGCAGGGTCACCCGGCACCACTTCCATGACGAGGAAGACCACAAGGCTCGCGGCCACAAGGCTCAGCGAAAGCGAAACGAAGCGCCGCAAAAGGTAAGCGGTCATCAGCGGAGATCCAGCGCGACGAGGGGCTGAAGGCCGGCATCAGCTCCGGCCTTCATTCGGGTGTCCGGCTTCACTCTTCCCAGTAGACGCCGGTCATGTCGTTTGCCTGGGTCGGCGAGTTCGGCCAGATCCCCTTGAGCTTGGTATCGGCAACACCGGTGCGCGCAAGCTGGAAGAGATATCCATTGACGTAGTCATCGGCGATCTTTCGTTGCGCGGCCTGCATGAGTTCCGTGCGCATTCCGGGATCGGTCGCCTTGTCGAGATCCGCCATGATGGCCTGGAAATCAGGATCGCCATACTGGAAGTAGTAGTCCTCGCGGCCATAGATGCCGATGTCCATCGGCTCGGTATGGGAAACAATGGTCAGATCGAAATTCCTGCCCTTGAACACGTCCTCGATCCACTGCGCCCACTCGACATTGGTAATCTCGGTCTCGATGCCAACATCGCGAAGCTGCGCCGCGATGATCTCGCCGCCACGCCGTGCATAGCTCGGCGGCGGCAGTTTCAGCGACAGCGTCAGGTCGCTGACGCCGGCTTCTGACAAAAGCGCCTTCGCCTTCTCGGGGTCGAAGTTCGACTGCCCGGTCAGGTCGACATAGGCGGGATTGTGCGGGGCGAAATGCGTTCCTATCGGAGTTCCGAACCCGAACATCGCACCATCGATGATCGCCTGCCGATCGATTGCATGGCTGATAGCCCGGCGCACCCTGATGTCGTCGAGCGGCGGCTGCTTGTTGTTCATGGCGAGAATGGTTTCACCCTCGGTGGAACCGACAATCACCGAAAAGCGTGGATCCGCCTCAAACTGCGGGAGGTTCTCCGGTGCCGGAAAGTTCGGGAATGCGTCGATGTCACCTGCCATCATGGCCGCAAAGGCGGCGGTGGGATCGGAAATGAACTTGAAGCTCACCTCGTCCAGCCTGACCGGCTCTCCCCAGTAGTCGGGGTTGCGGCTCAGATCGACCCGGTCCCCCTTTGCCCATTCGCTAAAGACGAAGGGGCCGGTTCCGACGGGATTGGAGGCATTTTCCGCGGCGGTTTCGGGCGCAACGATGACGGCGTCCCCCCAGGCCATGTTGAACAGGAAGGCGCCGTTCGGCTTGGAAAGGGTGACCTTCACGGTAGCGGGATCGACCGCCTCAACTTCAGCGATGTCGGCGAAAAGCGCCTTCTGCGCATTGGTGGAATCATCGGCGCGGGCGCGGTCGAGCGAAAACTTGACATCCTCTGCGTCGAATTCGGTCCCGTCATGGAATTTCACGCCTTCGCGCAGGTTGAAGGTGTAGGTAAGGCCGTCTTCCGATATCTCCCAGCTTTCCGCCAAAGCGGGCAGGATGGATCCGTCGGCGGCGAAACGGGTCAGGCCCTCGAACACATTGGCGTAGACGACTTCATCGATGGCCGCCGCTGCGCCGCCCGTCGGGTCGAGATTCGGCGGCTCGAGCTGCATACCGATGGTTGCGTCCATTCTCGCAGCCTGGGCCGGGACCATGCCCATTGCGAGCCCGAGACCCAACCCGAGCGCAAGGATTGAAATGGCTGCCTTCGTCGTCGAATGGGGTGTCATAGCGCTGTCTCCCTCCGGTTGCGTCGGATCATGTCATGTCCGGCCGTGCAATAGATCATCCAGTGCAAAGGCCATCACCTTCGCCGAATCGACCATGTCATCGATCCCGACATATTCGTCCGGCTGATGGGCCAGATCCAGAATGCCGGGTCCATAGGCGATACAGTCTTTCAAGCGGCCTATACGGTCAATATGTTTCTGATCGTAGGTGCCGGGCGAGACGACGTGAACCGGATCGCAGGACAGCGCCGACCGTATGCCGCGCTCGACGGCCCTGACCACCGGGGCCTCCACCGACGTCATCGTCGGGCTGACCTGCCACAGCTCCTCGAAATCATAGCGGAAGCCGGGCCGTTCGGCCTTGACCCGCTCCAGAAGCGAGATGATTTCCTCCCTCACCTCGTCACCCTTCTCCTCGATCAGGTACCGCCGGTCGATGACCATGCGTGCGCGGTCTGGCACGCAGGCGGAGGGAAACCCCGTATAATCCGGGTCCGGCTCGGCCTGCCCGCCATGCAGCGAATTGATGTTCATGGTCGACTGGCGGGCGCCGTCGGGCACCACGGGCATGGTTGTCTGCTTCTGCCGGAGCGCGGGGAACAGCGATGTTTCCATCTCGGCGAGAACGGCGCCCATGTGACGGACGGCGCAATCGCCCAGAAAAGGCATCGACCCGTGGGCAATACGGCCATGCGTCGTGATCTGTGCCCACATCACACCGCGATGCCCGAGGCAGATCCTGTCCTTGTTGAGCGGTTCGGGGATGATGACATGCTGGACCCGCTCCGGCGAGAAATAGCCCTGCTCGGCCAGCCATGCGACACCGCCATAGCCGCCCGTCTCCTCGTCGGCAGTGCCCGAAATCTCGATCGCGCCGGGATAATCCGGCCACAATGCGACAAAGGCCTCGGCAGCGACGATCGAGGCTGCCAGTCCACCCTTCATATCGCAGGCGCCACGGCCATAGATCCGGCCGTCGGAGATTTCGCCGCCGAAGGGATGGAACGTCCACCCGGATCCGGTCTCGACAACGTCGATATGAGAATTGAAGTGGACGCACGGACCGGCCCGTCCGCCCTCGCGGCGTGCGATCACGTTCCACCGCGGATGTTTTTCACTGTCTCCGGGCGTGCCTTCGGCCCTGAGCAGCCTGACCTCGAAACCCGATGCCCCAAGCCGCCGGGCGAGGTAATCGCAGATGTCGCGATAATGCTCGCCGGGCGGATTGACGGTGGGAATGCGGATGAGGTCCTGAGTCAGGGCGACGAGGTCATCCCGCCTGGCGGAGATCTCGGCAGCCAGTGCCTCCTGCCGCCCTTCCGGATTCAGATCTCCCGCCATTTATGCCACCTTCCTGCGAACCGGATGCAGCATAACGCGACGGGCGGGAGTGACAAGCGGATTGCCGCGATTTCAGCCGCGGCCGGCGGCAGTTAAGTACTTGATACGCCGAACATTAACAGCTGCTAAAGAAATCCTGGCGACAGGGCTTACGACACCACGCGGTAGCAAACCTTGGCAACGCCCGAGCGGACCATCCCCAGTTCATGCGCAGCTGCCTTGGAGACATCGATAATCCGGCCCTTGATGAAGGGGCCGCGGTCATTGATGCGAACGACGACGGACCGGCCGTTCTTCGGATTGACCACCTCAACCCGCGTTCCGAAGCGGAGTCTGGGATGGGCGGCTGTCAGTTTTGCCGGGTCCATGCGCTCTCCGGAGGCGGTGATCGATGTCAGTGCATACCAAGATGCATGCCCGCAGGATTGACCAGCCTCGGCGGTCGCCGAAGAAAAAAGGCCCGCAGAGAGAAGCAGGGCGCCGACAAGCGCCTTGGGAAGAATGGAAGTCATGATTTGATCCTTGCTGAGTGAAGCCGCCTCTTCATCCCCGAAAAGGGCATGAAAATGGACATCCGGATCACTTTTTGTCGCTGAATGTTGCAGGCGGCCGGGTTCAGCCCTTCCAGGTGCCGTCATTCCACAAGGCGCCGAGCCCGGCATGGTAGTCGGGATAGGCAAAGCTGAAGCCTGCAGCCTTGATCCTGGCGTTGGAGACGCGCTTGTTCTCGCCATAAAAGGATCGCGCCATCGGCGAAAGATCGGCGGTTTCAAAATCGGTTTCGGGCGGCGGCTCGACACCCATCAGGCCGGCCGCATGCTCGACCACATCCTGCGGCGGGGCGGGCATGTCATCGGTGACATTGAAGATCCCGCCCAGCCGGCTGCGCACCAGCAACGCCGTGGCGCCGCCGATATCGGCGACGTGAATCCGGTTGAACACCTGTCCCGGTTTGATCAGGCGCCGGGCCCTGCCCGAATCAAGCGTCTTGAGCGCGTTCCGTCCGGGACCGTAGATGCCGGAGAGCCGAATGACCGCCGCAGGCACGTCTGCCCGACCGGCCAGGTCGATCCAGCCCTTTTCAGCCGCAACCCGGGCCACCGAGCGTTTTGAGACCGGTTTGCAGACGGTGGTTTCATCGACCCAGCCACCGCCGTGATCCCCATAGACCCCGACCGTCGAGAGGTAGCCAACCCATTCGAGCCGCGGCATGGCCTGCTTCAATCCACCAGCGGAGAAGGCATCCAGCAGCGGATCGCCGTCTGCATCGGGCGCGATGGACATCACCAGATGTGTGATATCCTGCAGCGCCGCTCCAAGTTCGCCTTCCGGGAGGCCGCCCTGATAAATGAATGGCTTCAGCCCGGCCGCCTCCAGGTTCGAAAACCTTTCGTGAGAGCGGGTGGTCCCGCCCGCAAAGCCGCAATCGCCGGCGAGTTCACGGGCAATGGCAAGGCCGGAGAAGCCGGCGCCGAAAATCATCAATCGCATGGACTTACCTGTTGTGCTGTTTCGCCGGAGTTTCGACCGCGAGCGCCCATTCAGAGCGCACATCCGGATCCGTCTCACCGCCAGCGCGCCCTTGTGCCAGTTCGCGCATTCGCGCCGGCGCTGTCAACCGCGACAGGGCCCAGACCGCCGCACCGCGCACCAGCGGGGAGGTGTCCTGAAGTAGCGCTTCGCAGCCAGGGACAAGGTCAGTATCGCCGCTGTTGCCCGCAGCCACAATCACATTGCGCAGGAACCGGTCGCGGCCGATGCGCTTGATGGGTGAGCCGGAGAAGAACGCCCTGAAACCGGCATCGTCGAGGGCGAGGAGATCAGCCAGAGGCGGCGCAGACAGATCTTCACGCGCCGTGAGCTTCATCTCGCTGGCCGATCTGGCGTACTTGTTCCATGGACAAACCGCCAGGCAGTCGTCGCAGCCATAGATCCGGTTGCCCATCGGCTCGCGAAACTCGCGCGGGATCGGCCCCTTGTTCTCGATGGTGAGATAGGAAATGCAGCGCCGTGCATCGATCTGGTAGGGGGCGGGAAAGGCCTCTGTGGGGCAGGCCGCAAGGCAGGCGCGGCAGGAGCCGCAATGATCGGTTTCGGGCGTGTCCGGTACAAGCTCGACCGTCGTGAAAATCGATCCGAGGAACAGCCAGGAACCGTGACTGCGGCTGACCAGGTTCGTATGCTTGCCTATCCAGCCGAGACCGGCCGCCTCGGCAAGGGGTTTTTCCATTACCGGTGCTGTGTCGACGAACACCTTGACGTCGCCGCCGGCGCGGGCAGCCAGTTTTCCGGCCAGTTCCTTGAGCCGGCCCTTGATAACGTCGTGATAATCGCGGTTGCGGGCATAGACCGACACGGAGCCGCTGGATTTGTGTTGGAGCGCCTCAAGGGGGTCGGTCTCCGGGCCATAATTCATGGCCAGCACGACTATCGAGCGCACTTCCGGCCACAGGTTGCGGGGTGAAGCACGGCGCTCGAGCGTTTCCGCCATCCATTGCATGGAGCCGTGACGGCCAAGCTCGACAAAGCGTGAGAGCCTTTCGGCTGCTTTCGAACCGATATCGGCAGGCGCGACCGCAAGATCCGAAAAGCCGAGCCTCTGCGCCTCCTGTTCGAGAAATCTCCTGAGGCGGTCCGGATGTGCCGTAGCGTTTCGGCCTGCCCTGTCTGTTTCGGGAGAGCCTTGCGACATCCCGGGGGCCTAGAAATCGAGGTCGGCATAGTGGGAAACAGGCGGAATGTTTCGAAGCCGGTCCGACAGCATAGGCCGGAAGGAGGGCCGTGACTTCATCCGCTGGTACCAGTCCTTCGCCTGGGGAAATTCATTCCAGTCGATTTCACCCAGATAATCGAGCACCGAGACCGCCGCGGCAGCAGCCAGATCGGCGTAGCTCAACCGGTCTCCGGCAAGCCAGTTCCGGGATGCAGCCAGCCACGAGAGATATTTCATGTGCTGGCGTATGTTCGCGCGGCCGGCCCGGAGCATCTTCGGGTCCGGGGCGCCACCGCCATCATTGGCGGACAGCTGCAGCTTCACAACCCGTTCGCGCACGAGAGGCCGCGCAACATCCTTCTCGAACTTGATCAGGAACCACTCCACCAACCGCCGGGTTTCGGCGCGCTGAAAGGGATCCTCGGCAAGCAGCCTGCGCTCGCGCTTGAATACGCCCAGCGTTTCATCGAGCCATTCGGCGATGACGTGGGGGCCGCACAGCGTCTGCATGTTGTCCGTGACGCAAACCGGAAGGGTTCCGGCGGGATTGAGCTTCATGAATTCGGAGCGCTTTTCCCACGGCCGTTCTTCGACCAGGTCGGCCTGATAGTCCATTTCCGCAAAACTCACCCGGACGAAACGGGACGAAGCGGAAACCGGATGGTGATAAAGAACGGGCATGATGGGGCAAACGGGATCAGGTTGGCGCTGGCGCGCGGGGCTGGTCAGAATTCGGAAAATAGAGCTATAGGGATTGGGCTCCGCCAAGACAAGCGAATCACGGTTCGCCAGCCGACCATGTGATTTTCTGCCGATACGGACATTCGCAACCCATAACCCAGCTTGCAGGCAAAACAAAGGCGCACCTGAATGAACGAGACGACACTTGTGGGTGCGGCACTGCTTGGGCTGCTGGAGGGATTGACCGAGTTCGTCCCGGTATCGTCGACGGCGCATCTCCTGCTTGCCGGACACTTTCTGGGTTTCAACTCGCCCGGCAACAGTTTCGAGGTGCTGATCCAGCTCGGCGCGATCCTTGCCATTCTGTCGGTCTATTTCGGCCGGCTCTGGAAGCTTGCAATGGATCTTCCCAGCAGTGCCGTCGCGCGCAGATTCGTCGGTGCGATCCTGCTGGCCTTCCTGCCTGCCGCGGTGATCGGCGTGATGGCGCACGGCTTCATCAAGACGGTTCTGTTCGAGTCCACCACCCTGATATGCGTCGTTCTCATCGTTGGCGGGATCGTGCTCCTGGTAATCGACCGGATGCCGCTCAGGCCGAAATACGACAACGTGATGGACTATCCGCTGTCACTTGCCTTCAAGATCGGCCTGTTCCAGTGCCTTGCGATGATTCCCGGAACATCGCGCTCGGGCGCAACCATCGTGGGCGCGCTGCTGCTTGGCGCGGACAAGCGATCGGCCGCCGAGTTCTCCTTCTTTCTTGCCATGCCGACGATGGCCGGCGCCTTCGCCTACGATCTTTACAAGAACTACGACAAGCTCGGCTCCGATGACGTGACCGCCATCGTGGTGGGCTTCATCCTGGCGTTTATCGCGGGCGTGATTGTCGTTCGGAGTCTTCTGGACTTTGTCTCACGGCACGGATTCGCACCCTTTGCCTGGTGGCGCATCCTCGTCGGAGCGCTCGGCCTTGTCGGACTCTGGGTGCTTTAGTTCAGCAGGCACCTTCAGGACGGGGCCCGTCGCTTCGACATGCCGTTCTCACGAATGCGAAAGACCGGAACGGTGTCCGCGCCGCGGGTATGAGATTTTCCGGTGAGAAGGTTCAGTTGCCTGGCTGAACCGAGCAGGGGTCGACCCCGTAGGCAGGCGCGCATCCCTTGGAATCCGCCACGCTGCGCGGTGCAAATGCCGAAGCGGACAGGATTACAACGACCGCAAAAGCAAAGGCGGTTACAACAGTCTTCACCATGTGGATCGTTCCCGGCTTGTCGTTCCAGATATGCCGCGCGAAATGTGAAATCCGCGCAGCCAGCCTGACACGGACGACGGTTCAAGGAACGGTCTGCCGAGCAAACCGGTTGCACCGCGTTCATGCGAAGGCGCCCGCTTTCGAAGAAGCGGGTGCGATGTAGCCGGACCATCTGCCCCGATCAAGGGCTCAATGAGCCGTGGCTTCAATAAAACCGGTGAATCTTAAATCTTTGCTAACCATGCGCCATTCCGGCAACACCCCGGCGGGCCAGATCCAGCGCCAGCACCGTCAGGCAGATCTTGAACACCAGCCGGAAGCGGGTTTCCGGCATCCGGCGCAGGATCCGGGTCCCCACCCAGGTGCCCGCCAGACCGGTCAGGATCATCGCGGCAATCAGCGGAACCCACGGTGCGAAGACAAAGCCCGACAGGGCAAAGACAATCGTCTTGACCAGATGCTGTGCGGTCATGATGGAGGCGCTCGTGGCCTGAAAGCGGAGCCGCTCCGGAAAGGCTTTCGACAGGACCACGGCATTGAGCGGTCCGGTCGCGCCAAACAGCATGGTCAGGAACGTGGTGATCGCTCCCGTCACGGCAAAGCCCGGAAGGCTCATGGCCGCCAGCCGCGGCAGGCGCGCCCATGTAATCACAAGGATGAACATTCCCAGGGCGGCCTTTAGGACGTTGTCCGGCAGAGCACCGACGGCGAGCCCGCCGAGCCATGCTCCGGGAAGCGCGCCCGCCAGAAATGCGGCGAGGCAGATCCATGCGACATGGCTGTAAAGAAGGGCGGCCCGGCCGATATTGGATCCCAGCTGCACCACGCCGTGGAGCGGGATTATGGCCGTTACGGGCACGAGATAGCCCATCAGGGCCAGAAGCGCCAACCCGCCGCCAATGCCGGCGGAAGCCGTCAGCGCCGAAGTGAAGAAGCTGGCACCTATCAGTGAAAAGGCAGCCCAGTGGCCGATGTCCTGCGGCGCCAGCGCCGCAAGAACTATCTCCGGCGCGTTGCTCAGGCCTCGCTGCCCGTGCCGCTGTACTGGCCGTGCGGCCGGTAGCGGCCGAGATAGGACGGCAATACGGCCTCGATGGTGGTCGGACGGATTCCCATGCCCGAAAGCGTCCGGTCATCGGCGTCCGCCTCACCCGAGACAACATTGTCGGTCTTGAGCAGGGTCACCTGATCGGAGGTCAGCGGCGGGTCGATAAACGGAACCAGGGACGCAAGCTTTCCGACAAGCGAGGCCAGTCCCCACGGCAGCGGCATCAGCATGCGCTTGCGATGGACGGTTTCAAGGACTTCCTCGAGGCACTGCTTGAAGGTCATGACGCGCGGCCCGCCGAGTTCGTAGATCGTGCCGGCCTTGAGCTTGCCGTCCACGCTGCGCGCAACCGCCTCGGCGACATCGCCGACATACACCGGCTGGAACCTGGTCTCGCCGCCGCCGATCAGCGGCAAGGCGGGCGAAAGGCGCGCCATTTCGGCAAACTTGTTGAAGAAGTCGTCTTCCGGCCCGAAAATGATCGACGGCCGCATGATCACTGCGTCCGGGGCGATCTTGGCAATGGCAGCCTCGGCACGGGCTTTCGAGCGGGCATAGATCGAACCGGATTCCGGGTCAGCGCCGATGGCGGAAACGTGGGTAAGCCCGGCACCTTCTGCGCGGGCGGCTTCCGCGACCGCGCGCGCGCCGAAATCCTGGACGGCATCAAAGGAATTGCGACCGGATTCGAAGAGAATGCCCACACAATTGATGACGTGATCGGCGCCCCGGACGGCACGGTCCACCGAATCCCGGTTTCTGAGGTTGGCCTGCACCGCAGCGATCTGGCCAACGCCGCCGAGCGGCTGAAGGTGACCTGCGAGGTCGGGGCGGCGAACCGCCACCCGGATCCGGTAGCCGCGGCGCGCAAGCGCCCTGACCACGTGACGGCCCACGAAGCCGGATCCGCCGAACACGGTTACGAGCTTGGGTTGGTTCAGCGTGGACATCGATGCACTCCCTGGCAGGATCTTTTCGCTTGGCCCGACAATGTCAGGCAATTGGCTCGGCACAAGTGACTTAACACGCTCTTAGTCAAAAAGCGCGCCAAGGTGAAGTGCGAATCACAGCCTGTGGCAGATCGGGTCCGGGCCGAACGCCGCGGTCAGCCTTCGTAACCTTCGACAATGATGATTTCACCTTCGGAAACCTCCTGGCGGATCGCCCGCGCCTTCCGGTAGGTTTCGGACTCGTAGCAGGCCTTCGCCGCTTCATAGCTTGGAAATTCGATCACCACGTTTCTGGCGCGGGAATGACCCTCGGCCGCCTCGAACGCGCCGCCCCGGACAAGGAATCTTGCGCCGAATTCCCTGTAGGCGGGCGTGGCGGTTTCGACATAGGCCTTGTAGGCCTCCGGATCGCGTACATCGACGCGTCCGATCCAGTATCCCTTGGGCATGATCTGATTGCTCCTCCAGCTCCCGCGCTCAGGCGGGCTGCATTTCCATGCGAATCTTCCGCGCCGCGGCGGCAGGATCTTCTGCGGCAACGATCGGCCGCGCCACCACCAAATGGCTGGCGCCGGCGGAAAGTGCATCCGCAGGTGTCATGACCCGCTTCTGATCCCCGTGATCCGCGCCGGCCGGCCGGATTCCCGGCGTGACGACGGCCATGCCAGGGCCGACGACCCTCCGGACAGCGGCGGCTTCGGTGGCAGCGCAGACAATGCCGCCCATTCCGCAGCTTCGCGCCTGTTCGGCGCGGCGAAGAACCAGTTCGTCGGGCGAGCAGGCATATCCCGCTTCCTGAAGGTCTGCGGCATCCATCGACGTCAGAACGGTTACACCGAGAAGGCAAAGGTCACTGCCCCTGGCGGCCTCGACCGCAGCCCTCATCGCCTTCGGATAGGCATGCAGCGTCAGCATGTCGACACCCATGGCGAGGATGCTCTCGACGCCCTTGGCGACCGTGTTGTCGATGTCCAGCAATTTCATGTCGAGGAACACCTTGCGGCCGGAGGCCTTGAGATCGCGCGCCAGCGACAGCCCGCCCGCAAAGGCGAGCTGATAACCGATCTTGAAGAACACGGCCTCGTCGCCGATCTGCTCAACGCGGGTCTCGGCCTCTGCAATCGTGGGCACATCCAGACCGACGATCAGTCGCGGATCGGCAATCGGCGGTTCAGGGCGTTCCTGATCAGGCGCAGCATTCTGCATGACGCATCCCTTCGTTTGTCCGGTCCTCGCATGAAGCCGCCAAGACCGCAATAGCCCAGGAGGGAGCCGGGAGCGAGACTCGTGTCACGAACAGGAGATGTGGCTGCGCGGCATGTCCGGCTCCTTTCGGGGAACCAGACGACAGACATCAGCCGCGCATGGACGTGGCCATGGCGCAGTGGGCGATCAGGGACCGGCAGGTGGACGAAAGAATCGCCTGGCTGCGCTCGTCCTTCAGGTTTCCGGACTCGTCAAAGGCGCTTGCAGCCGCACCGATCGAGCACTGCTCGCTGATCACCTGGGTTCCGACATTCATCATTACCGACCGGACATGGTAGAGCCCGCGTATGCCCGCGAACTTTCCGTTCGAAGCGGAGCCCAGCGCGACATAGCGCCCGGCCCAGGGCTTTAAGGGCTTGTCGCCGTCGCGGGAAATCAGGCTGACCCAGTCGATCATGTTCTTGAGCAGCGGCGGAATCGACGAGTTGTACTCCGGACAGCAAAGAAAGACGCCATCATGGGCGGCGATCTGTCGGCCGAGCTTCATTGCGTTGTCGGGAATTCCCGATTCATTCTTGAGGTTCTCATCCACGATGGGCAGCGGGTAATCGATCAGCGAAATCCGGGAAACATCGGCGCCCTGCTGCACCAGTTCAACGGAAACTGCCGAAGCAAGCGCCGCATTGAAGGAACCGGACCTGTTGGAGCCGGGAATAACCAGAATTCTCGGTGGCATGGGATCTCCGTAGTGACTTTGCAGAAAACGATAGGGGACGTCCGGAAGATATAGATGGGACAGCACGGCGGTAAATGGCGATGCCTGGACGATGTCATTGAGCGCGACGCATCACCCGGGCCGGCTGTACCGCCAGAGCCGGGCCGGCGGGACGTTGCGCATCACGAAATCATGGTGGGTAATCTCGAAACTGCCGCTGCCCCCAGGCACCGGGGAAACCGGTCCGTAGGAGAACTGCACGACGGGGCGGCCAGGCGGCAGCCGCCCCAGGAGATCCTCGATGAGGGCAATCCGGGCAGGAACCGGGAAATTGAGCAGGGGAATTCCGGACACGGCGCAATCGAACTTCTGCCGGCCCATGGCCCCAAGCGCGGTATCGAGATCGAAGGCATCCCCGAGAACGAAGTTGACGTCGGGGTGATCCAGCGCCAGCCGGGCGTGGAACTCGGGGCAGTACTCGACGGAAACAATGCTCGAAGGCGCCACGCCACGCTCGATGATCGCACGGGTTATTACACCCGTCCCGGGGCCAAGTTCGAGCACCGGAAGCCCCGAAGCGGGATTTGCAACGGAAGCCATCGAGCGTGCTGCGATCGTCGAGGTGGGAAAGATAGCGCCGACATTGCGCGGCCGGTCGATCCACGACCTGAAAAACCGGAAATGGTCGTCAAACCGCATAGCCAGCCGTCTCGAAAAGCTCCTGTCCAAGCGCGGAATCCTCCCAAGACGGCCGGGGGCCTTGTTTCGAAGCGGCGGCGGCCCCGGGCGCTGCAAGCGCCGGGACTGCCCGCGTCAATCCGTCAGCGTGTCGAAGAACCCCTTCATCCGGGAGAAGAAACCGGCCGATTCGGGGCTGTTCTCCTTGGAAGAGAGTTCATGGAATTCTTCCAGCAATTCACGCTGGCGTTTGGACAGCTTTTGCGGGGTCTCAATGGTGATGCGGATGTAGAGATCACCGAACTGCGAGGACCGCAGCACCGGCATTCCCTTGCCGCGCAGCCTGAGTTCCTTGCCGGGCTGGGTGCCTTCGGGCACGGTGACGCGCGAGCGGGTCCCATCCATGGTGGTGATATCGAACTTGCCGCCAAGCGCTGCAGTGGTCATCGAAATCGGAACCGTGCAGAACAGATCCGCGCCCTCGCGCTGGAAGACGGCGTGCGGCCGAACCGACAAGAAGATGTAAAGATCTCCGGTGGGGCCGCCCCGCATCCCGGCTTCGCCCTCGCCTGCGAGCCGAATCCGGGTTCCATCCTCGATGCCTGCGGGAATGTTGACCGACAGGGACCGCTCCTCGGTCACACGACCCTGGCCGCCGCATTTGGTGCAGGGGTCGGTGATGGTCTGACCGCGCCCGTGACAGGTCGGACAGGTGCGTTCGATCGAAAAGAAGCCCTGCGCGGCGCGGACACGGCCGGCGCCGCCGCAGGTGGAACAGGTCGACGGCTGGGTGCCGGGCTTGGCTCCCGATCCCGTGCAAACGTCACAGGTAATGGAGGTCGGAACCCGGATCTGGGCCGTCTTGCCGGAATAGGCTTCCTCAAGCGAGATTTCCATGTTGTAGCGCAGATCGGCTCCGCGCTCACGGCCACCGGCCGAACGGCGGCCACGTCCGCCGCCCATCATCTCGCCGAAGATGTCCTCGAAAATGTCGGAGAAACCGCCGCCCCCGGCGCCAAATCCGCCGCCGCCGCCCATGCCGCCGGGACCGCCCTGTTCGAAGGCAGCATGGCCAAACCGGTCATAAGCCGCGCGTTTCTGCGGATCCTTGAGGAACTCGTAAGCCTCATTGATCTCCTTGAACCGGCGTTCGGCTTCCTTGTCGTCCGGATTCTTGTCCGGATGATACTTCATGGCTAGCTTGCGAAAGGCGCTCTTGAGCTCCTTCTCGTCGGCATCACGCGCTACACCAAGCGTTTCATAGAAGTCTGGCTTGGCCATTTTATCCGTTATCTCTTTTCCGGAGTGCCCGTCGTCTGGACCGGAAGGTCACGGGGACACTGTAGACACTCGAGGTTACTGACTGAACTTGACAGGGCAGAACAACCGCCCACTGCGTCATGTAGTCACTGGACCGAAAAAATTCCAGCCCCGAACGGGGCCGGAAAGCCAGATAATGGGCCGTTCCCCGCAGGGTTCAGGCCGGTTCAGGCGGCGCGGGAGGCCGCCAGGCGGCGATCAAGAGCATTCGTGAGCGTCGATTCGAGCCACTTGCCGGCCGGCCGTTCGAGATGCCGTGCAGAGTACATCGCCACAAGAATCGTGAGAATTGCCGGTACCGGCATGTAGAACCAGAACAGAAACGGATCCTCGGTCGCGACGATCCGCTTCCAGACCAGGGAATAGGCGAAGAGTTCGATCACCGGATGCCACAGATAGACGCCGAACGAGACGGCAGTGACCGGTGCGGCAGGCTTGAGCCAGCTGGTGTCGGAGCCGCCCTCCTTGTCAGCCAGCGCCGCGAGCGTGATGGCAACGCCGAACAGGCCGAGGATCAGGTAGATGTTTGCCTCGGCGAACATGGCCACAAACACCAGGGCAAGGACAGTCCATGCCAGCCACTGGCTGAACCGCGGCGGCCTTATGTTCCTTGCCAGGGCGCAAAGCAGCGCACCGAACACGAAGTCCGCGGCGATGCGGTAGGCCGACCAGACCTTGGTGTTGAACCAGAGATCATACTTGTCGGTAGCTCCGGAGTCGGCGACTTCGAGGCAGACGATCAAAGCGGCCAGCAGGACTGCCAGACCCGCGGCGCGCCTGAAAGAGAAGGCAAAAAGCACCAGCGGAAACATCAGATAGGCAAACCACTCACCTGAAACCGACCAGGAGACGTAATTGAAAGTGAGTTCCGATTCCACGCCCCAGGCCTGAAGCAGCAGCAGATTGGCGGGCAGGGACATCAGATTGTAACGGGTATCGGCAGCCTGGGAATGCAGCACGCCCATATGCACGAGGATTGCGAAGGCGACGAACACCGACAAGGTGATGAAATGCAGCGGGTAAAGCCGCGCAAGCCGCTTGATCAGAAAGCGGATATAGCTTTCTCCGTTGTTCTTCATGCCGCCGTAGTGTTCGAAAATCAGGAAGCCGGACATGATGAAGAACATGTCGAGCAGCGGCAGCATGTGCTCGAACCATGCGATGACAGGTTCGGCATCGGGTGCGGAATGCGAGAAGTGATAGGCCATCACCAGCATTGCCGCCAGGAGGCGCCAGGCGCCGAACAACCGATAATCCTGCTTCATTGCAACTTGCCCCCTTCCCGGTCCGCACTGCGGCAAAAGGCAATAAAACGGCACGGTCATAACATTCAAGTTAACGCGCGGCATTCTTTGCTGTTAGGCTTAACGCAAAAAGGGCGCCCGACAGGGCGCCCTATTGTTGTCTTTACCGGAGATCGAAGCAGATCAGGCCGATTTCTTCTGATCGTCGTCGTCCTTGACTTCCTCGAAATCGGCGTCAACGACTTTCTCGTCATTGCCGCCATCGGCGTCGCCGCCTTCTTCCGAGGCCGCGGCTTCCGCCTGGCTCTGCTCGTACATCGCCTGGCCGAGTTTCATCGACACTTCCATCAGTGTCTGGCTCTTGGCCTGGATGTCTTCCGCATCGGGCTCTTCGGCTTCAATGGAAGCCTTCAGCGCAGCGATCGCATCGGAAATCGCGGTGCGTTCCTCTTCGGTGACCTTGTCGCCGTAATCCTTGAGCGACTGTTCCGAGGAGTGGACCAGGCTTTCGCCCTGGTTCTTGGCTTCCACGGTCGCGCGACGCTTCTTGTCGGCTTCGGAATTGGCTTCCGCGTCCTTGACCATCTGCTCGATGTCGGCATCCGAAAGACCACCCGACGCCTGGATGCGGATCTGGTGCTCCTTGCCGGTGCCCTTGTCCTTGGCCGAGACGTTGACGATGCCGTTGGCGTCGATGTCGAAAGTCACCTCGATCTGCGGTACGCCGCGCGGTGCGGGCGGGATGCCGACCAGGTCGAACTGACCAAGGATCTTGTTGTCGGCCGCCATTTCGCGCTCGCCCTGGAAGACCCGGATCGTCACCGCATTCTGGTTGTCTTCAGCGGTCGAGAATACCTGGGACTTCTTGGTCGGGATCGTGGTGTTGCGGTCAATCAGACGGGTGAAGACCCCGCCGAGCGTCTCGATGCCGAGCGAAAGCGGCGTGACGTCGAGAAGCAGCACGTCCTTGACGTCGCCCTGCAGCACGCCGGCCTGGATGGCCGCGCCCATGGCAACGACTTCATCCGGATTGACGCCCTTGTGCGGGTCCTTGCCGAAGAACTTCTTCACGACTTCCTGGATCTTGGGCATGCGGGTCATGCCGCCGACCAGAACCACTTCGTCGATTTCACCCGCCTGCAGACCGGCATCCTTGAGGGCTGCCTTGCACGGCGCGATTGTGCGCTGGACGAAATCGTCGACCAGGCTTTCGAACTTCGAGCGGCTGAGCTTCATGGTCAGGTGCTTCGGTCCGGATGCATCGGCGGTGATGAACGGAAGGTTCACTTCGGTCTGCGATGCCGAGGACAATTCGATCTTGGCCTTTTCAGCCGCTTCCTTCAGGCGCTGGAGAGCAAGCTTGTCCTGCCTCAGGTCAATGCCCTGCTCTTTCTTGAACTCGTCGGCCAGGTAGCCGACCAGGCGCATGTCGAAGTCTTCACCGCCCAGGAAGGTGTCGCCATTGGTCGACTTCACCTCGAAGACGCCGTCGCCGATTTCCAGGATCGAAACGTCGAAAGTGCCGCCGCCAAGGTCGTAAACGGCAATCGTCTTGCCTTCAGTCTTGTCGAGACCATACGCCAGAGCAGCCGCGGTCGGCTCGTTGATGATCCGGAGGACTTCGAGACCGGCAATCTTGCCAGCGTCCTTGGTTGCCTGACGCTGCGCGTCGTTGAAGTAGGCCGGAACGGTGATGACGGCCTTGTCGACGGTCTCTCCGAGATAGGATTCGGCGGTTTCCTTCATCTTCTGAAGAACCATGGCCGAAATCTGGGACGGCGAGTAGCTGTCGCCATTGGCTTCCACCCAGGCATCGCCATTATCGCCGCGCTTGATCTTGAACGGAACGAGTTCCTTGTCCTTGGCCACGGCCTTGTCTTCATAGCGGCGACCGATGAGGCGCTTGACCGCAAACAGGGTGTTTTCCGGGTTGGTGACAGCCTGGCGCTTGGCCGGCTGACCGACGAGACGCTCTCCATCCTCGCTGAAGGCCACCATCGACGGCGTGGTGCGGGCGCCTTCCGCGTTCTCGATCACGCGGGCGTCCTTGCCATCCATCACCGCAACGCAAGAGTTGGTGGTTCCGAGGTCGATACCTATTACTTTCGCCATGTTACTTTCTCCTTGAAGCGAGCTGCCGGGACCCGGTCAGGCGTTCCATTGACAGCCCCTAACGGGACAATACCAAAACCGGACGAGAGCTCCCGCCCGTTTCCTCTGCCCCGGCATCAAACCATTGCGATGGCCTCCATGCCGGTGGCGCTGGGGCGTATATAAGAATGTCACTTCGAGACTGCAAGCGCCCCCCGGGCTTCTGTTCTACGGTCCCGCCGTGTTTTTTATGCAGATTATGGGGTATCGCCATTCCTCGCGGCCCCATTCCCTTTTCCTTCATCTGCGAACTCCGACACCGGGTCTTGCCCATCCTGCGGCGCGCAATCGACATGACCCGGAGGGCGTTCGCAGGCTGTCCGCCGATGATGGTCGCGTGGACCATTCGACGCCTCCGGCGGATCAATTCCCCATCAGAATATCGAGCAGCGTGGTTCGTTTGCCCGCTTCGGGCAACGCCCCGGGTTGCGGAGTGCCCGAGCCGACATCCGCCGGCGGCACCGGCCGGGAACCGCTGCCTCCGCCCGTGGCACTCGTGGCGTCACGGGAAACCGGCACCGGCGCCAGGTCGCGGACGAGATCGGCCATCGGATCATCGCCCGCCCCGCCGGGGTCGCCCTGGCTCACCCCCTCGATCGCGACAGGCGGCCGGGGGCCGGCCATGGGCAGACCGGTGACGGGAAGGCCTGAATGGGCGGCCTGCATGAAGCTGTTCCAGGTTTTAGCCGGCAGGCCTCCGCCGGTGACCTTCTTCATGGGCGCGCCGTCATCGTTGCCGAACCAGACGCCGGTCGCAAGGTTTGCGGTGTAGCCGACAAAAAGCGCGTCACGGAACGACTGGCTGGTCCCGGTCTTGCCCGCCGCCATCCAGCCGTCAAGACGGGCATTCTTACCTGTTCCTTCCTGGACGACGCGAAACAGCATCTGGTTCATCATGGCGGCAACCGAGGGGTCGATCACCCGCGGGGGATTGTCGTAGGCGTTTTCGTAGAGCACCTTCCCGTCCTCGGTGGAGACGCGCCGAATGACATGCGGCGTGGCCTTGTAGCCGCCATTCATGAACGGGGCATAGGCCGCGGTCAGCTCCATCAGCGTGACCTCCGAGGTTCCCAGCGCGATCGACGCATTGGCCTTCATGTCCGCCTCGATCCCGAGGCGCCGCGCGGTCTTGACCACGGTTCCGGGACCAACCTCCATAACAAGCTGTGCCGCAACAGTGTTGAGCGAATAAGTCAGCGCATCGGAAAGCGTCACCTCTCCGCGGTACTTGCCGTTGTAGTTTTCCGGCGTCCATTTCCCGATCTTCACCGGGGCATCGTTGCGAACCGAAAGCGGAGTCCGCCCCTGTTCGAGCGCAGCAGCATAAACGAATGGCTTGAATGCGGATCCGGGCTGCCGCTTGGCCTCGGTGGCGCGGTCGAACTGGCTGGTGGCATATTCGCGGCCACCGACAAGCGCGCGCACCGCTCCGGTCCCATCGACGGACACCAGCGCGCCCTGCCCGACATTGAGCTTGGCGCCATCGGCATCGAGACTGGTGCGAATGGCCTTTTCCGCCTCGCGCTGAAGGTGGAAGTCGATTGTGGTGTCGACGACCAGATCCTCGGTCACGGGACCAATCAGGTCCGTCAGCCGCTTCATGACGAGATCGGCGACGTAGTTCTCGGACCCGGTCCAGTAGCTCTTGGCACGCACCTGCGGACTGGTCAGGGCGGCGGTGATTTCGCGGTCGGTGATCGACCCGGTCTCACGCATGGCGGCCAGCACGACCTGTGCGCGTTCCTCGGCGCCCTTGGGGTTGCGGGCTGGCGACAGACGCGAGGGCGCCTTGAGAAGTCCGGCAAGAAGCGCGGCCTCGGCAAGCGTCACGTCACGGGCCGGCTTGCGGAAGTACCTGCGTGAGGCGGCCTCGACCCCGTAGGCGCCGGAGCCGAAGAAAACACGGTTGAGGTACATCTCGAGGATCTGGTCCTTGGCAAAGCGTTGTTCGAGCCACAAGGCGAGCAGCACTTCCTGGACCTTGCGCTCGATCGTGCGCTCGGGCGAAAGGAAGAGGTTCTTTGCCAACTGCTGGGTCAGGGTGGACCCGCCCTGAACCATCCGCCCGGCCATCACATTGGCGAACATCGCGCGCGCCAGGCCAATCGGGTCGACGCCGAAGTGCGAGTAGAACCTGCGGTCCTCGATGGCGATCACGGCCTCCGGGATATAGGGCGACATGTCGCCCAGAAGCAGCGCCTCGCCTCCGGTGGCCCCGCGATTGGCCATGATCTCGCCGCGCGCCGACACGATCTTGACGTTGGGCGGACGGTCCGGGATCGACCAGGTGGCGGCGCTTGGCATGCGGGCACCGTAATAGGCCACCACGCCGGCGATCGCGATGCCGCCCCAGATCGCGAGCACGAAGCTCCAGTACACCATCGCGCGAAGAGCCGTGCCGATCCTGCTGCGTCCGGTGCGGGCCTTTGCCTTGCGCGGTTTCGGCGACGACTTTTTGCGCCGCTTGGCCGGCCCCGGCGATTTTCCCGCCACGCGTTCGTCGGCGACGGTACGCCTGGCCGGCCTGGAGCGGCTTTTCTCGAAAGACGGCTCGATACGGCTTGCTGGGGCTTTCTTGCGCGGCATGAAAGGTCCGGGTGCTGTTTCAGACAGATGCTTTTCCGGATCGGGAAATCCGAAAACCGATATGGCTGCGGAGCCGGCACGGGTCGATCCGCGCAGGCGTCGCAAGCCCAGTTCGAAACACCCTAAATGCGACGATTTAAGGGGTGGTTAAGGAAATTCGTCCGCAGCCCCGGCGTTCAATTGCATCGAGGCGGGCATCACCTCTTCGAAAGAGCGTCGAGAATCCGCACCCAGGAACGAATCCCGCCGGAAAAGGAAGTCAGGTCGTATTTTTCGTTTGGCGAATGGATCCGGTCATCGGTCAGGCCGAAACCGCAAAGCATGGATTGCAGACCGAGAATCTCCTGAAAATCACCGACGATCGGAATCGAGCCGCCCATGCCGATCATCACCGCAGGGTTCGGCCATTCATCGGTCAGCGCGCTGCGAGCCTTAGTGACAACAGGCGAATCGAATGGCAGCTGGATGGCCGGCGACCCGCCATGCGGGGCGAAACTGGCGCTGCAATCGGCGGGAAGCCGCGCCTCGACATGGGCTCGGAATGCGGCGCGGACCTGATCGGGATCCTGCTTGCCGACCAGACGGAAAGACACCTTTGCCGAAGCTTTTGCGGCAATCACCGTCTTGAATCCTTCACCGGTGTAGCCGCCCCACATGCCGTTGACCTCGGCGGTCGGCCGCGCCCAGGTCAATTCCAGAACAGAACGTCCCTTTTCGCCGGAGGGCTCAGAAAGGCCCACCTCACCCAGAAAGCTCTCGGCGGTCTTGCCGAGGCTTTCCCAACTTGCCAGCACCTGCGCCGGCGTTTCGGTCACGCCGTCATAGAATCCTTCCAGCGTCACCCGGCCGGTTTCGTCGTGCAGGTCGGCAAGGATTTTGGAAAGAATGTGAAGCGGATTGGCCGCGGCGCCGCCGAAAAGGCCCGAATGGAGATCCCGGTCGGCGGCCTGAATTGTCACCTCCTCGCCGACAAGGCCGCGCAGACCGACGGAAATGGCCGGCGTTTTGGCGTCCCACATCCCGGTGTCGCAGACCAGCGCACAATCGGCCTTTAGCTCTTCCGCATTGGCCTTCAGGAACGGTTTGAGCGATGGTGAGCCGGATTCCTCCTCGCCCTCGAACAGGATGGTGATGCGGCAGGGCAGGGAACCGGACGCAGCCTTCCATGCGCGGCATGCTTCGACAAAGGTCATCAGCTGTCCCTTGTCGTCGGCGGCGCCGCGCCCGGTAATCGCCTTGCGGCCGGGCGCAATCTCCTTGACGGATGGCTCGAAGGGCGGATCGGTCCACAGATCCAGCGGATCGACCGGCTGGACGTCATAGTGACCGTAAAACAGGAAATGCGGTGCATCGGGCGTTGCACCTTCGTGGTGGGCGACCACCATCGGGTGACCGGGTGTATCGCGCAGACTTGCCTCGAACCCCAGGCTGTTGAGTTCATCAACGAGCCATTGTCCGGCACGGCGGCATTCGGGCGCGTAGGCGGGATCGGTCGAGATCGACTCGATCCGCAGGAGCCCGAACAGGCGCTTGAGGCTTTCATCCATGTTTGCGGTGGCGGCGGAAAGGGCTGCGGTGAGATCGGTCATGGTATCGGTCGGGGCTCCGGATCAGAATCAGAAGCGGCGATCTTAGGACCGGGCCGGCCAAAAAGAAAAGCCGCCATGGCCGGAGGGGAAGGGCCATGGCGGCATATTGGTCGGACAAGGGCCATAAGAGGGGGCGGGGGAGGCCCTTGTCCTTGAAGTCTGGAGACGGCGGGGGACGAGCCGGGATTTCCAGACAGCGGCTTATTGAAGTGCCGATGAGTGGGATTTGGTCCGGAGAATGTGGCTTTTCAAGGACACGAAGTATTTCCGAAGATTACAAATCGGTAACCATTTCGTGAGCATGGGCGCCGGGGGTTTTCAGCGGTGAAGCTCAAAACCGTGATGGACGTTGCGGCGGCCCCGCGCTAATCCTTGCCCATGAAAAAAGGTGACCATCTCTTCCTCGTGGACGGCTCGGGCTATATTTTCCGGGCGTATCATGCACTTCCGCCTTTGACGCGCAAGTCCGACGGGCTTCCGGTCGGCGCAGTTTCGGGCTTCTGCAACATGCTCTGGAAGCTGCTTTCGGATGCGCGCGACACCTCGGTGGGGGTGACGCCAACGCATTTTGCGGTGATCTTCGATTACTCGTCGAAAACTTTCAGAAACGAGCTCTATCCCGAGTACAAGGCGAATCGCTCGGCGCCCCCGGAAGACCTGGTGCCGCAATTTGCAGTGATTCGCGAGGCGACGAGGGCCTTCGACCTGCCCTGCATCGAGGTGGAGGGATTCGAGGCAGACGACCTGATCGCTACCTATGCCCGGCTCGCACGGGAGGCCGGCGCCGATGTCACGGTGATCTCTTCGGACAAGGATCTGATGCAGCTCGTCGGGCCGCAGGTGTCGATGTACGATTCCATGAAGGACAGGCAGATCGGCGTTCCCGAAGTCATCGAGAAATGGGGCGTGCCGCCCGAGAAGATGATCGACCTGCAGGCCTTGACCGGCGATTCGGTGGACAACGTGCCCGGGATCCCGGGCATCGGGCCGAAAACGGCGGCACAGCTGATCGAGGAATTCGGTGATCTCGATACGCTCCTGGAGCGGGCCGGCGAGATCAAGCAGAACAAGCGCCGCGAGAACATCATCGAATTTGCCGACAAGGCGCGCATCTCGCGCGAACTGGTGCGGCTGCGCGATGATGTCGACCCGCCTGCCGGACTCGACGAGCTGGTGCTCAATGCCCTCGACGGGCCGAAGCTGGTGGCCTTCCTCAAGGGGATGGAGTTCACCTCGCTGACGCGCCGGGTGGCCGAAGCCACCGACACCGAAACCGCTGAAGTGGAGGCGGCAAAGATTGCCGTCGATCACAACGAAGCGGCGCGCGGTCCCGATCTTGATCCCGGCGAAGCGGCGCCCGGCGGTTCGGAAGAAGACACGCCGAAACGCCTTGCGCAGCGCCGGGCGGAAGCGGCGGTCGATGCCAAAATCGACACCGGCGCCTATGAAACTCTCGGCGACATCGACGCTCTCAGGAGCTGGTGCGAAGCGGCCCGCGAAGGCGGCCTGGTCGCCTTCGATACGGAAACCACCTCGCTCGACGCCATGCAGGCCGACCTCGTGGGCTTTTCTCTGGCGCTGCCGCAGGCGGCTCCGGACACCGGCGATCTCAAGGTAAGAGCCTGCTACGTACCGCTCGCACACACCAACGGCGACGGCGATCTTCTCGGCGGCGGCGGAGCGCAATCCGGGCAGATGGACATGCGCGCCGCGCTCGACGAGATCAAGCGGCTGCTCGAGGATCCGGCGGTTCTGAAGATCGGCCAGAACCTGAAATACGACATGCTGGTTCTGGCACGGCACGGTATCGGCATCGAGAGTTTCGACGACACGATGCTGTTGTCCTACGTGCTCGATGCCGGCCGCGGCAGTCACGGCATGGATGCGCTCGCCGAACGCTGGCTCGGACACAGCACCTTTGCCTACAAGGACGTGACAGGCTCCGGCCGGAATGCGATCCCTTTCGCACAGGTGGCCATCGACAAGGCAACCGCCTATGCCGCAGAGGACGCTGACGTCACGCTCAGGCTCTGGCATGTGCTCAAGCCGCGGCTTGCAGCCGAGGGCATGACCCGGGTGTACGAACGTCTTGAGCGACCGCTTGCCCCGGTGCTGATGCGGATGGAACAGCGCGGCATCCAGGTGGACCGGCAGATCCTCTCACGTCTGTCGGGGGAACTGGCGCAGGGGGCAGCCGCACTGGAAGCCGAGGCCCATGAGCTGGCCGGCGAAACCTTCAATCTCGGTTCGCCCAAGCAGCTGGGCGAAATCCTGTTCGGGCGCATGGGGCTTCCGGGCGGCTCGAAGACCAAATCCGGACAATGGTCGACATCGGCGCAGGTGCTGGAGGACCTGGCAGCAGAAGGACATCCGCTGCCGCGAACCATCGTCGACTGGCGGCAGCTCACAAAGCTCAAGTCCACCTACACGGACGCGCTGCCGGGTTACATCCATCCCGAGACGAAGCGCGTTCATACCTCTTTTGCCATGGCCGCGACCACGACAGGCCGTCTGTCCTCGTCCGATCCCAACATCCAGAACATCCCGGTGCGCACCGCCGCGGGCCGCAAGATCCGCACGGCATTCGTGGCGGAGCCCGGAAACGTCCTGGTTTCCGCCGACTACAGCCAGATCGAACTCAGGGTGCTGGCGCACGTTGCCGACATTCCCCAGCTCAAGCAGGCCTTTGCAGACGATATCGACATTCACGCCATGACCGCGTCGGAAATGTTCGGGGTGCCGATCGAGGGCATGCCATCGGACGTGCGCCGCAGGGCCAAGGCAATCAATTTCGGGATCATCTACGGAATCTCGGCCTTCGGCCTGGCCAACCAGCTTGGCATTGAGCGGTCCGAGGCGGGAGACTACATCCGCAAGTATTTCGAACGGTTTCCCGGGATCAAGGACTACATGGACGCCACCAAGGCGGAAGCCAAGGAGAAGGGCTATGTGACCACGATCTTCGGCCGGCGCGCCCATTACCCGGAAATCAAGTCGTCCAACCCGCAGGTTCGCGCCTTCAACGAGCGCGCGGCAATCAATGCGCCGATCCAGGGATCGGCCGCCGACATCATCCGGCGCGCCATGGTGCGCATGGAGCCGGCGGTTGCCGCAACCGGCCTGGATGCGAAGATGCTGCTTCAGGTGCACGACGAACTGATTTTCGAAGCCGCTGAAGGCGATGCGGACAAGCTGATCCCGGTTATCGTCGATGTCATGGAAAATGCGGCCATGCCGGCGATCAGCATGGCGGTTCCGCTGAAGGTCGATGCCCGGGCAGCAAAGAACTGGGACGAGGCGCACTAGGACACCTCATCCCGCAGGGCGGACGTATGCACGCTCCTGACCACACGCGAGACTCACCAAATTGTGACGCTTGCAGCTGTCCGTCGCGATTGACGCTCCTGCTGCCCTGTGGTGTCTGATCGCACGTTTTGCAGATGAGAGAGGACTGCCCCATGTCGAAGTTTCCGACCCTGCTTGCCGGCACCCTGGCCGCGGCGATCGCGCTGAGTGCCTCTGCCCGCGCCGAAGACCCCGATCCCCGCAACTGGGACGCGGTTCTCGAGGAGGCGCGCGGCCAGACGGTCTATTTCAATGCCTGGGGCGGGTCGGAAAACATCAATGCCTATATCGACTGGGCCGGCGATGTGCTCGAGGAGCGCCACGGCGTCGAGGTCGTTCACGTCAAGCTCGACGACACCGCAAACGCAGTGGCCAAGGTGCTGGCGGAAAAGGCCGCAGGAAAGGACGAGGGCGGTTCCGTCGACCTCATCTGGATCAACGGAGAAAACTTTGCCTCCATGAAGCGCCAGGACCTCTTGATGGCGCCGGACTGGACCACAGGCCTGCCGAACTGGGCCTACGTCGATCACGAGAACAAACCGACCATCCTGACCGACTTCACAATTCCGACCGACGGCCTGGAAAGCCCGTGGGGCGGTGCGAAACTGGTGTTCTTCCACGATACGGCACGCACTTCACCCGAAAGCATGCCCAGGTCATCGGCAGAACTGCTGGAATGGGCAAAGGCCAATCCGGGCCTGTTTTCCTACCCGCAACCGCCCGATTTCATCGGGTCTTCCTTCCTCAAGCAGGTGCTCTCCGAGGTCATCAGCGATACCGCCAAGCTCGCAAAGCCGGTCAACGCGGAGACCTTCGAAGATGATGTCGCACCCCTGTTTGCGTATCTCGATGAACTGCATCCCAACCTCTGGCGCAGCGGCAAGGCCTATCCGCAGAATTACCCTGACATGAAACAGAAGCTCGCCGACGGCGAACTCGACATCATCTTTGCCTTCAACCCGTCCGAAGCCTCGGCCGGAATCGCGGCGGGTGAATTGCCCGACACCGTGCGGTCGTTCACCTATCCCGGCGGCACTCTTGGCAACACCCACTTCGTCGCCATTCCCTACAATGCGGCTGCAAAGGCGGGCGCACTGGTTCTGGCAAATTTCCTGATCTCGCCGGAAGCACAGGCGCACAAGCAGGATCCGGCCATCTGGGGCGATCCGACGGTGCTTTCGATGGACAAGCTGACGGCGGAGGACAGGGCAGCTTTCGATGCGCTCGATCTCGGCGTCGCGACGCTGAAACCCGATGAACTCGGCCCAGCGCTCGATGAGCCGCATCCCGACTGGATGGAACGGATCGAAGGGGAATGGATGCGCCGCTACGGTGCAGCCAACTGAAACCGGTGGCCGCGCGCCCTTTTCCGGGTCATCCGCATCGGGCTGTCAAGGATGGGGCGCTGCTCGCCAGGGACCGACCTGACCTGATCCGCGCCCGACAGGGGGTAACCATGCTTTCCGGGAGTTGCGGGCAGTGACCGCGAGCAGGGTTCGTCCGGCGCGGTTTGCCCCGCCCTTGACCTTGGCCATCCTGCTCGGTCCGCTGGTCTTCGGCCTGGCGGGAACCGCACTGCCTGCGCTCGGATACCTGCCGGAGCTGGGCGGCAGGCAACTGACCACCGAGCATTTCAGCGAATTGAGCAGGGTTCCCGGAATCGCTCGCTCGGCCGGCCTTTCGATTCTGATCGGTCTGGTGACGACGCTGGTCTCGCTCGCTGCAGTGGCGGGTTTCGTGGCCAGCGATCTCGGGACGCGCCTGTTTTCGAAAATGCGGCGGCTGATATCACCGCTGCTGTCGGTTCCGCATGCAGCCGCCGCATTCGGTCTGGCCTTCCTGATCGCGCCGTCAGGCATGATCATGCGCCTGGTTTCGCCCTGGGCGACAGGGTTTGAACAGCCGCCGGACGTACTCATCATCAACGATCCGATGGCGCTTTCGATGATGGCGGGGCTCATCGCCAAGGAAATTCCGTTCCTTTTCCTGGTTACGCTCGCAGCCCTGCCTCAGACACCGCATGCGGACACGATGCGGCTGGGGCGATCGCTCGGCTACGGCCGGACATCGGCCTTCGTCTTCCTGCTGTGGCCATCGCTTTACCGGCAGATCCGGCTGGCGGTTTTCGCGGTGGTGGCTTATGCCACATCGGTCGTTGACGTGGCCCTCATTCTCGGCCCGCACCTGCCTCCGACGCTGCCGGTCCGGCTGATCGAATGGATGAACGATCCGGCGCTCGAAACCCGGTTTCTCGCCTCGGCCGGCGCCGTCCTGCAACTGGGTGTGACCCTGGCGGCGCTGCTGGCCTGGATCGTGATCGAAAGACTTGGCAGGTTTTTCACCGGACTCGTCCGCGATCACGGCCTGAGGCTGCGGAGCGATCTGGCCCTGCGGCTGATGGCAAGAGCTGCCATGCTCGCCTCCGTTCTTGCCGTCTTTGGCGGAATCGGCGTGCTGGCGCTGTGGTCCGTTTCCGGCCTTTGGCAGTTTCCCGATGCGCTGCCGTCGGGATTTACCCTCAGGTCATGGATGCGCGCACTGCCACAGATGAGCGATCCGCTCATGACCACGCTGCTGGTAGCACTGTTTTCGACGCTGATCGCGCTGGTGCTGACCATCCTCTGCCTGGAGCGGGAATACGAGACGGGACGCGGTCGCGGGCGCAGCGCTCTGCTGCTGATCTATCTGCCGCTGATCGTCCCGCAGATCTCGTTCATGTTCGGCCTCCAGGTGCTGTCGATATGGCTCGGTGTCGATGCGAGCTTCGGCGCATTGGTGCTTGCGCATCTGATTTTCGTGCTCCCCTACGTCTTCCTGTCTCTCAGCGATCCATGGCGCGCGCAGGACCGTCGCCATGACCAGATTGCCGCCGGTCTCGGGATCAGCCGCGGGCGGGCGCTTCTGAACATCCGTTTGCCGATGCTGACCCGGGCCATCCTGACGGCGGCGGCGGTGGGCTTCTCGGTCTCGGTCGGCCAGTACCTGCCAACGGTGCTGATCGGGGCGGGACGCCTGACCACCGTAACAACGGAAGCGGTTGCGCTGGCGGCGGGCGGGAACCGGCGCGTGATCGGCGTTTATGCATTCATGCAGACCCTGCTGCCGTTTCTGGCCTTCGCCATTGCCATGGGCCTGCCCGGCTTGATATTCCGCAACCGGCGGGGACTGAGGGTATAGAAGTGGCCAAACGGGCAATGTCACATGAGCGATGAGCGCGGACTGGTGCTCGAGCAGGTGCGGATCGCGCTTGCCGGCCGCGAACTTGTTTCGATCAGCGCGCGGGTGGCCCGGGGCGAAACATTGACAGTGATGGGCCCGTCAGGCTCCGGCAAATCCACGCTTCTTGCCTATCTCGGCGGGTTTCTCGATCCGGCGTTCAGCGCGAGCGGCGCCGTACGTGTCGATGGCGTGGATCTGACCGGACTTGCAGCCGAGCAACGTCACGCCGGCATCCTGTTTCAGGATCCGCTCCTGTTTCCCCATCTCAGCGTCACCGACAATATCGCCATCGCGATTCCGCAGGCGGTACGCGGACGCAGCAGGCGCCGCGCCATGGCCGAGGCGGCGCTCGAGGATGCCGGGCTTTCTGGCTTTGGCGGCAGCGATCCCGACACGCTGTCGGGCGGGCAGAAAGCGCGGGTGGCGCTGCAACGGGTGCTGCTGTCACAACCGCGGCTGCTGCTGTTGGATGAACCCTTCTCCAAGCTTGATGCAAACCTCAGGGACCAGACCCGGCAGATGGTGTTCACAAAGGCTCGTGATGCCGGCCTGCCGGTGGTTCTGGTCACCCACGACGAGGCAGATGCGCAGGCGGCTGCCGGTGAGGTTCACCGGGTCGGCGATCCATGAGCAGCATCGCTGAGCGGCATACAGCTCTACCGGTCAGCGATGTGCTGCCCAAGCTGTGCGCGTCACTCGCGGACCAGCCGAACGCCGTCCTTGCGGCACCGCCGGGTGCGGGCAAGACCACGCTGGTTCCGCTGGTGCTGGCCGAGCAATCCTGGCTCGAGGGCAAGATCATCGTTGTCGAGCCGCGACGGCTGGCGGCACGGGCGGCGGCCCGGCGCATGGCCGCAATGCTGGGCGAAGAGGTCGGCGCAACGGCAGGCTACCGGATGCGTCTCGATACGAAGGTTTCGCCCGCAACCCGGATCGAGGTCGTTACGGAAGGCGTTTTCAGCCGCATGGCACTGAATTCCCCGGACCTCGAAGGCATCGGCTGTGTCATATTCGACGAGTTTCACGAGCGTGCGCTGGAAGCGGATTTCGGACTGGCGCTGGCGCTCGATATTCAGTCCGGGCTGCGCGACGATCTGCGCATCCTCGTGATGTCGGCGACACTCGATACATCCCTGGTCGCAGAACTCCTCGACAATTGCCCGGTGATCGAAAGCCTGGGGCGGAGCCATCCCGTGAATATCGAATACCGCGATCGTCCCGCCGGCGAGCGGATCGAGGCCTGCATGACACGCGCCATCGAGGACCTGCACCGCTCGCAACCTGGGTCGATACTGGCGTTTCTTCCCGGCCAGGGCGAGATCCGCCGCGTGGAGGAGGCGCTTTCAGGCCGGTTACCGCCGGAGACGGATGTTCAGCCGCTTTACGGCGGGCTGGGTTCGTCAGAACAGGACGCAGCCATCCGTCCCCCGCCGGAAGGGCGGCGCAAGGTCGTGCTGGCGACGCCGGTGGCGGAGAGCTCGATCACCATAGACGGCGTGCGGATCGTCATCGACAGCGGACTGGTGCGGCAACCCGTCTACGAGCCCTCCACGGGAATCACGCGGCTTGAAACCATCCGCGCATCCCGCGCCTCAGCCGATCAGCGCGCCGGGCGCGCCGGGCGCACCGAGCCCGGAGTTGCCGTCCGGCTCTGGCGCGAGGAGCAGCACAAGGCACTGCCCGCCTTTGCAACGCCCCAGGTTCTGGCGAGCGATCTGTCCGCCATGGTGCTTGACTGCATCGCCTGGGGGGTTGCCGATCCGCGAAGCCTGCGCTTCATCGACCCTCCGCCCGGCCCATCCATCGAGGAAGCGCGCAATTTGCTGCGGGAGCTTGACGCGCTCGGCGAGGACGGAAGGCTGACAGGTCGCGGAGACCGGATGCGCGCGCTGGCGCTCCCGCCCCGGCTCGCCGCCATGGTGGTGGCAGGCCGTGAAACGGGTTCCGGCCGTGCAGCTGCCGAACTTGCGGTGCTTCTCACCGAGCAGGCACTTGGCGGGACAGATGTTGATCTCGATGCGCGCTGGCAGCGGTTCCGGAATGACAGAAGCCCGCGCGCTTCAGCCGCACGGGCGCTGGCAAAACGCCTCGCCGGCAGCCAGGACCGGACATCGGAGCCGGCTGTTCCCGCCGCGGCGGGGCTTCTGGCGACCGCCTATCCTGACCGTATCGCCAGGCAACGCGGCGGACGCGGACGGTTCGTGCTTGCCAACGGACGCGGCGCAGTGATCGACGAAAGCGAGCGTCTTGCCGGAGCGCAATACCTCGTCGTCGCCGATCTCAGCGGCAAGGCGCAGGCGGCGCGCATTTTGGCCGCAGCGGAATTGTCGGGCTCGGATCTCGATGCGCTTCTCGCCGATCGGGCAACCACCTCGGAAGAATGCGTTTTCGACGAGGCTGCACAATCTGTGCGGGCGCGGCGGGTCACGCGGCTTGGCGCTATCACGCTTGCGGAGGCACCGATAGCCCATGCGGATGACAATGCCGCAATGGCGGCGCTGTGCCAGGGCATCCGCAGGCTCGGAATCGGTTGCATCCCGTTCACGCCCGCCGGGTCCCAATTGCGTGACCGGATCGGGTTTCTTCACAGGACCCTCGGGCAACCCTGGCCGGACATGTCCGACGAGGCCTTGCTGGACAGTCTCGAAGCCTGGTTTGCGCCCTTTCAGCCCGGTATAACCGCGCTGCGGCAGATTGACCGCGACGGGCTGAACCGGGGGATTCTTTCGCTGTGCGGTCATGGTGCGCAGACCGCGCTCGAAAGGCTCGCCCCGACCCATTACGAAGCACCGACGGGCTCGCGCCTGCCGATCCGCTACGAGGAGAGCGGGCCCGTCGTCGCCATAAGGGTTCAGGAACTGTTCGGCGAATCCCGGCATCCCAGCCTCGCGGACGGCCGGTTGCCGCTGACACTGGAACTGCTTTCGCCGGCGCAGCGGCCGATCCAGACAACACGTGATCTGCCGGGATTCTGGAAAGGGTCGTGGGCCGATGTGCGCAGCGAGATGCGCGGACGTTATCCGCGGCACCCCTGGCCGGAAGATCCGGCCGGGGCCGATCCCACACGCAGGGCCAAACCGCGCAGGTCCTGAAAAGCGATTGCCGGTGATCCGGGCGATGCGCTAGATCAGGCCATGAGTGCTTTTCCGACCTTTCTCGAGGATCATTCCCTCAGGCACCGGCTGCGCCTGCAGACCCTCACGCGGCTGAGGTGGCTGGCGGTCGCCGGCCAGAGCCTCGCCGTTCTGGTGATCGCGCATGGCTTCGGGTTCCAGTTTCACGAGGCTCTGTGTTTCGCCCTGATTGCCTGCTCGGCATGGCTGAACATCTTTCTTTCGGTCCGGTTTCCGGCCGCCCACCGCCTGCCCCCGCTGGCAGCGATGGCTGTGCTCTCCTTCGATGTTCTCCAGCTTTTCGGGCTGTTGTTCATGACCGGCGGGCTCGCCAACCCGTTTTCCGTGCTCCTGTGCGTCCCGGTAATCATTTCCTCGGCATCGCAGCCGGTACGGCACACGGTGGGACTCGGCATTCTCTCGGTCGCCGCCGTGACGCTGCTCGCATTCTACTCGCTCCCCCTGCCATGGTATCCCGATAGCAATTTCGAGGTACCGTTCCTCCTCATCGCCGGGGCGTGGATCGCGATCGTCTCGACCAGTGTTTTCGCCGCGGTCTACGCCTACCAGGTGTCGGCCGAGGCCAGTCAGCTTGCCGATGCGCTTGTTGCCACGGAACTGGTGCTGCAGCGCGAACAGCACATCTCGGCGCTCGACGGGCTGGCGGCCGCAGCGGCGCACGAACTCGGGACGCCGCTGGCGACGATTTCAGTGGTCGCGCGCGAGATGGAGAAGGCGCTGGCGAGCGACCCCCGCTTTGCCGACGACCTTATGCTGCTCCGAAGCCAGAGCGAACGGTGCCGGGACATTCTCCGGCGGCTGACGACATTGTCGACCCAGGACGAGGTTCACATGGCGCGGCTGCCCCTGGGTTCGCTCATCGAGGAGACGATCGCGCCGCACCGGGAGTTCGGGATCGCCATTGAGGTGGTTGGCGAGGAAAGCGAACACAAGGAGCCTGTCGGGCGCCGAAATCCCGGAATCATGTTCGGGCTGGGCAACCTGATCGAAAACGCCGTCGATTTCGCCCGGGAAAAGGTCACTGTCACAGTGTCGCATGACGCGGCCACGGTCAGGATCGCAATCGAAGATGACGGGCCGGGTTTTGCACCTGACGTTCTGGCCCAGATCGGTGTGCCGTTCATGAACCGCCGGAACCGCATGGATCGTGAGAAGGCCGGGGGGCTTGGCCTTGGCCTGTTCATTGCCAAGACGCTTCTCGAACGCTCTGGCGCGAGCCTTCATTTCACCAACCAGTCCGCTCCTGCAAGCGGCGCCAGGGTGGACGTGAGTTGGCCACGGGAGAAAATGGACCTTTTCGGCGCCGTCAAACGCCAGAACGCGCCGGTTGGAACTGGATATATCTCGAAAACGCATTAAATCGGGTGGGCGACGAATTTAACGCCTCCGAGGTGAATATGAACAGTGACCCGGCAAATGACATCGAGATGCAGGCCATCGGGCCCGATGCATCGCTGCTTCTGGTTGACGACGACGGACCTTTCCTGCGGCGCCTGGCGCGCGCCATGGAGGTTCGCGGCTTCACCGTGGAGATCGCGGAGAGCGTTGCCGAGGGCCTGGCGAAGACACGTCAGCACGCGCCCAAATATGCCGTCGTCGACATGCGGCTTCAGGACGGCAACGGCCTCGACGTCATCGAGGCCATCCGGGAACGGCGCGACGACACGCGCATCATCGTGCTGACGGGCTACGGCAACATCGCAACCGCCGTGACCGCGGTGAAGCTCGGCGCGATAGATTACCTCGCCAAGCCCGCCGATGCGGACGAGGTTTTTGCCGCGCTGACGCGCAAACCCGGCGAACGGGCCGAGCTGCCTGAGAATCCGATGTCGGCAGACCGGGTGCGGTGGGAACATATCCAGCGCGTGTACGAGATGTGCGAACGCAACGTGTCGGAAACGGCCCGGCGTCTCAACATGCACCGGCGCACGCTTCAGCGCATCCTCGCCAAACGGGCGCCACGCTGACTGCCGCGCGGGCAGAACTCCTGAAATTCCTGTCATTTTCCGGCAATCGAAACGGCATCCACCGCTTCCGGAGGCCACTCACGCTTCGGGGTCGTCGTGCCGCGGTTCGACCCTGGTAACATTCGCGGTGATCTCGGCCTGCAGCAACCGGTCGGCTGCGGCGCGGGCAAACCGCAACAGCAGCGCCTTCCGTGTCGAGGCTGCGAGCCTGTGTTCCGGTGCATCGCGGACAAGCTCGGCTGACCAGCCGTCGGAAACAATCAAGCCGCAGTCTTCGGGAAACAGATCCGCCGGCACGCCCGGATGGGTGGCAAAGAACAGCCGATCGCTGTGCATGCGGTAATCGGGCCATTTCCGGTCGGTGCGAAAATCCTCGACGGAAGTCTTTATCTCTACGATCCAGACATCGCCCTTGTCGTTGATCGCCACAAGGTCTGCGCGGCGGCCCGATGCGAGAACGAGTTCCGGCATCAGGGACAGCCGCATGTCGGTGAACAGTCGCTGGACGCCTCGACGCACCATCATCGCCCGTTCGGATTGCCTGCCGTCGATCAGGGGGTTTTCATTGTGGGGCGAAATGATCGGCATTACCGGTAGCTGCCACAGCTTGCCGCGCGGTGCAACGCGGGGTGGCGGCCTTGTTGCACAAAAGTCATCCGCGATGACAAAGCGCGAACAAACCGTACGGTTTTTGAAAAATCCGGTTGCATGGTTAAGACTTGTTTAAAATAACCCGTGGCAGGTTGCGCGCGACTCAATCCGGCGCGATCGCCCCGCTTCACAAGAGATACCCATGACACCTCGCTTTCTCCTCACCGTTTTCGGCATGATCGCCGCGCTTGCGCTCGCAGGCTGCTCGAGCTCGCAGGATGGCGGTTCGGGCTCGACCACCCAGATCTTTACCGCCGAGTACGGCAGCGTGAAGGATGCCGGATACTCGATCCCGGCCGTGCCGATCAGCCGCGTCGACAAACGTTACCATCGCCAGATCGTCAACTACAGCACCCGCGAGAAGCCCGGAACGATCATCGTCGACACGCCCAAGCGTTATCTCTACTTCGTGCTGCCTGGCCGGAAGGCTGTCCGCTACGGTATCGGCGTCGGCAAGGCCGGATTTGCCTGGGAAGGCAACGCCTATATAGCCTGGAAGCAGGAGTGGCCGAAGTGGACGCCGCCGCGCGAGATGGTCCAGCGCAAGCCGGAGCTCGCCCGCTATGCCGAAGACGGCATGAAACCCGGGCTGAGAAACCCGCTCGGCGCCCGCGCGCTTTATCTCTTCAACGAAGACGGCGAAGACACGCTCTTCCGCCTGCACGGCACCCCGGAGTGGAATTCCATCGGGACCGCGGCATCGTCGGGCTGCATCCGGCTGATGAACCAGGACATCATCGATCTTTACGATCGCGTGCGTCCGGGCCGCAACGCCAAGGTCGTGGTCAAGCAGTAGACCCGAAAGCACTGCGAGAACATCAAAAACCCGCCGGGATATCCTCTCCGGCGGGTTTTTCGTTCCAGCGGCCGGCTTGAAGCCTGCCGGCGACGGCAAATGGGTCAGGCGTTCTTTGCCTTGAACTCGAGACGGCGGCGATGCAGCACGGGTTCGGTGTATCCGTTGGGTTGCTCCCGGCCCTCAAGCACCAGTTCGAGCGCAGCCTGGAAGGCCACCGAGGCATCGTAATCCGGCGCCATCGGACGGTAGGCCGGATCGCCTTCGTTCTGTCCGTCCACCACTGTCGCCATCCGCTTCATGGTCTCGATGATCTGCTCGCGGCTGACGACGCCGTGATGCAGCCAGTTTGCCATGTGCTGGGCGGAGATCCGCAAAGTGGCACGGTCCTCCATCAATCCCACGTCGTTGATATCGGGAACCTTCGAGCAACCCACGCCCTGGTCGATCCAGCGAACGACATAGCCGAGAATCCCCTGGGCATTGTTGTCGATCTCCTGCTGGATCTCCTCGGGTGTCCAGTTCGGATTGGGAGCGACCGGAACCGAAAGAATATCGTCCAGGCTGGCGCGCTCACGGTTGCGCAGGCTGGCCTGAACTTCGGCCACGCTGACCTTGTGGTAATGGGTGGCGTGCAATGTCGCCGCTGTCGGCGAGGGAACCCACGCGGTGTTGGCGCCGGATTTGGGATGGCCTATCTTCTGCTCGAGCATCGCAGCCATCATGTCCGGCATTGCCCACATGCCCTTGCCGATCTGGGCATGGCCCGCAAGGCCGCATTCAAGCCCGATATCGACATTCCAGTTTTCATAGGCGGCAATCCAGGCGGACTGCTTCATGTCGCCCTTGCGGATCATCGGTCCGGCTTCCATCGAGGTGTGGATCTCGTCACCGGTGCGATCGAGGAAGCCGGTATTGATAAACACCACGCGCTCGCTCGCAGCCCGGATGCATTCCTTGAGATTGATGGTGGTGCGACGCTCCTCATCCATGATGCCCATCTTCATGGTGTTGGGCTTCATTCCGAGCGCCTGCTCGACCCGGCCGAAAATCTCGACCGCGAACGCGACTTCCTCCGGACCGTGCATCTTCGGCTTGACCACATACATGGACCCCTCGACCGAATTCATGTGGCGGCCATTCGGCCCGATGTCGTGCAAGGCGATCAGGCCGGTCATGAAGGCATCCATGATGCCCTCCGGAACCTCGTTGCCGTCTGCATCGAGGATCGCCGGATTGGTCATCAGGTGACCGACATTGCGAACAAGCATCAGCGACCGGCCCTTCAGCGAAACCGGATTGCCATCTGGGGTGGTGAGTTCGGCATCACCCTTGAGCCTGCGCGTGAAGGTCTTGCCGTTCTTGGTGACCTCCTCCTCGAGATCGCCCTTCATCAGCCCGAGCCAGTTGCGGTAGACGATGACCTTGTCCTCGGCATCAACGGCGGCGATGGAATCCTCGCAATCCATGATAGCGGTGACGGCCGATTCCAGGGCGATGTCGCCGATGCCTGCCGGATCGGTCTTGCCGATCATGCTGTCGGGATCAACGAATACCAGCGTGTGCAGGCCATTGGTCGTGAAATAGAGCCGGTAGGCATGGTCGTTCTCGCGCTTGAATCCGGCATATTGCGCCGGATTGGCCAGCGTGGTCTCGCCGGAGGCGGTCTCGATCTTCAGTTCGCCATTCTCGAAATCGAAGCCCGTTGCGTCCGCCCACCTGCCGCCGGCGAGCGGTACACTGTCGTCGAGAAAGGACTTGGACCAGGCGATGACCCGCGCGCCGCGCTCTTCGTCGTAACCGCCGCCTGCGGGCAGGTCGCCCAGCGCATCCGTGCCATAGAGCGCATCGTAAAGCGAACCCCAGCGGGCATTGGCCGCATTGAGGGCAAAACGCGCATTCATCACCGGCACCACGAGCTGGGGTCCGGCAATAAGTGCAATCTCCGGATCGACGTTCTCGGTGGACACCTGAACCGGACCGCCCTCGGGCAGAAGATATCCGATGGATCGGAGGAAATCCTTGTAGACATCGAGATCGACCGGGGCGCCATTTTCACGGTGCCACGCATCGATCTTTTCCTGCATCTCGTCACGCTTTGCCAACAGGGCGGCGTTCTTTGGCGCAAGTTCGCTCACCGCACTCCCAAGCGCCCGGAAGAAGTCAGCCGCCTCGACACCGGTTCCCGGCAGTGCTTCACTGACGATGAATTCATGAAGGTCGGCGCTGATCTTCAGGCCGTCGGTCTCAATTCTCTTCACGTTCACTCTCTCCCATGTTCCGGTCCGGGGCGATCGACTGCCGCACGAGCGCAGCGTCCAGGCACCGGCGCTCCGGTCTTGTTTTGACCGAACCCTCACCCGCGCGGCGTTGCCCTGTCAATTCATCTAAGGTGCAAATGATTTTATACTATTTGGAACAAATCAATGACCGGCAATGCGCGGTCTGCCCGAAGCAATCGCTGTGAAGCGGGCTTCGACCAGGGTTTCATGCCCGTCAACGACCGGCATGGAGACCTGCTCGAAGCTTTCGACGACAGGGGTTTCAGCCCCGCTTTCGAGGGCGGACCTGCTCGCCTCCGACGCGGCGATCTCCCGGGCGAGTGCGAAGGCTTCCTCACGGTCGGAGACGATCCGCGTTTCGCCCCCGCCATTGACAGAGAACCGGCCCTCGTCGGGCTCGGTTACAAATGCGACCGCCGTCTTGCGGACCTGCCCGACGACGGCACCCACGGCATTGGCAACACCGGCATGGACCGGAACGAAGCTTTCGACATCCAGCATATCGGCAATGGCCGGATAGTGAACCGGCGCGGAGGCGCCAAGGGCAACCAGTGGCCGGTCAAGAGAAAGTGCGAAACGCACGAAACCCCGGGTCCGCTCGAGAGCGCGGTCAATGACAACCGAACGTGCCGGTTCGACGCCGCTGACTTCCTGATCGGCCAGCAGCGCTGTCAGGATGACTTCTGCGCTTTGCCTTGTCAGCCGGCGCGACACCATTTCGGCCAGATCGGCCGGCGTCGGGGCGATCGTATTGCCCGACCCGGTCTTGCGCCGGGTGAAAAGTTCCGCGCCGAGCCGGGCGGCCTGAACATTCCATTGCGACTGCCGCCCAAGCACATGCATTGCGTCGGATGGCGTGAAGCCCGCGATCAGGACCAGGCCCCTTGATACCAGCCGGTCCAGAGTGGCGCGCTGGGAGGTCCCGGTCAGAACGGAGTCGAGAGGCTCGGGGTCGGCGCCGATGCGGGCATAAAGTGCCGCTTCCTGTGCCGCCAGACCCGCAGCCAAGGCATCGGGAAGACCCGTCCTGAGCGCAAACCTGCCATCCAGCCTGCCGGAGAAGGACGCCCGCAACTGCCTCTCGAGCGCCTTGAGCACAACGTCCGGGCAAAGGTGGCCCGCCAGGCTCAGCGGCATCAGGCGCCGGGGCCCCAGCGTCAGCCGGGCATCGAGCCCCGTCTCCTCCAGGTTCACCTCCGAATCTCCGCCGAGACCGAAAGTGTGCATCGCGACAGCCTCGACCATCGTCCGGTAGCGGCCCACGGTGGCCCCTTGCGTATCGAGCCGCGGCCTGCCGCCTTCGAGCACCGCCACATCGGTGGTGGTTCCGCCGATATCGGAGACGACCGCATCGGAAAGACCGGTCAGATGGCGCGCGCCGACAAGGCTGGCGGCCGGCCCGGACAATATGGTCTCGATCGGCCGCAGCAGCGCCTCCGAGGCCGAGATCAGCGCCCCATCGCCACGGACCACCATGAGCGGAGCATTGATACCGGCCCGTTTCAAAAAACCGACAGTCGCGTCGATCAGCCGGGCGACCATCGATATGAGCCTGGCATTGAGCAAGGTTGTCAGGGCGCGACGCGGTCCGCCGAGGCGCGATGAGAGGTCATGGCTGCAGGTTACGGGCAGGGCGGTCCGCGACCGCATCAGATCCCGTGCCGCAACTTCATGGGCCGGATTGCGCACCGCGAAGTATCCCGCGACGGCCACGGCCGAGACTTCCGTCGGCAGGGTCGCGAGTCTCTGCTCGAGCAAGGAGAGATCGAGCGGCGTTTCGCGCCCGTGGACATCGTGACCTCCCGGGAGAAAAAGTACGGGATCATTGCCGAGCGCTTCTGCAAGACCGTCCCGGTCGAGATCGTCCTTTCCGAAGCCGATCATGACAAGCGCCGCACGCCCGCCCTGGCCCTCGACCAGCGCATTCGTGGCAAGAGTGGTCGACAGCGAAACCAGGGATATGCGGGCTGCAAGAGCGCCTGAGCGGGCGAGTACCGTTTCCACCGCCTCGGAAACGCCGACCGCAAGATCGTGACGGGTGGTCAGCGCCTTTGCCGAAGCAAGAATGCCCTCGCTTTCGCTGTAGAGGACAGCATCGGTGTAGGTCCCGCCCGTATCGATTCCCAGAAAAAGAGGAGATGCCATGAAAGAGACCTGCCCGCTCGCAATCCGGCCCCCGCCGGTTCCTTCGCCGTCATACTTGGCTTTTCAGCGCCGCGCCATCGGCTTGTGCGTTCGCGCAACCGATATCCGTCGCGCATTCTCCCTGAGATCGGGGTGTTCCCCGCGCAATGCCGGACGGAAAACCGGCGCCCACTTTTCCTGGCGTTGGTGTATTTCCCGGCGCAACGCCGGACGGAAAACCGGCACCCACTTTTCCTGGCGTTGCTTTATCTCCGGCTGATGCGCATCGGCAGACCGCCGTCGGGTTGAGTGGTCAGTTTCTGCACCGGCCAGGGCCGGGTCTCGGCGACGCAATCAAAACGGAATTCCGACAGCAGCGCGCCCAGCGCGATGACCGCCTCCTGCAACGCAAAGGTCGCGCCGATGCAGATCCGGGGGCCGACGCCGAAGGGCAGATACTGGAAACGATCGATGCTGCCGCGGTTTTCGGGCAGGAACCGGGACGGCATGAAGGCCTCCGGCCGATCCCAGAAAAGCGTATGGCGGTGCAGGGTCCAGGGCATCACCAGCACCGTGGTGCCCGCTTCGATGGTGACCGTCTCGCCCGTTTCATCCTGCCAGGTATCATCCCGGATCGCCGCGCGGTTGATCGACGGCGCCGGCGGATAGAGCCGCATCGCCTCCTCGAAGGCGGCCCGCGTCCAGGGCATCATGTCGAGCCATTTGACCGGATCGGGCTCCCGGGCAACGACATCATCGATCTCGGCTTCGACCTTTTGCCTGTCTTCCGGCGAGTTGGCGAGACAGTACAGCGTCCAGCCAAGCGCACGGGCCGTGGTCTCGTGGCCCGCGCCGATGAAGGTGATGATGTTGTCCTCAATCTCGTCGAGCGTAAGGCCACCGGGTCCGTGCAACCGGATCAGGAGGGTGAGAAAATCCTCGGGAACATTGTCCGGATCATCGCGCATCATGGCCTGGCGATTGGCCATCGTCTGCTTGACGATGTTCCGGAACTTGGCGAGCACACCCTGCCCCAGCATCCTGCGGACCCTCGGAATCCAGCGCGGCGCCTTGAGCAGATCCATCGGATCGACCCTTCCCATGGTTGACAGAAGGCGCTCGATATCGCCTGCGAACTCTTCCTCGGTGCCTGCAACATGGCCGGAGAAAAGCGTCGCCGACAGGATGTCGAAGGTCAGTTCGGTCATGTCGACCGCAATGTCGCGGACCTCGCCCTCGTCAGCCGCCCTGGCATATCTCGTCTTGAACGCCAGCGACTGTTCCAGCATCTGTTCGGCAAAGCCCCTGGCGTGCCGGGGCGTGAAAACGGGAGCCATGGCCTTGCGCGAGCGTTTCCAGATATCGCCTTCGGCGGTCAGCAGCCCGTCACGCAGGATAGGCCTCAGGATCAGTTGCCGGATCCGGGCCATGCTGTAGTTCTGCACGTTGTCGACCAGTACATGCCGGACCAGACCCGGATGGTTGGCGATCAGCGTTCGCTCGTTGAAGAACTTCGTCTTCATCCATTTCAGCCGGAACGACGGTTCTCCCCAAAGCTCCAGCGGATTGCGCATCACAGTGCGCATGATCTCCAAACGAGAGGGCGGGGTGTCGCGCGGAACCGGCGCCGGCGGGACAAAAGGCCGAACTGGCATATCCATTGGCAAATCCTTTCACATCGGAGTTAATGCCGGAAATCGCAAGGTCAATTTCAAAGCATGTGACGAAAGCATCATTGTACGGTTTCTGAATATTCTTCCTTTCGGATTCCGCTCTTCATGATATGATCGATCATCGATCATGTTTCGGAGGGGGAATATCCATGGTTGAAACACTTTCTGGTGCCGGAAATTTGTTGATTTCGCCACCGATAAACCTTTCTCACGGACCTTCGAACCACATGTTCTTCTCCAAAGAACTGAGTGTCGAGGTATCGCCGCAAATGAGATCGCTGGTGGTGTCGTCCGATCCGCTGGGCCATATTCCCGCACGCGTTCTCGATTTCATCCGAATAGCAGCCACCGGTCCGGACGGGCGGACCATCGAAAGCGAAATCAACCACAACGACCATCACGACCAGCCCCTGGGCGAGCAGTATGTGCTCAGCAATGTGATCGCGTTTCAACCCGGGCTCTGGCGGTTGCGGTTTGAATTCTGGAGCCACTATGCGCCTCCGGGTCCCAACTACGGATCGACCGCGGTGTTTCTTGTTCAACATGTCGATAATGACTGCCCGCCGCCGCCTGAAGAGGACCCCGATTGCAAAACCCGGGTTCAAGTCACACAGGCAATTTCAGGCCATCATATGGCAAGACCGGGGCCGTTCCTGACGCGGACGGTCAAACTCCATGTGCCAAAGGCGGGCTCCAGGGTCGTCATGAGCATCGATCCCATTGGTACCAAGCCGTTCGGGATAGATGACTGGGTGAACGTGACGGTCGAAACGCCAAGCGGCAAAACCCTCCAAGCCCGGGTTTCCGAAAATGATGCCATGGGCCGACCGGTCGGCGAACAGTGGGTGCTGTCCAATGTCATCCCCTTTGAAGCCGGCTGTCACACGGTCACATGCGAACTCTGGAACCAGTTTGTGCCGGCAGGCAACAACGCAGGGGCAAGTGCGATCTGGCTGGTTTGCCTGTGACCTGATCAATCTGCATGCAGATGCCAAACAGCGCTTCCGGCTGACCGGTAAACGTAGATTTGCAGTCCGTCCGGAGCGGGTATTTTGCCGGGCACTGAGACCCGTGCTCTCAACGTATTGCAGTCCACTGAAAAAACGGGGCGCAAATTTGGCTTTCGCATGCCAATACCTATATCCTGACGCGTGTTCGCTGGCCTGATTCGCGATTCTGCGACATCGGAAACCCAGCACAATCGAAGCAGGAATTACATGAGCGATACACCCATCGAGCCGGTGAATGAGGGGGCCGAGTATGGCGCCGAATCGATCAAGGTTCTCAAAGGCCTGGATGCCGTACGCAAGCGGCCTGGCATGTATATCGGAGATACGGATGACGGCTCCGGCCTGCATCACATGGTCTATGAGGTGGTCGACAATGCGATCGACGAAGCGCTTGGCGGCTACGCCGATCTTGTCACAGTCACGCTGAACCCGGACGGATCGGTCACGGTGACCGACAACGGACGCGGCATTCCGACCGATATTCACACCGGTGAAGGCATTTCCGCAGCGGAAGTGATCATGACCCAGCTCCACGCGGGCGGCAAGTTCGACCAGAATTCCTACAAGGTTTCCGGTGGTTTGCATGGCGTGGGCGTGTCCGTGGTCAATGCGCTGTCGGTCTGGCTGAAACTCAGGATCAAGCGCAAGGGCAAGCTGCACGAGATTTCGTTCACCCACGGTGTCGCGGATGCGCCGCTGAAGGTTCTGGAAGATTGCGGCGACGAGACCGGCACCGAAGTGACGTTCATGCCGAGCAGCGAAACCTTCACGATGATCCACTTCGATTTCGGTACGCTCGAGCACCGGCTTCGGGAACTCGCGTTCCTCAATTCGGGTGTCCGGATCCTGCTGACCGACGCGCGCCATTCCGACGTCAAGGAGCTTGAACTTTTCTACGAGGGCGGGCTTGAGGCTTTCGTGCGCTATCTCGACCGGTCGAAGAAGGCGCTCGTCAACGATCCCGTGACCCTGCTGGGCGAAAAGGACGGCATCACGGTCGAACTGGCGATGTGGTGGAACGACAGCTATCACGAGAATGTCCTGTGTTTCACCAACAACATCCCGCAGCGCGACGGCGGCACCCACATGGCCGGTTTCCGCGCCGCGTTGACCCGGCAGGTCGTGGCCTATGCCGACACGTCCGGGATGACCAAGAAGGAAAAGGTATCGCTCACCGGCGACGATTGCCGCGAAGGCCTCACCGCCGTTCTCTCGGTCAAGGTTCCCGATCCGAAATTCTCCTCGCAGACCAAGGACAAGCTGGTTTCCTCCGAGGTGCGTCCGGTGGTGGAAAACCTCGTCAATTCGACGCTGAGCACCTGGCTTGAGGAGCACCCCGCAGAGGCCAAGATCCTCGTCGGCAAGGTGATCGAGGCGGCCGCCGCGCGCGAAGCGGCGCGCAAGGCGCGGGAACTGACCCGGCGCAAGGGGGCGCTCGACATCGCCTCGCTTCCCGGCAAGCTGGCCGATTGCTCGGAGCGAGATCCGGCGAAGTCCGAACTGTTCCTGGTGGAAGGCGATTCCGCAGGCGGCTCGGCCAAGCAGGGGCGCTCGCGCGAGAACCAGGCGATCCTGCCGCTGCGCGGCAAGATCCTCAATGTCGAGCGGGCACGGTTCGACAAGATGCTCTCGAGCCAGGAAATCGGGACGCTGATCACGGCGCTAGGCACCGGTATCGGCAAGGACGAATTCAATCCCGACAAGCTGCGCTATCACAAGATCATCATCATGACCGACGCCGATGTCGACGGCGCACACATCCGGACATTGCTTCTGACCTTCTTCTTCAGGCAGATGCCGATGCTGATCGAACGCGGGCACCTCTATATTGCCCAGCCGCCGCTCTACAAGGTGTCGCGCGGCAAATCGAGCCAGTACCTCAAGGACGAAAAGGCCATGGAGGACTACCTGGTCGGCAGCGGCCTCGAGGAAGCCTCGCTGGAACTTTCGACAGGCGAGGTGCGCACCGGCACCGACCTGAGAAACACGATCGCGGACGCGTTGCGGATGCGCATGCTCCTGGAGGGGCTGCATTCGCGCTACAACCACACCGTGGTCGAGCAGGCCGCGATCGCCGGCGCACTCAATGCCGACCGGGTGAACGATCCGGCCACATCGGAAGCCATGGCAGCGGAAGTGGCACGGCGGCTCGACATGGTGTCTGACGATACCGAGCGCGGCTGGACCGGCACGGTGACCGAGAATGGCGGCTTCCGCTTCGAGCGGATGGTGCGGGGTGTCAAGGAATCGGTCCATCTCGACGCCGCACTGATCGGCAGCCAGGACGCGCGCCTGATCGATCAGATGAACGGCAAGCTGCGGGAGATCTACGCCGAGCCGCCCGTGCTCAGGCGCAAGGAAGGCGGCGTGACCATCGCCGGGCCGCGCGAATTGCTCGAGGCGGTGTTCTCGGTCGGCCGCAAGGGCCTGGCGCTCCAGCGCTACAAGGGACTTGGCGAGATGAACGCCGAGCAGTTGTGGGAAACCACGCTGGACCCGAACGCGCGCTCGCTGCTTCAGGTGAAGGTCAGCGATGCGGTGGATGCCGACAGCCTGTTTTCGCGTTTGATGGGCGACGAGGTGGAGCCGCGTCGTGAATTCATCCAGGACAACGCGCTCTCTGTGGCCAATCTCGATATCTGAGGCCCGGCGAAGTCCCGTCTGCGGACTGCCTTCCCTGCTTCAAACAAGAAAACCGCCGGCTCTCGCCGGCGGTTTTTTATTGCGGCAGACCTGGTCCGCGATGAAGATTCAGCCCCGTCCCTTCCACGGCACGAGCCATTTTTCGGCCATGCGCATCAGGATGTCGATGCCGTAGCCGATGATCCCGATGAGAATGATGCCGAGAATGACGATGTCGGTGAGCTGGAACTTTGAGGCGTTGACGATCATCATGCCCGCGCCGCGATCCGCGGCCACCAGTTCGGCGGCGACCACGGTTCCCCAGCACACGCCCATGGCCACCCGCGCGCCGGTGAAGATTTCCGGCAGCGAATTGGGGACGATGACGTGCCGCAGGATCTGCGATTTCGAGGCGCCGAGCGAATAGGCGGCATGCACCTTGGATATGCGAACACCCGACACGCCGGCGCGGGCGGCAATCGTCATGATCCACAGCGCCGCCAGGAACAGCAGAATGACCTTGCCCTCCTCGCCGATGCCGAACCAGATGATGATCAGCGGGATGAGCGCCAGAGGCGGAACCGGCCGCATGAATTCCACGATCGGGTCGAACCAGCCGCGGAACCAGTTGGACAGGCCCATGGCATAGCCGAGCGGGATGCCGATGATCGAGCCGAGCAGGAAGCCCGCGATCACGCGACCGAGCGAATAGCCAAGATGTTCCCAGAGCGAGAAGTTCTTGTAGCCCTCGGTGGCGATTTCGCCGAGCCTGTAAACCACGGCCTCGGGCGCGGGCAGCCAGATCGGTTCCATCTGCCAGCCGGTTTCCGGCCGGATGGAAAGGCTGCCCTTGGATGTCATGGTCACCTCGCCATCGGCGAAGGGAACCGTTTCGCCCGGCGCAATCGGCTGGCCGTTGATGGCGACGATGGCATAGCCGTCCTCGTTGCCGCCGGTGTCGTTCTCGTAGGGCCGGCTCAGGCTCGAACGCCAGGCGCCGATCTTGAGGGCATCGTCGACCGCGAAACCATCCGCATTCTCGCTGACTTCAGGCAGGGGCACTTCCTCCCCCACCCGGTAGACACGGATTGCAACGGTCGCATCGTCGGTGTCCCCGGCCGCGTTCCGGGCCGTGTATTCGAAGCTCGAGTCACCGACGAACGGTCCGGGGGCATGCAGCGGCGTGATCACCGAGCCGGTGAAGGCGCCCCAGATCGCGAACAGCGCCACCACGGAGACGACCGAGGCAAAGCGGTTGGCCGAGACGGCGCTCTCGTCACCGAAGGTAACGGTCTTGAGGCTCGAAAAGTCATGCAGGTGCTCGCGGGAGCGGTCCCAGGCACGATAGGCGATATAGGCGATTGCAAAGAGCGCAATGTAGATCAGAAGGACGATCATGCCGGCTCCTCCTGCCGGCCCATGATTTCTTCTTCCATGTCCCAGATCATGCCGAGGATTTCCTCGCGGCGCTCTCCGAATTCGGGCACCTTCTTGACGGTCCTGAGATCCTGGCCGACGCCCATTTCCGCGAACGGAAGCCGGTATTCCTTGTGGATCCGTCCCGGCCGCGGCGCCATCACCAGCAGCCGCTCGCCCAGAAGCAGCGCTTCCTCGACGGAGTGGGTAATAAGGATGATGGTCTTGCCCGTTTCCTTCCAGAGCTTGAGCACAAGTCCCTGCATCTTCTCGCGGGTGAGTGCGTCAAGCGCCCCGAGAGGTTCGTCCATCAGGATCACGTCGGGATCATTGGCGAGGCAACGGGCCAGCGCCACGCGCTGCTGCATGCCGCCTGAGAGCTCGTAGATCATCTTGTCGCCGAAATCCTGCAGGCCGACAATGCGCAAGAGCCTGTCGACGATCGGTTTGGTCTCGGAAGCCGGCTTTCCGGCCATGTCAGGCCCGAACGCGATGTTCCGCCGCACGCTCATCCACTCGAAAAGCGCGCCCTGCTGGAACACCATTCCGCGTTCCGCGCCGGGTCCGGTGACAGTCTGGCCGTTGAGCGAAACCGTGCCGCCGGTAGGGGCGAGAAAGCCCGCGACGATGTTCAGGAGGGTGGTCTTGCCGCAGCCGGACGGGCCGAGAACCGAGAGCAGTTCGCCCTTGGCAAGATTGAGGGATACGTCCTTGAGCGCCTGTACCGATCCGCCATTCGGCAGATCAAAGCGCATGGACAGTTGGTCGATAACCAGATCGCCCATCTTTGCTCCAATCACGGGGAATAGGACTGCCGGGCAGACGGCCCGGCACGAGGCCGGACCGCCTTTTGGTCTTTCAGCCGAAGCGGCTTACATCTGCGCGGCGGACTCCAGCGCGCTGGTGTTGACCGCAGCGTCATAGCTGTCGCGGGACGACGGGATGTTGCCCTGCTCCTTGAAGAAGTCGCCCACACCCTTGAGGAATTCGGGTGTCGCCTTGCCGAGCCACTTGTCGGAGAGCTGCGCCTCGACCGTGGGGAACTGGAAACCGTCCAGCGTTGCAGCGGCATCTTCTTCGGACATGCCCGCGTCCTTGGCGATGACGGGAAGCATCTCTTCCTTGTCGGTGAGCCACTTGGCGTTCATGTCGGCAGTGACCTTGAGGAACTTCGCAAGGATATCGCCGTTCTCGGCGGCGAACGAAGCCGGAACCGAGGTCACGTCATAGACGGAAATGCCGATCTCGTCCTTTTCAGCGCCGGTAAGAAGCACGTTGCCGTGCTCCATCATGCGCCGCAGGGAGCCGCCCCAGCCGCACACCATGTCGAGGCTGCCCTGGGCAAAGGCGGCCGCACCATCCGGCGGAGCCATGTCGACGATTTCCATGGTCGAGACATCGACCTCGAAATATTCCATCTGCTTGAGGAAGCCGTAATGGGCCGCGGTGCCGATCGGCACGCCCACCTTCTTGCCTTCAAGTTCCTTGGCACTGTCCTTGTCGATTTCGAGCTCGGCCTTGACGACGCAGTTGTCGTTGTCGTTGTAGACCACGGCAATGTCGGCGACCTGAAGGTCCTGACCGGCCGATGTGGCGACGACGAAAGGCGGCACGCCCTGGCTGACCGAAATATGCACGTCGCCGGAAGCCATCGCAGCCGACATTGCGGTTCCCGCGTCGAAGGACTTCCAGTTGACCTTCATGCCCAGGGCTTCGTCGTAAAGTCCCTTGGCTTTGGCGTACTGAAACGGCATCGGCCATTCCAGGAAGTAGGCGACGGTGATTTCCTCGGCCTTGGCAGCCGATGCCGCCGCAACCATGGCGATACCGGCCAGCAATGAGGACATTCTCGTTGCGAGTTTCATGTGACACTCCCTTTTCCAATGCCAGGATAGCCCGGCTTGCGCTGCACAATTTGCCGTAAGCGCTTGCACGCACGGCCCTGTTCCCGTTTTTTCTTTGACGTTGTTGAACTTTGGTTATGGCGTCAAGGGTTTAAAGTCGAACAATCAATGGGCCAAACCCATAGCGCCAATTCCGGAGAGTCCACTGTACCAGTTCGCACATGCGGCATGAATTAGCGTTGCGGTGCAACCATTGGAGCGGCGGAAACGCTGGCTCTACGGGTTGGAAATCACTGGCCCTATCGGATTGACCGGAACCGAAGTGATTGTCAGGTTGGGGGCGTGTTCCGCCGCCCTCGCAAGGAAAGAGGCCAGCCATGAATTTTCCGATGCAGTCCCAGATCCAGCCGAACGACATCCAGGCCGTCATTGATGCCGACCGGAGCCATGTGTGGCATCATCTCATCCAGCACAAGCCGTTTGAGACGATCGATCCCCGCATCATGGTCGAGGGCCGCGGCATGCGCGTCTGGGACGCGACCGGCAAGGAGCACCTCGATGCGGTCTCCGGCGGGGTCTGGACGGTCAATGTAGGCTACGGGCGCGAGAGCATTGCCGATGCTGTGCGCGACCAGCTGGTGAAAATGAACTATTTCGCTAACAGCGCCGGCTCCATTCCGGGCGCCCTGTTCGCGCAGAAACTGATCGAAAAGATGCCGGGGATGAGCCGGGTCTACTATTCCAATTCCGGCTCGGAGGCGAACGAGAAGGCCTTCAAGATGATCCGCCAGATCTCGCATCGCCATCATGGCGGCCGGAAATACAAGATCCTTTACCGCGACCGCGACTATCACGGCACGACGCTCGCCACGCTTTCGGCCGGCGGCCAGCCGCAGCGCGCCGAGCAGTACGGGCCGATGGCGCCGGGCTTCGTGATGGTTCCGCATTGCCTCGAATACCGCAGCCAGTACCCGGACGCCGAGAGCTACGGCGAAGCCGCCGCCAACGCGATCGAAGAGGTCATCCTTCGCGAAGGCCCCGATACCGTGGGCGGGCTCTGCCTGGAGCCGATCACTGCGGGTGGCGGCGTCATCACCCCTCCCGAAGGCTACTGGCCTCGGGTCCAGGAGATCTGCCGCAAGTACGATATCCTGTTGCATATCGACGAGGTCGTGTGCGGAGTGGGCCGCACCGGTGAATGGTTCGGCTATCAGCATTACGGGATCCAACCGGATTTCGTGACCATGGCGAAGGGCGTTGCTTCAGGTTACGCGGCCATTTCCTGCACGGTGACGACGGAAGCCGTCTTCGAGCAGTTCAAGGACGATGCTTCCGATCCAATGTCCTATTTTCGCGATATCTCGACCTTTGGCGGATGCGCGGCCGGTCCGGCGGCAGCGCTCGAGAACATGCGGATTATCGAGAATGAGAACCTGATCGAAAACACGCAAGCAATGGGCGCACGGATGATGGACAATCTTTGCACGCTGCAGGAACGGCACGCCGTCATCGGAGATGTTCGCGGCAAGGGGCTGTTCGTCGGTGCAGAGCTCGTCTCCGACCGCACAAGCCGCGAACCGGCCGAGGAGAAGAAGGTCCAGGCGGTGGTTGCTGACTGCATGGCGCAGGGCGTGATCATCGGTGCGACCAACCGGTCGCTTCCCGGGTTCAACAACACGCTTTGCTTCAGCCCGGCGCTGATCGCCACGGCCGACGATATCGACCGGATCACCGACAGCGTCGACCAGGCGCTGAAGCGGGTGTTCGGCTGACCGAACGACGGGGGCCTCGGCATCCCCGACTGTCACCGCCGCCCGCGAGGCCGTCGGCGCGATCCGGGCGGCCCTTCCTAAGCGGCAAGCTCAAGGATATGCTGGCCAAAACCGGCTGGATGTCTTTATGTCGATCCCGATAGACACGTTTTTTCTCGACCCGAAATTCGAAGGCACGCTGCAGCAGAAGATCCAGCGGATGATCAGCGAGGGCGTGCTTTCGGGACGTTTCAATCCCGGAGCCAAGCTTCCGTCCAGCCGGAAGCTTGCGGCTCATCTCGGCATCAGCCGCATCACGGTGACACTGGCCTACAGCGAACTGGTCTCCGACGACTACCTGATCGCGAAGGGCCGGTCGGGATATTATGTCTCGCCGACCGCGCCGCAGCGGACGCGATTTGAATCGCTTGGCGGGGTAACATCGGATTCGGTGGACTGGGGCAGGGCCATTGCCCAACGCTATTCCGGACAGGTGCTCGTCGAAAAGCCCGTCGACTGGCGCAGCTACCCCTATCCGTTCATCTACGGGCAGGCCGACGAGAAGATCTTCGATCACAGCAACTGGCGGCAATGCGCGCTCCAGGCGCTGGGCAAGCGCGAATTCGAGGCCGTCACCGCCGACAGCTACGAACGCGACGACCCGGAGCTGATCAAGTACATCGCGCTCAACACCCTGCCGCGGCGCGGCATCCAGGCCAAGCCCGAACAGATCCTGATCACGATGGGGGGCCAGAATGCGCTGTGGCTGGCCGCACAGGTGCTGCTCAACCAACGCCGGACCGCAGTGATGGAGAACCCGGGCTATCCGGGGCTGCGCGCAGCGCTCAATCTGGCGCGCTGCAATGTCGTCAACGTGCCAGTGGATCATTCCGGCATGTGTCTCGATTCTCTCCCGCCGGAAACGGACGTCGTTTTCACCACGCCGAGCCACCATTGCCCCACCAGCGTGACGATGCCGCTCGAAAGGCGCCAGGAACTGCTCGAAATGGCCGCGCGGCACGATTTCCTGATCGTCGAGGACGACTACGAGTTCGAGATGTCGTTTCTCCATCCGCCGGCGCCGGCGCTCAAGTCGCTCGATGAGGAGGGCCGGGTGATTTATGTCGGTTCGTTCTCGAAATCGCTGTTTCCCGGTCTGAGGCTCGGCTACATCGTCGGATCCGAAACCTTCATCCGCGAGGCCCGGGCACTCAGAATGGTTGTGGTGCGGCATCCGCCGGGCCACCTTCAGCGCACGGTCGCGAATTTCCTGTCGCTCGGCCATTTCGATGCGCTTGTCGCACGCATGGGGCAAACCTACAGGCGGCGGCGCGAGGTGATGCAGGACGCCATCGACCGGCGCGGCCTTCAGATCGCCGGCGCGGACGTCTCGGGCGGCTCAAGTTTCTGGATGCAAACGCCCGAAAGTATGGACGCCCGTGCCCTGGCCAGTGCGGTCAGGGAGCGGGGCGTATTAATCGAGCCCGGCCATTTCTTCTTTGCCAACCCGGAAGACGGGAACCGTTATTACCGGATTGCCTACTCTTCCATCGACAGCGCCAAGATCCCCGCCGGGATCGATATCATCGCCGACGCCATCGAAAGGCTCTAGAGCCCCTGCATCCGCAGAGGCTCCCGGCCCGGCTTCCCCCGTTCTCAAACAGCGCCCTGCTGCGGGCGCATGTCGTCACGGCTGATACCGGCGACGACCACAGGCTTCTTCATCGCATCCCGGCGGAACGGCTCGCCCAGCTCCTGGTTGAGCATGACCTCGATGAAGGTTGTCTCGCCGTCCTTCATCTGCCGCTCGACGGCCTTGCCGAGTTCCTCGGTGAGCGCCTGCTGGCTCGCGACAACCACGCCGGTGGCGCCGCAGGCCTCGGCGATTGCCGCATAGGAAGTGTCGCGATCGAGCTCGGTGCCGACGAAATTGTTGTCGTACCAGAGCGTCGTGTTGCGCTTTTCGGCGCCCCACTGGTAGTTGCGGAAGATCACCATGGTGATTGCCGGCCACTCATCTCGGCCGCAGGCAGTCATCTCGTTCATGGAAATACCGAAGGCGCCGTCGCCGGCAAAACCCACCACCGGGACGTCGGGCTGGCCGATCTTGGCGCCGAGAATCGAGGGAAACCCGTAGCCGCAGGGCCCGAACAGGCCGGGCGCGAGATATTTGCGGCCCTGCTCGAAGGTCGGATAGGCGTTGCCGATGGCGCAATTGTTTCCGATGTCGGAGGAAATGATTGCGTCCTTGGGCAATGCCGACTGAATGGCCCGCCAAGCCTGACGGGGCGACATCAGATCGGCGTCGCGCTTGCGGGATTCCTCGTTCCAGACGGTCCCCGGATCATCTTCCTCGTGGTCGAGCGAGGACAGTTCCTGCGCCCAGCGCGACTTGGTCAGAGATACCAGGTTCTTGCGCTCATCGCGGTCCGCATCACCGGCACCGTCGGTCAATTGGGCAAGGATCGCGCGCGCCACCTTGGTGGCGTCGCCCTCAATGCCGACAGTCACCTTCTTGGTCAGGCCGATCCGGTCGGCATTGATATCGACCTGGATGACCTTCGCATCCTTGGGCCAGTAGTCGATTCCGTAGCCAGGCAATGTGGAGAACGGGTTGAGCCGTGTGCCAAGCGCCAGCACGACATCGGCCTTTGCGATCAACTCCATTGCTGCTTTGGAGCCGTTGTAGCCGAGGGGGCCGACCGCCAGACGGTGCGAACCGGGGAAACTGTCATTATGCTGGTAATTCGAGCAGACCGGGGCATCGAGCCGCTCGGCAAGCTTGACCAGATCCGGGATCGCACCGGAAAGCACAACGCCGGCACCCGACAGGATAACCGGGAATCGCGCCTCCGACAGGAGTTCGGCCGCCTTTGCAATGGCTTCCTCTCCACCGCCGGGACGTTCGAAGGTGACCACCTGCGGGAGCTCGACATCGATGACCTGGGTCCACATGTCGCGCGGGATGTTCATCTGCGCGGGCGCCGATCCACGCCATGCCTTCATGATGACCCGGTTCAGCACTTCGGGAATACGGGAGGGATCACGCACCTCTTCCTGATAACAGACGCAATCGGCAAACAGCCGCATCTGCTCCATTTCCTGGAAACCGCCTTGGCCGATGGTCTTGTTGGCCGCCTGCGGGGTGATCAGCAGCATGGGGGTGTGGTTCCAGTAGGCCGTCTTGACGGGCGTGACAAAACCGGTGACGCCGGGGCCGTTCTGGGCGATCGCCATGGCCATCTTGCCGGTGGAACGAATGAAACCGTCGCACATCAGACCCGCATTGGTCTCGTGAGCACAGTCCCAGAAGGTAATTCCCGCCTTCGGGAACAGGTCCGATACCGGCATCATAGCCGAACCGATGATGCCGAAGGCATGTTCGATACCATGCATCTGGAGAACTTTGACGAAAGCTTCCTCGGTGGTCATTCTGGGCATGGGACACTCCTCTTGATTGCGCGCTACCATCCACATCCGCAATGCAAGGCTCTAGGGCCAGTTTGGCCGCTCCGCATTGCCAGTTTTCAGGAGGCTCTGGCCAGGAGCTGCCGTTCTGCGCAATGGGCGATGATCGCGGCCACATGACGGCAATCCTCAAGCGAAAAAGTCAACGGCAAACGCATGTCGAACAGGGTTGAAAGAACCGTGTCGGTCGCGGGAAGCAGCTGCGGGTCAACGTAGCGCCAACTGTGATGGTTGGAGGTGAATCCAACCGGTGCGTCGGCACCGAACCACTTCAGTTCCACCCCGAGACTGCCCGCATCGGAGACGAATTCCATCGCACGTTCCGAGGTCAGACCCGGGATCCGGAATTGGATCGAACTACCGACGAAATGCTCCTTCTGCGGCCGATGGCGAAGAACGAGGCCCTGAACACCCGCCAGGCCGGCTTCAACCGTGCGGTAGCGCTGGTTCCAGCGCCCAATCGATTCGTCGAGACGGTCGAGTTGCGGCAGAAGAACGGCGGCGCGCAGATTGTCCATGCGCCCGGACATGTTCGGCGTGTCCAGGCGGATCCCTTCGAAAACCTCCCGCTCCGGCGCCGCGCCATGGCGCTCATAGAGCATGTAGGATCCCGAATGCACGATGGCACGGGCCATGAATTCCGGGTCGTTCGAAGTCAGCAATCCGCCCTCGCCCGAATTGAGATGCTTGTAGGTCTGGGTGGAGAAACACCCTGCAAGTCCGAAATTGCCGCTTTTCACTCCGTTCCAAGAGGCCCCCATCGTGTGGGCGCAGTCCTCGATCAGGATCAGTCCGAGTTTACGGACGATCTCATCCAGCCGTTCCATATCGGCCAGATGGCCTCGCATGTTGGACAGGAGCAGAAAGCGTGCCTGGCTCGAAACCGCCTTTTGCTCGAGGTCCTCGAAATCGATGACAAGGTCATCGGTGATTTCGACCAGAAGCGGCTTTCCGCCTGCGGAGACGATCGCTCCGGGGACGGGCGCAAGGGTGAAGCCGTTGGTCAGGACGGTCTCTCCGGGCTCAAGGCCCGCAGCGCGGAGCGCGATTGCCATGGCATAGCCGCCTGAGGCGCAAGCCAGACAATAACGGGCACCCTGGTAGGCGGCATAGGCTTTTTCGAGCAACGCGACTCTTGAGACTTCTCCCGGGGCCGTGTTGTAGCGATGCAGACGGCCGGACCGGAGCACATCTGCAACCGCGTCTATCACGTCCTCGCCAAGACCTTCCTGTTGGGTGAAACTGCCGCCAAATGGTTGCAATGCCTGCGCTCCGGAATTCTGTCTGCGTTTTGACTTAACCGGGAACAGGGGCGCGGGGTAAGCCCAGATTCGGGCCATGAATAGCGACAATTGATGACGGGCCCGGCCGGAACGCCCGTACTTGCCCCGAAAACCCCTTCGGGTCCGCACGGCATGAGTCGCCGGTGTCCGGCTGCATGACCGGTTTTATCCCGCGCCAGTACAAGCCCTGCCACAAACCAATGCCCGGGCTTGTTGGCCACAGGGCCAGCAACACCCTGATTTTTTGAAAGTTTCTTATCCATGTGCTGCGAAGCAACGGGTTTGCGCGGCGTTTTTGTTGCTATGCAGCAAAAGCATGCTACGCTGATTGCCGGTTTACCCGGCGCAACCGGTCAGTCCGGTACAAGGAAGCCGGGCGTATGATGGCAGCCGGTTCGCTTTGCGAATACGGCGCTTGCCGAATACAGGGGCGATTTTTGATGTTCTACCAGATGTATGAGCTTAACCACGCAGCAATGGCGCCCATGCGGGCCTATGCCGATGCAATGCGGCTGGCCTTCCGAAATCCGGTCAACCCGATCTCGCACACGCCCTACGGCCGCGCCGTGGCCGCCGGCTTCGAGCTGTTCGAACGCACGACCCGGCGTTACGGCAAGCCGGAATTCGGCCTGAACACGACCAAGCTGGACTCCGGTCCCGTATCCGTGCATGAGAAGGTCGTCTGGTCGCGGCCGTTCTGCGATCTCATCCATTTCGAACGGACTTTGCCCGCAAGTCACCGGCCGGATCCGAAGATCCTGATCGTGGCGCCGATGTCCGGCCACTATGCCACCCTGCTGCGGGGTACCGTCGAGGCCCTGCTGCCCAAGGCGGAGGTGTACATCACCGACTGGACCGATGCGCGGATGGTTCCGGTCACAGAGGGCCGCTTCGACCTCGACGATTATATCGACTACGTGATCTCGATGCTGCATGCGCTCGGTCCCGACACCCATGTGATGGCTGTCTGCCAGCCTTCGGTGCCGGTGCTGGCCGCGGTGGCGGTGATGGAGGAAAACGGCGACCGGTTTGCCCCCTCCTCCATGACGCTGATGGGCGGGCCGATCGATACAAGGAAGAATCCCACGGGCGTCAACGAGCTGGCCCAGAACAAGCCGCTGGAATGGTTCGAGGACAACGTCATCATGCAGGTGCCGTGGCCGTTGCCCGGCTTTACCCGTCAGGTCTATCCCGGATTTCTTCAGCTTTCGGGATTCATGACCATGAACCTGGACCGCCACATGATCGCGCAGAAGGATTTCTACCTGCACCTCGTCAAGGATGACGGCGATTCGGCCGAGCGGCATCGCGATTTCTACGACGAGTACCTGGCGGTGATGGATCTGACCGCAGAGTTTTACCTGCAGACCGTGGACACCGTTTTCATCAAGCATTCATTGCCCAAGGGCGAAATGATGCATCGCGGCCAGCGGGTCGACACCAGCAAGATCTGCAATGTCGCGCTGCTGACCATTGAGGGCGAGAACGACGATATTTCCGGCCTTGGCCAGACCGAAGCGGCGCAGACCATCTGCACGAACATTCCCGACGACATGCGCCATCACTACGTGCAGCCGAAGGTGGGGCATTACGGCGTCTTCAACGGCTCGCGATACCGCGCCGAAATTGCGCCGCGCATCCTCGATTTCATCCGCTCACACGGCAAGGCAAACCGGGCGGGGAAGAGCCGGCCGAAGCTGGTGAAGGACAGCAAGGCCGGGTGATCGGGATATCATCCGGCATTTTAGCAGTCCGATATTTTCATTAAAAAACAAGAATTTGCCGGTTTCTTTCGGGGCATTTCTTGAATCGGCGGCAGTTTCATACCACATCGAATTCACTAGGAAACGATCCCCGCTTCCCATCGAAGAGATGAGGTATACCCGATGACACAAACCGCACTGATCCGCCCCGCTTGGACGCCGGCAACCATTGCGCTGATGGTGATTGGTTTCATGGTTTTCTGGCCGCTCGGTCTGGCCATGCTCGCCTATATCATCTGGGGCGACCGCCTTGATGCGTTCAAGGCCGACGTCAACCGCGCCACCGACGAGTTCACTTGCGCCTTCCGCAAGAAGAGCGGCCAGGGCTTTGCTGCAGGCAGCGGCAACGTGGCCTTCGACGAATGGCGCGACAGCGAGCTTTCGCGGCTCGACGAAGAGCGCAAACGGCTCGACGAGATGCGCAAGGAATTCGACCAGCACATGCGTGATCTGCGCATGGCGCGCGATCGCGAAGAGTTCGAGCAGTTCATGGCCAAGCGCCAGGAAGGCCAGACCAAGAAGAAGGGCGGCTCTGTCCCTGAGATCGACGGCTGATTTCCAGATCAGCACGACGTCAACACGGCGCCCCATCGCGGGCGCCGTTTTTGTTTCCCGCCGCACCGAAAACAGGCCGCCACGGGTGCGAATCGGATAGAAGACCTTGTATGTTCGGACTCGCCCGCACCCTTTCGAGACCCGCTACGCCGCGGCCTGACAGCGTCACGGTGAATGGCCGCGCGCTGCCGCTGACCATCCGCGAGAATGCGCGTGCGACCCGAATGACGCTCAGGATCGAGCCGGGCGGACAGGCCCTGAAGCTAACGGTTCCGCGCGGCATACCCACACGCGAGATCGATGCCTTTCTGACGCGCCATCACGGCTGGCTTATGACACGGCTCGCGCGGGTAACCGATGCCGGTCCACTTATGGACATTGGCAAGATCTCCATCCGCGGGGTCGAACACCGCATCGAACTCACAGGCAGGCTCAGGGGATTGGCCGAAGAGCGCGAGATCGACGGCGTTCCCACCCTGATGGTTTCGGGTCTTCCCGAACATGCCGGACGGCGCGTGGCCGATCATCTCAAGCGCACCGCGCGGCAGGAACTGGAGCGGCTTGTCGGCATGCATGCAACGACGCTCGGAAAACCGTACCGGTCGATATCCTACAAGGACACGAAGAGCCGCTGGGGGTCGTGCACATCGGAGGGCAACCTGTCTTTCTCGTGGCGGATCGCGATGGCGCCGGATTTCGTCATCGACTATCTCGCCGCCCACGAAGTGGCGCATCTAAAGGAAATGAACCACGGTCCAGAGTTCTGGGCGACCTGCCGGTGGCTGTGCCCGCGCACCGACGAAGGCAAGCGCTGGCTCAAGCAGAACGGCTCTGGACTGTTCGCCATAAGCTTTTAGACCGGGCCCGGGTTGGGACAACCCGCCGCCTCGACTCTCGCGCCGTTTTGTGCGACGTCAGCCGCCATGACAATACCGATCAAGATATGCGGGCTGAGCACGCCGGAAGCGGTCAATCGCGCTGCGGATCTCGACGCCGAGATGGCGGGGTTCATCTTTTTCGAAAAGAGCCCGCGCAACGTCTCCGTCGACACCGCCGCCGCACTTGCAGGTCTCGCCCGTGATCGCGGCCTGAAGACCGTGGCGGTGAGCGTCAACATGGATGATGATGCCCTTGACGGGATTGTCGAAACCATGAAGCCGGACTGGCTGCAATTGCACGGGGCGGAGACGCCGGAGAGGCTGTCCGTACTCAAGGTACGTTACGGTCTTCCGGTCATGAAGGCCCTGTCCGTCCGCAATGCTGAGGACCTCATGGCGATCGAGCCGTTCAGAGGCGTGGCCGACAGGATGCTGTTTGACGCCAAACCGCCAAAAGGCTCGGACCTTCCCGGCGGCAACGGCGTGAGCTTCGACTGGAGACTGCTGGCCGGGCTTGACCTTTCATCGCTTGACGGGTCCGCTAGTTACATGCTTTCGGGTGGATTGACGAAGGACAATGTCGCAGAGGCGCTCAGGATCAGCGGCGCGCCGGGCGTTGATGTCTCCTCGGGCGTGGAAAGCGCGCCCGGCGTCAAGGACACCGCCATGATGGATGCCTTTGTCCAGGCAGTTTCAGACGCACGTATGTGACGTTCTTGGGAGTAGATGCAGTGAATCAGCCAACCAATCCGAATTCCTTTCGCACCGGCCCCGACGAGCAGGGCATGTTCGGCATTTTCGGCGGCCGTTTTGTCGCCGAAACACTGATGCCGCTCATCCTCGAGCTTGAAGAGGAATGGACCAAGGCGAAGGCTGATCCCGAATTCCGCGCAGAGCTCGATCAGCTCAACACCCATTATACCGGGCGGCCGTCGCCGATCTATTTCGCCGAACGGCTGACCGAGCACCTGGGCGGCGCGAAGATCTATTTCAAGCGCGACGAGCTCAACCACACCGGTTCGCACAAGATCAACAATTGCGTCGGCCAGATTCTGCTCGCCAAGCGCATGGGCAAGACCCGGATCATCGCCGAAACCGGAGCCGGCCAGCACGGCGTTGCATCGGCAACCGTTGCGGCGCGTTTCGGCTACCCTTGCGAGGTCTACATGGGGGCCACGGATGTCGAACGGCAGGCGCCGAACGTGTTCCGGATGAAGCTGCTCGGCGCCAAGGTCAACCCGGTGACGTCCGGTCACGGCACGCTGAAGGACGCCATGAACGAGGCCCTGCGCGACTGGGTGACCAATGTTGACGACACCTATTACCTGATCGGCACCGCGGCCGGCCCGCACCCCTATCCGGAGATGGTGCGCACCTTCCAGTCGGTGATCGGCGAGGAAACCCGCGAACAGATGCTCGCAGCCGAAGGAAAGCTGCCCGACATGCTCGTTGCGGCCGTCGGCGGCGGCTCGAACGCCATCGGGCTGTTCCACCCGTTCCTCGACGACAAGGATGTCCAGATCGTCGGCGTCGAAGCCGGCGGCAAGGGGCTCGACGGCGAAGAGCATTGCGCTTCGCTGACCGCCGGCGCCCCGGGCGTTCTGCACGGCAACCGCACCTACCTGCTGCAGAACGACGACGGGCAGATCAAGGAAGGCCATTCGATCTCGGCGGGCCTCGACTATCCCGGCATCGGGCCGGAGCATTCCTGGCTCAAGGAGTCGGGCCGGGTCGAGTATGTTCCGGTCATGGACGAGGAGGCGCTCGAAGCCTTCCAGCTGCTGACAAGGCTCGAGGGCATCATCCCCGCGCTCGAACCCTCCCACGCCCTTGCAGAAGTCATCAAACGCGCCCCGAAGATGGGCAAGGACCAGACGATCGTGATGAACCTGTGCGGCCGCGGCGACAAGGACATCTTCACCGTCGGCAAGATTCTCGGCGTGGAGCTTTGATCATGACAACACGTATCGATACACGCTTCGAGAAGCTCAAATCCGAGGGCCGGCCTGCCTTGGTGACCTATTTCATGGGCGGCGACCCGGACTACGACACGTCGCTGAAAATCATGCAGGCGCTGCCCGGCGCCGGATCGGACGTGATCGAACTGGGAATGCCGTTTTCGGACCCGATGGCCGACGGCCCAGCGATCCAGATGGCCGGCCAGCGCGCGCTCAAGGGCGGGCAGACACTGTCCCGGACGCTGGATCTGGCACGCGACTTCCGCAAGGGCGACAACGAAACCCCGATCGTGCTGATGGGCTACTACAACCCGATCTACATCTACGGTGTTGAGCGCTTTCTTTCCGATGCGCGGGATGCTGGCATCGACGGCCTGATTATCGTGGATCTGCCGCCGGAAATGGACGAGGAACTCTGTCTTCCCGCGCTTGAAGCCGGGTTGAATTTCATCCGCCTCGCCACGCCGACAACCGACGACAAGCGTTTGCCGCGGGTCCTGAGCAACACGTCCGGTTTCGTCTACTACGTTTCAATGACCGGCATTACCGGCTCCGCCATCGCGGACACCTCGAAGGTGAACACGGCCGTGGACCGGATCAAGAGCCACACGGATCTGCCGGTCTGCGTCGGCTTCGGGGTCAAGACCGCCGAGCAGGCGCGCGCCATCGGAAAATCCGCGGATGGTGTCGTGGTCGGAACCGCCATCGTCAACCAGATCGCCAATACGCTGACCTCCGCGGGGCAGGCAACGGGCGACACGGTGGAGAGCGTGGCAACGATGGTGCGCGGTCTGGCAACCGGTGTGCGTGACGCGCGGCTTGCACCGGCCGAATAGCACCCCCACATGATAATCTTGGCGCCATGAAGATTCGGCCACGCCGAGACAAACCGGAGACTTTGCAGTGAACTGGATCACCAATTACGTCAGGCCCAAGATCAACTCGATGCTCGGCCGTCGCGAGGTGCCCGAGAACCTCTGGATCAAATGCCCCGAAACCGGGGAAATGGTGTTCCACAACGACCTTGAGGAAAACCACTTCGTGATTCCCGCCTCGGGTTACCACATGAAGATGTCGGCCGAAGCCCGGCTCAAGCACATGTTCGACGACGGCAAGTACGAAATGCTTCCGGCCCCGAAGGTGCCGCAGGACCCGCTCAAGTTCCGCGATTCGAAGAAGTACACAGACCGCCTGCGCGACAACCGCACCAAGACCGGTCTCGAGGATTCGGTGGTCTCCGCCTACGGCGCGGTGCGCGGCGTCGACATCGTTGCCTGCGTGCATGATTTCTCGTTCATGGGCGGCTCCCTCGGGATTGCCGCAGGCGAGGCAATCATCGAGGCTTTCGAGGCCGCAATCGAACGCAACTGCCCGCTCGTGATGTTCCCGGCTTCGGGTGGCGCACGCATGCAGGAGGGAATCCTGTCGCTGATGCAATTGCCGCGCACCACCGTCGCGGTGGAAATGCTCAAGGAAGCTGGACTTCCCTACATCGTGGTCCTGACCAATCCGACGACGGGCGGCGTGTCGGCATCCTATGCGATGCTGGGCGACGTGCACCTGGCCGAGCCGGGCGCAGAGATCTGCTTTGCCGGCAAAAGAGTTATCGAGCAAACGATCCGGGAAAAGCTGCCGGAAGGTTTCCAGACATCCGAGTATCTCCTCGAACATGGCATGGTGGACATGGTCGTTCATCGCCATGATCTTCCGGAAACGGTTTCTCGGCTGTTGCGCATCTTCCTCAAGCTGGACGCACCGGCGCCCGCGGCCCTGCCCGCACCGGCTCCGGAAGAGGCGGCGGAAACCGAACCTGCCTCCGCCGAGGCCGCGCAGTAAGCCGCACCACCCCGACACCGCGCCCAGGCCGGTGGCCAAGACAGGATCCATGAGCGTGGAAGAATCGGCGATATCTCAGGCCGAACGGGAAATCGAAGCGCTGATGGCGCTTCATCCCAAGGGATTTGACCTGTCGCTCGGCCGGATTGCCAGGCTTCTGGAACGGCTGGGCGATCCACATTTGCGCTTGCCGCCCGTGATCCACATCGCGGGCACGAACGGCAAGGGATCGACCGGCGCCTTCTGCCGCGCCATTCTCGAGGCCCACGGCCACACCACACATGTTCACACGTCGCCGCATCTGGTCAACTGGCACGAGCGTTACCGGCTCGGGGCCGAAGGCGGCGGGCGGCTTGTGGCCGACGAAGTGCTTGCCGATGCGGTGAGACGCGTTGCGGAAGCCAATCGTGGTGAGACAATCACCGTTTTCGAGATCCTGACGGCGGTGATGTTCGTCCTGTTTTCGGAGCACCCGGCGGATGCGGCAATCATCGAGGTCGGACTCGGCGGCCGGTTCGACGCGACAAATGTCATCGACAATCCGGCGGTTTCGATCATCATGTCGATTTCACTCGACCATCAGGCCTATCTCGGGGATCGGGTCGAACTGATTGCGGCGGAAAAGGGCGGCATCATCAAGCCCGGTGTTCCCGTGGTGATCGGCCAGCAGCCCGAAGAGACGGCACGAGAAGTGCTTGTGAGCATTGCCGAACGGCTGAGGTGCCCGCTCCATGTGTATGGCCAGGATTACATCGCCCAGCAGGAAAACGGCCGGCTCGCCTACCAGGACGACGAAGAACTGATCGACCTGCCATTGCCGCGGCTTGCCGGCCGGCATCAGCAATCGAACGCCGCCGCCGCCATTCGCGCGGTGAAGGCCGCCGGCTTCGAACTCAACGAGGCGGCGCTCGGCGAAGCGCTGCTGTCGGTTTCCTGGCCGGGCCGCCTTGAACGGTTGCCGCGCGGCAAGCTGCAGCAGGCCGCCGCCGAAGACGTGGAGATCTGGATCGACGGCGGGCACAACCCGGGCGCAGGACAGGTGATCGCCGAAGCCATGGCCAATCTCGAGGAACGGGACCCGAGGCCGCTGTTCCTGATCACGGGCATGATCAACACCAAGGATCCGGTGGGCTATTTCGAGGCTTTCGCCGGCATTGCGCGGCACGTGTTCACCGTTCCGGTCCCCGGTTCGGATGCCGGCGTCGATCCCGAGTTCCTCGCCGATACGGCCGACGAAGCCGGGCTGCCGGCGGAATCCGCCCCCGGCGTCGAGGCGGCAATCGCTGCAATCACTGGGAACTGGAACCGGCTCGAAAGACCGCCACGCATTCTCATCGGCGGATCACTTTATCTGCTGGGGCATGTGCTGGCGCAGAACGGGACGCCGCCGGCCTGAGCGGCAAGCGGCGCATTTCCATCGCGAACCGGCAATAAAAAAGCCCGCCCGGCGTTGCCGGACGGGCATGATCTCTCTCCCCGAAGACGGGACAGGCTTGCGCCGGATCAGGCGACCGCGCCGCTGATCCAGCTCGAAAGGGCCGTCTTCGGCGAGGCGCCGACCTTGATGTCTGCAACCGATCCGCCCTTGAACATCGCGAGGGTCGGGATCGAGCGGACGCCAAACTGGGTGGCGATCTGCGGATTCTCGTCAATATTGACCTTGGCGACCTTCACCTTGCCCTGCATCTCGTTGGAGATTTCCTCAAGGCTCGGGGCGATCATCTTGCAGGGGCCGCACCATTCGGCCCAGAAATCAACGACGACCGGCACATCTGATTCCAGAACTTCGCTCTGAAAATTGGCGCTGTCTACTTTCACGGTTGCCATGACCGGCACTCCTTTGGGATCTGTCTTGGATGCCCACAATGTGATGATTCGGGCGGCGGTATTCAAGTGTATTCGGCTCGTCTCAGCTATCAATTGCCGCGATTGCCGCATCGAGCACCGTATCGGGGATCTCCATCAGCAGCGGTGCAGAGACATAGACCAGTGCCGCCTGGATGCGCCGATCCGGGTACAAGGGCGCCAGGAGCGCACGGTAGACCGCAAGCTGCGAGACATGGCTTTCCGGCGCCGAACCGCTTGGCCCGGGCGCATGCCCGGTCTTGTAGTCGACGATCAGGACACTGTCCTCCATCACCGCAAGCCGGTCTATCCGGCCCGAAACCGCACGTTCCTCGCCATTGATCCGTAGCGTCCCCATCACAGAGACTTCCGCTTCTCCCGGAGATGCGAAAACCGCTGCGAACTCGGGATCGTTGATCACCGAGAGAACCTGCTGCGCGACAAGATCCCTCTCCGTGGTGACGGACCCGGGCATCGCACGCCCGAGATACCGGCCCAGCGCTTCCTCTCGTCCGTCCGGATCAAGCGACGGAAGAACCTGAAGCAACCGGTGAATCATGCTGCCGCGCTCCAGCGCAAGGCTCGAGCCGGATGGTTTATCCGCGAATGGCGAGCGCACAGGCGGCTCGATGCTATCTTCCAGAACAGCACTTACACCCGAAGGGGCAAGCGGCCGCGGAAGTCGTTTCGGGGGCTCCAGCGGCGTCAGCGGTACGGAGGCGGGCGATCCGGATCCAAGCCCGGTCTGCGCGATTTTCTCACCTGCCAGCGCGAGCGTCGCTCCGGTCCGCTGCATCCGCACCACCTTGAAGGGCAGGGAGTCTTCAAAGCGTTCGATCTCGCTGATCTCGTAATTGCCGGATTGCGCCGCACGCTCGAAACCTGCTGCGACAAGACTGTGCCATGTCGGCGACCTTGCTTCCCTGACGCCACGGTACCCGCAGACCACCACCCGATCGGCGGCACGGGTGAGCCCGACATATAGAAGCCGCCGGTATTCCTCTTCCGCCCGGTCCCTGGCTGCCTCGCGCAATGGTTCGGTGGCGCCGTTGTGGAAACTCTTGTCGGGAAGCCATATGGGCACGGGGGGCATGTCGGGAGCCGACGCGGAAGCCTGTGGCAGCAGCCACAGATTCGGTTCGTGACTGCTCTGAGCCGCCTCGCCGCCGGAATCGACCAGGAAGACCACCGGCGCCTCCAGCCCCTTGGCGGCATGCACCGTCATGATCCGGACCGCGCCGGAGCCTGCTTCCATTTCGCGCTTGATCTCCGGCGAATCCGTTTCCAGCATGGCCAGAAATGCCTGCAAGCCGGGCACGCCTGCCTGCTCGTGATCCAGCGCGAGGCCGAGAAATTCGTCCAGAACATCGCCCGCTTCGTGGCCAAGGCGCGAAAGATAGGCCTGGCGGCCTCCTTCGGGGCCGAGCACCAGGGCATAGAAATCGTGCGGTTGCAGCCATCCGGCCATGTCCCGCCAGCGAACCAGACGCTCGCGGACGGCGGCGAACCGCGATGAGGTTTGGGCCAGCTCGCAGAGATGTTGCCAGACGGACGCGTTTTCGGACCGGCCGGCGGCCAGTTCAAACAGGGCGTCCTCATCGAGATCAAGCAGCGGGCTTTTGATCAAGGCGGCAAGCGAAAGATCGTCCTCCTCAAGCAGAACGAACCGTCCCAGGGCTGCCAGATCCTGAACCGCGATGTGATCGGTCAGGCGCAGCCGGTCGGCCCCGGCCACCGGGATGCCTGTGCGCGCCTTGAGCGTGCGCAGAAGCGTGGGCACAAATCCGTCGCGCTTGCGCACCAGCACCAGCACGTCACCAGCCGTGATCGGCCGCAGCTTTTTTGTCTTCTGGTCCTCGATCGTCTCGCGGCCGATCCATTGCCCCAGAACATCGGCAATGCGGCGCGCCAGCTGCGCTGCGGGCGCGGTTTCCGGGACATCGTCAAACGGCGCGGTCCAGTCTTCCTCGTCCTCAACCTTCTGTTTGGCGATCATCGGCCACAGTTCAGCCTGTCCCGGCGCACGGCTACGCGCCGTTTCATGGATTACCGGTTCGCCGGTTTCCCCCATGCCACGCAGTGCATCATCGGACGCAAAGACATGGTCGACCAGTTTGAGCACCTCGGAGGACGATCGGAACGAAACCCGCAAGGGAACATGCTCGAAGTCCGCTTCAGCGGATCTGGCCTTGGTTTCCATGCTCCTGCGCTCCTGCGCGAAGCGTTCAGGCCTCGCGCCCTGGAAAGAGTAAATGGACTGTTTTTCGTCTCCAACGGCAAAAATCGTTCGGGTCGAGGCCCGGGCTCCTTCGCCGGCAAAGAACTCCTCGGACAGCTTTCCGATGACACTCCACTGCAAGGGAGCGGTGTCCTGCGCCTCGTCCACGAGGATGTGATCGATCCCCTGATCGAGCTTGTAGTGAACCCACGCGCTTGCACCGCTCTTTTCAAGCAGGGCCGCAGTGGCGGCAATCAGATCATCATAATCGAGGAGCGCCTGGCGGGACTTCAGCGCCGTAAATCCGCCGACGTAGCGGCGCGCCAGTCGATAGGCCATCATCGACGCCCCCGCAGCCTTGAGGCGGGCGAGGCGATCAAAAACCGAAATGACCTGTTCCTGCGCATTCTGGGCGCGTTCCCCGAAATCCGGGAATCGTTCCGCAACCGATTTTGAGGCGACACTCCCCAGTTTTGCCGGAGATCCGCCCTTCGTAAAGAACACCTGCTTCAGCAGATCAAGCCGCGCCGCGGGATCGGAGCCGGACCGGGAATGAACCGCGAGAATGCCGTAGCTGAAGTCAAATGCCCGCGAGGCGGACTTTGCGGAGGCGGCAAATTCGTGAACGTCCCTGACATAGTCGACCGGAAGCGCATCAAGCGGCCATGCGCGCGATACAATGCCGGCTTCGTTTTCTTCCGCCTCGAGCCCGAGGGCCCCGCGGATCAGGGCCGCGGCCCCGTTCGCGTCGCCCGCAACGGCCTGAAAGGCAAGGTATTCGCGCCTGCGATGGTAAAGACCGGCGAGCAGCTTGTCGAAGCCGGCCTCGCCTCCGGTCTCAAGCGCCTGCATGACAGCTTCGGCAAGATCGGGATCGGTTTCGAAGGATTGCGTCGACATCAGTTCCCGGCGGGCTTCCGCTAGAAGTTCGGCCGCCTTGTCATCGTCCAGCACCGAGAAGTGGCCGGGAATGTTGGCCTCGAGCGGAAAGCGGTGCAGCACTGCCTCGCAAAAGGCATGGATTGTCTGGATCTTCAATCCGCCAGGGGTTTCGAGCGCCGTGGCAAACAGGCGCCGCGCCCGGATCAATTGCCCGGCCTCCGGCTTTTCGCCCTCAAGCTCGGCCAGTCGCCCGGTCAGTTCCGCATCATCGAGCAGCACCCAGTCCGCCAGGGTCCTGAAGACCCGGTTCGACATCTCCGCAGCAGCTGCCTTGGTGTAGGTCAGGCACAGGATGGCCGAAGGCCGGGCGCCGCGCAGAAGGAGGCGGATGACCCGCCGGGCCAAAACATGGGTCTTGCCGGAGCCTGCATTGGCCGACACCCAGGCAGACAGGGAAGGGGTCGCCGCCCGGTTCTGTCTCAGGGTCGTCTGGGAAATGACGTCGGTTCCGCCGGCTTCACTCATCGCCGTCTCCCGCCTCCGAATCGATGGCCGTCTGCCATTCCGCCACGCGTGCCAGATGGTCGTAGTCTCCCGCGAAATCCCGGGCGCTGCGCGGAATTGCACGGGACAGGAAGCCGCGCTTTCCGCTCTTCAGGAGAAGGACAAGCCGGGTCAGTTCATCGGCTGCCCTCAGCGCGAGATCGGACGGGCTCAGAAACTCGGCCTTTCCGGGGTTCTCCGGATCGGTATCGACACGTTCGGCGAACGGATCCTTGCCGGTCAGGCGGAGATAGAGCAGTGCCGACACCTGCCTTTCGCCGAGATCGGCGAACCCGCCATGGTGCAGGGCGTGGGCCTCCAGAGCCAGTTGCGGATCGAGAAGGATCCGGGCCTGCTTGCGCGTAGGGGCGCCGCCGGTCTTGTAATCGATGATCCAGGCCGAACCATCCGCCCGCAAGTCAATGCGGTCGGCCATGCCCGTCAGGCGAATTCCGGCGGCCGGCATCTCCAGGCTCGCCCTTGCTTCGACCCGGGAGGCTGAACAGGTGGCGGCGTTCTCCGCCTCCCAGTCCACAATGGCTTGCGCAGCCTTCTCAAACCGGGAGCGCCAGACAAGCGCGGTCGCACCGGGCAGGCCGGCATCGCGAAAATGCCTGTCTGCGATCTCCCGAAGCGCCCCCATGCTCCGCTCTTCGGGCGAATGTGAGCCAACCAGTTCCTCGAGGATCGCATGATACAAGGTGCCGCGCTCGCGCGGACCGGGATCGGCAAGAAACGGCTCCAGCGGATCAAGGCGCAGGACCCGGCGGGCATAGATCGCGTATGGGTCGCGTCGCAGGGTTGCGACTTCCGAAAAGGAATAGCTTCGGGGCTGCAGATCAGCCGCAGGCTTGGGTTCGGGCCGGACGGCGGAACGGATCGGATCGGCCTCGTCCAGTCCCCGGACATGTTCGAGCAGGGCATCGCCCCTGCCGGCGAGCGCCTTTCCGGTTTCACGCCCGATGACTGCGAGCAGCCTTTGCAACCAGCGCGAAGCGACCGTGGGCGCCTTGCCGGAGCGGTGCGCCCGCGACAGCACCACATTCGGTGCACCCATGGCCATCTGGAAATCATGGGCGGCCTGGCCGATGCGCCGCTCCGGCGGCTCCAGCCCGATGGCCGCCTTCATCGATCGGGAAAGGAACGGATCTTCACGTCCGGCCTGAGGCCACACGCCCTCGTTCAATCCGCCAAGCAGGATCGTGTCGACATGCTGCAAGCGGGCCTCAAGCGCACCCCAGATGAATGCACGCGGATGACCGCCGGCGCGGGGCTTGACCATGCGGCTCGCCATCAAGGCTTCAAGCGCACCGGTCCATTCATGGCCGGTGATGGCAAGGGTTGCGCCGCTGTCCCTGGTTTCGAGCAGAAGGCCGGCCAGATCCTCGCCGGCCTCGTCGCCCCACAAGAGGCCCGTATCCCCGGTCTCGTCAGCGCAAATGCGTTCGAGCGCGTCCGCAGTAAATCCGGCGAGGCGGCCGATCGCGACAGCGTCAGTCAGCTTCCGACCCGAAACATCGAGCAGAATTGATGTCAGCGGCGAGAGTGCCGCTGATACCCTTTCTGCAAACTCCTGGGCCCCGCTGGCCTCATCCCCGGAGATCCTGCCGAGCCATTCAGGCGCGTGGCGGTCCTCGCGGTTGCCGGAGCGGCTGGTCACGAGCGTTTCAAGCTGATCGACATCCGCTTCGCCGCTGCTGCCCCTCAGTGCGATGCGTTCCACCACGCCGGCCATCCGGGTTGCCGAAGACTTGTCAAAACCGAAGCGGGCGAGGGGATGCTTGATCAATCCGGCCAGCGCCACGGCATCGCCGGGAGCGAAGGCAGCCTTGACCGTGAGGCGGGCCAGGCTGCCCTGCGGACTCGACGTCAGCGGCGTACCACCCGAATCATCGGCCTCGATCCCGTAGCGTCGCAACTCCACCACCACCCGGCGGGCAAGATTGCGGTCCGGCGTCACCAGCGCGACCACCGGTTCCGGGGTGGCCGGTCCCGGTTCCAGTGCGAGACGCATGGCGGCAGCCAGGGCCGCAGCCTCCTCCCGTTCATTGGCCGCCTCGATCAGTGACACCTGTTCGAAAGCAGGTTGGAGCAGCTTCGCATCCGGCAGGAAACCGCGCTGTCCCCAGGCTTCGGTGGCGCCGGCGGGCAGGAGCGCGGCAGAGACCGCCTCACGCCGCACTTGCATGGCGGAGTCCGGCTCGGCGATCTCCGGGATATCGGAAAGCCCTTGCACATCCAGTCCGCAGCCCTGCACAAGACGCAGCAAGCCATATTGCGGATGACTGCGCACGGTGGCATCGAAAGCCGCGGGCGAACCCGGTGCATCCGTTGCGGCCGCCGCCCGTGCAAGTTCGATCCAGTGCGTCTCGCGCATTGCGTGGTCAAGCCCCGGGAGAACGACCGCACCCTTGGGCATATGCGCCACCTCGGCAATCAGCCGTGCGGTTGCCGGCCGCGTCCCAGTGGAGCCGGCGACGATGACGGGGCGGTCGGCTGACGTTTGGGCAAGCGCCCGGGTGAAGACATCGAGCATTGCGTTGTGGTGGCGCGCCGGACTGGATCTCGATATTTCCTCAAGCAATTCCGGCCAGTAGCTCCGGGCAATGGCGAGGAACTCGCGGGTCAATTGCCACCATTGCTGCAGGTCCTCGGTCATCACCGTGTCGAGGGCTGAGAAGTCGCACTCCTCGGTCTCGACCGCCTGAATGAGATCAAACAGGCTGCGCCCAAGCCAGATCGCATCGGCCGGATTTGCCGGAGCGACGAGCGGCGCACCGCCAAGATGGTCGAGAACGGCTCGCGGAAGCGCCTCCTTCCAGGCCAGTACCAGGTCGGCGAGGCGCAACATGGCAGCGGTTTGCGGGATCGGCGGATCGAGTGCCAGCGTCTCGGGGTCCGCGGGGTCGAAGAAACCGGTATCTTCATCGGTCTCTCCGAGCGGCCGGATCACCGGCAGGATTGCCGAGCCGAGACCGATCCTGTCCGTCAACTCCGAGCGAAGCACCCTTGCGGCTCGCCGCGTGGGCACGAAAACCGTCGCACGGGCAAGGGACAGCGGATCGTCCTTGCGAAACCGGAGACCGTCGACAAGGTCGCCCGAACATATCCGGTCGGCCAGAACACGCAGAAACGGCGCGCCCGGCGGGATGGTGACCAAACGCGGCGCGGCGCGGGTCACGAAGGGCGGCCGTTGGCGTAATCCGCCATGGCTGATTCCGCCTCGCCGATCGCCTCGGGCGTTCCCACGGTCAGCCAGTGTCCGGTGAGCGGCGCAGCAAACAGCCGGCCCCCCGCAATTGCGGCGTCAAAACAGCGGTTGAGCGAGAACCGGCGCTCTGTGAGGGAGCCGAGAATATGCGGACTCATGATCAGCGTGCCGGCATATATCACCGGTTCGCCGCTTCCGGTGAAACGGGCGAGGCGTCGATCCGCATCGATGGTAAAATCACCCCGGCCGGTATGTCCGGTGGCCTGGTCTGGCCGCGCGGTCAGCATCAGGATGTCCATGCGGGCGGGATCGAAGTCCTCAGCCATGCGGGCGAGATTGCTGCGCCCGGCCGCGGGGTCCTCGCACCAGAACGTATCGGCGTTCATGACGAAAAACGGGTCATTTCCGAGAAGCGGGAGGGCCTTTGCGACGCCCCCACCGGAATCCAGAAGCTCATCGCTTTCATCGGAGATCACGACGTCTGCACGCGACCAACCGGAAAGCCAGTCAACCAGAACAGGCGCCAGATAGTGCACATTGGCGACAATGCTGGAGATACCGATCTCGTGAAGCGCCTCCAGGCTGTAGGCGATCAATGGCTTGCCCCCCACCTCGACCAGCGGTTTCGGCACGGTCTCGGTGATTGGCCGCATGCGGGTCCCGAGGCCTGCGGCAAGGATCATGGCGGAATGGATGCGCATTGACTGGCCCGGTTTATGATTCGGTGGCGACAATACCAACGCGTGTGAACCAACTGCGCAAGGGCTCAAGCGCAGGATGCCGCAACGAACGCGCGACATAATCCTCGATGCGGGGCAGATGGCGCAAGTAGGCGGGCTTCCCGTCCCGCTGGTCGAGCCGGACGAATATCCCGAGAATCTTCGAAGCGCGCTGCACCGCCATGATCGCGTAGACCTTGCGGAAAGCCGCCTCGTCGAAAGCCCGATCGGAGGATTTCCGATCATCGACATAGCGATTGAGCAGCCGAGCTTCGAGTTCGGGCGCAATCGTAACCCGCGCATCCTGACAGACCGATGCAACATCGTAGGCAGACGGGCCGATCATGGCATCCTGGAAATCGATAAGACCGAGGCGGTCGAGACCGGTCCGGTCCTCGCGCCAGATCAGGTTGGGCGAATGGTAGTCCCTCAGGACCAGCGCCTTCTCGGCGGATTCGAGCTCGGCAAACAGGGCCGTCCAGAGCTCGATAAACTCGGTGCGATCACGATCCGAAACCGCAGCGCCGCTGCGCCAAGGCAGATACCAGTCGGTCAGCAGTTCGATCTCTATCTGCATGGCGCGGGGATCGTAAGCCGGCACATGATGATCGCGGCCATCGACCTGCAGGACCCCGGGCAGCGGCTTCCGGTGCAGCGCCGCCAGGCATTCGACGGCCAACTCGTAGCGTTCGGCAATCGGCGCGCCTTTGGGATCAAGAAGACTGTCGGAGCCCAGATCCTCGATCAGCAGAATGCCTTCGTCGAGATCCTTCGCGGCAATGGCCGGCGCCGAAAAGCCATGTTCGCGAAGCCATTCGTCAATGGCAACGAAAGGCACGACATCCTCGGCCAGATGGGCGATCCGGGAATAAGGCAGACCGTCGCGGATCGGCGGTCCGTCCGGACGGCGCGGCGCATTCATCAGGATCAGCGGATCGCCCGTTTCCGGCCTGATTCTTTCATAGGTTCGCGAGGAAGCGTCGCCCTGCAGAAACCGCCGCTCGGCATGTGCCATCCCGGCGTTGTCAAGAAACGATCTCAGCGTCCGCGACCGGTTGAAGCGTTCGAGAAAATCCGGACCGGCCGTTACTGTTGCGGTTCTGCGGCTGTCTTCGAGACCTTCGAGAACAATCGCAATGACGTCGCCTGCGAACCGGTCGTCCGCACGTTCGGGCCATTCGACCAAGGCGACCCCGTCTTCGAGCGCCTCGTCAAGGCCGAGTTCGTCGAGTTCCTCCGGGTCCGCAAGCCGGTAGAGATCGAAATGCGCGATCTGAAGGCGCAGTTCGTAAGTCTGGACGAGAGTGAAAGTGGGACTGGGGACCTCAAGGTCAGGGTCGTCGGCAACCGCCCGGATGAGTGCCCGTGCAAGCGTTGATTTTCCCGCACCGAGATCGCCAAAGAGGCAAAGGCAATCGCCCGGCTTTATCGCCAGCGCCAGGTCCTCTGCCAAAAGGGTGGTGGCAGCAAGATCGGGCAGGGCAATGGACAGGGGCGCTTTGTGCACGGTCGGCTACTCGGCCGCGTCGCGCGCCAAAGGCAGGTCGGCCGGAAAACGGCAAAGGATCGTGGCGCCGTCTCCCTCATCCCCTTCAATGGAAACGGTTCCCTGATGGAGGGCAACGAAGCTCTGGACGATGGACAGGCCGAGACCGGCGCCGCGCCGGCGGCCGCCCGGACCGTGCGTCTCGAAGCGGGCGAAGACGTCCTTGCGCGCATTTTCCGGGATGCCGGGGCCGGAATCGGCAACCGAAAAGACAATGGAGTCGCCCTCATGCATGCAGGAAAGCCGGACCACGGAGCCGTCGGGCGCAAAGTTGGCCGCATTCATCAGGAGCTTGAACAGGATCTGCTTGAGCCGTTTGCGATCACCGACCATCTCGGCGGGCGCGGAGGCAATGTCGATCTCCAGGCGCAGATCGTTCTCCCTGAAGCGGTCGGCGATCTGGCCGGCGGCCTCGTCGAAAAGGCTCGCAATGTCCACAACATCGGTTTCAAGCCGCATGATGCCGGCATCGACCGTGGCAAGATCGAGGATGTCGTTGACGATGGTGAGCAGCACCGAAGACGAGGTGGAGATATGGTCGAGATATTCCGCCTGTCGTTCGTTGAGTTCGCCGATGCCGGGTGTCTTGAGCAGGTCGGTAAAGCCGATGATGTTGGTCAGCGGTGAGCGAAGCTCGTAGGAAACATGCTTGACGAAGTCGTTCTTCAGCGCGTCGGCCTTGCGCAAGGCCTCGTTCTTCTCGGTGAGCATGCGCTCGGCGCCCACGCTGTCTGTCACATTGACGAAGGCCACCATGGTTTGCCCGTTCGGCAGCGGCACTACCGCATAGTCGAGAATCAGACCGGTTGCGAGTTCGATACGGCCTTCGCGCGAACGCCGCTCCTCGTTGAACGAGGTGATTTCCCGGGCGAACAGCTTCCATCCGTCCGCTTCATGGTGGGACGGCTCGCAGGCTGCCGCGATGTCCCTGATGTGCGTACCCGGTTGAACCTGCTCTTCGGTCAGTCCCCAGAGCGCGCGGAAAGAGGGATTGGACAAGCGGATTCGTCCGTCGGGGCCGAAAACCCCGACACCCTCGGCCAGATGGTCGATCGTTTCGCCCTGGACGTGAAGCAAGGTGTTGTACTTGGCCTCGAGATCCACCTTTTCGGTGAGATTCTCGAACACCCAGGTCACGCCGCCTTGCGGATGCGCATTGGCGAAAACCTTGAGGGTCTGGCCGTCCGGCAGGTGCCACAGGTGCGGTGTCGATTCCACCGAACGGTAGACCGAGAGCATCTGCTCCTTCCAGTCGCGCCAGGCATGGGGTTCGGGCAGCTTCCCGTCGGCGCGCAGCCGCTCGAGAAACTCGCCATTGTCCGGCCGGCGGCCGAGAAACGGAGCGTCCAGCTCCCAAAGCTGCTGGAAAGCCTGGTTGTGGAACTGGAGCCGCTGATCGCGATCAAAAATCGCAACCGGCGTGGCCAGATGGTCAAGGGTTTCGGCATGGCTTTGAATGGTGCGGCGCAGTTCCTCGCGCAGATCTTCCTCAACGGAAACATCCAGGGCGAGGCCGGCATTGCCGGCCTGTGTCTTGACGTCGGCCACCTCCAGAAAGCGGCGATGTCCCTTGATTACCGTTGAAACCCGATCAAGAAACGGCCGCTCCGGCGTAACGGTGGCGCGGATCTTCTCTCGCGCTGCGGTGCCGAGCAATTCCAGCTTCCGCTCAAGGGCATCGTTCCTGTCCTCGCCTTCGACGGCGCGAACATAGGCATTGTTCACCCAGAGAAGGCGGTTGTCCGGCCCGCGGAGCCAGGCCGGCATTTCGATCACGTCCAGCAGCGTCTGGAACGTATCCACCGAGGTGGCGAGCCGGTCGCGCTCGGTCTTGAGTTCGGCAAGTTCGGCGCGGACATTCGAAAGGGCGACGAAACGTACGAATGCACGGCCGCCGGAGACCCGGCCCTGGGCTTCGAGGACATGGCCGCGAATCGTTTCGACAATCAGGTTGAACCGTTCGGCCTGGGCCCGCAGGCAATCGATGGCATTGTCGAGACTCGCCGCCGACCGGGGTTCGAGCCACCGCCCGAAAGCCAGAAAGTCCTTGCCGTCCTGCGGCGCGCCGGTTTCCGGCGAAAGATTTCCGAGGATCTCCGCAGGAAGTCCGACACCGTCCCAGACCACGATTTGCCGGTCCCTGTCGACAATAAGGGACTGGTACCGCGAAAGCTGTGCATGGGAATCCGCCAGCGCGCTGCGAAGCGAGGTGTTTTCGGCATCGATCTTGGCGCGCTCCCGGATCAACCAGATGGCCGAAATCATGGCCGCCGAAATGGCGCCGATGACCATCGCGAAGTTAACCACTTCCAGAGAGGAAATCTCGAATGTTCCGCCACTTTGCGCAAGCGCCGGGGAAACCGCCAGAACGGCCGCACTTGCCAGAAGCGCAGTGCCGCCAAGAAGCCGTGCGCCGATGCGCTTGATGCAGCCCTTCAGCCTGTACCCGGACCGGGAACTGCTATCCTGGTCCTGTGAACCGTCGTTTGAATCCGCCATTTCCGGCATGTCTCAGTCCCCTCGCCGCTTTTTGACAAGACATCGCCGATCCGTTTTCGCGCCGCCGAATGCAAAAAATCGAATCATCGTTCCAAAACATACAGGCTTCGCGAATCACGGTGAAGAGGACCGTGCGCAAAAAGAAGCCGCGCCACTTTTGTCAAGGGCGCGGCATCAATATCTTGTGGGTACAAGAAAGGAAATCAGTACCTGTAGTGTTCCGGCTTGAACGGGCCTTCGACGGTCACGCCAATGTAGTCGGCCTGCTCCGGCTGCAGGTCGGTCAGTTTCGCGCCGATCTTGTCGAGGTGAAGCCGTGCGACCTTCTCGTCGAGATGCTTGGGCAGGACATAGACCTTGTTCTCGTACTGCTCGCCCTTGGTCCAGAGTTCGATCTGGGCCAGCACCTGGTTGGTGAAGGATGCCGACATGACGAAGCTCGGGTGGCCAGTGGCGTTGCCGAGGTTGAGAAGGCGGCCCTGGCTCAACAGGATCATCCGGTTGCCCGAAGGCATCTCGATCATGTCGACCTGGTCCTTGATGTTGGTCCACTTGTGGTTCTTGAGGCCGGCGACCTGGATCTCGTTGTCGAAGTGGCCGATGTTGCCGACGATCGCCATGTCCTTCATCTCGCGCATGTGCTCGATGCGGATGACGTCCTTGTTGCCGGTGGTGGTGATGAAGATGTCGGCGGTTGACGCCACATCCTCGAGCGTTACCACCTCAAAGCCGTCCATCGCCGCCTGCAGCGCGCAGATCGGGTCGATTTCGGTGACCTTGACGCGCGCGCCGGCGCCACGCAGCGAGGCCGCGGAGCCCTTGCCCACATCGCCGTAGCCGCAGACCACCGCAACCTTGCCGGCCATCATTGTGTCGGTGGCGCGACGGATGCCGTCAACCAGGCTTTCCTTGCAGCCGTACTTGTTGTCGAACTTCGACTTGGTGACGGAATCGTTGACGTTGATCGCCGGGAAGGGAAGCTGGCCCTTCTTGTGGAGTTCATAGAGACGGTGAACGCCGGTGGTGGTCTCCTCGGAGACACCGACGATCTGGTCACGCATCCTGGTGAACCAGCCCGGGGAGGCCTGCATGCGCTTCTTGATCTGCGCCTTGATCACTTCTTCCTCTTCCGAAGACGGAACCGGAATGATGTCCTCGCCTGCCTCGGCGCGGGCACCCAGAAGGATGTAGAGCGTCGCATCGCCGCCATCATCGAGGATCAGGTTCGGTCCGTCATCGAACTGGAACGACTTGTCGAGGTAATCCCAGTGCTCTTCGAGGGTCTGTCCCTTGACGGCAAAGACCGGAATGCCTGCCTTTGCAATGGCGGCAGCGGCATGGTCCTGGGTTGAAAAGATGTTGCAGGACGCCCAGCGCACGTCAGCGCCCAGCGAAGTCAGGGTCTCGATCAGAACAGCCGTCTGGATGGTCATGTGCAGCGAACCGACGATGCGTGCGCCCTTGAGGGGCTTGCTCGCGCCGTATTCCTCGCGCAGCGACATCAGGCCGGGCATTTCGGTTTCGGCGATATCGAGTTCCTTGCGGCCGTAATCGGCCAGCGCGATATCGGCGACGACATAATCATTCGTAGCAGTCATGTTCATATCCCACGGGTTTACCGGCCCGTCGGGCACGGTGTGATTGCGTGGGCGCTGCCATAGCAGGAAACAACTATGGTGGCAACACGATATAAAGATGTCTTTATGTGCGCTGGATCAGGCTTCTTCGCCGAACCGTTCCGCAATGAGCATCTCCAGTGCATCGAGCACCTGAGACGCTTCGTCACCCTCTGCCTCGACGTGGATCGAGCATCCCGGGCTGGCCGCGAGCATCATCAGGCCCATGATCGAGGTTCCGCCCACCGTCGAACCCTCCCGGGTCACCCTGACGGTTGCGTTGAATTTCTCGACGGTCTGGACGAACCGGGCCGATGCCCGCGCATGCAGACCCCGCTTGTTGACGATCTCGAAAGTCCGGGAATTGACAGGATTGCCGGCGTTCATTTTCCGGCAAGCAGGCGGCTGGCGACGTTGATGTATTTCCGCCCCGCATCCTGTGCCTGCGCCAGGGCGTTTTCGATTTCACTGGACCCGCGCACGCCGGCAAGCTTGATGAGCATCGGCAGGTTGACGCCGGCAATAACCTCGATCCGGCCCGAATCCATGACCGAAATCGACAGGTTCGACGGGGTGCCGCCAAACATGTCGGTCAGGATGATCACGCCCTTGCCGCCTTCGACCCGCGATACGGCGCCGACAATGTCCATGCGGCGCTGGTCCATATCGTCCTCCGGTCCGATACACACCGTCTCAAGTGCTGTCTGCGGCCCAACCACATGTTCCAGGGCATGCCGGAACTCTTCAGCGAGCTTGCCATGAGTGACAAGCACCAATCCGATCATATTGCCTCCAACGGCATGTGTCGCGCCCACCCCAGAGCCAACGCATGCGGATCTCTTCGCACCTGCGAATAACACGAAATTTCATCTTGGACAGAAGAGACGGAAGTTCAAGCCAAAAAACGCCCGCGTGCCTGCAATTGCATCACCGGAAAGGCTCACCTGACCGAAAAACAGTCAGGCCGAAGGGCGCAAAGCGCCGAAAGAGGATCAACTGCGCCATCGTGCCACATCCGTTGAAGTGGCAGCTCGATGCCATTGCACGGGAAGGTTTCACCGGTTTCGGGCAAGCGGTCGGCCGGTGACGCCGGCACCGGGGCAACCACAAGGTGGATCACGCCACGTCGAACCCTTCGATACTGTGCAATTCCACCGCCGCGCAGTTCGATCATCCCGCGAATCGGTTCGGGACATGAGGCGATGCATCGTCCTGCCCGCGCCTCCAGGCGCGTCCGGTCGTCGGCGATCAGCGCCGCATTCCACCCGATCGCCCGCGCGGCGGAAAGACAGGAGAAAGCCATGGTGCTCTTGCCTGCGCCGGAAGGCCCGACGAACAGGATGCCGGTCTCGCCGACGATGATCGCGGTGGCGTGTTCGGTCGCGCCCGGTGCATCCTGCGTCGCGGTCACGACCGTTCCGCCGGAAGATCGATGATGAACCGGGCGCCGGCCCACTTGCCGTCTTCCCCGGTTTCGATGTTCTGCGCCGTCAGGGTTCCGCCGTGCGCCTCGACAATCTGGCGGCTGATGGACAGGCCGAGGCCCGAATTCTGGCCGAAGTCCTCTCCCTCCGGACGGTCGGTGTAAAACCGCTCGAACACCCGCTCAATGACCTCGGCGCGGATCCCTGGTCCGTTGTCCTCGACGAGAACCCGGACCGAGCCGCGCACACGCGACAGCCGCACATTAATGCGCCCGCCCTTTTCCGGCACGAAAGAGCGCGCATTCTCGATCAGGTTGGTAAGCACCTGGCCAAGTCTCAGGTCATGTCCGAGCACGATGAAACTCGATTTGCCGGTTCCGCGGTCATCGACACGCAGATCGATTGCAACCTCCTTGCCGCCCGACCGGACCTGGCGTGCAATGTCGACGAGTTCGCTCAGGAGCTTGCGCATGTCGACCCTGGACCCATCCTGCCGTGCCAGCTCGGCGTCCAGGCGGGAGGCGTCGGAAATGTCGCTGATCAGCCGGTCCATGCGCCGCACGTCATGCAGGATCACGTCAAGCAGGCGCTTGCGGGATGCCTCGTTGCGCGCCAGCGGCAGGGTTTCGACGGCACTGCGAAGCGATGTGAGCGGGTTCTTGAGTTCATGACTGACATCGGCAGCAAAGCTTTCAATCGCTGCGATCCGGTCGTAAAGCGCGTTTGTCATGTCCCGCAGCGCCACAGAGAGATTGCCGATCTCGTCCTGCCGGTCTGAAAAATCCGGGATCTCCTCGCGCGCCTTGACGCCACGGCGAACGCGGACAGCCGCCGCCGAAAGCCGCCTGAGCGGTGTGGCGATGGTGCTGGCCAGCAGAAGCGAGAGAACGATCGTCACCATTGCCGCCACGCCAAAGACCCGAAAGATCGCCAGCCTTTCGGCATGAACGATCTTGTCGATATCGCCGGCCTGCGTCGACAACAGCAACACGCCCAGAACGGCCCTGAACCGCTGGACCGGGACCGCAACCGAAACGATAAGCTCGCCCGCCGTCGTTACCCGGACAACCGCACCCCGCCCTCCGGCAAGCGCGTTCATCACCTCGGGATAAATCGATCCGTCGGCCCCGGGAGGCTCCCGGTACACTGGCAGGTCCGAGCGCTGGAACATGCGGTTGAACCAGCCGGCGACAATCTCCCGAATGCTCCGGTCAGAGGCATTGTTGGAGGGAAGATCGTAGCGCAGCACCTGCCCGCTCGAATAGAGATAGCGCGAATCCAGAATCAGGCTGGCATCGTCGTCATAGATCCGCGCACGTGTCCGTGTGGGCGAAATCAGGCGCCTGAGGACAGGAGCCACACGCTCCGGATTGATCGGAAAATCGAGGTTCTCGTTCGAATTGGACGGCGATATCGTCTGGCCGGCCTGGAGCTCGAGCAGCTTTTCCGGATCGATGGTGATCGAATTGGTTTCCACAGTGGCGGATGCGGCAACTGCGCCTGCGATGATCTCTCCCTGGGTGAGAAGGCTTTCAACCCGGGCGTCGATCAGGCCCTCGCGGAACTGGTTGAGATAAAGAATACCCGAAACGAGCACGATCAGCGCGGCAAGATTGAGAAACAGGATCCGCCGCGTGAGGCTGGAAAAGATCAGATGGCCGAACACCCGGCGCACGAGCGTGACCGGATGTATCCAGTTCTTCTCCCGACCGTCTTCAGCTGCAAAATCCGCTTCGCCGGGCTCCGATTTGTCCGTTTCAATCGCCATGTCACTCTCGCCGCATGCGGCTTGGATGTCAGCGTGCCGGCCGGATCACGCCGCTTCGCGAAAGCGGTAGCCGACGCCATAGAGCGTTTCGATCATATCGAAATCGTCATCGACCATCTTGAACTTCTTGCGCAGCCTCTTGATGTGGCTGTCGATCGTCCGGTCATCCACGTAAACCTGTTCGTCGTAGGCCGCGTCCATCAGCGCGTCGCGGCTTTTGACCACGCCAGGGCGCTGGGCAAGCGACTGCAGGATCAGGAACTCGGTGACGGTCAGCGTCACGGGCTCATTCTTCCAGGTACAGGTATGGCGCTCCTGATCCATGACCAGGTTGCCCCGCTCCAGTGACTTGGTCGGCGCTGCCGCGGCCCGGCCCGGCATTGCGGCCGCCGCCTCACGGCTTGCCGCACGGCGCATTACCGCCTTGACGCGTTCCACCAGGAGGCGCTGCGAAAACGGCTTGGTGATGAAATCGTCGGCGCCCATTTTAAGGCCGAACAATTCATCGATTTCCTCATCCTTCGATGTCAGGAAGATCACCGGGACATCGGATTTCTGACGCAGCCTGCGCAGCAGCTCCATGCCGTCCATGCGCGGCATCTTGATATCGAAGACCGCGAGTTGCGGCGGGCGGGCCAGCAATCCATCCAGCGCCGACGCGCCATCGGTGTAGGTTTCAACACGATACCCTTCGGCTTCGAGCGCAATCGAAACCGAGGTAAGGATGTTGCGGTCGTCATCGACGAGCGCGATTGTCTGCATAGTGGTCGTCTCCGTCATGGTCTAGCAACCTCTGGGAAGTGCCCCGCTTCGAGCCGGGCAAGATCATCTGTCCGATCCCGCCGACCCCCGTGTGCCCACGTCCATGAGGATAAAGTGAGAACAAAATGTGGCACAGATCGAGATCCGTGTCATGGAATGATTGGGTCGCGGACTGTCCCTGCAAGGTTATTGAAACGATTAAACTTGGGGGAAAAATTTTTAAATCGATTAATTCTTTGTTTTCATTAAGGTTTCTTCGATTCGATTGTTGTTTTTTAAAATCAGCCTCTCTATGTTCCGGCCAAATTAGTGGACCCCGGCCTGGAAAGAAAAAGGAATCCGGCATGAGCAAGGATTTGGGAATGCGCAATTCATCCGCCGATCTCGGCCATCGCGGCATCGAGACAACCGGCGTCGTGCGCTACAACTTCGGTGAGGCTGAACTCATCGAACTGGCGGTGACACGGGGCGAGGCGCAACTGACGGCGCATGGCGCACTCCGGGCTCTGACCGGACAGCACACCGGCCGCTCGGCCAAGGACAAGTTCGTTGTCCGTGACACTTCCACGGACGACCAGATCTGGTGGGACAACAACAAGCCGATGGAACCGGAGGCTTTCGACCGGCTTCATGCAGACATGATCGCGCATCTTGGCGAGCGGGACCTGTTCGTACAGGACCTGGTCGGCGGCGCCGATGAAACCCACGCTCTGAACTCACGTGTTGTCACCGAATATGCGTGGCACGCGCTCTTTATCCGCAACCTGCTGATCCGTCCGGATCGCTCGGATCTTGAAGGGTTCGAGCCTGAACTGACCATCATCAACCTTCCCTCGTTCCGCGCCGACCCCGAGCGTCATGGCTGCCGGAGCGAAACAGTGATTGCGGTCAACCTAACGAAGGGTCTGGTGCTGATCGGAGGCACCTCCTACGCCGGAGAAATGAAAAAGTCGGTGTTCACGGTGCTGAACTACCTGCTTCCGGAAAAGAACGTCATGCCGATGCACTGCTCGGCCAACATCGGACCTGAAGGCGACACGGCGGTCTTCTTCGGCCTTTCGGGCACGGGCAAGACGACGCTTTCGGCAGATCCCGCACGGACGCTGATCGGCGATGACGAGCATGGTTGGGGCGAGGACGGCGTCTTCAATTTCGAGGGCGGCTGTTATGCCAAGACAATCCGGCTCTCGCGCGAAGCCGAGCCGGAGATCTTTGCCACGACAGAACGTTTCGGGACCGTTTTGGAAAATGTCGTGCTCGACGACAACCGGCTTCCGGACTTCCACGATGCGTCGCTCACCGAAAACACGCGCTGCGCCTATCCGCTGCATTACATTCCCAATGCCAGCAGCACCGGCCGCGGCAGCCACCCGCACAACATCATCATGCTGACGGCCGACGCTTTCGGCGTAATGCCGCCAATCGCCAAGCTCAGCCCGGAACAGGCGATGTACCATTTCCTTTCGGGATATACGGCCAAGGTTGCGGGAACCGAAAAAGGCGTGACCGAGCCGGAGGCGACGTTTTCGACCTGCTTCGGAGCGCCCTTCATGCCGCGTCATCCGTCCGAATACGGCGCACTTCTGCGCCGGCTTATCAACGACCACGACGTCAATTGCTGGCTCGTGAACACCGGCTGGACCGGCGGCGCCTACGGTGAAGGCCAGCGGATGCCGATCAAGGCAACCCGCACGCTGCTGACCGCGGCACTCGACGGATCGCTGGAAAGCGCCGAATACCGGACCGACCCGAACTTCGGATTTGCGGTCCCGACTTCGGTGGCAAACGTCGACACGAGCATTCTCGATCCGCGGTCGACCTGGTCCGACAAGGCGGCCTATGATGCGGCAGCCAGCCGGCTGGTCGGGATGTTCATCGACAATTTCGAGAAATTCGAAAATCATGTGGACGGATCCGTTCTGAGTGCGGCGCCGGCCATCAGGGTCGCAGCCGAATAGGCCGCGAGGAGCGCGAGCTTCTCTCCGACCATCTGTCAGGCAAGGCCCGATTTGCCCGGTGTCATTGACCCGGGCGGTCCACTCGCGCATTTTCTGCCGGAGCACATCCGCCGCAGGGAAATCCGTTCATGGCTTCGACAGTCCAGAGCATCGCATTTTCGCCGCCGCGCCTCGGCGACGCGGAGATGCTGGCCGAAGCAAGGGCCTTTTACGACCGGATGCGAACGCGCCGCACCGTGCGGGAGTTTTCTTCCGATCCTGTCGATCCGGAGCTGATTCGCCTGGCTGTCCGTACTGCAGGTACGGCGCCTTCGGGCGCCAATCAGCAACCCTGGAGCTTCGTCGCCATCGGCGACCCGGAGACCAAACGGGCAATCAGGATTGCGGCCGAAGAGGAGGAGCGCCGGTTCTATGAGGACCGCGCGGGCGAGGAGTGGCTTAACGCGCTTGCTCCGCTCGGCACCGATGCCGAGAAACCGTTTCTCGAAACAGCGCCGTGGCTGATCGCCGTTTTCGCTCAGCGCTGGAGCCTTAACGATGAGGGCGACCGGGTAAAGCACTACTACGTGCCCGAATCAGTCTCGATTGCCATCGGGCTGCTCATCGCGAGCCTTCACTCGGCGGGTTTGGCGACACTCACCCACACACCCTCGCCGATGGGGTTTCTCAACCGGATCTGCGGCCGGCCGGACAATGAAAAGCCGCTGGTGCTCCTGGTTGTCGGGCATCCGGCCGAAGGCTCCAGGGTTCCGGCAATCAGCCGCAAGGATGAAAGCGAGATCCTCTACTGGAAGGTGGCGGAATGAGCAGCGAACCGCTTTACGCAGCGCGCGGTATCGTGATCGCCGGATGGGAACTGAACGAGAACTTCATCCGCGCGTCAGGACCCGGAGGCCAGAACGTCAACAAGGTGGCAACGGCTGTTCAGCTCAGTTTCGACATCGCAAACTCGCCTTCGCTGACGGACAGGGTGAAGGCCAACGCCATCCGGCTCGGAGGCAGCCGGGTTTCGAAGGAAGGCGTGCTGATCCTTGAAGCCAACCGCTTCAGGACGCAGGAGCGCAATCGGGCCGATGCAAGGGCGCGGCTGACCGAGCTGATCGACAAGGCATCCGCGCCACCGCCGCCGCCGCGGCGCAAGACAAGACCGACCCGAGGATCGGTGGAACGCCGGCTGGCGGCCAAGATCGGTCGCGGCCAGATCAAGAAGACCCGAGGCAAGGTGCGCGACGAATAGCACGGACGCCCGGCTTCACGAAAAACCGGAACCGGAGAACCGCATGACAGACAGGGCCACAATGCGCGGCATGGTGCTCACCGGACATGGCGGGCTGGACAGGCTCGAATGGCGGGAAGACCTCCGGGTACCCGAGCCCGGCACCGGCGAGGTGTTGATCAGGGTCGGAGCTGCGGCGGTCAACAATACCGACATCAATACCCGAACCGGATGGTATTCAAAAGCCGTTCGCGGCGACACCGCTTCCGGCGCGACGCAGGGCTATGAGGGGTCGGACAGCGGCGCCGAGGGTAGCTGGTCGGGTGCACCGCTGGCCTTTCCGCTGATCCAGGGTGCGGATTGTTGCGGACACATCGTGGCTGTTGGAGACGGCGTCGACCCGGGGCGGATAGGCGAACGGGTGCTTGTGCGGACCATGCAATCGCGCCCCCGGGCAGATGGCGGTGCCGTCACATTCACTTTCGGGTCCGAATGCAACGGAGGGTTTGCGGAATATGCCGTGGCAGCATCCGGCGATGCGCTCAAGGTACTGTCCGACCTGACCGATATCGAACTGGCCGGCTTTCCCTGCGCATTCTCAACCGCCGAAGCGATGATCCAACGGTGCGGACTCGGGAATGAAAACGTCCTGATCACCGGCGCGTCGGGCGGTGTCGGATCCGCCGCGATCCAGCTCGCCAAGCGCCGCGGCGCCCATGTCACGGCCGTAACCACCGCCACGAAGGCAAAGGCCCTGCAGGACCTCGGCGCCGACGAAACAATCGATCGCGACGCCGGCATTCCGGAGAACGCATTCGACGTCATTCTCGATCTCGTCGGCGGTCCGCAGTTTCCAGGCCTGGTCGACGGCCTGCGCGACCGCGGGCGCTATGTCACGTCAGGGGCGATCGCGGGCCCCATCGTCGAACTCGACCTTCGTACGCTTTACCTGCGGGACCTCACTTTGCTCGGCAGCACCTATCAGTCCGCTTCGGTTTTCGAAGATCTCGTCGGCTACATCGAAGCAGGCGAGGTGCGGCCGGTGATCGCGGCCGTTTACCCGCTGTCGGACCTGCGAAGTGCACAGGACGCGTTTGTGCGCAAATCCCATATCGGCAAGATAGCGATCCGCGTTGCAGACTGATCCCGGGCAATGCCCACCGAGCAAAGTGCCAGGTCTCATCAAGAGCAGTGCAGTGAAAGCTTTGTCTTGGCACGGGGAAACCGGCGTGCTTATGTTCATCTCCATTCATTCAGGGAGACGAAGACCTATGGGCATTTTCGATTTCATCAAATCGGCGGGCAAGAAACTCGGAATCGGCGGGGACGATGACGCGCCTGACGCCGATGCCGTGAAAAAGGAACTTGATTCCCACAAGCTCGGCACGGAAAAAGTGGATGTGGAGGTTCAGGGCGACAAGATCGTGCTCAAGGGCGTGGTGGAGGATCAATCGATCTTCGAAAAGGCGATCGTCGCGGTCGGCAACACGCTCGGCATCTCGAAGGTGGAAGCCTCGGAACTCAAGGTGGTCATCCCGGATTCCGGGCTCAAGCTCGGCGATGCCGACATGACCGCACTGGTGGCGGCTTCGACTCCGGCGAAAGAACCGAAGTTCCACACCGTGGAAAAGGGCGACAATCTCTGGAAGATCGCCGAAGCCGCCTACGGCAAGGGCAAGGGTCCCAAATACACGGTGATCTTCGAAGCCAACACGCCGATGCTTTCGCATCCCGACAAGATCTACCCCGGGCAGGTGCTGCGCATTCCCGATCTTGAAACTGCCTGACCGGTCAGACCTGTTGCAGAAGGAGCCTTGATGCTGGTCCTGCCGAAGGGATTGCGCCACATCCCAGGTCATCTCGATCGGGAGCAACAGGCATCACTGGTTGAAGATATCCGGGCGGTGGTACGGCAGGCGCCGCTCTACCGCCCGGAAATGCCCAGGAGCGGCAAGCCGCTCAGCGTACGGATGACAAATTGCGGCGACCTCGGGTGGGTCGCCGACAAGTCCGGGTACCGTTACCAGGAAAAACATCCGGTCACGGATCAACCCTGGCCGGCGATCCCGGCTAAACTGATTGATCTGTGGACGGACCTGACCGGAGAAAGCCGGGCGCCGCAGGCCTGCCTGGTGAATTTTTACGATGAGACGGCGCGCATGGGCCTGCACCAGGATCGCGACGAACGCGATTTCACATCACCCGTACTCTCGGTCTCCCTGGGGGACGCCTGCCTGTTTCGTTTCGGCGGAAGCGAGAGACGCCAGCCGACACGATCGTTCCGGCTTGAAAGTGGTGACATCGTTATCCTTGGAGGGGAAAGCCGGCTTCTGTTTCACGGTGTCGACCGGATCTACCCCGCAACTTCGACACTTCTGAAGGACGGCGGCCGCATCAATCTGACCTTGCGGCGGGTCGATCCCTGAAAAGCGATCCCTGCATCTACATGTTTGGCGCCTGAGCCGGCCCGTTTGGATATACAGCGTTCGATCGGACCGGCTTTCGGGCACCGAGGCCGAAGACCGACCTCACCACCAGCACGCACAGCACCGCCAGCGGAATGCTGGCAACGATATCGACAAAGTAGTGCCCCGCATTGACGACTGCCGAAAGCGCCATCGCCAGATTGAGGATCAGGAAAGGGTAGCGCAGCCAGACATTTCTCCAGGCCGCCCAGATCAGCAGATAGGCGACGCCGGCATGAACCGAGGGAAATGTGAGGATGCCGGACATGGCATCGGATGACACCGTGAAGCCGGGGTCTCCGCGCACGGCTTCGAAGTGGCTGATGAACTCGTACCCGAAATAGGTGTTGATGTTGGCGAATTCGCCGTCCGAGAAGCCGTGATGGGCAAAGGCCCCGTAGGCCGGAAACCAGACCGCGATCACCGCGGCAATCAGGGTCAGCAGGCCATAGGCGATCATGAAGGCGTGTGCCCGGCGCGCCTCACCCGTCAGCAACAGGAGCACCGGGACCAAAGCGATTTGCACCAGGAAAGACTGGTAGGCGCCCGAGAGGAACGACGCAATCAGCGGCCGCTCGTTGAAAAATCCGATGAAACCGTGCCAGTCAAAGCCGATTGCCTCGTCCATCCGCACCAGAAACCCATCGGCAAGCGGCAGGTTGAAGGACATGGCCATGTAGTTTGCGGTCACCATCGGCAGCATGATCAGGAACAGCCCCGCCATCAGGGACGCAATGCCACGAAACTGGTGCAGGCCGTACCGGCCCGCAAACCCGCCCACGCCGGCCAGTGCCAGCGCAAGGAAAAAGACCGTTGCGAAACTTCCGTAATCGATCGTGATCTTGGTAAAGGGCAGCACAATCAGCACGACAGCCCACAGCGCTGCGAGGCTTGCAACGAACCGTATCTGGATGTCGTTCAAATCACGTGTTGTCATCAACCCGATCCCGCCGTCCCGGTCGGGATCAGGTCATAAGGCTTCGATCATAAGATTGGATTAATCCGCGCGCAAAAGCCTGCCGTAGCGGGATCGGCGCTAAAGCTTTCTGAGCGCCACCTGCTCAATGAGATGGTTCGACGACTTGCGCAGGATCAGGTCGGCACGCGGCCGGGTGGGCAGGATGTTCTGCCTGAGGTTTTTCAGGTTAATGTTTTCCCAAAGGCTTTCCGCGATCGCGAGGGCAGCGTCCTCATTGATGGTCGCATAGCGGTGGAAAAAGGATTCCGGATTGCGGAAGGCGGTCTGCCTCAGATTCATGAAGCGGTCCACATACCATTTGTGAATGTCGGCTTCCTCGGCATCGATATAAATCGAGAAATCGAAGAAGTCGGACACGAAGGGAACAATCTTGCCATCTTCCGGCAGGTCCCGTACCTGAAGTACGTTAATGCCTTCGAAGATCAGGATGTCCGGGCGGTCGATCACGGTGTACTCGCCGGGCAGCACGTCATAGGTCAGATGGGAATAGGCGGGTGCACGAACATTGTGCTGTCCGGCCTTGATGTCGGACAGAAACCTCAGCACCGCCGCCACGTCGTAGCTTTCCGGGAACCCCTTGCGGTCCATCAGGTTTTCACGGCGCAACACCTCATTGGGGTAGAGAAACCCGTCGGTGGTAACCAGATCCACCTTGGGGCTCGATGGCCAGCGGGCAAGCAGATGCGCCAGAACGCGAGCCGTGGTCGACTTGCCGACCGCGACCGACCCGGCGATGCCGATGATGAAGGGCGTCTTGATCACATCCGAGAGATTGAGAAAGCGCTTGCGCTGCTCGAACAGCAGTTGCGACGATTCAACGTGAGCGGACAACAGCCGCGACAGCGACAGGTAGATCCTCCGGACCTCCTCGAGGTCGACCGGGTCGTTGAGCGAGCGAAGCGTGCGAACCTCGTCGGCGGTCAGTGTCAGCGGCGTATCGGCGCGAAACTCGGCCCATTTTTCGGCGGAAAAGAAGCGGTAGGGTGAAAAATCGTCACCGGAGAAATGATCGAGAGGCCGTGGCTGGATATCGGTCTGGTCCATGTCTACTCCGCCGAACGTCCGGCTTTCTCGGCCAATCCCGATTGCGAGGTCCGGTTCTCGAGTTCTGCCATGACCTGGTCGAGCGGGATATCCGCGATTTTTAGCACCACGAGCAGGTGGTAAAGAAGATCGGCGGTTTCATTAACCAGTTCGACGCGCCCCTGAGAGGTGGCTGCGATCACGGTCTCCACAGCTTCCTCGCCAAGCTTCTTGGCGGCCTTGGGCATGCCGGCGGCAGCGAGCTTCGCCGTCCACGACTTGTCCGGATCTGCAACCGCGCGGGCAGCGACGATGTTCTCAAGATCGGCGAGTGTGAACGTTGTCATCGCGGTTACTTTTCCTCAACTGATGCGGTCGCGACCGGTCAATCCAGCCGCATGTCCAGCCCGGCGGCTGCCATGTGCCGCTTTGCCTCGCCGATCGTATAGGTTCCGAAATGGAAAATCGAGGCGGCAAGAACCGCCGTAGCGTGACCGTCCCTTATGCCTTCGACCAGGTGGTCAAGAGTGCCCACGCCGCCCGAGGCAATCACCGGCACTCTCACGGCATCGGCAATGGTGCGGGTAAGGCCGATATCGAAACCCGATTTGGTGCCGTCGCGATCCATCGAGGTCAAAAGCAGTTCACCCGCGCCGAGTTCCACCATTCGTTCGGCAAACGCGACCGCATCGATGCCGGTCGGCGTGCGCCCGCCATGGGTGAAGATCTCCCAGCGGTCGGTTTCGCCCGGGCCGGACACCTTCTTTGCGTCCACGGAAACGACAATGCACTGGTTGCCGAACTTGTCAGCCGCTTCCGCGACGAACTCGGGATTTTTTACTGCCGCGGTGTTGATCGAAACCTTGTCGGCGCCTGCCAGCAAGAGCTTGCGGATGTCGGCAACCGTGCGCACGCCTCCACCCACCGTCAGAGGCATGAAACAGTGTTCGGCGGTCTGCGCCACGACATCGAAGATCGTGTCACGGTTGTCGGAAGACGCGGTGATATCGAGGAAGCAAAGCTCGTCGGCGCCGGCGGCATCATAGGCCTGAGCCGCTTCGACCGGATCGCCGGCATCGACCAGATCGACGAAATTGACGCCCTTGACGATGCGGCCGTCCTTGACGTCGAGACAGGGGATGACACGGGATTTCAGGCTCATCGGACAGCCGCCTTCTGCATTTGCGTGTCCTCGCGGACAAGCCGCTGCGGGGCGCGCGGGCGGTCCTTGACGTCGAGGCAGGGGATGACACGGGATTTCAGGCTCATGACCGGTCCTGTTCCTCGAATGCCGAGGGATCGATGGTCAGCGTACCGTTGAGAACTGCCAGCGCCTCGGCCGGATCGATACGCCCGTCGTAAAGCGCACGGCCGGAGATGGCGCCTTCCAGCCGGGCCGCATCGGGCATCTTCATGCGTACGATATCCGCAATGGACGCGAGCCCCCCCGACGCGATCACCGGGATCGACACCGCCTCGGCGAGTTCGATCGTCGAATCCCAGTTGATCCCGGTCAGAACGCCGTCGCGGTCGATATCGGTGTAGATGATGGCGGCGACGCCTGCGCCCTCGAAGCGTTTTGCAAGTTCGATCACGCCGAGCTCGGAGGCCTCGGCCCAGCCCTCGACCGCAACCTTGCCGCCCTTGGCGTCGATCCCGACGGCGATGCGTCCGGGAAACCTTTCGCAGGCCTCACGGACCAGATCCGGATCACGAACCGCGACAGTGCCGAGAATGACCCGCGCCAGACCCTTGTCGAGCCAGTTTTCGATGTGCTGCAGACTGCGGATGCCGCCGCCAAGCTGAACCGGGTTCTTCGTGGCCTTGAGGATGGATTCCACCGCCGCGCCATTGACCGACTGGCCCTCGAAGGCTCCGTTGAGATCAACGACATGCAGCCATTCGAAGCCCTGCTCCTCGAAGGATCGAGCCTGGGCAGCCGGATCCTCGTTGTACACGGTGGCACTGTCCATCTCGCCAAGCTTCAGGCGAACGCACTGGCCATCCTTGAGATCGATTGCGGGAAACAGAATCATGTCATGGCTTCCATTTGAGGAAATTCGCGATCAGGGCCAGCCCGAGGGTCTGGCTCTTTTCCGGGTGAAACTGGGTACCGGCCTTGTTTTCATGGGCAACGGCGGCGGTCACCGGCCCGCCGTAACCGCAGGTGGCAAGCACGTCGCCAGGTTCCTTAGCCGCCAAATGATAGGAGTGCACAAAATAGGCATGCAATCCGTCAGGCCCGGTTTCAATACCGTCGAAAAGTGGATGATCCTGATTTATATCCAGCGTGTTCCAGCCGATCTGCGGAATTTTCAAAGCCGGATTCGACGGCGTGATTTCAACGACATCGCCCCTGATCCAGCCGAAGCCCTCGGTCGCCGTCTTTTCCAGGCCGCGGCTCGACATCAATTGCATGCCGACACAGATCCCCAGAAACGGCCGCGCCTTGTCCTCGACGGCGTGCCGGAGTGCATCGGTCATGCCGTCGAGCGCATCAAGGCCGGCGCGGCAATCGGCATAGGCGCCGACGCCGGGCAGAACGATACGATCGGCAATGGCGACATGGTCCGCCTGCGCACTCAGAATGATCTCGGCCGAAACACCGGCCTCCCGCGCAGCGCGCTCGAACGCCTTGACCGCCGAGCGCAGATTGCCCGAGCCATAGTCAACCACCACCACACGCATGGGCTTCAGCTCCTTTCAACCGGCACCAGGCCGATTGCATCCGTATCGTTTCCGATGCGACCCGGTCGCACCGGCGCCTGTCGCACGGCCTGTGCGGGTGCCGACGCAGGCGGATCACTGGCACCGGCCCTGCGGACGTGTATTTCAAAGGCCGTGTCGGCATCATCGGCCTCCACCAGATCGACCAGGCGCCATCCCCGGCGGGCCAATGCCGCTCCGCGCCAGTTGCGACCCTCAAGCGCGGTCACAAGCGAGATTGCAAATCCCAACGCCAGACCGGGCCAGACCCATGCCGCGTCCGCAATCATCATCATCGAGGCAATATAGAGCACGAAAGCGATCGCGGCCTCGAACCAAAGCCGGTTGAACAAAAGCCAGATCACCGGGAATGCAAGGGCCAGCGGCGCAAACCTGTCGGCGACGAGCTTCGATCGCTCGTCGGGGACCGCAGCGCCGGGTCCGGCGAAGACAAGAAAACTGCTCATTGCGGATCTCCGTTTGTCCGGTTTCCGGCCCGCAGCCCGAATTCCGGGATCAGGCCAGGGACCCCTTGGTTGACGGGATCCGGTCCTTCTGGCGCGGATCAACCTCACAGGCCGAACGCAGGACCCGCGCCACCGCCTTGAAACAGGTTTCGGCGATATGATGGTTGTTCGCGCCGTAGAGATTGGTGACATGCAAGGTTATGCCGCCATGCTGGGCCAACGCCTGGAAAAATTCACGAACCAGCTCCGTATCGAAGGTCCCGATTTTTGGCGCGCTGAATGTCACATCCCAAACGAGGAACGGCCGGCCCGAGATATCGATAGCCGCCCGGGTGAGGGTTTCGTCCATGGCCAGGTCGAGAGAGGCATAACGGTTTATGCCCTTTCGATCGCCGAGAGCCTTGGCCAAGGCCTGACCGATGGCAATGCCCGTGTCTTCGACCGTGTGATGATCGTCGATATGGAGATCGCCGCTTGCCTTGATGTCGAGATCGATCAGCGAATGGCGCGACAGCTGCTCAAGCATGTGATCGAAAAAGCCCACTCCGGTCTCAATCGAACCGGCTCCGGTCCCGTCAACCGAAAGGCTGACCGAGATGTCGGTTTCATTGGTTTTGCGGGCGATTGAAGCGGCGCGCGCGCTCTCGGTGCTGGCCATATGGCGTCTCCGGGCAATGTTATGGGCGCTCAATACCAGCCCGTGATGCAAATATCCAGAACTGCTGCAGCCGCCATCAAGCCCGCTGCCGGCGGTTTGCAATCGCACCCGGGGCGCTTACATAGAGCTGACTTGATTGTGCGGGGCCGATCCCCCCCCCGCCTGACGGAAAGGACGCTTCATGAGCGAGGACAATCCCTTTGGCCAGATGCATGCGACCACCATCATAACGGTGCGCAAGGGCAACCAGGTCGTCATGGCCGGAGACGGCCAGGTCAGCCTCGGCCAGACCGTGATGAAGGGCAATGCCCGCAAGGTACGCCGCATCGGCAAGAACAATACCGTTGTCGCCGGTTTCGCAGGGGCCACGGCGGATGCCTTCACCCTGCTCGAGCGGCTGGAGGCCAAGCTCGAACAGTATCCCGAGCAATTGACCCGGGCGGCAGTGGAGCTCGCGAAGGACTGGCGCACGGACCGTTATCTCAGGCGGCTCGAGGCGATGATGCTGGTGGCCGACAAGACGGTAACGCTCGGCATCACCGGCAATGGCGACGTTCTGGAACCCGAACACGGCACGATGGCCATCGGATCGGGCGGAAACTACGCCTTTGCCGCGGCACGCGCGCTCATGGACAGCGACAAGAGCGCCGAGGAGGTGGCGCGGCGCGCGATGGAGATCGCCGCCGATATCTGCGTATACACCAACAGCAACATCGTTGTTGAAACCCTTGAGCTCGACTGACGGGCTTCCGATCGGGCCCGACCGCATCGGGTTCCGGCCGGTGACGGCGGACGATTACGACCTTCTCGGGGACTGGATGGGCCGGCCGCATTGGCGGGAATGGTGGGGAGATATCGAAACCGAACTCGGCTACATCCGCGATATGGTCGAGGGTCGGGACAGCACACGGCCCTTCCTGTTCCTGCTCGATGGCAGGCCCGCGGGCTACATCCAGTCCTGGCGGGTCAGCGACAATCTGGTCGAACCGTGGATCAGCAAGGCACCCTGGCTTTTCGATGTTCCTGCCGACGGCATCGGCGTCGATCTGTCGGTCGGCGTTGAAACCGACCTCGGCAAGGGCCTCGGAACCGCGGCGCTGAAAGCGTTTTTGCGCAAACTCGCCAGGGAAGGTCACCGCAACATCATCATCGATCCGGACGCGGCCAACGCCCGTGCCATCAGGGCCTATGAGAAGGCGGGTTTCATGCCCCTTCTGGTGGCCCCGGATCCGGATGACGCAAGCGGACGGAAGACACTGATCATGCATCTTGAGACCGGCGGGGACCCCGAACAACCGGAGATCGGGTCATGATTGACGGCACAACACTCGATCAGGCCGTGGCCAGGGGCGTCATCGATGCTGGCCAGCGCCAGGCGCTGCTGGATCTTGTCGCGGAAAACCGGGCCGGCGCCGCTTCATCGGTCAGGCCGGATGGCGGACCGGTCTCCGGCGGGCTCTCGGTCGATGACCAGATGCGTCTGGTTGGCGGAGGAAATGACATTTTCGTCGCCGTCGGGATCATCCTGCTGTTCGCCGGGGCGCAATTCGCGCTCGCCGCCATGTTCCCGGGCGGCGGATATCCCTCGATGATCGCCCTCACGCTGGCCAGCTGGCTGGTCGCGGAGGTCATCACCCGCCAAAAGCGGATGCGGCTATCAAGCACATTGCTGGCGCTGATATTCACCGTCGCGGCCGCGCTTCTGCTCTCAAGCGTGCTGCGCGACAGGATTTTCGTTCCCAGCCAGATCAACGCGTTTTCGCTGTTCGCGCTTAGAGCCGAGGCGGATCAGATCGCCCTGATTCTCGGCGGCGGCCTGATCGTCGCGGCAGCGCTTTATTTCGCCCGGTTCAAGGTCCCTGTTCTGGCCGGCGTGATTGCCGTCGCGGCCACCGGCCTGGCATTTCTCGGTGCGGTGGTTTTCTATCATGATCAACTGGTCAGCGGCGCGGTCGCGGCACCGCGAGCCGACCAGATTGCCGACATTCTCGCCAATGCGCTTGCCATTCCGCTGATATGCGGCCTGACAATTTTCATCGTGGCGGTGATCCTCGATCTGCGCGACCGGGAGCGGCAGACCGTCTGGTCCGACTGCGCCTTCTGGCTGCATGTCGTCTCGGCGCCCTTGCTGGTGCATCCGCTTTTCATACTGGCAACCGGCCAGGAGATCCTTTCTGGCGAGATCGAACCGGGGATCGGCGCCGGAATCCTGCTGGGCGCCATGATGGCCGGATTCGTTCTGGTCGCCCTGGCAATCGACAGGAGGTCGCTGCTGGCTCCGACGCTCGCCTATTTCGGTTCGGTCGGCATCTACTATCTCGTCAACGACGCGGCCAACACCACCGGCATCCCGCCATTTGCGCTGATCATGATTGCCGTCGGTGCGATGGTGATCCTTTTCGGCGCCGGCTGGCAACGGATCCGGCGCTTGATTATCCGGCCACTTCTTCCCACATCGGTCCTCGACAGGCTTCCACCGATAAAGGCATGATCCCGACATGAGCAATTACTCCCCCCGCGAAACCGTGACCGAGCTCGACCGCTACATCATCGGCCAGAAGGATGCGAAGCGTGCGGTCGCGATCGCGCTCAGGAACCGCTGGCGGCGCCAACAGCTGAAGGGTCACCTGCGCGAAGAGGTGATGCCGAAGAACATCCTGATGATCGGACCGACGGGTGTCGGCAAGACCGAGATATCCCGCCGCCTGGCACGGCTGGCCGGCGCACCCTTCATCAAGGTGGAAGCGACCAAGTTCACCGAGGTCGGCTATGTGGGCCGCGATGTGGAGCAGATCATCCGCGATCTGGTCGAGGCCGGAATCATGCTGGTGCGCGAGCGCAAGCGCGGCGAGGTCGAGGCCAAGGCGCGGATGAACGCCGAAGAGCGCGTTCTCGATGCACTTGTCGGCTCGACCGCATCCCCCGCCACGCGCGAATCCTTCCGCAAGAAGCTCCGCGACGGGCTTCTCGATGACAAGGAGATCGAAATCGAGGTTGCCGACACCGGTTCGGGCATGCCGCAATTCGAACTTCCGGGCATGCAGGGCGGAAATGTCGGCATGATCAACCTGAGCGACCTTTTCGGAAAGGCGATGGGCGGTCGGACCCGCAAGATCAAGACCACCGTGCGCGAATCCCACGAAACGCTGGTCAATGACGAGTCCGACAAGCTTCTCGACATGGAGCAGATCCACCAGGAAGCGCTGAAGTCGGCCGAGGATGACGGCATTGTCTTCATCGACGAGATCGACAAGATCGCCAACCGCGAGGGCGGCATGGGTGCCGGCGTGTCGCGCGAGGGCGTTCAGCGCGACCTGCTACCACTGGTGGAGGGCACCACCGTGGCCACCAAATACGGCCCGGTGAAAACCGATCACATTTTGTTTATCGCCTCCGGCGCCTTCCATGTCTCCAAGCCGTCGGACCTGCTTCCCGAGCTCCAGGGCCGGTTGCCGATCCGGGTCGAGCTTCGTCCGCTCGAAAAGGAGGACTTCCGCCGGATCCTGACCGAGACGGAGGCCAGCCTTATCAAACAGTACGTGGCCTTGATGGCGACAGAGGACCTCACGCTCGAATTCACCGAGGATGCGATCGATGAACTGGCCGAGGTGGCCGTTCACCTCAATTCGAGTATCGAGAACATCGGCGCGCGGCGTCTTCAGACCGTAATGGAGCGGGTTCTGGACGAGATTTCTTTCACGGCTCCGGACCAGCCGGGCTCGACAATCAAGATAGATTCGGACTATGTCCGAGAGAACGTTGGCGACCTAGCGCAGAACACAGATTTGTCGCGTTTCATTCTATAAGCGGCAACACTGATCGGCAGGGGGAGAAACTCCGTATACACTCCCGGCTACCGACCTGATTTGCGACGCTGCTTGAGAGGAGATGAAACGTGGCTTTCCATTCACTCAGGACATTGATGGCGATTTCGGCCGCGTTTGTCATGAGTATGGCCCCGTTGACCGCCCTGGCTGCAGTGGATGTGGTCCCGCCCGGAAACCGGAATGCAAAGCAACCCGATATTCCAGGGGCATCCAAACGCCGCACCCAGGCGACGAAATCCACCTTCGACCAGAAATACGAGAAGATTCGCGATCTGATCGCGGAAGACAACCGGCTCAAGCGCAAGATCCGGTCGGTCTCCAAACGCTACCAGATCGATCCTATCCATATCGTCGGCGCCCTGGTGGGCGAACACACCTACAATGTCGATGCCTACGACCGGCTGCAGACCTACTACATCAAGGCGGTTTCCTACGCCGGCGAACGCTTCCGTTTCGAGTATGACGGCGAAAAGGTCACGGATTTCGTCCAACGCCCGCAATTCGAGGTGTGCGATGAAGATGCGGGATCCGCGAAGCTTTGGACCTGCCGCGAGGATGTCTGGGAAAGCGATTTCCGCGGCAAGACGGTCGACGGCAAGAAGTTTCCGAATGACCGTTTCGGAGCGGTTTTCTTCCAGCCGTTCTATGCCGGACAGACCTTCGGGCTGGGACAGCTCAATCCGCTGACCGCCCTGGTCCACACGGACCGGGTCAACAAGGTTTCGCGCATTCGCAAGCTCGACGCGGGCAATGCCGCACGGGTCTATGAGGCAATCATGGATCCGGATTCGACACTTGCCTTCATGGCCGCGTCGATCGTCGAATCCATAGAGAACTACCGCGACATTGCGGGCTTCGACATCTCCCAGAATCCCGGGATAACGGCAACGCTTTACAATGTTGGCAGATCCGCCAAACGGGCGCAGGAGCTGGCCGATACCAACAGGAAGCGTGCAAACCGGGGTCAGAGACGACTGCTCCCCACCGAAAATTACTACGGCTGGCTGGTCAACCATCATGAGGACGAACTTCGCGAAATGATCGCGAAGTAAAGGGCCGACCTAGCGCGGCAGTTTCTCGCCATTCTGCGGAATGGAGGGACGGCCCGGGCGCCCGGGAGGCTGCGGCTCGACAGCGTCGATAACCCGGGCGATTTCATTGAGCGCCTCCGAATCCAGCTTCGCAATCGATGATGCCAGGCGGTTGACCACTTCCGTGGCCTTGGCGGAAAGCCCTGAGGTGTCGATGGTCACCTTCGGTCGCGACAGGCTTCCGAGCAGCTGCAGTTCCTCGGCATCATCCCAGATGATGTTGAAATACCCGATAACGCGCTGGATGAATTCCCAACTCGGTTCCGACCGCCGACCGTGCTCAAGCGCGGAAAGATAGGCCGGCGATACGCCCAGCGCGCGCGCCATCTCGCGCTGGGTGACGCCTCTTTGGGCGCGCAGCTTTCTGACGGCCTCGCCGAACGGTGTCATCTCGGTCCGCCCCGTTCGCGACGCAGGCGAATGTAGAGCGCGCCTTCTCCACCGTGGCCCCGGGCTGCGTTTTCATGACCGGAGATGAGGAACCGGAACTCGGGCTTTGCGAGCCATTCCGGCAATACCCGCTTGAGGACACCTTGGCTGCCATGGGAGGAGCCCTTTCCGGTGATCACCAGCACATGGCGAAGACCCCGCTCATGGGCGCGGGCGAGGAAATCGAACAGCAGGTTGTGCGCTTCCGACTGGGTAAGACCATGAAGATCGATCTTTCCGTCAATCGGTAGGCGGCCACGCGCCAGTTTCCGGACCACCGGTTTTTCGATCTGGTGTTTCTGGACAGTCTTCGGCCCGGATTTGGTTTCAGATGGCGCCGGTTCGACGAAGGTTCGCATTCTTGGCGGCCGGTTTGCGGGCGGAGTGTTTGCAACGGGTGGATCTGTCGTTTCCGGCTCGGCCGCAAACCATTCCTCGTCCTCAACAGACTTGCCCGGAAGCGGGTCGACCGTGCGTGCCACGCGCGCCCAAATGATCCGGTCTTCATGGCTCAGCTTGTGCCTGTCGCCGCTCATGACGCAGTTCGCCCGGCAAGGTCGGAGGTCTTTGGCGCAAGAATAAAAAAATCGGCGCGGTTGTTGATCGCCCCGGCCGTGTCACCGGCTGACGGACCCGATCCGGCAAACAGGTCCCCGCGCACGGGACCGACAATGGCCGTCCCCGTATCCTGCGCGATCATCAGCCGGGCGAAGGGTTTTGGCCTGTCGAAGTCCTCAAGGTCCGGCGCGGAGACAAAGAACGGGGTGCCGAAGGTGTGAACGTGCCTGTCCACCGCCATGGAGCGCCCCGGCTCCAGCGGCACCTTTGCAGCCGCCACCGGACCGAGCCGGGCGTCATCGACATCGGCCTCACGAAAGAAAATGAAGGAGCGGTTTCGCCACATCAATTCATCCGCCCTACCGGGATGCCGCGCCAGCCATGCCCGGATCGAAGCCATGGATATCTCATCAGCGGGGATCTCGCCGGCATCGACGAGAAGGCGTCCGATTCCGGTAAACGGATGGCCGCTCTTGCCGTCATAGGTTATGCGCCGCACCGGGCGGCTTCCACCGTGAAGCCGGGCACAGCCCTGCACATGGGCGAAGAAGACATCAACCTTCGATGCGGCCCAGGCAATTTCGAGGCCCATCTCATTGAACGCGCCGGTTTCTATCGCCTCTCGATCCGGACAAGTCTCGACCCCGTCTTCCCGCTCGATCATGAAGGCATGACCCTCGGGAATCTCCGGCGGCGGATTTGACGGGTCGGGCACCTTGACCAGATCTTGCGGTTTCCGGAGGAACGGGTGACGGTAGATCGCGTCGGGTTCGTCACGAACCTCGATTTCAGGCTCGTAATAGCCTGTCACGAGACCGGGAATGTCGTCCGTACACAGTTCGAGCGGAAAAAAACGGTCCTCGAAAAAGGATCGGATCTTTGCGTCATCCAGGCCGCCCTCATCCTTGAGAGCGAGCGCCGCCTTGAATACCGGATCGAAATCCCGATGGCTCAGGCCGAGTGAGCCGGTCTTGCAGGGCGCAACATCCAGCGCGCGGCGCGCCGACCGGCAAAACGCTTCAAACGCCGCGGCGGGGGAGTCCTCCGCCCATCCGGGCAGCCGGGAGAATTCCCATCGCCGCAGCGACAGCGTCATTACTGGTCGGCTTCCGTCGCAATAAGATGCCAGTTGGGATCGCGCGATCGGGTATCACGGGCAAAGGTCCAGACATCGTTGACGTCGGTGACCTCGGCAAGGTCGCCCTCGACCACTTCCCCGTTCTTGTCGATCGTCGCTGAAATCAGCTGGCTGACGATGCGAACGGTCACATTGGCTTCGGCACCCTTCATTTCCGCCTGGATGATGCTGGCTTTTTCAATGCCAACGAAATTGGACCGGACCGTTTCACCGCGGTTTTCGCGCTCAGTGATCGCGGCGACGAATCCTTCGTAGACCTCACGCGACAACAGGGATTTCAGGGTCTTTCTGTCGCCGTCGGCATAGGCGGACACGATCATCTCATAGGCCATTGACGCGCCGCGAACGAATTCCTTCGGGTCAAAAGAAGGATCGGCTGCGACCAACTCGCGAAGGCTCTTGTTGAGATCGCTTCCCGGTTCCGCATAGGCGTCAACCGCGGCGAAGGCGTCAGATTCGGCCGCTTCCCGGCCCCGGCGCGGCAGCGTGACCACTTTCGGATCGTCGATGCCGTCCTGCGAGGCAGTCTGCTCGCGCCGTTCCATCTTTTCGCGCGGCGGCCTCTCGTTCCCGGTCCTCTTGCCAAGCACCGAGCGGAGCTGGATGAACACAATCACCGCCGCCACAAAAAAGAAGAACGTCACAAAATCAAAGGAACCCATTCCCGCCTTCTTTCATTTTCATCGTCTGCTAGGATGCATATAATCCTCTCGGGCCGATCAATCAAAGGGTCGGCCATTCTATTTGTTGTCTGCCGCCGACGGTTTTGCCGCGCGTCTTTCTCACCCGGACCATCGACATGCGCTTCTCCCTGATCCCTTTCCTGCTGCTGGTTGTTCCGCTTGCTGAAATTGCGGCCTTCGTGGTCATCGGGGGGCAGATCGGGGTTTGGGCGACGCTCGGCATGGTATTGCTGACCGCGGCCATCGGCAGCGTGTTGCTGCGCTGGCAGGGAATCGGCCTGTTCAACCGGATCAACGCCGAGATGCAGGCCAACCGTGTGCCGGGACGCGAACTGGTGCACGGCGTCATGATCCTGGTGGCGGGCGTTCTTTTGCTGACCCCCGGCTTCGTGACCGATACGCTCGGATTTCTCCTGTTCGTGCCCGCCCTGCGGGACGCGGTCTGGCGGCTGGTCAGGAACCGCATCGTGGTGACAACGATGTCGGCTCGCGGCAGCGGCAGAGGTCCAGGTTCCCCGCGGCCGGATGACGGCGTGGTGGATCTCGACGCGGATGAATTCGAGCGCCACCCGGACCATTCCTCGCCATGGTCGGGCGATCAGGACCGGCTTTCCGGCAAGGACCGGGATAACCACGACTGACCAAACGGGTTGTAACCCCGGTGGTGAAATGCTAGCGAAACCGCGAACAATTTACCGGGTAGCCGCCTCTGGCGGATGAAAACAGGGAAGAGCCATATGGCAAAAGACACGACCGGCACGGGCGCTGCAGCGCCAACGGATGCAAAAGGCAACGGTGAAGCGCCGACACTTAACGTGATGGCGCAGTATGTGAAGGATCTGTCCTTCGAGAACCCCGGTGCGCCGAAATCACTGGGCCCGCGCGAGAAGTCTCCGGCGATCAACATCAACGTCAACGTCAACGCCAATCCGTTGAGCGAGACCGAGTTCGATGTCGTGCTGACGCTCAATGCGGAAGCGAAGAACGATGAGACCGTCGTCTTTAACGTCGAGCTGGTTTATGGCGGCGTATTCCGCGTGGCAAACTTCCCGCAGGAACACATGCTTCCGCTGCTTTTCATCGAATGTCCGCGGATCCTGTTCCCGTTCGCGCGCCAGATCGTGGCGGACGCGACCAGGAACGGCGGCTTCCCGCCACTGCTTATCGATCCGATCGACTTTGCGCAGATGTTCCAGCAGCGCATGGCGCAGGAAAAAACCAAGTCCGAGGTTGCGAACCAGGTCAACTGAGTTCCCTTGGAAATATGAATTGGGAAAGGCCGCCTCCGGGCGGCCTTTTTCATGTCCGGATTGCCATAGCCCTGGGACGCGATTTCGGTCTTGGCACCGCTGCGTGGGACCCTGACGGAATCCGCAACGCATGTTTCACGTGAATCAACAACGGGCGTTCAGCTTCGTTCAGCCTTGAGCCAGAGAGCGTCTGCGCCGATCCGGCTGATGAGTTCCCTGTGGGCCTGCAATTCCGCCGATGTCAGGCGTTCGGGCAAGGGTTCGGGCCGTTCACCGATCTCGATGACCACCTGGGTGCTCGATCCCTCGCCTGCGTCCGACTGGTTCGAGGACAGGCCGAGTGCAGCCTGCCGCCCCCCGAGCATCTCGATATAGACGTCAGTCAGAAGCTCCGCGTCGAGCAGCGCGCCGTGCTTTGTACGGTGGGAATTGTCAATGCCATAACGCCGGCACAGCGCGTCGAGCGAGTTGGGTCCCATCGGGTGTCGCCGCCGGGCAAGCGCCAGCGTATCGACAACCAGGCCCGGATCAACGGGCGCGAGACCGATCCGCCGGTACTCGGCATTGAGAAACCCCATGTCGAAATTTGCATTGTGGGCCACATAACGCGCGCCATCGAAAAACCGGGCAATCTCGTCTGCCAGATCGGCGAAGACGGGTTTGTCCGCCAGAAAGGCGTCGCTGATCCCGTGCACCGCAAGTGCATCCGGATGGACCGCGCGGCCTTCGGGATTGATGAAGAGATGGAGGGTCCGGCCCGTGGGAAACTGGTTCTCGAGTTCAACACAGCCGATCTCGATGACCCGATCGACCTGGTTGTCGAGCCCGGTTGTTTCGGTATCGAATACAATCTCGCGCATAAGTCCGTCCTATTTCCTGGTCATCTTTTCGAGCTTGCCGATGATCTCTTCCACCTGCTGCCTGGCGGGCTCCAGCCCGTTGGAAGTGTCAATTACGAAATCAGCGCGACGGCGCTTTTGGGAATCGGGAACCTGACGCGCAAGAATAGCTTCGAACTTCTCCTCGGTCATCCCCGGACGTGAAAGGACACGCTCTCGCTGGAGATCCGGACCGCAACTGACAACAACAACCGTATCCACACGGTCTTCAGCACCGGTTTCATAGAGAAGCGGAATGTCGATCAGTACCAGCGGATGCCCCGCAAACCGCGCATCCTCGACGAAGGCATGCTCGCGCTCGCGGACCAGCGGGTGAACGATGGCTTCGAGGCGCTTGAAACCGCCGGGGTCATCGAGCAGCTTCCCGGACAGCAATACCCGGTCGACCACCCCGTTTGATGTAGTCCCGGGAAAGGCTTCCTCAATCAGGGGTGCTGCCGAACCGTTATAGAGATCATGAACAATCTCGTCGGCACTGATGACGGGCACGCCCGCGGCCTTGAACATGTCTGCGGTCGTCGATTTTCCCATGCCGATGGAGCCGGTCAGACCGATCGTGATCATCAATGCGCCTCCATGTCCGCAATCACGAGATTGCGCAGCTCCGCCGTGACAGAAGGCCGGATGCCGAACCATCGTTCAAAGCCAGGCACCGCCTGGTGAAGCAGCATCCCGAGGCCGTCAACCGTGCGGATCCCCTGGTCCGCAGCCATTTTCATGATCGGGGTCAGCAAGGGCACATATACGATGTCCGTTACGAGGGCGTCATCGGACATGCCGCTGAAATCGATGGCTGGTGCAGGTGCGCCGTCCATTCCAAGCGAAGTTGTGTTGACGAACAGATCGGCGCCGCTCAGGGCTTCAGGCAAAGCCTGCATTCCAAGGGCGGTTGTTCCCGGTCCGAAGCGTTCGGCAAGTTCGCGCGCGCGGTCCACCGTACGATTGACGACGCGGATCTCCGGAATTTCCCTTGCGAGGAGTGCATGCAGGATTGCACGGCTCGCTCCTCCCGCGCCCAGGACGACAGCCGTCCGGCTTCGATCCCAGCCCGGTGCGGATACGTCGAGATTGGCCGAGAATCCATGCGAATCGGTGTTTCCGGCATGGAGCCGGCCGTCTTCGAGCCATAGCGTGTTGATCGCGCCGATTTGGAGAGCGGTTTCGTCGATGTGATCAACGAGGTCGGAAATCGCCTGCTTGTGGGGAATGGTGACATTGCCGCCGCTATAGACCGAAGATCCGTCCTTAAGCGCTGCCACGAAGCCTACAAGTTCAGAGGACTGAACACGCACCGGATCGTAACTACCCCGGATTCCGTGCGCCTCCAGCCAGTACCGGTGGATAAGGGGAGAGCGCGAGTGCGAAATCGGGTCCCCGATCACGAACGCCCGTGGGAAGGATTCCCGATTGTCAGCCATCGATCACCGCCAGGTCCCTTAGTTTTTCGAGAAGCGGCAACATCGGCATACCGACAATGGTAAAATAATCGCCTTCTATGCGCTCGAACAGCTGGATGCCCTCCCCTTCATACTGGTAGGCGCCGACGGACGACAACACCTTGTCGCCGACGCTTGCGAGATGACGGCCGACAAACCCGGGATCGAGCTTTCGCATCGTCAGGTGTGCGACGGAAACATGGCGCCAGAGGGTTTCGTCATCACGGACCAGGACCACGGCGCTGTTGAGGGCGTGGGTGCGACCCGACAGGGTCAGAAGCCGACGCCGCGCTTCATCCATGTCTTTCGGTTTGTGAAGCAGCGTGTCATCGATCGACAGGGTCTGGTCGGACCCGATCACAATGCTTCCGGGGTTTCTTGCCGCGACATCCTGCGCCTTGGCTTCGGCAAGAACGCTTGCCACGCTCTCGGCGTCGAGATCGGTCAGGGCGCCTTCCACGGCGCGCTCGTCTATTTCGGCCGGCTCGACCTTAAAGCGGAGGCCGGCATTCTCCAGCATGGTCTTTCTGAAGGGGCTTGCCGAGGCAAGCACGAGCCTTTGGGTCATATGTGCTCCTTGTTACACCGACCGCGTGATTTCGGGGGTTAACGCCACTTCGGGCGCAAGGCAAGGATTGCCGCTGCGGTTTCCTCGATCGAGCGGCGGGTCACATCGATCACTGGCCAGTTGTGCCGTTCGCACAGCGAACGGGCATATTTCAGTTCTTCGCTGATCAGGGACCGGTCCGTGTATTGCTCGCCCTGGAATCCCGCCGTGGTTCCCAAAACCCTGTTCTGGCGGACCTGGGCGATGCGGTCGACCGAGGCAACGAGACCGACGATCAACGGTTTCTTCGCCCTGGCCAACCCCTCGGGCAGCGGGACCCCATAGACAATGGGAATGTTGGCAGTCTTGATACCGCGGTTGGCAAGATAGATCGAAGTGGGCGTTTTTGACGTGCGGCTGATCCCGATGATCACCAGATCGGCAGCGTCAAAATCGGCGGGCAATTGCCCGTCATCGTGATCGAGAGTGAAATTCAGCGCATCGATGCGCCTGAAATATTCCTCGCCCATCGCGTGCTGGGCGCCGACGCGGCGACGGGACGGTGCACCGAGATAGGACTGAAACACGTTGAGCACCGGCTCCAGCACCGAGACGCTCGGCAGGCCCATGTCGCGGCATTTGAGCTCGATGATTGACGCCAGTTCGGTATCGACGATCGTGTAGAGGACAATTCCCGGAGCGCCGTCGATGGCATCGAGGACGGCAAACAACTGTTTTCGGGTGCGGATCAGAGGATAGACATGTTCGAGCGCCTGGGCGCCCTGGAACTGCGCGGCAGCGGCCCGGCCGGCGGCCATGAGCGTTTCACCGGTCGAATCGGAGATGAGATGCAGATGGAAATAGTTTTTGACCTGTTCCACATAAATCTCCGACGGCTGTTGATAAGGGTGGACGGGCAAGAGCTAAGGGCCGGGGCCCCTCAAAGGCAAGGGACAGCGGCGGTGTTTTTCCACAATGGGTGTTTTGTGCATTCATTTGGGCGGTTTTTTTGAGGTTACGGGGAAAACACAGACCTGCCGCAGCGCTAAGGAGCGATCCGGACGGCATAAACTCAACCAGGTAAAGGCTTTATGCCTTGTGTCACAATGACTGTCGCTGGCTGATTGTGCTTTTGGGATGTGACTGTTTATATGAGCCGCCTGTGGAGGAACTGTGGACAAGCGTTAATCCCCTGAAGCCACAGAGTCATAGAATCAGAATCCTTTTCCATAAGGATTTGTTTTAAGGGACAGGTGATGACAAAGGCTGCGGATCGCAAGGTGATGAAGGTACTGGCGGGGGAAACGGTATCTCCGCCACCGGTATGGCTGATGAGACAAGCCGGAAGGTATTTGCCGGAGTACCGAAAGACACGGGCAACCGCCAAAGGCTTCCTCGATCTTTGCTACACGCCCGACCTTGCGGTTGAAGTGACGCTGCAGCCGATCCGCCGCTACGGCTTTGATGCAGCGATCCTGTTCTCCGACATCCTTGTCATTCCCGATGCGCTCGACAGGAATGTCCGGTTTGTCCAGGGGGAGGGACCACAGATGGATCCGATCTCTCCGGAGGCGGTGTCCGATCTTGATGCTTCGAAAATGCATGACCACCTTGCTCCGGTCTATGAAACGGTGCGGCGGTTGCGGGCTGAGCTGCCGGAGGAAACGACACTGCTCGGCTTTTGCGGAGCGCCCTGGACCGTGGCGACCTACATGATCGCCGGGCATGGTACGCCGGATCAGGCACCTGCCCGGCTGTTTGCCATGCAGCATCCGGAAGAGTTCGCGACGCTGATTGATCATCTGACCGAAATCTCTGCGGATTATCTGATTGCTCAGATCGATGCCGGAGCGGATGCGGTGCAGATTTTTGATTCATGGGCAGGCGTGCTGGGCGAGGTCGAGTTTGCGCGGTACTCCGTCGCACCGGTCAAGCGCATGGTCGACAGGATCAGACGTGAACGTCCCGGTGTTCCGGTAATCGGGTTCGCCAAGGGGGCGGGTGCGCTTCTGGAAACCTACAGAAGCGATACCGGCGTCAGTTGCGTGGGTCTCGACTGGACCGTGCCGGGCGAGCTTGCACGCCGCATTCAGAAGGGCGGTGCGGTGCAGGGCAATCTCGACCCGCTTCGCGTGGTGGCCGGCGGCGCTGCGCTTGATGAGGGGGTTGATCGCGTTCTTGATACGCTGGGAGACGGGCCCCTGATCTTCAATCTTGGACATGGAATCACACCGCAGGCGGACCCTGCGAATGTCACCCGGTTGATGAACCGCGTCAGAGGCGTTTCCGGCTCGTGAAGGATCCGGTCGCAACAAGCGCTTCGGAAGGCTCGCGGGCACGCCTGAAAGCCTATCTGACGATAGCAATCGTGGTCGTTCTCGCGGGGCTGGCCTGGTGGCTGCAGCCTTCATGGCTCTATGGCTGGCTCAAGGTCCTGCACGTGGTTGCTGTCATCTCGTGGATGGTGGGTCTGTTTTATCTGCCGCGGCTGTTCGTGTACCACGCCGATGCTGAATCGGGCGGAGAACCAGCGAGAACCTTCATCATCATGGAGCAGCGGCTGATCAAGGTGATCATGAACCCTGCAATGATGGTGTCGTGGGTCGTAGGGCTATGGCTCGCCTGGGACGGTTTCGGATTTGCGGGAGTATGGCTCTGGGTCAAGATCGCAGCGGTAGCGGGTCTGACCGTGTTTCATGTCTTTCTGAGCCGTGCGGCTCGCAGGTTCTCCCTCGGAGAAAACAGGATGACCGCCCGGCAATGGCGAATGGCCAATGAAATACCGACGGTTCTGATGATTCTGGCGATCATCATGGTGATCATCAAACCGTTCGCTTGAGCGTGAGGCTCTGCTTTGGCGCAGACGTCTTATCCAAATTGTCGGTACAACGGGGCTTGCGGCGTTTCACGTGAATCGCTATCTAGCTGGTAACGCCTTCAAAGGCGGGCACCAGTTTCTGTCTGGCCGGCACTCTCTCAGCCGCGTGCTCTAGTCCGCCTCTCCCCATTTACGTACATTCTAGACTTGGATTTCCCATGCAGGAAATGAAGCTTCAAGAGCTTAAGAACAAAACCCCTACGGATTTGCTCGCCTTTGCCGAATCGGTGGAAGTCGAAAATGCCAGCGTCATGCGCAAGCAGGAGCTGATGTTTGCAATCCTGAAGCAGCTTGCTGCCCAGGATGTGGAAATCATCGGCGAAGGCGTGGTCGAAGTCCTTCAGGACGGTTTCGGCTTCATGCGATCGGCGAACGCAAACTATCTCCCGGGACCGGATGACATCTACATCTCCCCCTCGCAGATCAGGCGGTTCTCCCTAAAGACTGGGGACACGGTCGAGGGACCGATCCGGGGACCCAAGGAAGGTGAGCGGTATTTTGCCCTCCTCAAGGTCAATACGATCAATTTCGAGGATCCCGAAAAGATCCGGCACAAGGTCCATTTCGACAATCTGACACCGCTCTATCCGAACGAGCGGTTCAAGATGGAGATCGACAATCCCACCACGAAGGATATTTCCTCCCGGGTCATCGACCTGGTCGCACCGCTCGGGAAAGGACAGCGCGGGCTTATCGTGGCGCCGCCGCGGACGGGTAAGACCGTTCTGCTTCAGAACATTGCGCACTCGATCACCGCCAATCACCCGGACTGTTATCTCATCGTTCTTCTGATCGACGAACGTCCGGAAGAAGTCACAGACATGCAGCGTTCGGTGAAGGGCGAGGTCGTTTCCTCCACGTTCGACGAACCGGCGGTCCGCCACGTCCAGGTGGCCGAGATGGTCATCGAGAAGGCCAAGCGCCTGGTCGAGCATGGACGCGACGTGATCATCCTGCTCGATTCGATCACACGTCTCGGCCGAGCCTACAACACGGTGGTGCCGTCTTCCGGCAAGGTCCTGACCGGCGGTGTGGATGCCAATGCCCTGCAGCGTCCTAAGCGCTTCTTCGGAGCAGCCAGAAACATCGAGGAAGGCGGATCGCTGACAATTATCGCAACCGCACTGATCGATACCGGTTCGCGCATGGACGAAGTGATCTTCGAGGAATTCAAGGGCACAGGCAACTCGGAAATCGTTCTCGACCGGAAGGTGGCCGACAAGCGCATCTTCCCGTCTATGGACATTCTCAAGTCGGGTACCCGCAAGGAAGATCTCCTGGTTCCGCGACAGGACCTTCAAAAGATCTTCGTACTCCGCCGTATCCTGGCGCCGATGGGAACCACGGACGCGATCGAGTTCCTTATCGACAAGCTCAAGCAGACCAAGAACAACAGCGATTTCTTCGAGTCGATGAACACCTGAGGAATCGCCGAATCCCCCGATTCGATTCGGATCCGGTATTGTCATGGGTGAAACCATCTTTGCGCTTTCCAGCGGCGCGGTCCCGGCCGGCGTTGCGGTGATACGCCTCTCGGGACCCGGTGTTCGATTCGGACTCGAAACACTTGCAGGCTCGGTGCCCCCTGCCCGACTGGCGACCCTGTGCGCGATCAGGGACACGGACGGCGTTGTTCTCGACAAGGGTCTTGCACTGTTTTTCCCCGGTCCGAACTCCTTTACCGGCGAGGATGTTGCTGAGTTTCAGATCCATGGAAGCCCCGCCTCCGTGCAAGCAGTCCTGCGGACGCTTGGGCGGCTTGAGGGATTTCGCTCCGCGGAACCCGGTGAATTCACACGACAGGCTTTTGCGAATGGCAAGATGGACCTGACGGAGGTGGAAGGTCTTTCGGACCTGCTTCTTGCGGAAACCGAAGCGCAACGCCGGCAGGCTCTCTCCCAGGCTGGCGGAAGTCTCCGTACGATCTATCAGGATTGGGCGCGGAGGATTACGCATGCGCGCGCCATGATAGAGGCGGAACTCGATTTTTCCGACGAGGATGACATTCCCGGGTCTGTTTCCGATCAGATATGGTCTGACATGGGGTCGATGCTCGAGGAAATCCGCGACCATCTGAAAACGGCGTCTTACGGGGAGATTGTCCGTTCAGGGTTCAAGGTCGCGTTGGTTGGGCCTCCCAATGCCGGAAAGTCATCATTGCTCAATTGTCTTGCGGAACGTGAGGCGGCAATTGTATCCGAGATACCGGGTACAACGCGGGACATTGTTGAAGTGCGCATGGACCTGAATGGCTATCTGGTAACATTGCAGGATACCGCCGGACTGCGAGAAGACTCTGAAGACGCTATCGAACTGGAGGGTATGCGGCGTAGCCGTGCAGCGGCGGAGAACGCCGATTTGGTTCTCGACCTCAGGGAAGTATCGGGGACAGCCACTGGTCATGATCCGACGCTGGGCGAGAAAGCGATTCGAATCCGCAGCAAAATCGATAATTTGCCGGATTCCGGGATGACAATTCAGACGGATGGCGCAGAAATCGGTATTTCCAGCGTAACAGGGTCAGGGATCGACCGGCTCATCGCGGCGATATCAGAACGTCTTGTGTCGTTGCAGCCTCAAGAATCCGAGTCGGTTCCCACCAGGAGCCGCCATAAGGTTCTTTTGGAGAAGGCATGTGAAGAAATTGAGATTGCGGTAGGCGGCGGAGACACGCCGATCGAAGTCCGCGCTGAAAACCTTCGACGTGCCGGAGATGATATCGGGCGTATTACCGGGAAGGTTGATGTAGAGGACCTTCTGGGCGTGATATTTGCCGAATTCTGCGTTGGCAAGTGATTCACGTGAAACAAGCGATTCTGGATGCTTTCGGTGATTCACGTGAAACACTCTAGAGGGTTTTGGAGTGTTCACCTTCGGCTCAAACGCAATATTGTTTCACGTGAAACGCTTTGGCCTTGACTTTGGCCTTTCGGAAAAAGAGAACTCCGGGTATGAACACACCGATTCAATATGATGTCGTTGTTATCGGCGGCGGGCACGCGGGCAGTGAAGCAGCTGCAGCCGCCGCACGTCTTGGTGCGCGAACTGCACTGGTCACACACCAGCAATCAAGCATCGGCGCCATGTCCTGCAACCCCGCTATCGGCGGCCTTGGGAAGGGTCATCTCGTCAGAGAGATCGATGCCATGGGTGGCATCATGGGTCTTGCGGCCGATCAATCGGGGATTCAGTTTCGAATGCTGAACCGTCGCAAGGGTCCGGCTGTGTGGGGCCCCCGTACCCAGGCCGATCGGAAACTCTACAGGGAATCGGTGCAGGCGCAGCTCGCCGATACACCGAATCTGGATATCATCGAAGGCGAAGCCGATGGCTTAATCCAGACAGATGGTGCGGCTGCAGGTATCGTCCTGAAGGATGGGCGCAAGATCGAGTGCGATGCCGTTGTTCTGACAACAGGGACCTTCCTGAGAGGGCTGATCCATATTGGTGACCGTCGCATTCCGGCTGGCCGAATGAATGAGGCCCCGGCCCTGGGCTTTTCGAATGTCCTTGAAAGGGCCGGCTTTGAGCTTGGGCGACTGAAAACCGGAACACCGGCGCGGCTTGATGGCAAAACGATTGATTGGGATCGCGTCAGTTGGCAGGAAGCGGATGCCGATCCGGTGCCATTCTCTTTCATCACCGAAAGCATCCAGGTCCCGCAAATCCGATGCGGGATCACTCGAACGACGCCCGAGACCCACAAGATCATTCAGGAGAATATTCATCGCTCGGCCATGTATTCAGGTCAGATTGAGGGTGTCGGTCCAAGGTATTGCCCATCCATCGAGGACAAGATCGTTCGCTTTGGTGAACGCGACGGGCACCAGATTTTCCTGGAGCCGGAAGGCCTCGACGATGACACCGTCTATCCGAACGGCATCTCGACGTCGTTGCCGGAGGACGTACAGCTGAACTTCCTGCGAACGATTCCGGGTCTTGAGAATGTCGAGGTAATTCAGCCGGGCTATGCCATCGAGTATGATCATGTTGACCCGCGGGAGCTTGCGCAGTCGCTGGAGACCCGCAAGGTGCCGGGACTTTTCCTTGCGGGACAGATCAACGGCACGACCGGTTATGAAGAGGCTGCAGCGCAGGGCCTGGTGGCGGGTCTGAATGCGGCGCTCAAGGTACAGGGCCGGGAACCGGTGGTGTTCAGCCGCGCCAATTCCTACATCGGCGTGATGATCGATGATCTCACAACACGCGGCGTCAGCGAACCCTACAGGATGTTCACGTCCCGGGCCGAGTATCGTCTGTCGCTGCGTGCGGACAATGCAGAGGTGAGGCTCACTCCCATCGCGATCGCGTTGGGCTGCGTTGGTCCGGAGCGGCGGGACAAGTTCAACCGTTATTTCGATTCGCTTACGGAATGTTCTTCGGATCTCAAGGAACGCAAGGTGTCGCCGAATGAAGCTGCCCGGTTCGGTATCTCGCTGAATCAGGACGGCTTGCGGCGAACTGCTTTTCAGCTTCTGTCCTATCCCGAGGTGGGGCTGGAAGATGTCCTTCGTGTCTGGCCGGATCTCGGGCGCCACGATCCGAAGGTGTTGAGAGCAGCGGCAGTGGATGCCTCCTATGCGGTCTATCTTGAGCGGCAGCAGCAGGACATTGCGGACCGTATGAAGGAAGAGGCCCGTTTGATCCCGGCTGATTTCGATTACGGCGCCCTGGTCGGTTTGTCCAATGAACTTCGGCATAAGCTTGAAAGGATCAGGCCTGCTTCGATTGGTCATGCGGAGCGTATCGAGGGGATGACACCCGCGGCCATTGCCCTGGTTCTTACTCATCTTCGCAGGGGACCGGTCCCGAAGACGGCGAAATCGGCATGAAAGCCGCCGAACAGTCGGTGATTGCCGACGGAGCCATTCCGCCGTTTCTGTCTGTTTCACGTGAAACAGCGGAACGGCTTAGGGTCTATGCTGATCTTGTCCGGAAATGGCAGAGCAGTATCAACCTGATTTCGCCAAAGACTCTGCCTGACCTCTGGACCCGGCATGTTCTGGACAGCCTGCAGCTTTTCGCACTCAGGCGTGAGCCCGCGGTTTGGATGGATATGGGCAGCGGGGCCGGCTTCCCGGGCCTCGTTACCGCGATCTGTCTTGCGGACTCCGGAAAGGGCTGGGTCCACCTCGTCGAAAGCAACAACAAGAAAGCAGCCTTCCTTCGCCAGGCCATCGCACAAACCGGTGCGCGCGCCAGCGTGATGCCTGTGCGGATCGACGCGGCGGCAAAAAGCCTGCCGGATATCGATGCCATATCCGCAAGGGCTTTGGCGCCGCTGACGGATCTTCTTTTCCATTCAGCGCCGTTTGCTGCCCGGAACCCGTCCATCCGATTGTGGTTTCATAAAGGGTTGGATTACGCTGAAGAAGTGCGATCCGCGCGTGACCTTTGGGCATTTGATCTGGTAGAACACAACAGTCAGTTTCAGGATGGATCGGTCATTCTCGAGATTGGCAATCTCACGAAATTCAACTGATTCTGCGGACGCTATCCGATGCCCCATGCAAAGAACCGGATCATCACCATCGCCAATCAGAAAGGCGGCGTCGGCAAGACCACGACGGCTATCAATCTCGCCACGGCCCTTGCCGCCATCGGCGAGGAAGTGCTGATTGTCGATATCGATCCGCAGGGCAATGCCAGCACCGGTTTGGGTATCGACCGAAGGGATCGCGGTGTCTCCGCCTATGATCTTCTGACGCAGAATGCGACCGTGGCGGACACCGTTGTCGAGACTGCGGTCCCGCATCTGAGCATCATTCCGTCGACGATGGATCTCCTCGGTGTCGAAATGGAAATTGCGGGCACGCCCGACCGGGTGTTTCGGTTGCGCAAGGCGTTGCAGGCAGAGGCCGCCACCTCCTACAGCTATGTGCTGATCGACTGTCCGCCCTCGCTCAATCTTCTGACCATGAATGCGATGGCGGCCGCCCATTCCATCCTCGTTCCGCTGCAATGCGAATTTTTCGCCCTGGAGGGCTTGAGCCAGTTGCTGGAAACGGTCGGCCAAGTGCGCGATACGCTCAATCCGACCCTGGATATCCAGGGCATTGTGATGACCATGTACGATGCGCGCAACAATCTGGCGCTGCAGGTGGTCGATGACGTTCGCGCCCATCTCGGCGACAAGGTGTACCGGACCCTGATCCCCCGGAACGTGCGGGTATCGGAAGCGCCTTCATACGGGAAACCGGCTATTCTTTATGACCTCAAATGCGCCGGGAGCCAGGCATATCTTCAGCTGGCATCCGAAGTGATCCAGCGTGAACGCAACAGAAAGGCCGCCTGACCGGATCCCGGTCAAGAGCAAGAGTGGAAACGAAGATGGCAGAAGATGTATCCAAGAAACGGCTCGGGCGTGGCCTTGCGGCACTGATCGGCGAGATCGACCAGCCCTCCTCGGCGCAGTCGAAACCAACGGTTACCGCCGACCGGATGATTCCGATCGAGCATGTCAACCGCAATCCGCGCAATCCGAGGCGGAACTTTGCCCCCGCCGAACTGGAGGATCTGTCCCGATCCATCCGTCAGCACGGGGTGGTTCAGCCTGTCGTGGTCAGGAGCGCCGGGCCGGAGCGCTTCGAAATCATCGCCGGCGAGCGCCGCTGGCGCGCCTCCCAGATGGCGGGACTTGTCGAGATCCCTGTCATTGTCCGGGATGTCGATGACAAGACGGCGCTGGAAATCGCCATTGTCGAGAATGTTCAGCGGGCCGACCTCAATCCGCTGGAAGAAGCGCAAGGCTATGAACAGCTGATCGCGCAGTATGGCTACACCCAGAACGATCTCGGTGAGGTGATCGGCAAGAGCCGCAGCCATGTGGCCAACTCCCTTCGTCTGCTCAAACTGCCCGAGCAGGTTCGTTCGATGCTGGCCGAGGGCGAACTGTCAGCCGGCCATGCCCGCGCGATCGTTTCGACATCGGACCCTGCCGCACTTGCCAAACGGATCGTTGACGGCGGGCTTTCGGTGCGTGATGCCGAAAAGCTGGCCCAGAAGGATGCGGAACAACCTTCGGATACCGGAGGGCTGGAGACCAAATCCGGTCGTTCGGGCGACACCAAGGACGCGGATACCGTTGCACTTGAGAGAAGTCTTTCCGACGTGCTCGGGTTGAAGGTACAACTCGCGCACAAGGGCCAGGGCGGACAGATGCGGATCGACTACAAGTCGCTAGAGCAGCTGGATGAACTTTGTCGGCTATTGGGCGAAAATCGCTAATAATTACAGACAGATAGCCTATCTGCTGAGCAGGCAGGTCCGCAGAAGCGCCTGGCGCGCGATCGAGGCTTCGAGCTGTGGCCTCTTTCTCGTGTCGAGCACGGCCTGGGCCAGGCGTTGCATTTCCGAGTTTATCGCTTTCAGCGTCCAGTGCCGAAGCGCCCGTTCGACGATCGGCTTTCGCTTGAAATGAATCCCGCGACCTTTTTCCGTCATCACCTGAGCGGGTTGGCGGGAATGGTTTTCGACCAGCGTCCGCAGACTGTCGAGTTGTTCGAGCTGAACGAGGCAACCCCGCAGGACGAGATAGACCGAGGTCTTTGAGGCCAGAATGCGCTCGAGTGCAGCCTCGAGCCGCTTCACGTCCCCGCTGAAAACCGCTTCGATGGCGTCATCAACCGACAGCGCGGCAACATCGCCGATCGCCTCAACCACGTCGGCATCCGTTACAGTCCCGGTGCCGTGGCAGTAAAGGGCAAGTTTTCTCAGCTCTCCGCGGCTTGCAAGGCGGTCGCCACCCAGCAATTGCCCCAGGCGCTGGCGCGCATCGCCCTGAATGGTGAGGCCGGCATTGCCCAGTTCCTCGTCGATCAGGGCCTGGATGCTACGGGCATCGTCGGCATAGCAGGGAATTGCCAGCGCGGTCTTCGCGTTTTCCACGGCCTTGCGCAGCCCAGCGCCCTTCTTCAGGTCTCCGGCTTCGATGATGAGGTGAGATCCTCCGGGATCGATACCGGCGATGGCGGAAACCGCTTCCACGAGACCGCGGTCATTGCCGGCATTCTTGACCCAAACGAGCCGGTCGCCGCCAAACAGGCTGATCGCACCGAATTCGTCGGCCAGCCGGCCGGGATCCCCACCCAGATCCGAGGCTTCGAGCTTGAGAACGGAAAAATCGTCCTTGAGATCGATGCCGGTTTTCGCGGCAACCTGTGCCGCACGTTCCGATACCAGTCCCCGGTCAGGTCCGTAGACCAGCACGATGCGGTAGGGTGTGCCCTGGCGCCGTATGAAACCGGCGAACTCGTGGTTCTTTATCTCGGCCATTGCGCCGGTGCAGCCAGACGCGGGCTAGCGCGCCAACGCCGCTGCGACATCGGCGCGAACCTGGGCGGCAACAGCCTTGGCGGCACGTGTTTCGGCTTCGAGCTTGGCGCGTTCCTGGGCGAAATTCTGTGATGGCAGATCAAACTGCGCGTCCGCGGTACGGGTCCCGCGCTTGACGACCTCGCCGGTTTGCGTCGCCTTGAGCACATAAATGGCCGTCACGGTTGCCCGTGCTGCGGAAAATTCGTTGTCGATGCCGCCCGGCAGGATGCCGCTGACCGTCGAAGTTGCGCTGATGTCGAGCGTGTAGGCGCCCGCTGACTGCTCTCCGCCGAACCCGAGAACCAGTTCATTGCGAACAACCTGTTCAACCCTGGTTTCGGCGCGGGCAACGGTAACGGACTGGCTCTCGCCCGAAAGATTGCCGTAAAGCGGCTGGACCTGGCAGCCGGCGAGCATGCCAAGACCGAGCAGGATTGCTGCAAACCGGGCCATTCCCCCGGTGGACCGCTCCGGCCGCATGACTTCAGATGACGACATTCACGATCCTCCGGGGAACGACAACAAGCTTGCGCGGCGGATTGCCGCCGAGCGCCGATTGCACGAAATCGAGCGCCAGGACGGCCTGCTCGACAGCAGATTGGTCGGCATCGCGATCAATTGTCAAATCGCCACGCTTCTTGCCGTTGATCTGCACCGGCATGACAATCTGGTCGTCAATCACAAGAGCCGGATCATGGTCCGGCCACTCGGTTGTCGCAACCATACCGGCGTTTCCGAGCAGGTTCCAGCACTCCTCGGCAAAATGCGGCATCATCGGCGCAAACAGCTGAACCAGATGACCTGCGGCCTGCTTGCAGGCACCGGTGAGATCCGGGTCGGCCTTTCCGGCTGCCACGTCGGACAGCGGAGCTGCAAGCGTGTTGACCAGTTCGTAGAGCCTGGCGACGGCCTTGTTGAACGCAAGCTTTTCTATGTCTTCGCCCACCGCCTTGACCGTTTTGTGCGAAGCACGCGAGACTTCGAGCGCGCGGCCCTCCGAGCCTGCCTTCGCCTCGGCTGCTTTCAGGTTTTCGGAGGCTTCGCCGAGAAGGCGCCAGATCCTCTGGACAAAACGGTGCGCGCCTTCTACGCCGGCTTCGGACCAGATCACATCGCGGTCCGGCGGTGAATCCGACAGCATGAAGAAACGCGCGGTGTCCGCACCGTAGCTTTCGATGATGTCGTCGGGATCGACCACGTTCTTCTTCGACTTCGACATCTTCTCGATCGAGCCGATCACGAGGGGCTCGCCGGTTTCGGCATGACGGGCCTGGCGCTGGCCGTCCTTGTCCTCGATCACGACGTCTGCGGGAGCAATCCACTCGTTCCTGCCGTTGCGTTCGGCGCGATAGGTTTCATGGACAACCATGCCCTGCGTGAACAGTCCCCGGAACGGTTCTTTCAGGTCGAGATGACCGGTCTGGCGCATCGCGCGGGTGAAGAAGCGGGAATAGAGAAGGTGCAGGATCGCGTGCTCGATACCACCGATATACTGATCCACCGGCAACCATGCGCTGGCAACAGCAGAATCGGTCGGAGCATCGTGCCAGGGGGCTGTGAAGCGGGCAAAATACCAGGACGAATCGACGAAAGTGTCCATGGTGTCGGTTTCGCGCCGGGCGGCCTTGCCGCAGGCGGGGCAGTCGACATGTTTCCAGGTCGGATGATGATCGAGCGGATTGCCCGGCTTGCCCAGCGTCACGTCCGCGGGAAGTTCAACGGGCAGGTCGCTGGCCGGGACCGGGACCGCTCCGCAGTCATCGCAGTGGATGACCGGAATGGGCGCGCCCCAGTAACGCTGGCGCGACAGGCCCCAGTCGCGCAGCCGGTAGCGGGTGATGCCTGCACCCAGGTTCTTCTCTTCGAACCAGGAGATTGTCCGGTCGATCGCCTCCTGCCCGGTCGCTTCAGTCAGACCGGCGAAATGTTCGACATAGACGACATTTTCGGATTTCGGCGGAACCAGCGCCTCATCAAGCACCGGCGTCCTGTCGCCGGTGAGATAGAAAGCGTTGCGCACGGGCAGGTCGTACTTGCGGGCGAAATCGAGGTCGCGCTGGTCGTGCGCCGGGCAGCCGAAGACTGCGCCGGTTCCGTAGCTCATCAGCACGAAATTTCCGACCCAGACCGGCAGGTCGCGGTCCTCGGCGGGGTGCCTGACCCTGAGGCCGGTGTCGAAGCCGCGCTTCTCGGCCTTCTCGAGCGCTTCCTCCGACGTGCCGATGCGGCGGCATTCAGCGTTGAAGGCGGCGAGATCGGCATTGCCGGCCTCGAGCGCCAGAGACAGCGGGTGATCGGGCGAGATCGCGATGAAACTCGCGCCGTGCATCGTGTCCGGACGGGTGGAAAAGCAATGGACCGTGTCGATTTCACCCTGAGGCTCCATCAGGGGAAACGGTATTTCGATACCGCGGGATTTTCCGATCCAGTTGCGCTGCATCGTGCGAACCTTGTCGGGCCAGCCGTCCAGGGTATCGAGAGATGCATCCAGATCTTCCGCGAAATCCGAAATCCGGAAGAACCATTGTGTCAGTTCACGCTGTTCGACGAGCGCCCCCGAGCGCCAGCCGCGCCCGTCAATGACCTGCTCGTTGGCCAAGACCGTCATGTCGACCGGATCCCAGTTCACTTTCGAATTGCGGCGGTAGATCAGTCCGGCAGCGAGAAAGTCGAGAAACAGCGCCTGCTGCTGCTTGTAGTAGTCGACGTCGCAGGTGGCGAATTCACGGCTCCAGTCGAGCGACAGGCCCATGGACTTGAGCTGCTTTCGCATCGCGTCGATATTGGCATAGGTCCAGTCGCGCGGGTGAATGTTGTTCTGGATGGCGGCATTTTCTGCCGGCATGCCGAAGGCATCCCAGCCCATCGGATGCAGCACGTTGAAACCGCGAGCACGCTTGTAGCGCGCAACCACATCGCCGAGCGCATAGTTGCGGACGTGACCCATGTGAATCCGGCCCGAGGGGTAGGGAAACATCTCGAGCACATAGTATTTCGGCTTCGGACTTTCGTTGTCCGTCTCGTAGATCCGTTCCTCTTCCCAACGGCGCTGCCAGCGGCTTTCCGCCTGTTTGGGATTGTATCTTTCAACTGCCATGTGCGATCACCAGAAACCTCGTCGGATTTTGGCCGCGACCTTCACCATGAAACCCGGCAACCGTCAACCATTGAGCCGCGCTCACAGGCACCCCGGCGCCGCTATTGTGTTCCCCGGCTTCGTTTCGCCGCTCTGGATGCGCATTGGCAATGCGCCGCAGCTAGGTTAACACCGCAGGTCAGACAGAACCGACAGGATGGAGCGCCGAGTGGACGCGACGGAGAACCTTTCGAAAATACGTGCGGCGATTGCCGCTGCTGAACGCGAAGCCGGACGGGAAAAAGGCTCCGTGGAACTGGTCGCGGTGTCGAAAACGAAACCGGTCGAGGATATCAGGCCGGTGATCGCGGCCGGGCAGCGTATCTTCGGTGAAAACCGCGTGCAGGAAGCCCAGTCGAAATGGCCTCTACTCAAGGCCGAGACGCCCGATCTCCAGCTTCACCTGATCGGGCCGCTTCAGTCCAACAAGACCGCCGATGCTGTGGCGCTGTTCGATGTCATCGAAACCGTCGATCGCGAGAAGATCGCCCGGGAAATCGCCCGGGAAATCAAAAAGCAGGGCCGGTCGCCGGAACTCTTCATCCAGATCAACACCGGATCGGAGCCGCAAAAGGCGGGTATTGATCCGGAACAGGCGGATGATTTCATCGATCTTTGCCGAAGCGAACTCGAACTCGACATATCCGGTCTGATGTGCATTCCGCCGGTCGACGAGAACCCGGGCCCGCATTTCGCGCTTCTCGCCAAGATCGCTGGCCGGGCCGGGCTCAAGCAACTTTCCATGGGCATGTCGGACGATTTCGAGATCGGAATTGCCATGGGCGCGACCAGGGTTCGCGTCGGATCGGCCATTTTCGGTGCGCGCAATTACCCATGACCGGGTTCCGAACGATGCGGACAGGCTACAGCTCCCGAGCGAGTTTCCATACGCGAGGTATGGAGCTGCTATGCGGATCCGCTCAAGTTCCGCGCAGCCCGACTCCCGGCCGCATGTCCGGTCCCGGGGCATGAGCTGCACAGTCCTGGCCCAACCGGATCTTCCTTTTCACCTCCCCCAACCCATGCGACTTTCGGCTTGGTCTCGATGTCAAATCGATTTGATGCCAAAATCTAGCCATTCGTCTAGTTTCGCAGATCTTGAAGCAGGCATATGAGGAAGCGAACGGCGCATTTGGAGCGTGGGGTTTCCTGGTACTTTCATCGGGAACAGGGTCGGGGGCGGCCCCGCTGGAGGAGGATGACATGACGAGCAGCTATCAAGCGGTGTATCAGGGCTGGCGCGAGGACCCGGAAGGGTTCTGGATGGATCAGGCATCGGCGATCGACTGGTTCGAAAAGCCCAAAACCGCCTTCGATCCCGAGTCCGGCGCCTATGGACGATGGTTTCCCGACGGCATAACCAACACCTGCCACAATTGTCTCGACCGCCATGTCCAGGGGGGACGCGGCGACCAGGCGGCAATCATCTATGACAGCCCGATCACCGGCGCGAAGCGCACAATCAGCTATTCGGCGATGCTCGCCGATGTCGAGGCTTTCGCCGGTGCGCTCTCCGACCGCGGTGTGGCCAAGGGCGATCGGGTGGTGATCTACATGCCGATGGTGCCGGAGGCGCTGGTCGCCATGCTGGCCTGTGCCCGGCTGGGCGCAATCCACTCGGTGGTTTTCGGGGGTTTCGCGGCGTCCGAACTGGCGAGCCGGATTGAGGACAGCGGCGCAAAGCTTGTGGTTTCAGCCTCCTGCGGCATCGAGCCCGGCAGGGTGGTAGCCTACAAGCCGCTGCTTGATGCGGCGATCGAGCAATCGGCGCACAAGCCGGAAGCGGTCATCGTGTTTCAGCGGGACGAACACCGCTGCGATCTCATCAAGGACCGCGATTTCGATTATCATGCGCTGATGCAGGCCAATGCCGGCCGAAAGGTGGCTTGTACCCCGGTCAACGCCACAGACCCGCTCTATATTCTCTACACTTCGGGGACCACCGGGCAGCCGAAAGGCGTCGTTCGCGACAATGGCGGCCACATGGCGGCGCTTCACTGGTCGATGAACGCGATCTACGGCGTCAAGCCGGGAGAGGTGTTCTGGGCCGCGTCCGACATCGGATGGGTGGTCGGCCATTCCTACATCGTCTATGCACCGCTGCTGCACGGCAACACCACGATTGTTTTCGAAGGCAAGCCAGTCGGCACTCCGGATGCGGGAACCTTCTGGAGGGTGATCTCGGAGCACAAGGTTTCGGTCCTGTTCACGGCTCCGACAGCCTTCCGGGCCATCCGGAAGGAGGATCCGCAGGGCAGCCTGATCGCAGATTACGACATGTCGGGTTTCCGGGCCCTTTTCCTTGCGGGTGAGCGCGCCGACCCTGACACGATCCAGTGGGCCGAACGGTTGCTGCAGGTTCCGGTGATCGATCACTGGTGGCAGACCGAAACCGGCTGGACCATCGCGGGCAACCCGATGGGCCTGGGACTTCTGCCGATCAAGCACGGCTCGCCCGCGGTTCCGATGCCGGGATACGATGTCCAGGTCATCGACGATGCCGGCCATCCGGTTGCCTCGGGTACGCTGGGCAATATCGTGGTCAAGCTTCCACTGCCGCCGGGATGCCTTCCGACGCTCTGGAACGCCGATGCGCGGTTCCACGATTCCTATCTCGCGGAGTTCCCGGGGTACTACAAGACCGCCGACGCCGGCTTCATTGACGAGGACGGGTATCTTTTCATCATGGCGCGCACCGACGACATCATCAACGTTGCCGGTCACCGCCTGTCCACGGGTGGCATGGAAGAGGCGGTATCGGGGCACCCGGAAGTTGCCGAATGCGCCGTCATCGGGATCGCCGATTCGATGAAAGGCCAGGTTCCGGCTGGCTTCATCGTCATCAACTCCGGTGTCGACCGGTCTGACGAGGAAGTCGAGAAGGAAGTGGTCAAGCTGGTTCGCGACAAGATCGGACCGGTTGCGGCCTTCAAGAATGTGATGGTGGTCAAGCGGCTTCCGAAGACCCGCTCGGGCAAGATCCTGCGCGCGACCATGCAGAAAATTGCCGATGGGGAGGGTTGGAAAATGCCTGCAACCATCGATGATCCGGCCATACTCGACGAGATCACCGACGTTCTGGCAAAGCGCGGGCTGAAAAAGAAAGAAGCCTGATTGCCGCTTCCGGTCCCGGCCGCTGCTGCGGGCCGGGATCGTCCTGCGGCGAAGTGCCGGGTCTTCCACTGACTGCGGACAGAAAAGCCCGAAACGAGGTGGACGCCCCGTCCGATTGATTCTACGGATCACCCAAACTCGGAAGCGGGTGCGGAGTACCGCACGTGCCGACCAGAATTTGGAAGGATTGATCATGAGACTGGATGGACGAACAGCGATCGTAACGGGCGGGGCCAAGGGTATCGGGCTTGCAATCGTCCGGCGCCTGGCGGCTGACGGAGCACGGGTGATGATCGCCGACATCGACGAAGAAGCGGGCGCAGCCGCCGTCGAAGCTGTTTCGGGCGAGGGCGAGGTCCGCTTTACGGCAACCGACGTTTCCGAGCGGCTCGACGTGCACAATCTCGTCGCCAAGACCATCGACGCTTTCGGTTCGATCAATGCCCTGGTCAACAACGCCGGCATCGTCCACGCAGCGGAGTTTCTCGATCTCGAGGAGGCGGATTTCGATCGCGTTCTCGGAGTGAACCTCAAGAGTGCGTTCCTGTGCGGCCAGGCCGTGGCGCGTCACATGGTGGACCAGATCGCCGCCGGCGAAGAGCCAGGTTCGATCGTCAACATGTCCTCAATCAACGACACTTTCGCCATTCCCAACCAGGTGCCCTATTCCGTTTCCAAGGGCGGTGTCAGCCAGCTGACTAAGGTCATGGCGCTGTCGCTTGCCCCGCACGGTATCCGGGTGAACGCGGTCGGACCGGGTTCCATCATGACCGACATGCTGGCATCCGTTGCCGACAATCCGGAAGTGCGCACCCGCATTCTCTCGCGCACGCCGCTGGGCCGGATCGGAGACCCTTCGGAAATCGCGGCAGTGACCGCGTTCCTGCTCTCGCCTGATGCAAGTTACGTGACCGGCCAGACCATCTATGCGGATGGCGGGCGGCTGCCGCTGAATTACACGGTTCCGGTCAAGGAGTAGGCGCGGTTCACAGCAGCAAACCGGGATGTCAAACAAAAAACCCGGGCTCATGGCCCGGGTTTTTTGCTGTCATTCTTTTGCGGGATCAGCTGTTGCTGCCATCCTCGTCGTCTTCGGCTTCTGTCCGTTTCATCGAGCTGAGCTTGGCGAAAACTGCGTCCGCATCGATTTCCTGTTCCGGCTCTTCCTCGGGTGCGCTGGCCGTGGTTTCGGTTTCGCTTGCCGAAAGAAGCATGCTGTCCTGCTGGTCTTCTGCGGTCGGCACGCGGTTCCTGGCCGCGCGTTCGACCTCGAGGTCGAGATCGATCTGGGTGCAAAGCCCGAGCGTTACAGGATCCATCGGCGTCAGATTGGCAGCATTCCAGTGGGTGCGGTTGCGGATCTGCTCGATGGTCGACTTGGTGGTACCGACCAGCCGCGAGATCTGCGCGTCCTTGAGTTCGGGATGGTTGCGGACGAGCCAGAGAATGGCGTTCGGGCGGTCCTGACGCTTTGACACGGGAGTGTAGCGGGGGCCCTTGCGCTTGGTCTCGGGAACGCGAACCTTGGGTTCGGAGAGTTTCAGCTTGTGCTCGGGATTGTTCTCCGCAGCCGATATTTCCTCGCGCGAAAGCTGCCCCGTGGCGACCGGGTCGAGGCCCTTGATGCCCTGCGAGGATTCACCGTCGGCAATCGCCTTGACCTCGAGCGGGTGAAGCTTGCAGAACTGGGCGATCTGATCGAAGCTCAACGCCGTGTTGTCAACGAGCCATACGGCCGTCGCCTTTGGCATGAGAAGCTGCTGTGCCATGAATACATTCCTCCTGTACGTCCGCGCCGGGGTCGCGGGCCGTGGATGAAACCACCAATTCCGGGAAATCGGCGCCGTTATAACCGCAAGGCCGCGCAATTGCAATTCTTGCTTTCCGGTTTTGCGAACCCGGTCCAAGGTCTAATTGCCGCAAGGATTTACGCTGTTATTAATGGTCGCCAACCAGGTCATGCCGCGTTTAGGATGGCGCGGAGTGCGTAGCTGTATGTGAGGAGGTTCAAATGCCGCAAAAAACCTACAAGGTCCTGAAGGACGCCAAGGCGAGGGCCTTGATCGATCAGGACACCTACGAAAAATGGTACAAGCAGAGCGTCAAGGACCCGGAGAAATTCTGGGGCAAGCATGGCAAGCGAATCGACTGGTTCAAGCCTTTCACCAAGGTGAAGAACACGAACTACACCGGCAAGGTTTCGATCAAGTGGTTCGAGGACGGGGTGACCAATGTCGCCTACAACTGCATTGACCGGCATCTGGACAAGCGGGGGGATCAGGTCGCGATCATATGGGAAGGCGACAATCCCTATGACGACAAGAAGATCACCTATCGCGAATTGTACGATCAGGTCTGCCGCCTCGCAAACGTTATGAAGGCGAACGGCGTGAAGAAGGGTGACCGGGTCACCATCTACATGCCGATGATCCCCGAAGCGGCCTACGCCATGCTGGCCTGCGCGCGAATCGGCGCCATCCACTCCATCGTTTTCGGCGGTTTTTCTCCCGATGCGCTCGCCGGCCGGATCATCGATTGCGAATCGACGTTCGTGATAACTGCCGATGAAGGTCTGCGCGGCGGCAAGAAAATTCCCCTCAAGCACAATACCGACCTCGCCATCGAGATCGCCGAGCGCAGCGAGGTGATCGTCAAGAAGGTGGTGGTGGTCCAGCGCACGGCCGGCAAGATCGAGTGGTTCGGCGATCGCGACATCTGGTATCACGAGGCCTGCGCCGCGGCGAAACCGGATTGCCCGCCGGCCAAGATGAAGGCGGAAGACCCGCTGTTCATTCTTTACACCTCCGGATCGACCGGCAAGCCGAAGGGTGTTCTGCACACCACCGGCGGCTATCTGGTCTATGCGTCGATGACCCACGAATACGTCTTCGACTACCACGACGGAGACATCTACTGGTGCACGGCCGATGTCGGCTGGGTCACCGGCCATTCCTACATCGTCTACGGTCCGCTCGCCAACGGCGCGACCACGCTGATGTTCGAAGGGGTGCCGAACTATCCCACGCCGAGCCGGTTCTGGGATGTTGTCGACAAGCACAAGGTGAACATCTTCTACACCGCGCCGACCGCGATTCGCGCTTTGATGGGTGCGGGCGACGCACATGTGACGAAGTCGTCCCGCAAATCGCTCAGAACGCTCGGTTCCGTTGGCGAACCGATCAACCCGGAAGCCTGGGAGTGGTACTACAATGTGGTGGGCGACAAGAAATGCCCGATTGTCGATACCTGGTGGCAGACGGAAACCGGCGGCATCCTGATCACGCCGCTGCCGGGCGCCACCAAGCTCAAACCAGGCTCGGCAACGCGTCCGTTCTTCGGCGTCCAGCCCCAGCTTGTCGACAGCGAAGGCGCCGTGCTTGAAGGCGCCACCGAGGGCAACCTCTGCATCGTCGATTCCTGGCCGGGGCAGATGCGCACGGTCTATGGCGACCATGAACGGTTCATCCAGACCTATTTCTCGACCTACAAGGGGAAGTACTTCACCGGCGACGGCTGCCGGCGGGACGAGGACGGCTATTACTGGATTACCGGCCGCGTCGACGACGTCATCAATGTCTCCGGCCACCGGATGGGTACGGCGGAAGTGGAGAGCGCCCTGGTCTCGCACGATTCCGTGTCGGAAGCCGCTGTTGTCGGGTATCCGCACGACATGAAGGGCCAGGGGATCTACTGCTACATCACGCTCATGGAGGGGCAAGAGGGCACCGATGAGCTGCGGAAGGCGCTTGTCAATCACGTCCGTCATGAAATCGGACCGATCGCCTCGCCCGACAAGATCCAGTTCGCACCGGGGCTTCCCAAGACGCGCTCCGGCAAGATCATGCGCCGTATCCTGCGCAAGATTGCCGAGGATGAGTTCGGCGCACTTGGCGACACCTCGACGCTTGCCGATCCTGCGGTGGTCGATGACCTGATCGAGAATCGCCAGAACAAGAAGGGCTGACCGGGCGCGCAACCCGTCGAGCCACGGAAACCGGCCCGTTCCGCAGTCGTGCGGGGTGGGCCGGTTTCGTTTCGGGCTATTTACCGCCGGCCTTGATGATATCGATCAGGGCCTTCGCCGCGGACGGGCCGGCGCAAAGCACCAGCTTGTTGAGAAGATCCGCCCATTGCAGCCACCAGTCATAGGCGTCCATGTTGTCCTTGTGCCGCCACAAGTCTGAAAGTTCGCGGCGGTAGCGGTCGTAGCATCCCTCCGGGGGTTCGGTTCCTCCACCGGGCGTTGGTTCCGGCGCCGCCGGTTCTTCCGGGGGCCGCGGCACGCTCGTCCCGCCGGCGGGATCGCCTTCCCCCATCGTGGCATTCTTCTCGGCAAGGGCCGAAACCAGTTCGGAAGCCGATTGGGCGGTCATCGCGAAGGTTTCGGGTGCGCTGCTCGAGGCTTTCAAGGTGGCTGAAATCGTCCGGAACATCTCCGCCTCGGATTGCACCATGGCTGCTTCTGCGTTGCGCCGCTTCAAGTCCGCCTGCAAAAATGCTGACCCGATTCCCGACCTGGCGCCGAAGACGTTCTGCGCCAGAAGGATGGCCAGCACCTCGTAAATGTCTTCACTGAGATTTTCGGCAAGCGCGTTGATTGCTGTTGCGCCGTGAATTTCCCGCAAGGCGGCCTCTGCCTTCGGGTCGAGCCAGGGCTCGCTTGGTTGCTGTGCCATGTCCTCTCTCCATATCGCGTGCTTACGTAAGGTAACATACCATCAATGCGCGATATTCAGGAGATCATAACTTCAAAGGTTGCGTGTTGGTCCGTGTCAGGGTGACGGATGTCACTTTAACCGCTTGGCAAAAGCCGATTTTCGCGCAACACTGTCCATGTCTTCAACGTATTGAAAGGAGGTGATCCGATGTCGAGTGGTTCCCAGGTTCCGGTTCGGTCTATGCGGGTCGTCCTCCGTCGGAGCAGCCTCTGACGGTGTCATGATCCGATCAGCCGGACACGCGGTCTGAAGACCGGCCGGCAACCGGAATTGCGAAGGCCGCCCCATCGGGCGGCCTTTTTCGTGGCCGGCGCGCGAGGATACAGGCATCAACCGGAAACTTCACGAGCCCGTGCCAGGACACGAAATGCGCTTGCGTTTGCCGCCCTGATAGGGCCGGGCAAGGCCGCTTTGGAGCATGGCCGATGCGATGTCACGGGAACCGGCCTTCAGGTCGGCGAGGATGCGGCCATAGTACTTGCCGCCGGCAATGTCGACCAGGCTGACTGTCTCATGCCCCGCCACCAGCCTTTCGAGTTCGCTGCGCGCCGCATCAGCCGCCTTGCGCTCTCCGGAGCACCGGGACCGGCGTTCCGGTGTGTCGATACCGCGCAAACGCACTGAAACCCGAATTGCCTGGCCCGGCCAGGGATGTGCGTCGACAACAAGCGTATCGCCGTCAATGACCCGCACGATGCGTGCTGCAACCGGCCCGGAAACAGTTCGCCAAATTTTGTCTGCCGCATCCGTTGGCGTGGAAGCAACGGAATTGAGCAGTGCCGCAATCGGCAGGGTGACAGAGACGATCGGAAGCAGGTGGTGATTCATGAAAAGGAATATATTCCTTTTCCGGCCATCGAGCAATCCGGATGGCGAGCGCCTTGTCCGCCATTCCCTGACAGAGCCGGCCCGTGAAGCCACAGGCGGGCGAGAGAAACATCAGAAATCGATCGCGCGGCCGTTGATTTCCCAGTCGCCAAACCGGGCGGGATCGGCGCCGCCGCGGCCGCCGATTTCCCTTTCGGGTTTGTGTTCTTCGGCGTTGCGGGCCTGGCGACGTTCCTCGGCCTCCGCAAGGGCGCGCCTTGCCGCCGCGCTCAGCTTCCTGCCGCCGGACGGTTCCGGTTGGTGGCCAGCGGGATTTCGGCTTTCGGGCTGTTCGGTATCGTCGGTCATGTTCGCGGCTCCATGAGAACTGCGTCTGCATTGAACAATGGCTTGAAACTCCCCATCTTTAGCGTCACAAGCCGGGAAAAGCCAAGCCCGCCGGAAATGTTGCAGCAGGCTTCCGGCCTGCAAACCGATCCCGAACCTCAATCGCTGTGGCAGAAAAGGATGTAGTGCATGACTCTTGTTCGTACAGCCATGCTTTTGGCCCTGATGACGGCGCTGTTCATGGGCGTGGGTTACATGATCGGCGGTACCGGCGGAATGATGATCGCCTTTATCATCGCGGCCGCCATGAACCTGTTTTCCTACTGGAACTCGGACAAGATGGTGCTCAGGATGCACAATGCCGTCGAGGTCGACGCATCGACGGCACCGGAATTCTACCAGATGGTCGCGGATCTGGCGCAAAATGCCAGGCTTCCGATGCCGCGCGTCTATGTGATCAGAAACGCCCAGCCCAATGCTTTCGCAACCGGTCGCAATCCCGAGAACGCCGCGGTTGCGGCCTCAACCGGGCTTCTGGAAAACCTCAGTGAGGAAGAGATCGCGGCGGTGATGGCGCATGAACTTGCCCATGTCGAAAATCGCGACACGCTGATCATGACGGTGACCGCCACCCTTGCCGGTGCGATCTCCATGCTTGGCAATTTCGCCCTGTTCTTCGGTGGAAACCGCAACAACAATCCATTCGGTTTCATCGGTGTTCTCGTCGCCATCATCGTCGCGCCCTTTGCCGCGATGATGGTGCAGATGATGATCAGCCGGACCCGGGAATATGCCGCCGACAGGCGCGGGGCGGAGATCTGCGGAAATCCGCTCTGGCTGGCTTCCGCCTTAAGGAAAATCGCCTCCCGCGCGGGACGCATTGTCAACGAGGACGCCGAGAGAAACCCTGCAACGGCGCACATGTTCATCATCAATCCGCTGAACGGCCAGAAGATGGACAGCCTGTTCTCCACCCACCCGGCAACGGAAAACCGCATTGCGGCACTCGAAGCGATGGCAGGCGAAGTCTCTGCCGCCGCACGCCGGCACGAGGCGCCGAGATCTCCATCCCGGGACTCCGGCCCCTGGGGCCGTGATGGTGCCACGCGGAAGGGTCCCTGGTCTTGAGCGGAAAGGGGCCGGGAGATTCCCGAGATCGGGGCAGCCGGAACCGCAACCGCGCAGCCGGCTCGCGCGCCTCATCCGGAAGGACCGGTAACAGGACCCAGGATTCAAATGCCGATGACGCGAAGCCCGGTCTTGCCGCACGCAAGGCAGCGGCCCGTTTGCTGGCGACGGTTACGGAGAGCGGAGCCTCGCTCGACGGCCTGCTCGATCCGGCTGGCGGAAATCCCGCCTTTACCGGCCTTGTGTCGCAGGACAGGCTCTTGGTACGTGCAATCCTGCTTTCGGCCTTGCGCCATCTGCGGGTGATCGACGCCTTTGTCGATGAGCTTGTGTCCTCGCCGCTTCCCGAGGGGGCGAAAGCGCTTCGCCAGTTGCTTCGCGTCGGGGCCGCACAGATCCTTTTTCTGGACGTGCCGGATCGCGCCGCCGTCGATCTGGCCGTCAGCCTGGCCGACAGCGATCCGCGAAACCGCCGGTTTACCGGCCTTGTCAACGCGCTGCTCCGCCGGATAAGTCGTGAGAAGGAAAGCCGGCTTCCGGAACTTCTCGCCACGATCCCGCCGTTTCCGGACTGGTTCGTAAGCCGGATTCATGACGCCTATCCGGATCACAAGGATCAGATCCTCAAGATGCTGGCTGCACCGCCGGCCATCGACCTGACCGTAAAGTCGGACCCGGCCGCCTGGGCTCTGCGCCTTGGCGGTGTCGTGCTGCCGACGGGAACGGTGCGCATCGCCCGCCCGCAGGGTCCGGTCACCGCGCTTGAAGGTTTCGAGGACGGCGCATGGTGGGTTCAGGATGCGGCAGCGAGCATTCCCGCGCAGTTGTTCTCAAGTCTTGAAGGCCGGGAAATCGCCGATCTGTGTGCCGCGCCGGGCGGCAAGACGGCACAACTGGCGCTTGGCGGCGCCCGTGTGACCGCCTGCGATCAGTCTGCCAACAGGCTTGAGCGGCTCAGGGGAAACCTCGCGCGGCTCGGCCTGGATGTGGATACCCGCCAAACGCGGGCACAGGATCTTGTCGCGCCGGAGGGCTTCGACGGTGTCCTTGTCGACGCGCCCTGCTCGTCGACCGGGACGGTGCGACGGCATCCCGATGTGCCCTATACCAAGGGGCCCGATGACATTGCCCGCCTGGCGCGGGTTCAGCGAACGCTGCTTGACCATGCCGCTGGCCTGGTTCGCCCCGGGGGTGAACTGGTTTTCTCCAATTGCTCTCTGGATCCGCTGGAAGGCGAGACGATGGTCGAGGGGTTTCTCGCCGATCATCCGGCATGGCAGATCAAGCCGGTTGAGCCGGGGCGATTGCCCGGTCTGGAGTCGGCGATCACCGATCGTGGCGAAGTGCGGACGCATCCGGCGATGCTTGGTCATGACGATCCCGCGCAGGCAGGTCTCGACGGTTTCTATGCTGTGATATTGACGCGAAGATAGGCATTGCTTACCGGTAGACCCTCGCAGGCTGGCGCTGGCAGGGCTTTGCCGCTCGAAAAGCGGCCGCAATTGCACCGGCAAGCCGATATGCTACGATTCGTTTCCCGCGGGAGACCGAAACGGTTTTTCAGGAACAACTGATTGGCAATCTCGATCCCAGACCTGCACCGTTTGTCTCTTCTCTACGGCGTCGAGTTCTGGCGACGGTTCAACCGCTGTGCGGCGATCGGCCGGATAAGCGCCCTGCGGTTTGCCGGTGCGATGCCGGACCGGCTGGTGGTTGCTCCGATCGATCTGCGCATGGCGGATGCGCACATCGCGGCCGAGATCTATGCCGGGCGTTTCGCCATGGCCGGGCGGATGATCGACACGGGCGGCGAAAGCCCGTTTCAGATGGACATCCAGGATCAGGCGTTCCTGCGCAGCCTGCACAGCTTCGGTTGGCTCAGGCACATGCGCGCCGCAGATCACGAACTGGCCTTTGCCAATGCAAGGGCGCTTGTTGATGACTGGATCTCGGTCGAAGGGCGTCGTCTCAACGGTTTTTCCTACCGGCCGGAAATCGTCGCAACGCGGCTGATTGCCTGGTTTTCCCATTCCCCCATCGTCCTGCGCGGCGCGGACCACGGATTCTACCGGCGGTTTCTGAGAAGCATTGCGCTGCAGACACGGTACTTGCGGCGTGTTTCGGCGAGTTTGCCGATCGGGTCGACACGGTTCCAGACACGGATCGCGCTCGCGATGGCCAGTCTTTGCCTGCCGGCAAGCCAGGGTACGATCCGCGCTGCGGCGCGCAACCTCGACCACGAGTTCGATCAGCAGATTCTGGCCGATGGTGGCCATATCTCGCGCAATCCGATGGTCCTGATCGAATTGCTGACGGATCTGCTGCCGCTAAGGCAGACGTATGTCAACACCGGGCAAAACCCGCCGCGCAACATGGCGGCGGGAATGGACCGGCTGTTCTCGGCACTGCGCTTCTTCCGGCATGCTTCGGGTGAGCTGGCCCTGTTCAACGGCGCATCGGCGGTGTCTGCCGACCGCATGCTGGCGGTGTTGCGGTACGATGAAACCTCGGGCGCGCCGTTCAGGGAAATGCCGCATTCGAATTATCAACGCCTGTCGGTCGGTGATGTCGTTGTGCTCGCCGACACGGGCGCGCCGCCGTCCGGGATCGCGTCCGAAACCGCGCATGCGGGATGTCTGTCCTTTGAAATGTCGTCGGGTGCCAATCGCTATATCGTCAATGCCGGCGCCCCCGTCTTCCGTGATCCCGATCATGTCGAGTTCTCCCGCATGACCGCGGCCCACAGCACGGTCGTCCTGAACGACACCTCCTCATTGCGCTTTTCGCAATCCTCCTATCTCGGACCCATCGTGACCGGCGGCGTGAGCAAGGTTGATGTCGAATCGCTGGATGAGGCCGGCAAGCACCAGGGCTTCAGCGCCACGCACAATGGCTATGCGACACAAATGAAGCTGTTGCATCGCCGCAAGATCCGCCTTCTGGCCTCGGGTCACGAAGTGCAGGGCCGGGATTACATTCTCGGGCCGGACGGAAACGCGCCGAGCCCGGACAATCCGGCAGTCGCTGTGGCGCGTTTCCATGTCCATCCCTCTATCGTTGTCAACCGGGACGAGGACGGGGCAGTCAGCCTCACGGCGGCGGACGGCGAAAACTGGAGGTTCCTGGCCCGGGACCTTACGCCCGAGATCGAGGAGGACGTGCATTTTGCCGACCTCGCCGGCGCCCGCGCCAGCAAGCAGATTGCCCTGACCTTCAAGGTCGGTGAAACGCCGGAGATCGCCTGGAAGCTTGTGCGGACGGTGCTTCCGCGCGCACGCGACTGAAACCTGCTGGAAAACCCGGCTTGCGCATTTCAACCGGTTTCGGCCTGTGGTACCGCAGATCCGGGTCGGCCCGGATCCCGCCGGCAGCAGTGACGAGGAATTCCCCATGGCCGTTGTTTCGAAAAATCATCCCGCACCGGATCTGGTTCGGGTCCGCCGCGCCCTGTTGTCGGTATCCGACAAGACGGGGCTGATTGCTTTCGCGCAGGGTCTTGCCGGCGCAGGTGTCGAACTGGTTTCGACCGGGGGAACGAGGGCCGAGCTGGAAAAGGAAGGTCTTGCGGTTCGCGACGTTTCGGAACTGACCGGGTTTCCGGAAATCATGGATGGCCGGGTCAAGACCTTGCATCCGGGAGTGCATGGCGGCCTTCTGGGGATACGCGACGACGCCGATCACAGGGCTGCGATGGAAGAGCACGGGATCGCAGGGATCGACCTGGTTGCGATCAACCTCTATCCGTTCGAAGAAACCGTTGCCGGAGGCGCGGATGCCGCAACCACGGTCGAAAACATCGATATCGGCGGTCCGGCGATGATCCGGGCGGCAGCGAAGAATCATGCCTATGTCTCAGCGGTCACCGATCCCCAGGATTACGACCGTGTTCTTTCCGCGCTCGGCGACAATGACGGCTCGATCCCGCTCGAGTTGCGCAAGGAGCTGGCCGCCCTCGCCTTTGCGCGAACCGCCGCCTACGATTCGGCGGTATCCGGCTGGTTTGCACGCGAACTCGATCTTGAAGCGCCGCGGCATCGGGCCTTCGGCGGCAAGCTTCATGCGGTGATGCGCTATGGCGAAAACCCGCACCAGAAAGCTGCCTTCTACACCAATGGCGATCCGCGGCCCGGCGTTGCGACCGCTGAACTGCTCCAGGGCAAGCAGCTATCCTACAACAACATCAACGATACGGATGCCGCTTTCGAGCTCGTCAGCGAGTTCGATCCCGCGCAGAAAGCGGCCTGTGCCATCATCAAGCATGCCAATCCCTGCGGGGTCGCAGTGGGCGAAAGCCTTGCCGATGCCTATGGCCGGGCGCTTGCCTGCGACCAGACCTCGGCCTTCGGCGGTATCGTTGCCTTCAACCGGCCGCTTGATGCGGATGCCGCCAACGAGATCGTCAAGATCTTCACGGAGGTGATCATCGCGCCGGATGCCAGCGATGAGGCGCGCGAGATCCTTTCGGCGAAAAAGAACCTGCGGCTGATGATTACCGGTGGCCTTGCGGACCCGCGCGCACCGGGCGTAATGGTCAAGTCGGTTTCCGGCGGGCTCCTGGTGCAAGGCCGCGACAACGGCGCGCTAGCGACCCAGGATTTCAAGGTCGTGACAAAGCGGGCGCCTGACGAGCGCGAACTGGCGGATATGGCGTTCGCCTTCCGGGTCGCAAAACACGTTAAATCCAATGCCATCGTCTATGCGCTCAATGGCGCCACGGTCGGTGTTGGAGCCGGCCAGATGAGCCGGGTGGATTCGGCGCGGATTGCGGCCCGAAAGGCGATCGATGCTGCCGAGGTGCTCGGTCTCGACGCGCCGCTGACAAAGGGCAGCGTTGTGGCTTCCGATGCATTCTTCCCCTTTGCCGACGGGCTTCTGTCAGCTATCGAGGCGGGGGCGACCGCCGTGATTCAGCCGGGTGGATCGATGCGCGACCAGGACGTGATCGATGCGGCCGACGAGGCCGGAGTGGCGATGGTGTTCACCGGGATGCGTCATTTCCGGCACTGAGCAGCTTCTTGGCGCAGGTCTCTGGCTTAGACGGCGAGATCCGTTGCCGGCTTTCCGTCGGGACGGTCGGCCGGATAGGGCGTTGTCCAGAGAATCCAGAGACCGGCGGCAAAGAACAGGATGATGGTCGCCATTCCCAGACGCGGTGATCCGGATGCGGCGGTCACGCTTGCCACCATGAACGGCGCCAGGAAGCTTGTCGCGCGGCCGGCCAGCGCATAGAGGCCGAAAAATCTGCCGGCTTCCTCTTCGCTGACGCTGCGCGCCATGTAGGCGCGTGAAGAAGCCTGAACCGGCCCGAAGGCGATGCCGATGAACAGGCCGAACAGGATATAGGCCTTTTCCGCGGCGGTTCCGAAGAGGCCTCCCGAATCTGCTGCTCCAAAAGCCAATGCACCAAAGAGTGTGAACCCGGGACCCGTCGAAATGATTCCGATGGTCGCGAACAGGAGCATGGCAATGGCAATCAGGACCACGCTCTTCGAGCCGAGCCTGGTGTCGAGCCGGCTGGCGTAGAGACAGGAAAAAATGGCCACCACGTTGAGCAGAATTCCGTAAATGCCGATTTCCGTGATCGACCAGCCGAACATCGCCGCGGCGAAACCGCCACCGAGAGCCAGAAGCGCGTTGACGCCGTCCTGGTAGATCATGCGCGCGATCAAAAACCGGAAGATTCCGGCGCGCTGCCGCACTTCGCCAATGGTGGACTTGAGCTCGGCCAGACCGTCCCTGACTGCGGTTCCCATCGCCCGGCGGCCACCGGCATCGGGCGTGAACAGGAACATCGGCAGAATGAAAATGGCGTACCAGAGTGCCGAAATCGGCCCCGAGGCCCGCGCATCCTCGCCCTGGACCGGATCGAGCCCGAACAGCGGTTCCATGCCGATGATCGTGCGGCCGGTCTCCGGAGATGCGGCCAGACATGCGATGACAAAGATCAGCACGATCATGCCACCGAGGTATCCCAGTCCCCAGGCGAGATTCGAAACACGGCCGATTTCGGACTTGGGCACGATCCGCAAAAGCATCGAATCGTTGAAGACGATGGAGAACTCAGCGGCCACCGAGGCCAGCGTGAAAAGCGCCACGACCGCCACCAGACTGGATCCGGGAGCGGCGAACCAGAGCCCGCAGAGCGCCAGGATCTTGAGGACGGCAAAAAAGGCGATCCATGGTTTGCGCGGCCCGGTCTGGTCGGCAATGGAACCCAGAATTGGAGAAAGCACAGCGATGAGGAACCCGCCTGCGGCGATGCCATAGCCCCAGGCGGCCTGACCTGCCGCCGGATCGCTTGCCATCCGGCTGATAAAGTAGGGACCGAAGATGAATGTGGTGACAACCGTGAAAAACGGTTGCGCCGCCCAGTCGAACATCATCCAGCCGTAAACACCGGCCTTGCCGGTCTTGTGGCTCGGATTCATGGCGTTGTCGCCCGAAAGTTCATCCGCCATGTGTCATCCCCATCCGGCCGGTTGTTTCAGGATCGCAACGAGCGCGCCAGATCGCTCATCATGCCCGCTGCCACTGTGAGCTTGGCCAGCGACAGTTCGCCGCTGTCGGTCAGTGAAAGGATCTGTGCGCCGACATGGGCGATCCGGTCCTTGTTTCCGGAAAGCCATGCGGCGGCGGGGTGTTCCTCGTCGCGGTGGCTGCCGAGCGCCGCGCAGGCGATGATGCGCCGCGCTTCGGAAATCTCGTCCAGGCTACGGGAAAGCGCCAGCCCCTCGAAATGGTCGGCAACCGGAATGCGGTCGACTGCAGCCACGATACGGCCGATCCGGAACGCTTCCGTAACGGAGAAGAACGTGTCCATGGCCCGGGACAGTTCCGTTTCCGACGTTGCAGCCACCTGGCAGATATCGGGCGCAAGGGTCAGCCCGACGAGCCCCGCCAATTCGCCGGCGAGCTTCTCGGGAACGGAATGCTCGATCAGGTCGGCGCGCAGGTCGTCGGCTTCGGCACGCATGAAATCGGGCATCGCGTCATGGATCTTGGGAGCAATCTTCTTGACGCCCTGGCGCATGGAGGACACCGCCTCCCCGAGATCGCCCTTTGCGGCGCCGGTCTTCAACGCCCACGCCGTCACCGTACGCAAGGTATCGCCGATCCGGGCATAGAGCCTGTTCTGCACCAGACCGGGAATCTTCGTATCGAGATCGTCAACTTCTGCATAGAGACGATCAAGGGAAAGCCCGTCGCGCGCCAGAACGAAGGCCTTGACGATCTCCGCTGGCGTGGCTCCCGACTTGTCACCCAGCGCGATGACGAAGGCCGGGCCGCCACGATTGATGGCATCGTTGCCAAGGAGGGTCGAAATGATCTCGCGGCGCAGCCGGTGGCTCATGATATCGGTTTCATGTGCCTTCAGCATTTTCTTCGGGAAGTAGGACTTCAGCGTTTCGCTGAAGTAGGGATCGTCGGGAAGCGAGCTTGCGACGATTTCGTCAAACAGGACGAGCTTCGCGTAGGACAGAAGCACGCCGATTTCCGGCCGAGTCAGCGCCTGCCCGGATGCAACGCGTTCGGTAACCACGGTATCGTCCGGCAGGTCCTCGACCTTCCGGTTGAGCAGATCGCGCGATTCGAGATTGGTCATGACCCTGTTCAGTTCGCCGACGCCTGAGGTTCCCTGCGCCTGCGCCAGCGAAATGGCGAGCGTCTGCAGGTAGTTGTTGCGCAGGACCAACTCGGCCACCTCGTCGGTCATTGCCGCAAGGAGCGTGTTGCGTTTCGGCCGGGTGAGGCGATCCTCGCGCATCGCGTTGGCAAGCGCGATCTTGATGTTGACCTCGACGTCGGAGGAATTGACGCCGGCCGAGTTGTCGATGGCGTCGGAGTTGCAGCGGCCACCCTGAAGCGCATAGGCGATGCGGCCTTTCTGCGTGACACCAAGATTTGCGCCTTCGCCGATCACCTTGGCGCGAACCTGACGGGCAATGATCCGAATCGAATCGTTGGCACGGTCGCCCACATCCGCATCGTTCTCGCGCGCGTCCTTGATGTAGGTGCCGATGCCGCCGAACCAGAGAAGATCGATTTCCATCGACAGGATCGCCGTCATGATGTCCTGCGGCGTGGATTTCCCGGCCGAAAGCCCGATCACGGCTGCAGCTTCGGGCGTCAGATCCACCGATTTCTGGCTCCGCGGGATGATCATCCCGCCTTTCGACAGTTTCGACGTGTCGTAGTCCTGCCAGCTGGAGCGCCCCATGTCGAACAGCCGTTTCCTTTCGGCAAAGCCGACGTCGCAGTTCGGGTCCGGATCGATGAAGATGTCGCGATGGTCGAAGGCCGCGACAAGCCGGATCTTCTCGGACAGCAGCATGCCGTTGCCGAAAACGTCTCCGGACATGTCGCCGACGCCTGCGGCGGTGAACGGCGTGGTCTGGATGTCGATGTCCATTTCGCGGAAATGGCGTTTGACCGCTTCCCAGGCGCCGCGTGCGGTAATGCCCATCTTCTTGTGGTCGTAGCCTGCCGATCCGCCCGAGGCGAAGGCATCGTCGAGCCAGAAATCCTGCTCCTGGCTCAGCGCGTTGGCGGTGTCGGAAAAGGTAGCGGTTCCCTTGTCGGCGGCCACCACGAAATAGGGATCGTCACCATCATGGCGCACGGTGTCGGCGGGGGGAACGATATCGTCGCCGACGATGTTGTCGGTCACCGAAAGAAGCGTGCGGATGAAGAGCTTGTAGGCATCACGGCCCGCCTCGAAGATCGCATCGCGACCGCCGTCAGCGGGCAGTTGCTTGGGATAGAAGCCACCCTTTGCGCCTACCGGCACGATCACCGCATTCTTGACCTGCTGCGCCTTGACCAGGCCGAGCACTTCGGTGCGATAGTCCTGCGCCCGGTCCGACCAGCGCAAACCGCCGCGCGCTACGGGACCGAAACGAAGGTGCACGCCCTCGACTTCCGAACCGTAGACGAAGATCTCGCGGAAGGGTCTGGGTTCGGGCAGCCCGTCAAGCGCCTTCGGATCAAGCTTGAAGGCAAGCGCGGGACGGACCTCGCCATCCTCACCGGTCTGGAAGTAATTGGTGCGCAGGGATGCCTGGATGGCGTTCATGTACCGGCGGAGAATCCGGTCATCATCAATGCTCGGGACCTCGGCGAGCGCCGCCTCGATGGCATCGACAAGCTCCGAGCATTGTTTGTCGCGCTTGTCCTGCTTGAGGCCGGTTTCGAAACGGATGTGGAACAATTCGAACAGTTTGGCGGCAACGGCAGGATGCCGGTTGAGGCATTCGGCCATGTATTCCTGCGAATAGGCGATGCCGGCCTGACGCAGATACCGGGCGTAGGCGCGCAGCACCATGGCCTGGCGAACCGAAAGGGCGGTGTTCGCGACCAGCCGGTTGTAGCTGTCATTGTCGGTCTCGCCGCGCCAGACCGACAGGAATGCCTCTTCAAGCCGGGCACGGTCGGTGTCCAGATCGATCTCGCGCCCGGTTTCGTGAACGATCTCCATGTCATGAACGATAACGGTGCTGGACCGGCCGCCGCGTTCATCGAGGAAAATCTCGTGGGTCTGCTCGCTGATCACCTTGAAGCCGAGGTTTTCCAGAAGCGGTACCCGCCGCGACAAGGCCAGCGGGTGGCCTGCGTGAAAGATCTTCAGCGCCAGGTGATCGTCCGGCGTGTCCTCGTTGCGGTAAAACGCAATGCGGATGGTCTCGGGCTCGGCGCAGGCGAGAATGTCTTCGAGGTCCGACAGCGCCTCCTCCGGCCGGAACCGCTCCTTGAAGGACTGGCTGACGCTGATGCGCTCCGCACCGTCGCCTCCGAGCGCCAGGAACTCGTCTTCCCAGCGGGTGACGATGGAGCGGACGTCGCGCTCGAGCTGCTCCTGGCTGACTTGCGGGGTCTTGCCCTCGGAGCGGCCGATGATAAAGTGGACGCGGGCGACGCCGCCTTCGGGAAACGCCGGGTAGTAAGCGGAAACACGGCCATTGTAGACGGTCTTGAAATAGTCCCCGATCCGCTCGCGCGCGTCCGAATCATACTGGTCGCGCGGCACGTAGACGATCAGCGAGACAAAGCGGTCGAACCGGTCTATGCGCGGCAGAACCCTGACACGCGGCCGGTCGGCCAGCTCGTTGATCTGGTTGCAAAACCTCGCCAGCAGACTGGCGTCGATCTGGAACAGATCGTCTCGCGGATAGGATTCGAGCGAATTGAGCAAAAGCTTGCCGGAGTGGCTTTCGGGATCATAGCCGAATTCGTCGAGGACCGCCTGTACCTTGGAGCGCAACAGCGGAATCCGGGCAACGGAATGGGTGTAGGCGGTCGAGGTGAACAGGCCCACGATGCGCAACTCGCCTGTCACCCGGCCGCGGAGATCGAACCGCTTTATACCGATGTAATCCATATAGGCGCGACGGTGGACCACGGACCGCACATTGGCCTTGGTGACAATGAGAAAGTCCGGACCCTGCAGAAAATCGAGGATTTCCGGGGTGGTGGTCACCTGGTCCTTTCCCAGCCGCATGACCCGTACGTCCGGGTCTGACAATATGCCGAGCCCCTCGGTCGAGGCCCGGCTCAGTTCGGCCTCGTCGCCCTCGCCGCTGTAGACATATTCGCGCATGCCCAGAAAGGTGAAGTTGTTCTCCCGCAACCAGGCGATGAAGGCCAGTGCCTCCTTCCGGGCAGGCTCGGTCTTCTTGTCGACCTCGAGCGCAACCAGATCGGCCGCGGCATGATCGATCATGGCGAGCATCGGCTTCCAGTCGGTCACGGCCGCCTGAACCTGCTCGAGCACATGCTGAACCCGGCTGGTCAGCCCTTCGGCTGCGGCGGGTGCAAGCCGGGGCATGTGGATCTGAATGTGGCTTATGCGGTTCTCCGGCTCGCTGCTGTCGCCATGCGAGAACAGCACGACCGGAGCATCGCCGTCCACGACCATGATCGGGTGCAGCGCCATGAGGATGTCGCGGACCTGCGAGGTGACCTCGCCCATCACCGAATCATAAAGGAACGGCTTGTTCCTGGTGGTAATGGCCAGCACCGACACATCACGGCCGTCATGGGTGGCGGAATCGCGGTCGACAAGGCTCATCCGCGCGGTCTTGCCGTCCCATGCGCGGATTTCCGATTCTGCCAGAACAGCCGAGGCGGCAAGGCTTTCCGCTGTCATGACCTCCAGGTCGTCCCTGCTGACCCGAGAGAACATCACATCGATACCGACATGCGGTTTCTTGCCCTTTTCCGCTATCGCGGCGGCGTCAGCGAGCAATGATTCCGGCTTTCGGCTGTTCCTGGCCCCCATTTCCCGTCCCTCCAAGTCTTGATCTTTGACCGAAACCTATCAGAAGTGTCAGCCAATGCGACAGTAATTCGAACAGGTGGAGGATTTGTGATGAGCAGCAAAGCTGATGCGGTCACGGCGCTCTCTTTGGAGGCGGAAACGCCGCTGAGCGACGCGATGAAGGGGTATTTCGCCAAATGCGAGGAAAAACTCGGCATGGTGCCGAATGTCCTCAAGGCCTACGCGTTCAACAATGAAAAGCTCGAAGCTTTCGTGGCTTTCTACAATGATCTGATGCTGGCTGATTCGGGCCTGAGCAAGCTCGACCGCGAACTGATCGCCGTTGCCGTCTCTTCGGTCAATCAGTGCTATTATTGTCTCACCGCCCATGGCGCGGCGGTGCGGCAGCTCTCCGGAAAACCGGAACTCGGAGAGCAGATGGTGATGAACTATCGCGCCGCAGATCTGGGCAGGCGCGAGAAGGCCATGCTCGATTTCGCCGTGCTGATGACCGAGAACTCCGCCTCAATCGAGGAGGAAGACCGTCAGGAGTTGCGCGATGCCGGGTTTACCGACCGCGACATCTGGGACATCGCCGCTGTTGCCGCATTCTTCAACATGACCAACCGGATGGCATCGGCGACCGACATGCGGCCCAATCCGGAGTATCATGCGCAGGCTCGATGAGGCTGCTAGTGTCTCACCAGGTGCATCCAGGCCTGAAACAAGCGGAAGGCAGTGCCGATGAAGGACGATGACGACGAAACGGTCCGGGAAGCCAGACGGACGCTCGACAGGATCGGGGAGGAAGGCGGCCTTTCGGCGACCCCGGTCATGAAATCCGCCGCGAAAGGGGTGCGGAATCATTTTACAGCCGCCGATGCCGACAAGACCGACTCGGCCGAACTGTGGGGGACGCGCATCGCCCGTGCGCTGGCGCTTGTGGCGGCGATCGGCCTCGTCTGGTTCCTTGTCGGGCAAATTGCACGATGACGGCCGACCGGCAGAACAACCGGGATCTCCGGCCGGCGGTGATCGTGATCTCCAGCCACGTGGTTCGCGGATCGGTGGGAAACCGTGCCGCGGTGTTTGCGCTTGAAACGCTTGGTTTTCCGGTCTGGGCCCTTCCGACCGTTGTGCTGCCCTGGCATCCGGGCCATTCGCGTGCAACACGCATCGTTCCGGGACCGGAAGAGTTTTCAGCACTGATCGACGATCTGTGCGGGGCTTCGTGGCTCGGGGAGGTGGGCGCGGTCCTGTCAGGCTATCTCGGAAACGCTGCGCAGGCGAAGGATGTTGCGCGTCTGGTGGGCGCGGTCCGGGCGGCCAATTCCGATGCGCTCTACATGTGCGACCCAGTTATCGGCGATCTGGCGGGACTTTATGTTCCCCCGGACCTTGCCCAGGCGATGCTCGATCACCTCGTTGCGATCGCGGACATCGCGACGCCGAACGTTCATGAACTTGCCTGGTTGTCGGGTGCTGAGCTGCCGGATCCGGGATCTGTCGTTGCCGCCGCAGAAACGCTGGGGCCGTCACGGGTCCTGGTGACATCGGCGCCGGCGATGATGGCTGGCAGCACCGGGAACCTGCTGGTCAGTGGCGGACAGGCTCGCATGGCCGAGCACCGCCTGATCCCCGACGCGCCAAACGGGTTGGGCGATCTGATGTCGGCGACGCTGCTTGCCCGCCTTCTGGAAGGCCAGCCGGAGGAAAAGGCCTTGCAAATGGCTACCGGCACCGTGTTCGAGATTCTGGCGCGCACGGCACGGCGCGGCGCCGACGAGCTGACCCTTGAAACCGATGCCCAAAGCCTGCGCACGCCGATGGCGATGGTCAACATGCGCCGGGTGATGACCGCATCCGGCCGGAAAGCGCCCTGATGGTTGACGGACGGCGTCTTGCCGGTGTGGACGGGTGCCGGGCAGGATGGATTTCCTGGAGCAGGGACCAGACCGCATCGGTTCCGGTCCTGCGAATCCATAGCCGTTTTGCGGATCTGATCGGCGATCTGGGACCCGGCGCGATTGTCGCCGTCGACATGCCGATCGGACTGCCTGACCGGATCACAGGTCCGGGACGGGGCCCCGAACAGGCGATCCGGCCTTTTCTGGGCGCCAGGCAATCAAGCGTGTTCTCCATTCCGGCGCGTGCCGCGGTGGAAGCCCCGAGCTACGCTGAAGCCTGTGAACGGGCGCTTGAAACGTCCGATCCGCCGAAGAAGGTCTCCAAACAGGCATTCAACCTGTTTCCCCGGATACTCGAGATCGATGCGGCGCTTCAGGCCGACGAGGATCTGAAATCGCGGGTTCTCGAATGCCATCCGGAATTTTCATTCTGCCGGCTCAATGATGGAGTGCCGATGTCCAAACCCAAGAAAATCAAGGGTGCGGTCAATCCTGAAGGCATTGACGAGAGGATCGCCTTGCTGGAGCGTCACGGCCTCGACCGAAGTTTGTTCGCGTCCGGTGCGCCATCCGGTGCGTCCATGGACGATGTGGTGGATGCGGCCGTCAATCTCTTGATGGCGGAACGGCATGCGGCCGGATTGACGATGCCGTTTCCGGCCTCGCCTGCCCGTGACCGCCATGGAATCCCCATCGCCATTCTCGGTTAGGGCAGGAAAATTGCCGTGTTCAAAGACGGCACCCGGGAAAATGGCTGATTGATCTTCGGCTTCGGCCCGTTTATTCCGCTTATCATGTCGATTTTCCCGCGCCGGCTTCTGGACGGCTATCAATCTTTCATGAGCGGTCGGTACAGTGCCGAACGCGACCGGTATGTGAACCTCGCGGAAGCGGGGCAGAAACCGCATACGCTGGTGATTGCCTGCTGCGATTCCCGCGCCGCGCCGGAGACCGTTTTCGATTGCGGCGCGGGCGAACTGTTCGTTGTCCGCAACGTCGCCAATCTGGTGCCGCCCTACGCTCCGGACGGAAACTATCATTCGACGTCAGCCGCGCTCGAGTTTGCGGTGCAGTCGCTGAAGATCCGGCAGATCGTGGTCCTGGGACACGGGCGCTGCGGCGGTATCCAGGCAGCGCTCGATCCCAATGCGGAACCCCTGTCCCCGGGCGACTTCATCGGCCAATGGATGGGTTTGCTCAAACCTGCGGCGCAGCAGATCAAGGACAGCTCGCTTTTGACCAGCGGCGAGCGGCAGTTCGCGCTCGAGCACATCTCGATCCGGAACTCGATTGCCAACCTGCGGACGTTCCCCTGCGTCAAGATTCTCGAGGACCGGGGCAAGCTTTCCCTGCACGGTGCGTGGTTCGACATCTCCTCGGGTGAGCTCTGGATCATGGATCCGCAAAGCGGCGATTTCTCCCGGCCGAAACTCCAGTGACTTGACATCGACCAGTGCCGTCCGGTTCCATGCCGTGGTCCGCCCGAGGCGGTCAGTGGCGAGGGAGGCTGATGGTGGCGAGAATCTGTTCCGCAATTGCAGTGTTTTGTCTGGCGTCGACGATGTTGTTGGCCGGCCTGTCACCGGTCTTGGCCGAGAACGGCATCCTTGAGCGGTGGTACACGGCGCTGTTCGACGTCGATCGCGACGTGCTTTCCGAACTTCTCGCTGACGAGGCTGTCATTCAGCTTGAGGATCTCGGTGTGACCCAGACCAAGGCGGAATACATCGCTTCGCTCGACGAATGGGAAGAAGTCGCCCAGACCACCAATTTTGCCTGGCAGATCGATGCCGAAGCCCCCCAGGATGCCGACCGGGCTACCGCGCTGGTATGTTACCAGTTTCCCGACAATGACCTGATGATGCGGGAGGTGTTCACTTTCGCAAACGGCAGGATCACCGGCAGCGTCCAGTCCGCTGTCGGCGATACCTGCGAGGAATTCTAGCCTGTTGCCCCCGTTGCCGTCGCCGAGCGCGATTTGCAGTTTTCGGCCGAAATCAGCCGCTCAGCCGTCGATTGCCGCACCGATGTGGGCGATGGCCTTCTGGTAGACACCGGCTGCGTTCCAGCCCTTGATTGCCCTGAAATTGGGCTGACCGGGTTGATAGCCCGCACCGCGGCGCCAGCCATGGCCGCGCAGGAAATTGGCGGTTGATGCCAGAGCGTCCGCCGTCGATCCGAGGTTGACGCTGCCGTTGCGGTCTCCGTCGACCCCGAAGCGCACAACGTTGGCGGGCAGAAACTGGGTCTGGCCGATTTCGCCGTGGGCGGCGCCCTTGAAGTTGGGGCTCAGCCATCCTTTCTGGATCAGCTGGAGCTGGGCATAGAGCTGCTCGATGAAGAACGCCGAGCGGCGGCAGTCATAGGCCAGTGTCGCCACGGCGGACACCGTATGCTGGTTGCCCATGAAACGTCCGAAGCCCGATTCCATGCCCCAGATCGCGATCAACGGGCCGGCCGGGACGCCATACCGCTTCTCCAGCGCATTGAACAGGCGGGCATTGCGCTGCTTGAGCTTCTTGCCCCGGGAGATGATGGTGCTGGCGCCGCGCTTTTGCATGAACTGCTCGAACGAAAGCTTGAAGCTGCGCTGGTTGCGGTCCGCTGAAATGGTCTTGGTGGCGTAGCGTACATTGGCAAACGCCCGGTCCAGCGTGCGCTGCGAAATGCCCGCCCGCGAGGCTTCCTTCTTGAACTGCTCGATCCAGGCCGGGAATCCCGCGGATGTGTTGCCGCACTTGGCGGCCATGGCCGGAGAACCAAGGCTCAGTGTCAGAAGCGCTGCGGCGCTCCACAGCGTCAGTTTACCACTCTTGATAGGCATTCGACCTCATCCTCGCGTTTGTTGAAAACGGCCCGGGACGGAGATTGCCAGCGATTCGCTGAAAAGTCACGATCCGGTTCAGAACATGCGGCATGAAAAAGCCCGGCACGGTGCAAGCCATGCCGGGCATTTCAATGTTCCTGAGCTGGCTCTCAGGCCGCCAGGCGGGGCGTGATCAACCGCCGGTTCAGCAGCAACTCGGCAATCTGGATGGTGTTGAGGGCCGCACCCTTGCGCAGATTGTCCGAAACAACCCACATGTTGAGCCCGTTTTCGATGGTTGCATCTTCGCGAATGCGGGAAATGAAGGTCGCGTCTTCACCGGCGCTCTCGTAGGGCGTGATGTAGCCGCCATCCTCGTGCTTGTCGATGACCTGGCAACCCGGCGCATCGCGCAGGATGTCGCGGGCTTCCTCGGCGGTGATCTCGTTTTCGAACTCGATGTTGACCGATTCCGAATGTCCGATGAACACAGGCACGCGGACCGCGGTGCAGGTGACCTTGATTTTCGGGTCCAGCATCTTCTTGGTTTCGGCCAGCACCTTCCATTCTTCCTTGGTGTAGCCGTCTTCCATAAACTCGTCGATATGCGGGATCACGTTGAAGGCGATACGCTTGGTGAACTTCTGGCTGGTGATCGGGTCGGCGACAAAAACCGCGCGGGTCTGGTTGAACAGCTCGTCCATCCCGTCCTTGCCGGCGCCGGAAACCGACTGGTAGGTCGAAACCACGAGCCGCTTGATCTTCGCATGATCATGCAGGGGCTTCAGCGCAACGACCAGCTGCGCGGTCGAGCAGTTCGGGTTGGCGATGATGTTGCGCTTGGTGTAGCCGGAAACCGCATCCGGGTTAACCTCGGGCACGATCAGCGGAACGTCCGCGTCGTAGCGCCAGGCCGATGAGTTGTCGATGACGATGCAGCCCTGGGCGCCGATCTTGGGGGACCACTTCTTGCTGACCGATCCGCCGGCCGACATCAGGCAGATGTCGGTGTCGGAGAAATCATAGGTTTCAAGGTTTTTCACCTTCAGCGTCTTGTCGCCGAAGGACACCTCGGTGCCTACCGAACGGCTGGAGGCGAGCGCCACGACTTCGCTGACAGGAAAGTCACGCTCTGCAAGAATGTTGAGCATTTCGCGGCCGACATTGCCCGTCGCCCCGGCGATTGCGATTTTGAAACCCATGGTTCCCGTGCTCCTCTCTCCCCTTGTTAGCGGTCAAGCGCCACTCTTCCCGCCCCGGGGAGAGTGAGGGGCGGAACGGGTCAGATCGTGGTTTTGGTCTTGATCGTGGTGCGCATGGTGGCGGTGTTTTGATGGAAGTTCCGCGAAATGTCAATTCCACCGAAGAAACGGGAATTGTGAACATGAGAGCAGGGCAATTTACCGGGTCACGCCCGCCGTCGCTTCAGGATTTGCCTGATGTATCTTGCGGCTGACCGGTAGTGGCTGGCACCGGCCGCCTCGGCCCAGCGTCCCGGGGTCCAGTCATTGTAGGCTCCCCGCATCGGACCCCCGTAAAGGTCGGCATCGTCATGCTCTTTGATGAAGGCAACAAGCCGCGCATGATTGATGGACAAAAGGTCTCTGGCTTCATCCCAGTTCAGCCCCGCCTGTGCCTGGCGCAGGTGGGCATTGTAGCCCTTGAGCTGGTTCCATTTGTAGCCGGGAGCAGGAAAGAAAACCTGCTTGCCTGCCTGCCCATCCGCATACCAGTCGAGGAACAGCCCGATCCAATGGGCGCGATGACCGATCACGTCCTTGATGGAGGTGTCGTCTTCGTCCTTCCGGGTTGCCTCGTCATCGGATAGATCCGCAATCAAGGTTTCAAGCTTGAGATACTCCTTGAGACTGATCGCCAGAAGTTCGTCCCTTGTCGCGGCCGGCATTGGTTGTCTCCTGAAGCACCGTTTGAAGGCTCAAGCGCTTCAGGTTGTAGTGCACCGCGTCCCCGACATGCCATGACCGATGTCAAGGCATGCCGGTTCCCGAAGAGGGTGTCCTGTTTCACGCTGTCGCCAGGTTTGCTGCCATGTCGCGGGTGGCGCCTGATATCCTGATCGAGCTTCCCGGTTCATTGCTGATCTCTGCCTCGATCACGGATCTTGCGCCCATGTCCTCGCCCTGGGTGATATGAATGTGATTGCCGTGCGGCCATCCCCTGTCGCGGAGGTAACCGGCGAAGGCTGCCGCCGCCGCACCTGTTGCCGGGTCTTCCAGGACGCCGCCGGAGGCAAAGGCGTTGCGCACGTCGAATTCGCTGTTGCCGCGAACATGAACCAGCATGATCGTAACCAGGCCGAATTCGCGCATCAGGGCGCGGCCCGCGTCCAGATCATAGGACATGGCGGCAAGATCCGCCCGATCCTTGAGCGCCAGAAGAAGGTGGTCCGCTCCCGCATGGATCTCGGCGGGTGGAAGTGCGGGATCGAGCTGGTCGTTGCTGTAGCCCAGCAGGTCGAGCGCCCGGTCCACCAGTCCGGCACGGGGGCTCCGGCTGCGCGTCGGCGGCGATTGCAGGGCCGCGCCGTAGCCATCTGTCGATGCGGCGGCCTCGACGGAGATTTCGGCATCGTTGAGGGCAAGCGCATAGCGGCCCTCCCCGGAATGACGGGCCAGCGCCGCGCCCAGGGCAATGGTGGCGTGTCCGCAGAACGGAACTTCGGATTCCGGCGAGAAGTAACGTACCCGCCATCTGTCCGGTGCGCCATCGGGCACCGCGAAGGCGGTCTCCGAATAACCGACATCGGCAGCGATACGGCGCATTTCGGCTTCAGCGGGAAAGCTCTCGGCGAGCAGGACGCCTGCGGGGTTTCCGCCTTCACCGGCATCGGAAAAAGCGGCAATATGTTCAACAGTCATGATGATCTCCTTGCAGTTTGACATGCAGGAAAGATAGGTATCCGCTTGTTGCCGTACCTTGTCATTTCAAAGGTCGAAACATAAAATTTCCTTCGAACCCTAAAAGTTTTGGTTGAGAGACTTTCAAAATGAAAATCGATGAGAAAGACCGGCTTATCATCAGCCATTTGCGGCAGGATGCACGCATGCCGGTGAGCGAACTGTCCAAGCTAGTCGGATTGTCAGGTCCATCGACATCCGACCGGATGCGGCGGCTCGAGGCAAACGGGATCATTTCCCGGTTTACGGTCGATCTCGATCTCGAGGCGCTCGGCTTTCCCCTGCAGGCGATCGTGCGGATCAAGCCGAGACCCGGCAACCTTCATGTGGTCGATGACATGATCATGAACGAGCCGCGCTTCATTGATTGCGACAAGGTCACGGGCGAGGATTGTTTTGTGGTCCGTCTGGCATTGCGGTCGATCTCCGAACTCGATCCCTTGCTCGGGCCCTTTCATGACCGGGCTGAAACCAACACATCGATCATAAAGTCGTCGCCGTTGCGTGCACGGGTTCCCGTGTGAGGCCATGAAAAACCCGGCCCGGAAAGCCCGGACCGGGTCAAATGCAGCACAAAGCCCCGGCTTGAGGGTCAGCCGGCGTAGGCGGCCAGGATCGCGTCACCCATTTCGGCCGTCGTGATCTTCTTGCAGCCTTCGGACATGATGTCACCGGTGCGCAGACCCTGGTCGAGAACGCTTGCGATCGCCGCTTCCAGACGGTCGGCTTCAGCCGTCATTTCGAACGAGTAGCGCAGGCACATGGCGAAGGACGCGATCATGGCGATCGGGTTGGCGATGCCCTGACCGGCAATATCCGGGGCGGAGCCATGAACCGGCTCATAAAGCGCCTTGCGCTTGCCGGTCTTGGAGTCGGGCGCGCCCAGAGAGGCCGAAGGCAGCATGCCGAGCGATCCGGTCAGCATCGCGGCGACGTCCGACAGCATGTCGCCAAACAGGTTGTCGGTGACAATGACGTCGAACTGCTTGGGCCAGCGCACGAGCTGCATGCCGCCGGCATCGGCCAGCATGTGGCTGAGCTTAACGTCGGAGTACTTCGCCTGATGGGTCGCGGCCACAACCTCGTTCCACAAGACGCCCGACTTCATGACGTTGCGCTTTTCCATCGAGCACACTTCGTTCCGGCGGGTTCGCGCCAGTTCGAAAGCGACGCCGGCGATGCGCTCGATTTCGTAGGTGTCATAGACCTGGGTGTCGATGCCGCGCTTCTGGCCGTTTCCGAGATCGATGATTTCCTTCGGTTCACCGAAGTAGACGCCGCCGGTCAGTTCGCGGACGATCAGGATGTCGAGGCCTTCGACCACTTCCGGCTTGAGCGAGGACGACGCGGCCAGCGCGGGGTAGCAGATGGCAGGCCGAAGGTTGGCGAAAAGCTGCATGTCCTTCCTGAGGCGAAGAAGACCTGCTTCGGGACGGACCTCGTAGGGCACGGAATCCCATTTCGGCCCGCCGACTGCGCCGAACAGCACCGCATCCGCTGACATGGCCTTTTCCATGTCGGCGTCGGAAATGGCCGCGCCATGGGCGTCATAGGCGGATCCGCCGACGAGGCCCTCATCGGTGGTGAAACCGGCATCTTCCTTCTCGTTCATATGCGCGATGATCTTGCGGACTTCGGTCATGGCCTCCGGGCCGATGCCGTCACCGGGAAGCAGAAAGAGAGAGCGAGACGTCATGGAACATGCCTTTCAGAAGAGACGTTGAATTCGGTGTTGCGAGCAATACGGCGCGAATGTGCGGATTTCAACAGGCCGGGACTGCAGGATCAGATCCGCTTGACTGCGACCACGGCATTGGTGCCGCCAAAGGCGAAGGCATTGGACATCGCCACATCGACCTTGCGTTCACGCGCCTGGTTCGGCGTGACGTCCAGATCACAGTCCGGATCCGGCGTGGTGTAGTTGATCGTCGGGGGAATCACGCCTTCGCGAACCGCATTGATACAGGCGATCAGTTCAATGGCGCTGGAGGCTCCGAGGCAATGCCCGTGCATCGACTTGGTGGAGGAAAGCGAAATTGCGTCCGCCGAGGTGCCGAAGACCTTGCGGATGGCCTGGGTCTCAATCTTGTCATTGGCCTGCGTGGCAGTGCCATGGGCATTGATGTAGCCGACCTGGTCGGCGGAGAGACCGGCGTCTTCGAGGCAGTTCCGCATCGCGTTCGCGGGACCTTCAACGGTCGGATTGACGATGTCGGAGGCGTCGGCGGACAGGCCGGTACCTGCAATCTCGGCAAGGATCTCGGCGCCTCGGGCCTTGGCGTGCTCATAGGATTCAAGCATCATGATCGCGGCGCCGTCGCCCAGCATGAGGCCGTCCCGGTCGGCCGAAAACGGTCGGCATTCGGCCCTTGCCAGAACCCGCAGTGCTTCCCAGGCCTTGAGCGGGCCGTAAACCAGCGCGAGCTCCGCACCGCCTGCGAACATGACGTCCGCGCGCCCGAGCCGGATCTGGTCAACGGCCGACGCAAAGGCATGATTGCCGGAAGCGCAGGCCGAGGCGACGCCATAAACCGGGCCCTGCACGCCGAGCGAAATCGAAATATGGCTCGCCGGGCCGCTCGGCATGACCTTCGGGACGGTGAAAAGGTTGGTACGCTTCTTCTGGTCGAGAAAGATGTCGCTGTAGGCATCGTTGAGGGCATCGGTTCCGAAGGTGCCGACGCCGACAACGCTTCCGGTTCGCCGCGGATCGGTCGTATCCATGGACAACCCGGCCTGCTGCATGGCTTCGCGGGCGGCGATCACCGCGATCCGGCTGATGAAGCTCATGGTCATGCCCTGACGCTTCTCGATCCCGTCATCTTCGGGGTAATCGATGATGTTGCAGCCGATGTTTGTTTTGAGATCGCGTTTTTCGATGACGAGCGGCCGGCAGCCGCTACGGCCCTCTTTCATGGAAGTCCAGATATCGGCCGCATTGCCGCCGAGCGCGCAGATGCCACCCATGCCGGTGATGACGACGCGGCGGTTGTCCATGCTCAATGCTGGTCCGCGATGAGTTTCTTGACCATGTCGACCAGGTCCCCGACCGTCTTGAGCGTTTCCCAGGCTTCGGCCGTATTCAGGTCGATTTCGATATCGTGCTGATCCTCGATCTCCATGACGATTTCCGTCAGGGCGAGGGAATCGATCTCAAGTTCCGACAACTCAGTCTCGCGGGTAATCTTGCCTGGCTCGGTTTCGGCTGCTTCGGCGATGAGGGCGATGACTGAGGTTTCGACATTGTCTGACATGTTGGCTTCCTTTTGCGCCCCGGCGTGACGCGGAGTCTCTGCACGGTATGAAATCAGAGCCAGGGGCGGTTCTCTGCAGCCTGCGTCTCATAGGTATCGATGGAGGCCGCCTTCTCCAGCGTAAGCCCGATGTCGTCGAGACCATTGAGCAGACAGTGCTTCTTGAATGCGTCCACGTCAAACTTGATCACGCCGCCATCGGGGCCGCGGATCTCTTGGGCCTCGAGATCGATCGAGACGGTGGCATTGGCGCCCCGGCGGGCATCATCCATCAGCTTGTCGAGGTCTTCCTGGCTCACAACGATGGGCAGGATCCCGTTCTTGAAGCAGTTGTTGTAGAAAATGTCGGCGAAACTCGTCGAAATCACGCAGCGAATGCCGAAGTCGAGAAGTGCCCAGGGTGCATGCTCCCGCGATGAGCCGCAGCCGAAATTGTCGCCGGCGATCAGGATCGACGCGTTGCGCCATGCCGGCTTGTTGAGCACGAAATCAGGATTCTCCGACCCATCCTCATTGTAGCGGGCTTCCGCAAAAAGACCTTTGCCCAGACCGGTACGCTTGATGGTCTTGAGGTAGTCCTTGGGGATGATCATGTCGGTGTCGATGTTGACTACCGGCAGCGGAGCGGCAACGCCGGTGAGACGGTCGAATTTCTGCATGGCTTGAAGGTCCTGTCTGTCTGTGCCGGAGCATTTAACAAACATGGCGCGGAAAAAGAAGTACCCGCGCCTCACTTCCGCTCAATGGCGGCAAGAATCAGGGGTAAGGCGGACATCGGGCCGATATCCGGCCACAGCGGGCGGTGTCTTCAAGCTATCGGAGATCGGGGCCAGGTGGCTTCCTAAGGGTGAATGGACGAGGTCTATTGCTGTCCATCCTACATGTCGATGATGGTGCCGCGACCGTCGTTCCAGACCCGGTACTCGGGCGTGCCTCGCGCTGTCCGGTCCTTGCCTGCTGAAGGATTTCCGGCCGTGACTGGTTGAAATCTGCCGGTCAGGCGCGCAATCGCCATCGCGCCACTGGCCGTCACGGCAATCACGAGGGCGAGTAGCAGTCCTGCAAAGGCTGTTACGATCAGGCCGAGGCCTGCAAACACGGCTAAGATCTTTCTCATGACGGTCAAATCCTCTCCAGGGCCGCAACGTGCGGTTTCCATCGTTGATACAGATGTGGGGATTTGACGTCTTCGGTTCAATGGCGCGGCGCGTTTACCGGTCGGCCGATCGGCGACAAGGGCTGCAATGCCCCTTGCCTGCCTGCCCGCCGAAGCGCAATAAAGCGGCCTGAACAGCTGTCGGAGCCCATGCAGCCGATGTGTATCGGGCATGAACCAAACCCTGGAGCACACATGTCGCCGAGCGAATCCTCAAGACCAATCCGTTCGCGCCGTTCGGTTCTTTACGTGCCGGCCGGCAATGCACGGGCGCTTGCGAAACTGCCGCAACTTGGCTGTGACTGCGTCATTTTCGATTTGGAAGACTCGACGGCGCCTGACGCCAAGGACGATGCGCGGGAAGCATTGCGGACCTTTTTCAGGGAAGGTGGTGCGGCCAGATTGCCAGGGCGCATGGAAACGGTTGTCCGGATCAATTCGCTGGCGACGCCGTGGGGCGCCGAGGATCTTCTCGCCGCACGCGGATGCAGGCCCGATGCAATCCTGATCCCGAAAGTGGATGCGCCAGACGACATAGTGGATGTGGAGGACGCGCTGGCACAAACCGATGCGCCCGCGGAATTGCGGCTTTGGGCGATGATCGAAACGCCGCTCGGCATCATGAACGCGGGACGTATTGCGCAATGCGCGCGAACCGACGGCGCACGGCTCGACTGTTTCGTGGTCGGCGCCAACGATCTCGTCAAGGAAACGGGGGTGGCGAACGTCCCGGGCCGGCCGTGGATCGCGCCCTGGCTGATGCAGATCGTGCTGGCAGCCCGTGCTTACGGGCTTGACGTGCTGGATGGTGTGTATAATGATTTCAAGGATATAGCCGGTCTCACGGCTGAGGCCCGGGATGGGCAAGCGATGGGTTTTGACGGCAAGACGCTGATCCATCCGGGTCAGATCGAGGCGGCAAATCTTGCTTTCGGCGTGGATCCCACGAGAATTGAGGAAGCCAGGGCCATCGTTGCCGCTTTTGCATTGCCCGAGAATGCCCATGCGGGTGTGATCAGCCTTGACGGCCGGATGGTCGAACGGCTGCATGCGGAGATCGCCGAGAAGTTGATAGCCCGGGCGGAAGCCCAGGCGATGTCCGGCTGAGGAGGAGCTATCGGGATGAAACTTTACCGCTTTTTGACAGGACCCGACGATTCGGCCTTCTGCCACAAGGTCAGCGATGCGCTCAACAAGGGTTGGGCGCTGCACGGCTCGCCGAGCTACGCGTTCAACGCACAGACCGGGGGCATGCAATGCGGCCAGGCGGTGGTCAAGGAGGTCGAGGGGCGTGATTACCATCCGGAAATGAAGCTGGGGGAGCAGTGACGTGGTGAGTTTCCTGGCACGCACCGCAACACCCGAGCTTGTGAATCTCCGGCATGACCTGCACCGCCGGCCCGAGCTGTCGGACGAGGAGGGCGAAACCGCAAAGCGGATCGCCACCGAGCTTGAAAAACATGGGCCCGACGAAATCATCCAGGGTCTTGGAACACACGGCGTGGCGGCGGTTTACGACAGCGGTACCGAGGGCCCGACAGTCCTGTTCCGCTGCGAACTCGACGGACTTCCGATCACCGAGACATCCACATTCGGCTGGCGCTCGGAGGTCGATGGAAAGGGGCATTTGTGCGGCCACGACGGTCACATGACGATCATTTGCGGCCTGGCGGCCGAGCTGGCGGCCAAAAGGCCGGGCCGGGGGCGCGTTGTGCTTCTGTTTCAACCCGCCGAGGAAACCGGCACGGGCGCTGCCGGGGTGATCGCTGATCCGAGATTCGAGCGGATCCGGCCGGACTTTGCCTTTGCGCTCCACAATCTGCCGGGCTTGCCGCTGGGTTCGGTGGGCGTGCGGCCCGGTCCGTTCACCTTTGCCTCCGAAGGTCTGGCAATCCGGCTGACAGGACGCACATCGCATGCGGCCCAGCCGGAGGCGGGCGTCAGCCCCGCAGCCGTTACCGTGCGTCTCATGGAAGCGCTTCCGGAACTGCCCGAAACGCTCGGCCACCAGCCCGGGCACTCACTGGTAACGCTATCTCATACCCGGCTCGGGGAGGCGGCTTTCGGGATTTCGCCAGGCGAAGCGCATGTCTGGGTGACGATTCGCGCGATCGACGACAAGCTCCAGGCCCAACTGATCGGTGAAGCCGAGAACCTGGCGCGCAGGCTGGCTGAAGCCGGGGGACTGGGGATCGATCTGGAGCGTCACGAGAATTTTGCGGCCGGCCATAACGACCAGGATGCGGTTGCCCATATCGAAACCGCCGCCGAGGCCCTGGGTGCGCCCCGGGTCGAGGTTGGCGACCCGTTCCGCTGGTCGGAGGATTTCGGACGTTTTGGAAGCGTGGCGAAAACGGCGCTTTTCGTGCTTGGGTCCGGTGAAGACCATCCCCGGCTGCACAACCCGGATTTCGATTTTCCCGATGAGTTGATCGGGCCGGGCGTTGCGATGTTCGAGCACATCGTGCGCGATCTGTGCGGCTAGCGGCTGAAGGCTTCCCGGTAGAGACGAGGGTTTTCGGCGACCGGCGAAGGTCAGTCGGCGGCGGCCTCTATGCGTTCCATGTCATCGTCGGACAGGCTGAAATGGTGGCCGATCTCGTGGATGAGAACATGGGTGATGATGTCGCCCAGCGTTTCATCGTTTTCGGCCCAGTAGTCGAGGATCGGGCGGCGATAGAGCATGATGCGGTTGGCCAGTTCGCCGGTTTCGATAGTGAACCGCTCCGAAAGGCCGCGCCCTTCGAACAGCCCGAGAAGATCGAAGGGTGTTTCGAGGCCCATATCCTCGAATATTTCGTCGTCGGGAAAGTCCGCCACCACGATCGTCAGGTCGCCGGTGAGCTTGCGAAACGTTTCAGGAAGCCGGGCATAGGCATCGATGGCCATCGATTCGAACACGCTGAGACTCGGGGCATGCCGTCCCTGCCAATCTCCTGTCTGATCACTGCGGGCCATGGTCTTTCCTGTTTCTCGAGTGGGCCGTCACCCGTCATTTGACGTTTTATATAGGAATGGAGTGCAGATCTTGCGAGTCGCGGACATGTGGATGGTTCGGGCATTGGCCGGACCGGCTGGCTCACCCGCGGGGCATGTAGCGTTTTGACAGGCTTCGGATAACCTCGATCAGCACGGCGGTGAAGATGCCGAAGGCAAGCAGTCCGTTGACTGCGACAAAGCCCGACAGGATTCGCCAGCCGGGATCCACGACCACATCGCCGTAACCGACCGTGGTGAACGAAACCAGGGAGAAGTAGACAGCTTCCTCAACGGTGTGAAAGACGCCAAGCACACGGAAAAGCAGCGCCCAGAGCCAGACGCAAATGGTGTGCGCCAAGAGGACCAGCGTGACGGTTCCCGACAAAAGCACGAAGAATTGCCACAGCGCGGGACGGTGGTCCGCATAGTTGTCTTCCGCCTTGCGAACCAGCCGCAGGGTCGCAAGCATGAAAGCGATCATGATCGCCATCGATGCGATGATCGTTGCCGTGCCGATGGCGAGTTCGACGATCATCGGACCGGATTTTTCCCGGTTGGATGAGATGTGGAAGGTGCAAACATCTTCGGCTCCGATGCAGGTGGTGGAACGGCGCAGGCCAAGCCCGGAAGCGCGTCATCCTGACGACCGCGGAGATCCGTCGCCTTGATGGAGATCATGGGTCGGACGCCTGAATGGAGCGGGCGGCTGACCGGACGTGGAAGCCGGTCTCTGCCTGTTCCGCGGCAAGACAATCCGGAATTTTGAAGAATGGAGCGGGTGATGAGATTCGAACTCACGACCCCAACCTTGGCAAGGTTGTGCTCTACCCCTGAGCTACACCCGCTTGACCGTTTGCATCCGGGGGGAACCGGACCGGCTGTCCGGCACCTCTTGTGTCCGGACCGGCGCTATATGGCGCAACCTGCTTTCAAATGCAACAGGGAAATTACACCCTTTTTTGCTGCCGGCTTCAAAGGCCTTCCGGCGGCTTGCGCTGTGAACAGTCCTTAAAGGAAAGCACGTTTTCCAAACAACGGGGCAGCCCGCCTGATCCGTGTCGTTGCAGGGCTTGGGGCCTGCCTGCGGGCCAACCATTGCGAAGCCGCGTGGAGTTGCCTATCAAGAGCCTCTCGATGAGGGTTTGCCGGCGAGCCCGGCCCTGCCGTCGGTGCGTGCGGGGCCGGCATTGTTTTTTCCCGGACCCGAAAGGATCTGTCGCTGAAGTGCAGGTGAAGCAATGCCAAAGACCCCCAAAGAACTTTTTGACCGACTGGACGAGCTGGGCATTGCCCATACAACGATTGAACATGAGCCTGTTTTCACGGTTGCTGAATCGCAAGCGCTGCGGGACCAGGTTCCGGGCGGTCACACCAAGAACCTGTTTCTCAAGGACAAGAAAAGCCGGTATTTCCTGGTCACGCTCGAGGAAAATGCCGAGGTCGATCTCAAGACGATCCACACATTGATCGGCGCCAGCGGCCGCGTCTCGTTCGGCAAACCCGATGCGCTGATGGAGAAGCTGGGCGTCATGCCCGGCTCCGTGACCGTTCTGGCGGCAATCAACGATTCCGATCATGAAGTGACAATCGTCATTGACGCGCCGTTGATGGAGTATGACATCATCAACGCACATCCCCTGACCAATGAGGCGACGACCTCGATCGGGCGCCAGGATCTGGAGAAATTTCTCGCCGACACCGGCCATGAGCCGATGATCTTGAAAGTTTCGAACTGAAGCACGACCTTGGGCACACGATCCATAATTCACTGACGGAAGCGGACCATGAGCGACTTTGACAATCCCTATGCACCATCTCCGGGCAGCCAGATGAGCGGAACGGTGACGTTTGGCGAAAAACAGAAGCCGACGCCACAGGCCACCGCCGCCACCGCAGGCGGCCCCGGCGGCAGCCCTGCCGGGGGTCTGGTGGGAGGGGCGCCAGCCGGCGACCTGATCAAGGACACGAGCACGGCCGAGTTTACGGCGGACGTGCTTCAGGCCTCCCGTGACGTGACCGTGCTCGTGGATTTCTGGGCGCCCTGGTGCGGTCCCTGCAAGCAGTTGACCCCGATCATAGAAAAGGCGGTCCGCGAGGCGGGTGGCCGGGTGAAGCTGGTCAAGCTCAACATCGACGATCATCCGGCGATCCCTGGACAGATGGGGATCCAGTCGATTCCCGCAGTTGTCGCCTTTTCCGGCGGCAAGCCTGTTGACGGCTTTATGGGCGCGCTCCCCGAAAGCCAGATTCGAGAGTTCATTGAAAAGGTTGCCGGACCTCCGCCGGTGTCGGAAGCGGAAACGCAGATCGAGGCGGTCTTGACCCAGTCGCGCGAGGCGCTGGCCAATGGCGACGTGGAACAGGCAGCACAGGGCTTTGCCGCCATTCTGCAGATGCAGTCCGACAATGCCGGTGCTGCCGCGGGTCTCGCGGCCTGCATGATCGAAATGGGCGATCTCGATCGCGCGGAGCAGATGCTTGCGACAATCGGACCGGAAGGACGCAAGGATGTTGAGGTCGCCGCGGTGCTGAAGCGGCTCGAGATGGCGCGCGAGGTCGCCGAACTGGGCGATCCTGTCGAGCTCGAGGCGCGGCTGGTCAAGAATCCCGCGGATCACGACGCCCGGCTTCAGTTCGCCAAGATCCTAAACGCCAAGGGTGACCGTGAAGCCGCGGCAGAAGAGCTGTTCGAGATCATGCGCAGGGACAAGACCTGGGAGGACGAGGCGGCGCGCAAGACGCTGATCGAGTTTTTCGAGGCCTGGGGTCCCACCGACCCGGCGACGCTTTCGGCCCGGAGGCAGCTCTCGTCGCTTCTTTTCTCATAGCGGCGGCGCAATTTGCTTTGGTACTTGAGAAACTTGCGGCTCGCTCCACATTGGTAGCAGTGGCGTAAGCGAGGCAGGACAGCATGCAGGTTGGCAACAAATCCTACAGGATAGCGACGGACATCCCCGACCGGGTTCCGGTGTTTCCGCTTTCCGGTGCATTGTTGCTTCCCGGTGCGCAATTGCCGCTCAATATTTTCGAGCCGCGCTATCTGGCGATGTTCGACGAAGCCCTGAGCGGCAACCGCGTGATCGGCATCATCCAGCCCGCTCTTGAGGGCGGCGAGCCGAAGGGACCGGTCGAAGACCTGTGTGCCGTGGGTTGTCTCGGGCGCATCCTGTCCTTCGGCGAGACAGGTGACGGCCGGTATGTGATCACGCTCGGCGGCATATGCAGGTTCCGGCTGACCGAGGAGAACCACAAGAAGGGCAGGCCCTACCGGGTCTGTTCTATCAAGCCGTTTCTCACGGACCTCGAGCCGGTCGATGACGGTACGGAAGTTGATCGAAAGGCGCTGCTCGACAGTTTCCGCGCCTATCTGGACGCCAACAACCTGGAAGCCGACTGGAGTTCCGTGGAGAGAGCCAGCACCGTGACGCTGGTGAACTCGCTGTCGATGATGTCACCGTACGGACCGGCCGAGAAACAGGCGCTGCTCGAAGCCGATGACATCAAGACGCGAGCCGAAACGCTCGTCGCGATTACCGAGATATCGCTCGCACGCGAGAGCGACGATCCCGACAGGGTCCTGCAGTAGCATGGCGCCGGATACCGGCAATCCCGCGGGCGAGCCGCCAGGCGACAAGCCGGTCCGCAGTGCGCGATCCGCGGGTTCCGTCGATGTCAGGATGCTGGAGCTTCTGGTGTGTCCCTTCACCTATGGCACCCTCAAATATGATTCCGAAACCAACGAGCTGATTTCCGAGCGGGCGCGGCTCGCCTATCCCGTCCGTGACGGGATTCCCATCATGCTGGTCTCCGAGGCGCGGCAACTGCCCGAAGACGACTGATCCCTTCGCTGTTCCGACTTTCCGGAGGTCACCACCGGTGCGGCCTGCCACACCCGATGGCGCTTGGCGCGTGGCCCTGATCGAATTATAAGTTATCCCACTCAATCAGTCAGAAGCGAATCATGTCCAAAAAGGGTGACCGGAGACGCGAGGCGATCGTTGCGGCAGCAGCGCGCATGTTCTGGCGGAACGGATATTCTTCCACCAGCCTTGCCGAAATCGCCAAGGAAGCGGAAGTGCCGCAGGGCAACATGTTCTACTACTACCGCAGCAAGGCCGATCTGGCCCTGGCGGTGGCAGATGTGTTTGTCGATGAGACCCGGTCGCTGATCTCCGAGGCGGAAGCGGCAACGGCGGACCCGCGACAGCGGGTCCGCTTTCTTCTGGTTCGACTGGGACAATCCAATGCCAGCCGCGTGGAGAAAGGCTGCCCGATCAGTGCTGCCGTTCGGGATTTCCGGCAGTCGGCCCCGGAAGCGTCGGCGCGAGCGGCACACAGCTTCGAGCTGCTTGTCGGCTTTATCGGCCGGGAACTGCAGAAAACCGGCCCGCGGCCATCCATCGCCATGGCGCGGGCCCGTTCGGTCGTGGTGGAGTGGCAGGGGGGCATCGCCCTCGCCCATGCTTTCGGAGACTTGACGGTTCTGGCCGAAAGCCTCCGCCGTGCGGAGCAAAGCCTGCAACTGGGGCATTGAAACCACACTGCCGGCGCAGCTTTGACGGGGCTTTCGACCCGCGCAGGGAAAGCCTGGTGGCGTCTTGGCGCCTCAGATCGCTTCGCCGCGCAGAAGCCTCGGCCCGGCAGCATCCGGAATTCCGGCCGCCTGGCCGATGAAATAACGCTTCATCCCGGGCATGCGATCAACGAGACTCAGCCCGAAATCCCGCACCATCCGCATCGGGGTGAAGTCGTTTGAGAACATTCGCGTCAACAGGTCGCTGGTCACGCCCATGCGAACCGTGTCGAAGCGCCGCCAGGCCTGGTAACGCTCCAGCACCGCAAGCGATCCGATATCGAGCCCGAGCCGGTTTGCCTCGACCACGGTCTCGGCCAGGGCTGCGACATCGCGGAAACCGAGGTTGAGACCCTGCCCGGCAATCGGATGAATGCCGTGGGCTGCGTCACCGGCCAGCGCGAAGCGCGGTTTGACGAAGTCGCGCGCAAGCGTAAGCCCGAGCGGGAAGGCCCGGCGGCCGCCTTCGACCCGCAATTCACCCAGATGATGGCCGAACCGGCGCTCAAGTTCGGCTTCGAAGATGAAGTCGTCCTCATTGACGAAGCGCTCGGCATCCGCGGTCCGCTCGGTCCAGACGAGCGACGAACGGTTGCCTGCCAGGGGAAGGATGGCGAAAGGGCCGGATGGCATGAAGTGCTCTTCGGCCCGGCCGTGATGCGGACGCTCGTGGGCGACGGTGGTGACAATGCCCGACTGGCCGTAATCCCAGTGCTGGGTCTTGATGCCGGCCATGTCGCGCAACCGCGACTTCACTCCATCGGCAGCGACCACAAGGCGTGCCGCGATTGTTTCTCCGCCCGCGGTTTCGACGCGGGCCTCGTGCTCATCTATTTCGAGCGCGCTCGCCGGCGTCGACTGATGGATGGCAACGCCGATTTCCTCGGCCTTGCGGCGCAGGGCTCCCACCATGGCGACGTTGGCCACCATGTGCGCAAAAGGTTCGCCGTCCTCGATTTCGCCGCCGAAGGTCAAAAACACCGGGCGCACGGGGTCGGACGTCCGCGAATCGGTCACGATCATTTCGTTGATCGGCTGCGCTTCGGGCTCGATCTCCGACCACACACCGAGTTGCGACAAAAGCCGCCTGGCGCCGGCGGCAACGGCGGAGGCGCGCTGATCCTTGCGCCAGACCTCGGGCGGGGCGGCGTCGATGACGGCAATTTCCAGCGAGGGGCCCGCCAGCTTGAGCGCCACGGCCGCGGACAGGCCGACATAACCGCCGCCACATACCAGTATGTCCATCGTCTGCTTCTTCATCCGAATGTCCTTGCCGTTCTTCTTCGGTCCGGTCCCGGGTCTGCCGTCGGGGTGCTGACTGTCAACGCGATGCCGCACTGCACTTTGCAGCAGGCTTCGCAGGCCTTATACCGCATCCTGCACTGCTTTGCAGCATTCGAGCCACACCCGTCAGAGAACCAAAATGTCGCGCACAACCCCCACCGCCATGCAGCAGCTGGTCAGCAGCCTGGATCTCGAGAAGCTCGAGGAGGACCTGTTCCGCGGAATCAGTCCGCAGGTGGGCTGGCAGCGGGTGTTCGGCGGTCAGGTGATTGGCCAGGCGCTGGTGGCGGCACAGCGCACGGTGAGCCCGGACCGGCCGGTGCATTCGCTGCATGCCTATTTCATGCGGCCGGGCGATCCGGCAGCGCCGATCATCTACACCGTCGACCGCATCCGCGACGGCATGAGCTTCACCACGCGTCAGGTCGTCGCCATTCAGCACGGAAAGGCGATCTTCTCGCTGTCGGCCTCGTTCCAGAAAGAAGAGGAGGGACTTGAATACCAGGCCCGAATTCCCGACGTCACGCCGCCCGAAGATCTGCCGGGCAAGGAGGAAATGCGCGCGGCGTTCCTGAGCGGCGCGCCGGATCATATCCGGACCTACTGGGAACGGGAACGGCCCATCGAGGTGCGCCCGCTTTCGCTCGAACACTACATTTCCGACCGGAAGCTCGACTCCGAGCAGAAGGTCTGGATCCGTGCGACCGGACCGGTGCCCGACGACCGGATTATCCAGGCGGCCATTCTCGCCTATCTCTCCGACATGACGCTGCTCGATACCGCGCTGTTTGCGCATGGGCGATCCGTGTTCGACCGCACTCTCCAGGTCGCAAGCCTCGATCACGCCATGTGGTTTCACCGCCCCTCGAAGCTCGACGACTGGCTGCTCTACAGCATGGATTCGCCCAACAGCAACGGTGCGCGCGGCTTCACCCGTGGCAGCCTCTATCAACGTGATGGTCGCCTGATTGCCTCCGTCGCGCAGGAAGGTCTGATTCGAGATCGGGCAAATGCCTAAATAGTGTGCAAATTTTAACAAATGGCTAATTTGTAGACTTCGCTACTGCAACATTTATGCGCAGGGTTTGCCTGCAATCATTTATCCCATTTAGAATCATATGCTTAGCCTGATTTTTTGAATCTGGCACGGCATTTGATTGCTGAGAGCCGAGCGGGGTGGAGAGGCTTTGCCTTCTGCTCGTTCCTCTCAGGCGGCAATCGCCGCAGACAAAAAGGATGGGAAACCAGATGAAAATTGTGATGGCCATCATCAAGCCGTTCAAACTCGACGAGGTGCGTGAAGCCCTCACCGGGATCGGCATTCAGGGCCTGACCGTAAGCGAAGTCAAAGGCTACGGCAGGCAGAAGGGGCATACGGAGATCTATCGCGGGACCGAATACGCGGTGAGCTTTCTGCCAAAGCTGAAGATCGAGATCGCGATTGCGTCCGACCAGGTCGACAAGGCGATCGAGGCGATCTCCTCGGCTGCCAAGACCGGCCAGATCGGCGACGGCAAGATCTTCGTTTATTCGATTGACCAGGCCATGCGCATCCGCACCGGCGAAACCGACGCGGACGCGTTGTAAGGCTCAAGGAGTTACCCCAATGACAGTATCGATGTCTCTCAAGTCCAGTCTGCGAACCGGCCTTACCGCCGCCGCGGCAATGGCTGTCTTCGCAGTTCCCGCATTCGCCCAGGAAGCAGCGGAAGCCGCTGCACCGGAATTTGCCTCGGCTGCGGAAACCGCATTCATTTTCAACACGCTGCTTTTCCTCATCGGCGGCTTTCTGGTGATGTTCATGGCTGCGGGCTTTGCGATGCTCGAAGCCGGCATGGTGCGTTCCAAGAACGTCTCCATGCAGTGCCTGAAAAACATCGCGCTCTACTCGATCGCCGGCATCATGTTCTGGGTGGTCGGCTATTCGCTGATGTACACCGACGTCAACGGCGGCTACTTCGGAACTCCGCTTCCCTACAGCTGGCCTGACGCCGGCGTAGCGAACGAGGGCGACTACTCGGTGGCCTCCGACTGGTTCTTCCAGATGGTGTTCTGCGCCGCCACGGCTTCGATCGTTTCCGGCACGCTGGCCGAACGCATCAAGCTCTGGCCCTTCCTGATCTTCACCGCGATCCTCACCGGCATCCTGTACCCGATCTCGGGTTCCTGGCAGTGGGGCGGCGGCTGGCTCAGCGAAGCCGGGTTCTCCGACTTCGCCGGTTCGACGATCGTTCACTCGGTCGGCGGCTGGGCAGCGCTCGCAGGCGCCATCATCCTCGGCGCGCGCAAGGGCAAGTACACTGCCGACGGCAAGGTCAACCCGATCCCGGGTTCGTCGATGCCGCTGGCAACGCTCGGCACCTTCATCCTGTGGCTCGGCTGGTTCGGCTTCAACGGCGCTTCGCAGCTGGCCATGGGCACCAATGGTGACGTCTCCGACATCAGCCGCATCTTCGTGAACACCAACCTGGCTGCTGCCGGCGGCGTGGTCGCGGCGATCATCCTGACCCAGATCATGTACAAGAAGATTGACGTCACGATGGCCCTCAACGGCGCACTTGCCGGCCTCGTCTCCATCACCGCAGAGCCGCTGATGCCTTCTCCGCTGACGGCGATCATCATCGGTGCAGTCGGTGGCGTGATCGTGGTCTTCGCCGTGCCGATGCTTGACAAGTTCAAGATCGACGACGTTGTCGGCGCGATCCCGGTCCACCTTCTGGCCGGCATCTGGGGCACGCTGGTTGTTCCTGTTTCCAATGGCGATGCTTCCTTCGGCACCCAGATCCTCGGCATCGTCGCCTTCGGTGTGTTCACCTTCGTCCTGTCGGCCATCATCTGGTTCATCCTGAAGATGACCATCGGTATCCGGCCGTCGGAAGAAGAGGAGCTCAACGGGCTCGACATGACCGAGGTTGGCGTCGAAGCCTATCCGGAGTTCAACAAGGCGTAACACGCGCCCTGGAGACAACAATCCCGTCGGGATGACATTCATCCCTGCCTTGGGCCCGGTTCGCCGGGCCCATTTTTGTTGTGCGCCGTCTCTCGTTGCCTCGTTTCTGTCGCCCTCCGAATGAACGTCCGAAAAGCGGAGGGAGCGTTGGTCATCTGGAAGATGGAGCCGGGTTCCATGGTTAATAGGGCATTAACCGTAGGCCGGTTAGGGTTCCGCGACCATGGCCTGAAAGGGCCTGAACCCGATTCGGACATGATGTAACCATGCAGACAGGCTCATCCACCCTTTCATCGGCAAACCCGGCTTCCGGTTCCGTCTTTGCGGCGGTGCTGCAGCGTCAGCTCCGGTTTGCCCTGGGACTGGTCATTATCGCCGGGCTGATGTTTGCGGTCGCGGCGCTTGCGACGTGGACCGTCTCGGACCCGAGCTTCTCCAATGCAAACGGTGCGACACCGGCCAATGCGCTGGGCTTCAGCGGTGCGGCATTTGCCGATCTGGTGATGCAGTTCTTCGGTCTTGCCGGCGTCATAGCCCTTCTGCCGGCCCTGGCCTGGGCAATCCATCTGATGCGTAATCGTCCGGTGGACAGGATGTCGAAGCGGGCGCCTGCCTGGTTCGGCGGCGCCTGGCTCACCTCGGCCCTGTTCGGGCTCATGCCGCATGGGCAGGGCTGGCCGCTGCCCAACGGGCTAGGCGGTGTGCTCGGCGACATGGTTCTGAAGATCCCCGCCACTTTCATCGGCGGTTTTCCCTCCGGGATCGTCGCCGTCATCCTCGGCGCTCTCTTGCTGCCCCCGGCCGGATGGCTGCTGCTGTTCGGCGCCGGGTTCATCGGCCGGGTTGACGTGGATGCGGCTGCGGACGTGGCCGAGACGCCCGACGCCATGATCGAGGACGACGAATACCATGGCCGTGCGGCGCTTATGCTCGGCGCACTTACCCACGGCTGGTATACCATGCGCGCCCGCGCCCGCCGTTTGGCGGGTCTTTCCGCCGCACCCGCACGCAGGACGATGCCGGACGAACCGCTCGATCTCAACGACGAGTTCGACACGCCGGAGGTTTACGGGGATCCACGGCAGAACGGTCAGCGAGTCGAGCCCGGGTTCGACGGTCCCGCCGCTGATCCGCGACGGCGTCCGGTCGATGATGTCCCGCCCTTCGACGTCGAGGACGACCCCCTGCCAGAGGGTATCCTTTCGGCAGATCTGGACGATGATGAGGACGAGGATCCGGCGTCAGACTGGCGCGAACAGCCCGCTCCGGCACGGGCGGCACAGACGGCACGCGCACCCGCCGGGTCACCGCGCGTCTCGGCTCCGGCGGCAAGGCCGAAGCCCGGCGAGCGGGTCAGTCGTGACGCCCAGACCTCCATGCTCGACGACCAGGGTTTCACCCTGCCATCGGTGCATTTGCTCAACGAAGCCAAGGATGTCGTCAAGGACGCATCGCTTTCGCCCGAAGCACTTGAACAGAATGCCCGCATGCTCGAGGGCGTTCTTGAGGACTTCGGGGTCAAGGGCGAGATCATTCACGTCCGGCCGGGCCCCGTGGTCACGCTTTACGAACTCGAGCCTGCTCCCGGCATCAAGTCCTCCCGAGTGATCGGACTTGCCGATGACATCGCACGCTCGATGAGCGCGATCGCGGCCCGCGTGGCCGTCGTGCCCGGGCGAAACGCAATTGGCATCGAGCTTCCGAACCAGAAGCGCGAAACGGTCTATCTGCGCGAACTCATCGGCAGCCGCGACTTTGACAGTTCCAAGGCCAAGCTCGGCCTGACGCTCGGCAAGACCATCGGCGGCGAATCGGTGATTGCGGATCTCGCGAAGATGCCGCACCTGCTGGTGGCCGGCACCACCGGATCGGGCAAGTCGGTGGCGATCAACACCATGATCCTGTCGATCCTGTACCGGATGGATCCGTCGAAATGCCGCCTGATCATGATCGACCCCAAGATGCTGGAACTCTCGGTCTATGACGGCATACCCCATCTGCTCACACCGGTGGTGACCGACCCCAAGAAGGCGGTCGTTGCGCTTAAGTGGACCGTGCGCGAGATGGAAGAGCGCTACAAGAAGATGTCGAAGATCGGCGTGCGCAACATCGACGGCTTCAATGCGCGCGTCGAGCAGGCGGCAAAATCAGGCGAGCCCATCACCCGGACGGTGCAGACCGGCTTCGACCGCCAGACCGGCGAGGCGGTCTACGAGACCGAGGAATTCGATCTTTCGCCGATGCCGTACATCATCGTGCTCATCGACGAGATGGCCGACCTGATGATGGTGGCGGGCAAGGACATCGAGGGCGCGGTGCAACGCCTGGCGCAGATGGCGCGCGCGGCCGGCATCCACGTGATCATGGCCACCCAGCGGCCTTCGGTCGACGTGATCACCGGTACCATCAAGGCCAACTTCCCGACCCGTATTTCCTTCCAGGTCACATCCAAGATCGATTCGCGAACCATTCTGGGCGAGCAGGGCGCCGAACAGCTGCTGGGGATGGGCGACATGCTCTACATGCCCGGCGGCGGCCGCATCCAGCGTGTGCATGGCCCGTTTGTTTCCGACAAGGAAGTCGAGGACATCGTCTCCTACCTCAAGACACAGGGCGTGCCGGAATATCTCGATGCCATCACCGAGGACGATGACGAAGGGGACAGCGGGGGCGGTCCGGCCGGCACGTCGAACATGGCGGAATCGGACGATCCCTACGACCAGGCCGTTGCGGTGGTGCTGCGAGACGGCAAGGCATCGACCTCCTACATCCAGCGTCGCCTCGGGATCGGCTACAACCGCGCCGCCTCGCTGATCGAGCGAATGGAGAACGAAGGCGTGATCAGCGCCGCCAATCACGCCGGCAAGCGCGAAATCCTGGTGCCGACGGAAGATGAGATCGACCCGCGGTGAGCGTTGCGCCGGCTGTGCGCGTCACACTGACGCCGCAGTCTTAGGCAATGGCACACTCAACGAATTTGATGGAGAACGACATGGCAAGACAGAACAGCACTGCCGCAGTTGACCGGCATTCGTTGTCACGCCGCGCAGCACTCGGCGGCGGATTGGGTCTGGGACTGTCACTGATGGCCGCCGCCACCGGGCTTGTGGCCTTCCCCGGTGGTGCCCGCGGCGCGGATGCTGCCCAGAAGGTCGCCGATCACTTCGCCTCGGTGAAGACCATGACAGGCGAATTCATACAGTTCGGACCAAACGGCGAGCAGACAGGCGGCAAGTTTTTCATCGACCGTCCCGGCAAGCTCAGGTTCAACTATGAGGCGCCCTCCTCGGTCCGCGTTATCGCCGACGGCAAGGCCGTGGTGATCGGCAACCGCAAGCTCCGGACCTGGGACCTCTATCCGCTCAACAAGACGCCGCTGAAGCTTTTGCTGGCTGAACGGATCGATCTCTCGGCGGACATGGTGCGGTCGGTCAAGGAAGATCCCGACCTGATCACCATCGTGCTTGGCAACAAGTCCATCTTCGGGGATTCGACCATCAGCCTGATGTTTGATCCCGAGAGCTACGAGTTGCGCCAGTGGACGATCCGGGACGCGCAGGGCAAGGACACATCGGTCATGATCTTCAATGTTCAGACCGGCGTGCGTTTCGCGAGCAACGTCTTCAAGGTGCCTTACGATCAGGTGCACAAGCGTACCCGTGGCGGCGGCTGACCGGTCACCGCCTGCCGCAACTGCCTGATGCCTGTGGATGAGCCCTCCGGCTGCCCCGGGGTTTGCCTGCGCGGGTTGCCCTGACCCGGCCAATCGGCCAGATAGAGGCAGGCTTTTATCCGGCAAAGGCAATCGACTTGGCATTTTCAGTCACCACCTGGAACATCAACTCCGTACGGCTCCGGCTGCCCCTGGTGCAGCATTTTCTGGAAACTGAAGCGCCGGATGTGCTGTGCCTGCAGGAAACGAAGTGCCCTAACGATGCATTTCCCACCTCGGCATTCCGCAAGCTCGGCTACGAACACATCGCGATTCACGGTCAGAAGGGGTATCACGGCGTCGCAATTCTCTCGCGTCTTCCCCTTTCGGACGACCAGCGCCAATCCTATTGCGGGATTGCCGATTCGCGGCATGTTTCGGCCGTAGTGGAAGCACCGGGCGGACGCCGGATCCGAATTCACAATTTCTATGTGCCTGCCGGCGGCGATGAGCCCGACCGCGAGATCAACCCGAAATTCGCGCACAAGCTCGACTTCATCGAGGAAATGCGCGCACTGCATGCCGAAGCCGAGCTCGGGAACGGCATTTCATCAATCCTGGTGGGCGATTTAAACATTGCGCCACTCGAAACCGACGTCTGGTCGCACAAGCAGCTTCTCAAGGTCGTCAGCCACACGCCGGTGGAAACCGAGAATCTCACATCGATGCAGCAGGGCGGCGCCTGGGTGGACCTGATCCGCCAGCACATTCCGCCGGAAGAGAAGATCTTCACCTGGTGGAGCTATCGAGCGCGGGACTGGGCGGCGGCCGACCGCGGCCGGCGGCTCGACCATGTCTGGTCTTCCGCCGATATTGCCCCGGCCCTGTCAAAGATAGAGGTGCTGCGGGAAGCGCGCGGGTGGGAGCGTCCGTCAGACCATGTGCCGGTAACGGCGCAATTCGAGTTCGGCTAGTTCGAGCGTCAGTCCGCGAAGCGGGTGGCGGCCCGGCCCAGTTCCTTGTTCAGCGCCTGAAGATTGGCTGCGATGCGGCCGCGCACCACATCGGCTATTTCCGGATATTCCTCCAGCATTCGCCTGAACAGCGGCCGGTTGATCCGGATGACCTCGGACGCGTCGATGGAAATCGCGGTCATTGAGCGCTCGACGGCTGTTACCATCGCCAATTCACCCAGGAGTGTGCCGCGCCCGGCGGTTCCCACCGTGACGGAGCGGCCATTACGGTCGGTTCTTGTCAGCTCGATGCGTCCCTCGGCGACGACGAAGGCGCAATCCGCGGCGGTGTTTTCACGGAACAGCAACTGTCCGGCCTGCAGCTTGCGCCGTTCCGCTCCGAAGGCGATCAGGCGCAGCTTGTCCTCGCCGATGTCGCCAAACAGCTGCACCGAGGAAAGCAGATCGATGTCGTCATTGAGCGCCAACTGCGCATTCCTTGTTCCATCTTGAAGACCGCTTCCTTTCGAACCGGTCCCAAATCAGGCGGCTGCCCCGATGCGGCAACCACGGCGAGTGACTTCAGGGGACGATCTTGTAGCCGCCACCGTCGGTCACCAGAATTTCCGCATTCGACGGATCGGCCTCGATCTTCTGGCGAAGCCGGTAGACATGGGTTTCCAGCGTATGTGTGGTGACGCCGGAATTGTAGCCCCAGACCTCTTCCAGAAGCACGTCACGCGTGACCACCTTCTGATCCGCGCGGTAGAGATAGCGGATGATCGCCGATTCCTTTTCGGTAAGCCGGATCTTGCCGCCCTTGTCGTCGAGCAGGAGTTTCTGGCTCGGCTTGAAGGTGTAGGGCCCGACGGAAAACGTTGCGTCCTCGCTCTGCTCATGCTGGCGCAGCTGCGCCCGGATGCGGGCCAGAAGCACGGCGAAGCGGAACGGCTTGGTCACATAATCATTGGCCCCGGCTTCGAGGCCGAGAATCGTGTCGGAATCGGTGTCATGCCCGGTCAACATGATGATCGGCGCCTTGAAGCCGCCCTTGCGCAAAAGCTTGACCGCCTCGCGGCCGTCCATGTCGGGCAGGCCGACATCCATGATCAGCAGGTCGATGTGGTTGCCACGCGCCGTCTGGACCCCCTTGGTCGCTGAGGATTCCTGCAGAATCGCGAATTCCTCGTAAAGCGACAATTGCTCGACGAGCGTCTCGCGCAGGTCTTCGTCGTCATCCACCAGCAAAATCGAACGGGCTGTCATTTCGGCTTCCCCTCTTCAATCCGGTGTCCCGCGGCCGGTGCCGCCGTCCGGGCATGCCAAATCATTGCAATATCGTGCCCTGTTTATGCACTTTCGAAGTTCCGGCAAAGTGATAAATACCATCATTCATTCACAGCGGGAGCACTTGATCGTGAAATTGGCGTTACAAAGGCCGTTTTACAAGTATCAAAGGGGAGAAACGATCGCGGTGCGGCGCTCTCCGTCGAACCCGCTTCAGGGCATCGTCCGAATCGGTCCGCTCGTGTTCCGCGCAGCACTTGGGCGTGGCGGTTTGACCAGTCGGAAACGGGAGGGTGACGGAGCCACGCCGACGGCCACCATGCCAATTCTCGCGGGTTTCCGTCGCAGCGGCATGCCGGATCGTGATACTGCCGGTCTCAGGCTTTCGCGTGTCGGAAACCGGGACGGCTGGTGCGATGCACCCGGGCATGCCTGCTACAACCGGCCGGTCCGGCTGCCGTTTCGCGCAAGCCACGAAACCCTGCTGCGTGACGACATGCTTTATGATTTCGGCTTCGTGCTCGACTGGAATCTCACGTGCCGGCGGCGCGGGCTTGGCAGTGCGATCTTCCTGCATGTGGCAAGACCGGGCTATCCGCCGACCGAAGGCTGCATCGCGCTTTCGCGCCGCGACATGCGGACAGCGATGCCGTTCCTGAGACGCGGAACGGTTGTTCAGGTCATGTGACCGCGCAGTCTTACAGCCGGTTATGCTTTCCTTGAGGCCTTTGACCTCTGTGCGTCGACGTAAGACCGCAGGACCGCGTTCATCCGCGTGAGATGTCCCTTTCCCTGCGCCTTGAAAAACTCGAGGATGTCTGCGTCAACACGCATGCTGATAGCTTCCTTGGGTTTGCTATGATTGATCACCTCGGCATCGTCCCAGAAATCATCCGGCAGGTCGGGAGCGGATTCTGCCTTGATCGAGGGACGCAGTTCGCCGCTTTCCTTCATCCTGCGCAGGTCGCTAAGGCTTGCTCCTCTGATATCTCTCTCGGTCATTCCGGCCTCCTTTCCACGCGGTAATCAGGCGATAGACGGCGCCTCTCTTGGTGTAAACGACGGTGTAGGCTTCGCCATCAACCATCCCCAGAGCGATCATGCGCCTTTCTCCGTAATCTCTTCGCGTGTCTTCTTTTTCCAAAACATCATTTTCAAAAATCAGGGCTGCTTCTAGGAGGTCGACACCGTGCTTCTGGTAGATCTCAGCACGTTTCGTTTCGTCCCATTCAAATTGCATATTTGTGGCCTCGACGTTGATCCCATACCTCTCGGCAAACACCGTGTGGTGAGAATTTCTTCAGGGATGCGCCGCCGCGCTCTAAATACTAGTATATACGAATCGTATATACGGCGCAAGAAACAGCATTACCGTTCAGGCAAGAGCCGAAATACCGAGGTTCTCTTGGTCTCGCTGTCCTCGAGCGCTCGGGTGACAGCGACCTGATAGGTGGCGAGCAGTTCCATTCTGCCCCGCGGGCAGTAGGCGCGGCCGGGATCGCCGATCAGAAGCAATGCACCGCGCCGCGCAAGGGTCTCGAACCATGGTAGGATCCGGTCGGTCATTGTCCGGTCGTAGAACACGTCGCCTGCCAGCACCACGTCCCAGCTCGCATCGGTTCCCACGAGGTCTGACCGGGTGAAGTCCAACTCGACGTCATTGGCGGAGGCATTGAGACGGGCGGCGGTGGCGGCCCAGGGATCGAGGTCGGCGGCCAAAACGGAGCACGCACCGCTTAAGAGAGCGGCGATTGCGACAAGCCCGGACCCGGAGGCGAAATCCAGCACCTTTTTTCCCGCCACCAGTTCCGGGTTGTCCAGGACATGGCGCGCGAGCCCCTGGCCCCCGGCCCAGGCAAAGGCCCAGAACGGCGGAGGCAATCCGATCGCCTCGAGTTCGTCCTCGGTCTTGAGCCAAAGCTCGTGGGCTTCGTCAGCGAGATGAAGACCAATCTCGGGAACATGCGGCGGGGCGCAAAGCGCCGTGTTGTCACGGATGAAGCGCTCCGGATCGGTCTTCATCTTGGAGCCTTCACTCCGGATCCGGGAGTTTTAGGTTCACTCGGGCGACCGGGGCGGGTTGTCGAGACCGCCCATGCGGCAGACCTCCAGATACTCCGCTTCCGTCACCGGCTGCACCGACAGGCGCATCGAGTTGACAAGGCTCATCTCCGAGAGTTTCGGATTGGCCTTGACGTCCTTCAGCGTGACCGGCTTCGGCATGTCGCAAACCGCGCGGATATCGACGCATTCCCAGCGCGGATCGTCGGTGGTCGTATCCGGATGGATCAGCGCCGAAACCTCGACGATGCCGACCACCTCGAGGCCCTCGTTGGAATGGTAGAAGAAACCCTTCTCGCCCAGCTTCATCGCCCGCATGTTGTTGCGGGCCTGGTAGTTGCGGATCCCGTCCCATTGTTCGCCTTCATCCCCCTTGGCCTTCTGCATCTCCCAGGACCATTTGAAGGGTTCCGACTTGAACAGCCAATATGCCATGTCAGGCCTCCGGATTCTTGAAGACCCAGTTGAAGGCGCGAATTTCCACCGTCTCGAACAACCCGGCGATGGCGTAGGGGTCGCGGGCCGCAAGTTCCCTAGCTCCATCCATGCTGTCCGCCTCGATCACGACAAGACTGCCGATCGGCTTCTCGTCGTCGCCGAGCAGCGGCCCGGCCATTTTCAGGTTTCCCTTTGCATCGAGATCCTTGAGAAACTCGACATGGGCCGGCCGCTCGGCCATGCGTTTTTCGAGCGAAGCCGGCTTGTCCTTGCACATCAGCGCGTAAAGCATGCGTTCTCCATTCCGTGGTTATTGCCCCGTCGTGAGGGCCGGGGCCGCTCACTTCTCTGCTGCCGAACTCTATGCCCCGGTCCGGCGCGGGTTTCAATGCCGGCAAGCGCTTACGCCTTTGCCCCGCGCTTTCCGTGTCCGATGGCAGCCGTCGCGTCGAGGTCGAGCGGCCAGCGTGACCGGGGGGCGAGATCGAGGGGGCTTGAAGGCAAGCCCAGGGCCATGCGTTCGGCGCCCGCCCAGGCGATCATTGCGGCATTGTCCGTGCACAGATGCAATGGCGGAGCAACAAACCGGAAACCGGCGGCACGTGTCTGTTCCAGAAGGGTTGCGCGAATCGCCTGATTGGCGGCAACGCCGCCGGCGACGACCAGGGCCGGGTTCTCCTGGCCCGGATAACGCGTCGAGAAACGTTCGAGCGCCATGGCAATGCGGTCGGCGAGACTGCGGGTTACCGAAGTCTGGAACGCCAGGCAGAGATCGGAAATCGTCTGATCGGACAGCGGCGTATGCTCCTGCGCCGTTTGCCTGACCGCAGTTTTGAGGCCGGAAAATGAAAACACCAGCCGCGGATCGCGCCGCATCGGAACCGGCAGTCTGAAACGATCCGGGTCACCCTGCAGCGCTGCCCTTTCAACCGCCGGTCCGCCGGGATAGTCCAGACCCAGCAGCTTGGCCGTCTTGTCGAAAGCCTCGCCCAGTGCGTCGTCGATCGTCGTTCCCCAACGCTCAAAACGGTCGACGCCCTCCACCAGAACGATCTGGGTGTGCCCGCCCGAGACCAGAAGCAGCAGGTAGGGGAATTCAAGCCCGTCGGTCAGCCGTGCAGTCAGGGCATGACCTTCGAGATGGTTGACACCGTAAAGCGGCTTGTTGGAGGCCATCGCGATTGCCTTGGCCGTCATCAGGCCGACCATGAGACCGCCGATCAGCCCGGGCCCGGCGGTCACGGCGACAGCATCGATTTCGGGGAGCGGGACTCCGGATTTGTGAAGAGCCTGTTCGACCAGGTGATCGAGCGTGGAGACATGCGCACGTGCGGCCAGCTCGGGAACAACGCCTCCGAAGGCGGAATGAAGGTCCAGTTGGCTCAGCACCACGTCGGAGAGTATTTCGCCGCTTCCGTCGGGCATGCGGCGCACCACCGCCGCAGCGGTCTCGTCGCAGCTGGTTTCGATCCCGAGTATGTCGAGCCTGTTGTTCATGGTTTTGTCGAACCTGACCGGGTCTTGTTGGCGGAGGGCCGCCGATTCGTGAGGGTTGTTGCGCTGAGGGTGCGATCCCGATACCTGTTTGTCGGTAACAACGGAACGGATGTCTTGCAAATGAAACCTTACCGGATCGGTACCCGTGGCAGTCCGCTTGCGCTGGCGCAGGCGTATGAGACCCGAGACAGGCTGATGGCAGCGCACGACTTGCCCGAATCGGCTTTCGAGATCGTGGTGCTGTCCACAAAGGGTGACCGGATCACCGACCGGCCGCTTGCCGAGATCGGCGGCAAGGGACTGTTCACCGAGGAACTCGAGGAACAGCTTGGCGACGGGCGGCTCGATCTGGCGGTACACTCGTCCAAGGACATGCCGACCGTGCTCCCGGAAGGGCTCGGCATCGTTGCCTATCTCGAGCGCGAGGATCCGCGCGATGCCTTCATCTCGGGAGCGGGTGGTGCGCTCGAGGAGCTTCCGCAAAATGCCGTGGTCGGATCGTCCTCGCTCAGACGCCAGGCGCTGATCCGCAGGCTCCGCCCGGACATTTCGGTCATCACCTTTCGTGGTCTTGTCGACACCCGGCTGCGCAAGCTTGCCGAGGGCGAGGTTCACGCGACCATGCTGGCCTATGCCGGTCTCAAGCGGCTGGGCAAGGCAGAAGTCGCAACCCACCTCATGGATCCCGAAAGTTTTCCGCCGGCGCTGGGTCAGGGCGCGATCTGCATAGAGGCACGGGTCGGGGACGAGCGCATCCGGGACCTTCTGGCGCCGATCGACCATGCGGAAACCCATTCCGCGCTCAGTTGCGAGCGTGCGTTTCTGGGCGCACTCGACGGCTCGTGCCGGACCCCGATTGCCGGGCACGCAACGCTCAGTAACGGACAGATTTCGTTTTACGGCATGATTCTCACGCCGGACGGCGCAACCTTCCATGAAATCCGCGTGGAGGGTCCTGAGGCCGATGCCGCGGCATTGGGGGGCGATGCGGGTGCAGAAGTCCGGGGTCGCGCCGGCGCCAAGTTCTTCGAAAGCTGGGTCTGAGCCGCGCGGGATGCGGGTGCTGGTCACACGCCCGGAACCCGGCAGCCGGCGCACGGCGTCGCGGCTCATCGGGATGGGGCATGAAGCTGTCAGCCTGCCGCTGTTCGAGCAGCGGATCACCGCGGGGCCCAAGGACCTCCCCGAACCCGGGCTGATCGATGCGGTGGTGGCAACCAGTGCAAGGGCTTTCAATTTTCTCGGCGGCACACTCCCGGCGCCGTACCGGCGGGTCCCGGTTCATGCGGTGGGCCCTGCGACCGCCCGCGCGGCATCGGAAGCAGGGTTTGCAACGATCCATGAAGCGGGCGGAACTGCGCGTGAGCTTGTCGCTTTTCTCACCCGGAAAAGCGACGCCGTGAAAGCAACCCGGGGTGACGCGGCCAACTGCAAAGCGGATGTATCACCCGGGCCCGCAGTAAGCGAAAGCACGGGGCAAGGGCTGCGTCTGCTTTATCTTGCCGGACAGCCGCGCAAGCCCCTGCTCGAGCAGGCGCTCGCCGATGCGGGGGTGTCGGTTACGGTTCTTGAAACCTACAGAATGGCCGAAATAAGTTATCCAGCTGACTTTGAAATTGACGGTGTTTTCGATCCGCCGCCGGAGGTCGTTCTGCTCTATTCGGCCAATGCGGCGGATAGGCTTTTGGACCTTGTCACCGCCAAAAACCTCGGCAAATCACTGCTCTCGACCCGATTTCTTTGCCTTTCGACCGATATTCGCGACCGGCTCCCCGAGGCCTGGCGAGACTCCTCGATTGCGGCCGAACGGCCGGACGAGGAGAGCCTGCTTGCATCCATGGCCGGGTTGGGCTGATTTGAGGGAACGAAGGCGGGTGTTGGCGCGTTATCGAGAGCCGATCCCGTCAGCTGCCAGACCAAAACTGATCCCTAGGAGACGCCATGAGCAAGGGCCCAACCTCGCGACATTCCAAGCCGCCCAAGCCGCTCACCATCGATCTTGACGCCACCGACGTAACTCCCCCCCAGCCCGGCGACAAAACCTCCGGCAAATCCGCGGAACCTGCCAAGCCGGCCTCGGCAAAGGCTGGCGGCGCCAAGCCGGCGGAGACCAAGGACAAGCCCGCAGCCGACCGGGCAGCGGCCAAAGCCGTGGAAAGCGGAAGCGGAGGCACATCGGCAAAAGGTTCGACATCGGTCCCGGGTGCGGGCTCGCGGAAGACCGGCGACACCGGCGAAACGACAGGCGGAAGTTCTTCAGCCGCCGCAACTGCATCGGCTACGTCGAAGACGGACCGGACCACCTCCGGCAAGGAGGGTTCAACAGCTTCTGCCACTTCCGGAAAGACCGGCGCCGATGGCAAGGATACCGTCTCTTCCCGGCCGAACCCTTCCACAAAAGATGCATCTTCAAAACCTTCATCGCCTGCGCAGCCTGCCGGCTCGAAAGGCGGCGGCCTGGGCATGATCGCCTCCGGGGTGATCGGGGCAATCATCGCGCTCGGCGGCGGCTATGGGCTGCAAACGGCAGGGCTTCTGCCCGCACCCGCCTCACAATCTGATACACAGGGACAGTCTGACGTCGAGGCCGTGGCATCGCGGGTCGAAGGCCTCGCCGGCAACGTTGATGAGTTATCGGCGGAAGTGGCCGATCTGTCATCGGGCAGCGCAGAAGGCGGTTCGGAATCGGATGAAGCCATTGCCGAAATGAGGGAGCGGATCGAAGGTCTTGAAAGCGCAATTGCAGCCGGGGAGACAGGAAATCCTGAAGCGGCCGCAGAGCTTTCCGGGTTCACCGAACGCCTGGATGAAATCGAATCGCGGGTCAGCACGCTCGCTTCCGGTGCGGGGGACGGCGCCGGCGGGGCCGAGCTGTCATCGGCGGTCACAGAGCTCAGGGCATCGCAATCCGGCGTCAACGACGCTGTTTCCGAGCTGCAATCCCGCACGCAGGCGCTTGCCGACACCGTCTCGGGTCTTCAGCAGAAGCAGGCAGATCTGGCCGCCGATGTCGAGCAGCGGTTGAGCTCGATCGAGAGCCGCCTCGACGAACCGTCGCGTCAGGTCGATCTTGCCCGCGCGATCGCAGGTGCAGGTTTAAGGACCGCGATTGATCGCGGCGGGCCGTTCATGTCGGAGCTGGAGGCCTTCGCCTCGGTGGCGCCGGAAGATCCGGCGGTGCCTGAATTGCGCGATCTCGCGGCCCGCGGCGTGCCCAGCAGATCCGAATTGCTCGAGGCCTTTCCGGAGGCTGCAAGCCAGGCGATTGCCGCTGCCAATCCGGTCGATCCGGATGCCGGACTGGTCGATCGCCTGATGTCCAGCGCCCTGTCGGTGGTCAAGGTCCGGCCGGTCGGCGACGTCGAGGGTGACACGCCCGAAGCCATTGTCGCGCGCACCGAAACCCGCCTGCTGGACGGAAATTTGGAGGCTGCGCTGAACGAATGGCGCAACCTGCCCGAGGAAGCGCAGCAAGCGGCATCCGGGTTCGGCGAGGGTCTTGCTGCCAGGGTTCAGGCGGAGAAACTTATCTCGTCATCGCTGTCGCCGGCAGCCGCGCCATCCGAAGCACCCGCGAACTAGGAGATCGAAAATGATCCGATTGCTACTCTTTGTCGTGCTGGTGCTTGCGCTGGGATTTGGCTTTGCCTGGCTGGCGGACCGTCCCGGCGATCTTTCCATCGTCTGGCAGGGTCGCCGCATCGAAATGACGCTGATGACCGCGGTCACTGTGATGGTGTCGCTGATTGCAGCCGTCATGATCGTCTGGTGGCTGATCCGCACGATCTGGCAATCGCCACGCATGGTCAGCCGTTACTTCCGCGCCAACAAGCGCGATCGCGGCTATCAGGCACTGTCGACCGGTCTGTTGGCTGCCGGTGCCGGCGATGCCGTGACGGCGCGAAAGATGAACAAGCGCACCAAGGGTCTCCTGAGCGCCGACCAGGAGCCGCTGATTCACCTTCTCGATGTCCAGGCGGCCCTGATCGAAGGGCGCAACGACGAGGCGCGCGAGCGCTTCGAAGCCATGTCCGAGGATCCTGAAACGCGGCTTCTGGGCCTGCGCGGGTTGTATCTGGAAGCCCGGCGCCAGGGGGCGCACGAAGCCGCGCGGCAGTATGCCGAGCGGGCGGCTGAAGAGGCTCCGCAATTGCCATGGGCCGGGGCCGCCGCATTGGCCTACAAGACCCAGGAGGGCAAGTGGGACGAGGCACTTCGACTGCTCGACCAGCAGCGCCAGGCCGGCACACTCGAAGCTGCCGAAGCGGATCGAAAGAAGGCGGTGCTGCTGACGGCGCGTGGCCGGGACCGGCTCGATGCCGAACCTCTGCGCGCCCGTGACGACGCGTTGGCGGCGCTCAAGAGCGCGCCCGGATTTGCACCTGCGGCAGTCGTTGCCTCCAAGGCCCTGCTCAGGCACGACAATCTGCGAAAAGCCGCGCGCATCCTCGAAACCGCATGGAAAACCAACCCGCACCCGGAGATCGCGGAAGCCTATGTGCATGCCCGCGTTGGCGATACGTCGGCCGACCGGCTCAAGCGCGCCCAACGGCTTGAGAAGATCAAACCTCTCAATGCCCAGGCCTATGACACGGTCGCGCGCGCGGCGCTGGAAGCGCGGAAGTTCGATCTTGCCCGGGAGAAGGCGGAGGCTTCGGCTAAGCTGCAGCCATGCGAGGGGATTTATCTGCTTCTCGCGGATATCGAAGAAGCGCAGACCGGTGACGAGGCCCGGGTCAGGCACTGGCTGGCGCAGGCCGTGCGCGCGCCCCGCGATCCCGCCTGGACGGCGGACGGCTATGTTTCGGAAACCTGGGAGCCGGTTTCTCCGGTGTCCGGCAAGCTGGACGCCTTTGAATGGAAAGTGCCGGTGGAACAGCTTTCCGGCCCTCAGCACGATGCCGATATGTCGGAGCAGTCCTTTGCCCGTGCCGCGGCCAGTCTGCCGCCGGTTCGTCAGACGGAGGATGATTCCGACAACGGCAAGTCTGTGGAACATGACGCTGGCGTGGCCGTGCCGAAGCCTTCACGGGACGAGGTCGGATCCGCTTCCGGTGGCGCTTCGGACACTTTGCCCGGGGAAAGCTCGGCGAGACCTTCCGCTTCTTCGGCGACAATGGTGACGACGGATGGCGTGGTTGCCGATCCGGTTGCCGGTGCGCTGGCGCCCGCCGCCAATATCCGTGATGTGCCGCGCCCTCAGCCGGCACCGATCGCCGATGCCGATGCGGTGATCGATGAGGACGCGAAGGACGCATCCGCGGAGAAGTCCGGATCGGCGGATCGCCGGGAAGCGGCCAAAACGAGGGTCAAGGTGGATCTGGCTGCCCGGGTCGCCGCCCGGGAACGGGAGAAGCGGGTCGGCGAAAACGGATCCGCCCGGCCGGTCGAAGCCGCTGAGAACCCTGATCCTGCCGAAAAGCAGGGCTCGTCAGGTGCGCCGACCGCCGCAAAACCGCGGGCCGACGCCGACAAGGACATCGATGGCACGGAAAAGCCTGCGCAGGCTTCGAAGTCCGCGCCCGGATCCAAACCTGCCGAAGAAGATGAGCCGCAAGCCGCACCCGATCCCGAGGATGAGGCGCGCGCCCGTGAATCGGCATTTCTGAAGCACAGGCCGGACGATCCGGGAGTCGATGCGGAGGCGGAAGCCGAAAAGCCGGGCCGGTTCCGGCTGTTCTGACCCCGATTTGCCTAAAAGGATCCAGTATGCTTGACCAGATAAGGGCGTTCCTGAGCAGCCTGACCGGCGAGGAACAGTCATCGGGTTCGGACGCAAGCGAGCCGGACGTTGCCGCCGTTGCGCTGTTCTACCATGTCATCGGCGCGGACGGCGTGGTCGACGAAGTTGAGGCCGAGACGCTCAGAAGAATGATCTCCGAGGAGTACGCGGGCAGTGCCAAATCTGCCGAAGCGCTGCTCAAGGCCGGTGAGGAGGCCGATCGCGAATCGGTCGATCTCTATGCGTTCACCAGCGTCCTCAACCGCAGCCTCGGACCGGAGGGGAAGGTGCACTTCATCGAACTCCTGTGGCGGCTGGCTTATGCGGACGGGCACCGTCACGAGCTCGAGGACCATGTGGTCTGGCGGATATCAGACCTGATGGGCGTGTCCAGCCGCGACCGCGTGCTTGCGCGGCAACGGGCATTGAAGGATGCAGGGCTCGAAGACATCGATGGCGATGACGACGGGAGTTGATCCCCGTCGCGCCAAATTCACTTAGGCAATGTCGCGGCCGGTCCTGGACTTCTCTTCCTGTTCGGCCCTGAGCGTGGCGCGGGCTTCCTCAGCATCCTTGTCGAGCGACTGGATTTGCCTGAGCGCCGGAAAGCCGAAGCTCCAGGCGGCGGCCACGGCAAGCGTCCCAGCACCTCCGATCACCACAGCCGCCACCGGCCCGATCAATGCGGCCATGGTGCCTGCCCTGAACTCGCCCAGTTCGTTCGATGCCCCGATGAACACCATGTTGACTGCGCTTACGCGTCCGCGCAATTCGTCGGGTGTCCAAAGCTGCACGAGGCTCTGGCGCACATAGACCGAGATCATGTCCGCGGCCCCCATCACGATCAGCGCTCCGATGGAGAGCAGCGGCGAGGTGGAGAGGCCGAAGACCACGGTTGCCGCGCCGAAAATGCCCACGGCAATGAACATTTTCGCGCCGGCGCGGTTCTTGACCGGACGTGAGGCAAGGTAGATTGCCATGCCGATGGCGCCGATACCCGGCGCAGCGCGCAGCCAGCCGAGGCCGGCGGGGCCAAGGTCCAGCACATCGCGTGCGAAAACCGGCATGAGCGCCACCGCTCCTCCCAGCAGCACGGCAAACATGTCAAGCGAGATGGCGCCCAGAACGATCTTCTGGTTTTTCACATAGCTGAAACCGGCCATCAGCGTTTCCCAGCTCTGGCCCTGGCCGCGCGAGCGCTGGGTGGGCGGCGGCACCTGGGTGATGCAGACAATCGCGAGAACAAAGAAGCCGAGCGCGGTGGCGTAGGGAGCAACCGGCCCGAGCCCGTAAAGCAGGCCACCCGCAACCGGCCCGACGATCGTGGCGGTTTGCCAGGAGGTCGAATTCCAGGCGATGGCGTTGGGCAGGTCCCGGGCGGGCACCAGGTTCGGAGCGAGAGACTGGGAAGCCGGCGCGAAAAATGCCCGAGAAATGCCGATGATCAGCAGGACGGCGAAGATCGGAAGAGCCGAGGACAGACCGCGCCATGCGAAAAATACCAGCGCCAGGGCGCAAAACCCGATGACTGTTTCGCAGATCATCATGATGGTGCGGCGGCCGTAACGGTCGGCTGCGGAGCCGGTGAGCAGAATGAGCACCAGGGCGGGCATGAACTGGATCAGCCCGACCAGTCCGAGGTCGAAGGGGTCGCGGGTCAGGTCGTAGATCTGCCATCCGACCGCGACGCTGATGATCTGCAGGCCGAAGGTGGAAAGAAATCTGGCGACGAAGTAGAAGGCAAAGGCACGATGACGAAAGGCTGCGAAGCGATCTTCCGCGAGGACGGGGGTCTGCATTTGCGGGTGTCCGGCTGTGCGCTCGCACAAGGGCCGGACCGGGAGCGCTTGAGGTCATTGCAAATCGGGTCGGCTCTTCAGTTATACACCGGATATGCGGCGACGCCATACCGGCGGTAACCTTGAAGCCGATCTGATGGACTGCCGCCCTTGCCGCCCCGGGTTCGAGTGTCTACATGTCGCTGACGCGACAAAAGCCGGAGAATCATCATGTTTGCAGTCTTCCAAACCATCGACCTGGCGCTGGGGATTTACACCTGGATCATCATCGGCAGCGCCATTTTCTCCTGGCTCTATGCCTTCAACGTGATCAATGCGAACAACCGCTTTGTCGGGATGATCGGCGAATTCCTCTACAAGGCCACCGAACCGGCATTGAGGCCGATCCGGCGGGTACTGCCGGATCTGGGCGGTCTCGACATCTCGCCGATCGTTCTCCTCATCGCGATCTTCTTCGTGCGAACCTTTATCGCCACCTCGATCGCACCGATGTTCTACTGAGCACCTGGTACAAGACGGTCGAGGGCGGGCTGGAGATCTCGGTCCGCCTTACTCCTGCGGGGGCGGCCGACAAGGTCGAAGGCCTCGTAACCGACGACGCCGGGCGGTCCCGCCTGAAGGCTCGGGTCCGGGCGGTTGCGGAAAACAACAAGGCCAACAGGGCCCTTGAAGCGCTGATTGCCAAGCGCCTGAAAATCGCAAAGTCGCTGGTGCGCGTGGCATCGGGGGCCACCAATCGCAACAAGATCCTGCGGATCGATTATGATCCGCAGGATCTCGTCGGAAAACTCGATGAACTGGCGGGCACCGGTGGCTGTTAAGGGCCACCGGAAACGCCGTCAGCCCTTGGCGCGTTCGATTGCTTCGGTGATCAGCTTGCGCGCGGATTCCGCGTTGCCCCAGTCACCGATCTTGACCCATTTGCCGGGCTCGAGATCCTTGTAGTGCTTGAAGAAGTGCTCGATCTGCTGGAGCGTGATGTCCGGCAGGTCGGAAAAGTCGGACACGCCGGTGTAGCGCTTGGTGAGGTTCGGAGAAGGCACTGCAATGATCTTTTCGTCCTGGCCGGAATTGTCCTCCATCACCAGAACGCCGATCGGACGCACATTGATCACGCATCCGGGCAAAAGCGGCCTTGTGTTGCAGACAAGGACATCGATCGGGTCGCCGTCGTCGGAAAGCGTGTGCGGCACGAAGCCATAGTTTCCCGGATAGGTCATCGGCGTGTAGAGAAACCGGTCGACCACCAGCGTCCCCGCTTCCTTGTCCATCTCGTATTTGATCGGCTGACCGCCAACCGGCACCTCGATGATCACGTTGACGTCGTGTGGCGGGTTTTCGCCGATGCTGATCGCGTCTATGCGCATGATCGCTCCAATTTCTCTTGTTGCTTCTTTTGGCGCCGGCGCACCGGTTTCATGCTTGGGTCATGAGCCAGGTCTGCTGACGGGAAACTGCCGCGTGAAGCCTTAAAGACAGGCATTCAAGCCAGTGGGCCTCTCGCGGCCCCGGAATTAAAGCCAAAGCGGCTCGGACGCAACTGTACTTTCGGTGCGGAAGATGCCCGGTGAGGGATTGCGGCGTTTCAGCCGACCGGGTTCATGACCAGACGAAGGCGAGTTTCTTCAGTGTCTTTCCGTCGAAGGTCTCATGACCCTCCGCGACATCGCGGCCGCCCTGAAAACGGTAGAACTCGGCAGCCGGATGGTTCTCCTCGAGGCACCACACCGCAACGCCCTTGCAACCAAGCGAGGCGAGCAACTGCCGGGCCTCGACGAAAAGCCGCTTGCCCAGTCCGACGCCCTGATACTCAGGCCGCAGATAGAGTTCGTAGATCTCGCCTTCCTGGGGCAGCGACCGGGCCCGATTGAGGCCCAGCGTGGCGTAACCGGCAATGCTGCCGCCGACATCTAGAACCAGTATCGAAGTCGCCCCGCGGATCGCGCGGCGCCACCAGCCGACATTGCGACGCTCAAGCATCTGGCGCAGGGAGGTGTGCGGCAGAATTCCGGCATAGGCGTAGCTCCACGCCGCCCGGTGCGCGTCGGCGATGGCCTCTGCGTCCTGCGGCTCTGCGTGCCTGATGTCGATGGTTAGCGTCTTGCTCATGGGCCCATAATACCGATCCGGTGGAACCGCAGTAGGCAGTTCTGCCGGACTGTGAGGTCTGCCCACAGCATTGTTCTGTGGACGGCTCTTCACGAGTTAACCGTCTGTTAAGGATTTATGCAAGGGCGCGATGCGTTGGACTGCCGGCACGGGCATTTGGTCGGCGCGGCCATTTTCCGGCGATCAGGAGCCGTTGGTTTCTCCGGCGGAGGCGGAAAAGGTCAGGCTGACGCCCCGGAAAAGCGGTTTAGGCTTGCCTGGGCGGCTTCGAAGAACCGGCCGACCTGCAACCCGTCGACCAGTGCATGGTGCACCTGAACCGCTACCGGGCAGCTGATGCGGCCACCGGGACCCTCGACGAACTTTCCCCATGAAAACCGGGGTATGCAGTCATCCGGACCGGGCAGCGCGTTGTCGAGCGAAGTAAAGTCGATCCACGGAAGGCAGGAGAGATAGGCAACGTCGAAGCGCTGGCCCGTGTTGGCGCCGAGATCGGTTCCGCGCGCGGTTTCCTCGATGATCGCCTTACAGCTCTCGTCAAATTCGCGCCAGTCGGCGATGTAGGGGATGTAGGCGTAGCCGAAGGTGTCGCCTGGCCTCGGTACGGTCGCCGACAGCGAGATCGCGCCGTATTCGATCACCTTTTCACCGCCCCCTTCGCTTACAAATCGCATCCTGAGTTCGGGAACGGCGTGAATGCCGGCGCCGATGGCATGGATGAAAGCCCTGTAGGGCGAAACGCCCGCGGGCTTTCCCGTGGTCATCAATGCCGTAACGTCGACGCGTGCGGTGGTGGCGAAATGCGGCCGGTCATAGCTCCGGAACAACCGGTACTGCCCGGCTCGAGGCCAGGCAGCAAGGTCGATTTCGCGGGCGTTCTGCATCAGGCGGCGCTGGCGCCGGCCTTGGCGAAACGCTTGCGGTCGTTGGCGTCGAGGTAGCGCTTGCGCAGCCGGATCGACTTCGGCGTCACTTCCATCAGCTCATCGTCCTGGATCCACGACAGTGCCCGGTCCAGCGTCATCCGGATCGGCGGGGTCAGCTTGACAGCCTCGTCCTTGCCGGCGGATCGGATGTTGGTGAGCTGCTTGCCCTTGAGCACGTTGACCTCAAGGTCGTTGTCGCGGGTATGGATGCCGATGATCATGCCCATGTAGACCTTGTCGCCCGGCTCGATGATCATCGGGCCGCGGTCTTCGAGGTTGAACATGGCATAGGCCACGGCTTCTCCGGCCTGGTTGGCCAGAAGAACGCCGTTGGTGCGCCCGGCGATGTTGCCCTTGAACGGCTGGTAGCCGTGGAAGAGACGGTTCATCACGGCGGTGCCGCGGGTGTCGGTCAAAAGCTCGGACTGGTAGCCGATCAGGCCGCGGGTCGGCGCGTGGAACACCAGCCGTACGCGGTTGCCGCCCGAAGGCCGGAGTTCGGCCATCTCGGCCTTGCGCTCGGACATCTTCTGGACCACGACACCCGAATGCTCGTCATCGACGTCGATGACGACTTCCTCGATCGGCTCCATCAACTGGCCGCTCTCGTCCTTGTGCATGACGACGCGCGGACGCGACACGGCGAGCTCGAAGCCTTCGCGGCGCATGGTCTCGATCAGCACGGCGAGCTGCAATTCGCCACGGCCGGAAACGTAAAACGAATCCTTGCCTTCGGACTCCTCGATCTTCAGCGCTACATTGCCCTCCGCCTCCTTGAGCAAACGCTCGCGGATCACGCGGCTGGTCACCTTGTCGCCCTCGGTTCCGGCGAGCGGGCTGTCATTGACCAGGAAGGTCATCGTCACGGTCGGCGGATCGATCGGCTGGGCGGTCAGCGCTTCGGTGACGGCCGGATCGCAGAACGTGTCGGCGACGGTGCCCTTGGAGAGGCCGGCGATGGCGACGATGTCGCCAGCCTGGGCTTCTTCGACGGGCTGACGTTCAAGCCCGCGGAAAGCCAGAATCTTGGAAATGCGTCCGTTCTCGACCAGTTTGCCCTCGCCGTTGAGCACCTTGACGCTCTGGTTCGGCTTGATCGAACCGGAATGGATGCGGCCGGTGATTATGCGGCCCAGAAACGGGTTGGCTTCTAGGATGGTGCCGATCATCCGGAACGGACCTTCCGAAACCGTCGGTTCCGGCACATGATCAAGAACGAGGTCGAACAGCGGCGACAGCGATCCGCCGTCAGCGGGACGGTCCATGCTGTCGGCCATCCAGCCATTCCTGCCCGAACCGTAGAGAATCGGAAAATCGAGTTGTTCGTCGGTGGCGTCGAGCGCGGCAAAGAGATCGAAAACCTCGTTGATCACTTCGTCGGGGCGGCCGTCCGGACGGTCGATCTTGTTGATCGCAACGATCGGGCGAAGCCCGACCTTGAGCGCCTTGCCGACCACGAACTTGGTCTGCGGCATCGGGCCTTCGGCCGCGTCCACCAGCACGATGGCGCCATCGACCATCGACAGGATGCGCTCGACCTCGCCGCCGAAGTCGGCGTGGCCGGGGGTGTCGACGATGTTGATGCGGACGCCTTTCCACTCCACCGATGTCGCCTTGGCGAGAATGGTGATGCCGCGCTCCTTCTCGATGTCGCCGGAATCCATCGCGCGTTCCTGAACGCGCTCGTTTTCGCGGTAGACACCGGATTGCTTGAGAAGCTCGTCGACAAGCGTGGTCTTGCCATGGTCAACGTGGGCGATGATCGCAATATTGCGCAGGGACATGGGTCAGGTCTCGTTTTTGAGAATACAAAAACGCCGGAATCATGATCCCGGCGCGGGCCGGCACGGGCCGGAATTTGCGCGGCTTATACAGGGTTTTTTGCGGATGCGAAAGAGGCGAAGCGTGCGCCGGTAAATGGCCGGGCGCCGATGACGAAGAAGTGTTTGTTTTCAGGAGTACTGGCCGCTTCCGGAGCGAGGTCAAACGCGCCGCGGAGGCCCGTTTCAGCCCTTGAACGGTCTGTCCCGCTTTACGGTCCTGCCGATATCGGGGTAACGTTTTCAGGCTGAAAAACGGGAGACAGGGATGCGAAAGCTGCAGGCACAGGGGATTCATCACATCACGCTTGTCGGGGCGGACCGGCAGACCTCGATCGATTTCTGGGAAGGGGTGCTCGGAATGCCCTTTGTCTTCGAGCAGCCCAATCTCGATGCGCCGTCTGAAAGCCATCTCTACTTCGATCCGGGCGACGGCCGCCTGATCACGGTGTTTACCGATGAGAGCCGCACGCCCGACCCGGCGCGCACCTCGACCGAGCCCGGGGCGGTGCATCACCTGGCGATCAACATCTCCAAGGCGACCTTCTCCCAGGCGGTCGAACGGCTCGACGAGCGCGGCATCAAGCACAGCGGCGTCAAGGATCGCGGCTTCATGGATTCGATCTACTTCAAGGACCCCATGGGATTCCTGATCGAACTGGCGGCCTACCGGTTCGAGCCGCCGGCAGGCGCCACCTATGCGGATGTCTTCATCGAAGCCCACCGGATCAGGGTGGAGCGCGGCGATTACAATATCGCCGAAATCCACCTCGCCGATGCGATCGAGACGATCGTCGAGCGTACCCAGCGTTCGCTTTCGGACGACCGGTCACCGAAAAAGGCTTACTAAGCCCTCTGCGCCCGGCTCCGCTGCCAGTTGCTTAGGCGAGGCCGCGTTTTTCCAGCATCGCGGAAGGATCGGGCATGCGGCCCCTGAAAGCCTCGTAGAGTTCGGCCGGGTCGCGCGACCCGCCGGTCGAGTAGATGTGGGTGTAGAGCTTGTCCGCGGTGGCCGCATCAAATGGATCACCCGTTTCCTCGAAGGCGGCAAAGGCGTCCGCGTCGAGAACTTCCGACCACATGTAGGAATAGTAGCCCGCCGAATAGCCTTCGCCCGAAAACACATGCAGGAAATGCGGGCTTGCGTGGCGCATGACGATCGCTTCGGGCATGCCGAGCTTCTTCAGCGTTTCGGCTTCGAACGCAGCCGGGTCGCCCTTTTCGCCGCCGGTATGCCAGGCCATGTCGACCAGGGCGGAAGCGGTGAACTCGACGGCGCCGAATCCGGCGTTGAAGGTTTGCGCCGCCAGCACCTTGTCGAGCAGCGCCTGCGGGATAGGCTCACCGGTGCGATAGTGCCGGGCGTGGCTTTGAAGGATCTCGGGAACCGTGAGCCAGTGTTCGTAAAGCTGAGAGGGCAGCTCGACGAAATCGCGGCTGACCGATGTGCCTGCCAGCGATGGATATGTCACATCGGACAGCATGCCGTGCAGGGCGTGCCCGAATTCGTGAAACAGGGTGCGCGCGTCATCAAGCGACAGCAGCGCTGGCTTCGCGGCGGCGGGCTTGGAGAAATTCATCACATTGATGACGATCGGCATCCTTCCGACCGAGCCATCCGGCATCGGCAGCTTGTGCTGGCTTTGAAGGGCGCTCATCCAGGCGCCCGAGCGCTTGGAGGGTCTGGCGAAATAATCGGCGACAAAGGCGGCGATCATCTGGCCGTTCCGGTCTTTGACCTCGAAGACCTTCGCGTCCGGATGCGGACCCTTGATCTCCGGCCGGGGCGTCATGGTGATGCCGAAAAGACGGTTGGCGACATCGAAGCAGGCCTCGATCATCTTGTCGAGTGAAAGATACGGCTTGAGTTCGGCTTCCGAGAAATCGAACTTCCGAGCCTTGAGCTTCTCGGCGTAGTAGCGCCAGTCCCAGGCGGCCACATTGTGGTTGCCGCCCTCCTCGGCGATCAGGGCAGCAAGCTCGGTCTGATCGGCGCCGGCACGTTCGACGGCGCGCGTCCAGACATCGCCGAGCAGCGCTTCGACGGCGCCGGGCGTCTTGGCCATGGTGTCGTCAAGCTTGAAGTCCGCATAACTGTCATAGCCGAGCAATGCCGCCTTCTCGGTGCGAAGTGCAATGATGCGGGAAATCAGACTTGAGTTGTCGGTTTCGCCACCGCCCGCACCGCGTGCCGTCCAGGCGCGGAAGGCTCTCTCGCGCAAATCCCGCCGCGCGCTCTGGCCCAGGAACGGTTCGATGATCGAGCGTGACAGCGTCACCGCGAACTTGCCCTCATGGCCGCGGTCGGCGGCCACAGCCGCCATCGCCGCGCGCAGATCCTCCGGCAGCCCTTCAAGATCGCGCTCCTCGTCGAGCAGCAGGATCCAGTCTCTTTCATCGGCCAGAACGTTCTGCCCGAACTGCGCTCCCAGGCCGGCCAGCGTCTCGCCGATCTCGGCCAGACGGGCCTGGCCCTTCTCGTCAAGTCCTGCCCCGGCCTTGATGAAGGACTTCCAGACCCGCTCCAGCAACCGGTCCTGCTCGGGTGTAAGGCCAAGGTTCTTGCGGTTCTGGTAGAGGCTGTCGACACGTCCGAACAGGGCGCGGTTCATGGCGATCCTGGAATAATGCCGCGACATTTTTGGCGCGATTTCCCGTTCAAGGGCCTGAATCGTATCGTTGGTGTCGGTTCCGGCGCGGTTCCAGAAAATGGAGGCGACCTTGGAGAGCTTGTCGCCGGCCTGTTCCAGCGCGACAAGCGTGTTGTCGAAGCTTGCTGCGTCCGGGTTCGAGGCAATGGCCCCGATCTCGGCGTCATGCTCGCTGAACGCCAGTTCGAAAGCCGCCTTGAAATCATCGTCGGCGATGGCCTCGAACTTGGGAAGACCGAGCGGGCCGGTCCAATTGAAAATCGGCGAGGCGGATGAGGTCATAAAAAGCTCCTTGTCATGACGGTCATGTAGGCGCGGCAATGGGCATGGGCAAGGCGCGATGTCACCGCCTATTCCCAGCGCATGAAAAAGGGCGGAGCCGCGATGTGCCCCGCCCTGATACTGCCCGATCGGCCGTCCGCGTCAGCCCTTGCGGTTGCGTGCGGCGAGCGTCCGCAGGCGAAGCGCATTGAGCTTGATGAAGCCCGCGGCGTCCTTCTGGTCATAGGCGCCCTGATCGTCCTCGAAGGTGACCAGCGTATCCGAGTAGAGCGATTTCGGCGAGGCGCGGCCCGCGACCATCACATTGCCCTTGTAGAGCCTGAGATTGACCGTCCCTTCCACGTCGCGCTGGCTGTGATCGATCGCAGCCTGCAGCATTTCGCGCTCGGGCGAGAACCAGAAGCCGTTGTAGATCAATTCCGCGTAGCGCGGCATCAACTCGTCCTTGAGGTGGGCGGCGCCCCGGTCGAGTGTGATCGATTCGATTGCCCGGTGTGCTGCAAGCAGGATGGTGCCGCCCGGCGTTTCATAGACGCCGCGCGACTTCATGCCGACAAAACGGTTCTCGACGAGGTCGATGCGGCCGATGCCATTGTCGCGGCCGAGATCATTGAGGCGCGCCAGCAGGGTCGCCGGGGACAGCTTCTCACCGTTGATGGAGACGGCGTCGCCCTTTTCAAAACCGATTTCGATCTCGGTAACCGTGTCGGGCGCATCCATCGGCGAAATGGTGCGCATGTGGACATACTCCGGCGCGGATTCCGCCGGGTCTTCAAGCACCTTGCCCTCCGAAGAGGAGTGAAGCAGGTTTGCATCGACGGAGAAAGGCGCCTCGCCTTTCTTGTCCTTGGTTACCTGGATCTGGTTCTTCTCCGCGAATTCCAGAAGATCGGTCCGGCTCTTGAACTGCCAGTCGCGCCAGGGGGCGATGATCTTGATGTCGGGGTTCAGCGCATAGGCCGAAAGCTCGAAACGCACCTGGTCGTTGCCCTTGCCGGTGGCGCCATGGGCGATCGCATCGGCCCCGGTTTCCTCGGCGATCTCGACGAGGCGCTTGGAAATCAGCGGCCGGGCAATCGACGTTCCGAGCAGATAGGTGCCCTCATAGACCGCATTGGCGCGGAACATCGGGAACACGAAATCGCGGACGAATTCCTCGCGGACATCCTCGATGTAGATCTCCTTGATGCCAAGCATCTCGGCCTTCTTGCGCGCCGGCTCCAGTTCCTCGCCCTGGCCGAGATCGGCGGTGAAGGTAACCACCTCCGCGTCGAACTCCGTTTGCAGCCATTTGAGAATGATCGAGGTGTCGAGGCCGCCCGAATAGGCGAGAACGACCTTCTTGACGTCCTTGTGCGTTGCCATGCTTGAGATCCTGTTCGCTTCGTGTGACCGGGGGCGCACGCCATGCGGCCGCCTTCGGATTTTGGCGGCACTTTTAGCCGGTTTGCCGTGCCATGCAAGGGCGAAGCCCTTTGCGCAGAGCAAGCCCCGAATGCAATTCACCCGACGGGTGGTCATCGGGCGGTTTTGCCGTAAAACGGGTTTAACGAAAATGGAGGACAAAGATGGCTGATCTGCAATCGGTAATCGGCAAAGGCAAGGTGGCAGTGGTGACCGGCGCCGCTTCGGGTATCGGCCTTGCGGCTGCAAAACTTTTTGCGTCGCGGGGAATGGCTGTCGTTCTCGTCGACAATGATCGTTCCAGGCTTGAGGAGGCCCGGGAGAACGTGGCCGCGCAGTCGAAAAACGCGGATGCCAAAGTTGCCGCAATTGCAACCGATGTCAGCGACCGGGAGGCTGTTGCGGCTCTGGAGCGGACCGTCTCCGAGCAGTTCGGTGATGTCCATTTGCTGATGAACAATGCCGGCATCCAGCCCGGCAGCAGCCTTTTCGGGCCTGAGGCCAATTGGGAGAGCGTGCTCAATGTCAATCTGATGGGCATCATTCACGGAACCCGGGTCTTCGGACCGAAGATGATTGCCCATGGCGAACCGGCAATGATCATCAACACCGGTTCGAAGCAGGGCATCACCACACCGCCCGGCGATCCCGCCTACAATGTCGCCAAGGCCGGCGTGAAGGCTTTCACCGAAGCCCTGCAGCATGAATTGCGCAGCACGGCAGACTGCCGGGTCAACGCCCATCTTCTGATCCCGGGCTTTGTCTACACGCCGCTGGCGGCGAGGGGCCGGACCGAGAAGCCGGACGGCGCCTGGACGCCCGAACAGACGGCCGATTTCATGATGGAGAGCCTGGACAGAGGTGATTTCTACATTCTATGCCCCGACAATGATGTCGATCGCGCAACCGACGAAAAGCGCATTGCCTGGGCCGCGGGCGACATCATCGAAAACCGGCCGCCCCTTTCGCGCTGGCATCCGGATTGGGGGGGCGCCTTTGCGGAATATCTGAAGACGTAGGACCGTTCGGCAATACCGCTGAAATCCTGAGCTGTGTTGCAAACAGGTGGATTGGCTGCGCGCCGAAACTGGCATATGACGGGCTTTCTGCCGATTTGGGTCATCCACACATGTTCACGGACTACATCCCCGGCCTGCCTGTAATGGCCACTTTCAGCCTCGCCGTTTTCCTGCTGGCGATTACCCCGGGTCCCGACATGACCCTGTGGATGAGCCGCACCATTCGTGACGGGCGGGCCATCGGCCTGATGACCCTGCTGGGCACCAATCTCGGCATCGCAATTCACACGCTGCTGGTTGCATTCGGCGTCTCGGCGCTGGTCGTCGCTTCGCCGGTTGCCTTTCTCGTGCTCAAGACCGGCGGTGCGGGTTATTTGCTCTGGCTCGCGATACAGGCGGTGCGCAACCGGTCGGTCCTGGCCGTTCAGAAGGTCGGCAGAAATGACGCGTCGGCCTGGCGGGCATTTCTCAACGGTCTCTGGGTCAACCTTCTCAATCCGAAGGTCATCATTTTCTTCATGACCTTTCTTCCGCAGTTCGTCAGCGTTCGGGATCCGCATGTGACCGGGAAGCTGATATTCCTGGGCGTTCTCTCGATCTTGATCGCCCTGCCGGTCGCAATTGCCGTCGTGCTTGGCGCCAACGGTCTGGCGGACTGGCTCAAGCGCAAGCCGCAGGTGATGCGGGTGGTGGATTACGTTTTCGCGGCAGTGTTTTCGCTTTTTGCGGTGCGGATCTTTCTTACACAGACGCGTTGAGCCAAGCCTCCCGGGTTCCGGTCATTCCGGGCTCTGGGCCCGAGGTGGCGGCGCAGGTTCTGTCTTCGAGCGCTCGCTCGGCAGCCAGCGCCCGGCGCGGCGTCCTGAAATCAGCCAGTAGAACGTCGCGCCGATGACCGCGCAGGCAACGACAATCGCCGCCATCCATGCCGGGTCCCGCATGCCGTCGGTCGCGCCGGTGCCCGAAAGCATCGGCAGACCGGCGACGGAAAGCGCCAGCAGGCCTGAAACAAGCGCGTGGCTCAGCCAGTCGCGCAAATGCAGAAATTCGAAGATGGCGATCGCGGCGAGGGCGGGCAACAGCATCGCGCGGGCAAACAGCGCCGAGACGCCGAGAATGCCAACTGCGAGCGTCACCGTCAGCTCGAGCTCATCAATACGGCCGAAATCCGCTGGAACGACCAGCCGCGCCATGAACACGTAGGCTGTACCTGCGGCCACGCATCCGGCGAAAAACCCGAACATGATGACGAACATCCGGGCAAGCATGCGCAGGATGTCGCCCATGGCCGATCCTCAGTCTGCGCCGTGGCCGGCGATCATCATCGCTTCCAGTGCCAGCCTGTCGGTCTTGCGCATGCGCTCGGATTCGCTCTTGAGCTGTCCGCAGGCGGCAAAAATGTCGCGTCCGCGCGGCGTGCGGATCGGCGAGGCATAGCCATTGGCGTTGACGAAATCGGCAAAGACCTCGATCGTCTCCCAGTCCGAGCATTCATAGGCCGAGCCGGGCCAGGGATTGAACGGGATCAGGTTGATCTTGGCGGGGATGCCTTTCAGCAGACGCACCAGTTCCTTGGCGTCGGCGAGACTGTCATTGACCCCCTTGAGCATCACATATTCGAAGGTGATGCGCCGGGCATTGGACAGGCCGGGATAGTTTCTGCAGGCGTCGAGCAATTCCTTGAGCGGATACTTCTTGTTGATCGGAACAAGCTCGTCACGCAGTTCGTCGCGCACCGCATGGAGCGAAATCGCCAGCATGACACCGATTTCGGTGCCCGTCCGGGCGATACCGGGAACCACTCCGGAGGTCGAAAGTGTAATTCGCCGTTTCGAGAGCGCCAGCCCGTCTCCGTCGGAGGCGATCAACAGCGCCTTCTTGACGTTGTCGAAATTGTAGAGCGGTTCGCCCATGCCCATCATCACGATGTTGGTGACCTTGCGGCCTTCCGCGGGGACGATCGCGCCCTGGGGTGTGTCCTTGTGCGGGAAATCACCGAGCCGGTCGCGGGCGACCAGCAGCTGAACCAGGATTTCTTCCGGCGTCAGGTTGCGAACCAGCTTCTGGGTTCCGGTGTGGCAGAAGGTGCAGGTCAGCGTGCAGCCGACCTGGCTGGAGATGCACAGGGTTCCGCGGCCTTCCTCGGGGATGTAGACGGTTTCGACCTCGACCGGACGGCCGGCGCCGCGCGGTGGAAAGCGCATCAGCCACTTGCGGGTGCCGTCTGAAGAGATCTGTTCCTCGACGATCTCCGGGCGGGCGACGGAGAATTTGTCGTTCAGCCGGTCGCGCAGCTCGCGGGAGATCGTGTGCATGTCGGAAAAATCCGAGCATCCGCGCACATAGAGCCAGTGCCAGAGCTGGTTGACGCGCATCTTGCGCTGGCGCTCGGGTACGCCGGCTTCCGCCATGGCGGCCACCAGCTCGTCGCGGTTCATGCCGACAAGCATCGGCTTGCCTTCCTGGGCAGCGGAAGCGCGGACGGGACGCGCGGAAGGGTCCGTCAGGTCAATGGTGGCTGGCATCGCGAGCTCGATCATGTTGCAAGATTGGCCGGGTCCTACCAGCTTTTGACGCTTGCGTCACCTCCACTCCCGCATCCCTGCCGGAATGCCGGTACGGTGGAAGCCCCCGGCCCGCACCGTCTCAGCCTTCTGCGCCGAGGATTGCATCGATCACCCCTGCCATGTTGGCGGGTGTGAGCGCCGGTTCTCCGGCAAGCTGCTCCATGCCGATGAGCGCCGCATACATGAAGGCGGCGCGCGAGCGCGCCTCGCCGCCGGTGATTCCGGCCGCCCGTATCTGCGTGGTCAGAAAGGCGAGGCGCTCATTGTCTGCCTCGCGAACCAGTTTCTGAACTGTGGCATCGGCGTCGGACCATTGTCTCAGCGCAGTCTCCGCCAGAGATCCACCCTGCGCCTGGCGCTTCTGCACTTCGGTGAAGAGACTGATGATCAGGTCACGCGGCGAAAGGTCCGTACGGGTCGCAGCATCGATCAAATCGCGGGCGGCGGCCTGCCGCCAGCGGGCGATCATCTCCGCCTTCAGCGCTGCCAGATCCCTGAAATGCCAGTAGAACGAGCCCTTTGTCACGCCGAGCGCCTGGCAAAGGAGATCAACGCGTATGGCCTTGGGACCCTGCTCGGAAAGCAGGCGGAAGGCCGCGTTGATCCAGTCGGAAGGTGTCAGGGACTGCCGTGCATTCATGGTTCACCATACCGCGAGTACAGTCAGAATCCAGCACTTTTCGGGGGGCGGCCGGTTCGCCGGCCGCACGAGGAAGCAGGGAGTGCGGCCATGTCCAGCCCGGGAGGCACGGGCGATGGATTCAGTTGCCCCCAGGGTATGCCGAACGAAAAAGGCCGGCGCGAGCCGGCCTTGAAGCTGTGTTTCTGCGAGACAGGTGGTTACTGGCAGGACGAGATCTTGCTCAATGCCGCCGTCACGCCCTTCAGCGAATAGCTGTAGGAGGTGTCGGTGCCGCGCCGCGAGGTCGCCTTCACCGTCATCGAGGCGCCGGCCTTCATGGCGTTGACAAGCTGCGGCTCTTCCGCTGCATTCTCGACCCAGCCGGATTTGCCGCGGCTGAACAGCGTGAACTCGCGGCCGTCGACATCGACCATGATCTTCGAGGATTCCTTGAGCGGGTAGCCCATCATCGCCTGCGGTTCGTAGCTGACGTTTTGTCCGGGCCGTTGCGAGATCAGAAAGAAGATGTCGCCGTGGTCGACATTTGTCGGAGCCGAACTGATCGGCACGGACAGGACATAGCAAACCTTTCCGCCTGCGGAATCGTAGGAATAGGCGCCCCAGGCGTCAAACTGTTCGATTCTGTTGGGCGATTGTGCCCACGCGGCGGCCGTCAAAGCAAAAAGCCCCGTCAAAGCGGTTGCGATTGTCTTCCCAAGCATGGTGTTCCTACCGTTTTGTGGTCGGGTGGTAAGGGCCGTCGGCCCAAACGATTCCCTCGATTGGCGAGGTGATTGGTGCATTTTGACTTAATCCTGGTTACCAAAGCGTCAAGATTTCGGCGATGGGTGTGCTAACTTGAGAGGCCTCCGCCGGCCGGGACCGACCGTAACCTTTTGTAACAATCGGAATCCGGCAAGAGTTTGACCTTTGGCCAAACCGGTGTAGGTGTTTGGTGTTGGCCCGCGTGGCGGCGGGCCGGTGCATTCAGGTAACGGGGTACAACGCCATCAATGTCGGGTGATCTGAAAGAGCGGTTCGCTCGTCTCGCCGAGGCCGTGGCCGAGAGGCGGGATCAAAAGGCCTTCGCGGAACTGTTCGACCATTTTGCACCGAGGCTCAAATCCTATCTGCAGCGGCTCGGGATGGAGCCCTCGCAGGCCGAGGAACTGACTCAGGAAGTCATGATCGTGCTTTGGCACAAGGCGGCACTGTTCGATCCGTCGAAGTCGTCGCTTGCGACATGGCTGTTTCGGGTGGCGCGGAACCGCCGGATCGATGCGCTCAGGCGCGACCGGTCGGGTCTGCTGGATCCCGAAGATCCCGCCCTGCATCCGGCGCAACCCGAGGCGGCAGACGATATCTATGAAGCTGAAGAGCGCGATGAGAGGGTTCGCCGGGCGATGCTCGACCTTCCGGACGAGCAGGCCATGCTGGTGCGCCAGGCCTTCTTCCTGGGCCGCTCGCATTCCCAGATAGCCGACGAAACCGGCCTGCCGCTAGGCACCGTGAAATCAAGGATAAGACTGGCTTTCGCGCGGTTGCGCCGGACGCTGGAAAACGGCGACGGCGACGTCACTCTGCACTAGGCAATAAAGGCTCAGTTGATCGCGCTGACCTGAGTGGACCCGTAAGCTCAGTCCTGATCCGATGCCTCCGGCGTTTCCGCGAGCGCCTTGCGGGCAGCCAGGCGATGTGCATCGGTTATGTTGGAGCGGATCGTAGCGATGGCGAGTGTCAGGACGGCGATGTCGTCGGAAAAGCCGACCAGCGCCAGGAAGTCGGGAACCGTGTCGAACGGCATAATGAAATAGGCCAGTGCACCGAGTATAACGGCCTTGGCCTTCGCGGGAGTTTCCGGATCGAGAGCGCAATAATAGGCGGCCACGAGATCCTCGGCAAAGGGGATCTGGCGGGCGGCCTTGCGAAAGGTCCGCCAGAATCCCGCCCGCACCGAAGCCTCGCTGGCTTCGCCGGTCCGGCCTTTGCCGGTGTCCGCCGTACCCGAGCCGTTCTCCGGGCCGAGTATTTCACCATCAAGAGTGCTCATGTCTGGCCTCCGCTTCGCGTGTCGGTTTCATCCGATATGGGCTTGAATTGCCCGCCATTCAATCAGGATGGCCCATGGAAGCGGCGATCCGGTCCATTGCTGCGGCCATATCGAAGTCCAGCCCGGTCAGCCCGCCGGCGTCATGAGTGGTCAACCGCACGTCGACGGTCTTGTAGACATTCTTCCATTCAGGATGATGATCGAGTTTCTCGGCGACCAGCGCCGCGCGCGACATGAAGCCGAAGGCCTCGCTGAAATCCTTGAAACTGAAGCTGCGCGACAATGCGGTTTCGCCGGCATCGATGCTCCAGCCTGAAACTGCGGCAAGCTTTTCGGCGACGGCTGTGCTATCGAGTTTCTGACGTGTCATGGCGTACTCCCTGGATTGCTGCGGTATGGCTTTTCAATGAATTCAAGACTGGAAATCCGGAAATTCAAGTATGACGAGCAAGGACTCTAGCGCATCAAATGGCGGAAAAAAGGGCAACTGCTCGGTGCTGTTCGTCTGCATGGGCAACATTTGCCGCTCGCCGCTTGCCGAAGGCATCTTCCGGCAAGCCGTTGCGGATGCCGAACTTGACGCGTTGGTCACCGTGGATTCCGCCGGTACCGGCAACTGGCATGCGGGCGACGGGCCGGATCCACGCTCGGTGGAAACAGCGGCCAGGCATGGCATCGACATATCGATGCAGCGGGCGCGCCAGGTGGAACCTGCGGATTACGACCGCTTCGATCTGATCTTCGCCATGGACCGCTCGAACGAGGCGACGCTGAAGGCGCGTGCGCCCCTGGCGCGGCATGATCGCATCCATTTGTTTCTGGAGCATACCATGGGTACGCGCGCCGACATTCCCGACCCGTATTACGGCGGCGATGACGGTTTCGGCAATGTGTATCAGTTGCTGCGCGACGGTTGCCAAACGCTGCTTGAAAGGCTTGGTGCGGAATTGCGCCAGCCCAGCGGATAGGCCTCCTCGACAAGGTAGGGCCCGCCGCCGACCGAATCGCGCGATGACATGACGACGAAGCGTCCGACATCGAAAGTGTCCGTGCGGAAATCGCCGCGGCCCGAAAGATAGGAGCAGACATCCGAAAGCCGGGCGTTTCGCAACCTGGCAAGCGTTACATGGGGCGAAAACCGCCTCGGATCCGGCGAGAGGCCAATGCGCTGGCAGATGCGCTCGATCTCCGCCTGCAGCGCCATCAGCTCGGGCGAAGGCGAAACCCCTGCCCAGATCGAATGCGGCTTTTTCGAGCCGAATGATCCCATGCCGGACAGAGAAAGTGTGAACTGCGATCGGTCGATCCGATCCAGTGCGTTGATGACCTCGTCAGCGGTGGGGCAGTCGACATCGCCGATGAAGCGCAAGGTGATGTGGTAATTCTCCACATCCAACCAGCGGGCTCCGGGCAGGCCACCGCGCAACAATGAGAGCGACAAGGCCGCCTCGCGCGGTATTTCGAGAGCGGTAAAGAGCCTTGGCATCACTGGTCCCCCGAATCATCGATTTGGTTCGAGCGAATCACGCAAACAACCTCAGGGCAAGCACCTATATTTCGCAGGTGCGGAAAACCGGCGGGCTCACCCGGTTTCGAACCGGGCGAGAAAGTTCTCCGCATAGGGCAGGATGCCGTCGACCATCCTGTTGATTCCGTTGGCATTGGGGTGCATCCCGTCATCGAGGAGGAGGTCCGGGTTTCCGGTCACTCCGTCCAGGAAAAACGGATAGAGAATAACATCGTGCTTCTCCGCCAGCTCGGGATAGATCGCGTTGAAGCGGGCTTCGTAGTCCTCTCCAAGGTTCGGCGGCGCCAGCATGCCTGCCAGAAGCACCTCGATGCCGCGCTCCTTGAGCCGCGTGATCATTGCTTCGAGGTTCTCACGGGTCTTCTCGGGGGGAAGGCCGCGCAGCGCGTCATTGGCGCCAAGTTCCAGGATGACACCGTCCACGTCTTCCGGGATTGACCAGTCGAGCCGGGCGAGGCCGCCGGAGGTGGTGTCTCCCGACACCCCGGCATCGGTGATTTCGACGTTGTGACCGCGGTCTTTCAGCGTGGCTTCAAGACGAGCGGGAAACCCCTCGGACCCGTTGAGCCCGTAACCTGCCATGAGACTGTCGCCAAAGCCGACAATGCGCACCGGGTCATCGCCATCTGCCGCGATTGCACCTGTTCCCGGCAGGGCCGCCAGGCCCAGAATGGCGACGGCTATGGCGGCGAGCTTTCTAAAACGCATGGGGCAAACCTTTAAAATGGAGGGACTGTCTCCTAAGTGCTCGGCAACAAACCCGTTGCCGATCCCCCTGCATATAGGAAGCTGCGCCCGTGTCTCAATCCGTCGACAAGCCTATCGTCCTGCTGAGAAAGGCCAATCTAACGCTCGGGGACGGGGCCTCGTCGGTCCATGTGCTCAAGGGGATCGATCTCGATATCTCCGGGGGCCAATCGGTCGGCATCGTCGGTCCTTCCGGCTCGGGAAAATCGACGCTTCTGATGGTTGTTGCAGGTCTTGAACGACTCGATACCGGCGAGGTGCATGTCGCCGGACACCCGCTGCACGGGCTTGATGAGGATGCCGTGGCGGCCGTGCGCGGCTCTTCCATCGGCATCGTGTTCCAGTCGTTTCACCTCATTCCGAACATGACCGCGCTCGAAAACGTCGCCGTTCCGCTGGAACTCGCCGGCCGGGCCGATGCCTTCGAACGGGCGCGCGAGGAACTCGTGGCGGTGGGTCTGGGCGAGCGCCTGACCCATTATCCCGGCCAGCTTTCAGGTGGAGAACAGCAGCGTGTGGCGATAGCGCGGGCGCTTGCGCCAGATCCGGCGCTGATCGTTGCCGACGAGCCGACCGGCAATCTTGATGGCGACACCGGACGCCAGATCGCCGATCTGCTGTTTGCCAAACAGGCAGAACGCGGCGCGACCCTCCTGCTCGTGACCCATGATCCGTCCCTCGCATCCCGGTGCAACCGCCAGGTTTCGGTCCGTTCGGGCCTGATCGTCGATGACAGCGCCGTGGCCGGCGAAGCAAAGGTCAGCGCCTGATGGCCGCGCCAAACCGGTTCCGGCCCGGGCTGGCAATGCGACTGGCGCTCAGGGAGCTGCGCGGCGGTCTTTCGGGTTTCTACATCTTTCTCGCCTGTGTGGCGCTCGGAACGGCGGCGATCGCAGGCGTCAACTCGGTGTCGCAGATGATGACCGGCTCGATCGCATCCGAGGGTCGGACCATCCTGGGCGGTGACGTCCGTTTCGAAAGCGAAAACATCGATATCGGCGAGGCTGAACGCAGTTTTGTCGAGGGTCTGGGTACCGTCTCCGCGGGCGCCAACATGCGCACCATGGCGCGCACCGCAGACGGCTCCGACCAGTCGTTGGTGGAGCTCAGGGCCGTCGACGACGTCTATCCGCTCTACGGTTCCTTCGAGACCACGCCGCCACTGGCCGCAGACGAAGTCTTTGCCGAGCGCGACGGAGTTTTTGGCGCTGTCGTGGCGCAGATCCTGCTCGACAGGCTGGATCTTGCGGTCGGCGACGAGATCCTCGTCGGTCAGGCCCGGTTCGAGCTTCGCGCCACAGTGGCCACGGAACCCGATGCCCTGTCGGAAGGTTTCGGATTTGCACCGCGGATGATGATTTCGCTTGAGGGGCTCGATGCTGCCGGGCTGATCCGGCCGGGCAGTTTGATCGAGTACAGCTACCGCGTCCGGCTCGACGGCGCGGCCGACGCCGGTCGGCTCGCGGATCTGCGCGAGGAGGCCGGAGAACAGTTTCCCGATGCCGGCTGGTCAATCCGCACCAGCCGTAACGCTGCCCCGGCTCTGACGCGCAACATCGAGCGGTTCTCGCAGTTCCTTACGCTTGTCGGCCTCACCGCGCTGATCGTCGGCGGCGTGGGGATCGCCAATTCGGTGCGCGCATGGCTTGAGGGCAAGCGCGGGGTGATCGCCACGCTGAAATGCGTCGGGGCGCCATCGCAACTGGTTGTGGCCATCTACCTCATCCAGGTGATGCTGATTGCGGCTTTTGGCGTGTTTCTGGGGCTCTTGCTTGGAGCTGCGACGCCGTTTCTCGCTGCAGGTGCACTCTCGGGCGTGATTCCGATTGCGGTCCAGGCCTCGGTCTATCCGCTCTCGCTGCTTGTTGCCGCCGGTTTCGGCCTGCTGACGGCCTTTGCCTTCGCCGTCCTGCCGCTCGGCCGCGCCGGGGAAGTGCCCGCCACCGCGCTGTTCCGCCAGCAGGGCTTCGAGGGCGGCGGATTGCCGCGCTGGCCCTATCTGCTGGCTGCGGCCCTGACACTTGCGGTGTTGTGTGCGGCAGCCATCTGGTTTGCCGACGACCGGCGCATCGCCACCGTGTTCGTCGCCGCGGTCGCGGTTGCCTTCGGCGTGCTCAGGCTTGTCGGCTTTGCGGTGCAGGCACTGGCCCGGGCCGCGCCGGCCGTGCGCTCGACGCCGTTGCGGCTTGCAGTCGGCAACATCCACCGTCCCGGTGCGCTGACACCTTCGGTGGTGCTCTCGCTGGGTCTCGGGCTCGCGCTGCTCGTCACCCTGGCGCTGATTGACAGCAATCTCAGGCGCGAGCTTTCCGGAAACCTGCCCGAAAGAGCGCCGAATTTCTTCTTCGTGGATATTCAGTCGAGCGAGATCGACGGGTTCGAACGCGTGGTGTCCGAGGTTTCCCCTGACGGAAAGATCATCAAGGTTCCGATGCTCCGGGGCCGGATCACCGAACTCAAGGGTGCACCGGTGAACGAGGAAAACGTGCCGCCGGAGGCGCGCTGGGTGCTGCGCGGCGATCGCGGCGTGACCTATGCCCGCAATCTGCCGGAAAACTCGCGGCTTGCGGCGGGTGAGTGGTGGGCGCCCGATCATGAGGGCGAGCCGCTGGTCTCGTTTGCCGCCGAGGAAGGGGCCGAACTGGGCCTCGGCGTTGGCGATACCATCACCGTCTCCGTTCTCGGGCGCTCGATCACCGCAAGGATCGCCAATCTGCGCGATGTCGAGTGGGAATCGCTGTCGATCAATTTCGTCATGGTGTTCTCGCCCAATACCTTTGCCGGCGCACCGCATTCGTGGATGGCGACATTGTCCGATCCCGGCGCCACCGAGGCCGTCGAGGGCGAGGTGCTGCGTGCGGTCACGCAGGCCTATCCCACAATCACCAGCGTGCGGGTGAAGGATGCTCTGGAACTGGCCAACCGCGTCGTCGGCCAGATCGGCATCGCCATCAGGGCTGCAGCGCTCGTGGCGCTGATTGCCTCCGTTCTGGTGCTTTCCGGGGCTCTGGCTGCGGGGAACCGGTCGCGCATTCACGATGCGGTGGTGCTCAAGACCCTCGGCGCGACCCGGGCAACGCTGATACGGGCCTATGTCTACGAATACGGCCTGCTTGGCCTCGCCACGGCGGTGTTTGCTCTCGCTTTCGGCGGGGTGGCGTCGTGGTTCGTGGTCAGCCGGATCATGACCCTGCCGTCAAGCTTCATGCCCGACATTGCGGTCGCCACATTGGTGGGCGCGCTTGTCGTGACGGTGGGGATCGGACTCCTGGGAACCTGGCGGGTGCTTGGACAAAAGGCCGCACCGGTGTTGCGGGAACTGTGACGGGATTCGCCTCCGGTATTAAGCAAAAACGCAAGTATCGTGCGATCTTGGCCGCTTCAGGGTCTTGTCGCGGAGACTGTTCATCATCATATTATGCGCAGGCATGCTGGAGCCCCGCAGCGGCGCCTGGGAATTTGAACCCGACACCGTAACCCACAACGGGGCTTGTAAAGAGGGAAACATGGCTGACTTTCGCAATTCGAATGTCCGCGCAGCAGGTGGCGTCCAGGCTGACGCCTCGATCGACGAGGGCCTCCGCGCCTACATGCTCCGCGTCTACAACATCATGGCAATGGGCCTCGGCATCACCGGTGTCGCAGCTTACGGCACCTATATGCTGGCTTCGACAAATCCGGCCTTTGCCCAGCTGCTCTATGCGAGCCCGCTCAGGTGGGTGGTGATGCTGGCGCCGCTGGCGATGGTGTTCTTCCTGAGCTTCCGGATCGAGAAAATGAGCGTGTCGGCCGCGCAGACCACCTTCTGGGTCTATGCAGCGCTGATGGGCCTGTCGCTTTCATCGATCTTCATCGTCTTCACCGGCGCATCGATCACGCAGACCTTCTTCGTGACCGCTGCCTCCTTCGGTGCGCTGTCGCTTTACGGCTACACCACCAAAAAAGACCTGTCGGGTCTCGGCTCGTTCCTGATCATGGGCGTGTTCGGTCTGATCATCGCGATGGTGGTCAACATCTTCCTGCAGTCGAGCGCGCTTGAATTCGCCATCTCGGCGATCGGTGTGCTGATCTTCGCAGGCCTGACGGCTTACGATACCCAGCAGATCAAGGAGATGTATTACGAGGGCGATGGAGCGGCGACCGCAGGCCGCAAGGCGATCATGGGCGCGCTGCGTCTGTATCTCGACTTCATCAACCTGTTCATGTTCCTGCTGCAGTTCCTCGGCAACCGCGAGTAACAGCAACGGCACTGACAACGAAAAGGCGGCCTCCCGGGCCGCCTTTTTTGTGGGCATTGATGTGCTAATGAAGACGGGCCGGATCGAGCTTGCCGGCGTTTGATCGAACCGGACCACCAGAATGCAGATCCGTGACGCCAGTAACTTCGACCTTCCCGCCATCACCCGAATCTATGCCGACAGCGTCTTAAACGGTGTGGCGAGCTATGAACTGGTTGCGCCCGGCGAGGCCAAGATGGCGGAGCGGATGAAGGCGATCATCTCGGCCGGCTATCCCTATATTGCCGCCGAAGGCGATGACGGAAAGCTGCTCGGCTATGCCTACGCGTCGGCGTTTCGCACCCGGCCCGCCTACCGCTGGCTGGTCGAGGATTCGATCTATCTGGCGCCGGAGGCGCGGGGCAAGGGTGTTGGCAGCGCATTGCTCGAGGTCCTTGTCGCGCGGTGCGAGACGCTCGGTTTCCGGCAGATGGTGGCCGTGATCGGCGGTGGCCATCCGGCTTCCATTGCGCTTCATCACAAGGCGGGCTTCTCAAGCGCAGGAATGATCAGGGGATCGGGCCACAAGCATGGCCGCTGGCTTGATACGGTGTTCATGCAGAGGCAGCTCGGCGAAGGGACAGGGAGCGATCCCGATCCGGATGCCTATCCCGGCACGCTTTTCAGCGGCTGAAATCCGATTGCGGCAGTCAACGCACCAGGCGCGGGGACTTGTCGAAATATCTCAGGACGGTTGCCAGGTCCTGACCGCGCTTGAGGATCATCCCTGTTCCGGAAATGATCGAGAAGGCGCCCTGCTTCCTGGCCCGGGAGGGGTCCTTTTCGATCCTGTAGAGCGGCACTTCGCTGGTGCGGCGGAAGGCTGAGAACACCGCACGATCCCGAAGGTGGTCGATTGCGTAATCGCGCCAGTGCCCGTCGGCGACCATCCGGCCATAAATGCGAAGGATGAGATCGAGCTCGCGGCGGTGAAAGGTCACCGGCTCTGGCGTATTGCGGCGGCGGATCTCCGAAAGGTCCACTGTCGTTGCCGGTTCCGGCTCCCTCGCCGGGCGGCGGGATGAAGAATCCGCCCCGTCTGTCATCGTCTGCAACTCAAATCAAAAATCATCGAGCCAGTTTGCCTGAGCGTGCGCGGAATTCAAGGGATGGACTGCCGATAACGCATCTGTTGTGGAGCGGAGAGCGGGAAAGGCGGTTCCGGCGCTCAGGTCACGCCGAGCGCGCCAAAACCGTCTGCGAAAAGACACCGAAGATCTTTAGGGGAAGTGTGCGATGCAGCATCACGAAACGTCTCACATGGTCGCGTTAGTTTACCGCACACGGCGACAAAACCGGCTCCCGGCACAATTGGGCCGCAATTCAGCCAAACCCGTGCCAGATTTGCCGCCGAACCTTCAATTGTTGCCTCAGACGGTTCGAACCGGGGACTTCGAATTCTAAGCCCCCCAGCCCCCTCGGGGTCCCCGGGACGGATCTGATCGGGCGGACGGCTGTTCCCGCGGCCCGACGCTTCGAGGCATCCCCAAAAACCCTGAATTCGACCGGCCTCTGGCCGGTCTTTTTTTGTGCCGAGAGTTTACGGCCAACAAGGTCCGAGTATCAGCTGCCTTGCGTGCCCGATATCATGGCCGCGCCGAGAATCCGCCCCGGATCGCCGTCCCGTTCGACGACCTGCAGCAGGATTGCGCAACCGGTTCCGTTGCGCGCCGAGAGAACGGACGCAGGCAGCTTGAGTGTTTGAGCCGTGCCAGCCCACATGCCGACGGTTTCGATCTCGCGAACGCTGTGGCGATAGGTGATCGTGCTTCCGGCGTTTTCTCCACGTTCTATCTCGACGGTGTTGGAGTCGTCGAAATACACGGCCACGATGCTGGCTTCGCCGCTGCCCGGCCCGATGGAAATGGTCACTCCGGCATCGTCGTAGGCAGCCTCCACCTCAACGCTCAGCCCTTGTCCCGTGGCAGCGTGCTTGTCGATGAGCGCCTGAACCGCTGCGGGATTTGCGCCATTTGCATGATCCACGCCGTTGACCACGGCCTGCGGGGTGTAGACGCCCTTGCGTTTGAGGGTTTCCGCATAGCCGTATTGGCGTTCGGTGCTGTCGCGGGTCGCCAGCGTGTCGACCCATCCGCGATAGTTCCAGTAGTCCACGTGATAACTCAGCGCCAGCACGTCTCCCTCCTCGGCAAGCCGAGCCAGTTCCGCGTCGGCGGGCGGACAGGAAGAACAGCCCTGGCTGGTGAACAGTTCCACCACAGCCTTGAAGTCGCTTGCGGCTGCCGTTGCCGGGAGCGCTCCGATCCCGATAGCCAAACCCGCTACCGGCAGGACCAGAAGCGAAAAGCTGAAACGGGATGTCAGCCTGGGGACGTTCATCGAGATCCTGTCGATCGGAGAACAAAGGATGGCGGCAATTGCGCCAGGTGGCAAGGTGATGTGTAGCGTGAAGCCGGCCACACGTCCAAATCACATTCGATTGAGCCCTTCGCGATCAACCCCGGATGCAATTCCCAAAGCGTCTCGAATCAGGTCTAGTTTGTTCAGGCTCCGGTCCGAGCCTCCGCCCCCCGGCCACGGGAAGCACGTTTCATGCGGGACCCGTCGATTAGACCAGTCCTGTTGCGGGCGTTCGGCATGTTGGGGGGATTGCCGGTATCGCCTGAACCAGGAGGTCAGGCATGAAATCATCCACACCCATCTACCGTCTGAAGCACGCTGCCAGGCGCAAGGCTCGCGGCGAGGGGATTCCGTTGCATGCGGCCCTCGACCGGGTTGCGGTCGCAGAGGGTTTCAAAAACTGGGGCCACCTGTCCCAAGGCCACGCCGGAGCTCGCACCGTGGGTGCCCTTTACAGGGAGCTTTCACGCGGAGATCTCGTGATCGCCGCGGCGCGGCCCGGGCAAGGCAAGACGCTCCTGGCTCTCGCGCTGGCGGTGGAGGCCATGAAGGCCGGAAATCCCGCCCTTTTCTTCTCTCTAGACTACACCCGCGCCGATGTCGATGACCGGTTCTCGGCGCTCGAAGTGGATCCTGCGCCATTTGGCGACCGCTTTGTATTCGACGGGTCTGAGATGATCTCGGCCGACTACATCATCGCCCGGATGAGGGATTACGCTCCCGGGACGCTCGCAGTGATCGACTATCTCCAGCTTCTCGACCAGCGACGCCGGAACCCGGACCTGATGAGCCAGATCCGAAACCTTCGCCGGTTCTCCCGCGATCGCCAGGTGACCTTCGTCTGCATTTCGCAGATCGACCGAAATTACGATCCGGCACGACAGCGGTTTCCGGCACTGTCCGATATCCGGCTGCCCAATCCTGTCGATCTGGACTTGTTCGACAAGGCCTGTTTCCTCAATGGCGGGGAAATCCGGTTTGAACCCATTAGCGGCTCCACAGCCGGGTAAGGCGAATGGGCAAATGAAAAAGGCCGGGCTTCAAGCCCGGCCTTCCGTCATCATCGATGATTGTCCCGCGTGCCTCAGGCGGCGAGGTCCCGCAGAACGGTCTGCAGAATGCCGCCGTTCTTGAGGTAGTCGAGCTCGTCGAGCGTATCGACGCGGCACAGGATCGGGACATCCTTGACCGTTCCGTCAGCGAAGGTGATCTTGGCAACCTTCTTCTCGCGCGGCTGGATGTTCGACAGGCCTTCGATGGTCACGATCTCGTCGCCCTTCAGGCCGATGCTTTCCCAGCTTGCGCCGTCCTCGAAGACAAACGGGATGACGCCCATGCCGATCAGGTTGGAGCGGTGGATGCGCTCGTAGGACTGGGCAATGACGGCGCGGACGCCGAGCAGGTTTGTGCCCTTGGCGGCCCAGTCACGCGACGAGCCGTTGCCGTACTCCCCGCCCGCGAAGATCACCAGCGGCACGCCTTCGGCCTTGTACTTCATGGCCGCGTCGTAGATCGAGATTTCCTCGTTCGACGGGTAATGAATGGTGTAGCCGCCTTCGCGTCCGTTCGGTCCGAGCATGTGGTTGCGGATGCGGATGTTGGCGAAGGTGCCGCGCATCATGACCTCATGGTTGCCCCGGCGCGTACCGTACTGGTTGAAGTCGGCAACGCCGACGCCGTGATCCATGAGGTACGACCCTGCCGGCGACTGTGCCTTGATCGAACCGGCCGGAGAAATGTGGTCGGTGGTGATCTTGTCGCCGAACAAGCCGAGCACTCGGGCGCCGACAATGTCGGACACGCCGCCGCCGGTCTTCTGCATGCCCTCGAAATAGGGCGGGTTCTGCACGTAGGTCGAGTTGTCGTCCCAGGCATAGGTCTGGCTTTCCGGTGCTTCCACCGCCTGCCAGTTCTCGTCGCCCTTGAACACGTCGGCATATTTCGCCGCGTAGAGTTCGCGGGTCACATATTTCATGATGAACTCCTGGATCTCCTTGGAGGAGGGCCAGATGTCCTTGAGGTAGACCGGGTTTCCGTCCTTGTCCTCACCGATCGGCTCACTGGTCAGGTCCTTCTGTACCGATCCGGCGAGTGCGTAGGCGACGACAAGCGGTGGCGAGGCGAGGTAGTTCGCCTGCACGTCCGGCGAGACGCGGCCCTCGAAGTTGCGGTTGCCCGAAAGCACGCCGGCAGCGATCAGGCCCTTGTCGTTGATGGTCTTGGAAACCGGGGCGGGCAGCGGGCCGGAGTTGCCGATGCAGGTGGTGCAGCCGAAGCCGACCAGATTGAAGCCGAGCTTGTCGAGATCGTCCTGCAGGCCGGACTTGGCCAGATACTCGGCAACCACCTGGCTGCCGGGTGCGAGCGAGGTCTTGACCCAGGGCTTGGTCTTCAGGCCCTTGGCGATTGCGTTGCGGGCCAGCAGGCCTGCGCCAATCAGCACGCTCGGGTTCGAGGTGTTGGTACAGGACGTGATCGCGGCAATGGCGACATCGCCGTGGCCGAGATCGAAGTCCTCGCCCTCGACCGGGTACCGTTTGTCGAGCTGACCGGGCTTCTTGTACTCGTTCTCGAGTGCCGTTGCGAAACCCGAACCGATATCTTCGAGCGCGATGCGGCCTTCGGGGCGCTTCGGACCGGCCATCGACGGAACCACGGAGCCAAGGTCGAGATCGAGCGTGTCGGTGAAGACCGGATCGGCGGAACCCGCCTCGCGCCACATGCCCTGCGCCTTGGAGTACGCCTCGACGAGCTTGATGCGCTCCTTGTCACGGCCCGACATGGTCAGATAGTTGACGGTTTCGCTGTCGACCGGGAAGAAGCCGCAGGTCGCGCCATATTCGGGACCCATGTTGCCGATGGTGGCGCGGTCGGCCAGCGACATCGAATCGAGACCCGGGCCGTAGAATTCGACGAATTTCGACACCACGCCCTTCTTGCGCAGCATCTGCACGACGGTCAGCACCAGGTCGGTTGCGGTCACGCCTTCCTTGAGGCTGCCGGTCAGGCGGAAGCCGATGACTTCCGGCAGCAGCATGGAAATCGGCTGGCCGAGCATGGCCGCTTCGGCCTCGATGCCGCCCACGCCCCAGCCGAGCACGCCCAGGCCGTTGATCATGGTGGTGTGGCTGTCGGTGCCCACGCAGGTGTCCGGAAATGCGGTGACTTCCCCGTCCTCTTCCTTGATCCAGACGGTCTGGCCGAGATATTCGAGGTTGACCTGGTGGCAGATGCCGGTGCCGGGGGGCACGACGCGGAAGTTCTTGAATGCCTGCTGGCCCCATTTGAGGAAGCGGTAGCGCTCGCCGTTGCGCTCGTATTCGAGCTCGACGTTGCGGCTCAGCGCAGTAGCGGTGCCGAATTCGTCGACGATCACCGAGTGGTCGATGACCAGATCGACGGGAACCAGCGGGTTGATCTTCTGGGCGTCGCCGCCGAGCGCCACCATGGCGTCGCGCATCGCCGCCAGATCGACGACGGCGGGAACGCCGGTGAAGTCCTGCATCAGCACGCGCGCCGGACGATAGGCGATCTCGGCTTCGGTCTTGCCCTTGTTGGTGAGCCAGGAAACAACGGCCTCGATGTCATCCTTCTTGACTGTACGCCCGTCTTCATTGCGCAGCAGGTTCTCGAGAAGCACCTTCATCGAGAACGGCAGCGCCGCAATCCCGGTCAGTCCGTTCTTTTCCGCCTCGGTAAGGCTGTAATAGACATACTCCGTTTCACCCACCTTGAGGATGGAACGGCAATTGAAGCTGTCGAGTGATTTGGCCACAGGCAACCCGCTTTCGTCAGTTCAGCCGAAGGTTCCAGGCGAACTCCTTGCACGCTCGAGCGTGAGAAAGGATGCGGGTACGGTCATTTCCGCTGTCCGCCCGTGACGCCGGATGGCGCCATGTTCGGCACGAGATTGAATTCACGCCGACCGCTGGCGTGGTTGCGGGCGTTATAGATAATTTCGTAAGAACGTGCCAGATCAACCATTGGCCCATTTGGATGTTTTTTTGGGCAGGCGTCCGGATGCCTTCCGGGCCGACAGTGAAACAGGGGCCAGGCAGCCAATGCAGGCAATCGCCACGAATCTTACCGGCCGGCGCGGTGACAGCGTGCTGTTCTCCGGCATCGGCTTTTCGCTCGCTGCCGGCGAGGCGCTGGTGATCACGGGTCCCAACGGCGCCGGAAAATCCACCCTTTTGAGGGTGTTGGCCGGCCTTTTGCGGGCTGAATCGGGGCAATTTGTGCTGACCGACGGGCAGGGCGCGGAACTCCCGGTCTTCGACCACGCGCACTATCTCGGCCACCGCAATGCCATGAAGCGCGAATTGCGGGTCTCGGAAAACCTGTCCTTCTGGAAACGGCTGCAAGCCTCGGAAAGCGATGGCGGGCTCGATATCGATGCCGCCATCGATGCTGTCGGCCTGACGGGAGTGGCGCACCTGCCGTTCGGTTATCTTTCCGCGGGCCAGCAGCGGCGAATCGCATTGGCGCGGCTTCTGGTGACGCCACGCCCCCTGTGGCTGCTTGACGAGCCGACGGCGGCGCTCGACCGCCGCTCGGATGAACTGTTTGCCGATCTGGTGCGCGGCCATCTTGCCGACGGCGGCATTGCGATTGCGGCAACCCATCAGCCGCTGGGGCTTGAAGGGGTAAGCACGCTCGAGCTTTCGCGCGCGACGGCGTCGCTCCCGGACCTGTCCTTCCAGGATGATGGGGTCTGGGCATGATGGCGCTGCTCAGACGCGATCTGGCGATCGCCACCCGCTCGGGCGGTGCAGCGATGCTGGGGGTATTGTTCTTTCTCGCCGTGGTTGCCGTCATTCCGTTCGGCATCGGCCCGGATCTCAACCTGCTGGCGCGTATCGGGCCGGCAATCCTCTGGATCGGGGCGCTTCTGGCTTCGCTTCTGGGTCTCGACCGGCTGTTTCAGGCCGACCGCGAGGACGGTTCGCTCGACATGCTGGTCATGCAGGACTGGCCGGGGCTGACGCTGACGGTTTTCATCAAGAGCCTTGCGCACTGGCTGGCGACGGGGCTTCCGCTGGTCCTTGCCGCACCGCTGCTGGGGCTGTTGATGAACATGAGCGCCACAGCGACGGGCGCGGTGATGCTGACGCTGCTCGTCGGGACGCCGGCGATCTCGTTTATCGGTGCGGTGGGCGCGGCAGTTGCCGTGGCGCTGCCGCGGGGCGGGCTGCTGGTCTCGATCCTGATCCTGCCGCTGGCAATCCCGATCCTGATCTTCGGTGTCAGCGCTGCTTACGCGGCGGTCACCGATCCCGATCCGTTCTGGCCGCCCTTCATGATACTGTCAGCGATCGCACTGTTTTTTGCGGTGATCGGGCCGGTGGCGTCCGCCGCGGCGCTGCGAGGCGCCTCCGACTGATTTAAGCCTGTCGCGCGGCAGGCGGGACAGGGTTTGATTTGCCGCATTGAAACCGGACGCTGCAGGCATTAGAAATCTGGCATGAGCGACACCACCGTTAATCAGGGCTGGTTCACCAGCCTCGCGAATCCGACGCGTTTTCTGTCCCTGTCGGGGCGAATCCTGCCATTTCTGGCCGCAGCCGCGGTGCTGACGCTCGTGACCGGGCTTTACATGTCGTTTGCCGCGCCCGAGGATTACCAGCAGGGCATTACGGTGCGGATCATGTTCATCCACGTGCCCGCCGCCTGGCTTGCCATGATGTGCTACACGGTCATGGCGATCTCCTCGATCGGAACGCTGGTCTGGCGGCATCCGCTGGCCGATGTGGCCGCCAAGTCCGCGCTGCCGATAGGTGCTGCCTTCACCTTTCTTTCGCTGCTGACCGGTTCGCTGTGGGGCCGGCCGATGTGGGGCACCTGGTGGGTTTGGGACGCGCGGCTTACCTCGGTCTTCGTCCTGTTCCTGATGTATCTGGGGCTGATGGCTCTGCACCGGGCGATGGACGATCCGGCGCGCGCCGCCCGGCCCGCCGCGGTGCTGACGCTGGTGGGTTTCGTCAACATTCCGATCATCAAGTTTTCGGTCGACTGGTGGAACACGCTGCACCAGCCGGCCAGCGTCGTCCGGCTCGACGGTCCGACCATTCACCCCTCGATGCTTTATCCGCTCCTGGTGATGGCGCTCGCCTACACGCTGATCTTCTTCACGCTGCACCTGATGGCCATGCGCAACGAGATCTGGCGCAGGCGCGTGCAGACGATGCGCCGGCAGGCGGCGCAATCCATCGGCCGCGGCGCGTGAAAGGTCACCATCCATGAGCCATGAAGCCTTTGTGTTCTGGTCCTATGCCGCGACCGCGGTGACGCTCGGGGGCCTTCTGACGGCGATCCTGCTTGATGGTCGCGCGCGCAAGCGCGAGATGCGCGAGTTGGAAGCGCAGGGCGTGCGCCGCCGGTCCGACGCCCGCAGGGACAGCGCCCGATGAGCGAGGATGCAACCCGGACCGCCGGTTCCGGCGGCAAGGACAAGGCCTCCGGCCGGCGCTGGCTGATCGCCTTCCTTCCGCTCATCGTTTTCATGGGCCTTGCGGGCGTGTTCCTCTACCAGCTCGGCTCCGGCAAGGATGCCAGCGAAATTCCTTCCGTGCTGATCGGCTCGAAAGCGCCGTCGCTCGACCTGCCGCCGCTTCAGGGCCTGGTCGAAAATGGCGAGCCGGTGCCGGCACTTACCGATGCGGCGATCGACGGCAAGCTCTCGCTGGTCAATGTCTGGGCGTCCTGGTGTGTGCCTTGCCGCCAGGAACACCCGATCCTTCTTGAACTGGCGCGTGATCCCCGGGTCACGCTCGTGGGGATCAACTACAAGGACAAGACCCCCAATGCCTTGCGGTTCTTGGGCGAACTGGGCAATCCCTTTGCCGCCGTCGGCGTCGATCCGGCCGGTCAGGCCGCCATTGATTGGGGCGTCTACGGCATTCCCGAGACCTACCTGGTGGCGCCCGACGGCGAGATCCTGTTCAAGCAGATCGGTCCCTTCACCCCCGAGAGCCTGGAGACCGGGTTGCTACCGGCGATTGAAGAGACTCTTTCGCCGGCAGGCTCCTGAGCCGGGGCCAAGCGCAACCGGACAACGTTTTTTGCGGCAAGACTTGAAACGCGGCCCTCGCCTTGGAAGTCCGGCGGCTCTATCTTCCAGGTCATGAGCACGCCCAAGACCTTTGATCGCCTCGTTCCCGAGGGCGATACCCATGAACGCGATGTCTGCCGCACCTGCGGCTTCGTCAATTACCAAAACCCGCGCATCGTTGTCGGATCGGTTGTAAGGCATCAAGGCAAGGTGCTGATGTGCCGCCGGGCCATCGAGCCGCGGCGCGGATTCTGGACGGTGCCGGCGGGTTATCTCGAACTCGGTGAGACGCCGGAGGACGGCGCGCGGCGCGAGGCGCGCGAGGAGGCGCTGGCGCATCTCAAGCTCGGCGAATTGCTGGCGATCTATTCCGTCACCCATTTGAGCCAGGTGCAGCTTATCTGGCGCGCCGAGCTGATCGACCCGGGCGCGGGCGCCGAGTTCTTCGGCGTCGGCGAGGAAAGCCTCGAAGTGAAGCTGTTTGACTGGGACGACCTACCGATGGACGAAATCGCTTTCCCGACCGTCCACTGGATGCTCGGCCACGAGCGCGAGGTGATGGCGAAGGGGTATCGAGGGCCTTTCGGGAACGAGGGGTGAGGCGCGGTGTGGATGCGGAATTGATGGTTGAGCGGTAAATCAATGGCCGCTTTGGGCGGGGAGCGGACGTTCGGAGACTTTGAAAGTGACGACCGGAACGGGGCCGATTGTGGACCGGCAGGTCTTGGAGAACCGATTGGAAATGCAGACAATCTCTGACATCAATTGGAGCGACGCCTTCGGCCCTCAGCTGCTATTGACATCTGGAAATACGGGGTTTCGTTAGCCGATATTTACTGCTACTGCGCAAACACAGGCGTTCAAAACAACGTATTGGATAGTCTTGTCGTTTGTTGGTTAGATGTCGTCAACGGATTCAGAATCTAGGCAGCCACAGCCGTTGTTGTCTCTTCATTCTCAAGCAAGGCCTTTAGCTTCGCCATTGGCATCGGCTTTCCAAACAAGAATCCTTGAATTTGTTTGCAACCCAAGGCGCGAAGAGTGTTCAACTGAGCTTCGGTTTCGACGCCCTCAGCAAGAACCGGAATGTCCAGACTTTCAGCCATGATGATCGTGGCCTGAACAATTGCCGCAGATTGACAGCTCTGATCAACGCCAGACACAAATTCCCGATCGATTTTGATCTTGTCGAAAGGGAAGCTCTGCAAGGTCGAAAGCGAAGAATAGCCGGTTCCGTAATCGTCCATGGCAATCTTGACGCCCAGAAGCTTCAGCCGGCGTATCACCTGAACGGCCGCCCCCATGTCCGCGATAATGCCGCTCTCGGTAATCTCCAGTTCCAACCGCGAGGGTGGCAAGCCGGTTTTGGCCAGGACATCCCTCACGCGCTCTACAAAGCCCTGCTCTTCCAATTGTGCCGCAGCGACGTTGACAGCCACATTGATCGGCTTGGCCCATCCGACAGCCTCGGCGCATGCGGTTTCCAGCACCCAATCGCCGAGCTTTGTAATCATGCCATTTTCTTCCGCGATGGGAATGAAGACGCCGGGCGACACCATGCCGTTGACCGGGTGGTGCCAGCGCAGCAGCGCTTCGACACCGGTGATCTCACGGCTCTCGGTATCGTTCTGTAACTGGTAGTAGACTTCGAGTTCACCCTTGTCTTGCGCACATGCCAGATCACGCGCCAGAAGACTTTTCTCTCGGGCTCTTTGATCCATGCCTTCTTCATAGCCAACGATCCGCCCGCCGCCTTCCGATTTTGCCCGCGCCGCCGCGAGCGCCGCATGTTCCATGAGTTTGTCAGACGTCGTTCCGTCTTCCGGAAATGTTGCAGAACCTATGCTGGCGGCGAGCTGGAGCGGAACGTCGCCGATTACGGTCGGTGCATCTAAAACGGCCGCTATCCGCGCTGCAAAACTGCTTGCGGCATGGCGGGAGTAAACATCCTTTTTGATCGCAATAAAATGATCGCCGCCGATGCGCCCGATATGTTCTCCCTCGCCGCATGAACCGACCAGTCGTTGCGCCAGAGCTTTCAGCAGCTGATCCCCGACACCTTGACCATAGGCGTTGTTAACCTCCCGGAAGCGGTCCAGATCGATCGCCAGAACGGCGATGCGCGACGTGTCATCCACATGCATGTCCAGCATCTCGTCGAGGATGCACTCGGCGCCACGACGGTTCGGGACACAGGTCAGGGGATCCTGCAGCGACAGATGTTTGACATGGCGCGAGCTGTGTTCTGCATTCTTCATGTCGATCGAATATGTGAGAGAGGCTACGAGCAGCAGAAGCAGCATCACGGCAAAGATCGTCACACCCAAGGATTGACCGGATATCAGGCCTGAGTCGGCCGTATCGACGATCAAAGGCTCGATGGTCATGCCTGTCATGGCCGTATAGTGAAGCGCGGCAACACAGATTATCATGCTGACGGATGCGCCGTACTTGCAAAACCGCGTAACCGGGCGTGCTATGCGGCTCATCGCCAAAGCGCCGAAGATCATCACGAGCACTACAGACGCGATCACGTAAGACAGGTCCCAGGCGATCAGGCCCGATACTGCCATGGCAGCAATGCCGGTGTAATGCATGGCCGCAACAGACAAACCGAAGATTACGCCGCCGGTTTCGATGAGCAACGAGACCTTCCTTGAAGACGCGACCACGAAGGCGGCAGACACGCCCACAACGGCAATTACCAGGGAGGTCAGGGTCAGCGCTGGATCATAGCCGAGTATCAGATCACTCTCATAGGCTATCATCGCCACGAAATGGGTGCTCCACACCGTGCCGCCGCCAATGATTCCTGCCAGACAAAGCCATAGGGTCTTCAGGTCGTTTTCTGTTCTGCGAACGCGCGCGAACAAGCGCATCGTCGAAACGGACCCGATAGCCAAAATTATCACTGCCAGCGCCGTGAAGGCCGGATCGTGATCAAGTGCCAGACATGAAAGTACCGATAGCAATCTGAAGCCCCAAAACTCCGTCCAACGCAGACTGGTCGCAAGAGTACCGATCGATTGGTTTAATTCCGGGTAAGGCCTCAAGACCACGCTGCTTTCTGGTTAACGGCGCGATAACGAAAGTCTGGGTTCGGCCAGTGCCCAACTATTCGCAGGTTCAAAAAAAAGCGGCTGCTATTGGGAAAGTGATACGCTCGATTGAACGACCGAGATGGGGGCGCAAAGCCGCCGTCGACCAGAATGCCGATGAACGTCAGCTTAGGGCCGAAAGCGATCCTGCCGACAAACTGCCTCTGTTTGCGAGGCTCCTGCCTAGTTATCGCCCCGGCGACAAACACTCGGCCCGCTCAAACCCTGCCGTTGGCCGAAAGCAGTATGGCCACCGGGCGGGTTGCCTGGATTTCCGCCAGCACCAGAACCAGGCTCGCCGTCATCGGAACGGCCAGCAGGGCGCCCGGCAGACCCCAGAGCGCGCTCCAGAAAGCCAGTGCCAGGAGCACCGCGAGCGGGCTGAGATTGAAGGCGCGGCCCATCATGCGCGGCTCGAGATAGGCGCCGACAAGCACCTGCGCGGCCGTGAGCGAAATCAGCACCACGCCGGCCATGCCCAGCGTTCCGAACTGCGCCAGGCTGAGCAGCACCGGAAAGATCACCCCGATCAGGGACCCGATATAGGGAATGTAGTTCAGGAAGGCGATCAGCACTGCCCAGAACAGGGCAAACTCGATGCCCAGCGCCAGCATGATGACGAAGGAGATCGCGCCGAGGATCAGGTTGACGACGGTCTTGACGAACAGATACTCGCCGATCCTTTCATTGATGCGCGCAAGCAGCGACAGCGCGCGTGTTCCCGTCCCGGTGCCGCCCTCCGTGCCGCCAAGGGCGGTCACCAGTTTTCGTGCGATCATGCCGCGTTCTGCCATGAAGAAGCTGGCATAAAGGACGACGAGGAACAGCGTGCTGCCAAAGCCGCGCAGCGAGATCAACGCCGGTGCGATCCAGGAGCCGAAATCCACCTGGTCCAGCGTCGCGCGCCTCAGATTGGCCCAGGTCGGTTCGTCCTCGATGCCGAGCAGGCTGGCGCTGCGGGTCACCAGGGTCTGAAGGTTGGCCTCGTAGCGCCCGAGTGCGGCGACCACCTGGGTGAGATTGTTGATGACGAGGACGAAAAGCAGCACCACGGCAAGAACGAATGCGATCAGGATCAGGACCCGGCGGGCCCAGGACGGCAACCTTCCGAGCAGCGGAAGGCCCTTCATGCTTTCGGCCGCGGTCGACAGCACGTAGACGGAAATCGCTGCCGCGAGCACCGGAAGCAGGACCGGCTTGCCGATCCAGATCAGCCAGCCGATCATCAGCGTCAGAGCAAGTCCGAAAGTCGCGTTCCGCATCGCAGTTCCGGTTCCCCTGGCTTGAACCTGCAGCTTCCTGCCGTCAGCCTTCTTTGCTTGCTTCGCTCTCGTCGGGCAGCGCGTGCCGCTGCATCAGAGGCAGCTGCAGAAGCGTGAAGATGATCGACAGCGGCATGTTGCCCCAGACCTTGAAGGCGATCCAGAAGTCGGTGGAAAAATTGCGCCAGATGACTTCGTTGACCAGCGCCATCGCCAGAAAGAACAGGCCCCAGCGCAGGGTCAGGATACGCCATCCCTCTGCATCGAGCCGGAAGGCCGAATCGAACACGTAGCCCAGGAAGGACTTGCCGAACATCAGGCCGCCGAGGAGGATCAGCCCGAACATGGTGTTGATGATGGTCGGTTTCACCTTGATGAAGGTCTCGTCCTGCAGCCACAGCGTCAGCGCACCGAAGACAAGCACGATGACGCCTGACAGCAGCGGCATGATCGGCAAGGTACGGGTCATTGCCCAGGAGACCGACAGGGCGATGGCCGTGGCGATCATGAAGCAGGCGGTGCCGACGAAGATCGGGCCGCCGATGTCGGCCAGAAACGGAACGCGTTCGGCAATCCACTCACCGCGGGCATTGGCGAAGAAAAAGACCAGCAGCGGCCCGAGTTCCAGCGCCATCTTGAGAAGCGGGTTCATGTGCTTGCGGCCCGGCGCATTGGGATCGGTTTCGAAAAGGTGAGCGTCGTCGGCCGGGTCTTTCGCCTCGCTCCGGTGTGCGGGGTCTGGGTTGCTCATGCGGGTTCTCCGGCGATGGCCGAGGCGAAATCCTCCGCCTCGAAGGGTTCGAGATCGTCAATGCCTTCGCCGACCCCGATGAAATAGACCGGCAATTTGTGCTTTGCGGCAATGGCCACCAGAATGCCGCCGCGCGCGGTGCCGTCGAGCTTGGTCATCACCAACCCGTTGACGCCGGCGACGTTCTTGAAGATCTCGACCTGATTGAGGGCATTCTGCCCGGTGGTGGCATCGAGCGTCTGCAACACCGTGTGCGGCGCGTCCGGGTCGAGCTTGCCGATCACGCGGACAACCTTGGCAAGCTCATCCATCAGTTCGGCCTTGTTCTGAAGGCGCCCGGCAGTGTCGATGATGACGACGTCCGAATCGTTCTGCCGCGCCCGCTCAATGGCCTCGTAGGCAAGGCCCGCCGCATCCGCGCCGAGTTTCGTCGCCACCACCTCCGAGCCGGTGCGTTCGCCCCAGATCTTCAGTTGTTCGATGGCGGCGGCGCGGAACGTGTCGCCGGCGGCGAGCGTGACCTTGAGCCCGCCGGCGGCGAGCTTGGCGGCCAGTTTGCCGATGGTGGTGGTCTTGCCGGTGCCGTTGACGCCGACCACGAGGATGACGTGCGGCTTGTGGCTCAGATCGAGTTCCAGCGGTTTTGCCACCGGTTTCAGAACCTTTGAAATCTCGTCGGCCATCACCTTCTGGACCTCGGCCGGGGAGATGTCCTTGCCATAGCGGCCAGAGGCCAGCGTGTCGGTGATCCGGAGCGCGGTTTCCACCCCGAGATCGGCCTGCAGCAGCACGTCCTCCAGATCCTCGAGCGTGTCCTCGTCGAGCTTCCGCTTGGTGAAGATGCCGGTGATCTGGCCGGTGAGCTGGCCCGAGGTCCGCGACAGGCCCTGGCGCAGCCGCTGCCACCAGCTCGACTGGGGCTCGGGTTCCGGCTGGGTCACGGGCGCAGGTTCCGCGCTTGACACAGAGTCGCGAACGACCAGCCTTCGAGGCTCAGGCTCAGGCTCAGGCTCAGGCTCAGGCTCAGGCTCAGGCTCAGGCTCGCCGTCCGGGGCGGCCTGGTTCATCGGATCGGAAACCACCTCTTCAGGGGCGGTGAAGCTGTCCCCGGTGCCTTGTGGCGCAACCGCGGTTTCGCCGTCGCCCGGTTCGCCTTCCTGTTCAGTGTCGGGGAGCGGAGCAGGAACGGGCTCTGCGTCCGGGTCGGGGGTGATTTCTGACACGGGATCGGAGACAAGGTCTTCCGGCATCACGTGTCCCTGCGCAAATGCGGCGCCTTCAGGCCCTGCTTCCGGGGTGTCCGCGCCGCCGATCGGCGGTTCGCCCGCATGCTCTTCGGTCTCAGGCGCAGGAGTCGAAAGCGCGGGTTCGTCCGGCGCGGTTTCGGGGGTAAAGCCCGGTGCAGACTCCTGCGGCAATGCCTGCTCAGCGGCGCCACTGGTGGCGTCCGCCCCGGCCTCGCGTGGCTCCGTCCGGTCTTCGGTGTCCGGGGCCGGCGCCTCTTCCTTGTTCCGCCCGAAGGAGAAAACCTTTTTGATGAAGTTGAGCGCCATGCCTTGCTATCGTCCTTCCTGAGATTGATCCGGGGTCCAAGATCGGCCCGGAGCTCGTGATCGCCGCGGGCCGGCCGGTTTCAGCCGTTGGCGAAGGCGGCGGTTGCCGAAGGGCGGGCCCTGTCATCGGCGAGGCCGTCATCCACCAGATCCCCGGTCAGCCTGCCGCCGTCATGCCCGGTCACCCGTACCTTCGCCATCTGCCCCCTCGGCGCGCCGGGCGCAACCACCGGCGTGAAATTTTCTGTCCGCGCGATACCGGAATATTCGACCAGCACCGGGTGAATCTCCGCCTTTTGCGCCATGTCTTCAAGGTGATTTTTGAAAACGGTCTCACCCGCCTGACGCAGCCTGGCGGCGCGCGCCTTGATCAGCCCGCGGTCGAGTTGCGGCATCTTCGCGGCCGGGGTGCCCTCGCGCGGCGAATAGGGAAAGACGTGCAGGAAGGCGATCCCGCAGTCCTCGACGATATCGAGCGAGCGGGCAAACATTTCCTCGGTTTCGGTGGGGAAGCCGGCAATCAGGTCGGCGCCAAATGCGAAACCCGGCCTGAGATCGCGCACCGTCCGGCAGAACTTCACCGCGTCTTCGCGGCTGTGACGGCGCTTCATGCGCTTGAGGATAAGGTTGTCGCCATGCTGCAACGACAGATGCAGATGCGGCATGAAGCGGGGTTCGTCCGCTATCAGCTCCATCAGGTCATCGTCGACTTCGATGGAATCGATCGATGACAGCCGCAGACGCCTGAGTTCGGGCACCTGCCTGAGGATGGTCCCGGCCAGTTTTCCGAGGCTGGGATTTCCGGGAAGATCGGCACCGTAGCTGGTGGCATCCACGCCGGTGATCACCACTTCCTGATAGCCGTTGCCGGCCAGTCTTTCGATCTGCTCGACAACTGCGCCCATTGGCACGGATCGCGAATTTCCGCGGCCATAGGGAATGACGCAGAAGGTGCAGCGATGATCGCAGCCGTTTTGCACCTGGACGAAGGCGCGGGCGTGACCGGCCACGGCCTCGATCATCTGCGGCGCGGTCTCGCGCACGGACATGATGTCGTTGACGCGGACCTTTTCCGATTGGGAAACCCCGAAATCGGGCAGGTTGCGGTAGGTGGCGGACGCGCCCTTGGCGTCGTTGCCGATCACCGCATCCACCTCGTCCATGGCCGCGAATGTGTCCGGCTCGGTCTGGGCGGCGCATCCGGAGACAACGATCCGCGCATGAGGGTCGTCCCGCCGTACCTTGCGTATGGCCTGCCGCGCCTGCCGCACCGCGTCGGCGGTTACCGCGCAGGTGTTGAAGAGCACGGCGTTGTTGACGCCGGCGGTTTCGGCGGCCTTGCGCATCGTCTCGGATTCGAAGGTGTTGAGGCGGCATCCGAAAGTGACCACCTTGACCCCGCTCATGCCAGCGCCTCGTCACGCTCCCAGGCGCCGGTCAGCGGATCGACGCGGCCGGAAAATTCCCATTCCGCAGGCCCGGTCATGATTACATGGTTGTCTTGCCGCCATTCGATCAGCAGGGGTCCGCCCGGCAGGTTGACCGTCACCGTCCGTCCCGTTCGCCCGGTGCGGGCGGCGAGCACGGCGGCGGCGCAGGCGGCCGAGCCACAGGCCTGTGTCAGGCCCACGCCCCGTTCCCAGGTTCTCAGATCGAGGGTCTTGTCGTCGATCACGCGGGCGATCGAGATGTTGGCGCGCTCGGGAAAGATCGGATGGTGTTCGAGCAGCGGCCCGAAGCGTTCGAGATCGTGGGACCAGACATCGTCCTTGACCCAGAACACCGCATGCGGGTTGCCCATCGACATGACCGACGGTGAATGCAGCACCGGCGCATCGATCGGTCCGATCTGGAGTTCGATCCGGCTGGTGTCGTGGAATTCCTCGGCCAGCGGGATCAGGTCCCAGCGGAATTCCGGCCGGCCCATGTCGACGGAGATGGAGCCGTCCTCGTGCTCCTGCGCATTGAGAATGCCGGCGAGCGTGCGGAAGGTGAAACTTCTGCGCCCGGTCTCCGAAGCCAGTGCCTGAACCACGCATCTCGTGCCGTTGCCGCAGGCCTGTGCGCGTGAGCCGTCACGATTCAAGATGTCGATGCGGTAGTCGACGCCCTCGAGATCGATGTCGTGAATGGCCATGATCTGGTCGAATCCGGTGGCCTCGCCGGCCGCCAGCTCAACGGCGGCTTCCGCGGTCACCGCGTCGCTCCGGCCACGCATGTCGATGACGACGATGTCGTTGCCCAGTCCGTTCATCTTCGCGAAGGGAACCATCGAGGTCATGCAGGGTCCATCAAAAGGCTTCGGTCACGCCGGTTCCGGCGCAAGCAGGTTTTGGCGCCTATATGGGGGAAATTTCGCAGGATTACCAGTGCAGGCCGCGGTGTGCAGCCGTTTGCCGGAGGTCAGACGCCAGCCGGTGCTTCCCAGACTTCGCCGACATGCAACGGCCTGAACCTCTCCGGCGCCACGCCTTTTTCGGCGAGAGCGGCCTCAAGCACTTCCTTGGGCGCGTCGCGGCCTTCATTGGTGAGTTGAAAGGTGCCCCAGTGATGCCCGAGCGCATAGTCCGCACCTGAAAGCAGAAAGCCCTCGATCGCCTCCTGGGGGTTCTGGTGCTGATCCTTCATGAACCAGCGCGGCTCGTAGGCGCCCACGGGAAGGATCGCGGCGCGAAACCGGCCATGGCGCTCCCTGGCGTTCTTGTATGGCCGGCCATTGTCGAAACCGGTATCGCCGATATGGAGGATCTTGCCGCCGCCGGTCTCGATCACGAAGGCCGCCCAGAGCGCCATCGACCGGTCGTTCATGCCGCGTGCCGACCAGTGGTGGCACGGTTCAAGATGGAACGTCGCCGGGCCCGAGCGTATTGCCTGGCCCCAGTCGGCGCTTTCGATCCGCATCGTCGGAGCATGGCCCTTAACGATCGCGTCATTGCCCAGAGGGGTGATCACCAGCGGATCGTGCGCCTGTCGTAGCCGCGCCAGGGTGACCAGGTCGAGATGGTCGTAATGATTGTGGCTGAGAAGAACCACATCGATCTTCGGCAGGTCCTCAAAGGCCACGCCGGGATCGATGATCCGCTTGGGTCCGGCAAAACCAACGGGACTTGCGCGGTCCGACCAGACCGGGTCCGTCAGGATATTGAGACCGGCCGTCTGGATCAGCATCGTGGCGTGACCGACCATGGTGACCCTGAGCGCATTGCCTTCGACCCGGGCGTCCGGTTTTGCCGGGGCGAACGGACTGGTGGCGCTTGCCGGCCAGGGTTCGCGGCCGCCGCCGAACTGCCATCTCAAAAGATCGGCAAACCCCTTCGGCGCCGCACCGTCGGGGTTAAAGAAGCGGGTTCCGTCGAAATGATCGCTGACCGGACCGGAATAATAGGGATTGTTGGCGCGGGCAATGGCCATGGCGGTTCCCGATGCACCGATGCCGAAGATGCCGGCGAGTGCGCTGAACTTGAGGAAGGAGCGGCGGTTCATGGAAGTGATATGGGGGCGCGGAACTCTTGATCAAGATCGCTGCGCGAATCCCGGATGGAGCGGACCGGACGGTTCCAATCAGTAGGCCATGTCTACCAGATCCGGCCATTGCGTCGGGAATGCGTTTCCGGCCCGGACTCCGGCTTGTTCGCTTTCTGTGTCTTCCGTCCGGTCTGATCCGGGCAAACACCGATGTCCGTCCGTCCTTTCTGCGCCAATACCGCAAACCGGACCCCTGATCACCGGTGAGATATTGCAGCGCAGGGAAAAGCTTCATTAGGAAAACATCTTTTATGCTGGACGCAGATAGCCCGGACTGCGTGCTTGAAAGCCCGGTCCGCACTGCTGCCTGAAGGACGAGTGATGAGCCTTTCGACCCCGATTCTGTTCGTGATTGCCATTCTCGTGGTCGCTTTGGTTATGCGTATTCTCAAGTCGCCCGAAGCGCCGGGGCGCATGGCCTTCGCATTGTCGGCGGTGGCATCTGTCTGGTGGATCGCGATGGTCGTGCTTCGCCTCAACAGTGTCGAGTTGTCGGAAAAGATCCTGTTCAGCCGGCTTGCCTGGTTCGGTATGGTCGCCACGCCGCTGTTCTGGTCGGCAGCCTTGCTCGATCATGCGGGCTACAGTCAGCTCACCAGGCGAGTGCCCATCGCCATCATGCTCGCTCTCAGCATGATAGTAGGTTTTGCCGCGCTGACGGACGGCTATCACAGCTGGATCTATACCGGTGTCCTCAACGAGGAGCGGCCGACCTTCTCGCACGGATGGCTGTTCTATGCGGTGTTGGGGACGATGTATCTGTGCATGCTTCTCGCCTGCCTGTTGTCGATTTCCCAGCTGAAGCGTGCCTCCCGCCTCCACCGGCGTCAGATGTTGGCGCTCTTGGTCGCAACATGCGCCCCATGGGTAGCCAACGCGGCTTTCCACCTGTTCGGGTTCCGGCTGTTTGACGACGATCCGACGCCTTTCGCCTTCAGTGCGACGGTGCTCGCCGTTCTGATTGCGCAACAACGCGGAAAGCTGTTCATCGCACCGCCGATTGCCCGGGACATCATCTTCTCGATCCTGCCGGATCCGATCGTGGTGCTCGAGCCGAGCGGGATGGTTCTCGAAACCAATCCCGCGGCGCAAAAGTTGCCCGGCTTCGGCGTCGAAACAGTCGGCACGAAGCTGCCGCCCTTGCATCCGCTGATGGCCTTTGTCAGACGGGAGAGTCGGGCCGGCAGCGGGAAGCCGATCGTTGAATTCGATGCCATGGGGAAAGTCTTCGAGGTGTCGGCCCAGCCGCTGGAGCATTGGGGCCGCAAGGGCAACGTGATGCTCGTGCTGCGGGATGTCACCGAACGCGAAGCCGCGCAGAAAAGCCTCTCGGATGCCGGCGAGGCTTTGAAATTGCGTCTTGAGGAAAACCTGCGCCTGCAGGAACAGCTGGAACAGCAGGCCTATCACGATCATCTGACCGGCCTGTTCAACCGCCGTCACGGCAGCACTGTCATTCCGCCGCTGATCTCGGAGGCGAGCGACGAAGCGCCGGTGTCGCTGATCATCCTGGATCTCGACTATTTCAAGCAGGTCAACGACCGCTACGGCCACGATGTCGGGGACAAGGTGCTTTCGGCTTTCGCGAAGATACTGGCCGACGGCCTGCAGGGCCCTGAAATGGCGTTTCGTTACGGCGGCGAGGAATTTCTCGTCGTGCTGCCCTCCACCGGCCGCGACCGGGCGCTCGGGCGATGCGCCCGCTGGCGCAGCGAGCTTGCCAGCCTGACCATTGCCGAACTGAAGGACGCCCGCCTGTCCTTCTCGGCCGGCATCGCGCTTGCACCGCATGCGGGGACGTCGCTTGCCGAGTGCACCAAGGCCGCTGACGTTGCGCTTTACCGGGCGAAGATTTCCGGGCGCAACACCGACGTCGTCTGGGGCGAGCACCTGGGCGGCATCGCCCCGGAAGGCCACACCGAAACCGGCAAGACAGTCGAGCGCCGCGCACGCAGGGGCCAGGCCAGGCTTTAGGCGAGTTGGCGCAGGTCGGGCGATTTGCCCGAGGCGGGCTTCCTCCGCAACGCTGTCGGCGATTGCGGCTTCGGCCAGGTCGGTTTTCGGGATCAAACCGCTTGACCGGATACCCTGACCATGTACCCCTCCCGGGGAGAAATTGATCCCGGGGCAGGAGCGAAACTTTCCATGACAACCGACCAGATGCTCTTGTTCGGCATCCTCCTGGTGCTTTTCGGCATGCTTGTCTGGGGCCGCATCCGTTACGATCTGGTAGCTTTCGTGGCGCTCCTAGCAACGGTGCTGCTCGGGCTGATTGATGCGGGGCAGGCGTTCGAGGGGTTCGGCCATCCGGCGGTGGTCATCATCGCGCTGGTGCTGATCGTCTCGCGTGGGCTGATGAATTCCGGCGCGGTCGAACTGATCGCCAGATTCGTGATCCGGCCCGACCGCTCAATGTCAAGTCATATCGGCATCATGGCGGTGGCGGGCGCGGCGCTGTCGGCGGTGATCAACAATGTGGCCGCACTTGCGCTGCTGATGTCGCTCGACATGGATGCGGCGCGCAAGGCCAAGCGGGCGGTATCGCTCACGCTGATGCCCCTGTCGTTCGGGACGATCCTGGGCGGCATGATCACGCTTATTGGCACGCCGCCCAACATCGTGATTGCGCAGTACCGCGACAATGCGCTCGGCGCGCCGTTTTCGATGTTCGATTTCGCGCCTGTCGGCCTCGCCGTGGCGATCGTCGGCATTGCCTATGTGACCCTGATCGGCTGGCGGCTGATCCCCGAACGGCCCGATGCGGTCTCGCTAGAGGGCGATGCCGGGCTCTACGTGGCGGAAGCGCGGATCAAGGAAGGTTCGAAATCCATCGGCATGACGGTGGGCGAACTCTATCCGCTCGCCAATGAAAGCGATGTCACCATCCTTGGGCTGGTGCGTCAGGGCAAGCGGTTGCCGGGCTTCTCGCGCAGCCGCGAAATCCGCAAGACCGACTTTCTGGTGCTGGAGGGAGACCCGAAGCAGATCGAGGCCTTCATGGGGGCAGCCGAACTCGACACTGTGGGATCGGACAAGCATGGCGGCCTGATCGGCCGGTCGATGAGCCTCGTCGAGGCCATCGTGCCCGAGGATGCGCGCGTGGTCGGGCGCAACACGCTGGGCATGCGGCTGGTGCAGCGCCACGGCGTCACGCTCCTGGGCGTGTCGCGCCAGGGCAAGCGGTTCCGCGAGCGTGTCCGGGGTCTGACCATCAAGCCGGGCGACGTGCTGCTGCTGATCGGACCGGACGACAATATCGCCGCCGCCAGCGCCTGGCTCGGCGTCCTGCCGCTTGAAAACCGCAGGCTCGAAGTGCTCCAGCGGACCAAGGCGCTGGCCGCGCTGGCGAGCTTTGCCGCGGCAATCGCGTTGACGGTGGCCGGCCTGGCGCCGCTGACAATCGCGCTGGGTTTGTGCGTGGTGGCATATCTGGCGCTTGGCATCATCGGCGGCCGGGATTTCTACGAGCTGATCGAGTGGAAGGTGATCGTGCTGCTGGCCTGCCTGATCCCGGTGGGGCAGGCGCTGGAGGAGACCGGCGGCAGCCAGCTGATCGCAAACCTGATCGTAAGCCAGACCGAAGGCTTTCCCGCCTGGGCGGTTCTGATGGCGCTGATGGTGATCACCATGACGCTGTCGGATTTCCTCAACAACGTGGCCACCGCGCTGATCGCCGCGCCTATCGGCGTGAGCATCGCCAATTCGCTGGGAGTCAGCCCCGATCCTTTCCTGATGGGGGTGGCGGTCGCCGCCTCCTGCGCGTTCCTGACGCCGATCGGCCACAAGAACAACACAATCATCATGGGGCCGGGAAACTACCAGTTCGGCGATTACTGGCGCATGGGGCTGCTGCTCGAAATCATCGTCATCGCAGTGGCGGTGCCGGTGATCATGCTGGTCTGGCAGTTCTAAGCGGCCGTCATGCCAGTGCAGGCTGGGTGACCACCAGCGAGATGGCGGTGAAGAAGCACGCCGAGGCGGAGATCACGAAGCCGTGCCAGATTGCTGAGGAGAACCGCATGTTCTTTGCCGCATGGAAGGCCACGCCGACCGTGTAGAGCAGACCGCCGGCGACAATGTATCCGAGCGGGAGTTCCGACCAATGGGTCCAGACCAGGACGATGCTCATCCAGCCCATGACGAGATAGAGCACAGGGCCGAACCGCCCGGGCGTTTTCCAGAACATAAGTTTGAGCGTCATACCGATGATTGCCATGGCCCACACCACGCTGAGCACGACATAGGCCAAACCGCTGCCGATCATCACCACCAGCGGCGTGTAGGTGCCCGCAATCTTGAGATAGATCGCCGCATGATCGATCCGGCGCAGTGCGGGGCGCAGGCCTTCCCAGGGGGTCAGATGATAAAACGCCGAGGCCGTGAAGGTGGCGATCAGCGTGGCCGCATAGACTGCCACGGCGGCAATTTCCCATGGCGCTGAGACAGGTGCGGCCCAGACCAGCAGTAGGATCGCACCGAGGATTGCCCCCGTAACCCCGATGGCATGCATGCTGCCGTCGGCAAACTGTTCGGATCTGGTGAGGTACATGGAGTCCCTTGAAGCGCTGCTGTAAGAAAGACGGGTCTTGCCGCCTTAGCAACATGATTTGAGATTACGGTACCGGAATTCGCGTCATCGGTCGAGCCGGTCGGGGGTAGACAGATTGAAGCGGCGTAAACTCCGCCGTCGAACTCTGTTGGCCGGATTGGCGGCGCCCAACCTTGACTCTGCCGCGCTTTTCCTGTTTATCCCGCGCAAATCTGCGACGAGCATGACTCCGAGCCGCCGACCGGGACCCGCAATGGTATAAATCGATCCCGGAGGTCAACACCCGACAGCGCGATGCGCCCTCGGGTGCCGTTTGGCTTTGCGCTGTGCACGTCCCATATGGGTCGGGAAACCCCGGCAACAACAGGACGACGCAATGTTTGAAAATCTTCAGGACCGGCTTGGCTCCATCCTCAACAATTTGACCGGGCGCGGCGCCCTGTCGGAGAAGGATGTCGCGGAAGCCATGCGCGAGGTTCGCCGCGCGCTTCTGGAGGCCGACGTGGCGCTCGAGGTGGTTCGCGGCTTCACCGACCGCGTGCGTGAGAAGGCGGTAGGCGCCGAGATCGTCAAGTCTATCAAGCCCGGCCAGATGGTGGTCAAGCTGGTTCATGACGAGCTGGTGGCGCTTCTGGGCGAGGAAGGCGTCGCCATCGATCTGAATGCCGCCGCGCCCGTCGTCATCATGATGGTCGGCCTGCAGGGTTCGGGCAAGACCACGACATCGGCCAAGATCGCGGCCCGGCTCGAAAAGCGCGACCGCAAGAAGGTGATGATGGCGTCGCTCGACACGCGCCGCCCCGCAGCCCAGGAGCAGCTCAAGCAGCTTGGCGAGCAGACCGGGGTCGCCACCCTGCCGATCATGGCCGGGCAGTCGCCGACCGACATCGCCGCGCGCGCGGTGCAGGCCGCCAAGCTCGGCGGCCATGACGTCGTCATTCTCGACACCGCCGGCCGCACCCATATCGACGAGCCGCTGATGGCCGAGATGGCCGAGATCAAGGCGCGCGCCAATCCGCACGAGATCCTGCTCGTCGCCGATGCGCTGACCGGTCAGGACGCGGTCAACCTTGCGCGTAATTTCGACGAGCGCGTCGGCATTTCCGGGCTGGTTCTGACCCGCATGGACGGCGACGGCCGCGGCGGTGCGGCGCTTTCGATGCGGGCCGTCACCGGCAAGCCGATCAAGCTGATCGGTACCGGCGAGAAGATGGATGCGCTGGAGGAGTTCCATCCCCGGCGCGTCGCCGACCGTATCCTCGGCATGGGCGACATTGTTTCGCTGGTCGAGAAGGCCGCGGAGAATTTCGACGCCGAGAAGGCGCAGTCGATGGCTGCGCGGATGAAGACCGGCAAGTTCGATCTGAACGACATGGCCGATCAGCTGGCGCAGATGCAGAAGATGGGCGGCATGGGCGGGATCATGGGCATGATGCCCGGCATGGGCAAGATGAAGGACCAGATGTCGGCGGCGGGTCTCGACGACAAGACTTTCGCCCGCCAGATTGCCATCATCAATTCGATGACCAAGGCCGAGCGTGCCAACCCGGACATTCTCAAGCATTCGCGGAAGAAGCGCATCGCCGCCGGTTCCGGCACCGATGCCGCTGCCATCAACAAGCTTCTCAAGATGCACCGGCAGATGGCCGACGTGATGAAGGCGATGGGCGGCAAGGGCAAGGGCGGCGGCATGATGCGTGCGGCCATGGGCGGCCTTGCTTCCAAGATGGGGCTTCCCGGCGGGATGGGCGGCATGGGCGGAATGCCCGATCTGTCGAAGATGGACCCCAAGCAGCTCGAGGCGTTGCAGAAGCAGGCGGAAGCCGCCGGACTTGGCAAGGGTCCGGGTGGCCCGGGCGGCATGCCCGGCGGTCTGCCTCCTGGAGGCCTTCCGGGGCTTGGCGGCCCAAAGCTGCCGGGGCTCGGTGGTCCGAAATCATCGGGCGGCCTTCCCGGCCTGCCGAAGAAGAAGTGAGGCGGCCATGACCGACACGGACAGCGCCATGGCGCAGCTTCTCGAATACCGGCGCTCGATCGACAATTTCGACGCAGCGCTCATCCACATTCTGGCTGAGCGCTTTCGGGTCACCAAGGCAGTGGGGGCGCTCAAGGCGTCCGCCGAGCTGCCGCCTTCCGATCCGAACCGCGAGGCCGAACAGGTCGCGCGGCTGCGCGATCTCGCAAAATCCTCGGATCTCGATCCGGATTTTGCCGAGAAGTTCCTCGAATTCGTCATCCGCGAAGTTATCCAGCATCACAAGCAGGCAGCGGCAAGATGACGATCCCAATCCGGCGCCAACAGGCGTCGGGCAGCATTTAACCAACAGACAGACTGCTAAACCGAAGGAAAAGAAAATGGCACTGAAAATTCGTCTCGCCCGTGGCGGCTCCAAGAAGCGTCCCTATTACCACGTTGTCGTCGCCGACGTTCGCAGCCCGCGCGACGGCCGCTTCATCGAGCGTCTGGGCTACTGGAACCCGATGCTTCCCAAGGACGACGCAGCGCGCGTCAGCCTCGACCAGGAGCGCATCCAGCATTGGCTCGACAACGGCGCGCTGCCGACCGACCGCGTCGCACGCTTCATGGCCGATGCCGGCATGATCACCCGCGAAGCCCGCAACAACCCGAACAAGGCCAAGCCCGGCAAGAAGGCGCAGGAGCGTGAAGCCGAGCGCAAGCAGAAGGAAGAGGATGCAGCAGCCGCCGCCGCCGAGGCAGCTGCAGCACCTGCGGAAGAAGCCGCTGCTGAAGAAGAAACCGCCGCGGAATAAGTCCGGGCCGCACGCTCGACCGATTGATGCGGGCGGCCTGTGGCCGCCCGTTTTCGCGTTGAGCTTCCAGACACAACGGCGCGCCGTGTTCGATTGTAATCAATTGAGCTATGGCCAGATGCATCGTATCAGGATGTTGCAGCGTCCCTCGTGCATCCGTTTTGATACGTGGCGCGATCGTCGCGTCCGGAGATTCCATGAGCAAACTTGAGCATCCCATCCTTATCGGCGTTATCGGCGCGGCGCAGGGCATTCGCGGCGAAGTCCGGGTCAAGCCCTATACCGAGCATCCGATGGCGCTCTCCGACTATGGCGTCCTGTTTGCAGCCGACGGCCGCAGGTTCGAAGTTCTGGATCTCAGGTTCGCCAAGACCGTGGTCGTGGTGCGCTTTCGCGGCATCAATGACCGCAATGCCGCCGAGGCGCTCAACGGTACCGAGCTTTTCATCGATCGCTCGAGCCTGCCCGACGAGGACCTTGAGGAAGGCGAGTATTTCTACGCCGATCTGGAGGGACTCGAGGCCTTCGATGCGGATGGCACGTTCTGGGGCGTCGTGTCAGCCGTTCTGGATTTCGGCGGCGGCGATCTGCTTGAACTCAGGCAGGATGGGAAAAAACCGGTGGTGATCCCGTTCACCCTGGCCGCGGTGCCGAAGGTCGATGTCGAGGCCGGGCGAATTCTCGTCGATCCCGTTGCCGCCGGACTGATCGACACCGGCGGCGATGATGATGCGGGCGAAACCGGCCCCGACGGCGAGGATCCGGACGGCGGTAATCCGGATGGAGACAGGGACTGATGGGGTTTCGTGCCACGGTTCTCACGCTGTATCCGGAGATGTTTCCCGGCCATCTGGGGGTGTCTCTTGCCGGCCGTGCGCTCGAACGCGGCGACGCAACGGTGGAGGCGGTCAATATCCGGGACCACGCCACGGGCAAACACCGGAATGTGGACGATACGCCGGCAGGCGGCGGTGCGGGCATGGTGCTCAGACCCGACGTGCTCGCCCGCGCCATCGATGCGGTCAGCCCCGAAAATGATCCGAGGCCGAGACTTCTCATGAGTCCGCGCGGGCGCCCGCTGACACAGGCCCGCGTGCGCGAACTCGCCAGCGGGCCGGGCGCGGTCATTGTCTGCGGCCGGTTCGAAGGCGTCGACCAGCGGGTGATCGAGGCGCGCAATCTCGAAGAAATCTCGATTGGCGACTATGTTCTCTCCGGCGGTGAACCCGCAGCGCTGATCCTGCTCGATGCGGTGATCCGGGTGCTTCCGGGCGTGATGGGAAACGCCCTTTCCGGCACCCATGAAAGCTTCGAGGCGGGACTGCTCGAGCATCCCCACTACACGCGGCCGCAGGTGTTCGAAGACCGGGAGATCCCGGCGGTGCTGACCTCGGGCAATCACAAGGCGGTCGAGGACTGGCGGCAGGAAGAGGCGCTCAAGCTGACGCGCGCGCGCCGGCCGGATCTGCTCCAGACGACCGAAACCCGGCCTGATCAGCCGGAGAAGTAATACCAGCTGAGCAGCAGCCCGACCGCGATGACAACCGCCCTTATGACGGATTGCGGAACCCGGCGCGCCATCCAGACGCCGGCATAGCCGCCCAGAGCGCCGCCGGGGATCATGATCAAAGCCGGCAGCCACGCCACCACGCCGCCGCCAACGAAAACGAGAATGGCAACCAGCGCGATGGTCACGGCTATAAAGTTCTTCAGCGCGTTGAGGCGATGGTAATCGCCCCCCTTGGTCAGGCCGAGCACGGCGAGCATCATGATGCCCATGCCGGCGCCGAAAAACCCGCCATAGATCGAGGTGACGAACTGACCCGCCAGTCCCCAGCGCGAAACCGGCTGTTCCGGATGCAGGTTCCTGGGCCGGAGATAGGGACCGGCAGCAAAGATGGCGGTGGCGGCGAGCAGCAGCCAGGGCACCAGCGACCGGAATTCGGGATTGGACATCGAGACCAGGATCAGCGCGCCGCCGAGACTGCCCACGAATGAAAGCCCGGCAAGCAGCCATGCTTCCCGGCCTGCGGCGCGGATTTCGTCACGGTAGGCCAACGCCGACGTCACGTAGCCGGGAAACTGGGTGACGGAAGAGGTGGCATTGGCCATGATCGGCGGCACGCCCGTGAGCGTCATGGCGCCGAAGGTCAGAAAGGTGCCGCCGCCGGCAATGGCGTTGACGGCACTCGACAGGAAACCGGCCGAAAACAGAAGCAGGATATCGAAGAAGGACATGGGGAGCCGGCAGCAGGAAGATCGGGGCTGTCTTAGAGCATTCCGGGACGTGGCTTTCAAGCTGCTGCACCGGCAGGGTGCCGGGGCCGACAAAATCGTGCAATTGGGCGTGACAAATGCCCGGTGATGGTGTATCGCACCGCGCAATCGGCAAAGTCCGACAGCCGTTGAAGACGGCGCCTGCCAAACAAAGAATGGTGAAACCGCTCCTGCCTTGACCGGCATAGCCGCGAGGATGATCCCGAAGGGACATGCCAAGCAGGCAAGTCGAGAGCGCTCTGGCTGTTTGAGAAGAACGAAAGGTCAAGGACCATGAATATCATTGCCCAGCTGGATGCCGAACAGGCAGCCAAGATCGAAGCTTCCCGCAAGTTTCCCGAATTTTCCGCCGGCGACACGCTGCGCGTCCAGGTCCGCGTGACCGAAGGAAAGCGCACCCGTCTGCAGGCCTTCGAAGGTGTTTGCATCGCCCGCTCCGGCGCAGGCTTGAACGAAAGCTTCACCGTTCGCAAGATTTCCTATGGCGAAGGCGTCGAGCGCGTGTTCCCGATCTACTCGCCGCTGGTCGAGGCCGTCGAAGTGATCCGCCGCGGCAAGGTTCGCCGCGCCAAGCTCTATTACATGCGCGATCGTCGCGGCAAGTCGGCCCGTATCGTCGAGAACACCAACACCCGCGCGCGCAAGCTCAATGAAGCCGAACGCGCCACGCTCGCCGAGCAGAAGGCACGTATCGAGGCCGAGAAGGTTGCAGCCGCGGAGGCTCTGGCGGCCGAGAAGGCAGCGGCAGATGCAGCGGAAGCTGCAGCAGAGAACACTGCGGCCGAAGAGTCCAAGGGCGAATAAGCCGCTTTTTCACGTTTCGGCGATCCTCGGGATCGTCCAACAAGGCGCCGGAAATTTCGGCGCCTTTTTTGTTGAATCGATCCTTTCCCCTACACGCCAATCCCGCGTTCGTTCAAATGCGACGAAACCGTTTAGGCGTTCTGCAAGGTGCATTGCGCCAGGATGGCGGGTGAAAAAACTCCAGCGCCCGGATTCGTGGCCGACGGGTGTTTTTTGTCGAACGGGGTCATCAGACGTGTCCATACCAGTCATCGTCAATACCGGAAAGCATGCCGTCGTGCCGCAGCATCCTCAAATGCCGCGCATCACAACCGGTGTTGCGGCCGCACGGCCGAGCGGCAAGGGCACGGACGCGACCAGGGCGGAATCCAGCCTCGAGGAAGAACTTGAGGGCGCTGCCCGGGCCGAAGGCAAGATGCCGGCTGCCGCAACACGTCCGAAAACATCCTTTGCCGCCGCATTGGAATCCGGCGCCGACATGTGGGATATCCTCGCAGCCGCCGCGGTGAGCGGCCGCAAGCGCTGAACGACCTGCGGGCAGCTCACTCCCATCGATGCAAAGATCCCGGGTCGTCCCGTGCTGCTGGCGCGCTCTGCCGCAACCACTTGCGGCCAGCGCCGGGGCATTGCACATTGACGACTGCACACGTATCGGTGCCTTCGCGCCGGCGTGAAGCCAATCTGTCCCGAGACCTCATGAGGGAAATCGTCATGTCATTCTTCAAAACCGCCTCCGTGGCGGCAGCCGCCATTGCTGCCGCCGTTTCGTTCTCCGCCACCGTCCAGGCGCAGGATCTGCCCGATCTCGGCGGCGAAACCGTCGTGGTCGTCACGGAAAACGCCTATCCGCCACTGCAGTTCATCGATCCCAAGACCGGCGACCAGATCGGCTGGGAATATGATGCGATGAACGAGATCGCCAAGCGGCTGAATTTCAACGTCGAGTATCAGAACACCTCCTGGGATGCGATGATCCAGGCAGTTTCGGACGGCCAGTACGAGATCGGAATGACCGGAATCTCGATCAAGGAAGACCGCAAGGAGAAGGTCGATTTCTCCGATCCCTACATGCGTTCGGAAATGTTCATGCTCGTGCGTGGAGACGAGGACCGGTTCGACGATGCTGAATCCTTCGCGGCCTTCGAAGAGGGGCTGGTGGGTGCGCAGCCGGGCACCACGCCGTTTTATGTCGCAGTTTATGACGTGCTCGACGGCGACGAGCAGAACCCGCGCATCAAGCTGATGGAAACCTTCGGCGCGACCGTTCAGGCGCTCAGGACGGGTGACGTCGACATGGTTCTGACCGATGGCGTTGCCGGCGACGGCTATGTCGAGGCGTCCGACGGCGGTCTCAAGCTTGTCGGCGGTCCGCTCGGCTCGGATGATTTCGGTTTCATCTTCCCCAAGGGCTCGGAGCTGGTCGAGCCGGTCAACGCCGCGATCGCTGCGATGAAGGCCGACGGCACCATCGATGCGCTCAACAAGAAGTGGTTCCTCGACTACAAGCTTGGCGGCTGAGCCACCCGTGAAGGGCCTCAAGGACCCGATCCCGCCCAGGCATACAGGGGCGGATGGGCGTGAGCGCGCATCCGGTCCCGCCCTGCGCGCTCATGTCTGCACATTGCCGGCACGGGCGGAGGAGCCCGGCCGGTGACGGATCAAACGCAGGCACCGGGCGCATCATCGACCCGGAAGGACTTTCCATGGTGGCTCCTGGCCGCCGGAGTGATTGCGCTGTTTCTGGCGTTCCAGATCGCGATTAACGATCTCTACAGCCAGATCTTCACGATTGTCTCCAAGGGGATCTGGATCACCATTTTCGTCACGCTGGCGGGTTTCGCCATGGCGACGCTGCTCGGGCTCCTGCTGGCGGTCATGGGATTGTCGAACTCGCTGGTGCTGCGGCAGATCGCGCGGTTCTACGTCGAGATCATCCGCGGCATCCCGATCCTGGTGCTCCTGTTCTACATCGCCTTTGTCGGCGCGCCGGGCTTTGTGCTCGGATGGAATGCGCTGATGTCGCCGCTGATAGAAGCCGGGGTCATGGACGAGATGCTGGTGCGCGACGTCTCTCTTTTGTGGCGGGCGATCATCGCGCTGACGATCGGCTACTCGGCTTTCATTTCGGAGGTGTTCCGGGCGGGCATCCTGTCGGTCGATGAAGGCCAGGTCGAGGCGGCGAAGGCGCTCGGGCTCGGGCCCTGGCATCGTTTCCGTTTCATCGTGCTGCCGCAGGCGATTCGGACCATCCTGCCGCCACTGGGCAACGATTTCATCGCCATGATCAAGGATTCGTCGCTGGTCTCGGTGCTCGGGGTTGCCGATCTCACGCAGATGGGCAAGGTCTACGCCTCGGGTTCGTTCCGTTTCTTCGAGACCTACTCGATCGTGGCCTATGTCTACCTGCTTCTGACCGTCGGCCTGTCGCTGGCGCTCAGGGCGCTTGAAAGGCGGCTCCGCCGCTCGCAGGAAGAGCGGTCGGGCGGACCGAAGCAATGATGCGTCCCGGTCCCGGCCCCTTGCGCCGCGCCCGGCAAACCCCAAATGACTGGGCGAAAGCCGTGTAAGCCGCCACTTGCCCGACGCAGCCGATGAAAATGCGTGAAAGGATGATGCTGATGAAACGCCTTATGTTGACCGCACTCGCCGGGGTCTTCCTGCTACCGGCGGCGGCCTGGGCCGATTTCGGCATGTCCGGCCGCAAGCTCGATGCGATCCAGTCCGGCCGGCACTACGATCCGCTGCTTACCCCGCAACTCAACCCGAGCTTTGATCTAAGGCCCGATGCAGAGGCACGGCTGCTTTATGACCTGCGCCGGGGCACGGTGCACATTGACGAGATTCCCGAAGGCCAGCGGCAGTATTTCCGGATGCGGCTCGAGAAGAACCGCTGAGGCCGCTCGACGAGCAGCTTGTTTGAGAACGATCCAGCGAGGGGACTGACAAATGACTGATCAAGCGGCGGGCTCGCAGGATGCGCTCGGGCAGGTCTATGGCGCGCGCACGGCGGATGAGCTCAATTCCGCCTATGCGAACTGGGCAACGGACTACGACCGCGACACGCTCGCCTCGGGCTACTGCCTGCCGTTTCAGGCTCTATCCTGGGTGTCGCGCCATGTCCCGCCGGGTGCGGAGCCTGTCCTCGACGCCGGCTGCGGCACCGGGCTGTCCGGACCCTATCTGAGAGCGCTTGGCTATGACCGCATCGAGGGCCTTGATTTTTCCGAGGAGATGCTTCGCCTGGCAGGATCGCGTGGCGTCTATCAGGATCTGAAGCGCGCCACGCTGGGCGAAACCCTGCCCTGGGCCGACGATCATTTCGCGGCCTTCCTGTCCACCGGCGTCTTCACCGAGGGCCATGCGCCGGCTTCGGGACTTGTCGAATTGTGCCGCATCACCCGGCCCGGAGGCATTGCCGTGTTCACGGTGCGCGACAAGATTTTCGACTCCGGCGGCTTCTCGGACATCATCGCGGATCTGAGCGAACGCGGTGTCTGGAGAAAGCGCGAGCAAAGCACCCCCTTCCGCGCTTTTGCGCTGGACGAGCCGGAGGTTCTTGTCACCGCCCATGTGTTCGAGGTGCTGGCCTGAGCGGAGCCGGAGCAAGGCCGGCGCTAGCCCAGCCCCTATTCTCTACTGTCGTGTTCGGCGGTTTCCGTGAAGCCCGGTTCGGTTCGCGCCCTGTCACTTGCCACCGCCTTGACGATCCATTCCCGGAAAGCCCTGATGCGCGGGGTGTTGCGGCGGTATTGCGGATGGACGAGCCAGATGCCGATCTCGTCGCTGCAGGGGTGGTTGAAGGGAGCGACGAGCCGCCCGGACGCAAGTTCGTCCGGATAGTATATGTGATTGAGGATGGCGACGCCCTGACCGGCGAGCGCCGCGTTGCCGCAAAGATCCTGCTCGATGTAGTCATACCTCGTATGGGCCGAAAGGTCGGGGTTTTCCAGGCCGGCGGTTGAAAACCATCGCTGCCACGAACTTTGCTGCGCGCCGATGATCGGGAGGTTCAGCAGGTCTTCAGGCCGTGAGATGCCGCCAACCCCGTCCGCGAGCCCGGGGCTGAGCATCGGCGCATAGGTGAACCGTCCGAGAAGATGGCAGTCGATGTCCGGCCATGGGCCGACACCCCAGCGGATGGCGATGTCTGCCGGATCGCGGCTGAAATCGGTGATCTTGCTCACGCGTTTGAGCCGGACAGCGACGCCGGGGTGGGCGAGCTGAAAACTGCCCAGGTTGCGCGCCAGCCAGTGCGAGGCAAACGTCGGCGACGAGTGGATCTCCAGTGTTTCGCTGGTCGCTTCACCTGCTGCCAGCATGGCGTCGCCGATCTTCTCGAGCCCGCTCCTGAGATGCGGCAGCATGCGCTCGGCGATCTCGGTGTTGAGGATCCGGCGCGGCTGCCGGAGGAAAAGCTGTTCGCCGAGATGATCCTCCAGAAGCCTGATCTGGTAGCTCACGGCCGTCTGGGTCATGCCGAGCTCTTCCCCCGCGCGCGAGAAGCTGCCGTGGCGCGCGACGGCTTCGAACACCCGCAATGCGTTGAGCGGGACCTTGCGCGACAGTTTCATGGATAAGCTCTCTTTATGGGCGCAGACTGGAATTGCATTGGATTTCCGGTCGTTCGGGACGCAAATCTAGCCTCGATTTCGATCAAAAGGAAAGAGCGATGAGCGAACACGATCGCGCCTCGCAAGGCCGACTCGCGCGGTTTTGCGGCAGGGCGAAGCTGTGGCTGGATTTGCTGCGGCCAAAGGGGCATCGGCTGATTGCGGACGAGGGCCTTGATGACAGGATGAAGCGGGATATCGGCATTGCCGACGGTCCGTTCGATCCTGCGGCCCGGCCCGATCCGCGCGGCGACCATTACCGCAGGCTGATGCGGCACGGCCGGCCGCTCGCGTGAGGCTCGGGTTGTTCCGGCGTTTACAGGCTCCCGCCCTGCTGCCTGCGGCAACATCCGGCCCGGCGGGCAGGCGCAAAACAATTGCCCGAACCCGGCAAAATTGGTATGAGCGCGTCCATGGGATCGAAATTCAGATGTCTGGCGCCCCACGTTTTCGTGCTGCAGGACCGCAAGCGCCTGCCGGCACGGTTCTTTGCGCGCGTTTCCGGCGCGCTTTCGGGACGCGACGCGGGCTGAGCCGCCGCATGCGCCCGGCGGGTCGCGACCGCGCCTTCCGCCTTTCGACATCACGCCATTTCACATCATACCGAACGGACGAAAACCATGACCGCACCACGCACCATCTACGACAAGATCTGGGACGATCACGTTGTCAGCCAGCAGGATGACGGCACCTGCCTGCTCTACATCGACCGCCATCTGGTCCACGAGGTCACCAGCCCGCAGGCCTTCGAGGGCCTGCGCACCGCGCACCGCACCGTGCGCGCGCCCGACAAGACGCTCGCCGTGGTCGACCACAACGTGCCGACCTCGCCCGACCGCGCGCTCGGCATCAAGAACGAGGAAAGCCGCATCCAGGTGGAGGCGCTGGCCAACAATGCCGCCGAGTTCGGCGTCGAGTATTACAACGAAAACGACAAGCGCCAGGGCATCGTCCACATCGTGGGCCCGGAGCAGGGCTTCACGCTGCCCGGCACCACCATCGTCTGCGGCGACAGCCACACCTCGACCCACGGCGCGTTCGGCGCGCTGGCGCACGGCATCGGCACCTCGGAGGTCGAGCACGTGCTTGCCACCCAGACGCTGATCCAGAAAAAGGCCAAGAACATGCTGGTCGAGGTCAATGGCGAGCTGCCCGAGGGTGTCACCGCCAAGGACATCATTCTCGCCATCATCGGCGAGATCGGCACCGCCGGCGGCAACGGCCACGTGATCGAATTCGCCGGCGACGCGATCCGCGCGCTGTCGATGGAAGGCCGCATGACGGTCTGCAACATGACCATCGAGGGCGGCGCCCGGGCAGGCCTGATCGCGCCCGACGAGAAGACCTTCGCCTACATCAAGGACCGGCCGCGCGCGCCCAAGGGCAAGGCCTGGGACATGGCGGTCGAGTACTGGAAGTCGCTCGTCAGCGACGAGGGCGCGCATTACGACAAGGTGGTGCGCCTCGACGCCGCGGCGCTTCCGCCGATCGTCTCCTGGGGCTCCTCGCCCGAGGACGTGATCTCGGTCAATGGCGAGGTGCCGAACCCCGATGACATCGCCGACGAATCCAAGCGCACATCGAAATGGCGCGCGCTCGATTACATGGGCCTGAAACCCGGGACCAAGATCACCGACATCGCCATCGACCGGGTTTTCATCGGCTCGTGCACCAATGGCCGCATCGAGGATCTGCGCGCAGCCGCCAAGGTGGTCGAGGGCAAAACCGTGGCTTCCACCGTCTCGGCGATGATCGTTCCCGGTTCGGGGCTGGTCAAGGAGCAGGCGGAGGCCGAGTGCCTCGACGTCATCTTCAAGAATGCGGGCTTCGACTGGCGCGAGCCGGGCTGCTCGATGTGCCTTGCCATGAACGACGACCGGCTCAAACCCGAGGAACGCTGCGCCTCGACGTCCAACCGCAACTTCGAGGGCCGCCAGGGCTTCAAGGGCCGCACGCACCTGGTTTCTCCGGCCATGGCCGCGGCGGCTGCGATCGCCGGGCACTTCGTCGATATCCGCGAGTGGGAATGACCGGTCCCGACCGGTTTCAGGCATGAATCACACGAACCCGCCGGTCGCCCGGCGGGTTCGTTCGTTTCAGGGGAATAGATCCGAACCGTTCAGGGAGCGTCGCCTGCCGTCAGCTCAGATGCAGGTGCGCCTCGATGGCTGCGGCGATGAGCGCGTGGCGGGCCTTGCGCGGCGGGGCCAATCCGTGGATCACCTCCTCGCAGGTCTGCTCGGCGACGTGATAGCGGCTGCCGTGCTTGTCGGGCCAGTTCCGGTGCAGCAGATTTTTTGCCTGCCGCGCGGTCTTCACCGTCCGGCGAAGCCCAGTGACGGGATCATCGATGGTCAGCGGCGTATTCCAGGCTGTTGATCGCATGCGACTGCCTCCTTCGACTTGATGAAGACAGTGTCTGCCTCTCCCGGACAATGGTCACGCTGAAGCCCGCGAATCGGTTAGCATCAGGTGAAGCGCAGTCCCGATCCGGCGCCGACCTGTGCCGTTCCAGGACAGTTCCCACAGTTCGTCACCCACGGGCCTCTCGATTTGTCGTCCTCGGGTCCCGCGATTCGTCATCCTCGGGCTTGACCCGAGGATCCACTCCCTGATGCCTCACCGCGTACTGATTTCAGAGGGATTGCGGGATGGATCCTCGGCTCGGGGGCCGAGGATGACGAAGGAGGGGATGTCCACCTACTCCCCGCCCGCAGCCTTCAACCGCTCCCGCAACATGCCCGGAATGAAAGCATCCACCGGCGCCAGCTTGCCTTCTGTTTCGAGCCGTTCGGCAATCTCCAGTGCCTGCCGGTAATGGCTTTCTGTATCGCCGCCCGCTTCCGCGAGCTTGACATCGGAGATAATCAGATCGGCCTCGCGGCACGTGTTCCGTTTACACTCCGCTTACCCTGTTTGCAGCTTGGGGCAGGAAAACACCCATTGTGGCGCTGCCGGCGCCCTTCATTGGAGCTTCCTTAAGTCCGCGCATGTCATCCCTTAAGGCCATACAAAGGGTGGAAGCGCGCATGGTGACCGGCAAACGGCCAAGACTCATTTTCGGATATCTGTTCCTGCTCGGCGTCGTTGCCGTGGGAGTGATCCTGGGCTGCGTCTACTGGCTGACCGGCCGCCTTGACGATCTCGAACGCAAGAGCGGCGAGAGCATCGTCGACCTGCTGGTCACCGAAACGGTGCAGCGTGTCAAAGTCTCCACCGCCGACTATGCCTTCTGGGACCTGGCCTACGAGGTCGTCACCGACAGGAACGCAGCGGAAGTACTCGCCCATATCGGGACCGGCGCGACGGAAAGCGACCTTTTCGACCGGATCGTCATCCTCGACGCCGCGGGAGATGTTCAGCATGTCTACGGCGAGGGTCTCGCAGCCGGTGCAGAGGACCGGTTCGACGTTGCCGAAATCGCGCCATTCCTTGCGCGGCTGCGGGAAACGGACCCTTCCGACTACGTCACGGTCTCCGGGATCGGCAGGATCGGCGAGACATACGGTGCGATTGCAGCAAGCTGGATCACGCCGGACAACATCTCGAGCCTCGGCGCGGCGCGGTTGCCCGTGATGCTTGGGATCAAGCTTTTTACCGATGACGCGCTCCAATCGATCGGCCGGCTGACCCGCGGAACGGGCTACGCGATCACTCCGGTGGGTGAGACGGCGGGCGAATCCGCGGTGGATCTTGTCGGGCCGGACGGGACGCCGGTCGCACGTCTGGTCTGGTCGCACCAGAACATCGGCACCGTGCTGCGCAAGGAGATCATGCCCGGCCTGCTGCTGGTCTGCTTCGGCATTTTCGCCATCTGCATTTTCGCCGCGCGCTACTTTCACCTGCAAAGCCGGGCGCTGGAAACGGCAAGGGTGGTCGCCTCGACCGACAGGCTTACCGGTTTGCTCAACCGCTCGGGCCTCGACGAGATGCTCGGCACCGCGAGCGCCCGGGCGCGGATCGGAGCCGGTCAGGTTGCGGTCATCTATCTCGATCTCAACGATTTCAAGAAACTCAACGACCGGCACGGTCATGAGCAGGGCGACCATGCGCTCAAGGTCACCGCGGAGCGCCTGACAGCCAATGTCCGGCCGCAGGATCATGTGGTCCGCCTCGGGGGCGACGAATTCATCTGCGTGATCTTTGACGATGTGCCCGGTGCCGCGGCAAAGGCGGTGTCCGACCGGATTGTGATCGCCTGCAATGCGCCGATCGGATTTGGAGATTTCGAGGCGATCCTGGCGCCCTCGGTCGGGGTCTCGGTGGCAGAGCCCGGCATGTCCTGGGATGCAGTGCTCAGCTGCGCCGACCAGGCCATGTACGAAGCCAAGCGGAACAAGCGGTCCACTGCCCTGTTCGCCGGAAAATGCGGGAAACGTCGATCCGGCTCCGGGACGGCGGACAGCAGCCGGGCCGCCTGAAGCAGAAGGCCGGCGTACCTCTTTGAACCGGGTTCAGCCCGTGCGTAACTCAGCGCGGCATTCGTCCGATGGCCTCAGGGCCGGATCACGCAGACGCCCGAGCCCTCGCAGGCACTGCTGTTGCGGTCGACGATGATGACCTTCGGGCCGTCATGGCTGTCTTTTCGCCCATTGCCGGTGGAGGCGCTGTCCTTGCCCCAGAAGCGTTCCTCGTCGACGCTGTCGCTGGTGCCTGACGTGCGGCGATGGCGATCCCCGTCATAGCCGTCGTGGTCGCGATCGTGGCGCGGCAGCTTGATGACGATCTCGTCGTCGGGACGCTCGATCGAGCGCCGGGCCGGGGGTTTGCGGTTTTCCTCGCGCACAAAGCGCTTCCGGTCACGGTCATCCTCGTCGATGACGATGATCGTGATGTCGTTGTCGCGTTGTTTCTTGAACACCGGACCATCATTGGCAAGCGCGGGGGAAAGGGACGGCAGCACGAAGGCTGCGGCGACGGTCGCGCTCAGCAGGCCTGCGCGAAGGCGCGCGCCTTGGCCACTTGCCGTGCTTCGGCGTTTCGGTGTGGCGGATCTGGTCATGATCATCGTCCTTGTTCCTGACACATGGCTCCATTTTGCCCTTGGGCTGTGGCGGAGTCACGACGGGCGCGCGGTTACCGTGCATTAACGTTAAGAACTGAACGCCAGTTTCGCTCCGGGGTTCCGAAACGCGGGGGCCCGTGCCCCGTTGAATCTCCGTTTCCGCTTCCGCTTCGAACGGGCCGGCAGCCGCCGCAATTGCGCCCGGCAGTCTTGACCGGCGGGTCGCTTTGTCCGAAACATGGCGGCATGACAAAGCCCGATGCAGAGCCCAAGACCCCGCCCGTCAACATCGATATTTCGCCGTTGCGGCTGAAGGATGCGCACCAGTTCTCGCCGCTTCTGGCGAACTACGTGCAGTCCCTCAAGCGCGGCGCGCCGCGGAGGCCCGACGACTATTATGCCGAAACGCTTCTGCAGGACCGGGCAGCGCAGGTGTTCGGCGCGCGACTCGACGGCGAACTGGTCGCCTTCGTGATGTTCTACGATCTGCCCGATCCGGTCACCGGCATGCGGCTTGCCCAGGTCGATCATCTTTACGTCAGCCATCTTCACCGGAACATGGGCATCGCACAGGCGATGATCGACATGCTGGCCGAGGAAAGCGACGGCCGCGGCTGGTCGCGAATCATCCTCAATGCGCCGCGATTGCCCGAAGACGGGCGCAAGCTCTACGAAAAGCTCGCCACCAAGGCCGATTTTTCGAGCTGGGAGATGCGGTTTAACCACTCGCGTTGACCCGTGGCGCATTTGTCGCGCCCGCCGATCTGCGCTCAAACCGCATATTGAATCGATTGAACCGCCAATCGTTGACAAAGCGACGGCGCAGTTTCGACCAAAGGCGTGCCGTCAAGGCCGATGCGGGCTTTGACGCGGTGCACATAACGCACTAAAACCACCGCACTGCCACAGGTCACGCCTTTCGGGCGACGCCGGCTGGCAATCGAGGGTGCAGGATTTCTTAAACCGTTTGCGGGATAAGCCGTCCTGCGGCAGACGCTTGAACGCTTCGGCGTTGTGTTGCGCGCCCGATCCGGCGCGCGCGGCTGCCAAGGGAAACAAAGGGACAGGGTCAGCATGACCAATGTGACGCAGAACCGGCCGCTATCGCCGCATTTAAGCATCTACAAGCAAATCCCCACCATGGTGATGTCGATCGTCCACCGGCTGACCGGCATGGCGCTCTATGCAGGCACCATCCTGGTGGCATGGTGGCTGGTCGCCGCCGCCTCGGGGCCGGAGTATTTTGACTGGGTCAACGGCATATTCGGCTCGATCATCGGCCGGCTGGTGCTGTTCGGCTACACTTGGGCGCTGGTGCACCACCTGCTCGGCGGCATTCGCCATTTCATCTGGGATACGGGTCACGGCATGGATCCGAAGACATCGACCAAGATGGCCTGGGCGACGATCACCGGTTCTGTGATTCTGACGGTGCTGATCTGGATCGCCGGCTACGCGACGCGCTTCTGAGCGCCGGATTTGAGGGACTTCACATGAACAACATGCGCACGCCGCTTTCGAAGGTTCGCGGTCTCGGCTCCGCCAAGGAAGGCACCGATCATTTCTGGCGCCAGCGGGTCACCGCGGTCGCCAACGTGCCGCTGATCACATTCTTCATCCTGTTCATCATCGCCTATAACGGCGAGCCCTACGAGGTGGTGGCGGGCGCGCTGTCCAATCCGCTGGTGGCAGTGCTGATGGGCCTGGTGGTGATTTCCGGCCTGGTCCACATGCGGCTCGGCATGCAGGTCATCATCGAGGACTACATCCATGCCGAAGGCGCCAAGGTGGCGCTCTTACTCCTCAACACATTCTTTACCGTTGCAGTCGGCGCCGTGTCGCTGTTCGCGGTTCTCAAACTCGGCTTCGGAGGCTGACAGAACATGGTAATGACGTCGAGCGTCAACATTGGCGAACGCGCCTATTCGATTGTCGATCACGCCTATGACGTGGTGGTGGTGGGCGCCGGCGGCGCCGGGCTCCGCGCCACGCTGGGCATGGCCGAACAGGGCTTCCGCACCGCCTGTATCTCCAAGGTGTTCCCGACCCGGTCGCATACGGTTGCGGCGCAGGGCGGCATCGCGGCCTCGCTGACCAACATGACGCCCGATTCCTGGCAGTGGCACATGTATGACACGGTCAAGGGATCCGACTGGCTCGGCGACGTCGACGCCATGCAGTACCTGACCATGGAAGCGCCCAAGGCGGTCTACGAGCTCGAGCATTACGGCGTGCCGTTCTCGCGCACCGAGGATGGCCGGATCTACCAGCGTCCCTTCGGCGGTCACATGCAGAATTATGGCGAAGGCCCCCCGGTGCAGCGCACCTGTGCGGCGGCCGACCGGACCGGTCACGCCATCCTGCACACGCTCTACGGCCAGTCGCTGAAAAACAATGCGGAATTCTTCATCGAGTATTTCGCCATCGACCTCCTGATGGAAGATGATGGGCGCTGCACCGGCGTTGTGGCTTGGAACCTCGACGACGGCACCATCCACCGCTTCTCGGCAAAGATGGTGGTGCTGGCCACCGGCGGTTACGGTCGGGCCTATTTCTCGGCAACCAGCGCGCACACCTGCACCGGTGACGGCGGCGGCATGGTTGCCCGCGCCGGCCTGCCGCTCCAGGACATGGAGTTCGTGCAGTTCCACCCGACCGGGATCTACGGCGCAGGCTGTCTGATCACCGAGGGCGCGCGCGGCGAGGGCGGCTATCTCGTCAATTCCGAGGGCGAGCGCTTCATGGAACGCTATGCCCCGTCGGCCAAGGATCTTGCCTCGCGCGATGTGGTTTCACGCTGCATGACGATGGAAATCCGCGAAGGCCGCGGCGTCGGCAAGAACAAGGACCACATCTTCCTGCACCTCGATCACCTCGATCCCGCGGTGCTGCATGAACGGCTTCCGGGAATCTCGGAAAGCGCCAGGATCTTCGCCGGTGTCGACGTCACCCGCGAGCCGATACCGGTGCTGCCGACGGTGCACTACAACATGGGCGGCATCCCGACCAACTACTGGGGCGAGGTTCTCAACCCGACATCGGATGATCCGGACAAGGTGACCCCGGGCCTGATGGCCGTCGGCGAAGCCGGCTGCGCCTCGGTGCACGGCGCCAACCGGCTTGGCTCGAACTCGCTGATCGACCTCGTGGTCTTCGGGCGCGCGGCCGCGATCCGCGCCGGCGAGGTGATTGATCGCAAGTCCGGCATTCCGGGGGTCAACGAGGCGTCGTTCGAGAAGATCATGACCCGCTTCGACACCCTGCGTCATGCCTCCGGCTCGACGCCGACGGCGGAGCTGCGCGAAAAGATGCAGCGCACCATGCAGGAAGACGCCGCGGTGTTCCGTACCCAGGAGTCGCTCGAATCCGGCTGCAAGCGGATGAGCGCGATCTGGGCCGAGATGCCTGACGTCAAGGTCTCCGACCGCTCGATGATCTGGAATTCGGACCTGGTGGAAACGCTGGAGCTCGACAATCTGATGGCCAATGCGATCACCACGGTGTTTTCGGCAGAGGCCCGCAAGGAAAGCCGTGGCGCGCATGCCCGCGAGGACTACAAGGACGGCCCGATGGGCGGCCGCGACGACGAGAACTGGCGCAAGCACACGCTGTCCTGGGTCGATGACAAGGGTGCGGTCAAGCTCGACTACCGTCCGGTCCACACCGACCTGATCGCAGAGGGCATCGACATCGCCAAGATCGCGCCCAAGGCGCGGGTCTACTAAGAGGGAATAGAGCACATGGTTGAACTCACACTCCCGAAAAATTCGCAGCCCAAAGAGGGCAAGGTCTGGCCGAAGCCGGAAGGCGCCAAGAACACGCGCGAATTCAAGATCTACCGCTGGTCGCCGGATGACGCGGAGAACCCGCGCATCGACACGTTCCACATCGACACGGACGATTGCGGCCCGATGGTGCTCGACGGCCTGCTGTGGATCAAGAACAAGATCGACGCCACGCTGACGCTGCGCCGGTCCTGCCGCGAAGGCATCTGCGGGTCCTGCGCGATGAACATCGACGGAACCAACACGCTTGCCTGCACCAAGGGTCTGGACGAGATCGACGGTGCGGTGAAGGTCTATCCGCTGCCGCACCTGCCGGTGGTCAAGGACCTGGTGCCGGATCTCACCAATTTCTACGCCCAGCACCGGTCGATCGAGCCGTGGCTGAAGACCGTGTCGCCGACGCCGGCCAAGGAATGGAAGCAGAGCCACGAGGACCGCGCGAAGCTCGACGGTCTCTACGAGTGTATCCTTTGCGCCTGCTGCTCGACCTCATGCCCGAGTTACTGGTGGAACGGCGACCGTTATCTCGGCCCCGCTGTGCTCTTGCAGGCCTATCGCTGGCTGATCGACTCCAGAGACGAATCCACAGGCGAGCGGCTCGACAACCTCGAAGATCCGTTCCGGCTCTACCGCTGCCATACCATCATGAATTGTGCGCAGACCTGCCCGAAGGGCTTGAACCCCGCCAAGGCGATTGCAGAAATCAAGAAGATGATGGTGGAACGCCGGGTGTAGGTCCGGCAACCGATTTTTGGTTTGCACGTCCTCGCCGCTGATCGCGACTGCGGGCGGTGCGGGTGCCGAGATCAAGAAGATGATGGTCGAGCGCCGGGTGTAGGCCTGACCGCATAAAATTCGATACGGAAAGGCCACCTTCACGGGTGGCCTTTTTCGTTTCAGCGTGTCGATCAGAGGTCACTCCACGAACTCGTCATCCTCGGCCCCCGAGCCGAGGATCCATTCCGTGATCGCACTACAGATCGCTTTGGCTCTGCGGCATTGCGGACTGGATCCTCGGGTCAAGCCCGAGGATGACGAAGGATGAAGTTGCCGGACTCGGCCGTATCAGGGGGATCGAATAGCTACCGACACCTCCCCCGCAAAGGCGGGGAGATTGGGAAGGCGCGTTCCGTTCACCCCAAAGCCTGCTCAAGATCCGCGATCAGATCGTCCGCATCCTCGATTCCGACCGAAACGCGGACCAGGCTTTCGGGTATGCCGGTGTGGGGCTCGATTGTATGGCGATGCTCTACCAGGCTTTCAACGCCGCCGAGCGAAGTGGCGCGGTGGAACAGCCTGAGCTTGCCGACGACGGCGAGGGCTTCCGGTGCGCCACCCTCGACCAGGAACGAGAGCAGGCATCCGAAACCGTCCTTCATCTGGGTCGCGGCGATCGCGTGGCCGGGATGGCTTGCAAGACCGGGATAGAAAACGTCCGTGACCTTCGGATGGGCTTCGAGCCATTCGGCGATTTTCAGCGCATTCGCACTCATGCGTTCGACGCGCAGAGGCAGCGTGCGCATGCCGCGCAGCAGCAGCCAGGCCTCGAACGGGCCCAGAACCGCACCGGCATCGTGCCTGTCGGCCTTGATGTCGGTCCAGACCTGCGCCGCCGGAGCCGCAGCGGCGAGAACCCCGGCGAGGACGTCGGAATGACCGTTGATGCCCTTGGTGGCCGAATGCATGACAATGTCGGCGCCAAGCTCCAGCGGCCTTTGCAGCACCGGCGTGGCGGCGGTGGAATCAACCGCGAGCAGGGCCCCTGCCGCATGGGCGCACCTGGCGGCATGGGCGATGTCGACGGTCTTGAGCCAGGGGTTGGAGGGTGTCTCGATAAAGACGATACCCGGGGTATGGCTGCTGCAGGCTCCGGCAAGCGCCTCGGGATCGCTGGCTTCCACCTCGTGCAGGGCAATGTTGCGGCGGGCGGAGAAGTCCCTCAGCCACTTGGTCGTGCCCCAGTAGATTCCGGACTGGACCACAATCGAACCGCCATTGGGCAGCGTGCGGAAAAGTGCGGCAATTGCAGCCATGCCCGAGGGAAACAGCAATGCCTCCTCCGCGCCCTCGAGCCGTGCAAGAACGTTCTCGGCAATCCGGACGATGTCGGAATTGTCGCGCGAATAGATATTGTCCGGGTTGACCAGCTCATAGTCCCGGTCGCGTACAAAGGTGGTGGAGGGCTGGATCGGCGGTGTGACGCCGCCCGAGGGCATGTCGATCACGCCGCCGGCCTGTGCGGCAAGCGTTGCCGCCTTGAGTTCGTTGGGGAGGGTCATGTGTAACGGTCTTTCCCTGGCTGCATCACCAGTTTTTCTGACGCCTGGGCATCGCGCTGTTGCGCTGTTCTCTAGGCAGTTCCATGCCGGATTTCAACTGTCCTTCCGATCCGTGATGCTGTGGCCCTGCAACAGGTTGCCGAAGTCATGCACAGATCAGTTTCCCTCCACCACAATGACAACATTCCCCTTGCGACTGGAGGATTGGAAATACCGGTGGGCATCTGCTGCCTGATCCATCGGAAACCGTCTGTCGATGAATGGTGTAAAGCTTCCTCTTGCGGCGAGATCGGCCAGGAAACGTAGATCCTCGGCGCGCTCGGGAGCGTAGCCGCCCGACGCCTTGCGGCCACCGGATTTCCGGGCAAGAAGCGAGCCGAGCATCTGCCACAAACTGGCAGACACCAGCATAAGCCGGCCGCCGGGTTTCAGAGCCTTTCCATACTTTGCGTATGTCGCCGTTCCGCTGGTATCCAGGATGATGTCGTAGGCGTCACGGACGCCCGCCGGATCCTCCTTGCCGCGATCGATCACGACATCGGCGCCCAGCTCGCGCACCATGTCGAGTTTCGCCGGAGACGCGGTCGCCGAAACGCGGGCGCCGAAGGCTTTCGCCAGCTGCACGGCGGCGCTGCCGACGCTCCCGGCCGCGCCGATGACAAGCACATGATCGCCGGATTTTATTTTTGCCTTGTCCCGCAGAAAGTTGAGTGCGGTCGCCCCGCCAAAGGACAGCGAAACCGCCACATCAAGGTCCATGGTTTCGGGGGCTACGGCAATCGCGGCATCCTGGCGGATGACCGCATATTCGGCATATCCCCCGAAATTCGCGCCCGGATAGGCGAATACGCGGTCGCCGCGTTTGAAGCGTGTGACGCCGGTTCCGGTTGCCTCGACAACACCGGCAAACTCGGTCCCCAGCACCCTGCTGCGGGGCCCGAGGATGCCGAAGACCAGCCGGCCGACAAGGCCGTAACCGGGCGGCATGTCGAGGCTTCTGGCGCGGTAGTCGCCCGAGGTGACGCTGGTGGCGCGGACCTTGACCAGCACCTCGTCAGATTTCGGTTCAGGTCTCGGCATCCCGGCGGCAGACAGAACCTCCGGCCCGCCGTAACGGGTGTAGGCAATGGCTTTCATGGTGGCGTTCATCTGGCAGGTCTCCTTGGATGAGCAGGGTATATCCATGCGGGATCGCAGAGTGAATTGACCAAATCCGTCGTTATGATATGCAAAAATGTATGGAATGGCGCAGCATGAAATTCGACTGGAACCGCGCGCGTGCCTTTCTGGTCACGGCGGAGGAGGGGTCCCTGTCGGCGGCGGCGCGGGCTCTCGATATGGCGCAGCCGACGCTCGGGCGGCAGGTTGCCGCGCTCGAAGAAGAGTTGGGCGTGGCGTTGTTCGAGCGTGTGGGGCGCGGGCTTGTTCTGACGCCGAGCGGGTTCGAGCTTGTCGACCACGTCCGGGCCATGGGCGAGGCTGCGCAGCGGCTGTCGCTGGCGGCGTCCGGACAGGCGCAGGCGATCGAGGGCATGGTCTCGGTGAGCGCCAGCGAGGTCGATTCGGCCTTCCGGATGCCCCGCATCATTGCCTTGCTGCGCGAAATCGCGCCCGGGATCGATATCGAAATCGTCGCCTCCAACGCAGAAAGCGATTTGCGCCTCAGGCAGGCCGATATTGCCATCCGCAACTACCGGCCGACCCAGTCCAACCTGATCGCCCGCATGATACGCGAGATCGAAGGCTGTATCTATGCGACACCGGGTTATCTCGAAGGTCTCGGTAACCCGTCGACGCCGGAGGCAGTCTCCAATGCGGATTTCATCGGGTTCAATCGTTCGGGCGAATTTATCGCAGCCATGACCCGCTTCGGGTTGACGCTCAGCCAGCGCAATTTTCCGATCGTGAGCGAAAGCCATCTGACACAATGGAGCCACGTCAAGCACGGTCTGGGGATTGGCGTCATGGCGGGAGACATCGGCGATGCGGAGCCGCTCGTGATCAGGGTGCTGCCCGATGTCGAGCCGCTGAGGGTTCCGGTCTGGCTCGTTGCGCACCGCGAGGTTCACACCAGCAGGCGGGTGCGGCTGGTATATGATGTGATGGCTCGGGAACTTATGCGGCCCTTCGGGACTTGACGGAGTCGGCGGTTTCTTGCTGACGGTTTTTGGGCGCGTTGATCCAGGGGCCGGCAAAGATCGTCTTTGACGCGCGAGAGCGCCCGGAGAGGCGCAGCGTCAACCGTCCCACCCGGATCATCCGGCACATTGCTTCTGGAGCATTGCGCCGAAGCCCAAGCCAAGACAGAAGGACATAGCATGACTGAAGCCGATTATTCGACAAGCCGCCCCGTTATGGTCACCGGCGCCACCGGCTTTGTCGCCGGGTGGCTGGTCAGGAGGCTGCTCGAAGAGGGGATAACGGTACACGCACCTGTGCGCGATCCTTCCGACGAGAAGAAGACGGCGCATCTCAGACAGCTTGCCGATGAATTGCCTGGCAGCATCGTGTTCTTCAAGGCCGACCTTCTCGATCCCGGAAGCTATGGCGAGGCGATGAAGGAATGTGGCGTGGTGTTTCACACCGCCTCGCCGTTCACCAGCGACTTCGAAGATCCGCAGCGCGATCTCGTCGATCCGGCGGTAAAAGGTACGCGAAACGTCCTCGAATCGGCAAATGAGACCGGGAGTGTGAAGCGCGTCGTGGTTACAAGCTCGGTCGCCGCGATCTACGGCGACAATGCCGATCTTCAGAACATTCCGGACGGCACCCTGACAGAAACAAACTGGAATGAAACCTCGTCGCTCGATCACCAGCCCTATTCCTATTCAAAGGTCCAGGCCGAAAAGACAGCGTGGGAAATTGCCGGTGCCCAGAGCGCGTGGAAACTGGTAACGGTCAATCCGTCTCTGGTCATCGGGCCCACCCTTTCGGGCAAGTCCACCTCGGAATCGCACTCACTGGTCAAACGGCTGGGCGACGGAACGCTGAAGCCCGGCGCACCGCCGCTCGAACTCGGGATGGTGGACGTGCGGGATGTGGCGGAGGCGCACATGCGCGCGGGTTTCGTCGAGCACGCCGACGGCCGTTTCATCACTTCAGCAGGGACCTTCTCGTTTCTCGATCTTTCGAAGATTCTGCGGGCGCATTTCGGTGGCGAATGGCCGTTCCCCAAGCGTGAGCTTCCCAAGTGGCTGCTCTGGCTTTTTGGTCCGCTTGTTGACAGATCGCTTTCGCGGAAGATGATTTCACGCAATATGGGATATCCGTGGAAAGCGGACAATTCGAAGTCGCGTGAACAACTCGGACTGGATTACGGGCCAGTGAGCAAGGCCGTGACGGACATGTTCGAACAGATGATCGAGACCGGCGCCGTGAAGAAGCCCTGAACCGGATCGGATTCCCGCCGCTCGGCGGTCCCAACCTTTGACAAGCCGGATGTGAGAGCGTGTTTTCAGTCCTGAAGAACAGATCCTACTTCCGGCTTTTCTCGGCCCAGGTGATCGCTCTCGTGGGGACCGGGCTTCTGACAGTGGCATTGGCTCTCCTGGCCTACGACCTTGCCGGGGATCGCGCCGGGGCGGTGCTGGGCACCGTGTTTGCAATCAAGATGATCGCCTATGTGGGGCTGGCGCCGCTCGCCGATGCCATTGCCGGGCGCTGGCCGCGCAAGGTGCTGCTGATCGGCGCCGACGTGACGCGCGGGGCGGTTGCGCTGCTGCTGCCCTTCATCACCGAAATCTGGCAGGTCTACGCCCTGATTTTCGTTCTCCAGGCTGCGTCCGCGGCCTTTACCCCGGCGTTCCAGGCGACAATTCCCGACATCCTGACCGACGAGCGCGATTATACCAATGCGCTCTCGCTGTCCCGGCTTGCCTATGATCTCGAAAACCTGCTCAGCCCGGCACTCGCCGGTTTCCTGCTCACCCTGATAAGCTATCACTGGCTGTTTGGCGGCACCGTGGCGGGCTTCTTCGGTTCTGCGTTTCTCGTCTGGATGGCGGCGGTTCCGCCGCGGAAAGCCGAGCGGACCGTCAGGCCGTTTGTCGAGCGGATGACGCGCGGCGTTCGGATCTATCTCGCAAAGCCGCGGCTGCGGGGTCTTCTCGCCCTGAATCTCACAGCGGCCAGCGCCGGCGCATTCGTGCTGGTCAACACCGTGGTTATCGTGCGCGGTCAATACGGGGCGGGCGGAACCTCCGTGGCCGCAGCGCTGGCTGCCTTCGGCGCCGGGTCGATGCTTTCGGCGATTGTGCTGCCGAGACTGCTCGAGACGCTGGCAGACCGGATCGTCATGGTGCGTTCCGGGTTTGCCCTGGCACTGCTGACGCTCGGCCATGCCGTCTACCTGATGGGCAATGGCTGGCCGGCCTGGGCCGGATTCGTCGCCATCTGGGGGCTGAGCGGGGTTTTCTACTCGGCAATCCTGACCCCGTCCGGGCGGTTGCTGCGGATCTCGGCGCATCCGGAGGACCGGCCGTCGGTGTTTGCCGCGCAGTTCACGCTCTCGCATACCTGTTGGCTTGTCACCTATCCTCTTGCCGGCTGGGCCGGGACCGAGTTCGGACTGGCCGCCGCCATGCTGATCCTCGGGCTCCTGGCGCTCGCGGGATTTGCGGCGGCGCTGATGGTGTGGCCGGCCGAGGATCCACTGGTTCTCGATCACGAGCACTCTGACCTTCCCTCCGATCACCCGCATCTTCGAAAGCATCCCGGGCATGGCAGGCGTCATCGCCATGCCTTCGTCATCGACGACGAACACCGCGCCTGGCCGACACATGGCTGATCCCCGGCAAGGCCGGGCTCTCCCGCAGTGCTCCTTGGCGCCGGCCTGGGGTCACGTCAATGTGCAACGGCGTGATTTGCCTTGCCGTCCGTCCGGACTAGTCTTCTTCCTCAAAGGAGACCCGTTCGCGATGAAAAAACTGTTCTGTCTCAGCCTGATCCTTGCGACCGCCTTTGCGGTTCAGGCCCGCGCTCAATCCGAAACCTCCGAAAACCCGGGCGCAGATACCGGCGTTGCGATATTCGCCGGCGGCTGCTTCTGGTGCGTCGAAGCCGATTTCGACAAGGTCGATGGTGTTGAGGAAACCGTGTCGGGCTACATCGGCGGCGAGGAAGACAACCCGACCTACAAGACCCACGTGGCCAATGGCGACCGCGAGGCCGTCCGGATCACCTATGATCCCTCCACCGTAAGCTATGCCGAATTGCTCAAGACGTTCTTCCGCACTGTCGATCCGACCGATGACACCGGCCAGTTCTGCGACAAGGGCTTCAGCTACACCACGGCAGTATATGCCCTCAATGCTGCGCAGGCAGAGGCGGCACGGCAGGCGAAAGCAGATGCAGCCGAGGCGCTTGGAAAGCCGGTTGTGACCGAGATCGTGGATGCGACCGAGTTCTGGCCAGCGGAAGAGTACCACCAGAACTACTACAAGAAGAACCCGATCCGTTACCGCTACTACCGTTTCGGTTGCGGGCGCGACAGCCGGATCGAGGAATTGTGGGGTGCCGCGGCAAATTACGGTCTCGAAAAGAGCTGACTGCCGTGCCCCGGCTCGCCTGTTCAATCGGCGATCGGGTTCGAAGTATCCCTGGATTGACTTCCCGACCGCTGCCCCGCAATGCTCAGAACCGGACTTGCGGGATCTCGGGAGGCAAACGCATGGCCATGAAGCGCAGCAAGGAACCATGGATGCCGGCCGACGATTTCGGTCGATCGCTCCGGCGCGGCGTTGGCGTCAATCTTCTGGTCGCCGATATGTGCGCGGAAGTGGCCTTCTGCCGGGACTGTCTTGGCGCAACGGTGCTTTACGACGACGAGGACTTCGCGGCGATCGAGCTTGGCGGGTCGGTATTCATGCTGCATGCGGACCATTCCTACGGGAGCCACCCGCTATCGGGCATTGTTGCGGGTGCCGAAACCCGCGGTGCGGGCGTGGAGATCAGGGTTTACGGTTTGGACCCGGACACGATTGAGGCCCGTGCGCGGGCGCGCGGCGATCACTTGCTTTCGGGCAGCATGGACAAGCCGCACGGCCTGCGGGAATGCCATATCGTGGATCCCGAGGGCTATGTATGGGCGCCCAGTGCCGCGATCCCGGCGCAATAATCGCCATCTGCGCCAAAGTATAACCCGTAAAAAACCGCATATGAGGCGGATATCCCCACGTCCCCGTGGCCGAATGCCGGGTTTGCCTTGCAATTTCCATTGTCTCGACATTTTATGCGGGTTAAAGGGACGAAAAGCGAAACCCAGTTTCGCGCAACCGGAGCTAGCCTATGAAAATGCACACCTTGCTGGTCGCGGTCGCGGTCACCGCCGCCCTGGGGGGATGTCAGCGGACATCGTTCGGCGGATTGAACACGCAGTCCCGCCCCGCACCGTTGATGCCCGCACCCGTCGGAGGTGTCCAGTCAGGCCAGCTGCCTCCACCGCCGACCGACGGAACATCGCAGTTCCCGACCGCGCCGACGGCGCCGGACAACGCCAACACGCAGGTGGCGTCGGCCAATGCGCCGGAACTCACCCGCGAGGCGCTGATCGGCCGCTGGTCGGCAGGCACCGGCGGCACCAGCTGCGACGTGTTCCTGTCACTGACCAAGTGGACCGGCGGTTACCGCGCCGCCTCGCGCGGCTGCGTCGGCGACGCCGCCGCGATTTCGGCCTGGGACGTGCAGGGCAAGCAGGTGATCCTGTCGGATTCGAGCGGCAACCAGGTCGCGCGGCTCTACCAGTCGGCAAACGAGCGCTATGACGGCTCGACCACATCGGGCCAGCCGATCTCGCTGTCGCGGTAAACCGGGGGCTTGCCGCGCCCGATAGCTGACAGGGTCTGACTTCCATGCCGTGGAGACATCACGCCACTGTCGCCGAGGCCTATGCCTCGCGCATTGCCAGCGGCGAGCTTTCGGATGATCCGGCGCAGGCAAAACTTGCCAGGCGTCTCGACGTGCTTCTTGGCGAAGTCGGCAATCGCAGGCTCGCCAAGAAGTCTAGCGCACTCGGCTGGATGTTCGCGCGCAAGTCAAAGCCGGGCAAGCCGCCGCGCGGGCTGTATGTGCATGGCGCGGTCGGACGCGGCAAGACCATGCTCATGGACATGTTCTTCGAGCTGGTCCCGGCAAAACGCAAGCGCCGGGCGCATTTCCATGACTTCATGGCCGATGCCCATGCCCGCATCCATGCCCATCGCCAGAAGCTCAAGGCCGGTGAAACCAAGGAAACCGATCCGGTGCCGCCGGTGGCGAGCGATCTGATCGACGAGGCCTGGGTGCTGTGCTTCGACGAGTTCTCGGTCACCGACATTGCCGACGCAATGCTGCTGTCGCGCCTGTTCGAGCAATTGTTCAAGCGCGGCTGCGTGCTGGTGGCGACCTCGAATGTCGAGCCCCGCAACCTTTATCGCGACGGGCTGAACCGGCAATTGTTCCTGCCCTTCATCGACATTCTCAAGGATCATGTCGACGTGCTCGATCTGGATGCCCGCACAGACTACCGGATGGAGGCGGCGACGCGGCTCCCGGTCTATCATCGACTGGACGGTGTGGACGACGGTTCGGCGATGGACGATGCCTGGGAGCGGGTAACCGCCGGCAAGCAGCCGGCCGCGGCCATGGTCGAGGTCAAGGGCCGGACAGTGCCCGTTCCGAGAGCTGCCGCGGGAGCCGCACGCTTCAGCTTTGCCGATCTGTGCGAAGCGCCGCTCGGCGCTTCCGACTACGCGGCGATTGCCGGCCGCTTCCATACGATCTTTGTTGACCATGCGCCGGTTATGGGAGCTGCCAGCAGGAATGCGGCCAAACGTTTCATCACGCTGATCGATACGCTTTATGACCGCAAGAACCGCCTGTTCATCTCGGCGGAGGCCGCTCCGGATGCGCTTTACGATGCGCCCGGGGGCACCGAGAAGTTCGAATTTGCCCGCACCGCATCGCGTCTCAACGAGATGCAAAGCGAGGCCTATCTCGAAGCAAGCCGGGCAAATCAGCATGTCGATTTGCAGGATCAGGCGTGATCCAATTGACGTTTACGTAAGAACTTTAAAAGCTAACCGATTGAAATCTAACATATCGAAAGTTTGAGTTGCCAGTTTCCGGCATAAGGTCTATGCGAAATGTCGAATTCGGGGCCGGGTGAGAGCTCGAGTCCGTTCGTCCATTGACCCGCGGAGGCTTTCTGTATGGCGCGCAACAAGATTGCATTGATTGGTTCGGGAATGATCGGCGGCACGCTCGCCCATCTGGCCGGTTTGAAGGAATTGGGCGACGTCGTTCTGTTCGACATCGCCGAGGGCACCCCCCAGGGCAAGGGCCTCGATATTGCTGAATCCGCACCGGTAGAAGGTTTCGATGCGCGCATGTCCGGCGCCAACGACTACTCTGCCATCGAGGGCGCGGATGTGTGCATCGTCACCGCCGGTGTAGCCCGCAAGCCCGGCATGAGCCGCGACGACCTTCTCGGCATCAACCTCAAGGTGATGGAGCAGGTTGGCGCGGGCATCAAGAAGTATGCTCCAGACGCATTCGTGATCTGCATCACCAACCCGCTCGACGCCATGGTCTGGGCGCTGCAGAAATTCTCGGGCCTTCCGAAGGCCAAGGTCGTCGGCATGGCCGGCGTGCTCGATTCCGCCCGCTTCCGCCACTTCCTGGCCGAGGAGTTCAACGTCTCGGTCGAGGACGTGACGGCGTTCGTGCTCGGCGGTCACGGCGACACCATGGTGCCGCTCGCACGCTATTCGACGGTCGCCGGCATTCCGCTGCCGGATCTCGTCAAGATGGGCTGGACCTCTAAGGAGAAACTCGAGGAAATCATCCAGCGCACCCGTGACGGCGGCGCGGAGATCGTCAAGCTGCTCAAGACCGGTTCGGCCTATTACGCACCTGCGGCATCCGCCATCCTGATGGCCGAGAGCTACCTCAAGGACAAGAAGCGGGTCCTGCCCTGCGCCGCGCACCTTTCGGGCCAGTACGGTGTCAAGGACATGTATGTCGGCGTGCCTTGCGTGATCGGCGAAGGCGGTATCGAGCGGGTCATCGAGATCGAGCTCAACAAGACCGAGCAGAAGGCCTTCGACAAGTCGGTGGAATCGGTTGCCGGGCTCTGCGAAGCCTGCATCGCCATCGCTCCGAACCTCAAGTAAGCGCGGCGACGCCGCCCATTCAATCCAGGAGTTCCCATGAACATCCATGAATATCAGGCCAAGGCCCTTCTGAAGGGTTATGGCGCGCCGGTGGCCGAAGGGGTCGCCATCTTTTCGGCGGACGAGGCGGAAGCAGCGGCGAAGTCGCTGCCCGGTCCGCTCTACGTGGTCAAGAGCCAGATCCACGCCGGTGGCCGCGGCAAGGGCAAGTTCAAGGAACTCGGACCTGACGCCAAGGGCGGCGTCCGGCTCGCCAAGTCGCTCGACGAAGTGGTCGCCAATGCCAAGGAGATGCTCGGCAACACGCTTGTGACCAAGCAGACCGGCGAAGCCGGCAAGCAGGTCAACCGCCTCTATATCGAGGACGGCGCCGACATCGACCGCGAACTCTATCTCTCGATCCTGGTGGACCGCACCGTCGGCCAGGTTGCCTTCGTGGTCTCCACCGAGGGCGGCATGGACATCGAGGCGGTTGCCGAGGAAACGCCCGAGAAGATCATCACTGTCGCCATCGACCCGGAAGCCGGGGTTACGGCGGACAATCTCAAGACGCTCAACAGCGCCCTCAAACTCGAGGGCGATGCCGCGAGCGATGGCGAGAAGCTGTTTCCGATTCTCTACAAGGCGTTTGTCGAAAAGGACATGGCGCTGCTCGAAGTCAATCCGCTGATCGTGATGACCAACGGCCGGCTCCGGGTTCTAGACGCCAAGGTGTCGTTCGACAACAACGCGCTGTTCCGTCACGACGACATCGTCGAGCTTCGCGACCTGACCGAAGAGGACGAGAAGGAAATCGAGGCGTCGAAGCATGATCTCGCCTATGTCGCGCTCGACGGCAACATCGGCTGCATGGTCAATGGCGCGGGCCTTGCCATGGCAACGATGGACATCATCAAGCTCTACGGCCAGGAGCCGGCGAACTTCCTCGATGTCGGCGGCGGCGCATCCAAGGAAAAGGTTACCGCGGCGTTCAAGATCATCACGGCCGATCCGGCGGTGAAGGGCATCCTCGTCAATATCTTCGGCGGCATCATGAAGTGCGACGTCATCGCCGAGGGCGTGGTTGCGGCGGTCAAGGAAGTGGGGCTGAAGGTTCCGCTGGTGGTCCGGCTGGAAGGCACCAACGTGGAACTCGGCAAGAAGATCATCAACGAAAGCGGCCTCGACGTGATCGCCGCCGATGATCTCGACGACGCAGCCCAAAAGATCGTCAATGCGGTGAAGGGATCCTGATTACATGTCCATTCTGATCGACAAGAACACCAAGGTCCTGGTTCAGGGGCTCACCGGCAAGACCGGAACCTTTCACACCGAGCAGGCGCTTGCCTATCACGGCACCAAGATGGTCGGCGGTATCCACCCGAAGAAGGGCGGCTCTACCTGGGAAGGTTCGGGCGGCGAGAAGCTGCCGATCTTTGCTTCCGTGGCCGAAGGCAAGGCCGAAACCGGCGCCAATGCTTCCGTGATCTACGTCCCGCCGGCAGGCGCCGCGGCGGCGATCATCGAAGCCGTCGAGGCGGGGATCGAGCTGATCGTCTGCATCACCGAAGGCATCCCGGTCTCCGACATGATCCGCGCCAAGTCCGTGCTCGACAAGTCGAAGTCGCGCCTGATCGGTCCCAACTGCCCCGGCGTCATGACGCCGGACGAGTGCAAGATCGGCATCATGCCGGGCAACATCTTCAAGAAGGGCTCGGTGGGCATCCTGTCGCGCTCGGGCACGCTGACCTACGAGGCCGTGTTCCAGACCACCAATGAGGGGCTCGGCCAGTCGAGCGCGGTCGGCATCGGCGGCGACCCGGTCAAGGGCACCGAGTTCATCGATATCTTAGATCTCTATCTCGACGATCCGGAAACCGAATCGATCATCATGATCGGCGAAATCGGCGGTTCGGCCGAGGAAGACGCTGCCGAGTGGCTGATCGAGCAGGCCAAGAAGGGCCGCAAGAAACCGATGGCGGGCTTCATCGCCGGCCGCACCGCGCCTCCCGGCCGCACCATGGGCCATGCCGGCGCAGTGATTTCGGGCGGCAAGGGCGGCGCCGAGGACAAGATCAAGGCCATGGAAGCGGCGGGCATCAAGGTTTCGCCGTCACCGGCGCGCCTTGGCAAGACGCTGGTTGAAGTCCTGAAGGGCTGAGGCCCGGGGCAAACGCGAAGGCTGCACCGATGAGCGACGCCGTGCGCGAAACGCTGGACCGCTATTACGCTGCGCTGAAGGCGGGCGACAGGGCGGGTCTGCGCGGCGTCGTCTCCGACGATATCGAGGTGCACTACCCGGCACCCGAGGGGCTTCTGCCCTGGGCCGGGGACTGGCGCGGGTTCGACGCTTTCGAGACGTTCATTGCCACCGTGGGCGATCATCTGGTGATCGACGCGGTGGAACCGCTTGCGGTTCATGCCGCCGGAGACACCGTGATCACGGTGCTCAGGGGCGAGTGGACGGTGAAGGCGACCGGACGGAAGGTGCGGACGGAAACCGTCAACATGTTCACGATGCAAGACGGCAAGATCAGAAGGTATCAGGTCTTCAGCGACACGGCAGCGCTGGGGCTCGGGTTGGGCAGGCTTGCCGCGGCGTGAGGGTCGCACAAGCCTCAAAGTCTAGGGAAAGGGCCGCCAACACGGCCCGGCGATAAAGGTGAAGACCATGGCACGCAACGACGAAGCCAACGACATCATGGCGCAGACCTCGTTCCTGTATGGCGGAAACGCGCCCTACATCGAACAGATGTATGCCCGTTACCAGGATGATCCGGCGAGCGTACCCCAGGAATGGCAGGCGTTCTTCTCCGAATTGAAGGATGACCCGGACCAGGTCCGCAAGTCGGCAGCCGGCGCGTCCTGGAAGCAGCCGAACTGGCCGCTGCCCGCCAATGGCGAACTCGTTTCGGCGCTGGACGGCGACTGGAGCGCCGTTGAAAAGGTCATGGGCGAAAAGCTCAACGGCAAGGCCAAGGCAGCCGGCAAGCCCGTCGACACCGCCTCGATCGAACTTGCGACGCGCGATTCGGTGCGCGCCATCATGATGATCCGCGCTTTCCGCATGCGCGGCCACCTGCACGCGAACCTCGATCCGCTGGATCTGGGTCGGCAGGCCGACGACGACTACAACGAGCTTTCGCCGGAGGCCTACGGGTTTACCGAGGCCGATTACGATCGGCCGATCTACATCGACCACGTGCTCGGTCTCGAATACGCGACCGTTCGCGAGATGCTCGACATTCTCCAGCGGACCTATTGCTCGACTCTCGGCGTCGAGTTCATGCACATCTCCAATCCGGAAGAGAAATCCTGGATCCAGGAGCGCATTGAAGGTCCGGACAAGGGGGTCGAGTTCACCGAGAACGGCAAGAAGGCGATCCTGCAGAAGCTGATCGAGGCCGAAGGCTTCGAACAGTTCATCGACGTCAAGTACAAGGGCACCAAGCGCTTCGGTCTCGACGGCGGTGAATCGCTGATTCCGGCGCTCGAGCAGATCATCAAGCGCGGCGGCAACATGGGGCTGAAGGAGATCGTCTTCGGCATGGCCCACCGCGGCCGTCTCAACGTGCTCACCCAGGTGATGGGCAAGCCGCACCGGGCGGTGTTCCACGAGTTCAAGGGCGGTTCTTTCAAGCCCGATGACGTCGAAGGCTCGGGCGACGTGAAGTACCATCTCGGGGCTTCATCCGACCGCGAATTCGACAGCAACAAGGTCCACCTTTCGCTGACGGCCAACCCCTCGCACCTGGAGATCGTCAATCCGGTGGTGATGGGCAAGGCGCGCGCCAAGCAGGACCTGATCGCCACCGAGTTCGAGGGCGACATCATTCCGCTCAAGGAGCGGGTCAAGGTGATGCCGCTGCTGCTGCACGGCGATGCGGCCTTTGCCGGTCAGGGCGTGGTGGCCGAGATTCTGGGTCTTTCCGGCCTGCGCGGCCACCGGGTTGCCGGCACGGTCCATTTCATCATCAACAACCAGATCGGCTTTACCACCAATCCCGGTTTCTCGCGTTCCTCGCCCTATCCGTCGGACGTGGCGAAGATGATCGAGGCGCCGATCTTCCACGTCAACGGCGACGATCCGGAAGCGGTGGTCTATGCCGCCAAGGTTGCGACCGAGTTCCGCATGACCTTCCACAAGCCGGTGGTCATCGACATGTTCTGCTACCGCCGCTTCGGCCACAACGAGGGCGACGAACCGGCGTTCACCCAGCCGAAGATGTACAAGAAGATCCGCAGCCACGAGACCACGGTGACGCTCTATGCGCGCCGCCTGATCGAGGAAGGCGTGATCTCCGAAGGCGAATTCGAGAAGATGAAGGCCGACTGGCGCGCCAATCTGGAAAGCGAATTCGACATCGGCCAGAGCTACAAGCCGAACAAGGCGGATTGGCTCGACGGGCAATGGTCGGGGCTCCGCACCGCCGACAACCAGGATGAGCAGCGCCGCGGCAAGACAGGCGTGCCGCTCAAGACGCTGCGCGAGATCGGCAAGAAGCTGGCCGAGGTCCCGAAGGACTTCAAGGCCCACCGCACCATCCAGCGTTTCATGGACAACCGGGCCAAGATGATCGAGACCGGAGAGGGCATCGACTGGGCCATGGGCGAGGCGCTGGCCTTCGGAACGCTGGTGCATGAAGGCACCAAGATCCGGCTCTCGGGGCAGGATGTCGAACGCGGCACCTTCTCGCAGCGCCACTCGGTGCTTTACGATCAGGAGACCGAGGATCGCTATATCCCGCTCGCCAACATCGCCCCCAACCAGGCGCGCTACGAGGTGATCAACTCGATGCTGTCGGAAGAGGCGGTGCTCGGGTTCGAATATGGCTACTCGCTTGCACGGCCAAACGCGCTGACGCTCTGGGAAGCCCAGTTCGGCGATTTCGCCAATGGTGCGCAGGTGCTCTTCGACCAGTTCATCTCGTCGGGCGAACGTAAGTGGCTCAGAATGTCGGGCCTCGTCTGCCTGCTGCCGCACGGTTACGAGGGCCAGGGTCCGGAGCATTCCTCGGCGCGTCTTGAGCGTTTCCTGCAGATGTGCGCGGAAGACAACATGCAGGTTGCAAACTGCACGACACCTGCGAACTACTTCCACATCCTGCGCCGCCAGATGCATCGCGACTTCCGCAAGCCGCTGATCATGATGACGCCGAAATCGCTTCTACGGCACAAGCGCGCGGTCTCGACGCTCAACGAGATGTCGGGCGACACGTCTTTCCACAGGTTGCTGTGGGACGATGCCGAGGTGCTGAAGAACGAGCAGATCAAGCTGGCCAAGGACAACAAGATCCGCCGTGTGGTGATGTGCTCCGGCAAGGTCTATTTCGATCTTTACGAGGAGCGCGAGAAGCGCGGCATCGATGACATCTACCTGCTCCGCCTGGAACAGCTTTATCCGTTCCCGGCCAAGGCCTTGATCAACGAACTCAGCCGCTTCCGCAACGCCGAGATGGTATGGTGTCAGGAGGAGCCCAAGAACATGGGCGCATGGTCGTTCATCGACCCCTATCTCGAGTGGGTGCTGGCCCATATCGACGCCAAGTACCAGCGCGTGCGCTACACCGGACGGCCGGCCTCGGCGTCGACCGCCACCGGATTGATGTCGCGCCACCTTGCGCAGCTCGAAGCCTTCCTTGAGGATGCGCTGGGAGGCTGAGGCCCCCCTGCGCGAAGTTCATCACCAATTGCATGCCTCGTCCTGTCTGACTGAGAAAGAACGGAAACAAAATCATGGCTACTGAAGTCCGCGTCCCGACCCTTGGCGAATCCGTCAGCGAAGCCACCATCGGCACCTGGTTGAAGAAGGCAGGCGACACCGTGAAGGTGGACGAGCCGCTGGTGGAACTTGAAACCGACAAGGTTTCGATCGAAGTGCCGTCCCCGGTCGCCGGCACGCTCAGCGAGATCCTTGCCAAGGACGGCGAGACCGTCGAGGTCGATGCGCTTCTGGCACAGATCGAGGAAGGCGAGGGTGCGGCTCCCGCCAAGCAGGACTCCAAGCCTGCCGAGAAGCCGGAAGCCAAGGCCGAAAAGGCCGAGGCACCAAAGGAAAAGTCGTCCGGTTCCGAGATGCCGGCCTCGCCGTCTGCGCAGAAGATGATGAACGAGAACAATATGGACGCAGGCGACGTGTCCGGATCGGGCAAGCGCGGCCAGGTGCTCAAGGGCGACGTGCTCGACGCCATCGGCAAGGGCGGTTCCGGCGGCTCGGCTCCGGCAGCAGCGCCCGCCGCTGCACGTCCGGCCTCCTCGGAAGAGGACGCCCCGCGCGAGGAACGGGTCAAGATGACCCGCCTGAGGCAGACGATTGCGCGTCGACTTAAGGAAGCCCAGAACACCGCGGCGATGCTGACCACCTACAACGAGGTCGACATGAGCGCGGTCATGGACCTGCGCAAGCGCTACAAGGACCTGTTCGAGAAGAAGCACGGCGTCAAGCTTGGCTTCATGGGCTTCTTCGCCAAGGCGGTCACCCATGCGCTCAAGGAGATCCCGGCGGTCAATGCCGAGATCGACGGCAACGAGATCATATACAAGAACTTCTGCCATGTCGGCGTTGCCGTCGGCACCGACAAGGGCCTCGTGGTACCGGTCGTGCGCGATGCCGACCAGATGACGATCGCGGAGATCGAGAAGGAAATCGGCCGGCTCGGCCGTGCAGCACGGGACGGCGAACTGTCCATGGCCGACATGCAGGGCGGCACCTTCACCATCTCCAATGGCGGTGTCTACGGTTCGCTGATGTCATCGCCGATCCTCAATTCTCCGCAGTCGGGCATCCTCGGCATGCATAAGATCCAGGAGCGTCCGATGGCGGTCGGAGGCCAGGTGGTGATCCGGCCGATGATGTATCTTGCGCTTTCCTACGATCACCGGATCGTCGACGGCAAAGAAGCGGTCACCTTCCTGGTCCGGGTCAAGGACAGCCTGGAAGATCCCGAGCGCCTGGTTCTCGACCTGTAAGGAGTGGGCCTTATGGCCTTGACCCGCATCGCAGCCCTTGTGGTCCTGCCGTTGCCGATCCTGTTCGGCACGGCCATGGCGGCACTGGCGGCATGCCCGCAGGAGCTCGCGGTTTATCAGGGCGCCGACGGGATCGGCGCTCTCGAGTTCAGCGGCGGCGGCGCGGGCATGTATTCGGAGATGCGGCTGCTCTATCCCGGCGTGGATCCGGTCACCATCTATCTTTCCCATGATGACAGGCTGGACCGGGCTGTGGCGATGCTGCCGCTCAATTGCCCGGAGGGCGACGTCACAGGTGCGGAGCTGGCGGCCTGCCTTGTCTACCAGGGCCCGATTTACAAGATCGATCGGGACAAGGGCGTTGCGGGTCTGCCGGGTGCAGGAGCCGATGCGGCTCAAAGCCTGCTGCTGCCGGGTCTGGCTTCCGCCCTTTGGGGCAATCCGCAGTTTGACGGCGCAGGCCCGGCAGAACGTCCTGCCGAGCTATTCGACATCTCGGGGTGCCAGGAATGAGCGCCGCATGCGCAGTTCCGGATATTTTTGCGGCTTTGAGAATTGTGCAGGGACTGTAGAATTTCAGCGGAACGCGCGCGCCGCGTTTCGCACGCAATCGAACAGGCGCGGGGCAACAATGTCCGGCCTGCAAGCGAAAGGAAAAGACCATGAGCTACGACGTCATCGTTATCGGATCGGGGCCCGGAGGCTATGTCTGCGCGATCAAGGCCGCACAGCTCGGACTGAAGGTGGCCGTGGTGGAAAAGCGCGCGACATTCGGCGGGACCTGTCTGAACATTGGTTGCATCCCCTCCAAGGCGCTGCTGCATGCGTCCGAGGTGTTCGCCCACGCCAGCCACGGCATGGAAAGCCTCGGCGTTGAAACCGGCAAGGCGAAGCTCAATCTCGGCAAGATGATGGAGCACAAGGACTCGGTGGTGAAATCCAACGTCGAGGGCGTGGCCTATCTGTTCAAGAAGAACAAGATCGAAAGCTTCATCGGCACCGGAAAGCTCCTCGGCGAAGGCAAGATTTCCGTCACCGACAACGACGGCAAGGAAACCGAACTCGAGGCCAAGAACGTGGTGATTGCCACCGGGTCCGACGTGGCCGGCATTCCCGGCGTCGACGTCAAGATCGACGAGAAGGTGATCGTCTCTTCCACCGGCGGGATTGCGCTCGAGAAGGTTCCCGAGCACATGATCGTCGTCGGCGGTGGCGTAATCGGGCTAGAAATGGGATCGGTCTGGTCCCGGCTCGGCGCGAAGGTGACGGTGGTCGAATTCCTCGACAGCATCCTGGGCGGCATGGACGCCGATGTTGCCAAGCAGTTCCAGCGGATCCTTGCCAAGCAGGGCATGGAGTTCAAGCTCGGGCAGAAGGTGACCGGCGTCGAAACCTCCGGCAAGGGCGCGAAGGTCAGCTTCGAACCGGTCAAGGGCGGCGATTCGGAAACCCTGGAGGCCGACGTCGTGCTGATCGCGACCGGGCGGAAGCCCTATACGGAGGGTCTGGGGCTCGAGGATGCCGGGGTCGTGCTCGACGAGCGCGGCCGGGTGCGTACCGACCATCATTATCAAACCAACATTCCGGGTGTTTACGCCATCGGCGACGTGATTGCCGGACCGATGCTGGCACACAAGGCCGAAGACGAGGGTGTGGCCCTGGCCGAGATCATGGCCGGCCAGGCAGGTCATGTGAACTACGGGGTGATCCCGAGCGTGGTCTACACCCAGCCGGAAGTGGCGGCTGTCGGCAAAACCGAAGAGGAACTCAAGGCCGACGGCATCAAGTACAAGGCGGGCAAGTTTCCGTTCTCGGCCAACGGCCGTGCGCGCGCGATGCAGGCATCAGACGGGTTCGTCAAGTTTCTCGCGGATGCGGAAACAGACCGCGTGCTGGGGGTTCACATCGTGGGCTTCGGTGCAGGCGAGATGATTCACGAGGCTGCCGTGCTGATGGAGTTTGGCGGGTCTTCGGAAGATCTCGGACGGACCTGCCATGCGCATCCGACCATGTCGGAGGCCGTGCGCGAAGCCGCTCTTGCGACCTTCGCCAAGCCGCTGCACATCTGAGGATAGTAAAAGGCCGGCGAGCATGCCGAACGGCTTACCGGTCAATCCGCTCCCAAGTCAGTCCCTTGCGGGCTCGGCGGTCGGAACAGCCGGAACAGGCTCCTGGACATTGTCCATCACCGTGGCTTCCATATTGATCCGTCCGGTTTCGTCGACGCTGTCCCCGTCCGGTGCTTCCCACAGGATAACGCCTGCGAGGACAAAAAGCGCAAAAACCGAGGCTGCGGTCAACGCACCGTTGATCCGGCCAGCCGTGGTTGTTCCTGATTCAAGCATGTGACGGTTGAGGGAGTTCTGGTCGCCGGCGCCGGGCGGCACATCCCTGCCGTATCCTTGGCGAGCGGGGTCAGTCATTCCGAATGTCCTTTCCTTTCCAGGAGAATGCAAAAGCCGACCGCCCGGTTCCATTCCGGACGGTCGGCAAGGGTGAAGGTACTCTGGAGGCGGGGTATCAGCCGTCGGTAGCCGGTACGGCGGCGGCGTTTGGCGCCGCGGATTCACTTACACTCGCCGCAGGCTCGACCGTGTTGGTCGGCTCGGGGGTCGTCCAGAGGGCAAAGCCTGCAAGACCGAGAACGATCAGGATCACGATGGCGGCCAGGGGGCCGGTGGCGTTGCCTGACCTGACGGCGTTGGCGCTGCGGGCCGGGCCTGCGCGGCGACCGTCATCGCTGGGGCGAGCGGGATCAACACGATTGTCAGAATAGTAATCAGCCATTTCAGATCTCCTTGTCTGCAATGGTCTGAGAACGTTCTATGCTGCGAATCGGTTCCGGCGTTTTGGCCCGCGGGATGTCACGATGTGTTACCGAACCGCAGAGATCGTGTATCCGGCATCGCGCAGCAGCGAGACAAGACCTTCCTCTCCGGGGAGGTGGAGAGCCCCGACGGCGATGAAGGCGTTGCCTTCGGCGAGGATCGGAGCCGCGCGTTCGGCCATCACGCGGTTGCGCATCAGAACGATGCGCTCCTCGAACTGCGCATATCCGTCGGTGTCGCCCTCACCGGTTTCGGGGCCTGCAGCCATGATGGTGGGCATGATGAGCGCGATTTCGCCCTCGAGATAGAGTTCGGTCATGGTTGCCATGATGTCCGGCATGAGGTCCGCCAGCCGGATGGTCTCGACCAGGCCGCGCACGTGAAACTCCATCGGCAGATCGGCCATCGCCGTCATCTGCTCGCCGATGCTCTCAAGGCCGAGCAGGGTCTTGCCCTCGGCCCTGGCGTCTTCAACAATCCTGACGTCGAGGAACGCTGCGCCCTCGTTTTTCCGCGCCATCTCGCAGGGCGGCATGGCCAGCATCCCGGCGATCATCCAGGGCTTCATGCGCGAGACGAGCGCCAGCGGGATGCCGCGACGTGCGAGTTCTTCCTCAACGAGCCGGGCGTCCGTCTCATCGAGAAATGACACAAGGGTGTTGCCATCGGTAAACATCGTCAGTTCCGGTCGCGACAGCAGCGCGGCCTGGGCCTTTGCAGGATCGAGAATGTCGATGGTCTCGATCACGACCGTATCCGCAGCGTCGAACGCCTCATCGGCGGCTTCGGGCATGGTGACGACACGAGGATCGGTGACATGCATTGTGCCAAAGAGCCAGGACGGCGCTACGCCCGGTTTTTCCACTTTCCAAAGCCTGCCCTTGCCGTTGGGAACCGCTGCCGCTTCGGCTCTGGCCTTGGCCATGGCCTCGGGGTCGCTAACGCTCAGCCTCTCGGTCAGGTTCTCGCCGGTGCAGGCAATATCACCGGATAGAGCAGGGCCGGAATTGGCCTTCGCAGACCCGGCAGCAAGCCCGATCGCAAGCATGGCTAAAAGCAGCAGCGGCAGCGATGCGGCAACGAAAAGAGCCAGCCGTGGCAATCGCGACCAGATGGCCGGCAGCGGCGGATGGTGGGGCGACTGACGCATGGTGAATCCCGTGGCTGGCGTTGGACCTGATATCAGCCAGGAAGAGTAGCCGCCCGCCTGCCACGAATTGGTTAACTGTCTCCGGGGGCTCTGGCTGATGGTAAATGCGGCCTTAACCCGGGGGAGTATTGCGGCGCAGGCAGCAATCTCCCTGTTTCGATCGCTTAGTCTGCGCGCTTATCAACCTGTTCGGGGTCAGCGCAGACGCGTCTCCACGAACGATAGGATGCCGGCTGCGGTCTCGGGAGCATTGATGATGTCGAGATGGGACCGGCCCTCGACCAGCAGGTAACGGCCCTTTGGATTGGCGCGACTCATCAACGGCTCATAGGCCGTGGGGACGAAAGCCTCATCTTCCTGCCCCGCCACAAGCAGGAATGGCGGCAGAGCGGCAATGTCGGCCAGGTAATCGGAGCGCGGCGCGTATGAGGTGTTGAGGCGGAAGGAATAGCTCGCTGTCGCGCTGGAGCCTTGCGGGCCCTCCAGGACCTCCCGGGGAAAGCGGAACTGGATGGCCGTCATGCCGTTGAGGGCGGTTATGCCAACCGCGTTGAGCATGCTCAGCCCGATGATCCGCCGGGTCAGCGGTTTTGCCCAGCCGCCGGAGCCGGGGCGCATGGCCGGAGAATCGTATTTGAGGAACGGTGCCAGAAGGATCGCGCCGTCCAGATCGCTTCCATGAGCGCCGCCCGCAAAACGCACCGCCAGGCCGCCCCCGCTCGAATGGCCGCCGATGAGCAGTTTCTGCCCGGGTTTGCGCTCGAGATCGACAAGATCGGCGAGGTCGTCCTCGAACTGGCCGATATAGGAGACATCTCCGCGTGTCTCCGGATCGGGCCCGTGCCCGCGGAGATCGGGCAGCAGCACGGTGAGCTTGCCGGTGGCAGCAAGTTTCCGGGCAAGCCCGTCATAGGCGGCGCCATGCCAGCCCGAGCCGTGAACAAAGACAAGAAGAGGGGCAGGAGCATCGGATCCGGCCGCTCCGGCGCCCATGTCGCTTGCCGCCGTGTAGCGGCGAAACCCGAGCCGGGCCCCGTCACGGGCGCGATAGGACTCCAGCGGCGCGGGGCCCGGGTTCGCGCCTTCGATGTTTGCATCCGGGCCGGAAAGCGAAGAGAAATCCAGCGTTTCGCCGGCAGGCCGCTCAGAGGGGAACTGCGAGAGCACCAGGGCGACGGCGATCGTCAGATAGATTGCCGCGGACACAACGGCAAAACGCAGGACCCATGCACCAATTTCGGCTACGGACATCATCAACTCCTCTTCGGCCGGCGGCGGGCCAGGTCCGCAGCAGGTTTCTCGGGACCTTGAAGCAGGGCGCCATCGCCGTTGCAACGGGTCCGGAAGGTCGGAAGGTCTTTTTATGTGCGCTGACAGACCCTAGGCGCGGGGATGGGCGCGGTCATAGATGTCGAGAAGACGGCTCGCATCGACACCCGTGTAAACCTGGGTGGTGGAAAGGCTGGCGTGGCCGAGCAGCTCCTGGATCGTGCGCAGGTCTCCGCCGCCGGCGAGCAGGTGGGTGGCGAAGGAATGCCTGAGCGCATGCGGCGTGGCGGTATCGGGAAGATCGAGCGACGAGCGCAGCGCGCGCATCGCTTTTTGCACGATGGCGGGCTGTAGCGGCCCCCCGCGCGCGCCTCGGAACATCGGGGCATCCCCTGCCGCGGCATAGGGGCAAAGCTCGAGATAGGACTCGATCGCCTGCCGGGCGACGGGAAGCAGCGGTACGATCCGGGTCTTGCCGCCCTTGCCGGTAATCCTGAGTGTCGCGCCATCGCGGGGCAGGTCATTCCGGGTCAGCGACAGGGCCTCGGAAATGCGCAGGCCGCAACCGTAAAGCAGGGTCAGCACCGCTGCATCGCGTGCGGCGATCCAGGGTTCTTCCGAAAGCTGCATGTCGGCGTCGACCACGCGGCGTGCATCGCGGGCGCTCAGCGGCTTTGGAAGCGATTTCGGCTGCCGTGGTGCGCGGGTGGCAGCGGCTCCGGCTGCATTGGCGAGCCCCTCGCGTTCCAGGTGGCGCAGGAAGGAGCGAATGCCGGCAAGCCCGCGGCCGAGGGTGCGCGCACCTGCGCCCTCGCGCCGCCGTTCGGCCATGAAGGCGCGCAGGTCTAGCGGCCTCAGATCGGCAAGATCGGCGATTCGCGGCGGCCCGCCGAGATGACGGGTCAGGAAACCGAGAAACTGGCGCAGGTCGCGCTCGTAGGATTGTGCTGTCCGGTCCGCCAGCCGCCGCTCCCCGATCAGCCGGGCAAGCCATCGCTGCTGTTCCCTCATAACCTCCGGAGATGCGATAACCAGCGGTTTTTCCATGTCTTTCCCGTTCATCGCAGCCGCGTTGCCGCTTGGAATCCGGACCCGACTATTGCATTGTTGGCTTAGCGGGGGGTAAACAATGGCTGGCTGGATGTCATCACGGCATCACAATCGCTTGCCATAGGGGTGATGGAAAGCGGGTTTGAAAAGGGTCGGTTCCATGGCGAATGTGGCGGATATCTCAGACCGTTTGCACGTGCTCACCCACGGACGCCCCGGGCATGTGGTCGACAAGCTTATTGCCGAACGGGGCGGGCGGCTTGTCCAGCATCCGGCATGGCCATTGATGCGGCCGGTCGTCTACGCGACCCTGAACTACAGCGCCGCCGTGCGGATGGCTGACGACATCGCGCCGATGTCCGGCCGGCAGGCGTTCGAGTATCTCAGCGACATCCTCAAACTCGAAATCCAGTCCCGGGGTGAAGACAAGATCCCGGCCAAGGGCGGCTTTCTGCTCGTCTCCAACCACCCGACCGGCATGGCGGACGGTGTGGCGATGTTCGATTTCCTCAGCCGCACCCGGCCCGACATGATGTTTTTTGCCAACCGCGATGCGATCCGGGTCAACCAGCGTTTCGACGAAATCATTATTCCCGTCGAATGGCGTGAGGATTTCAAGAGCCGCGAAAAGACCCGTGAAACGCTTCAACTGACCAACCAGGCGGTTCAGGACGGCAAGGCAACGGTGCTGTTCCCATCGGGCCGCATCGCGTTCTGGCACAAGGGCCGCCTGACCGAGCGGCCCTGGAAAGTGTCGGCAGTTACGCTGGCGCGTCGGCACGATCTGCCGATCGTGCCGGTCAACATCTCGGCCCGCAACTCGGGCCTGTTCTACTGGCTTTCGAAGCATTCAACCGAATTGCGCGACATGACTGTGTTTCACGAACTGCTCAACAAGAAGGGTCAGACCTTCCGCTTCACTGTCGGCGATCCGATCATGCCCGATGCGCTCGATGCCGACCCGGCAGAAGCGGTGAAGGCGCTGGAGTATCACACAGTCCATGCCCTGGCCGAGCATCCGGACCGCGCGTTCGAGGCAGCGCCCAAGGGCTGGAGCCAGTGTCACGCCGCCTGAACATCGTTTCAGCGCCCAGGAAATCTCATCGGTGCGCTCCAAGTGCCACCGGTCGCCTTCCTGCCGGGTCCCAGCGCCAGTCCTCTCCCGCGAAGCACTCGACACCGCCCTGGTAACGCGAACGCGGGCCGCAATCCTTCCAGTCCGTACCGCCTTCGATCAGGTCACGACCGGTGGATGTCGGGCTGAAGACGGGCTTGCCCCAATCCGCTTCGGCAAGGTCGCGTGGTGTGCTTGAAAGCGCGGGGTCGCGGGCATCCCGCAAGCGGAGCATCGTGCCGAGAAACATCAGGTCGCCATGGTAGGGCAGCGGATCGATCTCGCGCATGAAGCGGCCGAAGACCTTGCCCCAGGGCAAGGGTTCCGTTGCCAGGATCTTCAGGATCGCATTCTCGGTAAAGGACAGGCCGTTGCCGAGATCCGGCAATTCGGCGAGATAGCGGAGGATGGCGGCGGACATGTAAGGCAGCCCCGCCCCGGACGAAGAAGCAAGGCCGTGCAGGGCCAGCGGCGTCGGCGCACATAGCCCTTCCCAGGCCCTGACCGCCATTGCGTAGTCGGCTTCCGAGACGGTCCGGCGCCGGGCGTAGAGCTGGCGCAGCGCAGCGGGCGACAATTGCCCGATCCCGATGAACTTCGAAATGCCGGGGAACCGGTCGAGGGTTACCATCTCGACCTTCCGTCCCGCCGCGCCGGTCTTCTTGAGCCGGGTTAGCACCCTTGCCAGGATCAGCTGGTCATAGGGATCGTGCTCGAACCAGAGTACGATCCGGCCATGGGAACCGGCATTGCGCAACCGGTCGTCGGCGGCTTCAAGCGTGCGAAGCGTTTCGGTCTCGTCCTCGCCCGGATATTCGCTTGCGATGAAACGGGCCCTTTCGGCAAGCGCGTTCTCACTGTCCGATACCGGCCCCTGGCAAACGGGGTCGGCGATCATGAGAAAATCGCCGCTGAAGCCCGCGCGCGAGAGCGCCTGCTCGATATCGTTGCCGCAGCGGATGTGCAGGGTGCTGACGTCGCCATCGGGTGCGCGCCCACCGGCCTCGATGGCGGCCCGGGCGGCTTCGATCTCCTCGACATGGGCCTTGAGCGCCGGCCAGCTCGGAAGGCCCGCCTCCCGTGCAATGACAAGCTGAGCATCGGTCAGCCTGATATCTGCGGGCCGCATTCGGGCGGAGCGGGGATGACGGGCGGCGAGGCGTTGGAGCGCCTCGGGCTCGCCTGCGCGGATGGCGTCACGCAGTTTCTTGGCGAGATGGCGCTGGCGCCCGAGATCGAGCGACAGATCGGTTTCACTGAGCAGCGGAAAGGATTGCGCGTCGCGCGTTTCATCGGTCATGGGACCCCCGGACTCGGTTGTCGTCCAGTGTCCGCATTTCCGGATCGAGCGGGAATCTGATGGCAAGGGCGCATTTGCGCCAGGTGTCTCGTGGCGTGTTGATCTTTCCGCGGACCGGCGGCCCCGCCACGAGGCCAGCCCAAAGTTAGATCGGGTTTCGCTGCGGTGTCAATTGCGTCTCCAGCAATGAGCCTTCGCCGCAAACGAATGACGGCCCGGATCAACCGGGCCGCCGCCGTCATTGCCTGAGGTTCTTCGCCTTGCGTCAGGCGATGGTCTGGCCGGTCTTCTTCCAATCGGCCAGAAACGCGTCCAGGCCCTTGTCGGTCAGTGGATGCTTGACCAGCGCCTTGATCGTCGAGGCGGGGATCGTCGCCACGTCGGCGCCGATGAGTGCGGCTTCCTTGACGTGGTTGACCGTGCGGATCGAGGCGGCGAGGATTTCGGTCTCGAAGCCGTAGTTGTCGTAGATCTGGCGGATGTCGCGGATCAGATCCATCCCGTCGATGCCCATGTCGTCAAGACGGCCGATGAAGGGCGAGATGAAGGTGGCGCCGGCCTTGGCGGCGAGCAGCGCCTGGTTGGCCGAAAAGCACAGGGTGACATTGGTCTGGTGGCCGTCGGAGGTGAGGGCGCGGCAGGCCTTGAGCCCGTCCAGCGTCAGCGGCAGCTTGATGCAGATGTTGTCGGCGATCTTGGCGAGAACCGCGGCTTCCTTCATGATCGCATCATATTCGGTGGCTGCGACTTCGGCGGAGACGGGACCGTCGACGATATCGCAGATCTCCTTGGTGACTTCGCGGATGTCGCGTCCGGATTTCATGATCAGCGACGGGTTGGTGGTCACGCCGTCGATCAGGCCCAGTTCGTTGAGTTCGCGAATCTCGCTCACGTCAGCGGTGTCGACAAAGAATTTCATTTGAGCCTCCAAACTCGCGCCGGCGGGTTGATCCGCGGCGCCTGTAAATAAATCCGGGTTCCCTTTAGCCCAAAGCAGGGGCAAGGTCACGCCACATGACCAAAGATTCGCGACAAATCGAAGGCGGGCTGTTCCCGCGGAAGGTGGTGCCCGTGCTGCTGCCGATGCCGGCGGAACGGGCCTATTCCTACGCGCTGCCGGAAGGGGCGGAGGCGGTGCCCGGTCAGATCGTGCAGGTGCCCCTGGGGCCGCGGCTCGTGGCCGGCGTGGTCTGGGACGGGGAGGCGGATCAGGTCAACCCGGACAAGCTGCGCGAGGTCGAGCATGTCTTCGATTGCCCGCCGATCGGCGAGGCCATGCGGCGTTTTATCGACTGGGTGTCGGCCTACACCCTGTCGCCGCCGGGGCTGGTGGCGCGGATGGCCCTGAGGGCGCCGGCTGCCTTCGATCCCGAGCCGCTGATCGATGCGCTGAAGCTCACGGATCAGCGGCCCGAGCGGATGACGGCCGCACGCGAGCGAGTGCTGGAGCATGCGGGCGACGGGTTTGCCTGGACCAAGAGCGGACTTGCCCATGCCGCCGGTGTTTCGCCCGGGGTTGTCGACGGGCTCAGGGACCAGGGCGTGTTCGAACCCGTCAAGCTGCCGCCGCCGCCGGTGGTCGCAGCACCCGATCCGGACCATGATCCGGCCCGGCTCGAGGCCGGGCAGTTGGCGGCGGCCGACATGCTGCGCGAAACCGTCGCCCAGGGCGGGTTTTCGGTCACGCTTCTGGACGGGGTCACCGGTTCGGGCAAGACCGAGGTCTATTTCGAGGCGATCGCCGAGACCATTCGGCAGGGACGGCAGGTGCTGATCCTGCTGCCGGAAATCTCGCTCACATCGGCGTTTCTCGACCGGTTTCACGACCGCTTCGGGGCGCGGCCCGCGGAGTGGCATTCCGAGCTTGCGCCCCGGACGCGCGAACGGGTCTGGCGGCAGGTAACCGAGGCGCGCCTCAGCGTGGTCGCGGGGGCACGCTCGGCGCTGTTCCTGCCGTTTGCCGATCTCGGGCTGATCATCGTCGACGAGGAACACGACCCCGCCTACAAGCAGGAGGACCGGGTGTTCTACAATGCCCGCGACATGGCGGTGGTGCGCGCCCGGCTGGCCGGCATTCCGGCAATCCTCGCCTCGGCGACGCCTTCGATCGAGAGCCGGGTCAATGCCGCCCAGGGGCGCTACAATCACCTCGTTCTTTCCGGCCGCTATGCCGATGCCGGCTTGCCGGATATCAAGCTGATAGACCTCAGGCGTCACGCGCCGGCGCGCGGCGGGTTCCTGTCGCCGGTGCTTTTGAAGGCGATGGCCGAGACGCTGGAGCGCGGCGAGCAATCGCTCCTGTTTCTCAATCGCCGCGGTTATGCGCCGCTGACGCTGTGCCGGGTCTGCGGGCATCGGTTCGAGTGCCCCGATTGCTCGAGCTGGCTGGTCGAGCACCGGTTCCGGGGACAGCTGCAATGCCATCACTGCGGTCACAACGAGCCCACGCCGCATGCCTGTCCGTCCTGCGGGACGCTTGATCACCTGGTGGCCTGCGGCCCCGGGATCGAGCGCATCGCCGAGGAGGCCGACCGGCATTTCCCCGATGCACGCGTGATCGTGCTGTCATCCGACATGGCGGGCGGCACGCGCCGGCTCAGGATCGAGCTCGAGGCCATCGCCAAGGGTGAGGCCGATATCGTCATCGGTACGCAGCTCGTGGCAAAGGGACATAATTTTCCGCTCATGACGCTGGTCGGCGTGGTCGACGCCGATCTCGGGCTTTCCAACGGCGATCCGCGCGCCGCCGAGCGGACCTATCAGCTTTTGTCACAGGTGACAGGCCGCGCCGGACGTTCGGGGCGCCAGAGCCACGGCCTGATCCAGACTTTCCAGCCGCATCACCCGGTGATGCAGGCCTTTGCGTCGGGAGATCCGGAAGCCTTCTACGAGCGCGAGACCGACGAGCGGCGGATGGCTGTGCTGCCGCCGTTCGGACGGCTCGCCTCGGTGATCGTCTCTGCGGCAACGCGGGCCGAAGCCGAGGCGCATGCGCGGGCCTTGCGGGCCGCGGCGCCGGCATCGACGGGCATCATGGTGCTGGGGCCTGCGGAAGCGCCGCTGGCGCTGATCCGCGGCCGCCACCGGTTCAGGCTGCTCGTGCACGGGGCACGCGGAAACGACATGCAGGGTTTCGTGCGCGAGATGCTTTCAAAGGGGCCGAAGGCGAGGGGGTCCGTGCAGGTGCAGGTGGACATCGATCCGCAGAGCTTCCTGTAGAATTCTGCTCGCCAAGGCTACCAATGAGCCCGAATTGAAATTCAGGGTTGAAGATGATAGCTTTGCCAAACATGCCCAAGGACGAACTTCCAGAGAGGGCGAGATGATGAATGAGAGGATCCGCGACAGCGTTCCGGGTCGACGCCTGCTCATTCAGGTCTTCGGATTTGCCGCAGGAGCAGGGTTGATTGCATATTTTGCAGGCTATGCCAGTGTTTCATCCGCGGCTGTGATCTGCATGGTGTTCAGTGTCTTTCTGCTTGGTTCCCGGTTTGCCGGTCAATGCTATCCGGCGCCAAACGGGTACCGGCGATCGCTGCCTGATACGTTGAAACTTGCAGCTGCGACGAGCCTGCTTTTCGGGGTGTCGGTCTATCTGGCTCTGTTTCTGATGAACAGGGTGGAGGGCCTCGCCTCGCCGGACGGGCAGGCGCGCCTGGTTCTGCTGACCGCGGGCTGGTTTGGATGCACCATGTTCCTGGAGTGGTTTGGCCGCGAGCCCCGGGCGTAAGCGAGATTGCTCGCGCCGACAGAGCATATCGACTGTGAAACAAGTATCAAAATCCCTGAACCATCGGTCGAACCGGCTGGGCAACCAACCGGGTGATCGCATCTGGCAGTTTGACGCGGTTTAGCGACGTCCTTGTCTGAGGCCGCGCGGTTGCGCCTGTGCCACGTTCGGTTGGGCGTGCACAGAGCCGATTTGAGCAAATGTCGGTAGACGCCGCGACGACCCGGCGCGCAGAAGAGACCGGAGCTGGCGGGAACGGTTAAAGCGAGGGAGCGAGCCTCCTACGCTCAGCCCTTCTCGTCCGTCTCCGGTGCGGTTTTGCTGCCCTGTGTGTCCGCCTTCTCCATCCGGATCGGCAGTTCGTCGGTCCTGCCCTGCTTGTCGCGCCCGAGATAGAGCGTGGTGTGCGGGAACGGGATCTCGATGTCGCGCTCGTCCATCACCTGCTTGACGAGTTCGGTATAGGCGCGGCCGACGTCCCACTGCATGCCGGGCGCTGTCTTGATGCGCGCCCGGATCAGCACCGCGCTGTCGCCGAGGCCGGTAACGCCGTGCATTTCCAGCGGCTCGAGAATGTCGGACTTGTGGCTTGTCTCCATCAGCCGGTCGAAGGCCTCGTGCATGGCCGCCTTGCCTTCCTCGACACTCTCCTTGTAGGCGATTCCCACCTCCTCGATGTGATAGGCGAAGTTGCGCATGTAGTTGGAGACCGAATCGACCGAACTGAACGGAATGATGTGGTAGACGCCGGAAAGATCGCGCAGCGACACCGAGCGCAGGGTCAGCCGCTCGACAACGCCCGTTATGCCGCCGGCGCCGACGACATCGCCGACATTCATGGCGTTCTCAAGCTGGATGAAGACGCCGGAGATGATGTCCTGAACCAGTTTCTGCGCACCGAAACCGATGGCGAGACCGAGGACGCCGGCACCGGCCAGCAGCGGGCCGATATCGATGCCCAGTTCCGACAGCGCGATCATGCCGCCGAAAATCACCAGAGCCACGGTGAGCGCGTTCTTCAGCAACGAATAGAGCGTGCGGTAGCGTGCGCTGACGAGCGCCGAACCCTGCACGTTCTCCATGCGGCGATCGATCCAGGAGGACGCCACCGCCCAGACCAGGACACAGACCAGGATGACGATGAGACTGCTTGTCAGTCCTGCGACCAGGGCGCTTCCGCGTTCACCTTGGAGCCAGGCGCCGATATCGACGATCGCCCAGGCGTCGAGGACAACGGCGAGAATGGCAAGCCCGACCAGCAGCCAGACCACCCGCATGATGATCGGAACGAAGGAGGTGAGCCGCGCGGAAAAGGCCTCCTGGTCGAGCGGCAGGAAGGAAGGGGCATGAATGGTCCTGGTCGACAGGTGGCCCGAGGCACGCAGCACCAGGCCACCGAGGACAAGCGCGGCTGCGGTCTTGAGCGTGGCGCCGCCGACAAAATCGACGAACAGGGCCGGGCGCGACAGCGCAATCACATAGCTTGCGGCGACGTAGAGATAGGCAATCCAGGGCCATATCTGCATGAATGCGGATTGCACCGGCTGGGGCAGCGCCTCGTCCACCACGGCATCGCCCTCTTCCTCCGGGTCCGGGGTGGCGCTCGCGGGCTTCTTCGCTTCTTCCTGCTGCAGGCTTGAAAGGGCGCGAATTGCCTTGACCGCGTACAGGGCCGCCAGCGTGTAGATCAGCACCCTGACGCTGCGGCCCACGGTGAAGGACACCAGCGCATTGGTTGCCGGAACCACGAAGGCGATGCCGAAGATCAGCAGTCCTGAGAGCCGTATGGCGCGCTCGCGCAGCATCTGGCGCAGCGCAGGCGACCGGCGCAGCACCGGATAGTCGCCATTCACGATGCCGGTGACCGTGCGAATGATGATCGCGGTCACGCCTGCGACGAGAAATGCATTGAGAAACAGTGTCTGGTAGATCGTCACGCTGCCCGGTCCGAACATCGTGGCCGCAAGGGCGCCGGCGGCGAAGTAACCCACAGCCAGAGCCACGATCTCGGCCAGCACATGCAGCGCCACCAGAGCTACGGCAGCCAGTATGCCGCTGTCCCCCAGCCTTGCCCGGGAGGGCGCGAGAGCCGTGCGCAGCATGCGCCGCGCGAGGGCGTAAAGCGCCACCGCGATTACCACGGTGGCAAGAAGCGGCAGCAGTTGCGCGGTGAAACGGCTCCAGTCTGTCTGGATGCTTCCGTCAAACAGGCTTGCAAGCCCTGAAAGATCGGCCGCGAACTTGCGGGCGATATCAAGGGTTTCGTCGATGGCGCTCTTGGTCCACGCGGCAAGCTGGGCTGCGACGGTGCCCGGTGCTTCAGCTTCCGTAGTTCCGGCTTCCTCTTCAGACGCATCAACATCTGTGGCTTCGAGCGCGTCGATCAGTTCCTGGCGCGCAGCATCGTCCTTCAGAACTTCAAGCAGCGGGTCGATGACCGCCGCCCTGTCCCCCGATGGATCATCTGCCGGCGCATCGGACGCGGTGGACCCGGAAGTCGCCGCCAGGGGGTTCTGGGCGAGCGCCGGTCCGGCTGCGGTGAACGCCGCCGTGACCAGCAAGAGGCCCAGGAAAAGAGTGGCGACACGGATCGACAAGTAGCGGGCAAAAGGCATGAAGTTCGCAATTCCAACGCACTGGGATGCAGCAGCGCCCGGGCGCCGCCGATAACAATCAGCGTTAGAATAGGGTTTGGGGCCGATGCATCAAGCCGCAGGGCGAGGCGGGACGTTCGGCATGGTCACGTGGGGGCGGTTGTGGTGCGGTATCAGGCCCGCCGCTCCTCGGCGGCGCCCCATCTGACACGCGCCCAGACCCGCTCGTGCAGGAAGAAGAAGGCGAACCCGGTTGCCGAGGTGGAAAGTGCGAAGGTCAGTGCATCCAGAACCGAGCCGGTATGGAACCAGGCCAGCAGGCTTGTCGTCAGCAAGCCGAGAAGCTGCCAGGTCACTGCCTTGATGATGGTTCTCAGGTTCGATTCCATGGACTTTCGCCTGTGCCTTTCCGTGTCGGGTGCTTGATGAATGCCGGAGGGCGATGCCGCCGGTTCGATGAGATGCCCGTTTCTAACGCGCCATCTCATCCGACGGAATTTGGTATCTTCGCTGCATTAATTCGCGATTGTTGATAAAAATCACCGATGATGTATTAAGTCACGAATGCACAAGAACGATCGCGCAGACCTGTTTCGCACCCGGCTTGCCGCGCGGCTTGCCACGGCTGGATTGAGCCGGAGCGCGCTCGCCCGTGCCGCTGGCGTGGATCGTTCCACGATCGCGCAATTGCTGTCTGGCGGCGAGGTGCGGCTGCCCAACGCTCATCTGGCAGCGGAATGCGCCAGCGCACTCGGGGTCAGTGCCGATTGGCTTCTGGGGCTTTCCGACCGTCCGGAACCGGCGGCCGAAGTGCTTTCGGCGAGTTTTGCCATGGCGACCGCGCAACGCACGCCGGCCGACGAGCAGATCATTGCCTGGCACACGGAGGCGGCCGGGCACAAGATCCGCCACGTGCCGGCGACGCTTCCGGACATTCTCAAGACCGAAGATGTCCTCGAATGGGAATACGGGGCATTTCGCGGCAAGACGCCGGAGCAGGCGCGCGGCGCCATGCGCGAGACGATCGCTTGGCTGCGGAATCCGGGTTCGGACTACGAGATCTGCGTTTCGATCGACAAGATCCGATCGCTGGTCCGCGGCGAGGGGTACTGGCAGGGGCTGGGGGCGGGGGCCCGGGCCGCACAGATCGATTTCATGGCGGAAAGTTGCGAGCGTCTGTACCCGTCGCTGAGGCTCTATTTCTACGATGCGAAAAAGGTGTTCTCCGCGCCGGTCTCGATCTACGGGCGCCTGCTGGCGGCGATCTATGTCGGGCAATTCTATCTGGTTTACCGCGACAGCCGGCAGATCGCCGGATTGACCGAGCATTTCGACGTGCTGGTGCGCGAATCGGAATTCGAGGCGCGGAGTGCGGGAAGGATCATTCGCGAGATGGCCGAGGATGACGGATGAGCGGATGGAGTAAGCAGGCGGACGCCTCCCCGGCAGATAACGGGCATGAAGCTTCGGGGACACGGCTGAGGCATGCCTCGCTCCGGACCGGCATCCTGCCGTTACCGGCTCGTGCGGATTTGCGGGAAGCCCCGTAGCGCTTTGACAGATGAGGCGGCGCGGTGCATGTCTTGATCTCCGTCCCGAGCCGTTCGCGGGACGCAAACCCGGTCCGGCGGGTCACCCGGAATCGTCATTTCAGGAAAGCCTTCCCTTGGACCCTATCCCAGATTCCCGCCCGGTCAGGCATGATGTCGACCGCGAGGCCATGCCGCCGGCGGCGATGGTGCTGGCATTGTGCACCTTCATGTTCTTCGCGGCGCTCGATACGGGCGCCAAGTATCTTGTGACAGCCGGCTATGCGGCGGTCTTCGTCGTCTGGTGCCGGTTCCTGAGCCATTCGGTGATCGCCTTCGTCATCTTCCAGGGCTGGCGGCAGGCGGACATGTACCGGATGCAGAACCGTCCCCTGCAGATCGTTCGGGGCATGCTTCTGCCGCTGACGACGCTGTTCAACTTTCTGGCGCTGAGGGAATTGCAGCTGGCGCAGACGGTCAGCATCTTTCTCAGCGTGCCGATGATCGTGACGGCGCTTGCCGGGCCTTTGCTCGGCGAATGGGCAGGTCCGCGGCGCTGGGCCGCGATCATGGTCGGCTTTGTCGGCGTGCTGATCGTTGTACGGCCGGGCACGGACGTGTTCTCCTTTTCGATCATCTGGTCGATCATGGCCGCGATCACGCATTCACTCTACTCGATTGTCACGCGGAAGCTTGCGATCCGGGAAAACCAGATGAGCATGGTTTTCTATTCGAGCATCTTTGCCACCGTGCTGATGGCGCCGCCGGCCTTGATCTATGGCCAGCTTCCGAGCACCACCTTCGAGTTTGCGCTGCTCGCCTGTCTCGGCGTGTTCGGGATGAGCGGGCATGCGCTGCTGGTCAAGGCAAGCCGGCTCGCCAGTGCCTCCAAGGTCGCTCCCTTCATCTACAGCCAGATCCTCTGGATGACCGCCCTTGGCTACCTGGTCTTCGGCGATGTTCCCGACCTTTGGACCATGGTCGGCGCCGCAGTGATCTGCCTCAGCGGGTTCTACATCATGAACCGGGAGCGCCAGATCGCGCGGCGTGCACGCCTGCTCGCCGCCGGACGTTGAGGCCGGCGCGGGGCTATGGCGCTTGCCGGCGCCATGGTAGAACGATGCCGGCAAAGGAACCGGGCGGGCAAGCCGTTCGGATCGTTTCGATAAGAATGCCCTGGCAACAAGCAACCACGGTGGCGAAGCAGGCGGCCCAAGGGGCATGGCAGACGGCTAACGGAGACAGACGATGATCGAGTTTTACTGGCCGACGAGCCAAGGGGAGTGGATGGCCTGGATTTCGGCGGCGATCACCGTTTGCTTCGGGCTCATGTGCCTGTTCGCGCCGCGGCTTTCGTTGCAGATCCTCAGACTGCAGACCCTGCCCGATCACCCCGAGGCGGTGTCGGAAGCGCGCGCGACGATGGCAGGCTTCTATCTCGGGGTCGGCATTTGCGCGATGCTTTTCGCGCAGCCGCTGGTCTATCTGGCGCTCGGGGCCGGATGGGCTTTCACGGCGTTCGGTCGAATCATTTCGATGATGTCGGATCGCGGGGCGACCCTTTTCAATTTCGTCTCCGTGGCGATCGAGATCGTTCTGGCGCTTCTGCCGCTGGGCTACGGGCTCGGAATGATCTGAGTTCGCGCTTGCGCGAAAGTGGGTCTCCGGCCGCGCAAGATCCTCGCCATATCATCCTAAAGCAGGTGCTTTATGCCGCACCCTTCGTGTTGCGAGTCCTGACACACTATGCTAGACGATCCGCGCAATTCAGGAAAAACAAGCTTTCCGGCCTGAAAATCCTGAAAATTACCGCAACAAAATCAATTGCTTGCCTTTCCGGTTTTCGGTGATGTGCAGGCTTTTGACCGCCAACGAGAGACGATCCCGACCGTGGCCGATAACTCCCAGCTTATTTCCGGTGTCGCCGAACGCTATGCCTCCTCGCTTTACGAGCTGGCAGCCGAAGCCAAGTCGGTCGATGCCGTGGCGAAGGATCTCGCCAGTTTTCAGGCATCCATCGACGGCAACGAAGACCTGCAGCGCCTCATCCAGAGCCCGGTTTTCTCGGCTGACGATCAGTCCCGCGCAATCGCGGCGCTGATCGCCAAGTCCGGCCTCAAGGGCCTGGTCGCAAATTTCCTCAAGGTCGTCGCTCGCAACCGCCGCCTTTTCGCCGTCCCTGCAATCGTTCGTGCCTATGGCGAGATTGTCGCCCGCGAGCGCGACGAGGTGACTGCCGACGTCAAGACCGCACACAAGCTGTCGGCGGCGCAGGAAAAAGAACTCAAGGCCGCCCTTGCGGGCGTGACCGGGAAAACCGTGACGCTCAACGTCACAGTGGATGAGTCGCTGCTGGGCGGCCTGATCGTCAAGATCGGATCGCGCCAGGTCGACACGTCACTTCGCACCAAACTTTCCACCCTTAAGCTTGCACTGAAAGAGGTTGGCTGATGGATATCCGCGCCGCGGAAATTTCCGCAATTCTCAAAGACCAAATCAAGAATTTCGGCAATGAAGCCGAAGTCTCCGAAGTTGGTCAGGTCCTGTCCGTCGGTGACGGTATTGCCCGTATTTACGGTCTCGACAACGTCCAGGCGGGCGAAATGGTCGAGTTTCCCGGCGGCATCCGCGGCATGGCGCTCAACCTTGAGGCCGACAATGTCGGCGTCGTGATCTTCGGATCCGACCGTGACATCAAGGAAGGCGACATCGTCAAGCGGACCGGCGCCATCGTGGACGTTCCGGTCGGTCCGGAACTGCTCGGCCGCGTGGTCGACGCGCTCGGGAACCCGATTGACGGCAAGGGTCCGATCAAGGCCAAGAACCGCGCCCGCGTGGACGTCAAGGCACCCGGCATCATGCCGCGCAAGTCGGTGCACGAGCCGATGTCGACCGGCCTGAAGGCGATCGATGCGCTGATCCCGGTCGGCCGCGGCCAGCGCGAGCTAATCATCGGCGACCGCCAGACCGGCAAGACCGCGATCATTCTCGATACTTTCCTGAACCAGAAGTCGATCCACGAGACCGGTTCGGAAAGCGACAAGCTTTACTGCGTCTACGTTGCTGTCGGCCAGAAGCGTTCGACCGTGGCCCAGTTCGTGAAGGTCCTCGAGGACCGTGGCGCGCTGGACTACTCGATCGTCATCGCCGCGACCGCTTCCGATCCGGCACCGATGCAGTTCCTCGCACCGTTCGCCGGCTGCGCAATGGGCGAATACTTCCGCGACAACGGCCAGCATGCGCTGATCGGTTACGACGACCTTTCCAAGCAGGCTGTCGCCTATCGCCAGATGTCGCTGCTGCTTCGCCGCCCGCCGGGACGTGAAGCCTATCCGGGCGACGTGTTCTACCTTCACTCGCGTCTGCTCGAGCGTGCCGCGAAGCTCAACGAAGAAAACGGCTCGGGCTCGCTGACGGCGCTTCCGGTCATCGAGACGCAGGCTAACGACGTGTCGGCCTACATCCCGACCAACGTGATCTCGATCACCGACGGCCAGATCTTCCTCGAAACCGATCTGTTCTTCCAGGGCATTCGCCCCGCCGTGAACGTCGGTCTGTCGGTTTCCCGCGTGGGATCGTCGGCCCAGGTCAAGGCGATGAAACAGGTTGCCGGCTCGATCAAGGGTGAGCTTGCGCAGTACCGCGAGATGGCGGCGTTCGCGCAGTTCGGCTCCGACCTCGATGCGGCAACGCAGCGTCTGCTCAACCGCGGTGCGCGACTGACCGAGCTGCTCAAGCAGCCGCAGTTCTCGCCGCTGAAGACCGAAGAGCAGGTTGCGGTGATCTTTGCCGGTGTGAACGGTTATCTCGACAAGCTGGCCGTCAGCGAAGTCGGTCGTTTCGAGCAGGGCCTTCTTTCGCACATGCGCAACGAGGGCAAGGACGTGCTCGAGGCCATCCGTGAAGAGAAGGCGCTGAACGACGACATCAAGTCGCGCCTCACCGATGCCATCGCCGCTTTCGCCAAAACCTTTGCCTGAGGGCAAGAGACCGAGGACGGATAACGGATGCCTTCACTCAAGGATCTGAAAAACCGGATCGCCTCCGTCAAGGCGACGCAGAAGATCACCAAGGCGATGCAGATGGTCGCCGCGGCGAAGCTTCGGCGTGCGCAGGAGGCGGCCGAGGCCGCAAGGCCCTATTCCGAGCGGATGGCGTCGGTGATGTCGAACATCGCCGCGGCTGTCGGCTACGGGGACGACGCGCCGAAGCTGATGACCGGTACCGGCAAGGACGATACTCATCTGCTGGTGGTGTGCACTGCCGAGCGCGGTATGTGCGGCGGCTTCAACTCGCAGATCGCCCGCTATGCCCGCGAGCACGTGCGCAAGCTTGTGAGCGAAGGCAAGACGGTCAAGATCATGTGCGTCGGCAAGAAGGGTTACGATATCCTTCGCCGCGAGTTCGCATCGATGATCGTCGAGCGGGTGGACTTCCGTGACGTCAAGCAGATGAGCTTCGCCCAGGCGGAACAGGTCGCCGAGAAGGTCATGACCATGTTCAACGAGGGCGGGTTCGATGTCTGCACCCTGTTCTACTCGGAGTTCAAGTCCGTCATCAGCCAGGTTCCGACCGGACAGCAGCTGATCCCGGCCTCGACGGAATCCGCCGAAGCCGAAGCGGGCGCTTCCGCGATCTACGACTACGAGCCGAGTGCGGAAGAAATCCTCGAGGACCTGCTCCCGCGTTCGATCAAGGTCCAGATCTTCAGGGCGCTGCTTGAGAATGTTGCAGGTGAGATGGGCGCGAAAATGACCGCGATGGACAACGCGACCCGCAACGCCGGCGAGATGATCGACAAGCTGTCGATGAGCTACAACCGCCAGCGGCAGGCTCAGATCACCAAGGAACTCATTGAAATCATTTCGGGCGCGGAAGCGCTCTAAGGCACACGAAAGAGGGTAAGATTCATGGCTAAGGCAGCTACCCCGGCAAGCAAGCCCACAGCGGCAAAGAAGCCTGCAGCGGCGAAGAAGCCCGCAGCGCGCACGACCAAGGCGACAGCCAAGACGAGCGCTGCAAAGACCTCGAGCGCCGCTTCCGGCGCGAAGGGCCGCATCTCGCAGGTCATCGGCGCCGTTGTCGACGTGACATTCGACGAAGGCAAACTGCCGACCATCCTGAACGCGCTCGAAACCGACAACATGGGCAGCCGCCTTGTGTTGGAAGTTGCGCAGCACCTGGGTGAAAACACCGTGCGGACCATCGCGATGGACTCGACCGAAGGTCTGGTTCGCGGCCAGGAAGTGGTCGATACGGGTGATTCGATCTCGGTGCCGGTCGGCGAGGAAACCCTCGGCCGCATCCTGAACGTGATCGGCGAACCCGTGGACGAGGCCGGCCCGGTCAAGACCAAGGCACGCCGCTCGATCCACCAGGAAGCTCCGGATTTCTCCGAGCAGTCCACCGAGGCCGAAATTCTGGTCACCGGCATCAAGGTCGTCGACCTGCTGGCGCCCTACGCCCGCGGCGGCAAGATCGGCCTGTTCGGCGGCGCCGGCGTCGGCAAGACCGTTCTCATTCAGGAACTCATCAACAACATCGCGAAGGCGCACGGCGGCTACTCGGTGTTCGCCGGCGTTGGCGAGCGGACCCGTGAAGGCAACGATCTCTACCACGAGATGATCGAATCCGGCGTGAACAAGGAAGGCGGCGGCGACGGCTCCAAGTGCGCTCTCGTGTTCGGCCAGATGAACGAGCCTCCGGGAGCCCGCGCCCGCGTTGCGCTGACCGGCCTGACGATCGCCGAGCAGTTCCGTGACGAAGGCCAGGACGTGCTGTTCTTCGTGGACAACATCTTCCGCTTTACCCAGGCCGGTTCCGAGATGTCCGCACTTCTGGGGCGCATCCCGTCGGCCGTGGGATATCAGCCGACGCTTTCCACCGACATGGGCGCCATGCAGGAACGCATCACCACCACCACCAAGGGTTCGATCACCTCGGTGCAGGCCGTGTACGTTCCGGCCGACGACCTGACCGACCCGGCACCGGCATCGACCTTTGCCCACCTTGACGCGACCACGGTGTTGAACCGCTCGATCGCCGAAAAGGGCATCTACCCGGCCGTTGACCCGCTCGACTCCAACTCGCGCATGCTCGACCCGCAGATCGTCGGCGAGGAGCACTATGAGGTGGCCCGCCAGGTCCAGCAGACGCTGCAGCGCTACAAGTCGCTTCAGGACATCATCGCCATCCTCGGCATGGACGAGCTGTCGGAAGAAGACAAGCTGACCGTGGCCCGCGCCCGTAAGGTCGAGCGCTTCCTGTCGCAGCCGTTCTTCGTGGCGGAAGTTTTCACCGGTTCGCCCGGCAAGCTGGTCGATCTCGAAGACACGATCAAGGGCTTCAAGGGCCTCGTCAACGGCGACTACGACCACCTTCCGGAGCCGGCTTTCTACATGGTCGGCACCATCGAGGAAGCCGTCGAGAAGGCCCAGCGCCTCGCTGCAGAGGTCGCCTGACACTCGAATACACACCGCGCCGGCTCCTAACGACCGGCGCGGGTTCCCGTCTGGCACTACGACAAAGTGAAGGCCATGGCTGAAAACTTCAATTTCGAACTGGTTTCCCCCGAGCGGCTTTTGCTGTCCGCAAGCGTTACCGAAGTCGTCATTCCGGGTACGGACGGCGAAATGACGGTAATGGCGCACCATTCGCCGACGATGACCACCATCAAGCCCGGTGTTGTTCGCGTGGAGACCTCCGAGGGCAAGACCGAACGCTACGTCGTTTTCGGCGGTTTCGCGGACATCGTTCCCGAAGGATGCACGCTGCTGGCCGAATCGGCCGTTTCGGTGGCTGACATCAACAAGGAAGAGCTCGAGCGCCGGATCCAGGATGCGCGCGAGGATCTGAACGACGCGACCACGGATTCGGGCAAGCAGAAGGCGCAGGAGTATCTTGATCAGCTGACAACGCTGAACGGTGCAATCCTGCCGGCCTGATCCACAACGTTACTCGGATGAAGGACGATACCTTCATCGGCACAACACCAGAAAAAGCGGCCTCCGGGCCGCTTTTTCTTTTCGCCGGTCCGCGAGACCCCGAACTGGGCCTTCAGCGGTGTATGGCGTCGGAAATTGTCCGGTAACCTGCGGGGAAGTCCAACGGACCGCTCCAGCCGTCGAGTGCGCCTTGATGAAGTTCGAGGGCGAGAAAGCGCGGCCCCTGAAAAACAGTTGCTGCCGGATCGGCCAGATCCGACCTAAAGCCGAAGCGGCAATAGTAGTCCGGCAGGCCATAGGCAAAGACCGCATTCCAGCCGTCGTTCCGGGCGGCTGTGAGCGCATGACGCACCAGCGAGGTGCCGATCTGCATGTCGCGCCAGTCCGGCAGGATGGCCAGAGGCGCCAGCGCAAGCGCCCGTTCGGGGCCTTCGATACGCGTCAGGAGCACATGACCGACAACGAGACTGCCGATTTCCGCGACAAAGGACAGCGTGCGCTCCGGGCCGTCAAGAAGCCGCTTTGATAGGCCGTCGCCGGCGCCGTGATAACTCAGGGCCTCGATATGCCGGATAGCCTCCAGATCGGTCTCCGTGGATGGCCGGTAAGCGGCGCGGGAGGCAATGCCGCGGGGTTCAGACATGGTAATGTCCAAGGAATACCCGGGCACTGCCCGACGAACCCCGCAGGTGAACGCATGCCGTGCCCACTGTCATTGCTCGGCACCGATGGCGATGTCCCGATCGCCGGCGAGATGGGCAAAAGCCGCGACCACCTTGTCATAGGCGGCGCGCTTGAACGGAACGATAAGTCCGGGCAACTCGGCCATCGGCTTCCACTCCCACGCATCGAATTCGGCGTGATTTCCCTCCGGTGGCGGATCAATGCGGATTTCGCTTTCGTCGCCGGTAAATCGCAGGGCGAACCAGCGCTGCCGCTGTCCCCGGTACTTTCCTTTCAGACCGATCCCGATGAGATGCTCCGGCAGATCGTAATCGATCCAGTCCGGTGCCTCGGCGAGCAGTTCGACGGAGGTGATCCCTGTTTCCTCATAGAGTTCCCGAAGCGCCGCGCGGTAGGGATCCTCATCGCGATCTATGCCGCCCTGCGGCATCTGCCAGAGCTGCGGGGAACCGTCATACTCGGTGTTGCCTTCGGCAATCCTGCGCCCGGCCCAGACCAGGCCGTCCTGGTTCAGCACCATGATCCCGACACACAGGCGGTAGGGCAGATCCGTTGCCTGGGTCCTGGTCTTCTTTCCCATTCCAGCCGGTTACCTCTCCGGATCGTCAGCAGCCGCCGAGGCTGAAACAATTTCAATGCCGCGCGCCTTGGCTTCGTTTGCCCAGGTCGCAATTGCCTCGACGCTGACGCCGAAGGCGGAGGCAACACCGATCGCGGTTCCGTTGCGGCGGGCGGACCGTTCGAGATCGTCAAGCCTCGAAAGAATGTATCCGCGCTCCTGCGTCGCGTCGAGTACCATATCGGCGGCTGCGAAAGGAATTCCGAGTGTGCCGGCAAACCGGTCGGTGAGGGATTGCGCGGATGTCCCGTCATCCACGAACATCAGGCCGCGATCGGCAAGGTCGCGCATGATCGGTTCCAGCGCTTCCGGATCGGACAGAAAACGCCCGCCCATGAAATTGGTGATGCCCGTATAATTGGTGATCCGACCCATTGCGGCGTGCAGGTCCTCAAGATTGGCCCGGGATCCGGCGGCCACCGTCAGCGTTCGCGGGCCCGGATCGTTGGCCGGATAATCGAACGGCTCGAACGGCACCTGCAACAGGATTTCATGGCCTTCGCGCCGCGCCTCCTGCATCCAGCGCTTGAGACTGTTGCCATTGGCGGCAAAGGCGAGGGTGATCTCCTCCGGTAGCGCGGCTATGGCTTCCTGGGTGCCGGTCTGGCTCAGGCCGAGGCCGCCGACAATGATGACCACGCGGGCACCGCGCGCACCGGACCAGGGCCTTGCATAGATGTCAAAAGCCCGCTCGCCGTTTTCACCGCGGACCGGAAGAACACCGTGTGACGTCTCCTCGGAGACGGCGGGATCGGGGAGATGGGCAAGCCGTGGGTGCTGGCCAACACGGTCGGGCGGGGTAAGCAGTGCCGGGCGCCGGTCTTCCCGGCGGACAGGCGTCACCTTGGTGATTTCGTTGCCCTGATCGTCAAGGGTGGTTTCGAAGTGGCCGCCTGACTGGCCGCTCCGGTTTTGCACGGGCGATCCGTTCCCGGGCTGGTCTGATGCCTGCCCCTGCTGCCCCGGGTCGGCAGACACCGTCGTATCTGCAGATGAGCCGCCGTCACCTTCCGAAGTGACTTCCGGGGAGTGCAGGTCGCGCGAAGCCACCACGGTTTCGCTTCGTTCGATACGGGAGGCGGAGAGCGCCATCCAGGCAGCGACACCAACAATGCCGGCGATCACCAGGACTGCTGCAGCGCCCGGAATCCATGCCCTGCCATGGACCCGACCTTTGGCGGCGGGCCTCTGGCGGGTTCCCAGTGGTTGATGAATGTCCTTGTCCACGCTGTTCGCTCACCCCGTCACGGCCGGGTCTCCGGCTCAATGAGCTGCTTCAGTGCGGCTCGTACAGAGGCCACTGAATCAGTCCGCCGCCATGCTGGCAAGACGGGCTTGCTCGAACATGACGGCGGATGAAAGCATGCGGGATCAGTTCTCGACGGCTGCCTGATCCGGATTTGGCGGGAATGCCGGGTCGGTCTTCTCGCCGCGAAGCAGTTCGAGCGCCAATCCCAGCTGCACGTCGTCCTCGGCTTCCGGCGGGACATAGGCAATCGAGCCCGAGCCTTCCTCGTCCTCGTTTTCGCCCTGGATGTGCCCGCGCAACTCGCTTTCGCCGGCCGGCTTGACCCGGCCGCGGAGTTCCTCGGGGACCGGCTGTTCGACACGGATGTCGGGCCGGATGCCGGTGCCCTGGATCGATGTGCCCGACGGGGTGTAGTAGAGCGCGGTGGTCAACCGTAGCGCCGTCGAGGAATCCAGCGGAATGATGGTCTGGACCGACCCCTTGCCGAAGGAGCGCGTGCCGAGAATGGTGGCTCGGCGATGGTCCTGAAGAGCACCGGCGACGATTTCGGAGGCGGAGGCCGATCCGCCATTGATCAGCACGATCACCGGCTTGCCGCCTGTCAGGTCGCCGGGCCGCGAATTGAAGCGGCGGGTTTCCTCCGGATTCCGGCCCCGCGTCGAAACAATCTCGCCGCGATCCAGGAACGCGTCGGACACGCTGATTGCCTGGTCCAGCAGCCCGCCGGGATTGAGCCTGAGATCAAGCACGAAGCCCTTGAGATTGTCCTCGCCCACTTCCTCGGTGATGTCGTCGATGGCGTCGGAAAGATCGTCATAGGTCTTCTCGGTGAACGAAATGACCCTGAGATAGCCCACATCCCCTTCCACACGGGAGCGCACTGCCTTGACCGCGATGATGTCGCGAACGACCTTGACGGTGATCGGCGCATCGGCGCCCTCGCGCAGGATGGTCAACTCGATGGAGGTGTTCACGGGGCCGCGCATCTTGTCGACCGCCTCGCCGAGCGAAAGCCCGCGAACCGGCTCGCCATCGATCTCAGAAATCAGGTCACCGGCCAGAACGCCGGCCCGTGCCGCCGGGGTTTCGTCGATAGGCGTAATCACCTTGACGAGTTCGTCTTCCATGGTGACTTCGATGCCAAGTCCGCCGAATTCGCCGCGGGTCTGGGTCCGCATGTCGTCGGCGGCTTCCTGGTTCAGATAGCTGGAGTGTGGGTCGAGCGATGTCAGCATGCCGTTGATCGCGCTTTCGATCAGCTTGTCCTCCTCGGGAGGCGTGACGTATTGGGCGCGCACGCGCTCAAACACGTTGCCGAAAATGGCAAGCTGACGATAGGTTGCCGAACCGGCCGCTTCGGCCGATCCGCCAAAGGAATTTACCGCGCTTACCGCCGTCGCGCCCATCAGGGCGCCGACAGCCAGAAGTGTGACCTTACGTATCATTGCTTGCCTTTCCCGAAGACATCGGGTCTTTCCACCATGCACGTGGATCGACCGGTTGACCGTCTTTTCTGAACTCAATGTAGAGCGTAGGACGCTCAGAGGCCAGCGCCAAAGCCGCAGACCCCGCGAATCTTGTCTCACCCATCGTGGCGACAGGCTCGCCGGAAAGCACGAATTGCCCGGCTTCGACCTGAATTTTTTCCATCCCGGCAAGAACCACGTGATGTCTTTCTCCAGCGTCCAGGATCACCACCTGGCCGTAACTCCGAAACGGCCCGGCGTATGAAACCCATGCATCGACCGGTGCGCGAACGATGTCGCCCCGGCTTGTCTCCACCACCTCGCCGGTGAGCGTGTGCCCGGTGCCGTCATCGGCTCCGAAAAAGCGGACCGGCTGGCCGGAGACAGGGCGCGAAAGCGTTCCGGTCAATTTCGAAAATGCATATGCCGGAGCAATGCGGTTTTTGTCGGGCACTGCCCTTGCGGCAAAGGCGCGGGCACGCTCCAGCCGTTCGGCGATCCGGCGCTGCCGCTCCTCCTCGGCCAGCCTTGCGGCCTCGGCGGCCTGGCGCAACTCCTCGATCTCGCCGGCGAGCGAGGCGATCGTCGCTTCAAGCTCCGCGGATCGGACGGTGAGGGCCTCCGCGCGTTTGCGCTCCCGTTCGAGCCGGCGCTGGCTTTCCGCCTGAAGTGCGGCTTTCTCGACTGCGAGTTCGGCGAGCCGGCGTTCCTCTTCGGCGTTTTCCTCAAGTGCGGCGGCAAGCGCGGTCCGCTCGAGCGCAATGGCTTCCCTGAGCGCGGAAAGCTCTTTCAGATCGGCGGCAAGCGCCTCCGTTTCCGCGCGGATTTCCGGCACGACGGCGCCGAGCAGGATGGCGCTGCGGACAGAGGAGAGCGCATCTTCCGGACTGACCAGCAAGGCGGGCGGAGGGTCGCGTCCAATGCGCTGGAGGGCGGCCAGAACCTCTGCAAGGACGGCGCGTCGGGAGATCAGCGAAAGCCGCAACGCGTCCTGCCGCTCGGAGAGTTCGGCCATGGCGGCCTCGCCCTCGACAATGCGCTGGTCCAGGTCCGTGCGCCGTGCGGCCGCGGCGTCGATACGGTCATCGAGTTGCTGCTGATCGTTGCGCAACGCCTCCATGTCCTGCTCCAGCGCGGCCAGTGCGCGGGCGGCCTCCTCGGCCTGCTCTTCCACGGATTTCAGTTCGAGATTGTTCGCTTCCCGCTGGGCCTCGAGTTCGCTGGCGGCGGCGGATGCGCCCGGTTCGTCGGGATCGCGGGGTTCGTTGGGGTCGGTTGCAAGAGCGGGGAATGCAAGTCCAAGCAGGAGCAATGCTGCGACCGGTGTCCGCACCAAGCGACGGGCGGCCGCTCTCAACCCGGGCGTGATCGTGCCGGAGTGCTTGTCGACAGCCGATGGTCTGGGCATGCAAATCATCCGATCACATTAGCAAAGCCGGCGTTAAACCACCATGAGCCATGGTTTCCGCCGAATCACTTCTTTGCGACCTGAAGGGCCCTTTTGCCTCGATGGCGCTTTGGGCCTTCCGGTCGCGTGATTCTGAAGGTCGAAGGCCCAATAGGTGCCGGATTGGCGGTAACAATCAGCTCCGGTGATAGGGGTGCCCCGACAGGATGGTGACGGCGCGATAGAGCTGTTCGGCCGCCATGATGCGCACAAGCTGATGCGGCCAGGTCATCCGACCGAAGCAGATCACCGCATCGGCGCGGGCATGCAGCGCCGGATCGAGCCCGTCGGGGCCGCCGATGGCGATCAGAAGGTCGCGTCGGCCATCGTCGCGCATTCGTGCAATCGTATCTGCAAAATCCTGCGAATCAGGCGTCTTGCCGCGTTCATCGAGCAGGATGAGTGCCGCTCCCTCGGGCAAATGCCGCTCGAGCTGTGCGGCCTCCTCGCGCTTTCGCAGTTCCGCGGTGGATGCCCGGCTTTCGGCGACCTCGATCGTGCGGGCAAAGTCGAGGCCGAGCGCGCTGCCCGATTTTGCAAACCGGTCGAGATAGCGGGCGGAAAGATCTTTCTCCGGACCGGCCTTGAGCCGTCCGATCGCAAACAGGGATACGCGCATCTTGGTGGTGCTTTCGGTGTTTTCTGACCGGCAAGTTCTTCCGAGCGCCCGGCCTTGCGTTGCCGGGCGACCTCACCTGCAATCCAGTCAACCTGAAAGCCGGCTAAGGCCCTGTCAGGTCAATGCAGCTTCTCGTCCGCGATCTCCGGGGTCTGCCACATCTTCTCGATGTTGTAGAACTCGCGGATTTCGGGCCGGAAGACATGAACGATGACATCGCCTGCATCGATGAGCACCCAGTCGCCGGTCGACAGGCCTTCGACTCTTGGCGTGCCGTATCCGGCATCCTTGAGTTCGCTGATAAGGCGGTCACAGACGGCTGTCACGTGGCGGTTCGAGCGGCCGGAAGCCACCACCATGTGATCGGCGAGAGCCGATTTGCCAGCAATGTCGATGAAAACGGTGTCTTCAGCCTTTGAGTCCGCCAGACTTTCGCGGACCAGTTTGAGCTGGCGCGAAGCGGCCTTTTCGCCGCTGCCCGCCGCTTGTGAGAAGCCGCTGTTCGCGGTTCCCTTTTCGTGTGCTGTTCTCAGAGTGGTTCCTTTCCTTTTCCTGAACAGACCGAGTGGCGACTCAAATCCAGGCGAGCCGCTCCCTAAAGATAGTCACGGTCATGTTGCAATTTCAAGACGCAGGAAAATCACGGGGCCGAGCGGTCGCGCCTGATGGCGCTTGAGGACAGCGATGAGCGCGGGCCGTGAATGAAGGTCCACGCCGGGGCACGCATGAACGGCAGCACCGCGGCGTCATCCTCGTCGACGCGGGCGTGGGAAAAGGCCTTGGCCATCTTCGACGACAGGTAGGCAAGTGTTGAGCCCGGCCTGTCGATGACCGCGATGGGGAAGGTGCGGGCAATGCCGCGCCAGTTCTGCCAGCGGTGGAAATGCTTGAGATTGTCCGCACCCATGATCCAGACGAAATGAACACCGGGATTGCGGGCCTTGACGAAATCGAGCGTCTGCGCGGTGTAGTGAAGCTTGTGGGCGGCTTCGAACGCGGTCACCTTGACCCGCGGTCCGGGCGCGATATCACGGCTGAGTTGGACGCGCTCTTCAAGGCCCGCGAGCTCGCCATGGTTCTTGAGCGGATTGCCGGGCGTGACCATCCACCAGAGCTGATCGAGGCCCAGACGCCTGAGCGCGATCTCGGCAACCAGCACATGACCCTGGTGCGGCGGATTGAAGGATCCGCCGAACAGGCCGACCGTCATGCCCTTCTCGACATGCGGCATTCTCAGGAAAGGCGGCAGCGTTGCGAGCTCCACCGTCAGGGCCGGATCTGGCCCGTGCCGCGCACGCGGTACTTGAAGGAGGTAAGCTGTTCGACGCCGACCGGGCCGCGGGCGTGCATCTTCCCGGTGGCGATGCCGATTTCGGCGCCCATGCCGAATTCGCCCCCGTCGGCAAACTGGGTGGAGGCATTGTGAAGCAGGATTGCCGAATCCACCTCGGTAAAGAAGCTCTCGACCACGTCCGGGTCTTCCGCGATCACGGCCTCCGTGTGGTTGGAGGAGTAGGTCGCGATGTGGTCGATTGCGCCTGCGATGCCGTCAACGAAGCGCGCGGAGATGATCGTGTCGAGGTACTCCGTGCGCCAGTCGTCTTCCGTGGCCGTTTTGGCGTCGGGCAGGAGCGAGCAAACATCCGTGTCGCCGCGAACCTCGCAACCGGCCTCGGTCAGCCCGGCAAGCAGGTTGGCAGCGACAGCGCGGTCGAGCGCCCGGTCGATGAGCAGGGTTTCGGCAGAGCCGCAGACTCCGGTGCGGCGCATCTTGGCATTGATCACGACCTCGCGCGCCATGTCCGGATCGGCCGAAGCATCGACATAGATGTGGCACAGGCCTTCGAGGTGGGCAAAGACCGGAACCCTGGCATCCGACTGGACCCGGGCGACAAGGCTCTTGCCGCCGCGCGGGACGATGACATCGACCGTCCCGCCAAGGCCGGTCAGCAGTTCACCCACGGCTGCACGGTCGCTGACGGGCACCATCTGGATCACGTCGGCGGGAAGTCCCGCCTTTTCCAGCCCCTGAACCAGACAGGCATGAATTGCCCGGGAAGAATGCAGCGAATCCGAGCCGCCGCGCAGGATCACGGCATTGCCCGACTTGAGGCAGAGCGCACCGGCGTCGGCAGTCACGTTGGGGCGGCTTTCATAGATCACGCCGATGACGCCGAGCGGCGTGCGCACCCGCTCGATCTTCAGCCCGTTGGGCCGGTCCCAGGCAGCGATCACGTCGCCCACCGGATCCTTCAGCCCGGCAATGGCGCGAATTCCATCAATCATGCCGTCGATGCGGGCATCATCGAGCTTCAGGCGGTCGACGAAGGACGCCGCCATTCCGCCGGCGACGGCCGCTTCGACATCGGTCCGGTTGGCTTCGAGAATGGATTGGCGTCCGGCATCGATCGCCGATGCCATCGCCTCCAGCGCGGCGTTCTTCCGCTCGGTCCCCGCGATCGCCAGTGGACGCGCGGCAGCCTTCGCCCGGCGGCCGATTTCGGCCATCAGTTCGGCGACGTTCGCCTGCGTATCGGTCTTGTCAAGCATCGCGGGTCTCCCGGCTGGCAATCAGGCGGTTGTCTTACGCAATTGCCGCGATGGCGTAAAGCCGAAGCTTTTCGTGGCCGACCGGCGCAGCCGGCCGGGTTCAGCCCATGACCATGTCGTCTCGATGGACCATTGCGGCCCGTCCCGAATAGCCGAGGATGTCCGCGATCTCGCCCGACTTGCGTCCGGCGATCCGGCGCGCTTCCTCCGCATCATATCCGGACAGCCCGCGCGCGATCTCCCGGCCCGACACGTCGCACACGGCGACCGGATCGCCCCGCTGGAACTCGCCGGTGACGCTGACGACACCTGCGGGCAGCAGGCTCTTTCCGGAGCGCAGGGCCTTTTCCGCGCCTGTATCGATGACGAGGCGGCCGGAGGGTTCAAGCTGACCGGCAATCCAGGTCTTGCGCGCGGTCTGGGGGGTGCCCGAAGGCTTGAACCAGCTAGAGCGCGCGCCGTTGTCGATGGCCGTGAGCGGATGGTCGATCTTGCCCGAGGCGATGATCATGGCGCAGCCGGCGCCGGTGGCGATCTTGCCGGCGTCGATCTTGGTCTTCATTCCACCGCGCGAAAGCTCCGATCCTGCGTCGCCGGCCATCGCCTCGATTTCGGGCGTAATCGCCTCGACGGTCTCGAGAAACCGGGCCTCGGGGTCGGAGGCGGGCGGCGCGGTGTAAAGCCCGTCGATGTCCGACATTAGCACCAGCAGATCGGCGCCGACCATGGTGGCAACGCGGGCAGCGAGCCTGTCATTGTCGCCATAGCGGATTTCGGAGGTGGCGACCGTGTCGTTCTCGTTGATGATGGGCACAGCCCCGCGCCGCATCAGCTCTCCCATGGTGGCGCGGGCATTGAGGTAGCGCCTGCGCTCCTCGGTGTCGCCGAGCGTAAGCAGGATCTGGCCGGCCACGATATCATGGGCGGACAGGCTGGTAGACCACGCCCGTGCGAGCGCGATCTGGCCGATGGCGGCCGCGGCCTGGCTTTCCTCGAGGCGCAAGGCAGCCGGTGCGAAGCCGAGAACTGTGCGACCGAGCGCGATGGCGCCCGAGGAGACCACCAGAACATCGGCCCCGGCTTTCTTCAGCGTGGCGATGTCGGCGCACAGAGCATCGAGCCATGCCGCCCTGAGGCCGGATGTCCGATCGACCAGGAGCGCCGAACCGATCTTGATGACAATGCGCCTGTGGGCGGACAAAGGGCGCCTGTGCGCTGACGAGGGCTTGCGGAGGGCAGTCATGGTCAGTCGTCCGCGTCTTCGCCATCGTCTCCGCCGTCGCCGTCGGGCTTGAACGGCGGAGGCGAGGGCTCTTTTGCCTGTTCCTCGACGATGACGTCACGCAGTGCCCGAAGCGCCCCGGTCATGCCTTCGCCGGTAACCGCGGAAAGTTCGAAGGGCGTCTTGCCGCAAGCCTTCTTCAGCGCCCGGACCTTTTCCGCGCGGGTTTCGGCGTCGGCGACATCGACCTGGCTGAGGGCAACCACCTCGGGCTTGTCGGCGATGCCATGGCCATAGGCCTCGAGTTCGTGGCGGACCACCCGGTAGGCTTCCGCGACGTCTTCCTCGAGTGCCGAGACCAGGTGCAGCAGCACGCGGGTGCGCTCGACATGGCCCAGGAACCGGTCGCCGATGCCGACGCCTTCATGCGCGCCCTCGATCAGGCCCGGGATGTCGGCAAGCACGAATTCGCGCGCGTCGATGGTGGCGACACCGAGATTGGGATGAAGCGTGGTGAAGGGATAGTTGGCGATCTTCGGCCGCGCCCGGGTGACGGTGGCGAGAAATGTCGACTTTCCGGCGTTGGGCAGGCCGACAAGTCCGGCGTCGGCGATGAGCTTCAGGCGCAGCCAGACGGTCTTCTCCTCGCCCGGCAATCCGGGGTTGGCATGGCGCGGGGCCTGGTTGGTCGAGGTCTTGAAATGGGCGTTGCCGAAACCGCCATTGCCACCCTTGGCGATGCGGTAGCGCTGGCCCACCTCGGTCAGATCGCAGATCAGCGTTTCGTTGTCTTCCTCGAACACCTGTGTCCCCGCAGGGACTTTCAGGGTCACGCTGGCGCCCTTGGCGCCCGTGCGGTTGCGGCCCATCCCGTGCACGCCGGTCTTGGCCTTGTGGTGCTGCTGATAACGGAAATCGATGAGCGTGTTGAGCCCGTCGACGGCTTCCACCCACACATCGCCGCCGCGGCCGCCGTCGCCGCCATCAGGTCCGCCGAACTCGATGTACTTCTCGCGGTGGAACGAAACCGAGCCGGCGCCGCCATCGCCCGCACGGACATAGACCTTGGTTTCGTCGAGGAACTTCATCTGGCTTACCGATCCGGGGTTTCAACGCGATGCGGCCGGACAGGCAGGTGCCTCCGGCTTTGCGCGCATCGATAGCCGCCCCGGGCCTTCAGGTCAAAGATTATCGGCGGATCGCATGCCCGCACCGAGAGCGCGACCAGGCCTTTGTCTAGGGGCGGATTGCTTTCGCAGCCTTCGGGCTTTTCGCAAAATTCACTTTCACTCTCGCCACAGGCAGCAGGAACTTGGTCACCAGAGCGGTGTTGCGCAGCGTTCCGTCGGCCCGCAGCGTGAGCTTGTCGTGAAAGCGGACGATGTTGGGTTGTCCGTCCGGGTTGAGATCGACCCGATAGGTGAAGCGAGCCACATTGCCATTCACCCGAACCTGGGTTTCGCCGATCACGTCCTCGCGGGTGCCGGTGTAACGGCCGGGTCCGGTGCGTGTGAAGATCCAGGTCTTGGTGTCGCGCTCGCCATCGTCATAGATGAAGTCCTCGCGAAGGGTGAGCACATTGCCACGAACGGTGCCGGTCAGATCGACACGGAACTTCCGCGTGGTGCCGTTGATGGCTCCGAACCGGCCATAGGCATAGGTCTTGCCGCGGAAGAAGTCCTCCAGCGCGAGCTCCCTATTGCCGTCGCGGGCCTGGGCCGTGCTGCCCGGCAGCGCCGCGGCTGCAAGCACAAGCGCGAGGATGAAGAGCGTGAGAGAACGTACAATATTCAAAGGCAGTGTCATGGAATGGCTCCGGGTTCACGCGTCCTTGTACGCAAGGGCCGCTGTTCCGGATCGGCGATCACCGATCCGGAAGCCCGGAGTATTGCCTGCCGGTCTCAGCGCTGATGGTTGGCCCAGCTGATCAGTGACATCCAGGTTTTGCGATCAAGCCGGAACCATTCCATCGACACGGAGGCATTGAGCGAAAGAATCGCGTGCATGCCGGTGCCCTGGAACTGGAACCCGCTCTTCTGCAAGACCCTGCGCGAGGCCGGGTTGGTGACCCGGCAACGAGCGTCGATATGGTCGATGTCACGGGTCCTGAAGGCCATGGCAATGAGCGCGTGAACCGCCTCGGTCGCGATGCCGCGGCCCCAAAACGGTTCGCCGATCCAGTAGCCCAGTTCGACCGACTTTTCGTCACCGGCGGTCTCCAGAGAGCAGCATCCGAAGAAGCGCCCGCTCTCGGCATCGGTGATCGCATAGACGCAATTGCCATTCCCGCGTTTGGCCGAGGCTTCCACGAAGGTTTTCGCATCGGTGCGGTTGTAGGGATGCGGCATGCGGGAGAGCATGGTGGCAACCGCCGGATTGTCGGCGAGAATGGCAATGGCGTCGATGTCCTCGGCATGGGGCGCGCGCAGGACGAGGTTTTCGCTCAGCAGAACTGGGCAGTGAAGGCTGACCTCGTTGGGCGGCCTGGCGTCGGTGCTCGGGGCATCGTGGCTGCAGGGAGGCGGCGATGCGAACCTACTGTGTTCGCTGCTTTCAGGATCGTGGGTCATGGTCATTCTCCGGTTTTGGACAAAAAGAAAGGGGAGATGGCGGCCCATCTCCCCTTTCTTGATCCGGTTTTCCGGAGGATGCCTGTTTCGGCCGGGTCGATGAGACGCCGGCTGATTAAGGAATCCGGCTTATTCCGCTGCTTCGGCTTTCGCCACGACGGACACATAGGTTCGGCCGTTGGCTGTCTTGCGAAAGTCAACATTGCCCGGCTGCACGGCAAAAATGGTGTGATCCTTGCCGATTCCGACGCCGGTGCCCGGATGCCACTTGGTTCCGCGCTGACGAATGATGATGTTGCCTGCGATGACGGCTTCGCCGCCGAACTTCTTCACGCCGAGGCGCTTGGAGTTGGAATCGCGGCCGTTGCGTGTGGAACCGCCAGCTTTTTTGTGTGCCATGGGTCTGCTCCTGTTCCGCCCTTCAGGGCGATTGTCTGTTTGCGGCTTTCGGCCGCCAGGGCCCGAACGGGCGGTTGATTACTTCGCGAGGTCCTTGGCCTGATCGCGCCAGTCCGAGATCTGGTCGGCGCTGAAAGGCATGGCCTCGTCGATGCGTGCGATGTCGTCGTCGCTCAGCGCTGCGATCTGGGCGAAGGTGGTGATGCCCTGCTCGTTGAGCTGGCCTGCCGCGACCGGGCCGATGCCCTTGATCTTGGTCAGGTTGTCGCCGTCGCCTTCCGGTGCGCTGAACATCGGCGCGGCAGCGGTTTCGGTCTTCGCAGCGGCCTTCGGTGCATCGTCCTTCTTGGGCGCTTCGGCCTTCTTCGCCGCAGCCTTCTTGGAGGGCTTGGCGCCACCGGTCAGGATGTCGGTGATCTTGACGACGGTCTGGTGCTGGCGATGGCCGCGAATGCGCTTTGAATTCTGGCGGCGGCGCTTCTTGAAGGCGATGACCTTGCGCGCACGTCCCTGCTCGACGACTTCTGCGACGACCATCGCGCCGTCAACGAACGGAGTGCCGACGGTTGCGCCTGCGCCCTCGCCAACCATGAGAACCTCGCCGAACTCGACGGTGTCGCCGGCTTCGCCTTCGAGCTTTTCGATGGTGAGAACGTCATTGGCTGCAACGCGGTACTGCTTGCCGCCGGTTTTGATGACTGCGAACATCTTTTGTCCTTTCGTGTTCGTCCGGCTCTCGCCTTTCAGGGCGGGCCGTCTTTTTGCCAGTCGGAAACGATATGGCTTCTCCGAAACCGGATCTGCCGGGTGAACCTGCGGACTGCAGTCATATAGCGGACCGCACACCAAAGGTAAGCGGCGCAGGAACCCCACGCCGCATCAGGCTCGCGAAATACGTGAGGCGCGCCCAAGAGTCAAGCTTGTCTCACGCGTAATGCGCTCGGGCTCGGCCAAACTCCGCGCGGAAGGCAAATTTTGCCCTTGTCTAAGCCGCTGTTGGCTAGTATGGAAGCGCCCGCGCGGCATATTGCGCCGACCAAAGACGCGGAGAGGTGGCTGAGTGGTCGAAAGTACCGCACTCGAAATGCGGCGTGGGGGCAACTCCACCGTGGGTTCGAATCCCACCCTCTCCGCCATTTCCTGACTTCGCGCTGTCGCCCTTCGGGCCTCGCTCCAGCCGGGGCCTCGCATAAGCTCGGACGGCCCTTGGCCTTGCGAACCCTGCTGGTTCGAGTTGTCTCCGCCATTCTCCCCCACAGAAATTGTCCGGTCAGATCTCGTCGTCGATCTGCGTGACGTGCCTGAAATAGCCATAGGGTTCGAACGAGGCGCCCAGTGCGCCGATCGTCAGGCTGAGGGACGCAACCAGCCCGCTGATGCTCAGACGCACTGACGGCAAGCCGGCCTCGCCGACCCATCGTTCGAGCAATCGATCGCCGAAAAGCCCGGTAGCTAGGAGATAGGCGATTATAAAGACGCCGAGATAGGTCACGCCCATTCCGAGAACGACGGCGATCACGGTCCCGGCGTTGCTGACGGCGCGCTGTTCACGCAAGGGGCCCTGACGCGATGCAAGCAGGTGCTGGGCCTTCAGCAGATAGGTGCTGGTGGCGGCAAGCGAGAGCACGGACAGCACCATGATCGCCGCAGCCGAGAGATTGGCGGCGACTTCCCAGGATTCCGCTGTCATCAGGAGCACCGCGAGCGCCGATCCTGCCGCGGTGGTCAGGCGCGGCAGGCGCATGGGCAAGACCCAGGGACGCATTCTCAGGATTGCATCGGGCAATGTGCCCCGGTTCAACCAGATCGAGCGAACATAGAAACGAACACTGCCATGTTCCGGCTCCAGCATTTCTTCGGCGCGCAGGTCCGCGACATCCCGCATCTTCGCCGTCAGGTTCCGGACGGACGGTGCGTCCAGTCCCTTCATCCGGTCCAAATCGTCGGGGCCGCTGACGGATCGCAAGAATGTCTCCGACCGGTCCGGAGACAGCCCGTTCAGGCGGGCAAACAGGTGCATCGACAATGCGTAAAGCCTCTGGGCGGCGGATTGGCTGTCCGGCGACCCCCGGCTGTTCAGAAAAGCGGTGGATATCAGTGCGGTGGAGAAAATGCCGGACGTCATCCCGAGAACCTGAGCTTTCTGCCTGCCATGCAGCTTGCGGCCGGTCAGGACGAAGGCGAAATCCCATCCCCGTGCGTCGCGGTCGATCTCGACTGCATCGAGCAGTTGCACCGGTTCCGCGCGGCCGTTGCCCCTGTCGAGCGGACGTTCGAGTGTATCGAAGATCCAGTCGAACATCGGCATGCACTCCTGCAGATAGGTCTCGAGCCGGTTCGCCGTGGTTTTTGCCGCCTGGCGAAGTTCATCTGTCAGGTCGGCCTCGATGACCCACCCGATCTCGACCTTCGGATGGTTTCCGTCTTCAGGTCGTGCGCCTTGATCGGACATTTGGTGCTCCATTTCGCAAAGACGCGTTCATACGCAGCGGGCTTTGAACGCCTGTTTCTCACGGATCGATTGGCGCGCAAACCTTCACGGAAAAATCAGCCGGACGAAGCGGAATATCAACACCGCCCGCCGCCTGCGGGTTCCGTCACGTTGAACCAGCAGGCTCTTGGTCGGACGACAAAGATCCCTGCGTTACTCCCCCGGCGACCTCAGGGAGGCTTGCCCCGCGGTAGAAACCGGCAATTTGAACCGGAATCTTGCGGGTTCCCGCATCCCTGCCGGCGGGTTCACGCAGAAATTGCTGTGTTATCAGACCTTTGCCAAGATTTGGCATCGAAGCATGTTGATCCGGTGCGTTCTTCATGCATTGTTGCCGGTCCGGGGAAACCGAACGGTTTTCCGCGGAGGGTCTCAGTGCCCGTCCACTATTCAAATCGATCTCAGGGAGGAGACGATAATGATCAACAAGATTCTCGGCCGGGCGCTTGTCGCCGCATCGGCCCTGCTGGTTTCGGGTGCCGCCATGGCGGCGGATTACAACTGGACGTTCCAGACATCGGAAACCGCCGGTGAGCCCGGCTTCATCAACAAGCAGAAATGGGCCGAAAGCGTCAAGGAAATGTCCGGCGGACGCATCGAAATCGAAATCCTGCCGATCGGCGCCGTGGTTCCGCACACCGATACGCTTGAGGCTGTCGGTTCCGGCATCCTGCAGGGTCACCTGACCGACCCGAGCTATTTTGCCGGCAAGGATCCCGCTTTCGCGATGATGGGCAATCTCGTCGGCGCCTGGAGCGATCCGTTCGAGCTTCTGGGCTTCATGCAGTCCGGCGGCGGCCACGAGCTTTATGCCGAACTGGTCGAGCCCTATGGCGTGCACTTCATCGGCGCGGCTGCGACCGAACCGGAAGCCTTCGTGTCCGGCAAGCCGGTCCGCTCCGTCGAGGACCTCAAGGGTCTGAAGCTGCGCGCGCCGGAAGGCATGGTCTACGAGATCTTCTCGAAGGCAGGCGCATCGCCGGTGGCGCTTCCCGGCTCGGAAGTCTTCACCGCTCTGGACAAGGGTGTCGTCGAAGCTGCCGACTACACCGTGTTTGCGACCAACCAGGCGCAGGGCATGAACGACGTGGCGCCCTATCCGCTCTACCCCGGCTTCCACTCGCTGCCGCTGATCGACATCTCGATGACCAAGTCGATCTGGGATGAGCTGCCGGACGATCTCAAGGCAATCATGAATGCCTCGGTCGACAAGTTCATCTTCCAGCACGTCTATTCCGTGCGCAAGCTGGACGCCGAGGCCGTGGCCGAAGCCAAGGCAAACCCGGAAATCGAGATCATCAACTGGTCGGGCGACGAGCGCACCAAGTTCCGTCAGATCGCCCAGCAGGAGTGGGAAAACTGGGCCGGCAAGACCGAAATGACCCAGCGCTACTACGATGCCGTGGTCTCCTATCTCAAGGGTCGCAACCAGCTCTGATCTGCTGGTTCGACAAGGGTCTTGAACCATTGAGGCGCGAGGGCCCGGCCGAGTTTCGGCCGGGCCCTGTCATGCTTCGAAAGGACAGCAAATGGCGGAAAACCACGATCCGAATGCACCCGTTGAACCGACGGATGCAACCCCGCAAAGCGGCCTCGACCGCATCGTTGCCAATTCCGCGAAGATCCTTTCCTGGGGCATTTTCCTGGCCTTTGCGATCAGCGTCTACGAGGTGATCGCGCGTTACGTCTTCGACAGCCCCACCATGTGGGTGCACGAGACAACGACCTTCCTGATCGCCGCCACCTTCCTGATCGGCGGTCCGGTGGCGCTGGCCCGAAACAAGCATATCCGCGTGCGGATGATCTACGATACGGTCTCGCCCGCTGCACGGCGCTGGCTCGATATCGTCAATTCCCTGATCGCGATGGTCTTTTTTGCCGGTCTTGGCTACGCGGGATGGATCCTTGCCTACAAGGCAACGCACACACCGACCGGCGACATCCACTTTGAAGGAACCGGCACGGCCTGGAACCCGCCGACGCCGGCGCTGCTCAAGATCATCATCCTGATCTGTGTGGTGCTGATGCTCGTGCAGACCGCAATCCACCTCATCAAGGCGATCCGCCGCGATGTTTCCAGCGAAGAACACGGGGACAGCTGACATGGGACTGGCTTCGCTCGGCATCGAAAACGGCACTTTTCTTCTCGTCGGCCTGATCTTCCTGCTGCTCCTGACAGGACAGCCACTTGCCTGGGTGACGGGCCTTGTTGCGCTCTTCTTCACCTTCGGATGGTTCGGAACCAACGCCCTCCCGCTGGTCACGTCGCGCATCTTCGGCTTCATCACCGAATATTCCCTGGTCGCGATCCCGATGTTCATCCTGATGGCGGCGCTGCTCGACCGGTCGGGAATCGCGAAGGACCTGTTCAACGGCATGCGCGTGCTCGCCGGGCGATTGCCCGGCGGCGTGGCCGTGCAAACACTGATCGTGGCCATCCTGATGGCCGCCATGTCCGGCGTCATCGGCGGCGAGATCGTGCTGCTCGGCATTCTTGCCCTGCCGCAGATGCTCAGGCTCGGCTACGACCGGTCGCTGTCGATCGGTGTCGTCTGCGCCGGCGGTTCGCTGGGCACGATGATGCCGCCTTCGATCGTGCTGATCATCTACGGGCTTGTTGCCGGGGTCTCGATCGCCGACCTTTTCGTGGCCGCGATCACGCCGGCATTGCTGCTTCTGGGCTGCTACATCGCCTATGTGCTTGTGCTTTGCCTGCGCAACCCGGCGCTGGGCCCGCCGATGACGGCGGAGGAACATGCCGAGGAATCTCTCGGCACGGCCGTGCGCGCGCTGATTGCGCCGCTTTTCATCGTGGCAGCGGTGCTCGGGTCGATATATGCCGGCGTCGCCTCCATCACAGAGGCTGCTGCCCTCGGTGTCTCTTCGGTGCTGGTGATTTCGCTTCTGCGCGGAGAGCTGAATTTTCGGATGATGCAGGACAGCCTCGTTCACACGCTCGAAACCTGCGGCATGATCATCTGGATCGGCATTGCGGCAGCCGTGCTGGTGGGCGTCTACAATCTGATGGGCGGCAACCGCTTCGTCTCGGCGGCGATCCTCGGCCTCGAAGCGCCGCCGGTGGTCATCATCATGGTGATGATGCTGATCCTGATCGTGCTCGGCATGTTCCTCGACTGGATCGGTATCGCGCTTTTGACACTGCCGATCTTCGTGCCGATCATCCGGGAACTGGGCTACGATCCGATCTGGTTCGGCATCCTGTTTGCGGTCAACATGCAGGTCTCCTACCTGACGCCGCCGTTCGGGCCTGCCGCGTTCTACCTGAAGAGCGTTGCGCCGCCAGACATCACGCTCAAGCATATCTATGTGGCGATGCTGCCCTTCATTGCGCTGCAGCTGGTGGTGCTCGGAACGCTGCTGTTCTTCCCGCCGATCGCGACCTGGATGCTCTAGGAGGCGCGACAGTGAAGATCGTCTCGGTGACCGCGCATATCGTCAATGCTGAGATGCGCAACTGGGTGTTCGTCAAGGTGCAAACCGATGTTCCCGGCCTGCACGGCTGGGGCGAGGCGACGCTTGAATGGAAAACGCGAAGCGTGGCCGGGGCCGTCGAGGATCTTGCGCCGCTGGTGCTCGGCCGTAATCCGCTCGATATCGAACAGGCGGTCCGGGCGATGCGCAAGCAGTCGTTCTGGCGTCCCGGCGCCATCGGTATGAGCGCCATATCCGGCATCGAGATCGCGCTTTGGGACATTGCCGGCAAGCATTTCGGCGTCCCGGTCTGGCGGCTTCTGGGCGGGCAGGTGCGCGACAAGGTCCATGTCTACACCCACCTGGGGTTTGGCGATATGCGCGCGGTGTACGAAACCGACAGCGTCGACCCGCTGGTGGAACGGGCACACGAGGTTCTTTCGAAGGGATACACCGCGTTCAAGGTCGTTATCCTGCCCTATGTTCATGCCTATGCACCGCGCAAGGCGGTTTCGCATGTCGAGAGGCTGATGGCGGGTTTGCGCGAGGCGGCGGGTCCGGACACGGAAATCATGCTGGATTTCCATGGCAAGCCGGGGTCGGTGGCCACGGCGCTGCAGTTCATCGAGGCGGTTGCGCCGCACAAGCCGATGTTTGTCGAAGAGCCGATCCAGCCGGGCGACGCCCGCGGCATGCGCCAGATTACCGAGCGCTCGGCGGTCCCGGTCGCCACGGGAGAAAGGCTGGTCGAACGCTCGGAGTTCGAAGAACACTTCCACTTGCGCGCCATGGATATCGCCCAGCCGGACATTTGCCATTGCGGCGGGCTTCTCGAAGCCAAGAAGATCGCGGCCATGGCCGAGACCGCAGGCATGGGGGTTGCGCCGCACAATCCGCTGGGTCCGATCGCCGGGGCGGCGGCGCTGCACTTTGCGGTCTCGACGCCGAGCCACATCATCCAGGAGGAAATGGTGGGCGCGGTGCCATGGTATTTCGACGTGGTCCCGAGTCCGATCGAGATGGTTGACGGGCACTGGAAGGTGCCGGAAGCGCCGGGGCTGGGTATCGAGGTCGACGAGGCGGAATGCGCAAAGCATCCCTTTGCTCCCGAGGTCTATCATACGACCAACGCAGTTATCGGCGACGGCACGATCGTGGACTGGTGACGACCACGACAGCCGAAATGCGTTTCATGACTGCATGAGGGCGCTGCACAGGGTTGCGGCTTCCGGCGAATGCCGTCCGGACTCGGGCGTTGCCAGCCAATAGCCGCGACCGGTAACACAGTCCGGCTGGTCCAGCCTGACGAGACGGCGGGCGGAAAGCTCGTCGTCGAGCAGCGGCAAGGATCCCAGCGCAACGCCGCGGCCCGCCAGCGCCCTGCCGACGGAATGGGTGTAACTGGAACACTCAATCCGTGAGGCCGGGCCCGGCAGTGTCCGGTCGACCCGGGCGGCCCATCCGCGCCAGTCGATCCAGTCCGGTGTTCTCCGCTCGTAGTCGAGCAAGGGGGCTGCGTGATCGCCAAGAAGCCCTTCTCGGGACAGCCGATCGGCAATTTCGGGGATTGCGACCGGAGCAAGTATTTCATCGAACAGGTGGACCGTGGTCCAACCCGGAGCCGCTCCGTCTCCATAAATGACCGCCAGATCATTGTCGCCGGAGAGAAGAACGGCCGGATCGTCGGAAAGCCTTACATTGAAGTCACAGGCGGTGTCGCTCAGCCCGAAGCGCCTCAGCCTTGGCTGCAACCAGAACATCCCAATGGCATTCATGGCTGCCAGCTGCACCACGCTTTTCCCGGGTGCGCGGGCCTTCGTCACTGCTCCTGCCATGAAATCGAGCGCCATCCGGACCCGTTCATCCAGTTCGCGGGCGGTTGCCGAGGGTTCGAGGCGATGGGATCCGCGCTCGAAGAGCTCCGTGCCAAGCCAGTCTTCAAGCTGCCGGATCCGCTTGCTGACGGCAGCCTGGCTGACCAGTAATTCCTCGCCGGCATGCGTGAAGGAACGCTTGCGCATGACGGCTTCGAAAAAGACCAGAAGGTCAAGCGGAGGGAGCTGCTTGCGATAGTGTGCCATAACCAGAGGTTATGCCCTTCCGGGAGAATTACCAGCGTTTCCGGCTAATAGTTCCTGCGCTACATCTCCAGTGTTCTTGGAGGGTGAGATGGTGGAACTCGATTGGCACGCCGAACGCGGTGACGTGGCCGGGCTGGCTCTTCTCGACAGGAGCCCGGACGACGGAGAGATAGACCTGATTGCCGTGCGGGCCTGGCGTCAGGCCCGGGTGCGCAACGAAATGTCGAAGCGAGGCATTGATGCGGTCATCCTCATGGATCCGGTCAATATCCGGTACGCCACCGGCGCGCGAAACATGCAGGTTTTCTCTATGCGCAACGGCCCGTCGCGTTACCTGGTCATGACTGCGGATCGGGCCATCCTTTACGAATTCACGGGAGCACTGCACCTGGCAGACGGCCTTGAGACCATCGACGAGGTGCGCCCGGCCAGCACCGCGAGCTTCGTGGCGGCCGGCCCTCACATCGCCGAACGCGAGCGGATCTGGGCGCGCGAGATGGCTCAGACGCTGAGGATGCTTGCGGGCGAGCGGCCCAGGGTCGGAGTCGAGCGCATGAATGGCGGGACGGCTCTGGCGCTTGCCGAAGCGGGCATCCACCTGGTCGATGCCCAGGAACCCGTTGAAATGGCTCGCGCCATCAAGTCGGCAGAGGAGATGAAATGCGTGAACGCTTCGCTCCGGGCCACTGAGCGGGGTGTCGCCGAACTGCGCGCCGCGATCCGGCCCAGTCTGACCGAAGCGGAGCTCTGGTCGGTGCTGCACCGGTCCATCATCGCGCAGAACGGGGATTATGTCGAAACTCGGCTGCTCAACTCCGGCGAGCGGACAAATCCCTGGTTTCAGGAAACCGGCGACAAGGTGATCGGCGAGAACGAACTGATTGCGCTCGATACCGATGTGGTTGGCTGCCACGGCTATTATTCGGATTTCTCCCGCACATTTCACTCCGGTCCCGGCAAGCCGACAGCCAGGCAACGCGAACTCTACAGGGTCGCCCATGAGCAGGTTCATCACAATATGGGCATTCTGCGCGCCGGCATGTCGTTCAGGGACTATGCGGATGCGGCCTGGGACATTCCCGAAAAATTCCATGCCCACCGCTACTACCTGTCGGCGCACGGATGCGGCATGACCGGGGAGTATCCTTACCTGTATCACCGCGGCGATTTTCCTGCCGCCGGATATGACGGAGAGATACTGCCGGGCATGACGCTTTGCGTCGAAAGCTTCATTGGCGAGGAACATGGCGGAGAAGGCGTGAAGCTGGAGCAGCAGGTGTTGATTCACGAAACCGGTATCGAACTGCTGTCCCGTTTTCCCTTCGAGAGTGACTTGCTGGACTGTTAACCAAGACCGCGTTCCCGCACGCGGCCCAATGCTGCCGCCTGCCGGATGCGGTATCGCTGTCAGGTCGTCCGGTTCGGTTGCGGCGGACGCCCTCTGCGGTCTGCCGACGGCAAATAATCTGGCATGAGAAACCTGCTCAGCCGGTGCAGATAACCGGCCGGATTACGCCCGTTCAGGTTCAGTCGGCGGGGGCAGCTCGAGGTCCGCAATGGAGGCGATTGTCCGGTAGCCGTGCGCATCACCGGATGATGAAGCTTCCGGCTGGCGGCTGCCATGCCCGGTCAAAACGAGGTACCGATTGGCAATTCCGGCCCGTTTGCCCGCGTCGATGTCGGTGAGCTGGTCACCCACGATCACGGATTTTCCCAGGTCGAGTTCGAAATGCTTGCAGATTTCGAGCAGCATTCCCGGATGCGGTTTTCGCCATGGGTGGGCCGCATGACGGTATTCGGATCGCGAGGCTTCGGCGTGAAACGGGCAGGCCAGCACAAAATCCAGTTTCGCCCCGGAATTCGCAAGCTCCCGGTCGATCGTTTGCTGGACAGCCATGAAGTCCGGCCAGTCGTAATAGCCCCGACCAATTCCGGCCTGGTTTGTGACCAGCCCGCAGACCCATCCCAGTTCGTTGGCCTGCCGGATGATCCGGGCCGCTCCACTGATCAGCCGGACATCTTCAGGCCGGTGAAGGTAGTTGACCTCTTCCACGACCACGCCGTCACGGTCCAGAAACAGGCAGGGCTTCGCCTCGCCGGGTGCGGGCAGGCGGATATCCTTCCAGCAGGAATTGGATGTGATGCCCGGCACGGTCTCGAGGCCTTTATCGCCCATGCCTATTCAGCAACTCCGAGTTCATACTCGATGGCGTTGCACAGCATCTGTCCCAGAAGGATGTGCATTTCCTGAATGCGCGCCGTGGTGTTGGAGGGAACCAGCATCAGGTGATCTGCCAGATCCGGGATCTCTCCGCCACCCTTGCCGGAAAGCGCGATTGTCACCATGCCCATGGAGCGGGCCGCTTTCAGGGCTTCGGTTACGTTCGGGCTCTTGCCGGACGTCGAGATGGCAATCGCGACGTCGCCGCTCTTGCCGATGGCCTCGATCTGCCTGGAAAACAACTGGTCGAAGCCGAAATCGTTACCGATCGCGGTCAAGGCGGAAGTGTCGGTCGTCAGCGCGATTGCTGCGAGGGCGCGGCGGTTGTTCTTGTAGCGGACGGTCAGTTCGGTCGCGAGGTGCTGGGCGTCGGCGGCGCTTCCGCCATTGCCGAAGAACATGAGCTTGTTGCCCGATTCGAGTGCCTTGGTGCAGGCCGCAACCGAGCCGAGAAACGCCGCTTCGACAGCCTGGCCGGTCGCTGCCGCGACATCCCGGTGCTCTTCGAACTCGGATGAATAAAAGGCCCTCAAATCCATGGCTTATCCTCTTGATTGGCAGGATTGGAATTTACATTGCTGTGGAGCCACGCGCATCCATGCTCACCGACAACACCGGCTGCGGCGCCAGAGCGCTGCGGACCTTCTCCAGGTTCTCCGGTGGAATGATCATCAGCAGGAAGCCGCCTCCGCCGGCGCCGGCGAGCTTTCCGCCAAGCGCCCCGTTTGCCAGCGCGGTTTCATAGAGCGCGTCGATATGCGGAGAACTGATTGACGACGTCAGGCTTCTCTTGGTCATCCAGCCTTCATGCAGCATCTTGCCGATTTCGACCACCATCGTTTCGGCGGGGGTGTTTTCAAGGACGTCGACTGCCTGATCCGTCAAGGCGAGCAGGTGGTCGAGCTTCTTGTCCAAGGATTTCGACCTGGTTTCTTCAAGCTGCTTCTCGACAACCTTCGATGCATGGCGCTTGTCCCCGGTGTAGATCAGGTAGAGCGAATTGTTGAGCGCCTCGAGATTGGCTGCCGAGATCAGCAGCGGTGTGACCCGGTATTTCCCGTCGGAAAAATCGAAGCGGTTGAGCCCGCCGAAGGAGGCATGCAGCTGGTCCTGAACGCCAACATTCTCCTTCAGCACATCGCGTTCGACAAACATGGCTTCGCGAGCCAGGTCCATCTTGGTGGCCATCCGTCCCGTCAAACTGTGAAGCACATTCAAAAAGCCCACGGTGAAAGCGGACGAACTGCCAAGGCCGGTGTTGGCCGGCATGTCGGACATGATGCTGATGTCGATCGGCTCGTCGATCCCATAGAGTTTGAGCACCTCGCGCATGACCGGATGCTGGATTTCATCGACGGATTGGACGGTTTCGAGCTTGGAATAACTCAGGCGAATGCGATAGGGCTGAATGCCGCCGAGACGCACGGCGCCGATATAAATGTACTTGTCGATGGCCATTCCGACGACAGCACCGGGATGACGGTTGAAGTATTCGGGATAATCGGTTCCGCCACCGAAAAAGCTGACCCGCAAAGGTGTCCGTGTCGTGTAGATCATGCGTCACACCTTTCCAGAGCCATCGGCAGGTCCTGATTCCTGCTTCAGGCGGCACTTGCCCGGCGATTCATCCTGGATGAAGGCCTGTGTGAGGGCGGTGTGCATTTGTCCCAAGTGTACCAGTGAATCAGACGCAGACAGAAGAACTCACCGAACCAAGACATACAACCGATTGGTGGCCGGTTTCCACCCGGAACTGGATCGCGGCTGGGGAGAACCCCCAGTTTTGCACGGAGACAACATAACAGGCGGCCGGTTCAGGGAAATACAGAGGGACGGAGTGCCGGACTTTTTTGCCGCTCACACGATCATTCGAGGAAGCGCCATTCAATGCTGCAGCTTCACATAAACATCGTGAAACGCCCGAGCCACCAATTCATCGGAGACGGAGCTTGACCTGACATGCAACGCCGCTGCGTTTCCGATTTCGCGGGTCCTTGTGATGTCGCGGAGCGCATCGTCAAGCGCTTCGGTGACGGTTTTGGCCGAAATATCCTTCACAAGCCACCCGTGTTCGCCATTCTTCAACAGTTGGCTGATGGCGGGTTGGTCGCTTGCCACGACCGCGCAGCCGCAGGCCGCGGCCTCGATGACGACGCGCGGGAACCCTTCCCGCAGCATCGTCGGAAGACACAGAATGTCATTGGCCCGCAGCAGGTCCGGCATGCCGTCGGACGGGACATGTCCGGCATACTCGATCCAGCCGGCCTTTTCGGCCTCGGTAATGAGTTCGGCGGGCACATAGCGCGGGTCGGTCGGGTCTATCGGGCCAGCAACGCGAAAGCGGGCTTCCGGATATTTTTCCGCCAGCGTCCGGGCCGCTGCCAGAAACGGCCTGATGCCCTTGTCCTCCAGAAGCCGGGCCGCGAACAGCACCCTTGGCGGGCCATGCCTGGGGGCCGGTTCGAAACGGTCCAGCGCGATGCCGGCGCCCATGATGCTTCGAACCCGGTTCCGGGGAAATATGTTCATGGCGACGAGCTTCGCCGCATCGGCGCGGTTTTCCACCGTGGCGACACTTCTAAGCCATCGGGACGTCCAGCGGAAAACCGACGATACGAGATAGCGGCGAATGCCGGACCAGACGTGCCTTCCCGGTTCGTAGACCTTTCCCAGGCCCGGAAACGTCAGGACAAGCCCGGGTGTGGAGCCTTGTCGCGTTCTGCCGCGGGTGAACAACCGGTTCCAGATGAGCGCGAGCGAACACAGGAAGTTGGTCTTGAGCGTGATGCTGTGGATCAGATCGGGCGACAGGCGGGTTGCCAGTCGCGCAAGCTTCACGGTCGCCGCAAGATCGGAGGCGGGTGAGAACCGGTGCATGACGATGGGAAGCTTCTCCAGCCTGATCGCTTTCGGCAGCCGTGCAGCCAGGCGTTCGTCGGGCACGCCTACGCTCAGCGCGACCTCGTGCCCCTTCCGCACCATCTCGGTGGCGAGGAAAAGCCGATGATCCAGAAAGTAACGGAGGTCATTGCAGACGAACAGAATTTTCACCGCCACATAGCGCCAACCCGCAAATCTGGATTACAACAGAACAAGGCGGTTCGGACGGGCGTCCCGCAAGTCGCTGGCGGAACTGAAATGCTAACCGGACCCCGTAACCTCGAATGACTGCTCATATGTGTTATTCCACGATGCCGCGTCAATGTTCGAAGCCTATATATGAGCGCTTGCGCATAACCATTCCTGGGGATCGTGTGTCAGCGGGCGGGATGTCCGGCCTTGCTGGAGATGAGCAGGGGCGGGGACAGCAGAGTTCATGACCGTCCTTTTGTCCGTGATCATCCCGACCTATGGACGTGCCGAACAGACACTGGGCGCCGTGCAGAGCGTTCTCGCACAGGATGTGGACTGCGAGATCCTGGTTGTCGATGACGCATCTCCCACTCCGGACCCGCGATTGGAAAAGCTTGAGGGTGTGCGCCTCATCCGCCGGCCGGTGAATGGCGGGGCGGGAGCGGCACGCAATACCGGGCTGGATCATGCCCGGGGACGTTTCGTCTGTTTCCTCGATTCCGATGACAGGATGCTGCCCGGAACCCTGGCGCGAAGGCTTGAAACGGCACGGACCGGAGCGCGCGACGGAAGCGGTCGCGCCCGGATCTTCGGCTGCGGATGGCGCGAATTCGGCGAACGGCAGCGCCGGCGCATTCCAAAGCCGTCGGCGCGGCGGACGGACTTCTTCTCGTCCTGCTGGTTTGCTCCCGGCTCCTGCATCATCGCTCCGGCATCGGTCTTTTCCGGTTCCGGCAGCCGCTTTGACGAAAGCCTCCGGCGGCTGGAAGACTTCGAGCTTTATGCCCGCCTTTCGATCAACGGGCTGGAGCTTGTGACCGACCCGGTGATTGCCGTGGAGGTTTCGATTGGCGGAGCGCCGTCCGAGGGGGCGGTGAAAACCGCTATTGCACAGATTCTGGGCAGCTTCGGCGACTGGAAAAAGCAGGGCCGCATCGGAGAAGGCGAGATCGCGGCGGCGCGTGCCTACCTCGCCTATGAACTGGCGGCAATTGAGCGGAGAAACGGACGGGTTCTTCCGGCTCTCGGTCATCTGGCAGCTTCGCTGTGGCACAAGCCGCGCCTGTCGCTCTTTCCCGGACCGGGATGGATGTGAGCGGTCAACCGGACCCGATGAGCGGCGCGGGCAGCAGTCGCGTCCCCACATTGGACATTTCCGCGTGGAAGAAATTTCCTTGTGCGGTGTTGGCGCGCAGCAAAGATTCCGGCGCGGCGTCGGCCAACCGAATGCCGAGGACTCCCGTCGAACTGCCTGAATTCATGGCTATATGTCCTAAGCCGCAGCGCGGCGTCCACCTGTTCTGAAGACTATCGTATAGACCGCGTGGCGTGACCGGAAGGCGCATTCTTGTCCCGATTCCGCGGAACCCGGTGATGATTTCGCTTCAGCCTTGTCACAGCGGAGCCCCGGACCATGGATCACAGCGAAAACCTTGCCCTGCCCTACATCATGCCCTCGCAGGCGCAAAAGCATGTCACCCACAATGAGGCGATCCGCGCGCTTGATGCGATCGTGCAACTGAGCGCGCTCGACAATTCGCATTCCGCGCCCCCGGCGTCGCCGGCGGATGGCAGCCGTTACATCGTTGCCGATGGGGCAACCGGCGAATGGGCGGGGCGGGAGAACCAGGTCGCGGCGTGGCAGGATGGCGCGTGGGCGTTCTACGAGCCGGTCGCGGGATGGGTGTGCTGGATGGAAGCGGCGTCGGCGCTCCTGGTCTTCGACGGATCGGCATGGCAGCCGGCCAATGGCGCGATGGACACCGTGCCCATGCTTGGGGTCAACGCGACGGCGGACCCGGTCAACCGCGTGATCGTTTCGGCTGCCGCAACCCTGCTGACGCATGAAGGCGCGGGTCACCAGCTCAAGCTCAACAAGGCCGGGTCGTCCGAGACCGGAAGTCTCGTGTTTCAGACCGGCTTTGCGGGCCACGCCGAGATGGGGCTGGCCGGAGATGATGATTTTCACATCAAGGTTTCCCCGGACGGTCTTTCCTGGGTCGAGGCGCTGCGGATCGACCGCGCCTCGGGCGCCGTTCTCCTGCCGCAGACACCGATGAGCGCGATCCATCCGAACCTCCTGATCAACGGTGATTTCCGGATCAACCAGCGCGGTTTCGCCGGGGGCGTTCTGGCCGACGGAGCCTACGGATATGACCGCTGGAAGGCCGTCGACGGTCCGGCGGACGTTACTCTCAGCGGCTATGCCGTTACGCTTGACAGCGGCACGCTGGCCCAGATCGTGGAGCCTTCGACCGCGGGTACGGACAGCCTGGCAGGCACCATACTCACAGTATCGGTGGAGTCGCCCAGTGCGGATCTGGCGGTCTCCGCCGGGTCAAGCAGCGCGACCATCCCGGCCGGCGCAGGGAGGCAATCGGCCACCCTCACGACGGATGCCGGCGATACCGGCAACCTGATGCTGAAGATCAGCGCGGCAGGCGCCGGCAGCATCAGCTTCGGCCGGGTGAAGCTCGAGGCCGCGCCGTCTCCTTCCCAATGGTCGGCACGGCCGTTCCCGCAGGAACTGAGCCTTTGCCAACGCTATTTCCAGACCACGGTGCCCTACGGCCAGAATCCCGCCACCTATGCACCCGGGGCGGGCAACGGTTCGATCTACGCGATCGCCAGCCCTTCAGGAGGCTCGGTGACGGTCGTCCGACTGGCGGTTCCGATGCGCGCGGTCCCGACCGTGAAGATACGCGACGGGGCCGCCAATCTTGGCCGGATATCCGCTTTTGACGGAACTTGGCTGAATGACTTTGCCTACACCGGCGTCTTGGGAGTTTCTGACAAGGGCTTTTCGCTCCAGCAAAACAACGCTGGCCTGTACAATATTTCGTTTGATTACGATGTAGATGCTGAATCAGTATAGCTCAAGATTAAGGGCTTTCATTTCCGGCAAGCAATAAGAAATGAAATTAGCGTGTATGATTATCATTATGATGGCTTAACTGACCTTTGTGTACATGCAAAAATTGTCAGATTCGACTGAATTTATTTAATCTTTCGGCGCGGTGATTTCACCTCGGCCTTGCAATCATCACATGTCCGGAACGCTCGATGTCGTAGCCGAGCGGCGCCAGGATTTCCCTGCAGGCCGCGTCGGTCATGATGTCCTTGCCCGGATGCAGGTGAATGTCGATGGAGAGAAACGGCTTGTAGCGCTTGATCGTTTCCATGGCGCCGAGGAGCACCTTGTCCTCGAAGCCCTCGACATCGATCTTGATCACAAGCTTGCCCGCGCCGGCGTAGTCGAGTTCCTTTTCGAGCGCATCGAGTGTCGTGACTTCCACGTCATATTTGATCTGGCCGGGGAAATCGAGAACCTCCGACTCGATCGAAAGACGGGATGCCTCCGGCAGATAGGGTGTGTCGCCGGTTTCATCCTCGGGCAATTCGACAAAGCCGAGGGTGCCCGGTCCATCGGATACGGCGTAGGGCAGGACCTTGACGTTTGTCACCTTGTTGCGGTCGATGGTCGACTGAATGTAACCCCGCGCGCGGAGCGATGGCTCGAAGGCCACGTAACGGACGCTGTCGTCGGTGGACAGGGCGAACGGCACGCTCATCGCCCCGGTTGCGGCGCCTACGTCCAGGAACAGCGTATCGACAACGATCTCGTCGCGCATCTTCTGCCAGTGCGCGGTTTCGACCATGAGCGACAACGGGCCTTCCAATGCCACATGGAGACAGTGACGCATGGTCATCACGGTGTAACGGGGGAGCTCCATCTGCACCCCGTTCAGCGACACCTTGAACCAGGAATCGGCGGATGCATTGGAAATGGCGCGGATCTGCCCTTGGGTCATCGCGCGCCATCCCAGTTCCTGCATGAGATGTTCGATATCCGTGTCCGAAAGCTGGCCGATATCGCCTATGCCGCCCGGTTTGACGAAGGCAAACGTGCCGAGAAAACGGGTGATCTGCTCATGATCCTGCGGGTTGGCCGCGATCTTCCGACTTGCTACCAATTGTCCAGTTCCCCGCCTTATCATCTCCGCAGCCTGCCAGCCGCGTCTCAGAGTGGTCTTGAGCAAAGATTTCATCGTATCAGCCACAGTTTATGGAAATCAAAGCCACGATACAACTCCGGCTGCCGCCAACTTATCAAGGGTCCGGGGCAGCCGGTTTTTCTCAAGCGCGGTCAAAAGAGAACCGGCGGGGTGATGCTGTCGAAGCTTTCGAACCGGTAGAGCGTGGCTCCCTTCCAGTCGAAGGTATCGTCCTTGCCGTTCAGGAACTGAATGTAGGGCGTGACCTTCGACGTGCTTCTGAGGGAAAACACCCAGTCGGTGTAGTTGGCTGCCATCAGCTGGGTATAGGTGTGATAGCGGAAAAGCCTTCCGCGATTGGAATCGATACCGGCAAAAATCTCATTGTCGGTTCCTGCAGCGGTGAAGTGCGCCTTGCACAGATATCGGCCTCGGGGCAGCTCGACATGCTCCGTCAGCGACAATGAGCCGTTCGGCTGCCGCGTGAAGGCTTCGGGTGAGAGGTGCATCACCTCGACCGGGGCGCTCGCGTTCACATAGGGATCGGCTGCCGCCTTGTCCTTGTGAATGAACAGAATGTTGGTGATGCCAACGCCTTCATCGAAGTCAGCCGCGCTTTTGATGTGGCGGTAGTTTCCGAGATCGATCGCAACGTAGCCTGCCTCGGTCAGCAATTCATGGCAGCGCATGTCGCCCGGGCTCTGCTCAAGGATCAGGCCCGGCTTGCCGTCCTTCAGAATGTTCGCCGCGCCCTTGAGCGCGTCGTATTCCGCACCCTCGATGTCCATCTTGATGAAGGACGGCATCAGCCCGGAGGCTGCGACAAAATCGTCCAGAGCCAAGGTCTCCACCTCGTAGCTGGCGCCGCCTTCAGCCCCGTAGTCATTGTAGATGGAATCGTTCAGGTGGGTTCCGGGATACATGGTCACCAGCTCGTGCGAGGTGTGGTAGACGGCACGATAGGACAGGTAGACATTGGTGCAGCCACCGTTGACGAGGTTATAGTGGGTCTTGTCGATGATGCGCGGGCTGGCTTCAAAGGAGCATACAACACCCCGTGGCCCGACATGGCGGGACATGATCAGAGAAAGGCCACCGGCATTGGCGCCCACATCGAACACGACATCGCCGGGCCGGCAATAATCGCGCAGCGCGATCTGAACCGTCGGCTCCCAGAAATTGGGTTCCCAGAATTTGGGTATCCGAAAGCTATCTTCGCCCCCGTGGGCAGCAATCTCGGTGCTCGGCAAAACCAGTCCCTCTTCCGGCTGTCTCCCGGGGGATCCCGGAATGGCATCAATACGATCATGAATGGCGCTAATACGCCTGTCTACCTGCCGCACTGCCTCGTTTATCTGCGCCACCTGTCCGGCCGTCTGGCGCAGCAGGCCGGCGTAGGTTCGCGCGCGCTGCAGGTTGCGTGTGATGATGTTGGTCATTTCAGAATTTCCGAACGGGTGATACAGGGATCGAACACGAATTTTGGTCTAGCACAGATGTGGTTCTGGTTTCCAATCAGGAAGACACTGGGGCGGTTTCTTTGCCAAAGTTGAGCAGTATGGCTAGGTTTGCTTCCCGGTTGTCCTCGCAGGGAATGTTCATCAAACCCGATGAATAATTTGCATACTTCATTGGCTCGCCGCATCCGGGCTCATTTGGGCCACGAAATGGAAGCCAACGTCCGGATTGTCCCTATAGTTTTCATCGATCGGGCCGTTTCCAGTTCCGCGGCAGAAATCCTCGAAATCGAAGCCATGATCGTCCAGCATTTGCATATTGAGTTCGGCGAAGCGGTTCTCCCACCATTCCCTCGGTTGGACCGTACGGTGATAGGACGCACCGCCATGATCATCCGGTACCAAGGCGATAGAGCCTACGAAAATTCCGTCGGGTTTGAGGTGTCTCTTGATGTTGTCAAGCAATTGCGGCAGGTCATCGTCACCGATGTGCTCCAACACCTCCCACATCGAGATTACATCGCATTTGATGGGATCGTCTTGACCGGGCTCTGACAACCTGAATCGACGCGTGATGTCAGCAGTAAACAGATTTTGGTCCATCACGCGCCACTCGGCGCGTTGGGCTTTCAGCGGATGATCGCTTCCCTCAATGCCGAATGCACGGTGCCGGCGCAATGCAAAGTCAAGCACGAGTCCGCCGCCCGAACATCCAAGATCCATGAAAGTCAGTGGGCGCCCGAACCGTCGCTCGCATGCTGCTACGAATCTGGGAGAGCGCGTGTTGTCATGAGCCGCCCCCCAAGGCTTCTGATGATCGTCCGTATCAATGGCGACCGGGCGTTCGGTGGTGAACTCGACATTTTCGTGCGGGTAGACCGGCGAAACGCGGTCGATAGCTCCCATGATGTCACGATAGTACAACTCCCGTACCCGCATCGCCTCCTTTAAATGCAGATAAAGATTGTGGTTAGTGTAGTTCACGCGATGGATTATTTCGTCGCGATCCGCGGCCCAGTCGTACGTTGCGCTAACCTTGTTTGGTGTTTCATTCATCAATTTGGCGTTCAAATTGCGGATATCGCCTTGTAGTTGTCCGATCACTTCCTCTATCGCATCGAACCTTGCGATGAGCTGTTTCTGACCGACAGCTGTGCGTATGAGATCCAGAATTTTCTTCTTCATGATTGAGACGCCCTCTTCGGTAACTTGTATTCCGCGTCCAGCACGCGCCCCACGCCCTCTCTGAGATCCACACCCGGCTTCCAGCCGGTCATTTCCAGAAACCGGCTGGCATCGAGTGTCTTGTAGCCGGTTCCCTTGAAAGTGCCTGCCGGATAGACGATTTCAGCTTCCCAGTTCAGCGCATCTCGGATCGCGTGGGCGCAGGCGTCAATGGTCACCGGCGCATTTGACGAACAGTTCAGGCGTTCATTCTCGAATGCTGCGTCGGCGGCCAGGATAGCCTCCATCTGGTCATCCACATAAAGCAGATCGCGGACCGTTCCCGGATCGCCCCAGACGGTAAACTCGGTTTTTCCATCTCGCTTTTCCTTGACCGCGCGATCGATCATTCCGGTCATGAAGTGGGTTCTGTCCGGCGCCTTGTGATCTTCGGGACCATAGACGGTCGCGAGAAACAGGTGCAGGTATTTGAGCCCGTACTGATGTGCATAGGCATCGCTTCCAACCGCAAGCATCTGCTTGGCCAGGCCGTATCCGCGCACACTTTCGTGCATCGGGCCGTCCTGAAAGTCGGATTCGAGGATCGGCCTGTCATATTCCGAATAGGCGCAGGAACTGCCCGTCGATATCAGCTTGGCCTGAGGCTGATGCTGCCGCCATGCCTCGAGTACGTTGAGGTGGATGCGTGCATTGACGGCAAGCAGTTCGCCCTGGATGCCGTACTGGACCGGCCCGGTGCGCTGCCGTGTGACAAGATGCAGTATGCGGCCTGCCGCGGGTGCTGCGCGAAATGCTGCATTCACGTTGTCCGATTCGGAGAGGTCGCCGGCGTCGTGCCCGATCGCGTGGTAGTTCCACCCGCGTTCCCGGAAATAGCGGACGAAATTGCGTCCCAGAAATCCGTCGGCTCCCAGGATGATGGTCGTCTCAGGATTTGTAGGCATGGCGGTACCAGTCTATCGTTGTTCGCATTCCCTCTTCGAGGCTGGCGAATTCAAGCCCCATCGAGTTCCTGATCCGCTCGGAGGTCGAAACGCGTTTGGCCGGGCCGAATGCGCCGGGCGCGCCCGAGCGGATCTCCTTCTCCACACCCGCGACACGCATCACGGTCTGTGCCAGTTCCATCAGTGTCGTCGAGCGTCCGGAACACAGATTGAAGGTTTCATTGCGTCCCGTGAACGCGAGCGATTGCACGAACGCGTTGACCACGTCACCCACAAAGGTGAAGTCCCGCTCAACCATCGGGTCGCCACGGATCTCGAAGACGGGATCAGCGTTGAGTGCCTTCATTACAAAGGCCGGCGCGACATGGGCTTTCGCCAGGGAAACGCTGTCATAGGGGCCGTAGGGGTTCGACAGGCGGAATGACACGCAATTGACGCCGAAACGGTGCCGGTAAAGGTCGGCCATGGTCTCGGCCCAGCGTTTCGACCAGGCATAAAAGCTCTCATGCGGATTGGGCGGGAGATTGAGGTCTACCGGAACGCTGTCATCCATGACGTCCAGATCCGTCTGATACACGGCCATGGAACTCGCCATCCGCAATTCCCGGATGCCGCGTTCGGCGCAGAAATGAAAGATCCGCGTGTTCAGGTCGGAGTTGTTCTTCAGGATATCGCTTTGCGCCAGTGCCTGGCGTCCGGCGTCATAGCGGTATGCCGCGACGTGGATCGCGACCGTATCCTCCGGCAACGCCGGCAGGCTGTCGATCTGATCCAGCGCGACGACTTGGGTGCAGCCGGGCACATCGGTCGTGGAACTGGTCACGCCGATCAGTGTGGGAACCCTGCCCGCCAGAGCATCGACGAGATTGCGCCCGACAAAGCCCGAGGCTCCAAACACGATGACGGTGTCTGGAAGCGCGGTCATTCCGCGGCGGCCTTGCCGATCACCTTGAGTTCGGGGACGGGTACGATGAACTCGCCACCATTCTCCAGGTATTCGGTTTCCCGCTTGACGAATTCGTCGATGAAGTTCCAAGCAAGAACGAGATAGGCGTCCGGGTTTTGTCCCTCTTCGTCAATGATCGGAATGCGCGAGCCGGGCATCATCTGGCCGAACTTCATCGGGTTGCGCTCGGTTGCGAACTGAACAAGCTCCGGGGTGATGCCGAAGCTGTTGACCAGTGTCGCGCCCTTTGCCGGCGCACCGAATGCGTAGACCGACTTTCCCTTGGCCTTGTAGTCCTGCAGTATGGCCAGGAGGTCGTCGCGCAGCTTCCAGACGCGCGTTGCGAACTGCTGATAGGTGGCGAGTTCACCATAGCCCTTGCGCAATTCCGCTTCGCGCATTTCACGGACAGAGTCCTGCACAGGGCGCGCCCCCTTTTTCGCCACGTGCACCTCGATCGTGCCGCCATGAATGGGCACGAGGCGCGTATCGAACACCTCGAGGCCGTGCATTGCGAACAGGGCTTCGATGGATTTGAGCGTGTAGTAGACCAGGTGCTCGTGATAGACTTGGTCGAAGGCGACATTGTCGATCATTCCGCCGAGATAGATCGCCTGGACCACGAACACGCCGTCGTCGCCAATCAGCTTCCTGACCCCGCGGACAACGCTGTGCAGTTCTTCGAGATGGAAGAACACGCCCGCGGCGGTAACAAGGGATACCGGGCCTTCCTTTTCGAGGATCTCGTCGACGGTTTCCTCGTTGAAAAACCGGACCCAGGTCGGAATTCCGTTCTTCAGGGCAAGATCGACGACGTTTGCCGCAGGATCGATCCCCAGAACCTTCAGGCCGAAGGGTTTGTACTGGGCAAGCCAAGTGCCGTCGTTGCTGCCGATATCGACGACGAAGTCGCCGGAGCCGAGACCGTAGGTTTCGACGAGCCGCGCGGAGGTTTCCTTGAAATGCGTCACGAGTGTTTTCGTCGTACCCGAAACGTAAGGGTAGTTGGAAAACATGTCTTCCTTGGGGATCGTGTGGTCGATCTGAACCAGAGTGCACGACTTGCAGAAGCCTACGCGCAGCGGAAAATGCGGCTCCCTGACATCGGCCATTGCCGGCGGAATCAGGCGGTTGCAGTGGGGTTGATCGCCGAGATCAATAAACTCTTCCACATTCGCTTCGCCGCATCCCCGGCACTTCGTGTCCAGCAAGGTCATCGTTCATCCCGTTTTAGATCGATTGTGAGTATAGGCAAGATTGCGGAGGCGACCTCAGGCACTCCATGACCACCAGTGCTGTTCATACCGATTGTCATTGAACAGCCTGTATGTTGGCCTTTCCGGCAAACCAAAGTCAATCTGGTGCGGCACCTCCAGGCGGCGGGCGGCCATCAGGTTTCTGCCGATCAGATACTGGCGGACGATTGGCCTGCGCTGAAAATCCAAAGTGTCGGAAGCCTGCACCAGACCGAGCAGGCGCTGCGACGCTGCCCGGGCCTTGATGGCAAACTCGCCGCTTTCGCCGCGCTCCACGAGATACCGCGCCACGCTGTCGGCCATGTCATAGTCAGTGCTGATATGCCAGCAGTATGACTTGCGATAGGACAGCGCCTGGCGGAACAGCTGCTCCGCCCTTTCCACCGGCCTTCCATCCCAGCCATAGGCGATGCCGGCCTTCGTGCGATGGAGGTACCAGGATCTCAAATCCTCGATCTCGGCCCGGGGATGCTGCGTTGTCCGCTCCTCGGGATAGTTGTTGAACACGCCGAGCATCTGGGGAACATGCAGGGTGTTGATGTGCGGGAGAATCCGGCTCTTGAACTCGGTATCTCCGGCAGCGCGGAATGTTTCGTCGTAGTAGCCGAAGCGGTCGTGAATGGATTTTCTGTACAATCCGCCGACCCAGCTCAAATAGCATGTCTCCAGCGCAACCAGGTTCTGGTCATAGCCCTGCCGGTCATAGGTCATGACATCCTTCACGAAGACCCCGTGCGAATCCACTTCGGTCACGATGGAGTCCGCCATCACCCAGTCGACCGTGGGTTCGGTGTCGAGTTTTTCGGCCAGGATCGACAGCGCATCGGGATGCAGTCCCTCATCGACGCCGAGAAAGCTCAGGTAAGGAGCCCGCGCAAGCTTGATGCCGCGGTTCCAGGCAGCCTGGATGGTTTCCCGCTCCTGTGACCTTGCATAAACGATCGGGAGATCGTGATTCGGCTCGTAGGCCTTGAAAACCTCGTACTCGTTTGTCGGCGACCCGCTGTCGACCAGGACGACCTCCACCAGACCCTGTCTTGCCAGGGACTGGATGCGCATATTGTCGAGAAGCGTGCTGAGTTTGCTTTCCGCATTGTACAGCGAAACGATCACCGAGACCTTCGGCTCGACATTGCCGCGGCGGTCATCAAGGATTTCAAACGGCAGGTCCGGCTTCGTGAGATTGCTCTCGTATTGCTCGATGAGCAGTTTGCGGATTTCCGTATCCGCGGTGGCCGGATCGCCGAACATGGCCTCAGCCGCACGCGCCTCGGCGGCGAAATTGTTCCGCTCCAGAACTTCCTTCACGAAAGGCAGATCGTTGTGAACGTCGCGGTTCATCCAGCGCATCACGCGCAGATAGTAGGTTGCGGCGATCAGGTCTCCGCCGCGCTTGCGTTCAAGTCGCGCCATGTCGCGGAAAATCTGCGAGCGGGCGACGCGGGTGCCCCCCACATCAGATGAAATCACCGCAAGCTTGTTGGCGATATCCGCGTTTGTCCTTTCCCCCAGATGCAGCAGGCGGTGACGAACGCCTTCCACTTCGGATGCATTGATGATCTGCCTGGGACCGTCGATGTGCACATATCCCATGCGCAGGACTGCCCTTCCCGCCATGCGGTAGAAGGCTCCCCGGTTCACCCTGAACGTTCTCAGCGCGTGCCTGACCCTTCCAAGACCGTGGCGCGCACTCCGGATCCTGTTCAGCGCAGGCGTGGGGAAGCTGTTCTTTATCGTCTTCTTGATCTTGGCGCGCAGGTTGATGTCGCTGGTGAGGCGCGGGCGGTTGAAGCTCGTGAACCGCCAGAAGATCTCGTCCAGTGTCCGGGCTGCCTTCAATTCGGGGCCTGCGCCGGCCTCGGGCGAATAGATCAGGCGGCCTTGCTCAAGGTCGCCGCTGGTCTTGCCCGCCGACAGCGCCTTCACAACCCGTTGACGCAGGGCATCGTAATCCTTCAGGGCCTCACGGACGGCTCCCGCGGCAGTTCGGGAACAATCGATGTCGATGACCAGGTCGCTCAACTCGGGGTAATGTGTTTCGATCCAGTGCGACACGCCTGCAGAGCGGGCGACGAAAACCGGGCAGCCCAGTCTCAAAGCCTCGAGCGCCACGAGGTTGAACTGATCGTAGCGCGACGGCAGCACGACAATCGTACGGTCCCTGAACCTCGCATCCAGTTCGCTGCGATCAAGCGATTCCTTGTTGTCGACATTGAATTTCCGCAATGCGGACATCGCCGGCAGAATATCGGCTGATGAGACACCGTTGGCGCCGGCGGAATCTGCGCCGATATGCATTACCCTTTTGTATGAGCCGGGTTCCAGGCTCCAGCCGATGTCGACAAAAATGTCAGGGCCCTTGCGCCGCTCCTTGCGGCCGATAAACAGCACGTCTGGCTTGCCGGATCCAGGCGCTTCCACCGGTTCCAGATCGCCGACCAACAGTAGCGGGTCGAGCGGCCGGGCGGGAATTCCCGTGGCGGCTTTCCATTCCTCTGCGTAGGATTGGCTGAGCGCATAGCGGACATCGGCGTTGCGGTATTGCAGGCGCTCCCGCATGCGCACTTCCGCCAGCAGCCTGCTCGGCGCAGTCGTATGCGGCCACAGGTCCCTGATCGCACTGGTGATGGTGCCGTGCAATGCCAGTGCGACGGTCCCGACCCCTATACCGTGCTGCGAGAAGGCATGGCGGATGAACAAGGAGGTGGTGACGTAATCGGGTGAATCGACCACGTCGAAATGAAATTCGCCCAGTTCCTTCTGCACCGCCTTGGCCAGTTGCCAGCAATGCAGATAATCGTGATAGAAATGCATCATTTCGGCGGGGAGATCGCCGATATTCGCGTAGTAGTGCTCCGAAAAAGGAATCGTCCGGGTGTTTTCCGGCCGTTTCGCCGACGCTGGTTCGTCTCTGACGAAATAGTAGTACGTGTTTTCCGGAAACAGCTCCACGAGCCGCTTGTAGGAGGTTTGGCCGCCGCCCACATTCTTGTAAAGATCAAAATCGACGATCAGAATGTTGCGCGTTTTGCCGGGACTGCCGTTGGCCATTTCGGAGTTTTCAGTTTTGCTCATGGCGGGAAATACCGATGCAGATCTGGAAATTGACTTCAATGGATCAGACGGCCACACCAGAGGTGCGGTGGACGGGAGCTTGGGACCTGCCCGTCCAGTATCTTTTCAAGACAACTGAAACCCAATGCAAGTTTTTCTTTGCGGGTTTGCATGTTCTCTGATCCGGCTTGCGCATGAGGCGCGAGTTTATCTTGTGAGCGGCGCCAGAAAAGGGTTGGGAAACAAGTTCCTTTTCCTTCAATACGCGGATACAGGAAACGCATGTTGGAACGCATACAGGATTTTACACGGGACCCGGTCAAATCACCTACTGCCTGATTCCCGGCCCGTAATTCCGGGTTGCTGTCCGCCGTTTCCCAATGACCGAATCACAAGCCAAGCGCAAGGTTGCAGCGGTTGAAACCAGATATGAATCGTATCCGCCTTGATTTATCAACAGTTCGCTTGGCACTGTGACGGAATGCATTGCCATGAAACGCCGCCCCGAGGAGATCGAGGTTGAGTATTTCGCAAACGGGAATTGCCCCTGTCGACATGATCGTTCTTGCCGGCGGGAAGGGTACGCGGCTTCAGGACGTCGTGTCGGATGTACCCAAGCCGCTCGCGCAGGTGGGCGGGCGTCCCTTTCTCGATTATGTGCTTGAAACGATTGCCGCGAGCGGCTGTGTCCGCAAGGCGGTGCTGGCAATCGGTCATCTGGCGCACAAGGTGATCGAGCACTACGAGATCCACGGCGCGCCGATTCCTGTAGAGTTTGTGGTGGAGACCGAACCGCTTGGAACGGGAGGCGCGATCGCCAATGCACTTGAGGCCACACAGGGCGAAACGGTTCTGGCCTGCAACGCCGACAGTCTGGCCCGATGGGATCTCGCCGGTTTGTTGACGGCGCACCGTGATTCGGACGCGCAGGTGACAATCGGAACCACCGAGGTGTCCGATGCCTCGCGTTTCGGCACATGTGTGATCGAGGACGGGAAGGTCGTGCGGTTTCTCGAAAAACAGGGCGTTCACACGCCCGGCACGATCAACCTCGGGGTTTATGCCTTCAAGCGCGGGGTCATCACTGGAACTGGTGCATTTTCGCTGGAATCTTCAATTTTGCCGGCACTGGCTTCCCAGCGTGCCATTCAAGCGTTTCCGATGGCAGGCCCCTTTCTCGACATAGGCCTGCCGGAAACCTATGCGGCCGCAGAAAGCTTCCTGGAGAACCTGTCGGAACAGAATGCATCCGGCGAGGCGAACTGACAAAACCGCGGCATACGGGCCATCTCCGTGAGCACATATGCCGCAAATGCGTTGTGTTTCTAAAATAAACGAAGTACGCAGTGCCCACGTTGGACAGGCGTCATTTTGGAGAAAGCCATGAGCACGAAAGTCTTGGTTACCGGGGCCGCAGGATACCTTGGAAGTATTCTGGTGCCCGAACTTCTCAGCCGGGGCTACCACGTCACCGGGCTCGACACGTTCGCACGCAATGACGGTGCGCTGAATGCGGTTGCCGCCAACACGAATTTCGAACCGGTGCGCGGCGACACGCGCGACAAGGATCTGGTGAAGGGACTGGTGTCGAAGGCAGATGTCGTCATCCCGCTTGCAGCGCTGGTCGGCGCGCCGATTTGCAAGCAAGACCCGATCAACGCTCAAACCACCAACCAGGACGCCATCATCGACATCATCAAGATGATGAGCAAGGACCAGCAGATCGTCTATCCGACAACCAATTCAGGCTACGGGATCGGCGAAAAAGGCCAGTTCTGCACCGGGGAAACGCCCCTGAACCCGATCTCCCTCTATGGGACAACGAAGGTCGAGGCCGAGAAGGCCGTGCTCGACAGGGAAAATGGCGCCACCCTGCGTCTTGCCACGGTTTTCGGCCTGGCGCCGCGCATGCGCGTCGACCTGCTGGTCAATGATTTCACCTATCGCGCCGTGATCGACCGGGCCGTGGTCATTTTCGAAGGTCATTTCACCCGCAACTACATCCACATTCGCGATGTCGCCAAGGCTTTCCTGCATACGATGGAAAACTTCGATTCGATGAAGGGCAACGCCTACAATGTCGGTCTTTCCGACGCCAACCTTTCGAAGCTCGAACTGTGTGAACGCATCAAGAAATACGTTCCTGAATTCGTGTATCTCGAAGCTCCGATCGGCGAAGACCCGGACAAGCGGGATTACATCGTCTCCAACGAGAAGATCGAGAAAACCGGCTGGAAGCCGGATCATTCGATTGACGCCGGGATCCAGGAACTGATCCGGGGCTACCGGATGATCCGCAATACGAAGTTCAGCAATCTCTGAATGCCAGAACCCTGAAGGTTTTCCGTCTTTGAGCCGGCCATCAAACCAAATCAGTCAGCGCAAGCTGGCGATCGAGGACATCACCGCTTCCTTTCTCAATTACCGGTTCTGGATGACATTGGCCTGGGTCGATATCGTTCAGCGCTATCGCGGATCGATGCTTGGCCCGTTCTGGCTGACGATCAGTACGGCGGTGTTTCTGTTCGGGCTGGGGCCGCTTTACGCAACTCTCTTCGATCTCGAACTCGAAGGGTACCTGCCTTATCTGGCGGCCGGGATCATCACCTGGAACTTCATTACGACGTCGGTCAACGAGTCCTGCTCCACCTACATAACCGCGGGCCATGTCATGCGGCAGATGCGCCTGCCGGTATTTGTCCACGTCCTGCACCTGATGGCCCGGCAAGTCATCATATTTGCGCACAGCATTCCGCTCTATTTCCTTGTGCATATTCTGCTTGGGCGCCCCTTCACATGGGGCATGCTGTGGGCTGTGCCCGGGTTCCTTCTGCTTTGCGGCATATTGACATGCGTTTCCATGCTCCTGGCGGTGATCTCGTTGCGCTACCGGGATTTTATCCAGATCGTTCAAAGCGTTACACAGATTGCCTTCTTTGTGACGCCGATCTTCTGGCAAGTCGATGACAGGCCGATGCTGCGCATGGTCGCCGATCTCAATCCGATTGCCGCCGCGATCGCGATCGTCCGCAATCCGCTGCTCGGAACGCCTGTGAGCACCTATCACCTTGTCTGGGCAATTTCAGGCTTCGTCGTCCTTGCTGTCCTCGCCTTCGTCATATTCGTCCGCTACCGGCGGCGCATCATCTACTGGGTCTGAGAACATGGCGAAGCTGAAACTGGATCACGTGACGATCGAATTCCCGCTTCTGCATGAGGGGCACAGATCCCTGAAGAAGGCATTCGTCAACCGCTCGACCGGCGGCCGGATTCTCAAGGACGCCGAGGCGCCGAGCGTCGTTCGCGCCCTGTCGGATGTTTCGCTGGAATTGCAGCCGGGCGATCGGGTTGGTCTGATCGGCCCCAATGGCGCGGGCAAGACGACCCTGCTCAGAGCCATGGCGGGAATTTACGAACCGATGTCCGGCTCCGTCGAGATCGAAGGAAAGGTCGCGACCCTGTTCGATATTTCGGCGGGCATGAGTCCCGGCATGACGGGTTGGGAGAACATAGAGCTGCGGGGCCTTTTCATGGGGCTGACCCGGCGTGAAGTTGCAGACCTTGCCGACGAGGTGGAGGAATTCTGCGGACTGGGCGACTTTCTCAACATGCCGGTGCGGTCGTATTCCTCGGGCATGCATCTACGTCTGGCTTTCGCGGTTGCCACTTCGATCAAGGCGGACATCCTGCTCATGGACGAGTGGGTGCTGGCAGGCGATGCCGCCTTTACGACGAAGGCGAGTGAACGGCTGGAGAAAATGGTGACCGGGGCCAAGATACTGGTTCTTGCATCTCACAACGAACACATCATCAGCCAGTGGTGCAACAAGGCAGCCTTCCTGCAAAGTGGCGAAGTCAAGTTCTTCGGCGAAGTCAACGCGGCCATCGAGCACTATCACTCGTTCTTTTGAAGCGGATCGGGCGAGAGGCATTGACCCGGCCGGCTGGGGCATGCGCACCCTTGTGGCGAGGCGACGATCCGGTTGGGGCCATAGACTATGCTTGATGATAAGAACGACGTTCTGGTGATTGTCGATCAGGCCTTGTCGGGATACCAGGGCCATTATCACAATTACAGCTTCGCCGTGCACAACGAGGCAAGGCGGAGAGGTATCCCATCCTTTATCTTCTGCAATAGGAAATACGAAAACGGCGGGTTGGCTGATCCGACCGTCATCCCGGCATTTTCCAGTTCCTGGCAGCACAGCGGGAAGCGAAATGTCAATTCGATCCGAAAGATGATCGACATGACGACTTCCCTTCTGCCTGCGCGGTTGCGATCTGCCTGGATAAGATTCGTCTGGACTGCCAAGGGGTATGTCACGGGCGTCCTCGCAGATACCACTCATTCCTCGTTTCGGTCCGAACTCGTGCAGGCGGACGCATCGCTGCCCGCGGGAGCGCTGAGGCATTACTTCTTCCATTCGATACATCCCGACTCGGTCTCGCCGATCCTCGATGCAAAGCGGGATGAGCTGAAAGAGGGCCGGGCCCGCCTGAACATCGTGCTTCGGGCCGATCCTCCAACCGGCAAGGGGCTTGCCAGGCTCATGGGCGTGCTCAACGAGATTTCGAAGGATGAAAACCTCCGCAGATCCATAAGTTTTCTGACCGACACCGACCGATTGGCCGAGGCCTATGACCGGCTCTCTCCGCTTCGTTTTCGGTGCCTTCCGATCCCGCTCGAATTGCCTCAATTGGATGAAGGACGGCTTGCGAAGCCCGGGTCGACCGGGAAAACCCGCCTGACCCTTGCCTTTCTCGGCGATGCCAGGCGGGAGAAGGGCTATCATCTTCTCCCCGGCATGGTTCGCGAACTGAGCGATCTGTTCGAGGAGGGACGGGTGCAGCTTGTTCACCAGTGCAGCTTTCCCGTCGTCGGAGGAGAGCCGGGAATGGCGGAAGCGCGGGCCGAGCTGGAATCCCTGCCCGGCTCTTGGACGAGGGCCTTTCCGGACCCGCTGCCAATCGATGACTACTTCGATCTCCTCGGAACGGTGGACCTCATCGTCTTGCCCTACGACACAGGGCTTTACAGCGCTCGCAGCTCCGGCGTGCTTGCAGAAGCCCTGGCGTTCGGAATCCCGGCCGTGGTGCCCGACAATACCTGGATGAGCGACCAGATCCGGGGCGGCCTGGGCGAGGTCTTTGCCACTGAAGACCAGCTCGCCGCCGCAGTGCGCCGCGCCGTCGAGAACTGGCAGGATCGTCGCACGCGCTGCCTGGAAAACCAGGGCGGATGGCGCGAGCGTCACTCGGCCAAAAGACTGGTCGACATGCTGTTCTAGTCGTGCAGGCTGTGTACCGCCCTTGCCTCGGACTGTGTCAGGAAACCGCTGATCCGTGATCGGCTCTCGAGGGTTCAGGTCGCCCGCTCGCCTCGGTCCGGCCAAAGATCAGGTACAGGCAGTAACAGGTTCCCGCGATATAAACACTGTCGTGTATGTCATGTCCCAGCGACAGGCCGACCGTTCCGGACATGGCATAAAGGATGAACAGGCCCGCAAGCACATGGAACCCCGCCCAGCCGACTTCATCCTTGCGGGCGCGTGCGGCGACGACGAGCGGCGTTACCATGACCGCGATAAGTGCCATAACACCGAGCAATCCGGATCGCAGTGCCGAATTGAGCAGCGCATTGTGCGCATGGCTGTAGGCCAGGGGCTGACCGTCGGTTTCGGCTGTCTTGTGCGCAATTTCCGCGCGTTCATTTCCCGGACCGTAGCCAAGCAGCGGTCTGTCGAAGAACAATTCATAACCGGCCTTGTAGATCTGGATGCGGTGTCCCAGTGATCCGGAAAAATCTCCATCGGCCATTGCGTCAATATCGGACTTGAAGGCTGCCACGCGACCCTGCACGACCTGGGACGTGGTCAAGCCGACCATGCTCAGGACCATGACCGCCAGCAGGATTGCCGGTATGCCCAAGAGGACGACCCTGCGGGAGCCGAAGCAGGCAATCGCGATGAACGGCGCGATTGCAATGAGAGGCCAGATGGCACGGGTCCCCGAAAGCACCACGACACAGGCTGCAGCCAGGGCGGCCACCAGGAACCCGATCGAAGTGCGGTCCCTTCTCCGGGCCGCCGCTCCGATATTAAGGATGTAGAGAAGGCCTCCGAGAAGCGCGAGAACGGCGGCATTGCGCGCTGCGAGGCCCGGACGGCTCTCCGCGCCGAACCACAACACAAGCACCAGCAGCGTCGCAAGGGATCCGGCCAACGCCGCAACCTCGACCGCCCTAAGCAGCTTGAAACGGTCAATGAACGTGATCGAGTAGATCCCGGCAAAACCGAGAAAAGGCAGGTTCTCCACCACCTCGTCGAGACTGGTCGCCGAGGGATTCGCGAGTGCGGCAACCGCGTCGGCAGCAAAAAAGGCGGCGAAGGCAATTGCGATTGCCTTCAGCGGCTGCGGACCGGCCCAACGCAGCCGACCGGTTGCGAGATGCAATGTACTGTAGACCGCGGTGGAGATTGCGAAAACCGACACAAGGCTTCCCACCAAGGGCCCGAGGCAGAGTATCGTGCTGTAAAAGACAATGTTGGTGAGATCGTAGTTGCGGAACCTCGGCCTGATCCAGAAGTCCAGGAATGCTCGAATCAAAGGTTCTTCCCCGCTCAGGATCAGGACTCACTAAAGTATCGTGCCCATAATGGCGCAGGTGTCGTCCGATGCAAGCGGGCCTTGTCACAGCGGCGAATGCAGACCCGGCTTCGCCGCCAAAAGCCCGGTGCGGTACATGCATCCTGGACATGAACCTTGCAAGCGGAGCAAACCGGCTCCATGGATATACAGTCCGCCGATAATCTGCCGAGGAATGCAAACATGCCGCGTCTTGCCGCCAACCTGTCGATGATGTTTACGGAACTGCCCTTTGAGGAGCGTTTCCAGGCGGCGGCCGATGCCGGTTTCGAGGCCGTCGAATTCCTGTTTCCCTATGACTGGCCGATGGATGACATTGCCCGCTGGCGTGAAGCGGCCGGTGTCGAAATCGTGTTGTTCAATCTTCCGCCGGGCGCGTGGAAGGCCGGCGACCGGGGGTTGGCGGCTTTGCCCGACCGCCAGTCCGAGTTTCGGCAATCGGTGAGTTCGGCAATCGGATATGCCCAAGCCCTGGGCGCGCCGCGCCTGCATGTCATGGCGGGCATCGCGAGTGCGGACGATCCCTCCCGGCGCGCGTGCTATCTGGAGAATCTCCGTTTCGCATCGGACCTTGCGGAGCAAAACGGGATCACGCTTTTGATCGAGCCGCTCAACCCGCGTGACATGCCGGGCTATTTTCTCTCGGGCTTCGATCTCGCTGCCGACCTTCTCGACGAGCTGGGATGCGAAAATGTCCGGCTGCAATTCGATATCTATCACCGGCAGATCCTGTGCGGGGATGTGCTGACGGGACTTGCGGCCCTGATGCCGCTGATTGGCCATGTCCAGGTCGCCTCGGTACCGTCACGGGCCGAGCCTGGTTCCGGAGAACTCAACGACTTCAGGATTCTCGATGCGCTGGACGAGATGGGATACGAGGGCTTCGTCGGCTGCGAGTACCGTCCGGCCGGGTCGACGAAGGATGGTCTGGGCTGGATCGATCGCTGGCGCGATGCCTGAAGGGTTTTCGCCGGCAAAGCCTTTCGACTGCCGGCCAGGTACTCAGCCGTTGGCATCGCTCTCCCGGTCGGCATGCCGGGTGAGACCGGCGAACAGCAATGCGACGGCAATCAGCACCGGGAGTGACAGGTAAATGACGGCGAACCCGGTCCGTTCTGCGATGAAACCGATAACCGACGGTGCGACCAGGATTCCGGAATAGCCCATGAAGGTAACGATCGAGATCGCCAGTCCCTGAGGCAGGCCGGGCAGGTTTCCGGCAGCCGAGAAGGCGATCGGGACGGTGTTGGCGAGACCGAGCCCCGTGATTGCAAACCCGATGACGGCCCAGCCCGGAGAGGGAGCCATCCCGGCAATGCCGAGCCCGATAATCGCCAGCAGGGAAGAGACGCGGAACGTCGAAACGGCGCCGAAGCGATCACGCACAATGTCGCCTGCAAACCGCAACAGTGCCATGGCGGCGGAAAATGCACCGAACGCCAGACCTGAGAGAGCGGTGGTTGCGCCGAGTTCCTCGCGCATGTAGAGCGCGCCCCAATCGAGGATGGCCCCTTCCGGGGTCATCATGATCAGGCATATGATGCCTGTGAGCCAAACCGTCGCGCCGAGCCCCGCAAGTCCACGTCTCGGAATGCCCGGGGGATTGGAACCGGTGTCCACGGAGAGGGCCTGAGGGGGGTCGGCCAGAACCCGCGGCCAGGCGATTGCCACGGCAATCGCGACAAGCAGCGTGACGAAAAGAGCGTGGACGTGAACGCCGGCCGAGGCCACCAGAATACCCCCGAGCGCGGCGCCGAACACGCCGCCAAGACTCCAGAAGCCGTGACAGGAAGACATGATGGCACGACGCTCGTGCTTTTCGACCTCAACGGCATTCGCGTTCATCGCGACATCCATGCCGCCGACCAGACCGCCAAGCGCGAACAGCGCAAGCGCTGCCGTCCAGACCGATGGCGCAAGTGTGAGAACGAGCAGGCTCGGAGTGGCAAGCGCGGCCAGAATGCGGGTGATCGAGCGAGAGCCGTTTCGTCCGATCAGGACGCCGACCATGGCCATGGCGCAAAGCGATCCCATGCCGAAGCACAGAATCATCAGCCCCAGTTCGCTTTCGTCGAGCCTCAGGCGGGCGGCAAATTCGGGAATTTTCGGGGCCCAGCTGCCGACGATGAAGCCGTTGGCAAAAAAAATCAGCGACACGGCGGTGCGTTCGCGGGTAGCCAAAGGTTGAACGGTCGCCGGTGAATTCAGCATCTGAGGGAGCTTTACTGATGGATTTTAAATCGATTTAACAACTCTTTAACCGAAGCTGCTCCGAAGGTAAATTCCGGCATCGATAACACTGATCGTGACGAAGTGACACATCGTGAACGGTTCGCTGCGCTTCGCAGTGTGATGTCTTTGCGCTTGCGACGTGGTAAGCCCGGCCAAAGTTTGAGGCCTTAGGTGGAAGACCTGCAACGGCCGTGAGGCAATTCCTTGGGAGGACATGTGTATGGCGACTGGATCAGCGCGGGAATGGGTGCGGCGATTGCAACCCTACAGGCAGCCCGACAACCGGAGAAGCGCGTTTGAAACCGTGCTGACCCTGGGCCTGCTTGCGGGTCTCTGGACACTGATGTGGTTCACCCTGTCCTATAGCGTGGTCCTGACGCTGCTTCTTTCGGTTCCCACGGCGCTGATCCTGGTGCGGCTGTTCATCATTCAGCATGACTGTGGACACGCGTCGATGTTCACCACCGCAAAATGGAACGACCGTGTGGGCCGTGCGCTTGGTGTACTGACCCTTACTCCTTACGACTACTGGCGGCGGTCGCACGCGATCCACCATGCCGGCTCGGGCAATCTCGATCGCCGTGGCGTCGGCGATATCGATACGCTGACGGTCAAGGAATACCTGGCGCTGTCCCGGACCGGCCGTCTCAAGTACCGTCTTTACCGCCATCCCCTCGTCATGTTCGGACTCGGCCCGGCCTTCATCTTCATGCTTGAGCATCGCCTGCCGGTTTCCGCCCTGAAGGACGGGTTGATGTCGTGGTCCAGCGTGATGCTGACAAATCTGGCGATTGCGGCTTCCTGGCTGGCGCTTTGTTTTCTGGTCGGGTTCAAGGCCTTTCTCGTGATCCACCTGCCGATCATGCTGATCGGTGCATCCATTGGCGTCTGGATGTTCTATGTGCAGCACCAGTTCAATCCGACGGAATGGGATCACGCGCCGGAATGGGAGAGGGAGACAGCCGCGCTGCATGGCAGTTCCTTCTACGATCTGCCGCGGCCGCTGATGTGGGTGACCGGCAATATCGGGATCCACCACGTGCACCATCTCTCGAGCCGGATTCCGTTCTACCGGCTGCCGCAGGTGCTCAAGGACTTTCCGGAACTCGCGCAGATCGGACGGCTGACCCTGTGGGAGAGTTTCCGCTGCGTGCCGCTTGCCCTTTGGGATGAGGACCTGCGTCGCCTGGTTTCTTTCCGTACGGTGCGCGAACGCGTCGCCGCGCAGGCCGTTGCCGCCTGACGTAGCTCCGATCAGGCGGATCTCTTCACAAATCAGCAGTCATGATTTGAGGCGGAAGCACGCTCCTGCGCTTTTGCTTGTGTAAGGGCCGGAAAACGTGTAGGACTGCGATATCGATTTTGACCGGACGACTTGGTCGCGGGCCGCCAACAGCGGGCACACGCTCAACACTTCACTTGATCTCGATGACGAACGCCTGCGCCGAGCGCTTTGAATAGCGCTTGCGCATGCAAATACATTCATGGAAACAAAGGACTCTCCATGCAAACCGGTACCGTTAAATTCTACAATGATCAAAAGGGCTTCGGCTTCATCGCTCCCGAGGACGGCAGCAAGGACGTTTTCGTCCATGCAACCGCTCTTGAGCGCGCCGGCATGCGCGGCCTCTCCGAAGGCCAGAAGGTGTCTTTCGACACTGCCGAAGACCGCCGCACCGGCAAGATGGCCGTTCAGAACATTCAGGCTGCCTGAAAAGATTCTGCGGATATCGGCTGGCTAGGCTGGCCGCTCTGACATGATTTACGCCCGGAGGCTTCGCGCTTTCGGGCGTTTTTGATTCTCGCCGAGTAGATGTTTCTGGAAGACCAGCCCGATGCCTGCCGGGCTCCATCCTCGGGGCACAAAAAAAGCCGGTCCCGTGAAGGACCGGCTTCTAAACCATTAAAGGCATCGGAAAGCTTATGCGCTTTCCTTCGGCGTGAGAACCTGGCGACCGCGATACATGCCTGTCTTCAGGTCGATGTGGTGCGGACGGCGCAGTTCGCCGGAATTCTTGTCCTCGACATAGGTCGGGGCCTTGATCGCGTCGGCGGAGCGGCGCATGCCGCGCTTCGACGGGGTGGTTTTACGCTTCGGAACAGCCATGACGAACTCCAGTTCAACATTCAGACATGATCAACGGCCGACCCACGGGCCGAAACTGACGCATGCCGATTTCGGAAATTTGGCGGGCTTATACATTGCATTTCAGGGTTTGACCAGCGTGGAACCGGTTTTTTTTCATCCAGTCGCGCCATCACAGGGTATCGGCGGGAGAAAACGGCTCAGGCTTCGTCTTCCTCGACGATCCAGGGTTCCGCCCGGCCCGCCTCTTCCCACTCGCGCCAGGCGGGAAGCGCCTTCATCCGGTCCATATAGGCCCGCACGTCCGGCCCGGTTTCAAAGCCGTAGACATCGAGCCTGTTGACCACCGGTGCGAACATGGCGTCGGCGACGGAAAACGCACCGAACAGGAACGGCCCGCCGCTATCGTCGAGGGCCTCTATCCAGAGCGACTGGATCCGGTCCACATCCGCGGTGATGCCCGGGGTGAGCGGCACCGGCGCGGGCGTGCGGCGCATGTTCATGGGGCAGGCGGAGCGCAGGGCCGAAAAGGACGAGATCATCTCGGAACTCATTGCCATGGCGCGGCTGCGATGGTCCGCCCGGTCCGGCCACAGGCCCGCCTCCGGATGCTTCCGGGCCACATGGTCGATGATTGCCAGGGATTCCCATATGGTCAGGCCGTCATCGACCAGAACAGGCACCTTGCCGGTAGGGGAAAATTCCCTGAAGGCCGGGTTGCCGTTGCCCATGTCGAAGGGCACCAGCTTCTCCTCGAAAGCAACGTTGGCGACACGCAGTGCGATCCAGGGCCGGAAAGACCAGGAGGAGTAATTCTTGTTGCCGATGTAGAGAACGGGATCTGGCATCTGTCATGGGTCTCGATGAATGGAAAGAAGCTCAGCCTTCAATTGGAAGTGCGGTCCTTGTTCGCACACGAGCGGCACAGCGGGAAGTCAATTCGGCTGAACTCAATCATAAAGGCATTTGATGTAGGCGCCGGACTGGCGGGCGCGGTTTTCGATCACGCCGGCCAGACGGCGCATGCCGCTTGAGGGATTGGCTGCGTTCCGCTCGATCGGGTTGGGCAGGGTTACGGCGAGCAACGCGGCCTGCGACGAGGACAATTTGTCGGCGCTGACGCCGAAATAGGTCTGCGAGGCAGCCTCGATGCCGTAAACGCCGGGCGCCCATTCGGCGATGTTGAGATAGATCTCCATCAGCCGCCGCTTGGTCCACATCCTGTCCATCCACATGGCGAGCGGGATCTCCAGGGCCTTGCGGACCACCGAGCGGGAAGGCACGAGGAAGAGGTTCTTCGCGGTCTGCATCGGGATTGTGCTTGCGCCGCGGGTCGCTTCGCCCTCCAGCGCCTCGTCGATGACCAGATTGAGCGCTTCCCAGTCAATGCCGGAATGGGCGCAGTACTGACCGTCCTCGGACATCATGACCGACTGGACCAGCACCGGGGCGATCCTGTCGAACTCGACCCATTGGCGATCATAGCTGCGGCCGGCGAAGGTCTCGGCGAGCATCAGCGTGGATATCGGTCGAACCTGCTGCCATGCATAGAGCGGAATCAGAAGATATGGCAGCGCCAGTGCGGCCACGATGATCGCGAGCGACCAAGCCAGGAGACGCCGCCACCACCGCTTGCGCCGCGGGCGCGGATCTTTCGGGATACGGCCCTTCGGGCCTTCCCGGTTCCCGGAAGGGCGATTTGCGTTGGCCACCTGAAGGCCTCCTGGTTCCGGTTGCGGTGCTGACTTTCCGGCGCTGTTCTTAGCGGTCCGGCGCGCGCAAGACCAGACCCTGACCGGTCGCCTGGACACAGGTCTGCGGTAAGGCCGCCTTTTGCAGCTTGAGGGCCTGAGCGCGTGAAACTAGCCGTTGCCGCCAGGTGTTCCGCATGGCATGGAGAGGGCCATGGAAAGCGCATCCCCGGAACTCTTCACCGTCCGCCTCGAATCGGCCGCCTCTCAGGTCGAGGACGCCCTCGAAAAGATTCTGAACCAGGAGGTGCGGGACGGCGAGATAGCCCGCCCCGATCGCCTCTTGTCGGCGATGCGGTATGGCGTTCTCAACGGCGGCAAGCGGTTGCGTCCGTTTCTCGTGATCGAGTCGGCGCGGCTGCTGGATGCGCCGCCAGCGGCCGCCCTGCGCATCGCAGCGGCGCTTGAATGCATACACTGTTATTCACTCATCCATGATGATTTGCCAGCGATGGACGACGACGCGCTGCGCCGCGGTCAGCCGACGGTGCATATTGCCTTTGACGAGGCGGCGGCGATCCTGGCAGGCGACGGGCTTCTGACGCTTGCCTTTGACGTGATTTCGTCCGACGAAACCGAACTTCCGGCAGATATCCGGCTGCGCCTGGTCAGCGCGCTGTCGCGCGCTGCGGGCGTTGGCGGCATGGTGGGCGGGCAGGCGCTTGATCTGATGGCCGAGCAGGACCGGCCCGGGGAAGCGGAGATCCTGCAGCTTCAGGCGATGAAGACGGGTGCGTTGCTGCGCTATGCCTGTGCGGCCGGCGCGATTGCCGCAGGCAGCGACGATGCCACGGTGGCGCGCATGACCCGTTTCGGCGAAATCATCGGGCTTGCCTTTCAACTGGCCGACGATCTGCTGGACGTCACGTCCGACGCAGCCACGCTGGGCAAGGCGACCGGAAAGGATGCCGGCCGCGGCAAGGGCACGCTGGTTTCGCTGGAGGGCGCCGACGCTGCACGGCTGCGGCTTGCTTCGCTGGTGGAAGATGCGGAAGCGGTGCTTTCACCCTATGGCGATAAGGCCGAAACGCTGAAGCTCGCTGCACACTTCATCGCCAGCCGCCGGAAGTGACGATGGCGCGTCGCCGGTTTGTTCGAATCCGGCCCTTCCGCTGGAAGGGGCACAAATTCATACGATTTTTCAATATCGGGATACGGTTTTATTAACCATCTGGCGGCACTATCGGTGCAAACGGATGCTGCCAGAATGAAGATCGAAAAAACCTCGGATCAAGACGAAGCTGCGGTTGCGCGCCGTTCGATCGTGCTGCTGCGTATCGGCTATATTGTGTCGCTGTCCGCGATGGCCGTCATCTGCACGTTCTTCTTCCTTGAGCAGAACAAGCGCAACGAGACAATCCAGAGAATCGGCGCGGTCGCGACCGAGTTTGGCGAGGTCGATCATGCCCTTCGGGCGATCGCCGACAGAAGTGGCCGGCTGGCAGAGACCTATGTCGACAACATGGCGGATGTCGATCCGCGTCTTCAAGGGGTGACGCTCGCCGAGAAGAAGCGTATTCGCGCAGAGATGCCGGTTGATCCGGACATCCTGTCGGCTGTATCGAGCCTGCGATTTGCTTTCGAGCGTGCGCGATGGAAACTCCAGCATCTCGGTGAATCCTGGCGGACGCTTCCGCCCGATCTGGTGGAGCGGATCCGGTTGCAGTCCCGCTACATGACCGGTGCGGATCCGTTCGAGGCCCACAAGTCGCTCGTCAGCGCGGACCGGATCGATACCGTCCGGACGGAAAAGGACATCTACTGGTCGGGCCGAGAGGTCTTCGCGATGTTCGGACAGGTGATCGAGCCCTCGAACCTCTTCGTGCAGGAGCAGTTCCGCGACTACCTTGCGGAGCTTTCGCTGTCACAGGGCGCCTTGCTGCAGAAGTACCTGATGGTCACGATGGCCATCCTTCTGGTTCTCGGCCTTGGCGTCTTCGTGCCGATCGACATCATCATCCGGCAGATGGTTCGCCGGCTTCAGGCCAAGACCCATGAAATCGATCAGGCCCTGACCAAGGCGAAGGCCGCCGACCGCGCCAAGTCCGAATTCCTGGCGACAATGAGCCACGAGATCCGGACCCCGATGAACGGCGTGCTCGGCATGGCGGAGCTTTTGACGCGCACGGAACTCGACACACGGCAGCGGACCTTTACCGATGTGATCCTGAAATCCGGCAACGCGCTGCTCGAGATCATCAACGACATCCTCGATTTCTCGAAGATCGATGCCGGCCAGATGGTCCTTTGCCCCAAGCCCTTCAGCCTGATCGACACGACCGAAGACGTGGCGACGCTGATGTCTTCGCGCGTGGCCGAGAAGGATATCGAACTGGTGGTGCGGATTGCGCCCGGCCTGCCGGAAAAACTCATTGGCGATCCGGGCCGAATCCGGCAAGTGCTGACAAATCTGGTCGGCAATGCAGTCAAATTCACCGAGACCGGCCATGTGATGGTCGAGGTCAACTGGGCGGATGTGGAACCTGCCGGTTCGCAAGGGGCCTGTTCCCGCCGGCTCGCCCTTTCGATCGCGGTGCGCGATACCGGCATCGGCATTCCGGCTGACAAGATCGAAGCGGTGTTCGAGAAATTCAGCCAGGTTGACGGCTCCTCGACGCGCAAGCACGAAGGCACGGGGCTTGGCCTCGCCATCGCCACGCGGCTGGTGGAACTCATGGGCGGGCGCATCGAGCTTGAAAGCGAAGTCGGCGTCGGCTCGACCTTCAGCTTCACGATCGAGCTCGATGTCGATGGCAGCGTCGCTGAAACGAAGCCGCAGCCAGCCGAAGGCCTGACAGGCCGCCGCGTGCTCGTCATCGACGACAATGCCATCAATCGCATGATCCTCACCGAACAGATGCGCGACTGGGGATTGGATTGCGTAGCGGTGGAGAGCGGAGAAGTCGGCATCAACCTGTTGCGCCATGCACGCTCGCAACTGGGCATCGGCATCGACCTTCTCGTGCTCGATTTCCAGATGCCCGGACTGACCGGCGCCGAAGTGGCGCAAATGATCCGGTCCGACCCCTTGATCGCCGACACCGCGATCCTGGTGCTTTCCTCGATCGATCAGGCCGATCAGCTCGAGGTGCTGGACAGCCTCGGCATTTACGCGCAGCTGACCAAACCGGTGCGGACTGTCCAGTTGCGTCAGACAGTGCAGGCGGCGCTGAGGCAGGTTGTCCAGACCGGGGCGCGAGACGCCGAGACCGGTTCGGCACGGACGGAAGAAACCGTTCTGCTTCCGGCTCGTGGCGATACAGCCCTGGCGGTTGCGGAAGCCGTCGCAGGATCCGGCGGAGATGCAGCCACGGTTTTTGACGAGACGCCGGCGCAGCCGATGTCGAGAAGCGTGCCGCTGGTTCTCGTGGCCGAGGACAACCAGGTCAACCAGATCGTCTTTCAGCAGTTGCTCGACGGCATCGGTTTGAGCCAGGACCTTGCGGTCAACGGTCGCGAAGCGGTGGAAAAATGGATGCAACTGCGTCCGAACCTGGTCTTGATGGACGTGTCGATGCCCGAACTCAACGGGTTGGAAGCCACGCAGGAGATCCGTGCGATAGAGGCACGCGAAGGGCTTTCGCCAACGCCGATCATTGCCGTGACGGCGCATACGCTCAAGGGTGACGAAGACCGGTGTCTGGCCGCGGGCATGGATGATTACATATCCAAGCCGATCTCGCCGGAGAAGTTCGGAGCCATGCTTGAGCGCTGGCTGCCCGGCGCCGACCTCCAGGCAGACACAGCCTGAAGTCTTTCCCGACAGGGCCAGGCGAGGCGTCGGGAAGGTAACAGCTTCAATATGATGCAGATGGATCAAGGCTCAACCGGTTCCGATTGAGCGGGTCACGGATCAGCCGAAGCGCTTCTCGATATAATCCGAGACCATCGCCTGAAAATCCTCGGCGATATTCGGTCCGCGAAGGGTGGCTGCCTTCTGCCCGTCGATGAACACGGGAGCGGCAGGGCTTTCCCCGGTGCCTGGCAGCGAAATGCCGATGTCGGCATGCTTGGATTCCCCGGGACCGTTGACGATGCAGCCCATGACGGCGACCTGCAGGCTCTCGACGCCCGGATATTTTTCCCGCCAGACCGGCATGTTGCTGCGCAGATCGTCTTCAATGGTTTGCGCCAGTTCCTGAAACACGGTCGAGGTCGTGCGTCCGCAGCCCGGGCAGGCGGCAACCACCGGCAGGAACTGCCTGAAACCCATCACCTGCAGGAGTTCCTGGGCCACCTGCACTTCACGGGTGCGGTCTCCGCCCGGTTCCGGTGTAAGCGAAACGCGAATGGTGTCGCCAACGCCGCCCTGCAGGACGATTCCCATGGCGGCAGAGGAGGCGACGATGCCCTTTGATCCCATGCCGGCTTCCGTCAGTCCCAGATGCAGAGCATGGTCGGACCGGCGCGCCAGTTCGGTATAGACGGCAATCAGGTCCTGCACCTGGCTGACCTTGGCCGACAGGATGATGCGGTTGCGCGGCAGGCCGGTTTCCTCGGCCAGCGCGGCCGAATGCAGGGCCGACTGGATGATGGCCTCGCGGGTGACGTCGCGGGCCGAGAGCGGTGAGCCGTTGGCCGCGTTCTCATCCATGAGCCGGGTCAGCAGGACCTGGTCGAGCGATCCCCAGTTGACCCCGATGCGAACCGGCTTGCCATGGCGGATGGCCATCTCGACGATCTCGACGAACTGGCGGTCCTTCTTGTCCTTGAAGCCGACATTGCCCGGATTGATACGGTACTTGGCGAGCGCTTCGGCGCAGGCAGGATGATCCGCCAGCAGCTTGTGTCCGATGTAGTGGAAATCGCCGACCAGCGGCACGTCGAGCCCCAGCCGCTCGAGCCGCTCCCGTATGCGCGGAACCGCAGCGGCGCTTTCGTCGCGGTCCACTGTGATGCGGACGATTTCCGATCCGGCGCGATGAAGGGCTGCGACCTGCGCGACGGTGGCGTCGACATCGGCCGTGTCGGTGTTGGTCATCGACTGTACCACGACAGGGGCGCCGCCACCCACGATCACGCCGCCGACATCCACTGCCACACTGGCGCGACGTGTCTGGGGAACAACAAAGGGAGATATGGTCATGAAGCCCTCGGATTGATCGCCGTCTTGGCCTGCCGCCAAGTCCTGTCCCTACCTAATTGGTGTCGGGGCCAAATGGAAGATCAATGACGGCAAAGCTCCTGCGCGTCAGCCGCGGGCCTCTTCCGGATTGAGGCGCCAAACCGACCGGTTCAGGGTCGCGGCCGTGGCGACCCAGAGTGCATAGGGCACGAAGAGCAGCGCCGCCGTCTGCGATACCGGTGCCGCCACGGCGATATAGGCAAGGATGGACAGCAGCAGGGCACACACATCGACAAAGGCAAGATCCATGCGCCGCATGCCGAAGAAAAGCCAGGACCAGGCTGCATTGAACACGAGCTGCAGGAGCCACAATCCCATCGCGAGGCCGAGGCCCTGAGCCTCCCAGATCAGCCAGCCGGAGACGCCGATGGCGATGTAAAGGATGCTCCAGACCACCGGGAAGGCCCAGTTGGGGGGCGTCCAGTCCGGCCGGCGGAGACTTTCGTACCAGTCGCCCGGTTTGAAAACGGCGCCGCTGGCTGCGGCGATGATCACAAGAATGGCGATTGCAATGGCGGACATCTGACGTCTCCCGAGGCATCTGGTCAATCTGGCCCGGCCGAAAACCATCACCGGAGTACAGCCTGCCGGGGAGAAACAATGCTCCGTTGTTCCGGCAGCGCCCAGCAGACACATAAGGTTTCCAATGGAAATTGCCAGTTGGGCGAGGATTCGATGTGCCCTTTCGGGGCGTTCGGCGATCCGGCAAGGTGCGATCTCGACTGTAGCCCGGCGACAATGCGCTGCCCCGGCCGCCCCTTCCCTCAAAAGCCGTGGCACTGGAGAAATGACCGATCAAAAATACGCGTCTTGCGAGTGGCTTGATGGATTGCGAATGGTCCGCAACAGTATCATGATGGATTCATTGCATATCTGGAATGAATGTTGCCGGTCTTTGGACCGGCCGAGGGAGGAGCGGATATGAAGAATACCGTGGGAGTGAGGGAGAGCGGCCCGGTCGGGGCGCCGGCGATTTGGGAGATTTCGTTTGAGGATGTTAAATCGAGCCTTGCTGCAGGCTGGGACGATTTTCGGGCCCATCCCGGTTTGGGCTTATTTTTCGGCGGGATCTACATGCTGGGCGGCCTGCTGATCCTCGGATTTCTGACCAGTATCGGTTCGCCCTGGATGATCATTCCGCTGGCGATCGGCTTTCCGCTGCTCGGCCCGTTCGTCGCGGTGGGGCTTTATGAAGTCAGCCGGCGGCGTCAGGCGGGCGAACCGGTTACCCGGCAGGGGGTGCTGGCGGAAGTGTTTTACCAGCGCGAGCGTCAGCTTGGCTGGATGGCCTTCGTCGTGATGTTCATTTTCTGGGTCTGGATTTACCAGGTCCGGTTGCTGCTGGCGCTGTTCCTCGGATTCAAGTCTTTCTCGAGCTGGGACGCCTTTGTCCAGGTGGTCTTGTCGACCCCTGAGGGATGGGGCTTTCTCGGTGTCGGGACGGTCGTCGGCGCATTTCTCGCCACCGTGCTTTTTTCCACGAGCGTGATCGCATTGCCGATGCTGGCCGAGCGGGAGGTGGATTTCATCACCGCGATGATTACCAGCGTGTCGACCGTCGTAAAGAACCCTGCCCCGATGCTCGGGTTCGGCTTTATCGTGGGTCTCTTCACGCTCCTGGCGCTGGTTCCGGTTTTTGCCGGGCTGCTGGTTGCCCTTCCCGTTTTGGGGCATGCGACCTGGCATCTGTACAGGCGCGCGACAATGGCGGCCTGACACTCCGTCAGTTACAGGATAGTTCGCGGATCAGTGGTTGGCAGAGGTCCGGCCGGCCCCCGCAACAATCCTCAAGGAGGAAGCCGAGCAGTCCGCTAATGCCCTCGTGATTGGCATGATAGCGGACGCTGCGGCCTTCCCGGACACGACTGACCAGTCCGGCCTTGAGCAGGATGCCCAGATTGGTCGACATGGTGTTCTGGCGCACGTTGAGTTTTTCCCCGATCTCGCCGGAGGCGAGTCCTTCGGGTCCGGCGCTGACGAGAAGCCGGAACACGGCCAGTCGGGTTTCCTGGCTCAGTGCCGCAAAGGCGTCCAGGGCTTGCTGCTGTTTCATGGTGTCATGGGTATTGGATGTCCCCGGATTGCGCAAGCAGCCGCGCGCTCTATCGGGGCGGGTTGTTCCAGTGAATATCCTCGAGGGTTTGCATCCGCGCCCGTGCCCCGTCGGCCTGCGATCGCGATACGCGGTCGATCAGTGCTTCCGCAAGGGCAAGCAGGGCCACGCTTGAGTCCCATGTCCGGTCGGCGTCCACTGCGCAGGGCAGCACCACCCGCGCGGACCGGGCGATCGGCGACAGCCACGGATCGGTGATCAGGATGATCCGCGCCTTGCGCTCGACAAGCAATTCGCCGAGACGGACCAGATCCGACTGGTAGCGGCGGATGTCGAAAAGCACGGCGACATCGCCGGGGCGAATGTCGAGGAGCTGGTCGCGCCAGGTGGATGTCTGGCCGCCGAAATGCCGGACACCGGGACGGATGATCCTCAAATGGGCTGCCATGTAACCCGCAATGGCATCGGTGAACCGGCCGCCGATGAAACAACAGGCCGAACGCTGGTCGGAAAGCATATCGCAGGCTGCCTCGAACTCGCTTTCGGACACCGCCTTCAGGGTCGCATCCAGATTGCCGGTGACGGCGCAAAAGCTTGCCTTGAGCGCCTGGTTCTCGGGAACCGGGCTGGTGCTGCGGGCCCGTTCGAGCGGCGACATCAATTGCGCCTGCACATCGGCGCGCAGCCGGCGCTGGAATTCGGGATAGGATCCGAAACCCAGACGGGCGACAAACCGCAACACAGTCGGCGCGCTGGCGCCTGCGAGTGCGCCGAGTTCGGCGATGGTGGACAGGCCGCTGCTGGGATAGTTGGCGAGGAAAGCGTGGGCGACCTTTTTTTCCGCGGCAGGCAGGTTGCCGAGGATCTCCTGTACCTGTTCGCGAATGGCCATTTTGCCTCCCGTTTTCCCGGTGAGCGGCATTTTGCGCCCTTTTGCAAAGGCCGAGATAACCCGTCAGCCGGATCGATCCCCAGCCGGCATTCCAGTGCGGCTTGCCGGTCAGCGGCAATATGTAACAAAAATTACAGGATTGACATCGATGAAGCAATCCTAATCATTGTTACGAAGCTTGGCGGAGATGCGTCAGCGCGCTCTGCAAACAGCCGGGGACAATGGAAATCGTGCTGGACCACACCCTGATCGATGCATCGGAAGGATCTGCCTTCTCCATCACGCGGCCCGACGGGGAAAGCGGAATCGTGCTCGTGTGCGAGCATGCGTCGAACCGCATGCCGCGGTCCATCGGCGATCTGGGTCTCGACGAGGCAGCGCTGCAAAGTCACATCGCATGGGATATCGGTGCAGCCGGCGTGGCCGAAATCCTGTCGGATACCCTCGATGCGGTTCTGGTCAGACAGTGTTTCTCGCGGCTCGTCTATGATTGCAACCGCCCTCCCGAAGCCCCGGATGCCTTTCCGGAGAAGAGCGAGGTCTTCACTGTTCCGGGCAATGCAGGGCTTTCAGAGGCCGATCGCGCCCGGCGGACGGACGAGCTCTATCATCCGTTCCACGACGCCATCGACCAGGTAATCGATAAACACGTGGCTGCAGGGCGTGATGTCGTTCTGGTAACGGTGCACTCGTTCACGCCGGTCTATTTTGGCAGCCGTCGCGATGGTGAACTCGGCATCCTTCACGATGCGGATCGCCGGCTGGCGGACGCGATGCTGGAGGCGGCGGGCGAGGCGGAACTCGCGGGTGTGAGAAGAAACTACCCCTACGGTCCGGAGGACGGTGTCACGCACACGCTCAAGCGGCACGGGCTGGCTCGCGGAATTCCGAACGTGATGCTCGAGATCCGCAATGATCTGATCTCCGGCGAACTGGAGCAGTCGGAGTGGGGGGTGCGCATTGCAGGGCTGATCATGTCCGGACTTGCAGGACTCAAGGCAAGCGAGGCGCGCGCATGATGAAAGTCATGGAATCCTACATCCGCATCGTCGACGCCTTCAATCGCAGGGTCGGACGTTTTGCGATGTATCTCATTTTCGCGTTGATGGGCGTGCTGTTGTGGTCGTCGGTCACCAAATTTGCCGGATCACCGGCGCTTTGGACGCTGGAACTCGCACAGTTCATCATGGTCGGCTACTACCTGCTCGGCGGCGGCTACTCCATGCAACTCGGCGATCATGTGCGCATGGACCTGATTTACGGAAACTGGTCGCCGCGCCGGAAGGCAGCCGTCGATGCCGTGACCGTTCTGTTCCTGCTCTTCTACCTCTGCGTCCTGCTTTACGGCGGCATCTCCAGCACGACCTATGCCATCGAGTGGGGCGAACGCGCGCACTCTGTCTGGCGCCCGTACATGTGGCCGGTCAAGCTGGTGGCAACCATCGGCGTGTTCCTGATGTTGCTGCAGGCACTGGCCGAATTCTTCCGCGACATCCTTTTCCTCCGTGGCGTCAGCGTCAACCATGCAAGCGAGGCGGGCCTTTGAGTTACGAACTGATCGCCATCTTCATGTTCGCCTCGATGATGGCGCTGCTTCTGACGGGGCAGCGGGTGTTCGGCGTGATCGGGGCCGTTGCGGTGATCGCCGCCTTGCCGCTTTGGGGAACCGGAGGCGTGGAAATTGCCTTCGCGCAATCGATCAAGCTGATGAAATGGTATCCGCTGCTGACGCTGCCGATGTTCATCTTCATGGGCTACATGCTGTCGGAAAGCCGGATCGCCGACGATCTTTACAGGATGTTCCACGTCTGGTTCGGACCGGTGCCCGGAGGCCTGGCCATCGGCACAATCCTGCTGATGGTGGTGATTTCAGCGATGAACGGACTGTCGGTTGCCGGAATGGCAATCGGCGCAACGATTGCGCTGCCGGAACTGCTTCGGCGCGGCTATGACAAGGTGATGATCACGGGCGTGGTTCAGGGCGGATCGAGCCTCGGCATCCTGATTCCTCCGTCCGTCGTCCTGGTGCTCTACGGCATGATCGCACGTCAGCCGGTGAGCCAGCTTTGGCTCGCGGGCGTGTTTCCCGGCCTGCTGATGGCGACGCTTTTCATTCTCTACATCGCCGTGCGCTGCAAGCTGCAGCCGCATCTGGGCCCGCCGCTGCCCAAGGAAGAACGCGATGCGATCTCCTGGAAAGAGCGGATCCTTCTCATGCGGGCGGGTTTCCTGCCGTTCATGATCTTCTTCCTGATGAACGGGCTGTTCCTGATGGGGATTACCAGCCTGGTCGAAAGCTCGGCGGTGGGGGCCCTTTCGGCAATGGCCGCTGCGTTCATCAAGGGACGGCTGACCAAGGAAGTGTTCGAGGAGGTGGTCCGAAAAACCCTCGGCATCTCCTGCATGTTCATGTGGATCATCCTGGCGGCATTGTGCTTCGGCGCGGTGTTCGACGGTCTCGGCGCGGTTCGGGCCATCGAGAACTTCTTCCTCGGCCAGCTCGGGCTCGAGCCCTGGCAGGTGCTGATCCTGATGCAGCTCAGCTTCCTGCTGATGGGCACATTTCTCGATGACACGGCAATGCTGGTGATCGTCGCGCCGCTTTACGTGCCGCTGGTCAAGGTGCTGGGTTTCGATCTCGTCTGGTACGGGATTCTCTACACGATCACCTGCCAGATCGCCTATATGACACCGCCCTTCGGCTACAACCTGTTCCTGATGCGCGCCATGGCGCCGCCGGAGATCAAGCTGCGTCACATCTATGTTTCCGTCATTCCCTTCGTCGCGGTCATGTTGCTCACACTGGTGATCGTGATGCTCTTCCCGGAAATCGCGCTCTGGTTGCCCGAGCAGTTCCGGGGAAAACTTCGAGGCTAAGTTGAGCAGACCCGTCAGGGCAAACCAAAAAGGAGAACAGCATGAGCATGATCAAGAGGCGTCAATTTCTCACCAAGGCCGGCGCAGCGGGCGCTGCGGCGGGCACCGTGCTTGCGGCTCCGCCGGCGATCTCGCAGGAGCCGATCCGCTGGCGCATGCAAACCTATGCCGGCGCGACGCTCGGCCAGTATGTTACACAGCCCTTCGTCGACGCCTTCAACGAGGCGGCGAACGGCGAGATGGTCATCGAGCTGTTTTTCGCTGACCAGATCGTGCCGACGGGCGAGTTGTTCCGCGCCATGCAGGCCGGCACGATCGACGCCGTGCATTCGGACGATGACTCGATGGCTTCCCCGGTGGAAGTGGGTCTGTTCGGCGGATACTTCCCGTTTGCCACCCGCTCGATCCTCGATGTGCCGGTGCTGTTCCAGCAGTACGGTCTCGGCGACATCTGGCGCGAGGCCTATGCCGGAACCGGCGTGAAGTGGCTCTCGGCAGCCGGCCAGGATCCGTGCAACTTCAACACCAAGAAGGAAATCACCAGCGTCGCTGATCTCGACGGCCTGCGGCTTTACACCTTCCCGACGGCCGGTCGCTTCCTGACCCAGTTCGGCGTGGTTCCGGTGTCGATCCCCTACGAAGACGCGGAAGTGGCGGTTCAGACCGGTGAACTCGACGGCATGTCCTGGTCGGGCATCACCGAGGACTACACCGTCGGCTGGGCGGATGTGACGGACTACTTCCTCACCAACAACATTTCCGGCGCCTGGATCGGCTCCTGGTTTGCCAATGAGGAAAAGTGGAACGCGCTACCCGAGCACCTCAAGGCGCTTTACATGGCCTGCATGGAGGCCAGCCACACCTACCGCAACCAGTGGTACTGGGGTGGTGAAGCCAAGCTGCGCGCCACCGGCGACAAGCTTGAACTTCGCTCCGTACCGGCATCGGACTGGAAGCAGGTCGAGGATGCGGCCGTGAAGTTCTGGGACGAGATCGCCTCGGAAAGCGAAACCAAGGCCAAGGTCATCTCGATCTTCAAGGAGTACAACAGCGTCATCAACAAGGCAGGCTTCCCCTACGGCGAAAGCTGAGCCCTGTCGCGACGAAAACTCCGCCTCCCGGTCTTGCGCCGGGGGGTGGATTGCCCTTACAGCGCCGGCATGGCTTGTCGCAGCCGGGTTCTTCCCCAGAACCGGCGCGAGGCCGCGGAAGCGCTGCAAGCCGAGACTCAAACGCCAACAACATCATCGGGATCCTATCGACATGGCCGGAAACCTTAGCTTTGAAGACCTGAAATCCGCTGCCAAATCCGGTGACCTCGACACCGTTCTGGTGTGCGCCGTCGACATGCAAGGACGGTTGATGGGCAAGCGTTTCCATGTGCAGAATTTCATCGATTCCAGCCATGACGAGACCCATTGCTGCAACTACCTGCTTGCAACGGATCTCGAAATGGCGACGCCGGACGGATATGCGACCACGAGCTGGCGTGCAGGCTACGGCGATTACGTGATGAAGCCGGATCTTTCCACGCTGCGCCGGGTGCCGTGGCTCGAGGGCACGGCAATGGTGTTGTGCGACCTGCTGGATCATCACACCCACGAGCCGGTGCCGCAATCTCCGCGACAGATGCTCAAGACTCAGATCGCGCGTCTGAAGGAGCTGGGATACGAGGCGATGATGGCCACGGAACTCGAATTCTTCCTGTTCGAGCAGAGCTTCCGCGATCTGGCGCGCTCGGGATACCGGGAACTGACGCCGATCAGCGCCTATAACGAGGACTACCACATTCTGCAGACCACCAAGGAAGAGGCGATCATGCGGCCGGTCCGCAATCATCTCTTCGTGGCGGGCATTCCGGTCGAGAACTCCAAGGGGGAGGCCGAAACGGGTCAGGAAGAGCTCAACATCCGCTATGCGGAAGCAATGGACTGCGCCGACCACCACACCATCGCCAAGCATGCGGTCAAGGAGATTGCCTGGGCCAATGGCCGGGCAGCGACGTTCCTGCCAAAATGGAACCGCAACAAGGTAGGTTCCGCGGCCCATGTTCACATGTCCTTGTGGAGCGGCAAGACGCCGGCTTTCCACGATCCCGACCGCAAGCACGGCATGTCCGAGCTGATGGGCCATTTCATGGCCGGGCTTATCGAGTATGCGACCGACTACACCTGGTTCCTGGCACCCTATGTGAACAGCTACAAGCGGTTCATGAAGGGCAGCTTTGCGCCCACGCGCACGGTCTGGTCGGTGGACAACCGCACCGCCGGTTTCCGTCTGTGCGGCGAAGGCACCAAGGCGGTTCGCGTCGAGTGCCGCATCGGCGGCGCCGACATCAATCCCTATCTCGCCCAGGCAGTGCTTCTCGCTGCCGGCATCAGGGGTCTCGAGGAGAAGCTCGAACTGGCGCCGCCGACAACGGGCGATGTCTACGAGAATGCCGAGGCCAGGCATATTCCTTCGACACTCAGGGACGCGACCGAGACCCTGCGCGGGTCGAAGATGCTCCGCGCGGCGTTCGGCGATGCGGTGATCGACCACTATGTGCGCTGCGCAGAGTGGGAGCAGGAAGAGTTCGACAAGGCGGTGACCGACTGGGAGATCGCGCGCGGTTTCGAACGCGCCTGATCCGCCGTCAGATGACAAGAATTGCGGCCGGGACTCGCGCGCCATCGCGCCGAGCGGCCTGAAGGAGAAAACCCATGAGCAGTCTGAAACTGATTTCACCCGTTGACGGCTCGGTCTATGCCGAACGCGAGGTGATGGCGACCGAGAGCGCGGCTGCGGCCGTTGAGCGGTCGCGCAAGGCGCAGAAGGACTGGGCGCGCCGTCCCCTGCAGGAGCGCACCTCGCTGGTGCAGGCCGGCGTTGCCCGGCTCAACGAGATGAAGGACGAGGTGGTGCCGGAACTGGCCTGGATGATGGGCCGGCCGGTGCGTTACGGCGGTGAATTCGGTGGCGTGAACGAGCGCACCGAGTACATGGCAGGAATTGCGCCCCGGGCGCTGGCGCCGATCGAGATCGAGAATTCAGCCCAGTTCGAGCGCCGCATCGCGCGTGATCCGCACGGCGTGGTGTTCGTCATCGCGCCCTGGAATTATCCCTACATGACGGCGATCAACACGGTCGTGCCGGCGCTGATCGCCGGCAACACGGTGGTCCTCAAGCACGCGACCCAGACGCTTTTGGTCGGTGAGCGGATGGTGCGTGCTTTCCATGAGGCGGGCATTCCGGAGGACGTGTTCATCAACCTGTTCCTCGACCACCAGGGCACCGAAGCGCTGATCTCCGCCGGCAGCTTCAACTTCATCAATTTCACCGGCTCCGTCGGTGGCGGCAAGGCCATTGAACGCGCTGCGGCCGGAACCTTTACGGGCCTGGGTCTCGAACTGGGCGGCAAGGATCCGGGATACGTGATGGAAGACGCCGATCTCGATTGGGCCGTCGACGTGTTGATGGATGGCGCGATGTTCAATGCCGGACAATGCTGCTGCGGCATCGAGCGGCTCTACGTGGCGCGTCCGCTTTACGAGGCGTTCGTCGAAAAGGCCGCGGCCTGGGTCTCCTCGGGTCTCAAGCTCGGCAATCCGCTTGATCCGGAAACCACCATCGGGCCGATGGCCAATGTGCGCTTTGCAAAAGAAGTCCGCGCGCAGATTTCCGAAGCACTGGAGCAGGGCGCGCGCGGTCTCATCGATCCGTCGCAGTACCCCGCCGACGACGGCGGCGCCTATCTGATGCCGCAGGTGCTTGTGGATGTGAACCACGACATGCGCGTGATGCGTGACGAGAGTTTCGGTCCGGTTGTCGGCATCATGCCGGTGGACAGCGACGAGGAGGCCTTGTCGCTGATGAACGATTGCGCATTCGGTCTGACCGCCTCGCTCTGGACCAACGACGTGACCCGTGCAGCCAAGATCGGCGACGGAATCGAAACAGGAACCGTTTTCATGAACCGGGCCGACTATCTCGATCCCGCCCTGTGCTGGACCGGTTGCAAGGCCACCGGCCGCGGCGGTTCGCTGTCGGAGATCGGCTTTCACAACCTTACCCGTCCAAAATCCTACCATCTGAGAAAGAAGTCCGCATGAGCCCGCGCGCCAACTGGTCCTATCCCACCGCAATCCGTTTCGGAGCCGGCCGTGTTTCCGAATTGGCGGAAGCCTGCACAGCCGTAGGCATCAAGAAACCTCTTCTGGTCACCGACCGCGGACTTGCCTCGCTGCCGATCACCGCGCAGGCGCTCGACCTCCTCGAAGCAGCCGGCCTTGGAAGGGCATTGTTCAGCGAGGTCGACCCGAACCCGAACGAGTTGAACCTTGCAGCCGGTGTCGCGGCCTTCAAATCGGGCGGCCATGACGGCGTGATTGCCTTTGGCGGCGGCTCGGGGCTTGATCTGGGCAAGCTGATCGCTTTCCAGGCGGGTCAGACCAGGGCTGTCTGGGACTTCGAGGATATCGGAGACTGGTGGACGCGCGCCAATGCGGACGCGATAGCGCCGATCATCGCCGTGCCGACCACGGCAGGCACCGGCTCCGAGGTCGGCCGCGCCGGCGTGCTCACCAATTCGGTCACCCACGTCAAGAAGATCATCTTCCATCCGAAGCTGCTTCCCGCCGTGACGATCTGCGATCCCGAACTGACGGTCGGCATGCCGCAAATGATCACCGTGGGGACCGGGATGGACGCCTTTGCGCATTGCCTCGAAGCTTATTCCTCGCCGTTTTATCATCCGATGAGCCAGGGCATCGCGCTCGAAGGCATGCGGCTGGTCAAGGAGAACCTGCCGCTGGTGGTCGCCGACGGATCCAACATCCCGGCCCGCGCCGACATGATGAGTGCGGCGGCCATGGGCGCGGTCGCGTTCCAGAAGGGGCTCGGCGCCATTCACGCGCTTTCGCATCCGGTGGGCGCGGTCTACAACACCCATCACGGCATGACCAATGCGGTGGTGATGCCTCCGGTGCTGCGGATGAATCGCCCGGCAATCGAGGACAGGATCGGCCGGGCCGCCGACTACCTCGGGATTGCCGGCGGTTTTGAAGGCTTCTACGATTTTGTTCTCAAACTACGGGCCGATCTCGGTGTTCCCGACAAGCTTGCCGAGCTTGGCGTCGGTCATGACCGGATCGAGGAGATGACTGCCATGGCGCTCGAGGATCCCAGTGCGGGCGGCAACCCGGTCAAGATGACCGAAGACAACACCAGGGCTCTCTTCGCCGAGTGCATCTGACGGCCGGACTTTCCCTTGCGCGCGCTGGCCTGCGGGAGTTGACTGCTCCTGTAGGCCTCTTGCGCCGCGGGCTTCCGGTGAAACTTGACCAACGGCTTGCCGAAGCGCGTGGACCTGTGGTCGCGATGTCTGAGGGAACTTCGCCGGCTGCCTTCGGTTCGCTGCTATTTGCACTGCAACAAAACAGACGCTATGGATTGAAAAAGGGGCTTGGATAGCCCGACTGAGATTGTGTCCAAGGGGAGCCAGTTCGTGCCGATTTCCAAGATTCTTGTCGCCAACCGCTCCGAAATCGCCATCCGCGTGTTCCGCGCGGCCAACGAGCTGGGTTTGAAGACCGTCGGAATCTGGGCGGAAGAGGACAAGCTCGCCCTGCACCGTTTCAAGGCGGACGAATCCTACCAGGTCGGTCGCGGGCCGCATCTCGACCGCGATATGGGACCGATCGAAAGCTATCTGTCGATCGAGGAAGTCATGCGCGTGGCGAAGCTCTCCGGAGCCGATGCCATCCACCCCGGCTACGGGCTTCTGTCGGAGAGCCCCGAATTCGCCGATGCCTGCGCGGAAAACGGCATAGTGTTCATCGGACCGCGGCCCGAAACCATGCGCAGGCTCGGCAACAAGGTTGCAGCGCGCGAACTCGCCATCGAGATCGGCGTTCCCGTGGTGCCGGCGACCGATCCGCTGCCGGACGACATGGATGAAGTCGCACGGATGGCCGAGGAGATCGGATACCCGATCATGCTTAAGGCCTCGTGGGGCGGCGGCGGCCGCGGGATGCGGGCCATTCGAGATCCCAAGGATCTGGTGCGTGAGGTTCTGGAGGCAAAGCGCGAGGCCAAGGCGGCATTCGGCAAGGACGAGGTCTATCTGGAAAAGCTGGTCGAGCGTGCCCGGCATGTGGAAAGCCAGATTCTCGGCGACACCCATGGCAACGCCGTGCACCTGTTCGAGCGTGACTGTTCGGTTCAGCGCCGCAACCAGAAAGTCGTCGAACGCGCTCCGGCCCCTTACCTGACCGAGGCGCAGCGCCAGGAACTGGCGTCCTACTCGCTCAAGATCGCCAATGCGACCGGGTATGTAGGCGCGGGTACCGTCGAGTACCTGATGGATATGGACACCGGGGCCTTTTACTTCATCGAGGTCAATCCGCGCATCCAGGTGGAGCATACCGTCACCGAGGAAGTGACCGGCATCGACATCGTCAAGGCGCAGATCCACCTGCTGGAAGGCGCGGTCATCGGAACCCCGGAATCGGGCGTGCCGGCACAGCACGAGATCCATCTCAATGGCCATGCCCTGCAGTGCCGGATTACCACCGAGGATCCAGAGCAGAACTTCATACCGGACTACGGCCGCATCACGGCCTATCGCGGCGCAACCGGTTTCGGCATCCGGCTCGATGGCGGCACCGCCTATTCGGGCGCGGTGATCACCCGCTATTATGATCCGCTGCTTGAAAAGGTCACCGCCTGGGCGCCGACGCCGGAGGAAACGATCCGGCGCATGGACCGGGCGCTGCGCGAATTCCGTATCCGCGGCGTAGCGACCAATCTGACCTTTCTGGAAGCCATCATCGGCCATCCGAGCTTCCGCGACAATTCCTACACGACCCGTTTCATCGACACGACGCCCGAGCTTTTCGAGCAGGTCAAGCGGCAGGACCGCGCCACCAAGCTTCTCACCTATCTTGCCGATGTCACCGTCAACGGCCATCCCGAGACCAAGGGCCGGCCAACGCCGCCGGGAGATGCGGCGCTGCCGCGCGTGCCCTATGTGGAAGCGCCTGTGGCGGACGGCACCCGCCAACTGCTCGACCAGATGGGCCCGAAACGCTTTGCCGAGTGGATGCGCGCCCAGACCCGAGTGCTGATGACCGATACCACCATGCGTGACGGTCACCAGTCGCTTCTTGCCACGCGCATGCGCACGCATGACATCGCGGCGATCGCCGGCACCTATGCGCGTGCGCTGCCAAATCTCCTGTCGCTGGAATGCTGGGGCGGAGCGACCTTCGACGTGTCCATGCGGTTTCTCACGGAAGACCCTTGGGAGCGTCTCGACCTGGTACGCCAGGGTGCGCCGAACCTGCTTCTGCAGATGCTTCTGCGTGGCGCCAACGGTGTGGGCTACAAGAACTACCCGGACAACGTGGTCAAGCATTTCGTGCGCCAGGCGGCGAGCGGCGGCATCGACCTGTTCCGTGTCTTCGACTGCCTCAACTGGGTCGACAACATGCGCGTGTCGATGGACGCGGTCTGCGCCGAGGACAAGCTGTGCGAGGCAACGATCTGCTACACTGGCGACATTCTGAATTCGGCGCGGCCGAAATACGATCTGAAATACTACACCGCGCTTGCAGCGGAACTCGAGAAGGCTGGCGCCCACATCATCGCGGTCAAGGACATGGCGGGGCTGCTCAAGCCAGCGGCGGCGCGGCAACTGTTCACCGCATTGCGTGAAGCCACCGACCTTCCGATTCACTTCCACACCCACGATACATCGGGCATCTCGGCCGCCACGGTGCTTGCCGCCGTCGACAGCGGCGTCGATGCGGTGGATGCGGCGATGGATGCGCTCTCGGGCAACACATCGCAGCCCTGCCTCGGGTCGATCGTCGAGGCCCTGCGCGGTCATGAGCGCGATCCCGATCTGGATCCGGAATGGATCCGCCGGATCTCGTTTTACTGGGAGGCCGTGCGCAACCAGTATGCGGCGTTCGAAAGCGATCTGAAGGGACCGGCCTCGGAAGTCTATCTGCACGAAATGCCCGGCGGCCAGTTCACCAATCTGAAGGAACAGGCGCGTTCACTCGGCCTGGAAACCCGCTGGCATGAAGTCGCGCAGGCCTATGCCGACGCCAACCAGATGTTCGGTGACATCGTGAAGGTAACGCCCTCTTCGAAGGTGGTCGGCGACATGGCGCTGATGATGGTCAGCCAGGATCTCAGTGTGGCCGATGTCGAGAACCCGGAAAAGGACATGTCTTTCCCTGACTCGGTGGTCTCGATGATGCGCGGCGATCTCGGACAGCCGCCGTCCGGTTGGCCGGAAGCGCTCCAGGCCAAGGTGCTCAAGGGAGACAAGGCCTACACCGAGCGGCCCGGATCGCTTCTGCCCGATGCAGATCTGGATGCGGAACGTGCGGAGATCGAAACCAAGCTCGAACGCAAGGTCAGCGAGTACGAATTCGCTTCCTACCTGATGTACCCGAAGGTGTTCACCGATTTTGCACTTGCGACCGACACCTACGGCCCGGTCAGCATGCTTCCGACGCCGGCCTATTTCTACGGATTGCCGGTGGGCGGTGAGCTGTTCGTTGAAATCGAGAAGGGCAAGACGCTGGTAATCCAGAATCTTGCCGCAAGCGAGCCCGACGAGAAGGGCATGGTGACCGTGTTCTTCGAACTCAACGGCCAGCCGCGCCGGGTGAAGGTCCCCGACCGTGCCCATGGTGCTGCCGGCAGCGCGGTACGGCGGAAGGCCGAGCCCGGCAACGAGGCCCATGTTGCAGCACCGATGCCGGGTGTGGTGTCGGCGGTCGCCGCAGCACAGGGTCAGAAGATCAAGGCCGGTGACGTGCTGGTTTCGATCGAGGCAATGAAGATGGAAACGGCAATCCATGCCGAGCGCGACGGCGAGGTTGCGGAGGTGCTGGTCAAGACCGGAGACCAGATCGACGCCAAGGATCTTCTTATCGTCTATGCGTGATTGAAGAGGCCGGATTTGTGCGAGGTGTGAAGCCGCTTTCGCGGCCTTGCGCAGCCCTTTTGCAAAGGTCATGTTGGCCAGGGCCGATTCGCCTGGCCAAATATTGCCTAGCCGGAATTTCCGGCATTTGCCCTGGTCTGTGCCATGGGGGAGGACGATGCCATGATTGCCGCAATTCCTTTGATGATCGTGCCGTTCGTGCTCTACAACATCATCATGCTCGGTTTTGCCGGCAACGGGGTGCCGGATCTGGCGCAGACCCTGATTTCGCTCGAGATGATGTCCGGTGCGGTCTGGACGATGAGTTGGGGCGACGTCCTGATCGTGATCGCGCTCGTGCTGTTGTTCGTCGAGGTGCTGAAGGCGACACGGACCGGGTCATGGTCCGTGATCGACCACATGCTCTCGATGCTGGTTTTCGTCGCGTTCCTGGTCGAGTTTCTGCTTGTGCGCGATGCCGCCACCCAGGTTTTCTTCATCCTCATGGTGATTGCATTCGTCGACGTGATCGCGGGCTTTTCCGTATCGATCCGCTCGGCGGGACGCGATGTCTCCATCGGTCTTTGAAGCGCCGCGCATCGAACCGGATGCAGCAGGAACGGTCCAGAATCCTGACTGAATGTCATCCGCTCCCGGTTGGGTCTTAAACGGGTACGACAGGCATTGATTTCGGCAAGGTGATTTCCCGGCCGGTAGCCGAGCCGGACATCATCCGGCGTCGGCGATGTATCCGGCGGCTTCGATGCCGGCGATGGCGCAGGTTTCGTCATTGTCCGAGGTGTCGCCCGTTATTCCGGCAGCCCCGATGATGGCGCCCTTGCGGTCGCGGATCAGAACGCCTCCCGGCACGGCAACGATCTTCCCGCCAGACACTGCCGAGAGGCCCTCGAGAAAATGAGGCCGGGTTTCCGCCTGCACATTGAGCCAGCGCGAACCGGCGCCTACGGCCAGTGCGCCATAGGCCTTGCCGCTTGCGATCTCGAAGCGCATCATCGAGGCGCCATCCTGACGTTGAAACGCCTTGACGTGACCGCCGGCATCAAGCACCACGACGGCCAGCGGCTTGAGCCCAAGCTCCTTGCCCTTCGCCAGTGCCGCGGTGATGATCTTCAGGGACTTGGAGAGCGTAAGGTCGGTCACTTTGATTGCCTTTCGATGAAGCGGATCGGAAGCTGTTGATCGCTTTTTGCAGCCTTGCGGCGCTGAACCCGATTGCCGACCTCTATCCGTTGCGAGATTGGAAACCTCAAAGCGCGTTTTCGGTCCGAGGCCCGCGCAGGGAAGCACGGCTGCAGCCATGCCGCCCGGGTGCTCAGCTGTCGATCGAGTTGATCTTGTCCTGCAGAGACTTCAATTCGGCCTTGAGGTCCTCGATGTCCTTGGTGCTTCCGGACTTGGTTTCCGATTTTTCGGGATCTGCCGAATGACCGAGCGTGAACGGTGAGAACATCTGCATTGCCTTCTGGAACATCTCGGTGTTGCGCCGGACCTGGTCTTCGACCAGCTGCATGGGCAATTGCATGTTGCGTGCCATCGGATTGTCGCCCATCGACTTGGTGAGTTGGGCGCGCATCTGTTCCTGCTGCTCGGTCAACGCTGCCATCGAGTGCTCGAGATAACTCGGGACCACCATCTGAAGCTGGTCGCCGTAATAGGAAATCAGCTGCCGCAGGAAGGAAACGGGCAAAAGCGTGTTTCCGGTCTTCGATTCCTGCTCGAAGATGATCTGGGTCAGAACCGAATGGGTGATGTCGTCGCCGCTCTTGGCGTCGACGACGGCGAAGTCTTCGCCCTTCTTGACCATCACCGCCAGATCATCAAGCGTGACATAGGTGCTCGTACCCGTGTTGTAGAGACGGCGGTTGGCGTATTTCTTGATCGTGACAGGACCGCTGTTTTTGGCCATTAGGTTCTCCTCAAAGGTCTCCCCGGGCCTGAAAGCCTCAGTTCGGACAAGACTGTAGGCGAAATTCCGCCGGAATGACAAATCCTTTGTGCAATGCAGCTAAAACTTGGGCAGTGCGGTTTGCTTACCTAACGGAAAATTGTCCGCGGCAGAACCGTAATTGGGCATGCGGGGGCTGTGCGTCACCGGTGAGCCGGCATGCCCGAAACGCCGCAACCCCGCGCCGTGCGGCTGACGCGGACAGTCCGTACAAAGCACATTGCGCTTATCCGGACATGTCCGTAGTGAGGGCCACAAGCATTTGACAGGCGCGCCAAGCTCCGGCACGTTCTGCTCAACTTCTCGGCATAATATCATGACAGGGATATCACCATGAGCTCAATCGTCATTGCCAGCGCCGCCCGGACTCCGGTCGGCTCCTTCAACGGAGCACTGTCTTCCGTCGCCGCCCACGACCTCGGGGCCGCCGCCATCAAGGCTGCTCTCGAACGCGCCGGAGTAGCTCCCGAAGAAGTGGACGAGGTTATCCTCGGCCAGATCCTGTCGGCCGGACAGGGCCAGAACCCGGCCCGCCAGGCTGCGATGGCAGCGGGAATTCCCCAGGAAGCGACCGCCTGGGGGCTCAACCAGCTCTGCGGCTCCGGCCTGCGCGCCGTCGCGCTCGGAATGCAGCAGATCACTTCGGGCGACGCCGACATCATCGTCGCGGGCGGCCAGGAATCGATGTCGATGGCGCCGCACGCCATGCACATGCGCAACGGTGTGAAGATGGGTCCCGCAAGCATGGTTGACACCATGATGCACGACGCGCTCACCGACGCCTTCTACAACTACCTGATGGGGACGACCGCCGAAAACGTCGCAAAGCAGTGGCAGCTTTCGCGTGACGAGCAGGATGCCTTTGCCGTCAATTCGCAGAACAAGGCGGAAGAAGCGCAGAAGGCCGGCAAGTTCAAGGACGAGATCACTGCCGTGACCATCAAGGGCCGCAAGGGCGACACCGTGGTCGAGGAAGACGAGTACATCAAGCACGGAGTGACAATCGAAGGCATTTCGAAGCTGCGTCCGGCGTTTGACAAGGAAGGTACGGTTACGGCGGCCAATGCGTCGGGCATCAATGACGGGGCGGCAGCCACGGTTCTGATGAGCGAAGCCGAAGCTTCGAAGCGCGGCATCACGCCGATGGCCCGGATCGTTTCCTGGGCCACGGCCGGCGTCGATCCGCAGATCATGGGAACCGGACCGATCCCGGCGTCGCGCAAGGCGCTGGAGAAAGCCGGCTGGAGCGTCGGCGATCTCGATCTGGTGGAAGCCAACGAAGCGTTTGCGGCACAGGCCTGCGCGGTCAACAAGGACATGGGCTGGGATCCGGCGATCGTGAACGTCAATGGCGGCGCCATTGCCATCGGTCACCCGGTGGGTGCATCGGGCGCGCGCATCCTGAACACGCTGTTGTTCGAAATGGCCCGCCGCGATGCGAAGAAGGGCCTGGCCACGCTGTGCATCGGCGGCGGCATGGGCGTCGCGCTCTGCGTGGAGCGGGGCTGAAGCCATATGTGAAGCCAACGCCGGACCCGAACAAGGTTCGGCGTTGCTTACCAAAGGATCCAGTCCGCGACAGACGGACGGCAGGGTGGAAAACGGTGTTCTGGGAGGAGGAGCAGCATGAGCAAGGTAGCAATCGTGACCGGAGGGTCGCGGGGTATCGGGGCGGCGATTTCGGTCGCTCTCAAGGAGGCCGGTTACACGGTCGCGGCTAATTACGCGGGCAATGACGAGGCGGCGGCAAAGTTCACTGCCGAGACCGGCATCACGACCTACAAATGGTCAGTCGCCGATTACGATGCCTGTGTTGCCGGGATCAAACAGGTGGAAGAGGACCTCGGGCCGGTGGCGGTGCTCGTCAACAATGCGGGCATTACGCGCGACGGCATGTTCCACAAAATGACGCCGCAGATGTGGAGCGAGGTGATCAACACCAATCTCTCCGGCCTGTTCAACATGACCAACCCGGTCTGGGGCGGCATGCGCGAGCGCAAGTTCGGCCGGGTAATCAACATCTCGTCAATCAACGGCCAGAAGGGGCAGGCGGGCCAGGTCAACTATTCCGCGGCGAAGGCCGGCGATATCGGCTTTACCCGGGCACTCGCACAGGAAGGTGCGCGTGCCGGGATTACCGTGAACGCCGTGTGCCCGGGTTACATCGGCACCGACATGGTTCGCGCCATCGACGAGAAGGTGCTCAACGAGCGCATCATCCCCCAGATTCCCGTGGGCCGCCTCGGCGAACCGGAGGAAATTGCCCGCGCCGTGGTGTTTCTCGCCAGTGATGATGCCGGCTTCATCACCGGCTCGACGATTTCGGCAAATGGTGGTCAGTATTTCTCCTGAACCGCCGGCCACACCAATCCAAACAGAAAAAACGGCTGCTTCGGCGGCCGTTTTTTTGTTTGCGGAGCACCGGCTCGACGCGGTGGCGAGGCGTCAAAGGTTAACAGCCGGGCGATTCCCTCTTGTTTCGCCACCTTGCCGGAGAAGAACATTTGTGGTCCGAAGCGGCTCGAGAACCATATATTGTGTGAACAAACCAAAAACATCGTCAAGTCTGTGATTCGTCGCCGATTCGTTCCGCCAAAGTTCCAAAGGTTAACGCCGTCGTTTAAATGCCACCAATTCTGTTAGGGAAGCGTTTGGAATTGTTAACAAAATTCTAACGCGGTGAGATGCCCGTATCCGGCTCGAACAGCCCTTTGACCTCGATGCTTAAAGGTTAACGGCAGGGGCGTGCCCGGAACAAAACCGGTCCGGGGCGATTCAGCATTTTGTGCAACACCTTGGGTTCGAAACTAGATATTGCGGTGAACAAAAGCAGAATCAGGCCGAGTCAATGATTCGTCGCCGATTCGTTCCGCCACTGTTCCGGAAGTTAACGCGGTGGCTTCCGCAAGGGGTTGATTTTAGCGCTGTTCGAACGGGGATGATATGTTAAGTCATGCACGCCCGCGGTCTTTCCGGGCGGTCCGGACAAGCATGGTTCCCGCCGGAAGAGCCGTGCAGGGTCCGGTTTGATGGCCCGCCGCCCGCGGGCGAACGAATCCTGAAACGGACACTGATGCCCGCTTCCCACAGCCCGAAACCCCTGATCCTTTCCGGACGCGGCGTGACCGCCGTGCTGGGCCCGACCAATACGGGCAAGACGCATTACGCGATCGAAAGGATGGCATCGCATTCCTCAGGCGTCATCGGGCTGCCGTTGCGGCTGCTCGCGCGCGAGGTCTACGGCCGAATGGTCGAGAAGGTCGGCAAGGCGCATGTTTCGCTGGTCACAGGCGAAGAGAAGATATCGCCGCCGGGCGCGCGTTTTTCCGTCTGCACGGTCGAGGCGATGCCGCAGGAGACCGATGCCGCATTCGTGGCCATCGACGAGGTCCAGATCGCCGGGGACCTGGAGCGGGGGCACGTGTTCACCGATCGGCTTCTGTCGCTGCGCGGCAGGGAGGAAACCCTGCTTTTGGGCTCGCTCACCGCCCGCGGCATTCTCGAAAAGCTACTTCCCGGGATCACCGTGATCGAAAGGCCGCGACTTTCGGAACTGCACTATGCCGGATCCAAGAAGATCACCCGGTTGCCGCGGCGGTCGGCCATCGTCGCGTTTTCCGCAGACGAGGTCTATGCCATCGCGGAACTGGTCCGCCGCCAGCGCGGCGGAGCCGCGGTTGTGCTCGGCGCGCTCAGCCCGCGCACCCGTAACGCGCAGGTCGAACTCTACCAGAACGGCGATGTCGACTATCTGGTGGCCACCGACGCAATCGGCATGGGGCTCAATCTCGACGTGGATCATGTCGCCTTCGCCCAGGACCGAAAATTCGACGGTCATACCTACCGGCAACTGACGGCCTCGGAGTTCGGCCAGATCGCCGGCCGCGCCGGGCGGCATCTTCGCGACGGTACCTTCGGGGTCACCGGTCAGGTGCAGCCCTTGCCGGATGACCTGGTGCAGCGGCTCGAAAGCCATGTGTTCGAACCGGTGCGAATTCTGCAATGGCGTTCGAAACAGCTCGATTTCTCGTCGCTCAAGAGCTTGCAGGCGAGCCTCGAGCAGGTGCCGGCCGTGCCGGGACTGACCCGGGCGCTGCCGGCGGTCGACCAGCGGGCGCTCGAGCATCTGGTCAATGATTTCGAGGTCCGGGACCTGGCAGGAACGCCGGACAACGTGGCCACTTTGTGGGATGTCTGCGCGCTGCCCGACTACCGCCGGATCGCGCCCGCGCAACACGCCGACCTGATCGCCACCATCTACCGTGACCTGATCCGCCATGGCGCGGTGAACGAGGATTTCCTCGCCGAACAGGTGCGCCGGACCGACTCCACCGTCGGTGAAATCGATACCTTGTCGGCGCGAATATCGCAGATCCGGACCTGGACCTATGTGTCGAACCGGCCAAAATGGCTTGCCGATCCGACACACTGGCAGGAAAAGACGCGCGAAATCGAAGATCGACTGTCGGATGCGCTGCATGAAAGGTTGACGAAACGCTTCGTTGATCGCAGGACATCTGTGCTCATGAGGCGCCTGAGAGAGAACGCGATGCTCGAAGCTGAAATCAGTGTGAACGGTGATGTCTTTGTGGAAGGTCACCATGTCGGCCAACTGGCGGGATTCAGGTTCCTTGCCGACAGTTCGGCCCAGGGACCGGATGCGAAGGCCGTGCTTGCCGCCTCGCAAAAAGCGCTTGCGCTGGAGTTCGAGGCGCGCGCCGCGCGGCTGCACGCTTCGGGCAATTCCGATTTCGCCATTGGCGCGGACGGTACCGTCCGCTGGCTTGGCGATCCGGTGGCGAGGCTTGGAGCGGGCGATCATATTCTCAGGCCGCGTTCGATCCTGCTTGCCGATGAGCAGCTGACCGGAGGGGCGCGGGATCTCGTGGCGGCGCGGATCGACAGGTTCGTCAATCACCACATTGCCACCGTGCTCAAGCCGCTCGACGATCTTGCCCGGGCCGAGGATCTTGACGGTCTGGCCCGGGGTCTGGCGTTCCGGCTGGCGGAAAGTCTTGGAGTTCTGTTCCGGCGCGATGTCGCCGACATGATCAAGGAACTGGACCAGACAGCCCGTGCAAGCCTGCGGAAATACGGAATTCGCTTCGGCGCCTATCACATCTTCATGCCAGCACTGCTGAAGCCTGCGCCTGCGGAACTTGTAACGCTGCTCTGGGCGCTTGCCAATGACGGTTTCAACCGTCCCGGCTATGGTGATGTGACGCCTTTGCTGGCTGCCGGCCGCACCTCGGTGGCGACCGATCCCGAGATCGACCGTGAATTCTACCGGCTCGCAGGCTTCCGTTATCTCGGCAAGCGCGCGGTCAGGATCGACATTCTCGAGCGGCTTGCCGACCTCATTCGTCCGGCGCTGCAGTGGAACCCGGGCGCGCAAGGGACGCGGCCGGAAGCGGCCTATGACGGTCGCCGCTTCATCACGACGACGGGAATGCTCTCGATACTCGGCGCCACCCAGGATGATATCGAGGAGATCCTCAAGGGGCTCGGATACCGCTCGGACGCGGTCCCGGCCGAAGAGGCGCAAGCCCATCTTGCAGCGCTCGATGCCGCCCAGGCTGAAACCGGCGGGGAAAAAGCCGGAGGGCCGGTCGTTGAAGTGGTGGCTTCACGCACTGCGGCTGACCGGCCGCTCAAGAAGTCCGCGGGCGCAGAGCAGGCCGACGACGCACCAAAGCCGTCAGCGGCGGACTCCGAACCGTCAGAACCAGCGGCACCGGCGGCGGTTGAGGCTGCAGCGGGCGAGAACGCCGCTGCCGAGCTTCAGTCCCAGCCCGAAGGCGACCTGCCTGTTGCAGAGACCGGCACCGGCGCACCGGCCAGCGAAGAGGCGACATCGGCTCAGGCAGACGTTACGACTGAACCAGGCAGCAGTGCCGCGGAATCCGCCGATGAAGCGCAGGAGGAGCCCAGGCCCGTATTGTTGTGGCGTCCGGGCGGCCGGTCCGACAGCCAGCGGGGTCAGCGTCACGGCGCAGGCGAGGGCCGCCGTGGCGCCAGACGCCCGCACGGCGAAACCGGGCAGAACGGGGATGAGGCCGACGGCTCCGGAAAGGGCGGCGCGGCAGGCAAGGGAGGCCGCGGCAAGCAGGCACGGCACGGTGGCAAGCCGGGTGGCGGCAAGGCCGGCCATGGAAAGGGCGCTCCCGGGAAGGGCGGCGATGGGAACCGAGGTCCGCGTCATGACCGTGGGCCCCGGAAGGAAAAGACGGCCGATCCCGATTCCCCCTTTGCAGCGCTCGCGGCGCTGCGCGACAAGCTGAACAAGTAAACCGAGGGCCAATGGACCAGGCCGGGCGCCAGCGGATCGACAAGTGGCTGTTTTTTGCCCGGGTGCTGAAATCCCGGACACTGGCAGCGAAGTTTGTGGCCGGTGGCAATGTTCGGGTCAATCGCGACAAGGTCGATCAGCCGAGTTTTGCGGTGAAGCCCGGTGATGTGCTCACGATTTCGCTGGAGCGGCGGATCCTTGTGCTGAGGATTGTGGGTTGCGGACAGCGCCGCGGACCGGCGCCCGAAGCGAGGGAACTCTACGAGGACCTGACGCCACCGCCCGCCACCGCTGACAAAACAGCTGCCGCCAAGCCGGCCGAGCGGGAGCCGGGGTCTGGTCGTCCGACCAAGCGTGACCGCCGCAAGATCGACCGCTTCAGGCTTTCCGGGCCTGATGACTGATCCGGCAGTCCCCCATATCGCTTTGCGACCTTTGGGCGCAGCTCTGCCGGAAGCTTGCCAATCCCGCTCAAAGCCGTTACCTGACCGCCGGTGTTCATGCCTGAGCCCGGCTTTGGAAATTTATTCCTTGAGCAGTCCGGGCAAGCGCTATTAGACAGTGTGCAAAGCACTCGCACGAGCATTGCGGCGCGAATCGCGTCCATACGTCAGGAGACAGAAATGACCTATGTGGTGACCGACAATTGCATCCGCTGCAAGTATATGGATTGCGTCGAAGTCTGCCCCGTGGATTGTTTCTATGAGGGCGAGAACATGCTAGTCATTCATCCCGATGAATGCATCGACTGCGGCGTGTGCGAACCGGAATGTCCGGCCGAGGCGATCAAGCCCGATACGGAACCGGGCCTCGAGAAGTGGCTTGAGGTCAACACCGAATTTGCCGACAAGTGGCCCAATATCACCATCAAGCGTGATGCGCCGGGTGACGCCAAGGAATATGACGGCGTCGACGGCAAATTCGAAAAGTACTTCTCCGCAGAGCCCGGCGAAGGCGACTGACAGTCTCCGGACTTCGCGGATTCCTGTTGCAGTGCAGTTGCTTATGCCGCTGCACCGCAACGATGCAGGCCGGTGCATGCCGCGCTGGCCTGTTGAGAACCTGCGCGTTCCCGCAAATCATTGATTTATTCGATATTTTGTGGTAGGGTTCATATCACTGACATTTTCGAGGCGCCGTCAGGGCGAAACAAGAAGCAAAAAAACGGAACCAAACGTCCTTTCATGCGGTGACCTATATCCGTGCAGCGATCCGCTGCTGGAACGGCACAAGCCGCTCAACGTCTGGTGAATTCGTTCAATTGCCTGGTCTCGCTATCGGCTCGGTCTTGTTGGTGCGGTACGCTGCCGAGCGTCCGCAGGACCTGTCCGGACAACCCTTGTCCGTCTCCCAGTGTCCGTTTCCGTAACAGGGAGTATTGTACACGCATGACAACCCAGCAAAAAAAATCATCGACGAGACAGGGTTTCAAGACCGGTGAATCGATCGTGTATCCGGCGCATGGCGTCGGCCAGATCGTTGCCATCGAAGAGCAGGAAGTCGCTGGTCACAAGCTTGAGCTTTTCGTGATCGACTTCGAAAAAGACAAGATGCGCCTCAAGGTTCCGGTCGCCAAGGCATCGACCATCGGGATGCGCAAACTCGCCGAGACCGATTTCGTCGAGCGTGCATTGAAAGTGGTTCAGGGCCGCGCCCGCGTGAAGCGGACGATGTGGTCCCGTCGCGCGCAGGAATATGATGCAAAGATCAATTCCGGCGACCTGATTTCAATCGCCGAGGTCGTCCGCGACCTTTACCGCGCCGAAAACCAGCCGGAACAGTCCTATTCGGAGCGGCAGCTCTATGAGGCTGCCCTTGATCGCATGGCCCGCGAACTTGCCGCCGTCAACAAGATGTCGGATACGGAAGCCGTCCGCCTGATCGAGACCAATCTGAACAAGGGTCCGAAGCGCGGCAAGGCCAACGACGAGGACGGAACGCAGGAAGAAGCCGCGTAACACCAGCGGCAGGTCATTCCGAAATATGGAACCCGGGTGCGCACCGCATCCGGGTTTTTTCGTGTGTCCGGAACGCCCTCCCGGGAAAGAAAATTTGTCATGGTGGGTGGCCGGTGAAACTTTTTGACCGGCCGGTGGAACTTTCTGCAGTCGCGATGCGTCATCGTAGTTGAGTGTAAGGTTTCGTCTTGAGTCTCCGACGTTTGTCTTGCCAGATCACAGATATGTCATCGTGCGTGATGATCCGATTTCATCCACGGGGCGTAGACTGAATAAATCAAGAAGGAACAGGAGCGTGCCATGACAGCGATTAGCGCAAACAGGCAAATGGTCCGAGCTGCCATGGCGGCGCCGTATCTTGAACGGGGAGAGGAGCACGAACTCGCCCTGGCCTGGAAGACCCGCAAGGACCAGGACGCTCTGCACAAGATCACGATGGCGCATATGCGCCTGGTGATTTCGATGGCGGCAAAGTTCCGCAATTTCGGTCTTCCGATGAACGATCTCATACAGGAAGGCTATGTCGGGCTTCTCGAAGCCGCCGCCCGTTTCGAGCCCGAGCGCGAAGTGCGCTTTTCCACCTACGCCACCTGGTGGATCCGGGCGTCCATCCAGGACTACATCCTGCGCAACTGGTCGATTGTCCGCGGCGGTACAAGTTCCGCCCAGAAGGCGCTTTTCTTCAATCTTCGCCGTCTGCGCGCACGCCTGGCGCAGGACGATCCTACGCTCAGCGAAAGCGCGATCCACAGCCAGATCGCCAATTCGCTCGGTGTTCAGGTCAAGGATGTGGCCGTCATGGATGCGCGTCTTTCGGGCTCCGACTCCTCGCTCAATGCACCGATGTCGGATGGCGAGTCCGGTACATCCTCCGACCGGATGGATTTTCTCGAAAGCGACGACCCGTTGCCCGACGAACAGGTTTCGACGATGATCGACGAAGAGCGGCGCAATTCCTGGCTCGGGGACGCTCTTGATACATTGAATCCGCGTGAGCTGCTGATCATCCGCAACCGACGTCTCGCCGAAGACGGGGCGACGCTGGAATCCCTTGGAGCGACATTGGGAATTTCCAAGGAACGGGTGCGTCAGATCGAAAACCGCGCGCTTGAAAAGCTGCGCGCAGTACTGACAAGCGAAACACCTGAGATCGCCAGCCTCTGAAATCGCCCTTGCACGATACTGATCGGCTCGCCGCTGGCTCCGCGACTGCGCTTCACTGACATTGCTGCTTTGAATCGGCTCCGCGCGATCTTTCAGATGCGCGGGGCCGTTATCTCTTGAAGGCAATGCGGTGCCGGCACACGTCCTGCTGCCACGAAGCCAAGGACTGTTTCAGCGATCCGTGACGATCTTGACCTTCTGCCCGGCGGCCAGCGGCGCGCCGGGGGGAAGTGCGTTGAGCAGCCGGAACAGATCGACCTTGCGTTCGACGCCGCGCATGCGACCTGCCAGCGAAGCGATGGTGTCGCCCCGGGAGACTTCGACGATGCGGATACGTAAAGGTTCGAGGGACCGGATTTCCCGTGCCGAGAGCTTTCTGAACCCGGATCTGATCGCCGCCGCTGTTGGCTCAAGATTGGGGCTGCCGCGCGGGGCTGCCGTCAGGAACCGGTAGATGCGGTCCTTCATCCGGATCACCGTAATATCGAAGTCCCATGTGTCCGCGCTGGCGCGAGCGACAGCGGCGGGCTGACCGGCGATCCGTGTTTCGCGGATCGAGCTCTTGTCGAGACCCGCAACCCAGCCGCTGGCGATGTAGTCGGAAAGCGACTGCCTGCTGTCATCGGTCAAGCCGTCGAACCGGATGGCCAGATCTCCGGGGCCGGTCGCAAGCACCGCATCGGCGTTGTTGTCGATGCGGAAGCCGTCGGGGACGGTGAAACGAATACCGAGAACGGGGTGCAGGAACTCGGAACCGCGAACATAGCCCTCGGACGGGCTGTCACCGAACAAGAGGCCGTCTATGCCTTCGAGATAATAGTCACGTCCCCTGTCGCCGACACCCTCCGGCCCGAAGGCCCGGGCATGGCTCCTGGCAAGCTCCATGCGTTGTGGCGCGTTGGGATGGCTGGCCAGAAAGTCGAGGTTGGCGTCGGTGTCCGGATCGACAGCGTTGAAGCGCTGATTGGCATTCATGGATTCGAGGAACCTGGCGGCGGCAAACGGATCGTATCCGGCTTCGCCAAGCATCCTTACGCCGATGACATCGGCCTGCAGTTCCTGATTGCGCGAAAAGGCAGCCAGTGAGAGCTTGCCGCGCGCCAGCACCTGCCGCCCTGCGATCGAGTTCGCGAACAGTTCCTCGGCGACCTGACCGGCAAGTTCGACCTCCTGCTCGCGCCTCTGGCGCTCAAGTCCGTGATTGGCAGTGACATGGGCCATTTCATGCGAAAGCACTGCCGCCACTTCCGAGGCGTCGTTGGCAAGCGCCAGAAGTCCACGGGTGACGTAGAGAAAGCCCCCGGGGAGGGCAAAGGCGTTGACAGCCGGAGAGTTGAGCACCGTGATGCGGTAGGCCTGCTTCGGGTTCTCCGAGACCAGCGTAAGCGCGCCGACGATCCTCGCCACGAGGCGTTCGGTCTTGGCATCGCGATACTCGCCGCCATAGCTGGCGATGATGCGGGGATGTTCATTTGCACCGATGCGCGTCCGCGGGTCTCCCGCGCCGGCATTCTCGGCCGTTTGCGGCGCGTCGGATGGCTTAAGGCTCGGCTGGTAGACATCCAGTCCCAGCGTCTGACATCCGCCAAGAATCGCCAACGATCCGACGAGCGCCAGGATCGTACGGGAAACCCGGCTATCGGCTATGGTCAGGATCGGTCTGGACGCCTTGGTCTTGGCCATTGTCCCTGTCTGCGTTCGGTTGATTGGATGCCGGAACGAAGGCTTGGAAGCATCGGCGGCCGGAGTGGAGATGACGGTTGATATAACAGATCGTACCGGTTCTCCAGTGGCAAGCACTGACGACCAAAATATGGCGTGAGCTCAGGAAGTCACCGCACGGCCCAAATATTTCTCGAGATCCGGCAAGTCCCGGCGCTCGAAAAAACCTTCGGCGGTGGCGTCCGCGCTGATGCGGCCCCCGGAAATGAACAGAATCTCGTCGGCCGCCGCGCGCGCCTCGCCGGGATCGTGGGTGACCATGAGAACGGTTGCGCCGACATCGGCGCGGATGGCGAGCATCAGGCCGAGCATGTCTGCGGCCAGTCCCGGTCCCAGGCCGTCGAACGGCTCGTCCAGCAACAGCAGCGAACGTTGTCTTGCGAAAGCGCGCGCCAGCGCCACACGCTGCCGTTCGCCGCCGGACAGTGTCGCGGGCATCCGTTTTCCGAAGCCCGGCAAGCCGACGCGATCTAGGGCAGCGTCAACTTTCGACCAGCCGGCGGAGTCCAGCCTCAGCGCCGGATCGATGCCCAGACCGATATTGGTCCGGATATCGAGATGGGCGAACAGGTTGTTGTCCTGAAACACGATGGAGATGTCACGCTCGGATGGAGGCAGGTCGTTGACCCGCCGTCCCTGCAGCCGGATCTCGCCGCTTTGGGGAGCAAGAAAGCCTGCCGCCAGATTGAGCAGCGTCGACTTGCCGGCGCCCGACGGTCCGAGGATCGCCGTCACGCTGCCCGGTTGCCGGTGAAAGCTGAATTCGGCGCTCAGATCGCCGACGCCGAAGCCGACCCTGTCAAAATGAATGGCTTGCGGGCGTGTCATCGATCGTCCATCGCGGTTCGGTTGGCAAATCTGTCGGCGAAGAAGATCAGGCTCATTGTGACAAGCCCGAGCAGGAGCGCCAGACCGGCGGCATCGGCGGTGCGATAGCTGCCGAGCTTCTGATAGAGAAGCCAGGGGAGCGTGATGATCCGGTCACTGCCAAAGAGCGCGATCGCGCCAAGATCGCCGAGCGACAGCGCCAGCGCGAAGGCAAATCCCGTTGCGAGCGGCAACAGCATTGCGGGCAGGTCGATCTGCACAAGCCGGTTGATGCCGGTGACCCCGAGCGACAGGGCCAGCCGGCCGTTGCGGGCCATGGCAGTCTGGTAGGCCGGCTCCACAACGCGCATCACGAAGGGCAGCGCCATGAGCGCATTGACGACCACGATCGCTGCGAGCGGCGCAAACAGCTGCCCCGCACCGCCGCCGAACAGCAGAAACCACCCCGCGCCAAGGACGACGGGCGGAACCAGCAGCGTGAGAGAGCCAGCGGCATTGGAAAGGTTGGACAGAAGGCGGAGGCCAAGCCCCCGGGGCGGATCGCCGGCGGAATGACGTGCCCGGATCATCAGGCTTGCGATCACGGTGGCCAGTGTGGCTGCGGCTGCCCCGATCCCGATGCTTGTGATCACCGCGCGCCAGAACAGCGCATTGTCGACGAGCCTGACAAGATCGGCTGCGACACCGGCGACGACGATCGCCACCATCGGACCGACGACGAAAAAGGCGCCGAGACCGATCACGGCCGCATCGGCGAAAAGGGACAAGCCGCCACGGGCGTCCGGACGGGCGGCGCCGCCACTTGTGTGTCCGGGATCCACCGGCGTTGAGATCAGTTTTAGTGCAGCCATGATTGCAAGCGTCATGGTGATCTGGATTGCGCAGAGCAGGACGGCGCGTCCGGGTGCGAAGTCGAACCGGAGCGCCTGGTAAATCGCCACTTCCAGTGTGGTCGCGGCCGGACCGCCACCGAGAACCAGGACCAGTGTGAACGAGGTCGCGCAAAGCATGAAGACCAGCCCGGCTGCTCCGGCCACCGATTTTCGCATCGATGGCCACTCGACAAGACGGAAAAGGGTTGGTCCGGTCATGCCGAGATTGGCAGCGGTTTTCCAGTATTCCGAAGGCAGGCGCTCGAGTGCGGGAAGAATGAGCCGCGTGGCCAGCGGAAGGTTGAAAAACACATGGGCAATCAGGATGCCGCTCAGCCCGTAGATCGAGAATGGCGTCTGCACGCCGAACAGCGCCAGGCCCTGGTTGGCGAGACCGCTTCGGCCCCAGATTTCGATCAGCCCGAGGGCTGCGACCAGCGGCGGCAGGCCCAGCGGCAAGGCGAAGAGGGTGATCAGCAGGCGCCGCCCAGAAAATACGGGGCGGCGAGCGAGTGCACGCGCCAGCGGTATGGCAAGCCCGACGCTCAGAAGGGTCGAAAGACCCGCCTGCAAAAGCGTAAACCGGGTGATGCGGATCAGGTAACCGGCCTGATCCGCTCCAATGCCGGCGGAGGCCTCGATGCCGACCGCTATGAGAACTGCCACGGGCACCGCCAGGGCAAGCCCGACGGAAGCCAGTGCGACGAGCCCGCCCACGCGCGCGGCGCGATGTTCCCCCCTTGTCAGGGTGGAGTCCGTCGCCCGGAAGGCGGGTTCGTTCAAAGTCGCGTGCAGCGGGCCCGTGAGCATCTGTTCAGCGGTGCGATCAGCGGCTCATGGCGCCGAGCCATTCCTCAATCCACGCCGAACGGTTTTCCGAAACCTCTTCGGGTGAATAGAGCAGCGTCCTTTCAGGTGTGACCAGGGTGTCGAAGGCCGCCGGCAGATCGGTGGTGGTATCCGCGGCCGGCCACATCCAGTTGTTTGTCGGGATTTCGTTCTGGAAGCCAGGGGTCATCATGAACTCGAGGAACTGCCGCGCCAGTTCCTTCTCGGGAGCGCTGGCAAGCAGTCCCGCCACCTCGATCTGCAGGTAGTGACCTTCGGAGAATTCGGCGGCGCGGTAGCGATCCGTATCCTCGACGACCATGTGGTAGGCCGGCGAGGTTGTGTAGGAAAGCACCATCGGCGCTTCGCCGGAGGTGAAGAGGCCGTAGGCTTCCGACCAGCCGGGAGTTACGGTCAGGACCCTGTCCGAGAGCTGCGCCCAGGCCTCGTCGGCCTGATCGCCGTAAACCGACTTGACCCACAACAGAAGCCCGAGGCCCGGTGTGGATGTGCGGGGGTCCTGGATCACGATCTTTTCGTCGGGATTTCCTTCGACAAGCTCCTTGAGGCTTGCGGGCGGCGTGTCGAGGCTTTCGCTGTCATAGATGACGGCGAAATGACCGTAGTCATAGGGAATGAACGTGTCGTCGGTGAAGCCGCCCGGCACATCGATGACCGTGGTGTCCAGGCCATGGGCTTCGAACAGGTCGGTGGCCTTGGCTTCGGCGACAAGATTGGTGTCCAGACCGAGCACCAGGCCGGCCTCGGCGTTTTCGCCCTCGAGCTTGAGCCTGTTCAGGAGTGCCACGCCATCGGCGACGCCGACCCATTCGAGGTCGCAGCTGCATTCCGCTTCGAAGGCGGTTTCGATCTTCGGGCCGGGACCCCACTCGGCCACGAAGCTGTCATAGGTGTAGATGGTGAGTTTCCGTTCGGCGGTCAGGGCCGGTCCGGTAACGAGTGAGAGAGCCGCTGCAAGGGCGGCCGAGACAGTGATGGTTCTGCGCATGATTTGCGCCTCCTTTTGTTGACAAACAGGAATAGGCGCGTGATCGGCGTCTAATCCCTCCGCCGGTACAAACCGGATCAGGTTCTTCGGGTTGGCCGTCTGGCTGGCCTCTCAGCCCGGCTTGTGTTGCCGGGCACCCCGTTAGAGCGAGACAAGACATAGAATTTCTGCCCGGCGCTGGCAAGTGCAGTGAAAACTGCTATTGGCTGTGCGCAATGAAACCCGATCTTACATTTGCAATCCTGCTGGGCGGCGAGCTGGTTCCGGACGACCGCGTTCGAAGCCTCGTGGAAGGCGCACGCGCAATTGCTGCGGACGGCGGCATGGCCCATGCTGCAGTACTCGGCCTGTGGCCGGAACTCTGGGTGGGCGACTTCGATTCGACTCCCCCGGAGATGCTGTCCCGCCATCGTGACGTGCCGCGGCAGGCCTTCCCGGCCGAGAAAAATTTCACCGATGGCGAACTTGCCGTAGAGGAGGCAATCGATCGCGGGGCAACGCGGCTGATTCTCGCCGGTGCGTTCCACGGGCCGCGAACAGACCATGCCATCTACCATCTGCTGCACGCAGTCACGCTGGCCGAAAAAGGGCTTCAGGTTGTCCTGACTTCGGGCCTGGAGGAGGCGCGTCCGCTGCTTCCGGGATCGTTCGAATTCGCCCTCCCGGCCGGATCGCTGTTCTCGGTTATCGCGCTGACAAATCTTGAAGGGTTGACCCTTGATGGCGCGAAGTATCCGCTTGAGGGAATCGATATCGCCTTTGGCGCCTCACGCACCATTTCCAATGTGGCGACCGGTCCGTTAAGGGTCGGTTTGAAATCCGGACGGGCAGTGCTGCTCTGCCGGCCGCACGATTTTTCCGGACAGTGACGATGGCTCCGCCGATCCTCAAACTTGACGATATCAGGCTGTCCTTTGGCGGGGCTCCTCTCCTCGATGGCGCCGAACTGCAGGTGGAACCGGGAGACCGGATCTGTCTGGTCGGCCGCAACGGCTCGGGAAAATCGACACTCCTGAAGATTGCGGCAGGGCTCGTGGAGCCGCAGTCCGGAGAGATCTTCAGGCACCCGTCCTCGACGATTCGGTATCTGCCGCAAGCTCCCGATTTCCAGGGATTCGCAACCGTGGAGGCCTATGCGGAAGCCGGGCTGGGGCCTAGTGACGATCCGCACCGGGTGAGTTACCTGCTCGCCAATCTCGGCCTTGATGGCGCGAGCGATCCGAACATCCTGTCGGGCGGCGAGGCCCGGCGCGCGGCCTTGGCCCGGGCGTTGGCGCCGGAACCGGACATATTGCTGCTCGACGAGCCGACAAACCATCTCGATCTGCCGACCATCGAATGGCTCGAAGATGAGCTTATTCGTGCACGAGGCGCTCTCCTGGTGATCTCCCATGACCGCCGTTTCCTCGAGCGTGTCGGCAGGGCAACCGTGTGGCTCGACCGGGGCCGTTCGCTCCGCCTGGAGAAGGGTTTCGAGCATTTCGAAGCGTGGCGGGACGAGGTGCTTGAAACCGAGGAACTCGAGCAGCACAAGCTCGGCCGCGCGATTGAGCGGGAGGAACACTGGCTTCGCTACGGGGTGACCGCGAGGCGAAAGCGAAACATGCGCCGGCTGTCCCAGCTCAAGACCATGCGGGCCGAACATCGCGGTCACAAGGGACCACAGGGGCGCATCAACGCGCAGGTGTCGGAGGCCCGCGATTCGGGCAAACTGGTGATCGAAGCCGAAGGCATCTCGAAGCGTTTCGAGGCGGAGCCGGTGGTCAGGGATTTTTCGATCCGGATCAACCGGGGGGACTGCATCGGCATCGTCGGCCCGAATGGTGCGGGAAAGACCACGCTCCTGAAAATGCTGATCGGCGAACTCGAACCCGACACAGGGTCTGTCCGCCACGGCTCGAAGCTCGATATTGCAGTTCTCGACCAGCGCCGGGATGTGCTCGACCCCGAAGATACACTGGCGCATTACCTGACCGACGGCCGCGGCGACAGCCTGATTGTCAACGGCGAGGCGAAACACGTCACCGGCTACATGAAGGACTTTCTGTTTCAGCCGGAGCAGGCACGCACGCCAATCCGCAATCTTTCGGGTGGCGAGAAGGCACGGCTGGTTCTGGCGCGAATCCTTTCGCGCCCGTCCAACCTGCTCATCCTGGACGAGCCCACCAACGATCTCGACATGGAGACACTGGACCTTCTGCAGGAGATCGTGGCCTCCTATGCGGGGACCGTGATCCTGATCAGCCATGACCGCGATTTTCTCGACCGCACCGTGGGTTCGGTTCTGGCGCCCGCAGATCCGGCCAGTCCCGACGGACGCTGGATTGCCTATGCCGGGGGCTATACCGACATGCTGGCCCAGGCCGGCGCGGCCGCGCGGGAGAAGAAGGCCCGGCAGGCGGCCGACAAACCCCGTGGCCCGGATACGGCCGGCACGAAGCCCGCCGCAAACCCGTCTTCGCGCAAATTGTCCTACAAGCAGAAATTCGCGCTTGAATCCTTGCCCGGAAAAATCGAGGCAGCGCAGGCGAAGCTCGCCGCGATCGAGGCCGAGATGGCCGATCCGGCCTTGTTCGCAAAGGACCCGGACGGTTTTGCCGCTCGCGCGAAAAACCATGATGCCCTCAAGGCCGACATCGAGGCGATGGAAAGCGAGTGGCTGGAGCTGGAAATGCTGCGCGAGGAAATCGAGGGCGGCTGAACCGCAAGCGGCTCCCATGGCCCACATTTCCTGCTGCCCAAGGCTGTTCTCTTGCCTCCGCTTCCATAAGCGGGGTAACGGGTCGTGCTACGACATCCATCGTATTTACCCGCTTCTGCAGATGTGTTGACTCAGTAAAAGCAAAGTTCTGAACAGCTCGCGCCACTCGAATTATCGCGGGCGTGGGTGGGGTATTGTTCAAATGTATAGACTTGTTTTCGGGCTTTTGCTCGCATCGGTATCTGTTGTCGGCCTGCCAACGGTCAGCAGCGCCCAGTTGGCCAATGACCGACCCTCGCTCGAGGAACTGATCAATAATTTGGGGGAAGAAGGGGCGGTTGCATTCATCGAGCTCAGATACCTTCAGACCTTGGGCAACGAGGCCAGGAATCTTCATTGGGCGTCGCTTCGCGTTGAGGCGATTCCGCTTGCGAGCGCTTTGAGAGATGACGCGGAACGCCGGCAGCAAATTCTGGACCGTCAGCCAAACCAGGCTGCCCGCGACCGCGTGGCGCGCGAACTGGACAATGACGAGTACCGTCCCGAATTCGATCCGACCAGTCCGGAATGGAAGGAGCGAACTCGTGGTGACAGTAATTGGGAGGTCCGATTCGGTCCGATCTACTCGCGCATAGACGTTCCAAGCGATTTGAGCATCGGCACTTTCGCGATCCTTGGCGGCGGTGAATTCGGCTCGGCCAGCAGCGGTTCGGGTATCGACCGTGCCGGGGGAAGCTTCGGGCTTACCCGCAGGTTCGTTTGTGAGTACCTGCGAGGTCACGAAGACGGGTGTGACGTCGTTTCATTCACGGATTTCGAATGGGCTTCTGGAAAACTCTCCTATTCCGGGTCCCAAACCGTAGGCCAGGACAACGTCACCTTTGTCGGCCTCACCTACAACGAGAATGTCGGGGTCTCCAGCGGTGTCGGCTCCGGGTTTACCGGCGACGGCATCGTTTCGTCAGGCACCTTTTCCGGCACCTGGGGGAAAGTCGAGAGCGGACTGCGGTTCAGGCTGGATCCCGACGGCCCTTCCTCCTCCGGGTCGGATGTCGATCCGGCCGGTTTGCTATGGTATCCCGGTGCCGGTGGCCTTTCCGATCTTGGCAGTGCGGGACGCTTGCGACTGAGCTTTGCGCCCACATTCGAGTATCTGTCCACCGATGCGACAGGCCGAGCCACCCTGACGCGTGCCGGTGCGCCGCTGCCGTTTACCCAGACCCATGAACTCTCAACCAGTGACAAGTGGTACGGCGGCTCGTTTCGCCTTGGTTATGATGTCCAGGTGACCCCCGAACTTGAATTCGGGGTCACCGGACGTGCCGATCTGACCTATCATGTGGGTACCGGGGTCTTCCGGCAGGACACCATGGTCCCCGGCACGACGACGACGCAGGGACTAAGCTACCGGGAAGAGGGTGTCGAACTCGGTGGCGGAATCGAGTTCGTTGCGCGGTACGATTTCGACCGCAGCACCGCGCTTCGGTTTCATGGCGAAGTCGCCGTGCTTCCCGGCACGACCGGCTTCGATGCCCGCACTTCGCCCAATGATATGTCGGGTTTCTTCCGCAAGAAGAACCTGACCCGCACGACCATCGGACTGGACGTGATCCGGTTCTTCTGACGCAGAACACCTGCGGCGGGACGATCATCATCCGCGCGGGCGCTACCGCAGCGGAATGCAGGTTCAATCCGCTATCGCGGTGGCTGAGATCCGGCGGGCCAATGCCTTTGCGGCGGGTGAAACAGGCTTGACGAGAATCGTCACATTGTCGGCGTTGTACTCATCATGCAGGCGCAGATTTTCATCATGGGTTTCGATGATAGTCTTTCGGCCGCTTGCAATGGTCCGCTTCAGATCCTGGTCGTCAAAACCCGGTGCGTCGATGTCGAACAGCGCTCCGGTAACCGGTGCGTCGGCGGCGTCAGGTTGAGGCAGGCAGATCTCGAACCGGCTGCCCTGCCCTTGTCTGCTGCACAGCGAGAGTGTTCCGCCCAGGCGGGCGACAAGCCGTTGCGCGGTTTTCAGTCCGCTGCCTTCGCCTTCGCTGTCGATGCCGGAAAGTCGGCGGTTGGGCCGGAGCACCCTCATCTGGTACTCGGCTTCTTCCTTGCTCATGCCGGGGCCCGTGTCGAACACCTGGAATCGAATGCCCTCACGGCCTTTCCGGGCGGTCAGCAGAATCGCGCCGTGCTTCGTATAGCGAATGGCGTTTTCCAGGAGATTTCCAAGAACCCTCAGGGTCAGGGCACGATCGCCGACGAAGCTTCCGGCATTGCAGCGGACCCGCAAGTCCAGGCCCCTGGCCATGGCCTCTGGCTCGTGAATAAGCCGGAGGCCTTCGAGAATGGCGGCCGGATCGAGTGTCGACAGCGCCACCGTACCTTCGTATCCGCCGCCGCTGGCGCTCGCGGTGAGCGTTGTCGAAAGGACATCAGCGAGTTGCTCGGAGGCCTGTTCTATCGCCTGTCCCGTGGTCTGTATGCTGCCGATGTCCTGTGTCCCGCTCAGTCGCCGGGCGAACAGCCTGAGCGACAGGACCACCTGCCGCGCATCATGGCTTGCGGAACGGATCAACTGGATACGCTCGACGAGATCCTTGGTTGCAAGCGCCTTTTCCTCGGCGTGGCGGGCCGCGGCCCTTGCCTGGGTCAATTCTGAGCGGAGGCTGTCCCTCAGCAATTGTTCGGTTTGCTGTCCCCTCCGGTGCATCGCCCGCACCTGCAGCGCCAGGCCCATGGACATGCCGAACGCCTCCAGGACACTGACGACTGTTATCAGCTGTGTCTGCAGGCGGCTTACCGGAACGAGACCGAATATTGACGATACGGTGAAGGCCAGCAGCACCATTGTGATCAGCCAGGCCAGCGCAAAGGGCCAGCCGGAACGCTCCCACTTCCAGGTCCCGTACCACGAGATTCCGATCACCGCGACCCAGGCGATCGTGGGCAAGGTGGTGTTGACGAGATAGAAGGATTGCCGGGCCCAGACGGGCCAGCCGTTCTCGACAACACAGACCGGAATGGCCAGCGCCATCAGCCAGAGCAGGGCTCGCAAGAAGGGATCCAGCCGAGGCGCGCGGCTACGAACATCGAAGAAGGCGCGGGCGAACTGCAGCAGAAAGGCCGTGGCGGCGAGACCGAAAATCTCGGCCCAGTCCCGGATCAGCCACAAATGGTCGGTGAACACATAGGCCGTCGTGTAGCCGGCCAGATGACTGTAATAAACCAGAAGGGAGAGCTGGGAGAGGATGTAGTAGACATACACGATGCGCCAGGTGGCGAAGAACAGGGCGAGATTGTAAACCGTCAGGGTGACAATCGCTGCGGTCGCAGCAGCATAGATCAGCATGTCGATGGTGCGATCCGCGAAATAATCGACCGGCGGAATCAGGCGCGGGTAAAGGCCTGAAGAGTTCGGCCCCTTGTAGCGGACAAGGACGGTGGCTTTTTCGCCGCCATCAAGCCGCAATGGTACGGCGAGCTTGCCGTATCGCCGTAGTGTCTGTTTGAGGCCGCTATCGGACCCACCGTCCAGCACCGTTTCGACCTGCCCGGCACGGACAAGGGAAATCTGCACTTCATCCAGAAGGGTGCGGCCAAGACCCAGAATCCATTCGCCGGCCGTCGAAGACGGGTTTTCAACATCGAAGCGCAACCAGATCGGCGCCTGTCCGAGCCCGAAATTGATCCGGCTCCCGCGTTCCAAGGGGCGAAAATCCCGCTCCCTGTCAAAGGCGTCCGATGATGAAAGGCGCTGTTCGCTCTCCTTCAGGAACAGGACCTGGCGAGCCGTTACAGACGTAGCGGCATCTCCGGTGAGGGTGACGGGGTCGCTCGGCTGCGCATTTGCGACCGCGAAGGTCGCGAGACAGAGCAAAAAGGCGGAAAAGAGGCCAACAAGCAAAGCCAGACGGGGTGAAGCGCCCCGCGCGCGGTCAAACCGGCTTCGCCAGCAAACCAAGATTCTCAGCCTTGCGTACCAGTTCAAAGATCGACCGGGCTTCCAGCTTGGTCATGATGTTTTCCCTGTGCTTTCGTGCCGTTCCTTCCGAGACCCCCAGTGTTTCGGCGACCTGTCGGGTGGTGAGGCCGTCGGACAACAGGTCCAGAACCTGCTGCTCGCGTTTCGACAGGCGCTTGCGGACGGGACGCTCGGCATGGTCTGCCGGCAACGCGCCCAACAGCACACTGATCTTCGGCGAAACATAGCGCTTGCCCGCGCGAACGGCCTCAAGCGACCTCAGAAAGCAATCCGGGTCTTCGCTCTTGTGAACAAGTGCATCGGCCCCGAGGTGCCAGGCGTCGTGGAACTGGCGGCCGATTGCCTGACCCGAATAGACGATGACAGGCACCGGATTGCCGGATGACTTGATGGCTTCGAGAATTGCAAGCCCGCCCGATCCGGGCAGCATGATATCCAGAAAGACGATTCCGTGACTTTGCCGGTCAAGCATCTCGAGCGCCTGCTTGCCGTTGCGCGCATGACCGACGATCCCGCAACCGCCCTCGTCCTCCAGAAACCGCTGCAAGGCAGCTGCGGTCAGGGGATGATCCTCGACAACGATCGCTTTCAGAAATGTTTGCCCGATCATGGCACAACCTTATCCCGCATATAAAAATGATCAGGAAAAGTCAGTTTACCCGAATGTTCAGCGCCGGACGCAGTGCTTTTCAACGCTTAGATTTTATTGGTTTCCAAGTAAATCGGCCATATTATCCGGACAGTCAACTGACTTCCGGGGACGGGGGAGGTGTTGCCGCTCGGGATACCGCGAGCCCCTGCGGATTTTTTCATCCTCCGTATGGAAGTCGTCACCTAATCGGTCCGGTTGCGCAAACAGGGCACGACACCGCTCTCGCAACGGATTCCATTCTCTTGGCTGCAGGCAGGACCCGATTTGAAGAAAACACCCGCCAGGCGAGCCGGGCGGGTGTTTGGCAGGAGCCGGGAGAATTCTATTTCATCTCGGTGACGTTCGCGATGACGAAGGTGTGGAGTTCATCCTCGCCGTGGTCGCGGATCGAGATGTATTCGCCGGGTTTGAAGACGTGGCTGGAAAGCCGGAAGCCGGTTTCATCATCATCATCGTCCGAAGGATCGTAATCAAATGCCCAGCCGACCTTGGGGTGATGCACGAGGTAACCCAGCTCGGAGCGCTCGCCGTCCCAGAACCGGACCACGGTGCAGGCGGAAGGCATCTTTTCCCACTGGTCCTTGTCGAGATGGCCTTCGGCATCGAGCGGGGCATGGATGTCATAGCCGCGATGCGTGTTGCCTTCGGGAAACTCCTTGTTGCGGGCCATGACAAGGTGGATGTGATAGAGCGTCATGCGGGCCTCCATAAGATGCATGCTGTCAAATCGTGGAGGATGGTAGCGGGTAATGACCGGCGTTCCCTTGATCTGGCGCAAGGATCACAAGGGGTTTCGACCTCATCTAAGGCTTGCGTCAGCAGGGCGTATGTGATGTTGAGTGCCATAATGCAATTGTCAGATGTTTATCCGAGCCAGACGCGTTTCCAGCGGAATGCCGGCGCGCGCAAGCCAGAAATCACCGCCCGGCGGGCGGTATCACGGAGGATGTATGCAGTTTGAAGGCACAGAAGCCTATGTCGCCGACAAGGACCTGACCGTGGCGGTCAACGCCGCAATCCGGCTCGAACGTCCGCTGCTGGTCAAGGGCGAGCCGGGGACAGGCAAGACCGAACTCGCCCGTCAGATCGCCCAGAGCCTCGGGCTGTCGCTGATCGAGTGGTCGGTAAAGTCCACCACCAAGGCGCAGCAGGGACTGTATGAGTACGACGCCGTGAGCCGTTTGCGTGACAGCCAGCTCGGCGACGATCGCGTCAACGACGTGTCGAACTACATCCGCCGCGGCAAGCTGTGGGAGGCTTTCGCCGCCGAAGAAAGAACCGTCCTGCTGATCGACGAAATCGACAAGGCCGATATCGAGTTTCCGAACGATCTGTTGCAGGAACTCGACCGGATGGAGTTCTTTGTCTACGAGACCGGCGAGACAGTGCGCGCCAAGCAGCGGCCGATCGTGATCATCACCTCGAACAACGAGAAGGAACTGCCGGACGCTTTCTTGCGGCGCTGCTTCTTTCATTACATCCGCTTTCCCGAGATGGCGACGCTGCAGCGCATCGTCGACGTGCACTATCCGGGTATCAAGCAAAGCCTGGTGCGCGAGGCGCTTACCCAGTTCTACGCCATCCGCGAGACTGCAGGGCTGAAGAAAAAGCCCTCCACCTCCGAGGCGCTCGACTGGATCAGGCTTCTCGTCTCGGATGATGTGGAACCGGAGGCGTTGCGGGGCGATGCAAAAAATGCGTTGCCCAAGCTCCACGGAGCGCTGCTCAAGAACGAGCAGGACGTGCATCTTTTCGAACGCCTGGCCTTTCTTGCGCGGCAGCGGGGCAATTAATTCTCGCTGGTAATATTTTCGCGAGTTTTGGCTGTTAGCCTTTGGCGTAAACCCGGTGTTGCGCGAAAGGCCTGCTTTCTTGTTTCATGCCTATCTGACCTACCAGTGGCTTGGCCCGGCGGTCTTCGTGTCCGCCGGCGGGGGTTTTCTGTTGGTCTACCTGCATGACAGGACCCAATCGGCAGCCCTGCATCTGGCGAATGCCTATTTCTGCACCCTTGTCGGTTATCTCACGATCCTCCTGGCCCAAGGCGACCTTCGGCCCGTTCACCAGGCGGCCATCCTGTTTTCCGTCGTTGCCGGAAAATTCTATTTGCTCCGGGGACTGGCATTGTTGTTCCGGATCGGTTTTCCCGGAAGAGCCTTCGGTCTGTTGACGACGTTCCTTGGCTGCCTTGTGGTGTATCTGAACGTGAAAGACGCGCCGTTCATGGAGCGCTTCGTTGTCCTCAACGGCTATGCTGTCTTCGTCAATCTCATGTGCGGTGTTCTGGTCTGGCGTGCGCGCAACCACAGGGTGGATTGGGTCCTCGCCGGCCTTTTCCTGTTCCAGGCGGCGATGCTTACCAACCGCATCGTCTTCGTTCATTTTTCGCAGACCGATTTCTCGACGCTGGGTGGATTCAGGCAATCCGACTTTGCAACCTCCATGCAAACGGAAAATGCCATATTTGCCATAGCGATCGGGCTTGCGCTGTTTGCGCGCTATTCCGCCACCCTGATGGCGCAACTCAGGAAACTGGCCGAGACGGACCCGCTCACCGGTTTGCTCAATCGCCGCTCGTTCGAAACGCGGGCTGCGGCCCTGCGGGCAGCTTCGGCGCCCTTGCCGACCGGCCTGATCATTTGCGACCTCGATCATTTCAAGAGCATCAACGACACCCACGGACATGATGTGGGCGACCGGGCCCTCGTTGCGTTCGCCCGGCTGATCGAGCGGGAAACGCCGGACACCGCAATCTGCACGCGGCTGGGCGGAGAAGAGTTCTGCATCCTGCTTCCGGCGGCGAGCGACGAGGCCGTGCGGCTTCAGGCCATGCATTTGCGCATTGCGGTGGAGCGTCTCGCGATCGACACTCCTGAAGGCAGTTTGCACATGACGGCCAGCTTCGGACATTTCAGGCTTGATCCGGACGGCGACCTCATGGAAGCGATGGTGCGGGTGGACGCAGCCGTGTACTGCGCCAAGGAGGACGGCCGGAACCTCGTTCGGGCTGCGCTTCCCGATGAGACGCTCCAGCTGCAGCAGAAGACCGCTTGAGCGCCCGTGCCGCTGCCAGATTGACCAAATCCGTGCGTGGGCATAAAATGCAGATCGTGGTGATTTGGCCGGCCGGCTTGCAGCCACGTTAAACAACTCGCTAAAGGGCCGACGGGGAAGCCCCCACCGGACCGGCAGCGTGTCATCGCAAGCCGGTTTTTTGTTGGAGTTCCTGCGTCATGCCGATCCGTATTCCCGATGGTCTTCCTGCCCGCGATGTGCTGGTCAAGGAAGGCGTTCAGATCATGGACGAGTCCGTCGCCATCAGGCAGGACATCCGCCCCCTGCACATCGGGCTTCTCAATCTCATGCCCAACAAGATCGCCACCGAGACCCAGATCGCGAGGCTGGTGGGCGCCTCTCCGTTGCAGGTGGAGCTGACGCTCGTGCGCATCGGTTCGCATGCCGCCAAGAACACGTCCCAGGAACACCTGATCAATTTCTACCATACCTGGGACGAGGTGAAGCACCGCAAGTTCGACGGGTTCATCGTCACTGGAGCGCCGATCGAGACGCTTGCCTTCGAAGACGTGACGTACTGGTCAGAACTCGAACAGATTCTCGATTGGACCACCACGCATGTCCATTCGAGCTTCTTCGTCTGCTGGGGCGCCATGGCGGCTGCATGGCATTTTCACCAGGTGCCGAAGCGGCTTCTCGACGAAAAGGCCTTCGGGGTTTACCGGCACCGCAACCTCAATCCGGCTTCGCCTTACCTGATGGGGTTTTCGGACGACTTCCAGGTTTCGGTTTCGCGCTGGACGGAGGTGCGGCGGGAAGACCTGACGCCGGATTTCGACGTGCTGATGGAGAGCGATCAGACCGGGCTGTGCCTGTTGCATGAGGCATTCGGCAACCGGCTCTATATCTTCAATCACATCGAATACGATTCCGGAACGCTCGCGAAAGAATACTTCCGCGACATCAGCGCGGGAAAACCGATCACACCGCCCAGAAACTACTTTCCAGACGACGATCCTGAGCGGCAACCGCTCAATCGCTGGCGCAGCCATGCCTTCCTGCTGTTCGGCAACTGGATCAATCAGGTTTATCAGACAACACCGTTCAACATGGAAGATATCGGGTCGGGCCGGAAGTTGGCCGAAGCCGGGGAGTAAGATGATGGGGAAGCAGATCGAAATCAGGCCGATTGCCGATGCCGACGAGAGCGAGTGGCGCAGGCTCTGGACCGGCTATCTGGAGTTTTATGAATCCAGCGTGTCCGAGGAGGTGTACCGGACCACTTTCGCGCGTCTGACCGGGCCGCATGCAGACGGCGAGATCTCGTTTTACGAACCACGCGGATTGCTTGCGCTGTCAGACGGGGCGCCGGTCGGACTGGTGCACTATTTCTACCATCGGCATTGCTGGAAGATAGAGCATGTGTGCTACCTGCAGGATCTCTATGCGGCGCCCGAGGCGCGGGGAAAAGGGGTCGGGCGCAAGCTGATCGAAGCGGTCTACGCGCAGGCCGACCGTGACGGCTCTCCCGGCGTCTACTGGACGACGCAGGAGTTCAACGCCACCGCGCGCAAGCTCTACGACCGGATCGGCACCCTCACCCCCTTCATCAAGTACAGCAGGTAGATCGCTGGCGCGTTCGGGCCGGTGCGGGAAAATGCCGCCCGGAACGGTCTGCCGCCTTGCGGCCGAAGCCGGCAGGAATGGCTGGAAAGCATGCGTCAATACGGATAAGGTCGCGCTCATGTTCCTGCCGTTTTTTCTTGAGCTCAAGGCTGCCAAGGTTCCGGTCTCGCTGCGTGAATACCTTGCCCTGATCGAAGGGTTGGAGGCTGGTCTTGCGCGGTTCGATGTCGAGGAATTCTACTATCTCGCGCGCGCCGTGCTGGTGAAGGACGAGCGGCATGTCGACCGGTTCGACCAGGTCTTCAGCCACTATTTCCGCGGGGTCGAGGCGGTCGGCGGCGAGGCCGGGATCGATCCGCACAATCTGCCCGAAGAGTGGCTGCGGCGGATGGCGGAAAAACATCTTTCAGAGGATGAGAAGAAGCTTGTCGAAAGCCTCGGCGGTTTCGACAAGCTGATGGAAACGCTCAAGCAGCGCCTGGACGAACAGAAGTCTCGGCACCAGGGCGGGTCGAAGTGGATCGGCACCGCCGGGACATCACCCTTCGGGGCCTACGGTTACAATCCGGAGGGCGTGCGCATCGGCCAGGACAAGAGCCGGCACCGGCGGGCGGTCAAGGTCTGGGACAAGCGCGAATTCAAAAACCTCGACGACACGGTCGAACTGGGAACACGCAACATCAAGGTCGCGCTCAGGCGTCTGAGGCGCTGGGTGCGGGAGGGTGCGGCCGAGGAGTTCGACCTTCCAGGAACGATCCAGGCCACGGCCGAGCATGGCTGGCTTGACGTCAAGACGCGGCCGGAACGGCGCAATGCGGTCAAGCTGCTGATGTTTTTCGACATAGGCGGATCGATGGACGATCATATCCGGGTCGTCGAAGAGCTCTTCTCCGCCGCCCGGGCGGAATTCCGGCACATGGAGTATTTCTATTTTCACAACTGCCTTTACGAGGGCGTGTGGCGTGACAACCGGCGCCGGCGCGAAGAACTGGTCCCGACACTGGAAGTGCTGAGAACCTATGGTTCGGATTACCGGGTCATCTTCGTGGGTGATGCGGCCATGAGCCCGCACGAGATCGTGGCGCCTGGCGGTTCGGTCGAGCATTGGAACGAGGAGCCGGGCCAGGTCTGGCTGATGCGGCTGCTCGGTCATTTTCACAAGGTGGCGTGGCTCAACCCGACCCCGGAGAAATACTGGCCCCACACCCATTCGACCGCGCTGATCCGCCAGCTTTTCTCCGACCGGATGTTTCCGATGACGCTTACGGGTCTGGAGTCCGCGACCAGGCAGTTGACCCGGTAGTCCTGTGGCCGGGTGACTGCAATCTGCGGGCTTGCCTGCATGCATTCGTGGCGACATAGATCAATCCCCGGATTTCCGGAGCGGCCAAGACACCAGACGACACCAGGAGGGGACGCAGCATGACGATCGAGGCATTCGGAGAGACGGCAGAAGGCGAAACGGTGCACCGCATCAGGATCGAAGGCGGCGGGCTCACCGCATGGTTCATGACTTGGGGTGCGACGTTGCAGGACTTGCGGCTGGAAGGACACGAGCCGCCGCTGACGCTCGGATTTCCCGATTTTGAAAGCTACCCGAAACACGCCCCCTATTTCGGCCAGACCCCCGGCCGGCATGCCAACCGCATTGCAAATGGCCGTTTTGCGCTTGACGGTGTGGAATACCAGCTCGATCTCAATGAGAACGGGATCACGCATCTGCATGGCGGGAGGGAGGGGCTTGCCAAGCGGATATGGACGGTCAAGGACCATGGACCGGATTTCGTCGTCTTCTCGATTGTCGATCCCGACGGTCATTCCGGCTATCCTGGCACGTTGCAGGTCGAAGCGCGGCATGAGCTCAAGCCGGGCGGGTGCCTGGCAATCACCTACACCGCGACGACCGATCGGCCGACGCTCGTCAACCTGGCCCATCACAGCTATTTCAATCTCGATGGCGGCGACACCGTTCTCGATCATGAACTGATGATGGCGGCGGACCACTATCTCCCGGTGGATGGCAACCTTATCCCGACCGGTGAAATCGCGCCTGTCGAGGGGACGGATTTCGATTTCCGTCAGATGCGGCCGATCAGGCGCGAGGGGCCGGACGGAGAACCGGTGGGGTACGATCACAATTTCTGTCTGGCGCCCGACCGGGGACCGGTGAGGACGGTGGCGATGGCGCAGTCGATGCGTTCTGGGGTCGCCATGGAGGTTCGAACCGGCGAGGCCGGGGTCCAGTTTTACACCGGGTTCAAGATTTCGCCCTCGGTTCCGGGCCTTGCGGGAAAGACCTACGGTCCCTGCGCGGGCTTCTGTCTCGAGACCCAGAGCTGGCCGGACAGTCCGAACCATCCCGATTTTGCCGGGGCGGTGCTCAGGCCGGGCGAAACAAGGGTTCAGCACACCGACTATATCTTCATGCGCGATTGAGCTCTCCGGTCCCTGCAACGCACTTGACAGGCGGCAGCAAATAGAAGCCCATAGGCAAGTCTTATATAAGACTTGCCTATGCACTGTGGTTGCCGGCTCGGGGAGGACCTAGACCATGGCAGTGATTTTGGGGGTATTGAAACCCTTGGGGCGGCTTGTCACCGTGCTGTTGCGGGCCGGACGGACCTTTGCCTGGATCGCCATGGGTCTGATGGTGCTGATCATCATGCTGCAGGTTTTCTTTCGCTATGTGCTCGGCAATGCACTGGCCTGGCCCGACGAGGGTGCGCGGTTCCTGATGCTTTGGATGACAGCGCTGATCGCGCCAACCGCGTACCGATGGGGCGGGTTCGTTTCAATCGACATGGTCAAGGACCTGCTTCCGCCGCGGATCGGTGCGGTGCTCGGCCTGCTGCTGCTTCTGGTCTCGCTGATCGTGCTTGTCTACGGCTTTCGGCTCGGGCTCAATCATGTGAACTCGGGCTGGTTGTTCGCCTCCAGCTCACTGAAACTGCCGCTCGAGTTTCTCGGCCTGGGTCTGGTGCGGATCAAGCTTGCCTGGATGTACATGTCGCTCCCGGTCGGCCTGTTCCTGATGATCCTGGTCAATATCGAGCTGTGCCTCAAATCGATTGCCCATCTGATCGACCCGGACGCGGACCTGCCGGAAGACCATGACCGTGTCATCGTGGCGGTGGAGTAAGCCATGCTGTTTTTCTTCCTGCCGCTCTTCCTGGTCTTCCTGATGATCGGCCTGCCGGTGTTTTTCGGCATGCTCGCCGCCCCGGGTTTCCTGCTCTGGCTCAACGGCCAGGAGCGCGACATCGCGCTTTTGTACCGGAACGTCTATACCGGCATGGACTCGTTCCCGCTCATGGCAATCCCGTTCTTCATGCTGGCCGGCGAACTGATGAACCGCGGAGGCATCACGATGCGCATCGTCGAGTTCAGCCAGGCGATGATCGGGCACCTCAAAGGCGGTCTCGCCCATGTGAACATTCTCTCCTCGATGCTGTTTGCCGGCCTCTCCGGCTCGGCGGTGGCGGACGTCTCGGCCCTGGGGTCGATGCTGATCCCGGCAATGGAAAGAAATGGCTACAAGCGCAGGTTTGCTGCTGCCGTGACGGCTGCATCTTCGGTGATCGGGCCGATCATTCCGCCGTCCGGGATCATGATCATCTATGCCTATGTGATGGGGGAATCGGTCGCAGCGCTGTTCCTCGCCGGAATCGTGCCGGGCATCCTGATCGGCATATCGTTGATGCTGGTCGTCGGCTTTCTCGCAGAGCGGAACGATTTTCCCGCCGCATCCCGGCGCGCGACCTGGCCCGAAAAGGGCCAGGCCAGCCTCAAGGCGTTCTTTCCGCTGCTCACGCCGGTGATCATCCTGGGCGGCATCCTGGGCGGCGTCTTCACGCCGACCGAAGCTTCCGCAGTGGCCGCGGTCTATGCCTTTGTCGTGGCGCTGTTCATCCTGAAGACCATGGGCTGGGCAGACCTGCCAAAAGTGCTGACGAAGGCTGCGATGACCACTTCGGTGGTGCTGCTGCTGGTCGGCGCGGCCATGGCCTTCAAGACCGTCGTCAGCCTTTCCCACGCTCCCGAGATCATGGCCAATTTCATTCTGGGCCTGTCGGAAAATCCCTACATCCTGCTGTTCCTGATCAACATCCTGCTGTTTGTCGTGGGCATGTTTCTCGATGCCGGGCCGGCGATCATCATTCTGGGGCCGATCCTCGGACCGATTTTCACCGATCTGGGCGTTCATCCGGTTCATTTCGCCATCATCATGAGTGTCAACCTGACGGTGGGGCTGGCCACGCCGCCGATGGGACTGGTGCTTTTCGTGACATCGAGTGTTTCCGGAGAACGCGTGGAGACGATCGCAAAGGCGATCCTTCCCTTCCTGGCAGTCCAGGTGGTTGCGATCTTCCTGATCACGTTTGTTCCGCAATTCTCCCTGGCGTTGCCGCAGTTTTTCGGGTTTGCGAATTGAGAGTTCGAGGGGCTGACATGCCGATGACATGGACGGGCGGCAGGATTTGGGATTGGTTGACAATCCGGAGAGGCTCGTCAATCTTATGTCTTATATAAGACTCTATGGGAAACTGAGGAAAACGGGAGGAAAAACTGATGATCTTGAAACATCCATTGAAAACGCTCACGGCGGCCGCAATCGGTCTGTCAGTACTGGCCGGTGGAGCCATGACCGCGGCGCAGGCCGCCGATATCACGTTGCGCGCGACTGCCAATTCGAACGAGAACGACGAGGACTATGACGGGCTCGTCGTGTTCAAGGATTATGTCGAGAAGGCGTCCAACGGTGCGATCGCCGTGGAAATGTTCATCGGAACCCAGCTTTGCTCAACGGGCGCGGAATGCCTTCAGGGCATCGCCGACGGCTCGATCGACATCTACATCTCGACGTCGGGCGGAGCCTCCGGGATTTTCCCCTATGTTCAGGTGCTGGACCTCCCTTACCTGCTGCGTGACGACCGCATTGCCGAGGAAGTTCTGACCGAAGGCACGTTCACGCGGGCGATGCGCGAGCAGATGCTGGCGGATTCGGGGGGGATGATCCGGCTGATGACAATCGGAAACACCGGCGGCTGGCGCAACTTCGCCAATACCGAGCGCGAGATCAAGTCGCCTGCCGACATGGAAGGGCTGAAGATCCGCACCGTGGTGGCCGATCTTCCGCAGGAGCTGGTGCGCGCGATGGGCGCCTCTCCGACGCCGATTCCGTGGCCTGAACTGTTCACCTCGTTCCAGACAGGCGTGGTCGAAGGCACGCAGAACGGCATCACCGATATCATGGGCATGAAATTTCCGGATGCCGGCCTGAAATACCTGACCCTTGACGGCCACTCCTACATGGGCGCGCTCTGGTACATGAACAACGACCGCTTCATGGGTCTCGACGAGAACCTGCGCCGCGTGGTGGTCGACGGGTTTGCAGCGCTGCAGCAGGCCACCTTCGCCTCGCCCAAGCGCAAGTCGATCGACGCATACAAGGCCTTCGCCGAAGCCGGCGGGCAGGTCTATGTGCCGACCATGGAGGAAAAGGCGCAGTTCAAGGAGGCCGCAGCCCCTGTGTTCGAATGGTTCAAGTCGAATGTCGACGGTGGCGAGACCTTCTATGACCTCCTTGTCGCCGAGGCTGCAAAGGCTGCCGAAACGATCGACGGCGGCGCCGAAATGGACATGAAGTAACCCAGTCCGTCATGGACCGAACAGACGAGGACGGAACAGGCGAGGCCGCCCGGAGCTATCCGGGCGGTTTCTCATCGGTGGTCAGCGAAACGGGTACATCCAGGGCCGGTAATCGTTGATGAGCACTTCGGCCCGGCGGATCTGGTCGGGCGTCATTTTCCTTGCCACTTCCTCGATCGAGATCGCTGCGTCCGGATCGCCGCCGATGGCAGAGAGGCCGTACCACATGTAGGCGCGGACCAGGTCAACCGCGGTGCCGCGTCCGACCTCGAAGTACCACCCCACACCGGATTGCGCGCCGGGATGGCCTTTCATCGAGGCTCGAAGATACCATTCGAAGGCGCGTTCGTCGTCGCGCTCGACGCCGAGCCCCATGGCGTACATCACCCCGATCAGTTCCTCGGCATCGGCATTGCCGGATCGCGCTGCCGGCAGGAACTCGGTCATCGCCTCCTCGAACCGGTTCTGCTCCATCAGGATACGGCCTTTCTCGATTTCGGCACGGGCGGGCGAACCGAAGACCAGCAAGGTCAGCGCGCACGCCAGCGCGGCGCTCCGAACGGTCGGTTTCGCAATTGCAAGCGGAGGTGTCATTTGTCATTCTTCCCGATGCGCAGGGTCGCCGACAATAACGCTTCCGCCGGTGTACGGGCAACATGGCGGCTGTACATCGCGCCCGTCGGGCGATCCGAAGTGCTGTCCAGGGGAAGAGGAGCCCGGCAGCACGTGGGAGAGAGTATGAGCGAGCCATTCTACGGGACTGCCTGGCTGCCAAGGCCGGTCCTTCACATTGCGGCCGTGGCGATGCTGCTGACGTTCGGGCCGCTTGCCGAGGCCCGCGAGCCGATGGATGCGCGGCCTGTCGCCCCTCTGACCGGGTCTGATTTTCATGCCTATGATCCCGGGCTGGCCGAAATCGGTCGCCTCCTGTTTTATGATCCGGTGCTTTCGGGCAACCGAAACATCTCCTGCGGAACCTGTCATCACCATGAGCTTGCAAGCGGTGACGGGCTGGCGCTCGGCGTGGGCGAGGGCGGCGAGGGGATCGGCCCGAAACGGACGACCGGACAGGGTGAAGCGCGCATCGAGAAGCGCGTGCCCCGCAACGCCCCGGCACTCTTCAATCTGGGCGCGCGTGAAATCCATGTCCTGTTTCATGACGGAAGGCTGAGCGTCGATCCGATCTTCGGCAATGGCTTCAATTCGCCGGCGGAGGAATACCTGCCGTCCGGGCTCAAGGGAATACTGTCCGCGCAGGCGCTTTTCCCGCTGACGTCGGAAACCGAGATGGCCGGAAACCCCGAAGAGAACAAGATCGCGGGCGCGGCCTATGACCGTATCGATTACGTGTGGCCGCTGATCACGCAACGGGTGCGGGCGATCCCGGACTATCTGCAGCGATTCAAAGAGGCCGACCCGGAGATCAAGACGGCGGGCGATCTTACGATCACCCACATCGCAAATGCGCTGGGCGACTTCATCAATGCCGAATGGCGCGTGACCGACACGCCGTTTGATCGGTTTCTTGGTGGCGACACCGAGGCGCTTGAGGCGGGAGCAAAGGCCGGCATGGCGCTGTTTTACGGAAAGGCAGGCTGTGGCGAATGCCATTCGGGACGCCTGATGTCGGATCAGGGGTTTCACGCGTTGGCGCTGCCGCATTTCGGCCCGGGCCGGACCCGGCGTTTCGATCCCTATGTGCGCGATGTCGGCCGCATGGCTGAAACCGACCGGCTGGAGGATGCCTACAGGTTTCGCACGCCAATGCTGCGCAATGTGGCGTTGACCGGTCCCTGGGGGCACAACGGCGCCTATGCCACGCTCGAAGGCATTGTGCGCCATCATCTCGATCCTGCCGGAGGCTTTGAAAACTGGCGTCCGGAGATGGTGCGCCTGCCCGCCGACGAGAGATTTACAGCTGTCGATTTCATCTCTTTCGAGGATAGCCGGGAGCGGAGGCGGCTGGCTGCGCGCATCGATATTGAACCGGTAGAACTTGATGACGCGGAAGTGGCGCGGCTCGTGGAATTTCTTGAAGCGCTGACCGGAACGGCCGGGGGCCGGCTCGGAAGGCCGGAGTCTGTGCCAAGCGGCCTGCCCGTCGATTGATCCCGGCCTGCTCCGAAAGGGGAAACGACCACGGTTCGAATTCGGTCTTGTGTCTTATATAAGACTTGGTAAGTTTGACTGCATCAAAGCCGGTTTCGGTTGCTGAAACCGCCCTCCATCCGAAGTTCGGGACTGGGAACGCATGACGAGAATCGTAACGGCCGGTGTCGCGGTGGCCGACTTCGTCTTCTACCTCGCGGAGATGCCGCGGCAGCCGGAGAAATACCGCGCCCTGGACGCGGGCATCACCGGCGGCGGCTGTGCTGCAAATGCCGCCGCCGCCATATCGCGTCTGGGCGGCGAAGCGGTGCTTGCTGCGCGCCTTGGCGATGACGAAGTGGGCGCAATGATCGTTGCAGGCCTCGAGGCCGATGGTGTGGATTGCCGACTGGTGCGCAAGTTCGCAGGCCGCCGCTCTTCCTTTTCGTCCGTCTTCGTCGACCGGGAAGGCGAACGTCAGATCGTCAACTACAGGGATACCGGATTGTCGATGAATGCCGACTGGCTGGCCGATGCCTTGCCTGCCACGTTCGATGCGGCCCTGGCGGACACCCGCTGGCCCGACGGGGCTGCGGTGCTCATGCGGGCAGCCCGCGAGAGGGGCTTGCCGGGCGTGCTCGATGCCGAGGCTCCGATCCACGAAGCACGGGGTGCGTTCGAGCTTGCAAGCCACCTGGCGTTCTCTGCCCAAGGGCTGCGGGATTGGGCCGGCCATGACGACCTGGGCCGTGGGCTGGCCGAGGCGGCGCAGCAAACCGGCAAGTTTGTCTGTGTCACCGATGGCGCGCGCGGCGTCTTCTGGCAGCACGGCACGGCATCGGGCGTCGTTCAGGCCTACAGGGTCGAAGCGGTGGATACGCTTGGCGCAGGCGACGTCTGGCATGGCGCCTTCACGCTTGCGCTGGGTGAAGGCATGGACCCGGAGACGGCTATCCGTTTTGCTTCGGCGACGGCCGCACTCAAATGCACCCGGCACAACGGGCGGGCCGGGTATCCGACCCGCAAGGAAGTCGAGCAATTCGTGAAAGAGGCCATCGCATGCAATTGAGCGCCGGTAAATTGTGGGGCATGCGGCGGATGGCCGACGGGCAGGGACGCTTCAAGATGACGGCGGTCGACCAGCGTCCCCCGATCAAGGGGCCGATCGCCCGGCACCACGGTACCGGCGAGGCGCCGTGGGAAGACGTTGCACGGTTCAAGACACTGCTGATCGAAACGCTGCAGGAGCACTCTTCGGCCATGCTGCTCGATCCCCACTACGCCATTCCCATGGGGCTCGACTGCTTTTCCCCTTCCAAGGGCCTGGTCGTCACGCTCGAGGATTCGCTCTTCGAAGAGACGCCGGAAGGCCGATTGTCGAGCGAGATCGACCACTGGTCGGTCGCCAAGATCAAGCGAATGGGCGGGGACGCGGTCAAGGTTCTGGCCTGGTACCGGCCCGACGCGCCAGAGAGCAACCGGCAGGCGCAGAAGGACTTCACCAAGCGCATCGGCGAGGCCTGTGCGCGCTACGATATTCCTTTCCTGTTCGAGCTTCTGGTCTATCCGCTGCCCGGCGACGCTCACCAGACCACCGACTACATCGAGATGACCGGAAAGCGCACGGACCACGTGCTGCAATCGGTCGCCGATTTCGCTGCGCCCGATTTTGGCATCGATGTGTTCAAGCTTGAAAGCCCGGTTGCCGCGAAGGATGTCCCCGCTGAAGAGGATGGACCGGTTCAGGCCGCTTTCAACGAGATGGGCAGGCTTGCTGGGCGGCCATGGGTCATGCTTTCCGCGGGCGCCGGAAAAACCGAGTTTCGCAACATTCTGGCGCATGCCTACAGGGCCGGCGCCTCGGGCTATCTCGCGGGCCGCGCAATCTGGCTCGAGCCCTTCGGCCTTTATCCGGACTGGGACGCGATGCGACAGGGTCTCGCAACCGGTTCTGTTGACTACATGCGTGAACTCAATGCGCTGACCGACGGTGCGGCAACGCCGTGGCATGCGCATCCGGTGTTCGGTCCGGATGGGGCGCGGTTCTCGCCTTCCGACAGCAGCTTCCGGCACCGGTATGGCGATTTCGGATGATGAACGAACGGCAATCAGTCAAGCAGCAGCCGGTTGACCACCCTGGGCGGATCTCCGGGCTCGATGGCGGGTGCGATGATGATCGCTTCGCCTTCCCGCGGCGTGGTGCCGGATATGGCGCGGATGAGTTCGGGATGGGTGACCATCACCTGGTTGCCGGAACCGAAAAAGTCGTCGACGGCCTCGATCAGCTCGAGCGGGATCTCGTCGGGATTGCCGCCTCCCACAACCGAGTTGAGATAGTCCCGGGTCTCGACCCGCGATGCACCGAAGCCAAGCTCTGCCGTTCGCAGGGCACGGCAGAATTCGCCGGAGTAAACAGCGTCGATCGAGACGGCTCGTGCGGCAAAGCGCATTCCGATGCGGCGTGCCTCCTGGATGCCACGGTCGCTCAGACCCTTGCGGCTTTCGCAGTTTCCGAGATCGGGGCGCAGTGGTTCGCCGCCGCCGGGCGTGCGCGCGTATCCCAGCAGGATGGTGTATCCGCCCTGCGCCAGACGCGCCCATGCGGCCTCGGTCGCATGGCTCTTGGCGGCGGGTGCAATGACACTGATGGACATCGCGACGAAAAGGGCAAAAGCCCCGCGTCTGAGGATCGTTATCATAACTGCAATTTAGTGTTTTTGGCCGGTGATGTAAGGGGGCGGTTGGATGTCGTCTGAAACACTCAGGATCGGTGTTCTGCCGCTGGGAAGGCCCACTTTCGACGTGCCGTTCGCGGAAGAAATGCTTGCCGGGATGTGGCATGATCTGGGGCAGACAGGCCATCACCTGATCGGCCCGGCGAGGCTTCTGATGGATGCGGATGCCACCGAGGCGGCGATTGCCGATATCAAGGCCGGGCAACCCGATGTTGTCCTGATCCTGCAGGTGACCTTCACCGATGCGGCGGCGACCTGCCGCATCGCCGATGCGTTCGAGCAGCCGCTCGCTATCTGGGCCGTGCCGGAACCGCGGCTTGGCGGACGGCTGCGGCTCAACGCGTTTTGTGGATTGAACCTCGCGTCGCACGCCTTGTCGTTGCGCAACCGTCCTTTCTCCTGGCGCTATGCCGCGCCCGGGGGCGACGGGCTCGAAAGCCTGTTTGATCCGGACGCGCGCGTAAAGCCGCTGGAGCTGTCGCCGGCGGGTGCGGATCCAGGCAGAGGAAAGAAGATCCTCGAAGGCCTGCGGCGAAAGAACATCGCCCGGATCGGCGCCCATCCGGACGGTTTTGACACATGCGCCTATCAGCCCGACCGGCTCTCCGCGCTTACGGGTCTCAATGTGACGGGGTTCGATCTTGCCGAGTTCTTCGACCGGGCGCGCGCCGCGCCGGCGCAATCTGCCTCAAGCCTCCGCAACGAAGCGGACGCAATGATCTCGGGACTCGACCGGGTCGATCAGCAGCAGCTGGACCGGTCGCTGAGGCTGAAGCTGGCGCTGGATGAAATCAGGGCCGAGGGGTCTTTCGATGCCTTTGCGATCCGCTGCTGGCCGGAAACATTCACCGAGTATGGCGGCGCGGTGTGCGGACCGGCGGCGATGATGGGGCAAGCGCGCACACCCTGCGCGTGCGAAGCGGATGTCTACGGCGCCGCGACGCAGTTGATCCTTCAGGCTGCAAGCGGTTCCCCCGTCTTCCTGACCGATCTCGTCGATATCGATGTCGGGGACAACTCCGCCGTGGTCTGGCATTGCGGGCAGGCCCCCTTGTCGATGGCCGATCCCGATGCCGTTGCGGAAGCGACGATCCACACCAACCGGAAAATGCCGCTTCTGTTTGAATTCCCGCTCAAGCCGGGGCCGGTGACGTTCCTTCGGTTGAGCCAGGCCTACGGCCGGCATGCCCTGGTCGTGGGCCGTGGCGAAATGCTCAAGCGTCCGATGGCGTTTACCGGGACATCCGGTGTCGTGCGGTTCGAGCGCAACGCCGGCATTGTGCTCGACCGGGTGATGAACAGCGGCCTCGAGCATCACATGGCGCTGGCCTATGGCGATCATGTCGAATTGCTCGAAAGCTTCGCCGCGGCTGCGGATCTGCCGGTCCTGCATTTGTGATTTCGTTTGTGAGACAGCGGATATGACCATGCGTGAGATACGGTACGGAATCATCGGCGCCGGCATGATGGGGCAGGAGCATATCCGCAACATCGGCCTGATTGACGGGGCCCGGGTGTCGGCGGTGTGCGATCCGGACACGGACATGCGAAGCAGGGCGCAGGCGCTTGCCGGATCCGGTTGCAGGGCCTTCGACCATCACAGCGATCTCCTGTCGGAAGACCTCTGCGACGCGCTCGTGATCGCAGCCCCCAACCACCTGCATCATCGCATCCTGATGGATGTGCTGCCGGCCGATCTTCCCGTTCTTGCGGAAAAGCCGCTTTGCACCACCCTTGCCGATTGCGACGAGGTTCTGGCGGCTGCGGCACGGCGTTCGCGCCCGGTCTGGGTGGCGATGGAGTATCGCTACATGCCCCCGGTCGAACGGCTGCTCGCCGCCGTGCAGGGCGGTGAAACCGGTGGCGTGCGAATGGTCTCTATCCGCGAGCACAGGTTTCCCTTCCTTTCCAAGGTCGGCAGCTGGAACAGGTTCAACGCCATGACCGGTGGAACACTGGTGGAAAAATGCTGCCATTTCTTCGACCTGATGCGCCTGATCACGGGGGCTGAGGCAAGCCGCGTCTATGCATCAGGCGCCGCGGACGTGAATTTTCGCGACGAGCTTCATGACGGCCGGCGTCCGGACATTCTCGACAACGCGTTTGTCGTCATAGACTTCACCAATGGCGTGCGCGGCATGCTGGAACTGTGCATGTTCGCCGAGGGCTCAGAGTGGCAGGAAACGATCGCCGTGATCGGCGAAGCCGCGAAGGCAGAGGCCCGGGTTCCCGGCCCCGCGCGGTTTTCGCCCGATCAAGCGGAACGGTCTTCCGAATTCGTGCTTTCACCGCGCTCCACCAAGATCGAACAGCGCGAGGTGATCCATGTCGATGATGCGATCCTTTCAGCCGGCGACCATCATGGCTCCACCTTCTTCCAGCACCGGAAATTTATCTCCATGGTTCGCGATGGCGGTCAGCCTGAGGTGACCCTGGAGGACGGAATGAAATCGGTGCGGATCGGGCTTGCTGCCGAACAGTCGGCCCGGACGGGTGAAGCGGTTGTTCTCGAGGGCGCATTTGACCTGAAGACGGCCGTTTGAACGGCGGCTTTCTCCCCATGTCGCGATTGTCTGCAGGTTTCAGCGCAGATTGACGGCATAGTGGATGTCCCGGGAGATGCACCGGGACCAGCGCAGTTCGACCGGGCGGTCTTCGAGATCCCTGGCGACCCGGCTGATCAGAAGCAGCGGTTCGCCTTCGTCGCAGCCGAGGCGACCGGCGTCGCGACTGCCTGCGGCTATCGCCTTGAGACGCTCTTCGGCGGAGCCGATGGTGATGCCCCAGCGCTCGGAATAGAGGCGGTACAGATTGTTGGGAATGATGGTCAGGTGATCAATGTCCGGAAACCGGCCCGAGGGCAGGGTGATGGTTTCGATGAGGATCGGCTGGCCCGAAAGTGAACGGACGCGTTCGATGCGAAAGACCTTTTCGCCGTCTTCAAGCCGGAGCGATCCGGTCTCGATCGTGGTGGGTTTCGCGTAGCCTGTGCTGACGACCCGGGAATCGGGAAAGCTTGCCGCGCCCTTGTCCGGCGTGAGCCGGAAGAACTGGAACAGGATGCGGCTCTCCTCCGGCTCGGCGACATAGGTGCCCCGGCCCTGCCGGCGTATGAGCAGATTGTCGGCAGTCATCGAATCGAGCGCCTTGCGAACCGTGCCCTGGCTTACATTGAGTTGGCGGGCGAGCTCGATCTCGCTGGGCAGCAGCATTCCGGGCACCCACTCGCCGTCGACGAGGCGGCGCATCAGGCGTTCGCGCACCTGTGCATAAAGCGGCTTGAAACCGATGCTGTCGGTTGGATCCCTTCCGGCCTGATCCGCCATCCCGATTTTCCTTTCACGGTCTTGCACCGGTTGACATTCCGGGTTCACAGTATCTTATATCTTATATAAGACCTGTCCATCGGGCAGGGACAGTTTGCCCATTTTTCACAATCTGGTTCATCGCCGACGTCGAGAAGGGCGGGCACGTCCACACCCACAATCTCAAGACCAAGCGCTGGTAGGAGTTTTGACCATGGCATCGAAATATTCCAACATGACGTTTCATGGCTACCGCCGCGAGAACGGTCGGGTGGGCGTGCGCAACCACGTCCTGATCCTGCCGGTGGACGACATCTCGAACGCGGCCTGCGAGGCGGTTGCCAACAACATCAAGGGCACGCTTGCGATCCCGCACGCCTACGGGCGGCTGCAGTTCGGCGAGGACCTGGAGCTGCATTTCCGCACCATGATCGGCACCGGGTCGAACCCGAACGTGGCGGCGGTGGTCGTGATCGGCATCGAGCCGGGCTGGACCAAGCGGATCGTCGACGGGATTGCGGCCACCGGCAAGCCGGTGACCGGCTTCTCGATCGAGCAGAACGGCGACTTGAAGACCATCATGGATGCTTCGCGGGTGGCCAAGGACTATGTCCACTTTGCTTCCGAGCTTCAGCGCGAGGAGTGCCCGATCTCGGAATTGTGGGTGTCGACCAAGTGCGGCGAGAGCGACACCACGACGGGTCTGGGCTCCTGCCCGACGGTGGGCAACATGTATGACAAGCTCCTGCCCGAGGGCATTTACGGCTGCTTCGGCGAGACCTCCGAGATCACCGGGGCCGAGCACATCTGCAAGGCGCGCGCGATCAACGAGGAAGTGGGCGAGCGCTGGCACAAGATGTGGAAGGCCTACCAGGACGACGTGATCTTCGCGCACCAGACCGACGATCTTTCCGACAGCCAGCCGACCAAGGGCAACATCGAGGGCGGTCTGACGACCATCGAGGAGAAGGCGCTGGGCAATCTGGAGAAGATCGGCCGGACCTCGCAGTTCATCGACATTCTCGAGCCTGCGGAACAGCCGCAATCGGGCAACGGGCTCTACTTCATGGACAGCTCTTCGGCTGCGGCGGAATGCGTGACGCTGATGGCCGCGGGCGGCTATGTGGTCCACACCTTCCCGACGGGACAGGGCAATGTTGTGGGCAACCCGATCGTGCCTGTGATCAAGATCACCGCCAATCCGCGCACGGTCCGCACCATGGGCGAGCATGTCGACGTCGACGTCTCGGGCATCCTGAGGCGCGAGATGACCATTGACGAGGCCGGCGACGCCCTCATCGACATGATCCGCAGGACCTCCAACGGACGCAACACCGCTGCCGAGGCCCTCGGGCACCGCGAGTTCTCCATGACAAAACTCTACAGATCCGCGTAAGGAGCGGATCCCAGGCGAAAGAGCACTTTCATCATGGCAGACATTGTGATTACCGAGTTCATGGACGAGGCGGCCGTTGCCCGCCTCTCCGAGGCGCATGACACGCTCTACGACCCGAAGCTGGTGGACGATCCGGTCGCCCTTCACGGACTTCTGGCTTCGGCCAGGGCGCTGGTCGTGCGCAACCGGACCCAGGTGCGCGAAGCGCTTCTGGGCATGGGACCCAAGCTCAAGGTGGTCGGCCGCCTTGGTGTGGGCCTCGACAACATCGATGTCGAGGCGTGCCGGGCCCGCTCGATCAAGGTGATCCCGGCCACCGGCGCCAATGATCTGTCTGTTGCGGAGTATGTGATCACGGCAGCATTGATGCTGCTTCGCCGGGCATGGTTGCGGTCTGAAGAGGTTGCGGGCGGGGCATGGCCGCGCCAGTCGATGATGGGCCGGGAACTGGCCGGCAAGACGATGGGGCTCGTCGGCTACGGCTCGATTGCGCGGGAGGTTGCATGGCGCGCTCACATGATGGGCATGTCCGTTGTCGCCTATGATCCCTTTCTCGCGGCCGATCATCCCGGATGGCAGATTGCCCGCAACGTGTCGCTTGACGCGGTGCTGGAGCTTGCAGACGTGGTCTCGCTGCACACGCCGCTGACCGATGCCACGCGCAACATGATCGATGCGAGTTCGCTCACGAAGATGAAACCCGACGCCATTCTGGTGAATGCGGCTCGGGGCGGTATCGTCGACGAGGCGGCGCTGGCCGATGCACTGAAGGGCAACCGGATCGGCGGCGCGGCGCTCGACGTGTTTGCGACCGAGCCGCTGACGGCAGAGGCCGGCGCGAAGTTTGCCGCGCTCCCAAACCTGATCCTGACCCCGCATGTTGCGGGGGTAACGGAGGAATCCAACGAACGTGTGAGCCATCTGATTGCCGACAAGGTGCTTGAGGTTCTGGGAGCGGCGTCATGAGCGGCGCCTTGAAAATGACCGCGGATGAGGTCGCCGCCCTGATCACCGGCGCACTCACGCGCAGCCGGACGTCCGAGGCCAATGCGAACTCCGTTGCAAGCGCCTTGCTCGCGGCGGAACTGGCCGGCCAGAACGGTCACGGTCTGCGGCGGGTGGCTGCCTATTCGGCGCAGGCGAAAGCGGGCAAGGTCGACGGTTTTGCGGCTCCGCGCGCGGAAGTGCTGCGGCCGGGTGCAATGGCGATCGACGCCGCTAACGGGTTTGCCTATCCGGCGATGGATCTGGCGCTCGAATGGCTGCCCGGAGCGGCGAAGACACAGGGGATCGCCATTGCCGGAATACGGCGCTCGCATCATTGCGGGGTTGCGGGCGTTGTGGTCGAGGCCCTGGCCGAACAAGGCGTCGCGGCGCTGATGGTTGCCAATGCGCCGGCGGCAATGGCGCCCTGGGGCGGACGGCGGCCGCTGTTCGGAACGGATCCGATCGCCTTCGCTGCGCCGCTGGGCAAGGACGAGCCGGTGGTGGTCGACATTTCCCTGTCCAAGGTTGCCCGCGGCAAGATCATGGCGGCCTCACAGAAGGGCGAAGCGATCCCCGAGGGTTGGGCGCTCGATCCCGATGGCAATCCGACAACCGACGCCAAGACCGCGATGGAAGGCACCATGGTCCCGCTTGGCGATGCCAAGGGCACCGCGCTGGCGCTGATGGTGGAGTTGCTGTGCGCCGGTCTGACCGGGGCGAATTATGCCTGGCAGGCAACATCCTTCTTCGACGACAAGGGCGATCCTCCCGGCACCGGCCAGGCGATCATCGCGATCGATCCGAATGCCTTCGGTCCGGGCGGGATGGAGCGCATGGCGTTGATGGCGGACATGGTCGAAGGCACCGAAGGTGCCCGGCTTCCAGGCCGGCGGCGCCAGCAGATCCGCGCTGACTTTCTTGCCGACGGCATCCCGGTCGATAGCGACCTCGCAGCCTCGATCAGAGCCATCGGCGCCTGATCCGCGGTCCCGGCGAGACGGGCCGCAAAAAGGCCCGTCTCAGTAAAGCAGTCTCACCGCCACCAGCGTTATTGCCGGGAACATGGTGAGGACCGCCACCCGGATGATGTCGGTCAGCACGAAGGGGAACACGCCGCGGTAGGTTGCCGACAAGGGTGTGTCCCTGGCCATCGAGTTGATCACGAACAGGTTCATTCCGACCGGCGGCGTTATCAGTCCGACCTCGACGACAATGAGAACGATGATGCCGAACCAGAGGGCAAACTCCTCCGGGGACAGGCCGAAATCGAGTGCCGACATGATCGGAAAGAAGATCGGCACGGTGAGCAGGATCATCGAAAGCGAATCCATCACGCATCCGAAGGCCAGATACATCAGCAGCACCGCGACCATCACCAGCCACGGGTTGAAGCCCTGGCTGCCGACATAGGCGGCTGCGGTCTGGGGCAGCTGGCTAAGCGCGAGAAAGGCGTTGAACACGCCGGCGCCGAAGACGATCAGGAAGATCATTCCGGTGGCGCTTGCGGTGGTCAGGATCGAGGAGATCAGTGTCGAGCGGTTGAGCCCCCCATTGATCAGGGCGATCACCCCGGTGCCGAACGCTCCGATGGCTGCGGCCTCGGTCGGTGTGAAGATGCCGCCGTAGATGCCGCCGACGACCGCGATGAAGACCAGAAGCACCGGCCAGACGGCAAACAGGCTGCGGAAGCGCTCGGCATAGGGTGCGCGTTCGCGGCTTCCGGCGGAGCCGGGCTTGAGCCTGACATAGATGGCGATGGCGATCATGTAGCCGATCGCGGCGAGAACGCCGGGAATGAAGGCCGCAACGAACAGCTTGGCGATGTTCTGCTCGGTCAGGATCGCATAGATCACCAGGATGACCGAAGGCGGAATGAGAATACCCAGCGTTCCGCCGGCAGCCAGCGCGCCCGTCGCCAGCTCGCCGGAATAGCCGTAGCGGCGCAGTTCCGGTAGCGCGACCTGTCCCATGGTGGCAGCGGTCGCAAGCGAGGATCCGCAGATGGCGCCGAAACCGGCACAGGCGCCGACCGCGGCCATGGCGACGCCGCCCTTGCGGTGTCCGAGCCAGGTTTCGGCAGCTTTGAACAGCGACTGCGACATTCCGCCCAGCGTTGCGAACTGTCCCATCAGCAGGAACAGCGGAATGATTGAAAGCGAATAGCTCGAAAACGTCCCCCACGTCAGGTTCTTGAGCTGGGCGAAGATCATCAGGAACGAGCCGTTGATGACGTAGCTTCCGCCGATGCCGGTAAGCAGCATGGCCAGTCCGATCGGGATCCTGAGGAATATGAGCAACAGGAGGACAGGGAAAGACAGCAGGGCGATGTCGATGTTGCTCAATGCACCACCTCCCCATGGGCCTGGTCGCGACCGGAAAGAAGCGCCCGGAAGCTGAGAAGGACGCACCAGAGACTGACGATGACAAAACCGATGGCGCCGACGAGCCCGGATGCGTAGGCCCACCAGACCGGATACTGGATGATGAAGGTGGTTTCGCCGTAGGCCAGCTTGTCGAGCGTGCCCTGCCAGTGCTTCCACGCCAGAAGCAGGGCGATCATGGCCATCAGGATGTCTGCGACGAGATCGATGAGGCGGTTCGTGCGGGCGCTCAGGTGCATCGTCAGGATTTCCACCGAAGCATGCTGCCGGTTGATCTGTACCCATGGCAGGAACGCGAAAACCGCGAACCCCGTGCCCAGTTCGACCAGTTCGAAATCGCCCCTGATCGGGCTCAGGCCGAGAGGAATCAGCGCCCGGCCGGTCACGGAAGCCACGGTCGACAGCATGACTGCGATGAGCGCGAGGCCTCCGAGGATTGCAAGCGCGGCCGCAAGTTTCCGCATTCCCTTGTCGATGTGATCAAGCATCGGCCGAAGCCCGGTCAAGCCGGTCCGAAGCTGCGATCAGCGGCGGGCGGAGATTGAGCGTTTCGCGATCAAAACCGGCAAGCGCCTTGTAGCGTGCTGCGTGGTCCTCAAGTTCCTCGCGGCTCATCACGTCGGTGACAGCATCGAACATGCCCTGACATTTCTCCTCGACAACCTGCATAATCTGGTCGGGTCCGTTGCCCCGGTTGGCCACCACGATCCGTTCGGTCGCCGGCCGCCTGTCTTCTTCATAGGCGTTCAGCGCCGCTTCCGACAGTCCATGTGCGACAATGGCCTTTCCGAGCACGCGCGCATCAAGGATTGCCTGGGACGCGCCGTTCGAGCCGATGGGATACATCGGATGCGCCGCATCGCCCATCAGCGTCACGCGGCCCTGGCCCCATGCCGGCAAGGGGTCCCGGTCGACCATGGGATATTCGTAGATCCGGGCGGCGCCCTCGATGAGGTCGGGCACATCCAGCCAGTCGAAGCGCCAGCTTTCGAACGCGGGCAGGAAATCTTCGAGCCTGCCGGGGCGGTTCCAGTCCTCGCGGTTCCAGAGGGCATCGGGTTTTTTCTTCAGTTCGGCAACCCAGTTGATTTCAGCGAGCCCGGTTTCCGGATCGGCTGCTGAAATCGGGTAGGTGACGAATTTCTGCCATTCATGGCCGATCATTGCCATGGAGGCGCCGGTAAGAAACGGTTTCGCACGGCTGGTCGCTCGCCACAGCACGGCACCGCCCCAGACGGGTGGGCCTTCACCGGGGTTCAACTGTGCGCGGATGGCCGAGTGAATGCCGTCGGCGGCGACGAGCAGACTGCCCTGTTCGGTTCGGGTATCGCCGGCGCGGTTTTCGAGCTGCACAAGGACCCCGTTCGGCCCGTGCGAGAAGCCTCGCGCCTTCCAGCCGGTTTCGACGGCATCCGCACCGAGGCGTTGCCGGACGGCCTTCAGCAGCATCAGTTGCAGCCGTCCCCGGTGAACGGAAAGTTGCGGCCAGTTGTACCCGGCCTCGATGCCCCGGGCCTCCGACCAGATCAGGCGGCCATGCTTTGAATAATAGGCGACTTCCCGGGTTCGTATGCCAAGGGCTTCGAGTTCGGCGTCGAGTCCCAGCTCGACGAGTTCGCGGATGGCGTGGGGCTGAAGATTGATGCCCACGCCCAGCGGGCGGATCTCGTCGACCTGTTCGAAGATCCGGACCGGCGCCCCGATCTGATGGCAGGTGAGCGCAAAGGTCAGGCCGGCAATTCCGGCACCGGCAACAAGAATGGTCATTGCGAGAATCCGCTTGTCGCTGCCGCCGGGACCTTGCCGTGTTGGCGGGTCCCGGCGAGATGGTTCGAACCTTGCGGTTTAGTTGGTATGTTTGGCGATGAGGTCCTTCGCCTTGGCATGGAGAGCCTTGCCGTCGATGCCCTTCTCTTCCATTTCCATATACCAGTTGTCGATCACGCTCTGCGAGGCGTCGCGCCAGCGCTGGAGTTCCTCACCCTCGATCTGGAGGATGGTGTTGTCCGTGGCTTCCGCGATTTCGCGGCTCGGCGCGTCGAAGGCAGCCTGCGTCTTGCCGGCAAAGGCCGAGAAATCGGCGCCTGTGTTGTCGTCGATGATCTTCCTGAGGTCGTCGGGAAGGCTGTCGTATTTGGCCTGGTTCATGGCCAGCACGAAGGCCGCCGTATAGAGCGCGGTTTCGCCGCCAAACTCGGTGTGCGTGTCGACAAGCTCGGCAATCTTCAGCGCCGGGGTCACTTCCCAGGGGATAACGGTTCCGTCAATGACGCCCTTCGAAAGCGCTTCGGGAATGGCGGGCACCGGCATGCCTACGGGCTCGGCGCCGAGTTCGGCAAGCATGCCGTTGATCACCCGGGTCGGGCCGCGCACCTTCTTGCCCTGCATGTCCTCAAGCGTCCGGACGCCTTCGCCCTTGGCATGTATGACGCCGGGGCCGTGTACCCAAGTGCCGAGGATCTTGACGCCCTTGAATTCACGCTCTTCCATGTCGGACTTGAACAGTTCCCAATAGGCGCGCGAGGTCGCTTCGGCATTGGTCATCATGAAGGGCAGTTCGAAGACTTCGACGCTGGGGAAACGCCCCGGTGTGTAACCGGGCAGAGTCCAGACAATGTCGACGACACCATCGCGAGCCTGGTCCATCAGCTGCGGCGGCGTTCCGCCCAGCGACATGGCGGAGAAGACTTCGACCTTGATGCGCCCGTCGGAGGCTTCGCCGATCTGCTCGGCCCAGGGGATCAGGATCTCGGCCGGCACATTGGCCTGCGGCGGCAGGAACTGGTGCATGCGCAGGGTGACTTCCTGCGCAAGTGCGCCTGCAGAAGCCATGCCCAGAGCAGACACGGCGATCGCTGCGGCTGCAGCGGATTTCAGAAAATTGCGTTTCCTCATTTTATCCTCCCAGATAATTCAAGCGACTTCGGCGCCGCTGATCCTGTCGAAAACTAGGGGCAAATTTTGTAACTGCCTAGACTGTTCCGGCCTGTTCCCGTGACGAAGCTTTGCGACCGGTGCCGCCCTTACTTAGAAGGCAGGCGTACCAAGAAAGCAATCGCGCGGGCCCGATTCGGAGGCACTCGATCCTATGCCATTCGTCTCATACCGGCAGCCGTTTCCCCTCCCAAGGCTGTAATCGTCAAATTGACTGACCGATCGGTCAATTTATATTGGCGAATTCGTCCGGCGACAAGAGCTTTCTTTTCTGCGGCTGTTCGGGGTCGGGGGGTTCTGCTTGAGGCGCCGTTCATCTGCGCGGCTTGAAACGGAACAGCCGACGTTTCGGATATCCCCGATTGACGGTTGATCCTTTCTGAAAAGATTGACGGTTGATCCTTTTGGAAAAAAGGAAAATGATGCTTGCGGGATGTGAGACCGCAAAACCGTCAAGGGAGGAATTTGATGGCCAATGTAACAATGACCGTGAACGGGCGTTCCGTTTCCGGCCAATGCGATGACAGGACGCTGCTGGTTCAGTTCGTTCGCGAAAATCTCGGACTGACCGGAACCCATGTCGGCTGCGATACGTCGCAATGCGGCGCTTGCGTTGTTCATGTGGACGGCAAGGCTGTCAAATCCTGCACAATGCTTGCCGCGCAGGCGGACGGGGCCGAGGTTACGACAATCGAGGGATTGGCGTCCGGAGGGGAGCTGCACCCGGTGCAGGCCGCGTTTCGCGAACATCACGGGCTTCAGTGCGGTTTCTGCACGCCGGGCATGATCATGTCCGCCGTCGACATGATCAACCGCCATCGGGGACAGCTCGATGAAAAGACCGTGCGCGCCGAGCTTGAAGGCAATATCTGCCGCTGCACCGGTTACCACAACATCGTCAAGGCGGTTCTCGATGCCGCGTCGAAGATGGGCGATGGAGCGAAGGTCGCCGCCGAATAGATTTCGCCACAACCGGCGACGTTCGGAGCTCACGATCTTCGGAGCGCAGAGGCCCGGGCCCCAGGCGGATGTCCCAGATGCGAGTGTATCGTATCGAAAGACATTCGAGACCGGAAACCCGCCCAAACCGCCCGACCGCAAGCACCGGCTCGTTCGCCAGCACTCAACCGGAGGAGTTTGAGAGATGGGAATGGAAGGCATTGGCGCCCGCGTGGCGCGCAAGGAAGACAAGCGCTTCATCACCGGCAAGGGCCGCTATACAGATGACATGGTGGTGCCCGGCATGAAGCATGCGCATTTCGTGCGCTCGCCGCATGCGCATGCAAAGATCAAGAGCATCGACACGTCCGAAGCCGAGAAGATGCCCGGCGTCATCGGCATTCTCAATGGCGCACAGCTGACTGAGGACGCCATCGGCAATATCATTTGCGGCTGGATGATCCATTCAAAGGACGGCTCGCCGATGAACATGGGCGCATGGCGTCCGCTGGCCCAGGATACGGTGCGCTATGTCGGCGATGCGGTTGCCATCGTCGTGGCCGACAGCAAGGCGCAGGCGCGCGATGCCGCTGAAGCCGTAATCGTCGACTATGAACCCCTCCCGGTCGTGACCGATGCAGTCGAGGCGCTCAAGGACGGGGCCCCGCAGCTTCACCCGGAAGCCAAGAACAACCTGATCTTCGACTGGGAGATCGGAGACGGCGCTGCAACGGATGCAGCGATCTCCTCGGCGGCGCATGTCACCGAGATGAAGATCGTCAACAACCGTCTCGTCCCCAATCCGATGGAACCCCGTGCCGCGCTGGGTTCCTACGACGAGGCCGAAGATCACTACACGCTCTGGACCACCTCGCAGAACCCGCATGTGGCCCGGCTTGTACTGAGCGCCTTCTACAATGTGGCGCCCGAGAACAAGCTGCGCGTCATTGCGCCGGATGTGGGCGGCGGCTTCGGGTCCAAGATCTACATCTACCCCGAGGAAATCGTCTGCCTGTGGGCCTCCAAGCGCACGGGCGTTCCGGTGAAGTGGAACTCGGACCGGACCGAGGCATTCCTGACCGACGCGCATGGCCGCGACCATGTCTCGACCATCAAGATGGCCTTTGACTCTGACAACAAGATCACCGGTTTCAAGGTCGACACGATCGCCAATCTGGGCGCCTACATGTCGCTGTTTTCGAGCTCGGTCCCGACCTACCTTTATGCGACCCTGCTTTCCGGCCAGTATGCGATTCCGGCAATCCACGCCAACGTTCGTACTGTCTACACAAACACGGTTCCGGTGGACGCCTATCGCGGCGCCGGCCGGCCGGAGGCCTGCTACCTCCTGGAACGGGTTCTCGAGACCGCTGCGCGCGAGCTCGGCGTCACCCCGGCGGAGCTCAGGCGCAAGAACTTCGTTCGGGAGTTCCCGTACCAGACGCCGGTGATCATGTGTTACGACGCCGGTGATTTCGATGCCTCGCTCGATGCCGCAATGAAGGCGATCGATTATGACGGATTCCCCGCTCGCCGGGCCGAATCCGAAGCCCGCGGCATGAAACGCGGAATCGGCATCAGCTGCTACATCGAGGCCTGCGGCATTGCGCCGTCGGCTGCGGTCGGTTCGCTGGGCGCCGGCGTCGGGCTTTGGGAATCGGCCGAGGTTCGGGTCAACGCGGTGGGCACCATCGAGGTGCTGACCGGTTCGCACAGCCATGGCCAGGGTCACGAGACGACCTTCTCGCAACTGGTCGCGGAGCGGTTCGGCGTCGGCATGGACAGTGTCTCCATCGTGCACGGCGACACCGACAAGGTGCAGATGGGCATGGGCACCTACGGTTCACGGTCCGGTGCCGTGGGCATGTCGGCCATCGTCAAGGCTCTCGACAAGGTCGAAACCAAGGCCAAGAAGATCGCCGCGCATCTGATGGAAGCCGATGAAAGCGACATCGTCATCGAGAACGGTGAACTGAAGGTCGCGGGCACCGACAAGAGCGTGCCGTGGTTCCAGATGGCGCTCGCCGCCTACACCGCGCACAATCTGCCCGAGGGCATGGAGCCGGGTTTGAAGGAAGGGGCTTTCTATGACCCTTCCAACTTCACCTTCCCGGCCGGCACCTATATCTGCGAGGTCGAGGTTGATCCCGACACCGGCAAGACGACGGTAATCGACTTCGTCGCCGCCGACGATTTCGGCAAGATCATCAACCCGATGATCGTCGAAGGCCAGGTGCATGGGGGCGTGGCGCAGGGCATTGGCCAGGCGCTGCTGGAAGGGACCCATTACGATCCGGAAACCGGGCAGCTTCTGACGGCAAGCTACATGGACTACACCATGCCGCGCGCCGATGATCTGCCGTCGTTCAAGGTGTCGACCACCGAGACGGTCTGTCCGTCCAATCCGCTCGGCATCAAGGGGTGCGGCGAAGCCGGCGCCATCGGGTCGCCACCGGCACTGATCAATGCCATCACCGACGCCATCGGCAACAACGACCTGACGATGCCCGCAACCCCGGAACGGGTTTGGGCAGCGCTCAACTCGGCACGCTAAGAAAGGGAGGCACACACAGATGTATGCAACCAACTATCACCGCGCCTCCTCGGTTGAGGACGCCGTCAAGCTGGCCGCGTCCAACGACGAAGCCAAGTATCTCTCCGGTGGGCAGACGCTTCTGCCCACCATGAAACAGCGCCTCGCCGCACCTTCCGATCTCGTCGATCTGCGTCACGTCGATGCGCTAAAGGGCATTTCCGTGGATGGCGGCAAGGTCCGGATCGGCGCTGCGACCACCCACGCAGAAGTGGCCGGTTCCTCCGAGCTCGCCGCAGCCTGCCCGGGGCTGTCGCATTTGGCCGCGCATATCGGCGATCCCCATGTCCGGCACATGGGGACGATAGGAGGTTCGATTGCCAACAACGATCCCGCAGCCGACTATCCTGCGGGACTGATGGCGCTCAATGCCACCGTCGTCACCAACACGCGCTCTCTTGCCGCCGATGAGTTCTTCACCGGAATGTTCGAGACCGCACTGGAAGAGGGCGAACTGGTTGTGGCTGTCGAGTTCCAAGCGCCGGACAAATGCGGCTACTCGAAGTTTCCGAATCCGGCGTCACGCTATGCGATGACCGGTGTCTTTGTCGCCAAACACAGTGACGGATCGGTACGGGTGGCGGTGACCGGGGCGGGCTCTGACGGCGTGTTCCGCCACGAGGGCATGGAGCAGGCCCTGGCCTCGGACTTCTCTGCCGGTGCGCTCGACGGTGTGAGCGTCGATGATTCGGACCTGATGTCGGATATTCACGCTTCGGCCGCCTATCGCGCCAACCTGGTGAAGGTGATGGCAAAGCGCGCGGTCGCAGCCTGCGGCTGATCGTTACGAGCATCAAGAAACGGGGCGGGATCGCCATCCCGCCCCGCTTTTTGCGTTTTTCGGCTGCTGTGATCGGTCAGGCTGGCTGCTGCATGAATGACGTTGCGATCGCACGGGCGTCGCGGTCGGCGGCATAGACATCCTCAATGACGGACGCCACGCGGCCGTCGTCGAGCCGGTCCATGGTGGCGGCGACGATATCGGCCATCTGGAGAAACCCGATCTTTCCGGCGATAAAAGCCTCGAGTGCGGTTTCCTTGGCGCCATTGAGCACCGCACCCTGCAACCCGCCGCGCTGCATGGCGGTGCGGGCGAGCGCCAATGCCGGGAACCTGGCTTCGTCCGGCGCCTGGAATTCCAGCTTTGCAAGCTTGGCAAAATCCAGCCGCTCGACGGGAAGCGGCGCGCGCCGCGGGTGGCTTATGGCATAACCGATCGCATGGCGCATGTCCGGGGCGCCAAGCTGCGCCAGAACCGACCCGTCGCTGTAACCCACCATCGAGTGGATAATGGACTGCGGATGAACGATGACCTCGATCTGCCCGGGCTCCATGCCGAAGAGGTGACGGGCCTCGATCATCTCAAGAGCCTTGTTGAACATCGAGGCGCTGTCGATGGAGATCTTGAGACCCATCGACCAGTTCGGATGTGCTGCCGCGACCTCGGGTGTGACGGCCTCCATCTGCTCCCGGCTGTAGTCCCGGAACGGCCCGCCCGATGCGGTCAGGATGATGCGCTCGACGGCGTGGCGCTGGGACTGTTCGAGCACCTGAAAAATGGCGTTGTGCTCGCTGTCGACCGGCAGCAACCTGCCGCCGCCCTTTTTCATCGCGGCGGCGAAGAGATCGCCGGCTGAAACGAGGCACTCCTTGTTGGCAAGTGCGATGTCGGCGCCGCGCGACACGGCTGCAAGCGTTGGAGCCAGCCCGGCGATGCCGACAATCCCGGCCATCACCAGATCCGTATCGCGTTCTCCTGCCTCAACGAGCGCCGACGGTCCCGCGCCCGCCTCGATGCCGCTGCCTGACAGGGCTTGCTTTAAATCCTTATAGCGGTCGGGATCGGCCGTCACCGCAAGACCCGCGCCCGCAGTTATTGCCTGACGGGCGAGCAGGTCGATATTGCCCATGCCGGTAATCGCGGGGACCTCGAAAGCGTCACGTCCCCCGAGATGTTCCATGACGTCGAGCGTATTGCATCCAATGGACCCGGTAGCACCCAGAATGGTGATGCGGCGCGGTCTCTGGTCATGCATTTTACTCATTGCTCAACATTCCATCGCTTGGACAGGCCGGTCAAGCAAATCAGCGGGCGGGACGGTCATTGAGATCCAACAATTCGAGAAACAGGGCGGAGTGATCCAGGTCGCCGCCGCCCAGGCTGCCGGCCAGCCGCATGAAACGGTCGCGAATGGTGCGGACCAGAGGCAGCTCGATGTCCAGGTCATCGGCTTCAGCCAGAATGTTGTCGAGATCCTTGATCTGCACATTCACCCGGCCGCCCGGTGTGAAATTGCCTGCCTCCATCCTTGCGCCATGCTGCTGCAGAATGGTCGAATCGGCAAAGCCGCCCTTGAGCGCGGCGCGGAAAGCATCCAGATCGCCCCCGCCTTCCGAGACCAGCAGAGTGGCCTCGGCGACGGCGCCGATGGTAATTCCGACAATGGCCTGGTTGGCGAGCTTCGCCAGTTGGCCCGAGCCCGAAGGGCCGACCCGGATCGCGCGGCCCATGGCCTCAAAGACGGGATGCGCGTCTTCGAAAACGGCCTCGTCTCCGCCGGCCATGATGGCAAGGGTTCCCGCTTCAGCTCCCTTTGTGCCGCCACTGACCGGTGCATCGAGATGGCGAATGCCGCGCTCGGCGAGCCTTGAGGCATGGTCGCGCGCCTCTGACGGCTTGATCGAGCTCATGTCGATCACGCAAGCCCCGGGCGCGAGCGCCGCGGCCACGCCATGCTCGAACAGAACGGCCTCGACCACCTTTCCGTCCGTCAGCATGGTGATGACGTGGCTTGCTCCGTCAACCGCTTCCGCCGGGCTGGCGGCCACCTTTGCGCCCTCGCTTGCAAGCGGCGCCGCCTTTTCGGCGTTGCGGTTCCAGACGGTCAGCTGCCAGCCGGCGGCGATCAGGCGTCGGGCCATGGGAAGGCCCATCAGACCCGTGCCCAGCAATGCGATTGATCTGCTCATGTATCTCTCTCCCCTGGCGTCCCGCCGGTTATTCCCGTTCGTGCCCGACACGCCGGATCATGCGCGCAGGCTCGCCTGATGCAGAAGGGAATTCCAGCTGTTCATGGATGCAAGATGACAATAGATCGTGGCAAGTGCATCGGCCTTGCGCAGCGCCAGAAACGAATCGTCCTCCATGGACTGAAGCCGTGCTTCATCGACAAGGTGAAACCCGCTGATGTTGAAGCTCTTGCCGTCCCCGAGCGTGATCTTGCTGTTGCGCTCGGCTAAGAGATCGGTGCCGGCGATCACCTTCATGATCTCCCGGGTCCTGCGGTACATGCCCTGATATTGCTCGCAGAAGGACAGCGCGCTGTCGATGATCTCGGTCTTTTCGCCTTTCTCGAACAGCGGTCTTGCATTTTCGTTCTCTTTCGTGCCGACCTCGACAAGGCGGGGCTTGTCGACACACAGTGCCAGCCTTTCGGCATTGTCGTCCCCGGCAAGGATGAAGGGGTAGCGGCGCACATAGGCCGGCACGTAGTGCGGTTCCGCCCACCTGCCATTGGCATCCACAAAGAGGTTTTCACCCTCCCTGAATCCCATAACCGCAACCGGCATGAATTCAGGTCCGGAGAACACGATCGGATAGGACCGCATCGCAGCAGGCATCTCGGCGGCCATCAGCGGAATGACGATTGCGTTGGCGGCGAAGCCAAGATCCCCGTTCTGGACAAGGCCCTTGCCCGCATGGCGTTCAGGATTGACGGCTTCCGGCTCATGATAGAACAGCGGCAGCGGATTTGACGCCGCCTTCTCGGTCTCGCTCACTTTTTGTCCCCCTCAATCCGGCTTTCAACGTGCAGATGTCTTCGCGTGTCTGCCGTGACATTGCAAGACCATGCCGGGATTGAAACAAGGTCCCTTCGCGTTTCGGGTCACGCCACGCTGCGCTCTATCCTTGTTCGACCGTAGCGGAGCCGGGCAGTGCAGGCGGCTCACGCAATCCCGTTTCCAACTCCCGGGCGGTTGCTCTATCACTCGCTTATGACGGACGATTCGATTCTCGACAGCCGGTATTCCTGGACGCGGCTCGGCTTTACGCTCGCAATTGCGGTTGTCGGCAATGTCGGCATGTGGGCCATCATCGTGATCATGCCGGCCGTGCAGCGGGAGTTCGGGGTCGACCGCGCGGATGCCTCGATTCCCTATACGATGACAATGCTGGGATTTGCGCTCGGGAACCTTCTGATCGGGCGTGCGGTCGACCGGTTCGGGATCACCGTGGCTCTTGCCGGCGCGGCGTTCACCCTTGGTTCGGGTTTTGCGCTGGCCGCGGCCAGCGGATCGATCCTCTTGCTGTGCGTGATGCAGTTCGTGGTCGGGTTTGGAACCGCGGCGAGTTTTGGGCCACTCATCGCCGACATCTCGCACTGGTTCTATCGCAGGCGCGGTGTTGCGGTCGCGATCACCGCCAGCGGCAACTACCTGTCCGGCGCGATCTGGCCGCTGCTGCTCAGCGGCATCCTGACCGATTTCGGCTGGAGAACCGCCTACATGGTGCTCGCAGGTTTGGCGGTCGCACTGATCATCCCGCTGGCCATGCTGCTCAAACGGAGGTTGCCGGAGGAGGCTGCGGCACATGCGCAGCGCATGTCGGCGGCCAATGCGCGGTCGGTCAGCTTTTCGCCGAGATCGTTGCAGATCATGCTCGGGATAGCCGGTATCGGGTGCTGTATTGCCATGTCGATGCCGCAGGTCCATATCGTCGCCTATTGCGTCGATCTGGGTTACGGGCCTGCTGTGGGCGCGGAGATGCTGTCGCTGATGCTGATGGGAGGCGTCGCTTCGCGGCTGCTTTCCGGGTTTCTCGCCGATCGCCTGGGCGGCGTGATCACGCTTCTAATCGGATCGACGCTTCAGTGCATCGCCCTGTTTCTCTATCTGCCCTTCGACGGCATGGCGCCGCTTTACATCGTCAGCCTGATCTTCGGGCTGTCGCAGGGCGGCATCGTGCCGAGCTACGCAGTGATCGTCAGGGAATACCTTCCTCCACGGGAGGCCGGCGCGCGCGTCGGTTTCGTCATCATGGCGACGATCATCGGAATGGCGCTCGGCGGCTGGATGTCGGGATGGATCTATGATCTGACCGGATCCTACCGGATGGCGTTCTTAAACGGCATCGCCTGGAACTTCCTCAACATCGCAATCATGTCGCTGCTTCTGTTCCGGTCCCGGACGAGACCCGATGCCGCAGTACTGGCCGGGTAGCCCGCTGCAATATCCAGCGGGATTGAATGGAAATGAAACTCGGAAGACGGAGCGTTCCGCGGTGGTGATCCCGGCAGGATTCGAACCTGCGACACCAGGATTAGGAATCCTGTGCTCTATCCCCTGAGCTACGGGACCACGCGAAAAACTGCTTACAGAATGCGTGCTGTTTGTTCAACACGCCAGATGCAAGGAAACCGCCGATGACGGCGGTTTCGATGACGTGCTGCGCACGTTCTGTTTCATGCACCCCAAAGCGCTGCCTGATCAGGCGGCGAGCGCCTTCTCGGCCAGCCGGACCCAGTAGGACACCCCGACCGGTATGGCCTCGTCGTTGAAGTCGTAGGCCGGGTGATGCAGGCTTGCCGTGTCGCCATTGCCCATGAAGATGAAGGCACCGGGGCGGGCCTCGAGCATGAAGGAGAAGTCCTCTCCACCCATGGTCGGTGGCTGCTCGCGTTCGATGCCCTGTTCCCCAGCGACATCGGCTGCAACATCGGCGGCGAAATCGGTCTCGTCGGCATGGTTGAAGGTGACCGGGTAGTTGCGCAGATATTTCACCTCGGCCTTGCATCCGTGTGCTGCGGCGATGCCTGCGGCAATCTCGTTAATGCGGGCCTCGGTCAGGTCCCGCATCTCGGCCGAGAGCGTGCGGACGGTTCCGGCAAGCTCCACGGTTTCGGGAATGACGTTGTAGGCCGAGCCGCCAAGAAACTTCGTCACCGACACCACCACCGATTCGAGCGGATTGGCGTTGCGCGAAGCGATCGACTGCAACGAGGTGACGATCTGCGAACTGGCGACGATCGGGTCGACGGTCTGGTGCGGCATGGCGGCGTGACCGCCGCGGCCTGTAACGGTGATATCGAAAATGTCCGTCGCAGCCATGATCGGGCCCTTGCGGATTGCAAACTGGCCCACCGGAAGGCCCGGCAGGTTGTGCATCCCGAAGACCTTGGTGATCCCGAAACGGTCCATCATTCCGTCATTGACCATCTCGCGACCTCCGCCGCCACCCTCTTCGGCAGGCTGAAAGATCACCGCCACGGTGCCGTCGAAATTGCGCGTCCTGGCAAGGTGGCGGGCGGCGCCGAGCAGCATGGCCGTGTGGCCGTCGTGCCCGCAGGCATGCATCTTGCCGGGTGTGCGCGAAGCCCAGGGAGCTCCGGTGATCTCGTTGATCGGCAGCGCGTCCATGTCGGCACGCAGGCCGATGGCCGGGCCGTTGCTGCCGGGGCGGCCGTGGATGATTCCGACCACACCGGTGCGGCCGATGCCGGTGACGACTTCATCGCAACCGAAGGACTTGAGCTTGTCGGCAACAAAGGCCGCGGTGTTGTGAACATCGAACAGGAGTTCGGGGTCGGCGTGAAGAGTGCGGCGCCACTCGGTGATGTCGTCCTTCGCGACGACAACTTCATCAACAAGCTGCATGATTTACCTCAAATGGGTTCAGTGATCGTGCGGGCGAAGGCAAGATGCGGATGTTAACGAGGTTGCGCATCGTCCTTTGCCATCTACCTGCCATATAGGCTAGATAGGGTCGATTGACGAGGAAAAAGCAATCGCTGTGTCTGCCGCCCGGCGCGGCAGAAGTGGCGAACGAGGCGTTCCTGTCGATGGCTGCGGGAACTGGAAGGCTGGGTATGAGCTTTATGTCACGAATGCGCCCGATTGGCGTTCTCCTGGGTGCGGCGATGCTTGCCGGCATGTCTCCGTCGGTCGCGACGGCAACTCCAAGCATCTCGGTGGATGTCGGATCGGGCAGGGTGATTGCCCATGAAGATGCCTTCCAGCGCTGGTATCCGGCCTCGCTGACCAAGATCATGACGGCCTATCTGGCCTTTCAGGCAGTCCAATCCGGGCAGATGACCATGCAGACGCCGGTCACGATGTCGGTGCATGCGGCCCGGGAACCGGCCAGCAAGATGTATTTCAAGCCGGGCGAGCGCTTCACGCTGGATTCGGCACTGAAGTACCTGATGGTCAAGTCCGCCAATGATGTTGCCGTCGCCATCGCCGAAGCCGTGTCGGGCAGCGAAGAGGCTTTTGTTCGCGACATGAACGAGACGGCCCGCCGGCTTGGCATGACCGCGACGCGGTTCGTCAATCCGAACGGGCTGCCGGGCAGCGGACAATACACCACGGCCCGGGACATGGCGGTTCTTGCGTTGGCGGCGCGGCGCAATTTTCCCGAATTTGCCCACTATTTCGGCCATGAGGGGTTCGTCGCCGGATCCCAGAAGCACACCAATTACAATCTTCTCATTGGCCGGTTTGCAGGCGCCGACGGCATGAAGACCGGATTTATCTGCGCTTCGGGTTTCAACCAGGTTTCCTCGGCCACGCGCAACGGAAAGACCGTCATCAGCGTCGTTCTGGGTGCTCCGTCGCAGGAAGCGCGTGCTGAACAGTCGGCAGAGCTTCTGCAGCAGGCGCTGACCTCGCCGGTGGCCGGGCGCACGGCGCTCGGCAGGCTTGCCCCCTATGGCCAGGGGCGCGACGCGGTCGCCGACATTTCCGGAGAGATCTGCACGCCTGAGGCGCGCAAGGCACGCTATGAAGGGCGTGATCCTGAAGGCAACATGGTTCTCAATTCGCCCTATCTTGCAGAGATGACCCGTGAGCCGCGACTGGTGCAGGCTCCCGCCGGTCTTCCGGCCGCCACCATGGAAGTGGCATTGTCGCGGGTCCCGATCCCGCAACCGCGGCCTTCGGGAGTGCTTTCGGGCGCGTCGGTTCCGGTGCAGGCGTCGGCATTCAGCGCTCCGGAAAACAAGGCTGCCGATCCGTCGCCGCTCGGCTTCGGCGTTGCCATTCCCGTTCCAACGCCGCGCCCCGAGCGCTGAACGACAGGAAATCCCTCACATGAGCGATCCCGCTCGCTGGAGCGCGCCGCAAGGCATCCCGGTTTCGATCCTGACCGGGTTTCTCGGCGCCGGAAAGACCACCCTGCTCAACCGGCTTATCGGCGATGAATGGCTTTCGGACGCAGCCTTGATCATCAATGAGTTCGGCGATGTCGGGATCGACCACCTGCTGGTGGAAAGTTCCAGCGACGGGGTCATCGAACTGTCCGACGGATGTCTGTGCTGCACGGTTCGCGGAGAACTGGTTGATACGCTTGCCGACCTCATGGACCGCATGCAAACCGGGAAGATCCGTCCGTTCTCCCGTGTCGTTATCGAGACCACCGGTCTCGCCGACCCGATCCCGGTAATGCAGTCCGTGATAGGCCATCCGGCGCTGGGGCAGTCCTACCGTCTTGAGGGCCTGGTGACGGTCGTCGATGCGGTCAACGGGCCGGCGACGCTCGATGCACATGAAGAGGCGCGGCGCCAGGCGGCCGTGGCCGACCGGATCGTGGTGTCGAAGACATCGCTCGCATCCGGCGATAACGGGCTTGCCGGGCGGCTTGCGGTCATCAACCCGCTGGCCGCCGTTCTCGATGGCGAAGATGAAGGCCTTTCGGCGCAGGATCTGTTCGACTGCGGAGCCTACGATCCCGCAGCGCGCAGTCTGGATGTCGCGCGGTGGCTGAAAGCGGCTTCCGACGGGGATCGCAGCCATCATCCGGATCGATCACACGCCCATGATCATCACCATGGACACGGGCAGAACCACCATGGCCATCATCTCCATGACCACGATGTCAATCGTCACGATGGCGGTATCCGCGCTGATACGCTGGTCAGCGCCCAGCCAATTGCGCCCGACAGCCTGGCGATGTTCCTTGATCTGCTGCGCTCGGCGCACGGGCCGAAACTTCTGCGCATGAAAGGCATCGTGCGCCTTGCCGATGATCCGTCGCGCCCGCTGGTGCTTCACGCCGTGCAGAGCCTGATGTCGCCACCGGTGCGGCTGGAACAGGCGCCGCGCGGGTGGGATGGCAAGACGCGGCTGGTAATGATTACCCGGGACCTGCCGGAAGGTTTCGTCGGGGAACTGTTTGCGGGGTTTTCGGGCGAACCGGGTATTGGCCGTCCCGACAAGGCCGCCCTCGCTGAGAACCCGCTCGTCATACCCGGCATGCCGACTGCGCCTGTTTCCGGGCCCGGCAAACGCTGAAACGGATCAATCTCAGCCCTTCTCGATTGTGAAGACGTGGCCGCCATCCATCGCCTTGGCCGCAAGGAGGCGATGGCCATCCTCCTGGCAGAAATGCGGAATATCGATCACCGCCAGCGGATCCGTTGTTTCAACGCGCAAACGGGTCCCGGTTGGTTGATCGCGCAGGTGCTTGCGGGTGCGCAGCACCGGCATCGGGCATTTCAATCCGCGCAGGTCCAGCGTCTCGGCGCCGTCACTCAATTGCGGCTCCAGATTTTCCAGAAGGGCTTGTCCGTACTTCCGTCCGCGGCGGTTGCCGCCTGCGGCTGAGCGGCCCGAGGGTTGGGCGTGGGAACCGGAACACCCGCGGCAGCCTGTGTGGTCTGCTCCGAACCCGGCTGGTCAGCCGCTTCCTGCGCGGTGGCGGGAGCAGGTGCCGGAACATCGGCGTCGGGTCGAAGAGCTGAAAGGGGATTTGCTGCCGAAAACAGGCTTACCACCGGATTGGCGGGCGGCTGGCCGCCATTTGCAGCGATTTCCGCGGCGCGTCTCGCCTCGCGTTCGGCGCGGGCAGCTTCGCGTTCGGCCTGTTCCCGTGCTGCGGCGAGTTCCCGGGCTTCGTCGCGATCGAATTTTGCCACTGCGGCGGTGAAGGCTTCGTTCCAGTCTTGCTGGTACGAATTGTACGCCAATGCCAGCGACTGGGGCACTTGCGCGGGCGGACAGGCCTGCGAGGCGCGGAACTTCGCATCGGGCTGTTCGGTCACCTGGTTGAACACGTAGCGCCGTTCGCAGACCTCAACCTTCGGCGGCCTTTTCGTCAGTTCAAAGTGGTCGTAACCGGTCTTGAGCATTTTCCAGAATTCGAAATGCTCGTTGTCGCGGTGACGCGCCATGTTCTCTGGCGTCATCCTGAAGGGAAGCGCCTCGACAAGAAAGTATTCCTGGCCGCCCTTGAACGCGTCGCGGGCAAACCCGTAGATCTCCAGGACCTGCTCGTCGGTCATGGAGTAGCAGCCTGCCGACGAACAGGCGCCGTGGACCATCAGGTTGGAGCCGGTACGGTTGTGGGACCGGTCATAGCTGTTGGGATAACCCATGTTGAACGAGAGGTAGTAGCTCGAGTTCGGGTTCATCTGGGAGGGATAGATACGGTAATAGCCTTCGGGCGCCTGCCGGTCGCCTTCCTTGAACTTCGGTCCCAGCTTGCCGGACCATTTGCAGATCTCGTAGGAGGCGATGATATCGTAGCGTCCGTTGCCCTTCTGCTTCCAGACCTCGAGAACGCCCTCTTCCTTGAAGATACGCATCATGATGGGCGAACGCGTGCTCATGTCGTTCGCTTTCATCTTGTTGACCAGCTTGGCGGGAAGCGGATGCTCGACCTTGTTGGCGACAGAATCGAGCGCATCCTGGCAACCGGCAAGTCCCAGAAGCAGCACGGGTAGGAAGCGCAATGATTTCATCGATGCCATCGGGTCTCTTGCTTTTCGGTCGCAATTTACGCGGTTCGGTGGCGGCAGACAGGTACGGCTGCGCCCGATTTTCTTTGCAATCCTACACCGGTCCGGTTCACGAAGGATTAACCATGGCCTTAACCACGGCGGACGAACCGGCGTCCGCCGGAACATGTTCCTGCAAATGTGGCCCGAATACGGCGCCTGTCAACCGATCCGGCGGCCGATCTTGAGGAACTTGCTGCGACGATTGGAACGCAATTCGTCGCCGGACTGTCCGGAGAGATCGGAAAGCGCGCCCGCGATCGTATCACCTGTTCTCGACATCACGCTTTCGGGTTCGCGATGGGCCCCGCCGACGGGTTCCGGGATGATCCCGTCGACAATGCCGAGCTCCTGCAGATCCTGGGCCGTGATCTTCATCGAAGTGGCGGCATCCTTGGCGCGGGTGGCGTCGCGCCACAGGATCGAGGCAGCACCTTCCGGCGAGATCACCGAATAGATCGCGTGTTCGAGCATGTAGACACGGTTGCCGGTGGCAATCGCGATCGCGCCGCCGGATCCGCCCTCGCCGATCACGACGGAAATCAGCGGGACACGAATATTGAGGCAGGTCTCGGTAGAGCGCGCGATGGCTTCAGCCTGTCCGCGTTCCTCGGCGCCGATGCCGGGATAAGCGCCGGCGGTGTCGATCAGGGTGATTACCGGAATTGCAAAACGGTCTGCCAGCTCCATCACGCGGATGGCCTTGCGGTATCCTTCCGGGCGCGCGGAGCCGAAATTGTGATGGATGCGGGTCTTGGTGTCGTGGCCCTTTTCCTGTCCGATCACCGCGACGGGGGCGCCGCGGAACCGCGCAAACCCTGCCTGGATCGCTGCGTCCTCCGCAAATTTGCGGTCGCCTGCGAGCGGGGTAAACTCGTCGAAAAGAGCCTTGGCGTAATCCCGAAAGTGCGGCCTGGCCGGATGGCGGGCAACCTGGGTCTTCTGCCACGGATTGAGCTTGGCGTAGATCTCGGCCATGGCGTCGCGCGCACGGGTCTCGAGCCGCGCGATTTCATCGCCTGTATCGATGCTCTCATCCTCGCCGGCCAGCTTCCTCAGTTCGAGGATCTTGCCTTCCAGGTCGGAGATCGGTTTTTCGAAATCAAGATAGTTGTGCATTTACTGGTTCCGCGCGGAGACCCGCATTTTGGTTTGCTGCACGCATTCAAGCGCCGTTGTTTGCTTCTCTCGCGCCACTTGGGCCGCTGAACGGCTTGTTGCAAGCCCGCTTAATCGCGATTTTTCGGGTGTTTTGCAAGGGGGTGATGCTCGGTGACCAGCTGCTTGAGCCGTTCATCGAGCACGTGAGTGTAGATTTGAGTGGTGGAAATGTCTGTGTGACCGAGCAATTCCTGCACGGCCCGCAGGTCCGCGCCGCCGGCGAGAAGATGGCTGGCGAATGCATGCCTGAGCACATGCGGCGACACGCTGGCCGAAGGCAGCCCGGCACGCGCGGCCACCTCCTTGAGCTCCCGGGCGAAGACCTGCCGCGACAGATGGCCGTCATTCGAGCTGGCGGGGAAAAGAAACCCGGATTCCTCCGCAACGTCCCCGATTGCGGCGATCCATGCATCGAGCGCGGCCCGGGCGGGCCGCGACATCGGCACCATGCGTTCCTTTGAGCCCTTGCCGCGAATGACGAGAAAGCGGCCGCCCTCGGCGAGGACGCGGTATGGCAATCCAACCAGCTCACTCACCCGCATTCCTGTGGCGTAAAGCAGTTCGAGCAGCGCACGAAAGCGGATCCGCTGAAGCGCCTCGTTGTCGTTGCGCGCCTCGGCAATATCGGTTTCGGCCTGCGCAAGAAGACGCGTCACGTCTTCCACGCTGAGGACCTTGGGCAGCGAGCGGCGCTTGCGCGGGCTTTCGACCACCCCGGTCGGATCGTCCTCACGCAGGCCCTCTGCATGAAGAAACTTGTAGAACTGGCGCAACGCCGAAAGCCGACGGGCCTGGGAAGCGGGGGAGAAACCGCGTGCCGCGAGATCGCCGATGACGGAGCGGATGTTGTCCGAACTGGCCCGGGCAAGTGACGCGCCATGCGCCGACAGTACCGAAGATGCATCGTCGAGATCCCGACGGTAGGCCTCGAGCGTGTTCAGCGCGGCGCCGCGCTCGGCACTCATCATTTCCAGAAAGGCTTCGACATGGGCAGCGCTGAGATCGCGCATGAGGCGGCCTGGTATCCTTAGGGGTTCAGTTTCTCGGTCGGGACCCGGATGGTCACTTCCCGCTCCACCGGTTCGACATAAAGGACCAGTGCAAACATGGCGCCGTAGGCAATTCCGGCTATGATGGTGCAGAAAACAAGAAAGCGGAACAGGGTTGGCATGGTTACTCCGGGACCTGATGTCGATCGAGTTATGCGGCAGCAGGTGACTTGTTTCAAGCCGGTTGCTCTTTGGCGGATGCTTGACGCATAGCCGTGCATGGCCAATAGAAGGCGCGGAGATCGAACCGCGGGATCGGGGAGCCAAGGTGCCGGAAATACAGACAAGCACGCTCGAGCAGGACATTGCCAGGGCCCGCGAGGTGCTTGGGTCCCGCAATCTCGTGTTTGTCGGCCTCATGGGCGCGGGCAAATCGGCCATCGGGCGGCTGGTCGCGCAAATGATGGAAATTCCCTTCATCGACTCGGACCACGAGATCGAGCGCGTGTCGCGCATGAGCATACCCGAGCTGTTTTCAGCCTATGGGGAGAAGGAGTTCCGGGCGCTGGAGGAACGGGTGATCACCCGTCTGCTCAAGACCGGCCCCCGTGTCCTGTCGACCGGCGGTGGCGCCTTCATGAACGATGTGACCCGATCGAGGTTGCTCAAGTCCGGCCTGTCGGTCTGGCTGAAGGCCGATCTCGACGTGTTGTGGATGCGGGTGTCCAAACGCGACACCCGGCCGCTCCTAAAAACGGAAAACCCGCGCCAGACGCTGTCCGACCTGCTCGATCAGCGATATCCGGTTTATGCGCTTGCCGATGTCACCGTTCAGTCGCGCGACGAGATCAAGGAAACAATCGCCGCCGAGACGATCGCTGCGATTGCGCAATACAAAGACGGCAAGAGCGAGGCTGCACCTTCATGAGCGATTCCCTGAAACGTCGAAACGTCCGCGTCGAACTCTGTGAGCGCAGCTATGACATCCTGATCGGCCCAGGCCTGATCGCGGGAGCCGGGACCGAGATCGCAGCACGCAGGCCGGGAGCGCGCTGTGCCGTGATCACCGATACCAATGTCGCCGAAGCCCATCTCCAGCCGCTGCTTTCGAGCCTGGCAACGGCTGGCATCGAGGCAGTGCCGCTGACGCTGGAACCGGGCGAGAAGACCAAGCGGTTCGAGGAGCTTGTCAGGGTATGCGATCATGTGCTCGCAGCCCGTCTCGAACGTGGCGATGCGGTGCTGGCGCTTGGCGGCGGCGTGATCGGTGACCTTGCGGGCTTTGCAGCCGGAATCGTCCGGAGAGGCATGCGATTTGTTCAGGTGCCGACCAGTCTTCTGGCGCAGGTGGATTCGTCGGTCGGTGGCAAGACCGGCATCAATGCCGCGCAAGGCAAGAACCTGATCGGGGTCTTCCATCAGCCCGATCTCGTTCTCGCCGATACCGATGTCCTCGACAGCCTGCCGCTGCGCGAGTTTCGCGCCGGCTATGCGGAGATGGCAAAATACGGCTTGATTGACCGCCCGGATTTCTTTGCCTGGCTCGAGGCCAACTGGCGCGAGGTTTTCTCAGGCGGAGAAGCGCGGACCGAAGCGATCGCCAAGAGTTGTCAGGCCAAGGCGGATGTGGTGGCGGCGGACGAGCGCGAAAGCGGCGCGCGGGCGCTGCTCAACCTGGGGCACACATTCGGCCATGCGCTCGAGGCGGCGACCGATTATGACAGCCGCCGGCTCGTGCACGGGGAAGGTGTCGCCATCGGCATGGTGCTGGCCCATCAGTTCTCGGCACGGATGAACCTGGCCAGTCCCGACGACGCAACCCGCGTTGAGGCACACCTCACGCAAGTGGGGCTGCCGACCCGGATGTCGGATATTGAAGGCGGGCTGCCTCCTACCGATATACTGATGAAGCACATCGCGCAGGACAAGAAAGTCCGCCGCGGCGCGCTGACCTTCATCTTGACGCGCGGCATCGGCCAGTCTTTCATCGCCGACGATGTGCCGCAGGATGAAGTCTTCCGATTCCTCGAGGACAAGCGAGCATCATGATTCTGGAACAGATTGGCCTAATCCTGGCCGAACACGGGCTGACCATCCTGGCTATCCTGGTCCTGATTGGCGTGTCAGGTTTCTTTTCCGGTTCCGAGACTGCGCTGACGGCAGCGTCGCGGGCGCGCATGCATTCGCTCGAAACCAGCGGCGAAAGCCGTGCGGGGACAGTCAGCACCCTGATCGAACGCAAGGACAGGCTGATCGGAGCGCTGCTGATCGGCAACAACCTGGTCAACATCCTGGCTTCGGCGCTGGCGACCAGCGTGCTGCTTTCTATCTTCGGCGATTCGGGCGTGGCTCTTGCAACGCTCATCATGACGCTGCTTCTGGTGGTTTTCGCCGAGGTGCTGCCCAAGAGCTGGGCGATCTCCACCCCGGATCGCTTCGCGATGGTGGTTGCGCCGGTGGTCAGATTGTTCGTCCTCGTCGTTGGACCGCTGTCGAGCTTCATCAACTGGATCGTCCGCAAGATCATGCTCGTATTCGGCGTCACCTTCGCGTCGGAGGCCTCGATGCTGTCCGCGCATGAGGAAATACGCGGTGCTGTCGATCTGCTCCACCGCGAAGGCTCGGTGGTCAAGGCGGATCGTGACCGGCTCGGCGGCGTGCTCGATCTCGGTGAACTGGAAGTCTCCGACGTGATGATCCACCGCACCTCGATGCGCATGCTCAACGCCGATGAAACCTCGGAGGCCAATGTTCGCGCCGTGCTTGAGAGCCCCTATACGCGCATGCCGATCTGGCGCGGCTCCACGGACAACATCATCGGCATCCTGCATGCCAAGGACGTGCTCAGGGCTCTGGCCGATGCGGCCAACGAGCCACAGCGGATTGACGTGACGAAAATCGCCCAGAAGCCCTGGTTCGTGCCGGACACCACCAGCGTCCCGGACCAGCTCAACGCCTTTCTACGGCGCAAGGCGCATATCGCCATCGTCGTTGACGAGTACGGGGAGGTCGAGGGACTGGTCACGCTCGAGGACATTCTCGAGGAGATCGTCGGCGACATTGCCGACGAGCACGACACCGAAGTGCAGGGCGTGCGGCAGGAGGCGGACGGCTCGGTGGTGGTCGACGGCTGGGTGCCGATCCGGGATCTCAACCGGGCGCTGGACTGGTCACTGCCGGATGACGAGGCGACCACGGTGGCCGGACTGGTCATTCACGAGTCCCAGACGATTCCGGAGGAAAAGCAGGCCTTCACCTTCCACGGCAAGCGCTTCATCGTGATGAAACGGGACCGCAACCGAATCACGCGGCTCAGGATCCGGCCGGCCGACAAGGTTTGACATCAGGCACCCCGCTGCGTTCAGCCGCGGCGCCGGAAATACGGCGCGTGACTACCAGCGTGTGGCCTCGCCAGGGGCGGCCGCTTCGACCGCCATGGCATGAAGCCCGCTCTCGAGTTCCGGCGCGAGAAGTGCATTGACCGCGCGATGCCGATCGATCCTGGACATGCCGGCGAAAGCTTCGGAGACGATGCGGATGCGGAAGTGCGTCTCGCCGGTCCCGTCGAAGGTTTCATGGTGGCCGCTTTCGGAGTGATGGTGGCCCGCGTGAAGATGGCTTTCGTTGATCACCGCCAACCGCTCGGGCGCGAAGCGTTCATTGAGGGCTTGTTCGATACGGTTCTGACGTGACATGACGGGGCTCCCGGGTGCCGGTCTTCGGTTCAATTTCTCCACTGCCCGTAAAAATGTGCGGTGGCATTCACGGGCAAGACGGGGTACGCAGCTTGAATCACCCTTGTCAATCCTTGTTCCCCCAAGCGCAGAGCACCATAATTGACGCTATGAAACTGGATTCGAAATATTTTGACAGCATCCGGGTACGCCGGAAAGGCGAGCGTGCCGCCGAACCGACCACGCCCGAGTGCCAGTGGGACGGTTGCGAAAAGCCGGGCATTCACCGTGCGCCGGTGGGACGCGATGCGGAAGGTCAGTACTTCCTGTTCTGTTTCGAGCATGCGCGTGAATACAACAAGGGCTACAACTATTTTTCCGGCCTGTCCGACGGCGAGATCGCGCGCTACCAGAAGGAGGCGCTGACCGGCCATCGCCCGACCTGGGGCATGGGCGTGAACCGCGCAGCGAAAAGCGGGCCAACGCAGTCCCGCGCGCGGTCCGGATCGGCCGGATCACAAGCGCGCATGCGCGATCCGTTCGGTTTCTTCAACGAGCCCAGAGCAAACAAGCCGGTCCGGGCGCGCAAGGTCAAATCGCTGGAATCCAAGGCCTTCGGGACACTGGGGCTGGCAGAGAATGCAACATCGGCGGAGATCAAGACCCGTTACAAGGATCTGGTGAAGAAACACCATCCCGATGCCAATGGCGGCGATCGCGGTTCCGAGGAGCGTTTCCGGGCCGTAATCCAAGCCTACCAATTGTTAAAGCAGTCTGGTTTCTGCTAAGCGAACAGTCTAAAGCAGGACCAAACCGGATGCGAATTTGGCCCACGGGCGTGAGCGCCAGGCCTTGGAGACATGATGAGCAAGATCGACCTCGACATTACCAATCTGCCCGACACCACCGTGAAGGTTCGGGATGTTTTCGGCCTCGATTCGGACCTCGTAGTCCCTGCCTACAAGGAGCGGGATGCCTATGTTCCGGATCTCGATCCGGATTACCTGTTTGACCGCGACACGACGCTGGCAATCCTTGCGGGTTTTGCACACAATCGACGGGTGATGGTCTCGGGCTATCACGGCACCGGCAAGTCGACCCATATCGAGCAGGTGGCGGCGCGGCTCAACTGGCCATGCGTTCGCGTCAACCTCGACAGCCATGTCAGCCGTATCGACCTTGTGGGCAAGGATGCGATCGTGGTTCGCGAAGGACTTCAGGTCACCGAATTCAAGGACGGCATTCTGCCCTGGGCCTACCAGCACAATGTGGCGCTGGTCTTCGACGAATATGACGCAGGACGTCCCGACGTTATGTTCGTGATCCAGCGCGTTCTCGAATCCGCGGGCCGGCTGACGCTTCTCGACCAGAGCCGGGTGATCCGGCCGCATCCCGCGTTCCGCCTGTTTGCCACCGCCAACACGGTCGGTCTCGGCGACACCACGGGGCTCTATCACGGTACCCAGCAGATCAACCAGGCACAGATGGACCGCTGGTCGATCGTGACCACACTCAATTATCTGCCGCATGACCAGGAGGTCGATATCGTCGCCTCCAAGGTGAAGGAATTCGCCAAGGGCGATGGCCGCGACACGATCTCGCGGATGGTTCGGGTCGCCGACATGACCCGTTCCTCGTTCATCAACGGCGATCTTTCGACGGTGATGAGCCCGAGAACGGTGATCACCTGGGCCGAGAACGCCGAAATCTTCGGAGACGTGGCCCTGGCGTTCCGGCTGACCTTCCTGAACAAGTGCGATGAGCTGGAGCGGGCGCTGGTGGCAGAGCATTACCAGCGCGCCTTCGGCGTCGAGTTGAAGGAAAGCGCCGCCAATATCGTTCTCAGCGCAACCGCCTGACGGGAAACGAGAATGGCCGGACGCGGCGACAATTCCAGACCGAAGCCTTCGGGCATTGTGGACGTTGAACCGTTCCGGCGGGCGCTGACCGGCTGCGTGCGCGCGATTGCCGGCGACCACGAGCTGGAGGTCGCCTTCGGAAACGATCGTCCGGGGCTCACCGGCGAACGTGCCCGGCTCCCCGATCTTCCGAAGCGGCCGACACGTCAGGATTTTTCCGTCAGCCGCGGTCTTGGCGATTCCATGGCGCTGCGCAAGGCGTGTCACGATGGCGCCACCCATTTGCGGATGGCCCCGCAGGGAACGGATGCGCGCGCTGTCTACGACGCCGTCGAGCAGGCCCGTGTTGAAGCGATCGGCGCGCGCCGCATGACCGGCGTGGGCGACAACATCACCTCCATGCTCGAGGACAAGTACCAGCGCGCGAACTACCAGGGGATCACCAGCCGCGAGGATGCGCCGCTGGAAGAGGCCCTGGCGCTGATGGTCCGTGAAAAGCTGACCGGCCGCCGGCCGCCAGAGACATCCGGACAGGTTGTCGACCTTTGGCGTGAATTCGTCGAGGAGAAGGCCGGCGACATTCTAGGCTCGCTCGAGCGGTCCGTCGACGATCAGCAGGCCTTTGCCAAGGTCGTCCGCGAAATCCTGTCCGCCATGGAGATGGCCGAGGACTACGGCGAAGACGATACCGAGCAGGACGAGCAGGACGAGGTCTCCGACGAGGACCAGCCGCGCAGCGAGGAACAGAACGAGCAGTCCTCGCAAGAAGAAGCCGGTTCCGACGCCGCCCCCGCCGAGGAGAGCGAGACATCCGACGAACAGATGGATTCGGGCGAGATGGACGGCGCCGAAACCGGCGACGACGACACCATTGACGAAAGTGACGAGGACGCCGAAACGCCCGGCGAGACCCGCAAGTCCGACGAGCCCTTCGCCGATATCAACGAGAAAGTCGACTACAAGGTCTTCACCACGGAATTCGACGAGGAAATATCGGCGGAAGAACTCTGCGAAGAGGCCGAACTGGAGCGCCTTCGCGCATTTCTCGACAAGCAGCTTGCCCATCTGCAGGGCGTGGTGGGACGGCTGGCAAACCGACTGCAGCGCCGCCTGATGGCGCAGCAGAACCGCGCATGGGATTTCGATCTCGAGGAAGGCTACATCGATCCGGCGCGGCTTCCGCGCATGATCATCGATCCGATGCAGCCATTGTCGTTCAAGATGGAGCGTGACACCAGTTTCCGGGATACCGTGGTTACTCTGCTGATCGACAATTCTGGCTCGATGCGCGGCAGGCCGATCACCGTGGCCGCCACCTGCGCCGACATTCTGGCGCGTACGCTTGAACGCTGCGGCGTCAAGGTGGAACTGCTGGGTTTCACCACCAAGGCCTGGAAGGGCGGGCAGGCGCGCGAGAAGTGGCTAACCGGCGGCAAGCCGCCGACGCCGGGTCGCCTCAACGATCTTCGCCACATCATCTACAAGTCTGCAGACGCGCCATGGCGTCGCGCAAGGCGCAATCTCGGCCTGATGATGCGCGAGGGGCTTCTCAAGGAGAACATCGACGGCGAGGCGCTGATCTGGGCCCACACACGCCTTCTCAAGCGCCCCGAACAGCGCCGTATCCTGATGATGATCTCGGACGGTGCGCCGGTCGACGATTCAACCCTGTCGGTCAATCCCGGCAATTATCTCGAGAGGCACTTGCGGGCTGTCATCGATGAGATCGAAACCCGGTCTCCCGTAGAGCTGCTCGCCATCGGTATCGGCCATGATGTGACCCGCTACTACCGCCGTGCAGTCACGATCGTCGACGCAGAAGAACTGGCGGGCGCGATGACCGAGCAACTTGCGGCACTGTTTGCGGAGGAAGGCTCCGACGCTCGCCGCGGGCGCAGGCGCGCGTGAGCCGCGACGATTCTGTGTCCGCGCAGGGCGGAGCCAGGCTGTTGCGCACTGTGATGGCGGCTGCGGCGCTTGCAGTTCTCCCGGTCTGGCCTGTCCTGGCCGACGAAGGCGGCGCGATTGCCGTCAATTCACGCCTGATCGAGAATTTCCGGGTCGGATCTTCGCAGACCCGGTTTGGCGAATTCGAATTCGCAGGCGGGCTCGAACTGAGTTCGCCGAGTTCATATCTCGGTGCGATGTCCGCGGTCCGTCTCGGAACTGACCGGAACAGTCTTCTCGGTGTTATGGATACGGGTTTCTGGTACGCGGGCCGGCTTGCGCGGGGCAGCGGCGGCCGGTTGATCGGTGTCGAGGATTTTACCGTTTCTCCGATCCTGGACCGCTCTGGCAAGGGATCCGACGAGAAGTGGAAGTTTGACGCCGAGGGCCTCGCCGTGCGCGGGAATGACATCCTCGTCAGCTTCGAACGCAATCACCGGGTCGATATCTATCCCGCCCACGGACCCGGCAATGCGACGCCTACTGGTGCGCTGCCGGTCCAGATCCCGATGCACGAGTTCAGGGGCAATCGCGGCCTGGAAACCGTTGCGGTCGCCCCTGAGTCCTCGCAGTTGGCGGGGGCCGTGGTCGCGGTGACCGAGAAAAGCCTCAACGCCAGTGGCGACATATTCGCCGCAATCCTGACCGGACCGTCCAAGGGCGTGTTCTTCATCAAGCGGGATCCGCCCTTCGATGTGACCGATGGCGATTTTCTGCCCAATGGCGATCTGCTGCTCCTCGAGCGGCGGTTTTCGATTGCGCAGGGCGTTGGCATGCGCATTCGCCGTTTCGACGGAAGCCGCATAGCTGCCGGTAACCTCATCGACGGTGAAACCATTCTCGAGGCCGGTTTCGGACACCAGATCGACAATATGGAAGGGCTTGACGTGTCCACTGACGAGGACGGCCAGATCTACGTCACGCTGGTTTCGGACGACAACCATTCGATCCTGCAGCGCAATCTGCTGCTGGAATTCCGCTATCTCGGTGATCAGTAAGCGAGTAAGCGGGACGGACCGGTCTGTTACGGCCTGGCCCGCGCCTCCAGCACAGGCAGCAAGGCTCCGTAGGGAGCCAGCATGACCACTCCGACAGCGAGCTTGACCATCAGGTCACCCAGAGCCCAGGACACCCAGCGCGGCGCTTCGGCCGCGAACAGGCCGAGCAGCGGTGCGGCTTCGCTTGCGAAAGCGTCACCGGGGCCGATCACGCCCGCGGCCTGGGAGAAGGCGAGCCCAAAGAACAGGAAAGTATCGAGAAGCGAACCGATCACGGTCGACGCCAGCGGCGGCAGCCACCAGACCTTGCCCCGCAGCCGATCGAAGATGGAAACATCGAGCAATTGCGCGACCAGGAACGCGGTGCCCGAGGCAATTGCGATCCGCGGTGAAGCCAGCCAGATGGAGAGTCCTACGGCGATCACGAAGCCGCAGAACACCACGAGGCGCGCGGAGCGTGGGCCGAACCGGCGGTTTGCCAGGTCGGTAATCAGGAACGCCACCGGGTAGGTGAACGCGCCCCAGGTCAGAAGGTCGGCAAGGTTGAGCGCGCCGATAGTGGCGTCGACCGGGAACTGAACGAGATAGTTCGAGGCAACGACAATGGCGGCCATTGCGGCCAGAAACGGCAATACGGGAGAGATCATTCGCATTTTTTTATCCTGGGTTGATGCCACCAGCAAAGAAAGAAGGCGGGCTCAAAGCCCGCCATCGCGATGTGAAAGGAACAAGTCGCCCTTGTCAGGCAGCCTTGTTCTCTTCGAGCTTCTTGGCGATCTGGCGCTTGAGCAGGCGTGCACGCATCGACAGTTCGCCATCCTTGGCCTTGGCGAGGAAGGCGTCGAGGCCGCCGCGGTGCTCGACCGTGCGAAGCGCGTTGGCCGAAATGCGCAGACGGTAGCGCTGGCCCAGTGCATCGGAGATCAGGGTCACGTTGCACAGGTTGGGCAGGAACCGCCGACGGGTCTTGTTGTTGGCGTGGCTGACGTTGTTTCCAGACTGGACGGCCTTGCCGGTCAATTCGCAGCTGCGGGACATGTTGCACCTATTTTCTTTTCGCCAACGGACGGGCCGAGCCAATCGAAAGGCTCACCCAAAGGACCGCAGGCCTTTATCGGAAAGTCGCGTGTCTATAGTCAGACACGCAAGCCGCGTCAAGCCGGGTAGAGCACAAACACGCACAATAGCGGGCTTGTCGTTGGATCAGAACGCTATTTGTGGCGCCTGGCACGGAAATGCCGTATTGGGCTATTTGTCTGATCAGTGACCTGGCGGCCCGGTGCGCGCCTGTCCGGAGGACTGCACATTGTATCGAGACGGCCTGTTGGTAAAGCGATGGCGTGGGACTCCGTTGGGCGCAATGGCCCTTGCGGGCCTTGTGCTGTCGTCGGCGCCTGTACGGTCTGAACCGGTCCGGGTCTATGCAGACTACACGATCTCGCTCGCCGGTCTGCCGATGGGTTACCTGAATTTCGCCGCAGAAATCGACGGCAGCGATTACCGGCTCGAAGGCAGCCTGCGCCCATCGATGTTTGCGGGGCTTTTTGCATCCGTAAAGGGCAACGCCGGCGCCTCGGGCAGCATGGGCGATGACACGTTCCGGGCGGCAGATTTCTCGGTCGCCTATTCGACGGGCAGCAAGTCGCAGCGCATCGAGATCAAGTTCGACGACGGCGAGGTCGTTTCGACACGTCACGAACCGCCCAAGCGCCCGAGGAAAGGCGACTGGAAGCCGCTCAAGCCCGCCGATCTCAAGGCGGTGCTCGATCCGATGTCGGGCCTGATGATTCCGTCACGGGCAAAAATCTGTCCGCGCAGCCTGCCGGTCTTCGACGGGGATACGCGTGCAAACCTGCACCTCAAGCCGGATGGCCGACGGCCCTTCCGGACGGAGGGTTTCAAAGGGGATGTGATTGTCTGCAGCATACGCTTCGAGCCGGTTTCGGGATACCGAAAGTCTTCGTCGTCGATTGCCTATCTTCGCAAACTCAAGGACATGGAAGTCTGGTACGCCGAAAACGAGGCCGGCGGTTTCTTCGCACCCGTCTACGTGCATGTTCAGACCGAAATCGGCCAGGTCAGGGTCTTTGCCACGCGCTTCGGCAACTGAACTTGAGGCGCCGGGCATTTTTCGGCTTTCATTTCGGTATCCGTGTGCGCTAATGGGCGGGCACTTTTTCCTGTTTGCCATGTCCGGTTTGTTTTCTTGCGCAATCTCCCCACCCTGATCGGTTTTTCTGCTGTGCTGATGTGGTCGGCGCTGGCGCTGCTGACCGCGGCGTCGGGCGCCATGCCGCCGTTTCAGCTTTCCGCCATCTGCTTTGCCATCGCCTCGCTGATCGGGTTTGCGATGATGCTCGGTCGACCGGCCCGGCTTGGTGCGCTCCGGCAGCCGCTCAAGGTATGGGCGCTCGGTATTTTCGGACTGTTCGGGTACCATTTCTTCTACTTCACGGCGCTCCGGAACGCGCCTGCTGTCGAGGCCGGACTGATTGCCTATCTCTGGCCCCTGCTGATCGTCGTTGGCTCGGCCCTGCTGCCGGGGGAACGCCTGTCATGGCGTCATATCGTCGGTGCGCTGATGGGGCTTGCTGGAACCGCCCTGATCCTGATGCGGGGAGCGGAGGGCGGGTTTGGCGGTGGAAGTCTGGTGGGCTACGGCGCGGCGATTCTCTGCGCGCTGACCTGGTCGGGCTATTCGCTGATGTCACGGCGGTTCGGTGAAACGCCGACAGACGTGATCACCGGATTCTGCCTATTGGCAGCGCTGTTGTCGGTCGTGTGCCACATGATGCTGGAGACGACCGTCTGGCCCGAAACGGCGAGGCAGTGGCTGGCGGTTATCGGCCTCGGCCTGGGGCCTGTGGGCATCTCATTCTTTGCCTGGGACCATGGCGTGAAGAAAGGCGATATCCAGGTTCTGGGTGTCGCAAGCTATGCCGCGCCGCTTCTTTCGACGCTGATCCTGATCGTCTTCGGTTACGGCAAGGCCAGCATCACCATCGCCCTTGCCTGTCTTCTCATTACCGGCGGCGCGTTCCTCGCCGCTTATGACATGCTGCGCGGGAGGCAGACATTTTGAACGCGATCGACCTGACCAGTCCAGCGGTGCAACTTTGTGCGCTCGCATCGCTTCTCGGGTTTGGCCTCTACCTCGCGATGTTGCGGCGTCCGCCATCGCTTGTGCGTACGCTGGCCAAGACACTCTCCATCTCGGCCCTGGCAGTCATCGCAGGTCTTGCGGGCGGCCCGGTGCTCCTGGTTTTCGCGCTTGTGCTCTCAGCTGCGGGCGATGCGTTCCTCGCCCATGACGGGGATGTGGCCTTTCTGGGCGGTCTGGGAAGCTTTCTGCTCGCCCATGTTCTGTACGTCGTCCTGTTTGCGTCGATGGCTTCGGAGATCGTGACGGCGGATGTTCCAAGGCTGATTGCAGTCGGCATTTTCGCGCTGGGGATCGGAACCGCGATGGTGCTGAAGGCCGGGCCGCTTGCCCTTCCCGTTGCGCTTTATGTGCTTGCCATTGCAGGCATGGGCGCCGGCGGCGTTCTGCTCGGCGGCTGGATTCTTCTCGGTGCGGCGCTTTTCATGGCGTCGGATGCGATACTCGGGACGGAGAAATTTCTGATCGCGGAAGACAGCCCGCTGCGCCGGGTAACTGCGCCGGCGGTATGGATTCTTTACTATTTCGCCCAGGTGCTGATCACGCTTGGCCTTTCGGCTTGACGGGAGCTCCGTCGTAAGGCGCGGGCCGCCAGTCGGGCGGCGCCATCTCGAAGCTCGAGAACTCGAACCCCGGTGCAACGGTACAGCCGACCAGCGTATAAGCGCCGAGCGATGCTGCGGTCTGCCAGCAATTGGCCGGCACCACCAGTTGCGGGCGCTCTCCCGCAGACAGATTCATGCCGAGCCGGTGGGACGTTGCGTTGACGCCATCTTCCGAGAGTGTGAGCGACAGGGGGCCGCCCCCGTACCAGTGCCAAATTTCCGTGGCATCGGTCACGCGGTGCCAGTGCGAACAGTCGCCGCCCTCAAGCAGATAATAGATTGCGGTGGAATGGCCGCGTTCCCCGCCTTCCGAATCGCGGAAGGTCTTGCAATACCAGCCGCCTTCGGGATGCTCGCGCATACCGAGCAGGTCAATGATCTCGCGGGCGGTCAGATCCTGCGACACGGGTCAGAACCGGTCCTTGGCAGCCCGCAAGGCGGCAAAAACCTCGAGATCGGTCGCGTCTTCGAGGCCCAACGTCTTGCGAATGCCCGGATCATCCGCACGCATGAAGGGGTTTGTGCGTTTTTCGAACCCGATCGTCGTCGGCAGCGTTGCAAGGCCCTTTTCACGCAACTCGTCGATTTCCTTCGCCCGGTCGGCGAGTGTCGCGTTGTCCGGGTCGACGGTCACTGCAAAAGCCGCATTGGCCTTGGTGTATTCATGGCCGCAATAGACCCGGGTTGCGTCGGGAAGGCTGCCGAGCTTCCGAAGCGAGGTGAGCATGTCCTCAGGAGATCCCTCGAACAGGCGTCCACAGCCCAGCGCAAACAATGTATCCGCCGCAAACAGCAACTGTTCGTCGGGAATATAGAAGCAGATGTGACCTGCCGTGTGTCCTGGCGTCGATATCACCTTTACGGTTCGGCCCGCGAAATCGAAACTGTCACCATCGCCGACGGTGCGGGTCAGACCGTCGATCTTGCCGGCCTCGGCCTTAGGGCCGATCACCTCGACCGAACCCGATTTTGTGAGTGCAGGAATTCCCTCGACATGGTCATGGTGGTGATGGGTGATCAGCAGATGCGTCAGAGACCAGTTGCCGGAGTCCAGGCGCGCGGCGATCCGCTCGCCGTCGGGGGCGTCGATGCTGGCGGTCTCGCCTGTCATCGGATCGTGCAGGATCACACAGAAATTGTCCGATCGGCAGATAAACTGTTCGATTATCAAGCTCGTCAATAGTGCCTCCATTCCGGCCGCTGATTCATTCCGGTCAGCATAGCGTGGTGATCGGGCAGCGTCACCCAAGTCCATCGTATGGGGCAGGTCAAATGCAGTTGCACTGTCTGAAATCAGGTTTCCATTTGCCCGCTTCTCTTGATTGCGCGCGGGTGTATGCTGATCTTACAAAGCGCAAGAGCCGTTCGGAGTTTGTCGAATGCATGCTGACATTGTTGAACTCAGGCAGTTTTATCACTCGCGGCTCGGCCTGCTTGCAGAGCAGTCGGTGGCGATGGCGCTGTCCTCGATCTGGGCCAATCTTCCCGGCGAACGTCTCATGGGACTGGGCTATGCCGCGCCCTATCTTGACCGCTTCCGGCCGGATGCGGAAAGGGCGTTTGCCTTCATGCCGGCGGGACAGGGTGCGGTGAACTGGCCTGCAGGCGGACCCTCAGCCACCGTGCTTGTTTTCGATGAGGAGCTGCCCCTTCCGGATGCATCGCTTGACCGGGTTTTGATGGTGCATTCGCTGGAGTTTGCCGAAAACCCGCGCGAAACGCTCAAGGAGTTGTGGCGGGTGCTTGCCCCGGGAGGACGCCTGGTCATTGTCGCGCCGAACAGGCGCGGTGTCTGGGCACGGTTCGAGCACACCCCTTTCGGGGCAGGTCGCCCCTATTCGCGCGGCCAGCTGGTCCGGCTTCTGCGCGAGAGCAATTTCACGCCAGGGGCCTTTGCCGAGGCATTGTTTTTCCCGCCTTCCCAGCGCGCCATCGTGCAGCGGCTCCGCAACATTTTCGAACGGCTCGGCCGGCGCATGTGGCCGGTCTTTTCGGGGGTCATCGTGGTGGAAGCGCAGAAGCGGCTTTATCAGGGGCTCCCGGTGGCCCAGCGCGCATCGCGGCGTGTTTTCGTCCCGGTCCTGTCACCGCAGCCATCGCGGGCCACGTCAAGGTCCTCCCAACGCCGCGCAGACTGAGCCACCGGCCCGGCGGGTCGCGACCTTCTCTCGACAAGTCCGCTGCAAGAGGCTATTTCCGCGACCGTGCCCGGTTTCCGGGCGTTCTTCAGGCAAGGAATCTCACCCATGACCAGCACGGATATGCCACGCCCGAAACCCGGTGTTCTGGATATCGCTGCCTATGTTCCCGGACGCGAGACAGTCCATGGCGCGGCAAAGGTCTACAAGCTGTCATCCAACGAGACCCCGCTCGGCCCGAGCCCGAAGGTTGCAGAGGCGATAGCCGCAAAGAATGCCGATTTTGCACTCTATCCGGATGGATCGGCGCATGTGCTGCGCGAGGCGATCGGCCGCGCCCACGGGCTCAACCCCAACAATATCATGTGCGGCAACGGCTCGGACGAACTGCTCGGTCTCCTGTGCCAGACCTATCTGGCGCCGGGCGACGAAGGGCTTTTCACCGAGCACGGATTCCTGGTCTACAAGATCCAGATCAAGGCGGCCGGCGCGACCCCGGTTGCGGTTCCCGACGACGAGGGCCTGACTGCCGACGTCGATCGCCTGCTGGGCGCCGTGACCGAACGCACCAAGATCGTGTTTCTGGCCAATCCGAACAATCCGACCGGCACCTACATTCCGGTGAGCGAGGTTCGCCGGCTGCATGCGGGCCTGCCGCCGCACGTGGTTCTGGTGCTCGATGCAGCCTATGCCGAGTATGTGCGCCGCAACGATTACGAGGCGGGGGTAGAACTTGTCTCAAATCATTCAAACGTGGTGATGACCCGGACGTTTTCGAAGATCCACGGTCTCGCCGGGCTCCGGATCGGCTGGATGTATGCGCATGAGGCGATCATCGATGCCTGCAACCGGGTGCGCGGCCCGTTCAATGTCAATTCACTGGCCATCATTGCCGGGGCTGCAGCCATCGGCGACCGGGCGCATGTCGAGCGGGCAGTGGCCCACAACGACCTCTGGCTGGGGAAGGTGACGGAGGCTCTCGAAGGACTCGGACTTGCGACCACGCCGTCAGTCGGCAACTTTGTTCTGGTGCACTTCCCGGAGACACCCGGCAAGACGGCTGCCGAAGCTGACGAGTTTCTTGGGTCGCGGGGCTTCGTGCTCCGCCGCGTTGCAGGATACGGGCTGCCCAATGCACTGAGAATGACCATCGGCAGCGAAGAGGCGAATCTCGGTGTTATCGAGGCGCTCAAGTCCTTTATGGCCTCGACATCATGACGGACCCTCTTTTCAAGAAGATCGCTCTGATCGGCATCGGCCTGATCGGCTCATCCCTGGCGCGCGTGATTGCGGCCAAGGGGCTTGCCGGCCATGTCGCGATCGCCACCCGGAGCGCTGTCACGCTCGATGCTGCCCGCGCCCTCGATCTGGGCGACAGTTACACGCAGTCGAATGCGGAGGCTGTCCGCGACGCCGATCTGGTTATCGTCTCCGTTCCCGTCGGCGCTTCGGAAGCAGTTGCCCGTGATATCGGCGCGCACCTCAAGCCCGGCACGATCGTCAGCGATGTCGGATCGACCAAGGCTTCGGTGATCAGCCAGATGGCGCAGCACATGCCGTCGAACGTGCATTTTATCCCCGGGCATCCGATCGCCGGAACAGAGCACAGCGGGCCCGAAGCGGGCTTTGCGGAATTGTTCGAAAACCGCTGGTGCATTCTCACGCCGCTGCCGGGAACCGATGCCGATGCAATCAAGCGGCTGGCCGGCTTCTGGGAGGCCTGCGGCTCTACCGTGGAGCAGATGGACCCGGACCATCACGACCGTGTTCTGGCAATCGTCTCCCACCTTCCGCATATCATTGCCTACAATATCGTCGGCACCGCCGATGATCTTGAGACCGTAACCAAGTCCGAGGTGATCAAGTACTCCGCATCGGGCTTTCGCGATTTCACCCGTCTGGCTGCGTCGGACCCGGTGATGTGGCGGGACGTGTGCCTGCACAACAAGGACGCGGTGCTGGAGATGCTGGCCAGGTTTTCCGAGGATCTGTCCTCGCTTCAGCGTGCGATTCGCTGGGGTGACGGAGACAAGCTTTTCGAACTGTTCACGCGGACACGCGGCATTCGCCGGTCGATCATCGAAGCGGGGCAGGAAACCGACGCGCCGAACTTCGGCCGCGATCCGCCAAAGAGCGGCGGACCCGGCGCCGGCGACACGTCCGGACACTAGAAAGCCGGCAAACGTCCGAGCGGGATGAATCCCATCGAGACCGCGTTCTCACGGATCGTCAGCGGCACCGTGATCGCGTCGTCTCCGGCAACGGTGTCCAAAGCTCCGAGCATGGGAGCCACGTTGCCGATCAGCTCTGCGTATTGCGGGTCCAGGCGCGCGGCCAATGCAGCCAGGTTTTCCTGATTGCGCACGGTTACGTTGATGTCCCCGGAGATTCTTCGTACCTCGTCGACCCGGATCGGACCGCTGATTTCAAGCGACGTGCTCTCGTCAAACTCGGCCAGGAACCGGTGTAAATCCAGATCGAACGCGCCTTGCGGCCCCCGGAACGGAGCATCGAGAAGCGCTGCACGTCCGGGAAGGGTGGCTTCAAGCGTCAGCCGGTCGAATGCAACCTGATCCAACGGAGAGCCCCCGACACCTTCGGCATAGATCGCAATGTCGGCATCAGGGCCATTCTTCCGGGCATGGGCGGTCAGTCTTTCGGCGCGGAGGCCGACCCTTGACGACAGCGCCCTGCTATCCAGATCGAAGCTGATTTTCCGGCTTTCGATTGATCCGCGGTCAAGGCCGCGGGGAGTGACCCGCATGCTCGATTGCAGGCTCTGCCAGTCGATGCGCCCTTCGCCGGCGTTTCCCGAGAATGACACGGGGCCGTCGAGTTCGGAAACAATGTGGTTGGGGCGATAGAACTGGGCGGCGGATCTCAAAGCGCCGCCTTCCGCGCGCATTCCCGAGCGCGCACTGGAATAGGAGATCCCGTCACAGAACAGGCCGAAACGAAAGGGGAAGCCGCGGATATCGGCGTTCGCGCATTCGGCCCTTGCCTCACGCCCGGCCAGTTGCTGAAGTGAACCCGGCAAGCGGGTCTCGATCCTGTCAGCGACAAAGTGCCATCCGGCAGTCCAGGCAAGACCCAGAACCGCGATTCCCACGGCGAGCCAGACAAAACGCCTGGCTCCGGATTTGGCAGGTCGGGTGTCTTGCGGCATTGCGTTCTCCCTGATGGCCCTGTCATAAGGGCACCATCCTTCGGCGTTTCGCGCAGATGGATGTGCCGTGGCGGATTGACGCCGGAACGGCGATGTTGCAACCGGCGCTGATTGCCCGGAGGCAAAGCATGGGGTGCAATGTGGGTTCGGATATGGACGATTTTTGGGTGTTTGGCTACGGATCACTGATGTGGCGGCCGGGATTCGATCATCTGGAGGCCAAACCGGCGCGCCTTTTCGGCTATCACCGCGCGCTTTGCGTCCGTTCCTTCGTTCATCGCGGAACACCGGAGCGCCCCGGTCTCGTGCTTGGTCTGGATCGCGGCGGATCCTGCCAGGGTGTCGTTTTCAGGGTCTCGGCGCAGGCCAAGCCCGAGGTTGTCGATTATTTGCGTGCACGCGAACTTGTCACCAACGTGTATCTCGAGACGGTCCGGAGAGTGCGCCTGAGTTCGGGCGAGCACGTCCGGGCCTTGACCTATGTCGTTGACCGCACGCACCACCAATATGCCGGAGCGCTATCGGCGGATGACGCCTATTCCTCGGTGCGCGGTGCCCAAGGCCAGTCGGGGCCGAATGATGAATATGTGCTCAACACGGTCGAGCACCTTCGAACGCTCGGCATAATGGATCATCATCTCGAGGCGATCGCCGGGCATCTGGATGCCGGCGCAGGCGCCAAAGTTGCAGGCCCTCAGCCGGACTGAGGCCGCGCTCCGAGTTCGGCGAGCCTGCGGCGGGCATCCTCGCGCAATGGCAGATGCGGATTGGCCTCGACGGTTTCCACCAGCAATGCGTCGCTTGCCGTTTCCATCACCTCGATCAGCTTCTCCATGAAATCGTCCGGATCCATCCCCGGAGCGATTGGTTCGAGGATACGCACCTTGAAATGGCCCGGAAAGCGAAGAAACTTTCGTCTTGGCCAGAACAGGCCCGGGTGCATCACCACCGGCACAACCGGAACACTGAGGTCGCGGTAAAGGCGCGCGATCCCGTATTTGTAGGCGGGAGGAGCGCCGGCCGGCCTGCGTGTGCCTTCGGGATAGATGATGAGCTGGCGACCGCTGTCCATCTCGCGCTTGGTCCGCTCCATCACCTCCGCCATGACCTTGCCCTTGGCGCCGCGGTTCACCGGGATCATCCTCATCTTGAAAATGTACTGGCCGAAAAGCGGGATCCAGCGGAGTTCGCGCTTGAGAATGTAGACCGGATCGTCCAGCCAGGGCAGAAGGGCGTAGGCGTCCCAGAATGACTGGTGCTTGGGCGCGAATATGTATCCGCCCTCCGGAATGTTCTCGAGGCCTTCGATTTCGAAGGTGGTGCCGACGATGACTTTCTGCAGCCAGTGGTTCGATTTCACCCAGTTCTTCGGAATGCGCCACGCAGCCTTGCGATTGGCAAGAAAGTAATAGGGCGTGAACAGGATCATCTGAATGATCAGGTTCAGGTAGAACGCGGTGTTGAACAGGATGGAGCGAAAAGCAATCATGGCGGTTCCGTTCGGATAACCGGCCGAGCCGATAACTTCGGCCAAACCGTCATCACCCGGTTACACCATCGGCGTCCGGGGGAAAACCTGACAGGTCGCGATAATCAGTTGAAAGTGGCTGAATGAGGCTGCTTCTCGCCGGCATCGGCGCGCAAGCCGCTCGCGGCTTTTGCTCCGCTCCAGTTCCGCAGCCGGGCGAGGGAGTATTTGGTGTACTCGGTAAACAGGGTCCGAAGCGCGCCTGGATCGGCGAGCCATGCTTCGGTCTTGAGGTCCGAATGGGCGATCGGATATCCGACGAAAACAACATCGGGACTGGCCTGAGACAGTTCCATCAGACTGCGCGGCATGTGGTAGTTGTTGGTGACCACGAGAATGCGCCTGTAACCGAACTGCCTGATCCATGCTGCAGTTTCATTGGCGTTGCCAATGGTGTCGAGCGCCTCGTACCCGACATCCACGCAGCAGTCGAATGTCGAGGACTTGGTTCCCGTAGTCCGGCGAATGGTTGCGCTGGAGGTGGACGGATTGACGCCGGAGATCAGCAGCCGCTGGCCGATGCCGCTTTCAAGCAGGGCGAGTGCCTGTTCGATACGCTGATAGCCGCCGGTAAGGACCACGATCGCTTCGACCTCGGAACGTTCGGCCGGAGCCTTCAATTCGGCAATGGTGTCGGTGAATCGGAAAAAACCGATGACAAAAAAAGTAATCCCCAGCAGGACCCCGATCGTGAACAGACGCAGGCCGTGATGCCCCACCCGCCGCAGACGGCGAACGGCACTCTTGCTTCCGGCCCGGGCCGGGGCAGTCTGGTCGGAGTCCATGTTCATGCGACAGGAATACTCCCAGAATTCGGCAAGGACCAGCCGGATTTGCGGCGGAATCCGGGCTATTCAATCATTTTGGAGCTTTCAGCCCATTTCGGACAGAGATGGATCGGCGCGCTGGCGGTCAATCTCCCGAATCGTGCGCACTACCGTAAGCCTTGTGGTGAAAGCCGTCATGACTGCGATGAGAACGACAACCCCCACAATTCCGACATAGCCCGCGCCGCTTAGGGCGAAGCGCCCGAAGAGCGCCGTGACCTGGTCGTTGGTGGCCGTGGCAAGACTGTTGGTTTGCCAGGCGCCCAGCAGCAGAAAGGCCAGAATGGCGAGTAGACCGCCAGCAGCAGCGCCCTTGAGACCGATCATGAGGAACCTCTTCTGGAATTCGGCTGCGATGAAATTCGTCTCTGCCCCGACAAAATGCAGCACTTCGACGATGTGGCGGTTGCCGGCCATTGCGCCGCGGGTTGCGAAAATCACGGTCAGCATGGTGGTGGCCACCATCAGGGCGAGAATTGCGACGCCGACAAAGACGGTGATGCGCGCCATCGAGATCAAGCGGTTTGCCCAGGCGCGATGATCGTCGAGGCTCGCCGAAGGGACAGCCTCGGCCAGTGCCTGGCGCATGGCGGCGAAATCGGGCGGAGCCGCCTCGTCGATCGTGACGATGACCAGCCGCGGCACCGGCAGTTCGTCCATGTCGAAACCCTCGCCGAGCCACGGCTCCAGCAACCGGGCGGTGGAACTGCGGTCAACGATCTCGGCGGTCAGCGCTCCGGAATGGGACAGGGCGATGTCTCGAACTTCCCGCAAGGCCTCCTCGATATCGAGACCTTCCTCGGGCCGTATCTGGATGGTGATTTCGCTGGAGACGTCTCCCTGCCAGGTCTCGGCCTTTTCCTGCACCATCGTGACCGCCCCGAGCGTGAGCGCGCAAAGGAAAGACATGATCGCGATCACCACCATAAGCGCCCGCCCAGAGACGTTGAGCGGCGGCACGATCGGAGCGAGCGGACGAAGCATGCTGGTCCGCGCCCGGGCGTTCCGTGTTGCCTTGGTGGATGCGGGTTTAGTCATAAATGTCCAGCCGCCCCTGGGAGAGGATCATGCGCCGCGCATCGACACGGTCCATGAGGCTCAGATCGTGGGTGGCGATGACCACCGCGGTGCCAAGCCGGTTGAGCTCTATGAACAGGTTGAGCAGACGTTGAGCCATGGGCGGATCGACGTTGCCCGTGGGTTCGTCCGCCAGGAGCACTTCCGGCTGGTCGATCAGCGCGCGGGCAATCGCCACCCGCTGTTTTTCGCCTCCGGAAAGCACTGGCGGCAGCACGTTGATGCGCTCGCCGAGTCCGACCCATTTGAGCAATTCGATCACGTCCGAGCGATAGCTGCCCTCGTCCTTGCCCCGCACCCTAAGCGGGAGCGCGACATTTTCGTAGGTCGTCATGTGATCGAGCAGCCGGAAGTCCTGAAAGACGATGCCGATGCGCCGCCGCAGTAAAGGCAATTCATCTGCCGGGATGACCGAGATATCGCGGTCAAACATGCGAATCAGACCCCGGGTCGGCTTGAGCGACATGAACAAAAGCCGCATCAAGGTTGTCTTGCCAGCACCGATGGACCGGTCAGGAACTGGAACGACTTTTTCGGGATGTCGAAGCTCAGGTCGCGCAGAACCTCCGGTCCCATGCCATAGCGCAGCCCGACATTTTCGAAGTGGATCAAGGGTTGTTTCCTGTTTTGCAGGCCAATCCGCAAAGTCGGCTCGCATGGTTAATGCGAGGTTAAACCAGCCTGAAATACCGCGGTTGGAAACGGCTCGTTCGCGAAGCGTTAACCATTCCGGTTTACGCATCGGTAACGGATGTTTCAATGCCTTCCGCGCGCGGAGGCTGGAAAAGGGGGCGCAAATGGGCGTTTCGGAGCGTACAGCCAAGGCGTTTGAACCCAAGGCCGTCGATCTGCTCATGCCCGAGCGGCGGCTGCAACGACGGCAGACGCGTATGCGCGACATCGAGGATGCGAGCTTTGAGATCGTCGGCGGAGGGGCAGCGTCCCATCCCGACACCCGGTTCCGGTTGCGGCCTCACGGGGTCTTCAAGTCGCGGCTTGATGCCCGCCTGGAAGAGGGGCCGGTTCCCCGCGACTTCGCGGCCGACGAGCCGATGGCGGCTTCGCGATCGGCGGCCGGTGGCCGGCTCGGGGTGTTCGCGGGGACCTTTCCGTCCCCGGCCGCGCGCCACCAGGGAACCGCACGCATGGGCTTTGCCGTCATGGTCGGGACCGTCGCGCTCGCCGTCTTCTGGATGGCGGGGGGGCATGCATTCCTGTTGGCTCCGGACACCCAAGTCGAGGCGTCGGCCACCTCCGTTCCGCTTCAGGCGAGCCGGTCTTCGGCACCGATCGTTGCCGAACCCGATCCGGTGATCACCTCATCGGTGCCCGTGGAGCGGTCTGTCTCCGATGGCGGCTCGATCATCCACCCAAAACCGCGTCCGGCACGGATAGAGCGGGCAGGATCGATACTGATGATCCGTCCCGAGGCAGACTGAAAGTGCCGCTTTCGAGGAATTCGGTTTGCAGGGCTTTCACGATCCGCTAGGAGAGAGCGGTGTCTGCGAGCAAAGCCCGAGGAGAGCCGTATGCCGGTCGTGCGCGGAAAAATCATCGATCCCTTGTTCTCCTCGGAGGATATCGCGAAGCGCAATCACTCGATGGCTGCCGAGATCGCTTCAAACCCGAAGAAGAACCTTCTGGTGATTTCGGTCCTGAAGGGATCCTTCATCTTCGCCGCCGACCTGATCCGCGCGCTTCATGCTGTCGGCCTCGAGCCGGAGGTCGAATTCATCACGCTGTCGAGCTATGGCAAGGGCACCACCAGCCAGGGCGTCAAGATCATCAAGGACATCGACAGCGACGTTCAGGATCGCGACGTGCTGCTGATCGACGACATTCTCGAATCCGGCCGCACGCTCCGCTTTGCCCGCGACCTGATGTATGAGAGAGGCGCCAAGAATGTCGACATCGCCGTGCTGCTCGACAAGCGCTCGCGGCGCGAAGGCAGCCTCGATGCGGACTATGTCGGATTCGAATGCCCCGATTATTTCGTTGTCGGCTACGGCATGGATGTAGCCTATGCGTTTCGCGAATTGCCGTTTGTCGGCGTGGTCAAGGGCGACGCCTGAAGCCCAATCCGGTTTCGGGATGCGGGGCTGAAAGCGGTCAAGCGGCCGCATGTTCACTTTGCGGCAAGTTTTGGCTTCTAGGTTTGCCCGAGACAGAGAAGGAGCCGATCATGGCGAAAATCCTGATTGCCGAAGATGAAGACAGCCTGAGGCGTTTCGTCGCCAGGGCGCTGGAAATGGACGGGCATGAGATCGTTCACGCCGGCGATGGCGCCGATGCTGTTGATCACCTTCAAGCGGACAGTTTCGACCTGCTCCTGTCGGATATTCGCATGCCGGTCATGGATGGCATCGAACTCGCCAAGCAGTCTTCCGAGATCGCGCCGGACATGCCGATTCTGCTGATGACCGGCTATGCCGAGCAGCGCGAACGCGCCGAGTCGCTGATGCGCATCGTGGTCGACGTGGTGGACAAGCCGTTCTCGCTGCCTCAGATCCGCCAGGCCGTTGCAGAAGCGCTCACTGCGCAAGCCGCCTGAGCCGGACAAGCGGAACCAGGTTTCCTGACGAGCTACTGCAGGTCCAGAAGCCGCTCCAGATAGCGTTTTTCGAGCTCCGGAGAGAGCTGATCACCGAGCCGCTCGCGGATGGCGTCGAGAATTCTGCGGGCGCGCTGGATGTCGATCTCGTCGGGAACCTCGACCCGGCTTCCGAAGTCCGGACCGGTGGTCGAGCGCGGGCGGCCAAGTGGGTCGCGGTCGTCGGCCGTCCGGTTGCCATTCTGGTCCGGACCGTCACCCTCGGCATCGCCGGGCTGATTTCCCATGGCCTGCATCATCTGGTTCATCATGTCCTCGGCGCCCTGGCGCAAGGCCTGCAAGGCGCGGCCCTGATCGCCCAGAGCCTGGCCGGTCTGACCCTGCTGCAGGTTGCCTGTGGCATCTCCCATGGCCTCGCCTGCTTCCCCAAAACCCTCCGACGGATTGATGCCGAGGCCTTCGAGGTCGCGCTGCAGTTGGCCCAGCGCGTCCTGGAGTTCCTGCTGGCTGCGTCCCAACGCCCCCAGCATTTCCTCAAGTGACTGGCCACCCTCACCTTGCTGGCCCTGATCCTGGCCCTGGCCGGGTTGGCGCTGACCCTGTTGCTGGCGGTCGCGGCCTTCACCGGACTGACCCTGCTGCTCACGGTCGGCCCGCATGGTTTCATCCATCAGCTGCTGCTGCTGACGCATCAGTTCACCCAGCTTGTCCATTTGCTGCCGCATCGGACCGCCCTGCTGCTGCTGACGCTGCTGCCGGCCTGCCTGGAGATTGTTCATCATCCTCTGCAGCTCCTGGAGCATCTGCTGCGCCTGGTCGCGTGCACCCGAACGGGCGAGATTTTCGATCTGGTCAAGCATGTTGTCGAGATCGCGCTGGCGCAGCATGTTTTCAGGCATTGCCTGCTGCTGCATTTCTCCGGACGGGCTGTTCTCCATCTGGCGCGCCATCTCCTGCAGGAACTCCTGCATGGCCTCGCGCAACTCATCCATCAATTGCGCAATTTCCTCGTCGCTCGCACCGTTCTCCAGCGCCTCGGCGAGTGCGTTCTGGGCGTCGCGAAGGCGGCGCTCGGCGAGGGACAGATTGCCATCCTCGATCTGCAGCGCCACGCCCCACATGTAGTCGATCGCGGCGCGCAGATCCTCGTCGGAGCGGGCGTTTTCAAGACGGCCACGGACGGACTCCAGCAGAAGGTAGTGGGAGAGATCCGGAATTGTCTCCTCCGGTGCGATCGTCAGAGCATCATGAAGGTCGAACACTCGGGGAAGATTCTGTGCGTCAAGCGCCAGAATGCCCCGCTGTTCGACAACGGCTGCGGCAAGCTGATTGGAGAACCGCCGGCCCGGCATGGTGGTTTCGAGGGTTTCGCTGCGACCTTCCTGCCCGGCGCCATCGGTGGCGACCAGCGTAATCCGCACCTTCTGACCGGCGAGCGGATGCTCGGTCAGGTCGTGACTGGAAACCGCGCGATTGTTTTCCGAGGACCGCCGGGGCAACGAAAGCCGGTATTTCGGCGGGTCGAACAACGGTCGTGCAGTCGGCGATGGCTCCTCGGCGGGAACAATCTCGGCCTCTGCACTCGCGAGGCCATGGTCATCGGAGAGGGTGTAGTCGAGTTCCAGCGCGCCGTTGACGGCGCGGCGCGGAGTTTCGACAAAAGCTGCGACCGGAGGTTCGTCGGGAATGATCTGCAATGCGAAATCAAGATCCGATCGTCCGGCATGGATCGAGAGCACGCCATCGGCCTGAGGCTTGAAGGTCCAGATCGACGAATCGGAAGGCGAAGACGGTGCTGACGGTGAGGCAGACTGCTCGAGGTCAGAGGGTTCTCCGGCGGCGGGCGTCCATGCGACTTCGGTGTCACCGGAAGCGCCCCCGAGCCGAACCGTAACCTCGCTTCCGGCGATGGCCGAAACGGCTTCGCCCGGCGCGCGGTTCACGCCGGTCAGGAACACCGGCGCCTGGCTGACATAACTCGGCGGTGTCACCCACGCATCGATCCGGACATCGGGCAGCTCGGTCCGGACATGGCTGACAAAGGCATCGCCTGGTCGTCCGGAATGCCCGGAGTAGGAATAGAAGAACGCCACGAACAGCAACAGCCCGACCGCTACGCGCAGACCCCACGGATCACGCTGCGGCAGGGTCGATCGCGGGATGCCGCTTTCCAGCGCACCGATCCGGGCCGCCATGCGCCGCCGGTGTTCGACCCAGAGCGCGCGCGCCACCGGATCGCTGGCGGCGATTTCATCGTCCTGGCTGGCAATGGCCTGGTTGGCGATCCTGTTTTCGGCCTCAAGCCGTGTATCGATTTCTTCGCGCGAGGGGTTCCTAAAGCGGCTGAGCGGCCAGAGTGATGCCACGAACCCGAGTGCGAAAACCGCAAGAAGGCCGATCCGGATCCAGTCGGGGACCATGCGGAAGACACCGAACCACGAGAGGCTCAGGAACAGCGCGATCACACCGAGCGCAGGCGCCGCCAGCGTGAGCAAACGACCGAAGGCCAGATTGAACCGCATCCGCATGCGGCCAAAGGTCAGCGATCGCCGGGTGGCGTCATCGAGTGTTTCATGTTCCGGGTGTCTGCTGTCGGGGTTGCCTGCCATGGTCACCTTTCTTCAGCTGCTATGGAGAAAGATAACAGTCTTTGCGGCCTTGGCGAGGCCTGTTACAAAAAAGTGAAAAAGGATTGCTTCCGCAGGGGCAACAATCACCCGTGCCTGCCAGCCGCGAGGGCTCGCGATTTCAAAAACGTAAGCTGATGCACGATGTCCGGCAATTATCCGCTCGCCGGAAGCACGCTAATCCAGCCAGTCGGGAATATCATCCAAGCCGATCAGGTCGTCATAGCTCGGGCGTTTGCGGACAACGTGGAAGGCTTCGTCCCTGACCAGCACTTCCGGAACGAGCAGGCGCGTGTTGTAGGTGCCGGCCTGGACAGCGCCATAGGCGCCGGCCGATCCGACAACAATCAGATCGCCGGGTTTGACGGCGGCCATTTCCCGATCCTTGGCAAGATAATCACCGCTTTCGCAAACCGGTCCCACGATGTCGGCACGAATTCGCGGCGCGCTAGCCGCCGACAGCCGGACAGGCCGGATCTCGTGCCAGGCCTCATAGAGTGTCGGGCGGATCAGGTCGTTCATTGCCGCATCAACGATGACGAAGGTCTTTTCGCCGCCATCCTTGACGTAGATGACCTCGGTCACCAGCACGCCGGCATTTGCAACGATAAGCCTGCCGGGTTCGAGAATCACCTTGCAGCCGAGTTCGCCGAGCCGTGCCTTGACCATCCGGCCGTAAGCATCGGGATCAGGTGGCGGCACATTGTCATCGCGGTAGGGCACGCCGAGCCCGCCGCCGATGTCGAAATGGTCGATCTCGTGCCCGTCGGATCGCAATACGCCGACCAGTTCGACCATCAGCTTCAGTGCATCGTCAAAGGGCTGGAGCTCGGTGATCTGGCTGCCGATATGCATGTCGATACCGGTAACCTTGACGCCCTCAAGCGTTGCCGCATGGCTGTAGACATCCCTGGCGCGCTGCCAGGAAATGCCGAACTTGTCTTCCTTCTTGCCGGTCGAGATCTTCGCGTGGGTTCGCGCGTCGACATCCGGATTGATCCGGAAGGAGATCGGCGCGACCTTTCCCATGGCCAGTGCCCGGGCGTTCAGCGCATCGAGTTCAGGCTCGGATTCGATGTTGAAGCAATAGATCCCTGCAGCGAGCGCCGCATCCATTTCGCGTGCCGTCTTGCCGACACCCGAAAACATGATCCGGCTTGCGGGTATGCCTGCTGCAAGGGCGCGCCGCAGTTCGCCCTCCGAGACGACATCCACCCCGGAGCCGAGCCTCGCGAGCGTCTTCAGCACCGCCTGGTTGGAGTTGGCCTTCATGGCGTAGCAGACCATCGAATCGATGTCCGAAAAGGCGCCGGAAAAGACCTTGTAGTGGCGGGTGAGGGTGGCGGTGGAATAGCAGTAGAACGGAGTCCCGACACTGGCTGCGATATCGGGAATGCTTACGCCTTCGGCGTGAAGCACGCCCTCGCGGTATTCGAAATGGTTCACCTGGGAAAATCCTAGTCCAGCAATCCGTCGAGGATGAAAGGCCGGTCCTCGACAGGGGTTTCCCGGGTTTCCGCGGGATCTGTCACGGGAGTTGCTGAAACGCCCGGACGGTCGAGTTCGCCCTTGCGGCCGCAGCCCGAAAGGGCAACGACCAGCGCTGCTGCGACGCAGGTTGATTTAATCAGGGCACCGGTCGTCATCGTGTCTTCCTCGCCAGATCCGTTGCGGATGGTAACGCGCGGAGGCTGTCTTACCCGTTTTCCGGCGGATGTGCACCCCCGGAACATGGCCGCCGCTAAAGCTTTTTGCGCCAGTAGGCGACCTGGCTGCGCACGCCGTCAGGCGCGGTTCCGCCGAAACTCTTGCGGCTGCGGACCGAGGCATCGACGGTCAGAACCGAAAACACCGCCTCCGTGATTGCCGGGTTGATCTCCTGAAGGTCGGCCAGCGAGAGATCTTCCAGACCCGCATCGCGGCTTTCGGCGAGCGCCACGGCGCGTCCGGTCACATGGTGCGCTTCGCGGAACGGAAGGCCCGCCTCACGCACGAGCCAGTCGGCGAGATCGGTGGCGGTCGAATAGCCGGCGCCCGCGGCCGCGCGCATGTTTTCTTCGCGGATTTCCATGTCGCGGACCATGCCGGTCATCGCTGCAATCGACAGCTCCAGGCTGGCGGCTGCATCGAAGACCTGTTCCTTGTCCTCCTGCATGTCCTTGGAATAGGCCAGCGGAAGGCCCTTCATGACCGTGAGCAGGGCAATGAGCGAGCCGTTGATGCGCCCGGTCTTGGCGCGCACAAGTTCGGCGGCATCCGGGTTCTTCTTCTGTGGCATGATCGAAGACCCGGTGGAGAATGCGTCCGAGAGGCGGACGAAGCCGAATTGCGGCGTCGACCAGATGACGATCTCTTCGGCGAGGCGTGACATATGCGTGGCGCAGATCGCGGCAAGCGAAAGAAATTCAAGGGCGTAGTCACGGTCCGAGACGGTATCGATCGAATTGCGCGTGGGTTCCCGGAAGCCGAGCGCCTCAGCGGTCTGCTCGCGATCGATGGCGTAGCCTGTACCTGCCAGCGCGGCCGCGCCCAGCGGGCACTCGTCGAGCCGCTCGATGCAGTCACGCACCCGCGACCGGTCGCGGCCGAACATTTCGACATAGGCCATGCAATGATGGCCGAAGGTCACGGGCTGTGCGGTCTGCAAATGCGTGAAACCCGGCATGACGGATTCAGCATGAAGTTCGGCCTTGTCCAAGAAGGCGGCGATCAGCGCCGTCAGTGCTGTGTCGGTCCGGACAAGCTCCTGCTTGACCCAGAGGCGAAAATCGAGCGCCACCTGGTCATTGCGCGAGCGTGCCGTGTGCAGCCGGCCCGCGGCCGGCCCGATCAGTTCGGCCAGCCGGGATTCGATGTTCATGTGGATGTCTTCAAGACGGCGGGAGTAGCTGAAGCTGTCGTCCTCGATCTCTGACAGGATCGTGTTGAGACCGTGAGAAATCTTGTCGCAGTCCTCCACCGAAATTATGCCAGTCTTGGCAAGCATGGCGGCGTGTGCCAGAGAGCCGGCGATATCCTGGGCGTAGAGCTTGCGGTCGTAATCGATGCTCGCGTTGATTTCCTCCATGATGGCGTCGGGTCCGGACGCAAATCTTCCGCCCCACATCTGGTTTGACGCCTGTTTGTCCTTATCTGTCGACATGAGCCTGTCCTGGAGTTTGTCATGAGCCAATCGCGCAACAGCCTGTCCACCGGCGCCCTGGTCGCAATTGCCGTTGCCTTGGGTGCCGCCGTCGGGGCTGTGGGCATATACGGGAATTCGTCATTGCCTGGCAATGCACCGACGCCCGAAAGTCGGACCGCGCTTTCCGGCGAGGGCTGCCAGGCGGACGAGGCGCAACTCGCCGCGCTGAACCCTTTGGCCAGGGGCGAGGTGGCAGCCATGGTCATCCGGCCAAGCGCCGCGCAGATGCCCGCGCTGAGCTTCGTGGACGAGGAGGGGCAGGAGCTCGGCCTCGATGACTTCTCCGGAGAAGCGCTTCTGGTCAATCTTTGGGCCACCTGGTGCGTGCCCTGCCGGGAGGAAATGCCGGCGCTGGCCGAACTGCAAAGCGAACTCGGCGACGAGGACTTTCGGGTGCTCGCCATCAATATCGATGCGGGCGATGTGGCCAAACCGAAGGCGTTTCTCGACGAGATCGGTGTTTCAAATCTCGGGCTCTACCGCGATGCGACGATCGGGGTTTTCAACACGCTCAAGCGCGAAGGCCTCGCATTCGGTTTGCCGGTGACGCTTATGGTCGGACCGGACGGCTGTCTCCTGGGGGCGATGAACGGACCGGCGGAATGGGCCAGTCCGGATGCCAAGACCCTGATCCGCGGGTTCAAGGAAATCTGAACACGTGTCTGAACCTGCGTGCAGAGCAGGGTATGCCGCTGTCTTTCAGCCGCCGATCCGCGTTCTGGTGTCGGGCTTTCGGCGGATGTGGAGTGTCTTCGTAACCTTGGCGACTGTATCGCGATCCCCATCGGTGATTTCGACCTGATAGGACGGGAGGTATTTTGCACCGTCGTCCGCTGTGTTTGCCCTGATGTCTTCCAGCATGTCGTCAGTCAGGCGAAAGCGTGCGGTCACGGTGCCGCGTCCGGGCTTGAGGAACTCGATAGCGGCGGACTTGTCCCAGACAGTATAGCTGCGGTCGAGATTGCGCATGACCATCATCATCCAGAACGGGTCGGTCATGGCGAACAGCGAGCCGCCGAAATGGCAGCCGACATAGTTGCGGTTGTAAAAGCGTTCGCGCAATTCCACGTCCACGGCGCGGAAATCGTCAGCGATATGCGTGATCCTGATTCCTGCGAACAGGAAGGGCGGCCAGAGGTTCATACCCCGGCGCAGGGTTCCGGCTTTCATTCTGTATCAGCGCGTGGGGACCGGCGTATCGCCGCGATAGTCATAGAAGCCGCGGCCCGATTTCCGTCCCAGCCAGCCCGCTTCGACATATTTGACCAGCAGCGGACACGGCCGGTACTTCGAATCCGAGAGTCCGTCATGCAGCACCTGCATGATCGAAAGGCAGGTGTCGAGACCGATGAAGTCGGCCAGTTGCAGCGGCCCCATCGGATGGTTGGCGCCGAGCTTCATCGCCGTGTCGATGGCTTCAACCGAGCCTACGCCCTCGTACAGGGTGTAGATCGCCTCGTTGATCATCGGCAAGAGGATCCTGTTGACGATGAAGGCGGGAAAATCCTCGGCCACGGTGATGGTCTTGTCGAGGGAATCGATAAATCCGCGGGCGGTCTGGAAGGTCTGATCCTCGGTGGCGATACCCCGGACCAGTTCGACGAGCTTCATGACGGGAACCGGGTTCATGAAATGGATGCCGATAAATCGCTCCGGCCGGTCGGTCGTGGATGCCAGCCGGGTTATCGAAAGCGACGAGGTGTTGGTTGCTAGGATCGCTTCGGGATTGAGGATCGGGCAGAGCTGCTGGTAGATCTTGCGCTTGACCGTTTCATCTTCGGTCGCCGCCTCGATCACCAGATCCATGCCGGCAAGACCCTCGACCTGCTTCTCAAGACTGATGCGGCCGAGCGCTGCCTCGCGATCAGTTTCGGTTGTTTTGCCGGAAGAAACCTGGCGGGCGAGATTGCCGCTGATGGTGGCCAGCATCGACTGCAGCCCGTCGTCGGAAACATCGTGAACGTGAACATCGTAGCCGGACATGGCGCAGACATGGGCGATCCCGCCTCCCATCTGACCTGCGCCAATGATGCCGACACTCTTGATCTGGTTGCCCATGGTTTCCGCCTGACTGAATTGCTCGCCGCCCACCGGCACTTCCGACCGGATACATACGATGGGCGCACACTAAATGGCCGGGATGGAGACGTCCAGCCCGGCCACGTGTCTCAGCGAAGCATAATGCCCGATTACAGGGCCTTTTCAAGCTCCGGAAGAGCCTCGAACAGATCGGCGACCAAACCGTAGTCGGCGACCTGGAAGATCGGCGCTTCCTCGTCCTTGTTGATGGCCACGATGATCTTGGAATCCTTCATCCCCGCCAGGTGTTGAATGGCGCCTGAAATGCCGCAGGCGATGTAGAGTTCCGGTGCAACAACCTTGCCGGTCTGGCCCACCTGCCAGTCGTTCGGTGCATAGCCCGCGTCGACCGCGGCACGCGATGCGCCAACTGCTGCGCCCAGCTTGTCGGCGACCGGAAGGATGACTTCCTGGAACTTCTCCGACGACCCCAGCGCGCGGCCACCGGAAATGATCACCTTCGCCGATGTCAGTTCCGGACGGTCGCTTTCGGCGATGGAATCCTTGACGAAGGACGAAAGACCCGGATCTCCGGCGGACTTGACGGTTTCGACGCTTGCCGAGCCGCCTTCGCCGGCTGCAGTGAACGAAGCGGTGCGCACGGTGATGACCCGCTTCGCGTCCGTCGAGCGAACCGTCTGGAGCGCGTTGCCGGCATAGATCGGGCGCTTGAACGTGTCGGCCGAAATCACCTCGATGATATCGGACACCTGCATCACGTCGAGCAATGCAGCGACCCGCGGCATCACGTTCTTGCCGGATGTGGTGGCGGGAGCCATCAGTGTGTCGTAGTCGCCGGCAAGCGAGACCACGAGGTCGGCCAGGGGCTCGGCGAGGCGGTTGGCATACTCGTCACCCTCGGCATGCAGCACCTTTGCAACGCCTTCGAGCTTCGCGGCAGCATCGGCCGCGGCCTTCGCGTCCTTGCCTGCAACGAGGATGTGAATGTCGCCGCCGATCTGGCTTGCGGCAGCAAGCGCCTTGGCGGTCTGCTCGGAGAGCGAGGCGTGGTCGTGTTCCGCGACAATGAGAATGGTCATGATCCTGTGTTCCTTTCCCGCGCTTACAGCACGCCTGCTTCGTTCTTGAGCTTGTCGACCAGTTCCGCCACGGAGCCGACCTTGACGCCTGCCTTGCGGCCGCCGGGTTCCTCGGTCTTGATGACTTCCAGCCGTGCAGCGATGTCGACGCCGTAGTCGCCCGGCGCCTTCTTGTCGAGCGGCTTCTTCTTGGCCTTCATGATGTTCGGCAGAGAAGCGTAACGCGGCTCGTTGAGGCGCAGGTCGGTGGTCACGATTGCGGGCAGCTTGACCGAAATGGTCTGCAGGCCGCCATCGACTTCACGGGTGACGTCTGCCGAACCTTCGCCGATCTCAAGCTTGGAGGCGAAGGTTGCCTGGCTCCAGCCGAGCAGAGCCGCCAGCATCTGGCCGGTCTGATTGGCGTCGTCGTCGATCGCCTGCTTGCCCAGGATCATCAGGTCCGGGCTTTCCTCGGTCGCGACACCCTTGAGGATTTTGGCTACGGCCAGCGGCTCCACCACACCTTCGGCTTCGACGAGGATCGCCCGGTCGGCGCCCATGGCGAGTGCGGTGCGCAGCGTTTCTTCGGATTTGGCAGGTCCGATCGATACGGCGACGACTTCCGTTGCCTTTCCGGCCTCCTTTAGCCGCAGCGCTTCCTCGACCGCGATCTCATCAAACGGGTTCATCGACATCTTGACGTTGGCGAGATCGACGCCGCTGCCATCGGGTTTGACCCGGATCTTCACATTGTAGTCAACAACACGTTTGACCGGCACAAGAATCTTCATAGGTCTGTCTTCCTCACTTTGCTGGGCCTCACTGTTTCGACCGCATCCTGACCAACCGAATGACCGGGGATCTGACGAGTTTGTCGATCTTGCCTGTCCTGACGCCTCCCGGATGGCCGATTGGCGACATGGATACGCGAAATTTCCCCAAATTCAATCGCAACCGGATGGGAGATTTTGCCACGCGGGATAACTGACGTTTACGTTCGCGTCAATTCCGGTGAATTTGTTCCGTCCAGCGCTCATCGCCCCCATTTCGGGGGCGAGCCCTCGGGTTTCGGCGGCGGCGGCGTTTCGTCCTTGTGGATGACGGCCTTGGGCGTCTCGATTCGCCTGTCGAAAAGCGGCACCCCGGAGCGGCGGAAAACGAGCACCAGAATTGCACCGGCAACGATGCCGCCGACATGAGCAGCCCAGGACACCTCGCCACCGATATCCGCGACGACCATGACGAACTGGTAGACGATCCACAGCACCAGCGGAATGTAGGCCGGCAGGGGCAGCGGTATGCGGCCCAGCGCAAGGATCCATACCCGCACTTTCGGATGGAGGATCAGGTAGGCGGCAACGACGCCGGCAACGGCTCCGGAGGCGCCGATCAGCGGGTTTTCGGATTGCGGCAACAACAGCGCGTGGGCAAAGGCGCCAGCTGCGGCACAGGCAAGATAGAAAACCAGGAACCTGAAATGGCCCATGGCGTCTTCGACATTGTCGCCGAAAACCCAGAGGAAAAGCATGTTGGACCCGAGATGAAGCAGGCCGCCATGCAGGAAGCTGTATGTCACATAGGTGGCGTTTTCATTGATCAGCACCAGTGATGGCGGAAGCTCGGCAAAGTCGTTGACCACCGAAGGGATGAAGCCGAATCCCAGAACCGCGGCGGTGACGACATCGCTTCCGGTTCCTGCGATCTCGGTAAAGGCCCAGACAAGCACGTTGAGCCCGATCAGGGTCAGCGTCACCCATTGAAGGCGGATGTGCTTGAGATTGTTGGTGTCGTGAAGCGGTATGAACATTGCCGGGCTCCTGGCTCGCTTGTCGGCTGTCAAGCACTGCAGGTCAACCTAGCGGTTTTTTCCCGGAACCCAAAGCACATCTGCCCTTCCGCTGTCGTTGACCCAGCGGGCGGCGACGAAGAGAAAATCCGACAGCCGGTTGACGAAACGGATCGCGGCCGAACTGACAACTTCATCGTCCCTGTCCGAGAGCTCGACAATCAGCCGTTCTGCGCGTCTTGCCACCGTCCGGGCGACATGCAGATGGGCGGCGGCCTCGCTGCCGCCGGGCAGGACAAAGGACTTGAGCGGTTCGAGGTCGGCGTTGAGAGCGTCGATATCGGATTCGATCCGTTCAACCTGTGCGTCAACGATGCGCAGCGGCTCGTATTCCGGTTCTTCACCCGTATCCGGTGTTGCAAGGTCGGCGCCGAGATCGAAGCAGTCGTTCTGGATGCGCATCAGCATTGCATCGAGTTGAGGCATCCCTGACGTGTGAAGCCTCGCCACGCCGATGACGGCGTTGGTCTCGTCGATCGTGCCGTAGGCCTCCACACGCAAATCGTACTTCGGCCGGCGATCGCCGGCGACGAGGCCTGTGGTGCCATCATCTCCGGTGCGGGTGTAGATCTTGTTGAGTTTTACCATGGTGAGTAGCCCCTGAAAGAATGCCGGGTTGATCTTCTAGCGTCCACCGCCGGTGAGCCAGAGCGTGGCGACGATCAGCACAACCGCGACGAATTGCAGCAGAACCCGCATCTGCATCAGCTTGTTGGAGAGATTGCCCGATCCTCCGCGCGCCATGTTGACCAGCCCTCGTACCAGTACGGCGGCGACGGCAAGCATGACGATGATGGAAAGAACATAAGTGACGGACGACATCAGAGAAGATCCTTGAAACGGTGTGTGAGGGGGAACCTAGCGTGGATTGGCGCCAAGTCCATTCGATGAGGTCAGGGCGGGCGTTCTAACCCTGCCTTGCCAGAAACGGATAGAACCAGCGTGAAGGCAGCAGGCGGCGGGCGATGACGCCGATTTTTGCCTCTCGCGTAACTGGGTAATGGTAGCGCGGGCGGCGCGAGGTCAAGGCATGGCGCAAAACCTTGTGGACCGCTTCGGGGCCGAGCCGCCTTTTACCGGATGCCAGCGACTGATCGAGCCGGCGCAACTGCGCCTTGTAGTCGTCCCGATGGACGGAGGTCTCGATGTCTATGTTGCGATGAAGATGGGTGAGTGCATTGGACCTGAACTCGGTATCGATGGCGCCGGGTTCTATCAGGCTGACATGAATGCCTGTGTTTTCAAGTTCGAGCGCGAGCGTGACGGACAGTCCTTCAAGTGCGTGTTTCGACGCATTGTAGGCGCCGCGGAACCGCATCGGGACCAGCCCCAGAATTGATGAGCACTGTACGATTCGCCCGTGACCGGCCCGCCGCATCACCGGAAGCACAAGACGTGTCAGCCGGTGCCAGCCGAAGACATTTGCCTCGAATTGCGCGCGCAGGGCTTCAACCGGCACGTCCTCGACAGCGCCGACCTGGCCGTAACCGCCATTGTTGAACAGCGCATCGCAACGGCCGCCGGTGACCGCCATCGCGCTGTCAAAGAAATCCTGGATGCTCCGGTCGTCCGAGTAGTCGAGATGGAAAGCCTCAAGCCCGTCTTCACGCAGTTTCCGGATGTCTTCCTCGGTGCGTGCCGAGGCGGCGACCAGCCAGCCTTCCGCCTGCAGTGCCCGGGCACAATAAGCGCCAATTCCGCTTGAGCAGCCGGTGACAAGTATCGTCTTTTTGTGTGGTTGATCGGCCATTGTTTGACGATCCCCTGTTTCAGCAGCGGTTCAGATCCCATAATTAGGGGTGGCTGACAATCTCGGGCAACCGCGTACTGGAGCCAGGCAGGAGCACCAAGTGAAGCGCACACGATCCGTCATCTGGGATGCCGTGACCCATTTCAACAATGATGATGGCTGGGCCATGGCCAGCCATGTGGCGCTTTCCATTCTTATGGCTCTTTTCCCTTTCATGATCTTCGGAACGTCCCTCGCCAGCTTTCTCGGTGCCAACGCCTATGCCGAAACCGCCTCGCACCTGATCTTCGATACATGGCCGGAATCGATCGCCGCGCCGATTTCGCGCGAGGTGATCAACGTGCTGACCGTCGAGCGTGGCGGGCTTTTGACCCTCTCGGTGCTTGCCGCCGCGTTCTTCTCCGCCAATGGCGTGGAAGCGCTTCGGGTCTCGCTCAACCGTGCCTACCGTGTCACCGAGACGCGCGCCTGGTATGTGACCCGCGCGCAGAGCCTGCTTTTCGTGATCCTCGCCGTGCTGGTGATCATGGCGATCAGTTTTCTTCTGGTGCTTGCCCCGCTGGCGCTCAAGCTGGCGCGGCAGTTCGCCCCGTGGATGGAGCCGATGTTTTCGGCCGTGGACAACTGGAGGATCCTGATCGCGGCGACGGTGCTGGTGGCCGGGCTGGTCTTTTCGCATCTCTGGTTGCCCGCAGGCCGGCGGCGACTTTACGACGTCATCCCGGGCATAGGCCTGACGCTGGTGGCCTGGATGGCAGGGGCACTGATGTTTGCGAGCTACCTGAAGGAGTTCGCCACCTACGTGTCGACCTATGCCGGCCTCGCCTCGATCATGATCGCGCTGGTGTTTCTTTACATCATCGCCGCCATTTTCATCCTGGGCGCGGAAATCAACGCGGCCATCCTCAAGGCGCGAAAGCGTGCCGAAACGAACCAGGTCACGCAGCGGTGATGGTTAACGGTTAGCCGCGTTTCAAGGCTTCGCGCCCCTCACGAATTTACCATGTTAGTTTGCGCACAGCGTTTGGCGATGGCCTCGGCCTGTCGTAACGCGGCTGCGATGCGCAGCCGATTTCCGGATTCACCGGTAAGCCACGGCCCATGAAAGGCCGCGGTCGGCTCAAAGCATGAAGAGGAGAAAGGACATGTTTGCAGGACTTACCTCGGACGCCATCTGGATGTTCATTGCGGTGTCGGTTGCCGCATCGTTCTTCGTCGGGAATGCGATGAATACCTTGCTGGGGGAGCAGGGGTTTGGTGTCGTCGGCAACATGCTGGTGCTTTTGACAGGTTTTGCGGTCGGATTGAACATCGTCGATTACGTGCCGATCGGCCGGGTGCCGAGCATCATGGTGATCCCCGCGGCAGCGGCCGTGGCCTTCGGGATCCTGTTCGTCCTCGCGGTTCTCAAACGGCTCGTGAGACCCACCTGACCCCTTTGTGATCTCATCATAGGCCTGCAAGGCGGGCGATGTCTTCCGGCCCGAACCCTTTACGCCTCAGGGATGCCAGCGACACATCGCCATCGCTCTTTGACAGTTTTCGCCCCGTCTCGTCGCGAACGAGGTCATGGTGCAGGTAGTTGGGTGCGGGAAGTCCCAGTATCGTTTGAAGCAGGCGATGAACCGACGTGGCGGCAAAAAGGTCGTGACCGCGAACCACGGTGGTGATGTCTTGCAGGGCGTCGTCAACGGTGACGGCCAGGTGGTAGCTCGACGGAACGTCGCGCCGGGCCAGGATCACGTCGCCCCAGACATCCGGAGTGGCTGCGATCTCGCCGGTCTCGCCCGCCGGCCCGGCTCCTGTCTCTCGCCAGGACAATCCGGCCGTCAATCCGGCCAGTGCCGCCCGCATGTCGAGCCTCCAGCCGTGCGGGTCGCCGCTTTCGATCCGCCGCCTGCGTTCGGCTGCCCCAAGATTGCGGTCCTGACGCGGGTACAGCGGAACTCCGTCCGGATCTCTCGGCCAGACCTTGCCGCCGGCTTCGGCTTCGCGAATGTGACCGGCCGCTTCCGCGCGGCTCATGAAGGCCGGATAGACCAGGTCGAGCTTCTTCAGTTCCTCAAGTGCCCGGCGATAATCGTCAAAGTGCTCCGATTGGCGCCGGGGTGGATCCGGCCAGACGATTCCGAGCCAGTCCAGATCCTCGCAGATCGCCTGCTCGAATTCGGGGCGTGCACGGGTGACGTCGATATCCTCGATCCGCAGCAGGAACAGGCCTTCGCGGGCCTTGGCAAAGCGCCAGTTTAGAAGTGCCGATCTGGCGTGGCCGAGATGGAGCAACCCATTCGGACTGGGCGCAAAGCGAACTCTCTCCCGAGCGGAATTCCGGTTTGTGGTGGTCGTGGCAGCGTGCATGGTGTTTCATGTCATTTTTCGCCGGGTCCGTCACCAGACGCCAGTGCCAATCCGACCCGGGAGGAAAGGAAGCTGAATGCGACTGATAGATACTGCGGCGGACATCGAAGACGGTCTCGAAGCACTGGCCCGTATCGATCCCCGGCTTGCGCGCGCGATCCCCCTTGCCGGTCCCGTTCCGCTGCGCCGGCAGCCGCCGGGATTTGCGGCTCTTGCCGAGATCATCCTGTCGCAAATGGTTTCCAAGGCGAGCGCCAACGCCCTGTGGCGCCGGCTGCAGGCGGCGGCGGGTGAAGTCACTCCGCAAGCGGTCATGAGGCTGTCCCCGGAAGAACTTGCCGCAGCCGGTCTGTCCAGGGCCAAGGCCGCCACACTTCACCGTATTGCCGATGCGGTGCTTGCCGCAGAGCTCGATCTTGAGCGGCTTTGCGCGACAGATGGACGCGTGGCGATCGCCGAGATGACCGCCATCAAGGGCGTCGGACCGTGGACGGCCGAAGTCTACCTGCTGTTTTGCGCGGGCCATCCGGATGTCTTTCCGGCCGGCGACGTGGCTTTGCAAGCCGCTGCGGCTCATGCGCTGGAACTGGGCGAGAGACCCTCTCCGCGTGCGCTCTACCAACTGGCTGAGCATTGGAGCCCCTGGCGCGGCGTCGCCGCCCGCCTGCTATGGGCTTATTATGCCACCGTCATGCGGCGTGATGCGGTGCCGCTGGCCGGATGAAACACGGTTTCCCGCATCTCCATCGAGGCGCTTCACAATCTTGTCACGTCCAGCCTAATATAAAGCCGTTAGATGCCGAATCGCTTTGGAGAGCCCTTTGACGATTTTTGTATCCCCTCAGTCGTTGCCGGCGTTGGTCCTCAATGCCGACTATCGTCCGTTAAGCTATTATCCCCTGTCACTGTGGTCATGGCAGGATGCGATCAAGGCTGTGTTTCTCGACAGGGTCCAGATCGTGGCGGAGTACGACCAGGAGGTCTCCTCACCGAGTTATTCGATGCGGGTCCCCAGCGTGGTCTGTCTCAAGACCTACATAAAGCCGTCCCGTTTTCCGGCCTTTACCAGGTTCAATGTGTTCCTGCGCGACCGGTTCGAATGCCAGTATTGCGGCTCGCCCAACGAACTGACGTTCGACCACGTGATCCCGCGCCGGTGCGGCGGTGAAACCACATGGGAGAATGTGGTCGCGGCCTGCTCGCCCTGCAATCTTAAAAAGGGCGGGGCGATGCCGAAGGATGCCGGAATGATTCCCCAGCAGAAGCCCTATCGTCCGAGCGTGCAGGATCTGCACAACAACGGCCGGATGTTCCCGCCCAATTTCCTGCATGAAAGCTGGATGGATTATCTCTACTGGGATGTGGAACTGCAGCCCTGAGCCCTGAGCCCTGAGCCCTGAGCCCTGATGGCCGAGCCGGTCATCCCCGGATCGCGACTGCGCGCGCTGCAATAGCGGCGAGGGCCGCGCTGGCAATGACGTTCCATCCGGCGAATGAGAGACCGAGAACCCTCAGTGCCGCCGCGTCGCAGGATGGCGGTTTCTTCGAGCTGAGGTCTCCGAGCAGCGAACCCGCATCGGTGGTGACTGCATCGGCCGAGGTGGCGCAGCCCGCGGGTCCCTCCCACCATTTCCATTCGACCCCCGAGTGATAGATGCCGAGCACCATGCCGTAGAGCATCAGCAGGCCGCCAACCGCCAGCAGTCCGCGGACAAGCCATGCGGGACCGCCCGCATATGAAAGCACTGCCGCCACCAGCATCAGCGGTGCGCCAATGTAGTAGGGCGTGCGCTGGGTAAGGCACAGGGCGCAGGGGATGTAGCCGCCGATATGCTCGAAAGCGAGCGCGGAGCCAACAATCGCCGCCATCGCGACGGCCAGGACGACAGAATAAAGGGTACGCTCTTTTCGGGCATTTGCGGTGAGCATGGAGGGCTCCGTAGGATGATGTGACGCGTTCAGGCTTCGTCTGGAATGGTGTCGAAAAAGTGGTGCGGGTTTCGTGGTTCCCGAGCGTCAGGCCGCGTTGCCGCGCGCCAGGATGAAATTGACGAGGAAATAGATAAGGGCGGGCCCGCCGATCACCAGGATCGCCACCCAGACCAGGCCGGTGATCAGTCCCAGGATGACGAACAGACCGTCGCGTTCGATCAGTCCGACCGCGGCGAGCGCGACGCCGATGCCGGGGACCGTGTTGGTGAGCGGCAGGGGGACGAGAATCGACAGGCACGGTACCACAAGGAGTGCGCCGATGATGCGCGCCGAACGGTCGCCCGTAAGGCCGGACAGCCGGGGGTGTGCGAGCTGTTCGAGCCAACCGCCGTACCGTCTGGCCCGCGCCACGACATCCAGAAGCCCGGCGACGGGCAATTGCCGCTTGCGGAGGGTTTTGGGCAGCCATGGCGCGCGCCGTCCGGCGGCCATCTGCGCTGCAAGCACGACCATGGGCAGGGCGACCAGCTGAGGCAGAAGATACACGAAGGGCAGGCAGCAGGGCAGCGCCAGAACCAGAAGCAGCAGCCCGAAAGCGCGCTCTTCCATCAGATCCGAAAGCGTTCCCAGCGTTATGGTGGGCTTTTGACCCGGGTCTGAAGATTCGAGATGGGGACGGAGGATTGCCTCGATCTTCGACAGCGCTCCGGCCGGTGACTGGGATGGCTGATCTGCGCTCATGGGTGACAAAATCCTGATGTGCCGCGATTTACGAGCAGGGTCTTAGCAGAGCGGAACAATCCGATCCATCGCCTTTGACACCATTGCCGCCGCCAGGGCCTGATTGTTCGACGGAGCGGGTTTGGAACGGCAATGATTGCGGGCATTGGTGCGATGATGCGACTTGACCGGCACGTCACGGCAGAATATTGGACGGGCAGAGTGAAAGCCCCTTTGGCGGAATTGGTAGACGCGCCGCACTCAAAATGCGGTTCCGCAAGGAGTTCCGGTTCGAGTCCGGAAGGGGGCACCATCACTCTTTTTTCCTGGCTCGATGTTCAAGGTTTTGACCGAGCGCTCCAGCGTGCCGGGGCTCGCTTTTCCCCCGTGCAGACCAGCGTTGGTCTCGCCGCTTCTTTCGGGACGTCAATTCCCTTCTTTCCGGCGCCCGCGCCTGATATCACTCGGTGTCGCCGGACCCTTTCGTCTGACAGGGCACGGGACGATGCGGCCGACCAGAACCAGGGGCCGGGCACAATCGGGGATTTGCGTACATGCTGCTGCCAGAAGGCCGGACACTCGAGGCCATCGAATCACGTTTCAAGTGGGATGTGCCCGAGTTCTTCAATATCGGCGTCGCCGTCTCGGACGACTGGGCGGCGCGCGATCCGCAGCGGATCTGTCTCGAGCATTTCAATCCGGATGGTGCGCCGGTACGAATGAGCTATGCCGATCTGGCCCGGCGTTCAAATGCGTTCGCCAATGCGCTGAGGTCGCTCGGGGTTGATCGCGGTGACCGGGTGGCGCTGATGTTGCCGCAGGGATTTCACACCGCCATCGCCCATGTCGCCATTTACAAGCTGGGCGCGATCGCGGTGCCGCTGGCGCTGTTGTTCGGTATCGAGGCGATCGAGCACCGCATTGTCTCTTCCGGCGCGAAGGTTCTGGTCACGAGTCCCACCGGGCGCGACAAGATTGCCTCTATCGGCAAGGCGCTCGGGGATCTGGAGGCAGTAATCACCGCCGGTCAGGGTTCACAGGGCAGGCTTGACTTCGAAACGCTCGAAGCTCAGCACCCGGGCAGCTTCGAAGCCGAACGCACCCGTGCCGACGATCTGGCGATGATGATCTTTACGTCAGGAACCACGGGTGCGCCAAAAGGGGCGCTGCATGGTCACCGCGTGCTGATCGGGCACATTCCGGGCGTGCAAATGCACCACGAGTTCATGCCCCGGCCCGGGGACAAGCTCTGGACGCCGGCCGATTGGGCGTGGGCGGGAGGCCTTCTCAATGTCCTGTTGCCGGGGCTTCTTCTCGGCGTCCCGGTCGTCTCGTCCCCGGCGCAGAAGTTCGATCCGGAACTGGCCTACCGCATCATGGCCGAAATGAAGGTTCGCAACGCGTTCATCCCGCCGACGGCGCTCAGGATCATGCGCACCGTCTCCGACCCGCTGGCGCGTCACCGGCTCGATCTGCGCACCGTGGGGTCGGGGGTGAATCGCTCGGCCAGGAAACCTATGAATGGGCGAAACGGGTGCTCGGACTGACCATCAACGAATTTTACGGGCAGACGGAGTGCAACCTCGTTCTGGCCTCGATGGCGGGTGTGGGGGTGAGCCGCGGCGGCGCCATCGGCAAGGCTGTTCCGGGCCATGACGTTGCGATCATCGATGACGACGGGTCGGTCGTGCCGGACGGTACATCCGGACAGATCGCCGTGAGGCGACCGGACCCGGTCATGTTCCTCGGTTACTGGAACAATCAGGAGGCGACGGACGCCAAGTTCATCGGGGACTGGATGGTGACCGGGGACCAGGGGGTGCGAAACGAGGAAGGTTATGTCTCGTTTTTTGGCCGGGATGATGATGTGATCACCTCCTCGGGTTACCGTATCGGACCGGGAGAGATCGAGAACTGTCTTGCAGGCCATCCGGCAGTGGCCCTGGCCGCCGCGGTCGGAAAGCCGGACCCGGTCCGCACCGAGATCGTGAAGGCCTATGTGGTGCCGGTTCCGGGAACCGCGATCGACGAGGAGCTGTCAGCCTCGATACGCGATTGGGTCAAGACACGGCTTTCCGCGCACGAGTATCCAAGAGAGATCGAATTCGTGGAGGAACTGCCGCTGACGACGACCGGCAAGGTTGTGCGGCGGCTGCTCAGGGAGAGGGCGATCGCCGAAGCATCGGGATCCGGGGGCACCGTAACAGACTGATCTGCATGTCGGGCGGTGACTGTTCATGGCGCTGCCGGGCCGCTCCAGCAGCGTCCTGACACGATGCATGTGCGTTGTCGCCCAACCGGATCCGATCGGGCGCGACATGGATCAGCGCCGCGCCATCCCGCGGATCTTCTCGCGCAGCAGGCGCGCCATGTTTCGGGTGTTGCGATAGATGTGGAGCTGGGTTGCGACCTGGCGGACATCGCGGTCGCGACCGGGATCGAGACCGATGATCATCGTGCCCATGGAGACACGCTCGCTCCAAAGACGGCTCATGATCGGATGGTCGGGGACCGCGCAGGAATCGGTACGGCGAATGTTGAGGTCATCGAGATGCCACTCGGTGAGACGGTCGACGAGCAGCTTGCCCGGAGAGTAGCGCGCCCATTCCTCGTTGAAGGCAGTCTTCCAGGTCCAGGCCTCGCCGGACGACATGAACACGATCATGGAGGCGATCGCCTCGCCGTTCAGGGCGAGTGTGTGAATGCGGACGCTGTCGGTCTCGGCCAGACTGTTGATGGCCTCGCGGGCGAAGGCCGCGCGATAGCGGTCCGCGACCATGGCCGTTCTGCGGCGTCCCTTCCAGCCGGAATCCTCAAGTGTCAGAAATTCCTCGAGGTGGTACCGGATCTCTTCGGGCTGGCGGGCGACGATGTAGCTCAGCTCGCCATGCTCGGAGAGGCGCCGCCATTGCCGCCGCATCTCATGGCGGTGGTGACGCGAGATCGATTTTGTCAGGTAGGCGTCGGCATCGAGGTCGCTCTGGAGAAACGGCCGTTCGACCTTTCCGGTTTCCTCGACGGACAGGTTTCGGCCAACAGCGACGGCGCGGATCAGGCTGGCGACGGGGCCGTCCAGTTGCATGTCCGGCAAGACCAGAATGCCGGGCAGGCCGGTTTCCGGCCGTTTCAGCGCTTCGAGCATGTTGTCTAGTGTTTCGGCCGCGTCCTCCCTGTCGAGAAGGGGGGTGCCGAGAGGCCCAAAGGGGTTTGCCCAGGCGCGGATGATCGACGCACCCACGGAGAAGCCGGGCTTTTCCACCGAGAAGGGAAGCAAAAGGCGCAGGCGCGAACGGCGTTCATCTTCATCGCGCATCACCATCAGACGGATGATGCGGTCCTCGAGGCGGGGCATCGCCGGGGCAAGAAACCGGCCGGAAAAGAACACGTTCGGCTCAAGTGCCCGGTTGGTCAGAAAGTCGAGCTCCTCCTGGAGTTCGTACCCGGCCCGGGCGTGATAAATCGCCAGATGCCGTCCCGGACGACCGACCTGAATGTCGGTTTCGGGAACGGGCTGCGAAGCCTCGATATCGGCGAGTTCGCCGATCATGGTGTTCGCCTGGCTTGCGACGCTGTCCTGGACGATGGGGCTCGACGCCATCTCTCAACGCCCCCCTTCGGCTTGCATCGGAGACTGCGCTGCCTTGCCGGCGGCGATGAACATGACGATCCCGAGTTTCCGGCGGATCACGAGATGAAGCAGGATGGCCTCGACTCCCATCGCGGATGCGGTCGCGGTGGCTGCGCCGAGCAATCCCCACAACGGGATAAGGATAACATTCAGACCGAGATTTGCGGCCAGTGCAAAGGCGTAGATCGCCGCGCAGATCTTCTGTTCGCCTGCCATGGTCAGCAGGACTTCGCCCGGACCGATCATCGCCTTTGCAAGAATGCCCGCAAACAATACCATCATGACGATGTGACCGTCGGCAAAACTCGGCCCGAACAGGGACAGGAGGAATGGCCCGCAGGCGACGACGAGACCGCCTACGATAAGGGAAGGCCAGAATGTCCATTGCGTGGTCTGGCGGGTGAAGCCGGCAAGCGCGGCGCCGTCACCGGCCGATACGAGTGCCGAGAACCGCTGCGCGGCTGCGGCCTTGACGGCGAAATAGACGAAGTGGACCAGCGCCATCGTCTTTGCGGCGGCAAAATAGACCGCAACCTTTTCGGGCGGCAGATAGATGCCGACAACGATGACGTCGGCGTTGGTCAGCAAGAAATAGAAGCCTTCGATCAGGAAGATCGGGAAGGCGACGAGAAGCCAGGTCCGGAAGCGGATCTCCATGCCGCGGCCGGAGAAGCGATTGCGAAGCTTGCCGGTGACGACAAGAAACTGAGCCAGTGTCGTGGTGTAGGCAGCGGCAAGGGCGGCAAGTATGGCGGTGTTCGCATCGGCGACCTGGCCAAGACCGATTGCAAGCGCCACGAAACCGAGAATCAGCAGGGGCCGGACGATGTAGGTCGGGCTGAGCGCGTGAACCGGCCAGCCGTTGGCGCGTGCCGTGCCGTCCAGTACATCGCCGAGTGCGATCATCGGCAGGGCGAAGGCTCCGATGAAAAGCGGCTGCACATAATGCTCTTCTATGCGGTCTCCGAGCATGAAGATCGCCGCGATGCCAGTGACGGCGATCAGGGTGGCCGAGACCATTGCAAAGATGCGCGCCGTGGCGGCAAGGCCGAGTATGGCCTCCTCGGCGCCCTCGGTCCGGTACTGGGGCAGGAAACGGATAACGGCTGTGTGGAAGCCGAGACAGGACAGGTTTCCAAGAATGACCGCGATGACCCAGACGAACACGAAGACGCCGTATTCGAAATCGCTCATCATGCGGGCGAGAATGATCTGTGAGACGAAGGCAATGGCTGCGCTGACTATGCGAATCGCGAAAGCGATCATCGCCATGCGCTGGGCCTTGCTGGTTTCATCCGTTGCCGACAGGGTTGCGGACAGGCGCTGAACAGCCGGGGCCAGCCGTGCGGCGAAGCGCGGCGGCAGAACCTTGCCGGCAGTGTCGATCAACGTCATGCTCACATTCCAGATCCGTGTCCTGCCGGCAATCTGGCATGTCGACGTTAAGAAACGGTTTGATCGGTGCAATCAGCGACAGGGATGGGCTGTGTCATGCACGGCGCAGCAGATTTCCGGCGCGGCAGGATATGAAAAGGGCCGCAATCGCGGCCCCTGACTGAAATCCTGCAATGAAATTCGGATGTTGGAAGACTATCCGCGTGTCAGTGGGCCCGGTCAGAATGCGCCATGGCAATGCTTGTACTTCTTGCCCGATCCGCAAGGGCAGACCTCGTTGCGACCGACCTTGCCCCAGGACGTCGGGTCATCGGGGTTGCGATCTTCAGGCGCCACAACACCCACGGGGTCCTGGCTTGGCGAGGTGTCGAACTCGTCCCGGCCGGTCCGCGCATCGATATGATGGCCTTCCATCTCTTCAGGCATCTCGGGCTCCGGAGCGGCCGCGGCCTCACGTACGATCTCCACGCGCATCAACTGCGCCATCACCGCCTGGCGGAGATTGGCAAGCAGCGCCTGAAACAGCTCGAATGCCTCCGACTTGTACTCCTGCAACGGATCGCGCTGGGCATAGCCGCGGAATCCGACAACCGAGCGCAGATGGTCAAGATTGACCAGATGCTCACGCCAGAGGTGATCAAGTGTCTGAAGCACAACCGATTTTTCGACATAGGTCATGACTTCGGGACCAAAGCGCTCGGCCCGCTCAGCCGCCAGCTTGTCCGCCGCCTCGGTGATCCTGGCGCGAATGTCGTCTTCGGCGATGCCTTCTTCGGCAGCCCACTCCTCGATCGGCAGATTTAGATTGAGATAGGCTTCGACGCCCTTCTTGAGTTCGGCGACATTCCACTGCTCGGCGTAGGCCCGTTCCGGGATGTGCAGATTGACAAGATTGTCGATCACTTCCTGGCGCATGTCGGCGATGGTCTCGGAAATCGATTCCGCATCCATCAGCTCCTTGCGCTGCTCGAAGACGACCTTGCGCTGATCGTTCATCACGTCGTCGAACTTGAGCAGGTTCTTGCGGATGTCGAAGTTGCGCGCCTCAACCTTTTTCTGTGCCCGTTCAAGCGCCTTGTTGATCCAGGGGTGGACGATTGCCTCGCCTTCCTTCAGCCCGAGCGACTTGAGCATTCCGTCCATGCGGTCGGAACCGAAGATGCGCATCAGGTCGTCCTGGAGCGACAGGAAGAATTTCGAACGGCCGGGGTCGCCCTGACGGCCGGAACGGCCGCGCAACTGGTTGTCGATCCGGCGGCTCTCGTGGCGTTCGGTCGCAAGAACGTAAAGGCCGCCGGCGGCGAGCGCTTCTTCCTTCAGCTTCTTCACGTCGGCGCGGATTTCCTGCTCGCGCTTGTCGCGTTCCGGCCCCTCGGGCACGCCTTCAAGCTCCTGGGCGAGGCGCATGTCGACGTTGCCGCCGAGCTGAATATCGGTTCCGCGACCTGCCATGTTGGTTGCGATGGTAATGGCGCCCGGAACACCGGCCTGCGAAACGATATAAGCTTCCTGCTCATGGTAGCGGGCGTTCAGCACGTTGAAGTCGTTCAGGCCGTGCTTGCGCAGCATTTCCGCGAGAAGTTCGGATTTCTCGATCGATGTGGTTCCGACGAGGACGGGCTGCTTTCGCTCGCGGGCCTGCTTGATATCGGCGGCGATGGCTTCGTATTTCTCCTCGACCGTGCGGTAGACTTCGTCGTCTTCGTCAATACGGGCGATGGGCAGATTGGTCGGGACTTCCGCAACGTCGAGACCGTAGATGTTGCCGAACTCCTCGGCTTCGGTGGCCGCGGTGCCGGTCATGCCGGCGAGCTTGGAGTACATCCTGAAATAGTTCTGGAACGTGATCGAAGCCAGGGTCTGGTTTTCGGGCTGGATGGGAACGCCTTCCTTGGCCTCGAGCGCCTGGTGCTGGCCCTCTGAGAATCGGCGGCCCGGCATCATCCGGCCGGTGAATTCGTCGATGATCACGATCTCGTCGTTGCGAACGATGTAGTCCTTGTCGCGGGTGAACAGCCGGTGAGCCTTCAATGCGTTGTTGATATGATGGACCACGGCAACGTTTTCGACGTCATAGAGCGATTCGCCCTTGAGCATGTCGGCCTCGGACAGCATTGCCTCGAGCTTCTCGGTGCCTGTTTCGGTAAAGGTTGCCGAACGCTGCTTTTCGTCGATTTCGTAGTCGTCGGGCTCAAGCTTCTGAATCAGCGTGTCGATGCTGTTGTAGAGGTCCGAACGGTCGTCGAGCGGACCCGAAATGATCAAGGGTGTGCGCGCTTCGTCGATCAGGATGGAGTCGACCTCGTCGACGATCGCGTAGTTGTGCCCGCGCTGAACCATCTGGGCGCGATCATATTTCATGTTGTCGCGCAGATAGTCGAAGCCGAGTTCGTTGTTGGTCGCGTAAGTGATGTCGGAGGCATAGGCCTCCCGCCGCTCGTTGTCGTCCATTCCGTGAACGATGATGCCGGTGGACATTCCGAGAAAACCGTAGATCTGGCTCATCCACTCCGCATCGCGGCGGGCCAGGTAATCGTTGACCGTCACCACATGGACCCCGTCGCCCGACAAGGCATTCAGATAGACGGGGAGGGTGGCGACCAGCGTCTTGCCCTCACCGGTCTTCATCTCCGCAATGGAGTTTTCATTCAGGATCATGCCGCCGATCAGCTGGACGTCGAACGGCCGGAGCCCGATGGTGCGTTTGGCGGCCTCGCGCACGGTCGCGAAAGCCGGGACGATCAGGTCGTCAACCTTGGCGCCATTCGCAATCTGTTCGCGGAACTGGACGGTCCGGGCGGCGAGATCCGCGTCGCTCAGCGCGGCCAGTTCGGGTTCAAGGGCGTTGATCGCATCAACCTTCGGCTTGTAGGCGCGGATACGTCGGTCATTGGAGGAACCGAACAGTTTTCGGGCGATGGCGCCAAACTTGACCATTGTTATGGTCCTTTCTTCTGGCTGCGCGTGCGGCAGGACGGGCAACCGGCGCTGGCATGCGGCCGGTGGAGCGGTTGGAAAACGCCGCCCGGACGAGCCTCACAGGGTGAGAGCCGTCTGGACGGACAGATGGCTGACAGATAAGAGGGGGGTTAAACGATGTCAACGGCGGCCGGGAGCCGTCTTAAGGTGGTCAAATTCGTGCCCCAAGGGGCAGCCACTCACATAACTCTTCCCTATGAAAGGTACCAATATGCGCCTATCGCAGCTCGCAGCCACACTCCTTCTTTCAAGCATCTCGTTCCTGCCGGTGCATGCTTTCGCCCAGGATGCCGCCGACCCGGTGGTGGCGACAGTCGGCGGGGTGGAGGTCCGCACCTCCGAGCTCCAGATGGCCGAAGCCGATCTCGATCCGCAGTTCGAGAACCTGCCTGCCGAACAGCGCCGGGTTGCGGCCCTTGCTGCGGTCATCGACATCAAGGCTCTGGCGCGCAAGGCGGAAGCAGAGGAGCTTGATGAGACAGAGTCCTTCAAGCGGTTAATGGCGTTCCAGCGTGACCGCGCGCTGCACAATGCGCTTTTCCGGTCAGGCGTTGTCGAGTCGATCACGGAAGAGGATGTGCGCGCACGTTACGACGAGGAAGTGGCGGCAACCCCGGCCGAAGAGGAAATCAGTGCCCGGCACATCCTTGTGGAGACCGAAGAGGCGGCCAAGGCTTTGATTGCCGAACTCGACGGGGGTGCGGATTTCGCGAAACTGGCCGCCGAAAACTCGACAGGCCCCAGTGCCGCGAACGGCGGCGACCTCGGCTACTTCACGAAGGGGCGCATGGTTCCGGAATTCGAAGCCGCAGCGTTTGAACTGTCCGAGGGCGAATATGCCAAGGAGCCGGTGCAGACCCAGTTTGGCTGGCATGTGATCAAGGTCGAAGATCGCCGCGAAGCTTCGCCGCCGCCATTCGAGCAGGTCGCCGACCAATTCCGTCAGATTGTGCTTCGGGAGCGTTACGGCGACCTTATTCGCGAGGCACGCGGCGCGGTCGACATCGAGGTGCTCGATGAAAACCTTAAGGAAGCATATGAGGCCATCAGCGCGCAACGGTAGATGTCCGATCCCGCTCATTCTGTTCAATTGAAACGAAAGTGACCGCCATGACAGGCGACATCTCACCGCTAGCGCCGAAAACCTATGCGGATCTTCCCGCGCTTGACGGTGTGCGCATCGAAACGGCCGCGGCCGGGATCAAGTATCAGGGCCGCACCGACGTCATGCTGATGGTGTTCGACAAGCCGGCGGCCGTTGCCGGCGTCTTCACGACGTCCAGATGCCCGTCGGCGCCGGTGGATTTCTGCCGTGCCAACCTCGGCGGCGGCAGAGCCCGGGCGCTTGTGGTCAATTCCGGCAACGCCAATGCGTTTACCGGAGAAAAAGGACGCAAGGCGACGGCGATGACGGCGGAAGCCGCGGCAAAGGCCGTGGGCTGTTCTGAAGCCGAGGTATTCCTGGCGTCCACCGGGGTGATAGGCGAGCCTCTCGAGGCGGCCAAGTTCGCCGGTGTTCTCGACCGTATGGCGGAAACCGCAAGCGGACCGCGATGGTTCGATGCCGCCAGCGCCATCATGACGACCGACACCTATCCGAAGGTCGCCACGCGGACAGCGCTCATTGACGGCACAAGCGTGACGATCAACGGCATTGCGAAGGGCGCAGGGATGATCGCCCCGGACATGGCGACGATGCTTTCCTTCATCGCCACGGACGCCGACATCGAAGCTTCCGCGCTGCAGTCCTTTCTCGGCCGCCATGTCGGCTCGACCTTCAACGCGGTAACCGTGGACAGCGACACCTCCACGTCGGACACGCTGATGATGTTCGCCACTGCTGCGGCGGCAGGCCGGGGCGCTGGCCGGATCTCCAATCCGGATGATCCCAGAGCGGCCGATTTCGTGCAGGCGCTTGCCGGTTTGATGGAGGATCTCGCGATCCAGATCGTGCGCGACGGCGAGGGTGCGCGCAAGCAAGTCGAAATTCGCGTCGATGGGGCAGCCTCTGACCAGGCGGCCGGCAGGATTGCGCGTTCGATTGCCAACTCGCCTCTGGTCAAGACCGCTGTGGCCGGGGAAGATGCAAACTGGGGCCGGGTCGTCATGGCCGTTGGCAAGGCCGGCGAAGAGGCCGACCGCGACCGTCTGGCGATCTGGTTCGGCGATGTTCGGGTGGCTGTCGATGGCGAACGGGATCCCGACTACAGCGAAGCCGCGGCGTCAAAGGTGATGCAGCGCGAAGAGATCCTGATCCGGGTGGACCTGGGTATCGGTTCGGGGTTGGCGCGCGTCTTTACCTGTGACCTGACGAAAGCCTATGTTGAAATCAATGGCGACTACCGAAGCTGACACAAATCCTGAAGCCTCAAGCGCGGAGCGTGATGTGCCCAATCTTGCTATTGTCAGACGGCTTGAGGCGGTTGGGTTCAGAGCCTGGCCGGCTGCCTCGATCCAGTATGACGGCAGTTGGCAGATCCGGCTCACGGCCGGACATCCTTCCAAGAGGCTCAATTCGGTCAATCCGCTGGATCCTTCCGATCACGGCGACATAGAAGCGCGAATTGAACGTGCCGCGCGCCGTTTCGACGCCTATGACCGCCCACTGGTTTTCCGTCAGTCTCCGCTCGCGCCGCCGCAGCTTGAATCCTATCTGGATGCACATGGCTGGCGCAGGTTTGAAGAGACGATCGTGATGACCGGCGTCATCGACGCCCTGGATATCGACGGCGGAATGGATCACCTGCCGGTTCGCGATATCGGCCGGTATGTGGATGCCGCGATCGCCGTGCATGGCCGCAACCAGTCCATCAAGGCAGGCCTCACCGAGGTGCTCAGTTCGATCCGGCCGCCAAACGGCCTCTTCATCATCGAGGACGAGACAACCGGGCCGCTCGCAACGGCGCTGTGTGTTCACGACAATGATCTCGCCGGACTCTTCGAATTGGCGACACGCGCGGATGTGCGCCGGAGCGGGCATGGCCGGGAGGTGGTTCGTGCTGCACTGCGCTGGGCGCGGCACCGGGGCGCCGATACGGCGTGGCTTCAGGTGGAAAGCAGCAACGAGGCCGCGGTCGCACTTTACCGGAAGCTCGGCTTCGGCGAAGTCTATCGCTATGCCTACCGGCAGAAACCTGGATCCTGAACCGATGACGGATAAACCAATTGTTCTGGTCGCGGCCTGTGCGCTTGTCGATGTGGATGGGCGGGTGTTGCTGTCGCAACGACCCGAGGGAAAAAAGCTTGCCGGCCTGTGGGAGTTTCCCGGCGGAAAGGTCGAGGCCGGGGAAACGCCGGAAGCGGCGCTCGTGCGGGAACTGGTTGAAGAGCTTGGTCTGAGCACCAAGGAGGATTGCCTGGCGCCGCTGACCTTCGCCAGCCACAGCTACGATGATTTTCACCTCCTGATGCCCTTGTTCGTTTGCCGTCGTTACCAGGGCCACGCCCGCGGCCTGGAAGGCCAGGCGATCAAGTGGGTGCGTCCCCGCGACATGCGGCAGTATCCGATGCCGCCGGCAGACGAACCGCTGATCCCGCATCTGATCGATCTGCTCTGAGGCACCCACGCCGATTTGTCGCATTCGTCCTCCCTGAGGGAGGGGACGGACGTCTTTCGCGCTTCCACAGGAGCGCGAAGGTCGGGTCCGCGACGACAGAGGTATGCAGCGGTAGAGCGACCGCGCTCGGCAAGGTCGGCAATGACAGCCGGCAAAACACGTCAATCAGCGTTAATCAATCCTCAATCACCGTGCGGCAAGATCACCATTGGTTAGGGATGTTCAGAAAATCCCGATGGAGAGTTTATGGCCAATGGCGATTTTTGGGTGACGGTTATGGACAGGTATGGCGTTGAAACTCAGCCCAAGCGCATCGGTGCGATCCGCGTTGCGCTGCTTTTCGGCACGGCCGCGATTGCGATGGCGACCATACTCACCCCGATCGTCGCCGAGCGGACAACAACCTCGCGGGTGGCTTGGTCACCCGACCAGTTCGACAACATCACCACCGGGTCCATTCCGGCCAGGAGCAACACACGGGTCTATACCGTGCGGAAGTCCATCCTGCAGGATATGCCGGGCTCGGTGTGCATCATTGGCGCCGACGGCAGGACGTCCGGCGATTGCTAGTCCCAGAAATGGCCTTCAGGGGTTCCCGTAACCGGAGTAAAAGCATGAAATCGACATTCACCCGGTTTCTTCGGAATGAGGACGGCGCGACCGCGATCGAGTACGGCCTGATCACGGCCTTGATTTCGGCTGTCATCATTGGCGGGGCACTGACGCTCGGGAATGCGGTCAACGGCACCCTGTCCGGGACTGCCGAGCATCTGCAAAACAGCCAGTAACCGGACTCTAGCGTTCCCTATCTCGGTAACTTTTGCTCCGGAGCCTTGAGAGCGTCGGCAAGACGCGCCTTGGCGGATCCGGGCCTGAGGGGTTGCTGCTGGCTTTCATGTGGCGACCAACCCGAAAGGTGCACCACGGGAAAGCTCGCGCGAATTCGGCCGTCAGGGTCGGAGAACCGTTCTGCATAGATCTCTGCGGCCCGTAGAAAGACAGCTTTCGAAAGCGGCTTCCGGCTTCTGCCAGCGAGAACGGACGTCATTCCCATGGCGCGCAGATCCCTTAGCAGGGCGAACATGTCACTGTAGCGGACCGTAATATCCTCAAGGTCGGCGACCGGCAGGGCGAAGCCGGCGCGCTGCAGCAGGGCGCCGTAATCGCGCACATCCGCGAAAGGGTGCACGCGAGCGTTCGCGCCGCCCGTCAGTTCGCTTTCCGCTGCAAGAAGCGCCTCCCGGAGCTCTCCCAGAGTACCCGCTCCAGGTGTTGCGGCAAGAAGCAGCCCATCGGGCCTGAGTGCCCTGCGCATCTGCACGAGAACCCCCGGCGTGTCGTTGGTCAGGTGCAGGGCCAGCGGTGAAATCACCAGGTCAGCACTGTGCGGTTCGAGCGGCACCAGATCGGGAGCGGCCAGCTTTGGGTCCCGTCTGTCGGGTTCCGGAAACGGGCACAGGTCGATGAAACTGAAGGCACCGGTTTTCCCGGTCTCCTGCATCAGGTCGGCAGCAAGCGGCAGGCCGCCGTGAACCTGCACCGGCGCCTCGAAGCGGCGTTCGACGAGCGTAAGCCGTTCGGCCATGTCTTCTGCCACCCGGCGAAGGAGGAACTCCGCGCCGGATTGAGGCCGCGAGAGTGCCCTTTGGCGTCTCCGGTGCAGCAGGTCGTGATCAAACAGCTGTTCCATTGCCGGTCCCGAGATTGGCGTTGCGCTCGCTTGTTGGACGGAACCGGGTTAATGTCAACCGATGGAGTTCCGCCCAGGCCCTAGATCCGGAGATCTGACGGGCGCACCGCTTCTCAGCGGCGCCAGTTGGCTGGTGCGACTGGTCTATCCTCCGGTTTGTGCCGGCTGCGGCAGGTTTGTGGCCGAGCCGGGGGCGCTTTGCTCGCGCTGCTGGGGGGAGATTCAGTTCATCGAGCGGCCGTTCTGTGAGGTTTCGGGAGCCCCCTTCAACCACGACCTTGGTGCGGGGATGGTGTCTCCCGAAGTGATTGCAAATCCGCCTCCCTATGCAAAGGCGCGCGCGGCGGTCTTCTACGATGGCCCTGCCCGAAAGCTTGTGCACGGTCTGAAGTACTCCGACAGGGCCGATCTCGCGGACATGATGGCGCGCTGGATGATACGGGCCGGACGGGAGGTGCTTGACGACAGTGACGTCATCGTCTGCGTTCCGCTGCATCGGCGGCGGTTGTTTTCGCGCCGCTACAACCAGGCGGCGGAACTGGCCCGCGCCATTGCGCGTTTGACCGGCAGACGATTCGAGGCCGGTGGCTTGCGCAGGGTGCGCGCGACGCTTCAGCAGGTCGGACTGGGCCTCAGGGCACGGCAGGACAATGTGCGGGGCGCCTTTGCGGTGCCTCCGGCGCGAAATCCCGGTATCGCCGGGCGGCGGGTCCTTCTGATCGATGACGTGCTGACGACCGGTTCCACCGTGGAATCCGCCACTCGCGCCCTGCTGCGCGCCGGCGCCGCGCGCGTCAGCGTTCTCACTTTTGCCAGGGTTGCAAGCCCGGGAAGTGAGACCCTATATGCTTGAAGGCGCTCTGGGCGCCCTGAACCGATGGAGATCGAAATGGTTGACGTGACGCTTTACACCCGACAGTTCTGCGGATTTTGCACGGCTGCAAAGCGCCTGTTGGACAGCAAGGGCGTAAGCTATACCGAACACGACGCCACTTTCTCTCCAGAGCTCAAGCAAGAGATGATCGCAAAGGCGAACGGCCGCGCCACATTCCCGCAGATCTTCATTGGCGGCGATCATGTCGGCGGGTGTGACGAGCTGCATTCGCTGGAACGTGCCGGCAAACTTGATCCGATGCTGCAGGGAGGATAACGCGATGACGGAAGTTTCGGTCGCAGCAATCCAGATGCGGTCGGGAGTTGATCCCGAGGCCAATATCCGCGCCATGAACGATTTGGTGCGGGATGCGGCCGCACGCGGTGCGCGCTACGTCCAGACACCTGAAATGACCGGCGCAGTGCAGCGGGAGCGCGCGGCGCTGCAGAAGATCCTCAGGCCCGAAGCGGAAGACCCGGTGCTTGCCGCCGCTTCATCGCTTGCGCAGGACCTCGGTATTCATCTGCATATCGGATCAACCGCCGTGGAGGCAGACAATGGCATGGCGGCGAACCGCGCCGTGCTGTTTGGCCCGGACGGTGAAGCACTGGCCCGCTACGACAAGATCCACATGTTCGACGTCGATCTCGACAGCGGCGAATCCTGGCGCGAGAGCGCTGTTTATCAACCCGGTGAAGTCGCGCGGACCGTCGACATAGGCGGAGCGCGGGTGGGGTTGGCGATCTGCTATGATATCCGGTTTCCGCACCTGTTTCGGGACCTGGCATTGCTGGGGGCCGACATCCTGACCGCACCCGCCGCCTTTACCCGGCAGACCGGGGAGGCTCACTGGCACGTGCTGCAGAGGTCGCGTGCAATCGAGAACGGCGCATTCGTAATCTCGGCGGCGCAAGGCGGCACCCATGAGGATGGCCGCGAAACCTATGGCCATTCGATCGTTGTGGATCCTTGGGGCCGTGTCATCGCCGAGGCGGATGGCAGCGATCCGTGCGTCGTTTGCGCCAAGCTGGATATCGACGAGGTCAAGGCCGCACGCGGCAAGATTCCCAATCTGCAGAATGCCCGCAGTTACCGATTGAATGACGGAAGCAAGGAAGAGGCGGAAAGAACCGGATGATCACGTTCAACCTGCATTGCGAGAGCGATCATGAGTTTGAGGGATGGTTTTCCTCGGGAGCTGATTTCGACCGGCAATTTGAAAACGGACTGGTCGAATGCCCGATGTGCGGGTCCCGAAACATCGATAAGGCATTGATGGCGCCCGCCGTCACCAAATCGCGCGAGGCTCAGTCTCAACAGCCGGTGGCGCTGGATACCGAAAAGCGGGAGATGATGAGAAAGCTTCGCGAGATGGTGAAGGCCGTGCGGGAAAAAGCGGAAGACGTCGGCGAGCGTTTCCCGGAAGAGGCGCGCAAGATCCATCACGGCGAAACCGAAGCGCGCGGCATCATCGGCAAGGCATCGGGCGAGGAAGCCCGCGCCCTTGTAGATGAAGGGATCGAGATCACGCCTTTGCCCGAGTTTCCGGAAGATTTGAGCTGAAATGCCGACCGGCGGCCATCGCCTGGCCATGTACAATTTCGGTCTGCATGTAGCGCCTTACGATGCGCCGGAGGTGCAGGGTTTTCGCAGCCGCGAGCCGGCGAATTTCGCCGCGGCGGAAAAGGCCGCGGGTTTCATCGCCCGTTCAGGATACCCCGGCGAACCCGGCCCGGACAGCTGGGGTCAGCAGGTGTTTCCGCGTTTTATTGAAGGCAGCGGTTTCGACAGCGCTCCGTCCTCGCTTTCGCTGTGGAAAGATGTCGAAAGCCTCATGGCATTCACATATGCCGGGGTTCACGCCGAAGCGCTCAAGAATGCGCGCAACTGGAACTCGAAGGGTTACTGGCCGCCGCTGGTGCTGTGGTGGGTCACGGAAGATTGCAGACCCGATTGGCAGCAGGGCGCGAACAAGCTTGAGCAGCTTCACGATCGAGGTCCCGAACCCGCAGCCTTCACCTTCAAGCAGGCCTTCGGTCCGGGTGGACACCCCTACAAGGCAGACCGGGTGCGAGTGAAGGCATTGATGGATGAGAACGCCCCGGGACAGGCCGCGCTTCTGGCGGAAGTCCTGGCCATGCCGGTCTGACCGCGACCCTGGCGCAGCGCCTGTTCAGGTGTCGTCAACCGGCCTTCGGCCGTTCCGCGAGCATCATGTAGTTCACGTCCATGTCCCGCGACAAGTTCCATTGATCCTGCAGCGGATTGTAGAACACGCCGGTGCGCTCGATGACGGTCATACCCGACTCCGAGAGAGGGGCCTCGATCTCGCCGGGCCGGACCAGCTTCTCGTATTGATGGGTTCCGCGCGGCAACCACCGCAGCACATATTCCGCCCCCACGATGGCAAGCGCCATTGCCTTCATCGTCCGGTTGATCGTCGCTACGAACATCAGCCCTCCCGGCTTGACCATCTCGGCACAGGATTTGAGGAACAGGTCGACATCCGCCACGTGCTCGACGACCTCCATGTTCAGGACAACGTCGAAGCGCTCGCCGCGCGCTGCGAGTTCCTCCGAAGTGATCGCTTCGTAATTCACGGAGACGCCTGACTGCTTTGCATGGATCGACGCGACCTCGACATTGGTTCTTGAGGCGTCTGCCCCGAGAACGTCCGCCCCCATCCGCGCCATGGGTTCGCTCAGCAGGCCGCCGCCGCATCCTATATCGAGCAGCCGAAGACCTTCGAGGGGCTTGTCCGACCTGGGATCACGGCCGAAATGTGCGGCGACATGATCGCGGATGTAGGTCAGCCTGACAGGGTTGAACTTGTGCAGGGGCCGAAACTTGCCCTTGGGGTTCCACCATTCCGCGGCCAATGCCGAAAAGCGTTCGACTTCACCCTGATCGATGGTTGTGTGTGCCGCTTCGTTCATGGACGTCTCCCAAAGGTTTTCACCATTGCCGTTCAACTCGTGCCTGACGGTGCGGTTGTCAAGGGCAGCCGTTGCCGCACCCCGTACGCCGGGATTTTCCGGCCTTTCCGATCCGATTGCAGCCGGGCGCAATATTGGCTATGAGACCGCCACCTTCCGCTCCGATATCCGGGGCGTTTTTATTGCCCGGAACCGGGCCAGCCAGCGGATAGTGGACCATGCCCCGCATAGTGATGAAGTTTGGTGGCACCTCGGTTGCCGATCTCGACCGGATCCATAACGTCGCCCGTCACGTCAAACGCGAGGTCGATGCGGGCCACCAGGTGGCAGTGGTGGTTTCGGCAATGGCCGGAAAGACCAATGAGCTGGTGAACTGGGTTCAGTCGATGCCGAAGGTTGCAGGCGCCGGGGCATCATTCTTCGATGCACGTGAGTACGACGCCATCGTGGCCTCGGGCGAGCAGGTGACCAGCGGGCTGCTCGCGATCGCGCTCCAGTCAATGGGTGTCGACGCCAGATCCTGGCAGGGGTGGCAAATCCCTGTGAAAACGGACAACGCCCATGGCGCTGCGCGTATCCTCGATATCGACGGTTCGGAGATGATCAAGCGCTTCGAGACGGGTCAGGTTGCCGTGGTTGCAGGATTCCAGGGCGTCGGCCCCGACAACCGCTTGGCGACACTCGGCCGGGGTGGATCCGATACCAGCGCCGTTGCGATCGCGGCTGCGGTCAAGGCGGACCGTTGCGATATCTATACCGATGTGGATGGCGTCTACACCACCGACCCCCGCGTGGAACCAAAGGCGCGGCGCATGAAAAAGATCGCCTTCGAGGAGATGCTGGAAATGGCGTCGCTCGGAGCAAAGGTGCTGCAGGTTCGATCAGTGGAACTGGCGATGGTGCACAAGGTCCGTACCTTCGTCCGGTCCAGTTTCGATGATCCGGATGGTCCGGAAATGAACAATTTCGAGAATCCGCCCGGGACTCTCATTTGCGACGAGGAAGAAATCGTGGAACAGGAAGTTGTCACCGGCATCGCCTACGCAAAGGACGAGGCGCAGATTTCACTCAGGCGCCTGTCGGACCGTCCGGGTGTATCGGCGGCAATCTTCGGGCCATTGGCCGATGCGCACATCAATGTGGACATGATCGTACAGAACATCTCCGAGGATGGCTCGCGTACCGACATGACGTTTACCGTTCCGTCCGGCGACGCCGAGAAAGCGCTTGCTGTGCTGAACGGACAGAAGGACGCGATCGGTTATGATGTGGTGCAGAGCGAATCGGGCCTTGCAAAGGTCTCGGTGATTGGCATCGGCATGCGCAGCCACACCGGCGTGGCTGCGAGCGCCTTTAAGGCACTTGCGGAAAAATCAATTAACATCAAGGCTATAACCACGTCCGAAATCAAGATTTCGATTCTGATCGATGGGGCCTATGCCGAACTTGCGGTCCGGACTTTGCATTCCGTGTACGGTCTGGATAAGAGTTAGGCTGACGGGATCAGGACAAGCTGGCAATAGCCGCTTATCGGACGTGCCGGGAGGAAGCCCCGGGGAGCCGGACGGGAAATATCCCGCGCCGGTAATGCTAATTGGAGTGTAAAACGCGATGAGAGACCTTTCGGCAGGTCCCCGCGTGCTTCTCAAGCGCCTGCGCGAATTGATGGCGGAGGCGCTTGAGCCGCAAGAGCGTCTCGACCAGATTGTGCGGCAGATCGCGGCCAACATGGTTGCGGAGGTGTGCTCGTTTTACGTGCTCCGCGCCGATGGCGTACTCGAACTGTTTGCCACCGAAGGCCTCAACAAGGATTCTGTCCACCATGCCCAGCTGAAAATGGGCCAGGGTCTCGTGGGCACGATCGCTGCCAGTGCGCGATCTCTCAACATATCCGACGCACGCTCCCATCCCGCCTTCACCTACCTGCCTGAAACCGGCGAGGAGATCTACAACTCCTTTCTCGGTGTCCCTATTCTCAGGGCCGGCCGGTCGCTGGGCGTTCTCGTTGTCCAGAACAAGGCGCACCGGAAATATCGCGAGGACGAGGTCGAGGCGCTCGAAACCACCTCGATGGTGCTGGCCGAGATGATCGCCACCGGTGATCTCAAGCAGATCACCAAGCCCGGCATGGAGCTCGACCTGAGCCGCCCGGTCACCATCGAGGGCGAAGCCTATGGCGAGGGCATCGGGCTCGGCCACGTGATCCTCCATGAGCCGAGAATTGTCGTCACGGAGCTTCTCAACGAGGACATCGATGCCGAACTCAAAAGGCTCGAGGAGGCGCTGGGGTCGCTCAGGATTTCCATCGACGACATGCTCTCCCGCCGCGATGTCTCGATGGAAGGCGAGCACCGTGCAGTGCTCGAGGCCTACCGGATGTTTGCCCACGATCGCGGTTGGGTGCGCAAGCTCGAGGAGGCCATTCGCAACGGTCTGACCTGTGAAGCCGCGGTGGAAAAGGTGCAGAGCGACACACGCGCGCGCATGATCCACATGACCGATCCCTACCTGCGCGAACGGCTGCACGATTTTGACGATCTGGCCAATCGGCTGCTCAGACAATTGACCGGCTTCGTGCCCGGCGGCGCTGGACTGCCTCAGGACGCGATCATTGTCGCAAGGGCCATGGGTGCAGCCGAACTTCTCGATTATCCAAGGGAATCGCTGCGCGGGCTGGTGCTCGAGGACGGCGCCGTGACGAGCCACGTGGTCATCGTGGCGCGGGCAATGGGCATTCCCGTGGTCGGGCAGGTCAAGGGGGCGCCCTCGCTCGCCGAAAACCGGGACCCGATCATCGTCGACGGTGAGGACGGGGTTGTTCACTTGCGTCCGATGGCGAACCTGCAGGACGCCTATGCCGACAAGGTTCGGTTCAGGGCAAAACGTCAGGAACAGTTCCGCGCCTTGCGCGACGTCGAGCCGCGTACGCGCGATGGCCAGCATGTTACCCTGCAGATGAATGCCGGGCTTCTGGTAGACCTGCCGCAATTGGCTGAATCGGGTGCGAGCGGCATCGGCCTGTTCCGGACCGAATTGCAGTTCATGATCGCCTCGACGATGCCGAAGGTCGACGAGCAGGAAATCCTCTATCGCAATGTCCTGCGCCAGGCAGGCGATCGGCCCGTCACCTTCAGGACGCTCGATATCGGGGGCGACAAGGTGGTTCCCTATTTCCGTTCGGCGGAAGAGGAAAACCCGGCGCTTGGATGGCGGGCGATACGCTTGTCGCTCGATCGTCCGGCGCTGCTCAGGACCCAGCTTCGCGCATTGCTCAAGGCGGCTGCGGGCTTTGAACTCAAACTCATGCTGCCGATGGTCACAGAGGTCAACGAGCTGCGCCTAGCGAGGGAACTGGTTGACCGCGAGGTTCGCCATCTCTCGCGCTTCGGCTACCAGTTGCCGCGCAAACTGAAGTTTGGCGCGATGCTGGAAGTGCCGAGCCTGATGTGGCAACTTGAGGAACTGATGGAGGCGGTGGATTTTGTCTCCGTGGGGTCGAACGACCTGTTTCAGTTCATGATGGCGGTGGATCGGGGCAATTCGCGTGTCGCGGACCGGTTCGATACGCTAAGCCGGCCTTTTCTCAGGGCATTGCGGCAGATTGTCGAGGCGGCGGAACGGGCCGGTACTCCATTGACGCTGTGCGGCGAGATTGCCGGCAAGCCGCTTTCCGCCATGGCTTTGCTCGGCATCGGGTTTCGTTCGATCTCGATGGCTCCCGCAGCGATCGGACCCGTCAAGTCGATGCTGCTCTCGCTGGACGCGGGCAAGCTCGAGAAAGAATTGCTGGCGGCTCTGTCGGACTCGGACAGCGGCAAGACCGTGCGCGAGTTCCTTGCCGATTTCGCAGACGCCAATGGCGTGAGCCTTTAGGAACATCACAGATGGCGAGATTGCCGACCGAGAAGATTCGTGAGCTCGACCGCAGGTTTGGCGAGATTGAGGCGCGCATGGCTGCCGGGCCGGATCCGGATGCTTACGTCAAACTCGCTTCGGAATATTCGGAACTGCAGCCGCTGGTGGAGAAGATCCGCGAACTCGAGGCTGCCGGTGCCGAGCGCCACGACCTTGAAGTCATGCTGGAGGACGGGTCGACCGAACGCGAGATGCGGGAACTGGCGGACAGTGAATTGCGTGCGATCAGGCAGCGGATCGGTGAGCTGGAGCAGCAGATCGAGATCATGCTGCTGCCCAAGGATGCTGCCGACCAGCGGAGCGCCATCCTCGAGATCCGTGCGGGAACCGGAGGATCCGAGGCCGCCCTTTTTGCCGGGGACCTGTTTCGCATGTACGAGCGATACGCGTCCTCGCAGGGTTGGAAAATCGAGGTTCTTTCGGCGAGCGAGGGTGAAGCCGGCGGCTACAAGGAAATTATCGCCACGATTTCCGGGAAAGGCGTGTTTGCTCGCCTGAAGTTTGAATCCGGCGTTCACAGGGTTCAACGGGTACCCGAAACGGAATCCGGCGGACGGATTCATACCTCTGCGGCTACCGTTGCGGTCCTTCCCGAAGCCGAGGACATCGATATCGAAGTCCGGCCCGAAGACATCCGGATCGATACGATGCGTGCCTCCGGGGCAGGCGGCCAGCATGTCAACACCACGGATTCCGCGGTCCGGATAACCCATCTTCCAACCGGCCTGGTGGTGACGTCCTCGGAGAAATCACAGCACCAGAACCGTGCGCGCGCCATGCAGGTTCTTCGGGCGCGGCTTTATGATCTCGAGCGCCAGCGCGCCGATGACGAGAGGTCCCAGTCGCGGAAGAGCCAGGTTGGTTCCGGCGATCGATCGGAACGGATCCGGACCTACAATTTCCCGCAGGGGCGGGTTACCGATCACCGCATCAACCTGACCCTTTACAAGCTTGACCGGATGATGATGGGCGAGATCGATGAAGTGGTCGACGCGCTGATTTCCGATCACCAGGCGGGACAACTTGCGGCGCTGGGCAGCAATGGCTGAGTCGGAGCCGGGCCGGTCCGCGACGGTTAGGGGCGCATGGCTGGAAATCCGGAAGGCGTTTCGCGAAGCCGGTCTTCCATCCCCCGATCTGGACGCGCGGATACTTGTTGCGAACATTGCCGGTCTTGAACCGCACCAGTTCGTGACGGCTCATGATCTGGAGCTTGCCGAAGACCTGAGGGAACGCCTGTTTCAGGCGGCGGACCAGAGGCTCTCTGGCAAACCGGTGCACAGGATTCTTGGCTGGCGCGAGTTCTACGGTCTCTCGCTCGCACTGTCGGAAGCCACGCTGGAGCCGCGTCCGGATACCGAGACACTGGTCGAAGCGGTACTTCCGTTTGTCAGGGAGTGCCTGACGCGGAAGGGATGCTGCGATATCGCCGATCTCGGGGTCGGTGCAGGCGGCATCGGGTTGGCGCTTGTTGCGGAGTCGGCTCACGCGCGTTGCCTGGGCATCGATATTTCGGCGGAGGCCGTTGCAACCTCCAACGCCAATGCCAAGGCGCTTGGATTGTCGGAGCGATATCGTGCAGTTGCGGGGAACTGGCTATCACAGGTTGAGGAGACCTTCGATCTCATCGTTTCCAATCCTCCTTACATACCGACACAAGACCTCAAGTCGCTTTCCCGGGAAGTGACGGAACACGATCCGATGCTCGCTCTCGACGGCGGAAGAGACGGGCTCGATGCCTACCGGTTGATTGCCGGGCAGGCCGGGGCTCGTCTGAACGAGGGTGGCCGGGTGGCCGTTGAAATCGGAATCGGTCAATCGGAGGATGTCCGGGATCTCTTCCTCGGCCACGGTTTTGCGGACGCGGGAAGTGCCGCCGATCTGGGCGGCATCGACAGGGTATTGATATTCCACCGGGTTTGACCGGACTGCGGGGCAAAAACGTGTTTTCACGATTTGGGCAAGAAAAGGCTTGGAATTGCGTACAAACATGTCTAGTTTCCGCATCAGCGCCGGATAGCAGGTCTTGAGACAGATTCGATCCGACGTGGCTCGGTTCCGGGAACGCGCCGATTTGGCGTAGATTTCGAAGGACAGCCTCTGGCGCGGGTATCTGAATTTGAACCCATGATCGCGACGAGATCGGCTGCCGATCCTCTGTCGCTGCGCAACTTGCGAGCCGGATACCGGACAAACGCGCCATACAGATTTTCAGGAACACAATCAGGTGACTATCGAATGAGGCCAGGACAGCAAAACAAGCGCGGTCGCGGACGCAGCGGGAACAACAACAGTGGGAACCGCAAGGGCCAGAACCCGCTATCGCGCACTTACGACAGCTCCGGCCCCGATGTGAAGATTCGTGGAACTGCGCAGCATATCGCTGAAAAATACATGAACCTGGCACGCGATGCGCAGAGTTCCGGCGACCGCGTCATGGCTGAAAACTACCTTCAACACGCCGAACATTATAACCGGATCATCATGACTGCGCAGGCGCAGATGCAGGAGCGGTTTCAGCGCGACGACAATCAGACGCAGAACCGGGACTCGCAGGATCAGGATCAGGACGACGATGATCGCGACAACAGCGAGGAAAAGGACGGTGGCGGACAGGAACAGCGCGCCGAACGCTCGGAACGGCAGCCGCGGCAGGATCGCGGGAACCGCCGCGAGCGTCAGCAGCGCCAGTCCAACCAGGACAAGCAGGATCAGCAGCCTGCCTTTGATCCCAATGCGCCGCAGCCCGTGATCGACGGCGTTCCTGCCGAAGTCGCCATCGGGCAGTCAGACGAAACCGAGGAAGCTGCAGCGCCCGCGCCTCGCCGCAGGGGACGCCCGCGCCGGGTTCGGACTGAGGAAGGTCAGGACACCAAGGCCGCGGACAAGGACAAGCCCGCAGCGGAAACCGCGACGGCCGAGTAACGCCGGCGGGAGGCCCGATCAAATCGTGCGGCCTGGTGGGGGCTTCCACTTTCCCGGAATTGAATTCCCTGCATTGACGATCATCAAGAACCGGCCTTTCGAGGCCGGTTTTTTTGTGTGTTCATGGGTCTTTTGCGGAGCGGGCCGAGTACCCATATCTGTTTCATCAACACGGGCTTGCCGCTATCGGGAGCCCTATCCGGATCCACTGCCGCGCGCCATGGATGGGCGCGGCATGTAAAGGAGCAGACCATGAATGTGGAAAAATACTCGGAACGCGTCCGCGGTTTTATCCAGACGGCGCAATCTCAGGCACTTGCCAGCGGGCACCAGCAATTTGTCCCCGAACACCTTCTCAAGGTCCTTATGGATGATGACCAGGGCATGGCATCCTCGCTGATCGAACGCGCCGGCGGCCGACCCGCCGATGTCCGCCTCGCAAACGAGGCCGCCCTCGGCAAGCTGCCGAAAGTAAGTGGCGGCAACGGCCAGCTTTATCTGTCGCAGCCCCTCGCCAAGGTCTTCCAGACCGCAGAGGAAGCCGCGAAAAAGGCAGGCGACAGCTTTGTCACCGTCGAACGGCTTCTGCTGGCTCTGGCGGTTGAGACTTCGGCCGCGACATCGAAGATCCTGGCCTCGGCCGGATTGACCGCCCAGGCGTTGAACCAGACCATCAATGACATCCGAAAGGGCCGGACTGCCGACAGCGCCGGGGCCGAGGAAGGATTCGATGCGTTGAAGAAATATGCCCGCGATCTCACGCAGGCCGCCCGGGACGGAAAGCTCGACCCGGTGATCGGCCGCGATGACGAGATCCGGCGCACCATCCAGGTGCTGTCGCGCCGGACCAAGAACAATCCCGTTCTTATCGGGGAGCCGGGCGTGGGCAAGACCGCGATCGCCGAAGGCCTCGCGCTTCGAATCGTCAACGGAGACGTGCCCGAATCGCTCAAGGACAAGCGGCTGATGGCGCTCGACATGGGCGCACTGATTGCCGGTGCGAAGTATCGCGGTGAATTCGAGGAGCGGCTCAAGGCGGTTCTGTCGGAAATCCAGGCCTATAACGGCGAGATCGTTCTCTTCATCGACGAGATGCATACGCTTGTCGGTGCCGGAAAGGCGGATGGCGCGATGGATGCGTCCAACCTGCTCAAACCGGCCCTGGCGCGCGGCGAACTGCATTGCGTGGGTGCGACGACGCTCGAGGAATACCGCAAGCATGTCGAAAAGGATGCCGCGCTCGCAAGGCGTTTCCAGCCCGTCATGGTGGAGGAACCGACGATCGAGGACACGATCTCGATCCTTCGCGGCCTCAAGGAAAAATACGAGCAGCATCACAAGGTCCGCGTCAGCGATTCGGCGCTTGTGTCCGCTGCAGTGCTTTCCAACCGCTACATCACCGACCGGTTCCTGCCCGACAAGGCGATCGACCTGGTCGACGAGTCGGCTGCACGCCTGAGAATGCAGGTCGATTCAAAACCGGAAGAGCTCGACGAGTTCGACCGGCGGATCATCCAGCTCAAGATCGAGCGGGAGGCCCTGAAGAAGGAAACCGACCAGGCGTCGAAAGATCGTCTCGAAAAGCTCGAGCGTGAACTGTCCGATACCGAAGAGAAGTCGCAGGCTCTCACGGCCCGCTGGCAGTCCGAGAAGCAAAAGCTCGGTCTCGCAGCGGAACTCAAGCAGAAGCTGGAAGCGGCGCGTAACGATCTGGCGATCGCACAGCGTCAGGGCGAGTTCCAGCGTGCCGGCGAACTGGCCTATGGCGAAATCCCGGCGCTGGAGCGACAGCTTGAAGAGGCGGAGGCCCACGGCGAAACCGACGCCGGCATGGTCGAGGAAACCGTGACGCCCGATCACATCGCCCATATCGTCTCGCGGTGGACCGGCATTCCGGTGGACCGCATGCTTGAAGGCGAGCGCGAAAAGCTCCTCAGGATGGAGGACGAGATCGGCAAGCGCGTTGTCGGTCAGGGCGAAGCCGTTCAGGCTGTTTCCAAGGCGGTGCGGCGGGCCCGGGCCGGATTGCAGGACCCGAACCGGCCGATGGGCTCGTTCATCTTCCTCGGACCGACCGGCGTCGGCAAGACCGAGCTGACCAAGGCCCTTGCGGAGTTCCTGTTCGACGACGAAACCGCGATGATCCGGATGGACATGTCGGAATACATGGAGAAGCACTCGGTCGCCCGCTTGATCGGTGCGCCTCCGGGCTATGTCGGATATGATGAGGGCGGCTCGCTCACCGAGGCGGTCAGGCGACGGCCCTACCAGGTAATCCTGTTCGACGAGATCGAAAAGGCGCATCCGGATGTCTTCAACGTGCTGCTGCAGGTTCTCGATGACGGACGCCTGACCGACGGGCAGGGGCGCACGGTCGATTTCCGCAACACCCTGATCGTGATGACCTCGAACCTCGGTGCGGAGTATCTGGCTGCGCTGGGCGAAGACCAGGATGCGGACGCGGCCCGCGACGATGTGATGAATGTGGTCCGTTCGGCATTCCGGCCGGAGTTTCTCAACCGGGTTGACGAGATCATCCTGTTCCACCGGCTGCGCCGGTCGGAAATGGGCGCGATCGTGGACATCCAGCTTGGCCATCTCGGAAAACTGCTTGCCGACCGCAAGATCGAAGTCTCCCTTGATGACGAGGCCCGGAAATGGCTCGCAGACAAGGGCTTCGATCCCGCCTACGGCGCCCGTCCGCTCAAGCGGGTGGTGCAGAAATTCGTGCAGGATCCGCTGGCGGAGAAAATCCTGGTCGGCGATGTCACTGAAGGCGACCGTGTGAAGGTCAGCGCCGGTTCCGATCGCCTCGTGCTCTCGGTCAGGTCCGGCGGGCAGGGTGCGGACACCAATGCCGGCACCGAACCGGACACCGAGGCCGGCGAGGCTGCCTGAGCCGCAGGGCTGACGTAAAACACGAAAACAAAAAAGGCGGCTTTGCGAAGCCGCCTTTTTGCTGTCTGTCGTGAGATCGGTCTTCGTCAGGCAATGGGCCTGACGAAGACCGTTTCCTACCTGCTTGCGACTTCGGTGTCGGTTGTTTCGACGTCGAGCAGGGCGTTGATGCGGTCCCGCTCGCGGACAAACATCGCCAGTGCATCGTCCTTGAGGGTCTTGCCGTCAGGAAGGCGAATGCGCAGCGGATCGACCTTGGTCCCGTTGACGATCAATTCGTAGTGGAGGTGCGGGCCGGTCGAAAGGCCGGTCGAGCCGACCGTGCCGATCACCTGGCCCTGCCGGACCCGTGCGCCCGGCTCCACGCCCTTGGCGATCCGATGCTGGTGGGAATAGCTCGACACGTAGCCATTGGCATGCCGGATGATCGTCTGCCGGCCGTAACCACCCTTGTCCCATCCGGCCTTTTCGACCACGCCATTGCCCGAGGCGATGATCGGTGTCCCGCGAGGGGCTGCCCAGTCGACGCCAGAGTGCATGCGCGAATATTTCAGGATCGGATGCCGGCGCATGCCGAAGCCGGATCTGAACTTTCCATTCGGCACAGGATTGCGCAGCAGGAACTGGCGCGCGCTGCGGCCCTCCTGATCGTAGTAGTCGATGGTGTTGTCTTCAGGGTGCTGGAACCGGTAAAGCCGGACTTCGTTGCCGCCGAACCTTGCGTTGACGAACAGCAGCTCCGAATCCTCCGTTGCCGTGCCGCTTTCGTCAGCTACGGAAAAGAAGGCTTCAAGCCGGTCCGAAGGCTTCAGCTTGGTCTGGAAATCGACGTTGCTCGCCAGCATCCGAATGATCTGCGAGATCATGTCCGATGACATGCCGTAAGCGAGCCCGGCACGGTAGATGCCGTCATATATCGTCGGCAGGTCACGACTGTTTGTCACCAACGGCGCCGAATCGTCGAAGGCGGAACGGATTGCCGGAGTTTGCGGCGGTTCGTTGCCGATCACGAAGCTGCCACGATCGGACAGCGCCACGGTGATCTGATGACTTGAATTGCGGTAAAGGCTGATGCGGATCACCCGGGCGCGTTCGCCGAGTTGCTCGACGCCAACGCGGACGACAGAGAGTTCCTGGATCTCGTCGACCTGGACCTGTGCGGCGAGCGCCGCCACGGCCTCTTCGTACTGCTC
>OZ245939.1:0-1105000 GCA_965230055.1 Hoeflea sp. | reverse complement strand
CAAGCCTGACGGCGTACCTTTTGTATAATGGGTCAACGACTTAGTGCAGCAAGCAAGCTTAAGCCGATAGGTGTAGGCGCAGCGAAAGCGAGTCTTAATAGGGCGATTAGTTTGTTGCATTAGACCCGAAACCGAGTGATCTAGCCATGAGCAGGTTGAAGGTTGGGTAACACCAACTGGAGGACCGAACCCGCATCTGTTGCAATAGATTGGGATGACTTGTGGTTAGGGGTGAAAGGCCAATCAAACTCGGAGATAGCTGGTTCTCCGCGAAATCTATTTAGGTAGAGCGTCGACCGAATACCCTCGGGGGTAGAGCACTGGATGGGCTATGGGGACTCACCGTCTTACTGATCCTAACCAAACTCCGAATACCGAGGAGTACTAGTCGGCAGACACACGGCGGGTGCTAACGTCCGTCGTGGAGAGGGAAACAACCCTGACCTCCATCTAAGGTCCCCAAGTCATGGCTAAGTGGGAAAGGATGTGAGACTCCCAAAACAACCAGGATGTTGGCTTAGAAGCAGCCATCATTTAAAGAAAGCGTAACAGCTCACTGGTCTAAATAAGGGGTTTTGCGCCGAAAATGTACCGGGGCTAAAGCCATGCACCGAAGTTGAGGATGTGCGCAAGCACGTGGTAGCGGAGCGTTCCGTAAGCCTGCGAAGGGAGACCCGTGAGGGCTCCTGGAGGTATCGGAAGTGCGAATGTTGACATGAGTAACGATAAAGGGAGTGAGAGACTCCCTCGCCGAAAGACCAAGGGTTCCTGCTTAAAGTTAATCTGAGCAGGGTGAGCCGGCCCCTAAGGCGAGGCCGAAAGGCGTAGTCGATGGGAACCACGTTAATATTCGTGGGCCTGGTGGTAGTGACGGATCTCGTGTGTTGTATCTCCTTACTGGATTGGGGATGCAGCGAAGAGGTTCCAGGAAATAGCTCCACCGTATAGACCGTACCCGAAACCGACACAGGTGGTCAGGTAGAGAATACCAAGGCGCTTGAGAGAACTGCGTTGAAGGAACTCGGCAAATTGCACGCGTAACTTCGGAAGAAGCGTGACCTTCCTTTACGCAAGTGAAGGAGGGTGGCACAGACCAGGGGGTAGCGACTGTTTATCAAAAACACAGGGCTCTGCGAAGTCGCAAGACGACGTATAGGGCCTGACGCCTGCCCGGTGCTGGAAGGTTAAGAGGAGAGGTGCAAGCTTTGAATCGAAGCCCCAGTAAACGGCGGCCGTAACTATAACGGTCCTAAGGTAGCGAAATTCCTTGTCGGGTAAGTTCCGACCTGCACGAATGGCGTAACGACTTCCCCGCTGTCTCCAACGCAGACTCAGTGAAATTGAATTCCCCGTGAAGATGCGGGGTTCCTGCGGTCAGACGGAAAGACCCCGTGCACCTTTACTATAGCTTTACACTGGCATTCGCCAAGGCATGTGTAGGATAGGTGGTAGGCTTTGAAGCGTGGGCGCCAGCTCGCGTGGAGCCATCCTTGAAATACCACCCTTATCTTCGTGGATGTCTAACCGCGGCCCGTCATCCGGGTCCGGGACAGTGTATGGTGGGTAGTTTGACTGGGGCGGTCGCCTCCGAAAGAGTAACGGAGGCGCGCGATGGTAGGCTCAGACCGGTCGGAAATCGGTCGTCGAGTGCAATGGCATAAGCCTGCCTGACTGCGAGACTGACAAGTCGAGCAGAGACGAAAGTCGGTCATAGTGATCCGGTGGTCCCGCGTGGAAGGGCCATCGCTCAACGGATAAAAGGTACGCCGGGGATAACAGGCTGATGACCCCCAAGAGTCCATATCGACGGGGTTGTTTGGCACCTCGATGTCGGCTCATCGCATCCTGGGGCTGGAGCAGGTCCCAAGGGTTTGGCTGTTCGCCAATTAAAGCGGTACGTGAGCTGGGTTCAGAACGTCGTGAGACAGTTCGGTCCCTATCTGCCGTGGGTGTAGGAATATTGATGGGATCTGCCCCTAGTACGAGAGGACCGGGGTGGACGTATCTCTGGTGGACCTGTTGTCGTGCCAACGGCATAGCAGGGTAGCTATATACGGAATGGATAACCGCTGAAGGCATCTAAGCGGGAAACCAACCCAAAAACGAGTATTCCCTGAGAGTCGTGGAAGACTACCACGTTGATAGGCTGGGTGTGGAAGCGCGGTAACGTGTGAAGCTTACCAGTACTAATAGCTCGATCGGCTTGATCGTTCTCATTGCTCGTGCTCATCTTGAAGCGCAAAGGCGCTTCAACAATGACATGTCCTCGCGGATGAGTGGCGCCAAGGCGCCTATCCTCCGGACGGGGCGGCCAAAAATGGCCGACGCGCAGTCGCGCTTGCAGAGCTTTGCTCTGGTTGCTTTACCCTTGAGGCTTCAAGGGAAAAGGACCGAAGCATCTGCTTCGCAAGGGCAAGTGCCCGTCGCCAATTGTTTGGCGCGCCGTCTGCAGCGCAGCAATCGTCAGATTGCGGCAGCGTGAAGACAAAACAGACGTGTTCAAATCAAAAGGGTTCGCCACCCGCCAGCTTCTCATACAGATCGCACGCAAGTGCGAAATGTTGCGCTTTGCCGACCTGGTGGTCATGGCGGGGCGGCTGCACCCGGTCCCATTCCGAACCCGGCCGTGAAACGCCCCAGCGCCGATGGTACTTCGTCTCAAGACGCGGGAGAGTAGGTCGCTGCCAGGTCTGCAAAACGCAACAAAAATCTTCTCATGCACGAAAATTGGAACCGCCGCGGGTCGCATTCGCGGCCCGTTTTTGCTTTTGACGCGGGGTGGAGCATCCCCGCCGGACCGCAAAGAGCACCGCTCCGAGGACCGGCAAACAAAACAATCCGGGCAAACCCCGGAGCTCAAAGCTTAACGCGGGGTGGAGCAGCCCGGTAGCTCGTCAGGCTCATAACCTGAAGGTCGCAGGTTCAAATCCTGCCCCCGCAACCAAGTCCCGAAAACATACGTATGACTGGCGCGAAGGCTTCACCTTCGCTTGTCATGGCAGCTCGTCGTCCTGCGGACCATAACCTGAAGGTCGCAGGTTCAAATCCTGCCCCCGCAACCAAGTCCCGAAAACATACGTATGACTGGCGCGAAGGCTTCACCTTCGCTTGTCATGGCAGCTCGTCGTCCTGCGGACCATAACCTGAAGGTCACAGGTTCAAATCCTGCCCCCGCAACCAAGTCCCGAAAACATACGTATGACTGGCGCGAAGGCTTCACCTTCGCTTGTCATGGCAGCTCGTCGTCCTGCGGACCATAACCTGAAGGTCGCAGGTTCAAATCCTGCCCCCGCAACCAAGTCCCGAAAACATACGTATGACTGGCGCGAAGGCTTCACCTTCGCTTGTCATGGCAGCTCGTCGTCCTGCGGACCATAACCTGAAGGTCACAGGTTCAAATCCTGCCCCCGCAACCAAGTACCGAAAACATACCTATGACTGGCGCGAAGGCTTCACCTTCGCTTGTCATGGCAGCTCCTCGTCCTGCGGACCATAACCTGAAGGTCGCAGGTTCAAATCCTGCCCCCGCGACCAAGTCCCGAAAACATACGTATGACTGGCGCGAAGGCTTCACCTTCGCTTGTCATGGCAGCTCCTCGTCCTGCGGACCATAACCTGAAGGTCGCAGGTTCAAATCCTGCCAACACAATCAAATCAAAAAAACCCGACCCATAAAACAAGCCCCGTGCACAATCGCCGGGGCTTGTTCGCGTTCATAAAGCTCCAAAAATGCTCCTTGTCCCACGGATCATAGAAAGAAATCGTCTCCGCATTCGCCAAGAGATCGCCTAGCCGATCAGCGGGGCGAAAATCCAATTCAGTCGACCGATGCCGAATAACTACCTGACAAATATGATTAAAAGCGGTGCGCTTTAAGTTCCGATCCCGGCGGAAAAACCATTGTGTAAGCCTAACTGAACATAAGCCGAAACGCTCACCGGTACCGAAGATCGAGCAGCCTACCGGGCCAGCCATCCGCCATCCACCGGGAGGATCGCGCCGTGAACGAAGCGCGCGAGATTGCTGCAAAGGAACGCAATGGGTTCGGATATCTCGTCCGGCTCGCCCCATCTTCCCGCAGGAACCCGCGCCATCAATCCCTGCTCCCGTTCCGGGTCCGATTGCAGGGCGGCGGTGTTGTCGGTCGCTATGTATCCCGGCGCAATACCGTTGACATTGATGCCTCTGGCCGCCCATTCGTTCGCGAAGGCTCGGACCAGCTGTGCGACCGAACCTTTGCTGGCAGCATAGCCGGGAACCGTGATACCGCCCTGGAAACTCAGCACCGACGCGACGAACACGATCTTGCCCCTTCCGCGGGCGAGCATGGGGCGGCCCACTGCCTGGGCCAGAATGAATGGGGCGTCCGTATTGACGGACTGAACATGATCCCAGTCTTCGGAAGGCAGGGGGCGACGAAACGACCACCGATTTCGTCTGGCAATCCTGCACCGCCGAAATCTGCGAGGCGCTGATCGAGATTTCGCTCGATGAACTCGGGGCACTGGAAGAAGCGGAGGAAGTGATCGCCGGCTACCGGCCGAACCTGCGCTCGCAGCCGGTGGTCTTCCGTCTCGGGCTTGAAGGGGCCTCCGAGGGTCTCGAGGCATTGAAGTCCTCGATGACCAACTGATCGACCGGTGCAGGCTTTGATTGCCTGCTGCCGGGGTGGGGCGGGTCTGCTTCACCGTTCACGACACGGCGACAGGGCATCTCTCGGAAACCCGGGAGATGCCCTGTCGCATTTTGAGTCACATGCGGGGCTGCGAAACATGGAATGAAGGCGGCTGACCCCAGGTAGATCTGCCCAGCCTGACTTCACTCACGGCGGGCTGTTGCCCCATACCACGGCATCTTCATGGCGCTTGATCAATTGGCGCAGGTCGTCGAACCGTGTGGAGATGTGCCGGGCGAGTTTTTCCGCGGCAGGGATTCTCGGACGCCCTTCAAGGCGCAGAATGCCGAGTGTTCGCGTTGGTTGCGGTATTTCCACCGGAAGGACCGTGACCTTGCGGTCCCGGCGGTGCGCGAAGACCACCGAATGGGGAAGCACGGTCAGCGCATCGGTTTCCTCAAGGTAATTGAAAACCGACAGCAGCGAGCCGCCCGAGTAGCGGATGTTGATCTCGGTCATGCCGATCGACAGCAAGATGGCATGAAGGTCAGCCAGAAGCGGTGATCCGGGCAGAGGTGCAATCCACGGGTAGTCGATCAGGTCACTGGTGCTCAGCCGGCGGCGGCTGAGCAACGGATGGGTGACACGGCAGGCCACGATGTTGCGGCCTGGCAGGATCGGCGTGAAGGTCAGACCTTTCGCGGCATCAACGAGGCCGAGCGGGCATATGGCGAGGTCAAGCTGGTTTGCCACTAGACCCGTGCCCAGGTCCGGCAGGTTTCCATAGGACTGGTCGACCCGGATGTCGGGTTCGCGCGCCTGGAACTCGCCGATCATACGGCTGATGAAGGCGTCCATGAAAAACGGCACGCCGGCAATGCGCACCGTGCCGATGGAACCGGCCCGAAATCCTAGAATAGTCTCAGATGCTCGGCGCGAGGCCTCAAGAATCACGCGTCCATGCTCTGCCAGTTGCTGGCCGATAATTGTCGGCTCAAGCGGCCGCTTGCCCGGTTTGAACAGCGGCTCGCCGACCCGCTTTTCCAAGGTCGACAGTGTGCGTGAAACCGCGGGCTGTGACAGGCCGAGTATTTGGGAAGCCTCGGTTACGCTGCCGGTTTCGACAACGGCTGCAAGTTGGGTGAGATGCTTTTCATCAAACTTCATACCAATATGTTATATTATGCCGGAAAGAAATAATAGCGATCGTTTTTACGCCTCCTATACTCGTGGCCCAGGAGGAGCAAAGGGATGGATGTCCGAACGACAGACGCCACCATGAAGAGCGCGGCAAACGCATTTGCCGAGCGCCTTCACAATGCTCCGGACAAACGGTTGGCACTCCTGGTCAGCGAATTTCTTCATGGTTTCGCGGATCTTGCAGACAGAACGGATATGAGCCGCGCGGAACTGCAGGCGCTTATCGGCTTTCTGACCGAGGTCGGCGAAACCTGTTCGGAGCGACGCCAGGAATGGGTGCTGCTCGCCGATGTTCTTGGCCTGACCAGTGCTTTCGAGCGGCGCCATGCCGGGCTTCCGGAGAACGCCACCCCGAACACGCTTGCCGGGCCATTTTACCGCCCCGGTGCGCCACGCCGCGCTGACAGGGAAAGCATCTGTCTGGACGGCAAAGGTACGCCGCTGATGTTTGTCGCGCAACTGACGGACGGGGACGGAAACCCTATCCCGAGCGCCTGCATCGAGATCTGGCATGCCAATGGTGATGGTGTCTATGAGAACCAGGCGCCGGACATGCAGCCTGAATACAACCTGCGCGGAACCTTCACGACCGGGCCGGACGGAAGCGTGCGCATCGCCACGGTCCGTCCGCGCGGCTACCGGATACCCGACGACGGACCGGTCGGAAACCTGCTGCGCCGGCTTGGGCTTCCGACGGCGCGGCCAGCCCATTTCCAGTTCCGGATTTCCGCTTCGGGTTACCAGACGCTGATCACCCACATCTTTGACAGAAGCGATTCCGCCATAGGCGCCGATCCCCTGTTCGCGGTCGACCCGGCGCTCCTGGCCGATTTCATTGGTTCCGAGGATGGCGGGTTTACCTGCCAATTCACCTTCACGCTGGCGAGAGAACAGCATCATCGCAAACAGACATGAAAACTTGGGAGAGAGACAGTGTCGCAAATCAGCGGATATCATCACCTGACCATGAGCACGGACGGTGCCCAGGAAGACTATGATTTTTTCACGAAGGACCTGGGGCTGTATTCGGTCAAGAGGACCGTGCTGTTTGACGGAACCATTCCGGTTTACCACCTGTATTACGGCGCAAAGAACGGTGACGAATCGACGATCATCACCACGTTTCCGTTCCGCAAGCCGGGAATTTACGGACGCAGGGGCACCAACCAGTCGAAAGTGGTCCAGCAGTCGATCCCTGTCGGCGCATCGGATTTCTGGGTCAATCGTCTCGGCGAGCGCGGCATCACTGCCCGCAAGACCAATCGCTTCGGCATTGACCGGGTCGAGTTCGCGCATCCCTGCGGCATCGAGTTGCAACTGGTGGAAAACCCCGCCGACAACCGCGCGCCCATCGTGAACGAGGCCCAGGGACTTTCTGCCGAGCACGCCATCAAGGGGATCTATGGCGGAGTGGTGGCAGTGACCGATCGCAACGCCATGGACGATTTTCTGACGATTGCATTGCCGCTCAAGAAGATGGCGGATGATGCGGACGGAATGGCCTATGAGGTCCCCAACGCCAACGGTCCGACAAGCGTCGTGGAGGTCACCGAGATCCGGGATGAACCACAGGGAACCTGGACCCTGTCCGGCGGCACGATCCACCATTTCGCACTCAACACCGGCAATGAGGAGAACCAGCTCAAGCTCAGGGCCCACATCGAAGGGCTCGGTTTCACGGATATCTCCGAACAGAAAGACCGGAACTATTTCAAGTCCTGCTACGTCCGGTCGCCGGGCGGGGCCCTGTTCGAGATCGCCTGGACTGTGCCGGAAGGCTGGGCCAAGGATGAGCCTGCGGATGCAATCGGCTCCACCCTTGTGTTCCCGCCATGGTTCGAGGATCGTCGCGAAGAACTGATGGCCGGTCTTGAGCCTGCCAGCTTTCAGAACGCCTGAGGCTGACTAATGGCGCAGAGCGTGACATCAGGGGCTTCAATCGAGACCGCCCGAGCGGCCTGTATCTTCCTGCACGGCCGCGGCCAGAGCGCCGCGCAGATGGTGGAGAACGTGCTCTCGAGGGTTGCCGCACCGGATGTGCATTTTGTCTTGCCCGAGGCGCCGAAGTCCGCGTGGTATGACGCCAAGGCGGTGGACGGAATGACACCGGCCACCGCCACCCAGCTCGACGAGGCGCTGGCGATGGTCAGGGCCGAGGTTGTGTCCGTATCGGATATGCTCTCCGGCAGGCCGCTGGTGATTGCGGGCTTCTCCCAGGGTGCCTGCCTTGCCGCGGAGTACCTGCTTCGCGGCGGCAGGGCCGATGCGGCGGTGCTTCTGACCGGATGCAGGGTCGGTGCGTCCGAGACCGGTCTGCCGGAAACTCTAGCGGTTCCGATTCCGGTTTATGCCTCCAATGGTGACGAGGACCCCTGGGTCCCGCTTTGGGCCTGGAACAAGGCACGGGATGCTTTCCTGCGCCAGGCAGCGCTTGTGCATTCCGAAATATTCCCCGGTCGCGGTCACATGGTCTCCGACGACGAAATCAAGGCATTCTCACGTCTTCTGTCGGCGATTGCCGAAGGCCGGGATCTGCCGGAGTACACGACATGAGCTTGCCAGCAGACGGATTCATCTTTCCAGGCATTTCCACCCGGGTCGTGTTCGGGACGGGAACGCTTGCCCGGACCGCCGATGAAGTGGAACGTCTGGGCGGCAAGAGAGCCATGGTGCTGTCTACGCCGAACCAGGCGGAGGATGCCCGGGCGCTTGCGGCCAGCCTCGGCGGGTTGTCGGCGGGGGCGTTTTGCGAGGCGGCCATGCATACGCCGGTCGAGGTGACCGAAAAAGCGCTGGAGGTTTTCAAGCAGAGCGGGGCCGATTGTGTGGTCTCGATTGGCGGCGGATCCACGATCGGCCTTGGCAAGGCCATCGCCACCCGCACCGGTGTCAACCAGATCGCCATTCCCACGACCTACGCCGGCTCGGAAATGACCGACATACTGGGTGAAACCAGGGACGGAAGGAAGACAACACGCCGTGATGCTTCGATCCGGCCGGAGACGGTCATCTACGATGTCGATCTGACATTGACCTTGCCTGCGGATATGACCGTGACGTCGTCACTCAATGCGATCGCACACGGGGTCGAAGCGCTCTATGCAGCCGACGCCAACCCGGTAACAAGCCTGATGGCCGTTGAAGCCATGAAGGCGTTCAAATCCGGATTGCCGGTGCTGCGCGATGCGCCGCGCGACGCCGAAGCGCGGGCGCTGGTGCTGTATGGCGCGTGGCTGTGCTCGACGGCCCTGGGTTATGTGGCGATGTCACTGCATCACAAGCTTGCCCACACGATCGGGGGAAGCTTCGACACGCCTCACGCAGAGACCCATGCGATCCTGGTGCCGCACACGACGAACTTCAATGCGGCCGGTACCGACGCGCTGGAGCCGATGCGGGAAATCTTCGGTTCCACCCCGGGAGGGGGACTTTGGGACTTTGCCAAGGCGGCCGGAGCTCCGTTGCGGCTGTCCGATCTCGGATTGAGCGAGTCTGACCTCGACAAGGCCGCTGAGCTGGCCGTGCAGAATTCCTACGAGAATCCGCGGCCATTTACGCAGAACGACATCCGCGTCCTGCTGCAGGCCGCCTGGGAAGGGCAGAGGCCCGAAGACTGAAGCAAACGTTTATGGGAGGATAAGCAGATGATTTCACGCAGACGCATTCTCAAGACCGCTGCCGCCGGCAGTCTGGTTCTTGCGGCGGGTGGCCTGGCCATGCCGGCCATCGCGCAAAACAGAAAGGTCCGCATCGGGTATGTCAGCCCGCAGACAGGCCCCTTGGCCGGTTTCGCCGAGGCCGACGCCTTCACAATCGAAATGTTCAACCGTTATGCAGCCGAACAGGGCATGGATGTTGAAGTCATCGTCAAGGACAGCCAGTCCAACCCGAACCGCGCTGCAGACGTGGCCCAGGAACTGATCATCGACGATGAGATCAACCTGATGCTGGTGGCCTCGACGCCGGAGACAACGAACCCGGTGTCGACCGTTTGTGAAAGCGAGGGCATACCGACGATCTCGACCAAGGCGCCCTGGCAGCCATGGTTCATCGGTCAGCAGGGAAATCCCGGCGATCCCGAAAGCTGGCGGCCGTTTGATTTCACCTATCACTATTTCTGGGGCCTCGAGGACGTCATCGCCGTGTTCACCAACATGTGGAACCAGCTGGACACCAACAAGAAGGTTGGAGGCCTGTTCCCCAATGATGCCGATGGCAACGCCTGGGGCGATCCGAATGTCGGTGTTGCACCGGGTTTCGCGGCAGCCGGCTACGAGACGGTCGATCCCGGCCGCTTCCAGAACCTGACCGATGACTTCACCGCGCAAATCAATGCCTTCAAGCAGGCCAGTGTCGACATCGTCACCGGTGTGGTGATTCCGCCCGACTTCACCACCTTCCGGAACCAGGCCATCCAGCAGGGCTTCTCGCCCAAGGCAATCACGGTTGCCAAGGCGATCCTGTTCCCGCAGTCGGTGGAGACGCTCGGAGAATCGGGTCACAACCTTTCATCCGAGGTCTGGTGGTCGGCAAACCATCCGTTCACGTCATCGCTCACCGGCCAGAGCTGCGGCGAACTTGCCGCCGCCTTCACCGAAGCCACGGGGCGCCCGTGGACCCAGCCGATCGGCTTTGTCCATTCGCTGTTCGAAATGGCCGCAGACGTTATCAAGCGAGCCGAGGATCCCACCGATCCCGAAGGGGTCGCCGAAACGATCGCATCGAGCGACGTCAACACCATTGTCGGGCGCGTCGCCTGGAACGGCGAGGGAGTTCCGCCGTTCGCTGCCAAGAACGTGTGCAAGACACCACTGGTCGGCGGACAGTGGCGCCGCCAGGACGATGGCACGTTCGAACTGGTGGTCGTCGACAACAAGACTGCGCCCAACATTCCGACGCAGGGCGTGATGGAACCGTTGTCCTGAACATGAACGATGCCGCTCCGCTCAGCGGAGCGGCAAATTCCCTCCGGCGGCAAAAGCCTCGGCAAATTCCCAGAAGGAGACAGGCATGACAACTGCGAAGATACTGGTGGCGTTCTACAGCACCTACGGCACCAATCAGGGTGTCGCCGAGACCGCACTGGCAGCCGCGGAAGCGGCCGGCGCCGAAGTCCGCTTGCGGCGCTTTGCCGAAACCGCCCCGCAATCGGTCGTTGAAGGTCAGGACGCCTGGAAACAACAGGTAGAGCGGGCCGCGTCGATCGAGGAGATAAGCCATGACGACATGTTGTGGGCCGACGGCTATTTCTTCTGTGCGCCGACACGTTACGGATCGGCACCGAGTCAGGTCCGCGCATTCATCGACACGCTTGGTCCGCTGTGGATGGAAGGCAAGCTCGCCAACAAGACGTTTACCGCCACCACCAGCGCGCAGAACCCGCATGGCGGCCAGGAAACCACGCTGATCGGGCTTTACACCACGGTCATGCACTGGGGCGCCATCATCGTTGCGCCCGGTTATACCGATGGCTGTCTCTTCGAGACCGGTGGCAATCCTTACGGGTTTTCGATGGAGCCGGGAGCCATCAGCGACAAGGGCAAGGCCTCGGTTTCACACCAGGCAAAGCGTCTGGTCGAGATGACCGCGAAGCTGGTCTGAAAGCCGATCCATGATCAATCCGGCGGAACCGATCCTGAAACTTGAGGGCGTGTCGAAGAATTTCGGCGCGCTGAAGGTGACAGACAACGTGACATTCGAGGTTCCGCCGGGTGAGGCCCTTGGCATCATCGGTCCGAACGGGGCAGGCAAATCGACCCTGTTCAACCTCATCACCGGCAATCTTCGCGCCGACAGCGGTTCAATCCGCTTCCTTGGGGAAGACGTCACCAGGGTGCCAGCCATGCAGCGCTGCATCTCCGGGGTAGGACGTTCGTTCCAGATCCCGCAGCCTTTTGACAAGCTGACCGTGTTCGAAAACCTTCTGGTGGCGGCTACCCACGGACGTCCGTGCAGCGAAAGGGAGGCTGAGCAGGGTTGCGTGGAAATTCTCGAGCGGACCGAACTGATCGAATCCGCCAATATTCTCGCAGGCAGCCTTTCACTTCTGCAGCGCAAGCGGCTCGAGCTCGCCCGCGCCATGGCGACGAACCCGAAACTTCTGCTGCTCGACGAGATTGCCGGCGGTCTGACCGAGGGCGAGTGCATCGCGCTCGTTGACACCATTCGCTCGCTTCATCGGGAGGGCGTGACCATCATCTGGATCGAGCATGTTCTGCATGCGCTCAACCGCGTGGTCGAGCGCCTGCTTGTGCTCGATTTCGGCAAGATCATCGGTCTGGGCGAGCCGGAGGCCATCATGGCGTCGAGCGAGGTTCAGGAAATCTATCTCGGGATCGAAGTCTGATGGCGCTTCTTCAAACCAATGGCCTGACCGCCCATTACGGCGACTTCCAGGCCCTGTTCGGTGTCGACATCACGCTCGATGAGGGGGAATGCGTTGCGATCATCGGCGCAAACGGGGCAGGCAAGTCCTCGCTCATGCGTTCGCTTTCGGGCGTATTGCGGCAGGATCCGGAGATGGTCGTGCTCGACGATCAGCCGATCGGAGCGCTTCATGCCGATGATATCGTCGCCCGCGGCATCTCGATGGTGCCGGAGGGCCGGCGGCTTTTTCCTTCGCTCAGCGTCGAAGAAAACCTGCTGATCGGCGCCTATCGCAGCAGCGGGAAAGGCTCTTGGGATCTCGATGCGGTCTACGCCATGTTCCCGATGCTCAAGGAGCGCCGCAAGACGCCCGGAAATGCCCTGTCGGGCGGCCAGCAGCAGATGGTTGCCATTGGCCGTGCCCTCATGAGCAACCCGAGGGTTCTGTTGTGCGACGAGCTTTCACTCGGCCTGGCGCCGGTCATCATTCGTGACATCTATGCTGCGCTTCCCGAAATCCGGAAGGCCGGTGCTTCCGTCATCGTCGTCGAGCAGGACATTGGCCAGGCGCTCAAGGTGGCGGACCGTGTGTACTGCATGATGGAGGGCAAGGTGACCCTTGAAGGAAAGCCCGGCGAATTGAGCCGCGAGGCGATTCACAAAGCCTATTTCGGAGTTGGCGAATGATCTGGGTGGACACAATCGTGCAGGGGATCCTGCTGGGTGGCCTCTACGCGCTGTTTGCCGCCGGTCTGTCGCTTGTGTTCGGGATCATGCGGTTGGTCAATCTGGCGCATGGAGATCTGATCGTTCTTGCGGCTTACCTTCTGCTCGTGATCGTGTCGATGCTCGGCCTGCATCCATTCATTGCCGCTCTCGTTGCAACACCGGTCATGTTCGCCGTCGGTTACGGCCTGCAGCGTTACATGCTCAACAGAGTGATCGGCCCGGACATTCTGCCGCCGCTGCTTGTCACCTTCGGTCTTTCAGTGGTGATCCAGAATGCGCTCCAGGAAGGCTTTTCAGCCGACAGCCGCCGCATACCCGCAGGCGCGCTTGAAACCGCGTCCCTGCCACTCGGTCCCGTGACGGTCGGTCTCATGCCGCTTCTCACATTGCTTTCCGCCGTGGGCGTGATCCTTGCGCTGCAATGGCTGTTTTACCGGACCTCGCTGGGGCGCGCGTTCCGCGCGACATCGGACGATCCGGTGACGGCTAGCCTCATGGGCATCAAGCCGCAGCGCGTGTTCGCGCAGGCCACCGGCATTGCCATGATCGTGGTGACGATTGCCGCATTGTATCTGGGGACGCGCTCGAACTTCGATCCGTCGATCGGTCCGGCGCGGCTGATCTATGCATTCGAGGCCGTCATCATCGGCGGGCTCGGATCGCTGTGGGGGACGCTTGCGGGCGGGATCATCATCGGTGTGGCCCAGACCGTCGGCGCCGCCATCAATCCCGAGTGGCAAATCCTTGCCGGTCATCTGGCATTCCTGCTTGTCCTTCTGGTTCGTCCGCGGGGACTGTTTCCGAGGGCGACCGACTGATGCATGCAAACTCCTACACCGTCTCGACCCGGACCCGAACCTCCACCTACGCCGCGTTCATTGCGGTCTTCCTTGTGATTGCGGCAGTCATTCTCCCTGCCTTCGCCGGTCGCGGGCTGATCCAGGACCTGTTCTTCATTTTCACGATGCTCGTGCTGGCCCAGTTCTGGAACCTCCTCGCCGGTTATGGCGGTCTGGTCAGCGTCGGGCAGCAGGCTTTTGTCGGTTTCGGCGCCTACATGCTCTTCGGAGCCGTCATCCTGGCGGGCTGGAACCCGATAGCCGCGCTGCTGCTTTCGGGTGTCGGGGCCTTGGTCCTTGCAATCCCGACAGCGTTTTTCGCATTCAGGCTTCAAGGGGCCTATTTCGCCATCGGAACCTGGGTGGTGGCGGAGGTTGCAAGGCTGATCGTGGCGCAGTGGCGCGCGGTCGGGGGCGGCACCGGCACATCGCTTCCACGCGATGCGCGCGATGCGATGTGGGGCGTGGAGTGGATCGAGACGCTCTTCGACGTTCGGTCTTCGGCGGCACGCGACATTCTCGCCTACTGGCTGGCCCTGGCGCTGGTGGTTGCAACAATCGGTGGGATCTACTGGCTCCTGAGAACAAAGCGCGGCCTGGCGCTGGCCGCCGTGCGCGACAACATGCAGGCCGCACAATCGGTCGGGGTCGATGCCGCGCGGATGAAGTGGGCCGTCTTTCTGATCGCTGCCTTCGGCACCGGGCTCGCTGGAGGCCTGATCTTCCTGCAGAACGGCCGGATCAGCCCGGACGGCGCATTTTCGGTGATCGACTGGACCGCCTTCGTGATCTTCATCGTCGTGATCGGAGGGATCGGCACCATCGAAGGCCCGATCATCGGCGTCCTGGTTTTCTTTGCCCTGCAGACGCTTTTTGCCGATTATGGAGCCTGGTACCTGATCGTTCTCGGCCTCACCGGCATCGTCATCATGCTGTTTGCGCCGCGCGGGCTGTGGGGCCTGATCAGTGACAAGAGCGGCATACAATTGTTTCCGATCCGGCGGCGTCTTTCAGGCGTTGAGCGTCCCGGGTCGTCCAGTTCATCAAGGGAGGTATAATCATGGCGGACATCACAACGGATGTATTGATCATCGGAACCGGGCCTGCCGGTTCGGCAACTGCGGCGCTGCTGTCGACCTACGGCGTTGAGAACATGGTGATCAATCGCTACCGCTGGCTCGCCAACACACCCCGGGCGCATATCACCAACCAGCGAACGATGGAGGTTCTGCGCGATCTCGGCCGGGAGGTCGAGGACGAAGCCTACATGCACTGCACCGAACAGGACCTGATGGGTGAGAACGTCTTCTGCGAAAGCCTGGCGGGTGAAGAGATCGGGCGGATGAAAAGCTGGGGCAGCCATCCTCTGTCCAGAGCCGAGCATCACCTGTCCTCGCCAACGATGATGAACGACCTTCCGCAGACCCTCATGGAGCCGCTGCTGTTCAAGACAGCCTGCTCACGCGGCACGCAGGCCCGGATGTCGACCGAGTACCGTTCCCACGTGCAGGACGCCGAAGGTGTGACGACGACCTGTCTCGACCGGCTGACGGGCAAGGAGTTCACCATCCGCTCAAAATACCTCATCGGTGCGGACGGCGGCAATTCGAAGGTCGCGGAGGATCTGGGCCTTCCGTTCGAAGGCCAGATGGGCGTGGGCGGATCGATGAACATCCTGTTCCGTGCGGATCTTTCCAAATATGTCGCGCACCGTCCGTCGGTTCTCTACTGGGTTATGCAGCCTGGTGCGGATGTCGGCGGCATCGGCATGGGCCTTGTCCGCATGGTCAGGCCATGGAACGAATGGCTGATCGTCTGGGGATACGACATCAACGAACCCGCACCTGAAGTCACCGAGGAAATTGCCACGGGCGTGGCGCGCCAGCTCGTCGGTGATCCCGATCTGGAGATCGAGTTGCTGTCGGCGAACACCTGGACCGTCAATAACATGTATGCCACGCACATGCAGAAGGGCCGCGGCTTCATCATGGGTGACGCTGCTCACCGGCATCCGCCATCCAATGGCCTGGGGTCGAATACATCCATCCAGGACGGATTCAACCTGGCCTGGAAACTGGCGGCCGTCATCAAGGGGCAGGCGGGCTCGGGCCTGCTTGATACCTATTCCAAGGAGCGTGCGCCCGTCGCCAAGCAGATCGTGACCCGGGCGAACCAGTCGATCGGCGAGTTCGGCCCCATTTTCGAGGCGCTCGGGATGGACGGCGGAACCGACATCGAGAAAATCCAGGCGTCCATGGATGCGCGTTGCGATGCGACGGACGCGGCGGAGAAACAACGCGAAGCCCTGCGCAAGGCGCTGGCCTTCAAGAAATACGAGTTCGACGCCCATGGCGTGGAGATGAACCAGCGGTACAAATCGGCGGCGGCAGTCACCGACGGCCAGCCCGAGCCGGAGTTCTCAAAGGATCCGGAACTGCACTATCAGCCGACCACGTGGCCGGGCGCGCGCCTTCCCCATGCCTGGGTTTATGATGCGGACGGCACGCGGCATTCCACGCTGGATCTCGCCGGCAAGGGCAGGTTCGCCCTCTTGACCGGGATCTCCGGCGAGGGCTGGGTCGAGGCGGCCCGAACCGTAGAGGAGAAACTCGGTGTCCCCGTCGATGTGCACGTTATCGGTCCGCGCAGGACCTGGGTCGATCATCACGGCGATTGGGCCACATCGCGCGAGACGGCGGAGAGCGGCTGTGTCCTCGTTCGCCCGGACCACCATGTGGCGTGGCGCGCCGACACCCTGCCGGACGATCCGGCCGGGGAGTTGATGCGCGTATTGAGTTCGGTTCTTGACCGGGATTCGACGAGCGCGACTGAGGCAAAGGAGGAAGTGGCATGAGCACGGCAAAGGGTATCGACTACTTCACCGAGGCCGCCTCGGTCGAAAGCGTCAACGCCCGGGTCGGGGATAAAGCCGATCCGCGTTTGAGAGAGGTCATGGCATCGCTGGTCCGGCATCTTCATGCCTTTGTAAAGGACGTCGAGCTGACCCAGGAGGAATGGGGCCTGGCCATCGACTTCCTGACAAGGACCGGCCAGATGTGCGACGGCAACCGGCAGGAATTCATCCTGCTGTCGGACGTGCTCGGGATGTCCATGCTGGTCGACGCCATCAACAATCGCAGGCCGACGGGTGCGACCGAGAACACGGTGCTGGGCCCTTTCCATGTCGACAATGCACCGGTGCGCGAAATGGGCGACAATATCTCGCTCGACGGCAAGGGTGAGAGCTGCCTTTTCGAAGGCCGTATTCTCGATCTCGACGGCAAGCCGGTTTCGTGCGCCAAACTGGATGTCTGGTGCGACAACTCGGATGGCTACTATGATGTCCAGCAACCCGATATCCAGCCGAAGTGGAACAATCGCGGCGTGTTCATAACCGGTGAGGACGGCCGATACGCGTTTCGCGGCATACGGCCCGTGTCCTACCCTATTCCCGATGACGGACCTGTCGGGCAGATGCTGACCGCGCTCGGGCGTCATCCGAACCGTCCGGCCCATATGCATTTCATTGTTTCGGCAGAGGGCTACGAGACAGTCGTTACCCACACATTCGTGGCGGATGACCCATGGCTGACGTCCGATGCGGTCTTCGGGGTCAAGGGGTCGCTTCTGACGGACTATGTCCCCGGGGACGACGGCGATACCCAATGGAAATCGAGCTTCGATTTTGTCCTGACGGCGGAGCGTTGAGGCCAGACCCCGGCTGGCCCATCCGGTGGTTTGGGCCGGTCTCCTCGATTGCAGTCCATGGTGTGTCGTAAATTGTCAAAACGGCCACGCAAGAGCTGGAGCGGTTTCACGCAAAACATATTGTAAAAATAAAATATATTTGATGCAGATCAAGCCACCATCTCTGGCTGTATGGCAGAAATGCGGGAGGACAGGAGGACCCCCGCATGATGAATTCGAACATCCCGCTTTCCCGGCGCATGTTTCTTGCTCTCGCCGCAGGCGGCGGTCTGTCAGCGGCGATGACCGGCACTGCCGCCAGGGCCGACAGGATCAAGACATCGGCACGAGTTGTGATCATCGGCGCGGGTGCTGCCGGGACGGCGCTGGCCAATCGTCTGGTCGAGAGGCTGGACGGCGCAGAGATTACCATTCTGGACGCCAGGAAAGAGCATCTCTACCAGCCCGGACTGTCGCTGGTTGCGGCAGGCCTGAAACCTGCGTCCTACACCGTCAGTCAGACCACGGACTGGCTGCCCAGAGGCATCAACTACATTAACGAGTCCGTTGCCGAAATCGATCCGTTGGCTCGGAGTATAACCACGGCCTCCGGTCAAACCATCGGTTACGATTTCCTGGTGCTGGCTCCAGGCCTTGTGCTCGATCATGACGCAATCGAGGGATTTTCGCTCGACCTCGTCGGGACCAACGGAATCGGCGCACTCTATGCAGGTCCGGACTATGCCGCCAAAACGTGGGAAGCCGCCCGGAAGTTCACGGAAGAGGGTGGAGTTGCCCTCATGACAAGGCCTTCCACGGAGATGAAATGCGCCGGCGCACCTCTCAAGCATGCATTCCTGGTCGAGGACATCGCAAATCGTACGGTCGGGGAAGGCAAATACGAGATTCACTATGCCGCTCCGCAGTCTTCCCTCTTCGGCGTGCCGATTGTCGCCGAAAAGGTGCGGATGCTGTTTTCAGAGCGAGGTATTGCCGCTCATATGCGGCACGAGCTGGTTTCGGTCGATCCCGGACGCAAACTGGCCCGCTTCAGACAGACCGGTCTTGACCCCAACACATCCGCGGAAGTCGCTTCAGTCGTGGAACTTCCCTATGACTATCTTCATGTCATCCCTCCCCAGCGCGCGCCTGATGTGATCCGTCAGTCGGGCTTGTCCTGGTCGGACAAATGGACCGATCAGGGGTGGGTGGAATGCGACCAATCCACTTTGCGTCATTTGCGTTATCCGGAAATCTTTGCCCTTGGCGACGTCGCAGGTGTTCCCAAGGGCAAGACGGCTGCTTCGGTCAAATGGCAGGTTCCCGTGGTCGAGGACCATCTGGTGGCGGCCATCGGCGGCAGGGAGGGGACTGCGAGCTACAACGGATACACGTCCTGTCCGCTGATCACCCGTGTGGGCAGGGCCATGCTGATCGAGTTCGACTACAGGAACAACCTCGTTCCGTCCTTTCCGGGGGTGATCGCGCCGCTGGAGGAGCTCTGGATCAGCTGGCTGATGAAGGAAGTGGCGCTGAAGGCGACATACAACGCCATGTTGCGCGGCAAGGCCTGAGGAGGCAGATCAATGCAGGAACTGACACTGGAAACCATGCTTGCCGTGTTCGAGGAGATCTTTGGCCGCGGCCTGTTCTGGACAATGGTATTCGTGGCCGCGGGGATCACCGCAGCCTACGTCTATGTGCTGATACGCGATCGCTCGATGTCCATGCGAAAGTTCCTGCTGGCGCAATTGTCCATGCCCCTCGGAGCGATTGCGGCAGTGCTTTTCGTCCAGTCGGTGACCGATTCAGGCTTTCGCGACGTTGGCGGCCCGATTGATCTCATCGTGCTCCTGAGCGTCGCGGTCATGGGCGCCATCGGGATTGCTGTGCTGGTCTATACGCTTCAATCGCTGGTCCGGCGAATCCCATAATGTGTGGCGGGCGCTTGCCGGACGCCCGCTGGGAAGGCTTTCGCACTCCTAGGCGTGATCTGTCCGGCTGGTCACCGCCTCGGCTTCGATCTCGACGCGATAATCGCCAATCAGGTTGCCGACCAGGAAGGTGGTGTTTGCAGGCGGGTTCGTCGTGAAGCGGAAACCGTGCGCACGTGCAGCTGGCTCGACGTCCTCGTCACCGCGCAGATACATGCGGGTTCTCAGAATGTCCCGGGGCTCGCCTCCAAGTGCACGCACGGAGGCCGCAATCTTGTCGAGGATGTATGTCGTCTGTGCACCTGCATCGTTGACCGCCACGGTTCGATCCGCACCATGGGTGGCGGTGGTGCCGGATACGACGATGCGGTCTCCATCGCGCAAGGCGCGGCAGTAGCCGGCGATCGGTTCCCACTCCGAGCCTGAAAACACCCGTGAACGGCCGGGAACCTGCGGATCCGGAACGGCTTCCATGGCCATCGGCATGCTTGCAAGGTGGTGGCTGAGGTCGCCTGACGCCGTCAGAAACGGTGGCTCGCGATACTCGTCGCCGCAATCGCCGGGAATTGGATTGGCCTTGGCAAAGGCACGGTCCAGCATGGCGTGGTCGTCGGCATCCAGTTCAAACCCGAAGAGCTTGAGATTGTCGTCGCGGTGCTGGTTTTCGCCGAGCCGAGCGCCGACAATGACACCCGCGACATGCGCATGTTCGAGCACCCAACGGGTGGCGACGTTGGAAATCGAGACGTCGTGCTTGCGGGCGATGCCTCCGGCCGCCCGCAGAATTGTTTGAAGCACATCCCATCCGCCCGCGGTCTTGATGAAGCGCAGGTATTTCGAGCGGCTCCAATCGGCGACCTCCCGGGGCTCGGCCTTGCCGAGCCAGCGGTCGGAAAGAAAGCCGCCGCACAGCGTGCCATAGGCCAGAAGCTGAACACCGTGCTTGCGGCATGTCTCGGCGAGCCGCCCGGCTGCGCGCCGGTCAATCAGCGAGAATGAGACCTGGTTGGAGACCAGCGGAATTCCGTCGGCGATCGCGAGATCAAGATGGGCCGCATCGAAATTGGTGACCCCGATTTCTCCGATCAGCCCTTCGGCACGAAGCTTCGTCATTTCGTGCAGGGCATCCAGCCATGCGGGATGCTCGAAACTCCACCAGTGAAACTGCAGGAGATCGACGCGCTCGACGCCAAGCCGGTCCAGCCGTTCCTGGACACCTGCACGGACGATTTCGGGGGTCATTGGTCCGGGTTCGGGGCACCATTTGGTGAAGGCCTTTGGCTGGTGTTCGCCCGGCCATTGCCGCAGCATTTCGCCGGTGATCAGTTCGGCACTGCCATAGTGATCGGCCATGTCGAAGGTGTCGAAGCCGTTTTCCGCATATTCGGACAGCGCGGCCGCGCCGGCGCCGGGGTCCATCGGCTTGCCGTCGCGCTCCTGATCGGCCACCTGCCAGAGGCCGATCAGAATGCGGCTGATCGACAGTCCTGGTGCGAGATCCTTGCGGTCAGGTTGCATGTTACTGTTCCTTTTTGCGGCGCCCCAAGTGACGCGAGACGGAGCGAACCTCTGGCAGGATGCCTTGGGGTCGCCACAGAAGTATGATGCACAGCATGACGCCGATGATAACAATTTGCAGCGAGGCGGCACGTGCCTGCTGATCGGCAGGGAAAAGCTCTGAAATCAGTGCGCCGGACAAAGCCCAGATCGCCCAGACCAGCACCGCGCCGAGGATCGCGCCGCGATTGTTGCCCGAGCCGCCGACGATGAGCATCGCCCAAACCTGAAAGGTCATCATCGGGAGATAGTTGTTGGGGGCGATGAAGCCGATGAAATGGGCCTGAACCGCACCTGCAAGCGCCATGATCGCGCCACCCAGGGCGAAGGCCTGAAGCCGGAGGTAAACCGGATTTTTGCCCAGGGCCTGGGCCGCCACCTCGTCTTCGCGTACCGCGCGAAGCGCCCGACCCCAGGGGCTGCGTGCCAGGTGTTCGAGCAGCAGGTAAAGCACCAGTACCACCGCACAGGTGACGCCGAGATTGGCCAGATTGAAAAGGATTGCCTCTCCCTGCATTCCTGCAAAGGGACGTGGAATGAAAGCCATGCCGAACGCACCGCCTGTCAGGCTCTCGGCGTTCTGGAACACCAGCTGCAGCGCAACGGCAATGCCGAAAGTGGTGATCGCAAGGTAGTCGGACCGCATCCTGAGCGTGAGTACTCCAACGCCGAGGGACAGCAAGGCGCCGGCTGCCATCGCCGCGGCCCATCCGACCAGGATCGGCAGTTCAAATCCGCCGATGCGATCGATTGCGTCCGGAGTTGTCAGTGCCGCCGAGACATAGGCCCCCATGCCGACGAATCCGGCAACGCCGACATTGAACAGTCCGGTCTGGCCCCATTGGATGTTGAGGCCGAGGCATATGATGGCATAGGTCATGGCCACTGTCAGAAAGAACGCGGCATAAGCGATCAGTTCCATCAGCCCTCCTTCCGGCCGAACAGGCCCTGTGGCCGGAGCATGAGCACCAGAACGAGGATGATGAAGGAGACCGCCGCGCGCCACTCGGCACCGATGATCTGGACGGTGAAAGCCTCGGCAAGCCCGATGATCAGTCCACCCAGCATGGCACCCGGAATGGACCCGATTCCGCCAAGTATGGCGGCGGCAAACAAGGGCAGAAGCAGATCGAAGCCCATATAGGGCCGGATCTGCACCAGCAGCCCCGCCATCACGCCGGCAACACAGGCAAGACCCGCCCCGATGACCCATGTGATGCGAACGACCCGGGCGACGTCGATGCCGTAGACGCCGGCAAGCGCAGGATTCTCGGAAACGGCGCGCATGGCCCGCCCGGTCGCCGTGCGCGTGACGAGGAGATGAAGGCCGAGCACCAGAACGGCGGTCATGCCGATGACAAGCAACTGGTCCGGCGTGGCGCGCATGCCAAAACCGAGCGGCCTGGCGATCTGAAGCGCGTTGGTGAAATACACGGGCCTGGCCGTGAAGATGAACTCGAGCAATGAGCGCAAGGCCATCGAAGCCCCGAAACTTGCCATGACGATGATGATCACGTCGGCGCCGCGGGCTCGCAGCCGTCCGAAGAGAACGCGGTCGAGACCAAGCGCGAGCAGAACCGTGAGTGCGGCGCCGCCGAGGATCGCAAGCGGCAGGCCCCAGCCGAAGCTGAACGGGTAAACGGGTGCGCCCAGTCCCGCTGCAAGCCCGCCCAAGAGCCCCGAGACCGTTAGCGTGAGATAGGCCCCCCAGGCGAGAAAGTCGCCGTGGGTGAAGTTTGCGAACCTGAGGATCGAATAGGCGAGTGTCAGGCCGATTGCGCCGAGGCCGATGGTGGAGCCGGCGATCAAGCCATCGATAAAGGCCTGCGGGTTCATGCCGTAGATCCTTTAGCCCTGTGGCCGAGAAAGAGCTCACCCAAAAGCCGGTTGTCGTGCAGGTCGTCGGTCGGCCCGTCATGGGCGAGGAGGCCGTCCACGAGAACAAGCGCGCGACCAGTCAGCGCCAGAGCGGCCCGCACGTTCTGCTCGACAAGGACGAGTGTGACACCGGCATCCGAGATCTTGCGAAGGGTTTCGAAGACCTGTCCGACCAGTTTGGGCGAGAGGCCGGCCGAAGGTTCGTCGAGGACCAGAACTTCCGGTTCGGTCAGAAGTGCGCGGGCAGCGGCCAGCATCTGCCGCTGACCGCCTGAAAGCGCGCCGGCGAGCTCGCCGGGGCGGCTGCCGAGATCCGGGAACATCGAAAGCATGGCATCGATCCGTTCCCTGCGCCTGGAGGCCGGGAGAAGCTGAGCGGCAATCTGCAGATTCTCGAGGATCGTCAATCTGGTGAAGATGTTTTCGGTCTGCGGGACAAAGCCCAATCCCTTGCCCACCAAGGCATGTGGTGCGAGGCCGGTTACATCGGTCTTGCCCAGGTGCACCGACCCTCCAAGCACCGGAACCAGTCCGGCAATCGCCTTGATCATGGTGGATTTACCGGCTCCGTTGGGACCGAGAATGCAGACTGCTTCACCGTAGTCGACGGCAAATTCCACCCCTTTGACGATGGCGAGATCGGGGTCGTAACCCGCCTTCAGGCCGTCCACGGAAAGAGCGCTCATGCGCGCATTCCTTCCAGATAGACATCGACCACGTCGGCGCGCCTGGTCACTTCATCGGGTGATCCCACGGCAAGAGTCTTTCCCGCCGCCATCACGATGACCCTGGGGCAGAGCCTGGCAATCATTTCCATGTTGTGCTCGATGAGCAGCACGGCGATGCCCAGCGCGTTGATGTCGGCGATGCGCTCGATGATCAGGTCGAGCAGGGCGGGATTGACGCCCGCGGCGGGCTCGTCGAGCAGGATCACTCTCGGTTCAGCCATCAGCACGCGCGCGAGTTCGAGCAGCTTTCGCTGTCCTCCCGACAGAAAGGAGGCCGGCTGGTCCTCGAGATGGGAGAGCGAGACGAAATCGAGCAGGTCGCGCGCCCTGGCGGCATTTGCCCGCTCCTGGCCGGCAACGCGCCACGGGGTGGTCAGCGTTTTGAGCATGCGTTCGCCGTGCTGGTTTTGCGCAGCGGTCATGACGTTCTCAAGCACAGACATGCGGGCGAACGGGCGCGGGATCTGAAACGTACGGCCCAGACCGGCACCTATCCTCGCCTCGGGCCGCGCGTGGGTCAGGTCCGTTTCGCCCAGTTGTATGGTCCCGCGGTCGAGCGGAAGAGCGCCGGCGAGGAGGTTGAACAGCGTCGACTTGCCGGCGCCATTCGGGCCGATCACACCGAGAATTTCCTGCGCACCCAACTCGAGCGACATCGAATTGACGACGCACATGCCACCGAAGGATTTGGTCACATCCTTCGCAAAGAGGATCGGGGAGGGCTCCGGTTCTGACATCTGTTCTGCCAAAGTTGATCAAGTATCAATTATCATTTACAAGATCACGAGTGGTGGCTATTGTAAAGCCGTCAACGAACAAAGGAGTGCGCGGGAGATGAGCTTTCGTACCGGCCCAGGGACTGACGGTCCTGGTCTCGATCAACTCGAGCCGGTCGAACGCGAAACCGTGCAGGACCGGATCTACAGGCAGCTTCGCATGTCGCTGATCCAGGGCAGCTTCGATGCCGGGGAGGTGTTCCTGCCCGGTGATATTGCGCGGCGCATGTCGGTAAGCTCCATGCCCGTGCGCGAAACACTCGCCCGCCTGGTCTCCGAGCGGGCGCTGGAGGCGATGCCGAACCGAAGGGTGCGTGTACCGCTGATCACGCTGGAGAAGGCACGCGACCTCGCCCAGGCCCGGGCGCTCATCGAAGGCGAACTGGCTGCGCGGGCGCTTGAAAACCTGACTCCTGCCGACATCTCGCACCTCGAAAAGCTCACCGGCAACTATGAAGCCACGCGCGACCCGCGCGAGATCGCAGCGCTCAATCACGCCTTCCATTTTCAGCTTTACAACGCGGCCGGTTCGCCGGTGCTGTTGCCAATCGTCGAAAGCCTTTGGATGCAGGCCGGTCCCTACGTTCGCGCCGCAGCCCGGCTGCACAGCCCGGGCATCGACCTTTCGGCAACTCTCCATCATCGCGGCATTCTTTCGGCGATCGAACGGGGAGACGCGGCGGGTGTTTCATCCGAGCTGCGAGCGGACATCAGCCAGGCCTTTGCCATACTAGAACGCGCCGACCCGGAATTCTGGGAACGCCAGAACAGGGACGCCGCATGAGCAACGACGCAACCGGTGATGAGGGCTTTGAGCTCTGGGACCTGAGGGTCGAGGTGGTCGCGCCCGAAGGTGCCAGGATCTGGTGCGGCGCCAATATCGGGGACTACTTCGAGCTGCGCGGCGAGATGCTGCATCTGCCGCCCGGTCAGGGAATCTCGATCTATTCGCTTGCTTCGGTCTTGCCGCTGCTTGCTGCGAAGCAGCGCCCGACCGACAAGAACGACTGGATGACGACAGACGCCGAGATCGCATGCCCCGATCCGAACTGCCCGTCGCGGCTCAAGATCACACGAACGAAGCTGCGCAGGTTCAACCATTCGGATACGACCGCCGTGCCCCTGGGAGACAATGATGCAAACCGTTGAACTGGCGCCGGGTCACAGAATCACGCGGGTCATCAAGGGTGGCTGGCAACTCGCCGGCGGCCATGGAGCTGTCGACCGCGATGCCGGCATAAAGGACATGATCGCCTTCGCGGATGCAGGGATCACGACCTTTGACTGCGCGGATATCTACACCGGCGTGGAAGCGATGATCGGTGATTTCCGGGCCGAATACAAACGCGTCCGCGGTGCTGAAGCGCTGTCCGCGGTCAAGGTGCACACAAAGTTCGTGCCGGATCTGGGAAATCTCGCCACGCTCACGCGCGAGGATGTGGCCAAGGCGATAGAGACGTCTCTCGAGCGCCTCAGGATGGAACGGCTCGATCTCGTACAGTTTCACTGGTGGGATTATGAAATCGACCGGCAGGTCGAGGTTGCAGGATGGCTCGCGGACCTGCGACAGCAGGGCAAGATTGCCAATATCGGCGGGACCAATTTCGATACCGCCCAGATGCAGCGGATCCTCGATGCGGGCGTGCCGCTGGTGTCGATGCAGGTCCAGTATTCGCTGATCGACGACCGGCCCCAGCGCGCGCTCGCGGCGGCTGCTGAAAAGGCCGGCGTGCAGCTTTTGTGCTATGGATCGGTCGGGGGCGGCCTGTTCTCCGAACGCATGCTGGGGATGCCCGAGCCGCAGCCGCCTTTCGAAAACCGGTCGATCAACAAATACAAGCTGATCGTCGACGAATTCGGCGGCTGGGCGCTGTTTCAGGACCTGCTCGAGGTTCTCGACGCGATTGCCAAGGCCCGCGGAACCGACATCGCCTCGGTGGCGAGCCGCGCGGTTCTGGAGCGTCCGTCCGTGGCTGCGGTGATCATCGGAGCTCGTAACCGGAACCACCTGGAGCGGAATCTCGCCATTCCCGGCATCGCTCTGAGCAGCGAGGATTTCGACCGTATCAATTCCGTTCTGGCGCGTGCAAATCCGGTGCCGGGCGATGTCTACACGCTTGAAAGGGACCGGAACGGCCGCCACGGGTCGGTGATGAAATACAATCTCAACAAGGCGGGGCACTGACTCATGGATCTGATCGAGAAAGCCCGCGCCGAAGTCGTCAATCGCCATACCTTCTTTGTCGAGTGGTTCACCGGCCGGGCTCCCGAGGCGGAGATGGAGGTGTCCGCGCGGGCTTTTGCCGACGACATGCGCATGGTCGAACCCGATGGCAGCATGATCGATGCCGAACAGGTCAAAACCATGCTCAGGGGCGCGCGCGGCAAGCGGTCAGACGGTTTCGAGATACGGGTCGACCTTATCGAGGCGCGAATGCTCGGAGAAGCCGCGGCTCTGGTCGTCTATGACGAACATCAGGTGATCGACGGAGCGAAAACGGCCCGCCGATCCTCGGCAATTTTCAGTGAGGACAAGGATGCGCCGGAAGGGGTTGTCTGGCGTCACCTGCAGGAGACCTGGATCACGGAAGACTAAACAAAGGGCGAGAGAGGCCCGATAACAAGGAGAGCGAGAATGAACATGATCAAGACATCGGGCGTTGCTGCCGCCCTGCTTTGCGCCAGCGCGCTCAGCGCCCATGCCTGCGACATCACCATCGGTTTGGTGATGGAACTGACCGGACCCGCCGGTGCCTATGGCCAGGCCGGTGCGAAATCGGTGGAAATGGCATTCCGCGACATCAACGAAGCCGGCGGTGTTCTGGGTTGCGACCTGGTGACCGACACACGCGACAGCCAGAGCCAAGGCAACGTCGCGGTTGACCAGGCCACGCAGCTTGTCAACATCAAGGATGTGCCGGTGGTCATCGGCGGCATCATCTCTTCGGTCTCGATCCCGATCCTGACATCGGTCACCGCCGCTGCCGGCGTGGTTCAGGTCTCTCCGGCCTCTTCGAGCCCGACGCTGACCCAGCTGTCCCGCGACGGCAAGACCGGTGGTTATTTCTTCCGCACGATCACGTCCGATGCGCTCCAGGGTATTGCTGCAGCGAAGTACGCAATCGATTCAGGCCTGACCAAGCTTGCCATCATCCATGTCAACAACGATTTCGGCGTCAACCTGATGCGCGAATTCTCGGCCTCCTACGAGGCGCTTGGCGGGGAACTGACCTCGGTCACACCATACAACGAGAATCAGCCGAACTATTCCGCCGAAGTCACCTCCGCAATGAGCGGTGATCCGGAAGCGCTTTACCTGATTTCTTACCCGGTCGACGGCGCCACCATTGCCCGCGCCTGGATCAGTCAGGGCGGTCCGCAAAAGTTCCTGCTCAATGACGGCATGAATTCGACCGACTTCATCGAGGCGGTGGGCGCGCAGTATCTCGAGGGTGCCTATGGCACCTCCTCCGGCACGACAGAAACGGAATCGACCAAGTATTTCTACGAGAACTACGAGGCGTTCTCGGATGGTATCGCGCCATCGGCTCCTGCCGCCGACCGTTCCTACGACGCCGGTGCGATTGTCGGTCTCGCCGTGGCGAAGGCGGGCGCGGCCGAACCGGATGCGATCCGTGACGCCATCCGCTCGGTGGTCGACCCGGAAGGCGAGACGATTTATGCCGGGCCCGAGGAATTCAAGAAGGCTCTGGCGCTCATCAATGAAGGCAACGCGATCAACTACCAAGGTGTCATCGGCAATGTAAGCTTCGATCAGTACGGCGACATTTCCGGTCCCTTCCGGCTCTGGCAGATCAAGGACGGTGAAGTGGTCACCAACGGCCAGATGACGGCCGATGACGTGGCTGCGGTGAAGGCTTCGATGCAGTAACACTGCGGTTTGCCGGATTTCCGGCAATTCAGGCATGAAAGGGCGCCGGGATCCGGCGCCCTTTTTCGTTTCGAGGGTCCCTGATCCGGCAGGCTCGGGATGGCGGGAAACCTGGTCACGGAGCGTTGGTACATGTTCAGCCTCACCTTTATTGGCGGTGGTTTCCGGCCTCGTGACATTGTATGAATTCGTGGAATCAAAACCGGGGTGTGCGCCATGGCGAAACCATGCATCAGCCTGCTGTTGTTGCTGGCTGCGACGAGCGGCGCCGTGTTGGCCCCGGCCGAGGCCCAGGAGCCGCTGGCGGTCAATATCGTTGAGGCCGAAACGACCAGCCAGCAGCGACGTACTTCACTCACAGGCGAGATACAGGCCAGCCAATCTCTGATGGCCGCATTCCCCATTGGCGGGCGCGTCACTGAAGTGATGGTCGAGCTTGGCGCAAAGGTCGAACAGGGCGAGGCGCTGGCGCAACTGGACTCCATTCAGCAGGAACTCGCTGTCCGAGCAGCCGAAGCGGGGCTGGTGACCGCGCGCGCCGATCATGTCCAGGCAAAGGAAGAGTTCGATCGCGCCGATGCACTGCTTTCGAGCGGGGCGGGGACCCGCGCCACGAGGGACGCGGCGGAGGATCAGTTGCGTGCTGCGGAAGGCGCCCTGGCGCAGGCTGAAGCCGAACTCGATCGAGCCAGGAAAGCTCTGCTCGACACCGTGCTGCGCGCTCCTTCGTCTTCCACCGTCATTCAGCGAATGATCGAGCCTGGCCAGATCATCGGCGCTGCGCAACCGGCACTGGAACTGGCGTTGAACAATGGCCTGGAGGCGATCTTCGAGTTTTCCGAGGCGATGCTGATCGAGGGGGCGCCATCGGTGATCGAACTGTCGCAGCTTTCGTCACCGCAGGACAGTTTCGAGGGCGTGGTTTCCGAGATTTCACCGCTGGTCGACGCCCGCACCGGGACGGTTGCGGTCAAGGTCGCGATTCCCAATCCACCCGACGGAATCACCTACGGAGATCCGGTTCGCGGCACCGCCTCGCGCAGCCAGGGGGAACTGGTGAGCCTGCCGTTTGCGGCAATGACTGCCTCGGTGGACGGCCCTGCAGTCTGGAAAGTCGACCCGCAAACCATGAAGGTCTCGTTGCACAATGTAGAGGTCGAGCGCTATGCCACCGGCGAGGTCTTTCTGACCGAGGGTGTCGAGCAGGGAGAATGGATCGTGACGAGGGGCGCGCAACTGCTCTATCCCGGACGAATTGTACGGCGTGCGGAGACCGGGCAATGAGATGTCTGCTTATCGCCATGATGATGTTTATCCCGACCGGCGTACCGGCACAGGATATGGCGCGCCCGGTCGTCTCCGTGATTGTCGATACGGTCGACGGCATTCCGCTCAGCTATACAGGCATTGTCGTGGCCCGAACCGAGGTCAATCTCGGGTTTCCGATGATCGGCACCGTTGCGTCGCGCCCTGTGGACGTGGGGGCTGTCGTCGCGCGCGGCGATGAACTTGCGCAACTGAGCAATGAAGACCTGAACTCCGATTTGCGCAGTGCCGAAGCCGGCATCATTGTTGCCAGGGCTCAGCTTCGTTCGGCTTCCAGTGCGCGCGACCGGATCAGGCAACTTGCCGACCGGGGTGTTGCAAGCCCAAGCCAGCTCGAGGATGCAGAACGTGCTTTTGTCTCCGCCGAGGCCCGGCTCGAGCAGGCCCTCGCCTCCAAGGCCAGTGCCGAGGACATGATCGATCTGGCAACTCTGACCGCGCCTTTTGATGGAGTCGTCACGGAAACCCTTGCCGAGGCCGGGACCACCCTGTCCGCGGGTCAAACCGTTCTGCGCCTTGCGGAGATCGGAGAGCGCGAGGTTGTCATCGACGTTTCCGACGAGGATGCAGGTCTTCTGGCCAGGGGAGACAGGTTCAGCGTCCGGCTTCTGGCAAACGAAAGCGTTACGGCCGAAGCTGTCCTGACCCGGATAGATCCGGTTGCGGAGCGCAATACCCGGACACAGAGACTTCACCTGGCGCTTGACGATCCCTCTGCTGCTTTCAGGCTTGGCGCCCTCGCAAGGGTCGAACCAGCTCGCGGCAGCGAGAAGAAAATCGCTGTTCCAGTGTCCGCATTGCTCGATCCTCCGGCCGTATGGGTTGTGAACCGAACCGACAATACCGTCGAACGGCGTCCTGTCAGTGTCGAAGAATCCAACGACGCAATCGCGATCATCGAGTCCGGGCTTGAGGCCGGGGATGAAGTGATCATCAAGGGCGTCCACTCACTTGAGCAAGACCAGGTCGTTGGTCCGCGGGTATCGCAATGAACAAGTTCAATCTTTCGGACTGGGCCCTCAACCACCGGTCCTTTGTCTGGTTCCTGATGATCATTTCGATGATTGCGGGCGTCATCTCCTACGTTTCGATCGGGCGGGAGGAGGATCCGAATTTCGACATCAAGACCATGATCATCAGCGCATCGCTACCGGGGGCCGACACCCGCGAGACGCTGACACAGGTCACGGACCGGATCGAAAAGAAGCTCGAAGATCTCGACGAACTGGACTTTACCCGCTCGGTAACTCGGCCGGGTCAGAGTATCGTCTATCTCGAACTTCTGCCGACCACCCGCGGAGAACACCTGTCGCAGGTCTGGCAGCGCGTGCGCAACATGATGGCCGATATCCGGCCGGAGTTTCCTGCCGAGTTCGCCGGGTTCCAGTTCAACGACAATTTCGGCGACGTGTTCGGCAATCTCTATGCTTTCACCTTTGACGGATTTTCGCCCCGCGAGGTGCGCGATTACGCCGAAAAGGTCCGCCGTGCCGTCCAGGCGCTGCCCGACGCGGGCAAGATCGAGCTGTTCGGCACACGCGACGAGGTGATCTATCTCGAATTCTCGACCGAGCGCCTTGCCGCGCTGGGCCTTAATCAGCAGGCGGTCCAGGCAACCCTTGCCGAGCAGAACGCCATCATACCGTCGGGCGTGATCGATGCCGGCGCGGAGCGCGTGCTGGTGCGGATCGGCGGGCAGTTTTCCGGAACACGCAGCCTTGAGGATATCAATCTGAGGGTCGGCGACCGGTTCTTCAGGCTTGCCGATGTGGCTGACATTCGCCGCACCTACGAGGAGCCGCCGGACCGGCTGTTCCGCTACAATGGCGAGGAGGCGATCGGCCTGGCCGTGGGCATGCGCGAAGGCGCAAACATCATCGATTTCGGGGCAGAACTCAGCGAGGTGATTATCAAGGCCGAGGCGGAACTGCCGGTCGGTGTGGAGATCCACCAGGTGGCGGATCAGCCTGCGGTGGTCCAGGAAGCTGTCGGGCGGTTCCTGACGGCGTTGCTCGAAGCGGTGCTGATCGTGCTTGCAGTCAGCTTCATCTCGCTCGGGATTCGCGCCGGCCTGGTGGTCACGATGACCATCCCGCTCGTTCTGGCGATCACATTCGTGTTCATGGACTACACCGGCTTCACGCTGCAAAGGATCTCCCTTGGCGCGCTTATCATCGCGCTCGGCCTGCTTGTCGATGATGCAATGATTGCCATCGAAACCATGATCACGCGGCTCGAAAAAGGCGAGAACCTCAGCAAGGCAGCCTCCTATGCCTGGACGTCCATTGCCTTTCCGATGCTGACGGGAACACTGGTTACCGTCGCCGGGTTCATCCCGATCGGGCTCAATTCATCCGCGGCCGGAGAGTTCACGTTTTCACTGTTCGTGGTGATCGCAGTTTCGCTGCTGGTGTCCTGGGTGGTGGCGGTTCTGTTCGCACCGCTGCTCGGCGTGACATTCCTGCCCGCAAAAATGAAGCATGAGAACGTCGAGGCGGGTCGGGTGCGGCGCGCTTTCCGGTCCATGCTGAAGGTGTCCATGAGCCACCGGTGGCTCACGATTGTCGCGACAATCGCGGTTTTCGGTGTTTCCGTATTCGGCATGCGGTTCGTCGAACAGCAGTTCTTTCCCAATTCGGATCGCCCGGAACTCATCCTCGACTTCACGCTGCCACAGAATGCATCGATATCGCTCACATCGGCCGAGATGCGGCGGATGGAAGGCTATCTCGAAGGCAATGAGAGCGTGTCTTACTGGTCGACCTATGTCGGAGGCAGTGCCCCGAGGTTCCTGCTTTCCTACAACGTGGAAACACCCGGGCCCAACGTCGGCCAGATTGTCATTCAGACGCCGTCGATAGAAGCGCGCGATGCGCTCAGGGCGGAGTTGAGCGAGATTGCAGCCAACCGATTTCCCGGGGTCGACATCTTCGTCAAACTGCTTGAGATCGGTCCGCCGGTCGGGCGTCCGGTGCAATACCGGATATCGGGACCGGATATCGAGGAACTCCGCGACCGGGCGCGTGACCTCACAGCCGTGATCGCGCGGGACGAAAGGCTCGATGCGATTATCATGGACTGGAACGAACCTGCCAGGGTGGTGCGGGTCGAGATCCTGCAGGACAAGGCGCGGCAACTGGGAATCACCCAGCGGGACATCGCCTCGGCGCTGAACGCCATCTACGACGGTTCAACCGTCACGCAACTTCGCGACGAAGCCTACCTGATCGACATCGCGGCGCGCGGTGACGCGGCCTCCCGTCAGTCGGTGGAGGCGCTGTCGGAGCTTCAGCTTTCCGGAAAGGGTTCGGTGACGATCCCGCTCGGTACGGTCGCGGCCTTCAGCTACGGGACCGAACAACCCGTGATCCACCAGCGCGGCAGGATGCCGACAATCACCATCAAGGCGGCAATCTCCGGCAAGGATCAGCCCGCCACCATCGTTACGGCGCTGGCCGAGGATGTCGCCGCGTTCAGGGAAACGCTGCCGCTCGGCTACACGGTCGAAGTCGGCGGTGCTGTTGCCGAAAGCGCGAAAAGCCAGGCGCCGATTGCCGCGGTTGTGCCGTTGATGATCCTGATCATGCTGACCTTGATCATGGTGCAGGTGCAGAGCTTCCGGCTCAGCTTCGTTGTGCTGTGCGTGGCGCCGCTCGGGCTCATCGGCGTGGTTGCTGCGCTGCTGCCGTCGGGTGCGCCGCTCGGGTTCGTGGCGATACTGGGTGTTCTCGCCCTGATCGGTATTCTGATCAGGAACTCGATCATCCTTATCGACGAGATCGAGGTTCTGCGCGCCAGGGGTAAATCGGCGTGGATCGCAGTCTTCGAGGCTTCGGACGCGCGTGCCCGGCCGATCGTCCTGACGGCAGCTGCCGCAAGCCTTGCGCTGATACCGATCTCGCGACAGATCTTCTGGGGACCGATGGCCTACGCGATGATGGGTGGCATCATTGCGGGAACGGTGATCACACTGTTCTTCGCGCCGGCCCTTTATCTCGCTGTCTTCCGGGTGAAGAAGGACGAGGAACCGCCCGTGCAGGACCGCTTGAAGAGAACCGAAGAAAGCCAGACCGCAACCTGAAAACGCACGTCACCGGTCTGAGCCATCTCGCGTTCTGCATGTTCGCAAGTGACCGCGCGGTCAGCCGGTTTGGATTTCCTGATCCGCGGGTTGCGCTTTGGGCAGATGGTTTTCCAGATCCTCGGTGTACTCCGCGATCAGGGATCGGACCACTTCCTTCTGCGCTTCCTTGGCGCTTGCGCCTCCCGCGATCGCGCGGGCATGAACCGAGCGCTGCCGGTCGGCACTGGTTCCCTGTTTCACAATCCGGCGCGCCGACTGAACTTCCTCCCAGCACTCAAGTGCTTCTGCGTCTTCGCGAACCAGTTCGATGATTTCCTCCAGCAGTTCCGCGAAATGGACGACCTCTCCCTTGGCATAGTCGATCAGGCCATTGGAAACACCGTAGCGCTGCGCCCGCCAGCGGTTCTCTCCGATCAGGAAACGGTCATAGATCCGCCATCGCTGGTTCTTCGTGCGCAATCGCCACAACATGTGCGTGATCGATTGGGTCAGGGCCACGATGGCGAGGGTGTCATCGAGCCGGGGTGAGATGTCGCAGATCCTCGATTCCAGGGTCGGAAACCTGTCCGATGGTCGCAAGTCCCACCAGATCTTCGTGCAATCCTCGATCAGGCCGCTGTCGATGATGATCTGTACGGACCGCTTGTATTCCGACCAGGAGGAAAAGCGCGGCGGCAATCCGGTACGCGGCAGGTTGTCGAAAACCGTAAGCCGGTAGGCATTCAGGCCGGTGTCGTCTCCCTTCCAGTAGGGCGAGGAGGTCGACAGCGCGAGCAGGTGCGGAAGAAAATAGGGAAGCTGCGACATCAGATCGATGCGGGCCTCGTCGTCATCGATCCCGATGTGGACGTGCATTCCGCAGATCAGCATCCGGCGGGCAACACCGCCCATGTCACGTTCAAGTTCATGGTAGCGCTGCTTGTCGGTGTAGTGCTGCTTGTGCCAGTCGGCAAAGGGATGGCAGGAGACCGCAAGCGGTGCGAGCCCGTACTGCGCGGCGATGCGCGCGATTTCGGTACGCAAATGTGCGAGGTCCGCGCCGGCTTCGGCCACCGTCCTGCAGACACGTGTTCCGACCTCGATCTGGCATTGCAAAAACTCGGGGCTGACCTGTCCCTCAAGTTCCACCGCGCATTGCCGCATCATGTCTTCGGGGGCCGCGGTCAGGTCGAGGCTGTCCTGATCGACCAGGAGATATTCTTCCTCGACGCCGAGAGTGAAGCTGGGACGATGGTAGCTCATGAGCGGATTTGACCCCGAAACAGAATGGCTTGCAAGACCCGGCGGTTGCCGGGAAACGCCAGAACGAAAGATTCAGGTTTCGGCCCTTTGCACCATCGCGCGGGCGATGACCATTTCCTCGTCAGCCTTGACGATAAAGGCCTTTGGAGCGCTTCCGTTTCGGGTTAGGCACTGTGCCGAGGCTAAATTGGCATCCGGGTCAAGTTCAAAGCCGAGCCACTTCAGCCGCTCGATCGCCATGGCGCGTATGGGGGCGGCATTCTCGCCGACACCACCGGAAAAGATCAGGCCGTCGCAGCCATCGAGCGCTGCCGCCGCCGCGCCGATTTCCTGGACAAGGCGGTCGACATACATGTCGATGGCAAACCGGGCGTCCTCTGTGCCGTTTTCCATCAATACCCGCATGTCACCGGATACGGCCGAGACACCGGCAAGTCCCGAGTTCCTGTTGAGCAGCTTGCTGACCGCTGCGATATCGCCTTCGTGCTGCTCGATAAGCCACAAAACCGCGCCGGGATCGAGACGGCCGGGCCGCTGCCCCATCATCAGTCCGTCGAGCGGTGTAAATCCCATCGTCGTCCACGAACTTCGACCGTTGATCATGCCGCAGATCGAGGCCCCGTTGCCCAGATGGCAGGCGATCACGCGTCCCTCGGAGAGGCCGAGCGCGGGCAGGGTGGTTGCCACATGCTGATAGGACAACCCGTGAAAGCCATAGCGCAGCAGGCCGTCGCGGGCATAGGCGCGCGGCAGCGGCATCTCGCGCCTGATCCGCGGCACCGTTGCGTGAAACGCGGTGTCGAAACAGGCAAGCTGGCTCACGCCGGGAAGCTTCTCCGACACGGCGTCAATGCCGGCAAGATTGTGGGGCTGGTGTCCGGGTGCGAGCGGCGAAAGCCGGGCGATGGCCTCCCGGGTTGCGGGATTGATCCGCACCGGCGCGTCAAAATCCTCGCCGCCATGGACGACCCGGTGGCCGACCCCGGTTATGCGCCCACCGCGAGGAACGACGATTTCGTCGATAAGCCGCGGGAGCAAATCGGCATGGCCCTGACCCGGTTCGCCGAAGACGCTCGTTTCGCCGCCCGTCACCCTCAGTCGTGGCGCCTCGCGGCCGCCGATGGCTTCAATCAGGCCGAATGCGATTTTTTCAAGTTCGGGTGTGAACAGGGCGAACTTGATGGAGGAAGACCCGCAGTTCAGCGCCAGAAGGCTGGGGGTTTCGTCAGCGACCATAAGGCGGGATCCTTCCGGTTTGCCGTGGTTGGTGTTGATGGCGTTCGCGCTCGGCGCAGCCTGCGCATTGTGTACCCTGTGCCGTGCTGGCTCTTTTGTGCAACCCCAATCGGATTCTGGCCTGACCCGGAACGGGGAATTGGCATTGTACGGCAATCAACCGGCCAGAAAGGCCTGCCATCCGCTCGGGCAAATGCCGGATGGCCAGGATGTGAAGACCGGTATCATGTCCGTGCATCCGGTTCCCATATGCACCCGGTTTTGAAGCGAGAGGCGAATATCGGGACAGAGTGACGATTGGTCACGGCTTTGACTTGCCAAGCCGACAAGGGCGTTTTATCGTTTGGTCAAAAATAATGACGGGTACAGCCAAAATCATTGTCCAACAGGAGCATCAGCCATGCCCAAAATCGTCTCTTCCAGCATTGCCAGCCATCTCAATCGCCGCCAGTTGCTCGCCGGTGCGGCAGCCGGCGCAACTGCCCTCACCCTTCCCGGTTTCATTGGCCGTGCCCGTGCTGAAGGGCCGCTGAAGGTCGCCGCGATCTACACCGTTCCGGTGGAGCAGCAGTGGGTGAGCCGCATTCACAAGGCCGCCAATGCGGCCGTCGAACGTGGCGACATCGAGTATGTGTTTTCCGAAAACACCTCCAACAACGACTATGAGCGCGTCATGCGCGAATACTCCGAAGCAGGCCATGACCTGATCATCGGTGAAGTGTTCGCCGTCGAGGAGGCGGCACGTCAGGTGGCCCGGGACTATCCCGAAACGGCCTATCTCATGGGGTCGAGCTTCATGCCGCAGGAGGACACGCCGAACTTCGCCGTGTTCGACAACTACATTCAGGACGCTTCCTACCTGTCCGGCATCATCGCCGGCTCGATGACCGAGACCAACAATATCGGCATGGTCGGAGGTTTCCCGATCCCCGAGGTCAACCGCCTCATGCACGCGTTCATGGCCGGTGTCCGCGAGACCGCGCCCGAGGCCGAATTCCAGGTGGCCTTCATCGGCTCCTGGTTCGACCCCCCGAAAGCCAAGGAAACCGCCTTCGCCCAGATCGATGCCGGTGCGGACATCATGTATGCCGAGCGCTTCGGGGTTTCCGACGCGGCACAGGAACGCGACATCCTTGCGATCGGCAACGTGATCGACACCCAGTCGGATTATCCAGAGACCGTTGTCGCCTCGGCAATCTGGCATTTCGAGCCGACGCTCGATCATGCCATCGAGATGGTCAAGGCCGGCACCTTCAAGGCCGAAAACTACGGCGTCTATTCCTTCATGAAGGAAGGCGGCTGCTCACTGGCGCCGCTCGGTACCTTCGAAGGCAAGGTTCCGGAACAGGCAATGGCGCTGGTCGCGGAGCGGGAAGCCGCAATCAAGGCCGGTGAATTCGTGGTCGAGATCAACGACGAAGAGCCCAAGTCCAGCTAATGGAGCCGAATGGCAAGCCCGAGGCGGAGACTGTTCTCCGCCTCGATGGCATCACAAAGCGGTTTGGCTCGCTGATCGCCAACGATCAAATCTCGCTGTCGCTGAAGCGTGGCGAGGTGGTGGCGCTTCTCGGCGAAAACGGCGCCGGCAAGACGACGCTGATGAACATCCTCTTCGGCCACTACACGGCGGACGAGGGCCGTATCGAGGCATTCGGCGCGGCGTTGCCCCCCGGCGACCCGAACGCAGCACTGGCCGCAGGCATCGGCATGGTGCATCAGCATTTTACGCTCGCCGACCAGATGAGCGTTGTCGAAAACATCGTGCTTGGCACCCGGCCTCTCTGGTCGCTCAATCTCGGCAAGGCTGCGGCGAGGGCAAAGATCAGGGCTTTGTCGGTCGATTACGGACTTGAAGTCGATCCGGATCGTCAGATTTCCGATCTGTCGGTCGGTGAACGTCAGCGGGTGGAAATCCTCAAGGCGCTCTACCGCGAAGCGCGTATTCTCATTCTCGACGAGCCGACCGCGGTGCTCACTCCCATGGAGACCGAGGCTCTGTTCGCCACACTCAAGAAGCTGGTGACCGCAGGTCTTTCGGTGATCTTTATTTCGCACAAGCTCGGCGAGGTGCAATCGGTTGCGGATCGCGTCGTGGTGCTGCGCGGAGGCAAGCTCGCGGGCGAGAGGGTCACAAGCCAGGCCACGCGACGGGAACTTGCGGAACTGATGGTGGGCGGGCAACTGCCGGTCAACGAGATCGGGCCGCCGAGTCCCGGAGAAGTTCTGTTCGAGCTCAGGGATGTTTCAGCCCGCGGCGTCGGCGGATCCGCCCTGAAAAAGGTGTCCATGCAACTGCGCGGCGGCGAGATCACCGGGCTTGCGGGCATTTCCGGGAACGGGCAGGCAGCGCTCGCCGCGCTCATGGCCGGCACGCTCGAATTGCGCGAGGGCGAGGTCGTCGTTCATGGCCGCACGGCACGGAAATGGTCGCCGCGTGCCGCGCTCGACAACGGTCTCGGCCGGATACCCGAGGATCGGCATGCCACCGGAATGATCGGCGACATGAGCGTGTCCGAGAACGTGATTTCGGAAGCGTACCGGAGCCCTCGTTTCTCCCGTTTCGGTTTCCTTGACTGGAAGGCGGCCGGGGGCTTCGCCGAAGACATCATAAAGGCCTATGACGTCAAGTGTCCCTCTGCCGACGCAAGGGTACGGCTTCTTTCGGGCGGCAACATGCAAAAACTCATCCTCGGGCGGGCGCTCGACGGCGATCCCGACATCATTCTTGCCAGCCAGCCGACGCGCGGGCTCGACGTCGGGGCGGTTGCCTACGTTCACGCCCGCCTCATTGAAGCCCGCGACCGGGGCGCGGCAGTGCTTCTGATTTCAGAGGATCTCGACGAGATACAGACGCTTTCGGACCGCATCGTCGTGATGCATCGCGGCCAGTTGTCGGCTCCGTCGAAGCGGGGTGAACTCTCGGTGATGGAACTCGGTGAACTGATGGCAGGTCACGGACTGGACGGGGACCACGGCCATGCGGCTTGAACCAAGGGCAGCGTCATCTGCAGCCGCCACCGTTTTATGGCCCGTTGCGGCCATCGGAGCGACCGTTGTCATATCCTCCATCCTCGTGATGATTGCCGGGGCATCGCCTTTCACGGTCTTCTACCTCGTGTTTAAGGGTGCAGCGGGATCGCAGTTCGCGCTCGTCGAAACCCTGACCCGAGCCACGCCGCTGATCTTCACCGGGCTCGCGGTTGCAGTCGCCTTCAGGGCGCGGTTGTGGAACATCGGCGCCGAAGCCCAGCTTTACCTGGGCGCGGTGATGACCGTGGTTTTGGGAACCGGCGCCGTTGCGCTGCCGTCGGCGGGACTTATCCCGCTCGTGATGGTGGCGGCCATGCTGACGGGCGCGCTGGCGCTACTAGGCCCTGCGATTCTCAAGACCCGGTTCGGTGTCGACGAGGTCGTCACGACACTGCTTCTGAATTTCATCGTGCTTCTGTTTGTCTCGATGCTGCTTGAGGGCGTGCTCAAGGACCCGATGGGTCTTGGATGGCCGCAATCCCGCCGTGTGGTCGCAGAGGCGCAGTTGCCGAGGCTGATCCAGGGCAAGCGGCTGCACTTCGGTTTCGTTCTGGCGATTGTCTCGGCCATCGCGGTCTGGGTCATCATGAAGAAGACCGTGCTCGGCTACGAGATGAGGGCGGTCGGTCACAACGCCGAAGCCGCGCGTTTCGCCGGCATTCCGGTCAACCGGGTGATCGTCAAGACAGCGCTTCTTTCAGGCGGCCTCGCAGCGCTTGCGGGCTTTTCCGAGGTGGCCGGCCTGAAGGGCAACCTAACGCTCGATCTGTCTCCCGGCTACGGCTACACCGGCATCGTGGTCGCCATGCTCGCGCTTCTCAATCCGCTCGGCGTGATCGCTGCGGCGATCTTCGTGGCCGGCATTTTTGTCGGGGCCGATGCGATGAGCCGCAGCGCCAATGTGCCGAGCTACATCGCCGATGTGATGGTGGCGACGTCGCTCCTGACCATGGTCACGGCGATCATGCTGATGCGTTACCGCGTGCGCTGGAGGTGACATGAACGAGGCCATCGAAATCCTGTTTACCGCCAGTTTCTGGGTTGCTGCCATCCGGATCGCCTCGCCGCTGATTTTCGCCACCATGGGCGAACTGATCTGCGAGCGTGCCGGAGTCCTCAATCTCGGCATCGAGGGCATCATGGTGGCAGGCGCGTTCACGGGCTGGTTCACCGTCTACATGGGCGGAGACCTCTGGACCGGCGTGCTCGTGGCCGCGTTAACCGGAGCCATGTTCGGTCTGTTGCACGGGTTTTTAACCGTGCCACTTGGACTTTCGCAGCACGTAACCGGCATCGGAATCACGCTTCTGGCGACGAGTCTCACCTACTTCACCTACCGCATTCTGCTGCCCGAAGTGACCTCTCCGCCCAAGATCGAGGCATTCCAACCGCTGGCAATCCCGGCTCTGTCCGATATCCCGGTGCTGGGGCCGGCATTGTTCAACCAGACACCCCTTACCTACCTTGCCTATCTCACAGTGGCAGTGGTTGCCTTCACGCTCTATCGCACCCCGGTGGGCGTGGCGGTTCGCGCCGTGGGTGAAAACCCTTCCGCGGTGGAGGCACAGGGCATCTCGGTGAGCGCGATACGCATCGGCGCCGTCATGGCGGGTTCGGCGCTGATGGCGATCGGCGGCGCTTTCCTGACCATGTCGGCCTTCAATTCGTTCTTCTTCGAGATGATCAACGGTCGCGGCTGGATCGCCATCGCGCTGGTGGTCTTCGGCTCCTGGCGTCCGGGCAAGGCGCTGATCGGTGCGGTGCTGTTTGCGGCATTCGACGCCTACCAGATACGGCTGCAGCAGATCACCGGCGGCGTCATTCCCTACCAGATCTTCCTGATGATGCCCTTCGTTCTCTCAATCGTCGCGCTGGTGGTGGTCGCCCGGCGGGCGACCTATCCCAAGGCATTGATGATCCCCTACCAGAAAGGCGAGAGATGAGTTTCGACATCCTGCTCACGGGCGGCGTTCTGCCGGACGGAACCTGTGCGGACATGGGCATCCGGGACGGGCGCATCGCAGCGATCGAGTCTTCCATCAGTGCGGAGGCCGGCGAAACGATCGACATCGCCGGTCATCTGGTAAGCCCGCCTTTCGTCGACCCGCATTTTCACATGGATGCGACGCTTTCCTATGGCCAGCCACGGATCAACGCGTCCGGGACCCTGCTTGAGGGAATCGCGCTTTGGGGCGAGCTCAAACCGCTTCTCACCCATGACGCTGTGATCGAACGAGCGCTTGCTTATTGCGACTGGGCGGCCTCGATGGGGCTGCTTGCCATCCGCACCCATGTCGATGTCTGCGATGACCGTCTGCTTGCGGTAGAAGCGCTGCTCGATGTTCGCAAGCAGGTGGCCGACTACATCGACCTGCAGCTGGTGGCCTTTCCGCAGGACGGCCTCTACCGTTCGCCGGGCGCCCGCGAGAACACGATCCGGGCGCTTGATCTCGGCGTCGACGTGGTTGGCGGCATCCCGCATTTCGAACGTACCATGGCCGACGGACGTGCTTCGGTGACGGAGCTTTGCGAAATCGCCGCAGACCGCGGACTGATGGTGGACATGCACTGCGACGAAACCGACGATCCGATGTCGCGGCATATCGAACAGCTCGCCTATGAAACGCAGCGCCTCGGATTGCAGGGCCGGGTCGCGGGGTCTCACCTGACATCGATGCACTCGATGGACAACTACTACGTTTCCAAGCTGCTTCCGCTGATCGCGGAGGCACAGGTGGCGGCGATTCCCAACCCGCTGATCAACATTACGCTGCAAGGCCGGCACGACACCTATCCCAAGCGAAGGGGCATGACCCGCGTCAGGGAAATGCTGGAAAATGGAATCCGTGTCGGCTTTGGTCAGGATTGCGTGCTCGATCCGTGGTACTCGCTGGGCACAGCGGACATGCTCGATGTTGCCTTCATGGGCCTGCATGTGGGGCAGATGACGAGCCCGGCCGACATGCGGAAATGCTACGACATGGTGACAACTGAGAGTGCTGCCATCATGGGGCTTTCCGATTACGGACTTGCGGTCGGCAAGCGCGCAGATCTTGTCGTGCTTGACGCGGGAAATCCGATCGAGGCCATCCGGTTGCGTGCAACGCGGCTGTTGGTGATGGCGCGCGGAAAGGTCATCGCACAGCGTGCGCGCTCACCCATGCAGGTCAAGATTCCCGGGCGGGAAGGCGAGATCGATCGCCGTTTCAGGGTGCCAGAGGAACGCTAAGATCAAACACTTTCGTATGTTGCGGTGCGAAATTTTTTGGCGGATGCTGAAATTGCAAGGATCATAGTTAACACTTGGGAAAGCCTGTCGGCTTAGACTTGGCGTCATCGTTTTGCGTCAAGGGTATCGTGAGTATGGCTGCTAAGAAGCACCGCCTTTTCCATGCGTTCCGGATTTCGCGAAAGCTTGCCTTGCTGTCAGGCGGGTTTCTGCTGGTTCTCGGGGTATCGGGTACCGCGGCTCTGGTCTTCGCTCCGGCGAACCTCATTCCCGGCTATGAAGAAGAGATCACGGGGTCCTGCAAAACGGTCTATCAGTCCGATTTCAGGCGCGGCAAAGAACGGCGGTTGATCTCGATTATCTCCACGCCGGATGTCGATCCGAACGACCGCATTCGCACCGGAATGCGGATTGCGCACCATCTTGCGGAGACAGAACATCCCGATCTGGTGATTGTTCAGGTGATGGACGCGCATGGTCCAACCGAACGGTCCGAGTTGCGCGGTCCGGCCATCGGTGCGGAAATCGTGCACGCCCCCAACCCCTCCAAGACGATGGCCACCGGACGCCCCTGGGAAGTGCGTTATGTTCAGGCTCTTCCGACCGGTGCAGGCCTTTACTTCGGCCCCCGTGTCGACATGCGGTTGATCGAGCTTGAAGCTATCAACAAAGAAATCGAAGTGGTGGAAGGCTGCGACGGGGACGTTGTCGATGAAGAGGCGGCGGCGGTCTCCCACAAGGAGCCTGCAAAGTCCTCGGGTCACTGAGGTCTTTTCAAGAGGCGCGAAGCCTGAACGTCCGCAAGCCGGACAGATCCGGCTCGCGCAGATATTCAAGCATTCTCAGCGGATGAATCGAGACGTGGCCGGAAAGCCGGCCGCGGATTACTCCACCCGGCCCTTGCGCGCCGGGAAGAGAATGACGTCGCGGATCGAGGGCGCATCCGTGAGAAGCATCACCAAACGATCGACGCCGATACCCAGGCCGCCTGCGGGCGGCATGCCCTGGTCAATGGCATCGAGGAATTCGTCATCGAGCTGCTTTTCGGTCTCGCCGCGGGCATGGGCCTGCTCAAGCTGCTCGACCATGCGTTTGCGCTGTTCCTCGGGATCATTCAGTTCCGAGAAGGCATTGCCCAGTTCCCAGGTGTTGCAATAGGTCTCGAACCGTTCGACCAGACGCGGCTCGCCCGGAACCTCCTTTGCAAAGGGTGAAATGTCCTTGGGGAAATGCGTGACATGGGCGGGCTGGATCAGTGTCGGCTCGACCTTTTCCTCGAAGATGAAGGCCAGGCATTCACCCCAGGTCCAGTCATCCTCCACTTCCGTGAAACCTGCGTCCCTGGTCGCCGCCCGGGCTTCTCCGTCGGCGCTCATGGCGAGAAAGTCGATGCCGGTAGCCTCTTTCACCGCCTCGGGCATCGAAACCCGCCTGAAGGGGCCCTTGAACGAGATTTCGGTCTCGCCATACATGAATTCGGTCGTGCCGTGGACCTGCATGGCCAGCCTGGCGAACAGCCGTTCGACCAGATCCATGATGTCCTCGTAATCGGCATAGGCCCAGTAACACTCGAGCATGGTGAATTCGGGATTGTGGCGGGTCGACACGCCTTCGTTGCGGAAGTTGCGGTTGACCTCGAAAACCTTGTCGGTCAGGCCCGAAACCAGCGCCCGCTTGAGATAGAGCTCTGGCGCGATCCTGAGATACATGTCGAGCTTGAGCGTGTTGTGATGGGTCTTGAACGGTTCGGCCGTAGCGCCGCCATAGACCGAGTGCAGCATCGGCGTCTCGATTTCCATGAAGCCGTCATCTTCCATGAAACGGCGTATGCCGGAGACAATTTTCGAGCGCTGCTGAAAACGCAGCTTGGAATCCGGGTTGGACAGGATGTCTAGATGCCGCTTGCGGTACCTCAGCTCGATGTCGGACAGGCCGTGCCACTTTTCCGGCATGGGCAGCAGCGACTTGGTGAGAATGGTAATTTCATGCGCGTTGACGGTCAATTCGCCGCGCTTGGTGCGCCGCACCTCGCCGGTCACGCCGATGATGTCGCCCAGGTCAATCAGGGGGAGCAGATCCCGGGCAGCTTCCGGGGTGGTGTCCTTGTGACTGAAGATCTGTACCTTTCCGGATGCGTCGTGGATATCCATGAACATGCCGGAATTGCGGGAGGAATAGACGCGGCCTGCCACAGTGACGATGTCGCCGGTCAGCGTATCGGGCTCTATGTCCGCGTATTTCTGGCTCAGTTCCTGATTTGTCAGGGTGCGGTGGAAATGCGCCGGATAGGCTTCGGCCACGGTCTGGCGCAGCCTGGCGAGTTTTTGAGCGCGGACTTCCGCCTGATCGGAGGAGAGGCCTGTATCTTCAGGGGTCTGGCTCATGTCTGGTCGTTTCCGCTCTGATGTGTCGATCGTATGAGTGTCGGGGTCAGGCCGCCGTGGCTGCGGTCAGAACCTGGTCGGCGGCCTTGAGGCGCTGACGTACCATGGCGCGTCCGAGGATTGCCATGGAATCAAACAGCGGCAGCGATCGGGCCGAACCGCTCATGGCGACAAAGAGCGGCGGCAGCATAACCCTGAGCTTGCGTCCGGAGCTCTCCGAAAGCTCCCGGAGTTCGGCTTCGATGGCTACCGCGGTCCAGTCGGGCAGCGCCTCCAGCGCCGGTGCGACCTCGCGGATGATCTCGAGGCAGGCGGCGTGGTCGAGCTTCTTCAGCCCGTCGAAATTCTCCGCCTTGAGACCGAGATCGGATTTCAGCAGGAAGCCGGTGAGATCCGGCAGTTCCCCGAATGTCTGCACGCGGCTCTGTGCAAGCCTCAGTCCGGAAATCAGCCGGTCGCCCTGCATCGCCCATGCCTGGACGCGGGAAAGGAACTCGTCCTCGGAAAGCTTCTCGCGCAGCCAGCGGCCGTTGAGCCAGTCGAGTTTCTGGATGTCGAAGATCGCCCCCGCCTTGGACAGGTTTTCCGGATCGAACTTGCCTGCCAGTTCTTCCATGTCCAGCAGTTCCTCGCCTTCCGCGATCTGGATGAAGAACAGGCCAAGGAAATTCATCAGCGCCTCGGGCAGATAGCCCAGAGCAGCATAATAGGGGATCGATGTCGGGTTCTTGCGCTTGGACAGTTTCGACTTGTCGGCATTGCGCATCAGCGAAAGGTGCATGAAAACCGGCGGCTCAAGCCCCAGATACTGGTAGATCAGTATGTGCTTGGGAACCGAGGCAAGCCATTCCTCGCCGCGGGCCACATGGGTGATCTTCATCAGGTGATCGTCGACAACATTGGCCATGTGATAGGTCGGCATGCCGTCGGCCTTGAGCAGCACCTGCATGTCGACAGCATCCCACGGAATCTCGACTTCGCCGTAGACGCCATCAACGAACCGGCACGTGCCTTCCGACGGAATCTTCATCCGGACGACATGCGGTTCGCCCGCCTCGACGCGCGAAGTCACTTCCTCGGCTGTCAGATTGAGACAACGGCCATCGTATCTTGGCGGTTTGCCGGCGGCGCGCTGCGCCTCGCGCATTTCCTCCAGCCGCTGCGGGGTACAGAAGCAGCGGAAGCCATGACCGTTCTCGACGATCTTCTCGACGTATGGCCGATAGATGTCCTTGCGTTCGCTCTGGCGATACGGGCCGTAGTCGCCGCCTACATCCGGGCCTTCGGCCCATTCCAGGCCGCACCATTTCAGCGCATCGAGCACTTTCTGTTCATATTCACGCGTGGAGCGGGTGGCGTCCGTGTCCTCGATCCGCAGAACGAAGGTGCCCCCGTGCTTCTTGGCGAACAGGTAGTTGAACAACGCGATATAGGCAGTGCCCACATGCGGTTCGCCGGTCGGAGACGGTGCGATGCGCACCCGCGGTGCAGTGTTGGCCATGAGTTCCCTGCCTGCTTTCAGGTCCGGTTTGAGGATGCGTCCGAACACGCGGGGTTCGGTAATTGCGCCGGTCATGTCGCAGCCTCATGCGGCGCGGGCCGTGACCGGCAAGCGCTGCCTTAGGCCATATTGAGCCGATGGCGTCAAGTATTGCACCTGTTGGCGGCGTCCGGTCTCCCGGTTGCCAATACGGAATGCGAAGCGGAATCCGGCCGGGATTTCTGATTTACGTACCTCAAGAACTGGTTTATGAGGATCATCGGGAGGAGCCGATGCGGCCAACGGTGCATGACATTGCCAGCGAGGCAGGCGTCAGTCTGGCCACGGTTGACCGGGTGCTGAACGGTCGGCCCGGCGTGCGCACCCAAACCATCGAGAAGGTCGAGCTTGCGATCAAGCGGCTGGGCTATGTGCGCGATGTCGCCGCGGCGAACCTTGCCAAGCGCCGGACATATCCGCTGATCTTCATCGTTCCGGGCGGCCCCAACACATTCATGCGCAACCTTGAGGCGGAAATTCGTGCCGCAAAGGCCCGGTCTCTGGTAGACCGGACATCGATCCGGATAGATCGGGTCCGCCCGTTCGATCCCTTGGTACTGGAACACGCGCTTTCGAAGATTGATCCCGAAAGTGTCTGCGGCGTTGCTCTGGTCGCAACCGATACGGCAGGTGTTCGCGCTGCCGTTGACCGGCTGATCGCGGCAGGGGTTGGCGTGGTGACGCTTGTCTCCGACTTGCCGGATTCACAACGCACGCATTTCTCCGGCATCGACAATGTTGCCGCCGGGCGGACAGCAGCGGGCCTGATCGGCCGCTTTTGCGGCGAACGGAGCGGCAAGGTGCTGGTGGTCGCCGGATCAATGACGCTGTCTGATCACATGCACCGCGCACGCGGGTTTGCAGACGTGCTTGAGGCCGAGTTTGGTCATCTGGAACTCGCCGGTCCGGTGGAGACGAATGACGATGCGACCCGGGTAAAGCGGGAAGTCGCGGATGCGCTTGACCGGGATGGCGAAATTGTCGCGGTCTACAATCTCGGTGCCGGCAATCGAGGCCTGATCGAGGCTCTTTCGACGCAGCGAGGAAGACGGCTTTCGGTGGTCTGCCACGAGTTGACCGCACATTCCCGGAAGGCGCTCAGTGATGGCGTGTTCGACGCGATCATAAACCAGGACTGCGGCCACGAGGTGCGCAGCGCCATCCGGGTTCTCAAGGCCAGGGCCGATGGCGTTGATCCGCTCAGCGCGCAGGAGCGCATCCGCATCGACGTTTTTCTCAGGGACAATCTGCCGTGACAGTTGCAGTCACAGGCTCCAAGCGGTTGCCTCCCGGCCAATCTAAGGAAAGGACTGTTTGCCATGTATCTCGGACTTGATCTCGGAACATCTTCCGTCAAGGCCCTGCTGATCGACGAGAGTCAGGCCGCTGTCGGTTCGGCGAGCGCGGATCTGACCGTACAGCGACCGCACCCGGGCTGGTCGGAGCAGGATCCCGACTCCTGGATTGCGGCGACGCGGGCAGCCGTGGGTGCACTTGCGAGGACCCATGCCAATGAGCTTTCCAAGGTCCGGGGCATCGGCCTGTCCGGACACATGCACGGTGCAACCACGATTGATCCTGCGGGCAAGCCCATCCGCCCATGCATCCTGTGGAACGACACCCGAAGCCATGTCGAAGCGGCCGCTCTCGATCATGATCCGCGTTTCAGGAAGCTTACCGGCAACATCGTGTTCCCCGGCTTTACAGCTCCAAAGCTCAAGTGGATGGCCGAACACGAAGCCGAGAATTTCGCGCGCGTCTCCAAGGTGCTCTTGCCGAAGGATTATCTCAGGCTGTGGCTGTGCGGCGAGGCAATCTCCGAGATGTCGGATTCTGCGGGAACATCCTGGCTCGACGTTGGTGCGCGCGCCTGGAGCGACGAACTGCTGGCAGCCACCGGTCTCGACCGGTCTCAGATGCCGGCGCTGGTGGAAGGGTCCGAGCGCGGCGGCAGCCTGCGAGCGGAAGTCGCTTCCGAACTCGGTTTGCCGGCCGGCATCCCGATCGCGGGCGGTGCGGGCGACAATGCGGCTTCGGCCTGCGGTATGGGCACGATCGCCGATGGCCGCGCCTTTGCCTCTCTCGGCACCTCGGGCGTGCTCTTTGCCGCAAACAACCGTTATCTTCCCAATCCGGACAGCGCCGTCCATGCGTTTTGCCACGCGCTGCCCGAAACGTGGCACCAGATGGGTGTCATTCTTTCCGCGACCGATTCCCTGAACTGGCTTTCCGGCGTGACCGGAACCGATCCCGCACATTTGACGGCGGAGCTAGGCGACAGCCTGACGGCTCCCGGCTCGGTGCTGTTTCTGCCCTATCTGTCGGGCGAGCGCACGCCGCACAATGATGCCTCCATTCGCGGCAGTTTCGTCGGTCTCGGCCACGAATCCGACCGTGCGGCCCTGACGCGCGCCGTTGTCGAAGGTGTGGCGTTTGCATTCCGCGACAGCCTCGAAGCGCTTGCCCATGCGGGAACCAAACTGGAGCGGGTGACTGCAATCGGCGGCGGATCCCGTTCGCACTATTGGCTGGAAGTCCTTGCCACAGTGCTCGGCCTGCCGGTCGATATTCCCGAAAGCGGCGATTTCGGCGCCGCCTTCGGGGCCGCGCGCCTCGGCCTGATCGCTGCCGAGAATGCCGATCCGCTTGATGTGTGCACACCGCCGGAAACCGAGCAAACCATTCAAGCCAATGGCGAACTTTCCGCAGCCTTCGATGAGGCCTACGGGAAGTATCGCGCCCTCTATCCCGCAATCAAAGGAGCAATGTCATGAGCACCGGCTTTTTCGGAGACGTCACGAAAATCAACTACGAGGGACCGGACAGCGAAAATCCGCTCGCCTTCAGGCACTACAATCCCGACGAGATGGTGATGGGCAAGCGGATGGAAGATCACTTGCGCTTTGCCGTCGCCTACTGGCATTCGCTGGCCTGGGAGGGCGGAGATCCGTTCGGTGGAAGAACCTTCGACCGGCCCTGGTATCCGCAGGACGAGATGGGACGGGCAAAGCTGAAGGCGGATGTCGCCTTCGAGATGTTCTCGGCGCTCGGTGTGCCGTTTTACTGTTTCCATGACGCGGATGTGCGGCCGGAAGGCTCAAATTTCGCGGAGAACACCAGGAACCTCGAGGAAATCGTGGATTACTTCGCTCAGAAGCAGGAGGCCACCGGCCTCAAGCTCCTCTGGGGAACCGCGAATCTGTTTTCCAATCGCCGCTTCATGTCGGGCGCTGCGACCAACCCGGATCCGGATGTCTTTGCCTTTGCAGCTGCGACGATCAAGACATGCATGGATGCGACAAAGAAACTCGGCGGCGCGAACTATGTGCTTTGGGGCGGGCGCGAAGGGTACGAGACGCTGCTCAACACGGACCTCAAGCGCGAGGATGCGCAACTTGGCCGGATGCTCAACCTGGTCGTCGAGTACAAGCACAAGATCGGCTTTGAAGGAACCATCCTGATCGAGCCCAAGCCGCAGGAGCCGACCAAGCACCAGTATGACTACGATGTCGCCACCGTTTACGGATTCCTCCGGCGTCACGGCCTCGAGAACGAGGTCAAGGTGAATATCGAGCAGGGCCATGCGATCCTCGCCGGCCATTCCTTCGAGCACGAACTCGAACTTGCGCAGGCGCTCGGTATCTTCGGCTCTATCGACATGAACCGAAACGACTACCAGTCCGGCTGGGATACCGACCAGTTCCCCAACAACGTGCCGGAAGTCGCGCTGGCCTACTATGCGATCCTCAAGGGTGGCGGGTTTACAACCGGCGGAACCAATTTCGACGCAAAGCTGCGACGCCAGTCGCTCGACGCCGAGGACCTGCTCTATGCACATATCGGCGGAATGGACACCTGTGCCCGCGGTCTCAAGGCAGCAGCACGCATGGTTGAGGATGGTGTGCTCACCAGTTTCGTCGAGGACCGCTACAAGGGCTGGTCAGGTCCGGAAGCCAGCAAGATGCTTAAAGGCGGGTACTCCCTGGAAGAGATCGAGGAATGGGTCCGCAAGGCGGACATCAATCCGGAGCCGAAGTCCGGCCGCCAGGAGTATCTCGAAAACATCGTCAATCGCTATGTGTGACGGCCAGCTTTAAACGCAGGCGGCGGCCCGCATAAGCGGGCCGTCCCAATCCCGGTGGTCGCTGTATTTGCGTGCCGGGCTTCAGTGGCGTACATCAGGCCGCGACCTGACATGCAAGCCCTGAAGGAACTCGAAACATGCAATTTGCCCGCCTGAACGGTGTCGTGATCCATCACCAGGTGATCGGTGCCGCGCCGGACAAGCCCACCATCGTATTTGCCAATTCGCTGGGAACCGACTTCCGGATTTGGCGCGACGTGATCGTGCGCATGGTCGGCGACTTCGGACTGCTGATGTACGACAAGCGCGGTCACGGGCTTTCGGAAGCCGGAGCCGGCCCGATCACGATGGATGATCACGTCGATGACCTGGCGGCGCTGCTCGACCATTTCGGAAGCCGCGACGCCATCATCTGCGGACTGTCGGTCGGCGGGATGATCGCGCAGGGTCTGGCGGCGAAACGGCCCGATCTCGTGCGTGCGCTGATCCTGTGCGATACCGGCCACAAGATCGGTACCCCGGACATGTGGGATGCGCGGATTGCGGCAATCAGCGAACAGGGGATAGCAGGCATATCCGACATGATCCTGGAGCGCTGGTTCACGCCGGAGTACCGAAGTGCGGACAATGCGGATTTCTGCGGTTACCGGCTGATGCTGGAGCGCACGCCGGTGGAAGGCTATATCGCAACCTGTGCCGCCATACGCGATGCCGATTTCACGCAATCAAGCGCCGCGCTCGACGTGCCCACGATCTGCGTCGTTGGGGACAAGGACGGCTCGACGCCGCCGTCCCTGGTCGGAGACCTTGCACGGTTGATTCCCGACGCGATGTATCAGGAGATCCCGGGCGCGGCGCATCTGCCCTGCATCGAACAGCCTGTCATTCTTGCTGACGTGATCAAGAGCTTCACTGCCCGCCTCGGGTGAGAGCTGCGGCAACTGCCGCATCAGATAACAGACATGGACACCATCATGAGCACCGAAACCTCAATCCAGTCGCTGGCGACGCGGTTTCCGAAGGACTTTGTCTTCGGAACGGCGACAGCCTCCTATCAGATCGAAGGCGCCGCGATGGAGGACGGCCGCAAGCCTTCCATCTGGGATGCCTTTTCTCACATGCCGGGGCGGGTGAAGGGCGGCGACACTGGTGACGTTGCCTGCGATCACTACCACCGGCTCGATGCCGATCTCGATCTCATGGCGGAGTTGGGTATCGAAGCATACCGGTTCTCGATCGCCTGGCCGCGGATTTTCCCCGACGGGCGCGGAGCGATAAACGAGCCCGGTCTCGATTTCTATTCCCGTCTGCTCGACGGATTGAAGGCGCGAAACATCAAGGCTTTTGCGACGCTCTATCATTGGGACCTGCCGATTGCTTTGGCCGGACGCGGCGGCTGGGCGGATCGCGACACGGCGAGCGCCTTTGCGGACTATGCGCGTCTGGTGATGGCGCGGCTGGGCGACCGCCTCGACACGGTTGTCACTTTCAACGAGCCCTGGTGCCTGGTCTACATGGGGCACCTTTTCGGTGTCCACGCACCGGGCGAGAGGTCGATGGCTGCGGCGATGGCTGCAGCCCACACCACCAATCTGGCTCATGGCAAGGCGATGCAGGCGATAAGGGCGGAACGGCCGGATCTGCCGGCCGGGATCGTTCTCAACCCGATGAGCGTGATGCCGGCGAGCGGCAGCGATGCCGATGCAGAAGCTGTCGTACGAGCCAATGACTTCCACAATGGCGTTTTCTACGGTCCCGTCTTCGAGGGGGCCTATCCGGCTTCTGTCCTTGAGAACTGCCCCGATCTCGTCTCGCGGATCGCGACCGGCGATCTCGAGATCATTCATCAACCGACCGATTTCTGGGGGCTGAACTACTACACGCCAATGCGGGTGGCGGACGCTCCGGGAGAGGCCTTCCCCGGCGTTGCGACGGCACCCCCGGTCAAACCGGAGAAAACAGACATCGGCTGGGAGATTGAGCCGGCCGGGCTTTCCCATGTCGTCCGCTACCTTTACGGGCGGTACCAGTTGCCTGATTTTTACATCACCGAAAACGGTGCGGCGGACAATACCGGTGTCGAAAACGGAGCTGTCAGCGACACCATGCGGCTCAATTACCTGTCGGACCATCTGGACGTGGCGGCCGGTCTGATCGATGAAGGCTATCCGCTCAAGGGGTATTTCGCCTGGAGCCTGATGGACAATTACGAGTGGGCCGAAGGTTATTCGCAGCGCTTCGGTATCGTTCACGTCGACTACGAGACCCAGGAGCGGACCATCAAGCAATCAGGCCACTGGTACAAATCGCTCGTTTCAGCACACCGCGGGCAATAGAGGACCGGAATCCTGAAGCGCTGCACATCCTTCGGGATGGGGGCATGCCACCGTTCAGCGGACCACGAATCCGTGGGCGAACGGATCTTCCTCGTCGTCTATGGTGATGGTGTTGAGCCCGGTTTCCACCGCCCATCCGGCGATTGAAGGGACAATGGCAGGCTTGCCGGCGACCTCGGTGGTTTCCTCCACCCGCCCGTGGAACAGCGAGCCGATGATGCTCTCATGCACGAAAGCGTCGCCGGCGGACAGCCTGCCCTTGGCTGCCCACTGCGCCATGCGCGCCGAGGTGCCGGTGCCGCAGGGCGAGCGGTCGATGGCCTTGTCACCATAGAATACGGCATTGCGTGCCGTTGCGTCTTCGACAGTTGGTGCGCCGGTCCACAGGATATGGCTCAGACCCTTGATGTCGGACTTTTCTGGATGGACAAATTCGTACTTGGCGTTCAGCGCGGCGCGGAGTGCGGGGCTCCAGCGAACGAGATCGACTGCCGACACATCCGCGATGTCGCGGAAGTTCTGCTGGCTTTCGACGATCGCGTAAAAGTTTCCGCCATAGGCCACATCGACCGTGATCTCGCCGAGACCGGGACACTCCGCCGTCAGGTTTTCGGCATGAAGGTAGGCCGGAACATTTGTGAGCCTGACTTCCGTGACCTTCCGGCCTTTGCGCTTGTAGCGCGCGACGACCTTTCCCGCCGGCGTGTCAAGATTGACCACACCCTCTTCGTTCGGTGTGATCAGCCCGTTCTCGATTGCCATCGTCACCGTTCCGATGGTGCCGTGACCGCACATCGGCAGACATCCGGACGTTTCGATGAACAGAATTGCGATATCGCAATCCTCGCGCGTCGAGGGGTACAGGATCGAGCCTGACATCATGTCGTGACCGCGCGGCTCGAACATCAGGCCGGTCCGTATCCAGTCGTAGTCCCTCAAAAAATGCGCCCGGCGTTCCAGCATTGTGGCGCCGTCGAGTTGCGGTCCGCCACCCGCCACCAGACGAACAGGGTTGCCGCAGGTGTGGCCGTCGATGCAGAAGAAGCGATTGCGCGACATTATTAACTCCGAAACGGAATGGATCAGAAACGGTCGGGGCGAAGGGCAGCGATGTCAATGGCGGGAGTTTGGCCGTCCACCAGGTTGGCAAGCAGCCGGCCCATGGCTGCAGATTGCGTAAGCCCCAGGTGACCATTGCCGAAGCCAACCAGGATCGAGGAATTCTCGGGCAGGGAACCGATCACCGGAAGGCTGTCGGGCATGGAGGGACGGAAGCCCATCCACTCGGTACCGCCGCCGGTCTTGAGGCCGGGCAGGAACCGGGCAGCCTTTTCCAGCATGGTTTTCGAGCGTGCGTAGTTCGGTGCAAGGTCGAGGCCTGCAAGTTCGACAGCCCCGCCGACCCGAATGCCGGTTTCCAGCGGAGTTATGACGAAGCCGTGGTTTCCGAAGATCAGTTGACGATTGAGCGGGAAGGTGGCGGGCGGCAGGGTCGTGTTGTAGCCGCGCTCGGTTTCCAGTGGGATCTGCAGCCGCGTGAGCGGATTTAGCAGGCGGGTCGACCAGGCGCCGGCGCAGACGATCAGCCGGTCCGATGTGTGCGAGGCTCTGCTGCCCAGTCGAACCGAAGGCCCGCCGCCGCCGGTTTCGATTGCAACAACCTCGTCCCTGGTGAAGACTGCCCCGAGACGCTCGGCATAGGCCCAAATGGCAAGAGCGAACGCATGTGGATCGGATACTGTCTTCCAGCCCGGCACGAAAGTGCCGGCAACGAACTGGCGCGAAAGCCCGGGCTGCAGTTCGGCGAGCCTGTCGCCGCGTACATGCTCGAAAGCGATCCCGGCATCGGCGCGTCGTTGCCAGCCCGCTTCGGCCGCCTTCAGTTCGGCTTCGGATTCATAGAGTTCCAATGATCCGTCATGTCGCACCATCGTCTCTATCCCGGCGCGTCCAACGAGAGCCATCATCTCGGTTTCGGCAAGACGCATGAGCGCGCTCTGGGCGGAGATCGAGGCTTCGAAACGCGACGGCAGGCTTGCCTTCCAGAACTGCCACAGCCAGGGCGCCAGACGCGGGAGGTAGGAGGGACGGATCGACAGCGGGCCGAGCGGGTCAAGCAGCCATTTCGGCGCTTTCGTCATGATCTTGGGCGAGGCGAGCGGCATGATGTCCGAAAAGGCGAAGGCTGCGGCATTCCCCTTGCTGGTTTCTTCGGCGATGCCGGATCGATCGATGACCGTGACGGAATGACCTGCCTCTGCAAGCAGAGCTGCCGTGGCGATGCCGACAATGCCCGCACCGACGATCGTTACCGAGAAGCGCGAGTTGGTCATGACCGGCTTTTGTCCGCTTGTGCGGCGCGTTCGGCGAGCATCTGCCGATGGCGCATCCGGAAGCGCTCCCGGTCTTCCTCGGTTCGCTCGTGATAACAGTGAGGGCAGGAGGCGCCTTCCTCATAAAGCGGCGATGCGCGCTCTTCCGGGGTCACCGGGTTGCGGCAGGCGCGGCAGAGGATTTCATCTCCCTCCCGAAGTCCGTGGGTGACGGCCACACGCTCGTCAAAGACGAAGCAGGACCCTTCCCAGAGGCTTTCCTCCTCGGGGACGTTTTCGAGATATTTCAGAATGCCGCCCTTGAGGTGATAGACGTTCTCGTAGCCTCTGGCGCGCATGAAAGCGGTTGCCTTCTCGCAGCGGATGCCTCCGGTGCAAAACATCGCAATCGGCTTGCTCTTGTCCTCGATGTCGGCATTCTCGACCCAGTCCGGAAACTCCCGGAACGTGCTTGTTTCGGGATTTACCGCCCCCTTGAAGGTGCCGATCCCCACCTCGTAATCATTGCGCGTATCGATAATGATGGTTTCCGGGTCCGAGATAAGAGCGTTCCAGTCCTTCGGATCCACATAGGCGCCGACGCCCTCGAGCGGGTCGATATCCGGCACGCCCATGGTGACGATTTCCTTCTTGAGCCGGACCTTCATGCGCCGGAACGGCATCTTGTGGGCAGTACTCTCCTTGTGCTCGAGTTGAGCCAGTTCGGGGACTGCCCGCAGTTGTGCAAGCACGGCATCAATACCGGCGCGTGAGCCGGCAATCGTTCCGTTGACGCCCTCCCGGGCGAGCAGCAACGTGCCGCGCACTCCGGTTTTGGCGCAGAGTTCCGCCAGCGGGTCCCGCAAGGCTACGTGATCGGGAAGCCGGGCGAAATGATACAATGCTGCGACAACGACAGGCTGGTTCGAGGTCACGGCATCTGCCTCGGGGGTGTTTTGTGCGAAGGCGTATTCTGCCTCGGATGAATTGTCAGAGCCTGTCATCTTGGTGGTGCTCGTTATCCTGGTCGATTTTGTAGCGGGATTACCGCGTCCGCGCGGCGCAGGCAATCACCACGGAGGGGTTTCGATTGCGCCCGGGCGGCTTTGAAACGTGGACAAGCATGGCTCGAACGGCTATGCGATGACACCATTTTGTTGATGCGAAAGGACAAGCGCCATGGGTGACAAGACCCAAGTCCTCACTTCCATTCTCGAGCAGCAGCCGGTCGTTCCGGTTCTGGTTATCCGTGATCTCGCCACCGCTGTACCGCTGGCGCGCGCGCTTGTCGAGGGCGGGCTGAAGGCAATCGAGATCACCTTGCGGACCCCGGTTGCACTCGAAGCCATACGCGCCGTGGCAAACGAAGTCGAAGGCGCCGTCCCGGGTGCCGGCACCATCCTGAACGCCCGCCAGTTCCGCGAGGTGGAGGATGCAGGATCGCAATTCATCGTTTCGCCTGGGACGACGATGGAGCTTCTCGACGTGGCGCGGAAGTCGAAAGTGCCGTTTCTGCCGGGTGCGGTTACGGCAAGCGAAGTGATGTCGCTTCGCGAAGAGGGATACGAAGTCTTAAAGTTCTTCCCCGCAGAGCAGGCCGGCGGCGCGGAATACCTCAAGTCGCTTTCGTCGCCGCTGGCGGGAATGAAGTTCTGCCCCACCGGTGGCATCAGCCCCGCAAATGCGCGCGATTACCTTTCGCTCCCCAATGTCATCTGCGTGGGCGGCTCCTGGGTTGCGCCCGCGGCCATGGTCGAGTCCGAAGACTGGGACGGCATTGCCCGTCTGGCCTCGGAAGCCTGCATGCTCGCCGGTTGAGTTTTCCCGGCTTTCTGCCGTGGACGCATTTGTTGCTCGGAGGTTCCGGCCTTTTTGCGCTGCAGATGCATTCCAAGGTTTGAAAGCTCGGTCCGGCATTCCTATCTCATTTTTAAGGGCGCAAGAGCCGCCTGCAACGATGTGACGTGGAGATGCCCGATGTTCGATCCCAAGACACTGCTTGACCAATTCCTGGGTTCCAACGTGCCCGGAACGCAAGGCACAGTGCGTGAAAAGGCAAGCCAGGCCGGTGATCTTGCCAGACAGAACCCGCTGGCGACGGGCGCCATCGTGGCGGTTCTCCTTGGCACCAAGACCGGACGCTCACTTGGCGGGACGGCCCTGAAGCTTGGCGGCATGGCGGCCATTGCCGGGCTTGGCTACCAGGCCTGGAAGAACTACCAGGCGGGCAAGGCGCCGGCCGAAAGCGCAAATCCTGACCCGGAACTGCTCGCCCCTCCAACGGATTCCGAGTTTTCTGCTGAGCCCGCGGCCGTCGACAGCAGCTTCGCGCTTTCGCTGGTCCGGGTGATGATCGCGGCCGCACGAGCCGACGGGCATGTGGACGATGCCGAGCGTGCGCGCATTCACGACAAGCTGGAACTTTCGGGGCTGGGCGACGATGCGGTGGCATTTCTCGACAGGGCTCTTGCCGAGCCTGTCGACATGGACGCTCTCGTAGCTACCGCCAAGACCGAGCCGCAAAAGGTCGAGATGTTCACTGCTGCCCGGCTGGCAATCGATCCGGATACGCGCGCCGAACGAGGCTTCCTCGATCTGTTGGCCGGCCGTCTCGGTCTCGCCGATCCCCTGGTCGATCACATCGACGCGACCGTAGCAGCTGCCAAGGGCTGAGGGCAGCCAACCCGGGCGCGCGCACGTCGCACGGTCGCGCTTGCCCGGATTTTCAAAGCAGCTAAGGTCGGGCCATGCGATCTCGCCCGGCAATTGAACGACGTTTCCGACTGATCCGTACCGGGCTTTTCCTGGTCTGGGCGGTTGCGGCCGCGGGCACCGTGTCCTGGGCGGTGAAAAGTGCCGGTGAGCGCGCATTGGCGGATGTCATGCAAAAAGCCGGGGAAACGCTTGCCGTGCAGGCGGAGACCCTCTCGGGGGTTCTCGACAAGTATCGCTTGATGCCGCCCCTGCTTTCGCGTCAATCCTCCATTGGCGCGCTGTTTTTAAGAGATGCCAACGGCAATCCGCGTTCCCTCGAAGCGCGCCGTGCCGCTGATGAAATTGCGGGGATGTCGGCGGCCCTGGATGTGGCCTTTCTCTTTCCCGACGGAGAGGTTCTTGCCTATGCACGCGGCGAGTTCGTGGAAAGCGGCGAGGGGCTGCTGGAGCTCATAGAGGCTGCGCGTCAGGGGCGCTTGGGAAGGGCTGCCCTTTCGATAGGCGATGCGCGCCGGACTTACGCATTTTCCTCGGGCGTGCGCCGTTTAGGCGAATTTGCGGGTGCCGTGATCGTCTATGTCGATTTCTACCGCGTTGAGGCCGCCTGGGCGTTGTCGGCCCGCCGCATTTTCGTCAGCGATGCTGCCGGTACGGTGTTTCTTGCCAATGACGAGGACTGGCGACTCAAGCAGCTGGACGAGATCCATGATGGCGGAAACCGTTACCTGATAAACGGCAACTGGAGTGAGCGGCTCGATCTAACGCGCCGCCTGCCGTTGCTTGGCTGGGATCTTCATGTGCTGGCAGACCCCGCGCCGGTGGGGGCAGCGCGGCTGAGTGCGGCGGCGATTGCCACGCTTGCCTGTCTGCTCCTGGGCGTTCTTGCGCTCGTTGCGCTCAGGCGAAATGAAATCGCCACCGTGCGTGCGCGGCGTGACCGGGCCACGGCACTTCGGCTCGAGCGCGTCGTTCGCGACCGCACGCGGGCGCTTTCGGTCACCAACCGTTCGCTGAGCCATGAGGTGGATGTGCGCCGGGCTGCCGAGGAGCAGCTCCGCCGGGCACAGGCGGAACTGGTGCAGGCAGCAAAGCTGGCCGCACTTGGGCAGATGTCGGCGGCCCTGAGCCATGAGTTCAATCAGCCGCTGGCGGCAATCCGTTCCTATGCGGACAATGCAGGGCGCTTTCTTGAACGTGGGGCAACCGAAGAAGTTTCCGGAAACCTGAAGCGGATTAATGCGCTGGTGGAACGCATGGCGGAGCTGTCGCGCACGCTCTTGTCGTTCTCGCGCAAACCCAACACGACCGTCGGCCCGGTGCCCCTTGGAACGATTACGGAAGAGGCGCTGCTGCTTGCGCGTCCACGCGCCCGGGCGGAAGGTGTCGGCATAAGGGTCGGGGCCGAACTCGAGGGGCTGGAGGTGCTGGGAGGGCGCATCCGGTTAGGTCAGGTGTTCGTCAATCTCATCAACAACGCGATCGATGCATTGTCTGGAACGCCCGGAGCGCTGATCGAGATCTCGGCAGAGAGACAGGGCGACTTTGTGATCGTGACGGTGATGGACAACGGGCCGGGAATAAAGCCCGACGAGATGTCGCGGATTTTCGATCCGTTTTTCACGACCAAGGGGCTGGGGGAAGGTATCGGGATCGGGCTCTCCATCGTCGACAATATCGTTCGGGATTTCGGCGGGTCGATCCAAGCCGGAAACAGGGCTGAAGGCGGTGCGGTTTTCACGATAACGCTCAGATCCGCTGGCTCTGGGTCCACGGTGGACGAAGACGGTGACCCCGTCAGTAATGAAACCGTTTGATGCTGGACAAGCCGGGCGCCACGTGGTTTTCAGCCCGCGATATGCGCCGAGTTTCATATCCGGCGGTCCAGCCCGGGCACATCCTTGAGGCCTGATGGCGAGGGAGGACATTCTTGCAGGACAGTGTCTCTTTGAGCGAGCGGGATCGCGTCATCCATCTGATCGATGACGATGCGGACCTGCGCCATGCGCTCAAGCAGTCGTTCGAACTTGAGGGGTTGGATGTTGTCTGCCATGCCTCAGCCGGGGCGGTGGCGGATCTACCGCTGCGCAGCCTTTACGGTGTGCTGGTTTCCGATATCCGAATGCCCGGAATGGACGGCATGGCCATGATGCGCCAGGTCCTGTCCATCGATCCGACCATGCCGGTGGTCCTGATTACCGGTCACGGAGATGTCCAGCTTGCGGTCGAGGCGATGCGTGCGGGTGCCTATGACTTCATCGAGAAGCCGTTTCCCGCAAGCCGGCTGTTTTCCGTGGTGGAGCGGGCGCTCGAGAAACGCCGCCTCGTGCTTGAGAACAGATCGCTGCGCAACGCGCTTGACGGTGGCGACGATCTTTCTGCGCGATTGGTGGGACGCAACCCGGCGATCCAGAAATTGCGGGCACAGATATCTGCAGTGGCCGATACCGATGCCGATGTCCTGATCACCGGGGAAACTGGAACCGGCAAAGAGGTCGTGGCCCGGGCCCTGCATGATTTCGGTCCGCGGCGCAAAGCCAATTTCGTGGCCATCAACTGTGCATCGCTGCCAGCCGACATTTTCGAGTCCGAATTGTTCGGCCATGAAGCCGGCGCCTTCACCGGCGCCCAGAAGCTCAGGATCGGCAAGCTGGAACATGCCGACGGCGGCACGATATTCCTTGATGAGATCGAATCGATGCCGCTGGATCTGCAGGCGAAGCTGCTGCGCGCCATCGAAACCCGGACGATCGAAAGACTGGGCTCGAACCGGGAGGTCTCGCTTGACGTCCGCTTTGTTGCGGCGACCAAAACGGACTTGGCCAACACCCCGTCATTCCGCTCCGATCTATACTACCGCCTCAATGTCATAACCCTCGCAATCCCGGCCTTGCGCGAACGCAAGGATGACATTCCGCTGCTGTTCTTCCATCTGGCGCGGGAGGCCCGGGCGCGCTACCGGCGCGAGATCCCGGACATCACGCCGCAGATCGAAGCGGGCCTGCTCTCGCACGAGTGGCCGGGCAACGTGCGCGAACTGCGCAATGTTGCCGACCGCTTCGTGCTCGGCATGTGGTCAGGGTTCGGCGGCGTGTCCGAGGCGGTGGTGGATGCCGGATCCGGAAGTCTCTCGGAACGCATGGATTCCTTTGAGCGTGCGGTGATCGCGGCCGAGATCGCGAAAAACGACGGTGTTCTCAAGGCCACCTACGAAAACCTCGGAATTTCCCGCAAGGGGCTCTACGAGAAGATGCGGCGTCTGGGCATTTCGGCGGATGATATGTCCGATGGGTCGTAGGCGACCCATCGTTCACGTCCCGATGGGCACTCTCCCGCCCATGCCGGCCTGTTTTGACGAGTGCACGGCTGCCTAATCGCTCTCTGAAGCCTGAATTCGGCTCTGAACCCGGCAATGAAGCAGGTTGGCACGCCTGTTGCTTTGCTTTGCTGCTGAATGCGGTGGACGGGAGGTCATCGCCGGGAGGGGTATGCGAATGCATCCTGATCCTGATTATCTCTCGTCTCTGCTTCATCAATTTGTTTCGGGCCTATGCCCAGTGGAGGACATCCTATGAAAAAGTATCTTCTCGGCGCCGTATCTGCCGCCGCACTCATCATGAGCGCAAACGCTGCTTCGGCCAATTGCGACGATGGCGAAATGGTCATCAAGTTCAGCCACGTCGTGGCCGCGAGCGGTCATCCGAAGGGTGACGCCGCTACGCTGCTCGCCAACCGCGTCAACGAGGAAATGAACGGCAAGGCCTGCATGGAAGTCTTCGCCAACTCCACCCTGTTTGACGACGACAAGGTGCTTGAGGCCCTGCTTCTGGGTGACGTCCAGCTCGCCGCACCGTCGCTGTCGAAATTCGAGGCCTACACGCTGAAATACCGGCTGTTCGACCTGCCGTTCCTGTTCGCCAGCCTGAAGGCGGTCGATGCCTTCACCACATCCGAAGATGGTAAGCAGCTGCTGACCGTGATGGAAGATGTCGGCTACACCGGGCTGGGCTATTGGTCATCGGGCCTGAAGCAGTTTTCGGCCAACAAGCCGCTGATCGAGCCCACCGATGCCAACGGCCTCAAGTTCCGCGTCCAGACCTCGGACGTTGCCGTCGCGATGATCGAGGCTATCGGCGCTTCGGCCCAGAAGCTTGCTTTCAAGGAAGTCTACGGCGCACTGCAGACCGGCGTTGTCGACGGCCAGGAAAACACCTGGTCGAACATCTACACGCAGAAGTTCTTCGAAGTGCAGGACGGCATCACCGAAACCAACCACCAGCTTCTTGCCTATCTGCTCGTTACCTCGACCGAATGGCTCAACAGCCTGGATGACGACGTGCGCACGCAGTTCGTGACCATTGTTGACGAGGTCACTGCCGAAGCCAACGCCTCGGTGGCTGCCAAGGAAGCGGCAAACCGCCAGAACATTCTGGACGCCGGCGGGGAAATCCGCGAACTCACGGCCGAGCAGCGCGCGGCATGGGTCGAGGTCATGAAGCCGGTCTGGGCCAAGTTCGAGGACGATATCGGCACCGACCTGATCGCGGCAGCGGAAGCTTCCAACGCCACCAACTGATTGGTGCGAGACGATCGGACCCCGGGCCATTGCCGTCCCGGGGTCCGAAAAGCCTGTGCCGATGACACTCGAGCGTGCCGGCAACGGGGCGAGGGACCCGGCAAGTTTTCACTTCCGGCTTTGAGGCGGGGATATCGGCAGGCGCCTGCGCGCCGGCGGTAACCGCATTCTGGGGGATCATATGACTGCAATACTTCCCTATCTCATCATGGGAGCGGTGATCGCGCTGTTCTGGATTGCCGAACGGCGCAATCCTGACGCTGTCACCCGTTTCGAGGAATCGGCGCTGGCCGTTCTTCTCGCCTTGATCACCCTGGTCTCCTTTTCGCAGGTGGTCGCGCGCTACGGCTTCAACAGCGGATGGTCCGGGGCACTCGAGTTTACCCGGATCCTGTTTGCCTGGCTGATCCTTTTCGGCATGAGCTACGGCCTCAAGCAGGGAATGCATCTCGGCGTGGACGCGCTTCTTAGGCTCTTCCCGAAGAAGGTGTTCAGGTTCTTTGCGATCTTCGGCGCATTCTGCGCCTTTCTATATGCGGCCATCCTGATCAACTCGGCATGGCTCGGTATTTTCGGCACCGACACCCAGGGCGGGGCGATGCTCTATTGGTCGAAGATGTACCAGGTCGGTATCGGGCTCGACGACCTGCGTTATCCGGAATGGATGCAGGACACGTTCGGCCTGAAGGAGCGGGTGCAGCGTTGGATCGCCTATCTCATCCTGCCGATCGGTCTCGGTCTGTTCGGCTATCGCGCCTTGCAGGCAATGGTGGCGATCTGGCGCGGCGAGCGCGAAATGGTCATCGCGGGGCATGAGGCCGAAGACCTCGTGGCCGAAAACCGCGGCGTATTGAAGGACTGACCCGTTATGGAAACCGCAATCCTGTTTGTGCTCGTCCTCGGGCTCCTTTTTGTCGGCGTGCCGGTGGCGGTGTCGCTGGGACTTTCATCGATCCTGCTGATCGCATTCTTCTCCAATGACTCGATGTCTTCGGTGGCGATCCAGCTGTTCACGGCATCGCAAAACTACACGCTTCTCGCCATCCCGTTCTTCGTGCTGGCGTCGGCCTTCATGTCGACAGGCGGCGTCGCCAAGCGGATCATCCGGTTTGCAATCGCCACTGTCGGGCATTTCCGTGGTGGACTTGCGATGGCGAGCGTTCTCGCCTGCATGCTGTTTGCGGCCCTGTCCGGGTCCTCGCCCGCGACCGTGGTTGCCATCGGCACCATTGCCATCGCCGGTATGCGGCAGGTTGGTTATTCGAAGGATTTTGCGGCCGGCATCATCGCCAATGCGGGTACGCTCGGAATCCTTATTCCGCCATCGATCGTGATGGTGGTCTATTCGGCCGCCACCGATGTCTCTGTCGGTCGCATGTTCCTTGCAGGCGTGGTCCCGGGTATCGTTGCGGGCCTCATGCTGATGACCGCGATTTATGTTGTAGCGCGGATCAAGAACCTGCCGGCTGAACCCTGGCGCGGTATCTCCGAAATCCTGAATGGTGGCAAGGAAGCAGGCTGGGGACTTTTCCTGATCATCATCATCATTGGCGGTATCTATGGCGGTGTCTTCACGCCGACCGAGGCTGCGGCTGTCGCGGCGGTCTATTCGTTCTTCATCGCCGTGTTCATCTATCGCGACATGGGACCGATGGCCGGGATCCCCTGGACAAACGACGACGACTCCCGCTCATCCCGCGCGGGTTTCTCCGGCGTGGTCTACGCGCTTGCCTTCTATTTTGTGTGGATGATCCTGTCGTTCTTCGCGACCAACGAGTCCGAGACGATCACCTTTGCCGATCGTTCCAATCTCGGCCTCGTGATCGCGCTGGTCCTCATGATTGCCTACACCGCCTGGCGTGGTGAGAGGGGGATCGCGGGTGTCCCGGCAGCCATCATGGCCGGTCTTCCGATCTGGGGACGGAACCTAAAGCTGATGGGCCGGAACTTCGGCCGGGCTTTCTTCAATGAGGACACCCGCAAGGTGATGGTCGACGCCTCCAAGACGACGATCATGCTGATGTTCATCATCGTCAATGCGCTTCTGTTTGCACACGTGCTGACCTCCGAGCGCATTCCCGACGCGATCACCGACCTGATGCTCGGCTACGGCTTCACCTGGTTCACCTTCCTGATTGCGGTCAATATCCTGCTTCTGATCGGCGGGCAGTTCATGGAGCCCTCCGGCCTGCTGCTGATCGTGGCGCCGGTGGTGTTTCCGATCGCCATGGAACTGGGCGTCGATCCGGTGCATCTCGGCATCATCATGGTGGTCAATATGGAGATCGGCATGATCACGCCGCCGATCGGGCTCAACCTGTTTGTCACTTCCGGGATCACCGGCATGAGCCTCGTGCAGGTCGTACGTGCAGCGCTTCCCTTCGTGGCTGTGCTGTTCGCATTCCTCATTCTGGTCACCTATGTGCCGGGGCTTTCCACCTGGCTGCCCTACAGCCTGATGGGGCCGGAGATCGTGACACGCTAGATGACGTAAATAGCCTGAGCCGGGCCGGGATGCGGACAGCCTCCCGGCCCGTTTCGTTCTGACCGGCGGCAGGGAATGCTCGCGCTCCACGGCCGCCGACCCCGACGCTACAAATAGCCGGTGCATCCGATGGTTCGGGGGGCATTTGCTCCGGATACGGGTTCCAGCTTAATGAAACGGCGGACTGCAGGGCTGCGGCAGGTGTCTGTTCGAAAAGGCTGTGACGTGATCTGAAAAGCGGAAGCCTCAATCTTCTTCCAGATTGAGCAGTCCAGCCATGATTTCCGCGATCTGGGCATTGCGGGCATCCGGTTCCAACTGGCCGACGCTTTTCATTCGTCCCGAACACAGGAGATCTGCCATTCCGTGCGCCAGGGCCCAGGTGGCTGAAACCTTCCGCATGGCTTCCGCATCCTCGAGCGGATTGGAGCCGGTCAGGTTTTGGATATCGGCAACAAGCGCCATGAAGCCGGCGGTCGCGGCATCCTCCAACTCTTCCGACTGGAAGTCCGGCCGGTCCGATGAAAACATCAGCCGGAAAAGGGCCGGGTTTTCGAGTGCAAAGTTGACGTAGCCCAGTGTGGCCGCCTTGATCTGCTCCCCCGGACCGGTCCCAGCCCGCTTCTTGAAATCCTGCTGACGTTCCAGAAACATGTGGAAGCCGCGGGCGGCAAGAGCGCTCAGAAGCCCGCCGGTATCGCCGAAATGATGTGCCGGGGCCGCGTGGGATACCCCCGCCCGCTTGGCGACGCCTCTGAGCGAAAACCTCTCTATCCCCTTCTCGCTCAGCTCCGCCTCGCCGGCATCGAGAAGGGCCGCGCGCAGGTCGCCGTGATGGTAGGGCGCACGGTGCGCGCCGTCGGTCGCCGAGTCTGATTTCACCGCATCGGTCATGGCCGAGGAGTACTGCCGGCCGGAAAAAAAGTCAAAGCAAACTTGACAATGGAAAGATACCAGGTCAGGCTAATCTTGACATTGTAAAGGCGGAGTGACGCAGATGCTCGAAACTCTCTTCTCCATGGCCGGAGCCATTGCGATGGCAGGATGGCTTGCCCTTCTTGCAAGCCCTTTCATACCCAAGCTGGCAGACCGGATTTCAGGCCTGGCCGTGCCGCTCGCCTTGTCCGTCGCCTATACCGGTCTGGTTCTGGCGAACTGGTCGGGAGCCGAGGGTGGGTTTGATTCGCTCGACAACGTCGCGCTGCTGTTTCAATCGCGAGAACTGCTTCTGGCAGGCTGGATTCACTATCTGGCCTTCGACCTGTTTGTCGGGGCCTGGGAGGTCCGGACCGCACGCCAAGAGCGGATCGCGTTCCTTCTCGTCATTCCTTGCCTGGTCCTGACATTCCTCTTCGGTCCCGGGGGCTTGCTGCTGTTTCAGGCGCTTCGCCTCGTCCGGTCTTTTCCCCGCTCCGCTTCCCCCGCAACCTGAAAGGACGCCCCAGATGACTTCGATTGACTATGCCCCTGCTCCTGCGAACCTTCTGCCCCGATCTTTCCGGCGCTTGATCGGTCCTTCGAGGCTGGTGACGGACTCCCCGATCTACGGGCGCCTCGGGCTCCTGATGTTGCTTGCCATGGTGCCAACCTTCGCGGCGGCGGGGCTGGACGACCGCGTGTTCAATGGTGTCAGCGTCTGGCAAAAGCCGCTCAAGTTCGAGTTCGCCCTTGGCATCTACCTTCTGACACTTGCCTTCTTTGCGCGCTATGTCCCCGCTTCCGTCCGGGTGTCGCGCGCAAACCGGATCTTCGAGATCGTCGTTGCCTTCGCCATTGTCGGTGAAATCCTCTGGATCGGAGCGGCCGCCTACCTGGGTGTCGCTTCTCATTTTAACACGCAGGAGCCGTTCTTTGTGCTGATCTATCCGGTCATGGGCCTGATGGCGGCGATCCTGACATCCGCAACCGCGGTGCAGGCTTACGCAATCCACGGCAATCAGGAGGCAGATCTGCCGCCGGCGCTGAAAACCGGTATCGTTATGGGACTTGCGCTCACTCTGCCGCTGACACTGATTTCGGCAGGATACATGTCTTCTGTCGGGAGCCACTGGGTCGGCGGCGCTGTCGATGATGCAGGCGGGCTCACACTGATGGGCTGGGCGCGTGACGGGGGCGATCTCAGGGTGGCGCATTTCTTTGCCACGCACGCCATGCATGCGATTCCCTTGTTTGCCCTTGTGTCTGCTTTTGTTTTCGGCGCACACAACCGACGTCCGGTTGCGCTTTTTGCTGTTTCTTACGTACTGTTTGTGGCTGGTGTTTTCATTCAGGCAGTGATCGGAAGGCCATTTGTTTGAGCGCCATCTATCTAAACTTACCGGTGAGAGTCGATTACATGGAATTAAGGCTTCGTTAACCTGAAAACGGCAATTTCATCACCAGACATGCCTCTTCACTCCTCCCAAGAACGGCATGACGAAAAGGGCGGCGAAAGCCGCCCTTAACTTTTTTAGCCTCACCCCCTCTTGTCAGCCATTTTCCGCCTCCAGGAATTCGCCAAGCCTTGTGATCGCCGCGTCGATGTTGGCTTCGGAGTTTGCGCACGACACGCGGATATACCCTTCACCAAGGATACCGAAATCCGGCCCGCCGATCAGGGCCACGCCCGCATTCTCCAGAAGCGCGCTCGCGAGCGGCTTTGCTTTCCAGCCGGTCTCCGAAATGTTCGGAAATGCGTAGAAAGCGCCCTTCGGCAACACGCAGGAAATCCCCGACAACGTGTTCAGCCGTTCGGTCACGAGTATTCGTCGGCGATCAAACGCGGCGAGCATCTCGTCGACGGAATCCTGCGGTCCGTCTATGGCTGCAATGCCCGCGAACTGCGAGGGTGCATTGACGCAAGACCAGCAATTGACCGCGAGCTTTCGCACATATCCGATCAGGGAATCGGGCCAGATCGACCAACCCATGCGCCATCCGGTCATCGCCCAGGTTTTCGACCAGCCATTGAGCACGATCAGCCGGTCCCGTATTTCGGGATAGGTGAGCAGCGAGGTGTGGCTCTCGCCGTCGTAGGTCATGACGTCATAGATCTCGTCCGAAAGGATCGCGACATGGGGATGGTTGGCCAGGCCTGCGACCAACCGGTCGATCTCCGATTTCGGGGTTACGCCTCCGGTCGGGTTCGCAGGTGAATTGAGGATCAGCAAGCGCGTCTGAGGGGTGATCAGTGACAACGTTTCCTCAGCCGAGAAGGCAAAGCCGTTCTCTTCGCGAACCGGCACGGGGACGGGGTTCGCGCCCACATGTTCGATCATTGACCGGTAGATCGGAAAACCCGGGTCGGGATAGAGAATGTCTGCGCCCTCTTCGCCCAGCATCCGTATCGCCGCGTACATCGTGGGCTTGCCGCCGGGCATGATCATGACGCTTTCTGGCGATACCTCGACACCGGTCATGGCATGAGTGCGGCGGCACACCGCTTCCCGGGTCTCGAGTAGTCCTGCGGCGGGGGTATAGCCGTGATGGCCGTCCCGCAACGCCTTGATCGCAGCCTCGACGATATGAGCAGGCGTTTTGAAGTCCGGCTGCCCGATTCCGAGATTGATGATATCCCTGCCTTGAGCCGAAAGCTGGGTTGCGCGGGCGAGAACGGCGAAGGCGTTTTCCTCTCCGATCCGCTCGAAGGCTGCGACGGGATGTATCATGCGGTAATTTTCCTGTGCGGGTGGTTGTCTTGTGACCCCAAGTCATGTCCTATCCCGGCGCGAAATTCAATTCAGGCCTTTTCATGCGCGATTTGACCCAGTGGACACCCCGCCCGGCCCCGGCGGATTTTTCCGTGACCGGCCGGTATGTGATGATCGAGCCTTTCCGGCGAAGCGTCCACGAAAAGACGCTCTGGGCCGCCCTTGGGAGCGAAGATGTCAACGACCTGATACGCTTCTTTCCGAACGGTCCCTACCGGCAACCTTCGGAGATGAGCGATTGGCTCGAAAGCACGGTGCGGACATCGGGATGCGTTGTCTGCATTTTCCGCAGCCGGCGATCGGGGGATATCGTCGGCATGGCATCGCTAATGCGGCCGGATCCGGGCAATGGCGTGGTCGAGGTGGGGGCGGTCGCACACGGTTCGGCAATGGCCCGCACACCGATTGCGACAGAGGCCCATTATCTTATGGCGCGGCATGTTTTCGAGGATCTGGACTACCGGCGCTACGAGTGGAAATGCCACAATCTCAACGAGGCTTCGAAGATCACCGCCAAGCGGCTGGGCTTCCATTTCGAGGGTGTTTTTCGCCAACACCTCGTCTCCAAGGGAGCCAATCGCGATACGGCATGGTTCTCGGTGATCGACAGCGAATGGCCCGCCCTCAAGAAGGCATTCGAATCCTGGCTCGATCCGTCGAATTTCGATCCCCGGGGAAATCAGATCACACGCCTTGAAGCTTTTCGCAAAGAGGCCGAATGAAGGACTTGAAAAGAGCAGTTGCAGCGGACCGGGAGCGTGTCGAAGAGTTTCAGCATGCGGCCTACGCGCGCACGGAAGCGGTGATTGACGGGCCGGCTATTCCGCTTGCCTGGGACTATGGTGAGATCATGCGCGAGTGCGAGGTCTGGCTTGATGAAAGGGACGGCATTCTGGCCGGCGTGCTGATCCTCAGGCCGCGCGAACAGGACCTTTTCCTTGAGTCGATTGCCACGAATCCCGCAAAATCGGGCCTCGGAATCGGCGCGGCTTTGATGCAGGCAACGCTGGATCGCGCACGCTCTCTCGGGCTGGAGGCCATCGCCCTGATCACCAACAGCCGGAACCCCGCGGCAAAGTGGTACCGGAACGTGGGCTTCACCGTTGATTTTGAAGAGGTTCAGGAGAACCGGAAAGTGCTACACATGTCCTTGAAGATGAAGGGCACACCGGGCGACACAAAGGGAGATGACGATGACGGGACGGCTTGAAGGAAAAATTGCGGTGGTCACCGCTGCGGGGCAGGGCATTGGGCGTGCCATCGCCGAAGCCTATGTCGCAGAAGGCGCAATGGTTTACGCGTCCGATCTGGACAAGGCCAAGCTGGAGGGGCTGAGCGTTCATGACCTCGCAAGCCTTGATGTGCTGTCGACCGATGCCGTGAATGCCTATGCCGATCGGGTCGGCGAGATCGATATCCTCGTCAATGTCGCTGGCTACGTTCACCATGGCACGGTGCTCGATGCGGCAGATAAGGACATGGACTTTTCCTGGGATCTCAACGTCAAATCGATGCACAGGACCATTCAGGCCTTCCTGCCGGGCATGCTGGCGCGGGCTGAGCGTGAAGGCAGTTCCGGATCCATCGTCAACCTGTCCTCGGTGGCCTCGTCGCTCAAGTCGGCACCCAATCGCTATGCCTATGGCACGACAAAGGCGGCCACCATCGGGCTGACCAAATCGGTGGCGCTCGACTTCGTCTCGAAGCAGATCCGGGCCAATGCGATCTGCCCGGGCACGGTCCATTCGCCTTCGTGGGAAGACCGCGTTTCCGCGCTCGGTTCGACAATGGAAGGCGGCGCCGATGCGGCCAAGGCACAGTTCGTCTCACGCCAGCCCATGGGGCGGATCGGTACGCCCGAAGAGATTGCGGCGCTTGCGGTCTACCTGGGGTCGGATGAGAGCGCCTTTACCACCGGACTGGCCATCGCCATCGACGGGGGATGGTCGTTGTGAGCGAGCCATCCTCGTCCGGGAAATCCGCGGCAATCGCGGCCGCGGTGATCCTCGGCGTCACCGGGCTGATCTTCTATTTCATGCCGGCCATGATGATGGCGCTTTCCGAGATTTCGCCCTGGCTGTCCTATGCCGTGGCGGCGTTCTTCGTGCTCGCCTTCTTTGCGGTCTTCTGGCTCAGGGGGAAACGGCAAAGCAAGGATACAGACGGTCGTGAATAACCGCGCGATCTAGCCCTGCAGCGAGGCCAGAAGCAGAACCAGCCCCAGCGTGAGCACCAGAACCGCGCCGAGGATCTCGATTGCTGTGCTGACGCGGTTTCCCATCGATGCCCCGGCAAAGCGAACCGCCGCACCCTTGGCGCTGACTGCGAGCGTGGCGAGCGCCGAGACAGTGATCGCTGTGCCGACCGCCATCGCGAATGCCGAGGCGACGCCTGCCAGCCAGAGGCCGTTCAGCATCGCGAAGGTGAGAACGATCAGCGCGCCCGAACATGGCCGAAGACCGACCGCAATCACCGCACTCCAGGCTTCCCGCAGGCTGAAGCGGTTGCCGGAAAGCAGTTTCGGATCGGGCATGTGGGAATGACCGCAACTGGGGCAAACTTCGCCATGGGCGTGGTGATGATCATGCCCGTGGTGAGCGTGCCCATGAGCCTGGTGATCATGGTCGTGCCCGTGCCCGTGCCCGTGACCGTGACCGTGACCGTGACCGTCGAGATGCACAGCATGCGCATGGCCCGCGCTTGCGAGGACGACCGGCCGCGGGCTTCTCAAGGCCATGAGCTTGCGGCCAAGCAGCCAGAACCCGAAGGCTGCTATGAGTGCATAGCTGGCGGTTTCCAGAAACCTCGTAGTCTCGGTCATGGTGATCGAGAGGCCGCGCAGCAGGTAGTAGGCTGCCGTCACCACGAGCACCGCGGTAACCGCCTGAAGAAAGGACGACAGAAAGGACAGCACGACACCGCGCCGGAGCGCGACCTCATTGGCGATCATGTAGGAGGATATCACCGCCTTGCCATGACCCGGGCCGGCGGCGTGAAAGACGCCGTAAAGAAAGGAAAGACTGATCAGGCCCCACATCTGCCACGGATCGGTCCGCATCTCCTTCAATGCTCCGGTGAGCGCGCGGTAGAATTCCTGCTGCTGCTGATTGACCCACTGGATCACGCTTCCACCGAAACCGGTGGGAGCGACTGAGGGTTCGGCCGAGCCGATGCCGAGAGACGATTGTGCATGGGCCGCTGCCGCGGCAAGAACGAGCCCGGAAACCACTGCAGAGCCAAGCAGGACCGTACGTCGGGCAGACAGTGTCAAAGGTATCATTTGCAAACCAGTTCGAGCCGGGTGGCGAAGAGCTTGGAAATGTCGTTGCCGGTGGGGTCGCTGAAAAAGGCCTCGGTCAGGCTGCCCTGGTTCTGGGCGATGACTTCGTCCGGGTCGGGCCGTACCACCTGGCTTTGGCATTTGCCTGCGGAAGCGCCGGTGACCACCATCTGGTCATCGGTCATGAATTCGATGGCGGCATACATGGTTGGATCGTAGACCCCGACAGCGATGGTGCCGTCGAGTGGTACCGGCTCCTTCGGCAGGACCGCAAAAAACATCAGCAGTTGCCCGTCCTGAAAAGAGACCTTGATCGGTTCCGGGAGCGAAATGGCGCCGTCGGCCCCATCGATTGTCAGCGATGTGTAGTAGTCGAAATCGGAAAGCGAGTCCGTGACGACTTCGCTGATGCCGGCGAGTTCCGAGTTGTCGAGAACGAAGTCGCCGTTGCGATCGAAATCGAGCATCACGCTCGATGAGAACACCTCGTCGAAACGCCACACATGCCGCAACTCGGAGATCAAGCCGTTCTCCGTGGTCTCCACTTCAAGCCGCGCCTCGGCAAAGATGTGCGGATGCGCCAAAGCCGTTGAAGGCAACGTCAGTGCCGTGACAACCGCGAGTGCCGGCAGGCTTCGTTTGGAGAGCTTCATGATCCTGTCCGACCTGTCGATTGGTGTGGTGGATTGTTACTGTGTTACATCGAATCTGGACATAATTTTGACATGCGCCGGCTTGACCGAAAATGACGTCATTGCTGGGCCTTGAACCAATGGGTCAGATAATCGACGAAGGCCCGGACCTTCGCCGGAAGGTAGCGACGGTGCGGGTAGATCGCGTAGATGCCGCGATCGGTCGGCATGAATTCCTCGAGTATCGGCACCAGCGTTCCCTCGGAGGACCGTTCCCGGTAAACGAAATCCGGCAGGAAGGCGACGCCGAGCCCGGCCTCGGCTGCCCGCATCGATGCCAGCGGGCTGTTGACCTCCACCCGCCCGGATACCGAGACCGTATAGGAAGAGCCGTCCGGGTCATCGAAACGCCAGTTGTTCAGGAACCGGCCATTCGTGTCGACAACGCACGGAACATCTGCCAGCTGCGACGGGTGCTTAATGGGGCCGTAGCGCTCGAGAAAATCGGGCGAGGCGCAGGCAATCAGCGAGAACGCGGCGAGCTTCCGCGCGATCAATCCGGAATCCTCAAGCCGCGTAATCCGGATCGCCACGTCATATCCCTCTTCGACCAGATCGACGAAACGGTCATCGGAAATGATCTCCAGAGTGACTTCCGGGTGGGCGGAAGCGAAATCGATGAGCGACTTGCCGACCGCGGCGTCGGCGAAAGTGCGCGGGGCCGAGACCCGGATGCGCCCCTTGAGGTCTTTCGATCCCTCGCGCACGAGGTCTGCGAGATTGTCGATCTCCTTGAGGATGTCCGAGGCGGTTCGATAATAGGTATGCCCGGCTTCCGTCAGCGAGAATTGCCGTGTGGTGCGGTTGAGAAGAAGCGCGCCGAGATCGTCCTCGAGTTCCCGCACATATTTGGACAGGAGCGCCTTGGAGCGGCCAACCTTGCGTGCTGCGGCCGAAAAACCCTCGGCTTCGACAACGTCGATGAAGGCGCGAATGCGGGTAAGTGTATCCATTTGGCGGTTCTTTCGGCTGGGCGCCACACCTGAGCGTGGCCAAGCGCTGTCTCAATAAATCGAACAACACTCCGATATTCGTTCAGGACCCTGTTTTTTCAAGGGCAACAACAGAAAACACTTGATTGCGACAGCGGAAGAATCTACATGCGCTCCTGCCCAAAGTCGCACGTGCCTGTGGGTGTCCGCCGACCCTCGATATGGTGAGGTCTCGGTAAGGTACCTGGAACTAACCCCTCCAGTCGTTTGTCCGACCATCCGGATGAGCGAGGACATCTTGAAGCAACGACGGTGCGGGCCTTTCTGGTGTCTGCCGGCATTCCAACCGCCGGGGTTACTGAAGAGGCACACCTTCATTGCCGGAAGTGCGGTCGGGTTCTCCCTCCAATCCAAGGCAGACAAGAGCGGATCTGACGCTGCAAGGCGCAGGTCAACGACGCATCAAGCGTCCATGCCGTTATCCGGCGCCTCCAAAGGCCGGATTCGGGTCGTGGCCGTACGATGCTCTGTCTAGATATGGCCCGGAAGCGGGCCGGGAACGGAGCACCCGATGACGACTGCACGCATTCTCGACTTCCTTCGCACCCGCCGTCCCGATGGTCCCTGCCTCGTGGTGGATCTCGATGTCGTTCGCGACAATTTCGTCTCGTTCCGCAAGGCGCTGCCCGACAGCTCGATCTACTATGCGGTCAAGGCAAATCCGGCTCCCGAGATCCTGCGCCTGCTCGCCGGTCTCGGCTCGAACTTCGATTGTGCTTCGGTTGCCGAAATCGAGATGGCGTTGCAGGCAGGCGCCACCCCGGCTCGGATCTCTTACGGAAACACCATCAAGAAGGAGCGCGATATCGCGCGTGCTCATGCTCTCGGCGTTTCGCTGTTTGCCGTGGACAGTCACGAGGAAGTCGACAAGATCGCCCGTGCCGCACCCGGCGCACGCGTGTTCTGCCGCGTGCTGACCGATGGCGAAGGCGCCGAATGGCCGCTGTCGCGCAAGTTCGGCTGCGTACCGCAGATGGCTGTCGACGTGCTGGTCTATGCGCACCAGCTCGGGCTCGTCTCCCACGGCGTGTCGTTCCATGTCGGTTCCCAGATGACCAAGCTCGACGCATGGGATTCGGCCCTTTCGGATGCGCGCCGCGTGTTCGACAAGCTCGCGCAGCAGGGCATTCATCTCAAGATGGTCAACATGGGCGGCGGTTTCCCGACCCGCTACCTCAAGGATATCCCGACTGCGCAGGCCTACGGCCAGGCCATCAACGGTTCCCTGCGCAAGCATTTCGGCAACCAGATCCCCGAAACGATCATCGAGCCGGGTCGCGGCATGGTCGGCAATGCCGGTGCAATCAAGGCCGAAGTCGTTCTCGTTTCGCGCAAGTCGGACGAGGATGAGGTCCGCTGGGTCTTTCTCGACATCGGCAAGTTCGGCGGGCTGGCTGAAACCATGGACGAGTCCATCCGCTACTCCATCGTCACCCCGCGCGACAATGACGTGATGGAGCCCTGCGTACTTGCCGGTCCGACCTGCGATTCGGCAGACGTTCTCTACGAGAAGACGCCCTATCCGATGCCGGTTTCGCTGACCATCGGCGACGAAATCCTCATCGAGGGGACAGGCGCATACACCACCACCTATTCGGCGGTTGCTTTCAACGGCTTCGAGCCGCTGCGATCCTACGTGATCTGACCCAACAGCGGTCGCTGGCGGAAGTGTCCCGGGCGCATGGGCGCCCGGGTCTTGCCTTCGTGTCCGGATTCCATGTCAAGCAGCAGTGGGACCCTCCGATGACCTTCATCGATCTCGCCTCATCGTCACTAAATTTCGTCCTCGATGCAGAGGCGCCCGCCGATCTTTCGGTGCGGGAGGCGCTTCTCGACCGGGCAATGGGGCCGCAAAGATGGCGCAAGTCCTCCGAGGCGCTTCGTCGCGGCAGGCGTCCTTCCGAGGGGCTGGCGCTTGTTGCGCGCGACGGCATGGGCCGTCTCGTCGGGACGGTGCGGCTTTGGGATGTGACTGCTGGTACGCGACCGCTGCTGCTTCTCGGGCCGCTGGCCGTGGATCGATCGGTGGCCGGGCTAGGGGTCGGCTCCGCATTGATGCGCCGTGGAATCGCCCTGGCGGCGGAACGCGGTCACGGCGCGATCGTGCTTGTGGGTGATGCGGATTACTACAAGCGGTTCGGCTTTTCGGCTCAGGGGATGTCCAGACTGCTGATGCCGGGTCCCGTGGAGCGGGAGCGCTTCCTCGGTCTCGAGCTTATCGATGGCTATCTTGCCGGTGCATCCGGTCTCATGGTTGCGGCAGGGCAGTGCGATACCGGTGAGCAGGTTCACGACCCCATGTACCGGGATCAGGTCGCCTGAGAGCAAAAGGCCTCAAGTGGAAAATATCAGGAGAACCGGGGAGAGCCCCGGGAGTATAGGGTGCCGCACTGGAGGGCGGGCGGCGCCCTATCAAGTCACAATCAGAACACGATACCGTTGCTGAAAGTGACGGGGCCATCGGGATAGCTCTGCTCCGCGCTTCCTTTGCGCGTGCCTATGTCCGATGTCCGGGTGCAGTCGATGCCAGCCTTGGCGGCCTTGGCGGGGGCTTCGACGCACAATTCGGTTGCGGTGTTGATCTCGCCCGCAAGAGCGGCGGTTGCGCTGAGCGGCAGCAGGGCGGTTGCGGCGAGGGCGGCTGCGAGTGTCAGTCTGGTCATTTTCGTCTCCTTTGGAGAAGTTGGAATTCGAGGCCCGGCCTTGACTGCGCGCTCAAAAGGGCAGTGCCGCGCCGGGGATGGCTCCAACATGGAAACGAGATGCCGGCTGTGCCGTGCAGGTTTGAAAATTGAAGCGTCGATTTCAGTTTCGGCGTGATTTTTCCGGAATCGATTGGACTGGACGGCCGGAAATTCCTATCTGACAGCAATCGTGCAAGGCCGGAACCGCCATTGCCACGCATTGCCGGATTTCATGATGACCATCGAGCTGACCACTGCCGGATTTATTGACCTCATATTGCGCGGGGGAACCTTCGGCATTCTGCTCCTCCTCATCATCCGCTTCGTTCGGCGCCCCGAGTTCGGCTCCCTTTGTGCCACCGGCATACTTTTTGGCGTTACGGGCTTGGTGGAGATCATCTTAAACGCACCACCGGTTCTGCAGGTGCTGGCGCCGGCCGATTTCGTCGTGATCGGCTTTCAGCAGCTTCATTTCATTGCCCTATGGTGGTTCATTCGCGCGCTCTTCGATGACCGCTTCGAATGGCGGTTTACCTGCTTTCTTCCCCTGTGTGCTTCGATCCCGCTGATAGCCGGAGCTTCATTTGCCCCGGGAGACACGCGTTGGTGGTTTACGTTCTTCCTGGTGGCCCTGAACGTCGCCTTGCTCGGGCTGATCATCCACACCGCGCTTCGCCATCGTTCGAGCGACCTTGTCGATGAGCGCCGCAGCTTCGGCCTGGCCCTCGCATTCACGGTGCCGCCCTTCACGCTGTTCGTCTTTGTTACGGGTCTTGTCAGTCTCGAGGCCCCGCTCGTTTCGGCGATGTGCCTGGTCTATTCAACGGTCTATTTCCTTCTTGCACTGGGGTTTTCCTACTGGCTCACGAACCTCAGGGAGGGTCTGTTCCAGCAACCGGTCAACGGCGCGCGGGCGCAGGCCGTGTCGGGTGAATTGTCCGGGGCGGACCGGCTGGAGCTTGACCGGGTGCTCAAGGCCATGGACGGCGGGCTGTATCTCGAACCCGGGCTGACCATCGGAGTGCTTGCGGGAAAGCTCAGAATTCCGGAGCACCGGCTTAGAAAGCTGATCAACCGGGGTCTCGGTCACCGGAACTTTGCTGCGTTTGTGAACGATTACCGCATTGCCGAGGCAAAGCGGCGGCTTTCGGATCCGGAATTGGCACGCGAACAGATCATCCAGCACGCATTCAGCCTCGGTTACGCGTCGCTTGCTCCCTTCAACAGGGCGTTTCGGGAGCGCGTCGGTGTCAGCCCCACTGAGTTTCGGGAAACCGCGCTCGGAGCATCTTTCACACACTGATCAAAGAGCGCCGCTTCGTCTGGCGAGCGGCTTTCCGGCAACACAATCCTGCAGCCAGGCATGGGCTTCTGTCACCGCCGATTGACAATGTCTGCCGGCATGCCTATCTCAGCGCTCTCGGGTCTGGAGCCCCGGCCGTCCGCAGGCGAAACGCCATGGTGAAGCCTCCAGCTTTCAAGCAGTCATTCTCTCGTTGACATGCAGGACAGTGGAATGCGGGCACCGCTTCGGAACAGGCATGTCATGACAGGAGAACTGCCATGCGTGAAACCACGCCCTTACCTGATTTGAACTCACTGAAAGACCAGGCCCGGCGCCTGCGCTCGCGTCTAGGTGCGAACGGCCAGGCGGTCAGCCATTCCCAGGCACTCGAACTCGTTGCTGCACAACATGGTTTCAAGGACTGGAACACGCTTCATGCCGCGCTGGGCAACCGGCCGGGAATCGACAGGCTGCGACCGGGCGCCCAGGTGAGGGGGCTTTATCTGGGCCAACCCTTTACCGCCCGCGTTCTGGGCGTTCAGGCTCTGACTGCGGCGCCGGGAAGTTGCCGCATTTCGCTGGATCTTGACGAGGCTGTCGATGTTGTCACGTTCGACAGCTTTTCCTCCTTCAGGAAGCGGGTCACGGGCGTGATCGGTGCGGAAGGGGTGAGCCGCGAGCGGACGTCCAACGGACGGCCGCAACTCGAAGTCTCGTGGTCCTGAGTGCCATCGCGGATCTTTCCGGGACTAGCCCGCAATATCAATGACGCCACAGTCGCCTGCCTGCGTTCCAAACGCGAGCAGGCGGCCCTGGCCGTTCCAGGCCAGCGACGTGATCGCGCCCTTTCCGGGGCGACGGAGCAGCGCTTCCTTGCTGTCGGCGATGCGCACCGCCAGCACCATGCCATCCCCGAAGCCGATCGCGACGAGATCCTCGGTCGGATGGCAGGCCACTGATGTCACCATCGTGTCGGCGCGCTGGCCAAGCTCGAGCGGTGCCTTGCCCATGGGTCCGTCCTTGCCGGAAAAAGGCCAAACGATTGCGGATGGTGCGCCGGAAGAAGCAAGCCACTTGCCCTTGCTGGACCAGGAAAGGGACTTCACCTTCGCCGGATAACCGGTCATGCGCATATGCCGCTGTTCGGCGCCGGGTTTCCCGTCAAGCTTCCATCCGTGAAGCGCGTTTTCCTGCATCGCGGTGACAAGGAAGCGACCATCGGGGCTGAACGTGACCTGGTTGTGGGCGCCTTTCCATTCGAAGTCGAGGGCCGGAGCGTTGCCGTTGACAAAGGCGAGCGAGACGCCGTTGTAGCGCGCCATGGCGATGCGCAGGCCCTTGGGTGCGAATGCCAAGCCTTCGACAGTTCGCGCTTCCTCGAAATGGCGCTCGCTGCCGTCGGCCTGCAGCACCGTGACTGATCTGCCCTCGGAGAAAGCAACCGCGCCCTGAGGGCCGGATGCGATGGCGGATACCCATTTTCGGCCTGGCCCGCGCAGTTCGGTTTCTCTCCCGTCTCCGCGCAATTGCATCACCTTGCCATCCTCGCCACCGGAAATCAGCGACTGGCCATCCCAGGAACGTGTTGCAGCGAGCAATCCGTCATGGACTTCATGGCGGTGGGTTCCGTGGTCAAGCCTGACCACCAGCCCGGAGGCGAGCGCGAACACCGGAACATCCTGAAGAAAGATGACCGCGAGACAATGGTCGTCGAGATCGACGGGTGCGACAGTCGGCATGATGCGACCTCAGGCCTGGCAGGCGAGGAAGGTGCGTTCGAGCTTCTCGTGGTCGAGATCGCGCCCGATGAAGACGATGCGGCTTTCGCGCTTTTCGTCGTCCTTCCAGGCGCGCTGGTGATCGCCTTCGACAATCATGTGAACCCCCTGCACCACGTAACGGTCGTCATCATTGTCAAAGGCGATGATGCCCTTGAGCCTGAGAATGTTCGGTCCGTCGATCTGGGTGATCTTCTCGATCCAGGGAAAGAACCGCTTCGGATTGAGCGGTCCGGCCCGCAACGATATTGACTTGACCGTCAGATCATGGATGTCGGCCGGTGCGGTGTGGTCATGATGATCGTGGTGCTCATGATCATGATGATGGTGGTGATGGTCGTGATCATGGTCATGGTCGCAATCGGGACCGCAGACATGATCGGGATGATCGTGATCGAGGAAATGCGGATCATTGTCGAGGGCGCGGCTGAGATCGAACGCGCCCCGATCGAGAACGGCATCGAGCGGAATGGATGCCCGTTCCGTGCGATGGATGCGGGCGGACGGGTTGATGGCGCGCACGGTGCGTTCGACCGTTTCGAGTTCGTCGGGTGTGACGAGGTCGGTCTTGTTGAGCAGCACCACATCGGCAAACGCGATCTGATCTTCGGCCTCCCGGCTGTCCTTGAGGCGTGCAGGCAGGTGGCGCGCGTCAACCAGCGCGACCACCGCGTCGAGTTGTGTCTTGGCCCGTACGTCCTCATCCATGAAAAAGGTCTGTGCAACAGGTGCGGGGTCAGCCAAGCCGGTCGTTTCCACAATGATGGCATCGAAACGCCCGGGACGACGCATCAGCCCTTCGACGACCCGGATCAGGTCGCCGCGGACCGTGCAGCAGACACAACCATTGTTCATCTCGTAGATTTCCTCGTCGGACTCCACAATGAGATCATTGTCGATACCGATTTCACCGAATTCATTGACGATCACCGCATAGCGCTTGCCATGGGCTTCGGTCAGTATGCGATTAAGCAAGGTGGTCTTGCCCGCGCCGAGATAGCCGGTCAGCACTGTCACGGGGATGGGGGCGGCTGTTTCGCTCATGGTCATATGGCCTTGTCGGGATTGCGTCTCGAAACGGTCATATAGGTTGTTTGCGTCGATTGCGCCACTCACATGGTCGCCATCACAGCGACGTTATATGCCGCGCCGCTGAAAGACCTGACTGGTGCGCGGCTTCGATGCGTGCGCCAATGCACCAGTCGCCGCAAGCCACAAGGGTTGAATCCGCGTTTGCAATGAAGGGCGCGCCCAGTGGCGTGCGGGTCTGGGCGTAACGCCAGCGATGTACGCCAACATGAACCGGCTGTGGCACATTGGCGTTCCGGCCGATCATCTCCTGCATTGCCCGCAGCATCACTTCGGAAACCGAGGGCTTCTCATCTTCCAGATGTGCCTGGCTCCATCCGGGCGAGGCATGCAAAACAAATGTCTCTCCGCTCCGGCCCGGTTTTGAGCTGTTCCGGCTGACGAAAGACAGCAGGTCGGAAGGTTCGCCCCGGATCAGGTCGGGAACCGTATCCAGCCTTGTGTTGAAAGCGATCATCGCCGCCCAGCAGGGCGCCATTGCGACGTTGCCGAGCGCGGAGAACGACGGATCCACCGGTGACAGCAGTGCATGGGCCTGCACGGCCGGAATCGCGACGACGATTCTCTTGGCCGAGATCGAGTAGGTTTCTTCCTCTGCGGTTTCCACCTCAACCCGGTAGCCGTCATCCGACTGCGCGATGGTCACCACACGGTTGCGCAACCGGATGTCAAGGCCTTCGGCGAGCGCCTTTCCCATGGCCGACATTCCGGGTTGCGCGACCCACCAGACCCGGGAACTGTCCTTGGCCTCCGGCCGCCACGGGGCGAGGGTTCCGCTTTCGGCAAGGCGGTTCACAACCGCGTTGAACTCGGGTGTGCGGCTTGTCAGGTATTGTGCACCGTGGTCGAATTCCCACCCATCGTTGCGTCGGGTCGACATTCGGCCACCAGGCGAGCGGGATTTTTCGATGACCAGAACATCATGGCCCTCGTCGACAAGGTGTCGTGCGGCTGTCAGGCCTGCCAATCCGGCGCCGATAACGAGTATGCGGGATCTGTCCATGCTCAAGCGTCCCTGTCGCTGCGGTGAGCGCTCCCCGAGAAGACTGACTTGAGCAGATAGGCGCGGCGATGAAAAATCAACCGCAGGTCTAGATTGGTGCATTCTTGGTGCGGAAAGGTCTGCGGCGCGTTCAAATCAGGAAAATTCGCCGGGATCGAAGCGGGACATGTCCAGAAGCAATTCAGAAAGTCCGCTCACTGCGTGAGACAGCAAGGCTTCTCCTTTTGCTGCGGTTGCCTTCGAGGCGTTGCCGGCGGCTCCGTCGGAATTGAGGTCGGCCATTTTCCAGCCGAAAGCATGCGGTCCGTAGGCACGCAGATGTTTGAAGCGCTCCGCGAACTCGACCTGACGGGAGTTGAAATCCTTCGCTTCTCCAATGTGAACGAGATCCGGCCGAAGCGCCAGCATGACGGACGTCTCTATTTCCCCCGCATGGATGTCAAACGCCTTGTCTTCAGCGGAGATAATCCCGTCAGGGACCCCGAAACGCGTCCAGCTCGTCGCGACAACCAGCATGTTGAAACGAACCCGCGCCTCGGTCGCGACGATGGTCATGAGCGGCGAGTTGCCGCCGTGGGCGTTGAGAAGCATCACCTTGCGCATGCCACGGTTTGCGCAGTCTTCGGCAATGCTCAGCCACCGGTGCACGGCCTCGTCGAACTTCAGGCTCCGGGTCCCTTCGACATCCATGTGCTCGATGGAATAGCCGACCGTTTCGACCGGCAGCAGTTCCACCCGGAGTTCCGGTGGCGCCTCGTCGGCAAGCCGCTGGGCAACCGCGCCGGCGATTATCGCATCCGTCTCGAAGGGGAGGTGCGGCCCGTGCTGTTCGTGGGCGCCGAGGGGAAGGATTGCGATCGCCGCCGATTGTGGTGTCATATGGTGGTTTTTCCGGAAAAGCTTGTTTAGGGTTTAGGCACGGGTTTGAATCCGTATTGTCACTTTTCTAGTGATATGGATGTGGCATGTCACGGGTCGAAGGGAAGCCCGGAGTCGAGGCTGCAACAAGGAGTTGTCCATGTCCTCCAAGAAGAAACAGAAATCCAGGATGACCAAGCGGGAAAATCAGGCCGAGGCTCTCGCCCTGATAAACCAGGTCGCGCGCAATGCGAGGACGGCGCTTTCACGCCATCTCCTCGATCTTGGCCTCTATGCGGGCCAGGACAGCGTCATGCTGATCCTCGATGAAAATGACGGACAGACGCCTGGCGCGATTGCTGCCAGGCTCGGCGTAAAGGCGCCCACGATTACAAAGACCATCGGCCGGCTTGCGGCACAGGGGTTCGTCCGGCGGGAGACGTCACCGGACGACGGCAGGATGCTGCTCGTGTTTCTCACCGATGCCGGCCGAGACAAGATCAAGGCTGTGCGCAAGGCACAACGCCGCACTGAGAAAGCCGCTTTCGCCGGCTTGAAGAAAAAGGACATCTCCGAGCTTCTGGAACTGCTCTCAAAGATGGATTCCAACATCGCGACGACGCTGAGCGCAACGTCTATGTCCCTGGACGACGAAACGGGCCCGGGCCGGGAACCCGCAATCGAGGAAGATGGCGGTCTGGTTTCCGGAGACCTGGCTCTGCCGTCCACAGATTGATTGTCAGCCCCCTCTAAAACTTTTAGCCTTGTTTAAAAGTTTGAATTCGAGTTTAACGCTCCGGTACGGGGGGACGGTACTTGGCGCAAAAGGTAAAACTTTCCACGATCGCGGAAGCACTCGGGTTGTCCACGGCAACCGTCTCGCTTGCGCTGCGTGACAGCCCGCTGGTTGCAGACGCCACGCGTGACCGCATCAAGGAAAAGGCGATCAGCCTGGGCTACATCTACAACAGGCGCGCCGCTTCGCTCAGAACCTCCCGGTCCGGCATTGTCGGTGTCGTCGTTCATGACATTATGAACCCGTTCTATGCCGAGATCCTAAAGGCCATCGAGACCGAACTGGACCGCAGCCGCCAGACCTTCATCCTGTCCAACCACTACGATTCGGTGGAGAAGCAGCGAAACTTCATCGAGACCTTGCTGCAACTCGGAGGCGACGGCGTGATCATGTCGCCGGCCATCGGAACACCGGCATCGGATATCAGGCTCGCCGAAGACAACGGCATGCCCGCGATCCTGATTGCGCGTTCGGTTCCGGAAATCGATGTTCCGACATTCCGCGGCGACGATGCCTATGGCACTGCACTGGCAACAAATCACCTGATCAGCATCGGTCATACCCGCATTGCGATGATTGGCGGTACCGATCATACGTCGACGGGCCGCGACCGCTACGCCGGTTACGCGGACGCCTTGCGGAAAGCCGGGATCGAGGTTGATCCGGCGCTTCGGATCCCCGGCCCCCGAACCAAGCATAGCGGCTTTGAGGCCGCCGTGAATTTTCTCGCCAATCCGCTCAAACCCACCGCCGCCGTCTGCTGGAACGACCTGGTCGCCATCGGGCTGATGAACGGCATCGCGCGGGCGGGTCTTGCACCAGGAAAGGATATCTCCGTGACGGGTTATGATGATCTCGAAGAGGCGGCGATTGCCACTCCAGCCCTGACGACCGTGTGGAACGGGCAATCGGATGTCGGCAGGTTCGCGGCGCGCGCGTTGCTTGAGAAGCTCAATGGCTCAAGCGAGGCCGATGGCCTTCACCTGATCAAGCCGCAAATGCGGATCCGGCAGTCCACATCTCCTCTCAACCCCGGTGCCGGCCGGCAGGGAGTGGCGCAATGAACCGCGGAAATTCAAGAACCGTCCTCGTTCCTGGACGCATAAACCCGCGGGTCCGCGAACGGCTGGAGCGCGAGTTCGAGCCGGTTTTCATCGACAAGGCCGATCCCGGCCTGATGGACGAGGGCGCGCGCGCAGGCATCCGCGGCATGGCGACGGCAACGGCAATATCCGCATCGTTCATCGATGCATTTCCGAATCTCGAGATCATCGCCAATTTCGGGGTCGGTTACGATGCGGTCGATGCAGCACATGCGGCATCGAAGGCGGTGATGGTCACCAACACCCCGGATGTGCTCACCGACGAGGTTGCGGACACCACGATCGGATTGCTGTTGAACACGCTAAGGGAGCTTCCGAAAGCCGAAGCTTACCTAAGGGCGGGGCGCTGGGCGGCTGAGGGCGCATACCCTCTCACCTCACTGACCCTGAGAGGCCGGACGGCAGGCATCTTCGGACTTGGCCGGATCGGGCTTGCCATCGCAAGGCGGCTTGAAGCGTTCGGCATTGAAATCCAGTACCACACCCGCAACAAGCGCTCGGATGTGGATTACCCGTGGCATGAAACTCTGCTCTCGCTCGCCACCGCCGTCGATCTTCTCATCGTTGTGGTTCCGGGCGGTGCAGCTACCGACAACGCGGTGAACGCCGAAATTCTGGATGCGCTCGGAACCGACGGCGTGCTGATCAGCGTCGGGCGTGGCTCGACAATCGACGAGCCGGCACTGATTGAGGCACTTGAGCAGAACCGGATCGCCGCCGCAGGTCTCGACGTGTTTGCCAATGAACCCAATGCTCCAAAGGCGCTGATAGACCTCCCCAATGCGTGCCTGTTGCCGCACGTTGCCTCGGCATCTGTTTCGACGCGCAACGCCATGGCGGATCTGGTGGTCGACAATCTTGCGGCATGGTTCGATGGCCGCCCGGCAATCACGCCGGTTCCGGAATGCAAGGACCTGAACAAGGGGAACTGACGGTGAGCCCGGGAGAACAGGCCGGGTCCAATTACTCGGCGGCTTCTGCCGGGCGGCGCCGATGGTCGCGAACCGCACGGCCGAAAGCCCCGAATATCCTGTCGGACACGTCATCGCTGCCGACCCAGTATTCGGGGTGCCATTGGACGCCTATGGCAAAACCAGGGGCATCGATCACGCTTACGGCCTCAATGGTTCCGTCTTCCGCCACGGCCTCGACCGCAAGCCGCGGTGCAAGCTCGGAGATTGCCTGCCTGTGAAGCGAGTTCACCCGGGCCTCTCCGTCACCGAGAATTGCCGCGAGGCAACTGCCTTCCTTGACCTTGATGGAATGCCGGATTGCAAATGCCTCGTCCCAGTTCTCGGTCTGGGGCTTGCGGTGGTCCATCCTGCCCGGCAATTCCTGGATTTCGGTGGCCAGCGAACCACCCAGAGCCACGTTGAGTTCCTGGATGCCGCGGCAGATCGCCAGAAGCGGGATCCCGCGCTCAATGGTCTTGCGGATCAGTTCAAGCGTCAGCTTGTCGCGACGGGGATCGAACGGGCCGTGGCTTTCGGTTTCGGTTTCGCCATACAGTGACGGATGGACATTGGTTCTCGAACCGCTGATGAGGACGCCGTCGACCCGATCGAGGACCATGTCGATATCGGTGCCATCCTCCAGCGCCGGGACCACCAGCGGAAGCACCCCTGATCCATTGACTGCCGCGCGGATGTATTGGTCCGGAGAGGCGTGCCAGGTGTACCCGTCAAATGTGCGGATATCGGCAGGTATCGCCACAATACCATGATGCATGGCTGAGATCCTTGAATTCAGCAGGCTCGCGCCTCTTCACGTCGTTTCCAGTTTGTCGCGGCTGGTCCCGCTTTTGTCAATTCACGCCTCGAGAAATGCCTGTTTTCCGGGCATTTCCGCAAGGTGAATCAGAGCGCGCCAGCAACTGGCTAAAAAAATTGACCATTGCTCTGCTTATCTCCGGCTTTTGCTTGAAAGCCATATCGCAACATGGTTATGTCTCCGCATGTCGCCGGGGCGCTATGAGGAAATGTCCAGCGTGCCGGGGCTCAAGCTCAACTGGGAGGTATTTATGGACCGTCGTTCCTTTATCAAGAAGGCTGGTGTTGCGGGTGCGGGCGCTGCTGCAGCGACCACGCTGGCCGCTCCGGCCATTGCGCAGACAATGCCGAAAGTCACCTGGCGCTGCTCTTCGGGATTCCCGAAGGCGCTGGATACCATTTATGGTGCTGCCGAAGTGTTTGCCCAGGCCGTTTCCGAGGCCACTGACGGCAATTTCGAAATTCAGGTTTACGGTTCCGGTGAAATCGTCGGTGCGCTCGAAGGCGCGGACGCTGTCCGTGACGCCACCATCGAAATGGCGCACACCGCATCCTACTACTTCTTTGGCAAGGACCCGACCTGGGCGTTCGGCACGGGCGTTCCCTTCGGCCTGAACCAGCGCATGACCAACGGCTGGCTCTACGAGGGCGGCGGTCTCGACCTGCTCAACGAATTCTATGCCGACAACAACATGATTGCGTTCCCGGCCGGCAACACCGGCGCCCAGATGGGTGGTTGGTTCCGCAAGGAAATCAACACCGTTGCCGACATGCAGGGCCTCAAGATGCGCATCGGCGGCTTCGGCGGCCGGATCATCCAGGAAGTCGGCGTCGTTCCGCAGAACATTCCGGGCGGCGACATCTACGCGGCTCTCGAGAAAGGCACAATCGACGCAGCCGAATTTGTCGGCCCGTACGACGACTCGAAGCTGGGCTTCAACAAGGTGGCTCCTTACTTCTACTATCCCGGTTGGTGGGAAGGCGGCGTGACGCTGATGAACCTCATCAACCTCGACAAGTGGAACGAATTGCCGAGCGCCTACAAGGGTGTGATCAAGAACGCTTCGGCTCTGGCCAACAGCGTGATGATGGCGCGTTACGACACGCTCAACCCGCCGGCACTGAAGAAGCTGGTGTCGGAAGGCACGAAGCTCCGCCCGTACAGCCTCGAGATCCTGGAAGCCTGCTTCAACGCAGCCAACAAGGTCTATGCCGAGATCGGTGCCGAAAATGCGGCCTTCAAGAAGCTGCATGATTCCTACATGGGTTATCGCGGCGACGGATACCTCTGGTTCCAGCTGGCCGAGTACAACATGGACACCTTCATGATGATCCAGCAGCGGGGCGGCAAGCTCTAAACCGGCCTGGATCAACGCAGCATTCAAAGCCCCCGGTGTTCGCAAGAACATCGGGGGTTTTTCGTTGTTCCCGAGTTGCAAAACCGATCAGTCATGCAGCTGTCTATGGCCGGCTCGAGCGAGCGGGTTAAGTCGGCAAGCGCCTCGAACGTTCGCTCCTGCATCATCCGATGAGAGCTGACGGGAATCCACATCTGCAATCCGGCGACAACGGTAAGCCGTAGCCTCACGCGCTCTCTTCCACCGCTTGAAGTGTCTGCGGGGCAACCTGGTGAGATGCCCGATTGGCCGGAAGAACAACAAAGAAACCCGGCGGTCTTCACCGCCGGGTTCTACTTTCTCCATCCAAGCCGAAGCTTGAACTCGGTCTCAGTCGAAGTTCGGCAATCCGGTCGCGCCGCCCGGTGCCGGAAGGCCGCCGGGGGCCGGAAGTCCGCCCGGAGCAGGGATGGCCCCATCCGTTGCCGGTTCTTCCGATGTTCCCAGATCGGGAGGTCCACCGAGATTCGGGGCTCCCGGAAGGCTCAGTCCCGAACCGGGCAGTCCGAAGCCGCCGCCGCCGATGTTGTTGATCTCCTGATCGATGTCGCCCTGGTCCATGATCACCGGAGGTGTCTTGTAATGGGTGACCATGCCCGGGAACGCAATCAGAAGGCCGAGCATCACCACCTGGATGACAATGAACGGCAGGGTCCCGGTGTAAATCGCCTTGGTGGAGATCGGTTCAACCATGCGGTCCGTGGCCTTGTCGTACCAAGCCTTGATCGGCGCGACCGAGCGCAAATAGAACAGCGCGAAACCGAACGGTGGCGTCAGGAAGCTTGCCTGGAGGTTGAACCCGAGAAGAACGCCGAACCAGATCAGGTCGATACCGAGTTTCTCGGCGACCGGTGCGAGCAGCGGCACCATGATGAAGGCGATCTCGAAGAAGTCGAGGAAGCAACCCAGTATGAAGACGATGATGGAAACGGTGATGAGGAAGCCGTTTTCGCCACCGGGAAGCGCGAGCATCAGCTCTTCGACCCAAATGTCTCCGGAGATACCGTAGAAGGTGAGTGCGAAGACACGGGCGCCGATGAGGATGAACATGACGAAGGTCGCCAGCTTCGCCGTCGAGTCGAGAGCCTGCAGAAGCGTCTTGAGGTCGAGCCTGCGCTTCATCAGCGCCATCACAAGCGCACCGGTCGCACCCATGGCGCCACCCTCGGTCGGCGTTGCGATGCCCAGAAAGATGGTGCCGAGAACCAGGAAGATCAGCGCAAGCGGGGGGATCAGCACGATCACCACCTGCTCTGCCATCTTCGACAGATAGCCGAGTTTCGTTGTGCGGTTCAAAAGCGCGAAGGCGTAAGGCAGGATCGTGGCGACCAGAGCCGACCAGACGACCCGCGTCTCGTAGCGCAGATAATCGAAAACAAAATAATAGCAGCCGAGGAACAGCAGTACCGCAATGCCGAGAATGATGTAGAGCGACGGACCACCGTCACCCAGAGGCCTGGCTTCCGCCGGCAGGGCAGGGGCCCATTCAGGTTTCAGGATCGTGATCGCGGCAATGTAGGCGCAGTACATTCCGACGACGATCAGTGCCGGGAAGAAGGCGCCGACATACATGTCTCCGACGGAGCGACCCAGCTGGTCGGCCATGACGATCAGAACGAGCGACGGGGGAATGATCTGGGCGAGCGTTCCCGACGCCGCGATCGTGCCCGCCGCCAGACCCGGGTTATAATTGTAGCGCATCATGATCGGCAGCGAGATCAGGCCCATGGCAATGACCGACGCGGCCACGACGCCCGTTGTCGCAGCGAGCAGCGCACCAACCACCACGACGGCAAAGGCAAGGCCGCCGCGCATGGTGCCGAACAACTGCCCGATAGTATCCAGCAAATCCTCGGCCATGCGGGAACGCTCGAGCAGCAGCCCCATGAAGGTGAAGAACGGAATGGCCAGCAGCGTGTCGTTGCGCATGATGTCGAAGACACGGTTCATATTGGCCTGTGCAAGCGGCCAGAAGAGCCTGATTTCCGGAGAGATGTGGCTGAGTTCAACCCCGACCACGAAGAAATACATGCCTCCGGCAGCAAGCGTGAACGCGACGGGGTAACCGAGCAGCAGCATGGCCATCACGGTGATGAACATGATCGGCGCGAGGTTGTGAGCGATAAGATCAAGCATTGTTGCCGTCCTTCATTTCGGACGCTGCCTCGACCTGTGGAGGCATTGAGTGGTCGTGTCCGGGCTCTTCTTCCATGTCGCCGCGGATGATTGCGATGCGTTTGATGATTTCGGAGAACGCTTGCGCGGTCAGAAGGATGAAGCCGACCAGGATGCTCAGCTTGGCAGGCCAGATGATGAGGCCGCCGGCGTTACTGGACATCTCTCCCGACTCGAAAGAGCGCCAGAAAAAGGGCCAGGCGAGATAGGTCATCATGAAGCAGAACGGAAGCAGGAAGAAAAAATGACCCAGCAGGTCGATCCAGTCGCGGGTGCGTTTGGAGAGATTGCCGGCAATGACGTCAATCCTGACATGCTCGTTCTTGCGCAGCGTATAACCGGCTGCGAGCATGAACACTGCACCGAAGAGATACCATTGCACTTCGAGCCAGGCATTGGACGACATGTCGAATGCCTTGCGGATGGAAGCATTGCCAGCGCTGATCAGCACTGCCGCAAGCACCAGCCAGGACACATTGCGGCCAACAAACCCATTGATCCGGTCAATCAACCGGCTCAACATCAAAAGACTTCCCATAGTGTCCTCCCGGTCAGTCCGTCTCCGGCTTTCCGGAGTTCGAACAAACACAGATCCCTGCCGGCATCCTTACCACCAATGCCGCGCCGGAAAAGTCCATATCAGCAAAATTGCGCGCAAGGCAACGAGTGGTGCACTTATTTTACCAGTTGTCGGCATAGCCTTTGGTGGCGTCTGGCGGCCGCTCTGGCTATAGGGTAGTGCAACCGGTTTTCAGCCAATGGGAGTGCGCCGTGCTGGCAAGTGAGTTGTTCGATGTTTCCGGCAAAGTGGTTCTTGTTACCGGTGGCGCGCGCGGCATCGGTCTGGCGATGGCGCGGACGCTCGTTCTCAACGGCGCGAGTGTGGCACTGGCGGATATTGCCCATGAAAGCGCTGAAGCTTCTGCTGCCACGATCCGTTCGGAAGGCGGAACCGCCCTTGCAGTTGGCCTCGATGTCCGCGACGAGGAAAAGATCACGTCTGCTTTCGACTTGGTGGAAGCGGAGCTGGGTAACGTCGGTGTCCTGATCAACAACGCCGGAATTGCCCATCGGGACAAGGCCGTCTCACTGTCGCCAAAGGACTGGCGATCCGTCATGGAAGTCAATCTCGATGGCGCTTTTGCGGTTGCCCAGGAAGCGGCGCGGCGAATGATACGGGACCGGCGCGCAGGCTCGATCATCAATGTTTCCAGCATTCTGGCGGAACGGCCGATTCGTCAGATTGCAGCCTACAGTGCTTCAAAGGCGGCGCTGAGCCAGTTGACCGGTTCGCTCGCGCTCGAATGGGCCAAGCATGGCATTCGCGTCAACGAGATCCGGCCTGGCTGGTTCGAGACCGGCCTGACGGACCCTTTTCTGAAAGGTCCCGGTTCGAAGATCATGGCGACGCAGACGCCGATGGGACGACTCGGAGACGGGCTCGATCTGGCCGGTGCGGTCCTTTTGCTCGCTTCCGAGGCAAGCAGGTACATGACAGGCAGTGCTATAACCGTGGATGGCGGGCACTCGATAGGAAAGTAATCTGTCGATCGAAGCCAGGGGTGCGACAGTTTGTTGCGGCTCAAGGTCAAAGCCCGCTACGGCATTGCGCACTTAGCCATATCGCACGAATTCGATTGACCGCCGCTGCCAAGACTTCAAATATCTGGGTCGTGGATTGAACGCTGGCGCGACCTGACTGACTGCAAGCCCCGACTCTCAGCGTCGGCAGGTGCTGCAAGGCCGTCCATGCGGAGGAGGCATTTGATGACCGTTCACGACGTATCGCTTGATGACAAGTTCGACCTCGAGAAGAAGAGGATCTTCGTAACCGGATCCCAGGCGGTGGTGCGGTTGTTGATGATGCAGCATGAGCGTGACCGGCTGGCAGGACTGAACACCGCAGGCTTCATCTCCGGATACCGGGGCTCACCGCTCGGCGGTCTGGACCAGCAGATCGCGCGCGCCCAGCGGCATCTGCAAGCTCGCAACATCATCTTCCAGCCGGGTTTGAACGAGGAGCTTGCAGCGACTGCGTGCTGGGGGACCCAGCAAAGCGGTCTTGACGGGACCGGCAAGTATGACGGCGTTTTCTCGCTCTGGTACGGCAAGGGGCCGGGAGTCGACCGGTCAGGTGATGTTTTCCGCCACGCAAATCTCGCCGGTTCCTCCCGTCACGGCGGCGTTCTGGCGTTGATGGGTGACGATCATACGGCCGAAAGCTCCACCAATGCGCATCAGACCGAGTTCAATTTCATCGATGCGATGATTCCGATTCTCAATCCCGCCGGCGTGCAGGAAATGATCGATTACGGTCTTCACGGATTTGCCATGTCCCGTTTCGCGGGAACGTGGGCTGCGCTCAAATGCGTCAAGGACAATGTCGAATCGACCGCATCGGTCGAGGCGGGACTTGAGCGAATCAAGATCGTGCTGCCGGACTTCTCGATGCCGCCGGGCGGTCTCAACATTCGCGCCAACGATCTGGATTTTCTGGGGCAGGAAGCGCGACTTCACGAGTTCAAGCGGGATGCCGCCAGCGCCTACATTCGCGCCAACGGCCTCAACCGGATCATCTATTCCGGCGGCTCCGAGGCAAAGATCGGAATACTGACGGTCGGCAAGAACTATCTCGACGTCCGCCAGGCGCTGGACGACCTGGGTATCGACGAAGCCAGGGCGAACCGGATCGGTCTGCGCCTATTCAAGGTGGCCTGCCCATGGCCGTTCGATCGCGAGGACATGGCCGACTTCGTTGACGGCCTGGACATGGTGATCGTCGTCGAGGAAAAGCGCTCGCTCCTGGAAAGCCAGCTTCGCGAAGCCCTTTACGGTCAGGCACAGCAACCGGTTGTCGTCGGCAAGCGGGACGAGCGTGGTGACTGGCTTTTCCCGGTCAAGGGCGCGCTAGACCCCAACGATATCGCTGTTGCGGTGGGAGACCGGGTTCTGCGGGTCATCGGCCACGCCGAAGACATTGATGCCAAGGTCAAGCGCATCCGCCAGTTCCAGAGCATGCTGGCCGAAACCACCGACGTCGCCAGCCGGACGCCCTATTTCTGTTCCGGTTGCCCGCACAATTCCTCGACGAAGGTTCCCGAAGGGTCTGTCGCTGCGGCCGGGATCGGTTGTCACTTCATGTCGCTCTGGATGGACCGGGACACGTCCGGTTTCACCCAGATGGGCGGCGAGGGGGCGCAATGGGTCGGGCAGGCGCCGTTCAGCAGCCGAAATCATATTTTCCAGAACCTGGGAGACGGGACCTACAACCACTCCGGCGTTCTGGCGCTCCGTTTCGCGATCGCTTCGGGCGCCAACATCACCTACAAGATCCTCTACAACGACGCGGTGGCGATGACCGGCGGTCAGACCCATGAAGGCGGGCTCACCGCCGATGCGATTGCGCGCCAGGTACGCGCCGAAGGCGTGGACCGGATTGCCCTGGTCAGCGACGATCCGGACCGCTATCCGGCCGGAACCGACTGGCCATCGGCCATCAGCATCCATCACCGGTCCGAACTGGATGATGTCCAACGCGAATTGCGTGATGTCCCCGGTGTTTCGGTACTGATCTACGACCAGACCTGTGCGGCGGAGAAGCGTCGCCGGCGCAAGCGCGGGGCATACCCGGATCCCGACAAGCGCGTGGTGATCAATGAACTCGTCTGCGAAGGCTGCGGCGACTGCGGCGTGAAGTCCAATTGCGTGTCCATCCAGCCGGTCGAGACCGAGTTCGGCCGCAAACGCCGCATCGATCAGTCGGGCTGCAACAAAGACTTTTCCTGTATCGAAGGTTTCTGCCCCTCTTTTGTCACGGTTCATGGTGCCCGGGTCAAAAAGGCCGGCAGCAATACTCCGGGCGCCCTGGGCAATCCACTCGACGGTGTTCCCGCTCCAGAGATTGCGCCGCTTGACCATGGATGGGCCTCGATTATCGACGGCGTCGGGGGAACCGGGGTCGTCACCATCGGCGCCATCCTCGGCATGGCCGCTCATCTCGAAGGCAAGGGGTGCGGGATGATTGATATGGCCGGCCTGGCCCAGAAGGGCGGGGCTGTATTCTCCCATGTCCGGATTGCCCGCACACCTGCCGACATTCACGCAATCCGGATCTCTGCCGGCAAGGCAGACCTGATCCTCGGATGTGATCTGGTCGTCTCCGGGTCGAGAAAGGTGCTCACCTCGGTGCGTGAGGGCGAAACCTCGGTCCTGGTCAACACAAATGAGGTGATGCCCGGCGAATTCACCCGGGATGTCGACTTTTCACTTCCGACGGAGCGGCTGAAGCGGGCGATCATCAAGGCAGCCGGGTCCGAACAGACTGTCTTCTTCGATGCGACCCGTGTTGCCACAGGATTGTTCGGCAACGCGATCGCCGCGAACATGTTCATGCTGGGTATGGCTTCGCAAAAGGGAGCGTTGCCGCTGGCTCCCGAAACCGTCGAAGAGGCCATCCGCCTTAACGGCGCCTCCGTGGCGATGAATGTGGAAGCGTTTCGCTGGGGACGAAAGGCCGGACACGATCCGGAGTTCGTGCTTGCGCTTTTGTCGAACCAACACAAGGGGGAGGAGGAGCCTGCCCAAGAAGGCCTCGACGCGTTGATCGACAGGCGGGCCGCATTTCTTGCCCAATACCAGAATCAGAACTGGGCGCAGAAATACCGTGACAGCCTCAAGCCGTTGATCGAGGCTGAGACGAGAGTAAGCGGTGCTCCGGGTGCTGTATCCGAAGCTGCGGCAAGATCCCTTTTCAAGCTGATGTCCTACAAGGACGAGTACGAAGTTGCGCGCCTTTACAGCGACGGAAGTTTCCGGCGTCAATTGTCACAGCAGTTGGAAAGCTTTGAGCGGCTCGAATACCACATGGCGCCGCCGGTTCTCGGTCGCAAAGACCGTCACGGTCATCCGTTAAAAACATCTTTCGGCCGCGGAATGTCGGTGCTGTTTCCGGTGCTCTCCATACTCAAGGTGGTTCGGGGTACGCCGTTCGACCTGTTCGGTTACACAGCGGAACGGAAAACAGAACGGCAACTTATTTCCGAGTTCATGGACGATCTGGATTTTGCCAATCATAGGCTGCAACCGGGTAATATCGAACTTGTGATCGAGTTTCTTTCTTATCCTCTCAGTATTCGGGGTTATGGACACGTAAAGAAAAGGAACATGGAAGATCAGCTTCAGAAAAAGTCCCAAATTAAGCAGTTGATAACCGATTCTCGCGATAAGGTGGCTGCTGTCGCTGCCGAGTAGTGGCGCGGTTCCAAGACCGAGACCCCAAACATGCCGGCCGGAGCATTTCCGGCACGGCAATGGTCATTTAGGGGTGTATGAATTCGGGTCACTGTTAAATCCAATCTTAATCTCCTTCCGATATGTCATGAAGCTAACCTAACAAGGCGGCGTTCATGCATTCGTCAAACAGCACAGCATTTGCAGACGATGTCAGGCTCTCGTTCGTGGCTTCGTTGTACCAGCAGCGGGGCACGCTCTTTGCCGGTATGATCGCGCATGTGGTGACGACGACTTCCGTCTTTTTCCGGATCGACGACCCCTTCTACCTGTATGCCAGCCTGGCCTTGTTCCTGATATGGCTTTGCCGCAACCTCGACATGATGCGGTTTGACCGCCTCGACAAAGCGCACTTCAAGCTCCAGGACACGCTGCACTGGGAAAAGCGCTACGTGGTCGGCTCGCTGGTCGCAGCATTTACCCTGGGAACGGTTTGTGCGCATTCGCTCGTGGTTGCGCAGGATCCGTTTGCGGAAATGGTAACGGTTTCGGTGACCCTTGCGACGATGATCTCGGTCGTGGGCCGGAACTTCGGTTCCCGGCTCAATGTAGACATGATCATTCTTGCCGCCTGTCTGCCGATGATGGCCGGTTTCGTCATGGCGCATGATCCCTACATGATCCTGATGGGCCTGCTTCTGCTGCCGCTGTTTCTGACGACCCGCTCCATGGCCAACGGGGTTCGCGACTTTCTCTTCAACTCGGTGACGGCAGAAAGAAAGACGGCAATTCTGGCGGAGCGCTTCGACACCGCGCTCAACAACATGTCGCATGGCCTGTTCATGCTTGACGGCGAAGGGCGGATCGAAGTTGCCAACCTCAAGGCGCGCGAGTTTTTCCATATTGGCGGCGAAGTGAACCTGAGCGGTCGCGCGCTGAAGGCGGCACTTCGGCTCGGAACGCGAAATGGTCTGATCCCGCGCGAGTACTTCGCCGATATCAGCGAAACCCTTACGGACCTGATCGCAGGGCGCGAGAACAGGGCGCTCATGCGAACCGACGCCAATACCTGGCTCGAATTCAGCGCCAGACATCGTGGCGAAAAGGGCGTCGTGCTGACATTCGAGGATGTCTCGGCGCGGATTGAATCGGAAAAACGCATCCTGCAACTGGCCCGGTTCGACAATCTGACCGGATTGCCCAACCGGTCCTGGTTCCGGGAACTGGTCGCCAAGAAAATCAGCAAGGCCCGGCCCGATCAGAACTCGGCGCTTGCGGTCATCGACATTGACGATTTCAAGCATGTCAACGACACGATGGGCCATATCAGCGGCGACAAGCTTCTCAGTGCGCTGGCGGCGCGGCTGAGGTCGTTCGCCAGCAAGAAAATGCTTGTCTCGCGCTTTGGCGGCGACGAGTTCGTTCTCTTCCTTCCCGACGTTGGCGACGAGGCCGACCTCAGGGCGACAATGGACAAGGTGGTCGAAACGCTTGGCGGAACCTATCTGATCGACCGACACAAGCTCTATATCAGCCTGTCGTCCGGCGTCGTCATGGCCAAAACCGCGACTGCGCAGATCGAAGACATGCACATTCAGGCGGACCTAGCGCTTTATGAAGCGAAGCGCCGCGACAAGGATCGCTGGTGCCTGTTCGAGCAATCGATGGACCAGGAGTACATCCGTCGACAGCGCCTAAAGACCGACCTTCGCGACGCCATCCGAACCAACTCGATGAGCCTGGTCTACCAGCCGATGTTCAATCCCGAAGGCACACGTATCGTCGGCGCCGAAGCCCTGTCGCGTTGGGAGCATCCGGAATTCGGCCCGGTTTCACCGGCAGTCTATATTCCTCTTGCCGAGGAGATGGGGATCATCAGCGAACTGACCCATGGCGTCGTCGCGCAGGCGGTGAAGGTTTGCGCCACCTGGCCCGAGGAAATGTTTGTCTCGATTAATCTCTCTGCGCACGATCTCGGGGATCGCACGATCGTTTCCGTCATCGCCGACGCGCTTGACCGCAGCGCATTGGCCCCGGAGCGTTTGCAGATCGAAGTCACCGAGAGTGGCTTGATGGACGACATCGACAAGGCGCGGGAAATCCTTGCGGAACTGCGCGGCATGGGCATGGCCATCGCCATCGACGATTTCGGTACCGGGTATTCGAGCCTGAGCTATCTCAATCTGCTGCCGCTCAACAAGGTCAAGATCGACCGCTCCTTCGTCAGCAACCTGACCGAGGACTCCCAGAAGCTCAAGCTGTTGCGGGGCGTGGTCAACCTGTCCCGCGAACTGGGTCTCGAAATCATTGTCGAGGGAGTCGAGACAGAGGATCAACTCACCACGATCCGCGACAATAACTGCGCCGATATCATTCAGGGCTATATCTTCGGCGCGCCGATCCGCGAAAGCGTGTTTGCCGAACTGGCCAGCCGGCTTTCGCGCTCGGCAAGGCGGTCGCGCCAAAAGCCCGCCCTTGCCCGCGCCTGAGAGGCTGAATGAAGTCCGGTCAGGCCAGCGGAACGCAAGGCCGCTTGCCCGGATTGGCCGAACGTTATTTGTTGCAGGTACTTTTCTGGAGTTCCGCGCCGGAAAGCGCCATGTCCCCGATTTTGTTAACCATAACGGCAGGTTAATCGGGTCGTTAGAGCCCTAATGGATTGATTAATGGAATTTTAACGATAAGGTTTCTCCGAGTTCAACTGCGGGGATGCGGAATCGATGACTGTCGCGGACAGCAAGAAGTTGACGGGGTTCAGCGACAGTGTCATTCGCTTCCTTGAGAATATCGAGTACCGCCGGATTGACAATGCCGACGATCTCGAAGACGTCGCCCGATTGCGCTACAAGGCTTTCACAGCCGTTGGCCTGGCGCCGCAGTCCGGCCCTCTCCTGATTGACGAACTCGACTTCAAGCCCAACGCCCACGTGCTTGGCATCTTTTTCGATGAACAACTGGTGTCAACGATCCGCGTTCACCACGTCACAGCCGCCGAACGCGACAGCGTGGCCGTGTCCCACTTCCCGGATGTCATGAACCCTCTTCTCGATGCGGGAAAAACCTTCATCGATCCGGTCAGGTTTGCGGCCGATCCGGAGCTGATGCGCGACTATCCCGCCTTGCCGTATCTCACGCTTCGCGTCGCGACCATGGCGACCATCTATTACGATGTCGATTATTGCCTTTCGGTGATCAAGCCGAATCACAGGGCGTTCTACAAGCGGATCTTTCAGTCGATCGAACTGACAGAACCGCGTTTCTTCGAGCGCTACAACAGCAATATCGAGTTGCACGCGGCCAATGCGCATGAACTCAAGCGGACCCTGTTCTCCCGGTTTCCGTTCTTCAGTTCGCAGCCCAGCGAACGCAGGATGATGTTCGCGCCGCGCAGCGAACTGATGATGCCGCCGCTGACGATCAGGCCAACTGCCCGCTACGCGCTTCAGCGGGCCGGTTAACCGAATTTCCTTTCCGATCCTGCCTGATAGCGGTTGATCCGGGCACAAACGGGGCCTGATTGCTCCCGCACAGCCGTGCGTTGTCCATTGCACATTGGGGACGGTTTGTGTAATCCCTCGTCCAATCGCCACTTTGGGAGTTACAGCATGGCTGAGCAGACTAGCGGTCCTGTCGAGACCGGCGCTGAAATGGACTATTCCGAGCACGACAAGACCTATGCGATCTTTCTTGCCGGTGCGAAGTACGGCACGATTGTGATCGTCGCACTTCTGATCGCGATGGCAACGTTCTTCTTCACCGCGGCCGGGGGCATTACCAGTTTCCTCTTGTTCCTGGTGCTCAGCATCGGCGGCAGCGTTCTCGCACGCTGAACCGTACATAGCGAACCTGACCCGGGTGACCGGGTCCGGCTCGTCTCATCACGAATGCCAGAGGAGGGGCTCGCGTGGGCGCCACAGTTTTTGTAGCCAAAGAATCAGATCCGCTCGAACCGAGAGTTGCTGCCTCGCCTGAGACAGTGAAGAAGATGGTCGCGCTCGGGCTTGACGTCGTTGTGCAAAAAAGCGCCGGAGAGAAGTCCCGTATTTCGGATGCGGATTTTGCCGCCGCTGGCGCCAAGGCCGGAACCGCAACGGAAGCCAAGAAGGCGGATGTGGTTCTCAGGGTGCGCCGTCCGTCCGAGACGGAAATGAAATCCCTCAAGAAGGGCGCAATTGTCCTGGCGCAGATGGATCCCTACGGCAACGACAAGGCGCTCGCCGCTCTTGCGAAGGCCGGGGTGACCGCATTTGCGATGGAACTGATGCCCCGGATAACCCGGGCGCAGTCGATGGACGTGCTGTCCTCGCAGGCGAACCTCGCCGGCTACCAGGCCGTAATCGAGGCATCTCACGCATTTGATCGTGCCATGCCGATGATGATGACTGCCGCGGGAACCGTGCCGGCCGCCAAGGTGTTCGTGATGGGCGCCGGTGTTGCCGGACTTCAGGCGATAGCAACCGCCCGACGGCTCGGTGCGGCGGTTTCGGCCACCGACGTGCGTCCTGCCGCAAAAGAGCAGGTTGCATCCCTCGGGGCCAAGTTCATCGCCGTCGAGGACGAGGAGTTCAAGGCAGCTGAAACAGCCGGCGGCTACGCCAAGGAAATGTCGAAGGAATACCAGGCCAAGCAGGCCAAGCTTGTTGCCGATCACATTTCCAAGCAGGATATCGTGATTACCACCGCCCTCATTCCGGGGCGTCCGGCGCCGAAGCTGATTTCGCGCGACATGATCAAGAGCATGCGACTTGGATCGATCGCGGTCGATCTGGCGGTCGAGCGCGGCGGCAACATCGAAGGCTCGAAGGCCGGTGAGACGGTGACGATCGACGGCGTGACGGTGATCGGTGTTCTCAACATGCCAGGGCGGGTCGCTGCAAGCGCGTCGCTTTTGTATTCCAAGAACCTGCTGACGTTTCTCGACACCCTGATCGACAAGGAAAGCAAGTCGGTTTCATTGAATTTCGAGGATGAACTGGTCAAGGCAACAGCGCTCACACACGATGGCGCAGTGATCCATCCCGCTTTCGGCGGTGATACAAACAAGGGGGAAGCGTGATGGCGAGTTCCGCACTTGACACCGCTCTTGAAAATCTCGAGCAGGCGGTTGGCGCCGTCAGAACGGCAGCGGAGACAGCAGGCCCGGCCGGAGACGGGGTGGCCGCGGCTGTCCATGCAGCAAGTGGCGGTGCAATCGATCCGTTCGTGTTTCGCCTGGCGATCTTCGTGCTTGCGATCTTTGTCGGCTACTACGTGGTCTGGTCGGTGACGCCGGCGCTGCACACGCCGCTGATGGCGGTTACCAACGCGATTTCCTCCGTGATCGTGGTCGGCGCCCTTTTGGCGGTTGGCGCATCGCTATCGGGTTGGGCGACAGGATTCGGGTTCGTCGCGCTGGTGCTTGCTTCGGTCAACATCTTCGGCGGCTTCCTGGTGACCCAGCGCATGCTGGCCATGTACAAGAAAAAAGAGAAGTGAGGGTCGGCTGATGTCTGAGAATTTTGCCGCATTCGCCTACCTCGTCTCGGGTGTGCTGTTCATCATGGCGCTCCGCGGGCTTTCGCATCCCACGACCTCCCGGCAGGGCAACATGTACGGCATGGTCGGCATGGCGATCGCCATCGCCACGACACTGCTTCTCGCGCAGCCGTCATTCGGCGGCTTCGTGATGATCATTGCAGGTCTTGTCATCGGCGGTGGCGCGGGCGCCTATATCGCCCGCAAGATCGCGATGACGTCGATGCCGCAGCTCGTGGCCGGCTTTCACAGCCTTGTGGGTCTTGCTGCCGTCCTGGTGGCAGCCGCAGCGCTGTACTCTCCCCATGCCTTCGGCATCGGTGAGGTGGGCGAAATCCACGCGCAGGCCCTCATCGAGATGTCGCTGGGCGTGGCAATCGGTGCGATCACCTTCACCGGCTCCATCATCGCGTTCCTCAAGCTCGATGGGCGCATGTCGGGCAAGCCGATCATGCTGCCGATGCGCCACGCCATCAACGCGGCGCTCGGCATCGGCATTGTGGTCCTTATCGGTGCGCTCGTTGTCACCGAAAGCTATACGATCTTCTGGCTTATCGTTGTGCTGTCGCTCGTGCTCGGCGTTCTCATCATCGTACCGATCGGTGGCGCGGACATGCCGGTGGTCGTGTCGATGCTCAATTCATATTCCGGTTGGGCGGCAGCCGGCATCGGCTTCACCCTGGGCAACCTCGCTCTCATCATCACCGGCGCGCTGGTCGGCTCTTCGGGCGCGATCCTCTCCTACATCATGTGCAAGGGCATGAACCGGTCGTTCATCTCGGTCATTCTCGGCGGATTTGGCGGCGAAACCGCTGCTGCGGGAGGCGATGATATCGACCGTACGGTCAAGATGGGATCGGCCGACGATGCTGCCTTCCTCATGGCGAATGCGTCGAAGGTCATCATCGTCCCCGGTTACGGCATGGCAGTGGCCCAGGCGCAGCATTCCACCCGCGAACTCGCCGACAAGCTGAAGGAACACGGTGTCGAGGTGAAATATGCAATTCACCCGGTGGCCGGACGCATGCCCGGTCACATGAACGTGCTGCTGGCGGAAGCCAACGTCCCTTACGACGAGGTTTTCGAACTCGAGGACATCAACTCCGAGTTTTCGCAGGCTGACGTTGCCTATGTCATCGGCGCCAATGATGTGACCAACCCGGCTGCACGCGACGACAAGTCCTCGCCGATCTACGGCATGCCCATTCTGGATGTCGACAAGGCGCAGACCTGCCTGTTCGTCAAGCGCTCGCTCGGGTCGGGTTATGCCGGCATCGACAACACGCTGTTCTACAAGGACGGGACCATGATGCTGCTGGGCGACGCCAAGAAGATGACCGACGATATCGTCAAGGCGATAGAGGAATAGTCGGCCGATCAATGATCCAAGCAAAGACAAAAGGCCCGGCAACAGCCGGGCCTTTTTCGTTATCAACTGGATGTCACGGGATTAGTTGGCAACGACGGAACGAAGCTCAAGCTCGGCTACACCGAGGGCGATGTTTACGCCTTCCTGAGCCTGAACGCTGACAGGCTGAAGCGATATCGTGTCGTTGGATCCGCCGACCAACAGGTTTACGCCTGCACCTGCTGCTGCGCTGGCCTCTGCAGAGACGCCGCGATAATCGCCAGCCAGTGAACCGAGCGTGTACTCGTAGTCCGCCGTGGGTGCGAGAACGAGCCACTGGATCAATGTTGCGTCGGTGAAGCCGATGTCGACACCGAACTTGTTGATGACGCCGAAGTAGGGCTCCCGGGGAACAGTTTCATCGGCCGGAATGAATTCGCATGCAAGGTCCTTGGACGAGCCGAATATGAAACCGGTTCCGCCTTCAACCACGCATTCCAGCAAGCCGGCTTCCACGCTGTCGGCGGCGGCCGTCTGCGTCTGCGCACCCAGCGCCAAAGCGGTTGCGATACATGCGGTGGCGGCGGTTTTCTTGTTGATAATCATGGCGACCTCACTTTCCGATTTTTGTGCAGTATGACTGCGGGCACAACGGATCAGCGGTCAATCGGTTCCGGTTCTACCGTCGCCATTGCGAGCGGAGCCATTCCCTCGGGGAGCAAACCTTTTTCGGAGTATGGGGAGAAGCCGGTTGTTCAAAGGGGTGGCGCAAGGGTGTCCGCGTCGTGCGTCGCAGGACGGTCAACGACCCCGGACTTCGGACCTCGGGCAGGCAGACGGCACTTGTCCGTTATTCAGCGAACCCGGGCCAGCCCATCAATGGCGGGACGATACTTCGGGTCAAGTTGTGCTGCCCGGGCATAGGAACGCCTGGCCCTGGCCTTGTCGCCACGGCGCTCATAGATCAGGGCCTGGTTTGCCCAGGATTCAGCGACCTGCTTGTCCAGTTCGACTGCCCGGTTGAAGTCGCTGAATGCATTCTCATCGTCATTGAGCGCCACGTAGGATATTCCGCGGCCGTTGTAAGGCTCCGGCGAATTCGGAGCCAGCGAAATGGCCGTCGAAAAATCCTCGATCGCCTGTGCGTGCTGACCCTGCAGTTGCTTGATCAGTCCCCGGTTGTGAAACGCCCGCGGATCCGTCGTCTCGAGACTGATGGCCCGATTGTAGTCATTCATTGCCTCGGAATTGCGGCCGGCCTGGCGATAGAGGTTCCCGCGTCCGATATAGGCGACGTCATAGCGTGGATTGATCTGGAGTGCGCGGTTGTAATCCTTTGCCGCTTCCGCCGCGTTGCCCATCGAGCGGTGTATCAGGGCGCGGTTCGCATAGGCCTGATAGAAAGACGGATTGAGCTGGAGCGCGCGGTTGAAGTCATCCATCGCATTGCGGAACTGGCCGGACCGGCCATAGGCGGCGCCACGAACATTGTAACCCTCCGGATCGCTCGGGTTCCGGCGGATCACCTCCGTCAGCGAGGCGATATTTTCCTCGGTTCCCTGAGAGCGGTCGATCTGGATGGCATCTACGGGTGAGGTGGTGTTGCAGCCTGACAAGGCCAATGCCAAGACGGCCGCCAGAAAGCAGACATGTTTGCCCGCGGCAGTTCGTTCATTTGTCCTGAATGCCGAAGTCAACCGCATCACCCGTATCCCATGCAAACGGCCGGAAGGCCGTACTGTTCAATCTGCGTCTGCCGCGCCGGTCTTCGCGCGACTTGCGCCAAGTCCGATTCAAGCACTGTCTTCGCCTTGCGTTCCAAAGATAGTGAGCCGCGAGCAAAAAAAGGCGGAGACGAATTTTCGTCCCCGCCTCAGATTCATGCAACCCCAAAGGGGCAAAAAAACGGCTAAATCAGCGCGATGCCGAACGGCCGCCGCCGATAAGGCCTTCGCGCTGGGCGCGCTTGCGAGCCAGCTTGCGAACGCGGCGAACGGCTTCGGCCTTTTCTCTCGCGCGCTTCTGCGACGGCTTCTCGTAAAAATCACGCATCTTCATTTCACGGAAAATGCCTTCTCGCTGCATTTTCTTCTTGAGAGCGCGGAGCGCCTGATCGACATTGTTATCGCGGACAAGTACCTGCACGTTAATCCCGTTCCTTCGAGTTATTCGGTTGGCTGAAGCAGCCCGTAATGAACAAACAATTCACGTTCGTTCGGCCAGGGGCTTTACGATTGATGGGGGCATTACCAGTTTCGGCGCTCCAAGTCCAGTCCCCTGGTCGCTTGACAGCGGAAACGGGGGCGTCTTTTTTCACCGTGACCCTGTGTAAGGACTGTCTCGGGTGCTGCTGCGTCGCTCGAGATCGGAAGGGTCCGATCACCCGTGCGACCATTGCCCGCTGCGACACGGAATGCCGCTTGGAAGTCGCAAAGCAGCCGATGCCGGACAAGCAAATTTGCTCTTGCTTGTCGGGAAAGACGCGCCTGTAACCAAATGCCTGAATTCCATGGCAACCATCCGGAGTCCCATCGCCATGCGCAAGTATTCCGCTTTTGCCGTCGCCCGGGAGGCTCTTCGCGGCCACAAGGGCTGGCCGGCCCAATGGACCTCACCCGAGCCCCGCAAGGACTATGATGTGATCATCGTCGGCGCAGGAGGCCACGGTCTGGGAACTGCCTATTATCTGGCAAAGGAACACGGGATTACCAACATTGCCGTGATCGAGAAGGGATGGCTCGGCGGCGGCAATACCGGACGCAACACCACGATCATCCGGTCGAACTATCTCTATGACGAAAGCGCTGGTCTTTACGATCACGCGCTCAAACTGTGGGACGGCCTTTCGCAGGATCTAAACTACAACGTCATGTATTCGGCGCGCGGCGTGATGATGCTGGCGCACAATGTCCATGACGTGCAGGTCTTCAAGCGGCATATTCACGCCAACCGGCTCAACGGGGTCGACAACGAGTGGCTGACGCCGGAAGAGGCCAAGGACTACTGTCCGCCGCTCAACATTCAGCAATCGGCGCGTTATCCGGTTATGGGGGCCGCCCTGCAGCGGCGCGGCGGGACCGCAAGGCACGACGCCGTGGCATGGGGTTATGCCCGTGCTGCTGCCGCGATGGGTGTCCACATCATTCAGAACTGCGAAGTCACCGGGGTGCGCCGCGCAAACGACGGCTCCGTCTCGGGCGTTGACACGAGCCGCGGCTTCATCGGCGCCAAGAAAGTCGGCATCGTGGCGGCAGGGCATACGTCCGTGATCATGGAGATGGCGGGCGTCAGGATGCCGCTGGAAAGTTATCCGCTGCAGGCCCTGGTTTCCGAACCGGTCAAGCCGGTCTTCCCGTGCGTGGTGATGTCCAACACCGTACACGCCTACATCTCGCAATCGGACAAGGGAGAGCTGGTGATTGGTGCGGGCACCGACCAGTACACGTCCTATTCGCAGACGGGTGGACTGCACATTCTCAGCCACACGCTCGATGCGATCTGCGAGATGTTCCCGATGTTCACCCGCATGAAAATGCTGAGGTCGTGGGGCGGCATCGTTGATGTGACGCCGGACCGCTCGCCGATTCTTTCAAAGACACCGGTGAAGGGTCTCTACGTCAATTGCGGCTGGGGTACCGGCGGCTTCAAGGCGACACCGGGTTCCGCCCATGTTTTCGCGCACACCATAGCACGCGACGAACCGCACAGGATTAACGCGCCGTTTACGCTTGAGCGCTTCAGGACCGGGCGGCTGATCGATGAAGCCGCGGCTGCAGCCGTGGCGCACTAGGGTTTTGCGGATGTCGAACCAGCCCATCAAGCTCGCTGAAAAGCTCGCCACCTTCAATGAATTCTGGTCTCCGCGAATTGTCGCGGCGTTCAATGGCCATGACGTGATGGTCGTGAAGGTCAAGGGCGAGTTCAACTGGCATTCACACCCGGATACGGATGATCTGTTCTTCGTGCTGTCGGGGCGGCTGACCATCCAGATGCGCGATGGTGACGTCGTGCTTGAGCCGGGTGAGATGTTCGTTGTTCCGAAGGGTGTCGAGCACTGTCCGCGGGCTGACGTGGAAACCCATCTCATCATTATCGAGCCGGAAGGCACGCCCAACACCGGCGATGCCGAAACCTCCGTGATCAAGACCAAGATCTGACCAAGGACCAAGCCATGCTTCTGATCCATTGTCCCTACTGCCGGGAAGACCGGCCCGAACTGGAGTTCCGGAACGCCGGCGAGGCGCATATCGAGCGTCCGAAAGACATCGCGGCGATCAGCGATGAGGACTTCGAGGCGTTCTTCTTCATTCGTGACAACCCGAAGGGCATCGCATTTGAGCGCTGGCGGCACATCCATGGATGCGCACGCTTCTTCAATGCTGTGCGGGATACGGTCAGCGACAAGTTTGTTACCACCTACAAGGCGGGTGAACCCCGCGTGAAAGTTGCCCGCGGGGACGATGGAATGGTGCGCGTGACAGGAGCAGAAGAATGACGGGCGCAAACCGCATCAAAGGTAAGGGCCGGCTTACGCCCGCCAGAACAGTTCGCTTCAGCTTCGACGGAAGGACCTTGTCTGCGGTCGAGGGGGATACGCTTGCTTCGGCGCTCATCGCCAACGGTATCCACCTGACCGGGCGTTCGTTCAAATATCACCGGCCGCGCGGCATGCTGTCGGCCGGACCGGAAGAGCCGAATGCCTTGATGGATGTTTCGCGCGACACCGCGCGGCGGACACCCAATGTGCGGGCTACGGTGCAGGAGGTATTCGACGGTCTTCAGGCGAAATCGCAGAACCGCTGGCCTTCGCTTGGTTTCGATGTCGGAGGCATCAACAACTATGCCTCGCCGTTTTTCGCGGCCGGTTTTTACTACAAGACCTTCATGTGGCCGAAGGCTGCGTGGAAAAAGGTCTATGAGCCGGTCATCAGGGCTGCAGCAGGCCTTGGCGTGGCCCCCGGCGAGCCGGACCCCGACCATTACGCCAATCACTTCGTCCATTGCGACGTGCTGGTGATCGGCGGAGGTGCCGCCGGACTGTCCGCTGCCCTTGCGGCCGCGCATGCGGGTGCGCAGGTGATCCTGTGCGACGAGCAAGCCGAAACCGGCGGAGCATTTCACCACGAGACCGATGCAACGGTGGACGGCAAGTCCGGTTGGGACTGGGCGCAGGCCGTTACGCAGGAATTGCGGTCGATGCCGAATGTTCGGGTGCTGACCCGAACCACGGCTTTCGGATACCAGGCGCAGAATCATGTCGGCCTGATCGAAAGGGTAACCGAGCATCTCCCGCGGCCCGATCCGTCATTGCCGCGCGAGCGGCTTTGGCAGGTTCGTGCAAAGCAGGTCGTCATCGCCACGGGGGCGATCGAGCGGCACATGGTGTTTGCCAACAATGACCGGCCCGGCATCATGCTGGCCTCGGCCGCGCGCACCTATCTCAATCACTTCGGTGTTGCAGTCGGCGCAAAGGTCGGCGTTTACACGGCCTGCGATTCCGCCTGGGCGGCCGCGTTCGATCTGAAAGCTGCGGGAGTTTCGGTGCCCGCAATCGTGGATGTCCGACCCGATCCCGATCCGGCGCTGGTGGCCCGTGCAAGGGAACTCGGCATCGAGGTTCTGGCGGGCCAGTCCGTGCTCGACACGTCGGGCGCCTTGCGGGTGAAATCGATGAAGGTCGGCAGGCCGTCGGGCGGATCGACACGGACCATCGCGATCGACGCGCTGATCATGTCGGCCGGCTGGACGCCGTCCGTACACATGTATTCGCAGTCCCGCGGCAAGGTCGTCTGGGACGAGGACTCGCAGCGGTTCCTCCCCGGCAAGCACGTGCAGGACTGTACGAGCGTTGGCGCATGCAATGGCGTCGATGAACTTGACGACGCAATTGAAGGGGCAGCGAAGGCGGGGCTGGATGCTGCCAAGGCTGCCGGAATCAAGACGAAATCCCGCTGGAAGGTGCCCGAGGCCGAGGCAGGCAGCTCATGGTCGGGCAGCATGATGGGGTCGGCCGGCGGAGCAGGCGCCGACACTACCGTGAAGGCTTTCGTTGATTTTCAGAACGATGTCACGGCCAAGGATATCCGGCTTGCTGTTCGTGAGGGCATGCACTCCATCGAGCATGTCAAACGCTTTACCACCAACGGAATGGCGACGGACCAGGGCAAGACGTCAAACATCCACGGTCTTGCGATTGCTGCGGAAATGCTCGGAAAGCCATTGCCGCAGGTCGGGCTTACGACGTTCCGTTCGCCCTACACGCCCGTCACGTTCGGTGCGATTGTCAATCACTCCAGAGGTGACCTGTTCGATCCGGCACGACATACGCCGATGCATGCCTGGGAAGAGAAGCACGGCGCGGTCTTCGAAGATGTCGGACACTGGAAACGGGCCTGGTATTATCCCCGCGCCGGCGAGGATATGCATCAGGCCGTCAACAGGGAGTGCCGCACCGTTCGCGAGGCGGCGGGCATGTTCGACGCCTCGACACTCGGAAAGATCGAAGTCGTCGGGCCGGATGCGGCGAAGTTTCTCGATCTGATGTACACCAACGGTTGGCAGAAGCTGGCGCCCGGCCGTTGCAAGTACGGCATCATGCTGCGCGAGGACGGCTTCATCTATGATGACGGCGTGGTCGGACGGCTTGCCGAAGACCGGTTCCATGTCACCACCACCACCGGTGGGGCGCCGCGTGTGATGCATCACATGGAGGACTACCTGCAGACCGAATTTACCGAACTCAAGGTCTGGCTTACCTCGACAACCGAGCAATGGGCCGTGATCGCGGTTCAGGGACCAAAGGCACGCGAAATCATCGCACCGCTGGTGGAAGGCATAGATCTCTCAAATGAAGCGATGCCGCACATGAGCGTACGCGAGGGAAAGATCTGTGGCGTGCCCACGCGGCTCTTCCGGATGTCGTTCACCGGTGAAGCGGGCTATGAAGTCAATGTACCCGCCGATTTCGGCGAGGCGGTGTGGGAAGCCCTTTGGGAACGCGCGGAAGCTCTCGGCGCCTGTGCCTATGGCACCGAAACAATGCATGTTCTGCGCGCCGAGAAGGGATACATCATCGTCGGCCAGGATACGGACGGCACGGTGACCCCCGATGATGCGGGTCTCAACTGGGCTATCGCCAAGAGCAAGAGCGATTTTGTCGGCATTCGCGGCATGAAGCGGCCGGACCTGGTCGCCTCGGGCCGGAAACAGCTGGTGGGACTGGCGACCAAGGATGCCAAAACAGTTCTGGAGGAAGGTGCGCAGATCGTGGCCGATCCGAACCAGAGCCTGCCGATGAAAATGATCGGGCACGTGACGTCTTCCTACTGGTCGGAGAATTGCGGCCGGTCGATCGCCATGGCGCTCGTGGCCGATGGCCGTGCGCTCAAGGGCAAGACGCTCTACGTGCCGATGCCGGACCGGACCATCGAGGTCGAAGTGACGGACACAGTGTTTTTCGACAAGGAAGGAGGGCGCGTAAATGGCTAAATCCGCTCAGACAGCAACAGCCGCCCGCATCGAACCGCTTGCCGGGCGCACCGGCGGGGCAGCGGGTGTGACCGTGACACCGGCAAAACCGGCCTTTCGTGTGTCACTGCGCGCCAATACCGCCGATGCGGCGGCGCTTTCAAAGTCGCTCGGGCTCGAACTGCCACTTGAGCCCAAGGCGTCGTCGAAGAATGCGAAGGGCCGGTTGGCCCTTTGGCTCGGTCCCGACGAATGGATGATCGTCGATGAGACCTTGGATCCCTTGAGCGATCTGGCCAAGTGCAAGGCGCTACACAGCGCAGTCGATATTTCGCACAGGAATGCCGCAGTTGTCGTGAGCGGCAAGGGTGCGCGCGCCACGCTCGAGGCCGGGTGTCCCCAGGATCTCGGCGATACCGTGTTCCCGGTCGGAGCGGTTTCGCGGACAATACTCGGCAAGATCGAAGTGGTGATTCATCGCGCCGGCGAGACGGAATACCGGGTCGAGTTCTGGCGGTCGTTCTCGGCCTACGCGTTCGGTTTTCTCAACGAAGCGGCAAAGGATTGCCTGGCCTGATCCCGCGTTTCGTGCGGACGGTTCCCTGTCAGTCTGATTTTGAAGGAAAGTCCTTGGGATCGAACTGGATAACCGTCAGCCAGGTCGCAGTAAGGGCCGGTTTCTTGCCGCCCTCGATCTGAACCGTAACGTCATAGGTGGTCATCAGCAGACCGGGCCCGCGCATGCGCGCGTCCTTGAGCACGAACCGTCCGCGCACCCGGCCTCCCGAGGGGACCGGGGCCATGAAGCGCAGCTTGTTGAAGCCGAAATTGATGCCGACGTTCGGTTCGCGTAGCCGCGGAACGCAGTCCGCATGCATGGCCGAGAGCAGCGAAACGGTCAGGAAGCCATGGGCAATTGTCCCGCCGAAGGCCGTTTCAGCGGCGCGTTCGGGATCGACATGGATGAACTGATGGTCGTCGGTGGCGTCCGCGAAAGCGTCAATGCGCGATTGCGGCACGTCGATCCATTCCGATACGCCGAGTTCGGTACCCACCAGGCCGTCCACATCTGCTATAGAAATCTCGCGCGGCACGTTGTTCTCCAACTGGATTGTTCTTTCGGCGAACCATAGTGCCAATGAACGGCCAGTCCATTGCCAATTTGTGTCAAATGCGTTCTTGTCCCGGTGTTCGTTTTGCGCCGCAAAGCTCACGCATTGGCTGCAGTTTCTTCCCACGCGATGACCGAGCGTCCGGGCGCCATTCCATCGGCACGCAAACCGGGAGTGGCAGGTGCCCAGTGTCCGGATGGAGCCGGAAGCTGCACGCCGACGGCGTCGTGGCCACGGTTGAACAGCACTGCAATGCGATGGCCCGGTGGGCCAAGCACCATCAGGAATGCACCGAGCTCCGGATTCTCCCAGTCGCCTGGTGTCATGTTTCGCCCGTCGGGCGTCATCCATTCGACCTGGTCGGGTAGCGCGGACCCGTCGGCGTCCTGTAGGAACGCCATCCGGCTCAGGGACGGGTTGCGGGACCGGAGTGCGGACCAGGCTCTGGTAAATTCGAGCCGCTCGCGGTCCATTGCCGACCAGTCGCGCCAGGTGATCTCGTTGTCCTGGGCGTAGGCATTGTTGTTGCCCTTCTGGGAATGACCGAATTCGTCACCTGCGGTCAGCAGCAGCGTTCCCCTGGAAGAGAAAAGAGTGGCAATCAGGGCCTTGGCATCAGCAGTCCGCGCGTTGCGGATAGCGGGATCGTCACTCGGCCCCTCGACGCCGTTGTTCCAGGAGTGATTGGCGTCGTGGCCGTCCCGGTTGTCCTCGCCATTCACCTCGTTGTGCTTGTGTGCGTAGGTCACGATGTCGCCGAGCGGAAAGCCGTCATGGGCAGCAACGAAGTTGACACTGCGCGTCTTGCGGGCCCGATTGCCGCCAAAAACATCCGAAGAGCCGGAGAGGCGGGTCGCGAGCGGCCCGGTCATGCCCTTGTCACCGCGCCAGAAACGGCGGATATCGTCGCGGGCGAGGTCGTTCCATTCGAGCCATGGCGGCTGGAAGTTGCCGAGCTGATAGCCGCCCGGGCCGATGTCCCAGGGCTCCGCGACCATGACCCGGTCATGGAGAACCGGATCGTCGATGATCGCTTTCAGAAGATCCGCGTCGGCCGAGAAGCCTTCATCGTCGCGCCCCAGAATCGGGGCCAGATCGAAGCGAAAGCCATCCACTCCGGCCTGTACCACAAAGTGGCGCAAGGCTGTCAGGACAAGCTCCTGAACGGCAGGCCTGTCACAGGCGAGCGTATTGCCGCATCCGGTATCGTTGACGGGCTGTCCGGGATTGTCGCTTTCGTGGCGGTAGTAGGTCGCGTTACCCAAGCCGCGGAGCGACAGGGTTGGACCATGGTTGTCGCTCTCGCCGGTGTGGTTGTAGACGACGTCGAGAATGGTCCCGATACCGGCCGCGTGCAGCGCTTCAACGGCGAAACGCAAATCGGCGATGCCTCCCGGCGCCAGCCGAGGGTCGAGCGCAAGCATGGTGACCGGGTTGTATCCCCAGGCATTGGTGAGCCCGAGTGGCGGCAGATGACGTTCATCGATCCATGCGGCGACCGGCAGCAGCTCGACCGCTCCGACGTTGAGCGAGACGAGATGATCCAGGACCGCCGGGTGCGCGAGCGCCCTGAGAGTGCCCCGATCTTCTTCGGGCACTTCGGGATGCAGCATGGTGAACGCCCGAACAGGAAGCTCATAGATCAACCCGCCGGGCGTGAGGGCCGGATGACCCGGGTTGAGCGGGGGCAGGGGGGCTTCAAGCACTGCCTTTGGCGTCAGGCTTGCAGTATCCTCGCCGAAGACCGAAAGCCTTGGATCGTAGGCAAAGGGCCGGTCTATCCGGATCGCGTAGGGATCGACGAGCAGTTTCGCGGGATCGAACCGATGCCCGGTTTCCGGGGACCATGGGCCGTCAGCGCGTAACCCGTAGCGATCTCCCGGTTTGAGACCCTCGACTATCCCGAAAAACACACCGTCTTCGCCGGCGGTCAGTTCGTGACGGGATCTTTCAATATCCGCTGCATCGAAGACACACACGCTCACGCTCCCGGCTTCCGGCGCGCGAACGGCAAAGCGCGCGCCGGATCGTGTCAGCGTGGCCCCCAGCCTCGTTTGCGGCAAAACCTCTTCGGAAGTGTTCATCAGGTGATAACTGTCGGTGCGTTGCGGCCAGTCCGTTCGCGGATTTCGGCGACGGCTTCTGCAGCTGCGATGACAGGTGCTAGCGCTTCCTGTGTATCCTGATCATGCAATGCCGGGTCGGCTTCGTGGCGTTCCATGTAAACCCTGAGCGTTGCTCCGGAGGTGCCGGTGCCGGAAAGCCTGAACACCAATCTGGCTCCACCTTCGAAAAAGATCCTGAGTCCCTGATTGCTGCTGACCGAGCCGTCAATCGGATCGCGGTAGGAAAAGCTGTCTGCCCGCTCCACGGTCAGGGTGTCCAGGGACGTTCCCGGCAGGGCGTCGAGCTTGTCCTCAAGCGCCGACATCAATCCCCGGGCATGGTCTGTTTCAATGCCTTCGTAGTCGTGGCGCGAATAGAAGGTGCGGCCGTAGGTCGCCCAGTGATCATGCACCACCTCCTTTACGCTCTGGCCACGCGCGGCGAGAATGTTGAGCCAAAGCAGGATCGCCCACAAACCGTCCTTTTCCCGGACGTGATCCGAGCCCGTTCCCGCGCTTTCCTCACCGCAGATCGTGCAGCGTCCGGCATCGAGCAGATTGCCGAAGAACTTCCAGCCAGTAGGGGTTTCGTGTAGTTCGACACCCAGTTTTTCCGCCACCCGGTCAGCCGCGCCGCTGGTTGGCATCGACCGGGCAATACCTCTCAGGCCTTCCTTGTAGGCGGGCGCGAGATGGGCGTTGGCCGCCAGCATTGCCAGCGAATCCGACGGGTTGATGAAAATACCCTTGCCGATAATCAGGTTCCGGTCGCCGTCACCATCGGAAGCCGCGCCGAAATCGGGCGCGTTTTCCCCCATCATGGTGTCGTAAAGTGCTTTTGCATGCACAAGATTGGGGTCGGGATGGTGGCCGCCGAAATCCTCAAGCGGTTCGGCATTGAGGACGAGTTCGGGGGCGACACCCAGCCGCTTGACCAGGATCTCCCGGGCGTAGGGACCGGTGACAGCATGCATGGCATCAAAGGTGACCTTGAAACCTCCTGCAATCATCGACCGGATCGCATCGAAATCAAACAGGGTTTCCATCAGGTCGGCATAGTCGGCCACAGGATCGATAACCTCGATGGTCAACCCGTCCGCATCGAATGTTCCGGTCTTGTCGAGGTCAACGTCATTGAAAAGCGCGATCTTGTAGCGGTCGATTTCCTGGGTCCGCGCATAGATCGCATCGGTAATTTTCTCGGGCGCGGGGCCACCGTTGCCGACATTGTACTTGATTCCGAAATCGCCTTTCGGCCCTCCGGGATTGTGGCTTGCCGACAGGATCAGCCCGCCATAGGCACCGTATTTGCGGATGATGTGGGACGCTGCAGGCGTTGAAAGGATGCCGCCCTTTCCGACCAGAACGCGGCCGAAGCCGTTGGCTGCAGCAATGCGCAGAGCGGTCTGAATGACCTCGCGGTTGTAGTAGCGACCATCGCCGCCAACCACCAGGGTTTCGCCCTTGAAGCCCTCGAGGCTATCAAAAATCGATTGGATGAACGCCTCCGTATAACCGGGCGCCTGAAACACCGGAACCTTTTTTCGAAGCCCGGAGGTTCCGGGTTTCTGATCCTTGAAAGGGGTGATTTCCACGGTCTTGATCATCAAATATCACTCGGTTGTTTTGTCGGTGTGCGCGGTATGCAGGTCAGCGTAGAGTGCAACGTAGCGGGCGGCGCTGCGTTCCCATGATACATCGGATTTCATGCCGCGGTCCTGCAGCCTGCTCCAGGTCCTGGGTTCAGCAAATGCCCTGATAGCGGCGCGCACCGCCTGCAGCAATGCATCCCTTGTAACCGGGGAAAACTGAAAGCCGGTCGCCACGCGGGCGGCGCTCGCGGCCTCGTTGGCATCAATGATCGTATCGGCCAGCCCCCCGATCCGGGCCACGATCGGGACATTTCCATAACGAAGACCACACAATTGCGTCAGGCCGCAGGGTTCGAAGCGGGACGGAACCAGCAGCGCGTCGCCACCGGCGTGAATGAGATGGGAAAGAGCTTCGTCATAGCCTATGATCGCGCCGATCCTGCCGGGATGGCGTTCGGCAGCCCCGGCAAGCGCTGCTTCGAGTGCCGGGTCTCCGGCGCCCAAGACCGCCAGCCTCCCTCCCATTGCTACGATGTCGTCGGCGGCTTCGGCTAGCACGTCCATGCCCTTCTGCCAGGTCAGCCTGCTGACCACCGTGAAGACCGGTCCGGTCGTCTCCTCCAGTCCGAATCGTTCGGCCAGCGCTTTCCGGTTGATCTGGCGGCGCTTGAGTTTGCTGTGGGAATAGCTCGCGGGAATCATCGGATCGTTGGCGGGATCCCAGACATCGGTATCTATGCCGTTGACGATACCATGAAGGTCAGCGGCGCGGGCATTGATAAGGCCCTCCAGTCCCATGCCGAACTCAGGCGTCCGGATTTCCTGCGCATAGGTGGGGCTTACCGTGGTGATCGCCGATGCGAGCTGCAGCCCGCCCTTGAGATAGCTGACATCGCCGTAGTACTCGATTCCGTCCATCGCAAACACCGAGGAAGGAAGTCCGAGCTCGGCAAAAATGGCCGGACTGAACTGCCCCTGGAACGCCAGATTGTGAACGGTCATCACCGTGGGGACATGCGAAGCGGTGCCGTGCTTCATGTAGACCGGAACGAGGCCAGCCTGCCAGTCATGGGCGTGCACGATATCGGGAAACCAGTCATCCAGGCCCGCCTCAGCGATCCTTGCGGCTGCAAGGCAAAGAGCGGCGAAGCGGCGCCAGTTGTCGGGGTGATCTTTGCCCGATGCGTCGGTATAGGGGCCGCCTTCGCGGTCGAACAGGTCAGGCGCATCAAGAACAAGATACTGGACGCCATTGAGCCTGCAGGCGAGTATCGCTGCGCTGGTGCCGATCAGATCATCGAGTTCCAGCAGCCGGACCGGATTGACCAGCTTTGCCATGACCTGGCTGTAGCCCGGCAGCAGCACATGCATGTCGACGCCATGTGCTGCAAGGGCGGCAGGAAGCGCCCCTGCCACATCGGCAAGCCCGCCCGTCTTTATCAGCGGGTAGACCTCGGATGCGACGGACAGGATCTTCATTCGTAGATCAATCCAGCGCGATCAAGCATGTCCTGCGTGATGAGACATACGCCTGACTCCGTTCTCCTGAACCGGCTTGCGTCGAGTTCCGGGTCCCTGCCGACAACAAGGCCTGCCGGGATCTTTACACCACGGTCGATGACGACGCGGGACAGATCCGCATGCCGGCCGATAACGCATTCGGGCAGCACCACCGCCTCGTTGAGTTTCGAGTAGGACCTGCACAATACGCCGGAGAAGATCAGCGACCGGTTCAACTCGGCGCCCGAGATGATGCAGTCCCCCGACACCAGCGACGAGAGCGCCATGCCGCGCCGGCCATCCTCGTTGTGCACGAATTTCGCGGGCGGGCGTATCTCGGCATAAGTCCAGATCGGCCAGGATCGATCGTAGAGGTCCAGGTCCGGCAGAATGTCCGTCAGGTCGATATTGGCTTGCCAGTAGGCGTCCACCGTACCGACATCCCGCCAATAGGCGTCGTGCTCGGGTGTCTCCCGGACACAGGAATCGGTGAAACGGTGTGCAACGGCTTTTCCGTGCTTGACGATGTGGGGAATGATATCCTTGCCGAAATCACGGCTTGATCCGGGCGTTTCAGCGTCACGCCGCAACTCGTCCATCAGGAAATCGGTATTGAAGACATAAATCCCCATTGATGCCAGCGCCATGTCGGGTTTGTCCGGCATGGCCGGAGGATCGGCCGGCTTTTCGACGAAATCGATGATGCGGTCATCCGCATCGACATGCATCACGCCAAAACCGGTGGCCTCCATGCGCGGCACTTCCAGGCACCCCACAGTGACATCCGCACCCGAATTGACGTGCTGCTGCAGCATCAGTTCATAATCCATCTTGTAGATGTGGTCTCCGGCGAGAATGACCATGTATTGCGGTTCGTAGCTTTCGATGATGTCGATGTTCTGGAACACCGCGTCGGCTGTGCCGTCATACCACTGCGTCTCGGATACCCGCTGGCTCGCCGGCAGGATGTCGAAGCTCTCGTTGCGTTCGGGGCGCAGGAAGTTCCAGCCGCGCTGGAGATGCCGGATGAGAGAATGAGCCTTGTACTGGGTGGCCACACCGATCCGCCGGATCCCGGAATTGAGCGCATTGGACAGCGCGAAATCGATGATCCGCGTCTTGCCGCCGAAATAGACAGCGGGCTTTGCCCGTCGGTCCGTAAGTTCCTTCAGCCGACTTCCACGGCCGCCGGCCAAAACATAGGCCATGGCGTCACGTGCCAGCGGCTGGACTCTTTTTTGCTCCATCTCTTCCTCCCGTTTCCGGATCTATGACCGGATCATCCCGGCGTGAGCATCAGCGTGGCCAGGGGCGGCAGCGTTATGTCGGCGACCGCACGCCCACCCTCCTTGCGCGCCGTCACCATTCCCATATTACCCTGGCCGGAGCCGCCGTAATGCGTTGCGTCCGAATTGAAGATTTCCTGCCATGATCCGTCTTCCGGCAACGGCAGTGTGTAGCCTGGTCGCGGATTGGGCGTGAAATTCGTGACCACCACGACGGGCTTTGAACCCGGCGCATGGCGTACCCATGCGAACACTGAATTGGCATCATCATCGACGACCAGCCATTCGAAGCCCTCGGGTTCGCAATCGCGGGCATGAAGCGCAGGGGTCGCGACATAAAGCCGGTTCAGGTCGCGAACCAGATCCTGCATGCCGTGATGACGCGGGTCATCGAGATGGTCCCAGTCAAGTTGACGGGATTCCGCCCATTCGCCGCGCTGGGCGAATTCCTGGCCCATGAACAGCAGCTTCTTGCCAGGGTAGCCCCACATGAAGCCGTAATAGGCACGGAGATTGGCGAATTTCTGCCACTCGTCGCCCGGCATCTTGGCAAGCAGCGAACCCTTGCCATGCACGACCTCGTCGTGGGAGAGCGGGAGCACGAAATTCTCCGAGAACGCATAAAGCAGACCGAATGTCAGCTCGTTGTGGTGATGCTTTCGGTGGATCGGGTCCCGGCTCATGTAACTGAGCGTATCGTGCATGAACCCCATGTTCCACTTGAAGCCGAAGCCGAGGCCGCCTTCATGAACCGGGGCGGATACCTTCGGCCATGACGTGGATTCCTCGGCAATGGTGATGATGCCCGGATGACTGGCATAGACTGCCTTGTTCATCGAGCGCAGAAATTCGACGGCCTCCAGGTTTTCGCGTCCCCCGTCCTTGTTGGGAACCCACTCGCCTTCCTTGCGCGAGTAGTCGAGATAGAGCATCGAAGCGACCGCATCCACGCGCAGGCCATCCACGTGATAGGCCTCGGCCCAGAAAAGGGCATTGTTGATCAGAAAGGAAGATACTTCCCGACGGCCGAAATTGTAGATCGCCGTGTTCCAGTCCGGGTGGAATCCCTGGCGCGGATCGGCGTGCTCGTAAAGAGCAGTGCCATCGAACTTCGCAAGCCCGTGTTCGTCGGTGGGAAAATGTGCGGGGACCCAGTCAAGAATGACGCCAATCCCGACCTGATGCGCTCCGTCGACAAAACGTGCGAACCCCTCCGGCTCGCCAAACCGGGCCGAGGGCGCATAAAGCCCCGTGGTCTGGTAGCCCCAGGAAGGATCATAGGGGTGTTCGGAAACGGGCAGGAATTCGATGTGGGTAAAGCCCATTTCGGTGCAATAGGGGATCAGCCGGTCGGCCATCTCGTCCCAGGACAGAAAGGAGCCATCGGCATGGCGCTGCCACGACCCCGGATGGACCTCGTAAATCGACATGGGCTGACGGCGGGCATCGACATTCGACCAGTGATCGCGATGGGCCTGGTCCCCCCATTCACGATCCGGCCCGGATGCGACAATCGAAGCAGTGGCCGGTCTGAATTCGGATCTGCGGGCAAAGGGATCTGCCTTGAGCGGCAGTCTGTCGCCGTCAGGTCCGATGATCTCGTACTTGTAGGCAGCTCCCGGCTGGACGCCGGGGGCAAAGATTTCCCAAACGCCTACATCCGTGCGCCGGCGCATGACGTGCCTGCGGCCATCCCAATCGTTGAAATCGCCCACCACCGACACCCGGCGGGCATTTGGCGCCCAGACCGCAAAATGGACCCCTTCGGCGCCGTCATGCTCGATCACGTGCGCCCCGAGACGGTCGAACAGACGCCGGTGAGACCCCTCGGCGATAAGATAATCATCAACCGGCCCGAGTACGGGCCCGAAGCTGTAGGGATCGTCAACCAGCCAGCTGTCAGTCCCGCGGGAGGCCCGGTAGCGCAGGGGGCGGCGTTCGGCGATCTCAACACGCCCCTCGAAAAGGCCGGGGGCTGCGCCTGGTTTCAGGTCTCCGATGGAGGCGCCGTCGAGGGTCAGCGCAACGACCGTTTCCGCGCCGGGAACAAAGGTGCGGGCAAGGAAACCGTCTTCGGCCTCATGGACGCCCAGAACGGAAAAAGGGTCACCATGCGCTCCGGAAGCGATCGCTTCAGCTTGGTCTGCCGGAAGGGCCATGGCCGCTTGATCGGCATCGCGCACGGTTCCCTTCGAGGTCATGGGCCGGCTTTCCAGATTTCCTTTGCGTACTGGCGAATGGTGCGGTCCGAGGAGAACCAACCCACCCGCGCGGTGTTCAGGATAGTACGGCCATACCATGCCTCTTCGTCAACCCACAAAGCGTCAACCCGGCGCTGGGCTTCGGCATAGGCCTCGAAATCGGCAGCGACCATGAACCAGTCATGGTCGTAAAGCCCGGCCACAAGATTGTCGTAGCGATCCCGATCATCGGGGCTGAACACGCCCGAGGAAATTGCGGTCAGCGCCTGTGAAAGTTCCGGTGCAGCCTCGATGATGGCGCGGGGTTCGTGTCCGCTCTCGCGACGCTGCGCCACTTCGTCGGCCGTCATGCCGAAGATGACGATGTTGTCTTCCCCGACGCACTCGCGGATTTCGACATTGGCGCCATCGAGCGTTCCGATCGTAAGCGCGCCATTGAGTGCGAATTTCATGTTGCCCGTGCCTGAGGCTTCCATTCCCGCGGTCGATATCTGCTCGGAAAGATCGGCGGCGGGCACCATGATTTCGGCGAGCGAGACATTGTAGTTCGGAATGAAGGCAACCTTCAAAAGGCCGCGAACGGCAGGGTCGTTGTTGATGACCCTTGCCACATCATTGGCGAGCTTGATGATGACTTTGGCGTTGTGGTAGCTCGGCGCGGCCTTGCCGGCGAGAAACTTGACCCGAGGCACCCAGTCCCTTTCGGGGTGCGAGCGAATCTGGTCGTAAAGGGCCACCGCCTCGATGATGTTGAGCAATTGCCGCTTGTACTCGTGTATCCGCTTGATCTGGATGTCGAACATCGCCGAGGGATCGAGCTTGATCCCCATTCGCCGGGAAACCAGGTTCGCCAGCCGGACCTTGTTGTCGCGCTTGATTTCCGCGAAGCGGGCGCGGAAACCGGGATCGTTGGCGTGGGCATCGAGAGCAGACAATGCCTCGGCATCATCCATGAACTCATCGCCGATTGCTTCGCGGATCAAACCGAAGAGCCCGGGATTGCACTGCATGAGCCAGCGGCGCGGAGTGATGCCGTTGGTCTTGTTGTTGATCCTCCCCGGATAGAGGCCGTGCAGATTGGAAAACACGGTCTGCTTCATGAGGTCGGTATGAAGCGCGGAGACGCCGTTGATCGAGTGGGAGCCCACAAAGGCGAGATTGCCCATGCGCACCCGGCGCTCGCCGCCCTCGTCGATCAATGAGACTGCCCTGATCTGCTCGTCATCATAGTTCCGCTCCAGACGGGCCTGGCGCAGGATCTTTGCGTTGATGGCGTAGACAAGCTGCATGTGTCGGGGCAGGAGACGTTCGAACAACGGCACCGGCCAGCTCTCAAGGGCTTCGGGCAGCAGCGTGTGGTTGGTGTAGCTGAAGGTCTTCTGCGTGATCTCCCAGGCCTTGTCGAAATCGATCCGATGGACATCAATAAGGAGGCGCATCAGTTCGGCGACAGAAACCGCGGGATGGGTGTCGTTCAACTGGATGGCGGCCTTGTCGGGCAATGTACGCAGATCGCCATACTCCTGCAGGTGACGCCTAAGAATGTCCTGAAGCGATGCCGTGGAGAAGAAATATTCCTGGCGCAGCCTCAGTTCCTGGCCGGCGGGTGTCTGGTCGGCCGGGTAGAGAACACGGGCCAGGGCTTCAGCCTTGTTGCTCTCGCGCAACGCACCGATATGGTCGCCTGCATTGAAGGCATCGAGCAGGATCGGGTCAATCGGCTGGGCGGTCCAGAGCCGGAGCGTGTTGACCCGCTTGGCGCGCCAGCCGACAACCGGCGTGTCATAGGCGACCGCCATCATGCGTTCCTGCGGTTTCCAAACGCAACGCTGCGTACCCTCACCCTCGACGCCGTCTGCACCGATGCTTTCGACGGAGCCGCCAAAGCCGATTTCGTAGGCGCTTTCGCGGCGGTGAAACTCCCAGGCATTTCCGTTGGCCAGCCATGTTTCCGGCAGTTCGACTTGCCAGCCATCGCTCATCTGCTGCCTGAAGAGACCGTGCACATAGCGGATCCCGTAGCCATAGGCGGGGATATCCACGGTCGCCATCGACTCCATGAAACAAGCGGCCAGGCGGCCGAGCCCGCCATTTCCGAGCGCTGCATCCGGCTCAAGGCCCGTTACCGCGTCGAAGTCGACACCCAGCGACTGGAGTGCCGCCCGAAACTCGTCAAGCATTTCGAGGTTGGAGACGGCATCGCGTGTCAGCCTGCCGATAAGGAATTCGAGCGAGAGGTAATAGACCCTCTTTCCACCCGTCTGATAGGTTTCGCGCGTCGATGCCATCCAGTGGTCAATCACGCGGTCACGGATCACAAGGATCGTCGCAGTGAGCCAGTCATGCGGTTTGGCGACCTTGGCATCCTTGCCGATCGAATAGGTGAGCCGCTCTATGATCTCGGCTGCGAGCGCATCGGGATCGGCGCTTCGCGGCGCGGGGGAGGGAAGTTCGGCGAGTGCGGACTTGTTGATCATCGTTTTGTCCCGGGGATGATGAAACACGGTTTCAGGAGGTGGCACCATTACGCGGCGTCTTGCTCCGATGTTCAAGCCATGAATGATTTTTCGTCCGATATCCAGCAATTAAATCCATTTAATCGGTATTTTTGGACCTGTGCCACCGGCGTGGCCCTAGCGTGAGAGCGCGGTTGGCGGAAGGAAAGAATCAGCAATCGGATCTGCGGGAGAGTTCAAACGTTCGCATCTCACACAGCGAGGCCGCCACAGCGGAAGCTCCGGCGCTAACCTCTCGGAGCGGAACCTTCAAGGCGTGTCCCCGTTGAACGAGTGAACCTCAAGGAGAGAGCCATGAAAACCCGTTCCCACATGACAATGATGCTGTCCTTTATGGTCAACGCCGTCATTTTCGGAACCGGCGCTGTCATCGTGTTGAGCATTGAAAGCCTGCGGGCTTACGCGCCCTACCTGCTTCCGGCTGTTATCGTCGCGGCATTCATTGCGACGCCAATTGTCAGTTGGTGGCTTGCACCCCGACTTCGGCTGCAGAACAACACGGATTGATCGGTCAATATGCGGTCACGGGTCATGACCTGAAGGATTTTCGGCGCGGGGTCATCCTCTTGAGCGCTCCGGCCGCTCGAGCCTCTGTGAACTTGGAGATGAACTCCTCCACCATCGAGTAATCACGGGCGCCGGGGAGGGTGGACAGGTCGAAATTCCACCACTCCAGGTCGATCAGTTGAGCGCAGATGTCTTGCGGCAGCCGAAGTCTCATTTGACGGGCCGGGAGACCCGCGACGACCGAATAGGGCGGGACGGATTTTGTGACAACCGCCCCTGCCCCGATCACGGCGCCGTGCCCGATTTCAACCCCGCCCATAACCACGGCGCGTGAGCCGACCCATACATCATGTCCGATGTGCACAGTACTCGGCCTTGAATCCCGAGCGCCCCTCGCGTGTGTTGCGGCGATAGCCCTGTATTCCGGCACACGGCTCATGCCGGCAGATATGCCGCTGGGGTCGCTTGCGAACGGGTGGGTCGAAACCCAGTTGAGAGGATGATTGCCGGGATTGATCAAGACATCGGAACCGATTGAGCAGAAGCGCCCAATCACGCTGTGGCTGACGGATACGCCTTCGTTGAAATAGGTGAAGGCGCCGACCTCGCATTCGCCGGTAAATTTCGTTTTCAGCGGCGAGAATGGAAGTTCTGCTGTGAGCGCCCCGCTCAATTCGATTCCCTGGTGCCTGTTCTTGAGCCGCAGAATTTGCCTGTAAACTTTGCGGAGCATAGGGATCACCAAGTATCTTTTGCGGGTCAGTTCCACCGAACAATAGGGGCAGGTATCTTTCCGGCAAACTATGGGCTGTCCCCATGCGGTCCGACAAGCGTGTATTCACATATGTGGGGCTCGCAGTCGATTGCTGAACCCGTCACTGCTCAGGATGGCGCAGTTTCAGTGTTGCAGTTTCCGTTTTTCAGGAAGCGGCGTGCGGTAATCCGTTGGTGCCGAAGCGTTGACGTTTACCGATCAGTCCAAGAAATTGTAGATAACAGGCATGAAGAGCCCATTGCGCTTGCAAACCGCTGGTCGAAACAACGTTCAGGTTTGTGCCGGATGGATGCCGTGCGGCTGGTGATCACGCGATCAAACGGAGACCAGATGGTGGGCGTGACAGGGATTGAACCTGTGACCCCTACAATGTCAATGTAGTGCTCTCCCGCTGAGCTACACGCCCATCTGATGCGCCGCATACACCACAAAAAGCCCACTGGCGTCAACACGAAAAGAACGTGTTTTTCCGCTTTGCAAATTTTGCCGGCAAAGAGCACGGAGACGCGATTTGAACCCCACCTGAATACGTGACCAGTGGCGGTGCGCGGCAGGGGTAAAGCGGGGCTTGCAGGCGTTGGTGGCGGGCGGGATCGGCCGTCAGGCGGCCACAATCATCTTGTTGACCTCGTCGACCAAGTCGCGAAGGTGGAAAGGCTTCGAGAGCACCTTTGCATCCCGGGGGGCCTTGGAGTCGGGGTTGAGGGCAACCGCGGCAAAGCCGGTGATGAACATGACCTTGAGATCCGGGTCCAGTTCGGTCGCACGGCGCGCCAGTTCGATGCCGTCCATCTCCGGCATGACGATGTCGGTCAGCAACAGGGTGAAGGGTTCTTCGCGCAGACGGTCATAGGCACTGGCGCCATTGTCGAACGAGCGGACATCGTAGCCGGCCTTTTCGAGCGCCTTGACCAGAAAGCGGCGCATATCATTGTCGTCTTCCGCGAGAAGAATCTTGGGAGTCATCGTGTTTCCAAACCTGTCATCATGCACATGGAACTCTGTGTCGATCCTATATGGGGCATGCCAGTAAACATCCAGTGAATGATGGCACTTTTGCGGTCGGCATCCCGGTCGACTGGACAGTCAACGGGGCAACTGGCAATGTGCTGCACCACAGGGCATGGGACGAAGGAACGAACATGATTGAAGGGGACGGTGCAACTCGCGGCGGCACAGCCGCAATCTCGCAAGCACCTGTTCCGTTCGAGGTTCTCCGTCCCGAAACCCAGACACAGCCTTTCGTGTTCAACTCGCCGCATTCAGGGCGGGTCTATCCCGATGTGTTCCTGGACCAGTCGAGACTTGACCGGAAGTCTATCCGCCGCTCCGAGGATCATTATGTCGACGAGTTGTTTTCGGGTGTCGTGCAGCAGGGTGCGCCCATGCTGGTTGCCAACTTCCCCCGTGCCTGGCTCGATGTGAACCGCGAACCCTACGAACTCGACCCGAGAATGTTCGACGGACAATTGCCGCCCCATGCCAATATCGGATCGCTTCGGGTGGCCGGCGGGCTTGGCACGATCCCGCGGCTGGTGGCCGAAAACATGGATATCTACAAGGGCAGGCTCACCGTCGAGGAAGGTCTTTCGCGCATCGAGCAGGTCTATCGCCCCTACCATGCCAGCCTCCGCAAGTTGATTGCCCAGACACATGTGCTGTTCGGCAGGGCGGTCCTGATCGACTGCCATTCCATGCCGGCCAGCGTCAGGATAGCCGGCGGCACCCGCAGGCCCGATATCATCATCGGTGACAGGTATGGCGCCAGCGCCTCGCATGATTTGTCCCGTGTGGCGGTCTCGCTGCTCTCTGAACTTGGGTATCATGTCGTCCGCAACAAACCCTATGCGGGCGGGTTCATCACGGAGCATTACGGCCGTCCCGGGCGAGGCCTGCATGCGCTGCAGATCGAGATCAACCGCGGTCTTTATGTCAACGAAGTCACGCTAGAAAGAACGGCAGGTTTTGACCTTCTCAAGGCCGATCTCAACGATTTTGCTGCCAGGATGATGGCATATGTGCGCGATGATCTGGATGAGTGTCGTCTGGCGGCAGAATAACGTTCGATTTCATTCGCTTCGACGCAGGGTAGTCCGGTTCAACCTATTTCAAGGCCAAAAAAAACCGCGCTCGAGGCGCGGCAAAGTCTAGGGAGGAAACGCCCAAGGAGGGCATTTACAGTCTAGGACTGTGATGACTACGCTAATGTTGCGCTGCACAAATGTCAAGCTGAGAGTCGGAATTTCTTGTGCGGTTGCGAAGGAGCGATTCCTCAGGGGGGGGTCAGACTTGCAATTTAACGGAGGCCGGGTCACGACAGGGGGCCGTCCGTCCCAAAGATCGGTCGAGGTGGCGGAACCTCCGCAGCAGGCGGGAGTGAACAACGATCCTATCTCAATGGAGTTTCCTGTGCTTCCCGATTTGTCTTTCCTCGAAGCTGTCGCAGAGGCTGCAGCCGCAGAAACCCTCCCGCGCTTCCGGATGCCTGTGGCTGTCGACAACAAGGAAGCCGCCGGCTTCGACCCCGTTACCGAAGCTGACCGTGCAGCCGAACATGCCATAAGGGCCCTGATATCCGATCGTTTCCCCGACCACGGAATTCTTGGTGAAGAACACGGCGATGTCGGTCTCGACCGGGAATATGTGTGGGTGATCGATCCCATTGACGGAACGAGGGCCTTCATCTCCGGGTTGCCTGTCTGGGGAACGCTGGTCGGGCTCTATCACAACGGAAAGGCGGTCATGGGGATGATGGACCAGCCGTTCACAGGAGAGCGGTTCATCGCCGAGCCCGGGAATGCGATGGTCCGGCGTAACGACAAGCTGTCCCTGATGCGCACGCGTACCGGCGTTGCGCTCGATCAGGCGATCTTGATGACCACATCCCCGTTCATTTTTTCCGATGACCTCGCGCCATCCTACAAAAGGGTTGAGCAGTCGGTTCGGCTCGCACGTTACGGCTGTGACTGCTACGCCTATGCGATGGTGGCTTCGGGGAATATCGATCTGGTGATTGAAAGCGATCTCAAGCCGTATGATGTCGGCGGATTGATCCCGCTGGTCGAACAGGCCGGTGGCAAAATGACGACGTGGAATGGCGGGTCGCCGGAAAACGGCGGAAACATCATCGCCGCCGGGTCGGCCGAATTGCACGCCGAGGCGCTGGAACTGCTCAACCGGTCCGGTTAAGCGGGGATTCTTCCGGCTCGTCATCCTGGTCGGGAGGAATGAATGCATCGATTGCCGAGAGGGTCGCCAGTCGGTAGCGGTCTGCTTCCTGGAGGAGTTCATGGCGCGCGCCGTCTATGATGATCGAGCGTCCGGCGCGAAAACGGTTGCCCAACTCCTCAATCGAGCGGCTGGAAACGATCGGGTCGTTGCCGGCCCCGATCAGGAGCGTCGGCACCTTGATGCTGTGCAAGTGCTCGAAGCGGGTCACCTTCTTCATCGTCCGAAGCATCTGGGATATCCAGGAAGCGCTCGGCGGGCCGAGCCGCAACTCGGGATGCTGTGTGTAGAGATCGATGTTGCGGGCATAGCGGGCCCGGTCGGTCGTAAGCGCATTGTTTTCAAATTCGCGCGGAAACCGATCCCTCCCGGTGCCGACCCAACCCAGACCGATCAGCCGGAAGAAGCCGCCTATCGCCCGGATCATCCAGCTCGGTAGCCGCTGGTTGGACAGTTCGATGAACGGTGCAAGCAGTACCATGCGTTCGATCCGGTTGCTCAGCTGTGGCGCCATCGAAAGGGCAACCAGCGAACCCATGGAGTGGGCCAGCATGCAAAACGGAAGCCGGGTCTCCGGCAGTACGATCGTTTCCAGAAAGATCGACAGGTCTGCCTGAAGATCCTCGAACCGCCGCACGTGCCCGCGCAGCGGATTTCTTGTCAGTCGGTCGGAAAGCCCCTGGCCGCGCCAGTCGAAGGTTGCCACCCATAGACCCCGGTCGGTGAAATGCCGGACGGTCTCGAAATATTTCTCGATGCATTCGTTGCGACCCTGAAGAAGAACAACAGTTCCGCGCGCGCGGACTGCTCGCGATTTGAAGATCGCGTAGCGTAGGCGCTTTCCGCCTGCACTTTCAAACCAGCCGGTGACATGGTTCTCCGGTGCCGGGTTCTTCTCCGTTTCGATCAGCAAGGCCGCATCCTGTTTCATTCCGCATCGCTTAGGGCTTCGCCGGGCGCAGGTCAAAAGGAAAAGCACCTTTGGCCCTATCTTGGGCTCTTCCGGCCTCCTGACCCCTGGCGATCACACTGCGCTTTGCTTTGAGCGAGGGAAGGTGCCGGAATTGCCGAGCAACAGGCGGGCGAATGCCCTGCCCGGGCCGGACCGCGCAGCGTTGTCCGGGGAGGGAATTGGAGGCAGATCCCGGCGAAACATGTGACCGAAAAAACTCTTGAACAGCGCCAACCCAGTTCCCACATTATCGCTGCGGACGCCGAAAACCGGGTCCGCTGGTCAGGATGCCGCCCGTTGCGGGGCATGCCAGAGGCCAAAACGCAAAACTGAATGTCGCTCTGAAGGAGGACCCTTATGCGTCACGTAGATTTTTCACCGCTGTACCGTTCCACCGTTGGTTTTGACCGCCTGCTGACCATGCTCGATAGCCTGGCCCAGCCCGATCAGACCCAGTCCTACCCGCCCTACAACATCGAACGAACCGGCGAGACCACCTATCGCATTACCATGGCGATTGCAGGTTTCGACGAAACGGAAATCTCGATCGAGGCGCGGGAACATGCGCTGACCGTCAAGGGCGAGAAAGCCGACGAGGATAGTTCGGAAAACAGCGAGTTTCTGTACCGCGGCATCGCCAAGCGCGCGTTCGAGCGCCGCTTCCAGCTTGCCGAACATGTAGAAGTGACCGGCGCTTCGCTGCGCAACGGTCTTCTGCACATCGATCTGGTCCGCGAGATCCCCGAGGCCATGAAGCCGCGCAAGATCGCGATTTCCAACGAAACCGGATTGAAGCCGAAGCAGATCGAAGCCAACCAGGCCTGATCAGCATCCGCTATTGTGCCTGACCATGTGGCGCTCGGGAGACCGGGCGCCATTTTCTATTGTCGATTGCCAAATGTCCGGCATGTCGAGTGCTGGATTCAGTCGTTTCTCAGGCGCGAGCGTGCATGGCAGATGCCGTGTTGTCACGGCGCCTGCCAAGTATGACGTCGACCGACAGAAGGCCCGGTCCCTTGAGCACGACCACTGCCAACGGCACCACCCACAGCAGCCGCTGGTCCGCGATCACGGCATCGGGAAGTCTGTCGAAAATGGTGCCAACGGCTTCGGCGCCGATCTGATGGACGGTGATGTCGACGAAGGTCTGGACTGCAATGAAGCCGATCATCCCCAATGCGGCCAATCGGGAAAAGAGCCCGATGACGATGAGCAACGGGAGAATGAACTCGGCGTAGGTTCCCAGAACGACCATCAGGCCCCATGGGAAAAATGGAACTGCGCCGATGTCGCCGTTGGCTGCTTCCACGGCGGGGTAGGCGATCTGGTAATAGGCCCCGGGTTGGATCGAGAAAAATCCGAAAAGCCCGTCGCCAACCTTGGTTTGGGCCGAATTGAGGAAGTACATCCAGAGAACGGCTGCAAATGCAAAGCGCGCGAGCAGTCCGAGCAACCAGGCGTCGGCCACGCGCTCCAGCGAGCCGAAGATGCGATGATGGACGGATCTCACGGCGTCTATTGCGGTCATCATGTCTGCGTCTCCCATGTTGCCGCATCGTCAAGCCGGCAGGTTGTGAATGCACCCGATTCAAGCAGTGCGGAAATCGCAGCGGCAAGATCGAATTCCGGTTGCTCTTCATGGGTGCGGTTTGCGGCTTGCCCCAGGGACCGGCCCTCGAGCAGTTCCTGAAAGAACAAGGCAGCACCCTGGGGCAACTGCCGGATCTGGACTTCGTGGTGCGGCCGCGTGATCAGGCCTGTTTCCGGCTTCATCACCGTGATTGCGTCAAGCGGCTGCAAGGCGCGGCTAGCCGAAAAGATCGAAACCGCCGCGAAACGGCTTCCGACAAGGCGGGTTGCCGGATGCGGCGTAAAATACAGTCGTTCAAGGTCATCGGGAGAAACCGCAGCCAGTGAAGCGGGCGACAAGGGGTCCATGTCCGCAGCGTGGGTCGCGTCCAACCATCTCCGCTCAAGCCGAGCGACATCGGGCAGGTACGGGAGTTGCGCCACAGGCTCGAAGCGAGCGAGAAAATCCGGGAATCCCTGTCCGTACTGAAACAGCAAGGCCGATCGGGGTGGTTCCTCGGCGATGTAAATGCGGGCCATGTTGCGGAAGAAGTCGATGCCGACAAGCCTTGCAACCGCCGGGAAAATGTCCGCAAGCGCATTCACAAGCCCGACGGTTACATTGTTGCGGTAGACGGCAAACCGCTTTGTCGCGGCCTTGCCTCGGGGGCCGACAATTCCCGCGGGCAGTGGCCGGTCAGGATCGAGGAGGGCTGCCCCGAAATCGGATTGATCGGTGCCATGCATCTGACTACTCGGCCGCATGGCGTGATCCGAGCATGGATGCCGGGCCCATTCGCTCAAGGATCGCGTCCGCCAGCATCGCCTCACGACGCAACACCGGCCATTCCGGCACGTCATTGTCCCATTCGATCAGCGTGGGAAGGGGGCCGGCTTGTCTGACCACGATCTCGTAGAGTTTCCAGACCGGTTCCGCGACGGGGCGGTCATGGGCGTCAATAAGCAGGAGGTCACCCTCATCGTCGGTATCCTCGGCATGCCCGGCAAGATGGATTTCCTCCACCAGTTCCAGCGGAAAGTCCTTGAGATACTGCAAGGGCTTCCAGCCGTGGTTGGTGGCAGAAACAAACACGTTGTTGATGTCGAGCAGCAATCCGCATCCGGACTTGCGGGCGACTTCGCGAATGAAGTCGGTTTCGCTCATAGTCGACTGCTCGAAGGCGACATAGGTCGAAGGATTTTCCAGTAGGATCGGACGTTTCAGGCGGTCCTGAACCTGGCCGATATGCCCGGCGACCAGGTCGAGGGTTGCCTGACTGTAAGGCAGCGGCAGCAGGTCGTTGAAGTAGCCTGTGTCATGGCTTGACCACGCGAGGTGCTCCGAAACCATGCCGGGCTCATAGCGTTCGACGACACGCGCCAGCCGGTCAAGGTGATCGGGGTCGATGCCGTTCTGGGAACCTATAGACAGGCCAACACCATGAACCGAAAGTGGAAACTCGGCGCGGATCGCCGACAGCGCACGATGGGCGGGGCCGCCGTCACCCATGTAGTTTTCAGCGTGCACCTCAACGAAACCGATGCGGTAATCGTCGCCCAGGATCGCGTCGACATGGCTGGTCTTCAGGCCCGCTCCCGCACGAGGCGGAAGCGGTTTGCTCGGGAAACAGGAGTTTCCGGCAGCCGGTGTGCTTGAGGCAAACTGTGTCATGCCGATAGTCCTGTTTGAAAGAGTTGCGGATCAGGCCGGAAGATCGCGGTCAAGCGGCTCGAGCGAGCCCATGCGGTCGCCTGCCACGCTCATGGAAGTGCAGGTGCCGGCTTCGACGCTTTTCCAGGCATTGCCCTGGTAGTCGACCTTGGAGGTGCCGGCGCAGGTGGTGCCGGGGCCTGCGGCGCAATCGTTTTCGCCAGCAAGGGCAACGCCGTAGCATTTTTCGGTGGCGGCGGCGGCGCCACCCGTGGAAGCTACCAGGCTTGCACCGGAAATAGCCATGGCGACAGCGCCGGCGAGCGCGGATGCGCCGATGAGTGATTTTTGCGACATGCTGTTCTCCTTGAAGGTGTTTTCAAACCATTGCCGGCGGTTGATCTCGTTCCGGCAGGAAAACCATGACAAAATGCCGCATCACTTGGAAATCAAGCGCGCGTTATCCAGCATCACTTGCCCGTGAGGCGGAAGTGAACGCTGATCGGGCCGAGAATTATGTCGAAACGGCTGTGAATACTTGCCTGGCGGACGTATTCAGCCAAGCACTTCGATAAACCGGTCGACATCCGTTTCCGTGGTGGCAAAACTTGTGACCAGCCTGAACATGCCTTCGTCTTCGGCGACAAGGTTCCTGTATGGGCGAGGCGTGCTCCAGTCATAGAACATGGCGCCTTCGCTCCTGAGTTCTACCGCCTTCGCCTTCGGCAGGATCGGAAAGATTTCGTTGGCGTCACATTTCCAGGCAAGCCGGGCATTCCCGCTCGCGAGAAGTCCTTCTTGCAGGCGCTCGGCCATCCGGTTTGCGTGGCGCGCGATCTCAAGCCACAGGTCATCTGCGAAATAGGCATCGAACTGCGCCGCTATGAAGCGGCTCTTCGAGAACAGTTGAGCTGCGCGTTTGCGGATAAAAGGTGCCTGGGTGGCCATCCCGGGATCGAGAAAGACAAGGGCTTCGGCGCACCAGCATCCATTCTTCGTGCCGCCAAACGAAAGAATGTCGATGCCGAGGTCGGCAGTCATCTCTGCGGGTGAGAGGTCGAGCGCAACAAGTGCATTGGCAAAGCGTGCGCCATCCATGTGCAATGGCAGACCGTGAGCCTTGGCGATTTCGGAAATCGCGCGAATTTCGTCGGGCCGATACACCGTGCCCGCTTCGGTCGCCTGTGTCAGCGTGACCGCCATCGGCTGGCCGGCATGGATGAATTCCTTCGGGTAGCGTGCGATCTCGGCCTCGAGCGCCGCCGGATCGATCTTGCCGTCGGTTCCGGCGACCGGAGCAAGCCGTGAGCCGTGGCTGAAGAATTCCGGTGCGCCGCATTCATCAGCGATGACGTGCGCGTCATGGTGACAGAAGACGACGCCGCCGGGCCGGTTGACAGAGGACAAAGCAAGCGAGTTCGCCGCAGTGCCGGTTCCCACGAAAAAGACGGCGACCTCGCGGTCGAAAATCTCGTTAAAGGTTGCTTCCACCTTCCGGTCCAGTTCACTCGTGCCGTAGGCAGGCGCAAATCCCGCAGCATGTGCGTTCAGCGAGGCAGCAATTGCGGGATGGGCACCGGCCCAATTGTCCGAGGTGAAAATCATTGTGAACTCTCCGGAAATTCAGTCGGTCCGGCTATGCCATGATTTCGAAAGAGATTCAAAGCTGGATGTATCGATGAAGTCCGGCCCCGGCTTCCGGCCTGTTTGAAGACATGAACGCCGGTGGTTCGTTCAGGCAGTAATGCAATTCAGCTTCGTGCTGCTGAGCAATAAAATTACGTGAAGTGAGTCATTGAGGGAATTTTCAGTCGTGTCCGGGCTGTTTTTTAGCCGCTCCCGCTTGCGTCGAACGGCACATTCTGCCATAGAGTACGAGAAATAGGACAGCCTTACTGTCCTATTTGTGTCTGGCTCGGTCATCTGGCTGGGACCGGGGCAGGCGCTGGAGGCGAAAACTGGGAAGCAGGCGATGGGCGATCCATTGCCCCCACGTGACCGTATCGCCTCTGCATGATACAAATGCGCGCCGCGTCCGGCAGGCTTGCGGGGGCGGTCAAAACGGTGCGCGAAGCCAGATGACATATCTATCGGGAAAGCAGGCGCGGCCAGCGGCGGCGCTTGCAGCACAATGCGCCCGAAATCGTCCGCTGTGGCGGCCATGAAGGAGGAATGAAGATGGCAGAAAAAGCACCATCTGCGATGGCACAGGAAACTGGTAAGGCTCGCGCCACAACCAGGCAGGCCTCGGCACATGCCTTCGGATTGCCCGCCAAACAAGGCCTTTACGACCCGCGCAACGAGCACGATGCCTGCGGCGTCGGCTTCGTGGCCCACATGAAGGGTCAGAAATCCCACAAGATCGTTCGCGACGGCCTGTTCATGCTCGAAAACCTGACCCATCGTGGTGCGGTCGGAGCCGACCCGTTGATGGGCGATGGCGCGGGTATCCTGGTTCAGATTCCCGATCGTTTTTTCCGTGAGGAGATGTCTTCGGCCGGTGTCACTCTCCCCGAGGCTGGCCGGTATGCGGTCGGCTTCCTGTTCATGCCGCGCGATGAGGCGACCCGTCAGCGTCACAAGGAAATTATTGCCGAGGTCGTTGCAGCCGAGGGGCAGGTTCTGCTCGGTTTTCGGGACGTGCCGGTCGACAACTCATCGCTGTCCAAGGCCGAGGACATTGCGGCGACAGAGCCCTGCCATGTGCAGGTCTTCATCGGCGCCGGCGAGGGTGTTGAAAGCCAGGATGAGCTTGAGCGGCGGCTGTTCGTTTTGCGGAAGGTCATTTCGAACAGGATCTACGGCGAGACGAACGGAGTGGACGAGGGCTTCTACTTCGTGTCGCTTTCGACGCAGACGATTGTCTACAAGGGCATGTTCCTGGCCTACCAGGTGGATGCCTACTACAAGGACCTTAAGGATCCGCGTTTCGAATCCGCGGTGGCACTCGTGCACCAGCGCTTTTCCACCAACACGTTCCCTTCCTGGAAACTTGCCCACCCCTACCGGATGGTCGCCCACAACGGCGAAATCAACACCTTGCGCGGCAACGTCAACTGGATGGCGGCGCGCCAGGCTTCGGTTTCCTCCCCGCTGTTCGGTGATGACATCTCGAAGCTCTGGCCGATCTCCTATGAAGGCCAGTCCGACACCGCCTGTTTCGACAACGCGCTCGAGTTCCTGATCCGCGGCGGCTACTCGATGGCCCACGCCGTGATGATGCTGATCCCGGAAGCCTGGGCCGGAAACATGCTGATGAGCGAGGACCGCCGGGCCTATTACGAGTACCATGCGGCCCTTATGGAGCCGTGGGACGGGCCGGCTGCGGTGGCCTTCACCGACGGCCGCCAGATCGGCGCGACACTCGACCGGAACGGGCTTCGTCCGGCACGATACATCGTGACCAATGATGACCGCGTGATCATGGCGTCGGAAGCGGGCGTTCTGCCCGTGGATGAAAGCGACATCACTGCAAAATGGCGGCTCCAGCCGGGCAAGATGCTGCTCATCGACATGGAAGAAGGCCGGATCATTTCCGATGAAGAGGTGAAGTCCCGGCTTGCCGCCAAGCATCCCTATCGCGAATGGCTCGATCGTACGCAGCTCATCCTCGAAGACCTCAAGCCCGTTGAGCCGCGCGCCCTCAGGCGTGACGTTTCGCTTCTCGATCGTCAGCAGGCCTTCGGATACTCGCAGGAAGACACGAAGATACTGATGGCGCCCATGGCGACGACGGGGCAGGAGGCCATCGGCTCGATGGGAACCGATACGCCGATCTCGGCGATGTCGGGGAAGTCCAAGCTGCTTTACACCTATTTCAAGCAGAACTTCGCTCAGGTGACCAACCCGCCGATCGACCCGATCCGCGAGGAACTGGTCATGAGCCTGGTGTCGTTCATCGGCCCCCGCCCCAATCTCCTCGATCACAAGGGCGCTGCGAAAAAGAAGCGGCTGGAAGTTCGTCAGCCAATCCTTACCAACGGAGATCTGGAGAAGATTCGCTCTATCGGGCATACCGAAGACCGTTTCGACACCAAGACGCTGGATTTCACCTACTCGAGCGACAAGGGCGCCGACGGCATGAAGGGTGCCCTCGAACGGCTGTGTGAGCGGGCCGAAGAGGCCGTGACGGGCGGGTACAACATCATCATCCTGTCCGACCGTCAGGTCGGTCCGGACCGGATCGCGATTCCGGCGCTTCTCGCCACCGCTGCCGTGCATCATCACCTTATCCGCAAGGGATTGCGCACCTCGGTGGGTCTTGTCGTGGAATCCGGCGAGCCGCGCGAGGTGCATCACTTCTGCTGTCTGGCCGGTTACGGTGCAGAGGCGATCAACCCCTACCTGGCTTTCGATACGCTGCTCGACATGCACAGCCGTGGCGAATTCCCGCCGGAAGTCGATCCCTACGAAGTGGTCACCCGCTACATCAAGGCCATCGGCAAGGGCATCCTGAAGGTCATGTCCAAGATGGGCATCTCGACCTACCAGTCCTATTGCGGAGCCCAGATCTTCGACGCTGTCGGCCTGTCGAGCGATTTCATCGATACCTATTTTACCGGTACGGCGACCATGATCGAAGGTGTTGGCCTCGATGAGGTGGCGATGGAGACAACGAACCGGCATCGGCTCGCCTTTTCCAACGACCCGGTGCTGGCGACATCGCTGGAAGTGGGTGGCGAGTATGTCTACCGGATACGCGGCGAGGACCATGCCTGGACGCCGGACGCCGTAGCGTCCCTGCAGCACGCCGTGCGCGGAAATGCAGAAGAGCGCTACCGTGAATTCGCCGAAATGGTCAACAAGTCGACCTTGCGGATGAACGCGATACGCGGATTGTTCAAGGTGAAGACTGCCGAAGCCATGGGCCGGCAGCCGGTGCCGCTTGACGAAGTGGAGCCCGCGGCCAACATCGTCCGGCGGTTTTCCACCGGCGCCATGTCGTTCGGTTCGATCAGCCGCGAAGCGCACACCACCCTTGCGGTCGCGATGAACCGGATCGGCGGCAAGTCCAACACCGGTGAAGGCGGCGAGGAACCGGACCGTTATCTTCCGCTGCTCAACGGTGAAAGCAATCCGGAACGCTCCGCGATCAAGCAGGTGGCGTCAGGACGCTTTGGCGTGACCACGGAATACCTGGTCAACGCCGACATGATACAGATCAAGGTGGCGCAGGGGGCGAAGCCCGGCGAAGGCGGACAGCTGCCTGGACACAAGGTTGACGCGACGATCGCCAAAACCCGTCATTCGACTCCGGGTGTCGGCCTGATTTCGCCGCCGCCGCACCACGACATCTATTCGATCGAGGATCTGGCGCAGCTGATCTTTGATCTGAAGAACGTCAACACCGCCGCCGATATCTCGGTCAAGCTCGTGTCCGAAGTGGGTGTCGGTACTGTGGCTGCCGGCGTCGCCAAGGCCCGGGCCGACCACATCACCATCTCCGGCTATGACGGCGGGACGGGGGCATCGCCGCTGACATCGCTCAAGCATGCCGGCAGCCCGTGGGAGATCGGCCTTGCGGAAACGCACCAGACGCTGGTCCTCAACGGTCTCCGCTCCCGGGTGGCATTGCAGGTCGATGGCGGCCTCAAGACCGGCCGGGATGTGATCGTGGGGGCCCTGCTGGGCGCCGACGAGTTCGGCTTCTCGACCGCGCCGCTGATTGCAGCGGGTTGCATCATGATGCGCAAGTGTCATCTCAACACCTGCCCTGTCGGCATTGCGACGCAGGATCCTGTGCTGCGCAAGCGCTTCAAGGGGACGCCCGAGCATGTCGTCAACTACTTCTTCTTTATCGCGGAGGAAGTGCGTGAATGGCTTGCCGCCATGGGATACCGCAAGCTTGACGACATCGTCGGGCAGTCGGAACTCCTCGGCAAGGAAGAGATGATCGAGCACTGGAAGGCCAAGGGTCTGGATTTCAGCCGCATCTTCTACAAGCCCGAAGCGCTCAAGGAGGCGACATACTGGACCGAGAGGCAGGTGCACCCGATTGCTGATGTGCTGGATCGTCAACTCATCGAGAAGTCGATGCCGGCGCTGGAAAAACGCGAGAAGGTCGAATTCGACGTCGAGATCAAGAACGTCGACCGGTCCTCGGGTGCAATGCTCTCGGGTGAGGTTGCAAAACGCTACGGCCACAAGGGGCTGCCTGAGGATACAATATCGGTGAAGCTGACCGGAACGGCCGGTCAGTCCTTCGGCGCTTTTCTCGCGCACGGCATCACCTTCGATCTGACCGGCGACGCAAACGACTATGTCGGCAAGGGCCTCTCGGGCGGCTGCATCATCGTCCGCCCGCCGGAAACCTCGCCGATCGTGGCCGAGGATTCGATCATTGTCGGCAACACCGTGCTTTACGGCGCCATTGAGGGCGAATGCTACTTCCGCGGCGTCGCCGGGGAACGCTTTGCCGTGCGCAACTCCGGCGCCATCGCGGTGGTCGAAGGCGTTGGCGATCACGGCTGTGAGTACATGACCGGTGGTCTTGTCGTCGTCATCGGCCAGACCGGGCGCAACTTCGCGGCCGGCATGTCTGGCGGCGTGGCCTATGTGCTTGACGAGGCCGGTGATTTTGCCAGCCGCTGCAACATGGCGATGGTCGAACTGGAACCGGTTCCGGAAGAGGACGACATTCTCGAGAAGCTGCACCATCATGGTGGAGACCTCGCGCACAAGGGGCGCGTCGATGTATCCGGCGACATGACCCGGCATGACGAGGAGAGGCTGTTCCAGCTCATCTCCAACCACATGCATTACACCGGGTCGACCCGTGCGAAGGAGATCCTCGACAACTGGGGGGACTACCGTCCCAAGTTCCGGAAGGTGATGCCGGTCGAATACCGCCGGGCACTTGAGGAAATGGAACGCATGCGTGTCGGAGTGGCAGCGGAGTGAGCGGTATGATCACGTCAACGACGAACACCATAGAGGGGCGGGAAATCGCCGCCTACAAGGGTATCGTGACCGGCGAGGCTATCCTGGGAACCAACATTTTCCGGGATATATTCGCCGGTATTCGCGACATCGTCGGCGGGCGCTCCGGTTCCTATGAAAAGGCCCTGCGGGAGGCGCGCGAGATCGCGCTTGCCGAAATGCAGGACGAGGCGGCGAAACTGGGCGCAGATGCGGTCATTGGCGTCGACCTCGATTATGAAAACATTTCCGCTGGCGGGAATTCGTCGATGCTGATGGTGTCGGCGTCGGGCACGGCCGTGGTACTCAGGTAAACAGGACAGCGACATGGGCAAGGTAACGGGTTTCCTCGAAATCGACCGGCAGACGGCGAAGTATCAGCCGGCGTCCGACCGCATCCGGCATTTCCGCGAGTTCACCATCCGGATGAGCGACCAGGAAGTCGCCAAACAGGCCGCGCGCTGCATGGATTGCGGTATTCCCTATTGCCATGGTCCGACCGGTTGCCCGATTCACAACCAGATCCCCGACTGGAACGACCTCGTCTACAATGGCAACTGGGAAGAGGCGATCCGCAACCTGCATTCGACCAACAATTTTCCCGAGTTCACCGGCCGCATCTGTCCGGCGCCCTGCGAGGAGGCCTGCACCCTCAACCTTGAGGACACGCCGGTCGCCATCAAGACCGTGGAACAGGCCATTGCCGACAAGGCCTACGAGATGGGGTTCATCGTACCGCAACCGGTAACCTCCAAGACCGGCAAGAAGGTTGCGATCATCGGGTCGGGTCCTGCCGGCATGGCTGCCGCGCAGCAGCTTGGCCGGGTCGGCCACGACGTGCATGTGTATGAGCGTGAAAGCCGTCCGGGCGGTTTGCTTCGCTTCGGCATCCCCGACTTCAAGATGGAAAAGCACTTCATCGACCGGCGCGTCGAGCAGATGGAAGGCGAGGGCGTGACTTTCTTCTGCAACGTCAATGTCGGCGTCGACAAGACCGTCGAAGAGTTGCTCGCCACCTATGATGCCGTGCTTTACTGCGGCGGCTCGGAAAAGCCGCGCGACGCAGGGATTCCGGGGACCGATCTGATCGGCGTGCACGACGCGATGCCGTATCTGGTCCAGCAGAACAAGCGGGTGGCGCGCGAAAGCATCGAAAATGTCGGGTGGCCGTCGGAGCCCGTGCTGGCCGGCGGCAAGCATGTGGTCGTGATCGGCGGCGGCGACACCGCGTCCGACTGTGTCGGCACCGCGTTCCGTCAGGGCGCTGTCCGCGTTACCCAGCTCGATATCCGGCCGCAACCCCCCGAGAAGGAAGACAAGCTTGCCGTCTGGCCCTATTGGGCAACCAAGATGCGCACCTCATCGTCGCAGGCGGAGGGTGCGATCCGGGAATTCCAGGTCGGCACTCTCGAACTTGTCGGCGAGAACGGGATTCTCAATGCAGTGAAGTGCTGTCAGGTCGACGAGAAGCGCAAGCCGATCGCGGGAACCGAGTTCCTGATCAAGGCCGATCTCGTGTTCGTCGCCATTGGCTTCCGTGGCGCCTATGATACGGGCGTGATCAGTGAACTGGGTGACCAGTTGACGATCAATCAGGATCGCCGCGGCTCAACTAATGTTGCTGCCAATGATGACGACTATCAGACGTCCGTCGACAAGCTGTGGGCGGCAGGCGACGTGCGCCGTGGCCAAAGCCTGGTCGTGTGGGCGATCCGCGAGGGCCGCCAGGCTGCTCGCGCCATTGACCTGAGTCTGATGGGCACGACAGATCTGCCCCGCTAAGAAGGCAAGCTGGCGGCCATTCCCGGCCGCCGCGAAAGCAAATCCTTAAGATGCCGGAGATTGCCGCGCAAATGATAGGCTGTGCAACGGCGCGTTCTCGCGGCGTGGTTGGATATGCTTCAGGACAGGATCGGGCGCAGCGCTGATATTCAGTTGCCGCGATCAGGGATCGGATCGCGGCCAGGCGAAATTGTCAGCCCGGCCTTCCGGGGCTTCGGGAAGCGTTCCGTCAATGACGAGCTGGTCGCGTGGCGACCGGACGAGGCTGGCAGTCGCCGGCATTTCAGCGAGAAGCGCAGACCCGCCGTCCAGATCGGGATCGGTCATGGCGACAGGCCGGGTCCGGGTGATGGCAGCCGGAGTGTCGCCCGGCGCGGCCGGCATGAAAATCTCCGGCAGACTTTCCGGGCCGAGCGTGGCAACACCGGAAGCGGCAGCGTCGCCGAGCAGCCGGCGCGCGGATTTTTCGATGTAGAACGCGATTTTACGGCGCCCTGCCTGGGTGATGTTGATGCCGTCGGATCCCCGCAGGCGTACCTGGCGGCCGTTGATGTCCGATCCGGTAAAGACAAACTTGCCGTTCTCATCGACGAAACCATCCCAGATGTCGATGAATTCGCCGCCTGCCATGGTCACCTGCTTCCGGTAAATCCCGTTAAGCGCAACGATATCGGTGGTCATTGACGGTGACTGGAAGGCCGGCAATCCGACCCAGAGCACGGGTGCGTTCGCCGCGCGCAGGCGCGACATGAATTCCCGGGTGCGGCGTTCGTATTCGGCCAGCCACTTGGTTGAACGCACCGCTTCGCGCTCTCCATCCACGACGAGCTGCTGGCGATCGTTGGATCCGATCTGAACGACGATGATCGATGGTTGGACTTCCTCCAGAATGGCCGGAGTCTCGCCGATCCAGTCATAATAGTCATCGCGGACCAATCCGGATGAGCCGTTGGTCCGGTCGACAATGACCACACCTGGCGATTCCGCGAAGGCTTCACGCAAACCGTCGGCAGCACCGTTGCCGATGAAATCGCCCAGAACGAGGATTTTCCGTGCGTTCTCCAGTTTCTCGACCTTGGGGGGCGGAGGCGGTGCGGCGGCCCTGGACCGCTGTGGCTGCCTGACGCGGCTGGTGCGCTCCTGCTTGGGCTCGGCGTTCCTCCTGTTGCCGCCGCCAAACAGAAGCTGCAGCAGCGATTTGCGCTCCTGCGCCACAGCGGGTGTAGCCATCTGGACTCCAAGCAACACCGGTGCCGCGCCAAGCAGCATGACTGCAACCATACACATCGCAATTCGGCGTATCAGCAAGATCTGCGAACTCCGTTCCGGTTCCGGTCGTCATCGCCCGGGCATCTCGGGGCATCCTGGCGCTCCCGAACTACCTGTAGCGGCGGATCGCTTCGAGTACGTTCTGCGACGGAAGGGCCTCCCCGGTCAAGCCTGCGCGCGCCTGGAATGCTGCAATCGCAGCCCGCGAGCCCGAGCCGATATTCCCGTCGATCTCTCCGTCGTAAAACCCGAGCTGCTTCAGACGCGTCTGCAGTTCGAACTTTTCCTTGACGTTCAATGAGCCCGCGGGGCGCGGCCAGCGCTGATCAACACCGCCATAGCCGGCGATCTCGTCCGCGAGGACGCCGACGGCGAGCGCGTAGCTGTCTGAATTGTTGTAGCGCTTGATGATGAAGAAGTTCCGGGTCATCAGGAAAGCGGGTCCGGACGCGCCGCCGGGCATCTTCAGCTCGGCACGGCGCGAGCCGACCGGAAAGCCCTTGCCTCCGGGTCGTGTGAAGCCGAGTGCCGCCCATTCGGAAAGGGTCTTGGTCTGGCCCTCATACCGGGAACCATTGCGCGGAGCGACAGCCTCGTAGCCCCAGGTTTCGCCCGTGCGCCAGCCATTCTTCTTCAAGAGGTTTGCTGCGGTTGCCAACGCGTCTGGTATGGAATTCCAGATGTCCCGGTGTCCGTTGCCGTCGGCATCGACAGCGAAGGCAAGATAGCTTGTCGGAATGAACTGGGTGTGGCCCATGGCGCCCGCCCAGGACCCGGTCATTTCGCGCGCGCTGATGTCACCTGCCTGCAGGATCTTCAGTGCGGCGACGAGCTGCTGGCGGGCGAATTTGGCGCGTCTGCGATCTGCATAGCCCAGTGTTGCCAGTGCCTGGGGCACATAATGAAGGCGGTCGGTCTTGGTGAGGATCTCGCCGTAATTGGATTCCATCGACCATATTGCGAGAAGCACCGAAGCGTCGATCCCGAAGTGGTTTTCAATGGCAGAAAGGGTCCGCGCGTGACGGGCGCCCATCTCCCGGCCCTTGGCGATGGTGTAGGGGTTGACGCGGGAATCCAGATAATCCCAGATCTTGGTGGTAAACTCCGGTTGAAAGCGCGCTTTTTCGAGCACGCTCGGATCGGGGGAGGTTACGCCCTGGAACGCCATGTTGTAGGTTTGGCGGGTGATGCCAGACTTGGCTGCGGTACCGTAGAAGTCAGCGACCCATTGGCGGAAACCGGCGTCGGCATGGGCGGGATTCGGCACTGACATGCCTGTCGCAAGGCCCAGGGCCGCGGCGCAGACGAATCGAAGGGGTGATCGGAGCATGTTCCAAACATCCTGCTGTTGGGACCGTATGAGGTGGCTGACCCGGTACCGTAGCCTCTAGCCGTCAACAAATCGTTTACCATATTGAATTTGGTAGACGCGAATTTCGCCGGTTTTCAGCCTGGGGCGGTAGGACAAACCATCCAGCCGTATCAGCATGTGGACCGACCATTTATTAGAAATAGGGAAAATGGATGACGATGACGAAAAAAATCAGAAAAGCAGTGCTTCCGGTTGCCGGTCTCGGGACTCGGTTCCTGCCAGCAACGAAAGCCGTCCCCAAGGAAATGCTGACCGTCGTCGACAAACCCGTGGTTCAGTATGTCGTGGAAGAGGCAATCGAAGCTGGCATAGATCATTTTGTTTTCGTGACCGGGCGGAACAAGGGGGTCATTGAGGATCACTTTGATATCCAGCCCGAGCTGGAGGACACGCTTCGCTCTCGCGGAAAGACCTCTGAACTGAAGACACTCGAAGACATGCTGCCTGCTGCCGGTGCTGCCAGCTTCACACGGCAGCAGGCGCCGCACGGGCTCGGCCATGCGGTCTGGTGTGCACGCGATATCGTCGGCGACGAGCCTTTCGCCTTGCTGCTGCCGGACATGATCATGCGTGCGGAGACGGGATGCATGGCCGGAATGGTGAAGCTTTATGAGAAGGTCGGCGGCAATATCGTGTCTGTTGGCCAGTGCGACCCGGAGTTGGCGCACAAATACGGGATCGTCGGCAAAGGCGAAGAAGTGGATGGCGGTTTCCTCATAACCGAGATGGTCGAGAAGCCTGAAAAGGGAACCGCGCCATCGAACTATTTCATGAACGGCCGTTATATCCTGCAGCCGGACATCTTCGAGATCCTGTCACGGCACGAGCGTGGTGCGGGCAACGAGATCCAGGTCACCGACGCGATGCTGAAGCTGGCGGACGCCCAGCCTTTCGCGGCCTATCCGTTTGACGGCGAAACCTATGACTGCGGATCGAAGGACGGTTTTATTCTCGCCAATGTCGCCTATGCGCTTGACCGAACCGACATCAAGCCGCTCGTGGCTGATGAACTGAAGCGGTTGATCGGCCGCGCCTGAGTGTCCGTGTGAACTCGGCAATGCCGGAGACCGGGATTGGCGACACTGATTCGAGGATTTGAAACCCTGGTCGGCTAGCGCCGCGCTCGCAGGCCAACCCCTATGCGGGTGGTTTCCTCGTTCGCGCTTCCCGGCTCCTCGGTGCGCTCGTAGCTGGCGTCGGCATCGAGGTCGAGATACCGGTTGATGCTCCATGTGAGCCCCGCCGATGCACCGTAGCCGCGCTGGTTGCTGCGGTTTGATCCGCTGTCGTAGGCGCGGTATTGAAGCGTTGTTCCCAGGCGCGCGAGGAGGGAGTTGTTGAGTTCATGTGTCAGCGTGCTGTCGAACTCGTAGAGAACTGCTCCCGATTCGCCGGCCGTGGTCGCTGCTTCCACCGTGGTCGACATTCCGAGGTCGAGGTTGGTGCCGCGCTGGGGCGACCATGCGAGACTCCCGTCCAGGGTGAGCCCGGAGATGTCGTTCAGGTTCGGATCGTCGAGCGAGCGCCTGAGATAGCCGGCGGCGATTTCACCTGAGAGCTTCTCTCCGAGGTCGATCTCGGCGCCTGCCCGCAGGCCGTATGTGCTCGATGACCGCTGCGCGCCGGTCGAATCGACCTTCTGGTCGTACTTCTCCCGCGCCACGGAGGCTTCCAGGAACGGAACAAGTGCCGGTGAAATTGCATAGCCGAGGCGTGTGGTCAGCTCTGTGGCAAGCGTATCGCGATCATCGACGGCAAAGACACTTCCGCCGGCAAGTGTCGCATCGCCATACATCGTACGGGTCAATTCGACCGTCGTGGTCCCGCGCAGAACACCGAGATCCTTTTGCAGACCGAGGCTCGCCCGCGCCTCGTGAATGCCCGATTGGGTGGTGGCGCCAAAAATCGCGTTGGGATCGGTGCGGCTCTCCTGCGTATAGGTGTAGCCTGCGCCCAACGTTGCCGAGATGTCATTGAAGAGGTCGAGGCGCAGAGCTGCGTCCAGGTTGGCATTGGGCGATTCCGTGCCGGTCCCCGAAAGGTTTTCCTGCCAGGTTCCCGAGCCGGTGACCGTGAGCTGATGGCGCGACCAGTCGGAGTCCAGCGTGCCGCTCAATGTGGTTTCGCTGTAGATGCGGCTGGTCGAAAAGCCTGTGCCCTTGACCGATTCGTGTACGATCCGCTCACTCAGGGTGGGCCTGAGCGTCAGTGTTCCGATCATGAAGCCCGGCACGCCTTCAGGTTCGTTGTTGAGTGTGTCAGGCAGTTCGTCGAGGGTCTGAGCCCGCGTATTCTGCCGGCCGAGACTGGCTGCGTACTCCGCATCCGCTTCGTCAATTGTCTCGCTGTCACCGACTGTCCCGGTCGTGATATCCGACAATGTGGCGGCGCTGGCGGTATCGGCACTGTCGGTCGAGCCCAGCCCGGTTCGGTCTGCCTCGGTGGTGCCCGGCAGGGCGCCGTAAAGGGTGTCCGGACGATAGGGGCCGGTGGGTTCGGTTTGCGTGGTGGTGCCGCGCAGCGGAAGCCTTTCAACGGTCCGGATTTCGCCTTCGGCGGCGCTTTGCGCCTGCGCCGAGACAACGCCCGTCAGAAGACACAATGCGGTTGCGCCAATACCACGCCCCGCGCGCGTGGTGGCCGTGGTGAACCTCTTTCTCGTGTCACGATGGCGCATGTGTGTGTCTGTCCGGACCGGTCCAAATCTTTTCAAACCGTAAACACATGTGGTTAACGTAAGGTTTCCGGAGAGGGCCTGTTCGCTCATGCATGTCGGCGATGGACAGGGTTCGTGCAAAGAGATATGGCCACCGCATGAAGAAAATACTTCCGGATTACCCTGCCTCGGAAATCCTTCTTTCGGCCGGGCGCACGATAAAGACCGAAAGGGCCGGGCTCGATGCCCTTGCCTCCGCTCTAGAAGACGGGCTCTCCGAACCTTTCACGCGCGCGGTGGAAACGCTCGATTCGATATCCGGTCGCGTAATCATCACAGGGGTGGGAAAGAGCGGGCATGTGGGCGCCAAGGTGGCAGCGACGCTCGCTTCCACGGGAACGCCGGCGCAGTTCGTTCATCCCTCCGAAGCCAATCATGGCGATCTGGGCATGATCACGCGCAACGACGCGATCATCGTCCTGTCCTGGTCGGGAGAGACGGCGGAGCTCAAGGGCATTCTCGCCTATTCACGCAGGTTCCAGATTCCGCTGATCGCCTTTACGTCGGGCGTGAGCTCGACGCTTGCACGCGAGGCGGACATCGTTCTTGCCTTGCCGCGCGAGCAGGAAGCCTGTCCGCACGGGCTGGCGCCGACAACATCAACGCTGATGCAACTGGCCCTTGGTGATGCGCTCGCCGTGGCGCTTCTGGAAGCCAGGGGGTTCACGGCCGGTGATTTTCACACCTTCCATCCGGGCGGGCAGCTTGGCGCGAACCTCGCTCATGTCAGCGATGTCATGCACACCGGCGATTCCGTCCCGCTGGTGCCCAGCGGCACCGCGGCGCCCGACGCGATCATGACGCTGTCGCTGCGCAAATTCGGCTGTGTCGGAGTTACCGACGCCGATGGAAAGCTCGCCGGCATCGTGACCGATGGCGACGTCGCGCGCAATCTGGGTCGAAACCTCATCAATGAACCGATCGATACGATCATGACCCGGAACCCGAAGACGATCGCACCGACCGCGCTCGCCAGCACGGCGATGGGTATTCTGAACAAGAACTCGATCGGTGCGCTGATCGTGACCGATGCGGACCAGACGCCGATCGGGATCGTGCATTTCCATGACCTGCTCAGGATCGGTGTCGCCTGACAGCCAGTGCCGGGATCAGGCGGGCTCGACCGTCAGGCTGCCGGACTGGGCGGTGACAATGCGCACCCTGGTGCCTGCCGGAAGTTCTGGCCCGCGAACAATCCAGGTGGTGTCGTCGAGCCTTATCCGACCCTGGCCCTCGGTGATCGGTTCCTCGAGCGTTGCGGTGCGGCCCACGAGGCTTTCGGTGCGCCGATTGAGCATCGGTTGATCGCTTTCCCCGGCGGCATTCGATACCCGGCGACCGATGATCACAAAGCCGATCGACAGGACGGCGAAGACCAGCAACTGGAGCTGCCATCCCCATATGGCCATGTCCCACATCATCAGCGACAGGGCTCCGAGCGCGAGCGCGGCAAGTCCTATCCAGAGCAGGAAAACGCCCGGAACGAGAATTTCGAGCCCGAGGAAGACGAGGCCCAGGATCCACCAGGTCCAGGGGCCCAGTTCGAGTGCGATGGCGCGGATCACCGGTTTGGCTCCAGATCGCTGCCGGGCGCGCTATCGGGCGAGGCCGTAGCCTCGGTGGACGAGGCGGGCCGGGAGGTTTGCGGCCGGACGGGAACGCTCGTCCGCCTTGCGGTCCCGGTTTCGCCATCCTGGCCGAAGACTTCCTTCGATATCGCGCCTATGCCGCCAAGAGTGCCGATCAGGGAAGACGCTTCCAGAGGCATCAGAATGACTTTCTGGTTGTTGGCGGATGCGATCTTGCCGAGCGCCTCGGTGTATTTCTGGGCCACGAAATAGTTGATCGCAGCGGTGTCGCCATCGGCGATCGCATCGGAAACCAGGACCGTGGCCTTGGCTTCGGCCTCGGCAAGACGTTCACGGGCTTCGGCGTCGCGATAGGCTGCATCGCGCCGGCCTTCGGCCTCAAGGATTGCCGATTGCTTGGCGCCTTCCGCGCGAAGGATCTGGGCGTTGCGCGCCCCTTCCGCCTCAAGAACTTCGGCGCGCTTTTCGCGCTCGGCCTTCATCTGCCGTCCCATGGCCTCGACGAGATCCCTCGGCGGCGCGATATCCTTGATTTCGATACGCGTGATCTTGATGCCCCAGGGGGCGGCGGCCTGATCGACCACCCTGAGCAGCCGGTCATTGATCGCGTCGCGGTTCGAAAGAAGTTCATCAAGGTCCATCGAGCCCATGACAGAGCGGATGTTGGTCATGGTCAGGTTCAGAAGCGCTTGCTCAAGGTCAGCTACCTGGTAGGCGGCTTCCGCTGCATTGAGGACCTGGTAGAAGGTAACCGCGTCAGCGGCCACTGACGCATTGTCCCTGGTGATGACTTCCTGTGTGGGGATGTCGAGAACCTGTTCCATGATGTTCATCTTGCGGCCGATACGGTCAACAAAGGGAACAATCAGATTGAGGCCCGGTGTCAGCGTCCTAGTGTAGCGGCCGAACCGCTCGATGGTAAAGGCATAGCCTTGCGGAACGGTCTTGATGCCGGAGACCAGCACCAGAAGCACAACAACCAGAACGACGATGATGGTGATATCAAATCCCAGCACGGGCAACCTCCTCAGGCACGATAGGGTTCGCACGTTTGGCTGGCCCGCCACAAGACGTAGGTAATTCCGTCAAGGCTTGCAATTGTCTTTGTGGATTATCCTGCCGGGATGGTCTCGCAGGCGGCAAGCAGACAAAAGAGGCCGCCAGACGGGCGGCCTTCTCAGTTCTTTCACATGGCCACGCGGGGAGCAGCACGCCCCGGGGCGGCAGCGAACTCAGATCCAGCCCTGGAGTTCGCGCCGGACGATGGTTTCGATGACATTCATGCCGGCGGGGCTGTCATTGAGGCACGGAATATGGGTGAAGTGCTCCCCGCCGTTCTCATGGAACAGTTCGCCGGCTTCCCCGGCGATTTCCTCAAGGGTTTCAAGACAGTCCGAAACGAAGCCGGGATTTATCACGGCGATCCGCTTGACCCCGTCCTGAGCAAGCTTTTCAACCGTCTTGTCTGTGTAGGGCTGCAGCCATTCTTCAGGTCCGAAGCGGGACTGGAACGTCGATATGAACTTTTCCTTGGGCCACCCCAGCCGTTCGCGCACCAGGCGTGCGGTCTTGAGGCATTGGCAGTGGTAGGGGTCGCCCTTCAGGAAATAGGATTGCGGGATCCCGTGGAAGGATGCCAGCACCATCTCCGGTTCCCAGTCGAGTCCTGCAAGGTGGGTCTCGATCGAGTGGGCGATGGCTTCGATATAGGCCGGGTCATCGTGGTAGGGCGGAACCGTTCTCAAGGCGGGTTGCCAGCGCATGTCCATCATTGCCTGAAAGGCCTTGTCATTGACCGTGGCCGTGGTCGCCGCTGCATATTGCGGATACAGAGGGAACAGCACGATGCGGTCGCAGCCTGCGTCCTTCAATGCCTGCAGCTTGTCGGGAATGGAGGGCTGACCGTATCGCATCGCCCAGTCGACTATGATGGATGGATGCGAAGCGAGCGCCTCGCCGAGCATGTCGGCCTGGTTTCGGGTGTATGTCCTGAGATAGCTTTCATCGAGATCATTGTTCCAGATCTCTTCATATGCCTTGCCGACCCTCTTGGGGCGTGTATTCAAGACAATGCCGAAGAGGATCGGATACCACAGCGCGCGCGGCCATTCGATGACCCGCTTGTCGGTCAGAAATTCCTTTAGGTAACGCCGCATGGAGCGGTAGTCCGTTCCGTCCGGAGTGCCGAGATTGACGAGCAAGACGCCGACCTTCCGGATTCGGACCGGCGGGTGTTCAGGCGGGAGATCTCCGACCATCCGGCTTGTCTCGTCTAACAACATTACATGGGTGTTCAATGTCGCATCCATTTCACTGTCTCTGCGGCGCTTGCGTTCGGTTCATCGAGGCATCAGCGCGCATGATACCCGTTCTGCACTCGGCCATCACGAAGTGCCAGGGCTTGCCTCGGCCTACGCAGTCCTTGACCCGTTGGATCCGTTCCTTGCGCAAAATCCGGACTCCGGCGGCGATTGCTGCTGTACTGCAACATAGGGACCTCGCACGTCAAATCAAACAACACTGCTGATTGTTCGACGCCCATGCCCGAAACAAAAAGGACCCGGCGAGCCGGGTCCTTTGGATTTGATCCGATGTCAGATCACATCTCGGGGATCGAAAGCGTGGAGCCCACCTCGAGATTGGATGCATTTGCCGACGGATTTGCCTCTGCAATCTTCGACCACATCGTCGCATCGCCGTAATAGGTCCTTGCGAGCTCCCACAAGGTGTCACCGGCAGCGACCAAGTGCTCCTGGCCGGCCATTTCCGTCTCGGCAGCCGCTGGCGCCTCTTCTTCGATTACCGGCGCCGTCGTGGTCAGGTCCGTCACGCCGGGGAGCGGCTCGGGGACCTGAACGGCCGTTTCTTCCGGTGCGGCGGTTTCCTCAGGTGCAGCGGCTTCCTCGGCCGGCGCCTCTTCGGCTTCGGTCATTTCCTCCGCGGCCGCCGGTTCCTCGGTTGCTGCCGGTGCTTCGGCAGATGCCATGCTGATGCGTCCGTCGGTGTAGGGCGTGTAGGGCGCATTTTCTGACAGATAGTCGGCCACCACCTGCTCGAGACCAGGGCCGTAGTCATAGGCGTTCATTCCGGCCGTCCGGAAAACGGAGTAGCCGTCACCGCCGCCGCGCATGTAGTTGTTGGTGGCAACCGAATAGGTTGCCTCAGGATCGATCGGCTCGAAACCGTCGTCGGTCTTGACCTCGGCGGAGACGATGCGCGAGCCGGGCTCCGCATCCTTGTCGAAGGTGTAGCGCATGCCCGCAACCTGCGGGAACCGGCCCGCGCCTTCCTCGATCTGGCCGACGCCATTTTCAAGCGCCGCAATCACGTCCGAGCCCTTGAGCTCGAAGGTCGCAAGCGTGTTCTGGAACGGAAGCACAGTGAGCACTTCGCCCATGGTGATCTCGCCAGCGTCAATGGAGGCACGGAGACCGCCACCGTTCTGGATGGCGATGCTGACGCCCTGGTCCTTGACGCGGTCGAGCATCGCATCGGCCACCAGAGTGCCCATGGAGCATTCCATGGCCCTGCAGACATCGCGCGAACCCTCGATCATGTCGGTGCTTTCCGACACGACCTTGGTCTTGAGTTCCTCGATGGGTGCGCCCAGTTCCGTCACGCGGGCCGCGAAGGCTTCGTCCGGTGTCACGGATGCGTCGAGAAGGTGCGGTTCGCCTTCGGCGCTGATCACCTTGCCCTCATTGTCGAAGGTGACCTGGACCTCGCCCACATATTTCGAATAGGCATAGGCCTGAACGATCGGCACATCGGTTCCCGACGGGTTCCGGACCATCGTCGGGTACGGTCCGGCAGCGCCTTCCTGGGTGTTGGAGAGCAGGGTGTGGCTGTGTCCGCCGACGATGACGTCGATCCCGTCGACCTCGGCGGCAATTCTTTCATCCAACGGCAGGCCGACATGCGACAGCAGAATGATCTTGTTGATGCCCTCGGCCTCTATTTCCGCGACAGCGCCCTTCAGGTAGTCGATTTCATCGAGAATGAGCACGGAAGGACCGGGCGAAGACGTTTCGACCGTGTCGGCGGCAAGCACCGAGAGGATTGCGACCTGCTCGCCACCGATATCCTTGATCAGGTACGGTTTGATGCGATCACCGAGCACCGAATTGGCGCCGCTGATGGTGTTGCCGGAAATGACCGGGAATTCCACCATGTCGATGAAGTCGCGCAGGCCTTCGGGGCCGTCGTCGAATTCATGGTTGCCGACAGCCATGGCATCGAAGCCGATACCGTTCATGAACTCGGCAGCGGCCTCGCCCTTGTAGGTCGAATAGAAAAGCGATCCCTGGAACTGGTCTCCCGCATCAAGCACCAGCACATTCGCGTCGGCATCGTTGAGTGCGGCGCGGCGTTCATCGATCTTGGTCTTGACCCGCGCGATGCCGCCGAAACACTTGTCCTCGGCTTCGTCTTCACTGGAACAGGTTGAATCGTACTTGTTGATCGATTCAATCCGCGAGTGCAGATCGTTGATGTGCAGGATATCGAGCGTAAAATCCGCCAGCGCGACGCCTGAGCTCAAGCCCAGTGCCGACGCGGACAAGAGTGCGCGCGTGATGAGTTTATTCATGGACAGCTCCCTGTTTCGGTGCTCGTTAAGCGCCGGTGCCCCTTGTCGCCGGGGCATCGCGGCAGTTGATCAGAATGGTTTCACTATCGGCGCGGAACTTCAATAGCCGTCGGATTTTTCAGTCTGGAATTCGGATCCTTTCAGGCGGAATAATCCCGTTCATCGGCGATCACCTTGCCGTCGTTTGGAAGGCCTTCGGGACCGGCTACATTCACGCTGCCGCGCAGGTTGGTCACCGAGGCGAGCGATTTTTCGATTTCCGCCGTGTCGGGGTCAGCGCCAGCCGCCGGTTCGATCATCAAGACCATCTCGTCGGTGTCGTTCGAGCGGCCGACCACCAGCCTGGCGCGCCGGATGTCCGGATGAAGCTTGAGCAATTGCGCGATCTGCTTCGGATCGACGAACATGCCCTTGATCTTGGTGCGCTGGTCGGCGCGACCCATCCAGCCCTTTATCCGCATGCCGGTGCGGCCACAGGGCGATGTGCCGGGCAGAACCGCTGACAAGTCACCTGTTCCAAAGCGGATCAGCGGGTAGCCGGGGTTAAGCGTGGTGACCACGAGTTCGCCGACCTCGCCTTCGGGTACCGGATCTGCGGTGCCAGGTCTGACGATCTCGACAATCAGGTTCTCGCTGACGATCATGCCTGGATGGGGGGAACCGCCGGGATCGGCGCTTTCATAGGCGATCACGCCCAGGTCGGCAGTGGCATAGGATTGCAGGACGCTAACTCCGCGATCTGCATAATACTGCCTGAGCGACGGGAAAAGAGCGCCCCCGGAAACCAGCGCGCGCCTGATCGACGAGAGGTCGATGCCCATTTCGTCGGCTTTTTCGAGAATGATCTTCAGGTAGTCCGGCGTGCCCGTGAAGCCGGTGGGCTTAAGCCATTTCGCGGCCTCGATCTGCGCTTCGGTGTTGCCGATTCCCGCAGGAAGAACCAGGCAGCCGAGTGCCCGCGCGCCCTCGTCGAGAATGAAACCGCCCGGGGTCATGTGATAGGCGAGGCTGTTGTGGACAACGTCGCCGGCACGAAAGCCTGCGGCAAACAGCGCGCGGGCTGCCTGCCATGGATCGGAACCAAGCCCCTGCGGCTCCCAAACCGGTCCCGGCGACATGAAGACACGGTTGCCTTTCAGGGCATCGACCGTCGCCAGTCCGCCAAAGGGCGGATTGGCCGCCTGCATGTCCATGAGATCCGGTTTGCGCAAGACCGGCAGGCTGGCCAGTGCCTGACGGCCAGTGATCTCGCCCGGATCCGGATTGCCGAGCCACTGAGACAGCGCAGGCAATCTTGTCAGGCTTTGCGCTAGCAAGGACTGAAGCGCATCAAACGTTTCCCGTTCGCGATCTGCATGCGCGCGGGTTTCCAATTCATCGAAATATGTTGCCATCGCTTCCGGCCCCCTCCCGAACCTTCAATCGTCGCAGCTATGTGGCCGTCAGATACGGCGCACCAGCGTAAACTGGGATCCGGTGGAGGATGTGCAGTTGAGCTGTGATGGGCTGGCCATGGCACAGTTGACCCGCGAATTGGTCTGCCTGAGCAGCGACGTCAACTCGATCTCGACCATTCGATCGGAAACGTAACGGTAGGTTCCCTCGGCGAGAAGCGAGTTGGTGTCGGTCGTTCGGGTCTCGAAGCGGCCGTTGATAAAGCTGGAGATGATGCCGTTGGGATCGGTCCACTGTCCCTCGATGCCCTGCGTTTGGGGCTGGATAGGGCGGGGCGTGTAGGTTGCGGTCTGGCATGCGGCAAGAAGGGCAGCCAAGGTGCCGATGGCGATGATGCGAAGTGTGTTCATGGCGCGGATTCCCCTCGAGCCGTCCTCAAGAAAACGATGAGTGCCAAACATGCCGCGCCGTCAAGGCGAAAGCAAGGCGCGCGGGCGCCTTGCATCCATTTGTCCCCGGGCATCGGGGCTGCTGTGATCCTTGTGGGCTGCGGTCAGTGCACCAGAATGTTGCGGAACTGCCAGGGATCGCTTTCATCGATGTCTTCCGGAAACAGGCCGGGGCGGCCGTCAAGCGGTGTCCAGTCCGTATAGTGACCTTCAACCGGCCCGAGATAGGGCATCTGCACTTCCAGGCAGCGCCGGTAGTCCATCTCGTCTGCTTCGACGATGCCGGCATTCGGGTTCTCGAGCGCCCAGACCATGCCGGCGAGCACGGCCGATGTGACCTGCAACCCGGTGGCGTTCTGGTAGGGCGCTATGCTCCGCGTCTCCTCGAGCGAGAGACGTGAGCCGAACCAGTAAGCATTCTTCTCGTGGCCGTAGAGCAGGACACCGAGTTCGTCGACGCCATCCACGAGTTCGTTTTCGTCGAGCACGTGCAGCTGCGATTGCGCCTTTCCGCCATTGCCGAACATTTCGTGCAGGGAAAGCACGGCGTCATTGGCAGGGTGGTAGGCATAGTGGCAGGTCGGGCGGTACTTCACCTTCCCCTTCTTGCTGGTGACCGTGAAGAAGTCGGCGATCGAAATAGACTCGTTGTGGGTGACGAGAAATCCGTACTGCGGTCCCGGGGTGGGGCACCAGGTGCGCACTCTCGTGTTGGCGCCCGGCTGCTCGAGATAGATCGCCGCCTTGCAGCCGCTCTTGTGCTTCTTGGCGTTCTTGGGCTTCCATTTCTCATGGGTGCCCCAGCCAAGTTCGGATGGCTGCAGACCTTCCGAAATGAACCCCTCCACCGACCAGGTGTTCCAGAAGACATCCATCGGCTTGGGCGACTTGGCGCGCTGTGTGTCGCGTTCGGCGATGTGAATTCCCTTCACGCCGAGATTCTGCATCAGTTTCGCCCAGCCTTCGCGATCGTCCTGCGCCGGCTCGTCGAAGGAGACACCGGTATCATTCGCCAGGTTGACCAGAGCCTGTTTGACGAACCAGGAGACCATCCCGGGATTGGCGCCGCAGCAGGACACCGCCGTGGTTCCCCCGGGGTTCTTGCGCTTTTCCTTACGGACAGTCTCGCGCAGGGCATAGTTCGTGCGCGATGCGTTCGAGGCCTTGGTGTCAAAGTAGAAGCCGAGCCAGGGTTCGACGACCGTGTCGATGTAGGGAACGTCGAGTTCGCGGCACAGGCGAATGAGATCCAGCGATCCCGTGTCCACCGACAAATTGACGCAAAACCCCTGTCCGTCGCCTTCGGTCAGAAGCGGTGTGAGCAGATCCCGGTAGTTTTCGATGCTGACGGCTTCCTGGATGAAGCGGATGCCGTGCTTGTCGAGCAGGTCGCGGTCGGTGTCGCGCGGATCGATGACAACCAGACGGCTCTTGTCGAACTTGAAGTGGCGTTCGATCAGCGGGAGCGTCCCGCGGCCGATCGAGCCGAACCCGATCATCACGATGGGGCCGGTGATTTCGCCATAAACCGGGTAGTCCTGATCAGCCATCGCAATTCTCCGTTCGCTGTTGGCGTTGCCACCTGTGTGACAGATGCCGGGGTTCGCGCGGCTTAATCATACTTCCCTGTTACAATAAAGCAAAAACGGCGGCGTCAGGCTTCCATCGCTTCCAGCTCGTCAATCAAGCCCTCGATCATGGCGAGGCCCTGGTTCCAGAAACCGGGGTCCGATGCGTCGAGGCCGAAAGGTTTGAGCAGTTCTGTATGATGCTTTGTGCCACCGGCCTTGAGCATCTCGAAATAGCGATCCTGAAAGCCCTTCGGTGCATCCTGGTACACTGCGTAAAGCGAATTGACGAGGCAATCACCGAAAGCATAGGCGTAGACATAGAACGGTGAGTGAATGAAGTGCGGGATGTAGGCCCAGAATGTCTCGTATCCCTCGGAAAGTTCGACGGCCGGGCCCAGGCTTTCGGACTGGACTTCCAGCCAGAGCGCGCCAAGCTGCTCGGACGTCAGTTCACCCTCCCGGCGCGCCGTATGGACACGGCGCTCGAACTCGTAAAACGCGATCTGACGCACGACCGTATTGATCATGTCCTCGACCTTTTGCGCCAGCATTGCCTTGCGCTCGCGCCGGTCAGTCGTCCGTTCAAGCAATGCCCGGAAGGTCAGCATCTCGCCGAAAACGGATGCCGTTTCCGCAAGCGTCAGCGGTGTGGAGGCCATTAGAGCGCCTTGAGCCCCGGCGAGCACCTGATGGACTCCGTGGCCGAGCTCATGCGCGAGCGTCATGACATCCCGGGGTTTGCCGAGATAGTTGACCATGACGTAAGGATGTACGGAGGGGACCGTGGGGTGCGCAAAGGCGCCGGACATCTTGCCCGGCCGGTTCGCTGCATCGATCCAGCTCCGGTCGAAAAAACGCCGGGCGATGTCCGCCATTTCAGGCGCAAAGCCGTGATAGGCGGACAGAACCGTGTTTTTTGCATCGTCCCAGGCGATGGTCTCACGCGGCGTCTCCGGCAGGGGCGCATTGCGGTCCCAGAACTGCAGCTTCTCAAGACCGAGCCAACGCGCCTTCATGGCATAGTAGCGGTGCGACAGCCGCGGACAGGCCTCGCGGACGGCCTGGGCGAGGGCGTCGACCACGGGGCGTTCAACCCGGTTGGCAAGATGACGGCTGTCGGCAATGTCCTCGAAGCCGCGCCAGCGGTCGGAGATTTCCTTGTCCTTGGCGAGCGTATTGGTAATCAGTGTAAATGTGCGCAGGTTCTTCTTGAAGGTCGATGCCAGCGCCTGTCCGGCCTTCTTGCGCTGCTCGCCGTCCGCATCCTGAAGCAGGGACAGCGTAACTTCCAGTGACATCTTCCTGTCGTCGATCTCGAAGCTCAGGTCGCTCATGGTCTCGTCGAACAGGCGGTTCCAGGCAGTGCGCCCGGTCACAGACTTTTCATGGAAAAGCTGCTCGACGCGGTCTTCGAGCTGATAGGGCTTGTCGAGCCTCAGGTCGCGGATCCAGGGCTCGTAGCGGGCCGCGCGGGGATCCTGTCTGATGCAGTCATCAATAGCATCGTCGGGAATTCGATTGAGTTCGAGCGCGAAGAAAAGCAGGTGCGCGCTGATGTCGGTGATTGCGCCTTGCACGTCGCCATAGAACTTCGCGTTCGCCGGGTCGGAAGTGTCGGAGAAATAGGTGAGGCCGGCGTAGGAAATGATCCGCCCCATCAATTCTTCAAGCTGTTCGTACGCTTCGATTGCCGCGCCCAGGCCTTCCTCGCCGGTCTTGCCCGCCGCGTCCTGCAGCCGACCTTTCCAGACGGTTTCGAACTTTGCCGCGCGTTCCCGTGCCGCAGCCATGTCGGAGGCAAACTCCTTCGATTCGGGACCCGGATAGAGATCGCCGAGGTTCCAGGCGGGAAGGTCTCCAAGGCCCGGATCGGTACTGGCTGAAGGCATGGTTGAATAGACGGGCGAAACGTCCGGATAGGTCATGGGCATGGGGCTCTCACTTTCGAATTCCGGCCAGCTTGGGGACCATCCGGGTTTTGGGGCAGCAGCGTGTAAAATGCAAACTATTACCGAAATCCGATTTTCAGGTTTCACAGGCACTGTTGCTTTCCGGCGATATCGAACCGTCCGTTTGTCGAAAACAAGGAAGCATTCCGTGTCCAGTCGAATTGTGATTGTTGAAGATGATCCGGTCCAGCGCCGGTTGCTCAAGGCAGCGGGAGAAGCCGCGGGCCATGTGTGCGAAATGTTCGACAACGGTCGTGAGGCGCTCGATCGTCTGATGGGAGACGGCCCCGCAGTGGATGCGGTGGTGCTCGACCTTATGATGCCCGGGATGAACGGCCTCGAGGTTCTCGAGCGTCTCGGCGTCGCCAAATCTCCGGTCCCGGTGGTCGTTCAGACGAGCCATGGCGGAATCGAGATGGTGGTCAAGGCGATGCGTGCGGGCGCCTTCGACTTCGTGGTCAAGCCGGTGTCTCCGGAGCGGCTGAAGCTGTCTCTCGAGAACGCGATGAAGGCCACGCGCAGCCCGGTTCCTCCGCGTCTGGGCGGCCGTGGTGCAGGTTTCGGTGGAGTTGTCGCTGCAAGCCCGGCCATGGACCGGGTGCTATCGCTTGCGCGCCGCGCGGCCGCATCAGGCATTCCGGTGGTGCTAGAGGGCGAATCCGGCGTCGGCAAGGAGATGATCGCACGTGCCATCCAGGCCGAAAGCGCCCGCCGGAACAAACCGTTCGTGACAGTGAATTGCGGCGCCATTCCGGACAACCTTGTCGAGAGCATCCTGTTCGGCCATGAAAAGGGGGCGTTTACCGGCGCATCCGAGCGACATGCCGGAAAGTTCGCGGAGGCTGACGGCGGTACCTTGTTTCTCGATGAAGTCGGGGAACTGGCGCCCGATATCCAGGTCAAGCTGCTCAGGGCGGTGCAAACCGGCGAAATCGAGACAATCGGTGCACGCCATGCCCGCAACGTCGACGTGCGTCTGATCTCGGCAACCAACAAGGACCTGATTGCCGAGGTCAAGGCCGGACGGTTCCGCGAGGACCTCTACTACCGCCTCAACGTGTTCCCGATCCATGTTCCGGCTTTGCGAAAGCGCAAGGAGGACATTCCTCAACTGGTTCGCCATTTCATTTCGCGGTTTTCTTCGGCGGTCCTGAACCGCAAGATCGGCGGCATTTCGCCAGATGCGATGGCGTTGCTGACCGCACATGACTGGCCCGGCAACATCCGGGAACTTGAGAACGCCATTCATCGGGCCGTTGTGCTGAGTGACGGGGGCATGCTCGACCGCGAGCTGTTCCCCCAGATTGAAGCCCAGATGCCCGGTTATCAGTTGGAGAGGTTGGACGAGGTGCCGACCGCTGCGGCGGACGACACGGCCGACCAGGCACCTGCCGAACGACGGCCGGAACGCCAGTCTGCCGGTGCAGAAAGGGTCAACCCGGCGGCAACCCCGGCCATGGAACCGGCGCGACCGGCGGTCGATGCGGTGTCACTGGACGGGGAAGTCCGCACCATTGCTGAAATCGAGGAGGAGCTTATCCGGTTTGCACTCTCCTTCTACCGCGGACAGATGAGCGAGGTCGCAAGGCGTCTCGGCATCGGTCGATCGACGCTCTACCGCAAGCTCAAGGATTACGCGATCGATCCTGACGATCCCGTCCGGGAGGCAGCCTAGGCGTAGCGGCGGTCCATCCCCCATCTTACCTGAAGAGTTCTGTTGTCGATTTGATCTGCTTCATTCCTTGTTAAGCGATTGTTCACTATAAGGTAGCAAGCGGCAATCAATGGCGCAGATGCCATTGTGTTACCGCAATTGCCTATCAAATGGTGATGGATTAGCGCTTTTCCGGCGTCTGGGGACAGCATTGGCGACAGTGAGAGCAGTTTCAGGTCAGGATTTGGCAGCAGAAAGTGCAGCAAAGGGCATTCTTTACGGACTTCGCGTCCGGACGCTCTCGCGTGTGCTGCTGGCCGTCTTCCTGACGCTCGCCGGTGTGCTGGCGACTTCCATGGCCGCCTCGGCTGAAACCCGCTCGCTCAAATTGTACTTCATCCACACCAAGGAACGGGCCGAGATCGTCTACAAGCGAAACGGGCGTTACGACCAGGCGGGCCTCAAGAAGCTTAACCGGTTCCTGCGGGACTGGCGGCGCAACGAGCCCACCAAGATGGATCCGCGGCTTTTCGATCTCATCTGGGAAGTCTACCAGCGGACCAATGCACGCGACTACATCCATGTCGTCTCCGCCTACCGTTCGCCTGCGACCAACGACATGCTGCGCCGGACGCGCGGCGGTCAGGCCAAGAAAAGCCAGCACATGCTCGGCACCGCGATGGATTTCTACATACCCGGCGTCAAGCTCTCGAAGCTCCGCGATGTCGGCATGAAACTGCAGGGCGGCGGCGTTGGCTACTATCCGAAGTCGGGCTCTCCTTTCATCCATCTCGATGTTGCAAGTGTACGTGCCTGGCCGCGTATGAGCCGGCAGGAACTCAGCCGCCTGTTTCCGGACGGCAAGACCCTCCATCTGCCACCCGACGGTAAACCCTTGCCCGGCTACAAGTTGGCAATGGCCGAGTACAAGGCGCGCGGCGGCGCGATCGTTTCCTCCTCGGGCGGCGGGTCGAATTCGGGAAGATCGTCCGGCGGCGGCTTGCTAGCGGCCCTGTTCGGTGGCGGTGACGAGGATGAAGAGCCCGATGCCATTTCGTCGGCACCGACGCCGGTGCCGGCCCCGCCGCGCACGGAAGTTGCCGCATTGCCCGGGACGTTCGATACCGCCGCGCCCGAACCCAATGTTCCCCAGTTGCCTGCCCGTGCTCCGATCCCGACTGCGCGCCCCGCAATCGAGCAGACCTCCGTGGTTGCGGCACTTGCGCCGCCTGAAGCCGTTCTGCCCGGTCAGGAAGAAGTCAATGCCTTTGCTGCGGCAGCAAACGCACAGGTGGCTGTAGCCGATCCGGATATTGTGGATCTGTCCGGAATTCGCGTTCCCGTGCCGCAACTGCTGGCCGAGCGGGCGACATCGCGTGAGGACCAGGCTTCTGCCCCGGTCGAGGTCGCAGCGCTCGATCAACCCGATTCAATTCGGAACAGACTGCAGGCTGGCGCTGCGCCGGCGGTTGCCGCCCAGCCGGATGGCAACGAAAACGTCGCAAGCCGCGCACTGGTTCGGGCCGATGCAGCTGCAGAGGGCACGGAACTGGCCATGCTTCCAAGCGGCGACGACTTCGTGCCCCTGCCGATCAGGCGGCCAGGAAGCCGCACGGGTGACAGGATTGCCGACCAGACGGCTCCTGCGGTTGAGGTTGCCTCACTCGCTCCGGCCCAGCGCGGCGGGCGTCCCGCGCTCGCGAACCCGGTTACGACCCGAAAGGGCAATCGCCCGACTGCCGCATCCGCCGCCGGTCAGCCCCAGCGGTCCTCGATACGCACCGAACCGAAACTGACGGAAACCATTATTTCAAAGTGGGCGCTCGCTCGCGAGCGGGTCAAGGCCATGCCGACGCCGGACTCCAGCGCACGGCACTTCGTGTCTTCGCAGCTCAGGGCTGCACCGAAAGTGGTCTATGCTGACGGTTTCGCGCGGGATGGCGGAGAACTTCCCCACAATCAGTTCACGGGCTCGGCGGTCAACTTCATTTCGGTCGCCCGCTTCGGCAATTGACCGCAGTTGATACCCGGCATTCGCGATAACGGATCCGCCAGCACCTGCCCGGCCTGACGCCGGGTGGGCGGAAGGGCCTGCGGTTCAGCTTGCGCCTTCGGGTTCAGGCGCCATTCCAAGCGCATGCAGGTAGGTGTCCAGTATCGCTTCCTGCTCCAGACGATCGTTCTCGTCCTGCTTGCGGATGGCGATCACCTTGCGGAGCACCTTGGCGTCAAATCCCATCGCTTTGGCCTCGCCATAAACATCCTTGATGTCATCGGCGATGGTTTTCTTCTCTTCTTCCAGCCGTTCGATGCGCTCAACGAAAGAACGAAGCTGGTCGCGGGCAACTGCGCCGGCATCAGACATGGGACACTCCTGGACCGATGGTGGGGGTGATTTGCGTAAGCGCCTCAAGTGCCCAATGCCTGCGGCAGGGTCAAGGGCGATTGCGGGAATTCATCGAGATTATCCAAATCTGTGTCGAGCGGAGTCAAACCACCCGCGATCCATGCAACTCGATTTCATGCATCTGCGGAAGAGCGGCGACGTCGGACAGGATCGGCGCCAGCCGGTCGACCCACGCCTCCACCCCTGCTGCGTCGCTGATCAGGTCCTGCCGGACCTCGATCAGACCATGGGCCAGGCCGGTCGTGGAACAATGCCGGTGCATGGTGTCGCCGCGCAAAGCGCCGTCATAGGGTTCATTGTCGCCCACGATCAGGGCCGGATCGGCGCGAAGCCGCTCGATCAGTGCCTGTGCCGCGCGCGGGTCAGTGTCCCAGAGCACTCCCGCATGCCAGGGGCGCGGGACGGATTTCCATGCATGCGTGAAGGAATGCATGGAAATCACCAGCGGCGCCCTGCCGGCCTTGCGGCCGGTCTCTGCGATCACGGCGTCGACGGCATCGTGGTAGGGCCGGTGAAACCTTGCCAGTCTTTGTTCACGCTCTTCGTTGGAAAGGGGATGGTTTGCCGGAATCACCATCCCGTCCGACAGTTTCATGATCAGCGTCGGGTCGTCTTCACCGCGATTCGGATCGATCAGCAGTCTTGAAAAACACCCGAGTACCCCTGGGACGCCAAGGCGCGCGCAAAGTCCGCGCGTCAGCGGCTCGATACCGATATCGTAGGCAATGTGACGCGCAAACGCTTCGGACGGTAGGCCCAGGTTCTGATATTCCGGGGGCACCCGGTTCATGGCATGGTCGGCGAGTATGACAAGCGCGGAATGCGGGTTGCCGGGAATGATCTCGAAAGGGCTGAAGCCGGACATGGCGGTTTCCGGAACTGGAAAATGGAATGAACCGGATCATTCGCACAGTGCGGTTCCACGGGCAACCTGCCGGGCGGGCTTCACAGGCGTGTGGCATTCTGTATGCTCGGGAAAGCCACTGCGCCGTTTGACTTTGGTACGTTGTCCTTCGTTGACTTTCACCGGTGCCCGGCGCAAAAACCAACGCAGACGTTCTGAGCGGAGACTGACCGGAATCGATGTTTCGAAAGTTGCCAATAGCCTATCCGTCCATTTCGAGATTCTTCGTGCTGCCGGCCCTCGCCGCAGGTACGCTTCTGCTTGTCACGGCGAATGAAGCCAGGGCCGATTTCCGGGTCTGCAACGGAACCCAGTCGCTTGTCGGCGGGGCGATCGGATACAGGACAGCCGAAGGCTGGGTGACGGAAGGCTGGTGGCAGATTCCCGCCAATTCCTGCGCCACCCTGATCGAGGGACAACTCGGATCGCGCTACTATTACCTTTATGCCGAGGATGCCGGTGGCGGCGGTCGCTGGGCCGGCGAGATCAACATGTGCGTGGCTGACAATGAATTCCGTATTGTCGGCGTCGAGGATTGTTTTGCGCGCGGGTTTCAGAGGGTCGGCTTCAAGGAATACGACACCGGGCGGCAGGGCAGCTGGATGGTCCAGCTTTCCGACGCCCCGGAAGTTCAGGAAAGCAATAATTGATGAAGCGGCATCGCAAGGTAAAGATCCTCGCAACTCTCGGACCGGCGTCGTCCGATGAGACAATGATCAAGAAACTGCATGAGGCGGGAGCCGATCTGTTCCGCATCAACATGAGCCATTCGAGCCATGAACTCATGCGGACCCTGGTGGGACGCATCAGATCTGTGGAAAAGATGTGCGGGCGGCCGATCGGCATTCTTGCCGATCTCCAGGGCCCCAAACTCAGGGTGGGCAAGTTTGCCGACGGCTCGGTCACGCTCGAACCGGGACAGACCTTTACGCTCGATGACCGCGATGAGCCGGGAAACGCCGAACGTGTCTTCCTGCCTCACCCCGAAATCCTTGAAGCGGTGCAGCCGGGCCATCGCCTGCTCATCGACGATGGGCGGCTGCAATTGCTCGCTGTAAAGACTGACAAGACGTCGATTGTCTGCGAGGTCGTCAGCGGCACGAAGATTTCCGACCGCAAGGGTGTGAGCCTTCCCGACACCACGCTCGGCGTCGGCGCGCTGACGGAAAAGGATCGGTCCGATCTGGATGCGGTCCTGCAGGTCAATGATATCGACTGGGTCGCGCTGTCCTTCATCCAGCGTCCGGAGGATCTGGCGGAGGTGCGGAAGATCGCACGCGGACGTGTCGGGTTGATGTCGAAGATCGAAAAGCCCCAAGCGCTCGAGCGGATCGACGAAATCATCGAACTGTCCGACGCGCTGATGGTTGCCCGTGGCGATCTCGGGGTGGAGATGCCGATCGAATCGGTTCCCGGTATCCAGAAACAGCTGACGAGGGCATGCCGCAAAGCGGGCAAGCCGGTGGTCGTCGCGACCCAGATGCTCGAATCGATGATTTCGGCGCCGGTCCCGACCCGCGCGGAGGTCTCGGATGTCGCGACCGCAGTGTTCGAGGGCGCCGATGCAGTGATGCTGTCGGCTGAATCCGCTGCCGGCGACTATCCGGTCGAAGCCGTTTCAACCATGGCCTCGATCGCGCGAAAGGTCGAAATCGATCCCAACTATCCCGGCATCATCTACTCGCAGCGCCCGCAGCCCGATGCCACCGGTGCCGACGCCATATCGCTGGCGGCGCGCCAGATTGCCGAAACGCTCAATCTCTCAGCAATCGTCTGCTACACCTCATCAGGCAGCACAGGGCTCCGCGCAGCGCGGGAGCGGCCACAGGTGGCAGTCATCGCGCTGTCGCCCGTCATACAGACCGCACGCCGGCTTTCGATTGTCTGGGGCCTGCACTGTGTGGTGACCGAGGATGCCACCGACATGGATGACATGGTCAACCGAGCCTGCCGCATCGCCTATACGGAGCAGTTCGGCAAGCCCGGTGACCGGCTCATCATCTCGGCCGGCCTGCCGCTGGGAACGCCCGGGTCCACCAACATGTTGCGGATTGCCTATATCGGTTCGGACGGCATGACCGGCCACTGACACCGAAACCAGTCGTTGCCGTGTGAGCGCGCGGGTTTCGTCGTTTTTTGCCGTTACGGGCAGGAGGCGTTGTCGTCCGCGATCGCGGCTTCCGCTTCCATCGCCGCGGCGTCGAGATCGACCTCCAGACCTGCGACGCTTTCGATGGCACGTACCGCGAGTTCGGTCGTGACGTGATCGGGCTTGTGGCCAAGATTCCTGATCCACAGCAATTTTGCGTCCTCGATGTCGCGGGCGAGGCCTTCCGAGTGGATGTGGGCAAGGACCACGGAATCGCTGTCCCCGGTGATAATCACCGTCGGCGCCTTGATCTCGCTGTAGCGTGGAGACACCTTCGTCACGTAAGGTTTCAGATTGGCGACGTCGATTGCGTTGAAGCGAAACGCTGCGGGTCTGAGCACGAGTGCCGGGGCCGTTGCTTCAACGTAGTCATCCGGCGTCGGATTGGGGGCGAACACGCAAGCCGAACCGCTTTCAAGCCTGGTCAGTCCGGCCGGCAGCGCCAGAGTGCCCGCAAAGATATTGCCGATGACCGGTATCGATGCCAGATCATAATACCAGCTCACGCCTCCCGGCCACGGATGTGTCGCAGGCGCCAGGAACACCAGTCCGGCGGTCATCTCCGGATGGTTCAGCGCAAAGCTCGCGGCAATCGCGCCTCCAAAAGAATGCCCGACGACAATCGCCCGCGATATTCCCTTGAGTTCCATTGCACGTGCGACCGCCGCAGCCTGTCCGTCCGGCGTTTCGTTGGCAGTACCGCCGCGCTGTGACCAGCCGTGCCCTGGCCGATCGATGAAGAGCATCTCCGCACGGCCTTCAAAGGCCGGCCTGAACGGCGTCATCTGGTCGAGAAGGTTGCCGCTGGCGCCATGGATGAAGACAAGGGCCGGAAGGTCTGCGCCGGCCGGGCGCGGCACATGAACCGCGTGGAGCGCGTAGCCGCCGACGTCGATCATCTCCCCGACGGGGGGATGCCGCTTCTCTATCTCCGCGGCTTTGACACGCGTCCAGACGGCAAGTGCGATCAGGAGAAAGACGAGCAGGCCAAGGACAATCAGAACAGCGACGCGAAAACTGAACGGGGGCATCGGAAGCACAACCTCAAATTTGAACCGGTCGTCACTGATGTGCTGATCCGTGGCTCGAAGAACTGTTATTGTTGTCGATCAGGTCTTGCTTCCGGCGAGCTTGTCGGCCAGTTCCCCGACCTTGTCCTGCGCCTCGTGATTGGCGGGATAGACTTTCAGCATCTGCTCCCAGGCGCGCAGGGCAAGCGCATCGTTTCCGGCCGCATCCAGAATTGCGGCCATGCCGGCCATGGCGCCGAAGTGCCTGGGCTCGAGCGAGAGCACGCGGTTGATGTCGGCCATCGATTTTGCGTGATTGCCCATTGCGTAGTGGAGGGTGGCGCGCCGGTTCCATCCTTCGGCGAAATTGGGCATCAACACCACCACCTGGTCGAGAAGATCGAGCGCAAGGCTGTTGTTCTTGTCTTCGACCGCCTTGTCCGCCCATTGCATCAAGAGGTTGGCCGTGGCGCTTCCGGAATCCCGCCAGCGGGCCCAGATGCGCTGACTGATCCGCTTGGCCTCCCGAGCATCGCTTTCGCGCTTAAGTTCGGCAAACAGATTGTCGATGGGATCTGCGGGCTGTTCCAGCCCGGAGGCCGCCGGTTCGGCTGATTGGCCCTGTGCCAGGGCGGGCATGGAAACGGCCAGCAAGGCGGCAAGGGCCGAGGCTGCTGGCATGGTCAGGAGTCTCAACGAAAAATGGCGCATGACGGCAAATTAGTCCGTCAGCGCCAAAGATCAAATGCAAATTTCAGTGATGGGCCAAGCGGCCGCGAATGTCAGCCCTGGCGAGCCTTGAAGCGCGGGTTCTGCTTGTTGATGATGTAAACGCGCCCCTTGCGACGGACCAGACGGTTGTCGCGGTGACGGGTCTTGAGCGCCTTAAGCGAATTCTTGATCTTCATTGTTCTGATCCGCAGGTTGTTTGGGCAGTGCCCAGTCAATCAAAAGCGCGCCAGCCAGGGGCGCGCATCGGTTGGCAGGCATGTACCGGCTTGCGAAAATCTTGTCAACCGCGGCGGGCGGCTTTCCGGCGATTTGCAGGGCGCTTCATCATGTCCTGCCGCTTATCCGCGTTACATGTCCCATTTTTCGCCCCGGACGCGCTTCGGCTTTGCCGTAGTGGTGGATCACCGCGCCCGGTTCTTCGGCGATCCTCGCGATTTCGTCGATGTCGTTGCCGATGAGGTTTTCCATCACGCAATCGGAGTGCCGTGCGCTGTCGCCGAGCGGCAGCCCGGCGATCGCACGGATATGCTGCTCGAACTGGGAAACAGCGCAGGCAGCCTCGGTCCAGTGGCCCGAATTGTGAACCCGCGGAGCAATCTCGTTGACCAGAAGACGGTGCTGGTCGCCATCGCGTACGGCGAAGAATTCAACGGCCATGACGCCGACATAGTCAAGATGTGCGGCTATCGAGGACGCAATGGTCAATGCGCGCGATTGCGCTTCGGGACCCAGCGACGCTGGCACGCTGGACGTATGGAGCATGTGATTGCGATGGACGTTTTCCGCGACGTCGTAGGCAACGACCTCTCCGGACACGCTCCGCGCCGCGACCACGGAGACCTCGCACTGAAAATGGACGAAGGATTCAAGAATGGCCATCTGGCCGTTCATGCTCTCAAAGGCCACGTCGGCTTCGCCGGGATGGGTGATGTTTGCCTGCCCCTTGCCGTCGTAGCCGAGCCGGGTTGTCTTGAGCACGGCCGGCAGGCCCGTGGCCTCCATGGCGGCATCAAGGTCAGAGCGTCTTGAAACGGAAGCGAAGGCGGCGGTTTCGGCGCCAAGATCGCGCGCCATGGATTTCTCCAAAAGCCGGTCTTGCGCCACTTTCAGAGCCTTCGATCCAGGGCGGACCGGAATCTTCGCTTCCAGCCACTCGACCGCTGCGACCGGAACATTCTCGAATTCGTAGGTAACGACGTCGCAAAGCCCGACCAGTTTCTCGAGCGCCGACGGGTCGTCATATTCGGCAACGATCTGACTGTTCGCCACCTGTGCTGCGGGCGCGTCGGGCTGGGGCTCGAGAATGACGGTCCGGTAGCCGAGGCGGGCGGCAGCCATTGCCAGCATCCGGCCGAGCTGGCCGCCCCCGATGATTCCGATTGTCGAGCCGGGTTTGAGCGGTGTCTGGGTCATGACTGTTCAGCCGGGTGTTCGGCGACCGAATCGGTGCGTGCCTGCCGCCATGCGTCGAGCCTTTGGGCCAGGTCCTTGTCCGAAAGGGCAAGCACGGCAGCAGCGAGTAGAGCGGCATTGACCGCGCCCGCCTTGCCAATGGCCAGCGTGCCGACCGGAATGCCGGCGGGCATCTGGACGATCGAGAGCAGGCTGTCCTGGCCCGAGAGCGCCTGAGATTGCACGGGAACGCCGAAAACGGGCAATGTCGTGAAGGCTGCGGTCATGCCTGGAAGATGGGCCGCGCCACCGGCGCCGGCAATGATGACCTGGAAGCCTTCGTCTTTCGCACCCTTGGCAAAAGACACCAGCCGGTCAGGCGTGCGGTGGGCGGAAATGATTCGCCGGTCACAGGCAATTTTAAGCTCCGCGAGCGTATCGGCAGCATGTTTCATCGTCGGCCAGTCGGACTGGCTGCCCATGATGACGGCAATCTTCGGCGTGTGGGTCATGGTCATGCTCCGCTCCCGCCGTTCAGGCAATAATGTCAGGTATGATCTGGTCTTCGAGTTCGGTGATCTTGTCCTTGATTGCCAGTTTTTTCTTCTTCATGCGCTGAACCCGGAGTTGATCGCATCCGGTTTGGATCATTGCATTAATGGCGACATCGAAATCTTCGTGTTCGTGCCGCAGCCGGGCCACCAGCATGCGAAGCTCAGCCTGTTCCTGATCGGACATGCAACTACCCCGTCTAAACCATCCTGTCGGCGCACCTGCCCGACCTTCTTGTCGTTTCGGGCCTAGTATCACAGAAAAGATGGTAACGGGAAGTTATCCCCATTCAAGAATCACCTTCGACAAACGGAAAGAGCCGTGGCACACTTTGTGTTGTCTAGAACCCAACGCTCCGGCGTTTCGGCGTCGGTGCACCTCATAAAAGGAGTCGCCCATGTCGATTGACGCTCATCTTGCATCGCTCGAAAAGAAGCACGGTGAACTGGAAGACGAACTCCGTACCGTACTCGGTCAGCCTTCTGCCCACGACCAGACGATTGTGGATATCAAACGCCGCAAGCTCCGTCTGAAGGATGAGATCAGTCGCCTCAAATCGGACACCCGACACTGATCATTTTTGAATGACAGGCGCATGACAGGGTGCGGGAATTTTCCCGCGCCCGGTTGGCCTTCCATCAGGGAAATGACGGTTGTTCGTGCCGCGGTCAGCGGTTGGGCTCGAATGCTATGACCAGAACTGGTCAACCCACAGATTGATGTGCATGAAGCCGTCTGTCCTGACTGTGTAAATCCGGCTTGTGCCACGGTTTTCCGCTGTCACAAGACCACTGTCCAAAAGCGCCTTGAGGTGCTGACTTACGGCCGGCCGGCTGATCGGGAGGCCTGCTGCAAGTTCATTGACCGTTTGCGGCCTGCGCCGCAACTCTTCCAGAAGGTATCGCCGGTTCGGATCGGCGATTGCTTGGAAAGTGTCTATGGTCATCGCAGCAAGTTATGGGAAACGGTATTCCCCGGCAAGTCTTTGATCCTTGCCGGGGACAGTCCGGTAAAGGGACCTTTCAAGAGTTCCCCGATGTCATGTTCTTCGGACGATCAGCTTCAAGTCCGATCAACCCAGCGACCTTGCCTGGTCACGGAGAAGGAACTTCTGGATCTTTCCGGTGGAAGTCTTCGGAACCTCCTGAAAAATGACCGTCTTGGGACATTTGAAGTGGGCAAGAAGGCCGCGGCAATGCTCGATGATATCGGCTTCTGTCACTGAAGCTTCCGGGCGGAGTTCGACAAAGGCGCAGGGCGTTTCGCCCCATTTGTCATCGGGGCGGGCGACGACCGCCGCCGCGACAATCGAAGGGTGCTTGTAGAGTGCATCCTCGACCTCGATTGACGAAATGTTCTCGCCGCCGGAAATGATGATGTCCTTGGACCTGTCCTTGAGCTGAAGGTAGCCGTCGGGATGCATCACGCCAAGATCGCCGGAGTGAAACCATCCGCCGCGGAAGGCTTCTGCGCTGGCGTCGGGATTCTTAAGATACCCCTTCATGACGATGTTGCCGCGGAACATGACCTCGCCAATGGTTTCCCCATCGGCAGGGACGGCTTCCATGGTCTCCGGGTTCATCACGCTGAGATCCTCTAGCGCCGGGTAGCGCACACCCTGTCGCGCCTTTCTTGTCGAACGGGCGGCGCGATCCAGATCCGACCACTGTGCTTTCCATTCATTGACCACCGCCGGACCATAGGTCTCGGTCAGGCCATAAAGATGAATCACCTCGAAGCCCGCATCGGCCATCCCTGCAAGAACCGTTTCCGGCGGTGGGGCGGCCGCGGTGTTGAAGCTGACGGTCTGGGCAAAGTCGCGCTTGTCGGACTCAGGCGCATTCAGCAGGGTCGACATGACAATCGGCGCGCCGCAAAGATGGGTGACGCCGTGATCGGCGATTGCGTCATACATTGCCTTCGCGCGGACCCATCGCAGGCAGACATGGGTTCCGCTCACGACGCCGAGCGTCCAGGGAAAGCACCAGCCGTTGCAATGAAACATCGGCAGCGTCCACAGATAGACCGGATGCCGTCCCATCCCCGATGCGATCACGTTGGAATAGCCCATCAGGGCGGCGCCCCGGTGGTGATAGACCACGCCCTTGGGATTTCCTGTCGTCCCGGAGGTATAGTTGAGGGAGACCGCATCCCACTCGTTGTCGGGAGCGGTGCGGATGAAGTCCGCAGATGCGGCCTCGACGAAGGCGTCGTAATCCACCGTGCCTATGCGGTCGCCCTTTGGAAACGGCGCATCTTCGGGATACTCGCTGTCGTCATAGTCAATGACGAGCGGTTTGACGCTCGCCAGTCCGAGCGCTTCCGACATGACAGCAGAAAACTCCCGGTCGACGATGAGAATTTTTGTCTCGGCATGATCCAGCTGGAAGGCGATCGCGGCCGCATCCAGCCGGGTGTTGATCGAGTGCAGGATTGCCCCGGTCATGGGGACGCCGTGGTGGGCTTCGAGCATGGCCGGCGTGTTGGACAGCATCACCGAAACGGTATTGCCCTTTCCGATGCCTTTGTCGGCAAGCGCATTGGCGAGTTGTTTCGATCGGGAAAGAAACGTGGCGTAGCTCATTTTGAGCCGGCCGTGGATCACTGCGACATGGTCCGGATGAACAAGGGCCGCGCGCTCGAGATGCGCCAGCGGCGTCAGCGGCTGATAATTCGCCGGGTTCGGGTCAAGGTCCGTTTCATAAGGGTTGGCGCTCAAGCTTCTGGTCCCGTCTCGCATGGTGATGTCGTGGCGGGCATAAAATCACCTCGCGAGCCGCCTGTCATCATGCCAGAAGGTAGCGGAGTCCGTCCCAGATCAGTTTCAGCGAAGTCAGGAAAACCATGGCGTACATGAACGGATAGAACACCTCGGGTTTCATCCGACGGACGAAATAAGCACCCGTCAGCGTTGCGACCGGAGCAATCGGGGCGAGCGCCAGCGAGGTCGACAGGTTCGTCGCATCGAATTGGCCCAGGGCGAAATAGGGGGCCAGCTTTATGGCATTGACGATGGCAAAGAAACGGACACTCGTGCCGGTGTAGGTCTTGGGGTCCTGCCTGAGCGGAAGGGTGTAAATCTGATAGGGCGGTCCGCCGGCATGCGAGACGAAGCTGGTGAAGCCTGCCAGCGTACTCCAAAGCACACCCTTGACCGGCTGATGACCGTGCGGCGCGGGTGGTTCGGCGCGGCGTCGGGCGGCGAGCGTGAGCTGTACGTAGCGGGCAACAAACCACAGCGCCACGCAGCCAACGATCAGACGGATGACCGGATCCGTGATCCATGCTGCGGTGGCCCAGCCTATGGCGATGCCGATGACTGCGCCGGGAACCATGATCTTGAGGGTCGCCGGATCCCAGTGCTTGCGCCAGGTCCAGAGTGTCACGGCATCCATCACGATCAGGATCGGCAGCAGGATGGCCGCTGCCTGTACCGGCGGAATTGTCAGAGCCATCAGCGGCACGCCGAGCAGAGCCATGGCGCCGCCGAATCCGCCCTTCGACAAACCCACCAGGAATACAGCCGGAACGGCGGCGGCGTAGAAGATGGGGTCTGTCATCATTGGCGCAGTTGATCCTTCCGTCGCGCCGGTCTATCCCGTTTGCTGGTGTTTGGCCATATGGCCGAACAGGACCATTGCGCCATTCCGACAGGATGCTTCATGACCGATGCCGCCAATCGCTGCCGACTTGTTCTCGTAACGCCCGATATCGCCGATCCGGCGGCGCTCGGCGAGATCGTTGCCGACGCTCTGCGGGGAGGGGACGTAGCCTCGGTGATCATCCCGCAACATGATCTAGACGACAAAAGCTTCCAGCGGCGCTGCGAGGCACTCGTTCCGGTGGTTCAGGCTGCTGGTGCGGCTGCGCTCGTGGCCGGCGATACACGGGTTGCCGGGCGGGTTCGCGCGGACGGGCTGCATGTCGAGGCCGGTTCCGAGGCAATCGGTGAAGCCGTTCAGCGTCACGCCCCCGGTTTGATCGTGGGTGGTGGCAATGCGCGGGAACGGCACGCCGCGCTTGCGATTGGAGAAACGCAGCCGGACTACGTGATTTTCGGTTCGGTAAGCGGCGACATCAAGCCTGAGCCGCATCCGAAGAACATGGCGCTGGCCGAGTGGTGGGCCGACATGATCGAGATCCCGTGCGTTCTGATGGGCGGAACAAGCATCGCCTTTGTGGAGCAATTGGCCGAGACTGGGGCGGAGTTCATCGCTTTCGGGAAAGCGGTGTTTGCCGAACCCTCGGACGCTCCCAGGATCGTTGCCGAGATCAACGCCGTTCTTGACGAAAAAGCGCCACGGTTCGAATCATAATGGCCGCCATGGCAGACTTTTCCAGACCATTACTGATGTTTTGCAGGCGGGCACATGCCCGTCTCGGGGCGCCGGTTTACTGGTGGCCGATGCTGCTTGCGCTGTTGGTGAGCGCGTCAGTTGCCACCGGCCCCGCCGGAGCGCAGGCGACGGCGCCGGAAGCGACAGCCCAGGAAACTGACCAGGACGCTGGTGAGGGGTCCGGAGCCCCGCAGGCAGATGCTACCTTGCCGTCGCCGGTTGCAAGCCCGGAGGCGGGGGCGGCATCAGCCGATGTCGATGCGATGGACAGGGCCTACGGCGCCTATCAGCGCGGCTATTATCTTACGGCAATGGAACTGGCGCTGCCCCGCGCCCAGTTGGGGGACCCGGCAGCCCAGACGCTGTTGGCGGAACTCTTCGCCGGCGGTCTGGGTGTGCCGCGCAGCATGGATGATGCGGCCTTTTGGTATGAGCAGGCGGCCAGCAGCGGTGATGCGGCTGCGCAGTTCAAGTTCGGTATCATGCTGCTCGAAGGCCGCCATGTCGAAGCCGACCGGGCTCGCGCCGAGGAACTCATGAAGCAGGCGGCGGACGCGGGCAATGCGCTTGCCCAGTTCAACCATGCCCAGATCCTGGTTTCGGCCAAACCGGGCGACGCCGGTGTTCTCGAGGCTCTGCCCTATTTCGAACAGGCTGCGGAAAAAGGCGTGCCCGACGCCCAGTATGCACTGGCACAAATCTACGCCAACACCGTCGGCATTCCCGATGACAAACGCGCCCGTGCCCGGGAGTGGATGGAGAAGGCGGCGCGCGGCGGGTTTGACACCGCACAGCTTGACTACGCGATCTGGCTGATCGACGGGATCGGTGGCCCGACAGACTACGAGAACGGCTTCCGCTGGATGCAGGTCGCGGCAAATGGCGGAAACGTGGTGGCACAAAACCGCATGGCGGTTCTGCACATCAACGCCATCGGGACGACGGGGGATCCGGTAGAGGCGGGGAAATGGTACATCCTTTCCCGGCGCGCCGGTTACAATGACCGCGCGCTCGATGACTTCTACCAGGGACTGACAGACGACGAGAAACGGCAGGCAATTGAGGCTGCCAACGCGTTCAGCAGGCGCTGAAGGCGCGGGTTTTTCGTGCCCGGAAATGCCCGGGCTTGAAAACCTGCGCCAATTGTGGTCTTGAAGCCGCAAAACCGCGCCGGATGGCGGCCCGGACAAAGATTGACGCGGAATGTTCCCATGAAAATCAATGGCAATGAAATTCGTCCCGGCAACGTGCTTGAGCACAATGGCGGCCTGTGGGCAGTGGTGAAAACCAATGCGGTCAAGCCCGGCAAGGGCGGTGCGTTCAATCAGGTTGAAATGAAGAACCTGATTGACGGCACCAAGCTCAATGAGCGCTTTCGGGCATCGGAGACCGTCGAGCGGATCCGGCTGGAGCAGAAGGACTTCCAGTTTCTCTATGAGCAGGGTGAAGCTCTGGTTTTCATGGATCTGGAGAGCTACGAACAACTGGAGCTGCAGAAAGACTTCGTCGGCGATCGCCGGGCATTCCTGCAGGACGGCATGATGGTCACCGTGGAGTTATATGACGACCGGCCGATCGGAATTTCGCTTCCGGACCACGTTACGCTCGAGATCGCCGAGGCAGATCCGGTGGTCAAGGGACAGACCGCAGCTTCGTCCTACAAGCCGGCCGTTCTGGAAAACGGCGTTCGTATTCTGGTGCCGCCCTTCATCTCGTCGGGTGAACGGGTCGTGGTCGACACCAACGAATTGACCTACCTTCGCCGGGCCGATTGAACGCTTAATTGCGGCTTCGGCAATCTGTCTGCGCCTGTCGCGGAGTTGATGGAAACCGGGGCCTGAAACCAGGAAATGATCTAGATGGCGCGTTCCGCCCTGCTCAATGTGATGGTGCAATCCGCGCTCAAGGCCGGACGATCCCTGGCGCGTGACTTTGGCGAGGTCCAGAACCTTCAGGTCTCGCTTAAGGGACCGGGTGACTATGTCAGCCAGGCCGACCGCAAGGCCGAGGAAATCATCAAGGCGGAATTGCTTCGCGCCCGGCCGACCTACGGGTTCCTGGGTGAAGAAAGCCTCGAGATGGCGGGAACCGACGGTGCGCACCGCTGGATCGTGGATCCGCTCGATGGCACCACCAACTTTCTTCACGGCATTCCGCATTTTGCCGTCTCCGTTGCGCTCGAGCGCAACAAGGAGATCGTTGCCGGAGTGATCTACAATCCGGCGACCGACGAACTCTATACGGCCGAACGCGGCGGCGGAGCTTTTCTGAACGATCGGCGGTTGCGCGTGGCTGGCCGCAAGGCGATTTCGGATGCCGTGATCGGCACCGGCGTTCCTCATCTGGGGCGTGGTCACCACGGCAACTTTCTGGTTGAACTTCGTCATGTGATGGGTGAATGCGCCGGCATCCGGCGGATGGGTGCTGCCGCGCTCGATCTTGCCTATGTGGCAGCCGGCCGGCTCGACGGGTTCTGGGAAAAGCCTCTGGAAGCCTGGGATATGGCCGCCGGCATCGTTCTGATCCGCGAGGCAGGCGGGTTTGTCGCCGATACCGCAGGCGGAACCGACATGTTCGATACCCGGTCGATCGCTGCTGGCAACGAACACATGCTTAAGGGCGTTCTAGATCTGGTGCAGAGGCCTGTTCCCGCGCGGTGAGTCGAACGGACTAACCCCGTTTCACATGGTTGCTTTCAATTCCGCCACAATATCGGCTACTGTCTGCCCGAACAGTGATTTGGGACAAAGGCCGGGACGGACTGCGCATGGCGAAACTGACATTGTCTGGATGGGGTATCTCTGAAGACGGCAGCGGCGCTGATCCGCACAAACTGTCCAGCCCGCTGGTGTTCTTCTGGAGCATGGCAATATTCCTGATCCTGTCCGGATTTGTTGCAGCGATCCTCTACCGGCAAATTCAGACGGCCTTCATGGCCAATCCCGGCCTTAACGGGCTCATTGTCGGCGTGCTGACCGTCGGCGTCATCCTTGTCTTCACGCATGTTCTGAGACTTCGGCCCGAAGTGCGATGGGTGAATTCGCTCCGGGCAACAGGCGATGCCGAGAAGGTTGGCCGTGACCCGGTGCTGCTCGCCCCGATGCGGGCGTTGATCGGGCGCCGGCAGGAAATGGCGCTGTCGACTTCTTCGCTGCGGTCCATTTTGGATTCGATTGCCACCCGGCTTGACGAGTCGCGGGACACCTCGCGTTACCTGATCGGACTCTTGGTATTTCTCGGGCTTCTCGGCACGTTCTGGGGCCTGCTTGGCACCATCGGCTCGATCAACCAGGTCATCCAGTCGCTCAATCCGGGCAGCGGCGGCACCGAGGACGTCCTTTCCACCCTGAAGACCGGATTGTCCGCGCCTCTCGATGGCATGGGAACGGCATTTTCGTCCTCGCTCTTCGGTCTGGCCGGGTCGTTGATCCTCGGCTTTCTCGATCTGCAGGCCGGCCGTGCGCAGAACCGCTTTTACACCGAGCTCGAGAACTGGCTCTCGACGATGACCGATCTCGATTCCGGCGTGACTGTCCAGGCCGAAGCAGGGAGCGCGGGTGCTGCGGAAGAAATTCGCATGCTGACCGAGCGGATGCAGAAAATATCACAGGATTCGGGCATGACCCCGCGCACCACGGCGGCCATGGCGAGCCTTGCGGAAGGCATACAGGGCCTGGTGAAGAACATGCGCGGGGAGCAGCAGATGCTCCGCGACTGGATCGAGGCCCAGCAGGCGGAATCCTTGCGCTTGCGGGAAACGCTGGACAAGCTCGCCGAAAAAGTCGGGGACAAGTAAACCATGGCTCTGGCGCGAAACCGGCGGCGCGACCGCTCGGTCGATTACTGGCCAGGCTTTGTCGATGCGCTGTCGACATTGCTGCTGGCGATCATGTTCCTGCTTACGGTGTTCGTGCTCGCCCAGTTCTTCCTTTCCCGGGAGATTTCCGGGCGCGATCAGGTGCTCAACAGGCTCAACAGCCAGATAAACGAACTGACTCAGTTGCTTGCGCTTGAGCGGTCCGGCCGGCAGGATCTCGAGGACACGCTTGCAAATCTTCAGGCGTCGCTGTCGGAATCGGAGGCCGACCGTTCGCGGCTGCAGCAGCTGCTCGACAGCGGTTCGGGTGCTACCGAAGCCGCGGAAGCACGGATCGGGGAATTGACCGAAACCCTCGATGCGGAAAAGAAGGTTTCACAGCGGGCACTCAACCAGGTCGAATTGCTCAACCAGCAGATTTCGGCGCTCCGGTCGCAGCTGGCTGCACTTGAAGACGCGCTGGAGGTTTCCGAAGCCAAGGATCGGGCCACCCAGGCCAAGATCGCCGATCTTGGCCGGCGGCTCAACGTGGCGCTTGCCCAGCGCGTTCAGGAACTCAATCGCTACCGGTCGGACTTCTTTGGCCGGCTTCGCGAAATTCTGGCCAGCCGGGAAGACGTTCGCGTCGTGGGCGACCGTTTCGTGTTCCAGTCGGAGGTGCTGTTCCCGTCCGGCGGAAACGAACTCAACCCGGCCGGTCAGGACCAGATGGCCAAACTCGCCGATGCGATCAACGAATTGTCGCGGGAGATTCCGGAGGAGATCAATTGGGTTCTGAGGGTCGACGGTCATACCGACAACGTTCCGCTTTCGGGAACCGGACGCTATGCGGACAACTGGGAGCTTTCCACCGCGCGAGCGACCTCTGTGGTCAAGTATCTCATTGATCAGGGCGTGCCGGCGAACCGTCTAGTGGCCGCCGGTTTCGGGGAGTTCCAGCCGATCGCGGAAGGTGACAGCGACGAGGCGCGGGCAACCAACCGTCGTATTGAACTCAAACTCACCGAACGCTGATCATCGTCAGCGGCATCGCTCGCCGGTTATCCGGGCAGACCGGGTAGCGCCAGGCGAGGATCGAAGGGGGCTGCGAGCGGCAGATAATCCTCTGGCCGTGCATCTTCAAAGCCTGAAACCAGCAAGGCCTTCCGGTCCCGTGCCGAAAGCCCGGCAATGGCACTGCGCCATGCCGCGGCGATATCCGCTATGTGTGCAGCATTGTCCGGGCCGGTTATGACGGGAAGGGCCGGGGTTTCGGGGGTACGTGCAAAGACTTCCAGATCCCGCGTGGCGGGCTCGTGGCGAAGGGCCAGGAGCCAGGTCACCAGATCGATGGATGCCCAGTCGGCGCGTCCGTCCGCGACCGCGCGAATGGATTCGCGGTGGGCCCCGGTGATCTGCGGTTCCGGGCGTGAGACAAAACCCTCTGCTATCAGCATGCGGACAGGCGCCGCATAGCCGGATTGGGAATTGAGGGCGTTGATGGCCATTCGCCTGTCTGCAAGTTCGGCCAGGGATGACAACGGATCACTCTTGCGGGCAACAAGAACGCTACAGTAGCGGCCGGGGCGGGTGCCGGTCTCTGCATGAGCCGGGATTCCCACCAACAGCACGCGTCCTGCCAGGCTGGTGGCATAGGGCCGCCCGCAGGTCTGCGACATCAGAAGGGTATCGCCGGACCATTCGGCCTCCGGATCGGCGCTGCGCGAAAGCGTCTCGGGCGCGGCGATTCCGCTGTCGCGCAAGTGGTCACGGATCCCGGTCCAGAGGCTGTCGGTCTCGTGTCTGATTTCAGGAAAGTCGTACATTGGCAAGGCGGCGATCATTGAGCCTTCATAGGGCCTACGCCGTTGATTGGGAAGACACATCCTGGGTTTCTCCGATGTTCCAAACCTGATCGGTCTCAAGCCGTGACGCGCAGACCCGTGGTCGAACCGCCGGTGGCGTTCGGTCAGGTCAGCGGTCAGTCTCAAGTGCTCAACCCGGAGCGGGGCATGCACTGCCTTCGGCTTACCCGGGCAGTCTGATGCATATTTGCGACACTCAAGATCTAGTTCCCTTTTCGGCACCTCGATCCGTGTTTGGAGCGTTGCCAATGCCGATGGAAAGGGGTCAGTTACACCCCATCATTTTTAAAAGAGAACTGAATTCATGCTGCTGAGACCTTTTCACTCGACGCTGCTTGCCTCTGCGGGGATTGCGGCAATTCTCGCAACGACACCTGTCTTCGCTCAGAATCAGGAAACCTCGCTATCGACGGGCGGGTCCGGTTGGAGCGGCTTTTATGCCGGTATCGTGGGGACCTATGCCAACGGAGAGAGCAGGCAGGACAATTCTGCCGGCGCCACCACCGGCGATTACGATATTTCGGGCGGCGCTTTCGGTGTCGTGGGCGGTCACAACTGGCAGTCGGGCGGCATTGTTTATGGCCTGGAAGCCGATATTTCCGGTTCCGGCATTGATGGTCAAACGCTCACGCTGTGTCCCATCAGCTGCTACAGCGAAGCCGATTGGATCGGGACCATTCGCGGTCGTCTGGGGTACGACATGGGCCGCTTCCTTCCGTATGTGACGGCTGGCGTTGCGGTGTCCGAACTGACTGTGGGGACTCGTCAGCCTATCGTTCCGAACCAGCCGCTTGGAAATTCCGACGTGAATGTCGGCCTCGCTGTGGGAGCGGGTGTCGAATACGCGCTGACATCCAACATCCGGACCCGGATCGAGTATCTCTATGCAGACCTGGGCCAGACCACCTACCACATCCCTTCGCAGAACGCCGTCGGCGTAGTCGACGGCGACTTGCACATGGTGCGGGGCGCACTGGTCTATTCCTTCGGGGAACGGAAATCCGCCGGATCTGTAGGCCAGAGTTCGATGGGCGGCTGGAGCGGCGCTTATGCCGGTCTTCTTGCCGCTTACGGTGACGGTTCGTCACGGCAGGACAATTCGTTTCCTGCCACCACCGGGGACTACGACATTTCCGGCGGGGCCTTCGGTCTGTTCGGTGGCTACAACTGGCAGTCCGGGCGTGTCGTAACCGGACTTGAAGGCGATATCGCCCTCTCCAACATCGAAGGGCAGACCAACACCAATTGCGGAACTCTCGGCTGCTACACCGAAGTCAACTGGCTTTCGACGATCCGCGGCCGGGTCGGTGTCGATATGGGGCGTTTTCTTCCTTATGCCACTGCCGGGGTGGCGATCGGCGAAGTGCAGGCTGGCACCCGGACCCCGCTCGTTCCCGGTCGGCCGCTTGGCAACAGTGACGTCAATGCCGGCCTGGTCTTCGGCGCCGGTGTGGACATCAAGCTGACGGAACAGATCGTCGCAAAGGCTGAATACCTCAGGGCTGACCTGGGCAGCACAATTTATTTCATACCTTCGCAGGGTCAAATCGGCGATGTTCCCGCCGAGGCCATCAACCTCTTCCGCATCGGTGTCAGCCGGAAGTTCTAAGACTGGTTGCGGTCGATCGGATTTCGATCGGCCCCCAAAGATGCAGGCATCAGATCAGGGTGTTGTGTGGTGTGCTTCGTTCTTTAGACCCCGGATGCAAGCCTCTCATGCCGATGACTGGCAATTGAAAAACCCGGCCTGATATCATCAGGCCGGGTTTTTCATTCTCAACGGTGGTTTGCCGATAAGACACGTCTTTTGCCTATGGCAAAATATCGCCGCTCACTTGTTTCTCGTGGTGCCGCGCGCGCCGGGGTTCCATCGGATAAGCGACGGGCTCCTTCGGCCGGAATCCGTGCCGCTTGAACACTTCCCAGTAACTCTCGTAGCGGTAGCCGCCATTCATACGGAGGAAGCGTGCCCTGTTCTCGCGAAAGAATGCCGGTAGCTTGTACCAGGCCAGCGATGGGTATGCGTGATGGACCGAGTGGTAGTTGTTGTTGAGAAACAGGAAACTCAATGGCCCCCTGGTTTCAATGATCACCGAGCGCTGGTTGGCCTTTTCCGTTGCCTGATGCTCGATGAAGGACCTGACCATCAACAGCCCCATGCCGAAATAGGCAACCAGCATATAAGCCGCCGGATGGAGACTCCCGAAACGTGTGATCAGATAGAACAGGATCGCCACCGCAAGTGCATGCCGCATCCAGGTTGCCGCAATTGTCTTATCGCCTGCGCGGCTTCGGCGCCATTCGCTCCTGGCAAAACCGACCGTGGCGAGCGCAGGGCCAAGCGTAATACGCCCGACCAATGTGTTGTTGGCCGTGAGCAGGTGCTTGAGCCATGCAGGTATCGATGCCCAAACGTTCCGGTCGAGATAATAGCTTTCCGGATCGTCGTAGGGATCGGTGATGTTTTCGTTGATGTGATGGGTGAGATGGCAGGATTTGAAGCGCAGGTACGGGACCAGCACGCCAATTGGTGGTGATATGATGAGGTCGTTGAGTTTCTGGCTCCGAAACGGGTGGCCGTGCAAGAACTCGTGTTGAAGAGAGGAATGCAGCGTGATGACAGGAATCAATAATAGGACACGGATTGTGTCCGGCAGATCAGACCATCCAAACGCCAGCAAAAACCACACAGCATAGCAAACGCCTGCCAAGAGCAGGGTCCGCCACTCCGCGTTATTCCGCATAGTGGATACACCTTCTAGAATGTCCCTGTTATAGCCCGCGTTTAGGTCCCACCCCGCGCGTGGCTTCCAGACGAACACCCTGAAATTACCCCAGTTTTTTCGCTTTCACAAGATCGTTCCATGGAAATATTAGCCGGAGAACGGTCGGGCGGCCTATTCGGCCGCACGGCTGTCGGCCGGGGGCGTGCCGAGTGAAAGCGCCTCGGCGCCGTGTTCGAACTGAAGTCGCGCCAGGCGGGCATAAAGACCTCCACGCCCGACAAGCTCGGCATGCGTGCCCTCTTCCACGATCCGGCCCTTGTCCATCACCAGAATGCGGTCGGCCCTGAGCACGGTGGCAAGCCTGTGGGCGATGACGATGGTGGTACGGTTCTGCATCAGGCCTTCCAGGGCCTTCTGCACGAGGGTTTCGCTTTCGGCGTCGAGCGCCGATGTGGCCTCGTCAAGCAGCAGGATCGGGGCATCGCGCAGGATTGCACGGGCAATCGCAACCCTTTGGCGCTGGCCGCCGGAAAGGGTGATACCCCGTTCGCCCACCGGCGTGGCGTAGCCCCCGTCGAGCGCCATGATGAATTCGTGCGCCTGCGCGGCCTTGGCAGCCGCCTCGATGTCGCCCTGGCTGGCACCCGGCTTGCCGAAAGCAATGTTGTCGCCGACGCTGCCGGCGAAGATTGTCACGTCCTGAGGCACCACGGCGATCCGGGCGCGAATATCGGCCGGGTCGGCCTCCCGCACGTCCACCATGTCCACGAGTACCGAACCCGCGGTTGCGTCGTAGAAGCGGAGGATGAGAGAGAAAAGGGTGGATTTTCCGGCGCCGGACGCTCCGACCACCGCTACGGTTTCGCCGGGGCGGACATGGAAGCTTGTTCCCGACAGTGCAGAGACATCGGGACGTGCGGGGTAGGCGAACTCGACATTGTCGAACCTGATATCGCCGATCGGCGGTTGGGGCAGTGCAACCGGGTTTCGCGGCGCCCGGATCTCGGGCACCTCGTCGAGCAGTTCACTGAGCCTTTCGGCCGCCCCGGCTGCCTGGGAGAGCTCGCCCCAGACTTCCGACAGCGCACCAAGGCTGCCCGCGGCGAACACCGAGTAGAGCAGGAACTGGCCCAAGGTGCCGGGCGAGATTTCGCCGGCGAGAACGGACTGGGCGCCATACCAGAGAACGGCAACGACGGAACCGAACGCCATGAGGATGGCAAACCCGGTGAGGACCGACCGGGCGAGAATGGATCGCCGGGCCGCACCGAAAGCCGTCTCCACGGCGCCGCTGAAATTCGCCTGTGCTGCGGCCTCTGTATTGAAGGCCTGGACGGTGCGGGTGGCGCCTATGGCTTCTCCGGCCATGGTCATGGCCTCGGCGAGCGTGTCCTGCGCCTCCCGTGACCGCTTGCGTACCCGGCGACCGAAGCCGACGATCGGAAACACGATCAGCGGGATGGCGGCGAGGACCAGGCCCGACAGCTCCGGCGACGTGATGAACATCATACCTCCTGCGCCGAGGCACAGGATGGTGTTGCGCAAAGCGAGCGATGCTGTGGCGCCAACGGTGGACTTGATAAGCGTCGTGTCGGCAGTCAGTCGGGAAACGATCTCGCCGGAGCGGTTGGCGTCATAGAAAGAGGCAGACAGCCGGGTAACATGGTCGAACACATCACGGCGAATGTCCGAGACCACCCTTTCGCCCAGAGTGATGACGAAATAGTAGCGGCAGGCGGACGCGATCGCGAGCAGAGCGGCGATCGCCGCGAGCATCGAGAAATAGCTGTTGATGAAGCCGGCGTCCTGGGCCGAGAAGCCGTGATCGATCATCCGGCGCACGGCTGTCGGCAGGCTGAGCGTCGTGACGGCTGCCATGAGCAGGAATGCGAGTGCACCAAATACGAGCCGCGGATAACGCTTGATGTAGGGAAAGAGCCTTGTGAGCGGGCGCACCGATCGCCGGTTGCTTATAGGTGTCTTCGGTTGATCAGCCACGTCTGCTCCTGGATCATGCGTATGCGGTCTGTTCTCGGCACGGCAAAAACCGTGACGGCCCTTGTTATCGGACTGGCCTTCATGTATAGGCTCGCCATCGAATTGGGAAGCCGTTGCCCGGAAGGACATCGGCTTCATTCATTGTTTGGCCAAAATGCCGCATGATTTGCTGTGCAGGGCCCTCAAACGGCAGGACGACGAAGATGAAGGCTGACATCCATCCCGACTACCACCTGATCAAGGTGGTCATGACCGACGGCACCGAATACACGACCTACTCGACCTGGGGTGCCGAGGGCGACACCATGAACCTCGAGATCGACCCCAAGTCGCATCCGGCATGGACCGGCGGCAACCAGCAGCTGATGGACCGCGGCGGCCGCCTGTCGAAGTTCAAGAAGCGCTTCGAAGGTCTCAGCATGTAATCATTCCGGTCATTCCGGAACGCACAGAACCCGCCGGGAACACTCCGGCGGGTTTTTTGTTGGCGCGCACAAGGCAAAAGCCTCCTTCATCCGGTTGGTATGACCGGGGAGCGCCAATTGCTGTATCCGCCAGTGGTGAAAAGCGGCGCCCTTACGTTGCGGGCAGACGCGAAAAAGCCCGCCTCGGCAGTCCGAGGCGGGCTTTGTGTTTGAAGCACTGGAAACGCCTGTCCACAAAAGGACCGGGCGCTCCTTGAGATTTCCCTAGCGCTTGTTGAAGACCGTCTGAAGCAGGTTCTGTTGCGCCTGAACGGAGTTCTCGTTGTCCGGACGCAGGGACGCAGCCTCTTCGGGACGGTAGATCTCCCGGTCAAGAATGGAGACGCGGTTCTGAATTCGCAGCGAGTGCTCGACCAGGTCGCGGAAAGCCTCCGGAAGGTCGTTCCAGCCCGGTGCGCTGCGATCGCAGTTGAAGCTGTCGAGCCGGACCTTGCTCTTCTCCGCGAGAACCTGGTCACGGTTCATTTCGCCGTTGTTGACCGCACGCTGCAGCAGAAGCCAGGAGGCGATCTGCATCAGACGGGTCGTCAGGCGCATGGATTCGGCAGCGTAAAGAACTGCGGCAAGGCGCGGCAGCGCCTTCGATGCGGTGCGGCCCGGGCCGTCGAGATAGTTCGCGGTTTCCTCGACCAGCGCCATGCCTTCGGCATAAAGTGCCTTGAACTGGGCGGAATTGGCCATCCGGTCTGCGAGGTTGACGGTGTTGAGGCTTGTTTCAGTCATGCCGCGAGATCCTGATTACAAAATACTATTGCCGGTCGGCGGTTCAACGGGCGTCGGCTCCTGACGTCGCTGTCGCCATCGAATGACGACAACTTGCCCAGTTGCGGCCCCGGCGGCAAGCGCATTGTTAAGAAAAGGTTAATGCGAAAACCGCCGCGAATGCGCCGTGCACGGCAATGATATGTTGCCTGTTCCAATGCTTCCCGGTGCCGCAAATCTGCTCGATTGTGCAAACTACGCTGAGGTACTGTGACCCAAGTCATGGTCACTGTCGCCTGGAAAACTCTGCCCAAGCGCGGAATTGTCTTAAAATATAGGAGAAAATCCTGGATCGACCACCTGTTGTGGCAAGCTGGGACAAAAAAAAGAGCCGCATGTGCGGCTCTCAAGAGTTTAACAGGGAGGCGTCAAACGATTTGACCGAGGGTCAAACCGTCAAATCCAGCATGGCCGGATGTTCATAGTAAACACTTGTAAAGCTTAACCGAAGCTTAACAATGCAATAGAAAACCGTAAGCGACTGTCATTCCACAAATATTTCTAACGGAAAAAGCTCTCTGCTGCGGCGCGGCTTGATGTTTTCGCAGTCTTGTCGGCTTCAAGTCTCGCTATTTCTTCCTTGAGAACGGCGATTCGCTCATCGAGCTCGGCAGCTGACAAAAATGTCAGGTCGCAGCCGATCTCGTGTGTCTTGCCGGGCTTGGGCAGTTCATCGTCGGAGAACATGGATTGGCCTTTCTGCATCGCAAGTTTCGCATGGCGGGCACGGAAGACGCCGGATTTGCCGCCTTGTTCCAACATTACCCGATCCCTATGCTCGGAGCAAAGCGGCCGGAAGGAGAATGAAGCAATGCGCGCAATCGAGATCATGAAACCGGGCGGGCCGGAAGTCCTGGTTCCGGTAACGCGGGACAAGCCGGTTCCGGTAGAAACGCAGATCCTGATCAAGGTGGCGGCGGCGGGCGTCAACCGGCCGGATTGCCTGCAACGCCAGGGCGCCTATCCGCCGCCGCCCGGGGCCTCCGACATTCCAGGGCTCGAAGTGGCTGGCGAAGTGGTTGAAAAGGGCAGTTCGGCAAGCCGGTTCAAGACGGGCGACAAGGTATGTGCCCTGGTGCCGGGCGGCGGTTACGCCGAATATTGCGTGGTCGACGAAACAAATGCGCTTCCGGCGCCCAAGGGCTTGACCCTGTCGGAAGCCGCAGCTCTGCCCGAGACCTTTTTCACGGTCTGGCACAATGTGTTTCAGCGCGGTGGCTTGAAAGCCGGCGAGAGCTTCCTTGTGCATGGCGGCACTTCGGGTATCGGCACAACGGCAATCCAGCTGGCCAAGTCGTTCGGTGCCAGGGTGTTCGCAACAGCCGGGTCGGAAGCCAAATGCGCGGCGATGCGCGGACTGGGTGCAGACCTTTCCATCAACTACAGGGAAACCGATTTCGTCGAGGCGGTGAAGGAAGAGACCGGAGGCAGGGGCGTCGACCTGATCCTCGACATGGTTGGCGGCGACTATATCAGCCGCAATTACCAGGCCGCTGCCGTGGACGGCCGGATCGTGCAGATTGCCTTTCTCAACGGACGCAAGGCGGAAGCAGATTTCTCGCTCTTGATGATGAAACGGCTGACCCATACGGGGTCAACACTGCGGGCGCGTGACATTGCCTTCAAGGCGCAAATTGCCGACGAACTGCGTCAGCAGGTCTGGCCGCTTCTCAACGAGCGCAAGGTTCTTCCGGTGATGGATTCAATCTTTCCGCTTGAGCAGGCCTCGGCCGCCCACCAACGGATGGAGGATGGCGAGCATATCGGCAAGATCGTGCTCGACGCGGCCTGATGCGGCAATCCGCCGGCGTTGATCAGTCCTCGGTCGCTGCACGCGGGTCGAGATTGATTGATTCCGGCGTGGCGGCCCGGGCAGAGGGAGTCGAGGCAAAGCTCTCCTTCTCCTCATTGGGAACCGCGGCGCGGATCCGGGTCCGGGCGATCGCATAGACTGCAATGCCGAGATGGGCGGCGGCGGTGACGGCAAAGAGCAGGTAGGGGCTGTAGGCCATCGTCACGCCGGCGATCAGCGGACCGAAGATCGTGCCTATGCCATAGAGCAGGAGCAGGCCGCTTGAGACTGTGACGAACTGATCACTGGTCGCAAAGTCGTTCGCATGGGCGACAATGATCGAATAGAGCGTGTAGGACATTGCGCCATACAGGGCGATAAGGCCGAACAGGATAGCAATGTTGTCGGGTTTCAGGACGACGATCAGACATCCGGATATTCCGGCGATGGCGCTCAGCCCGGCCAGAACATAGCGCCGGTCCATCCGGTCCGACATGCGCCCGGCCGGCAGCTGCATCACCGCGCCAGAGAAGATCGTCACCGACATCATGGTTGCAATGGTAACCGTGGCCAGTCCGACGCTGGAGCCGAAAACGGGGGCCAGTGTGCCGAAGGCGCCGTTGGCGATCCCGATCAGAAGTATCGCCACGAAAGACACCGGCGAGTTGCGATAGATCAGCTTGAGGTCGAGCTTGACTTCCTTCAGCGGTGCCGGGCTTGTAGCAGTCGAAACCGCCGTCGGCAGCAGTGCCAGGCAGTACAGAATGCCGGCGATCATGAAGAAGGTGGTCTGGGTCACATCGCCCAGCGCTATGCTCATCTGGCCGATCACGATGGCGACGTAGGTCACGGTCATGTAGAGTGAAAAGATCAGCCCGCGGGTCTCGTTGGTGGCGCGTTCGTTAAGCCAGCTTTCGATGATCATGAAAGCCGCCGCCAGGGAAAACCCCGTGACTACCCGCAACAGAACCCAGCTGACCGGGTCGACAAGAAGCCCCGTCAGCAGCGCGATGATTGCGATCATTGCGGAAAAGGCCGAAAAGGCGCGGACGTGGCCAATTCGGCGCACTAGGCGTTGCGCGAAGATGCAGCCGAGCACAAATCCGGTCGCCCATGCAGTTCCCAGCAGCCCGAGCGAGGTCGGGGAAAAGCCTTCCTCTGATCCGCGCATCGGCAACAGCAGTCCGTGAAGGCCGTTGCCAGCGAGCAGGAAGGCGGTGCCAAGTAGAAGGGAAAGGACAGGGAGCAGGTTGCGATGCATGGTTCGTCCAGTTTTATTCCGTCGAAGGTCGGCTTATGGCCGTTTCCGGGGTGGCTGCGGGGATGCGGTTCAAGTCGGGATTGACCCCGATCATGACAAGTGTATGGCTGGTTGGCAAAACAGGCGTGATGGATAGTGATTAAAGCTCTACTGGTACTGGTTCTGGCCGCTATGGCCCTGCATCTTATCAAGCCCTTCGGGCTTCCCGGCCTCAGGCGGCGGGGGGACGTGTGGAAAATTGCGTTGATTCTTGTGGCCGCGATGATGATGGCACTGGTGTTTCGCCCAGAATGACGCGGGCTATGTGCTCGGCCCAGTGCCTGTAGCCAAGGTGATTTGCATGAAAGCCGTCCGAGGCGAAGCCCTCGGGCCCTTCAACCGGCAGCGGCTCGAGTGCGGTTCCGTACCGTTCCCGACACAAGCGGAAACCCATGTCGTTGATGATGTTGGCCCTGAGGCCGAGAATGAATCCAAGCACGGGTGGCAAGGCGGGAACATCGCGCATCTCGATCACCGGTGACCAGTAGACCCGGGCTTCGGGCCAACGCGCATGCACCGCGTAGAGCAATCCTCCGAAGCCCTTCTTGAACCGCATCCGGCTGTTGTAGTTCTTGGCGTCGTTGGTGCCGATCGCCAGCACGACATGCGTAAAGTCTCGCTCTTCTATGTTGGGAACGACGTGGTCGCGAACCTGGCTGGTGACCGCCGAATTTGCGCCCGCGTTGCGCCACGCCACCGTGTTGCCGGTTCTCTCGTGAATCAGACCGGCGAGTTGTGGCCCGAGCGTATCCTCGATCCTGTCTGCACCGACGCCTGCAGCAGAGGAGTCGCCGAGGATCAGAAGGCGCATTGAGGCTTCGCCATCTCCGATCTTGCCCCTGGGGCGGCCCGGAGGCGGCGGCATGCGCGGGGCGACCCTGCGTACGCCGAGGCCGTGATAGATTGCCACCGGCAACATAAGCCAGCTCAAGATGCCCGCAAGCAAACCGTTCATGTCCGAATCCGTCCCCGCGCGTGATTGGAGATAACCACTTGAATAGGTACTCTGTCGGCAAAAGAAAACCCGCCGCGCTGCCGCGGCGGGCGTGTTTGCGAAGCGGAGCGTTTTCGTCAGCCCTTGCGCGAGGCTTCGAAAATGCTGTCGATCGTGGCGCTGAGGGTCGAATCAAATTCGGCATCGGACTGGCCATCTGAAAGCCCCTCGGTCAATGCGCGCGAGAAGGAAGCAATCATGCCCGCGTTCTGGCTCAGAAGCCGGTTTGCCTCGTCGCGAGGATACCCGCCGGAAAGTGCCACGACGCGCATGACCCTTGGGTCCTCGATCAGGGGCTTGTAGAGATTGGCCTCCGTCGGAAGCGACAGCTTCAACATCACCTGCCGCCCTTCGGGCAGCTTTTCGAGGTGGGCCTTGATCGAGGCCAGCAGAAGGTTTTCGGCATCCTGCTTGTCCTCGATCTTGATGTTGACCTCCGGCTCGATGATCGGCATCAGCCCGTGCGAAAGGATCTGGTTTCCGATCTCGAACTGCTGAGCGACGACGGCCTCGATCCCGTCCTCGTTCGCGGCATTGATGACGGAGCGCATCTTGGTGCCGAAAACGGACTTTTCGACCGCACGTTTGAGGAGGACATCGAGATCGCCCATCGGCTTCATCAGCTGGACGCCGTTGGCATCGTCCATCAGGCCCTTGTCCACCTTGAGAAAGGGAACGATGCCGCGCTTGTTCCAAAGATACTCGGCGGTGGGAATGCCATCAATCTCGCCGTCCATCGTGCGCTCGAAGAGGATCGCCCCGATGACCTTGTCGCCGGTAAAGGCGGGGGACTTGATGATCCGGGACCGCATGGTGTGAATGAGCGCAAACATCTCCTCGTCATTTGAGTAGGCGCTTTCCTTGATGCCATAGAGTTTCAGCGCCTTGGGCGTGGAGCCACCCGACTGATCGAGTGCGGCGATGAAGCCATCCTTCTCCGCCATTTGTTTTGCCATTGTTGCATTCATGATGTTCGTCCCGGTTCATCGATAGTGTGGGAACGGCTTACCAGAATCGATTGCAATGAGAAAATAGCCGACACGCCGCTTGAATCGATTGAAAATCATTCAATCGTTTGAAAGGTTTGAAGAAATGACGGGCAGGCTGGCTGATGCAGCGGCCGGTCCCGCTTTAGTTCATGAGGACCTTTACGCCGGGCAGGGGCTTGCCTTCCATCCACTCGAGGAAAGCGCCGCCTGCGGTCGATACGTAGGTAAACGCATCGAGGACGCCGGCATGGTTGAGCGCCGAAACGGTGTCTCCGCCGCCGGCGACGGAAACCAGAAGGCCTTCACGGGTGCGTTGGGCGGCGTGCCGGGCCGCCGATACGGTTGCGGCATCGAAGGGTTCGATTTCGAAGGCTCCCAGCGGACCGTTCCAGACCAGCGTGTCGGCCTTGCTGATCCAGGCATTGATTGCTTCGACCGACATAGGTCCGACATCAAGCATCATGGCATCTGCCGGTATGGCGGAAACAGGGACGGTTTCGCTTTCTGCACCGGCCTTGAATTCGCGTGCGACCACCGCGTCTGACGGGAGCACGATTTCACAGCCTGCCATTGCGGCCTCCGCCTCGATCTGTTTGGCGGTTTCGGCCAGTTCGTGCTCGCACAACGACTTGCCGACGTCGTTTCCGCGCGCCGCGATGAAAGTGTTGGCCATTCCGCCTCCGATCACCAGCGCATCGACCTTGCCGACCAGATTCTTCAGAAGGTCGATCTTGGTGGACACCTTTGCTCCGCCGACAATGGCCACGACCGGCCGGTCGGGGTTCCCGAGGCCTTTCTCAAGCGCCACAAGCTCGGCCTGCATCGTGCGGCCGGCGTAGGCCGGCATGTGGTGGGCGAGGCCTTCTGTCGATGCGTGCGCGCGATGGGCCGCGGAGAACGCGTCATTGACGAAAATGTCGCCGTTCTGTGCCAGTGCCGTCACGAAGGTCGGATCGTTTTTCTCCTCGCCAGGATGAAAGCGGGTGTTCTCAAGGAGCAGGACATCGCCGTCGACCATTTTCCCGACCGCATCAGATGCTTCCCCGCCAATGCAATCGGGAGCAAAGTGCACGCGGTGATCGAGAACGCTTTCGACGATCCCGGCGATCGGTTCGAGCGACATTGACGGCACGACTTCACCCTTTGGACGGCCGAAATGGGCCAGCAGGATTACCCGCGCGCCCTTGCCGGCAAGTTCGAGGATGGTCGGAGCCACCCGCTCGATGCGAGTGGTATCGGTGACCTTTCCGTCTTTCACCGGCACATTGAGATCGACCCTCAACAGCACGCGCTTGCCGGAAAGGTCGGTCAGATCGTCAAGTGTCTTGAAGGCGGTCATTTCACATTCCATTTGTCGCGTTGATGCCTGGCGGTTCGGCGCGGAGATTACACCGCTCGTCTCGCCATGCAAGGCGCCGGGACGAGGGAATCAGTCCGTGACCCGTCGCTTTGACCGCTGGAAACTCAGAGCGATGCTTTGCAGTCGGTCCAAATGGCCCCCCGGAAAAGAAAAACGCCGCCACTCTTCCGAATGGCGGCATTTGAAAAACCGGCCTGTCCGGCCACGATCTGCCGGGGTCCTCAGATGAGCTTGGCCATCGCAACGGCGGTATCGCCCATGCGGTTGGAGAAGCCCCACTCGTTGTCGTACCAGGTCAGGATCGAGCACAGGGTTCCGTCCATGACCTTGGTCTGGTCCATGTGGAAGACCGAGGAATGCGGATTGTGGTTGAAGTCGACCGAGACGTTCGGCTCGTCGGTGAACCCGAGAATGCCCTTGAGCGGGCCGTTTGCCGCCTCGCGGATGGCCGAGTTGATTTCGTCGGCTGAGGTTTCGCGCTTGGCAAGGAACTTCAGGTCGACCACCGAGACATTCGGTGTCGGCACGCGAATGGCCATGCCGTCAAGTTTGCCGTTGAGTTCAGGCAGAACGAGGCCGACAGCCTTGGCCGCTCCGGTCGAGGTCGGGATCATCGACATGGCCGCAGCCCGTGCGCGGTAGAGATCCTTGTGCATGGTGTCGAGCGTGGGCTGATCACCTGTGTAGGAGTGGATGGTGGTCATCATGCCCTTCTCGATGCCGATGGCATTGTTGAGGACATAGGCGACGGGCGCCAGGCAGTTGGTGGTGCAGGACGCGTTGGAAACCACCAGGTCGTCCTTGGTCAGCGCGTCGTGATTGACGCCGTAGACAATGGTCTTGTCGGCGCCGGATGCCGGCGCGGAAACCAGAACCCGCTTGGCGCCGGCTTCCAGATGGAAGGCGGCCTTGTCGCGCGCGGTAAAAATGCCGGTGCATTCCATGACGATATCGATACCGAGATCGCCCCAGGGCAGGTTCTTCGGGTCGCGCTCGGCAAAGACCTTGAAGGAATCGCCGCCCTCGATGCGGATGGTGTCCCCATCAACCTCAACGGTCTTGGGGAATTTGCCGTGGACCGAATCCCAGCGCATCAAATGGGCGTTGGTCTCGACCGGGCCGAGATCGTTGATCGCGACGATGTCGATGTCCTGACGGCCCGATTCGTAGATCGCACGCACCACATTGCGGCCGATGCGGCCAAATCCGTTAATGGCAATCCTGGTCTTCATGCTTTCTCTCCATTCTGGGTCAGAAGGCGCCCGTCTTGTGTCTTCAAGATCAGGCCTTGTCATGCAGGCGGGCTTCGACCGCCGCGACGGTCGCTTCGGCGGTCAGGCCGAAGTGCTCATAGAGTTCCTTGTAAGGGCCCGAAGCGCCGAAACCGGTCATTCCGATGAACAGGCCGTCGGAACCGATAAAACGATCCCAGCCCTGGCGGATGCCGGCCTCGATCGCGACCTTGACTTTCGAGTCCCCGATCACGGCACTCTTGTACTCCGGGCTTTGTTCTTCGAAAAGCTCGAAGCTCGGAACCGAGACGACGCGGGTGGCATGGCCGTTGGCTTCCAGTGCCTTGCGCGCTTCCAGTGCGATCTCGATTTCGGAGCCCGAGGCGAAGATCGTCACTTCGGCGTCGCTCGCCGACACAAGATCGTAAGCGCCGTAGGCACAGAGGTTTTCCTCGGTGTAGTCGGTGCGGACTGTCGGCAGGTTCTGCCGGGTCAGGGCGATCCCGCTCGGGCGTTTTTCCTGTTCCAGTGCGAGCTGCCAGCACTCGGCGGTTTCCACCGCATCGGCAGGGCGGAACATCAGCAGATTTGGAACCGCTCTGAGCGCAGCCATGTGCTCTACCGGCTGATGGGTGGGGCCATCTTCACCGAGGCCGATCGAATCGTGGGTGAGGACGTGGATCACGCGGATTCCCATCAGCGCGGCCAGCCGGATCGAAGGCCGGCAATAGTCGGAAAAGATCAGGAAGCCGCCAGAATACGGGATCAGCCCGCCATGCAGGGCTATGCCGTTCATCATCGCGGCCATGCCATGTTCGCGGATGCCGTAATGGATGTAGCGGCCGGAGAAATCGTCCGGCGTGATCGCCTTGGTCTGGCTTGTCTGCGTGTTGTTCGAACCGGTCAGGTCTGCCGAACCGCCGAGGGTTTCGGGAACGGCGCCGTTGATGACCTCGAGCGCCATCTCCGAAGCCTTGCGGGTGGCAACGGTCGGCAGATCATGCGCAAGCTTCTGCTTGTAGGCATCGAGCGCCGGCGCAAGCCCGCCCGGAAGATCGCCGTGCATGCGGCGCTCAAAGGTCATGCGGACGTCGTTTTCAGCCTCTGCCAGCCGGGCTTCCCATGCCTTGCGGTCCTTCACCGAACGAAGCCCAGCCAGACGCCACGCGTCGAGGATGTCGGACGGGATGACGAAAGGCGCTTCTTCCCAGCCAAGTGCGGCGCGGGCGCCGGCGATTTCCTTGTCGCCGAGGGGCGATCCGTGCGCGGCCTTCGATCCGGCCTTGTTTGGCGCGCCGAAACCGATCACGGTCTTTGCCGCAATCAGGGTCGGCTTGTCGGATTCCTTGGCGGATTCGATAGCCTGCGCTATGGCTTCGGGATCATGGCCGTCAATCTCGATGGTGCTCCACCCAGCGGAAGCGAAGCGGGCCGGCTGATCCGTGGAGTCGGTCAGCGAGATTGCGCCGTCGATCGAGATGGAGTTGTTGTCCCAGAACACGATCAGCTTGTTGAGCTTGAGGTGGCCCGCGAGCGTTATCGCTTCCTGGCTGATGCCCTCCATGAGGCAGCCGTCACCGGCGAGCACATAGGTGTGATGGTCGACAAGGTCGTCGCCATATTCGCTGGCAAGCTTGCGTTCGGCAATGGCCATTCCAACTGCGTTGGCGAGACCCTGGCCGAGCGGGCCGGTGGTGGTCTCGATGCCCGGAGCGTGGCCATATTCGGGGTGACCGGCAGTGGGAGACCCGAGCTGGCGGAAATTCTTGATGTCGTCGAGCGAGATGCCGTCATAGCCGAGCAGATAAAGCAGTGAATAGATCAGCATCGAGCCGTGGCCTGCGGAAAGCACGAACCTGTCACGGTCCGGCCAGTTCGGCTTCTTCGGATCAAAGGTCAGATAGCGCGAAAACAGCACCGTTGCGATGTCCGCAGCACCCATCGGCAGGCCGGGGTGTCCGGATTTTGCTTTTTCCACGGCATCCATGGAGAGAAACCGGATTGCGTTTGCCATCCGGTCGTGTTTTTCGCGTGAAGTCATGACGATCCCGCCTGGTCGCGTTAGGTCTGGTCCGGTCGCCAGCGGACCGGATCGAAGGCCGCGCACACATAGCAGTTGCTTCGGCGGAGTCAACAAAGGCGGGAGCGTCAAAGTGCTGGGGACCGTGTCCGCGGTTTTGTTGACGCCGTGTTCGGCTGCTGGGTAAACTGTCCGCCACAAGTATCCGGAATTCAAGCGATTCGGCTTGTGCACCAGATCCTGGGAAATTGCCGATGACCTCTGACATGACAGTCAAAGCTGCGCTCGAGGCCTTGAACAAGGCCTTGAATCAGCTTGACAATGAGGTTGATCGGCAGGTCGAGGCGAGCCGCGGTGCGACAGAGGCCGAGGCAGAGCTGAACCGCATGATCGACGACCGGGCCCGGATCGCGCAGGAGCTTGATGGCGCCCAGGATCGTGCGAACCGGCTGGAGGAGGCGAACCGGGAGGTCTCGCGCCGGCTGGTCACGGCGATGGAGACAATCCGGGCCGTTCTGGACCGTTAGCATTTTGCGGAAACCGACATCGAGACAGGATAGGGCAGGTTTGAATGGCGCAGGTCACCGTTAGCATCGACAGCAAGACCTACCGTATGGCCTGTGAAGAGGGGCAGGAAGAGCACCTCACCGACCTTGCGGGCAAGTTCGACCGTTATGTCGGGCACCTCAAGGGACAGTTCGGTGAGATCGGCGATCTGCGGATTACGGTCATGGCCGGGATCATGGTGATGGACGAGCTGCACGAGCTTCAACGGCGCATGCGCGGGCTTGAGGCGGAGGTCGAGACGCTGAAGAAAACCCGCGACAATGCGCTGACAAAGGTCGAGAAGACGGACAAGGACCTTGCAGCCGCCCTCACGGAAGTGACCGGAAAGATCGAGGAGATCGCGGGCAAGCTTTCCCTGCGCTGAAACAGATCCGGGATTCCGGGCCGACCATCTGGCATTGGATCGTTTCGCTCTCTATATAGAATGTGCGGTCTGCGCTTCCCGACAGGATACACAATCCCCGGGGCCTTAATTGATCCTAAGGGAGCTGTCCCTGACCGGGCCCGTGGGCCCGGATATACGGCGCCCACCTACGTTGTAGGTTCCCGGGATCGAAAAAATCCATCGGTCGCCGTGGATCGCACACTCCCCAAAAACTTTACGCGTCCTCCGGGATCACCCTGCTACGCGCGCTGGCTGTCCGAACTCTGCCCGGCTGAAATCAGGTTTCAGCCGGAACCTCGGCAGTCTTTTCAGCCCCATTGCGCCGGCGTGTGACCAGCACGAAGAATAACGGAACGAAGAGAATGCCCAGAACGGTGCCCGAGATCGTGCCGCCAAGCACACTGGTGCCAATGGCATTGCGTCCGCCTGATCCGGCTCCGGTGCTGATGACCAGGGGCAGGACGCCGAGGGAGAAGGCCATGGACGTCATGATGATCGGACGAAAGCGCTGGCGCGCGGCTTCACGGACCGCATCGAAAAGCGATTCACCGGCTTCATAGCGATCCCGTGCGAATTCCACGATCAGGATGGCGTTCTTGCCCGTCAGTCCGACCACCGTCAGCAGTCCGACCTGAAAGAAGACGCCGTTCTGATAACCGCCGTAAAGGGTCCATAGCAGCGCGCCGAGAATACCGACCGGCATGGCAAGCATGACGGCGAAGGGAATCGACCAGCTTTCGTACAAAGCGGCCAGGCAGAGAAAGACAGCCGCCAGCGACAAGGCATAAAGCAATGGCGCCTGGTTCCCGGATTCGCGCTCTTCAAGCGACAGGCCGGTCCACGAGACGCCGAAGCCCGGCAGTTGGGCGGCGAGCCGCTCGATTTCCGCCATCGCCTCCCCGGTGGTTACGCCAGGCGCGGGCGAGCCCTGAATCTGCATTGCATTGACCGCATTGTAGCGATTCAGTCCCTGCGGCCCGAATGTCCAGCTGCCCTCGGCGAAATTGGCGAATGGCACGAGCGCGCCACTGGAATTGCGGACCTTCCATTTCGAGATATCGGAAGGAAGCGCCCGGGAATCGGCCTGACCCTGGATATAGACGCGCTTGATGCGGTCGCGATCGATGAAGTCATTCACGTAGCTTCCGGCCCAGGCAATCTGGAGAAGCTGAGCCACATCGGACGCGGAAACACCCATCGCACCGGCTGCACGCCAGTCAATGTCGAGGTGATACTGTGCCGCATCCTCGAGGCCGGAGGGACGGGCCGAGGCTATGAGAGGGCTTTGCGCAGCCATGCCCAGCAACTGGTTGCGGGCCGCGAGCAACTGCTCGTGGGTCTGACCGTCCCTCGCTTCGAGGTAGAAATCGAAGCCGCTCATGATGCCGAGTTCGGGAACCGAAGGCGGGACGATGGGGAAAACCATGGCGTCCTGAATGCTCAGCAGCGCCGGGTAGGCCCGGCCCGCGATCGCCTGGGCGCTCTGCCCCGGCGCCTGCCGTTCTTCCCAATCCTTCAGCCGGATGAAGGCGAGCCCCATGTTCTGACCCTGGCCCGAGAAGGAGAAACCGACAACGCCGAACATGCTTTCGACGTTCTCGCTTTCGTTCTCAAGGAAGTGGTTTTCCACCTTCTCCAGCACGTTTTGTGTCCGTTCGGCCGTGGCGCCCGTCGGTGCCTGGATCAGCGCCAGCAGGATGCCCTGGTCTTCCTCGGGCAGGAAAGCTGTCGGGGTTTGCACGAAACTCCACGCCATGAGGCCGACGAGACCCAGGTAAAGGATCCCGATACGCAAGGGGCGGCGGACGATCCAGCCGACAGTGCTGCCGTACCCGCCACTGATCCTTTCGAACACGCGGTTGAACCAGCCTGCGGGGCCGCGCTTGGCGTGGTGGGCGGATTTTGCGGTCAGCAAGGTTGCGCACAAGGCGGGGGTCAGCGTGAGGGCGACCAGGACCGAAAGCCCCATTGCGGAGACAATGGTGATCGAGAATTGCTGGTAGATGACACCGGTCGATCCGCCGAAAAAGGCCATCGGCACGAAAACCGCCGACAACACCAGCGCAATGCCGATCAGCGCGCCGGTGATCTGGCCCATCGACTTCCGCGTGGCTTCGACAGGACTCAGCCCTTCCTCCTCCATGATGCGTTCGACGTTCTCGACGACAACGATCGCGTCATCCACGAGGAGGCCGATGGCGAGCACCATGGCAAGCATTGTCAGCGTGTTAATGGAAAAGCCGGCGGCAGCCAGTATGCCGAACGTGCCAAGCAGGACCACGGGCACCGCAAGGGTGGGAATAAGGGTTGCGCGAAAGTTCTGCAGGAAAACCAGCATGACCAGGAACACGAGCACGATGGCTTCCACCAGGGTCTTGATCACTTCGCCAATGGAGATCTCGATGAACGGGGTCGTGTCGTAAGGGATGACGTAACTGACCCCTTCCGGGAAGAACGCGGAAGCTTCCTCTATCCTTGTCTTGACCAGTTCCGCGGTGTCCAGAGCGTTCGCGCCTGCGGCGAGACGAATTGCCATGCCGGTGGAGGGCTTGCCGTTGAACCGGGCAATGGTTGCGTAGTTCTCCGCGCCGATTTCGACCTCGGCAACATCCTTGAGAAGCACCAGGCCGCCATCGGTCGCCGCCCGAATGACGATGGCCTCGAAATCCTCCGGCGTCGTCAGCAGCGACTGCGCCGTGATTGTGGCGTTGAGTTGCTGGCCTTCGACAGCGGGCAGGGTGCCGAAGGCGCCGGCCGAAATCTGTGCATTCTGCGCCGACACGGCGCCGACGACATCGTTCGGCGCCAGGCCGTAGGCCGCAAGCTTGACGGGGTCGAGCCAGATCCGCATGGCGTATTTGGCGCCGAAAACCTGAACTTCGCCGACGCCTTCCAGACGACTGAATTCGTCAACGAGGTTGGTATTCAGGTAGTCGGCCAGATCGGTCTGGTCGAGCGTGCCGTCATCGGAGATGAGTGCAATCACCATCATGAAGCTGGCCGATGATTTCTGCACCGTCACTCCAAGGCGCTGCACGGTTTCAGGCAGCAGGGTGAGCGCTTGCGACAGCTTGTTCTGGACCTGCACCTGGGCGATGTCGGGGTCTACGCCGGTTTCGAAGGTCAGCGTGATGGATGACGTGCCCGCCGACGTTGAACTCGACGAGAAATAGCGCAGGCCATCCAGCCCGGTCAGACGCTGCTCGATGATCTGGGTGACCGTATTCGCGACAGTTTGCGCGGAGGCCCCGGGGTAGTTTGCCGAAATCGATATCGTCGGCGGTGCGATCTGGGGATACTGCGCGACCGGCAAAGTGAGGATCGACAGGACGCCGGCCCCCATGATGATGATCGAGATCACCCAGGCAAAAATCGGCCTGTCGATGAAAAAACGCGCCATGTCGGCCTCTCCAATGTCAGTTCTGCACCGGCTCTTCGGCACGTTCGGTCGGCGCGACCGTGGCTCCCACCGCAATCTTTTGCAGCCCTTCCACGACAATCCGGTCGCCGCTCGCGAGACCGTCGATGACGATCCAGTCGGAGCCGCGATCACCGATGATCGTCAGTTGGCGTTGCTCGACGACATTGTCGGGACCCACTATCAATGCTGTCGGATTGCCGCGACGATCCCGCGAGACCCCTTCCTGGGGAGCCAGAATTGCGTCCGGGACCACTCCCTGAGGCATCTCGACCTGCACGTACATTCCGGGAATGAGCATTTCGTCCGGATTCGGGAACTGCAGACGCAGGGTCACGACGCCTGTGCTCTCGTTTACGTTCGGTTCCGCGGCCGTCAGCTCTCCGGTATGGTCATAGGCGGTCCGGTCGGCAAGCGTCAGCTGTACGTTGGTGTCGATGTCCGAGCCGGCTGTGGCCGGTCCCTCGCGTTTCCAGCGGACGAGATCGGCGGCGGACTGCGCCACGTCGACATAGACGGGATCCAGTTTGCGGATGACCGCCAGAGGACTTGTCTGCCCGGAAATCACAAGCGCGCCCTGGGTGGTCTGCGAAAGGCCGATCTTGCCGGAGATCTGGGCGCGGATCGTGGTTCGGTCAAGATCGATCCTGGCAGCAAGCAATTGTGCCTTGGCGACCTGCAGTGCAGCCTCGGCAGTGTCCCGCGTCGTCTTGGCCGCATCGAGAGCCTGTTCGCTGGCGACATTGCTTTCGCGCAATCTTTCCATCCGTGTCAGTTCGCGATTGGCCGACATCAGGCTGACCTGCGCCTGATTGACGGCGGCTTCGGCTGCTACGACCTGCGCGTTGTAGGTGGCGGGGTCGATCCTGTAGAGCACATCGCCTTCCGTCACCGTCGACCCCTCGTCAAAGAGCCGTTCGACAATGATGCCGTTCACCTGCGGGCGGATTTCCGCCACTCCGGAAGCGACGACGCGACCCGGCAGTGTTGATGTGACAGTGACCGTTTGCGCCTCTACGGTGACAACGGTAACAGGCGTCGGAGGACGCTCCTGCTGCTGCGCCAGGGCCCCGGTCGCCAAGGCGGACATCAGGAACGTAAAGAGGGCGTAAGGCGTTAACCTCATCGAATTCTCCGTCAAACAGGAATTGGGGCTTGGCGAACCGACGGCTCGGGCATATTAAGAAAACCAGCTGGTTTTATAAATGTTTTGCTGCACTGCGCAAGCGTGTCGTCGAAAAATCGGCATGGGAGGTTTGAATCTTGTCCAGTTGTACAGGCATCCACCGGGGACGTGGCAGGCCGCGACAACTTGATCCCGCGGAACGCGAGGCGATCATCATTGACGCGGCTGAAAGGATCGTCCTCGCCCAGGGGCTTGCCGGTGCGTCGATGGAGGCCATCGCACAGGAAGCGGGCATGTCCAAGCGAACGCTGTATGACGTGTTCGAAAGCCGCGCAGCCCTTTTCGCATCCATGATCCGGCGCATGCGCAACCGGATGACCCGCCCGCTGATCCCTGGCGAGCAAAGCCTTCCAATCGCGGAACGCCTGCGCATTCTTCTCTCACCAACGGATGAGAAGTTCAGCGATCTTCTGCCCCTGGCGATCCTGCGTGCCGTGATTACGGAAGCCGAGCGGCAACCGGAGCTGGCGCATGAGTTTTTGCAGGAGGGGCCCTACGCTCTCTACGAGATGGTTCGCAAGGAACTCGATCATTCGGTCGCGAGCGGCGAGCTTCGAATAAGCGATACCGAATCCGCAGCGCGGTTGATGACGGACATGGCGCACCAGAGCGTTTTTGAACATCTCGTGGTCTACAAGCCGCCTTGCGAACGCAAGGAAGAGTACGACCGGAGGTTAGCCCTTGCGATCAGGGTCTTCCTTGGCGGAATCAACGAGGGGGAACCGGCGGGCGCCTGAACTTCTGGCAGTTCAACTCGCGCCGTTCCTGTTCTGGCTCCGGAGCTCTGCCTGTTGTCAGGAAATCAAGCCGAGCTGGATTGCCCGGGCGACCGCTTCGACATTCGTGCTGGCTGACAGTTTTCGGCGTGCCGACTCAAGCGAACCCTCGATTTTTGTCGGACATTTGTCGAACTGCCGGGCAATGAAGGCGACCGGCTCGCCATGCGCGAGCGACTGGAGGCAACTTCTTTCCAAATGGGTGAGGCTCTGGCAGAGGTCTGTCATGGCTTCCAAAGGTCGATTGAAATAAAATGGTTTAAATGGTCTGAGTGACCATGACGCAGCATGCCGGACGGTGCAAAGCAATTGTTGCCCCTTGATTGACGAAAGGTTTCGGCTGTCCTGTTTTGATGCACACCGGTCGATTTGTGAGGAAAATTCTGCCCTGTACCGGCTCTTGAAGACCGGTCACGGTTGACCGGAACAGCCTCCGTCGGGCAACTGGCGGTCATCGAGGTCAAATGAAAGCGAACAGCCGACATGGATGACAAGCAACGCGTCAGGCAGGCCATGCTCAATCGTCGGGACGCGCTTGCGGCAGATGTCCGTATCGAAATGAGCCTCGCCATGGCGGCAGCTGCGGAGGACATCGAATTCCTTCCCGAAACCGTGGTCGCCGCTTATCTCCCGATTCGTTCGGAGCCGGATCTGAGGCCGCTTATGGCCCGCTTTCGACAGCGTGGAGCACGGCTTTGCCTGCCGGTGGTGCTCGATCGCCAGACCATCGCATTCCGGGCTTTCGAGCGCGAGGCGCCATTGGTCGATACCGGTTTCGGCACATCCGGACCCGGCCCGGAGGCGCAGGTGCTGGAGCCGGATCTGATCTTGATGCCGTTGTCCGCATTCGACGCAAAGGGCAACCGGCTCGGATATGGCGCGGGTCATTATGACCGTGCGATCGCGCGTTTGCATGCGAAGGGAAGGTCGCCCCGCCTGATCGGTGCGGCATTCTCTTGCCAGCAGTGCGATGGCGTACCGATCGAGCCGCATGATGTGGGGCTTGAGATGATCCTGACCGAGCAAGGCTTGCGTTCATTCTCCCAAAGCCTATAGAGAGCCGATGCGCCTTTTGTTTCTGGGAGATATGGTCGGACGAACCGGCCGCACGGCGGTCTGGGATCAGCTTCCCGGGCTGGTGCGTGACTTCAATCTGGATTTCGTGATCGTCAATGGCGAGAACGCCGCTGGCGGCTTCGGCATCACCGAGGAGATTTTCCTCGAGACCCTGAGTGCGGGCGCGGATGTGGTTACCACCGGCAACCATGTGTGGGACCAGCGCGAGGCGCTGGTTTTCGCAGAACGGCAGGAGCGCTTCCTGAGGCCTGCAAACTATCCTCCGGGCACACCGGGCAGGGGCGCGAACCTCTACATGGCGCGCAACGGCGCGCGTGTGGTGGTGGCAAACGTCATGGGCCGGGTGTTCATGCATCCGGACCTCGACGATCCTTTTTCCGCCGGAGAGGCAATCCTCGAAGCCTTTCCGCTGGGCGATGTCGCAGATGCTGTCGTCTTCGATTTCCATGCCGAGGCAACCAGCGAGAAACTGTGCTTCGCACATTTCGTCGACGGCCGTGCAAGCCTGGTTGTGGGGACCCATACCCATGTCCCGACAGCCGATGCACAGATCCTGAACGGCGGCACTGCCTACATGTCGGATTCGGGTATGTGCGGCGACTACGATTCCTCGATCGGCATGGACAAGGAGGAACCGGTCAACCGCTTCCTGTCCCGGATTCCGAAAGGCCGGTTCGAGGTTGCGTCCGGACCAGCGACCATTTGCGGTGTCGCGGTCGAGATTTCCGACCGTACCGGGCTTGCCGAGAAGATCGCGCCCTTGAGGATCGGGCCGAGACTTGCGGAAACCGCACCGGAATTCTGGCGATAGTGCGAACTTGCGATGGTTCGTTGCGAGAGATGTCTTGTCCATCTCCCGCAAACCGTTGATACGCGGCGTAACGTCCTAGCGGTATTTCGCTGCCGTGATGAATTCACCGAAGCTTTCACACCAGACTAGCACAGTGGTGTAAGCTTCGATGTCGACGGACTGCGGGATATCGACCAGGAAGCCGTCGAAGGTCTTCACATCAGCAAGCCGCACCGATTGTTCCCGCAGGGCTTCGAACTGCGCTTCGGTTTCGACGAATTCGGGCACCAGATACAGCTTGTAATCCGGTCCCGGCGCGAGCTTGCCCTGATGGGCGATCCGCTCGGGAGAAACGCTCACGGTTCCCTCTCCCCAATGCAGGAAATCACTGCCTTCGAGATCGCGGGTGAACTCGGCAGTGTAGATGGCCGACTGGGCGGATTCAGCCAGCATCGCTTCGTCCGGGCCATCGGGTGCGGTGAGGATCGGAAGGAAATAGATTCCCAAGGCAAAACCTATCGCGAGCATGGCGCCGTGGCTCGCCGACAATAAGACCCAACGCATCATGACCTCCACTCCCGTTTCCAACCCGTTGCAAGCGTTAAGGCCAGCTTTGCCGCAGGTCAATCAGGAGCGTGGCGAACGCGGATCTCACAAATCCTGCTGCTTGCCCTTGACTGCCGGGCGAACCGCGTCGGGGTCGGGGGGAAGGAGATGCCGTTCCTGTATCCAGGGATGGATTTCGACGGCACGGGCAAGCGTGGATACGGCTGCACGGGTCCTGCCCATGCGCATGAGCACATGGTACATGCCCGAAAGAGCGCCGAAGTGCTTGGGCTCAAGCTTCAGGGTGTTCTCGAGATCCGCCAGGGCGCCGCTGTTGTCCTCGCGCAGAAAGCGGACAAAGGCGCGCTGGTTCCGCGCCTCCGCATAGGAGGGTGCGCTCTCGACGGCTTCGTCGAGGACCTTCTCGGCCGCCTCGAAGTCATAACTGCTGCGATGGCGCATCCCCTGGTCGACCATCGCCCTGATTTCCGGTTCCGGCGCCAGGTCGAGCCAGTATTGCCAGATTTCGTGCTCGATCTGCCGCGCCTCCTTTTCCGTTGTCGCGTTCTTGAGCGCGGCAAACAGCCTTGCCTTGATGTCATCACCGGTTTCGGCGGCAAGCGCCGGTTTCAGCGCAACGCCGATCAGAACCGTGAACTGCAGGAGGAAAGCGCGCCGCAGCAAGGTTTAAACCCCGTTGAGGATGAGAATGGTCGGCTGACGCGGCAGGGTTCGCGCGGACACGGTAAAACTGTCGGAGTTGACGAAATCGGTGGCGAACCGGTCTCCCATTCGCTCGATGAAGCTCGATATGGGCCGGCCGCGCCGGTGCATCGGAAGCAGGATCGACGATTGCAGGCGGCGGGCGATGCCGGTCATCGCTTCATGGCTCAGCGTCAATCCGCCATCGACGGGGACCATGACGATGTCCAACCGCCCGATCTCGGCAAAATGGTCGTCCTCAAGCGGGTGATGCAGGTGACCGAGATGACCGATGCACAGGTCGGCAACCTCGAAGATGAAGATCGAGTTTCCGTCGGCTTCCATCCCGCCATAGCTTCGTATGTCGGTCGTGACATTGCGGACGTAGACGTCGTCCACAACGACATCGTGATCGGCGGGCGTGCCGTCGAAATTCCATCCACGGAGCACATGTTCGATGCGTTCGTCCGGCGAAAGGGTGAAGTGCGAGGAATGCGCCTTGTTCATTGTGACCACGCGCGGGATTGAAACCCGCCCCGACCAGCCATTGTAGTCGGTCGCGATGGTGACCCCCTCGGGCGTCGTCAGAACATAGGTCGAGTGGCCGGCAAACATGATCTCGACTTCGCGAGACCCTGCCTGAGCGGGTCTGGCCTCCACCGCCATTTCGTCCGGCTGATAGCTGGCATAGGTCGCCCCCGGAAGCGCCTGTGCCACGGCAAGACATTGACTGAACGGTCTTTGCGGGTCCTGGGCAAGGGCCGGATCCGGTGCAGTTGCCGTAAACCCGGCAAGCGTCAGCGTGAGCAGAAAGGCGAGTATCCGGGGCATGGGCGGGCTCCGCAATTTGTCTTTCACGATAATTGAAGTGTAGAGCGCCCGTCTGGAAGGTAAAGGCCGCCAAACGGCTTAGCCCGAACCGGATTTGTTCTGGCGTTGTTGCCGCTCTTGCCGGTGGCATGCATCAGAGCAGACCGTACATGGTCGCCCAACGCTTTCTGAGCGCAGCGTATTTGTCGTCCGGCTGGGTCTCGTAGACAAGATCGTCCGGATGGGGCCGGAAAAAGCCCTGCATCGACCGCGTCCAGATATGTCCGGCCGGCGCCAGCCATGACGTATCGTCGAGTGTGCCGGCCTTGATGTTGAATTCGGGCGATGTCTTTGTTCCGTGCCAGATTCGCACGCCGCAATCCGGGCAGAACCAGCCTTCACGTGCAGCTCCGGAATCGCTGGTGCGTGTGAACAATGCCAGTCCGTCATCCACATCGAGCGCATCTCGCTCGAAGCGCAGACTCTCGCCGAAGGCCGAGGATGTATGACGCTGGCACTCTATGCAGTGGCAAAGATAGAACACCAATGGCCGGGCGTTGAGGCGGTAGCGTATCTTACCGCACTGGCATGCTCCTGTGAGCGGAAGGCGTGGAATTTCGTATCGGCGCATGTTTCGACCTCGTCGGTTGGTCCCTTCTGGACGAAACGGGGGAAGGGATTTATAAGGCGGCCAATTCCAAACCAGAGCGAAGATCAGGTGCTTCATGGCAGGCCATTCACAATTCAAGAACATCATGCACCGCAAGGGACGGCAAGATGCCGTGCGTTCGAAGATGTTTTCCAAACTTGCCCGCGAAATCACCGTGGCGGCTAAAATGGGAGCGCCGGATCCGGCAATGAATCCGCGCCTTCGTCTCGCGATCCAGAACGCCAAGTCGCAGTCGATGCCCAAGGACAATATACAGCGCGCCATCAACAAGGCGTCAGGCGGCGACAGCGAGAATTACGAGGAAGTGCGTTACGAGGGCTATGGCCCGGGGGGTGTTGCCGTCATCGTCGAGGCCCTGACCGACAATCGCAACCGCACGGCTTCCACCGTCCGTGCCGCCTTCACCAAATCCGGCGGTGCACTGGGCGAAACCGGTTCGGTCGGTTTCATGTTCGACCGGGTTGGCGAGATCATCTATCCGCCGGAGGCCGGCGACGCCGATGCCATCATGGAAGCGGCGATCATGGCCGGTGCCGAGGACGTCACCAGCAACGAGGACGAGCACGTCATTATCTGCGCGTTCGAGGACATCGGCGATGTATCGACCGCTCTCGAGGAAGCATTGGGCGAGGCGCAGTCCGTCCGCGCCGTCTGGAAGCCACAGACCACCACACCGATCGACGAGGAAAAGGCTGCCTCTGTGTTGCGCCTCATCGGCGTGCTCGACGATGACGACGACGTGCAGAACGTCTACGCCAATTTCGAGGTCGATGAGGAAACCATGGCCAAGCTTTCGGCTTGAGGCCAGTGCGCGGAGATGCAATGCGCGCCGCCGGTCGGACGACCGGCGGCATTTTTTATGCTGCCTTGCCCTTGCCCTTGCTCAGTTCGGTACGCAGTTTGCCGAAATGTTCGACCGACCTGAGCCGCGCCTCGATCGCATGGATGGGCATCGAAATCATGATTTCATTGGCCTGGGTGGTGTCGATGAAATCCTGCATCTTGCGTCCGGCGGACTCCGGACCGCCGACTACGGCGTGCTGCAGGGTGTGCTCGACTGCCACGCGTTCCATGTCGCTCCAGATACCGTCCATTGATTCCACCGGTTTCGGCATCTTGCCGCGTGCGTTGCGGCGCATGTTGACAAAGCTTTGCTGAACGGTGGTGAACAGATACTCGGCCTCGTGATCCGTGTCGGCCATTACGCCCATCGTGGCAGCAATGACGTAGGGCGCTTCGAGTTGGGCGGAGGGTCTGAACTTGCCGCGGTAAATTTCGAGCGCCTGCATGAGCATGTCAGGGGCGAAATGCGAAGCGAAGGCATAAGGCAGCCCAAGGGCTGCCGCGAGATGCGCGCTGTAGACGCTCGAACCCAAAATCCAGAGCGGCACGTGGGATCCCGCGCCGGGAACCGCGACCAGCATGCCTTCCTTTGCATCCCCGAGAAAATGCTGCAGTTCGAGTATGTCGTCGGGAAACCGGTTGGCGCCCGCCTCGAGGTCGCGTCTCAGTGCCCGCGCGGTGTTCATGTCTGTGCCGGGCGCACGGCCGAGCCCGAGGTCCACCCGGCCCGGAAACAGCGCTTCGAGAGTGCCGAACTGCTCGGCGATAACCAGCGGCGAATGGTTCGGCAGCATGATGCCGCCGGAGCCGATGCGGATGGTGCTGGTTGCGTGTCCGGCCTCGGCTATGACGAGCGAGGTGGCGGCACTTGCGATTCCCGCCATGCCATGATGCTCGGCGAGCCAGAACCGGGTGAAGCCGTGGTCTTCGGCCTGCTTCGCCATCATGCGGGTGCTGTCCAGCGCGTCTTTCGCGGTGCCACCGTCGACGATGGGGCAGAGGTCAAGGATTGAGAAGACGGTCATGGGTTTGCTTTCTGTTTGCAGTTCATCATTCCATGTAGGAAGCCTGAGGGCTGATCGCAAAACCGCGCCGTTCACAAAATCAATGTTTTTGTTTTGTTCACATTTCGATGGAATGGTTCCGTTCCGAAAGGTAGGATCATCGCATGGCGGAAGCGATTCGAATCATCGGAGTGGACCCGGGACTGAGAAACACCGGGTGGGGTGTTGTCGACAGCATCGGCAATTCGCTGCGCTTTGTTGCATCGGGGACCGTGAAATCCGACAACAAGCTGGATCTCGCCTCCCGGCTCAACCAGCTTTACGAGGGATTGGAGGAGGTGATCCACCATCACCGGCCCTTCGAGGCTGCTGTGGAAAATACCTTCGTCAACAAGGATGCCACGGCGACGCTCAAGCTTGGCCAGGCCCGAGGGATTGCGTTGCTGGCGCCTGCGCGCGCAGGCTTGCGGGTAGCTGAATATGCGCCCAATGCCGTGAAGAAGGCTGTGATCGGTGTTGGTCATGGTGACAAGAAACAGATCCTGATGATGGTCAAGATGCTGATTCCGAAGGCGACCTTTGACAGCGATCACGCAGCTGATGCGCTGGCGATCGCTATCTGTCATGCACATCACCGCTCATCGCCGGCCTGGCGAATGGCGGCTGAGTGATCGCCATATTTGTTCTTGACATGTTCATGTCTGTTTGAAATTTTCAGACAAATTCATACTTGGAGGGCGCGATGCGTGTTTCTGAAAAAGGCCAGGTTACGATTCCGAAACATCTGAGGGAGCGCGCAGGTATTGCACCGAATTCGGAAGTTACGATCGATTTCGATGGCGGGCGGCTGGTCATTGCTGCGGCTGACCGGCGGGCCGAAAAAGCCAATCGGGAACGGCTGGATCAGTTCATGCTGGCGTTGCGCAAGCTCGAGGGGACGGGTGACCAATCGATCAATGCAGAACGGCTGATGCAGATGACCCGGGACCGTTAAGAGGTGCGTGTGCTGGTCGACACCAATGTGCTGGTGGATGTGGCAGTCAAGGATCCGCATTGGGCCGAGTGGTCACGGGCCGCGTTGGCGCAGGCCTTCGACAGGGGTCTGGTGGTCAACCCGATCGTTTTTTCCGAATTCAGCGTTCGTTACGAAACATATGACGCCGCGGTGGATGCGCTGGATATGGATGAGTTTCAACGGGAGAACCTGCCCTGGGAAGCGGCCTATGCAGCTGGCCAGGCATTCCGGCTGTACCGGTTGCGGGGAGGGACGAAGCAGAAAGTGCTTCCGGATTTTCTCATCGGTGCCCACGCCGCAGTGCGCGGTTATTCGGTTTTGACGCGGGACCCGCAAGGTTACAGAACTTATTTTCCCGGTGTCGAGGTGATCGCGCCCGACACTCACCCGTGAGGAACCAATGATCGGAAAGCTCAAGGGCACAGTCGAAGAGATCGACGAGGATCACGTGCTCATCGATGTGCACGGCGTTTGCTACGTGGCGTTCTGTTCCGCCCGGACGCTCTCCCGGCTCGGCAGCCCGGGAGAGGCGGCGGTCCTGTTTATCGAAACCTATGTCCGTGAGGACCAGCTCAAGCTGTTCGGCTTCGAGAGCGCGCTTGAACGCGAGTGGTTCAGGCTGCTGCAAAGCGTTCAGGGAGTCGGCGCCAAGGTGGCGCTCGCAGTGCTTTCAACCCTGACAACCTCCGAACTGGCAAACGCCATCGCGTTGCAGGACAAGGCCTCGGTGGCGCGCGCTCCGGGCATAGGACCGAAGGTGGCCCAGCGCATCGTTGCCGAACTGAAGAACAAGGCGCCTGCCTACTCGGGCGAAGCGGGCGGCGCGATCGGTCTCAAGCAGGAAATCGGCGAAGGCGTGGCTTCCGCACCGGTCGCCGATGCCGTGTCGGCGCTTGCCAATCTCGGTTATTCGCGCGACCAGGCTGCCAATGCTGTCGCCGCCGCCATGAAGACCGCCGGCGAGGACGCTGATTCGGCGAAGCTGATCCGGCTCGGCTTGAAGGAACTGGCACGATAAAGCCTCCGCCGGCCCTTGAAACGGGACCATTGCCAGCGAGCGGGGATGATGGGAAAAGCCTTTTATGAGTGATGCCGAACGACTGATTTCCGCCGAAAAGCGTGGCGAGGACATCGACGCGAGTCTGCGTCCCCAGGCACTCGACGAATTTACGGGCCAGGCCGAGGCGCGCGCCAATCTCAAGGTTTTCATCGAAGCAGCCAAGGGCCGCGGCGAGGCGCTCGACCATGTGCTGTTCGTCGGTCCACCGGGTCTGGGCAAGACGACGCTGGCGCAGATCATGGCCAAGGAACTGGGCGTGAATTTCCGCTCGACCTCGGGGCCGGTGATCGCCAAGGCTGGGGATCTCGCTGCGCTGCTTACCAATCTCGAGGACCGCGACGTGCTGTTCATCGACGAGATCCATCGGCTCAACCCGGCCGTGGAGGAAATCCTGTACCCGGCGATGGAGGATTTTCAGCTCGACCTGATCATCGGAGAGGGGCCGGCGGCGCGTTCGGTCAAGATTGATCTTTCGCGCTTTACGCTGGTCGCGGCGACCACACGGCTCGGACTGTTGACGACGCCGTTGCGCGACCGGTTCGGCATACCGGTGCGGTTGCAGTTCTACACCGTGGACGAACTGGAATTGATCGTGCGCCGAGGCGCGCGGATCATGGGCCTGGGTATGACCGATGACGGGGCCCTCGAGATTGCCCGCCGAGCCCGTGGCACGCCGCGGATTGCCGGACGGCTGCTGCGCCGGGTCCGGGATTTCGCCGAGGTCGCGAAAGCCGAAGCTGTTACGCGGGAGATCGCGGATGAGGCACTGACCCGGCTTTCGGTGGACAGTATCGGGCTCGATCAGCTGGATCGGCGCTATCTCGACATGATCGCCCGCCATTTCGGCGGTGGCCCGGTCGGGATCGAGACGATCGCCGCAGGGCTTTCGGAGCCGCGCGACGCCATCGAGGACATCATCGAACCCTTTCTGATCCAGCAGGGGTTTTTGCAGCGTACGCCGCGTGGCCGCGTCATGACGGCACGCGCCTGGGGGCACATGGGCCTCAATCCGCCCAAGGATCTCGCAGCCAATCAGGCAAGCCTGTTCGAGGAGGACTGATGCAGGCCGATCGGAGAACCATCCGGTTCGATGATGCCGGCCGACGTTTCAACGCGCGGGTGGCGGGGCTTGCCCTTCGCGATGGCCATCTGCTTATCCACCGGGCTGTTCACGAACCTTTTTGGACCATTCCCGGCGGCACGGCGGAAGTCGGCGAAGACAGCCGGGCAACGCTGGTCCGGGAAGTGCAGGAGGAACTCGGTGTCTCCGCAACGGTCGGGCGGCTTGTGTTTCTGGTCGAGAATTTCTTCCACTTCGAAGAACGCGCATGGCACGAGATCGGCTGGTACTACATGATGGATCTTCCGGGGACATTTCCGTTTTCGGCGGACGGCCGGATCGTTCACGAAAATGTCGATGGCGCGAACCGGCTGGAGTTCAAATGGGTTCCGGCCACCCGCGTCGAGCTCGAACGGTTGCCACTGCCGCCGGTTTTTCTCGCAGGGCGGATCGAGAACCTGCCCGAACAGACCGAACATATCATCTGGAATGACGGCGTTCTTTAACGGTGCTGTTCGCCTGCCGGGCTCTGGCCGGGCTTGAGCCCGGAATCGCGCGCCAGAGATTGCAGTGTTGCGGCAAAAAGCGGCCAGCCGCCCGGTTGCCAGCCGAGGTCTCGGATGCGTCTTGTGTCCATGACGGCGACCGTGGTTTTGTCGGCCGGTCCAGGCAGCAGTTCACCGCTCACCCCGAGCCCGGAGAGAATATCGCGCGTATCCGCGACGATGTCCGAGACGTTGAAACTGCGCCGCCCGATTCTTCCGGGATCGGCCTCGAGCATCAGGCGAACCGCTTTCCCGACATCCTCACCGTGAACCTCGGAGCCCGCACGCACCGGAACTTTTTTGCCCGCAAGGCTGTCGGCGATCAGGCCGTCCCACTTGTTGGGCTTCAGATTGCCATAGACGCCGGTCAGGCGCAGACTGGCAGTCACGAAACCTGGCGCGGTCAACGCCGCGAGCGCCTCTTCACATTGCAGCTTGACCTGCCCGTAAAGGCTCGTCGGTGAAAGCGGTGTCTCCTCGACCAGCGGCCGGACAGCCGCCAAGCCGTCGTAAACGGCCCGGCTCGAGAGAAACACGGTGCGGGAGACATCCGCCCTTCTTGCCGCTTCGAAAAGTTTGACACTGCTCGCAAGATTGCGTCTGCGGAAGCCATCCGGATCATCGCCTTCGCCGCCCCGATAGCGCCCCGGTTGGTGATCGAAGGCGGCATGGACGAAGCCTATCGCGTCATCGAACAAACCTCCGGGGACGGCGTCGTCTTCAAGCGACAACGGACGAAACAGCACAGGTTTGGAAAACAGCTGGGATTCCGGCGGGCTGCGGCCGGCAACAATGACGTCATGGCCTGCAGCAAGCAGCGTGTTGACGATGTACCGGCCCACCAGTCCGGTTCCACCGGAAACGAGCGTTCTCATTCGTTATGGCCGACCGGATTCTCAAGCGTTCCAATGTCGGGAATGTTCTCGCCGGTGTAGAAGGCCTGCCAAAGGTCGATCAGAGGTTTGAGCCTGTCCGATTTGGGATGATCCATTTCCCAGGGTTTTTCATATTGATAGTGGAGCACGCCGATCTGCTTCCAGTCCCACAGCTCCGGCAGGTTGAACCAGACATATTGCAGCATGTTCATGAAGACCGGCAGACCATGCCAGTCCGGAAAGAATGTTTCGAGGAAAGTCTGGTCTGTCCGTCGCCAAAACACGTCCGGTTCGTCCAGACGCTCGAGCATCGCCGCGAAGGTCAGAACCGACGGCCGCGCCACGAATACCCCCGAGTTCAGCCGGTGAAAGTCACCGAGTGTTTCGTACACGTTCGGCGCTGCGGAGAACTGCGGATAGGCAAACAGCCGGTCGATATTGCGAAGTACCAGCGCATCGGCGTCGATGAAAACACAGGTCTCGTATTCGGTAAGCTGCCAGAGCCGGAGCTTGCAGAAATTGTCGAGCGGGGAGTGAAATTCCGGCTTGCGCCCCTTGGCGAACGGAGCCGCCGCGTGCAGCTGCGACCTGCCATGGCGCTCGTTGAAGGCATCGGACAGCGGCAGGTGATCGACCGCGACAAGGCGGCATCCCAATTCCGCAAGAGGCCGTAGTTCACTGTCTTCGACGCCGCCCGTGTGCAGCACCACCATGTCGGCGTTGGTGCCGGTCCGGCGGACGGAGCGGGCTAGCGCCACAGCACCCTTGGCATAATCTGCGTTGGTGACGAGCGTGACAAAGGCATGCATGAAGGCGGGCGGGGATGCCGGTCGCATCCCGGCCCTGTTCGTCGCTGTGAGACTCACGAGACGGAACGAAGGTTCTTGCCCTCGGGATCGCGGTTGATCGACCCCGCGATGTCCTTCGTCCACGCGGACACTGCCGGGACCCTCGAACGGTCAACGCGGTAGGCAAATTTCTTCGCCACGTCGACGACCTCCTCGAGCAGTCCCTCTTTGAGCGTCGTCGGTTCAAGGCCAAGCTCGAGGAACTTTTCGTTGCGCACGACCAGATCGTTCTCGGCGGCCTCCTTGCGTGGATTGGGGAGCCAGGCGATCTCCGCGCCTGTCATGCCTGCAACCATCTTGGCGAGATCGCGAACCCGGTGTGTTTCCGTCATCTGGTTGAAGATCTCGACCTTCGATCCGCGCTCGGGTGGATTGTTGAGTGCGATCTCGATACACCGGACCGAATCCTGGATATGGATGAAAGCCCGGGTCTGTCCGCCGGTGCCGTGTACGGTCAGCGGGTAGCCGATCGCTGCCTGGATCAGGAAGCGGTTGAGCACCGTGCCGTAATCGCCGTCATAGTCGAAGCGGTTGACCAGTTGCGGATGGCGGCGGGTTTGGTCCGTGTGGGTTCCCCAGACGATGCCCTGGTGCAGATCGGTAACGCGTACCTGGTCGTTCTTTGCGTAGAACTGGAACAGCAACTGATCGAGACACTTGGTCATGTGGTAGATGGAGCCGGGGTTGGCAGGATAGAGGATATCCTGCGTGGCTGTCTCTCCGTCCATGGTTTCGATCCCGACCGGCAGATAGCCTTCCGGAATGGCTGCCCCGACCGTCGAATAGCCGTACACGCCCATTGTTCCCAAATGCACCAGATGAGCGTCGAGCCCGATCTCGACCATCGCATTAAGCAGGTTGTGGGTGGCGTTGACGTTGTTGTTGACGGTGTAGTTCTTGTGCCGATCGGTCTTCATCGAGTAGGGCGCTGCGCGCTGTTCGGCAAAATGAACGATTGCGTCAGGGCGCTCTTCGGCGAGCCAGTTTTTCAACAGGTCATAGTCGCGCGCCAGATCAATGAGATGGAAATGGATGCGCCGCCCGGTTTCCTCATGCCAGATCCGGGTCCGCTCCTGGATCGAATCCATCGGGGTAAGCGACTGGACACCGAGTTCGGTGTCGATCCAGCGGCGCGAAAGATTGTCGATGATGTGGACCTCGTGTCCGGCGTCTGAAAGATGAAGCGAGGTAGGCCAGCCCACGAATCCGTCTCCGCCGAGTACCGCAATTTTCATCAACTCATCTCCTTTGCCGGTATGGTTTCAATCCTGATAAATCGCATTTATGACAGGACAAAGATAGCGGTTGTGGATCAGCCCTGCGGCTCGTGCAACACAACCAGCGCCAATCAACAGGATTTCTCAGTCATGACTTTCGTGCTCTCCGGTCGCCTGAACAATGGCGGTCATGAACTCGTCCAGAGAGTGTACTACGAGGATACCGATTTCTCCGGCTTCGTCTATCACGCCAGATACCTGCATTTCTTCGAGCGGGGCCGTACTGATTTCATCAGGCTTCTGGGCGTCGAGCAGGGTGCGCTGCATGGCGTCTCCGATCCCTCGGAGGCAGTGGCGTTCGTGGTGCGCAGGATGGAGATCGACTTCAAGGCGCCGGCGCGCATGGACGATGTGCTGACGATAGTCACGCAGCCCGCTGAGGTTCGCGGCGCGAGAATGCTGCTCGATCAGGAGATCCGGCGTGAGGACGCGGTTCTCGCCAATGCAAAGGTCACGGTCGCGGTCATCAACGGCCACGGACGTGCACGACGGCTGCCGGAAGAGCTGGCTGTGCGACTGGGCGTCGGCGGCGAAGACCGGTAGTCAGGGCCAACAGTTGAGGGAAGGACCGCGCCATGGTTGTCACCAGCGAGGCGGAGCTCGAAGGGCTCAGGCATATCGGGCAGATTTGCGCCCGGACAATTCAGGTCATGGCCGACGCCATGGAGCCCGGCATGACGACGCGGGATCTTGACGCGATCGGGCGGGACTATCTTGACCGTCAAGGCGCGGTGTCCGCGCCGGAATTCTGCTACGAGTTTCCCGGAGCGACCTGCATTTCGGTCAACGAGGAGGTTGCCCACGGAGTGCCCGGAGACCGGGTGATCGCGGAAGGGGATCTTATCAATATCGACGTCTCGGCTCTCAAGGACGGGTATTACGGCGATACGGGTGCGTCCTTCGGCGTGGGTGGCGCCATTCTGCCTCGAACAGCCCGCCTGCTGCGTGACGGCAAACGGGCGATGTGGCTCGGCATCAATCAGGTCCGGACCGGCAACCGGCTCGCCGCAATCGGCGACGCGATCGGAAAGTTCGCCCGCAAGAACCGCTACACGCTGATCAGGAACCTGGCCAGCCACGGCGTCGGACGATCGCTGCACGAAGAACCGAGCGAGATCGCTACCTGGCCGGACAAGCATGAAAAGCGGATCATGGAGGAGGGACAGGTCTTCACCGTCGAGCCCTTCCTTTCACTTGGCGCGGTCTTCGCCGATGACGCAGAGACCGACACATGGACCCTTTACGGGGAGCCGCGTGCCCTGACGGTTCAGTTCGAGCACACGGTTGTTGTAACGCGCAACGGCCCTGTTGTTCTGACCCTGGCGGATTAAGGGCCGACCGGAGCTGCAATCCGAAGTGTTTCGAAACCAGTACACCGGTCGTGCAACCGGCATGCAGCAATTCCTAACCAAGCCTTAACCATAACCAAGTATGAACGAACGTGTGGGGAATGCGTGCATCCGGCACGCCATTCTTTGACCAAATTTGGCCGCGAGAAGGCTTGAGAGGTGAGAGGCGAACATCGCGCACTTCTGGTTTTCCGGCAAACGTGAAGTCCTGGCCGCCCGGTCGATCCGCCGGGCGCACGAATTCGAGGGTATGAAATGGAACAGGTTGGACTGGCGGCGACCAGCGAGGTAACCCTCTGGTCGCTCTTCATGCAGGCGGGTCTCGTCGTCAAACTGGTGATGCTCGGCCTCGTCGGCGCGTCGATCTGGACCTGGGCCATCGTGGCCGACAAGGTGATATCTTTCGGCAAGTTCCGCCGCCAGCTGGATCAGTTCGAGCAGATATTCTGGTCGGGACAATCGCTCGAGGAGCTTTACCGCACACTCTCGGACAGGAAAACCACCGGAATGGGCGCGATCTTTGTCGCCGCGATGCGGGAATGGAAGAAATCCTTTGAACGGGGTGCGAAGTCTCCGATCGGGCTGCAGATGCGGATCGACAAGGCGATGGATGTCACCTTGGCCCGGGAAGCTGAGAACCTCGAATCCAAGCTCGGGTCGCTGGCCTCGATCGGTTCGGCCGCACCTTTCATCGGTCTTTTCGGGACCGTGGTCGGCATTATGACTTCATTTCAGGCGATCGCGGGATCGAAATCGACCAATCTCGCCGTGGTTGCGCCCGGGATCGCCGAAGCTCTGCTTGCCACCGCGATCGGTCTGCTTGCTGCCATTCCGGCGGTGATTGCCTACAACAAGTTCTCCTCCGATGCCGGCAAGTTGTCGGCGCGGATGGAGGGGTTTGCCGATGAATTCTCCGGGATCCTGTCGCGCCAGATCGACGAGCGGCTGAACGCGCGCCAGGCAGCGGAATAGGAGGCCGGTATGGGAATGTCGATGCCAGGCAACCGCGCGGGCGGCTCGCGGCGTGGCCGTCGCGGCGGCCGCAGGCAATTGGTCAGCGAAATCAATGTGACGCCATTCGTCGACGTTATGCTGGTGCTCCTGATCATTTTCATGGTTGCTGCACCACTGCTTACCGTGGGCGTGCCGATCGATCTGCCGGAAACCCAGGCGAGGGCGCTCAATTCCGAGACGCAGCCGATCACGGTCTCGGTCAATTCGACCGGCCAGATCTATCTGCAGGAAACCGAGATCGGGATAGAGGAAGTGGTGCCGAAGCTCGAGGCGATCGCGACCACCGGATATGACGAACGTATCTATGTACGCGGAGACACCAACGCGGACTATGGAACGGTGATGAGGGTCATGGCGCAGATTTCCGCGGCAGGGTTCACCAACCTTGGCCTTGTCACGCTCCAGGAACAGGACAGCTGACGGCACGCCGATGAAGGGAAGCCTCGCGACATCGACACTTCTTCATGCTGCGGTCCTCGGCTTTGCGCTGTCGTCGTTCTCCGCGCCGAAGACGCTTGAGGTCGAGGATGTAGAGGCTTTCCCGGTCAATATCGTTCCGATCGAGGAACTTACCCAGATTCAGCAGGGGGCAGAGACGGCCGAGTTGGCCGAGACTGCTGCGCCGGTGCCGACCAGCAGACCGGAGCCGGTTCCTGACGCGCAGAATACCGGCGACAACACGGTCGATCTCAATCCGAGCGAGGCTGCCACTCCGAGTCCCAGGGAAGTGATTTCGGAAGCGCCGCCAAAGCCTGCCGAAAAGCCCGCTCCGGAGCCGGTCCCGGCTCCTGAGGTTGCGGAAAGCGAACCGGCGCCGGCACCCGATCCGGCTCCGCAGCCGACACCCGAACCAGTCCCGGCGGAACCCGAAGCCGCCCCCGAGGAGGTGGCTGCTCTGCCGCCGGAGCCGTCGGTTGACCCGGTGGCCGAAACCATTGAGCAGGCCGCTCCGGAAGAGCCTCAGTTTGCAGCCCTTCCCAGTGCCGGTCCGGTGCCGCAGGCACGGCCCGCGCCGCCAAAGCCCGCCGCCGCGCAGGAAACGGCGTCGACCAAGCAGAGCGATTTCAACGCCGACGACATATCCGCGCTTCTCAACAAGCAGGAGGCCGCCGGCGGAGGCGCGAAACGCTCGACGGAAACCGCCGCTCTCGGCGGCAGCCGGACCACCCGCGGCAATACACTGAGCCTGAGCGAGATGGATGCGCTGCGCGGCCAGATCCAGAGAAACTGGAACATCATTCCGGGTATGGCGGATGGTCAGGATGTGCGGATAACCGTAACGATGCGCCTGGACCAGGCCGGAAACATAGTCGGGCAACCGGACGTCGTGGCGTCCGGCGGATCGGACAGCGTTCGCAGGACGCTTGCCGGCAGTGCAAGGCGTGCCGTCCTGAAATCTCAACCGTTCCAGCTTCCGGCTGAAAAATACGATTCCTGGGCCGAGGTCATCGTGAACTTTGACCCAAGTCAGATGTTCTAGAGTCCGAAATGAACTCAAAGCGTGATAGGGCGCTGAAAGGCTGCACCATGAACCAGATGATCCGATATCTTCTCCTGCCGATGGCTTTCCTCGCCGGTCTGGCCGTCCTTGCCACGAGCCCGGCACGTGCCGTTGTCGAGATCGACATCAACCGCGCCAATGTCGAGCCGCTGCCGATCGCGATTACGGATTTCATCTCGAACGATGCAATCGGCGCGCAGATTTCGGCAGTCGTTGCGGCGGATCTCAAGCGGTCCGGCCTTTTCGCTCCTCTCGACAAGGCGGCCTTTATCGAGCGGATATCCAATCCCGATACCAGCCCCAGGTTCGAGGACTGGCGCGTAATCAATGCCCAGGCTCTGGTGACAGGCCGCGTGGTTCAGGAGGCCGACGGGAGACTGCGGGCGGAATTCCGGCTCTGGGATACCTTTGCGGCCCAGCAGCTTGCCGGTGAGCAGTTCTTTACCCGCCCGGAGAACTGGCGGCGCGTCGCCCATATCATTGCCGATACGATCTATGAGCGGCTGACCGGCGAAAAGGGTTACTTCGACAGCCGTGTGGTGTTCGTTTCCGAAAGCGGGCCCAAGACCGACCGCAAGAAGCAGCTCGCGATCATGGACCAGGATGGCGCCAATGTGCGCATGCTCACAAACGCCGAGAACATCGTGCTGACGCCGCGGTTTTCGCCGAGCAAGCAGGAAATCACCTACATGTCGTTCGAGGGCGGTCAGCCCCGTGTCTACCTGCTTCAGCTTGAGACCGGGCAGCGTGAACTCGTCGGCAATTTCCCGGGGATGACGTTTTCTCCGCGCTTCTCGCCGGACGGGCAGAAGGTGATCATGAGCCTGCAGCAGGACGGGAATGCCAACATCTACACCATGGATCTGCGTTCGCGGGCCACGACGCGCCTGACAAATACCGCGGCAATCGACACTTCGCCCTCCTATTCGCCCGACGGAACACAAATCGTTTTCGAGAGCGACCGGGGCGGCCGTCAGCAGCTCTACATCATGAATGCGGACGGATCGAACCAGCGCAGGGTCTCCTTCGGCGATGGCTCCTACTCGACGCCGGTGTGGTCGCCGCGCGGCGATCTGATTGCCTTTACCAAGCAGTCGGGTGGAAAATTCTCGATCGGCGTGATGCGCACGGACGGTTCGGGCGAGCGGATCCTGACGACCGGCTTCCACAACGAGGGGCCGACCTGGGCGCCCAACGGCCGCGTCCTGATGTTTTTCCGTCAACCTGCCGGGGCAGGCGGGCCGCAGGTCTACTCGATTGACCTGACCGGATACAACGAGCAGCTTGTGTCGACCCCGTCCTATGCGTCCGATCCGGCCTGGTCCCCGCTGCTCGAATAGTGCGAAACAAGGCGAAAAAGGCGGGATTTCGCCGCTTTTGCGCCGCATTGTACGTACAAACCGGCTCCGAGAACCCTCGAATAAGCATGTGTTAACCGTGTTTTTTCAATGCCGATTAACCGCGGTCGGTTAGAAACGGTCAACCAAAACTTTCAAGGAGACCGGCCATGGGCCGCATGCACGCTCTCGTCCGCAACCCCGCAATGGCAGCGCTGTTTACCGCGCTTGCGCTGGCCGGTTGCGCATCCAAACAATCCCTCCCGAACAATGCCGCCGATCTCGGCCTCGCAGGCAACGCGACGCCCGGCTCGCAGCAGGATTTCACCGTCAATGTCGGTGACCGTATCTTCTTTGATACGGATTCCTCCGTCATCCGTGCGGATGCTGCCTCGACACTCGACCGTCAGGCGCAGTGGCTCAACCAGTATCCGACCTACAGGATTACGATCGAGGGTCATGCTGACGAGCGTGGCACCCGCGAATACAACCTCGCGCTGGGCGCGCGGCGTGCGGCAGCGACCAAGCAGTACCTCGCCTCGCGCGGCGTGGCGGTCAACCGGATCAACACGATCTCCTTCGGCAAGGAGCGTCCGGTCGCGGTCTGTGATGACATTTCCTGCTGGTCGCAAAACCGCCGTGCGGTCACCGTGCTTGGCGGTGCCGGGAGCTGATCGGCGCGCCAGTCCAGACATTCCGATCTTTGACAGAAAGGCGGTCTTCGGGCCGCCTTTTTGTTGTCCGGCTCGCGCGGCGAACATAGTTTAGCCGGGTTGTCCGTTGATTTGGGGTCTCGCCATGCGGTATCTGAGGGGCAGGGGAAACTGCCCGCCGCTGGCGAGGCAATATGAGGTCAGGCTGATGAAAACGATTTGCAATTTGCTTCTTGCGACGGCGATGTTGGGGTTCGCAGTGCCCGCATTGGCAGCGCCTGTTCATACGGTAATGTCGCAAGGTCAACCGTTGCCGCCGAGGTCATTGGAAGGCCATGCCGGTAACGTGTATCTCGCGCAGGCCGGAGATCCGCTGTTCAGGATCGGTCAGCTCGAGGAACAGATCAGGGCTCTGAACGGGCGCGTGGAAGAGCTGGGCTTTCAGCTTCTGCAGATGCAGGAACAGATGCGGCAGATGCAACAGGACAACGAGTTCCGCTTCCAGGAACTTGAAAACAATGGCGGACAGCGCGGTGACGCCGGAGGAGCCATTCAACCTGGCACCGAGCCTTCGGCGACAGCCTCGACCACGCCCGGGCAGGGAACCGGTGCGCCAGCTTCGGACCTCGGCACGATCAAGATCGATCCCAATGGGGACCTGATCGGCGGCATCATCCAGCCCGGCGGCTCCTCCGGCCAGGAAACGGCGTCGCTCAACAGTCCCGAAGACCTGTACCAGGCCGGCTACAACCACATGCTTACCGGGGATTACGCTCTCGCAGAACAGGTCTTTGCGGATTACGTTGCGTCCTATCCGGAGAGTGATCGGGCTGCGGACGCCATGTTCTGGCTCGGGGAGGCACAGTATTCGCAGGGTCGCTATCAGGAGTCGGCGAAGACATTTCTCGATGCCCACAAACAGTACCCCCAGGCTGACAAGGGTCCCGATGCCCTGCTCAAACTCGGAATGTCGCTTGCCAAGCTCGACAATCGTGAAACGGCCTGCGCGACCCTGCGGGAAGTTCTGATCCGGTATCCCGGCGCATCCGCAGCTGTGCGCGCCAAGGTCAGCGAAGAGCAGCAACTGGCCAGTTGCTGACTGCGGCAGTGCGGACGATGCGGTCCGCAGCCGATATGCGTCCGCCCTTGATTTCGACGCTTGAAGAATTCCTGAAATCCAGTGTCGACAAACGCCCCCTGGGTATCGCCGTTTCCGGCGGATCGGATTCACTCGGGCTTCTCATCGGACTGACGCGGCTCGTCGAGCCGACGCGCCTCGTCGCACTCACGGTTGATCACGGTCTGCGCGCGGGCTCCGCCGAAGAGGCGCGCATCGTCAAGTCCTTCAGCCGGCAACTCGGTATTCGCCACGAGACACTGTTCTGGCAGGGGGAAAAGCCACGCGCTGGCATCCAGGCTGCTGCAAGACAGGCGAGATACAGGCTGCTCGGCGACGCTGCCAGGCGGCTCGGACTGGGCGCCGTCGTGACGGGTCATACGCTTGATGACCAACTCGAAACGCTTGCCATGCGCCAGACCCGGACTCCCGATGGCCATTCGCCCGGGCTTGCGGGCATCCCGGCGGCCAGTCTTTTTGACGGCCGGATGTGGGTGCTGCGGCCTCTGCTCGGGGTAAATCGTAACGAGATCCGGGGTTTTCTGTCGGAGGCCGGAGCAGGGTGGCTGGATGATCCCTCCAATTGTGACGACCGTTTCGAGCGCGTTAGGGTGCGTGGGGCCATGAAAGAAGGCCGTCATCCCAATTCGGGATCTCTGGAGATGGCTGCACGAATGGCGGCGTCGCGGGCGTCGGCGGCAGTGGCGGCGGCGAAGTTCGTGGATCAGGCCTGCGCCATCAGCGATGACGGCGTCATTCACATCCCGCTGGATCGCGCGAATATCGGCGAACCGGAGTATCTTGCGCTCCAAGTCCTTATCGCATGTTCTGGCGGCGGGGCACGTCCGCTTGACCGGCGCGCCAAAGTGTCGCTGGAGTCTTTCATGGACCAGCACCGTCCGGGGGCTGCGCTCGCGGTCGGGCGGACCTTGTTGAAGTTCGAACAAGGTTTTCTTTCGCTCCGGCGCGAACGCCGGGGGCTGGAAGCGCTTCGGGTGCCTGCGGGCGATACGGCGGTCTGGGACGGGCGCTACCGGATCTCCAACATGGATCGGAACACGGACTTGATCGTGGCCGGCGACGAAGGGCCGGCCGCGTTGCCCTTCTTCAGCCGCGATTCAGTTTCAGGGTCAACCCGCTTTGGTATGGATGACGGTGTTGCAGGCGGTTTCGTCGCCGCGCGAATGGCAGGCCGTTTCTCTCGGGTGCTGCCGGTGTACGAACTGACCCTGGCCCAGGCGGTCATGCGCCTTGTGGGCGGCCGTGCCTTTCCGGCCTGCCCATGGTCCGGCCTGTAGACTTTTCTTGTCGTCTGCTCAGGGCCGGTGCCGTTAGCCATAGCAGCCGAGAGGCCTGACAAAGGGGCGCGCCAGCCTTGGCAACAGGCGGCTTGGCTCCTATGTTAGATCAACAGATCTGCAAATCGGCTGCGTGCCGGTGGCCGAGCGGCCATGTTTACCGAGGAAGAGCATGAATCCCAACTTCCGCAATTTCGCCCTATGGGCAATCATCGCGCTTCTCCTGATCGCGCTGTTCAACATGTTTCAGAGTCCGACCGAGCGAAACAGCGGTCGCGAGATCGCCTATTCGCAGTTCCTTCAGGATGTGGATTCGGGCCGTGTGCGCGACGTTACGATTGTGGGTGACCGGATTTCCGGAAACTACAGTGATTCCGCGACCGGCTTTCAGACCTATTCGCCGGGTGATGCCAACCTGATCGACCGGCTGAACGAACGCAACGTCACAATCAATGCGCGTCCGGAGGTCGACAGCTCCAATACCCTCGTCGGCTACCTGATTTCATGGTTGCCGATCCTGCTCATTCTCGGTGTCTGGATTTTCTTCATGCGCCAGATGCAGGGTGGATCCCGCGGTGCGATGGGATTCGGGAAGTCGAAAGCCAAGCTTCTCACCGAGGCGCACGGCCGGGTGACATTCGCGGATGTCGCGGGTGTGGACGAGGCCAAGCAGGATCTCGAGGAGATCGTCGAGTTTCTGCGTGACCCGCAAAAATTCCAGCGGCTTGGCGGCAAGATCCCGCGGGGCGTCCTGCTCGTGGGTCCTCCCGGCACCGGCAAGACGCTGACTGCGCGTGCAGTCGCCGGCGAAGCCAACGTGCCGTTCTTCACCATTTCGGGTTCCGATTTTGTCGAGATGTTCGTGGGCGTTGGCGCGAGCCGGGTTCGCGACATGTTCGAGCAGGCCAAGAAAAACGCACCCTGCATCATCTTCATCGATGAAATCGATGCTGTGGGTCGTCACCGCGGCGCCGGTCTTGGCGGCGGCAATGATGAACGCGAACAGACGCTCAACCAGCTGCTGGTCGAAATGGACGGTTTCGAGGCCAACGAGGGTGTAATCCTCATTGCCGCGACGAACCGTCCCGACGTTCTCGACCCCGCTCTGATGCGCCCGGGCCGCTTCGACCGTCAGGTCGTGGTTCCGCTGCCCGACATCAACGGTCGCGAGAAAATCCTCAAGGTCCATGTGCGCAACGTTCCCATGGCTCCCAATGTCGATCTCAAGGTTCTGGCGCGCGGAACCCCCGGGTTCTCCGGCGCGGATCTGATGAACCTGGTGAATGAGGCCGCCCTCATGGCCGCGCGGCGCAACAAGCGCCTTGTCACCATGGCCGAGTTCGAGGACGCCAAGGACAAGGTCATGATGGGTGCCGAGCGCCGCTCCACGGCCATGACCCAGGAAGAGAAGAAGCTGACGGCCTACCACGAGGCCGGTCATGCGATCGTGGCGCTCAACGTCGAAGCTGCCGATCCCGTGCACAAGGCAACCATCATCCCGCGCGGCCGTGCGCTGGGGATGGTCATGCAACTGCCCGAAGGCGACCGGTATTCGATGAGCTACAAGTGGATGGTCTCGCGTCTGGCAATCATGATGGGTGGCCGGATTGCCGAGGAACTCACCTTCGGGAAGGAAAATATCACCTCCGGCGCATCTTCCGACATCGTTCAGGCGACCAAGCTCGCCCGGGCGATGGTGACCGAGTGGGGCTTCTCCGATGAGCTCGGGCAGGTCGCCTATGGCGAGAATCAGCAGGAGGTGTTCCTCGGTCATTCGGTTGCTCAGCAGAAGAATGTATCCGAAGCGACGGCACAGAAGATCGACAGCGAGGTTCGCCGTCTGATCGATGAGGCCTATCAGCAGGCCCGGGACATCCTGACCAAGAAGAAGAAGGAGTTCACCGCGATCGCCGAGGGCCTTCTGGAATATGAAACCCTTACGGGCGACGAGATCCAGGCGCTGATACGCGGTGAAAAGCCGTCGCGGGACATCGGCGACGATACGCCGCCGAGTCGCGGCACTGCCGTGCCGACGGCGGGGCCGAAAAAGGGCGGTGCCGGCAAGAAGGGCGACGAGCCTGACGCCGGTATGGAGCCCCAGCCGCAGTGATGTGCGGCGGTACTCAATCCGACACCAACAGACGAAGAACGGCCGCCCTGTGCGGCCGTTTTATCTTTCGTGAAATGAATTGTAATATTATCTGATTGTATTTTCGGTCCTCGGTGATGGAAAAAAGAGGGCAGGAAACGGGACGAAACTGGAACTTACCGGGGGCTTCATGAGCAGACGCTATTTTGGCACCGATGGCATTCGGGGGCAGGCCAACAAGTCGCCAATGACACCCGACCTCGCCATGCGCGTGGGCATCGCGGTGGGCAATCTCTTTCGACGCGGCGATCACCGGCACCGGGTCGTGATCGGCAAGGACACACGGCTTTCGGGCTACATGATCGAGAATGCGCTAGTCGCCGGTTTCACTGCCGCTGGCCTCGACGTGTTCCTTCTCGGACCGATTCCGACCCCGGCTGTTGCAATGTTGACGCGCTCCCTGCGTGCCGACATCGGGGTTATGATTTCCGCGTCTCACAATCCCTATCAGGACAACGGGATTAAGCTTTTCGGTCCCGACGGCTTCAAGCTTTCCGATGAACTCGAGCATCGAATCGAGGAGTTGCTGGACGAGGACATTCATCTCCAGCTCGCACGTCCGGATGCCATCGGACGGGCCAAGCGTGTGGATGGCGTTCATGACCGCTATATCGAGTTCGCCAAGCGCACCCTCCCGAAAGACATCACGCTTTCCGGCCTCCGGGTTGTGGTCGATTGCGCAAATGGCGCGGGCTACAAGGTCGCTCCGGCAGCCTTGTGGGAGCTCGGCGCGGATGTCGTGGCCATCGGTGAGGAACCGAACGGCACCAATATCAATCTGAATTGCGGGTCCACCCACCCGGTCGCGTTGGCGCGCAAGGTGCACGAAGTCCGCGCCGACATTGGCATTGCACTGGACGGCGACGCGGACCGCGTGCTCATCGTCGACGAGAACGGCACCGTAATCGACGGCGACCAGCTGATGGCGCTCATCGCGGAATCCTGGGCTGCGGATCAGATGCTTCGCGGCGACGGAATCGTCGCAACCGTAATGTCCAATCTCGGGCTTGAGCGTTTCCTCGAAGGCATCGGCCTTTCGCTCGCACGCACCAAGGTCGGTGACCGTTATGTGGTCGAGCACATGCGAAAGCATGACTTCAATGTCGGCGGCGAACAGTCGGGGCATATCGTGCTTTCGGATTTTGCCACAACCGGCGACGGCCTGGTTGCAGCCCTTCAGGTCATGGCCTGCGTGCAGCGCATGGGACGACCGGTTTCCGAGGTGTGCCAGCGGTTCGAGCCGGTGCCGCAGGTTCTCAAGAACGTGCGATATTCGGGCAGCAATCCGCTCAATGACGGTGCGGTCAAGGCGGCAATTGCCGATGCTGAGGCCACGCTCGGCAGCTCATCCCGGCTGGTCATCAGGCCGTCCGGGACGGAGCCTCTGATCCGGGTGATGGCCGAAGGCGATGACCGGACACAGATCGAATCCGTTGTGGACGAACTGGTCAACGTGATCTCGGATAAGCGCAACGTCGCCTGATCCCATCTCGTGACATTCAGCCGGAGTGCTGGTTGTCGCGGTCCCGCAGGAGTGCTTCTGCGTGAACTGTGCCACATATTGTTTGTCGGAAATGAACGGCACTCCCGATCGGACCTGCCCAACCGCCCAGGTCCATGAACCCAAGCGGCACCGCAGATTTCCTGCAATGAAAAAACTGTAAAAACCCCGTAATGCGCAGATTTCTTGGTAAACAGATGTGGTTAAGTCAGCCTTAACCTTTATCCGCCATTGTCTCGATCAAAGCAGCTAGCGTGATGTCTCGAAGATGAGTAGCAGCGCGTTTCTTGACGATGGAGTCTATCATGAAGACGATTTTGCTGGCCGGTGCGGCCATGTTGATTGGCAGTGCGGGAACAGCCACAGCGGCGGATGTTTTCCTTCCCCCGGTTGTCGATGCTCCTTATGTCGAGACGCCGGCTCCGGTCGCTGTCGAGGCAGCAAGCGGATGGTACCTGCGCGGCGATGTCGGGTACTCGTCGAACTCGATCGACACGCCCTATTTCTTCCAGGGCTCCAACGCCAGTTACGTGCCGTTCGCAACCTCCGAACTGCGCTCCTCCTACAGCGTCGGCGTCGGTGTCGGTTACCAGGTCAGCAAGTACTTCCGTACAGACGTGACCGTCGACTATTTCGGTGATGCCGATTTCCGCGGCTCCACACGCGGCAGCTGCGGCGTGGCCGTTGCCTGTACCTCGAGGGATTTGTCCTTCGTCAACGGTCTGAGCCTGCTGGCCAACGCCTATGTCGACTTCTACAAGCACGGCCGTTTCACGCTTTACGGCGGTGCCGGTCTCGGTGGAACCCACATCGACTGGGGCGGGCTCGGAAACACGTCCTGCTCGGACGCGACCCCGACGCTTTGCGACCCGACGGTCAATCACGGCGGACATTCGTCCTGGCGCTTCACCTACGCGCTGATGGCCGGTGCATCGGTGGACATCACCTGTAACCTGAAGGCTGATATCGGATATCGCTACCGCCGCATTTCGGGCGGCAAGATGTTCGGCTATGCGCTCAATGGCGGCCCGGGTTACGACGAAGGCTTCTCATCGCACGAGGCGCGTGGCGGTCTTCGCTACAGCTTCGGCGGCTGCGCCCAGGAAGAAGTCTACATCGAACCGGCCCCTATCCTGCCCCCGGTCTACAAGTAAGTCCGAGACACGTTTTCAAACAAGCCGCCCGGTCATCGACCGGGCGGTTTTTCGTTGCCCGCGGGCGGACGCGTTTCCTTTCGTCCCGGTTTTTCGGCGTCCCGAACATGCTTAACAAACATGCTTAACCGCGACTTAACCACTCGCCGCCATAGTGTTCCCAAACCTATCCGGACCCGCCTGGCGCGGTTCCGGAACCATTGAAGGGAATCAGTCATGTTCACGCGAATTGCGGTGGGGTCTTGTTTCGCGATCCTGGGGATGGCGGCGTCCGCCGGTGCGGCCGACCTGGATGAAATCATCTACGCAAAGGAACTGCCGGTGACCCAGCCGGTGGAGATCGGATCCGGATGGTATCTCCGCGGCGATCTGGGATACTCGTTCAACACCGACGGCGGCGCCAACAGTTACCGCATCTTCAACGCAGGACCGCCGGTCAGCTACGGCACGGGGCTCTTCAACAGCTCGGACCTGACCAGCGACTGGTCGGGATCGGCCGGTGTCGGATACCATTTCAGCGACTATCTGCGCGCCGACGCGACCTTCGAATACTCCACCGGTGAGTTTGGCGGCACGACGAGTTCGGCCGTGCCCTGTCCCGGCGGTCCCGCCGGTACCGGTTGCGCAAGCACCGACGTTCAATCCTTCGAACAGTACGGGATCATGGCCAACGCCTATGTGGACCTTGGAACCTATGTCGGCTTCACGCCCTATATCGGCGGCGGCGCAGGCGTGTCCCGTGTCACCTGGAACACGCTAAACAGCACCAACCGCTGCGTGCCGGCGCCGGGCTTTCCCTGCGGTGCCGCACCTGCAGGCACGAGCAGCCCCGGTCAGGAAGACTGGCGCTTCACCTATGCGCTCATGGCAGGCCTCTCCTATGACCTCACGAAGAACATGAAACTCGACCTCGGATACCGCTATTCGAAGATCAAGGGCGGACCGCAGTTCAACTTCGACGCTGCCACGGCGGCAGCCGGCGCCACCGGCGCCCAGGCAGAGGATGGCGGCATCGAGAAGCACGAGATCCGCGCCGGACTGCGCTACTCGCTCTGGTAGGGCGGGCGAGGGCAAAGACTTTCGAAAGGGCGGGCGCTGTTCCCGCCCTTTTGGTTTTTTGAAGTGCCGATGCCGCTTGACTTCGATCGCACCCCGGTCTAGTCCCGTCAGTGGGCCACCCCTCCCCAACGAGGGGCCACTATCTGGAAGGGTAGCATCATGACGACAGTATCGAAGCCGGACGTGCGTCCGGCCAATCCCCGTTTTTCTTCTGGTCCCTGCGCGAAGCGTCCCGGATGGACGCCCGAAGCGCTCTCCGATGCGGCTCTCGGCCGCTCGCACCGGGCCAAGATCGGAAAATCCAAACTTGCACAGGCCATCGATCTCACCCGCGAGGTGCTGAAGGTTCCGGCCGACTACCGCATCGGCATCGTGCCGGCGTCCGACACCGGCGCCGTGGAAATGGCGATGTGGTCGATGCTCGGCGCCCGCGGCGTCGACATGGTCGCCTGGGAAAGCTTCGGCGAGGGCTGGGTCACCGATGTGGTCAAGCAATTGAAGCTTGATGATGTCCGCAAGATCACCGCGCCTTACGGCGAACTGCCGGATCTTTCGAGCATCGATTTTAACCGCGACGTGGTCTTCACCTGGAACGGCACCACCTCCGGCGTCCGCGTCCCGAACGCCGATTTCATCCCGGCCGACCGGCAGGGCCTCACCATCTGCGACGCCACATCCGCGGCATTCGCGCAGGATCTCGATTTCGCCAAGCTCGATGTCGTCACCTTCTCCTGGCAGAAGGTGTTGGGCGGGGAGGGCGGCCACGGCGTCCTGATCCTGAGCCCGCGCACCGTCGAGCGGCTGGAAAGCTACACGCCTTCATGGCCGCTGCCGAAGATCTTCCGCATGACCAAGGGTGGCAAGCTGATCGAGGGCATTTTCAAGGGCGAGACCATCAACACGCCGTCGATGCTTTGCGTCGAGGACTATCTCGATGCGCTCACCTGGGCGAAGGGCGTGGGCGGGCTTGACGGCCTGATGGCGCGCGCCGATGCCAATGCCGATGTGTTGCATCGTTTCGTGGCCGAAAACGGCTGGATCGGCAACCTCGCCAAGGCCGGGGAGACCCGCTCCAACACTTCCGTCTGCCTGACGATCACCGACCCGGACGTGACCGCACTTGCGCCCGATGCGCAGGCCGCCTTTGCCAAGTCCATGGTAAGCCGCCTCGACAAGGAAGGCGTGGCGTTTGACATCGGCGCCTACCGCGATGCGCCGGCGGGCCTTCGCATCTGGTGCGGCGCCACCGTCGAGACCTCCGATCTCGAGGCGCTGACGCCGTGGCTCTCCTGGGCGTTCGCCGAGGAAAAGGCCGCTCTCAGGCAGGCCGCCTGAGGCCCGTCCCTTCGCCGTGCCCGCACTCCCGGGCACGGCCCCTATTGAATTTCCCTATCCCGATCTCACCAATGGAGGCCATCATGGCGCCGCGTGTACTCGTATCCGACAAACTCTCCCCCACTGCCGTCCAGATCTTCAAGGATCGCGGCGTCGAGGTCGACTATCTTCCCGATGTCGGCAAGGACAAGGAAAAGCTCCTCGAAATCATCGGCCAGTATGACGGCCTGGCGATCCGCTCCGCCACCAAGGTGACCGAGAAGCTGATCGCCGCCGCCGACAATCTCAAGGTGGTGGGCCGCGCCGGCATCGGCGTCGACAATGTCGACATCCCGGCCGCCTCCAAGCGCGGCATCATCGTCATGAACACGCCCTTCGGCAATTCGATCACCACCGCCGAGCACGCGATCGCGCTGATGTTCGCCGTCGCCCGGCAGCTGCCCGCGGCCGACCTTTCCACCCAGGCCGGCAAGTGGGAAAAGTCGAAATTCATGGGCGTCGAAATCACCGGCAAGACGCTCGGCGTCATCGGCGCGGGCAACATCGGCGGCATTGTCTGCGCCCGCGCCATCGGGCTCAAGATGCGCGTGGTCGCCTATGATCCGTTCCTCTCGAAGGAGCGGGCCGAGGAAATGGGCGTGACCAAGGTCGAGCTCGACGAACTGCTGGCGCAGGCCGATTTCATCACGCTGCACGTGCCGATGACCGACAAGACACGCGGCATCCTGAATGCCGAGGCGCTGGCCAAGACCAGGAAGGGCGTTCGCATCATCAACTGCGCCCGCGGCGGCCTCGTCGATGAAGCAGCACTGGCCGAGGCCATCAAGTCGGGCCATGTCGCCGGCGCGGGCTTCGACGTGTTCGAGACCGAGCCCGCCACCGACAGCCCGCTCTTCGGCCTGCCGAACGTCGTCTGCACCCCGCATCTGGGCGCGTCGACCACAGAGGCGCAGGAGAACGTGGCGCTGCAGGTGGCCGAGCAGATGTCGGACTACCTGATGCGCGGCGCGGTCTCCAACGCCATCAACATGCCGTCGATCACGGCGGAGGAAGCGCCGATCCTCAAGCCCTTCATCCGGCTGGCCGACGTGCTCGGCGCCTTTGCCGGCCAGGTCACCGAAAGCCCGATCAAGGAAATCGAGATCCTCTATGACGGCTCGACGGCGAGCATGAACACGCGCGCGCTGACCAGTGCGCTGCTTGCCGGCCTCATCCGCCCGCAGGTGGCCGACGTCAACATGGTCTCGGCGCCGATCATGGTGAAGGAGAAGGGTATCGTGCTCTCCGAGGTCAAGCGCGACAAGACCGGCGTCTATGACAGCTACATCAAGCTCACCGTCACCACCGAGCGCCAGACCCGCTCGATCGCAGGCACCGTGTTTTCCGACGGCAAGCCGCGCTTCATCCAGATCAAGGGCATCAACATGGATGCCGATGTTGGCGAGCACATGGTCTACATCGCCAACACCGACGTGCCGGGCATGATCGGCTTCATGGGCACCACGCTGGGTGATGCGGGCGTCAACATCGCCAACTTCCATCTGGGCCGCGACAAGGACGGCGGCGACGCCATCGCGCTGCTCTATGTCGACGGCGTGGTCGGCCAGGACGTGCTTTCCAAGCTCACCGTCCACGAGGCCATCAAGCAGGCCAAGCCGCTGGTCTTCAACGTGGATTGAGTGCGACCGCCAACATCCTAATCTGCCCCCGGCGCTGGTTTCCGGTTTCGGGGGCAGTTCCGTGATGCGCCCGGAAGCAGGCTATTGTTGCTCCGGTGATTTCCCGGAAACCCTGTTCAGCAACGGCTCTAGCGTCGGTCCGGAAAAGAAGTCTATGTCCTTCTCCTGAAGCGCATTGGCGGCCTTGATATCGGCATCGTCGATCCTGCCGGCGCTGCGCAGGACAACCTGGCGGATTCTGCCGGGATGGCGTTCGATGGCGTCCAGATAAACACTCGCATCATGCTGACCGGAATCGCCAATCAGGATAAATTCAAGACCGGGGTTCGCCGCCAGGATGGTGTCGATCGCATCGCCCTTGTGTGAGCCGTGCGAGGACTTGATGAACTGTGTCTCCGAAATCCCCAGATCGCGAAGAAAGAAGGGCCCCTTCGGAACATCGTGGCTTTCGAAGACCTGGTTGAGATAGGCATGCAGGTTCCACGGCGAGGAGCTGACATAGAAGACGGGGTTCCTGCCGGCTTCGAAATGCCGGATGAATTCCGCCGTGTCCTGAAAGACCTCCCGGTTGGAGACGAAGGTTGTTGCCGTTGTCCAGAGATTGCGCGGAAGCCAATAGGCCCCCGTCCGCATCACCGTGTCGTCGATGTCGGAGATGATGCCGATCTCGGCCTTTGTTGACGGCACCTGGATAACGGCCTGCGTTTCACTTTCATGGTCGGGCAAGCTGAGCGATGCTGTTTGCAGGCCTTCCGGTTTTGAAGGGATGACAAGCTGAAAATAGCCTTCCTCGTCGGTCACCGCCTCCGACCTTCCCGAAGCCACGTTAACGCCTGCCATCTCATTGGTCAGAAAATTGCGCAGCATGTTGCGGAACGCGTTCAGCCGTGACGGCGCATCGAGCCGGCTGCTGAACCTGTGCTGGTCCAGCACCCGCCCGCGCAGCACGCAGCCTTGAGGGGTCGCGTAGCCCATATAGCTGTCAATGACAGGCTCGGGCGTATCGTCGCGTGGGCGAACCCGGTCCCAGAGCCGTTCGGCCTTCAAGGCAAGATCGTGCAGCAGACTTCTCGAACCGGATGTTTTGTTTTGGTCTGGTGTCATGAAGCTCTGTCTCTTTTCTGCAAGCGGCCGTTAAGACGCGAACTTCACATAGGCGAGGGCCATCAGGGCAAGGCCCATTAGAGAGATGATCGTACCCATGTCTGTCTCCTGAAGTGCATGACTGTCTTCATCGAACCTGGGAGACGCTGATTGGTTCCGCTTGTCTTTGCAGCGGGTATCGCCGGAGCCTGAGGGTTTCGGGGGCGGGGTGTTTGATCTGGGTCGCGATAAGTGCGGCGGCGACGCCATCGCGCGGCTCTATGTCGACGGCGTGGTCGGCGATGATGTGCTTGACAAGCTAACCGCCCACGAGGCGATCAAGCAGGCCAAGCCGCTGGTCTGCAAAACGGACCATAAACGGCAGAGATGACAGTCCATCTTGCTGTTTCAACGAGGCTTAGAGGTTTGGGGCGGCCTCTGTTTTCAAGTGTGTTGCGGTGCGATATCGGGCCAACCCATCTGGCCTTGCCTTCCTGATGCCGACGGTGACTGCAGCCCGGATTTGGGCGGCTAGGCCGCCACTGCGGAGATGACGCGATTTCGCCCTTCATTCTTGGCAGCATACAATGCTTCGTCAGCAGCCCGCAGCGCTACAGAAAAGGCGTCTTCCGTGCTACCCACAGGCGCGAAGCCAATGCTGACCGTCACCTTGAGTGGCAACCCGCGAACCGTCGTCGCGGCATTCTCAACGGCATTGCGAATACGATCTGCAACAAGATGGGCGTTGGCACCATCGAGGTTGGGCAATACCAAAGCCATCTCTTCGCCGCCATAGCGAGCAATAAGATCACCCAAACGGGCATTTTCTGAAACTATAGCTGCGACGTGTTTCAGAACCTCATCCCCTGCCGCGTGGCCGAACGTGTCGTTCACGCTTTTGAAATGATCGATATCGATCATCATGACTGCGCACGGCTTTCCTCGTTGCTCCGTGGTCCTGGCGAGCTTTTCACCTTCTTTATCGAAAGACCGTCTGTTTGCCAGGCCTGTGAGTCCATCAACTCTTACCTCATCAAGAAGACTGTGTACCCGTGTAACCTGCTTACTGCGGTGGTTGAGAACCGATGCCGCAATCAGTACGCCGACAAAATTGGCGGCGGCAAGAGGAACGCCTATTTTCGCTAAGACGGTGACCGCTATTGGCCAAGGTAGCAGAAATACACTCACCATTGCGACGTTGGAGCCAATGCCAATTGCGACCAGCCTAAGTGGAGACATGTTTCGTAAAGGCCATAGAAAGGCGAACAGCAATCCTACTCCTGCGGATATCAAAATACCTGCAACACCTGGAACCAGACCAGCTCCACCTTCAAAGAGCCGGATGCCGATCGCAGTGGCTGCTGCGACGAGGGTGGCGACCGGTCCGCCGAAGGATGCGACCAGGACAAGAAACACATGCCGCAAGTCGAAGAACAATCCGTCTGTCAGCTCAAAGGGAACCATCATTGAGCCGGCTATGCCGAAAGTGAAAACTAGGGTGGTTGCCAGCAGCTTGCACCGTTCTGTAGCACAGTAGTTCAGTGCGGCCTCGTGCGTCATGCTGGCAATGGCAATGATGCCAATACCCTGAAGCAATCCTCCAATTATCTCGTTCATACACACCTGCCCGACCATCCCGGAGTTCGCGTGGAACGCGAGGACGTTTTGCGTTGACGTCGCTGTAGATATACGGAGAGTACTTAACACCGCGTTTCGTTGATCGCGCACTCCAAACCGGTTGGTAATGAAAGTCACTTTTATTGGTGTGTGCAGGGTCCCGTATTTCGCGCTAAATCCCCTTACCCCGCTCCGACAGCCAGATTCCGCCCAGCACCAGGCACAGCGCCACCACATGATAGAGATGCAGCATCTCGCCCAGGATCATGACCGAGAGCATGGTGCCGAAGATCGGCACCAGATTGATGAAGATGCCTGCGCGGTTCGACCCGATGATCTCGTTACCGCGGATGTAAAGCACCTGCGCCACCAGTGAGGGGAAGATTGCGGTAAAGGCCGCAACCGTCAGGCCGCGCGCGTCGGGCCAGATCGCGGTCTCGGTCGCCACTTCCCAGGCCGCGAAGGGCAGGGAGGTGACGAAGGCCGCCGCCGCCATCACCGTGATCATGCTTTTCCAGTGCATCACCGGCTTGTATCGCAATGCGACCGTGTAGCCGCCGTAGAGCAGCACGGCGAGCAGCATCAGCGCGTCGCCCCGGTTGAGTTCGAGCCCGATCAGCCGTTCGAGGCTGCCGTTCGAGGCGGTGGTCGCCACGCCCGCGAGCGTGAGCAGGAAGCCCAGGATCTGCCAGCCGGTCACGCGGATGCGGAACAGCAGGAAATTGGCCAGGAAGATGATCATCGGCATGCCGGCCTGCTCGATGGCGACATTGATGGCGGAGGTGTATTGCAGCGCCGAGTAGAGCGTGATGTTGAAGCCCGCGAAGCCGAACATGCCGTAGCCTGCGAGCAGCCGCCAGTTGGCGCGGATGATCTTCATGTCGCGCCTGACCTCGGGCAAGGCGAACATGGCCAGGATGACGAGCGCCATGCCCCAGCGGAACGAGGTCAGGATCATCGGCGAGATGTGGCCGACGGCGAGCTTTCCGGCCACCGCATTGGCGCCCCAGGACATCGTGGTGATCGTCAGGAACAGATAGGCGCGAAAGATCAAGGGAAACTGTCCGGGCTGGCGTGCGGTTCGCGGGCGGCTTGCGCACGGGGTCGTCATGGTGGTTTGGGCGCGGCTTTCCCGAGCGGGGCGGCGGCGCCGGTTCACTGTTTGCAGCCGGGAACGCAGATTGTCACGCAAAAAAGCCGTATGACCGGGCGCAAGGCTCGATTTTGAGCGCCCGGTTCTGTATGCATGCGCGGGTTTGTTGTCTTGGGCTTCTTGAGCGGGAGCCGTTTGCGAAGGGGTTTTCATGGCCAATGTAGTTGTCGTCGGGTCGCAATGGGGCGACGAGGGGAAGGGCAAGATCGTCGACTGGCTGTCGGAGCGCGCCGATGTGGTGGTCCGCTTCCAGGGCGGGCACAATGCCGGGCACACGCTGGTCATCGACGGCGTCAGCTACAAGCTGTCGCTGCTTCCCTCCGGCGTCGTGCGGCCCGGCAAGATGGCGGTGATCGGCAACGGAGTGGTGATCGATCCGCATGCGCTGGTCAGCGAGATCGACCGGCTTGCTAAGCAGTATGTAGCGATCAACGCGGACAATCTGAGGATCGCCGACAACGCGACGCTGATCCTGTCGCTGCACCGCGAGCTCGATGCGCTTCGCGAGGACGCGGCGTCGAATTCCGGCACCAAGATCGGCACCACGCGGCGCGGCATCGGCCCGGCCTACGAGGACAAGGTCGGCCGCCGGGCGATCCGGGTGATGGATCTTGCCAACATGGAAACGCTGCCGGCCAAGGTCGACCGGCTGCTGACCCACCACAACGCGCTGCGCCGCGGGCTCGGCCAGCCTGAAATTTCGGTCGACACCGTGCTCGAGGAACTGACCTCGGTGGCCGAACGGATCCTGCCGTTCCGCGAAACCGTGTGGCTGCTTCTCGACCGGGAGCGCCGCCGCGGCGCGCGGATCCTGTTCGAGGGGGCGCAGGGCTCGCTGCTCGATGTCGATCACGGCACCTATCCTTTCGTCACCTCGTCGAACACCGTCGCCGGCCAGGCCGCGGCCGGCTCGGGCCTCGGGCCGGGCTCGCTCGATTACGTGCTGGGCATCACCAAGGCCTACACCACGCGGGTGGGCGAGGGGCCGTTCCCGACCGAACTCAACGACGAGACCGGGCAGTTCCTGGGCGAGCGCGGGCACGAGTTCGGCACGGTGACCGGACGCAAGCGCCGCTGCGGCTGGTTCGATGCCGCCCTGGTGCGCCAGTCGGTAGCCGTCAACGGCACCACCGGCATCGCGCTTACCAAGCTCGATGTGCTCGACGGGCTCGAGGAGCTCAAGATCTGCGTCGGCTACGAGCTTGACGGCGCCCGGATCGACCAGCTTCCGGCGAGCCAGGGCCAGCAGGCGCGGGTCACGCCGGTCTACGAGACCATCGAGGGCTGGAAGGACACCACGGTCGGCGCGCGGAGCTGGGCCGATCTGCCCGCACAGGCGATCAAGTATGTCCGCCGCATCGAGGAGTTGATCGGCGCGCCGGTGGCCCTGTTGTCCACAAGCCCGGAGCGCGACGACACGATACTTGTGACCGACCCGTTTGAGGACTAGGTTAACGCCAAACGGCGGCTTGGGCGCTCAAAGAGATCTTATTCAGGGTAACACATGGCGGATTTTGTTGCAGTCATCCGTAAGGCGGTCGACAACCTTTCGGAGAACACACCGGAGAACCGGGCCAGGGTCTATGACAAGGCCCGCGCCGCCATTCGCCGTCAGTTGGAAGCCATCAATCCCCAGCCCGCCGACGAGGTGATCGAACGCCAGCTCGAAAAGCTCGATCATGCGATCGAGGAGGTCGAGAGCGAGCACGCCGAGGCGCTGCCGGCCGACCAGGACGAAACCGACGCGCTGATGGCCGAACTGGAATCGATGGTCGAGAGCAGTCCCATCGTGGCCGATCCGGCCGGGCCGCCCGAAACCGCACCGCTTGCGCCGCCACCCGAGGCACCCCGACCTGCACCCCGTCCTGAAAGCCAGCCCGCGGCGCAGACCGCGCCCGTGTTCGTGCCCCCCGCGCCCGAACCTGCCGCCGTACCGGGGGCTGCACCCGGCCGCCAGCCGGAGGAGCTTTCGGGCCAGGCCCATGACGATGCATTCGGCCTCGGCCCCGCTGCGGATGCTGCCGACGCCCCGCGCCAGACCGAGCGGCAGGGCGGTGGCGGACGAGGCGTCGCGATTGCAGTGGTTCTGCTGCTTCTCCTTGCCGGAATCGGATATGCCGGGTGGACCTACAAGGACACCTTCATGGCCATGCTCGGATCCTCGCAGGGCGATGCGCCCGAGGTTGCCGAAACCGAAGAGCAGCCTGTCGAGCCCGCAGAACCGGCTGCCGAACCCGACACCGAGATTGCAGCCACCGAGCCCGAGGCGGTGGCACCCGATGCGCCCGAAACGCCGGATCCCAATGCGCTGGTCGATCCGGATGAAGGTGACAAGTTCACCCAGCGGCTCAATCCCGACGGAACCGAGACCGATCCCGGACCCGCTCCGGGCCCGGCACCCGCCGACAATATCGAGGGGCGCTCGGTTGCCGAACTGTCCGATACGGCTCCGGCGGAGGAGTCCGTTGCAGAAGAAAGCACGGCCGACGCCACGACCCAGTCCGATGAAGCCGCGGTTCCGGATTCAGAGCCGCTCGGCGTATCCCAGCGGATGATCCTTTACGAAGAGCGCCTCGGCCAGCAGGCGCTCGAGGTGAAGAACGGCAGCGTTGTCTGGACGCTTGTCAGCGAACCGAGCGGCGACGGTCCGGACGAGCAGGTCATCCGGGGCGAGATCAACAATCCGGACACCGGCCTTTCGGCTCTGCTGACGATCCGGAAGAACAATGATGCGTCCCTGCCGGCCAGCCACTTGGTCGAAATTGTCTTTGCCCTGCCGCCGGAGTTCGACGGCGGGTCGATCGACCAGTTGCAGCGGATTTCGTTCAAGCAGACCGAGGCCGACCAGGGATCGCCCTTGATCGCGGTGCCGGCCAAGATCACCCAGGATTTCTACATGGTGGCGCTCAACGATCTCGAGGAAGCCCGACAGGCCAACACCGAGCTGATGCGGGACCGCAACTGGATCGACATACCCGTAGTTTACGGCAATGGCCGCCAGGCGCTGATTACGCTGGAGAAAGGCGCCAGCGGGACAGAGGTGTTCAACCAGGCGCTCAACGCGTGGGAGCAGTCAACACCGCAGAACTGAGGCGGGCACGCGGTCTATCTCCTCCAAACATGGGGAGATTGGCTTCGGGTTTATGGCTTCAGCCGCAGCTTTTTGCAGACCTGAGCGCATCGGCCCGCTTTGCCTTGGGCAGCCGCCCAAGCCGTGCGACGGCTGCATAGAAGCCCGGATAATCTTGCGCGCACAGATCGAACAGGCGCAGGAAATCGGGCACAAGGTCGTTGTAGACCGACACCGCGGCAAGCTTGGCGTTGTTGACCGGGCTCTCCACCCAATTGTCATAGCCGTCATATCCGCCCCAGCTTTCATCCCGCATACGCCGGTAGCGGGCCCGGAGCCTGCTGATCGCGGCGGCCTTTTCGGCTCGCTTCTGCTCAGCCGTCCCTGTTCCGGCGTAGATTCTCGCCAGTTCGGTCTTGGTTTTTGCCACCAGAGCCAGAAACTCCGCATTGCGTTCGAGGCCTGCTTCGTAACGGGCAAGCCCGGCCTGATCGCCCAGGCTGTCGAGCCATTTGCGCACGCCGGTCATTTCCACCGCCACCGCGAAGGCCTCGTTGAAGGCGGTGTCGTCGTTCACATAGACACGCTGATGCGCCAGTTCATGGAACACCAGGCTTGCGAGATAGGTCCGGTCCGAGCGGAACATCGTCGACAGCAGCGGATCGCTTGACCAGCCCAGCGTCGAATAGGCGGTGATGCCCGTTACGTGAACGTCCAGTCCCTGTTGGTTCAGCTCGCGCACGGTCTTCACGGCGGACTCGCGGGAAAAATAGCCCCTGTAGGGCACGCAGCCGAACACCGGGAAACACCAGACGAGCGGCGCCAGCGAGAACTCCGGCGCGGCATAGACCGCGATGGTCACATAGTCCCGTCCGACATCGACATAGGAACGGTAGCTCGCATTGTCCGGTAGATCGAGGTGGTCACTCGCGAATTGCCGGATGGCGCTGGCCGAAGCCATTTGCGCGCGCAGCGCTTCAGGCGTCGCGGGATCGGCGATCAACTTCGAAACGCTCTGCCGTGCCAGCATGATCCCGGCATGGCCCTTGAGCGACTCCGCCAGATAGCCGGCGCCGGAGCAGCCCGCGAGCGTCAGGGTGAGGGTGGCAAGGAGAGCCCACCGATAGAAACTGCGCGTCACTCTAGGCTCCACAGTCTGCTCCCGAACCGTCCGGCATGGTTCCCGGTGCCCGTCAGGTTGGGCCATCCCCTCCCGCCGCTGATCCGCACCGGTGCAACTCCTATGACCGGGTCGCGAGAATTTTCGGCACCTTGTTGGGCCGGAGGCGATAGGCGTCCGGCATCCCGCTGCCGAGCAGCGGGCGAAGATACATCCTGAACTCGTCAGTCACGTCGTGACCGGAAGCCGCGATGAAAGAGTCGGGCATCGTGCGGGTCTTTCCGGCAACCAGATCCAGCGGAACCAGTTCGTAGTCGACCGAGTAGTGCCCGGTACGCTTTATAGTCACGGAGCCATCGCGATCGCCGAACATCCCGTACTGTACGGCCTTTTCGCCGACTTCGCGGGCTTCGTTCTGGTCGACATCGGAAACGCATCCGACAAAACTGCGCTGGATGTACCCAAGCGTATCACCGCGGACCCGCTTTATTCCAAGCTCCTCCTTGACCTTCCGCGTCAGCAGATCGGCGAGGGCCCCGCTTCCGGACAATTGCACATTGCCGTGCGCGTCATGCTCGGTTTCCTTCGCCAGGCTGGCGATGATCGGTTCGCCCGTGCTGTCATGGATGCCTTCGCTGACGGCGACGATGCAGCGTCCAAGCCGGTCATAAACCTGCTTGACGTCCGCGAGGAAGCTCTCGATGTCAAAGGTTCGTTCGGGCATGTAGATGAGGTGCGGCCCGTCATCGGAGAATTTCTTGCCCAAGGCCGAGGCTGCGGTGAGAAAGCCCGCATGGCGTCCCATCACGACACCGATGTAGATGCCGGGCAGCGCCGCATTGTCGAGGTTGATCCCCATGAATGCCTGGGCCACATAGCGTGCGGCCGAGGGGAACCCCGGCGTATGGTCGTTCTCGACGAGATCGTTGTCGATGGTTTTCGGAATGTGGATGCAGCGCAGATCGTAGTCCGCCTTGCGCGCTTCTTCGTTCACAATGCGAACCGTGTCCGAGGAATCGTTGCCGCCGGTGTAAAAGAAGTAGCCGATCTCGTGCGCCCGCAGGACCTTGAAGATTTCCTGGCAATACTTCAGATCAGGTTTGTCACGAGTGCTGCCGAGTGCCGAAGACGGCGTGTTGGCCACCATTTCCAAATTATGGGTGGTCTCCTGAGTCAGATCGTAAAAATCCTCGTCGAGGATTCCGCGTACCCCGTGCACCGCCCCGTAGATCAGTTCGACGTTGCGGAACTTGCGTGATTCCAGGACTGCTCCAACCATGGACTGGTTGATGACTGCCGTCGGGCCGCCGCCCTGGGCGACCAGTACCTTGCCGTGAAACAAAGAGATTCCCTTCCATAAACAGAGACGTAAACTCGCACCAATGGCGGGCAATGAACAAGCGTTAAGTTGCCCGGTAAGAGCGGCGTGTGCCGGACTCGTTCAATGCTGTGGCATTTGGCCAACGGCCATCGGCGCATGTGTGTGCCGCAGGGATTGATCATTGTGAAGGCCCAGGCATCTAACCTGCGTCGGAATCTGCTTGAACTTCCTCGAGTGCCAACGCGAAGGGGACTGCGGCGGCGCACATCACCGCCATGACGCCCAGCACCAATGTTACTCCATAGACTTCGGCAATGAAGCTGAAGAGCCCGCCAGCAAAAAGCACCAGACCGATGATGGTGTTCGACAGAGCGGTATAGGCGGCTCGTGTTTCGGCGGTCGCCATGTCGGTCAGATGGGTTGACCGACCGAGCCGAACCCCCTTGTAGGCGATCATGATCGAGAACAGGAGAACGGGCAGGATGAAGGGCGCCGAGAGCCACCCGGCAACGGAGGACCAGAGGGTCAACAGCAACACCGCCATTGACAGAACTGACGCAATCAGAAGCACCTTGCGGCTGGAGCGGTCCGCAAGCCTGCCCCAGACATAGGCGCTGACAAGGCCCGCGCCGGCCGACGCCAGCACAAGATAGCCAAGCCCGCCGAAACCGCCTCCACCGTTTTCACTGGCTGCAGCGATCATGAAGGGCGGGGCCAGCGCGGTCGTTGTCAGGAGAGCCCTGACGATGATGAACCTGCGGAGCTGCTCATCGGACTTCAGGTACTTCATGTCGCGGATTGCGGTTTTGAAGGCGTTCTTGCCCCCGTCACTTGCACCGGGTTCCTCATGGAGTGTGGAGAAAACCGCTGCGGCGATCAACCAGCAGCCAGCCGCCACGAACAAACCGCCGATGACGAGGCTCATGCGTGGCACAAGCCCGGATATCAGGGTGAGCGCATAGACAATCGTCGCCGCGGCAGCCAGGGACCCGGCAAGCCCCGTGGCCGTGCCGCGAGTGGATTTTGAAACGGTTTTCCCGAGAACGTCCTTGTAGGAGACAGAACAGGCGCTTCGTGCAATGGCCAGGACAGTCAGCGCGAGGATGATGGCCCAGCCGGCGGTGGCGCCATCCAGCGTCAGTGCACAAATGGCGATCATGGCCGCAGCCAGCCCCTGGACCAGGCTTCCGGCCGCCCAGACCCATTTTCGAACGGGCAATCGCCTTATCGCGCCGGCGGTAAACATCTGCGGCAACAGTGCGCCGGCCTCGCGGATTGGCACGAGCAGTCCCACGAAGAACACCGGCGCAGCGAGTTCCGTCAGCAGCCAGCTGAGGACAAGTTTCGGGTCGATCAGCCCGTCGGATGATTTGGTCAGCGCCAGTGATCCGACATGGACAAAGAAATTTCGCGGCTCTTCATGACAAACCGAGTCCGGGATGTCCCGGCACGCCCGGCCCTCATCGTCGATGGCAACGGCTTCGAAAGCATCGCGCATCCGTTCGCTGACTTCAGACATCAAGCCTCTTTCCTGCAGACCCTACTAATGGCTGTGAATGGATGTGAGCTCGCAGCGAATTGCAAGCTGTAAGACCAGTTCGCTTGATTGCGGACCGGCTCGGAGGGGGCTGGCAGACCAAAACTGGGACTCTTATGGATCAAGGCAAGGCCGGCAACAAAAAACCCCGAAAGCGGGATGCTTTCGGGTTCCGGTTGTTCTCAGCGAAATGTCCGGTGGTCAGTCTTCGACCGAGACCAGCGCCTTGTCGCGGGCCGAGGCTGCCTTCTGGACAGCGTCCTGCACCTTCTCAAAAGCCCGGACCTCGATCTGGCGAACGCGCTCGCGGCTGATATCGAATTCGCCCGACAGGTCCTCGAGCGTGATCGGATCGTCACGCAGGCGCCGTGCCTCGAAAATTCGGCGCTCGCGCTCGTTGAGCACGTCGAGGGCATTCTTCAGCATGCCGCGGCGCGATTCGAGCTGATCCTGCTCGACCAGCATGTCTTCTGCGCTGTCGGAATCGTCGACCAGCCAGTCCTGCCACTGACCGGATTCGCCTTCGCTTGCCTTGATCGGTGCATTCAGAGAGGCGTCGCCCGACAGTCGGCGGTTCATGGAGACGACCTCGTCTTCCGAGACGTTGAGCTTTGTGGCGATCTCGGCGACCTGTTCCGGACGCAAGTCACCGTCCTCGACCGCCTGAATCCGGCTCTTGACCTTGCGCAGGTTGAAGAAGAGCCGCTTCTGGTTGGCGGTGGTGCCCATCTTGACGAGCGACCAGGAGCGCAGGATGTATTCCTGGATCGAGGCCTTGATCCACCACATCGCGTAGGTCGCAAGGCGGAACCCGCGTTCGGGATCGAACTTCTTGACCGCCTGCATGAGGCCGACATTGCCCTCGGAGATCACTTCCCCGATCGGCAGACCATAGCCGCGATAACCCATGGCGATCTTTGCGACCAGCCGCAGATGGCTGGTTACGAGCTTGTGGGCCGCTTTTGTGTCCTCGTGTTCGAGGAAGCGCTTGGCGAGCATGTATTCTTCCTGCGGTTCCAGCATGGGAAACCGCCGGATTTCGGCAAGATAGCGGTTGAGGCCGTTCTCGCCGGCGGAAATTGTTGGCAAGGTAGTCTGGGCCATGACAGCACCCTTTCTCGAGATAGACGGCTTCCTGACGGCAAGCCTTCCGGCCCGGATCGTAACGCGGCCGGGATGCGCTCTAATGGCATTTAATTGTGGCAAAAGCCGGGTTCAAGGCCAACTCTGCCCTGCCATGGTCACATTTGCGTAATCCGCCGAGGGTTCAGATTGCGGCGAAAGCGGCACGCAACTGCGCCATGTCCGCCGGGAGCGGCGCTTCGAAGCGCAGTGTTTCGCCGCTGACCGGGTGTTCGATGACGAGCAGGTAGGCATGCAAAGCCTGGCGGTTGAAATCCGATACGATCCCGCGCAGTGGTTCGGGCAGGCGGTTGGCCTTGGTCCTGAAAGCGGCGCCGTAGTCCTCGTCTCCCACCAGCGGATGACCGATATGGGCCATGTGCACCCTTATCTGGTGGGTACGCCCGGTCTCAAGCCTGCACTCGACCATCGAGGCTGCACAACTGCCATCGGGCCGCTCGTCGTAGCGTTCGCGCACCAGGTAATGGGTGACGGCGTGGCGCACGTCGGGGCCGTCATCGGTGCGAACAGTGCGGCGGACCCGGTCGCGCGCCCGGCCGAGCGCGGCATCGATGGTTCCTTTCAGCCCCTGCGGCTTGCCCCAGACAATCGCCTGATAGGCCCGTTCCAGCGGCCCGGTGAGACCGTGGTCCGCGAATTGTTCGGCCAGGTGGCGGTGGGCATGATCATTCTTGGCGATCACCATGACGCCCGTTGTGTCGCGGTCGAGCCGGTGAACGATCCCGGGCCGGCGCACGCCGCCAATGCCGGAAAGGCTGTCACCGCAGTGGTATATCAAAGCATTGACCAGGGTGCCGGTCCAGTTGCCCGCTCCCGGGTGCACCACCAGGCCCGCCTGCTTGTTGATGACGATGAGATCGTCATCTTCGTAAAGAACCTCGAGCGGGATATCCTCGCCGATCGGGTCCGGGTCTTCCGGCTCGGGCAGGGTCAGCCGAACGATATCGCCGGGATGGATTTTCTGTTTGGCCTGGCGTGCGGGCACCTCATTGACGAACACAGCGCCGGTCTCGATCAGGGCCTTGATGCGGCTGCGGGAAAGATCGGGGCCAAGGGCTTCGGCGAGCCAGGCGTCGAGCCTGCCGCCGGCCTCATCGCCGGCCACAAGTGTTTCGTCACCCGGCTGGTCTTCCCTATCAGGCGTGGCTTCGCTAAACGGTTTCGCGTTCTTCAATTTCAGGGTCCGCCCCGCAAGGAATCCAAATGTCGCACATCAACGAAGACAATCCTGAAGAGAAGCCGCTCGATCCGGAAATGGAGAAGGTTCGCCGCAAGATGGTGCGCCTGCTGGCCGTATCGATCGGCATCATGTTCATCGGTCTTATGACCGTGCTGGGCGCGATTGTCTATAAATTCACGCAGGACGATGCGCCAGACAGCCGTTTGGTCGCGGGAGAGACCATGCCGCTGCCGGGCGACGGACCGCTCGAGGCAGTCGCGACCCTGCCCCAGGGGTTTGCGGTCGAAAGCGTGGCGCTGGACGGGGCGAGGATCGGTTTCTTCGGACGGGCCGCGGACGGATCGCAGCGGCTCATTATTCATGATCTGGCGCTGGGCCGCATCGTCAGCGACGTCGTCGTGATCGCGCGCTGACCATGCCGGAGCAGGGGCCCGGAGCAGACCGGGTGATCCGGATCGAGGACCCTTCCGACCCGCGCATCGCCGAGTTCACTTCGATGCGTGACCGCGATCTTGCCGGCCGCGGCGATCGGTTCATTGCCGAGGGCCGGGTGGTTCTTCAGGCGCTCATCGAAGGCCTGGAGCCCCGTTCGGACCGGGAACGCCAAGCTCCGTTCACCGTGGAAAAGATGCTGATACTGGAAAACCGCCTGGCCGGTCTCGCGGGGCTGGTCGATCGGTTGAACCCGGAGGTCCCGGTCTATGTTGCTGGCCGGGAGGTGCTTGATGCCGCTGTGGGTTTTGCAATGCACCGGGGTGTTCTTGCGCTTGGGCGTTCCAGCCCGCCTTCGTCGCTCGATGCATTCCTGGCCCAAATGCCCCGGAATGCATTGCTGGTCGTCTGCTGCGGCATTGCCAATCATGACAATATCGGCGGTATCTTTCGAAATGCCGGTGTCTTCGGTGCCGACGGTATCGTGCTCGACGGCACATGCTGTGACCCGTTGTACCGGAAGGCGATCCGCGTGTCAGTCGGCGCGGCGCTGAGGGTTCCGTTTTGCCGGGGCGGTCCGGTCGCTGAACTGGTCGGTAAACTCGTGGCGCAGGGTTTCGACGTGATGGGTCTGTCACCGCGGGGCTCGGAAATGCTTGGCGGCTTCGAACCCGGCCGGCGCCAGGCGCTGCTTCTGGGAACGGAAGGCGAGGGGCTGCCCGAGGAGATTCTCTCCCGCGTCAGGACGCTCGCGATCGAACAAGCCCCCGGGCTCGACAGCCTGAATGTTGCAACGACAAGCGGAATTGCACTCTGGCACATGGCGAGGAAAATGGGCCGCCTTTAGCGATGAAGGCAGCCTCCCAGGGAAACCGGCCTGCCTAACCTTGTGCTGCGGAGATCAAATCCTTGGCGCGTGTCGCAAGGCTCGGGCCGGGATTTCCCGAGCCTGTCCGGTCCTCGTCGCCTTCCAGTATCTTCGCGATCGTTGAATTCTTGCCATCGCGGCCCGCCGTCAACTCGACCATCATGGCTGCTACGGTGGCTATTTCGGTGCGCAATGCGGCATCGTTCTTGTCCGTGTCGGCCTTCATCAGCCGCTCGGTCAGCGCTGCCTGCCGGGCGCGCAGACGATCGACCTTTTCACTGTCGGTGAGATCGTGTTCGTGGCTGTCCTCGGTATTGAGCTCGGACCCGTTGGGCTGAGACCCGGCGCTGGTATTTGGTTGTGACGCCGCAGGCTTGGTATCGGTGCCGGGTTTGGCCGGCGCCGCTTTGGCGGAAGCGGCGGATTGGGCGCCACGCGGTTGAGTGCGGGCCTTTTCGATCGCACTCAAGGTATGTTGCCGTCTGGCGGCCTTGAGCTCCTCGACGAGGCTCTTGTTCTTTTCCTTGTAACGCTCGACTTCAGCCACGCGGCGATCCAGCGCATTTTCGCGGTCGGTCAGGCTGGTGATCGTTTTTGCGAGCTTGGCTTCGGTCTCGACCAGACGGGCTTCCTCGCGCTTGAGGCGGAATGCCAGGTCCTGATTGGTTTCTTCGGTTGTCTTCAGCTTGTCGCGCAAAGCTCGCCGCTCGTCGCGCAATTCCTTGATCTGAGCCTTGAAGTTCTCTGCTTCGGTATCCAGCGTCGCAATGTCGATCCGCAATTCCTCGATCTCTGATCCGAGTCTGTTGATCGTCTGCTCCTTGGATGCGATCTCGTTCTTGCGGGCTTCGGCGAGCCGGATGGCGGCGCCCAGGTTGCCGGACAGGCTGGTGATTTCCTGATCGCGCTCATGCATCGTGGCGTTGAGTTCACGGATGCTGGCATCGCGTTCTTCGATGGTCTGTTCGGCGGTGAGCTTCTCCGCGCGGAGATTGACGAGTTCATTGCTCAGGCGGGTCCCGTGCGCGGTTGACTGTGCCAGCGCCTCGCGGTTCTGCTTGAGGTCTATGGAGAGCCGCGCATTGTCGGCTGCATAGGCGGCGCGGGCCATGTCCTTCTCGGCGCGGATCTCCGCGGCGGAAAGGGGTACGCTTGCCCGAAGACGGCGCTCGGTCAATGTCACGATGCGGCGTTGAATGATCGGCGCGACGATGAGCGCCACGAGAGCGGCGGCAAGAAATCCCAGGGCAAAGAGCAGGGCAAACTCGATCACGGCGCAGTCACATCCTCTGGATCCGGGCGTTTCCGCCCTGAAGGAGATGCAGATGCTTTAAGCATGGCCCACCGGGATCAGCAAGCCGGTTGCCGCAATCGGACCGGTTCGGGCAAGAAAAAGGCGGCCTCCGGGCCGCCTTCGATTGCAGAACCGGGGGCTTTCGATATCAGAAAGGATTCCAGGTCGGCGTGGCCGTCATCTTCAGGTAGCCCACATTCACGCCCAGGCGCGCGCCCACGCCGGTGCGGATCGGCACAACCAGCACGCCATCACGCTTGAGCACAGTCATTCCGAGGCCGGCGATGGCGTAGGCAGACCCCGATACGCCGCCAAACCGGCCGTAGACCCCTTCAATGCTGGGAAGATTGTAAACCAGCATCATGGTGCGGTTGCCGGCACCGCCATAGTCCCAGCCGAGCGAAGGACCTTGCCAGAAAACCTCGTGCTGGCCGGCATTCTTGGTGAACAGTTCGCCCTCGCCATAGGTCAGGCCGCCGATGAAGGCGCCGGAAGCTTCCTGTCCGAGAATGTAGCCGTTGGGAAGACCGTAGGAATTGAACGCCTTTTCGACGACTTTTGCGAGGCCGCCCGATGTGGCGCCAAAGAACCCGTGGCCTGCGTCGATGATCTCCTGGGCCGAGTACTGCGATGAATTGGCCTGCGATTGTGCAAGCGCAGTCGAAGCCGAGCCGAGAACCAGCATGATGAAAATGGCAAAAGAGCGAAAGCGCGACGCGATCATGGGGTCCACTCCGTTGTTGGTGCGGCAGATACCGCAGGAAATATTGATCACAGTGTGACGGACCGATCTTAATAAGCGGTTTACCAAATGTGGTGTCTTTGGGGCGGGAGAGTTTGACGCGCAAAACGAGTGGGCGGCGGCCCTTCAGGGCCGGTTGTCCTTGCGGTAACCGGACTCCGGTGCGATTTTGCGGAAAGATGATTCGGCGCCTTGTGCGCGAAAGGAGATTTTCGATGGCGAAGAACAAGAACCTGACCCTGGCCGGCCCCGATCTTGCTGCGCTGCTCTGCAGCCGCGTGTGCCACGACATCATCTCGCCGGTTGGTGCCATCAACAACGGTCTGGAACTGCTTGATGAAGGCGGCGCCGATGCTGATGCGATGGATCTCATCCGCACGAGCGCGCTCAATGCCTCGGTCCGGCTGAAGTTCGCGCGGCTGGCCTTCGGCGCTTCGGGATCTGTCGGCGCCTCGATCGACACCGGCGAGGCCGAGAAGGCCGTCGTCGACTATGTCTCCGCCGACAAGAAGACAGAAGTGACATGGAATGGTCCGCGCGCGATCATTCCGAAGAACCAGGTCAAGCTGCTTTTGAACCTGTTTCTGGTTGCCTATGGCGCAATTCCACGCGGCGGCGAGATTGATGTCACGCTGGAAACCCCGGATACCGATCCGAAGTTTCGCCTCGTAAGCCGTGGCCGCATGGTCCGCGTTCCGCCGAAATTCCTCGAAATTCACTCCGGTGAGATCGAAGAGGCAATAGACGCGCATTCGATCCAGCCCTACTACACCGTGCTTCTGGCCGATGAAACCGGCATGATCCTGAACTGCTCGACCAACGCCGAAGAAGTGGTCTTCACGGCGCAACGGGCTCAGACCGAAACGGCCTGAGGCGCGTTCGCCGAGCCGCTTGCAGGACGTTTGTGTCCGGTTTCGGGAAGGCGCTTCTCGTTCCGGGCAGCGTCAAGCCTTTTTGCCTGATCAATGGCCGTGTCAGCGCAAATACCTGGCAACGCTCCGTTAAGCCTGTCTGATTACGGAATCTTCGCGACCGTCTGATATCTTCTTGTCAATCGATGGCGGATCAGTGTGCTGATGCCGCAGTGACACAGAAGAGGAGAGCTGCCATGCGCCGCCTTATGATCGCCGATGACTCCGCCGTAATCTGCAAGGTTGCAAAACGCATCCTGTCCGGCCTCGACTTTCTCGTCATCGAAGCCTCCAATGCCGGCGAAGCAATGATCATGTGTGACGCGGAACTCCCGGAAGTGCTGCTGGTGGACGCCGGCATGACCGGTTCACTGGATCTGATTTCCTCAGTGCGCCAGATGGAAGGCGGCAAGGAAGTGCGCATCTACTACCTGATGATCGAAAAGGAATTCAAGCAGATGATGGCCGGCAAGCGCGCCGGGGTCGATGAGTTCCTGCTCAAGCCTTTTGATCGCCGCAGCCTGACCTCGGCGTTTGCGCCTTACGCCGAAGCTGCCTGAGCCTGAAGGCTGCGGCCCTTCAGATCGGCGATCCATTCAACAAGGCAAACAAGAAAAAGCCCGCCTTGAAAGCGGGCTCTTTTGCCTGATGCTGTCGCGAGAGACGCCGTTGATCAGGCGCTTTCGAGAATCTCGTTCTCGTCGGGTTCGCGCAGAACATAGCCGCGGCCCCAGACGGTCTCGATGTAGTTCTTGCCGCCGGCGGATGTCGCCAGTTTCTTGCGAAGCTTGCAGATGAAGACGTCGATGATCTTCAGTTCCGGCTCGTCCATGCCGCCATAGAGATGGTTGAGGAACATTTCCTTCGTCAGCGTGGTGCCCTTCCTGAGGGAGAGCAGTTCCAGCATCTGGTATTCCTTGCCCGTCAGATGAACCCGCTGGGAGCCCACTTCCACGGTCTTGGCATCAAGATTGACCACCAGGTCGCCGGTGGTGATGACCGACTGGGCGTGGCCCTTGGAACGCCGGACGATGGCATGTATGCGTGCAACCAGCTCGTCCTTGTGGAAAGGCTTGGTCATGTAGTCGTCCGCACCGAAGCCGAGACCGCGCACCTTGTCCTCGATGCCGGCCATGCCGGACAGGATCAGGATTGGTGTCTTGACCTTGGAAAGCCGCAGTGTCCGCAAGACCTCGTAGCCGGACATGTCCGGAAGGTTGAGATCGAGAAGAATGATGTCGTAATCGTAGAGTTTACCGAGGTCGACACCTTCTTCGCCCAGATCCGTGGTGTACACGTTAAAGCTTTCGGACTTGAGCATCAGTTCGATACTCTGCGCCGTTGCGCTGTCATCCTCGATCAGTAGAACCCGCATATTTATCCCCTTTTCCGCCGCCGCAAGGTCATGGTGATCCAAAACGCGATACGGATCCAGTCGTTGCCTGATTTGGAGGCTGCCATGGAATGGTTAACAAATTCTAATCGGATTAGGCAACCAATATCGAACTGTTAATTTTCATCGACATACTCCTGATTCTTTTCCAGAAAATCGTTCTGAATGAGTTCAAGCGATACATGAAGAAGTGCCGCCAAACGATTCAAAGGACTCCGGAAGAGCGGACGGAAAAATCATGTTTCCCGTTTACTCCGCCTTAAACCATGTCCGCTAATATTAACCATGCCCGTAAACGAATGGTTACCGCGGGGTCAAAAAGTTAACAGCGCGGTCATTTTTCGAACACGGGTCCGGCGATCTTGCCGGAGTAACGAGTTTCAGTAGCCGGGATCTCGCATCACGGGAGTATTGCGTATGAAGTCGCGTGAGAGCCATGTTCGCCTGAAGCAATTTCAGGTCAATGAGAAGACACGTCAGCTTGGGCAGATCCAGCTGATGATGGCGGAAATGGAGAAAATGGCTGCGGAGCTGGAGTACCAGATCGCCGCCGAGGAAAAGAAGGCGGGCAATACCGATCCTTCCCATTTCGCCTATCCAACCTTTGCCAAGGCCGCACGTCAGCGGGCCGACAACCTGCAAAACTCAATTCGCGAATTGAAGGTGCAGCTTGATGCGGCCGAACTGGCGCTCGAAGAGGCACAGGCCGAATATGAAAAGGCGGCCGCGCTCGAGGAGCGGGACGGCGGGCAGAGGGCAAACCGGGCCGTCTGACGCCAGGTATCTGTCTTAAGCCGCCGGGCGCAGAAAGCCGGGTTCACGCAGATACGTGGACCCGGCTTTCTGCGTGCGCAGTGAACGGCGAAGCTACATCACCACATCACGCCATTCGGGATTGCGCTGGGCCTGGGCCTTGAAGAAGGGGCAGAGGGGAATGATCTTCCAGCCTCCGGCCCGCGCGGCCTCGACCGCATGGACGGCCAGAGCCTGTCCCACCCCCTTGCCGCGAAGGCTGTCGGGCACGCCGGTGTGATCAATGATGATCAAGGTGTCAGAGGTCCGCGAATAGGTCATTTCGGCCTCTTCGCCATCGAGCCGTGCAACATAACGCCCGCCTGACGGGCCTGTTTCTTCGCTGATATCCATCTGCTTGCGCCGGTTGCCTTTTCCCTTGGATCCCGGGTAAGCAACTTAGCAGCTTTCGGTCGGGAGAGAAGGGCAGGAACATGCGATGGATGCTGGTTGCGACCCTTGTCCTGGCACCGCTGTTTTTCGCGCTCGGCGTGGTTTTGCCGCTGGTCCGGTTCGAAACGCTCTACTTCTTCGACCGATCGCCTTCGCTTCTCGGAGTGGTGGCCGCGCTCTGGTCCGGCGACGATGCGGTGCTGGCGATCGTGGTAGCGCTCATTTCGATCGTGTTTCCGGTCATCAAGATGTTTGCGATCACCGCCGCGGCGCTGGGGGACGGATTCAATTCAGCATTTGCGCGTCGCTTGCTTCCGCAACTGAGCCGATGGTCGCTCATGGATGTGGTGCTGGTTGCGCTGGTGATCGTGGCAGCGAAGACAGGTGGTATCGCGCAGGCTTTTTCCCAGGCAGGGCTCTGGTTCTACGCGGCGTCGGCGCTCATGGCGGCGCTCGCCCACGCCCTCGCGGAGCGCCGGAACGCAGCGCGGTAACGCCGCTTCGGGCACAAGGAGGTCAGCCGGGCTGAAGATGTCCGGCCTTTGGATGCAAGTCAGATCCCGGATTTCGGACCGGCGCGATTGCAAAGCCCGGCCCGGGCACTACGACGTGCCGGACTTTCCGTTCCCCTGCAGGGACGGACTGGACTTCCGTTTCAAACCGGTGTCTGGCAGGTGAACCCGGTCAGTGCCGGTATTGCTGGATCCGTGTCGTGCGCAACCCGGCGAGACCATGATCGCTGATCGAGGACTGCCAGGACAGAAACTCCTCGACGGTCAACGTATAGCGCTCACAGGCTTCTTCCAAGCTCAGCAGTCCGCCGCGAACGGCTGCCACAACTTCCGCCTTGCGCCGGATCACCCATCTGCGGGTGTTGGCGGGGGGCAGATCGGCGATCGTCAACGGGCTCCCGTCGGGGCCGATCACATATTTGACACGGGGTCGTACCATATCGGTCATTGGACTCTCTTACACACTCAAGACCTATGGACCGGAGACTACAGACCGGGTTTTAAAATTTGCCTAAGGGGGCGGCAAGGATTCGGTAATGTTTGCCTTCGCGGCGGTTCAGACGCGAAAGGCTCACCGCGCCGGTCTTGTTGGAAGCGGCGGGAAGTCCTATAAGGAAGGCGTCCCCTAAGGACATTGGTGCAACCGCTTGATCAGCGCCTTTAACGCTGTTGAATGCCGGGGAATACAGTGAACAGTCTCGATATCGACAAGGATCCGCGTGACACGCGGGTGGTGGTCGCCATGTCCGGCGGCGTTGACAGTTCCGTTGTGGCGGGACTTCTGGCCCGCGAGGGCTATGACGTTCTCGGCGTGACGCTGCAGCTTTACGATCATGGCGCTGCCGTGCATCGGGCGGGCGCCTGCTGCGCCGGCCAGGACATCGACGATGCGCGACGGGTGTGCGAAACGCTCGGCATTCCGCATTACGTGCTCGACTATGAAAAGCGCTTCCGCGAAGCGGTGATCAATCCGTTCGCCGAAAGTTATGTGATCGGCGAAACGCCGATTCCCTGCGTTGCCTGCAACCAGACGGTCAAGTTTGCCGATCTGCTGGCGACCGCACGCGATCTCGGCGCCGATGCGCTGGCGACGGGACACTATATCCGCTCGCGCGCCAATCCGTCGGCTGACAATCCGGGCCGGCGGGCGCTCTACCGTCCCATCGATTCGGAGCGCGACCAGAGTTACTTCCTGTTTGCGACCACCCAGGAACAGCTCGACTACGTCCGCTTTCCGCTCGGCGAGCTGCCCAAGATCCGGACCCGCGAACTTGCCGAGGAAATGGGTCTGGGTGTCGCCCAGAAGGCCGACAGCCAGGACATCTGCTTCGTCCCGCAGGGCAAATATGCCAATGTGATCGAGAAGCTGAAACCCGATTCCGCGCTCGCGGGCGAGATCGTCCATATCGACGGGCGTGTGCTGGGCGAGCATCCCGGGATCGTGCACTACACCATCGGCCAGCGCCGCGGCATTGGCGTGGCAGTGGGCGATCCTTTGTATGTGGTGCATCTCGATGCCCGTTCGCGCCGCGTCATCGTCGGCCCGCGCGAGGCGCTCGATACGCGCCGCCTGATCCTGAGGGACATGAACTGGCTGGGGGATACACCGCTTGAGGAGCTGGGACCGGAAGGGCTTGCCTGCTTTGCCAAGGTCCGGTCCACCCGGCCTCCGCGCCCGGCCGTGCTGCACCACCAGGACGGCGAGATCTCCGTCGAGCTCGTCGACGGGGAATCCGGCGTGGCTCCGGGCCAGGCCTGCGTGCTCTATTCGGCCGCAGGCGACGAGGCACGCGTCTATGGCGGCGGTTTCATCGACCGGTCGGAACGCTCGGCGGCGGCGGAAGCCATGCTGGCCAACCTCATGCAGCCCGCGGCCTGACCGAACACCGCATGCCGTAGCCGCCTTTGCGGGAACGGCAAGGGGTGTTGGCGTTCAATCGTGGCGCACGGTGCCTTCGGACAGGATCTCGATCACGGCAAGCCCGTCCGCCACGGGCGTGCGCGGCGCGGCGCCATCGCGAATGCAGGCGATGAAATGCTCGCATTCGCGCGTCAGCGGCATTCCGTCGGGCAGGGCCACGTAATCGGGATCGACCATCTCCGACTGCCAGCCATTCTCGTCTTCCCAGAGCTTGTGGTGATAGACGGCGAGCTTCTCGTTCCACGGCGCGACGTCATCGAACACCGCCATCGCCTTTGAACCGATCACCGTGAGCCGGCGCTCGCGGTAGGGGTTGAGCCGAGATGTGAAGACATGGCTGCGCACCCCGCCCGGGAACTGCAGATGCAGATGCGCAAAGTCGGACAGCCGGTTGAGCATGGCCGAGCCCATGCCGCGCACATTGACCGGATTTTCGCCCGTGAGCGCCAGGATCAGCGACAGATCGTGCGGTGCGATGTCCCAAAGCGCGTCGTTCTCCGCGTGGAACTTGCCGAGGCCCACCCGGTGGGAGTGAATGTAGCGGATGGTCCCGAGCTCCCCGCCGGCGGCCAGCGCCTCCAGTGCCTCGAAAGCCGGGTGGAAGCGGAGCACATGGCCGGTCATCGCCACCAGTTCGGGCCGCTGCGCGGCGGCATCGACGACCCGGCGCGCATCGGCAACCGAGAGCGCAATCGGCTTTTCCACCAGCACATGCTTGCCTGCCTCGAGTGCGGCGACCGCCATGTCGGCGTGATATTGCGGCGGCAGCGCCAGCACCAGACCGTCGATGCCGTCGTCACTGAAAACCGCGTCGGCCGTCACGGCCCGGACGCCATGACGCTTGGCCAGATCACCGGCACGGTCGGCATGGCGGTCGGCAACGGCTGCGAGCGCGCCGAGTTCGGACAAGGTGCGGGCATGGTTGGTGCCCCAGTAGCCGCAGCCTACAACCGCGATACGGGGGGAGGAGGAAGTCTGCATTGCGGGGAATGTCCTGTTCTTGCAAGGTCCGGATCAATCCCGGTGGGCTTAGACCCGATGGCCCGTGAAGGCAAGGTTCGGGCTTGTTCCACGGGCAGCGCCAACCGCTCTGCAAGCCGGGGCCGGGGTGTGGCCGCAAAGGGGACAAGAAAAGCCCATTCGAAGCTTGACACCGGACGGGAGCCACCCTTATATCCCGCCCGTCCAGCGGGTTCGCGATCTTCGATCCGGACCGGCGGCCGGCGGCGGGGTAGCTCAGGTGGTTAGAGCAGCGGAATCATAATCCGCGTGTCGGGGGTTCAAGTCCCTCTCCCGCTACCATTCAAGCCGGTCTTGCCGAAGGCAAGAGAAATCAATCCAGCGAATTGATTTCAGGCGCAGAATGCCCCGAAGCTATAGCGCAGGGGCTGAGTTTATTCAGATATTTCAGGTGGTTAGGTCTCGCGCCCGGTGGGCATTCTGGCGTGTGGAGTGCCCGGGGTGTCATTCTGGGTGATAAACGCTTGGGTTTGGGTGCGGTGGGGTGGGGTGGAATGATCGCTGGCGAGTTCCGTAAAGGTAGATGCAAAGCTGATGGAATGGGAGATCAGAACGCGTGGGGAAAAAGTATCAATCGACCGCAGCTGATAGTGCCCGTGCTCAGTATGCTCACCTCATGGAAGAGATAAAGCGGCGAAATCGTGCGATGACTGAAATGCTGACCGGTACTGTGCCACCACAACCTCAGATAATAGTATCGGATTTTTGCTTCCTGCAGCTTCGACTGACATGCGAACTGATCATCTTAGCGTGTGCGGTTGCACACGGGGATGTAACGGGTGCTGAGAAGCGCAAATTTCAGAAGGAATGGCACGCAGCCAATCTTGCGCAAAAATTGGAACAGCTGCACCCAGAGTTTTACCCTAAGCCCAGCCAACAAGTTCTTGGGCTCGACGGCAAGGTCGAGCGCTTGGAAGCCATTAGCGATGGTTTTCTCACATTGTCCGACTTGAATACGCTTTACTCAGAATGTGGCAGTCGCCTGCACATCGGAAACATCAAAACGCTGTTGAGCAACCGTAGGCCACCGGTCGATCTTGATCGCATCCGCGTTTGGCAAGACAAGATCATCAAGCTTCTAAACCATCATCAGATACAACTCTTCGATCCAGATTATCAGCTGTGGACTCTCATGCAGGCGAAGGGTGATGGAAAGGTGCAAGTAAATCTGTTTCAGAGAATTGGCAATGACGCACATTAGTAGTAGTTGCTGGGGCCTTACCTTTGTTCCTCCAGTTGATCCCTCGACCAATTTCCGGGGTTGAATTCTGGGTGTCAGGCGCGCGTTACCAGATAGTCGGAATACTTATAACCCTTATCTGTGATTTCAAAAATCTCCCCTTTATCACCACGCGGTGTAATGAATTCGTACTCGATTAGTTCGTCAATCGCCGCTTCCCAACGAGCAACAGACCGCCGGTCGCCTGAGTCAACGAAATTCCTACCGTTCGTTTGAATTGTTTGCCCACCCATATGTCGAAGGCTCATGATCACTCCGTTTCTGTCATTTGAAGCCTCGATCAAGAGTGTCGTCGCTTCTTCTGATAGGAACGGCCTAACATGATCGGCCCCAATGGATGCTCGGCGCTGAACCCCTTCTGGTTCGGAAGCCATCTCCAAGGCGGCGAGGTAGGGATTGTCCCTGACTTCAATTTGGAGATGCCGTCGAAACTTGTCACGAAAATCTGCTATATTGTCATAGGTTTCTATGAGTCCTTTGCCTTCGCACCATGTTCGAAATTGTTGAAGAGCATTAAATTGATCTTGATCCAGTGATTGAACCGCCCCAGGTCTACCGGAGGCTGGTTGGTTTAAGTTACGCGGCCATGGCTTCAGTTTCCAGAGTTGCGTAGTAGTTCGCTTCGGCCTCTGCAGGGGGAATGCTTCCGATGGGTTCCAGCAGGCGGCGATTGTTGAACCAGTCCACCCATTCAAGTGTGGCATATTCCACGGCGTCGAAGCTTCGCCATGGGCCACGGCGATGAATGACCTCAGCCTTGAAGAGACCATTGATCGTTTCGGCGAGCGCATTGTCATATGAGTCGCCAACACTACCGACGGATGGTTCGATGCCTGCTTCGGCCAGGCGCTCGGTGTACTTGATCGATAAATACTGGGATCCACGGTCCGAGTGATGCACCAGGCCTGATCCCGGCTGCCGTTGATGAACTGCCTGTTCCAGAGCGTCGAGCACAAAGCCTGCATGTGGTGTGCGGCTGACCCGCCATCCCACGATCCGGCGAGCGAAAGCATCGATAACGAAAGCGACATAGACGAAGCCCTGCCAGGTGGCGACATAGGTGAAATCCGAAACCCACAGCATGTGTGGTGCGGGCACACGGAAGTGGCGATTGACCTTGTCCAGTGGGCATGGCTGCGCCTTGTCCGGTATCGTCGTTCTGGTCTTCTTGTCGCGAATGACGCCTTCCAGCCCCATCTCCTTCATCCGTTGTCCGGCAGTGCATTGCGGAGCAATGGCACGAGAGGGAGCCTAGCTACCGTGCATCGGGCTACATCAAACCCTTCCCGTCGCATCTGTCGCCAGACCTTGCGGACGCCGTAGACCTTGAAGTTGGCAATGAATACGCGCTCGATCGCGGGACAAAGTTCAGCATCCCGCTTGGCTCTATCCGAGCGGAGAGTGGGATCGGCCCGCTTGGCCAGATGATCCTAATAGGTGGACGGGGCGATCGGCAGAACCTTGCAGATCGGCTCGACCCCATACTCTCCGCGGTGCTTATCGATAAATGCGATCATGACTTCGGTCGGCGGTCGAGCTCCGCCTGTGCGAAATAAGCGGATGCCTTGCGAAGGATCTCATTGGCCTGTCGAAGTTCCCGGTTCTCCCGCTCCAGGGCTTTCATTCGCTCGGACATCTCAGTCGTGACACCGGCCCGCTTGCCACTATCGACCTCGGCCTTCTTGACCCATTCGTTCAGCGTCTGTGCCGCACAGCCGATCTTCTCGGAGACCGACACGATTGCTGCCCAGCGGCTCTCATGCTGCCCGGTATTGTCCAAAACCATGCGAACGGCGCGTTCGCGCACTTCGGGGGAATATTTGTTCGTTGTCTTGCTCATGATGCTCCATCCTACTCAGGAGTTGGAGCCTCCGCCAAACCCGGCGCGGTTCACCCGTTTGAATTGGCGAAAGATGTGGACCGACGAACTGTCGATACGCTCTTGTCGAGCATCAGTTCATACACGAGAAAGCGACGTCTTGGAGATGATCTGCGCTCGGCGGTTGCGTTGCGCTACTCGTCTGTTGATGCGGCAGACGGGCGTATTAAGAAGATTAGGATTTTGACGGCAAGAAATGAGATCGCTGAATTTTGATCGTTGATTTTGGGTGGGCATTCAAAAGCCCACCCGTGTACTAAGGTCGAATATCACTTCCCGGTAAGCAGCCCCCTCGCTTCTTTTTCCCCTGCCGATTCCTTGACCCAGCTCCACGGGGTACGTGGCTTGTGCAGGTTCGCCAGTTCGGGGTGCTTCTTCGGATCGCTAGCAGCAGCACGCAGGCGTTCGCGGGCTTCGCGCGGGTCGATCTTCAGTTCCGTGCAAAGCTGCTTGAGGGTGATGATGTCGGATATTGATCGTCTTCTAGGTGGTTGGACGATCAATCCAAAAGGACGATCACGAGGGCCCGGGGGAATGTTTCAGGCTGTTCGACCGTGTCGGGTGCCGAACCTCTTCAAGGTCTCCCTCAAATCCCCAACCGATCGCGGAGCCTGAAGAAGGCGACCGACGGTGCGAGGAACCAAGGGGAGCCGGTGTAGAACGGCCGTGTCTGGTAGCGTCTCTTGCCGAAGGCGCCCGGATCGGTATCGAGGCCGGCAGCGCATCTGCCGATGCGGGCGCCGAGGTAGCCCGCCATTCCAACGCCGGAGCCGCAATAGCCCATCGCGTGGTAAAGCCCCCTGTCCTCGCCGCAATGGGCGAGCGTATCGAAGCTGAAAGCCACCGTGCCCGCCCAGGAATGGCTGAGGCGGGTGTCCGAGAGTTCCGGGAAGAGCCGGACGAGTTCGGCGTGGAGCTTCGGTCCGCTCTTTTTCGGATCTGTTTCTGCCAGCGACACCCGCCCGCCGAACAGCACCCGTTTGCGGTCAGGGGAGGGCCGGTAGTAGTACACGAGCTTCCGCGTGTCGGAGAGGATGCGGTTCGTCGGAAACAACCTGTCCATCAGTGCTGCCGGGATTTCCTCGGTCGCGATCACGTAGGACCCGATCGGGATGACCCGCCGCCGGTGCCAGGGGGCCAGGTTTCCGGTGTAGCCATTGGTGGCGAGGATCACCTTGCCGGCGCGTATGCGCCCCGCGGGCGTGGTCACCTCGAATCCCGTTGCGGTTCGGGTGATATCCGTCGCCGCGCAATGGCTGACGACCCCGGCGCCCGCCTCCCGGGCGACGCGGAGAAGTCCGGCATGGTACTTTCCCGGATCGACACTTGCATGGCGCGGGAAAACAGCCCCTCCGTAATAGGCCTCGGTGCCGAGTTCCAACCTCTGCTCGGACCGGGGAACCATGTAGGCGCCGGTCTCGAAACCGGGGTGCCGGCTTTCGCACTCCCGCGCCAGAATGTCGTAATGACGGGCAGTGTGCGCGCCATGAAACCGGCCGACAACGGAGAAATCGCAATCGATCTCTTCGGTGCGGATGAAATCGGTCACGTGATCCAGGGACGCCTGGCCTTCGCGGAGGATGGCTATGGCGAGGTTCTCGCCGTAGCGCTTGCGAAGCGCTCCAAAGGACGGCTTGACGCTGGTGGAGACCTGGCCGCCATTGCGCGTGCTGCATCCCCATCCCGCCGCTTCCGCGTCGATCACAGTGGTGTGGAGACCCGCGCGGGCGGTCTCGATGGCAGCGTGAAGACCGGTGTAGCCTGCCCCGATCACGAGGATGTCGGTTTTGCGCGGCGGATCGGTTTCGCCTGAAGCTTCCTGCGGGCTTGCATCCCACCAGTAGGGCTGTGGCTTGAAGTCCGGGCTGAAGGTCGTTTCCCGCAAGCTCATGTCAAGCTCCCGCGTGGTCGGAAAGAATCATGTCTGAACCCTTTTCAGCAACCATGATGGTCGGTGCGTTGGTGTTGCCTGAAGTCACGGCGGGGAACACCGATGCGTCAACGACGCGCAGGTTTCTCACGCCATGCACCCGCAGCCGCGCGTCGACCACGGCTTCACCAGGGTGCGGTCCCATGCGGCAGGTGCTGACCGGATGGAAGACTGTTCCAGCCCGCGCGCGGATGTCGGCCATCATCTCGTGGTCGGTCTGAACACTGGGCCCGGGCCTGATTTCCTCTTCGATGATGGCTGCCATCCCGGGGCTTCCCGCGATCCGTCGGATCAGTTTTATGCCCTCGAGTTGCTCGGCCATATCATGATCGGTCGAAAGATAGTTCGGGTGGATCGCCGGAGCCTCGAAGGGGTTCGCCGACTTCAGCGTAAGGTGCCCGCGGCTCGTCGGACGGCTTGGCTGAGCTCCCATGATCAGGCCGGGGAAGGGGTCGGGGCTCATAAGGGCCCGCTTGCCGGGAACTGCCTTGGTGTAGCTGACAGGGGAGAAGTAGAGCTGCATGTTCGGTCGCGGAAGGTCAGGTCGCGAACGGACGAAGCCGCCAGCCTGGTTGACCCCGAGCGACAGGGGGCCGCGGCGTCTCAGGACATAGGCCAGAGCGTGACGGACCTTGCCCCACAGCGGGCCGAGTTCGTCATTGAGGGTGCGGATGTTCGCGCGGTAGATGTGGTCGACGCAAAGATGGTCCTGGAGATGGCGGCCGACATTGGGCTGATGGAGGCTGACATCGAGACCATGTGATTTCAGCGTCTTTTCATCGCCGATACCCGAAAGCATCAGGAGTTGCGGCGAGTTTACAGCGCCTCCCGAGACGATCACTTCGCGGGCGGCCCGTGCGGATTCCAACCTGCCCCCACGGCTGTACTCCACGCCCGTGGCGGCGCCATTTTCGATAAGGACGCGCGTGACATGGGCGCGCGTGATGACCCGAAGGTTTTTCCGGTGTCTGGCAGGCCGGAGATAGGCACGCGCCGCCGACATCCGGAATCCCGCGCGGGCGGTGTTCTGATATCGGCCGATGCCCTCGAGGGTTTCTCCGTTGAAATCGGCAGTACGGGTGTAGCCGCAGGCTTCGCCGGCGCGGATGAAGGTCTCGCATGCTGGATGGAGGTCGCGTTCCAGATTGGCGATATGCACCGGACCGGTCCCGCCGCGCCATTCGGTTTCGCCGCCTTCGCAGGTTTCGCATTTCTTGAAGTAGGTCAGCACGTCACGCCAGCCCCAACCAGAATTGCCCATGGCTTCCCAGTCATCGAAATCGCCGGCCTGGCCGCGGATGTAGACCATGGCATTGATCGATGACGATCCGCCCAGCACCTTGCCTCTTGGCCAGTAGCTCACGCGGTCGTTTGTGCCGGGATCCGGTTCGGTCTGGTACATCCAGTTGATGCGGCGGTCGTAGAACGCCATGCCGTAGCCGATCGGCATCCAGATCTTGAAATTCATGTCCGATCCGCCGGCTTCGAGCAGCAGAACCGAATACCTGCCGTTCTCGCTCAGCCTGTTGGCCAGCACGCACCCCGCCGATCCAGCTCCGGCAATGATGAAGTCATAGGTCTGCATCGGAGAATCCGGCCGGGTCTGGCAATGGGATCAGGTTTTCGGCTGGTCGCGCTGGATCAGGATCGAAACAAGCGCGAGAAGGGCCGAACCGATCATCAGGAAGAAGGATACGGCGTTGAGCACCGGCGTGGACCCTACCTTGACCATGCGGTCATACATGGTGATCGTCAGCGGCGCTTCTGAGCCGACCAGGAACAGGGTCGTGTTGAAGTTTTCGAACGACACCAGAAAGGCTACGATCCCGGCGGCGGCCATGGCCGGAAACAGGAACGGGAGCGTGATCGTGCGCAGCACGCGGACCCGGCTGGCGCCGAGATTGTAGGCGGCTTCCTCCATCGACTGGTCGAACTTCCTCAACCTCGCCACGATCACCAGCGAGGTGATGGTGGTGATGAAGGAGAACTGGCCAAGCACGACAAGAACGATGCCCGGCCGCAGGAAGCCAAGGTCGAGCGAGAGCGTTTCTTCCAGGCCGTTCGCGATGGTGCTGGCAACCAGCAGGATCGAGATGCCGAGGATCACGCCGGGAATGACCAACGGCACCACCATCATGATGTAGAAGAAATCCTTGGCCGGGAACTCGCAGCGCACGAACAGAAAGGCATTGCAGGTGCCGACGAAGACCGACAACAGCGCCACGCTGGTTGCGATCACGAAGGAGTAGTACAGGCCGCGCAAGAGCCGCCGATCATGGAACATCCCGAGTTTCGGTTCGGAGTCGTTGAAGAACCAGTCGAGCGTGAAACCCTGCCAGGGCAGCGACGGGAACAGCGAATCGTTGAACGCAAAGGTGCCGGCAGCGACCAGCGGCGCGGCGAGAAAGATGAAGAACGCAGCGACGTAAAGCCGGTAGCTCGTCAGGAAAACGGGGTTCGGTTTGATCGCCATCAGCTTTTCGCCACCGTCGAGTTGAGGGTTTGTCCCGAGAGCTTCAAGCCGCCCCAGACCACGAGCGACGTGAACGCGAGCAGCAGGAACCCGAAGGCAGAGCCGGATTCCCAGTTGTAGCGGGTGATGAACTGGTCATAGATCTGCTCGGTGAACCAGCTCGAGTTCTTGCCGCCCAGAAGAATGGGGGTCAGGTAGCTGCCGGCGGTCAGCATGAAGACCACGATGCAACCGGCGACAATGCCCGGCATTGCATAGGGAATGATGATCCGGCGCAGCACGGTCGGGCCGTTGCCGCCGAGATTGTAGCCTGCCTCGATCATCGCGTTGTCCATGCCATCGAGCGTGGAGACTAGCGGCACGATCATGAATAGGATCACGGTATAGACGAGCCCGACGATCACGGTCGCGTCGTTGTAGAGGAACTCGACAGGTTCGCCGAGGATGCCGGCCCATTGCAGGCTGCTCGAGATCACGCCGGTTTCGCGCAGGAGCAGGATCCAGCCGAATGCGCGGATGAGATCGCTGACCCAGAGCGGAATCAGGCACATCAGAAACAGCGCACCGCGGGTGCGGTTGCCGGCGATCTTGGCAATGTAATAGGCAATCGGGAAGCCCAGGATGAGAGCGAGCGCGGTCACCAGCAGCGACATCGAACCGGTGCGGATCAGCGTGTTCCAGTATATCGGCTCGTTGAAGAAATTGATGTAGTTCTCGAAGCCGAATTCATAGACCCGCGGCGCCACCTTCTCGCGCAGCGAAATGTAGAGCATGCCCATATGCGGCAGGATGATCAGCAGCGCGATCCAGAGCGCGAAAGGGGCGAAAAGCAGCAGCAGCGAGAGCCGCTTGATGTCCTTTTGCATCATCGCGCCGCCCTCACGCCTTGAAGCTCATGGTCTGGTCGGCCGACCAGGACAGGGTGACCGCGTCCTTCGGGCGAAGATCCCCGGTTCCGCCGGTCAGCACGACGTCGGCCTCGATCAGTTCACCGGCTGCATCGCGAACCAGGATGCGGCTGTTGGCGCCGTTGAAGAGAATGCTGTCGACCTTGCCCTCAATGACGTTATGACCTTCCGGAACCGCGGCGCTCGTGTCGCCGGTTCGCGAGGCGGTGATGAATTCCGGCCGCACGAAGGCGCTGACGGCGTCGCCCATTCCGGGCTGGTCTGCGCCGCGAACGGAGCCGCGCATGGTCAGTCCCGCCTCTGTGGCGACCTCGACGGCCGTACCCTCGACGCGGGTGACCTTGCCGGCCCACCGGTTGGTATCTCCGACGAAGCCTGCGACGAAGGCCGCGGACGGATGGTGGTAGAGGTCCTGTGGCGTTCCGATCTGGACGAATTTACCCTCGTTCATGATCGCAACGTTGTCCGACATGACCAGTGCCTCCGACTGGTCATGGGTGATGTAAACGAATGTGGTGTCGAACTGGTGCTGCAGCAGCTTGAGCTCGATTTTCATGGCTTCGCGCAGCTTGAGGTCCAGCGCGCCCAGCGGTTCGTCAAGCAGCAGCACATCCGGGTCGAGCACCATGCAGCGGGCGATCGCGATACGCTGCTTCTGCCCGCCCGAGAGCTGGCTGATTTCGCGGTTGGCGACGTCGGGAAGCGAGATGCGCTCGAGCACGTCATGCACCTTGGTCCGGATCACGTCCTTGGGAGTTCCGGCACATCGCAGACCGTAGGCGATGTTTTCATAGACGTTCATCATCGGAAACAGCGCGAGATGCTGGAAAACCATCTTTACGTTGCGCTTGTTCGGGGGAGTGCCGATGACCGACTTGCCCTTGATCCTGATGTCGCCGGACGATGGTGTTTCGAAGCCCGCGATCATGCGCATCAGGGTTGTCTTGCCGCAACCGGAAGGGCCGAGGATGGAAAAGAAGGAGCCTTTGGGAATCTCGAAGGAAACATTGTCAACTGCGCGCACGCTGCCGAAGTGTTTCTTGACTTCAATACATTCCAGATCGTTTTCGGCGGAAGCTTGCATGGGGCACCCGGTTGTCGTGCGGGCAGGCCCGCAAAAATGGTGCGGCTGCGCATCGGGTTAACACGCAGCCGCCTTCAAGAGAGGACCCGGCCAGAGCGACCGGGCCCTTCGAGGCTTATTCGCCGCCGGTGGCAGCCTTGATCTTCTCAAGCGTCTTGCCTTCCATGTCTTCCACGCCGGGCGGAATGTTGGCAAAGAACTTGAGGTTGTCGATATCCTCATCGGTGAATGCGGCGTTGACCGCAGCCTTCTTGTCGTCGGGGAGCAGATCCTTGCCACCCTTGACCGCTGCAATGGCGCCGGTGCTTGCCGACATCATCTTCACGTTTTCAGGCTCGAGCACGAAGTTGATCCACTTGTAGGCTGCATCGTCGGCCTCGCCCTTGCGCGGGAAGGCAAAGGTGTCGATCCAGGCAAGTGCGCCGGTTCTCGGCGGAACGAAGACGATGTCCTTGTTTTCGCCGTAGAGCTTGTAGGCGGTGGAATCCCAGGTTTCGGACGCCACGATCTCGCCGGAAAGCATCATGGCCGAAAGGTCGTCGCCGCCCTTCCAGTAGGCCTTGATGTTGTCCTTGCACTCGATAAGCTTGTCGGCAACCTTGTCGAGGATCTCCTGGTACTTGTCGAGATCGGCATAGGCCGCGAACGGATCCTCGCCCATGTCGAAGGCCATGCCGAGCAGGATGGTGCGGCGCAGACGCATGGAGGTCTTGCCCTTGTATTCCGGATCGCAAAGGTCGCCCCATGCCGCGACGTCCGGCGCCATGGACATGTTGGTCATCAGGCCGGACGTGCCCCACTGATGCGGAACGGCGTAGACTTCGCCGTCGATCGTGGTGTTGGCCTTCACGCCCTCAAGCAGGCTGTCCTGCATGTTCGAGGTGTCGATCTTGGAAAGGTCGAGCGGCTTGTAGATGTTGTATTCCTGCTGGGCCGCGAAAATGCGGTCGTGGCTCGGCTGTGCAAGGTCGAAACCGGCGCCACCGGTGGCGCGAAGCTTGGCGATCATTTCCTCGTTGTTGGAGAATGTCACTTCCACGGTGATGTCGGGATACTTCTCTTCGAACTTCTTGACGAGATCGTCCGGCGCGTAGGACCCCCAGGTCAGAAGGCGGAGCGTTTCCGCTTGTGCCGGTACGGCTGCAAGAGCTGTCGCCGCCAGAAGGCTGGCGATTGCAATTTTGTTGATCATGCTGTTCTCCCTGTGAAGTCTCTGAAAATTAGCGCATATTGGCCGAAATTTTGCGTCGACATAAAAGAGCGTAGCCGCTCATTGGACTGCAACGCATATCCAATATAGATATTTTTTCATACCAATTTTTGACACTCATACAACTCTGCGGCAGAGCGCCTTCAGCGTCTCGACGCCAGAGCGTATTTCGGATTCGCTCGCCGCGCCATAGCCAATGACGATTCCCCTGTGGTCGACCGGTGACAGACAGTAGCGCTCGATGCCGGAAAGTGTCAGCCCCTCGGCCGCGGCGTCCTCCACGAAACGGCCCTCGTCGCCTGCGGGATCCCGGAAGAACCCCACGGTGTGGAATCCGGCGGAGGCGCGCTGGATTACAAGCTGATCTTCGAGACCGCGGGCATGGTGGTGCAACATCTCATGGCGCTGCCGGTAGTGCTGACGCATCGTGCGGATATGGGTTGCGAAATAGCCCTCGTCGATAAAACCCGCCACCACTGCCTGCGGCCAGGTCGGCACGCCGCTCAGGGCCGCGGAGAACAGGCGGGATACTGCATCCACCATGCTGTCGGGGGCGACCATGAATCCCAGGCGCAACGAGGGAAAAAGGGTCTTGGAGAAGGTTCCGACATAGATGACCCGTCCGTTGGTATGGATGCTCTTGAGCGTGGGCAGCGGCTGATCACCGAAATAGAAGTCGCCGTCATAATCGTCCTCGACGATATAGGCATCGGCCTGCTCGGCGGCGTTGAGAAGTGCGAGCCTCCGCGAGAGGCTCAGCACACGGCTGAGAGGTTGTTGATGGGACGGCGTGACGAATGCAAGGCGGAAATCCGGAGCTTTGGACAGGCCGTCGGTAACCACGATGCCTTCATCATCCACCGCCACGGGAACGAGTTCCGCGCCGCAAGCAATGAAGGCATTGCGTGCGCCGATGGCTCCGGGGTTCTCGAACCAGACTTTCTGGCCTCGATCAATGAGGAGGCTGCCGATCAATGCGAAGGCCTGTTGGGCGCCGCCGGTGATGAAAACCTGTTCGGCATCGCATTGAATGCCGCGGCTGGCATTCAGGTGGGACGCGATCGCAGCCCGCAATCGAGGCAGGCCATAGGGATTTCCGTATCCCATGACGGCATCCCGGTCAGAGCGCAGGTGCCTCGTCGACAGGCGTTGCCATTGCGCCACGGGAAAGGCGTTGAGCGCGGGAAGCGCTGTGACGAAGGCCTGCGACTTGTGCGGAAGCCTCCGGCGGTCGGCGAACAGGTTCCGTGCCCTGTCGGCAAGCGGTGACAGCCGCGGTGGCGGCAGGGACGATTTGGTTCCCGCACCGGAGGCGCGTTGAACACGTCCGGTAAGAGTGCTGCTGACGAAGGTGCCAGCGCCGATGCGCGATTCCAGCAGACCCTCGGAAACAAGCCGGTCAACCGCATCGAGCGCGGTCGTCCGCGACACGCCGAGTTCGCTCGCCAGTGTCCGGGTTGCAGGCAGCCGCTCGCCGGCACTGAGTCCGCCCGACAGGATGATGTCCCGGAGCCCCATGTAAAGCTGCACGCTGATCTTGCGGTCGGAGCGCCGGTCGATCCGGATCGAGGAGAGGATTGCGCCCGCTTTTGTCTTCACGGCCTCACTCTTGTTGTTGTCGTAAATTGGACTGTAAGCTTTGCCATATTGGACCTTATCGCAAGTCCAATCGATCCGCTACGGGTGGGTCCCTTTCGCAGCCGGAACCCGAAACATGAAAATTGCCGATATCGAGACCTTCACCAACGAGTTTGTCTGTTTCGTCAAGGTGACGACCGATGGCGGCGAGATCGGATGGGGCCAGGTGGCGCCCTACTGCGCCGACATCACCGCCCAGGTTCTCCATCGGCAGGTGGCGCCCTACGCGCTTGGGCAATCGGCGCTGAATATCGACTACCTGGTCGATCTCATCCCGGAAAAAGAGCACAAGTTTCCGGGCTCCTACCTGCAGCGCGCTATTGGCGGACTGGATACCGCGCTTTGGGATCTGCGCGGACGTATCGAGGGCAAGCCGGTCTGCGAACTGATCGGGGGCACCCCCGGTACCATTCGCGCCTACGGGTCCTCGATGAAGCGTGACATCACTCCGAAGGACGAGGCTGCCCGGCTCAGCCGGCTGCGCGACGAATTCGGCTTCGACGCCTTCAAGTTCCGTATCGGGGCGGAATGCGGCCGGGGCAAGGATGAATGGCCGGGCCGGACGGAAGAGATCGTACCGACCGTGCGCGCAGCGCTGGACGACAGCGTCGCGCTGCTTGTCGATGCCAACTCGTGCTATCCGCCCGCGCAGGCCATCGAAGTGGGCAAGATGCTCGAACAGAACGGCATCAGCCATTACGAGGAGCCCTGTCCCTACTGGGAATATGAGCAGACCAGGCAGGTCACCGAAGCGCTTTCGATCGATGTGACCGGTGGCGAGCAGGATTGCGAGCTGCCCAACTGGAAGCGCATGATCGACATGCACGTGGTCGACGTGGTCCAGCCCGACATCTGCTATCTTGGCGGACTCACCCGGACGCTGCGGGTGGCGGACATGGCCCGCAAGGCGGGCCTTCCCTGCACGCCGCACGCGGCCAACCTGTCCATGGTGACGCTGTTCACCATGCATTTGCTGCGCGCCATTCCGAATGCCGGCAAGTACCTTGAGTTCTCGATCGAGGGCGAGGACTATTACCCGTGGCAGGACGGCCTTTTCGTGTCCTCGCCCTACGACATCGTCGACGGCAAGGCGACCGTGACCGATGCGCCGGGCTGGGGCGTCGAGGTCAATCCGGGCTGGCTTGAAAAGTCAGTGCGCCAGATCAGCTCCTGGAAAGACCGCTAGTTTCAGCCCCTGCCGGGATCCGTCGACAGGTGTTTGCGTACGCTTTCAAGCAGTCGGCGGTGAACGTGAGAGTGCCGGTTGCGCAGATGCATGGCGCAGTAAACTCCCTGCGGAATGCGCGGAGCGTCCTCGATGTAGCCGAAGCGGTTCGAGGCGACCATCTCGGAAGCAGATTCCTCCAGCACATATGCCGAGCCGCCGATTGAAGAGAGCAGGCCGCAGACGGTGATGTTCTGCCCGCTCGAAAACGGCGCTTCGGCAAGCTCGGCCATCAGCTGATTGTGGACTTTCTCGAAGGCCGGCGAGAACCGGGTCGCGATGTAGCTTTGCGGTTCGATCTCGGAGATAAGGCGGGCATGCGAACTGATCAGCCTGTACCCGATTTCGCCAACCAGTTCATGATGAAGATCGGGCAGATGCTTTGGCGTAAACATGATCGACAAATCCAGTTCCCCGGAGAGCAGATCCACGCTCATCTGGTTGGAGAAGTCCAGATCGATGTAGAATGCGGCATTGGGCAGGATGGTTCGAAAGCCTGACACCCAGTCCGCGATGTGGCTGGACGCAAGATCGTGCTGGATGCCGATGCGCAGCGACTGGTTGAAATCGCCGGTGCTTTGCACGGCGCGCCTGGCCTCGTTCCACTGGTGCCTCAGAGACCGGGCATGGTCGAGCAGTCGGATACCGGCCGGTGTCGGCTCGGTTCCGGCACGGCTGCGTGTGAACAGCTTTTTTCCGAGCAGCGATTCCAGCGTGTGAACACGCGCCGAGACGCTTGACTGGGTAATGTCCAACCGCTCCGCGGTGCGGTTGAAGCTCTTTGTCTCCATCAGGTCGAGAAAGGTTTCCAACAGCTCGATCTGCATCGTCATTCCCCTGATGTTGCCGTCCGGCAGGCTAATCGGTTTTGTCGATCAATAATGGTCTGCGGGCCGAATTGCGAATTGAAAATTCGGACAGGATACTCGCGGCAGATCGGTTGATTTGGGGGAATGATGGGTGAGTGAGATTGCGGGACATGCGCGGGTTGTCATCATCGGCGGAGGCGTTGTCGGCGTCTCGGCGCTCTATCATCTGGCAAAGGCCGGCTGGACCGATTGCGTGCTTCTGGAAAAGAACGAACTGACAGCCGGGTCGACCTGGCATGCGGCGGGAAACGTGCCGACGTTTTCATCCTCCTGGTCGATCATGAACATGCAGCGCTATTCCGCCGAACTCTATCGCGGGCTCGCCGCTGAAGTCGATTATCCGATGAACTACCATGTCACGGGTTCAATCCGTCTCGGCCATTCGAAAGAGCGCCTGCAGGAGTTCAGGCGCGTCGCCGGAATGGGACGGTACCAGGGTATGGAGCTGGACATCCTTGCGCCGGAGGAGATCAGATCACGTTACCCCTTCGCAGAGATTCATGATCTATCGGGCGCGCTCTACGATCCCAACGACGGCGATATCGATCCGGCCCAACTGACCCAGGCGCTTGCCAAGGGCGCGCGCGATCTTGGCGCGAAGATCTACCGTTTCTGCCCGGCCACGGGAGCCCGGCGCGAAAACGACGAATGGGTGATCTCAACGGCCAAGGGCGACATCCGTTGCGAGTATGTCGTGAACGCCGCCGGTTATTACGCGCGCGAAGTCGGCAAGTGGTTTGGCCGCGACATGCCGATGATGGTGATGAGCCACCAATACATGCTGTTCGACGAAGTACCGGAAGTGGCAGCACGGACCGCCGAAGCCGGGCACAAGCTGCCGCTGCTGCGGGATGTCGACAGCTCCTACTATCTCAGGCAGGAAAAGAACGGATTCAATCTCGGACCCTATGAGCGCAACTGCAAGGCGCACTGGGTGACGCCGGACGATCCGATGCCGGAGGATTTCTCCTTCCAGCTCTACCCGGATGATCTCGAGCGGCTTGAATGGTACATCAACGATGCCTGCGAACGGGTGCCGCTTCTGGGCACCGCGGGGCTGACCAAGAACATCAACGGCCCGATCCCCTATACTCCGGACGGCAACCCGCTGATCGGCCCCATGCCGGGCGTGCCGAACGCATTCGAGGCCTGCGTTTTCACTTTCGGAATCTGCCAGGGCGGCGGTGCTGGCAAGGTGCTCGCCGAGTGGGTGATGGAAGGCGAGACCGAATGGGACATGTGGTCCTGCGACCCGCGGCGGTTCACGGCCTTCTGCGATCAGGACTATTGCGTGGCCAAGGGCATGGAGGTCTACGGCCATGAGTACGCCATGCATTTTCCGCATCACGCCTGGCCGGCCGGACGCAACAAGAAGCTTTCACCGGTCCATGACCGGATCGCGGTCCTTGGCGCGCAATTCGGCGCCTATAACGGCTGGGAACGTGCAAACTGGTTCGCTCGACCCGGTGATGACACGAACGAAGAAGCAACCCGGACCTGGCGCAGGGAAGGGCCCTGGTTCGCGGCTGTTCGCGAGGAATGCCATGCTGTTCGGGATGCTGCCGGCATCCTCGACCTTCCGGGCTTCTCGCGCTACCGCCTTGAGGGAACGGGCGCACGCGACTGGCTCTCGACACTGATCACCGGTTCCGTGCCGAAGCCGGGGCGCATCGGGCTCGGCTATTTCGCCGACGCGCAAGGGCGGATCGTCACGGAAATGTCGATCATGGCAATCAGCGAGGATTTCTTCTTCCTCATTACCGCAGCAACAGCCCAATGGCACGACCTCGCCTGGCTGGAACAGCATCTGCCCGAGGCAACCGGCATTTCGCTCGAGGATGTGACCGACCAGTTTTCCTGCCAGATTCTCTCCGGGCCGAAATCCCGCGAAATTCTTGCCGGGATCACTGACGCCGATCTTGGAAAGCCATGGCTCACACATCAATCGGCTCAGGTGGGCGGGATCTGGTGCCAGCTTGTCAGGGTTTCCTTCGCAGGCGAACTTGGCTGGGAAATACACAGCAAAGTGTCGGATACGCCCGCAGTTTTTGATGCGGTCATGGAAGCGGGAAAACCGCACGGCCTCCGTCCGTTCGGCATGTTCGCACTCAATTCCCTGCGCCTTGAAAAGGGATACCGGGCCTGGAAGGGCGATCTCTCCACTGACTATACGGTGCTTCAGGGTGGCCTCGACCGGTTCGTCAAATGGGACAAGCCGGAGTTCGTCGGCCGGCAGGCGCTTGAAGACGAGCGCCGGAACGGTGTCAGCAAGCGCTTCGTCACGCTGGTGGTCGAGGCGGGAGACTGCGATGCGCCCTACATGTCGACCCTCTGGCACAACGGAGACGTGGTGGGCGAAGCCACGTCCGGCGGCTGGGGACACCGCATCGGAAAGTCTATCGCGCTCGGCATGGCGCGGGCCGACCTAACGGTCCCGGGGACCAGGCTTGAGATCGAGATCTTCGGCGAGCGGTTTCCGGCCACCGTGCAGGAGGACCAGCCGCTTTGGGACCCGGCGAACGAAAGGCTCAGGGCATGAGTGCCAGTGTCCCCGAAAAAGCCAGGGCGGTCATCATAGGTGGCGGCGTATCCGGCTGCTCGGTGGCCTATCACCTGGCCAAGCTTGGCTGGACCGACATCGTTTTGCTCGAGCGCAAGCAACTGACCTGCGGAACCACCTGGCATGCGGCCGGACTGATCGCGCAATTGCGGGCCTCGCGCAACATGACGCGGCTCGCCAAGTATTCCGCCGATCTTTACGTCCGGCTTGAAGAAGAGACCGGGATCGCCACCGGAATGCGTCAATGCGGGTCGATCACCGTGGCGCTGACCGAGGCGCGCAAGGAGGAGATCTTTCGCCAGGCCTCTCTGGCCCGGGCATTTGACGTCGACGTGCGGGAAGTAGGTACTAATGAGGTCAAGGCGCTTTATCCGCATCTCAATATCAGCGACGTGAAAGCTGGGGTTCACCTGCCGCTCGACGGGCAGTGCGACCCGGCCAATATCGCCATGGCGCTCGCCAAGGGGGCGCGGCAGAACGGAGCGCGGATCATCGAGGGCGTGAAGGTCACTGCCGTCGACACGGTAAACGGTCGGGTTACGGGCGTCCGCTGGGAGCAGGGCGAGGAAACCGGTGTCATTGATGCCGATATTGTCGTCAACTGCGGCGGCATGTGGGGACGCGATCTTGCCGCCCAATCGGGCGTGACCCTGCCGCTTCATGCCTGCGAACACTTCTACATCGTCACCGAAGCCATCGACGACCTGCCGCGCCTTCCCGTGCTGCGTGTTCCCGATGAATGTGCATACTACAAGGAGGACGCGGGCAAGATGCTGCTTGGCGCCTTCGAGCCGGTCGCCAAGCCCTGGGGCATGTCCGGCATTTCGGAGGATTTCTGCTTCGACCAGTTGCCGGAGGACTTCGACCATTTCGAGCCGATCCTGGAGCAGGCGGTCAACCGCCTTCCCCTGCTTGCCTCTGCCGGCATTCACACCTTCTTCAACGGGCCGGAGAGCTTTACGCCCGACGACAGCTATTATCTGGGCGAAGCGCCCGAGGTCCGCGGCTACTGGATCGCGGCAGGATACAACTCGATCGGCATCGCGTCTTCCGGCGGGGCCGGTTTTGCACTGGCACAGTGGATGAACGATGGCGAACCGCCGTTCGACCTCTGGGACGTCGATATCCGCCGGGCACAGCCATTCCAGAGAAACCGGACGTACCTCAGGCATCGCGTGAGCGAGACGCTCGGCCTGCTTTATTCCGATCATTTCCCCTACCGGCAGAAGGCGACCGCTCGCGGGGTCCGGCGTTCGCCCATCCATGAACAGCTCAACGCCCGTGGCGCGGTGTTCGGTGAAATGGCGGGATGGGAGCGGGCCAACTGGTTCGCCGACGAGGGACAGGACCGCGAATACCATTACTCCTGGAAACGGCAGAACTGGTTCGGCAACCAGGCCCGGGAGCACAAGGCGGTGCGCGAGGCGGTCGGGCTCTTCGATATGACGTCGTTCGGAAAGATCCGCGTCGAAGGCCGGGACGCGCTTGGCTTTCTCAACCGGCTCTGCGCCAATGAGATGGATGTCGAAGCCGGCAGGATTGTCTATACGCAGATGCTCAATCCGCGTGGCGGCATCGAGTGCGATCTAACCGTGACCCGGCTTTCCGATACGGCTTTCCTGCTTGTGGTTCCAGGGTTTACCCTTCAGCGCGATCTGGCCTGGCTCAGGAGGCATCTGGGCGAGGAATTCGTGATGATCACCGATGTCACGGCGGCAGAATCCGTGCTTTGTGTCATGGGTCCGAATGCACGCTCGCTCATGCAGGCCGTCAGCCCCGATGATTTTTCCAATGAAGCACATCCGTTCGGGACCGCGCGCGAAATCGAGATCGGCATGGGCCTCGCCCGTGCGCACCGGGTCACCTATGTGGGCGAACTTGGCTGGGAGCTTTATGTCTCGAGCGATCAGGCTGCGCATGTTTTCGAGGCGCTTTGGGATGCCGGAGCGGACCACGGGTTTAAGCTGTGCGGGCTTCATGCCCTCGACTCCTGCCGGATCGAAAAGGGTTTCCGGCATTTCGGCCATGACATCACCGACGAGGATCATGTTCTCGAAGCGGGGCTCGGGTTTGCGGTCAAGACCGGCAAGGGCGATTTCATCGGCCGGGAAGCCGTTCTGGCAAGGCGCGATGCCGGGCTTGCCCGAAGGCTCGTGCAGTTTCAGCTCAAGGATCCCGAGCCGCTCATGTTCCACAACGAGGTGATCGTGCGCGATGGCGAGATTGTTTCGATCGTCACGTCTGGCAATTACGGCCATCATCTCGGCGGCGCCATCGGCCTCGGCTACGTTCCCTGCACCGGCGAAAGCGCCGCCGACATCCTGAACTCAACCTATGAAATCGAAATTGCCGGAGAGCGTCATGCCGCTGTTGCGTCGCTCAAACCGCTTTACGACCCCGGCGCGCTCCGCGTCCGGATGTGAATTGAAATTTGCTTCGGACCCATGGAGACCGCGATGGAAGTGATACCTGATCCTCTGGCCGTACCCGTTGTCGAACCCGCCGTTCTCGAAAAGGCAAGCCGACGCTCCGGTGGGCGTGCAGGACGCGTGGCGGTCCGCACCGCACCGCTGGCCCAGAACCTGAGGCCGATCCGCCCGGGAATGACCGGAGGCCAGTATTCGCCGCTCTCGGACGCCAATGTGTTGCGGATCCACCAGTCGGCCCTCGACGCGCTTGAAACAATCGGACTGTCGCAGGCGCCTGCTTCCGGCATCGAGATCATGACACGGGCGGGAGCAATCCTTGGAGATGACGGACGCCTGCGTTTCCCGCGGGCGCTGGTCGAGGACATGCTCGCGGTGGCCAACAGGAATGTCATGCTTTGCGGCCGCGATCCCGTCCACGATCTCGATCTTTCCGGTACGCGCGTGCACTTCGGGACGGCAGGTGCGGCGGTGCATGTGGTCGATGTCGAAGGCCGCACTTACCGCGATTCTACCGCCCGGGATCTCTACGAGGCGGCGCGGATCACCCATGCCCTCGAAAACGTCCACTTCTTCCAGCGCGCGATGGTGTGCCGCGATGTGGCCGACAACTTCGAAATGGATATCAACACGCTCTATGCCTGTTGCGCCGGAACCACCAAGCATGTCGGCACCAGCTTCTCCGATCCCTCGCACATTGCCGGTTGCATGAAGTTTTTGCACACGGTGGCGGGTGGAGAGGCCGCGTGGCGGGCGCGCCCCTTCGTCTCGAACTCGAACTGCTTTGTCGTGCCGCCGATGAAGTTTGCCGAGGAAAGCTGCATCACCATGGAGCACTGCATCCGCGCCGGCATGCCGGTGCTGCTGCTTTCAGCCGGTCAGGCGGGCGCCACTGCGCCTGCACCGCTTGCGACCGCGATCGTTCAGGCTGTGGCGGAGTGCCTTGCCGGCGTTGTCTATGTCAATGCCATGGCGCCGGGGCACCCTGCTGTTTTCGGCACGTGGCCCTTCGTCTCCGATCTTCGCACCGGGGCGATGTCCGGCGGCTCGGGCGAACAGGCCCTTCTTTCTGCGGGCTGCGCGCAGATGCATCGCTTCTACGGTCTGCCCGGCGGGGCCGCCGCAGGGATTGCCGATGCCAAGCTGCCAGACATGCAGGCCGGCTGGGAGCAGGCGATCTCCAACACCATGGCGGGCCTGAGCGGTCTCAACATGGTCTATGAGGCCGTCGGCATGCACGCCTCCCTGCTCGGCTTCTGCATGGAATCCCTGGTGCTTGGCGATGACATGCTCGGCCAGGTCCTGCGGTGCGTGCGCGGAATCGACGTCACCGAAGCCAGCGTCAGCATCGAGGCAATGCGCGAGGTCTGCCTTGAGGGGCCGGGGCACTATCTGGGCCACGCCCAGACGCTGAGCCTGATGCAGACCGAATATGTCTATCCGGCGCTGGCTGACCGGACCAGCCCTAAGGAGTGGGCGGAAATCGGCAAGCCCGACCTGATTGAGAAAGCCATTGCCCGCAAGAACCGAATCCTGGAACAATCGGGCTCTCCCCTGTTCGATGCCGCAACGGATGCGGCACTCAGGGCGGCCTTCAACATATATGTCTGAGAAAGGATAGGATCATCACCGACAGGATCGGAGAATTTTACATAAACGGCGCCTGGGTCGCGCCATCCGAGGATGCATCGTTTCTTGATGTGATCAATCCGGCCACCGAGGAATCCGTTGCCAAGGTGGCAATCGGCACGCAACGGGATGCGCAAAGAGGCATTGCGGCCGCACGGTCGGCCTTCGCCGGGTTCTGCGCCACCACGAAGGATGAGCGGCTTGAGCTGCTGCGCCGGATCCGTGACGCCTACAAGGCCCGCATGGACGATATCGCAGCTGCCATTACCGCCGAGATGGGCGCGCCGTCCTCCATGGCGCTTTCTGATCAGGCCGGATCGGGTCTCGGGCATATCGAGGCGACGATCGAGGCGCTTGAGCGGTTCGAGTTCGAGGAAAAGCGCGGCTCGACGCTGATCGTGCGCGAGGCCATCGGCGTCGCCGGGCTGATCACCCCGTGGAACTGGCCGATGAACCAGATTGCCTGCAAGGTGGCGCCCGCCATCGCGGCGGGCTGCACCGTCGTTCTCAAACCGAGCGAGATTGCGCCGCTGAGCGGCATCGTCTTTGCCGAGATCATGCATGAGGCCGGTGTGCCTGCCGGCGTGTTCAATCTGGTCAATGGTGACGGACCCGGCGTCGGCCAGGTGCTGTCGAGCCATCCCGATATCGATATCGTCTCCTTCACCGGATCGACGCGCGCCGGCATTCTCGTTGCGAAATCCGCCGCTGACACGGTCAAGCGGGTGGCGCAGGAATTGGGCGGCAAGTCGCCCAATATCATTCTGGCCGATGCAGACTTCGAAGCCGTCGTTAAGGCCGGCGTGGAGGGGTGTTTCGGTAACAGCGGCCAGTCCTGTGATGCACCGACCCGGATGCTGGTTCCCCGTGATCGCCATGACGAGGCAGTCGATCTGGCCAAACGGGCAGCCGAGGCCATGGTGACAGGCGACCCGCTCGATTCCGCGACTGATCTCGGACCGGTGGTCAGCGAGGTCCAGTACGACAAGATCCAGGCGCTGATCGCCTCAGGCATCCAGGACGGAGCCACCCTGGTCACCGGTGGCCGGGACCGGCCGGACGGGCTGGACCGGGGATATTTCGTCAAGCCGACTGTCTTCGGAGCGGTGACACCGGAGATGCGTATCGCACGCGAGGAAATCTTCGGGCCGGTCCTGTCGATCATGCCTTTCGACAGCGAGGAACAGGCCGTCGAAATCGCAAATGACACGGTCTACGGGCTTGCCGGTTATGTCCAGTCGGGCGACCTCCACCACGCACGCAGGATTGCGCGGCAATTGCGGGCGGGGCAGGTGCACATCAACTCCCCGGAATGGGATCTGTTCGCCCCCTTCGGCGGGTACAAGCAATCGGGCAATGGCCGCGAGTATGCCGACTGGGGCATACATGATTATCTGGAAACCAAGGCGCTGATCGGTCACGGCTGAGGCGCAAACGAAACCATACACCACAAGAAAATCAGGGAATATCATCATGCGCTACGGTTTTGTCGGGCTGGGAAACCTCGGCGGCCATTTGGCTGCGAATCTTCTCAAGCACGGGTTCGACGTCTCGGTCACGGATATAGATCCGGCGCTCGGGCAGCGTCATCTGGACATGGGCAAGGGCTGCCAGTGGTGCGAGACGCCGGCAGACCTCGCCCGCGATTGTGACGCGATCATCACGTGCCTGCCGTCACCGGCTGTGTCGGAGAAGGTGCTGACCGAAATGCTGAGCACCGCGAAGGCCGGCACCACATGGATCGAGATGTCGACGCTCGGACGCGACGACATTCTACGTCTTGCAGCCATTGCCTCGGCCAAGGGCATGGAAACAATGGAGGCACCGGTCACAGGCGGGGTGCATTTGGCGGCGCAGGGCAAGATCACCGTGCTTGCCGGCGGCGATCAGCATCTTTTCGACAAGCACCGGCCGGCTTTCGAGGCCATGGGCGACAAGATCTTCCACATGGGACCTCTCGGCTCGGCCTCGATCATCAAGGTGATCACCAATATGCTCGCCTTCATCCACCTCGTGGCCGATGGCGAGGCGCTGATGCTGGCCAAGCGCGGCGGGCTGGATCTCAAGACCGCCTGGGAAGCGATCGCGGCCAGTTCCGGTTCGAGCTTCGTGCATGAGACCGAGGGGCAACTTATCCTCAACGGAAGCTACGACGTCGCCTTCAACATGGACCTGGCGCTCAAGGATCTGGGGTTCGCGATGAGTTTCGGCCGCGAGTTCGGCGTGCCGATGGATCTGGCCGGACTGACCAACCAGACTTTCCTTCGCGGCAAGGCGGCCTATGGAGGGGAGGCGCAGTCTACCCAGATCGTCAAGCTGCTCGAGGACGTGCTGGGAACCGATCTGCGCGCCGACGGGTTTCCTGCCCGCCTCGAGTGAGACCATAATGGCGGCTTGTTGATAAACCCGGCCGTTGCGGCTATCAGGCGAAGCGCGTTGGCACAGGCCAACTCGTCCGGCGGATCGTCCGATGCCCAAATTGCTCATTGTCACCGATGCATGGCGGCCCCAGATCAACGGGGTTGTCCGATCCATCGAGCATCTCGTCCGTGATCTCGAAGCCTTCGGTATCGAGGTCGATATCCTTTCGCCGGCCGAATTCCGGACAATGCCGATGCCCGGATACCCGGAAATCCGCCTTGCTCTGGCAACGCCGGGCCGGATTGCCCGGCGGATCGCGGAATCGGCTCCCGATTTCATCCAGATCGCGACCGAAGGACCGATCGGCATGCTCGCGCGGCGCGCCGCGCGCGCACACAACGGCTACACGTCGAGCTATCACACGCGTTTCCCCGAGTACGTATCGGCCCGGCTGCCGATCCCGGAATCCTGGATGTATATGATCATGCGCCGATTTCACAATTCGGCGCGGGGGTGCTTCGTCGCCACGGAAAGTCTCCGGCAGGAGCTTGCGGCCAAGGGCTTCACCAACCTTCATATATGGTCGCGGGGTGTCGACACGGAGCTGTTCAATCCGGACCATCCCGCCCCGTTCGAATTGCCGGGCCCGGTGTTCCTGCATGTCGGCCGGATGGCGGTTGAAAAGAATGTCGAGACATTTCTGAGCATGGATCTGCCCGGCAGCAAGCTGGTGGTCGGCGATGGTCCGCAGCTTGCCGAGTTCAGGGAGCGCTATCCCGACGTGGTCTTCACCGGTGCGAAGTCGGGACGCGAACTGGCGGCGCTGTATGCAATGGGAGATGTTTTCGTCTTTCCCTCCCGCACCGATACCTTCGGGCTGGTTGTGCTGGAGGCGCTGGCGTCCGGCGTTCCGGTCGCAGCCTATCCAGTGACAGGTCCAAGAGACATCATTGGCAAAAGCCGTGCGGGTGTACTGGACGATGACCTACAGGCGGCAGCGCTTGCCTGCCTTGAACTTTCCGCCTCGGATGCCCGTGCACGGGCGCTCGAATTTTCCTGGGAAGCCTGCGCACGACAGTTCGTCGATGCGCTCCATGCAAGCTACGGGCTTCCGGCTTTGGATAAGGGAATCTCCGGGTGACACCCATGCATGGGGTTAGGATGCTGTTAACCATGGTTTTGGCCTGCCCAAACTCAGTGTGCAGAGTGTCGCAATCGGTTAACCCCAAGGCTGTTATCAAGGCTAGGTGCATGATGCCAAACGAGAAATGCGAAATGTTCGCGGTGTTTGACCTTCGGCTTTCCTTGTTGGCCGTTTAAGCCGTCATCCGCCCGTGTTGTCGCAGAACCGACGGATCAAGCCCTGTGTCGTCCCGTTTCGGGCCAGGCAGAGTCCGTCGCCGATTGGCGGAGCAGACAATGCGAAAACTCAAGAGCCGGCGCACCAAGACAGCAACAGAACTGGTTTTCGGACTGGCGGTTCTGCTCTTGACCGCAGCGCTGGTCACCGGTCACCAGTATCTCGGTCTTCCGATGCCGGGCAGCGACAGCGAGCCACATTCGGATCTACTTGTCGTAGCGGCGCTCGCTTTCATGACTGTCGCGCTTTTCTTGGCTGCTTGGGTTCTTTCCCTGCGGATGCAGGTCAACAAGCTCAACGCCGCACATGAAGGGTTGCAGGCTCAGACGGAAATCGACTCTCTTACCGGCGTCCTCAATCGCGAAAAATTCATCGCAACCGCAAAGTCGGTTCTCGACAGCCAGCAGAAGAATCGCTTTGCGGCGCTGTTCATCGTTGACGTCGATCACTTCAAGCAGGTCAATGACACCCATGGTCACCCGGCCGGTGACAGCGTCCTGAGCTTCTTCGCCCGGATGCTCTCGGCGAGTTTTCCCGATGGTCATATCGGCCGTCTCGGCGGCGATGAGTTTGCGGTGCTGGTCGAGCATTCCGATCCTATGACATCGGAATTCGCCCATCGCAGATGCTCGGAATTCGTGGACTTGCTGGCCCACGGCGTCAGTATCGGGACCCAGAGGCTCGGGGTCAGCGCGTCGGTGGGAATCGCGCTGGCACCGTTCCATGGCAAGACCTGGACCTCTCTGGTCGCAAATGCGGACATGGCGCTTTATGCGTCCAAACGCAACGGGCGCGCCTGCTCCACGATCTATACCGAATCCATGTTGACCGACCTTCGAAACGAAAAGGCGCTGGTACGTGAAATCCGGGCCGCGCTTCTGCTCAAGCAATTCCGGGTCGCCTACCAGCCGATCGTCGACCCCAGCGGTGAGGTCACCGCCTATGAAGCGCTTCTGCGCTGGAACCATGCGCTTCGCGGGCCGATATCGCCGGAGGTTTTCATCCCGGCCGCGGAGCGTGCCGGGTTGATCACCGATATCGGGCATTACGTGCTTCGGCAGGTTTGCCAGGATCTCGAACACCTGCTTCCGGTCTCGGTCAATGTGAACCTTTCCGCCGAGCAGATTACCTCATCGGATCTGATCGAGGGCATTCTCGACATTCTAAATGAAACCGGCACCGATCCCCATCGTATCGTGCTTGAGATCACCGAGAGTGCTTCTCTTGTCTGCAACGCGGACAATGCAGAGCGGCTCCTTGCGCTGCAGGCCTACGGATTCCGCATCGCGTTCGATGACTTCGGCATGGGCTATTCGGAGTTCAACCAGTTGCGCATGCTGCCCTTCGACATCATCAAGATCGACAAGAGCTTCATCCGGTCGCTGGGCGATGATGTCGTCACGGATGTGTTTGTAAGCGCCGTGGTCGAAATCTCGCGACGGTCCGGAAAGTCGGTCGTTGCCGAAGGCATCGAGACCGAGACAGACCGGCAGCGTGCGCTGGCTGCCGGGTGCGACAGGTTTCAGGGATATTACTACTCCAAACCCAGATTTCTCGAGGATTTCGATGATGGCGCACTGCGAAGCAAACCCGGGATCGGAGTGCATCTGCTGACGGAAGTGGCCTGACGGTATTGCCTTGGGCTCCCTGCGCGCACCGGCGGCTGATCCGACTAGGTTGAAGGTTCACAAAACTGTCGCCTCCATGTCATGATGGTGCAATCGAAGCGATGGCAAAAACTCCTGTATTTAACCGGGAGACTTTGTCATGTCGCGATTGCTCAGCTTTACCTCCATTCTTGCCTTGATTGCTGCTTCGGCGTCGGCGGCGGATATGAATTTCAACCGGTTGGCTTCCATCGCCACGCCTCTGAACATGGCGCAGGGCGAGGATAACAACCGGGAAACCTCCTCGGAGATCATCGCGGCATCCGAGGACGGACAGCGGGTGGTCTATACCGACAGCCCGCTCGGCGTGCTCGGGATGATCGATATCTCGGATGCTGCCAACCCGAAACCCCTCGGCAACATCGAAATGGGCGGAGAGCCGACATCCGTCACGGTCATCGGTTCGAATGCGTTTGCGGCTATCAATACGTCAGAGGATTTCATCACGGTCGGCGGCAAGCTCGTCACCATTGATCTGGACGGGAAATCCGTAACCGCCGAATGCGATCTGGGCGGTCAGCCTGATTCGATCGCCCGGGCGAAGGACGGCTCCTTCATCGTTGTCGCCATCGAGAACGAACGCGACGAAGATCTCAATGACGGGGTCATCCCGCAGATGCCGGCCGGTCAGGTGGCAATGATCGATGTCAGCGAAGGCGTAGCCGATTGCGCTTCGCTCCGGTTCGCCGACATCACCGGTCTCGCCGAGGTCGCGCCGGAGGACCCAGAACCCGAATTTGTCGACGTCAACGGGCTCGGCGAGACTGTGGTTACCCTTCAGGAAAACAATCACCTCGTCGTGCTTGATCGTGACGGCGAGGTCGTGTCGCATTTTTCCGCCGGCTCGGTCACACTTGAGAACGTGGACCTGACCGACGAGCGCGGCGCGCTTCGTTTCACCGAGACGCAGGCTGACCGGAAGCGCGAGCCTGATGCGGTCAAGTGGATCGACGACAACCACTTCGCCACAGCCAACGAAGGGGATTACGAAGGCGGTTCGCGCGGCTGGACCATCTTCAACAAGGACGGCACCGTGGTCTACGAGTCCGGCACCTCCTTCGAGTACGCGGTGATCGAGGCCGGTCACTATCCGGACAAGCGCTCGGACGCCAAGGGTGTCGAGCCCGAATCCATCGAGTTCGCTAGCTTCGATGGTGTTCCTTATGTTTTCGTCGGGGCGGAACGCGCTTCTGTTGTCGGTGTTTACGACGTCACCGATCCTGCCGCGCCGGTTCTCACGCAACTGCTGCCGTCGGGCATTGCGCCCGAGGGGATCGTTGCCCTTCCGTCGCGCAACCTCCTGGTGACCGCCAATGAGGCGGATCTGATCGAAGACGGCGGCGTTCGCAGCCATGTCATGGTCTATGAGCGCCAGGAAGCACCGGCGGCCTATCCGCAGATCACCTCCGCCGGAGCCGGCGAGCTCATCGGCTGGGGCGCGCTTTCGGGTCTGGCTGCGGACCCGGACAACAACGGCACCCTCTATGCTGTCAATGACAGCTTCTATGGCTATCAGCCGACGATTTTCACGATTGATGCGACCCGGACCCCGGCCCGCATCACGTCGGCACTTGAGGTTACTCGCGGCGGCCAGCCTGCACAGAAGCTCGATCTCGAAGGTGTGACGCTGGATGGCGAAGGCGGGTTCTGGCTCGCCTCCGAGGGGCGCTCGGACCGGCTTGTTCCGCATGCCCTTTACCACGTCAACTCGAAGGGCGTGATCAAGCAGGAGATCCCGCTTCCGGCCGAACTGTTGGCGAACGAGATCCGCTTCGGGATGGAAGGCATCGCCCGCGCTGGCGACACGCTTTGGATGCCCGTTCAGCGGTCCTGGAAGGATGACGCCAAGGGTGAAGTCAAGCTCCTGGCCTACAACACTGAAACGGAAGAATGGGGCGCAGTGCGCTATCCGCTCGACGTTCCGGCCGATAAGGGCTGGGTAGGCCTGTCGGATATCGAGTTCCATGGCGATTTCGCCTACATCATCGAACGTGACAACCAGATCGGCGCTGCGGCGGCAATCAAGAAAATCTACCGCGTTGCGATGAGCGATATGGACCCCGCGCCGATCGGTTCGGAACTGCCGCTGGTGGCAAAGGAAGAAGTCCGCGACCTGCTGCCCGACCTGAAGTCCCTCAACGGTTTCGTGGTCGACAAGGTCGAAGGACTGGCAATCGACAGCGATGGCAAGGCCTACATCGTCACGGACAATGATGGCGTCGATGACAGCTCCGGCGAAACGCTGTTCTTTACCGTCGACGCAATGGCCTCGGTTTCCAACTGATCCGAACGGTCTCGTTAAATCGGGGGCCGGGCGCGAGAAACGTGTCCGGCCCTTCGTGTTTTGGCTGCGGTGTGGCGCTAACGTCCCGTCGAGACTGCAAACCAGGCGGCAACCAGCGCCAGAAGAACCGCGAACACCCGCCGGGTGATCTGCTGACGTTTCGGGCTTTCGAGGTAAGGCCGGAATGTCCCTGCCGCAAGAACGATCACCGCATGTATGAGCGTGGCGATCAGCACGTAGACGGCGCTTAGCCAAAGGGTTTGCGCCAGTACGGGGCGGGAGGGGTCGAGGAATGCCGGAATCACGGCAACGAAGAACAGTGCAGCCTTGGGATTGAGAAGATTGGTGATCAGACCGCGCCGGAAGTAACGCGCCATGCCGCGGTCCATAGTGATGGTTTCGGCATCGGCTTCACGCCAGCTGTCCCAGGCGAGGTAAAGCAGGAACGCCACGCCACCCCAGCGCAGAAGCTCGTAGAGCGCGGGAATGCTGTTGATGAGCCCGGCAACCCCCAGTCCCGCCGCCAGGCCGACGGTGCCGAGCCCCAGCGCCACGCCGCCGACTGCGGCAAGGCCGGGCCTGCGGCCTTCGGAGACGGAAAGCATCGCCAGCCAGGTCATGTTCGGCCCGGGTGTGAGCTCGATGAGAACCGAGGCTACGGCCAATGATGCGATGGCTTCAAGGCCGGGAATACTCTCTACCATGGGGACGTCCGTCAGATTGCAGATCCGGTTGCCGGTCGCCAACGCGTTGGTTCGCCCGAGCACTTAAACCATCGGGGCAGAACCATACAACCGGCGCCGCCCGCCGCAAGGCCCGTGCTGATATCTGGCGGAGGCGACCGCCGACCGATAAGGTGGCGGGTAGATAGGCGATTCCCCTTTGGTGCGCTTCGTCCAGACCTCTTCGAGATACGGGAGATACGTCCTATGCCGCCAGTATCATGGCAGGCGCCTGCATTGACTCTGGCCATCGGTACGCTCGGCGCGGCCTTGTTCGCCCTCCTGTCGTTTCCCGTCCCCTACCTGACCGGCCCCGCCACAGCGGTAACGATCGCCGGACTGGCCGGTATCAGGACCGAAGCTCTGCCGCAAAGTTTGCGCGATGTCGTTTTTGTCATCCTCGGTCTTGCGATCGGGCAGGGGGTGACACCGGAGGTGCTTGATGCCATCCGCGCTTGGCCGATCACGCTGGTCTGCCTTTTTGCGAGCCTGATCGTGATGATCCTTATCACCAGGGTATTGCTGGTCCGCTACTGGTCGATGGATCCGACCACCGCTTTCCTCGCGTCCTCGCCGGGGCATCTGAGCTATGTGCTGGGGCTATCGGAAGGCGTGAAGGCGGACCTCAAATCCGTCGCCGTCGTTCAATCGATACGGGTTCTTGCGCTGACGCTGATCGTTCCGGCGGCCATCGCGCTTGCCGGCGGGATCCCCGAGCGCGAAACAGCGGCGCCGGAGGAAACGAAACTTGTTCCGTTTCTTGCCATGACGCTGCTTGCCGTTCTTGCCGGATATGTCCTCAAGCGCTTCAGGCTTCCGGCAGCCTATCTGATCGGTGGAATGCTGGTTTCGGTTGCTCTCCATGTGTCCGGGCTCGTGGATGGAAAGGTAAACCAGTGGCTGGTCGCTGCTGCCTTCATATCGCTGGGTGCGTTGATCGGCTCGCGGTTTTCCGGTGTAAGCCGTCGTGAACTTCTGCATTCGCTCGGGGCCGGCGTCATGGTCACCGTTGTAAGCGTGGTGCTCGCGGGCGGTTTTGCGGCGCTTGCCGCCTATCTGACCGGCATGGATTTCCTTGCGGTGCTGATCGCGTTTGCGCCCGGCGGGCTCGAAACCATGGCGGCCATGTCGGTGCTTCTCGATCTCGATCCGACGTTCGTGGCCAGCCACCATGTCGCCCGCCTGCTGATGCTTACCGTGATCGTGCCGCTCCTGGTGCTGGGCGGTCGAAAGCCGGGCGATTGACCCGCCTTTTTCCGCTTTCACCCATTTTATTGGCGTAGCGCCTGCATTATGTCAGGTGCACGAACCGAACCATGACTGGAGTGCATCGTGAGCGTCACCAAGGAAGATATCCTGGCCAAGCTGAAAACGGTCAAGGGGCCGGACCTGGAGGGCAATATTGTCGATCTCGGGCTGGTGTCCGACATCTTCATTGCCGACGGCAAGGTCTATTTCTCGCTGACAGTTCCCGCCGCGCGCGCGCGCGAACTCGAACCGCTTCGGGAAGCGGCAGAGCGGGCGGCCAAGACGGTCCCCGGCGTCAAGGGCGCCATGGTCGCACTCACAGCTTCGCGTGAACCCGGCGCCGGCGAACCGCCGCCCGCAGCCAAACCTAAAGCATCGCCGCAGCAGGGCGCGCCGCGCGGCCAGCCGCAGGGCCGCGGAAAGGTCGAGGTTCCCGGGGTGAAGACAATCATCGCGGTCGCATCCGGCAAGGGCGGCGTGGGCAAGTCCACGACTTCGGTCAATCTGGCGCTCGGCCTTCAGGCCGAAGGTCTGAAGGTCGGATTGCTCGATGCGGATATCTACGGCCCCTCGATGCCGCGGCTTCTGGGAATCTCGGGCCGGCCGGAGCAGCTCGAAGGCCGGATGCTAAAGCCCATGGAGAATTACGGCCTCAAGGTCATGTCGATGGGCTTCATGGTTGAAGAGGACACGCCGATGATCTGGCGCGGGCCGATGGTCATGTCGGCGCTCAACCAGATGCTGCGAGAGGTCGCATGGGGCGATCTCGACGTGCTTGTCGTGGACATGCCTCCCGGCACCGGCGATGCACAACTGACCATGGCGCAGAATGTTCCCCTGGCCGGGGCAGTAATTGTATCCACGCCGCAGGATCTTGCGCTGATCGATGCCCGCAAGGGGCTCAACATGTTCAACAAGGTCAATGTCCCGGTACTCGGCATCGTCGAGAACATGAGTTATTTCCTGTGTCCGGACTGCGGCGGCCGTCATGACATCTTCGGACACGGTGGCGCCCGTGACGAGGCGGCCCGGATCGGAGTTCCCTTCCTGGGCGAAGTGCCGCTGGCCATGCCGATCCGTGAAACCTCGGATTCGGGCAAGCCGGTAGTTGCCACGGCCGCCGACGGTCCGCACGCGCAAATCTACCGCGATATCGCGCGCAATGTCCGCAACCGCCTGGATGAAATCGCCGGAACGCGCGCTGCACCCGAGATCGTGTTCGAATAGCCGGCTGCGCGGCGGCCTGCTGCAAAGGCTATTCCGCAGATGAAATCTGCGCGAACATCTTGAGCATTTGCTGGTCGAGGTGATCGCTTTGCGGCTCGTTCTGCGATGAGGCGGAGACAATGACCGTTTCCGTCGCCGGATCGCAGTAGAGAAACTGGCCATGAATCCCGGCCGCAAGAAAGGCATCGGAGCCGCCGCCAACCTGGTACCAGTTGCTGCGATAGCGCCCATGGGCAAGGAAATCAGCTTGCGTTCCACGGGCCCAGACGCCCGGGTCGCCTGCCGTCTGCATGTCGTTGATCCACCGTTCCGACACGATCCGTCCTCGCGGGCCGGTGCCGCCATCGAGAAGCATCTGGCCAAGTGCCAGCAGGTCGTGCGGGCGCAGGGACATACCGCCCGCGGTGCGCGGAGCGCCGAGATTGTCGACGGTGATGAAGGCGTCGGCGGTTGCCCCGATCGGCTCCCACAGCAAACGGGTGCACAGGTCGGAGAAGCGTTCGCCGCTCGCCCGCTCGAGCACGATGCCCAGCATGTCCGAGTTGGGTGAAAGATAGGCGTGGTCTCCGCCATGCGGATGGTCGGCCTTCCCGAGCGTTTTCAGGAAGGCGAGCATGCCCGCGGTTTCGCTGCCATCTCCCACTGAAGGATTCCAGGCCATGGCGCGGCGGTAGCGGGCATAGGCATCCTGTGAGAGATAGGATTCGTCGAAGTCTAGGCTGACGCGCATGTCCAGAAGGTGGCGTACAGTGGTGTCCTCATAGGCCGAACCGCCGATTTCGGGAACGATGTCCCCCACCGGTGTTTCCGGATCGAGTGCACCCTGATCTTCAAGGATACCCGCCACGAGGGCAGCGATCGACTTGGAAATCGAAAAGACCAGATGCGGATCGTTGCGATCGACGCCGGCCGTTTGCCACTCGCAGATCGTCCTGCCGTTCCTGCTTGCCAGAAAGCTGTCGACCTCGGCGCGTTCGAGCAGGGATGAAACCGTGAGCGAGGCGCCGGACCATGCCGGCTGCGCAAGCAGATCCGGATTTCCGGCAAGGGGCGGGAGGTTCCGTGGAGCCGATGTCTTGATGCGGGCCGAGCGAACCATTTCGGAAACGTTGCGGAAGGCCCAGAAGCTGTAGGGCCGTGTCCGCCAGTTGGCGAGCGAGATCTGGTCGCGTGGAAAGCCGTTGGTCAATTCGAACTGTGATGGAAGGGTCATGGGCGCCTTGAAGTCTGAGCAAGTCGGGGAAGGAACCGTAAAAACATGAACAAAAGGGTTTTCTTTTTCTGGAAGCATTCTAAATTGGAGTTTGTCGCAATTACAAGCAGGCGGCCTGGAACTGGAGCAAGACGATGCGGTTGACCCGACAGACCAACTATGCGGTGCGAATGCTCATGTATTGTGCCGCCAATGACGGGCATTTGAGCCGCATCGGCGATATTGCCAAGGCCTATTCCGTCTCCGAACTGTTCCTGTTCAAGATCCTGCAGCCGCTGACGAAATCCGGGTTGATCGAATCGGTGCGCGGTCGCAATGGCGGCATTCGCCTGGGCCGAGCCGCCAACGAGATCACGCTTCTCGATGTCGTCACGGTGACCGAGGACAGCTTTGCAATGGCCGAGTGTTTCGAGAACGACGCGACCGAGTGTCCGCTGGTGGATTCGTGCAGCCTGAACATGGCCTTGCGCAAGGCGCTGGGTGCATTCTTCGAAGTGCTGGAAACCTACTCGATCGATGACCTGGTCAAATCCCGTCCGTCGATAAACTTCCTGCTTGGCCTCGAGGACCAACCGGCCGTTCCCGCCGCCTGACAGTCTTAAATCTTTACGGGTTCCCGCGTTCCCGCGTCTTGGGGGCCTGAAACCGCATCTGATGACGCCCGGTATCTCGGGTATTTGCAAGCCCAACCCGCTGCTCTAAGCGAAATGTGAAAAATTGATCACCCGCGGGACGCGCATGTCCCGGAAGGGAGCTGACCGTGAGCAAGACAACTTCATCGGACTGGTGGCGCGGATGCGTCGTCTATCAGGTTTATCCGCGTTCCTATCAGGATACCTCCGGTGACGGCATCGGCGATATCCGCGGCATTATCGAGAGGCTGGATCACATTGCCTCGCTTGGTGTGGACGCGATCTGGCTTTCGCCCTTCTTCAAGTCGCCGATGGCCGATTTCGGATATGACGTGTCGGACTATTGCGATGTCGACCCGATGTTCGGAATGCTGTCCGATTTTGATGAACTTGTCGGCAAGGCGCACGAGAGGGGTCTCAAGATCATCATCGACCAGGTGATTTCGCACTCCTCGGATCAGCACGACTGGTTCAAGGAAAGCCGTTCGAGCCGCGACAATCCGAAGGCGGACTGGTATATCTGGGCGGACCCGAAACCGGATGGCACCGCACCGAACAACTGGCTGTCGATTTTCGGCGGTCCTGCCTGGGAGTGGGACACGGTCCGCCACCAGTATTACATGCACAATTTCCTGGCATCGCAGCCGGATTTGAACTTTCACAATCCGGACGTCCAGAACGCGATCCTGGACACTTTCCGCTTCTGGCTCGACAGGGGCGTCGACGGCTTCCGGCTCGATACGGTGAACTTTTATTTCCACGACAGGCATCTGCGGGACAACCCGCCGCTGTCGAAGGCGACCGAAGACGGAAATTTCATGGGCGTGGATGCGCCCGACGTCAATCCGTACGGATACCAGGATCACCTTTACGACAAGTCCCAGCCCGAAAATGTGGTCTTCCTTCAGCGGCTCCGTGCATTGCTGAACCAGTATGAGGGCCGGACGACAGTCGGCGAGGTCGGCGATGGCCGACGCTCACTGAAGACGGTCGCGGCCTATACAAGCGGCGGCGACAAGCTGCACATGTGCTACACGTTCGACATGCTCAGCGCGGAGTTCTCGGCCGAGCATTTCCGGCGCAGCATCTCCAACTTTCAATCCGTGGTGGATGATGGCTGGGTGTGCTGGTCCTTTTCCAATCATGATGTCGAACGCCATGTCACCCGCTGGCTGCAGGAGGGGGACGACCAGGACCATCTTGCCCGCTTTGCCATCACGCTGCTTGCCTCGTTCTGGGGATCTATCTGTCTGTACCAGGGCGAGGAACTCGGCCTGGGCGAGGCGCATGTCGATTACAAGGATCTCGTCGACCCCTATGGAATTCGCTTCTGGCCGGCCTACAAGGGGCGGGACGGTTGCCGCACGCCGATGGTCTGGGAGAAGCAGGCGGTCAATGCCGGCTTCTCAGACGCGGTACGGACCTGGCTGCCGGTTCCGGACGACCACCGGCTCCAGGCGGTCGACCAGCAGGATCATCTCAGCGGGTCTGTCCTCAACCACTATCGCCAGACACTGGCATTCCGGAAATCCCATCCCGTCATGATTGACGGTCCGATGAGCTTTCTCGACACCAACGGGAATCTTATGGCCTTTGTCCGGGGAGAGGGCAGCGAGCGATTGCTTTTCGTTTTCAACTTCGAGCGGGCTCCGGTCGATTGGACTCCGCCATCCGATTTGAAAATCGGCGATGTACTCACCCTGCCGGGCTTTGCTCCGGCCTACGAGGACGGATCTGTTCGCCTGCAGGCTCTCGATGCCTTCTGCGCGAAACTCGGATAATCACGAACGTATCGGAAGCCAGGCAAGGCGCAGGGGCCTGTCGGTGCGAGACGGCCCGGCATGCGTATGGGCTGGTGGGCGCGATCAGGGATCGATGATCTCGAATGCGTCCACGTCGATCATTCCGCGATCGGAAATCTTGAGGTGCGGGATGACCGGGAGGGGCAGGAACGCCAATTGCAGGAAAGGCTCTTCGAGGGTGCCACCCAGCGCCTTCGCCGCCTTGCGCAGCGGAATCAGTTTTTCGCGCACGTGCTCGTAGGGCTGATCGCTCATCAGGCCGGCCACCGGCAGCGCGATTTCGGCCGCCACCTGGCCATTCTCCGTTACAACGAAACCGCCGCGTATCTCGCTCAGCCGGTTGGCCGCGACAGCCATGTCGGCTTCCGAGGCCCCGATGACACAGATGTTGTGGCTGTCGTGGCCGATGGTCGAGGCAATGGCGCCGCGCTTGAGACCGAACCCCTGCACGAAGCCGGTGGCGATATTGCCGTTCCTGCCGTGGCGCTCGATCACCGCCACTTTCAGGATATCGCGGTTCAGGTCGATCTTCTTTTCGCCGTTGTCGATCGCCAGATCGAGATCCCTGCGCTCGGTGATGATCTTGCCGGGCAGTATCCCGATGACCGGTGTCGAGCTCCGGTTCTTGCGCACCGTAAAGGAAGCGGCATCGACCTGCGGAGCACGAACGCTGTCGGTGCCGACAGGCTCGGTCGCCGCCCGGCTTGCGAACAGATCCTCGGTAACCTGCCGGCCCGCCGAGAACACAATTTCGGCATTACAGTCTTCGAGGCTGTCCAACACCACAAGATCGGCCCGCCATCCCGGTGCGACCAGGCCGCGGTCCTTCAGGCCGAAGGCGCGGGCCGCCGAGACCGATGCGGCCCGGTAGATTGCCAGCGGTTCAACACCCTTCGAGATGGCGTGGCGGATCATGTAGTCGAGATGGCCGTGCTCGGCGATATCGAGCGGATTGCGGTCGTCGGTGCACAACGCCAGGAAGGGCGAATTGCGCTCGTTGATAATCGGAATCAGCGCGTCGAGATCGCGGCTCACGGAGCCTTCGCGCACCAGCACGTGCATGCCCTTCGAGATTTTCTCCAGCGCTTCCTCGGCGGTGGTCGATTCATGCTCTGTCCGGATACCGGCAGCCAGATAGCCGTTCAGTCCCAGGCCGCGCAACAGCGGTGCGTGCCCGTCGATATGACCACCCTGAAAGGCCTCCAGTTTCGCCATTGCGGCGGGATCCCTGGCAAGCACGCCGGGAAAGTTCATGAACTCCGCAAGCCCGATGACCTGTTTGTGGTCGCGGAACGGCAGCAAGTCGTCGATGTCGAGGCGTGCGCCGGCGGTTTCGAGGTGGGTGGCGGGCACGCAGCTCGAAAGCTGCACCCTGATGTCCATGATCGTTTGTTCCGAGCAGTCGAGAAAATAGCGGATGCCCGCTGCGCCGATGACATTGGCGATTTCGTGCGGATCGCAGATCGCGGTGGTGATGCCGCGCGGCAGGACGCAACGATCGAACTCGTGCGGTGTGACAAGCGAACTCTCGATATGAAGATGGGTATCTATGAAGCCCGGAACCACGATCCGGCCGGTGATGTCGATTTCCTCTGAACCTTCATAGATCGCAAGCGTGCCGACGATACGGTCGCCACAGATGGCGATGTCGCCCTCGCGCAGATCTCCGGTGGTCAGGTCGAACAGCCTGCCGCCCTTGAGCACGATGTCCGCAGGAACCTTGCCCTGGCCCTGATCGATCATGTCGCCAAGCCTGTTCGTCATGATTGGTTTCTCCTGCGCTGTGCTTCGAATCAAAAAACCGGCCGGCTTTGCAGCCGGCCGGTCCAGTTTACCCGAAACGGGTGATTACATGGACTTCATCTTGTCGGTGACGGCATGGGTCCATGCGCCTTCCGGCTCCTTGGTGATGACCGGGTCGGAACCGCCCGACAGAAGGCTGTCCACGGTGCGCTGATAGTCGGCCTCGTCGAGCGTACCGTCAGTACCGGCGGTCAACTTGGAGATTTCGCGCATCATGCGCTTCTGGTGCTTCTCGGTCTGGGCGCCGCTGGCGTCGTTCTCGAGAACGATCTCGGCGGCTTCATCCGGGTTCTCCTCGGCCCATTTCCAGCCTTCCATCGAGGCCTTCACGAAGCGGGCGAGCTTGTCGACCATTTCGGGGTCCTCAAGGCTCGACTCGAGAACATAAAGACCATCTTCAAGGGTAGCGACGCCTTCGTCCTCGTACTTGAAGGTGATGAGCTCGTCGGCGGAAATGCCCGCGTCGATGACCTGCCAGTATTCATTGTAGGTCATGGTCGACACGCAGTCGGCCTGCTTCTGGAGAAGCGGGTCGACGTTGAAACCCTGCTTGAGAACTTCGACCCCTTCTTCGCCACCCTCTGTCGGAATGCCGAGCTGGCTCATCCAGGACAGGAACGGATATTCATTGCCGAAGAACCAGACGCCGAGGGTGCGGCCCTTGAAGTCGTCCGGCGAAGTGATGCCGGTTTCCTTCAGGCAGGTCAGCATCATGCCCGAAGCCTTGAACGGCTGGGCGATGTTGACCAGCGGCACGCCCTTCTCGCGGCTGGCGAGAGCGGACGGCATCCAGTCAACGATGACGTCGGCGCCACCGCCTGCGATGACCTGCGGCGGAGCGATGTCCGGACCGCCGGGCTTGATCTCGACATCAAGGCCGGCATCTTCGTACATGCCCTTGTCCTTGGCCACGTAGTAGCCGGCGAACTGGGCCTGCGTCACCCACTTGAGCTGCAGGGTCAGCTTGTCGGCTGCGAGAGCCGAACCGGCCATCATGGAAAGCGCCAGCCCCATTGTGATTGAGATCGTTTTTTTCATGCCATTCTCCTCTGGTTGCGGCTCCGTCTTGTTATGCACCGGCTCTGCGCCGGTAGGACGGATGCCAGAAAGTTACAGCCCTTTCCGCGAGCGCGATCAGCCCGTAGGAAAGCGACCCGGCCAGGGCTGCGACGAAAATCGTGGCCCAGACCATATCCACATTCATGCGCCCGACCTCGGTGGATATCCGGAAACCCATTCCGACGATCGGGGTGCCGAAGAACTCCGCAACAATGGCCCCGATCAGGGCAAGAGTCGAGTTGATCTTGAGTGCATTGAATATGAAAGGCATTGCGGCAGGTAGCCGCAGTTTGATCAATGTCTGGGTCCGGCTGGCGGCGTAGGTGCGCATCAGGTCGCGCTCCATCGCGGCGGTCGCGGAAAGACCGGCCACGGTGTTGACCAGCATCGGGAAGAAGGTCATCACCACCACCACGGCCGCCTTGGATTGCCAGTCGAAGCCGAACCACATCACCATGATCGGCGCCACGCCGATGATCGGCAAGGCTGCCACGAGGTTGCCGACCGGAATGACGCCCTTGCGCAGGAACGGGCTGCGGTCGACGAGGATCGCGGTGATGAAGCCGATGCCGCATCCCATGACGTAGCCGGCGAGCACTGCCTTGAGGTAGGTCTGCTGGAAATCCGCCCAGAGCGTGTGACCCGAATTCAGGATCCGCTCCCAGATCATCGAGGGCGCCGGCAGAAGCACGCTCGGTACGTTGAAGCCGCGGGTCACGCCTTCCCAAAGCGCGATCAGCGCCGCTCCGAACAGGACCGGAATGAGGATGTTGATCAGGTTTGCGATCGCACGGCTTTCGGGTCTCAGGCGGGCAAGCCAGATGTTGATCGCCCAGGCGACGAGCCAGAAAAGGATGGCGGCGAGAAAGGGACCATTCATGCCGGTTTTGCTCCCATTCTGCGATTGACGCGTGCGCCGATCAGGTCGACCGTCATGACGAGCACGCCCGCAAGGGCCGCAGCCATAAGCAGTGCCGACCAGATCTGCACGGTCTGGCCGTAATAGGATCCCGCCAGCAGCCGCGCGCCGAGACCCGCAACCGCGCCGGTCGGCAGTTCACCGACGATGGCGCCGACAAGCGCGATCGAGATCGCGACCTTCATCGAGGTGATCAGGAACGGAACCGCTGCCGGCAGTCTGAGTTTCCAGAAGGTCTGCGAGGCACTGGCCGAATAGGTGCGCATCAGGTCGAGATGCATCACTTCCGGCGAGCGCAGCCCCTTGGTCATGCCGACGGCGATCGGAAAGAACGAAAGATACATCGAGATCGTCGCCTTGGGCAGCAGCCCTGAAATCCCCACGGCGTTGAGCACGACGATGATCATCGGCGCGATGGCGAGGATCGGGATCGTCTGCGAGGTGATGATCCACGGCATCAACGACCGGTCGAGCGTCTGGAAGTGGACAATGCCGACCGCGAGCGCCACGCCTAGCACGGTGCCCATGGCAAAGCCCAAAAGGGTTGAGGAGAGCGTGATCCAGGAATGATAGACGAGGCTGCGCTTCGACGTGATCTTCTTGCCGACCGTCGTGTCCCACAGTTCGGCAAAGACCTGATGCGGTGCAGGCAGAACCGGACGTTCCTGCACCATCGTCCGTGGCAGGATCTCCGCAAAGCTTATTTCCGTTCCGGCGCGTTGGGCCTGGTCACGCTCGAACTGCGCATTGAGGAAAACCGAAGCCGCGTACCAGATCGCGATGATGGCCAGCACCACCGTCCCGATCGGCAGGATCTTGTCGCGCAGAAGACTTTCCCCGTTCATGCGGCATTCCCTTTCCATCGCATCAGCAGGGTGGGGACATTTTCCTCGGTATCGGTCTCGCGGCCTTCGGGCACCTCGATCAGCCCCTCGCGAAGGTAGAACCGCAAGGCGTCCGTATTCGGTTCGAACACGGTCAGTTCAAAGCCTCTCGGGCGCGCAGCCTTGGTGGCGTCGAGAAGCGCCTTGCCCACGCCCCGTCTCCGCGCTTCGGGGCGAAGATAGAGCGCGTGCAGGAACCCGGCCTTGTCGTCCAGCGAGGCGTATCCGGCGATTGCGTTGTCATTGTCGGCGACGAGAACAATTCGGCTTTCAAGCAGCGCAGGCGTGAAGAGCTCTTCCAGCGCTTCGCGGGTGATGGTCCGCGGCAGCCAGGGCGTTGCGTCAATGTAATCATTGATGATTCCGGCGCAGGCAGGGAGGTCGGATGCGGTTGCGGGACGTACCGATGTCATGCGCTCCGCTCCCATCGCCACAGCATGTCAGGCAAACCTTCCTCGTTGTCGCCTTCGGTCACGCGGATTTCCCTGAACCCCTCGCGGGCATAAAACCGCCGGGCGTCTTCGTTTGCAACGAATGTCCAGAGTTCGAGCATGTCACGGCCGGTTTTCGCGTGATCCAGAAGCGCCTTGCCGATTCCCATCCCGGGATTTGAGACATAAAGGGCGGTGACCATGTTGTTGAACACATCCAATGCAACGAAACCGCTGACTGGGTTGCCCGACACCCAGACTTCCCGTCTTTTGAAGACGAACTTCTCATAGAATTCGATAACGTCCTCGCGGCTGTGCACCCTGGGCATCCAGTCGCGACCATCAATCCATCCGTTGACGATTTCAGCACAGGCGCGCGCGTCGGAGGGCTTTGCCGCTCTCGGTCCGTCGCAGACAGCCTCAATCATCATAGCTGTGTCCCTCCCGCAAGCCGTCGCGGACCTGATGCGCGATCTTGAGGAATTCGGGCGTCTCGCGAATGTCGAGCGGCCGGTCGGTTCCAAGGTCGCAGTCGATGACCTCATGGATGCGGCCCGGCCGCGGGCTCATGACCACGATCCGGGTCGACAGGAACACCGCTTCCGGTATCGAGTGCGTGACGAAAACCACGGTCTTTTTCGTCTTTGCCCAGAGCTTGAGCAGCTGCTCGTTCAAATGGTCGCGCACGATCTCGTCGAGCGCTCCGAAAGGTTCGTCCATCAACAGCATGTCGGGTTCGACGGCGAGCGCGCGGGCGATCGAGGCACGCTGCTGCATGCCGCCCGAGAGCTGCCAGGGAAACTTCTTCTCGAATCCAGCGAGGTTGACCAGTTCGAGATTGCTCCTGATGCGATCGGCCCGGGTTTTCTGGTCGACTCCCATCACCTCGAGCGGCAGGGCGATGTTGTCCTCAATGGTTCGCCACGGCAGCAGCGCCGCCTGCTGGAAGACATAGCCATAGGCGCGCTTCAGGCGTGCCTGTTCCGGCGTCATGCCATTGACCGTCACGGTGCCGTCGGTCGGCGTCTCGAGATCCGCAATCACCCTCAAAAGCGTGGTCTTGCCGCAGCCCGATGGACCGATCAGCGAGATGAACTCGCCTTCGGCGATATCCAGGTTGATGTTCTTGAGCGCGTGAACCGGCCCGTCATTGGTCTGAAAGGTGAGGTCCAGATTCTGGGCGGAGATGACGGTTTCAGGCATTGGTTGCCGCTTTTTGTTTCATTGTGTTCCCCGAATGCAGATTTTGCTCCTCCCATCTGCCGGGCGGAGCAAGGTTTATGCCATCACACGCCGGTCGCGGGAATGCCCGACCGCTCGATCTTGCGGGGCGAGGTCAGCTCCTTCCAGGTCGACAGCGCCTTGTTGGTCGCAGTCACCGGCGGGCGCTTCACGAACTTGCCGTACCCTTCCTGCGCCTTGACCTCTCCGTCGTCGATGGCGACATGCCCGCGGGTCAGGGTGTAGCGCGGCAGGCCCTTGACCTCCTTGCCTTCGAAGACGTTGTAGTCGATCGCCGACTGCTGGGTGTTCGCGCTGATGGTCTTGGACTTTTCCGGATCCCAGACCACCAGATCGGCGTCGGAGCCGACCAGAACCGCGCCCTTTTTCGGGTAGGTGTTGAGGATCTTGGCAATATTTGTCGAGGTGACGGCGACAAACTCGTTCATGGTCAGCCGGCCGGTGGACACGCCGTAGGTCCAGAGCATCGGCATGCGGTCCTCGAGCCCGCCGGTGCCGTTCGGGATCTTCGTGAAATCGCCGACGCCATAGCGTTTCTGCTCGGTGGAAAAGGCGCAGTGGTCGGTTGCGACCACCTGCAGCGATCCGGCCGAAAGCCCGGCCCAGAGGCTGTCCTGGTGCATCTTGTTGCGGAAGGGCGGGCTCATCACACGGCGTGCCGCATGGTCCCAGTCGGGATGCGCATACTCGCTCTCGTCGAGGGTCAGGTGCTGGATCAACGGCTCGCCCCATACCCGCATGCCCTTCTGGCGGGCGCGGCGGATGGCTTCGTGGCTCTGTTCGCAGGATGTGTGAACAACGTAGAGCGGGGTGCCGGTCATGTCGGCGATCATGATTGCGCGGTTCGTGGCCTCGCCCTCGACTTCCGCCGGCCGCGAATAGGCATGCGCTTCCGGGCCGTTGTTGCCCTCGGCCAAAAGCTTCTGCTGCAGCTGCGCGACCACGTCGCCGTTTTCGGCATGGACCATGGCGATGCCGCCCAGCTCACCCACGCGGCTGAAGGAGGCATACATCTCGTCATCATCGACCATCAGCGCGCCCTTGTAGGCCATGAAGTGCTTGAAGGTGGTGATGCCCTTTTCCTTGACCACGGTTTCCATCTCGTCGAACACCTGCTCGCCCCACCAGGTGATCGCCATGTGGAAGGAATAGTCGCAATGCGCCCGGGTCGACTTGTTGTCCCACATGGAGATTGCTTCGAGCAGCGACTGACCGGGCGAGGGGAGTGCGAAGTCGATCACCATGGTGGTGCCGCCCGAGAGGGCAGCGCGGGTGCCGCTTTCGAAGTCGTCGGTCGAATAGGTGCCCATGAAGGGCATTTCCAGGTGGGTGTGCGGGTCGATGCCGCCGGGCATGACGTAGCAGCCGGTTGCATCGAGCGTCTTGTCGCCAACCAGATTGGGGCCGATGGCGGTGATAACCCCACCCTCGATCATCACGTCCGCCTTGTAGGTCAGGTCGGCAGTGACGATGGTTCCATTCTTGATGACAGTGGTGCTCATGATGCACGTCCTCTTGCTGTTCCGGTTGTTTGTGTTGAGCAGCCGTCTTGGCGCGGCCTTTCAAAATTCAGGTTCGTTCAGTCTGCGTAACCGGGATTGTCCCGGTCGAGCACGCGTTTCATCTCTTCGAAATGCGAAAGCTCGGCATCCTTGTAGACGTCCCATTCGCGCGCGACGGATTCGGCCAGTTCGTCGCTCATCACATTGAGCGATTGCCCGGTCGAATAGGCCAGCACCATGGTGCGCGCCGCGCGCTCGAGATGGTACATGGCGTCGAATGCTTCGGCCACGGTGCGGGCAACGGTGGTGACGCCGTGATTGGCCATCATCACGTTGGAATGATTGCCGATGGTTGCGGCGATGCGCTCGCCTTCGGCTTCTTCGGAGGCGATGCCGCCGAATTCCATGTCCATGGCAAGACGGTTGAAAAAGCGCGCCGTCACCTGGTCGATCGGCTTGATCGACGGGTCCTTCAGGCCCGCAAGTGCCGTGGCGTAGGGGGGGTGAAGATGCAGCGCAACACGGGCATGCGGCACGCGGCGGTGGATCGCCCCGTGGATCGACCATGCCGACGGATCGGGCGCGTCCGGGCGCTTCATCGTGTCGGGATCGTCAGCGTCGATCAGCAGCAGTTCGCTGGCTTTCGCCATGGAGAAATGCTTCCAGCGCGGGTTCATCAGGAACTTGCGACCGTCCGGCGAGACCGCGGCCGAAAAGTGGTTGGCGACGCCTTCGTGCCAGTCATAGAACGCCGCTAGCCGGAGTGCTGCGGCAAGATCTACGCGAAGCTGCTGCTCGTCGGTGCGGTCAAGGGAGACGATGTCGGCGGACTGGCTCATGATCTATTCCACCACCCCTGCCGTTTCGACCACCGCATGCATCAGCACGTCGGCGCCGGCGGCGGCCCATTCCTTGGTGATTTCCTCGGCTTCGTTGTGGCTCAACCCGTCGACGCAGGGGCACATCACCATGGCAGTCGGCGCCACGCGATTGATCCAGCAGGCATCGTGGCCCGCGCCCGAGATGATGTCCATGTGCGAATAGCCCAGCCGCTCGGCGGCGTCGCGCACCGCCTTGACGCAGCCATGATCGAACTCCGGCGGATCGAACTGGCCGACGATTTCGGCCTCGAAGCTCACCCCCAGCGCGTCGCAAAGCTTAGGCGCTTCCGCCATCAGCCGGTCGACCATGCCGTTGAGCGTATCGAGTTCGTGGCTGCGGAAATCGATGGTGAAAACGGCCTTGCCGGGGATGATGTTGCGGGAATTGGGATAGATGTCGATGTGGCCGATTGCGCCAACGGCGTTCGGCGCGTTGTCCATGGCAATCTGGTGCACCAGTTCGGTGATCTGCGCCAGGCCGCGGCCGGCATTGAGCCGCATCGGCATCGGGGTGGAGCCGGTGTGGCTTTCCTTGCCGGTCACCGTGCACTGAACCCATCGCAGGCCCTGACCATGGGTGACGACGCCGATATCCTTGCCCTTGGCCTCCAGGATGGGGCCCTGCTCGATATGCAGTTCGAACAGCGCGTGCATCTTGCGCGCGCCCACCTCCTCGTCGCCCTTCCAGCCGATGCGCTCGAGTTCGTCGCCGAAGCGCTTGCCCTTGGCGTCAACCTTGTCATAGGCCCAATCCTGGTCGTGGATGCCGGCGAACACGCCGGAGGCGAGCATGGCGGGCGCGAAACGCGTGCCTTCCTCGTTGGTCCAGTTGACCACCACGATCGGGTGCCTGGTCTTGATGTCGAGATCGTTGAGCGTGCGGACCAGTTCGAGGCCGCCGAGCACTCCCAGGACGCCGTCATACTTGCCGCCGGTGGGCTGCGTGTCGAGATGGGAGCCGACATAGACGGGAAGCGCATCCGGATCGGTGCCGGGCCGGGTCATGAACATGTTGCCCATGGTGTCGACGCCCATGGTCATGCCGGCTTCCTCGCACCATTTGCGGAACAGGTGCCGGCCTTCGCCATCCTCGTCGGTGAGCGTCTGGCGATTGTTGCCGCCGGCCACACCGGGTCCGATCTTCGCCATCTCCATGAGCGAATCCCACAGCCTGTCGGCGTTGATGCGGAGGTTTGCTGCGGGAGTGGTCATGATCGGTTCCTCTGGTCTGTTTCCTGGTCTGTCCATCCCGGAACCGCCCCGGGATGGTGGGTCTTGTCCTTGCCTCAGCTCGGGAAGGTGAAAACCGCTCCGGACTTGATGCCGTTGGGCCAGCGCGAGGTGATGGTCTTGAGGCGGGTGTAGAAGCGCACGCCTTCCGGGCCGTAGATCGAATGATCGCCGAACAGCGATCGCTTCCAGCCGCCGAAGGAGTGGTAGGCCACCGGCACCGGGATCGGCACGTTGACGCCGACCATGCCGACCTCGATGGAGTCGGAGAAGGCGCGAGCCGCGTCGCCGTCGCGGGTGAAGATCGCGGTGCCGTTGCCGTATTCATGCTCGTTGATCATCTTGACCGCATCGTCAAAGCTGCCCGCACGGACAACCGAAAGCACCGGTCCGAAAATCTCTTCCTTGTAGATCGACATGTCGGTGGTGACGCTGTCAAACAGCGTCCCGCCGACGAAGTAGCCGTTCTCGTAGCCCTGCAGCGAGAATCCGCGACCATCGACGATCAGGTCCGCGCCTTCCTTGACGCCCTGGTCGATGTAGCCGAGCACCTTTTGCTGGTGCTGCTTCGTGACCACCGGCCCCATCTCTGCGGCCTCGTCGGTCGCGGGTCCGATCTTCAGGGCCTCGACGCGGGGCTTGAGCTTGGCCACCAGGGCATCGGCGGTCTTTTCTCCCACCGGAACGGCAACAGAGATCGCCATGCAGCGTTCGCCGGCGGAGCCATAGCCTGCGCCCATCAGGGCGTCGGCGGCCTGGTCCATGTCGGCATCCGGCATGATGACCATGTGATTCTTGGCGCCGCCCAGCGCCTGGACGCGCTTGCCGTTGGCGGTGCCGCGCGAATAGACATATTCGGCTATCGGGGTCGATCCGACAAAGCTCACCGCCTTGACGTCGGGGTGATCGAGCAGCGTGTCGACGGCGAGCTTGTCGCCGTGGACGATGTTGAGTACGCCCTCCGGGAAGCCTGCTTCCTGGAACAGTTTCCAGGCCAGCATCGGCGCGGAGGGATCGCGCTCGGAAGGCTTCAAGACGAAGGTGTTTCCGCAGGCGATGGCGATGGGATACATCCACATCGGCACCATGGCCGGAAAATTGAATGGCGTTATCCCGGCGACCACACCGAGCGGCTGGCGGTCGGCGATGGAATCGACGCCGGGGCCGACATTGCGCGAGAAATCGCCCTTGAGAAGGTTGGGAATGCCGCAGGCAAATTCCACGACCTCGATGCCGCGGGCCACTTCGCCAAGCGCGTCATCATGCGTCTTGCCGTGCTCACGTGAGATCTCGCGGGCGATGTCGGCGGCATGCCGGTCGAGCAGTTCCTTGAACTTGAACATGAACCGCGCGCGCTTCAATGGCGGCATCGCGCCCCAGGCCGGCTGCGCGGCCTTTGCGTTGGCGACTGCCGCATTGATCTCGTCGACCGTGGACAGCGGCAGTTCCGCGATCTTCTCACCCGTCGCCGGGTTGAAGACGGCCGAGCGGCGTTCGGAGGATGAGGCGGTGAGTTTGCCGCCGATGGCGTTTTCAATGGTCTGCATGTTCAGTCGACCTCGTTCAGAACGCTGCGCACGCAGTCGATCAGTTCGTCAATTTGCGATTTGGAGATGATCAGCGGCGGCGACAGCGCAATGATGTCCCCGGTGGTGCGGATCAGTGCGCCTTTTTCCCAGGCGCGGACGAAGCAGGAAAATGCCCGTTTCGTCGGTTCGCCCGCGATCGGGTCAAGCTCGATGGCGCCGATCAGGCCGATATTGCGGATGTCGATGACATGCGGTTCGCCCTTGAGCGAGTGCAACGCCTCTTCCCAATAGGGGGCAAGTTCGCTGGCACGTTCGAAAAGGCCTTCCTGCTTGTAGGTTTCAAGCGTGCCGAGTGCCGCCGCGCAGGCGATCGGATTGCCCGAATAGGTGTAGCCATGGAAGAACTCGATCATGTGCTCGGGTCCCTGCATGAAGGCATCGTGGATTTCCTGGGTGACGAAAACCGCTCCCATCGGAATGACCCCGTTGGTCAGCCCCTTGGCGGTGACCATGATGTCGGGCTGAACATCGAAATGCTGGGCGCCAAAGGCGGATCCGAGCCGGCCGTACCCGGTGATCACTTCGTCGAAAATCAGCAGAATTCCGTGCTGGGTGCAGATCTCGCGCAACCGCTTGAGATAGCCCTTCGGCGGGATCAGCACGCCGGTCGATCCGGCCACGGGTTCGACGATGACGGCGGCCACGGTCGAGGGATCGTGCAGGGTGACGATGCGCTGCAGTTCATCCGCGAGGTCGCCGCCATGTTCGGGCTCTCCGCGGGTAAAGGCGTTCTTTTCCGGCATGTGGGTGTGCGGCATGTGGTCGACGCCGGTCAGAAGCGTGCCGAACATCTTGCGGTTGGCGACGATGCCGCCCACCGAGATCCCGCCGAAATTGACGCCATGATACCCGCGTTCGCGGCCGATCAGGCGGAAGCGCGAGCCATTGCCCTTGACCCGGTGATAGGCGAGCGCAACCTTGAGCGCGGTTTCGACCGACTCTGAGCCCGAATTGGTGAACAGCACATTGGCCATGTTGTCAGGCGCAATGTCGATCAGCCGGTTGGCAAGTTCAAAGGCCTTTGGATGGCCCATCTGGAATGCCGGTGCATAGTCGAGCTCGCCGGCCTGCTCGCGGATGGCTTCCGTAATCAGCGGGCGGCAATGACCGGCGTTGACGCACCACAGTCCTGCGGTTCCGTCGAGGATCTGGCGGCCGTCGGCGGCGCTGAAATGCATGTCCTTTGCGGCCACCATCATGCGCGGGTTCTGCTTGAACTGGCGGTTGGCGGTAAATGGCATCCAGAACGCCCGAAGGTCGTTCGGTGTGGTGTTGAGCCGGTTCGACATTGGTGGTGCGCCTCCTGACGCGTGGGTTCCCGATCTTCCAGTCAATGACCCGTTTGCCCGCCGGGCCGCCAGCGCAAAGCCGTGTTGCGAATTCTTGACTGTTTGATAAAACTCTAACAGGGCGAACTGTCCGGTCAAGGCCAATTGTCACCGCCGAAAGGCGTCGAGCGCGGGGGATGAAACTTGAGGGCACGGGCGATGGAGACCCAGCGCAAGACGCGAATTCAGATCGAGAACCAGGAACGAATTCTTGATGCGGCGCTGGAGGCGTTTTCCGAGCGGGGATTTCGAGGTGCAACCATCGACCAGATCGCCGATCAGGCCGGAATGTCAAAGCCAAACCTGCTGTATTATTTCCGCCGCAAGAAGGACATGTACGAGGCCCTCATCGCGCGGCTTCTCGACACCTGGCTCGAACCCTTGCGCGAACTGGACGATGAGGGAGACCCCCTGCCGGAACTGCAGTCCTACATTCGGCGCAAACTCGAGATGTCGCGCGACTTCCCGCGCGAAAGCCGTCTGTTCGCCAACGAGATCCTGCAGGGCGCACCGCATATCCGTTCGCTTCTGGAAACCGAACTCAAGCCGCTCGTCGACGAGAAGGCCGAGGTGATCCGCGGATGGATGAAGCAGGGACGGATCAATGCCGTCGATCCGCGGCACCTGATCTTCTCGATCTGGTCCACCACGCAGCATTACGCGGATTTTGACATTCAGGTGCGCGTGATCCTCGGACCGGACCGCGGAGCGGAGGGGCGTTTCGAGGATGCCGCGCGGTATCTCGAGGCGCTGTTTCTCGATGGTCTGCGGCCGGCCGCAAGCCGCGACAGCCTGCCGAAAGTGCAAAGCCTGTAGGGTTGTCCCGTAGGTTCCGGCGATTGATTTCCCGCCGGTTCGGCATCGGCCAAGTTTAGCCGATCAGGCCTACCGCGCGTTTTGCCTCGTCGGTTTTCAGCGAGAAATCATCGCCGTCATAGGGTCGTCCGGCATCGGTTGCGAGCCATGCGATGGCTTCGCCGGCCCATTCTGCAGGTATATGCTGCGACCAGTCGAGCCTGCTGACCGGGTTGACGCCCGACGTCTTGATTGCACGCTGCATGTCGGTAGCCACGGTGCCCGGCGAAAGGCCGACGACGCGGATGTTGTCGGCCTCATACTCCCTGTGGGCGCAACGGGTAAGCGACAGCACACCGGCCTTGGTGGCGCAATAATGGCTCCAGCCCTCCAGTGCGCCAGTTGCAGCGCCCGATGAAATGTTGATGACCACGCCGCCGCCATTGGCTTTCATGACCGGGATCGATGCACGAAGGCCATGATAGACACCCTTGAAATTGATATCGACAACCTGGCCCCAAGCCACGGGATCGGAATCTGCAAGGCGCGCGATCGGATCGATGACACCGGCATTGTTGACGAGGATATCGAGGCCGCCGAAATGCCGAGCAGCCTTGCTGATGGCGGCTTCAAAATCGCTGTAGCGGGCAACGTCGCAGGTCAAGGCCAGCGCCTTGTCGCCAATCTCGGCGGCAATGCGTTCGATGTCGCCCGATGATCTGGCAGCCAGAACCACATTGGCACCGTAGCCCGCCATGATGCGGGCCGCAGCCTCGCCGATGCCGCGGCTTGCGCCGGTGATGAAGGCTGTCTTGCCGCTCAGATCAATGCTCATGCCAAACTCCTTTGTGCTGACAATGCTTGTGCAATCGATCACGCCGGTAATCAAGATGGGCGTCCCGTTTCTACATCTCCGACACGAAGGGGCGGGGCGATACCGTCAACGATTTCCAACGATTAATCAAGAAATCTTGATATAAGTCTGGCATCCCGGAACGGCTTGCGTTAATCGGAGCATACCTGAACTTCAAAGATGCAGGAGCCAAGCCGTGAGCATCGTCATCCATCACAATCCGAACTGCGGCACATCCCGGAATGTGCTTGAGATCATTAGAGGCTTTGCCGGAGAGCCGACCATCATCGAGTATCTTGAAACCGGCTGGACACGGCCTCAGCTGCTCGCCCTGTTCGCCGCCGCGGGGCTGAGCCCGCGTGAGGCGATGCGGGTTTCGAAATCGCCTGCCGAGGAACTGGGCCTGACTGATCCGGCTGTCAGCGACGATGCCATCCTCGATGCGATGATCGAGCATCCGGTGCTGGTCAACCGGCCAATCGTCTGCACGGCGAAAGGCGTAGCGCTTTGCCGCCCTTCGGAGACCGTTTTCAAGCTTCTCGATGTTGCCTCCGGCGCAAGCTTTACAAAGGAAGACGGAGAAGTGGTGACCGCTCCATGACCAAGGACATGCCAAATCTCCAGCCGGAGAGCTTTCACCTGCCGGATATCGAACGGCTGGCTCTGCCGGGAGAGCCCGACCATCCGCCACGCGTTCTGATGCTTTACGGTTCGCTCCGGGGGCGGTCCTATTCGCGGTTTCTCACCCAGGAGGCAAAACGCGTTCTGGAGGCTCTGGGCGCGGAAGTCCGGCTTTTCGATCCAACCGGTCTTCCGGTGGTTTCCGATGATGCCGACCAGCATCCCAAGGTGCTGGAACTGCGCGAACTGTCGCTCTGGTCGGAAGCCCAGGTCTGGTGCTCGCCCGAGCGCCATGGCGCGATGACCGGTCTGATGAAGACACAGATCGACTGGCTGCCGCTGGCGCCAATCGGCGGCGTTCGCCCCACCCAGGGCCGGACACTGGCGCTGATGCAGGTCAGCGGCGGCTCTCAAAGCTTCAATACGCTCAACCAGATGCGGGTGCTCGGCCGCTGGATGCGGATGATCACGATCCCCAACCAGTCCTCGGTGCCGAGAGCATTTGCGGAATTCGACGAGGAAGGGCGGATGAAGCCGTCGCCGTTCTACAACCGGATGGTCGACGTCATGGAAGAGTTGATGAAGTTCACGCTGCTCACGCGCGGGCGTTCGGAATACCTGGTGGACCGGTATTCCGAACGGGTTGAAAGTGCAGAGGAACTTTCGAAGCGCGTCAACCAGCGCTCGCTCTAGCTTTAGACCGGTCCGGTGAATTCGCCCCGTGCCGGATAGTCGTTCTTGATCGCAAAATCGAGTGCGCTGACCAGTTCCGAGAAATGCGGGCGGACGAAAGGCATGGTTTGCACTGAGCCATAATAGAGGGTTTGTTGCGGTGTTACCATGAACAGTCCGGGCTCCGAGAATAGTGCGGGCTCTTCTATGCCAATCGATGTCTTGCCACGGGAGGTCGATATGTAGAGACCCCATTCGCGCGCCTTTGCCAAGGGCAGATCATAGCCGAAGCGGAGGGTGTCGGCACCAATCTTTTCAGCCATTTCGCGGGTCCGCTCCTCACCGTCGGAGCTGATGGCAATTGTACTCACACCGCGGTTGGTAAATTCTTCGACCTGCTTCTGCAATTCAGTGAGATAGTTAGCGCAAATCGGACAGTGCAGACCGCGGTAAAAGCAGATGATCGTGCCTCGATCGGAGGCATCGGTTGCAAGATCGAACTCGCCATGATTGAGGGTCGGCAATTTGAGATCGGGTGTCTTCTGGCGTGGCATGAGCATGGGCGGGACCTTTCCGGGAAAGCTGTTGTGCCGTCATTTTATCGGAGTTACGATCTGGAAAATCCGAAAAAACTGATGGAAACTCTCAAGGTGGCCAGTTTCGATCGTCTGACAACGCTAATGGAGCGGTTCACTCTCCAACTCATCCCGGCCGATCCCGAAAGGGCGACATTGGTTGCGAGCGTTGATGAGGCCGGTATGCCGTCACATATCCTGTTCGGGGCGTCCGGGATTGGCAGAGGCATTGATCCCGGCAAGGTGCTGCTCAGCGTTGCGGTCGACTGGGGCGGTGTTGACAATCCGCTGATGGCCGCTTTGCCGAAGCGGTTTGAATTTGCGCTGGCTCAGGATGTTGAAATGGCAAGCGTGGTCGGCTTGATGCGCTCAGAGCTCATAGCAGGCCGGTGTGGTGCAGCCTCGGTGATCAATCGTCTGGGAGAGGTTTTAATCGTTCGTCTGCTGCGCGCGCAGATAGAAGCGGGATCTGCCGGACCCGGGCTGATTGCCGGTCTGTCCGACCCGCGGCTGAGCCGCGCCATTGTCGCCATGCACGATCAGCCTGGCCTTGAGTGGCGCAATCGGGACCTGGCCGTGATTGCAGGGTTATCCCTTAGTCGTTTTGCTGAAACCTTCATGACGCTGGTGGGCGAAACGCCGGCAGCCTATCTTCGGCGGTGGCGCTTGTCACTGGCGCGACAGGATATTCTCAAGGGTGATCGCGTGGACGCCGTGGCCCGGCGTTACGGGTATGGTTCACCTGAAGGCTTTGCCCGTGCATTCCGGCAGCGATACGGACGCAACCCGCTCGATGTACGCTTGCGCGCTCCAAACCTGGCGGATGCCGTGGACAAGTGAAGACGCATGCTCGCCTGGCATGTCTCAGCTGCGCAGGGCTCTGGTGAAGCGGAAGTCTTCCATGTCGGCTTCGATGCCGCGCAACTCGGACTGCATGCGGCCGATATCCCGCTCAAGATCACGGATTTTCCAGCGGTTGCTGTCGATCAGGCGTTCTGCCGTGCGCTGGTCGGCCTGGCCATTGCGGATCTGTTCCTCGTACTGGCGGATTTCGCTTTCGAGGCTGCGGATCCGGGATTCCGCGTTGCGGATCTCGGTTGACTTGCGATGATAGGTTCGGCCGAGCTCGTAGCCATCGCGGAAACCGGGCTCCAGATTGGGTGGGCAGACATTCGCATAGGACTTGCCATCACGGCCCACGGTCAGTCCGTTGAGTGGAGTGCAGTAGCGGGGAAGCCCCTGCTGGTAGCCCTGGTACCAGGCTGTCTGGTCGGCAAGGACCCCGGCGCGTTCACAGGCCTTGACGTGGCGGGCAAACCGGCTTTGCGGCTCGTGGCCGGCGGCTCCGTCCTGTTCGCCGATTACGCCCCAGTCGGCAACGGCGCATTCTTCCTTGGACATGGTCTGGCAGGAGCCCAAAACGGCACACAGGCAGATCAGCAGAACAACACGCAGCATTTCAACACCCCCAACGCGCTATATCGTTGGAACTTCATACCCAGATGGCAAGCTCATTGCAATTCGGCAGGCAAGACGCCGCCGGCCGAAGCGCTCTGATACGGGGCTTCGCTCGATAAGTCTTGAAGGCCCGCAAAAGAGAAAGGCGCCGCTTGCTAGGCGGAGCCTTTCTGAAACGTTCAACCAAGGTTTATTCCGCGGCTTGCTTGGCCATCGGATTGTTCGGGTGCGTGGTCCAGTTGGCGTAGTCGTCCTGGATCGGGCGGCCGGTGCGCGGGTCGGTGCCCTCGGTCATTTCGACCATGGTGATGCAGTCATCGACGGGGCAGACGTTGACGCAGAGATTGCAGCCCACGCATTCGTCGTCCATGACCTCGAAGTGGCGAACCCCGTCCACCATTGAGGTGATAGCCTGGTGCGATGTGTCCTCGCAGGCGATATGGCAGCGGCCGCACTTGATGCACAGGTCCTGGTCGATCCTGGCCTTGGTGACATAGTTGAGGTTGAGATACTGCCAGTCGGTGACATTCGGGGCGGCGCGGCCCTGGAAGTCGGCGATGGTCTGGTAGCCCTTCTCGTCCATCCAGTCCGAGAGTCCCTGGGCCATTTCCTGCACGATCTTGAAGCCGTAGGTCATCGCCGCGGTGCAGACCTGAACGGTACCGCATCCGAGCGCGATGAATTCGGCCGCATCACGCCAGGTCTGCACGCCGCCGATGCCGGAAATCGGCAGGCCTTGCGTTTCCGGATCGCGTGCGATCTCGGCCACCATGTTGAGCGCGATCGGCTTGACCGCCGGGCCGCAATAGCCGCCATGCGATCCCTTGCCGTCGATGGTCGGCACCGGAGCGAAATTGTCCAGATCGACCGAGACGATGGACGAAATCGTGTTGATCAGCGAGACGGCATCGGCGCCGCCCGCCTTGGCAGCACGGGCCGGATAGCGGATGTCGGTGATGTTCGGCGTCAGCTTCACGATCACCGGAAGCCGGCAATACTGCTTGCACCACTCGGCGACCATCTGGATGTACTCGGGAACCTGGCCGACGGCCGATCCCATCCCGCGTTCGCTCATGCCGTGCGGGCATCCGAAGTTGAGCTCGATGCCGTCGGCGCCGGTGTCCTCGACACGCGGCAGGATCGCCTTCCAGCTCGCCTCGTCGCAAGGGACCATGATCGAGACGATCATCGCCCGGTCCGGCCAGCGCTTCTTGACCTCGGTGATTTCCTGCAAGTTGGTCTCGAGATCCCGGTCTGTGATCAGCTCGATGTTGTTCAGTCCGAGAAGCCTGCGGTCCGGACCCCAGATCGCGCCGTAGCGCGGTCCGTTGACATTGACCACCGGCGGTCCGGCTTCGCCAAGGGTCTTCCAGACCACGCCGCCCCAGCCGGCCTCGAAGGCGCGCTCGACATTGTAGGCCTTGTCAGTGGGGGGAGCGGAAGCGAGCCAGAAGGGGTTCGGGGATTTGATGCCGAGAAAGTTGGTCGAAAGATCAGCCATTTCCGTTCTCCTTATGCCGCAAGCGTCTTGTGAATGCTCTCGGCGGCAATCTTGCCGTCCTCGACCGCGGTGACCGTGAGGTCCTCGCCGCCATGGGCGCAGTCGCCACCCACCCAGATGTTGCCGTAAGGCGAAAGGCTCTTGTTGCCGTTCTCCCGGGCCAGGGTGGTGCCGTCCAGTTCCAGCTCGCCGGTTTCCTCCTGCATCCACTGGCCGATGGCCGCGAGCACCTGGTCGGCAGCGATTTCGAAAGTCTCGCCGGTTCCCGAAAGCTTGCCGCCCTCGCTCGTCGTGTATTCGAAGGTGATGCTCTCGACGGCATTGGCGCCGTTGATGCGCGAAGGCATCGCGTTGAACACCAGATGCACGCCGTGGGCGGCGGCCAGATCCTGCTCGTAGCGGCTGGCCGGCATCTGCTCGCGATCCCGGCGATAGACCAGTGAAACGGTCCGTGCTCCCAGGAGCTTGGATTGAACTGCCGCATCGACCGCGGTCATGCCGCCGCCGACGACCACCACATCCTGCCCGACGGCCAGGGTCGACTTGTCGTCGGCCTGCCGCAAGCGGGCAATGAAATCGATGGCGGCTTCGACGCCGGGCAGTTCGTTGCCCGGGATGTTCAGCGCATAGGCGGAGGGAAGGCCAATTCCGACGAAAACCGCGTCGTAGCTGCCCGCCAGGTCTCCGATCTGGAAGTCACTGCCGAGGCGCTGTCCGAGCTTGAGTTCGATTCCGCCGATCTGCATCAGCCACTCGACCTCGCGCTGGGCGAAGTCGTTGGTCGACTTGTAGGCGGCGATGCCATACTCATTGAGGCCGCCGGGCTTCTCGCGGGCTTCGAAAATCGTGATGTCGTGGCCGTGCATGGCGAGACGGTGGGCGCAGGAGAGACCTGCCGGCCCGGCGCCAACGACCGCAACCTTCTTTCCGGTCGAGGCCGCACGCTTGAACGGGTGCGGCAACTCGCGATCCATGTAGGTGTCGGTTGCATAGCGCTGCAGTTCGCCGATCTTGACCGGCTTTCCTTCCGCGACCTCGCGGACGCAAACCTCCTCGCACAGCGTTTCGGTCGGGCAGACCCGAGCGCACATCCCGCCCAGGATGTTCTGGTCGAAGATCGTCTTTGCCGCGCCGACCGGGTTGCCGGTCTGGATTTGCCTGATGAACATCGGGATGTCGATCGATGTCGGGCAGGCATTCATGCATGGCGCATCGTAGCAGAAATAGCACCTGTCGGCTTCCACCAGGGCTTCATGCTGCTCGAGCGGCGGATGAAGATCGGAAAAGTTTTCGGCATATTCCGCGCCGGAAAGCCGGCCCGGTCTGATGTCGTTGGCTGTCATTCTCTGGACCCCTCGTTGTCGAGATCTTCTTTGCGGTCTTTTCCGGGGCTACTCCTCAGTGCCGCCATCGCCGCGATTTTGAAAGAATGAAGCCGTTTTATCAAAAGGTCAAATTTTTTATCAAATGATCAAAATTTGACTTTTACGGTCAAGATTGCGCTTCCGGGAAAGCCCGGTAAATTTGCGCCAAAAGCAAGGAGCCAAACGTGACGGAATGCCCGATTGCCGATTATGACGATGCCTACGCCAACGGTGCACATATTGCCGGGGCTGAAGAATATCCGCCACGCTGGTCGGCGCTTGCGGCAGACTTCAGACGATTGCTCGAGGCCGACGGCCGGGCAAGACTTGATCTGCCCTATGGCGGCGCGGCGCGGCAGAAGCTTGATCTCTTCCTTCCGGAAGGCCATCCGCACGGCCTGGTCGTTTTTGTGCACGGGGGATACTGGAAGGCATTCGACAAGTCGGTCTGGTCGCATCTGGCTTCGGGTCCGCTGGCGCACGGTTTTGCGGTCGCAATGCCCAGCTACACTCTTTGTCCCGATGCGCGCATCAGCGAAATCGGCGATGAGATGGCTGCGGCGATCTCATATTGCGCCTCCGAAATCGAAGGGCCGATCCATCTCACCGGGCATTCCGCCGGCGGCCACCTGGTCACAAGGATGATCAGCGGCAATGCGCTCCTGCCGGATGCCGTGCTTGCCCGCATAGCCGGAGTGGTTTCGATTTCCGGGGTTCACGACCTCAGGCCGGTGATGCGGACCGCCATGAACGATATCCTGGGTATCGATGCGTCCGAAGCCGAAACCCACAGCCCGGCATTGCTCGAGCCACTTCGCGCCATTCCGGTGACAGCTTGGGTCGGAGCCAGGGAGCGACCGGAGTTTGTCCGGCAAAACCGTGTGCTCTACGAGATCTGGCGCGGCTTTCGCACACCGATGGCGATGGTCGAAGAACCGGGCAAGCATCATTTCGACGTGATCGACGGGCTTGCCGATCCCAACCATCCGCTGTGCAAGGCTGTTGTGGGGCTGCGTGACTGATCTCCGGGTAAGCGGCCTGCCAAGTCGCGGTTAAAGCTTTTTTGACCCGCTGCGGCCGATACTTTGCGGACTTGCGCGGCAAGCCTTTGCAAGCCGCCCGCCTTTAAACCCGGAAGCACTTCATGATGCGTTTGAAGACGATCGCCGGCTTGGCCGCCGCGCTTGCCGTATTCTCCTTGCACGCCGCGGTCTCGGCCCAGGAGCAGATGCCCGATCCGGATCTGTCTTCCCGGGCGCTCGCCGGTGAATGGTGGTCGACGCCCAATGTCGCGCTTGCCTATGAACCCGGGGCGCTGTGCGCGGATGTGCCCGGGCGTACCGCGGAGCCCTGGGATGCGATCATCGGCATGAACGGGATCGAGTTGTCCAGGGGCGATGGTTACAGGCTCGCGATCAGCGTCTCGGCACAGCCCGAAGGCCGCGTGCGCGCTCTTGTCCAGGAAGGGGTCGCCCCGTGGAGGCCGGAAGGCGAACTGGTTCGAAGCCTCTCTCCCCAAAGACAGGATGCGATGGTCCTGTTCCAGTCGGCCTCGACCAGGGAGGCCGCACAGGTGGTGTTTCAGCTTGGTGGCGCGGACGCGCCCTGGCGGTTCTGCCTCCACGCGGTTTCGCTCAATTCCGGAAGTCAGTTTCTGCCGGATGTGGAAGGCAATTTCGATACGCCGATCAGGGCAAACCAGGTGGTTTATCTGCCTGATGGCCCGAAGCGCGCGACCCTTCTCAGTTCGCAAAGCGAAGCAGCGGACTGGTCGCTGCTTTCGGCATCCGGAGACGAGGTCGTTTCCGGGAAGACCCGGCCGGAGGGTTGGGATGGCGCATCCGGCCTCAACACACACCTGATCGATTTCAGCGAGTACACCCGGGCCGGCAGCGATTTCGTGCTGAAGGTGGGTAATGACGAAAGCCATCCGTTCGCGATTTCGGACGGTGTCTATGCCGGGCTCTATTCCGATGCGCTTTCCTATTTCTACAAGGTCCGCAGCGGCATCGAGATACGCGGAGACCTCGCCGGAGAGGATTACGCCCGGCCCGCGGGGCATGTCGGCAAGCGGCCGAACCGCGGCGATGTGTCCGTCGGCTGCGTCGATACTCGCACGGCGCGTGAGGTCTACGGCGAGGCCTGGAGTTGCGGCTACCGGCTCGATGTGTCGGGCGGCTGGTATGATGCCGGGGACTTCGGCAAGTACGTCGTCAATGGCGGAATCGCGACAGCGCAACTGCTTTCGGTCTACGAGCGCGCACTCGAACGGGGCCCGGAAGGATCGGCGGCCTTGTCGGAGAGTGCGATCCGGATTCCCGAAACCGGCAATGGCGTACCGGACATTCTCGACGAGGCGAGATGGGAGCTGGACTTCCTTCTCTCCATGGTCGTACCGGAAGGCGAGCCTCATGCCGGCATGGCGCATCACAAGATGCACGGCAACACCTGGACCACCGGCGCAATCCTGCCGCATCATGATCCGGCGGAACGCGTGCTGCACCGTCCTTCGACGGCTGCGACCCTGAACCTTGCCGCTGCAGCGGCGCAGGGAGCCCGGCTGTTCAAAAAGTATGACCCCGACTACGCGAAGAGGCTGATGGACGCCGCGCTTAGTGCCTACGAGGCGGCGGAAGCCCATCCCGATCTTTATGCGCCCGCTACCAATGGCCTGACTGGTGGTGGCGACTATCAGGACGACGATGTCTCGGACGAGTTCTACTGGGCCGTTGCCGAACTCTTTCTCTCGACCGGGGACGATGTCTGGCTCGGGCGGCTCAAGGCCTCGCCGCACTGGGACGGTCCGGTATTTGCTCCGGACGGCTTCAACTGGCGCAGCACCGCGGCACTGGGACGGCTGCATCTCGCCTCGTTGCCTTCAAGGCTCGGGGAAGCCGACCTCGGCAGGATCCGGGACTCGGTAATCGATGCGGCGGAAGCTTACATCCGGACCCAGAACGGCGAAGCGTTCGGGCTGATGTACAATCCGCCCCAGGGCTATGGCTGGGGCTCGAACCATTCCGTCATCCAGAACATGATCGTGGTTGCAACGGCCTACGACATCACAGGCGAGGAGCGCTATCTGCAGGCCGTACGCGAAAGCATGGATTACCTGCTGGGGCGCAACGCGCTGGGGATTTCCTATGTGACCGGCTACGGATCCTATTATGCTGACCGGCAGTACTCGAACATATTCGCCCACGCGACTGACCCCACGTTCCCGCGGCCGCCGAAGGGCGTGATGGCCGGCGGGCCGAACAGCCAGCCGGCTGACGATTATGCCATCGAGGTGCTCCGCGGCTGTGCGCCGCAGGCCTGCTATGTGGATGATCGACGCTCTTTCTCGACCAACGAGATCGCCATCAACTGGAACGCGCCGCTGGTCTGGATTGCTTCGTTCCTTGCGGATACCGAATAGTCCGGACGAGCCTTGCAGGGTGGCCGGTTTCCGTCGCGCGATGCGGCAACTGCATCTTAACGCCGGCGGGCTAGGCTGTTGCAGTTCAATTCGCCGGGATCCTGTTCCATGACCACCATCGCGCTCGTCGGCACCGGCTTCGTCGCCGACTACTACATGACGACGCTCGCCAACCATCCCGGCCTTACGCTCGGCGGGGTCTGGGATCACGATCCGGCCCGGCTGGCGCAGTTTTCGGCCTTTCACAAGGTGCGCGCCTACACCTCGCTCGACGAATGTCTCGCGGATACCAATGTCTCCATCATCGTCAACCTGACCAATCCGGAAAGCCATTTTGAGCTCAATCGCGCCGCGCTGGAGGCGGGCAGGCACGTCTACTGCGAAAAGCCGCTGGGAATGACCTTCGAGGAAGCAAGGCAGGTTGTCGAACTGGCCGAACGGAAGGGACTCATCGTATGCGGCGCGCCGGCCAACGGGCTTTCGGATGCTCAACGCCTCACCGCGCAGCTGATTGACGGCGGCAGGATCGGCACTCCGCGTCTGGCCTATGCCGAGATGGAGGACGGGCCGGTGTTCAAGGACAACTGGCGGGAGTGGCGTTCGCGCTCCGGCGCGAAATGGCCCGGTCTGCACGAATTCGAAGTCGGCTGCACGCTGGAGCATGCCGGGTATGGCCTTTCCTGGCTTGTGGCGCTGTTCGGGCCGGTCGGCAAGGGCCAGGCTTTCTCCGCCCTGACGTTTCCGGACAAGGGACCGGGAACCGAAGCCATTTCCATGGCGGCGGATTTCTCGGTGGGATGCCTTTCCTTTGAGAGCGGGGTCACCGCACGGCTGACATGCGGCCTTGCCGCTCCGCGCGATCGCTCGCTGACCATCATGGGCGATGAGGGCACGATCGTGGTGCGCGATCTGTGGGATGACCGGTCACCGGTTCATCTGAGCCGTTTCGATGCGAAGCGGTCGCTGCTTCAGCGGCTCGCAGGCCGGTTCGAACGTCAAAGAGGCCGCGTGCTTCCGCTCAGGTTCATCCATGGCGCGCCGGTCCGCTATCCGTTCGCCCCATCGGCTTCGAAGCTCTCGGCATTTCCCTCGAAGATCGATTTCGCGCGTGGCATCGCCGCCATGGCGGACGCGATCGAAAAAGGAGACGTTCCGTTCTTCTCCGGCCGCCGGGCGCTCCATCTCAGTGAATTGGCGCTGGCGCTCAATGACGGGATCGGCGCCTTCGAACCGAAGTCGCGCTTCTGACCCGTTTTGAAAGGAATCAGCCGGCCTGCGGCGGCGCGGACAGCACAGTTTCAATCATTTCCAGCACGGCAACCGTGTCGTCGAGCGTATTGGCCGGTTCCTCGGTCAAGCCGGAAAGGATGGCTTTTGAGGCCGCCTCGATCTCGAACTGCAGGCCGGTGCCCCTGAACCCGTGATCATGCCTGCGAATGCCGGGAAACGGAAGGTGTCTCACCAGCTTGCGCCGGATGCGCGCCTGCATGCTGTTGCCGCCCGGTAGAGCCAGATTTGAAACGGTTCTCGATGCGCAGATCTCAAATCCGGTCGCATTGATGAACAGCGGGCCGAGCACAATGACACCGTCATCGCCCTCGATGACAAGCTGGTTGGTGCCGTCGCGGTTGAAGCCGCAGGAGATGATGGCCTCCGCTTCGCCGTAACGCAGCGAAAGGCGGGCATCGATGTCGACACCCGAGGGGGCTGCGCGCCACCAGCCCGTAACGGCTTCGGGCTGGCCAAGAAAGTTGCGCGCCAGCGAGAGCGGATAGACGCCGATGTCATACAAGGCCCCGCCACCCTTTTCCTTGTCGAAGCGCCGGTCCGACGGGTCGTAGGGCACCTTCCAGGCGATGTCCGCCTCTAACCGCCGCACCCTGCCGATGGCGCCCGCGGCTATGGCGTTGCGGGCGGCCGTGAGCGCGGGCAGGTAGCGCGTCCACATGGCCTCCATCACGAAGCTTCCCGAGCCTCTCGCGGCGGACCGGATCTCCTTTGCTTCCGTCAGGCTGGCGGTCAACGGCTTTTCCACCAGCACCGGCATGCCGGCCCGGATGCAGGCGAGTGTCTGATCGAGATGCACATCGTTGGAGGTCGCCACGTAGACGGCGTCCACGGAGCCAGACGCGATCATCTGTCCAAGCGAAAGGAAACCGGCGATATTCGTCTGCGCGCCCGTCAAGGCAGCAACTTTCTCCTCCGACCGGCCGGCAACGGCGCACAGGCGGGCATTCGCCGCATGGCCGATGTCGGCGGCGAACTGTCCGGCTATCCTGCCGGTTCCGGAAATCCCCCAACGGATGGTCTCGGATTTGCTCATGCCCCGGTTCTACCGCGGACAGAATGAAGGCCCGGTAAAGAGCTGCGATCCTGCCGCGAAGCGGATGGGATCTACCAAGGGACCTGTGTCCCGCCGTAATCGAAGAATTCGCCGGACTGATCAGGCGACAGGCCGTCGATGACATTGATCAGCAGGGCTGCTGCTTCGGCCGGCTGCCGGACGTCGAGTCCCTGCCTGGCAAACCCGCCCGAAAGGCGGGTTTCGACGGTGCCCGGATGCAAGGCAACGCAAACGGCCTCCGGCGTGCGCCGTTTCAGTTCGATGGCGGCGGAATGGACGAACTGGTTGAGGGCCGCTTTCGAGGCGCGGTAGCTGTACCAGCCGCCGAGCGCGTTGTCGCCGATCGAGCCGACGCGCGCTGACAGCGTCGCAAAGACCGACTTGCCGGTCCGGGGCAGGAGCGGCAGGAAGTGTTTCATCAACAGCATTGGTCCGGCGGCGTTGATCGCAAAGGCATGCGCCATGTGGGCAGGATCTAGGGCCGAGAGCGATTTTTCCGGCCCGAAGGAGTTTCCATGCAGAAACCCCGTCGCATCGAAGACGAGACGGAGATCGATGCCCGTATCCTTCACGGTGCGGGCGGCAGTCTCGATGCTTGCTTCATCGAGCAGGTCGAGGGCGGGGTCGGACGTGCGGGAGAAGCCCAGAACCCGGGCGAAGCTGTCGGATTCCGCCAAAGCCTCGCTCATTGCGGATCCTATGCCGCCGCTGTCGCCGATCACGACAGCCAGTCCGCCCTGTTTCAAGCTCTGCATGTGCGTTCCACCGCTCCGGGTTCAGAATGTGTTGTCCGGAGTGGCACTTAGGGCCGGGATGGGCTGAAGTCGATGGTGGTCTCGCGATTGGTCGTCAGGTGGTGTGCCGTGCCATCACCGTCATGAAATCGGCGAGGAACAGCGCCGGGTCGGTGTCTGTCATGACAAGGTGGTCGGGACGTCCGTCGAAGACTGTGGCGCGGCTTTTCGTGCCGCCGGGCTGGAACAGGCACTGTCCGATCGCGGGACCGTCGGTCACGACGGCGAGCGCACCTTTCTGGAGCCGGAAGGCGCCCGGGACCGTAAGCCAGGAGATCGCCATCACGTCATGGGGAACACAGCCGCCAAGACCCTGGTGCGCGCGGTAGAAGCGGGAATAGGCCTCGGCCATATCCGCCAGGGGCCTGCCCAGTCTCGGGTTCTCGCGGGCGACCGCCTCCATGTAGTCCGGCGTAAACAGGACCGGCATGGTACAGTCGAGGGGGGCAAGCACCAGGGGCCAATCGGCGCCGAGCACGGCATCTGCGGCATGCGGATCGTTCCAGAAGTTCGCTTCCGCCACGGGAGTGACGTTTCCCTTGCGATGGACTGCCCCGCCCATCACCACCACCGCCTTGACCCTGGAGACGATTTCCGGATCGCGTTCGAGCGCTCTCGCAAGATTGGTGAGCGGCCCGACCGCGCAGAGAACGATTTCGCCGGGATGGCGGCGTGTGGCTTCGATGATGTAATCGACGGCGCCGAGATCATGCCTGGTTCCGCCGGACACGGGAATATCGACGCCGCCAAATCCGTTGCGCCCGTGAACAAGGTAACCGGGCTCATTGGCCGGGATTGCGATGGGCGCGCTTTCGCCTTCTGCGACGTCGGCTAGCACATCCCAATGGTTGAGCAGCGCCAGTGCATTGCGTGTCGCTTCATGGGTGCGGACATTGCCGAAGATGGTGGTCAGCGCCAGCAGGTCGATGTCAGGGTGCGCGACGGCATAGGCGATCGCCATCGCATCGTCGATGCCGGGATCGGTGTCGATGATGATCTTGTGGGTCATGCATGGGTCTCCGGATGAAGGCGCAGCCGCTGAATTGAGGCCAAACGGGGGAAGTGGTCGCGCTCGGCGATAATGAAGTAGTGCTTTGGCATGGGTGTTATACTCCTGCAAGCGCAAGTGATCCGCGCAAGGCCCAAGCAAGTTTATCCATGCATTGTCGCAGTCGACCGGCGGCATGGCGGAACTTTCCGCCGTCGCTAGACGGGCGCCATCCCCGCCGGATGGCGCCCGTCAAATATTATTTCCGATCCAGTCCGCATTGTCCTGAAAAGGCTGTTCTCCGGCAGCTCTCAGGCCGCTACTGCCTTGATTTGCTTGAAAACATTCGAAAAAACGCATTTCTGTGTCTTTACGCGGTGTTGCTCCCTCATGCTGACCGTTAAAACTTAGGGGCTACTATTGAGGTTGCCGTGGCGGTTTATGTTAACCGCGACTTAAGGCCGAAGGGGTGAGAAGTGGGATAACGACGGAGGTCAACCCATGACAAATCTCAAATCCACCCTTGCTGCCGGTCTTTTCGTTCTCGCCGGTTCTCCCGCTTTCGCCGAATCGCCAAAGCCTGACATCAACGCCCTGATCACCCCTTCGGTGATGGCCGAAATGCGTCAGTGGATGGAAACCGACATCGTGCGGATTTCAGTGAAGGCGCAGAATGATCGCCTCAAGAAGCTTCCGCAGGCCGAGATCGATGCGCTCGATGAGCAATGGGTTGCCGAACGCGAGAGCGATGACAAGCCGCTGATCGCCGCAACGCTTTCGAATCCGCTCTCGGTTTACCTTGCGCGGCTTCAGGGTCGTTCGCTGGGTATGTATGCCGAGATCTTCGTGATGGACCAGAACGGTCTCAATGTCGGACAGAGCTCGATCACGAGCGACTTCTGGCAGGGCGACGAAGGAAAGTTCCAGAAAACCTACGGTGTCGGACCTGACGCGGTCTTCATCGACGAGGCCGAATGGGACGACGGCGCCAAGATCTGGCGTGGTCAGGTCAACTTCACCCTGACCGAGAACGGTGAATCCATCGGCGCTGTCACCATGGAAGTCAACCTCACCGAACTTGAACGCCGAACCGGCGCAGGCGCATAGGCCGGCCGACGCAATTCTCCCTGCCGGGCCAATCGGGTCGAGGGTGTCTGAGACGCAACAGGATTGAGATCATGCTCAAGAACATATCTGTCACCGCCAAGGGTTTCGCAGCTTTCGCCATCCTTGCATTCATCGCCATCGCCGCTTCCGGCCTGATCTACGTGCGGGCAACGACGACGACGGAACTCGTCAAGAACAACCAGGCGATGTCCGAACTGCGTGAGGAGATGGTGCTTCTCAATGGCGAGGTTACGTTCGCCAACATGGCGTTCAAGAACTTCCTCCTGACCGGCAACCGGGATTATATGACGCTCTATGAAGAGAACAATGCCGTCATTGACGCCCAGTTGAGCAAGCTCGAGCGGCAGATGGCTGCAAATGCCGCCGACCAGACAGCGGCGCTGTCCGAAGCCGGCGCAATCCTGAACACCTGGCGCGATGATGTGGTCGCAAATCAGATAAACCTGATGCGCGACCCCCTTACCGTCGAACTTGCCCGCGTGCTTGAACTGACGGGCGAGGGGACTGGGCTGCTCAACCGGTTTGATGAAAAACTGGGCGCCATCAACGAAGTCATCCAGGAGCGTTCCGCCCAGGCTGCGGAAGCACAGACGGCTTCGCTTGAGGCGGTCGAGTTCATCAGCCTTGCAGCTTCGGTGATCGTGGCCCTGTTTGCGGCCCTGATGGGACTGCTGAACTTCCAACTGGTCTCCCGTCCACTCAGCAAGCTGGCCGATGCCACCGCGAAGCTCGCCGATGGTGATCTGGATATCAGCATCGATGCAGGCGGCAAGGATGAAATCGGCCGCATGGCGGGTTCGATGCAGGTCTTCCGCGAAGCCGCGATTGCCAACCGGCAGCTCGAGGCCGACGCGGAAGAGAACCGGAAACGCGCCGAAGCCGACCGTATCGCTGCGCAGGAAAAGGCCGAAGCCGATGCGGCTGCCCGCCTGAAGGAAGCCACTTCCGGTCTCGCGGTGGGTCTGAAGCGTCTCGCATCGGGCGACCTCTCCTTCCAGCTCGAAGAGGCATTCGCTCCTGATTTCGAGGCATTGCGCCATGACTTCAACCAGTCCGTGAAGCAGTTGGGCGCTACCATGGCTTCCATCACCGAAAGCGTGTCGATGATGGAAACCGGCACCCGCGAAATCGCCAACGGCACCGACGATCTCTCCAGGCGGACAGAACGTCAGGCGGCCGCTCTCGAAGAGACCGCCGCGGCAGTGGAAGAGATCACGTCCAACGTGGCCAATTCGACGCAGCGTACCGAGGAAGCCCGCGGTGTCGCATCTCAGGCCAACTCGTCCGCGATCGAATCCTCCGAGGTCGTCGACCGCGCCGAGGACGCCATGCGCCGGATCGAGGAAAGCTCGAAGCAGATTTCCAACATCATCAGCGTGATCGACGAAATCGCCTTCCAGACCAACCTGCTGGCGCTCAACGCCGGTGTTGAGGCCGCGCGGGCCGGCGAGGCCGGCCGTGGATTTGCGGTGGTCGCTCAGGAAGTTCGCGAACTGGCACAACGCTCGGCCAATGCAGCCAAGGAAATCAAGGATCTGATCCAGAATTCCTCGACTGAAGTCTCGAGCGGCGTGGATCTGGTCCGCAAGGCCGGCGAAGCACTGCGCACCATCGGGGGCTTCATCACCCAGATGAACACGCATATGGATGCGATTGCGATCTCCGCGAAGGAACAGTCGACCGGGCTCAGCGAAGTCAACCAGGCCGTCAACTCGATGGACCAGACGACCCAGCAGAACGCGGCGATGGTCGAGGAATCCAATGCGGCATCGGCCGAACTGGCCAACGAAGCTGCAAAACTCCGCGAACTGATCTCGAATTTCCAGATCAACGAATCGGCGTCGGCCCAGTCGGCCAGCCTCAGGGCAACGGCAAAGACCATGGCGGCGGCCTCCGGTTCGGCTCCCCGTGCCGCGGCTCCGGCTGCAGCCAACGCACCGGCTCCGAGGCCTCAGACCCATGGCAACGCCGCCGTGGCACAGGATGAATGGGAAGAGTTCTGATCCCACCGTCTGCATTTGAATCAAGCAGAAACGCCCGCTTCGTCAGGAAGCGGGCGTTTCTGCATGGAATGATGTCGCGATCGCTTGGTGTTCCTGAACGTCTTACCTGGCCGAACAGGCTCTTTCAGGTGCCTTGTGATGTGTAGAGGCTTGCCCGAGGCGCAGGATGGGCTGCGCCGTTATGGCCGGCCGGCTCAATCGTGATAGAGGGTTGCAAGCGCCTTGAGCATTTGCCGGACTTCTGACGATTCGAGCGTGTAGTAAATTGTCTGGGCTTCACGCCGCGTCTTGACCAGCTGCATGCCGCGCAACTTGGCAAGATGCTGGGACAGCGCGGACTGGCTCAGATCCACCTTTTCCGCGAGCGCCCCGACCTGCATTTCGCCCCGCGCCAGATTGCACAGGATGAGAAGCCGCTTGCGGTTTGCCATGGCCGACAGCAATTCCGAAGCTTCGCCGGAATGGCGTTCCAAACTGAGTGCGTCAATCATTTAAGTCTTCCGAGCTTGGCCGCCTTGGGAATCAGCCGGTCGTCATGAAAATGCTAAGGACCTAAAGTTTTATCTATGAAATACAATTTGTACACCCTCATTTTTGAGAGGCGAAACGACTCATTTCTACAAGTTTATCGCGAAGTAGGGTTGAATCGTTGAGAAGAACGTCAAATTCGATCCGTATCAGTTCGTCGCCCAGAATCAGATCCAGGCCGGCGCAGTCGATGCCGCAGAGCTTCCAGCCGGTGCGTTTCGACTTGGCGTAGGTTCGCGCGTAGGCATCGATTGCATCGCGGTGATCTGCGTTCATGTGCTCGATCGCACCCGCTTCGATTTCAGCCATGCCCGCAACGGCGGGAGACCGGATCACGAGATCGTCGGCTTCAAGAGCATAGGCCTTGCCGAAACCGCCGTTCAGGCTGGCCGATTCCGGAACCATGCGGAAAAAGGCAAAATCTGGAAAATCGGCGTAGAGCGCGGCTTTCGGGTGCCGCCTGATGAACCGCTCCCGGAGCTCGCCATGGCGCTCATCTTCCCTCGCGATCCTGACTGCGCGGGTTCGAAGCGTGACCCGGGGATGGGCAAGCGGGTCGCCCTTGCCGGGCTCGCCGAATAGAAGCGATGCTCTCGGATCGACGGTCAGCGCGCCGGTGTGGACCGAAAGCCTGGAAATCAGGATTACCGGTGCGCCGTCGGTGTCGGTGCCTGTCAGCACCCGGCTTGTGAAGGGAAATCCTGTTTCCGGTTCCAGCACACCGATGGCGGCGTAGCGCGCGCCGCGAATGAGGCGCCGGGCAAGAAGCCGGGCATCGTCGTCGGTATCCCTGATCGTCTTGACGGTCTCGGCCATGAAATTACTTCGGCGCCATCCGGATCGCGCCGTCCAGGCGGATGGTTTCCCCGTTGAGCATGACATTGTCGATGATGTGCATGGCCAACCGGGCATATTCCTCGGGTTGCCCGAGGCGCGAGGGGAACGGCACCGACGCACCGAGGCTGTCCTGGACTTCCTGCGGCATACCCAGAAGCATCGGAGTGGCGAAGATCCCCGGGGCAATCGTCATGACCCGGATGCCGAACCGGGCCAATTCGCGGGCGATCGGCAACGCCATCGAGTGAACGCCGCCCTTGGAGGCGGAATAGGCTGCCTGGCCGATCTGGCCGTCGAACGCGGCGACCGAGGCGGTGGAGATCACGACGCCACGTTCGCCGTCGGCGAGCGGCTCCAGCTTCGATGCGCGGTCCGAGAAAAGCCGCAGCATGTTGAAGCTGCCGATCAGGTTGACTTCGATGACCTTGCGAAATGCATCGAGATCATGGGGAGCTTCGCGCCCGACCACGCGTGAAGCGGGCGCGATCCCGGCACAATTGATCAGGATGCGGGCTTCGCCGAACTCTTCGGCGGATGCCGCGATGGCGGCTTCCGCTGCTTCGGCGCTCGAGACATCGCAGGAGAAGGCGCGTCCGCCGATTTCGGAGGCGACGGCCTCGGCCTGTTCAAGGTTGACGTCGAGCAGGGATACCTTTGCCCCTGCCTTGGCCAGTGCCCGTGCGGTGGCTGCGCCCAGCCCCGAACCGCCACCTGTCACGATGGCGGTCTTGCCCTTAGCGTCCATGTAAGCTTCTCCCTGTTTGAATGCCTGCGAAGAAATGCGCGCAGGATGATTTTTGCCGACAAAGGCTAGCGGCGATGCTTCGTCAATCCGCGCACGATATCTTCCGCAGTGATCGAGCCGGTCACGGTGCCCTTGTCGATGACGCCGATTGTCCCGTCCCGTTTTGCCAGCACGTCCATGATCTCGGCAAGCGGGGTGTCGGGGGCGACGGATCCCGCAAGCGGGGCCTGGCCGCGCCTGGCGTCCGGCTTTCCGGGGGCCATCACGTCGCGGGCCGCCAGCATTCCGATGGGGTTCATGTTGGCGACAAAATCCGCGACATACTTGTTGGTCGGCGAATTGACGATCTCCCTCGGCGTCCCGCACTGGATGATCCGGCCGCCCTCCATGATGGCAATCCGGTTGCCGAGTTTCATGGCTTCGTCGAGATCGTGACTGACGAAAATGATCGTCTTGCCAAGGCGCGCCTGAAGCTCAAGCAATTCGTCCTGCAGGTGGGTCCTGATCAGCGGATCGAGCGCCGAGAACGGCTCGTCCATCAAAAGGATCGGAGCGCCGGTGGCAAAGGCCCGCGCGAGGCCCACGCGCTGCTGCATGCCGCCGGACAGCTCGGCCACCATGCGCTCGGCCCAGTCCGAAAGTCCGACAAGATCGAGCTGTTCGCGCACCCGTTCCCGGCGCTCGGCGTCCGGAATGCCGGCGAGTTCCAGTCCGAAACCGACATTGTCGGCCACCGACCGCCACGGCAACAGGCCGAACTGCTGAAACACCATCGAAACGGTGTCCATGCGCAGCTGCATCAGCCGCTTCTCGTCACAGGTGCTCACATCGACCGTATCCTCACCGCAATTGACCAGGAGTTGGCCGCGGCTGATCGGGTTGAGACGGTTGACGGCGCGCAGAAGCGTGGATTTGCCGGAGCCCGAAAGGCCCATCAGCACCAGGATCTCGCCTTCCTCGATGTCGACGGTGCAATTGTGCACGCCGAGCACGTCGCCGGTCTGCTCCTGGATCTCGGCCCGGGAATGGCCGGCATCCGCAAGGGCGAGGCTCTCGGCGGTGTTGTCGCCGAAAATGATCGAAACGTTGTCGATGCGGACGGAGCCGCGATAGGTTTCGGTACTCATGAAACGCTTCCCATCCGCACCCGGCAGAGCCTGTCGAGAATGATGGCGAGAATGACGATGGCGATGCCGGCCTCGAGCCCAAGCGGGATGTTGACCGTGTTGAGCGCGCGCACGACCGGTTTGCCGAGCCCGTTGGCTCCGATCAGGGCTGCGATCACCACCATCGACAGCGACAGCATGATGCACTGGGTAAGCCCGGCCATGATGGTCGGAAGGGCGGCAGGCAGTTCCACCTTTCTGAGCAACTGTCCCGGCGATGCTCCGAAGGCCTGGCCCGCCTCGATCATCGGCTTGGGAACCGAGGTGATCCCGAGATAGGTCAGGCGAATGGGCGCGGGAGAGGCGAATATGATTGTCACCAGCAGGCCGGGCGCCAGCCCGAGGCCGAACAGGATCAGCACCGGGATCAGATAGACGAAGGTCGGCATGGTCTGCATCAGGTCGAGGATCGGCTGCACATAGGCATAGAATTTGGGCCGGTGTGCCAGCCAGATGCCGATCGGAACGCCGATGGCCATGGAAACGAAAGCGGCGGAAATCACCAGCACCAGCGTCTCGATGGTTTCTTCCCAGAGGTCCTGGTTGATGATGAAGGTCAGGCCCAGGGCGATGCCGAGCGCGAGTTTCCAGGATCGCTGTATGCGCCAGCCCAGAAGTGCGATGGCCGCCACCACCAGGAGCGGCGGAAGCCAAAGCAGCCCGTCGATCATGGCGTCGAGCAGGAACTTGAGCGTATCCGCTATGGCGTCGAAAACAAATTCGAAGTTGTCGGTCAGGAAATCGAAAAAGCTTCTGCCCCATTGCCCGACCGGAATCTTCCAGGCGGTGAGAATGTCCGACAAGCCATCCATGCCTTTGCCCCCGCATTGACCGTGACCCGGCGCACCTTCAGGTCCGCCGGGTCACGATACTCTCATTACATGCCGAGCTTGGCGGAAACCGCTTCGGCCGCGTCACCGCCCTCGAAGGTGGTCACGCCTTCAATCCAGGGGTCGACAGCGTCCGGATTGGCCTTGAGCCAGGCCAGCGCGGCCTCGTCGGCATCTTCGCCGCTGAGGATCGCGTCCATGATCTGGTTTTCCATGCTCAGCGAGAACTTGAGGTTCTTCACGAAGGTACCGGCATTGGGGCACTCCTCGGTGTAGCCCGCGCGCACATTGGTGTGCACGGTGGCCGCACCGAAACCGGAATCGCCCATGCCGTCGAGATAGGTGATGTCCATCTCGCCCATGATCGGGTGCGGCGTCCAGCCGAGGAAAGCGATCCATTCCTCGTTCTTGAGTGCGCGCTCGGCCTGCGACAGCATTCCGGCTTCCGAGCTTTCAACCAGTTCGAAGCCCTCGAGGCCGTTTGCTTCGTCCTCGATCATCTCCAGCACGATGCGGTTGCCGTCATTGCCCGGCTCGATGCCGTAGATCTGGCCGTCGAACTCTTCCTTGAACTTTCCGATGTCGGAGAGGCTCGTCACGCCGGTTTCTGCGACATAGGTCGGCACGACGAGGCCGTAACCGGCGCCGTCGAGGTTCTGCGCAACCGATTCCACTGAGCCGTCATCGAGGAAGGGCTGCACGTCGGCGGCCATCGAGGGCATCCAGTTTCCGAGGAAAACGTCGATGTCCTTGTTCTTGAGCGACTGGTAGGTCACCGGCACGCTGAGGACCTGAACGTCCTGCTCGTAGCCGAGTGCGTCGAGAACGACGCCCGCCACGGCGGTGGTTGCCTGGATGTCGGTCCAGCCGACATCGGCGAAGCGCACGGTCTGGCAAGCTTCAGAATCGGCAGCCTGCGCCGCGGCGGTGCCGGCCAGCAGCATGGATGCGAGTGCAAGGGTCAGTTTCTTGGTCATCATTTTTTATCTCCCGTGTTCCGTTCGATGAAAGAACCACCGATGGGCGGTCAACTCAAGCGTCAAAGCAGCCGGGATGGCGCGGCGACGCAAAAACGGTTGTTGAAAGCGGCGTCTCCGGGCTGGAAATCGCAGCTTTGGGTTGGCAAGAAACTTCCTATCGAAGCGGAGCGGCCACGCCAACCCCGTTTCACAATTTGATCAAGGAGCCCGGAGCGCCGTGGCCAAGCTCTATTTCAGCTATTCGACCATGAACGCAGGCAAGTCGACCCTGCTGCTGCAGGCGTCGTACAACTACCGCGAACGCGGCATGCGGACGGTCCTGCTGATTGCGAGCCTGGACGACCGCGCGGGCGTCGGCCGCATCGCATCCAGGATCGGGCTCGATTGCGAGGCCATACCGTTCCGTCAGGAAGATGACCTCTATGCATCGCTCAAGGCGCTTCAGGCCGGTGGCGAGATTGCCTGCGCCTTCGTCGACGAGGCCCAGTTCCTCACCGAGACGCAGGTCTGGCAACTGGCGCGCGTGGCCGACCGGCTGAAAATCCCGGTGATGACCTACGGACTGCGCACGGATTTCCGCGGAAAGCTGTTTCCGGGCTCGCAGGCGCTTCTTGCCATTGCCGACGAACTGAGGGAAGTGCGCACGATCTGCCACTGCGGCCGCAAGGCAACCATGGTCGTCCGGACCGATGAGACGGGCAAGGTGTTGCGCGAGGGCGCGCAGATCGAGGTCGGCGGCAATGACCGCTATGTGTCTTATTGCCGCCGGCACTGGGACGAGGTGATGAACCCGGACATCGATTCATAGCCGGAAAACCCCGCGAATGTGCGCTTTCGGGACGCCGGAACCGATGTAAAAACCAGACGTTGATGCGTGTGATTAAAGAATAGGCGCATTGCCCTCGCCGGCATGTGCGCTATAACTTCCGTATCTTCAAACGCGAACGGAGACTGTCAATGCGCATTACACTATCCATGATGTTCGGAGCCGTGATGGCTGCGGGACTTTCGGCACCGACCGCAGCACTGGCCGATGGCGACGCGGTCGCTGGCGCCAAGGTATTTCGCAAGTGCGCCGCCTGCCATGTGGCGGATGAAGCCAAGAACCGCGTCGGACCGCATCTTGTCGACATCGTGGGCCGTCCGGTCGCCTCGGTCGACGGCTACAAGTACTCGAAAGCCATGACCGAGCACGCCAATGAAGTGCCGGAGTGGACCGAAGAGGCGCTTGAAGCCTATCTTCGCGATCCCCGCGGTGTGGTGAAGGGCACCAAGATGGCCTTTGCCGGTTTGAAGAAGGACGACGAGGTGGCCAATGTCATTGCCTATCTCAAGGACCCGTCCGCCGCTGAATAAGCGCGCTTTGCCTGTTTGACAAAAAGGCTGCTCCGTTGCGGGGCAGCCTTTTTTTTATGTGCTGTCATGCTTACGTTGCTTGGCGGGCCTTTGTTTGCGGTCCGCAGTTCCGAGGTGAAAAACAGGTTATATTCTGTTGACGAGGGGCTAAGGTGTCAAAGCGCCGGCTGTCGGGCGCGATCATACGGGGAAGTCGGGCATGGCCAACATCAAGAGTTTTGACGCAGAGATCGAGAAAACGCGGTCTGTGGTGGACGAGATGCGTTCCAAGATCGAGGCATCGGGTATGATGCTCGAGAAAATGTCGGAAGCAGATGCTGAACTCGGCGATCCGCAGTTCGATATCGAGAATGCCCGGATTCAGGACGTGCTTCGTCAGCAAAGGGTGATGGAGACCAATATCGCCGATCTGATCATCGGCCTCGAGGACGCCACCAATGTCTTCGGCTCCGAATTCGAGAGCATGAAGGGGTACTCCGGCATGGAGAGCTTCGTTGCGATCTTCTCAAAGGCGCGGGCGCAGCGCATGCGGTCCGACCGGGTGAGGAACATGTCGCTGTCGGGCAACTTGCAGGAACTGCTGAAGAAGTCCGACACGATTACCGGCATCCTCAAGGATCAAAAGGCCATTCTCGACAGCCGATACAAGACGTCCGAGGCGAGCCTCATCAAGGTGATCGAGCGCCGCAAGGACACGATGGCGCGGCTCGAGGCGACGCAGCAGCGGATCGAGGAAATCAATCCGCAGCTTCTCGACATCGAAAACAGGATCGCCGCGTCGACCGATCAGAAGACGCGTACCGACCTGGAAAGCGAGCGCTCGAAACTCGCGACCGAGTACAACGAGCAACAGGCCAAGGAACAGGAGCTGCTGGCAGAGAGCCAGACGCTGGAACGCTACACCTCGATGTTCCAGACCTTCGTGGACTCGCTCAACAACCAGATCGCGGCACAGAACACGCTGATCAACAAGCTGACCATCGATACCGAGCAGCGCATCGTGCTCTACAAGGCGCTTGAAGATTCACTCAAGACCGCGGCGCAGCAGGATGTCGCGCACAAGATCAACACGCTCGGCAGCCGGGTCGATACCGCGGCGGAGGAAACCATGGCGGGCATCGGGGCGGCCGCCCAGAAGCACATTGGCGACCTTCTGGAAATGCACGAGAAGAACATGCTGTCCACACAGGACATCCAGCGCCGCAAGCAACTGGCCGACGATGCGTTCGCGCGGCGCTTTTCCGAGGTTCTGGAGAAGCACAATTCCGCCAATTACGTCCAACCCTGACTTCGGCAGCGTAATGATGAGGCTTTGTCATGCGCGCTGACACGGGTGCCGCAAGCGCATATTTCCGCTCGATCCGGGCGGCGCTGAAGGGCCTGCGGATCTATCTGGCCGACGACAAATCCCCGCTCTATGCCCATGGCCTCGTCGGCCAGGTGATCATCCCCTATGTCGACAGGCTGGAGGCCACCTTCGCGGCCTGGGAAAACCGCGTCGGCTTCATGGAGCGTTTCCGCATCAGCCGCGCCGACAGCGGGTTTCCCGTGTTCCAGAATGTGCTGACACTGGAGAACGACCGGGCGACGGCGGCCGAACGGCTTTCGACCATACCGGATCTGGCGACGCTGAAGGCCGAGATGGCTGACTTCATCCTGCGTCACCGCGAGTTTCCCTCGGCCCTGCAGGAACAGATCGCCGAGCGGCTCTATCTCGAGGACATCGGCGGGGATGCGGTGTTTGCCCCCTTCATCCTGCCCGAGACGATCAGGGTCTCGGTCAATCCGAAGAACGGGCGCCCCTTCTATGTGGTGCACTGGGGTGTCTTCGACGGCACACAGACGCTGCCGATGGTCTATATGGCGACCATCGAGGATTCGAGCGAGGCCATCGCAAAGATGCTGGTGACGAAGGACGGCAGGCTCGATCCCGACGTGGACATCCCGCTTCCGGTGGGAGGCCTCCTCAATCCCGAGTTTGCCCGTGCCTTCGATGCCTCGGTTGAGCGCAACGGAGCCTATTCGCTGTCACCGGTGACCATCGCGCAGAACCTCGACGCCGACTTCGAACATCTGCATCCCAAGCAGTTGCGCCGCTTTGTGCTCGGGCCGTTCTATTCCGCCGGCGTGACCGACAACAACGACCGGATTTCGAACATCCTGTCGAAGGTTCGCAAGGACGAGAACGCCTGGCTTTTGACCTGGACCATGCAGGAGGTGTTCTCCAAGACCGAGCGTCCGGCGAAGCATGGCCTGTGGAGTTCGGAACCTGCGCGCGACGAGTATCATATCGACACCGATGATCTCGAGGCGACGCGGCAGGGCGTCAGTGCCTATCAGAAACACGCCCTGGTGCCGCACGAGGCCTATCAGGCGCTTTATGCATCCGGCGATGCCGAGAGCATTTTTTCAGGTTTCACCGTGCACGTCATTTCGGGCAACCAGGTGATCAGCGAGGTATGAGCGAATGAGCCAGGCGCCGGGACTGACGACAATCTCCGAGGAAGACATTGCGAGGCACCGGCCGGTGGCACAATCGATGGTGACCCGCTTTGTCGTGCTTGAGCGGCAGGACGGCAAGTCGTCCACGTCACTGGCGGGCACCAACCGGCGGTTTGTCTCGACGTTGTCCACCAGCGGTGTCAGGCGCACGCGCGAGGTTGAACTGGCGAAAGCCGTGCAAACGATCCGGCCCGACGACCAGATGTTATCGATCGCGCAGCATACCCTGTTGTTCCGCGCCCGTCGCGGGGTGGCCGTGGCGCTGGCGGTGGCGGAGATGTTCGGCCGGCAGACAGATCTCGAAAGCCTGCAGGCACGCAATGCCGGCGCACCGCTGCAAGGCGAGGACGCCGACCGCTTCAAGCGGCTGCTTTCGGCCTCGGCCTATGTCGCCGCGTTCGGTTTTGCAGCCTACATTCTTCAGACGATTGACGGCGAGATCGAACCGGCAAACGATACCGATGAGCCCGATTATCTGTTCGACACGCCGCAGGATGCGCTGAAATCGATGATCGCGGGCCTGTGTGATGCAATCGACGGGGCGCCCGACGATACGGCGATGACCGCCCGGGCCAGGGCGGTCATGCGGGTGGCCATTGAAGGTCTGATCAGCCGCCGCGCCCGGTTCGACGGACTGGGAGATTTTGCGCAGACGCATCTCAGGCTCGAGGGTGACAACTTCACTCTCGACGGTTTCGACGTTGCGCCGGGCCAGCGCCGCAAGCCGCTGGTGATGACCTTCAAGAAACCCAACGAGATCATCGGCAACCACCTGGCCAAGCACCAGGCGATGCGTCTCGCCCGCATGATCGTGGCCTATGATTTCGACCGTCAGCTCAACCCGTTTGTCGAGCTTGGAGGGTTCTTGTTCACCTTCATCGGCGACGGCGCGCCGGGAACCGGCAAGACCATCCTGATCCAGATGCTCGCCGGCATGATCAACGATTACTGCGAGGTCGCCGGTTACCCGTTCCACTACGAGAATTTCGGGGTCGACCAGATCTCCTCCTACCAAGGGAAGTCGGGCCAGAACTGCAAGACGTTCGTGGACAACATCGTCAATCCGCGCGCCATCGGGTTCGGCACCATCGACGATATCGACCAGGTGGCGGCCAAGCGCTCGGATGACCGGGCGTCCGCCGGTCAGCAGGAAGTCACCGCCGTGCTGATGGAAGCCTTCGCCGGCGCCTCCACGGTGGTGCGGGGAAACTGCAGTTTCGGCATGTTCTCCAACTATCCGGAAAACGTCGATGATGCGCTCAGGCAGCGTGCCGGAGCGCGATGGCTGGTCGACGGGCCGCAAACGCTTGATGATTACATCGATATCTTCGCGCTGCTTGCAGGCAAGAACCATTCTATTCCGCTGGGCGATCACGCGCTCTTCGCCAATCAGGAAATCAGGCAGGCGGTCGCACGGTCCTATGACGGCCATGACCGGCCAAAAGAAGAGGGGCTTCTTTTGGTCTGGGAAGCTTTCGAGAAGGAAAACGGCCCGGTGCGGACGATGGCCGATATCGGGGCCTACCTGCACCGGATCAAGCTCGCCGAGCCCCGGTTTACAGGCCGGGCAATAAAGAACATCACCGATGCGATCAAGATGCGGGCCATGGACATCGATCTGCCGGACGAATGGTTCGAGACAGCCGATGCATTCATGCACAAGCCCTATGACGAGAAGCTGGCAATGATATCGGATCTCAGAAAGCCGTTCACGATCGAGATGGTCATGCAGGAGATCAACCGCTACGCCGATTCCGAGTTCCGCTACACCGACCGCTCCGATGCGACAGCCGTCGAGGAGATCATCCGGCGCGAGCGGCAGCGTGAGCGTGCGATCGACCAGATCGAGGCCATGAAGAAAGACGGGCGCTGGCGCCAATGAAGCGGCTTATCGAAAGTGAACTGATCTACGGCCGGCTGTTGCCAGTGCGCGAACCACATCTGATCGCGCGCTACAACAAGGCACTGGACGCGTTCGGCCTGCCCGAAACCGCGCTGGAGGAATTCCGCATCGACATGACCGGCTTCTCGCCGGAGATAGCTCAAGAACTCGACGATGTTCAGTATCTCGATCCCAACGGCGTCAACCGCCGGTTTGTGGTCCTGACGCCGGACCAGGAAAACCTGCCGGTCGTTCACACCCAGTTTTCCAACACCGCCGGGCTGATGCACGAATTCTTCGACGGCAACCGCCGCGTCATCCACGCCATCACGATCAAGGATGCGCTGTTCGGCGAGATCGAGGATCCCGTCGCCGAAGTCCATGATATCGAGGACCTGTTGCGGATCGAGGAGGTCCGTTTCCGGGTTCTTTCGGCCGAAGACATTCTGGGCAAGGCAGCCCAATTGCGCACGCTCGTCGACCGGCTGAAGACCTCGAAGGACGGCTGGCGCGACGATGCCATGCTCAACCGGATGGTGGAACTGGCCCGCCAGACCGGCGACATCCGGCAAAACGCACTGGTGCCGGACAAACTCGTGTTCCCGCATCAATCCTACTGGGCCAATCATTTCGGCGGTGTGTTCATTTTCCGCGACGACCGGACCACCACCGTGATCTGCGACAGCCATGCGCCGGGTTTCAGGCGTTCGAGACCGTGGGAAGTGAGCTACATCGATGCCGGCGATCATGCCCGTATCTTCGACTACCTTTCAAAGTCCGGCCGGCTTCAGCTGCCGCGGGCTTCCTGGGTGGAGCCCTCGGGATTTTTCGAGCATCGCGCGGAAATGGCCGTCTTCGATCTGATCGGCAAGGTCGACCCCGAAGCGGGTCTCGACAGGGCTGACCGGGTCTGGCTGCAGACCTGGATGCACCGAAATGCCGGGCTGATCGCCGAACAGCGCATATATCCGTTCCTGCAGGAATCGATCCGCGAGATCTCGGCCACCGGCCAGATCAAGATGCGCGAGGTCCGCGAAGACCGGCGGTTGATGCTTTGCCGCGCCGCGCCCGACCATCCGGACCAGTGGCTGGTCAACCGGTTGCTGGCAAGGCTCGCCCCGTTCGACTTCGTTTCCCGTTTTATTTTTGACAAGCAGGGGTTTTATGAAGCCTATGAGGGTTATTCCGAGGGTTACCGGGCGCATGTTGTGAAGGTACTGTCGGAAACCTATCTGAAGGACAAGGCCGCGCTGAGGGCGCGGCTCTACGGACTTGAAGGAAACAGAGACGATGCTTGATCCCGTGATCGCCTTTTTCGAGCGCATCTTTCACGCCATCGGACGCGGTATCGGAATCGTCATTTCAGCGTTGCTCTGGCCTTTCGTGACCATGGCCGGCTGGTACCGCAAGCGCGGCTTTGTCCTCAAGGCAATCGTCGGCGCCTTCGTCCTGCTTCTGGTCGGCTCCTACGGTTATTTCATCTGGCAGGCCGAGCGATGGGTCAATTACAATCCCGATTATCCGGAGAGTTACGAGTTCCTCCAGGCAACTTCTGCGCCCGGAGAGCCTTTGTCGGGTGCTTCCGGGTCGCAATGCGCGGGGTCCGCGATTGTCGAGGTCACGCGCGATCTCATCGATTTCAACGTCAACCAGAACAGCTGGGTCCCGTCGCTTCCGCTGTCGAAGGCCGGCCTGTTCGGAATACCGTGGAAGAACACCCCGTTTCTCGACAACAAGGCCGCCTTCCAGCTTGGCATCAACACCGTCATCCGCCGGACGACCATCGAGCTTGCCGACCGGCTGGGACGGGTGCGCGGCACCTCGCAGATCAATCAGAACCTCCAGGACGCCAAGCAGGCGATGGCCTACAATGAAGACGCCTGGTGGCTGACCTTTTCACCGCCCTTCATTCAGCCCTCCACGCCCGAGCGTCACCGCGCCGCAATTGTTGCGCTTACAGAGTTCAATGAGGAACTCACGGAATGCCGGGGCGAATTCGATGTCCGGTCAGACAACCTTCTCCAGTTCCTGGACCGGGTTACCGGCGACATCGGTTCGACCTCGGATATCCTGCGCTCGCGTATGGAGGCCAGCGATCTGGGCTGGTTCGATCCCCGGGCGGATGACCGTTTCTGGTTCACTTACGGCCAGCTCTACGCCTATTACGGAATTCTGCGCGCAACCCGCTCGGATTTCGGCACCGTCTACAACGACCGGCGCGTGACGAGCGTGGCGGAGATCGCGGAAGACCAGTTGCGCAGTGCGCTCGACATGACGCCGTTCATCATCTCCAACGGCAATGAATCGAGCTGGATCATGCCTTCGCACCTGGCGACGATGGGCTTCTACCTGCTGCGTGTCCGCTCCAACCTGGTCGAGATGCGCGACATTCTCGATCGGTGAGGAATGCAGTCTGAAGCTTTGTGACGGGTTTCGCCGCGCGTCCGTCTGCAAATTCCGGTCGGCGGGCGGAGGCAATCAATGCGCTCGTCTGGTGTCCCTGTGCGGACTTGCCAGGCGGATCAGCTGATCAGGTGAAGTCTCAACGCCTTGGCGACCATCTGCGTGCGGTTCACGCAGTCGAGCTTGCGCATGGCGCTGTTCATGTAGGCGTTGATCGTGTGATCCGAGAGGGACAGGATGGCGGCGATTTCCGTTGAGGTCTTTCCATGCGCCGCCCAGTGCAGAACTTCCAGTTCCCGCGCAGTGATCCCCTTTGACTGGCTCTTCTCGCGATTCACAAGATTGGAATAGGTGTCATAGGCGTGGAGGACGTAGATCCCCAGTTCGCCCATTTCGCTATGGGTCATCATCTCGCGGTCACCGGCAAAGACCACCGTGGCACGCCGGCCGTTCGGGCCATGCACCGGAAAATAAACGCCCATGACGAGGCGGTGTCTCTCATAGAGTTGCTTCAGCGGCTCGACTTCCTGCGGGGGACGCTCCCGGTACAGCATCTCCAGATCCCAGGCTATCGGAGCTGTCGTCCGCCTCAAAGCAGCCAAAGTCGGAGAATTCCTGAGAAGCTTCAGCGCGTCATAGTCGGAAACGAATTCCGCAGGCAGGTTGGTCAGGACAATCTGGTTGCCCAACCGGTCGCTTGAGGTCACGGGAATATCAAGGATGCCATAGGCAACGAACCCGAATTCGGCTGCCAGATCCGCAAGAAAGCGCGCCAGTTCCTGCTCTGTCTCTACGGATCGCAGCCTTTCGAAAAGGGTTTGCCGGGAATTCATGCAATGCAATCCGTCATTATCGTTTTCGTACTTTACGTAGCGTCACATTATCGTCATTGGGAGTGCCGCGCCATAGGTCATTCGCAGCTCAATCAAAAGGCATTATTGTTTCTTCAAAATACGGATACTTCTTCGGGATGCATAACCTATACGGGTATCTTCCCTGTATTCTTCACTTCCTCCATTACCGGGTATGTGTGCGTTTCACGAACGCCGGGAAGGGACAGGATAACGTCCGCCAGAAACGAGCGATAGGCTTCCATTCCGTTTACCCGGGCCTTGACCAGATAGTCAAATCCACCGGCCACCATGTGGCATTCCATGACGTCGTCCGACTTGCGAACGGCTGCGGCAAATGTATCGAAAACATCCGGTGTCGTGCGGTCGAGCTTGACCTCCACGAAGACGAGCATGCCGCGGCCAAGCAAGGGAGCGGACAGTCGCGCCGTGTAGCCGGTGATGTAGCCTTCGCGGTTGAGCCGCTTGAGGCGCTCGGCCGTGGCCGTGGGCGAAAGGCTGACCTTGTCGGCCAGTTCCAGATTGGTCAGCCGGCCATCGTCCTGGACTGCGCGCAGGATCTTGCGGTCAATGCGATCGAGCGGTTTCATTAACTCTGTACTTTCCGTATTTCTTAGAGAATTATGATGCGCTAGAATGATAATATAGTGAAAAAATTGGCCCATCAAGTTGTATGGTTTGATATCTACGGGAGAGATCAATGGCCGACACGAACCGATCCGATAACCTTACAGCATTTCACGCGCCACATGTGCAGGATGACGACCGGCTGGCGCGAAAGTTCGGCGAGCGGCTGAGCTTTACATCGGCGCAGAACCAGTCGATTGACGATCGCGCCACAAAGCTGATCAAGGCCATCCGGTCCGATTCCGGCCAGGTCGGCGGTGTCGACGATTTTCTGCGCGAGTACGGGCTGTCGACGCGCGAAGGGCTTGCCCTGATGGTTCTGGCCGAGGCGCTCCTGCGGGTGCCCGACGCCATGACGCAGGACCGGCTTATCGAGGACAAGCTGAAGGAGGGCGGATGGAGCGATCATGAAGCCCACGGCGACACCTGGTTCGTGTCGGCCTCGGCCTGGGCGCTGGGGATGTCGGCCCGGGTGATCAAGCCCGGCGAGACTCCCGAAGGGGTGATGCGCGGGCTGGTCAAGCGGATGGGCATGCCCACCGTGCGCACCGCGACCCGCCAGGCGATGCGGTTTCTCGGTCATCATTTCGTTCTCGGCGAGACCATCGAAGAGGCGCTCGGGCGGGCGGCCAAGAACGAGACGCGCGGGTACCGCCATTCCTTCGACATGCTTGGCGAGGGGGCGCGAACCCGTGCCGACGCAAAACGCTATTTCAAGTCCTATGCCGACGCCATCGCGGCGATCGGAAAGTCGGCCGACAAGATCTCGGCGGGGCGCAAGCTGCCGGACAGGCCCGGAATATCGGTCAAGCTGTCGGCCCTGCATCCACGCTATGTCCCGACCCATCGTGACGAGGTGCTCGAGGAACTGGTGCCCGACGTGATCCGGCTTGCCCAGATGGCGAAGACGCATGACCTCAATTTCACCATCGATGCCGAGGAGGTGGACCGTCTGGAGCTGTCTCTCGATGTCATTGATCGCGCCTTCGCCGATCCCTCTCTTGCCGGCTGGGACGGATTCGGCCTGGCGATCCAAGCCTATCAGAAGCGTGCTCCGCAGGTCATTGACCACATTGCGGGCCTGTGCCTCAAGCATGGCCGCCGGATGATGGTTCGGCTGGTCAAGGGCGCCTATTGGGACACCGAGATCAAGCGGGCGCAGGAGCGCGGTCTCGAGGGTTATGCCGTCTTCACCCGCAAGGCAGCGACGGATCTCTCCTATCTCGCCTGTGCGCAACAGATGCTCGACCTGCGCGATGTGATCTTTCCGCAATTTGCAACCCACAACGCGCTGACCGTCGCCACCATCATCGAAATGGCGCAGGACAGAAGCGGCTTCGAGTTCCAGCGTCTCCACGGCATGGGAGATGCGGTCTACAACAGCCTCAGCAAGAGCAATGACCGGGTGCCTTGCCGTATTTACGCGCCCGTCGGCGGTTACCGCGACCTGCTGGCCTACCTGGTGCGCCGGCTTCTGGAAAACGGAGCGAATTCCTCCTTTGTCGCCGTCGCCGGCGACAGGAACGTACCGATCGCCGATCTGCTTGCGCGCCCCGACGCCAAGTTGGGGCTCTCCGCCGGCCAGTCTGCCCGCAACAGCCAGATTCCGCTGCCGCTGAAAATCTATCCGGACCGGACCAATTCGCGCGGAATCGAATTCGGAGACCGGCTGGAGCTCGAATCCCTGATCGCCGGGATGGGACGCTCCAATGCCCGTGTGGAAGCGGGTCCGCTGGCGCCAGGATTGAAAGGCGGCCCCGCGCGGGACATCGCATCGCCTTCCGATCCGACCAATGTCGTGGGATCGGTCCGCTTTACCGACCCGAAGGATGTCGACAAGGCTGTTGAGACCGGGCTGAAGGGGTTCAGGCACTGGTCCCGCACCGATCCGGTGCGCCGCGCCGAAGCCCTCGACAAGGCTGCAAGCATGCTCGAGGAGCGGCGCGACCGGTTCATGGCCCTGCTGTCCGCGGAGGCCGGCAAGACGCTCGATGACGGCATTGCGGAGATCCGCGAAGCTGTCGATTTTCTGCGCTACTACGCGGCGCGTTCGCGCGAGATGTTCGGCGCGATGAAACCGATGCCGGGGCCGACCGGGGAAGAGAACCGGCTTGGCTGGCGCGGACGCGGGGTGTTCGTTTGCATCTCGCCGTGGAACTTCCCGCTTGCCATCTTCCTCGGCCAGGTTTCCGCAGCACTTGCCGCCGGCAATGCCGTCATTGCAAAGCCGGCCGAGCAGACGCCTCTCGTGGCCCACGAGGCCGTCAGCCTCCTGCACGAGGCGGGTGTTCCCGCCGATGTGCTGATGTGTCTGCCGGGCGAGGGCGATGTCGGCGCGGCGCTGACCTCTCACCCGAAGATCGGCGGGGTTGCATTCACCGGTTCCACCGAAACCGCACACGCGATCAACCGCACGCTCGCTGCCAAGGATGGTCCGATCGTTCCCTTCATTGCCGAAACCGGCGGTCTCAACGCTATGATCGTGGATGCCACGGCGCTGGCCGAGCAGGTGGCCGACGATGTCGTCATGTCGGCGTTCCGCTCCGCCGGTCAGCGGTGTTCCGCGCTGAGGCTTCTCTTCGTGCAGGAGGATGTCGCCGATCACATGATCGGAATGATCGAGGGGGCCGCGCGGGAACTCAGGCTTGGCAACCCGGCACTTCCTTCAACCGATGTCGGCCCGGTGATCGACGAGGCCCAGCGCGACATGCTTGCCGCGCACATAGCCTCGGTGAGCAAGAGCCAGAAGCTCGTCTATGCGGGTGAGAGTCCTAAGCAGGGGATCTTCTTTGCCCCGCACATCGTCGAACTCAAGGATGCGTCCGCGCTCGACCGCGAGATCTTCGGCCCGGTCTTGCATGTGGTGCGCTACAAGGCGAAGAAGATCGATAAGGTGCTCGACGCCATCGATGCGACCGGCTACGGGCTCACGCTTGGCGTTCATTCGCGGATCGAGGCCCTGGTACGCAAGGTGGTCGACCGGCTCGATACCGGCAACGTCTATGTGAACCGCAACATGATCGGTGCCGTTGTCGGCACGCAACCCTTCGGCGGCTCGGGCCTGTCCGGCACCGGCTTCAAGGCCGGAGGGCCGCACTACCTGATGCGCTTCGCCGTCGAGCAGGCGGTCTCCGTCAACACCGCGGCCGCCGGCGGCAATGCCGGTCTGATCGCGATGGGTGACGGGTGAGGAACGATGATTGCGGGTGTCTTTTGCATTGTGAGGTTCGGTAGTCAGTGCCGATGAAGCCATTCTTTAAATATTAATCTATCTAATTTATATTTTATTCATACTAATTCTTATTTTTCTGGAGTTTGAATGACCTCTATACCTATTTGTTATGAAGTGTTTATGATTGTTTTTTAGAAATACGTTGCTTCGAAGATCATTTATTCTTTTAATAAAATTATGAAAAATTGGAATTTTAGAATGAATTTCTGAATTGTGAATGTGAACAGCATCCAGAGTTTTGCCTTCTCCGTACTCTAAATAAGAATCCAATCTCGAAATTTTATAATCAATTGTTTCTTTAAATTCCGAGCGTATAGAATCGTTTATTCGACCAATTGAAGCCATCGATTCGCGAATCAAGAGGCAAATATCTGCGTATTCACCAAATTCGTTAATATACGAATCTCGTTCATTTTGATTAATTTTACGATTTCCACATACATCACTCACTTTTGCGAATGCGCTTGTATGATGTTCGCATAGGGATCCGCTAGCATCCCATGATCCACCAGTGGTGGTCGAGTGGACGGGTTGAGTTTGATGTTGTGCGTAATTTCGAAACCGTTCTGTAAACGCAAATGTTATTGAATTTTCTTTCTCTTGATTCCAGAGTTCTAAGAGGCGTTCGCGGAGATTGTGCTTACCTCTTATATCTTTCAATCTTGGCGCTTGATCTCGGATGCTGGTAATTGAATTTAGGATAGATAGTACACGTATATTCGCTAATACTCTTGAGTCTTGGAAATAATTATAATCAGATTCTGCGAAAAGAAGAAAATCTAAAGCATTTTCTAATATGTATTTTTCAAATTCTTGATAAGTTTTAGTCAATTGTAGAAAGGCTTCTTCAAAATTCATATATAGAATTAAATCTGCTTTGCTGGTCGATATTTCAGAAAATTCTTCAGGTGTGATGTTTCTTCTGAAATATTCTCCGATGAATGGTGATGTGAGATAAAATTCGTCAGCCATACATTTTCTCCGCAGAGATCCAGATACTGCGGGACTATGTTAACTCATATCTTAATGAAGAAACCAGTGCCGCCGCCTGAACCTGCAATCAGACAGACGGTGGCCTACGCCTCTTTCTCCAGCGTGTCGCAATTGGTGCATTGCGCGTCCCGTTTCATGCAAGCATGCGCGGCGGTTTCGGTTTCTATTCTCCGCCAGACGGCCGTCGGGATCATGCGGCCAGGATCGGGAAGAGGAATCGACAGCATGGCTGAGTTCAAGACAGATATCGAAATCGCGCGTGCGGCCAACAAGAAGCCGATCATGGAGATCGGCGGCAAGCTGGGGATTCCGCACGAAGACCTTGTCCCCTACGGGCATGACAAGGCCAAGATCTCGGCGGATTTCATCGCCCGCCAGAGCGGCAAGCCCGATGGCAAGCTGATCCTGGTGACGGCCATCAATCCGACGCCGGCCGGCGAGGGCAAGACCACCACGACCGTGGGGCTTGGCGACGGTCTCAACCGCATCGGCAAGCGCGCGATGATCTGCATTCGCGAGGCCTCGCTCGGACCGAACTTCGGAATGAAGGGCGGAGCCGCGGGCGGCGGCCAGGCGCAGGTGGTGCCGATGGAGGAAATGAACCTTCACTTCACCGGCGACTTTCACGCCATCACCAGCGCCCACAACCTGCTCTCGGCGATGATCGACAATCACATCTACTGGGGCAATGCGCTCGAAATCGATGCCCGCCGGGTGGTGTGGCGCCGGGTGATGGACATGAACGACCGGGCGCTGCGCGACATCGTCGTCAATCTCGGTGGCGTGGCAAACGGCTTCCCGCGTCAGACCGGGTTCGATATCACGGTCGCCTCGGAAGTGATGGCGATCCTCTGTCTTGCCAAGGATCTCGACGACCTGCAGGAGCGTCTCGGCGCCATCGTGGTTGCCTACCGGCGGGACAAGTCGCCGATCTACTGCCGCGACATCAAGGCCGACGGCGCCATGACCGTTCTGCTCAAGGACGCCATGCAGCCGAACCTTGTGCAGACGCTGGAGAACAATCCCGCCTTCGTTCATGGCGGCCCCTTCGCCAACATCGCGCACGGATGCAACTCGGTGGTGGCGACGACCACGGCTTTGAAGCTTGCCGATTATGTCGTCACGGAAGCCGGCTTCGGCGCCGACCTGGGCGCGGAGAAATTCTTCGACATCAAGTGCCGCAAGGCCGGGCTGAAGCCCGATGCGGCGGTGATTGTCGCCACCGTGCGCGCCATGAAGATGAATGGCGGTGTGAAGAAGGAGGATCTGGGCGCGGAAAACATCGCTGCCGTCGAGCAGGGCTGTGCCAACCTCGGCCGCCACGTCCAGAACGTCAAGAAGTTCGGTGTTCCGGTGGTTGTCGCGATCAACCACTTCGTCACCGATACCGATGCTGAAGTCCAGGCGGTAAAGGACTATGTAGCGTCGCTCGGCGCCGAGGCGATCCTGTGCAAGCACTGGGCGCAAGGCTCGGCGGGTATCGAGGAGCTGGCGCACAAGGTGGTTGAACTGGCCGATTCCGGCCAGGCACAGTTCGCGCCGCTTTATCCTGACGACATGTCCCTTTTCGACAAGATCGATACCATTGCGAAATCGATCTACCACGCCGGGGAGGTGATCGCGGAGAAGTCGGTGCGCGAACAGCTCAAGCAGTGGGAGGGGCAGGGTTACGGCGCGCTTCCGATCTGCATGGCCAAGACCCAGTACTCCTTCTCGACCGATCCGAACCTGCGTGGCGCCCCGGTCGATCACACGGTGGCCATTCGCGAGGTGCGTCTGTCTGCTGGTGCCGGGTTCATCGTGGTCATCACGGGCGAGATCATGACCATGCCCGGGCTGCCCAAGAGCCCGTCTTCCGAGAAGATCTGCCTCAACGATACCGGTCAGATCGAAGGGCTGTTCTGACACGGACGGAGCATCAAGCCGGAACGGGTGCTTTTGGATAATGAGCCTGCGGAGACGCGGAAAAGCCCGGTGCTCAGGACAGCCTGAGCACCGGCTCGAAATGGTTCATGTCCTCAAAGGTGCAGAATTCCGCCGGCCCGAGTTCCAGAACGGGCACTTCGCTGCGGAACGTTTCGCCCATGGCTTCGAGTTCGCGCATGTAGACCGGGGCCAGCTCGTGCGGCAGCCAGCGAAGGATATAGCCGAGCGTCAGGTGCAGCGGATAGCCTTCATGGCCGGGCTTGCGGAACCCGAAAGGGACCGTGAGTTCGTCGCGGATGCGCCGGATGGTGGCTTCATCCTCGGCGGTCGCGCCGGTGACGAGAAGTCCCAACGGAGTGACGCTTTCGAGCTTGACCGAGAACGGCGCCATGCACCGGCTTTCCGAAAGCCGCGGTTCAAGATAGTCGGTGGCCTCTGAAATCGTAGCATCGAGTGGCAGTTCTGCGGGCCAGTGACCGCGCTCCCTCTGGCTTTCGATCACACCGTTGAACAGAGTCATGTGGTAGCTTGAAACCGGGGTCCAGGTGAAATGCCCGCCTGTATCGAGCGCCTGCAGTCGATTTCGAACCTCGACCATGGCGGCCTGTGTCCGTGAGCCATGGGGGACATGACAGACAACGGTGTTGCCCGGTTCCGGGAGAAAATTGCCCCTGCGGTCAAAGCGCGTGCCGAGCATTGCGGGCGAAGGGTCCTGTCCTTCGCCGCAGAAAGCGCGATGGAACTCCCGTAGGGTTTTGTAGGGCATGGCGTTTCCGGCGGTTGTTCCGCGCACTTACCGTGATGATGTGAACGATTGATGACAGTCTCGCGGAGATCACGTCCATCCATTGGCGGTTGCCGGGACTGCTATGCACCCGCGCTGCTATTGGCAGAGCCGGTAGCCGCTGCTTCGCTCAATAATATCGAGATGGAGATGATCGTTGTGATTGCTGTCGGATCCCGGGCCGAGAACGGTCGTGAAATGAAGGCAGGCCCCGGCGCGCACGGCGCGTTGAAACGCCTCCTCCATGGTGCCGTCGCCGGCGCGCGGAGATACCGGGATCGGATCCCGGCCTTCGAAGCTGAAACTCATGATGTCAATTGCGTTGCCGATCGAGTGCTCGGACATCTTGCCGGTGGCGGCATTGTTGCGACGGCGGCAGACATAGGTCGAACCGTGCCTGATCTCGCTCAGGTGGATGTCGTCATGAAAGGCGGCGGTTGCCGGCATCACGACGTCGCTTACCCACCGCGCGAGACTGAGCGCCGTCGGGCAGCGCATCGATGTTGCCGGAGAAATGGTCACATCTTTCGCGATTTCGGAGATGGAATAGGGCGCGACGATGCCGCAGCCGTTCTCCCCGATGATGGCTTCCTGGCGTTCAAAGACGACACCAAGCCGCTTTAGGTCAGCTTCGCAGGTCTTCAGGTCGGCAAGCTCGGGCTCCGGTGCCTCGATACCGGGCAACTCTTCGGCAGGCGGGGCGGTTTTATCGCTGGCAGTGTCTGGTTGTTCCGGGGAACTTGCATCGCTGTCCTTGGCTGTTGCCTCAGAGGGGGCTGTTGCCTGTGCGGGTTTCGCTTCAGGCACAGGTCCGGTTTCGGGAAGCTCGGCTCCTGCAAGAACCAGCACAGCTGCCGGCAAAGTGAGCGGAAACAGCAGGCGTCTCACGCGTTCAGTCCGTGAACGCGCCCGGTGCGCCAAGGTTGACCTGACGCGCAAGCCGCGTTTCGGCATCCATGTGAAGACTTTCGCGCATACTCCGGGGCTCGATCTGAAGCGCAGGGAGCGGCGCGTCATTGTAGCCGACGGTAAACACGGCTTCCGGCCCGAGAGGCGCCGACCGCGCTTCGATAACAGTGGTTGCGGCTGCGAGCGCCGCTGCGGCAATGAGGAGTGTCGTCTGAATCACATCCATGGGTCGTTTTCCCGTTTGAGCCTTCATGCCGGACCGACCGCGGCCCGGCGCTGGGGTAAGAACGCCCGAAACGGCAAAAAGATGCATCAAAGGTCGTAAATTGTTAACCTTTTGTTAAGCGCCATGCCCGCCGCCAACCGTCGATACACTAGCAAAAAACCTTGCGGTTTTCTCGGGCTGGCGGCGTTTTTGTGCGATCATGGTCTCCCGAAATCCCGGCTGACCTTGCCCCAGGCGCAATGGGGAAAATAGGGGTAGGTGTCGGTTACGAAATAGACGAAGGAACCGTTCAGAATACCGCCATTGCATTCGTCCAGCCTGCCCGGGCCGCCGGTGTACTCCCAATCCTCGACATAGGTGCCATCGTGCCGGCCGCCGGGTCCGCCGTTCCGGTTGCCGGGCTTGAGCGAGTAGCCGGAAATTGCGCCTGCGCCGACGTAATGGATTTCGAAACCATCGGCGGCAAAGCCCACGAGGCTTGATTTCGCGCCCTTCAAAAGCCCGGTTGGCTTGCCGTGGTAGTGATAGAGGCCGCGATGATCCACATGCGCATTGTTCATGTCGAGGCCGAGCATCTGCCCGGCGCCCATGCCGTCGAGTTTCCATCCCGAAGAGCGGTCGCAGCTGAAACCGCGCGGTGAGGAAGGATCGTAGTAGTCGGCTGTGCCAGGGCGTATCATCACGCCGTTGAGCGCGACGCCGGTTGCGCCGCGCAGCGGCGTGGCGCGCGCCGTCTTCACAGGGTTCTCCGGCACGCAGACCTCGATGTACTGGGCCGACATGGCGTGCGGATTGCCCCTGTTCGGAAATGTCCCGGTCTGATGATCGGGCAGTCCGTTCGAGACCATACAGACCTCGCCCCGGCTTTTGGTGATCGTCACCGATCCCGAGGCGGCGGCAGCGGGAAGGGCGGTCGCTGCACATGCCAGGGCGGCAGCGGCGGCAAGGGCGAGGCGTGTTTGGTTGCGGTTCATGATGTTCCCCTTTTCCGGTTCTGGTGTTTCTGACCTCATCAATCTGGCCGGCCTCACCTTTCCGCGGGATGACGGGTTGATTACGGTTTGGTCATCAAGGCGACCTGCAGAGGCGATGGAACCCATCGGGCGAAAGCGGGTTAAACCTCCAATCATTCACCGGGGACGGGCAATTCATGAAAGACAGTTCGACGGCCACGCGTCTGACCCAATGGCTTGTACGCGGCATCAAGACCGGCAATGCCAACCGCCTGCCGGTGGTGTTGTTCGGCATCGTGACGCTTGGCGTCTACGCCTTCATTGAGATCGCCGACGAACTGGCCGAAGGTGAACTGCGCAAGATCGACGAGGGCCTGTTCCTGCTTTTGCGGTCAGCCGACGATCGCAGCGTCCCCCTCGGGCCGCCCTGGCTGCAGGAAACCGCAGTCGAGATTACGGCGATCGGTGGGTATCCGCTGATCATCCTGACACTGGCGGCGGTCGCCGGGTTCTTCGTTGTGACAAAACGTTACGGCGCGGCGCTTTACGCGATGCTGTCGGTGGGAACCGGCGCGCTGCTCAGCCAGACGCTCAAGAACTACTATGGCCGTCCGAGGCCAGACCTGGTCGACCATCTCGACACCGTACACACGATGAGTTTTCCGAGCGGCCATGCGCTGGTGACGACCGTTGCCTACCTTACCATGGCGTCGATCATCATCGGATTTCTCGATAACAACAGGGCCCGGATCTACGTGGTCTTCGTCGCGGTTTTCGTGGCGTTCATCGTCGGCGTCAGCCGCGTCTATGTCGGCGTCCACTGGCCGAGTGACGTGGCCGCCGGGTGGGCACTGGGCGCAGCCTGGGCAAGCCTGTCCTGGCTGATCGTTCATCTGCTTCGACGCAAAAGGCCAGGAGGCCCTTCATGACTTCATCATTCAGCGGTAACAAGAACTGGCGGGACTGGTTCAAGCCGTTTGCCCGGCTTGGTTACGGGGCACGCGGGCTCGTCTACCTCGTGATCGCCTTCTTTGTCCTTAGCGCTTCGGTCACGGCTGGCTCCAGCGGAGACGCCAAGTCGGCGATCCGCTTTCTGACCCAGTCCCGGATCAGCGAGGTGCTGACGCCGCTGCTGATCGTTTCCCTTGCCGGCTACAGCCTCTGGCGCCTCGTCCAGGCAGTGTTTGACACCGACCATCACGGGACCAGCGCGGTGGGGCTGGGGACGCGGATCGGCCTTGTCGGGTCTGCCGTCTCCTACGGTTTCCTGCTGCTCTACTCCTTCTCGCTCTGGCGGGGGAGCGGAAGCAGCGGCGACAGTGGCGGTTTTGCGGAAATTGCAGCCTCGTTTCTGGGCGCTACTCCGGTCTCGCTGATCCTCGCTTCAATATTTCTCGTTGTGGGCGGTGCCCATTTCTACAAGGCTGCGACCCGCAAGTATCGGGACCACATCAAGGCCTCGGACAAGGCCACGGCCTGGATCGACATTGCCGCCATCGGCGGTCTTGTCTCGAGGGGCCTGATCTTCTTCATCATCGCCTTCCTGTTCTATCGCTCCGGACTATCTGCCGGTGGCGACGATCAGGCCGGCACGGGCGATGCGCTTGATTTCATCGCGGGGCTGCCCTTCGGCAACTGGCTTCTCGCGGCCATGGGTATCGGCCTTTTCCTGTTCTCGCTCTACTCGTTCGCGGAGGCCATCTGGCGGCGCATCAACGTCGAAGATGCGTGAGATCATCATCGGCCCTTGAAGAGCCTGCGGTGCTGGGCTAAGGAGAAACGATGTTGACGCATGTGGCACAGATGAACTGGTGGTGGCTCGCTTTCAGGCGGCCTTGACCACGCATGCGCGATTGAGTTCAACAAGCCGCCCGGGACCCCGAAAGGTCCGGCGGCTTTTTCTTTGTCCGCCGGAGCAGGTCCCCCAAGCGGCGCAGACGGAGACGGGATATGGGCACCACGGGACTGGACGACGGCGCGGAACATTACGTGACGCGGGGAGGGGTGGCGATTACACGGCGAAGGCGCGAGACGCCCTATGCCGATGCCATCTCCGATTACATCGACGCACTCGACAGCCGCCGCGGCGCTGTCTTCTCCTCCAATTACGAATATCCCGGACGTTACACGCGCTGGGACACGGCCATCGTCGATCCACCACTCGGAATATCGTCGCGCGGACGCAAGCTGACAATCGAAGCCTATAACGGGCGCGGAGAGGCCCTGATCGAGATCCTCAATGCCCGGCTCGAGGGACAGGCGGATTTTACCATCTCGTCGCGGAGCGCGCGCAAAACCGAGATCGATGTCCACGAGCCTGACCGTGTGTTCTCCGAAGAGGAACGCTCACGCGTGCCGACGGTGTTCTCGGTGCTGCGCGCCATCGTTGACCTGTTCTATTCCGACGAGGACGGCAATATCGGGTTTTACGGCGCGTTCGGCTACGATCTCGCGTTCCAGTTCGATTCCGTGCCGCTGAAAATCGCACGTCCTGAGGATCAGCGCGACCTGATGCTTTACCTGCCTGACGAGATTCTCGTCGTGGACAATCATGCGGCCAAGGCCTGGATCGACCGCTATGATTTCGAGTCCGGCGGGGTGACCACCCAGGGACGCGATGCCGATGTCGTTGCCGAGGCGTTCCGGCCTGCCGCCGATCTCCCTGCCCAGGGAGACCATACACCCGGCGAATATGCCGAACTGGTCAAGCGCGCCAAGGAAAGCTTCAAGCGTGGCGACCTTTTCGAGGTGGTTCCAGGCCAGACCTTTTTTGAGCGCTGCGAAGCGAAACCTTCCGAGATCAGCCGACGTCTCAAGACCATCAATCCGTCGCCCTATTCCTTCTTCATCAATCTCGGCGATCAGGAATATCTCATCGGCGCATCGCCCGAGATGTTCGTCCGGGTTACCGGACGGCGGATCGAGACCTGCCCGATCTCCGGAACGATCCGCCGCGGCGAGGATGCAATCGGCGACTCCGAGCAGATCCTCAAGCTGCTGAATTCGAAGAAGGACGAATCCGAGCTCACCATGTGTTCGGATGTGGACAGGAACGACAAGAGCCGGGTGTGCGAGCCGGGTTCGGTGAAGGTGATCGGCCGGCGGCAGATCGAGATGTATTCGCGGCTCATTCACACCGTCGACCATATCGAGGGCCGGCTTCGCGACAATATGGATGCCTTCGACGGCTTTCTGAGCCATGCCTGGGCGGTGACCGTGACGGGTGCGCCGAAGCTCTGGGCGATGCGGTTTCTGGAAAACAACGAGAAGAGCCCGCGTGGATGGTACGGCGGTGCCGTCGGCATGGTCGGCTTCGACGGCGACATGAACACCGGGCTTACGCTCAGGACCATCCGCGTGAAGAACGGCATCGCCGAGGTTCGCGCGGGCGCGACGCTGCTGTTCGATTCAAATCCCGAGGAAGAGGAAGCCGAGACAGAGCTCAAGGCGTCGGCCATGCTTTCGGCAATCCGCGATGCCCGGCTCGGCAATTCCGGGTCGACGGTCCGGCAGACCGCGCGGGTTGGCGACGGCGTCTCCATCCTGCTGGTCGACCACGAGGATTCCTTCGTTCACACGCTGGCCAATTACCTGCGCCAGACCGGCGCGAAAGTGACAACGGTCCGCTCACCGGTTCCCGATGAGGTTTTCGACCGCGTCGCGCCCGATCTCGTGGTGCTTTCACCGGGGCCGGGAAGTCCGAGCGACTTTGATTGCGCTGCGACGATCAAGAAGATCCGTGCCCGTGAACTCCCGGTCTTCGGCGTCTGCCTCGGATTGCAGGCGCTCGCGGAGTTCTATGGCGGCGGCCTGCGCCAGCTCGCGGTGCCGGTGCATGGCAAACCGTCGAGGATTCGGGTATCCTCCAACGGGGTGATCTTCTCGGGGCTTTCCAATGAGGTCACGGTGGGGCGCTATCACTCGATTTTTGCCGACTACGCCACCTTGCCCCAAGAGTTCCGCGTGACCGCCGAAACCGATGACGGGGTTGTCATGGCCATCGAACACCAGAGCGAGCCGGTTGTGGCCGTGCAATTCCATCCCGAATCGATCATGACGCTGGGCCGGGATGCCGGAATGCGCATAATCGAGAACGTCGTCGCGCATCTGGCGCGCAAGAAGGACAGAGCGAGGATGAGATGAGTTTGGGGGAAGACAAGGCAGACTTCCTGCGCGGCACCGGGCCGTTCCGGTTGATGGCCATCCTTTGCCTGACGGTTGCGGGAACGGCAGTTGCACTTGCCGAAAGCGCCTTCGAAGCCGAGGGGCGCAGGCTTGTCGAGGCCAATTGCAGCGGCTGCCATGCCGTCGGCCGCGCCGACGCCAGCCCGCATCCCGATGCGCCGCCGTTCCGGGTGCTGTCGGCGAGTTTTCCGATCGATGCCTTGGAAGAGGCGTTTTCGGACAACCGCATCTACTCCGGCCATCCGGACATGCCGGAGTTCATCGCAACGCCCGATCAGGTGGACGCCATCATCACCTACATCGCATCCCTGCAGGGCTGACAGGCGATGCCCGACAGCGCGAGAATGGTGCGGCGGCTGGCGCTCTGGTCGATCCCGCTTGCCTTCGGCGTCATGGGTCTCAAGTTCGTGGCCTTCCTGCTGACGGGATCGATCGCGCTTTATTCCGATGCGCTCGAATCCACCGTAAACGTGATCGCGGCGCTCGCGGCCTTCATTGCCGTTGGTTATGCGCAGAAGCCGGCCGACACGAGCCACCCCTACGGCCATCACAAGGCCGAGTATTTCTCCGCCGTTCTGGAGGGTGTGCTGATTGTCGGCGCCGCGCTGCTGATCGTCCAGGAGGCTGTCGCTGGCCTGCTTGCTCCGGCCAGGATCGACGCGCCGGGACCGGGGCTTGCGATCAACGGTCTGGCTGCTGCGATCAATGGCTGCTGGGCCTATGTTCTCATTCGCGCCGGGCGGCGTTACCGGTCGCCTGCGCTGTCTGCGGACGGGAGCCATATCCTTTCGGATGTGGTCACGTCCGTCGGCGTGATCGCGGGCCTGGTTCTCGCGCTCCTGTTCAATCAACCGTTGCTCGATCCGCTGCTGGCTCTGATCGTGGCCATCAACGTGCTCTGGCAGGGCTGGAAGGTGATCGCATCATCGGTCGACGGCCTGATGGACAGGGCCGTCGATCCGGTCGACGATGCCCGCATCCACGAGATCATCAGGGCGGAGGCCAGCGGCGCGATCGAGGCGCACGACATCCGTACCCGGCGCGCGGGGAGGGTGTCGTTTGTCGAGTTCCATCTTGTCGTTGATGGCTCGATGACCGTGGAGCAGTCGCACGCCATTTGTGACCGGCTCGAAACCGTGCTCCGCCGCGAGGTCGAGGGCGCGCAGGTGATCATCCATGTCGAACCGGCCCACAAGGCCAAGGACGAGGGTGTTCAACTCGGCTGATACGGGCGCACCGTTCTCTCAGGCGCTGTGCCGCGACAAGGCCATCGTGAACACATCCGCATCGACATTCCCGCCCGAAATCGTGGCGATCACGTCGTCTCCCTCGATCTCATCGCCGTGAAACAGCGCTGCTGCGAGCGCCACCGCCCCGCCGGGTTCGGCCACCAGTTTCAAACGCGCGAAGGCCAGCGCCATGGCGTGAAGCGCCTCATCCTCGGTAACCACCAGCCCCGGGCCCGCAAGGCGGGACAGGAGCGGAAAGGTGATTTCACCGGGTTGGGGCGTGATGATGGCATCGCAGAGCGAGCCGGACAGCTGGTCGTTGCGCTTGATGGCGCCGGAGACAAGGCTGCGGGCCATGTCGTCAAAGCCTTCGGGTTCGGCCGGCCGCACCCGAAGACCGGGCGCTTCGGCTTCCAGCGCCAGGGCGATGCCCGAAGCGAAGCCGCCGCCGCCGCAACAGACCACCACATCGGCTCGGCTGATCCCCTCCAACCGCGCCTGCTCGGCAATCTCGAGCCCGCAGGTGCCTTGTCCGGCAATCACCTCTGGTTCGTCAAACGGTTTGATCAGTGTCAGCCCGCGTTCGGCGGAAATCCGAGCCCCGATCGCGTCGCGGTCCTCGTTGGCGCGATCGTAGAGCACGACTTCGGCGCCGAGGGCGCGCGTGTTCTCGATCTTCATGCGCGGCGCATCGGACGGCATGATAATGACGGCGGGCACCCCGTGCCGGGCGGCAGCGAGCGCCACGCCCTGGGCATGGTTGCCGCTTGAAAACGCGATGACGCCGCGCTTGCGGACTTCCGGGTCGAGCGCCGAGACCGCCGACCAGCCGCCGCGAAACTTGAAGCTTCCCGTGTGCTGGAGGCATTCGGGCTTGACCCAGACGCGCCGGCCCGCGATTTCGTCCAGGAACGGTGAATTCAGCAATGGCGTGCGCCGGACGTGGCCTTCGAGGCGCTTCTGCGCCGCACGGATCATCCCGATGTTCATTCTGCCGCCCCCGCTTCGTTCAGCCGTCGCGCGTCACAAGACGGCAAACGCCGCGTGAAATCAATCACGCGGCGTTCATCGATGCTTTGAAAGCGCTTATGATTATGCGGCGTGGGCGTAAAGTCTGCCGGTGACGGCGGGGCTGCCGCGAAGACCGCCAAAGGTCTTGGCGAGCGCCAGAACGCCGAGATCGGCGACCGGCTCCACGACGATGACCAGCATGTAGGCCGCGCCGAAGGCCGCGATCTGCGAGAGGTTCTCCGCGCCGAAACCATGCCCGTAGAGCGCCCAGAACCCGACCCACATGACGATGCCGCCCTGATAGCTGGTCGAAAGAGCGAGCGCCTGTTTGTAGCTCACATCCTTGTAGGCGGTGCCCGCCGGAATGATGCGCTTGGCGATCAGCGACATGGCGTAGAGCGGAACCAGAAGCGTGGTGACGTTCATGCCGTATTGCGGCAGATCGAAAGGCGCGAAGGCCACGCCCTGGATCAGAAGGCCCAGCGCCAGGCCGATTGCCGCGGGGCCTCCGCCGAACAGCAGATAGAGCGTCGAGCCCAAAATGAGGTGGACTTCCGAGACGCCGACCGCATGGTGCGGAAACACCTCGAAGAAGCAGAACACCAAAAGCGTGGTGAACACGGACCGCAGGCCGAGAGCTGCGACGCCGCCATCGTTGCGGATCGTGTCCCAGGACATTTTCAGCGCAAGGCCGCCGGCAGCGGCTGCGGTTGCGTAGCTCAGGACGATTTTTGCGCCGTCGACGACGCCAGGTTCAATATGCATGTTCAAGCCCTTTCTGCACCCATCGTGCAAGAGGTTGGAGTTGGGGGCCGCCGGATGCGACACCCATAATCCGGGCAGGTCTCCTGGCTCGCGCTTTGTCACCGGCATCCGCCTTCCCGGGAATGTCCCAGTGGCATCGTGGATGCGGCTCACGCTCACAGTTGCGAGGGCAGCCACGGATCAGGCCCCTTTGTCGGGTCGTCCCTACCGTGTTCCCTTTTCATCCCGAAGGCTTGGCCTTCATGGAACCCGAATCCGTACAGGCTATTCGCGCGACGGGGGAACCGCAATCGGCAATTGCGACAGGTTTCGACAACTTGCGACGTGCTCGCGGCAGCCCTTGCGACGCATCGGATTGTCGCTTCTCCGTCCTGCTGCTACTGACCCTCGATGCAAACATCAGCGGAACAAGACCGGCATTCTTTCGGGCCTGCAGTGGCAACACTCGGCGTGATCGCCGCGTCGGTGGGCTTCGGTCTCGTGCCCTACTTTGCGCGCAGTCTCACCGCCGAGGGGATGGCCGCCCATTCGATCGCGTTTTACCGCTACGCCTTTGCGGCGATCACGCTTGTTCCCTTCGTGTGGCGGGCGCGGGCTCACTGGAAAGCCTTGCTGTGGGGTGTAGCTGCAGGGGCAGCGATGGGCCTTGGCTGGATCGGTTACGTCAAGGCGGTCGAAATCGTGCCTGTCTCGACGGCGGGTATTCTTTACATGACCTATCCGGTCTTCACGCTCTTGATTGCCTGGTTGCTGTTTCGCGATACGCCTCACCGCCGGTCGATCGTCGCCTCGCTGATGATACTGGCCGCTGCCGCGATCGGGGCGTCGCCCGATGCGGTTCAGGCCGAACATGTTCCGGCGCTGTTGCTCTCGCTCGCAGCGCCTTTCGGCTTCGGCTTCGGTATCACCGTGCTGGTTCACCGGCTTACCGTCCTCGACCCGCTGGCGCGGCTTGCCAGCGCCAGCATGGGGTCTGTTCTCGGGCTTGCGCCGCTCATTGCCGTCACGCCCGCAACCGCGCTTTTCCCCGGCACGGTTCCGGGCTGGTGGCTTGTCATCGGCATCGCTTTCGGGTCCGCCCTGATACCGCAATTGCTCTTTACCGTCTGTGCGCCCCAGATCGGCACCGCGCGGACCGCCGTTGCCGGAAGCTTCGAACTGCCGACCATGTTCCTGGTCGGCTGGATCGCCTTCGCCGAGCCCGTGGGGCCGGCACAATGGCTTGCCTGCGCGATCATTGTCTCGGCCATCGCGCTCACGCCGAGCAAGGCCATCCGCAGCGTCGCGGCGAATGCGGCGGTTCAATCGCGCGACGGCTGAAACGGCTGCGCGGTCAACGATGTCCGCGGACGGGATCCGGCTCCGCCTTGACATCCTCCGCCTTGACACCGCCGCATTTCTCAGGCCTAAGGGGCGCAACTGGATAGGGGCCCTTCGGCCGCTGCGCGCCGCCATGATGCTGAGCGTGTTCTGACTTCCCCTGAGATCCACCTTGAAATTTTCGCGTCGGCCAGCGGCGATGCGCCCAACCCGAACACCTCCGATTGCGGTTCATCCGCGAGCGGCGGGACTTTTGTTATCGGGCATGGTTTGCGCTTGGCGGCGCTCAGTCGCACGCCCCGATGCCTGCCCCAATTGAAAGACATATCATGTTGTTTTCCGAACTCGGCCTGTCCAAGGCCCTTCTCGACACGCTTGACCAGTTGCACCTGACCAAGCCGACACCGATCCAGACCAAGGCCATCCCGGCCGTGCTCGAGGGCCGCGACGTCATCGGCCTGGCGCAGACCGGAACCGGCAAGACCGCGGCGTTTTCGCTGCCGATCCTGCACCGGCTCGCTCCCGGCAAGCCTGCAAAGCCGAAAAAGGCGCGGGCCCTGATCCTGTCGCCGACCCGCGAATTGTCCGCGCAGATCGCAAAGACCGTCAAGGACCTGAGCCGCAAGTTGAACCTGCGCTCCGCCGTCGTGGTTGGCGGTGTTTCGATCCGCCCGCAGATCAAGACGCTTTCATCCGGCGTGGATGTGCTGATCGCAACCCCCGGCCGGCTGATGGACCTCGCCGCGCAGAACGCCGTCTCGCTTGACGAAATCGAGGTGGTGGTGCTCGACGAGGCGGACCAGATGCTCGACATCGGCTTCATGCCCGCGATCAAGCGCATCCTGGCGATGACGCCTTCCAAGCGGCAAACGCTTCTGTTCTCCGCCACCATGCCCAAGGAAATCCGCCAGCTTTCCGAACGCCATCTCACCGATCCGGTGGAAGTCTCGGTCATTCCGGCCAAGAAGACCGCAGACCGCATCGAGCAGTCTGTGATGCACATGCAGCCGGGCGCCAAGATGGGCGCGCTGGCGAGCCTGATCCGCGAGCGCAAGGGCGAACGGGTGATCGTGTTCACCCGCACCAAGCGCGGCGCCGACAAGGCGGCCAAGCGGCTGGATGCCGACGGCATTTCGGCGGCGGCGATTCACGGCAACAAGTCGCAGGGCCAGCGCGAGCGCGCGCTCGCCGGCTTCCGCAACGGCACCGTGCCGGTGCTGATCGCCACCGACATTGCAGCCCGCGGCATCGACGTGCCGGGGGTGAGCCTGGTGGTCAATTACGAACTGCCGAACGTGCCGGAGGTCTATGTCCACCGTATCGGGCGCACGGCGCGGGCAGGTGCCGACGGAACCGCCGTGACCTTCTGCGCTCCGGACGAGCGCTCGCTTCTTCGCGACATCGAGAAGATGCTGAAGGTCTCGATCCCGGTGGAGAACGCGCCGGAAGGGACCTATGTCGATGCGCTGGCCGATCCGGACGGCGATTTCGCGCCGCTCAACCAGCGCGAACGGCAGCGCCGCGGACCGCGTCCGCAGGGTTCAAAGCCACAGGGTGCGAAGTCCCAAGGCGCCAAGTCCGGAGGCCAAGGCCGCAACAAGCCCGCCAATGGTCAGGGGCGCAACCGCTCGGCTGGAAAGCCAGCGGATGAGCAGAAGGGCGGCAAGCCCGGAGCGAACCGGCATGCCCCGGCAGCCGCAGCGGCTCGCAATGGCGAACAGCCGGCTGCAAAACCGCGCCGCCGCCGTCGCCGCCGCAATGGCCAGGGCGGACAGGCTCCGGTGCAGGGCGGGCAGCGTAGCGCCGCCCAAGGCTGAACAAAGGGCTGAACAGAGCGCTGAACCGGTCTTCCGGTAACACTCTGCTAACCACAGCACTTCACTTTCGCTCCGGCGCAGGCGATTTCCGTCCGCGCCGGAGTTCTGTTTGGCGCTTCCTTCGGACCGCGCCATTGTTTCGCACGCCGGTTCGTACTATCTGCGAACAGGACACACACACGGAGACTGGCTGATGAGCGACGAAGACGACAAGACAACCGAACTGCCGCTGGGCAAGGAGGCGGAAGCCAACCTTTTCAAATCGCGCTCGATCTTCATCTATGGCGGCATCACCCAGGAACTGGCGCACAAGGTGTGCGCGCAGCTTGCCGCTCTTGCCGCTGCCAGCGACGACGACATCCGCATCTTCGTCAATTCGCCGGGCGGTCACGTGGAATCGGGCGATTCGATCCATGACATGATCGGCTTCATCAAGCCGAAGGTCTGGATCATTGGCACCGGCTGGGTCGCCTCCGCCGGCGCGCTGATCTATGTTTCGGTGCCCAAGGAGCAGCGCCTGTGCCTGCCCAACACCCGCTTCCTGCTGCACCAACCCTCGGGCGGCACGCGCGGCATGGTCTCCGACATCGAGATCCAGGCGCGCGAGATCATCAAGATGAACGAGCGGCTCAACAAGATCTTCTCCAAGGCCACCGGCCAGACGGTTGAAAAGATCGCCGCCGACACCGACCGCGATTACTGGCTCTCGGCCGAGGAAGCCAGGGATTACGGACTGGTGGGCAAGATCATCACCAGCCAGAGCGAAATCTGAGCTGACTGAGTCGACTGACTTAAAAAACCCCGCCGGCGCAATCCGGCGGGGTTTTTCATGTCTGCGCGGCATTTGCGCATGGCCATGACTGGTGTGGCGAGACTGCGTGCCCGGGCAGCGGCAGCGAATTTCAGCCATCTGCTCCGGTGAGCCGTTTCTGGTATTTTCCGTGTTAGCGGTTTTGCACAAGCGTGTAGCGCGCGATGCGAGCTCTGTCGCTTGGCATGAAAGTGTTGACTTTGATCAATGCCAACCTGAGCTCACACCTCATAATATTCGAATGTTGCAATGTGAGGCGCTTGACCGATGCACATTCCTACGATTGGGAACTTCATTTCGTTACTTGTTGCGGCACTCTTTTTCGTAACCGGGCTGCAAGCTGCCCGTTCGGAGGAGGTGAGCTTCCGAAGCTATCAGGATGTCTCGGGTTTTTCCTGCGAGTTCCCTTCGGACTGGTCGTTCGCACAGGCGAAGAATACCGACCGGGTTTTCACCAGCGCCAACATTCCCAATGCGACCATCATCATTCAGGTAATTGATCGCGGCATCACGGCCGAGAAAACGGCACGAGCGCAGCTTGATGCGCTCAAAGCGGAGTTTCTCAACGCGCCCGGTGGTGAAATCCTCAATGAAGGCGCTGCACCCATTGCCGGACAACAGGCCCCCTACCTGATCGCACAGTACAGGGCCGTCGATGCTGACGGAAAGCGGCGTTTTTTCCGGCACATCCAGATGGCTGTTGCTGCGCCGAACGTTTTCCTTCTGATGTCGTTTTCGGCGCCGGACGATATCTTTGATGCGCATATGCGGGTGTTTCAGAACTGCTCGGCCACGCTCAAGATTGATGCGGCTGATCCTCCAGCGCCGCCTGTCAGCAATACCGGCAGCAATGGAGACAATGCGGAGACAGGCGGCGTCATGGGTGCTGACCCCGAAGAGACGTTGATCTGGCGGCACAATGACGATCGCGCCTTCTGGATCGCCATTCCGGCGATATGGTCTGATACGATTGATCCGAAGGAACCCTATTCGGTGGATATGCAGCACCCTGACCGGGTCGAAGGCGTGATCGTCTGGGTGGTTGACATGGATGCGGTATCCACCGTGAAGGAGTACGCCGACGCCTGGGAGGAGGTGTTGGCCAAAGAGGTCTTCTTCATGAGCGAACGCCTCGCGGTGCCTGAAGTCGACCACCCGGGCGTCGGACTTGCAGATACGCCGGTGATCCTGCGCGAATACCAGGGCGCGATGAACGGTGCGACGGTTCGAAGTGTTGCCGGCTTTGTCGTCAATGGCAAACGCGGCTATACGGTGGTCGGTTACCACTTCCTGGGCGACCGCGAAGGCGAAAAACGGATCCGCGACGCGATCATGAGCTTTCACCTTGCCGCACCGTAGAGGTCAGGTGTCGGGCAGGTAAGGTAGGTCGGGATAGGCCGCCGCCGCGAACTTGACTTAAGATCCGGTTTACCTTCGGCAATTGCCCCACCCGTATCAATCACGATCCAGCTTCTCTCTCCGGCTCTCGAGAGGGAGAGAGGCGCAGTGATTGATTCGGTTTTTCAAAATTCCTTGCCATCCCCCAAATCCCGCGCTATCACCCTCGTCATGAACACCAACGCGCCCAAGTCTCCGTCCGCCTTTGCCCGCTTTGCGGCGGCGACGGTTTTGCATGCGCGGCTTGGCGGCCTGCTTCTTCTCGCACTTAGCGGCGATCGCCGGGCCCGTTGAGGAGCGTCCGGCGGTCGAAACCGCCGCTGACGCGCGACACAGCTCCTCTCTCGACTTTACATTTTTTCCACAATGCAACATGACGGCCTGAGGCCGGTTGACGCCGCTGCCGCATGGATTTTCCGAAATCGGGTTCGATTTGGGGATCAGCCATGCAGCGGATCCAAGTCCCGAAGTGGTTTTGACGTGCGAAAACACGCGGGACCATGGAGGGCAGGCAGCTCCCGGGGCCAGGGCCAGGAAACGAGAGATACCGATGACTGCACATTCTTCATCCGGACAGAAGGGCATGCCGACGGCGGCCGAGAAGTACCACGCCTACCCGCAGGTGAACCTTCCCGACCGGACCTGGCCATCCAGACAGATCACGGAGGCGCCGATCTGGTGTTCGGTCGACCTGCGCGACGGCAACCAGGCACTGGTCGACCCGATGGGTCACGACCGCAAGGCGCGGATGTTCCAGTTGCTCCTCGACATGGGGTTCAAGGAAATCGAGATCGGGTTTCCGTCGGCCTCGCAGACGGATTTCGATTTTGCCCGCTGGTGCATCGAGGAAGGCAATGTGCCCCAGGATGTGTCGCTGCAGGTGCTGGTGCAGTGCCGGCCCGAGCTGATTACGCGGACCTTCGAGGCGCTCAAGGGCTCGCACAAGCCGATCGTGCATTTTTACAATTCGACGTCCGAGCTGCAGCGCCGGGTGGTGTTCGGCAAGGATGTGGCCGGCATCAAGCAGATCGCCGTGGATGCGGCGAAGATGGTGCGCGACATGGCCGAGAAGGCCGGCGGCGGCTACCGGTTCGAATATTCGCCGGAAAGCTTCACCGGCACCGAGCTCGAGGTGGCGCTGGAGATCTGCAACGCCGTGGTCGAGGTGATGCAGCCGACGCCCGACAACAAGCTGATCCTCAACCTGCCGTCGACGGTCGAAATGTCGACGCCAAACATCCATGCAGACCAGATCGAATGGATGTGCCGCAACATCGACAAGCGCGACAGCGTGTTGATCTCGCTGCATCCGCACAATGACCGCGGCACCGGCGTGGCGGCGGCGGAGCTGGGGCTGATGGCGGGCGCCGACCGGGTGGAGGGAACGCTGTTCGGCAATGGCGAGCGCACCGGCAATGTGGATCTGGTCACGCTGGCGCTCAACATGTTCACGCAAGGGGTGGATCCGAAGCTCGACTGCTCGGACATCGAGCGGATGAAGGCGGTCTACGAGTATTCCAACCAAATGGCGATCGGCGAGCGGCACCCTTATGTGGGCGAACTGGTCTACACCGCATTCTCCGGCTCGCACCAGGATGCGATCAACAAGGGCATGAAAGCGATCCGCCAGGCCAACAAGCTGAACTGGGAGGTACCGTACCTGCCGATCGACCCGCAGGATGTCGGCCGCACCTACGAGGCGATCATCCGCATCAACTCGCAGTCGGGCAAGGGCGGCATCGCCTATATCCTGCAGGAGGATTACGGCCTCAACCTGCCGCGGGCGCTGCAGGTGGAATTCCGCGAGGAGATCCAGCGGATCACCGACGAGGAGGGGCGCGAGCTTCCCTCGGCGCGCATCCATGAAAGCTTCATGGAGATCTATGTCGACCAGCCCGACGCGCGGCTTGGCTTTGTCGATCACCACACCCACACCGACCCGAACGCCAAGGGCGTACGCATCGTCTCGGCGGAGATCACCGACAAGGGCGAGACCAGGCGCATCGAGGGCCGGGGCACGGGCCCGATCGACGGCTTCGTCAATGCGCTTTCGACCTATCTGGGGATCGAGATGACGGTGGCGAACTATTCCGAGCACTCGATGCAGCACGGTTCCAACGCCGCGGCGATCTGCTACATGGAAATGGAAACGCCGACCGGCAAGCGCTTCGGGGTGGGCATCAACACCAATATCGTCGCGGCTTCGCTGGCGGCGGTGGTGTCGGCCGCAAACCGGGCGCTCATGGCATCGGACGACTGAGAAGGGCGAACAGAGCCGCCGGGCCCCGAAGGCGCGGCGGTCTGCCCGGAACCGGTGCGGCGTTTCGATGTGCAAGAAACCGGGGAGAGCACGGGATGAGCGGACTGGAAATGATCGCCTCGGGGGCGGCTTCGGGAACCCCGCTGGTGCTGCTGCACGGCTTCGGCGGGTCGCTGTCGGCCTGGGACCGGGTGCTCGAGTCCCTTCCTTCCGATTTGAGGGTCATCCGGATCGATCTTCCCGGTCATGGCGGCTCGCTTCACGCGGACGGGCGCGGCGGTGCCGGGCGTATGGCGAAGGCGATCCTGGCGGGTCTCGACGAGATCGGGATCGAGGACTTTTACATTGCAGGCCACTCGATGGGCGGCGCGGTCGCGGCGCTGGTCGCGATAAGGGCAGGAGATCGTGTCAGGTCGCTGAGCCTGGTCGCACCGGGCGGCATGGCGCCGGAGATCAATGCCGATCTGCTCGCGCGCTATGCCAGGGCTCGGGACGAGCCGGAGATCCGCACCTGCATGGCCGAGATGTCTGCGCCGGGTTTCACCGCCTCCCAGTCGGTCGTCGACGAATTCATTGCGCAGCGTGCGCGTCCCGGCGCGCTCGAAGCCTTGGCAGAGACCTATGAGGCGATGTTCCCGGAAGGCCCGGAGAAAGGGCAGGGGGTGTTGCCGGCGGATGCGCTTGCCGCGCTCGAAATGCCTGTTTTCGTGATCTGGGGCCTGGCGGACAAGGTGCTGCCATGCCCGTCGCCCGCGGCCCTGCCCGCCACGTTTGCGTTCAGCGTGTTGCCCGAAGCCGGTCACATGCTGCCCGAAGAGGCGCCAGAGATGGTGGCGCACATGCTGGTGCAGGCGGTTGCCGAACCCAGAGGCGGACGGTCCTGACAGGATTTTCGGGCCCAATCGGGCGCCAATGGCTCTTTACCATGTGGGAAATGCGGCATCGCCTCATTGTCGCCATCAACCATGGTCTGTGCTAAGGGATTGTTAACCAATCGAGCCCGGCTCCAACCAGCAGAACCCAGCGCCATGACCGATCACATAGAATCGAAGACCCCCGAGCGGCGGCTGTCCGACATCGTCCGCGACGTCAAGATTTCCGCGGCCGATCGCACCGATGTCGTCGTCGACATGCGTGATGCCGACCGGGCGCGCCTGGAATTGCTTGCCCAGGAACTCGAACCGGTGATCGCCGATATCGACCCTACCGACGATCGCTTCGATTTCGGATTGTCGACCGGGCTGCAGCCGCGGCTGTGGGTGGATGCCGTCGCACATGTTCACATGGGTCATGACCGGCGTGTCTACCGGTTCGTGCGCGACACGCGGCTCGGGCGCAAGGTCATTTCGGATACTGCCGACATGGCTGCGACGGCCGATGCGGTTGCCCGCTACATTGCCGAAAGGGTGATCGAGCGCGAGCGCATTCTTGCCGGGGATTTCGAAACCATGCGCGAACGGGGCGACGCGGCAGACGGCCCCTCCGACACTACGCAGGCGGATGACACCCGGTCCGGCTCTTCGGACGGCGTTGCGGCAAACGACCCGGAGACGCCGCGGCCCGCAGACAAGCCTGCTGCGGCCGACCGGCCGGCCAAGCCGGACGCTGCGGTTTCGTCCCGGAAGGCTCAGCCGGAACCGGTCGCGTCGGCCCGCGAAAGCAGCAGCGGCGGATTTGTGCTCGGCGTGTCCTGGTTCATCCTGGGATGCGTTGCCGGAGCCGCCGCCCTTGTGGGCGCGTTCTGGGACCGGCTCTCGGCGCTCATGAGTTGACGGCGACCGTCTCGACCAATCCGACCTCGATCTCGCCCAGCCCCGTGCCGTCCTCGGCAAGGCGCATGCGCTTGTGAACCAGGCTCCACTTGCCCGGTTTCCCATCGATTTCAAAGAGATTGAAACCGGCCGCCGGCTTGTGCGAGCCGTGGCCCTGGCTGGCCGAGGCGATGCCGAGAACCGGCACGCGGCCATCCTTGCCGGGCAGGTAGCTGATGGTGTCGAGATGGGTGTGGCCGTGCAGGACAAGCTCGGCCCCGTGGCGCTTGAGCATCTTTGCGAAGCGGCCGATGCCTTTCATGCGCTTGTGCCATTGCGCGGCGTTCCGCACGGGAGGATGGTGAATCATTACCACGCGAAACAGCCCGTCCTGAGCTGCCTGGTCGAGCAGCTTGCCCGCAGCCTTTGCCTGGGTCTTTCCGAAGGTGCCGGTGGCCATGAAGGGCAAGGTGGCATTGGCGGTTGAAAGGCCGATCAGGGCAACCGGTCCGCGCCTGCGGTAAGCGGGGAACATCGCGGTCCCGCGCGAGCCGGGATCGGAAAGCATCCAGGGCTGCCAGGCAGCGGCAGAGCGTTCCAGCGCGCCGGGCACATAGGCGTCGTGATTGCCCGGAACCAGCGTCGTGTTGGCCGGATCGAAATGGGTCTCGAGCCACAGCCGCGCCGCCTCGATTTCGGCGCGGGTTGCCAGATTGACCAGATCTCCGGTAATGGCCACATGGTCGGGGCGGGCGTCACGGACGCCGGCGAGAACCTGCTCGAGCGTGTTGCCGAACAGGTGCTGGCGGCGGTTGCGCTGCCAGTTGACATAACCGGTGATCCGTTTGGAAAACAGCTCGGCCGGGCTCACCCGGGGCATCGGCCCAAGATGAATGTCGGAAATATGCGCGAGACGAAACATCATGTGAGCCATAACGACAGGCCGGGCGGTCCGCAAGCCGCCGCGGACGAGACTCAGGCTCCGCCCGAGCTTCGCAACTGGCGCGCACGGCTGGTCACGCGGCTAATCCATGTCTGGTTCCTCATGACCCGGAACATGACGCTCGGGGTTCGCGCAGCAGCCTTTGACGACGAGGGGAGGGTGTTTCTCGTCCGGCACTCCTACGTGCCCGGCTGGCACATGCCCGGCGGCGGAGTGGAACGGGGCGAGACGATGCGGCAGGCGCTCGTCAAGGAGCTGAGCGAGGAGGGGAACCTGGAACTCGCCGAGGCTCCGGCCCTGTTTGCAATTTATTTCAACAACCGCACCAGCCGGCGGGATCATGTCGCCTTCTACCGGTGTTCGGTCCGCCAAACCGCGCCGAAGCGCCCGGATTCAGAGATCCTGGAGGCGGGCTTCTTTCCGCTCGATGCGCTTCCCGATGGCGTGACGGCGGCGACCAGGCGCCGGCTGGCCGAACTTGCGGGAGAATGCGAGGTGAGCGAACATTGGTAGGCGCTTTTCACTGATAGCGGACAGCGCTTGAATAAAGCCGCACGCTTCCCCGGAGCCAGGTCGAGATGCGGGTCCAGACCAGAATGTCGTCGCGGGAAATGTCTAGACAGAGGGACGGCGCTCTTGAATGAGCCGCGTTCGGGCTTACCTGTCCCGGACTGTCACCACATTCTCCTTTCGGCGTCCGGCCGATCCCCGTTTTGAAAAGCAGCTCATGTCTTCAATTGTTTCGGTCCAGAATCTCTCCAAGCAGTATGCCGGCGGCTTTCAGGCGCTGAAAAATGTCGATCTCGAAATCAAGGAGGGCGAAATCCTGGCGCTTCTGGGTCCCAACGGGGCCGGAAAGACAACGCTGATCTCGATCGTCTGCGGGCTGGTCAATGCCAGTTCAGGCTCTGTCAAGGTCGGCGGGTTCGACGTGGTCGATGAGTACCGGAAAGCGCGGTCGCTGATCGGGCTGGTGCCGCAGGAGATCTCGCTCGAGCCGTTCCAGAAGGTTTACCATGCGCTCAGGTTCACGCGCGGCCTGTTCGGCAAGCGGCACGATCCGGAACTTCTCAAGAGCATTCTCGAAAAGCTGTCGCTCTGGGACAAGAAGGACGCCAAGACGATGGAGCTTTCCGGCGGCATGAAGCGCCGGGTTCTGATCGCCAAGGCGCTTTGCCACGAGCCACGCGTTCTGTTCCTCGACGAGCCGACGGCCGGCGTCGACGTGGAATTGCGCAAGGAGATGTGGGAGGTCGTCCGCCAGCTCAAGGAGGATGGCGTCACCATCATCCTGACCACCCATTACATCGACGAAGCCGAGGCGATTGCCGACCGCATCGGTGTCATCCGCGGCGGAGAGCTGTTGCTCGTCGAGGAGAAAAACGCCCTGATGCGGCGCATGGGCGGGCGGCAGATGCGGATCGAGCTGATGGAGCCGATCGATGCCATCCCCGAGGCGCTTGCGAAATACGATCTCGAATACAGCGCAGAGGAGCAGACGCTGATCTATTCCTACGAGGCCAATGGCGAGCGAACCGGCATTTCCTCGCTTTTTGCCGACATGAGCAAGGCAGGAATCGTGCTCAGGGACGTGGAGACACGGGAGAGCTCGCTCGAAGACATTTTCGTCGGACTGGTGGAGGACAAGTCATGAATTTCCAGGCGGTCAAATCCATCTATTCGTTCGAGATGGCACGGTTCTTCCGTACATTGTCGCAAAGCCTGGTGTCGCCGGTGCTTTCGACCTCGCTCTATTTCATCGTTTTCGGGGCCGCGATCGGTTCGCGGATCGACGAGATCGGCGGCGTGAGCTACGGCGCCTTCATCGTGCCGGGCCTGATCATGCTGTCGGTTCTGACACAAAGCATCTCCAACGCCTCGTTCGGCATCTACTTTCCGAAGTTCCTGGGGTCGATCTACGAATTGCACACCGCGCCGGTGTCCTATTTCGAAATCGTTCTCGGTTACGTCGGCGCGGCGGCCACCAAGTCGGCACTGATCGGGCTGATCATTCTGGCCACGGCCGAGTTCTTCGTCGATTTCGAGATCCTGCACCCATTTGCGATGCTGGCGTTTCTTGCGCTGACCTGCATCTCGTTCAGCCTCTTCGGCTTCATCATCGGCATCTGGTCGAAAAACTTCGAGCAGTTGCAGATGGTCCCGCTGCTGGTGATCACGCCGCTGGTGTTCCTGGGCGGAAGCTTCTACTCGATCTCTATGCTGCCGCCGTTCTGGCAGACCGTCACGCTTTTCAACCCGGTGCTCTATCTGATCTCCGGTTTCCGCTGGGCCTTTTACGGCATGTCTGACATCAATGTGGGCGTGAGCCTGGCGATGGTTGGCGTCTTCATGGTGATCTGTCTCGGCATCATCGGCTGGACCTTCAAGACCGGTTACAAGATCAGGACCTGATGCGGCCGATCGCCCAGACAGAAAAGGCGCCCCGGCAAGAGGCGAGGGCACCTTTGTCTGTTTTGAACCATCGCCGGGAATTGTGCCGGCGACGGACTGGCGTACCGGGCGTCAGGCTGCCTTGGCCAGACGATCACGGCCATGCGGGGCCATGAGGTCAAGGACCGGCCCGACGGGGACGATACCGGTCGGGTTGATGTTCTTGTGGCTGCCGTAATAGTGCTGCTTGATGTGCACCATGTCCACGGTGTCCGCGATACCGGGCATCTGGTACAGTTCTCGCAGGTAACCCGAAAGCGCCGGATAATCGGCTACGCGCCGGATGTTGCACTTGAAGTGCCCGACATAGACGGGATCGAACCGGACCAGCGTGGTGAACAGACGCCAGTCGGCCTCGGTCAGCGTGTCGCCCATAAGGTAGCGGTTCCCGCTCAGACGATCTTCCAGCATGTCCAGCGTCTCGAACAGTTCGGTGACATGCTCTTCATAGGCCTCCTGGGTGGTGGCGAAGCCAGACTTGTAGACCCCGTTGTTGACCTTGTCGTAGACGGGCGCATTGATCTCGTCGATGCCGTCGCGCAGGGCCTCGGGATAGAAGTCCGGCGAAGGTTTGGCGATGGCGTCGAATGCCGAGTTGAACATGCGGATGATCTCGGCGGATTCGTTGGAGACGACCGTGCCGGTCTTCTTGTCCCAGAGAACCGGGACGGTCACGCGGCCTGAATAGTCCGGCTTGGCCGCGACGTAGACCTGCCAAAGGTAATCGGCATCGTGGATGTGGTCGCGGGTCCCGCCGTTGCGCTCGCGGAATTCCCAGCCGTTTTCGCCCATGTGATAATCTACGATGGAGAGCGTGATCGCGTCTTCGAGCCCCTTGAGCTTGCGGAAGATAAGCGTGCGGTGCGCCCAGGGGCAGGCAAGCGAAACGTAAAGATGGTAGCGGCCTGCCTCGGCCTTGAAGCCGCCTTCTCCCGACGGTCCGGCCGAGCCATCGGCTGTCACCCAGTTGCGGAAAGCGGATTCCGACCGCTTGAAATGACCGCCATTCGAGTCCGTGTCGTACCAGACGTCCTTCCAGACGCCTTCAACCAGCATACCCATGTCAAACTCCTCTTTTGTTGCAGACATAGGCCTTGAACGCACGAAAGCGAAGAAAATCACGGTGAACGGTGCGTTTTGTATTGGACCGTCATCGCGGGCTTTGCTAAAGGCGAACTGAAAAAGGAAAATCCGGATGCCTGCAACGGCCTTGCGACGACGCTGAAAAGACTTCTACCGCACGTTTCGTGCGCGCTTTTCCATGTCCAGTCGCTCTTTCCGGAAATTGTCCATGCCCTGCCAGGATATTGTCTTTCTCACCGAAGACGCGTCTCATGACGCGGCCATCGATCTTATCAATGCCGAAGCCTTCGGACCCGGACGTTTTGTGCGCGCCGCGGAGAGGGTGCGCGAACAGGGGCCGCATGACCGTGCTCTGTCATTTGTGGGAAGCGATCGCGGAGAGGTCATCGCATCGGTGCGGATGACGCCGGTGCTTGCCGGACAGACCGAGGCCTATCTGCTCGGCCCGCTGGCAGTCCGGCCCTCGCACAAGAATCTCGGCATAGGCCGGGAACTGGTGCGGATTGCCCTCGCCGCGGCAAGCAGGACCTCGAGCAAGGTGGTTCTTCTGATCGGTGACGCGCCCTACTACATGCCGCTCGGTTTCGCCCGGACGCGCCCGGGCGCACTCAAGATGCCCGGACCTTTCGACCCGAACCGCATGCTGGCTGCCTGCCAGGAGGGTGTCGACCCTTTGCAACTGGAAGGGATGATTCGCCACCGAGATTGCGGATAGGAGCGCCAACGGTGCCGGTCTCCACAACCCGCCTTCGGCGGTCCGTGCTGCTGAAAAGGCGGATGCGGGCCGTTTATGCTGCATTGCAGCAGAAGAAGAGTTGCACTGCGGCGTCAGTCGCCCTACATACATGCCCATGACATATTTGGACTCAAAAGTCGGCGATCTGTCTTCCTCTCCACTTCCTTACGCAAAAATCTGCGTTATAGGCGCGGGTTCCTGGGGAACCGCGCTGGCCTCGGTTGCGCGCCGCGCCGGCCGCGAAACCGCGATTTGGGGCCGGGATCAGGCGACGATAGACGCCATCAACACCCGCAACGAAAACCCGAAATATCTGCCAGGCATCGAACTGCCTGACGGCATCAAGGCAACGACCGACATGGCGGAGGCCCTCGACGGCGCCGAGGCGGTGCTTTTGGTGACGCCGTCGCGAACCCTGCGGGACATTTGCATCCAGATGCGGCCGCATCTGGGAGAGAATGTCCCGGTTGCGCTGTGTGCCAAGGGCATCGAGGCAGGATCCGGGTATCTGCTCAGCGAGGTTGCCGCCGAGATCCTGACCGACCACCAGATCGGCGCGCTTTCGGGTCCGACATTTGCGACCGAGACCGCGCTGGGTCACCTGACGGCGGCCACGGTCGCCTTCAAGTTTTCCTACGCCGACCGGCTCGCGCCGGAATCCAGCCCGGCTTCGCGGCTTGCGATTTCCCTGGGGTCGGAATTTTTCCGGCCCTATATTTCGGACGACCTCGTGGGCGTGGAAGTCAGCGGCGCGGTCAAGAACGTGATTGCGATTGCCTGCGGGATGATGACAGGCGCAGGCTTTGCGGAAAACACCCGGGCGGCGCTGATCGTGCGCGGAATGGACGAGATGAAAACGCTCGCCGATGTGTTCGGTGGCCGTCGCGAAACAGTGACCGGGCTTGCCGGCGCGGGAGACTTGACGCTGACCTGTTCGTCCCAGACCTCGCGCAACATGTCGCTGGGCGTTCAGCTCGGCGAGGGCATACCGCGCGACAAGTGCTTCGGCGGCAAGCCGGTCGTGGTCGAGGGAGAGGTTAACTCGGTCTCGGTGATGGACCTTGCGCGACGAATGAAACTCACCATGCCGATCTGTGAATGTGTCTACCGGATCCTGCATCAGGGCGCCGGGGTTCGGGAAACATTCGCGCAGTACTGGTCGCGCCCGATCGAAGGCGAACGGCGGGGGCTTTCGATTTCCATAGACCACCCCGTTACAATGGACGCGGAGGCTTCCTGATGACCCTGACCGAGGCTTCGCCTGCGGTTTTGAGCGAGCGCAAATTCGTGCTGGCCACCGATCTCGACGGAACATTCCTGGGCGGGAGCGACGAGGATCGCGCGCGCCTCTACGGATGGATCGAGGACAATCGCGATACGGTCGGCCTGATATTCGTGACGGGGCGTGACCCGAAATTCATTGGCGAGCTGTGCCGTGAGCGCGGTGTGCCGTGGCCGGAATACGCCGTGGGTGACGTCGGAACGACCATCGCGACGGTTTCGCCCGAGACCGGCGTTGCACCGATTGCCCATCTCGAAGAGGAAATCTCGCAGCGCTGGGACAATGCCGGCGACCGCGTCAAGGCGCGTCTAGACGGACATCCGGGCCTCACCCTTCAGCCGACCGAGTTCCGTCACCGCGTCAGCTACGATCTCGATTCCGAAAGTTTCGATGCCTCCGCCTGCGACATCGTGCAGGAGATGGGCTTTGAGTGGCTGATCTCGGACAACCGTTATTTCGACGTGCTTCCCGGCGGGGTCAGCAAGGGCCCGTCGTTGCGCCGGCTCGTCGAGTATCTGTCGATCCGACCCGAGGGCGTGCTGTGCGCGGGCGACACGCTCAACGATCTTTCGATGCTCGAATGCGGGCTTCCCGCGGTTGCCGTAGGAAATTCGGAACCTTCTCTCGTCGAACGCGTTGGCCCTCTCGACCATGTCCATATGGCGCGCGGGCACGGCGCTGCGGGCATCATGGAAGCAATCCGCGCGTTCCGCATGCACGACCTACCGGAAGGATACTGATTAAATGGCCAGCGATCTCGTCATCGTTTACCACCGTCAACCCTATGAAGAGGTTGAAGAAAACGGAAAGATCGTTTTCAAGGAAAACAAGAGTCCCAACGGCATCGTGCCGACCCTCAAGGGGTTTTTCGGACGTGTGGACAAGGGGGCCTGGATTGCGTGGAAGCTGGCAGAAGATGCCGCCAATCCGGACTTCGAGCGGGTCATCGAGATCGAGGACAGCTACGGAAAGTACTCCGTCACCCGTCTGCCGCTGACATCAGATCAGGTGTCGAGCTTCTACCATATTACTTCGAAGGAGGCATTCTGGCCGATCCTCCATTCGTTCAAAGAACGCTACAACTACGACCCGGTCGACTGGCCGACTTTCCGCGAGGTCAACTGGTCCTTCGCAGAAGCCGCTGCAGCCGAGGCGGCGCCCGGCGCCGTCGTGTGGGTGCATGACTACAATCTCTGGCTCGTGCCCGGCTATCTGCGCAAACTGCGCCCGGACGTGAAAATTTCCTTCTTCCACCACACGCCGTTTCCCTCCGCGGACATGTTCAACGTGCTGCCGTGGCGCCGGGAAATCGTCGAGAGCCTTCTGGCCTGCGACGTGGTCGGATTTCACATTCCGCGCTACGCGGTCAACTTCGTGCATGTTTCGCAAAGCCTTCTCGAAGTCGGCCCCGTTACGCGCAAGGACGTCAATCCCGATTTCATCTGGGAAGGCACGGCGCTGTCCGACCGGCGCGTTCCCGAGGCCGTCATGTACAAGGGACGCAAGATCCGGATATCCAGCGCCCCTGTGGGAATCGACTGGGACTTCATCCAGGATCTCGCCGGGTCGGAACAGACGCGGGACAACGCGAGCGCGATCCGGTCGGAACTCGGGGACTGCAGGCTGATCCTGTCGGTCGGACGCACCGACTACACCAAGGGCGGCGTCCAGCAGCTGGAAAGCTATGAACGGCTCCTGCAGAACAACCCGGATCTGCACGGCAAGGTGCGGCTGATGCATGTTTCGGTTGGCGCAAACCGGAACATGGCGGCCTACAATGAAATCCAGAGCGAGATCGAACAGGTCGTCGGACGAATCAACGGAACCTTCGGGTCGTTCGAATGGCAGCCAGTCGCGCTGATTTCGACCGCCGTGCCCTTCCGGGACCTGATTGCCTATTACCAGCTGGCCGATGTCTGCTGGATCACGCCGCTGGCCGACGGCATGAACCTGGTTTGCAAGGAATACGCCGCGGCCCGTGTCGATGGCGACGGCGTCCTGGTGCTCTCGGAATTCGCAGGTGCGGCGGTAGAGCTGTCTTCTGCCGTGATCACCAATCCGTTCTCGCACCGCTCCATGGACATGGCGATCGAACAAGCGCTGTCAATGCCCGAGGAAGAGCGCCGCAAGCGGATGTCGATGATGCGGGAAACCGTTCGCCGCTACGGCATCAAGGCCTGGGCGGAAGACCAGATGAGCTACTTCACCGACGGCGCCGTGGGCGACATTCTCTCGGAAGCAAGCTGAGCGCTAACGCGTTCAAGCTTCCATCAGCCACAGCAAGATGAGAAATCCGGGCATGATCATGTCCGGATTTTTTTATCGGCCTTCCCGGAACCAGGTTCCGCCCAAGGCAAGGATAAGCAGTGCGAGACCAAGGAACCCGCCGAACAGCGGTATGGCGCGCACGCCCTTGAGCACGCTTTCATTGCTGGCGCGCAGCCCCATGCGCTCGCCGGTGCTTGTTGCAGCGGACCGGACCGGCAGGATCTGCGGCAGGTCGCCGGCGTCTGCATTGACCCTTGCGACGATCCCGCCGCTTTCCTCTGCGATGCCTGAAAGAATTTCCGGTGTGGAAACGGTGGCGCTGAACTCCGGAGCATCAACCGCACCGACATGGGCGAGGACATCGAGCTCTCCGGAGGTAACCTCCACGAGCCCCGGTTCGTCCACGGTCAGTTCCGCCACGAAGAGACCGTCATCGGCCTCGCGAAGCTCGACGTCGCGCATTTCACCCGAGGGCAGCCGCACCGTGGCGGGGCCAGCGGTCTCGTCCATCGTCTGGCGCTCGATCCTGAGCGTCCGCCCGACTGCGGTGGCGCGGACCGCCTCTTCCTCAAGCGAAGGCTCCTTCATCAGCCAGTGGGCGATCCGCCGGTAAAGGGCAACATGGGGCCCGCCGCCTTCGAAGCCGCGCGCCCACAGCCAGCCATGATCGGACAGAAGCATAGCCACCCGTCCCTCGGCAAAGCGGTTGAGCACAAGCAACGGCTGGCCGTCTGCACCCTGCATCACGGCGTCGCCGGTCGTGTCGCGCACGCTCACGGTCCGGAACCAGCGGCCCCAGCCGGGCGGTTCGGCGGCGCTTCCGGGCAGGTCGCGCGTCACCGGGTGACGCCGCCCGTCCTCGGAAAGCCGGGGATAGAAGCCGGCCATGCTGACATCGCCTGTCGGCATCGCGGGCAGGGCCGGCGCCAGAGGCGTGTCGGCGATCGATTCGATTCCGGCAAGTTCAGGACCTGCGGCAACCAGCAGCGCGCCGCCTTCTTCGACATAGCGGGCGATGTAATCGTAATAGAGGACCGGCAGCACACCGCGGTTCTGGTAGCGGTCAAAAATGATCAGATCGAACTCGTCGATCTTTTCGACAAACAGTTCGCGTGTCGGAAAAGCGATCAGTGAGAGTTCGGAAATCGGCGTTCCGTCCTGCTTTTCCGGGGGGCGGAGAATGGTGAAATGCACCAGATCGACCGTCGCGTCCGATTTCAGCAGGTTGCGCCATGCCCTCTCGCCGGAATGCGGTTCGCCGGAGACAAGCAGAACCCTAAGGTTCTCCCTGATGCCTTCCATCAGAACGACGGCGCGATTGTTTGCGGGCGTCACTTCGCCGTCGATCACATCGACGGCGAGTTCGATAATGTTTTCGCCGCCGCGGGGCAGATTGAGATAGAACGAGTTTTCCTCTCCGGTGGTGACGGTTTCAACCGACACCTCCTCACCGTTCACGCGGACGGAGACCGCGACCGGTCCCGATGCCGTCCCGGCGCCATCATCGCTGACCCTGTAGACGATTTCCTGATCTTCGCCGACGATGCCGAAACGCGGGCTGCGGACGATGTCGACCCTGCGATCGATTTCATTCTCGTCGCCCACGATGAGCCCGTGAAGCGGCGCGTCAAGGCCGAGCGCCCCGAGTGTTTCCGGCACGTCGTGAACCTGCCCGTCGGTGATCATCACGGCGCCGGCGAGGCGTGAACTGGGCACATCGCGAATTCCTGAGGCGAGCGCTTCAAACAGCCGGGTGGAAGGGGTTTCGGCATCCGGATCGCCCACGGACTCGATGATGCGGGCTTCAAAGCCGGGATAGCGCGCCAGTCTCTCGGTGAACGCGGCCAACGCTGCGTCGGTGCGCGCGGTGCGGTCCATGCTCATCTGGCTGGGACTGCGATCGACCACGATGGCGACGATGCTGCTGACGGGCTCGCGCTCTTCGAAATTGGCGACCGGATTTGCCAGCGCCAGCACCAGTGCGGCGAGCGCCAACGCCCTGAGCAATGCACCGCGCATACGCCGGAAAACGGCCCAGCCGACCAGCAGTGCAGCCGCGGCCGCGAGCGCAATGATCAGCGGCAGGGGAAGGAGCGGGCTGAAGGCAAGGTTCATGTCATTGCCCCAATCTCTCAAGCAGTGCCGGGATGTGCACCTGGTCGGCCTTGTAGTTGCCGGTGAGCATGTACATCACGATGTTGACCCCGGCGCGGAAGGCGTATTCCCGCTGCCACGGATCGGGCGGCACGGTGGAGAAAAGCGGATATCCGCGTTCGTCCAGCGCCCAGGCAGCGGCCATGTCGTTTCCGGTGATCAGGATCGAGGAGACACCGTCCCCGGCGCGCGCCGGCCTTGTTGCGGGGTCGTCGGTCTCGGGAATTGCCTCCACCCACAACGGACCGTCGGCATAGCGTCCGGCAAAGGTGTCGAGGAGGAAAAAGGATTTCGTGAGCACGTGGTCGGCCGGTACCGGCTCAAGCGGAGGAATGTCGAGGCCCGAGAGGATCCTCTGCATCCTGAGCGTCAGCGCACTGGAGCCGCCGCCCAGCTCCGCGATGCGGTCGCGGGTGTCGAACAGCACCGTGCCGCCGCTCTTCATGTAGGCATCGATGCGGCTGATCCCGGCCTGGGACGGGTCTCGGGCATCTTCGCTCATCGGCCAATAGATCAGCGGATAAAGCGAAAGCTGGTCGGTTTCGATATCCACGCCGACGGACGCGCCCGGTTCGAGCGCGGTGCGGCTGGCGAGAAATTCCGACAGGCTGTCGAGGCCGCGTCTGCTGGTCTCGTCGGTGGCGTCGTCGCCGGTGATCACATAGGCGAGCCGGGTCTCCTCGAGGCTTTCCAGCAATTCGGCGTCACCGGGCTGGGAATCCTGTGCCCGGGCGGAACCCGGCGCAAGAACGGTTGCGGCAGAGAGCGCGGCGGCCAGCACCAGCGAGGCGGCAGCCACGCCGGAGCGTGCGCGCCCGCCGGTGATGCGGCCCCTGAAGCCGCCATTGAGGACAAGCACGATCAGGGTATCGGCAATGAGAGCTGCGAGTGCCGCGCCGAACAGCCATGGCCTGAAGTCCACGGCGCTTTCGCGGGTCAACGGCGCCCGGGTCACCGGTGCTTCGAACTCCGGAATGCTGATCGGGGTCAATGCATCGCCTTCCTCGAACAGGTTGAGCGCGACGAAACCGTCCTCGGTGCCGTAGAGGCCGGGCGGATTGTCGTGGCCTGCGCGCGGTGTCGCGCCGCCGCTCAGATCGAGCGGCTTGGCGTCGCCGCTGGCGGGGACGAGCGCGCCGTCCGCGTCGAGAAGCCGCCAGGGCGCGAGGATCCCCGATCCGGCTTCACCGCCACCGGCCGAGGCTCGGGACAGCTGCACCACGCGCCGGAGCATGTCCACGAAATGACCGGAAATCGGCAGGGTCGACCAACTGGCTTCCGCGGTGACATGAAACATCACGATGCGTCCGCCGCCCCGGTTCGCCGCCGTTACGAGGGGCGTACCGTCTGCGAGACTGGCCCAGGTGCGTTCCGCGAGATCGGCCGATGGTTCGGCCAGCACCTGACGGCTCACCGTCACATCGCGCGGCGTCGGCAAGCCGGCAAAGGGGCTGTTGGGCGGATAATCCGCCAGGGGCTGGGGCTCGACCCATGACAGCGCCCCGCCCAGTTCCCTCTCGCCCTTGCGCAACAGCACCGGGGCCAGCGGATCGTCGGCGGGGGCCGCGGCCAGTCGGGGGCCGGCGAAGCGGATCAGCGTGCCTCCGCGCTCGATCCATTCGACCAGCGGTTCCGTGACCTCGTCGGGAAGAGTGCCGATGTCGGCCATGACGATGACTGCCGGGGAGAGCCGGAGAAGTTCCGGCACGGCGGCGGACATGTCCGCGGTATCGGCCTCGATCAGGTCGGCATAGGGCGAGAGCGCCCGATTGATGTAGTAGAGCGGCGAGAGAAGTGGTTGTGCGATGTCGGCTGCCTCGCCCGAGATCAGCGCCACGCGGCGCCGTCGAAAACTGTCGTCGAGCAGCTGGATGGCGGCACTCTGGCGGCCGGCCACGTCTATCCGTGCGATGTCGTTGCGAATTTCGAACGGCGCGCTGATGGTGCCGGTCGCGGCGGTTTCACCGGCGTCGAACTCCAGTCGCCCCTCGGCAATCTCCCGGCCCTTGCTGTCGCGCGCAACAAGCCGGAAGTTCTCGCCTGTCCCGCTCTCAAGCCGGCTTGACGTGACGCTGAGCGCATCCGCGCCGTTGTCGGCGCCGGTCAGCACAAGCGCAGACAGGTTCTCGGCGCCAATGATGCGGATTGCAGCTGCATCGAGATCCGCGATCCGCGCAAGGGCCGAACCGGTGTCCGAAGTCTCGACCCCGTCCGAGAGGATTGCGAGCGTACCAGGTGCGGTTTCGCCGAAAGCCGCAACAAGCGCCGTGACCGCGGAATCCCTCTCGGGATGAAGCGGTTGCGGTCGTGCCGCGCGCAACTGGTCCCGGGCCCGTTCCACGGTGTTGGGCGTGGCGTCGTGGCGTCGTTCCGCAGTGAAGACGATCGAAACCGGAAGATCGCGGGATTCGGCCTCGTCTATCAGTGCCTCGGCGGCGGCGACGCGTTCTTCCCAATCCGGGGCGCTGGCCCAGGAATTGTCGATGACGAGCGCCAGCGGGCCGGATTCGTTGAGCGTCCTTTCGGGCGGATTGAGGACAGGCTCGGCAAGCGCCAGAATCACCAGCGCGGCAATGAGAAGCCTCAGCGCCGTCAGCCACCAGGGGCTGCGGGAGGGGGTTTCCTCCGGCTTGAGCACCCGGGCAAGGACGGCGAGCGGCGCGAAAGGCTCCGCGGCCGGCCGCGGTGGCGTCAGCCGCAAAAGCCACCAGATTACCGGCAGGGCCAGCAGTCCGAACAGGATTGCCGGTGCCCCGAAAGCGATGGGAAGGCCCGCGATCATGCGGAACCCGCCCGGCTTGCCGCGGGAATGCCTGACAAACGTCCGTGCGCTGCCGCAAGCGCTTCGGAAGCGAGGCGGTCGGTGCTGTGCGACAGGAAGCTCCAGCCCAGCCGCCGCACATTCTGAGAGAGCACCTCGCGGCGGGCGAGCCAGGCCTGGCGATAATCCGAGGCAATGGTCTCAGCCCGGCCTGCCACCAGCTTCTGGCCGGATTCGGGATCCCTGAATTCCGTGCGTCCGGAGAACGGGAAGCTTTCTTCGGCGGGATCGGATACCTCGATGACATGGCCTCGAATGCCGCGCCGAGCGGCGGGCCCGATCACGGTTTCCAGAACTTCGGCTTCATCGAGAAAATCGCTGATCAGAACGACATCGCTCATCCGCCCGATCCGGCCCAGATCCGGCATGCCGGTCTTGCCGGGCTGATGGGCGAGGGCCAGCGCGAGTCTTTCCGCCGCATTGCGCGAAGCGACCGGCTCCATGATGCCCGGACAGCCGATGCGCTCGCCGGATCGTGACAGGATTTCGGCGAGCGCAAGCATGATCACCAGCGCGCGGCTTTCCTTTCCGACCAGTGCGGTGTCGGATTTGTAAAGCATCGACGGCGAACGGTCGGCCCAAAGCCAGATCGTGTGCGCGGCCTCCCATTCCCGGTCGCGGACATAAAGGCTGTTGTCGTCGCGTGCAGAACGGCGCCAGTCGATGCGGGAGAGGGATTCACCTTCGACATAGGGCCGGAACTGCCAGAATGTTTCACCGATGCCGCGCTTGCGGCGGCCGTGCCAGCCGGCGATCACGGTATTTGCAACACGGCGGGCCTCAGCCAGGCAATCGGGCAAGAGTGCTGCGCGCTGTCTTGCCCGGGCGAGCGCATCAAGCCGCGCGGTCGGTTGGGTGATCTGGCCAACAGGCGCCATCGTTTACCCGGCCTTCGGGGCAACGAGGTCGGCGATGACGTCGCGAATGCCGATGCCCTCGGCGCGCGCGGCGAAGGTGAGCGCCATGCGATGCTGAAGGATCGGTTCGGCGAGTGCGCGCACGTCATCGACCGAGGGCGCCAGCCTGCCATCATAGAGAGCGCGGGCACGGCAGCACAGCATCATGGCCTGGCCGGCGCGGGGGCCGGGTCCCCAGGATACGGTTTCATCAACCCGGGCGTTGCCGTGGCCGGGGCGGGCGGATCGCACCAGTTCCAGAATGGCGTCGACGACGGTTTCGGGCACCGGCATCTTGCGGATGAGGGCCTGAATGTCGGTGAGGCGCTCCATGGTGATCGCCGCACGCGGCGCCGCCTCGGCAGCTCCGGTGGTGTCGAGCAGGATCTGCCGTTCGGCGGCCATTTCGGGGTAGGGGACGTTGACCTGAAGCAGGAAGCGGTCGAGCTGGGCTTCCGGAAGCGGATAGGTTCCCTCCTGCTCGAGCGGGTTCTGCGTGGCGAGAACGTGGAATGGCCGCGGCAGGTCATGGGCCGCGCCCGCGACGGTGACGTGATATTCCTGCATCGCCTGCAGCAGAGCTGACTGGGTGCGGGGCGAGGCACGGTTTATCTCGTCGGCCATCAGCAGCTGGGTGAACACTGGTCCGGGCAGAAACCGGAAGGAGCGCCTGTTGCTTTCGTCCTGATCCATCACCTCGGAGCCGAGAATGTCCGAGGGCATCAGGTCGGGGGTGAACTGAATGCGGTTGGATGTCAGTCCGAGTACCGCGCCGAGCGTGGTTACCAGCTTGGTCTTCGCCAGCCCCGGCACACCGACCAGCAGCGCGTGGCCGCCGGAAAGCACGGCGAGAAGGGTTTGCTCGACCACGCTTTCCTGGCCGAAGATCACCTCAGAGACAGCTTTCCTGACGTCTGAAATATCTGCGAGCGCCTGTTCGGCTGCGGCGATTACGGCCTTTTCGTCAAAGGGCTCTGAGCTGGTGTCAATGCGTCCCATGGGAATCTCCGCTTTGTCGTTGTCGGCCTTGACAGATAGCTTATTGCAGGCTGGGAGGCTGACAAGGGGCGCCGTGTTGACTATCTGGTTACCTGACTTCATAGCTGGACAGGACAATGGCAAAAACAAGGACCAACGCGAAAACGGATGCTCCCGGCAGCGCTGCGGACCTGGCCGCTCTGATTTCCCGGGCGCAGGCCGACCGCAATGCCGGTAAGGATGGTTTGCCCCCTGTAGAGCGCTGGAATCCCGAGTATTGCGGCGATATCGACATGGAAATCAGGGCAGATGGCACCTGGTTCTACATGGGGACCCCGATCGGCCGGCCGGCCCTGGTGCGACTTTTTTCCACGGTTCTCCGCCGCGACGCGGACGGAAACACCTATCTCGTCACGCCTGTGGAAAAGATCGGAATTCGTGTTGCCGACGCGCCGTTTCTGGCTGTCGAGATGACCGCCGGCGACGATGAGAGCGGTCAGGTTCTCACATTTCGAACGAATGTCGGCGACGTGGTGACCGCCGGAAAAAATCATCCGCTACGGTTTAAGAGGGTGGGCGAGACAGACCAGCTCAAGCCCTACATCCTGATCCGCGGGCGGCTCGAGGCGCTTGTCAACCGGGCCGTGACCTACGATCTGCTGGCGCTCGGGGGCGCTGTCGAGATCGACGGCGAAGAGATGTTCGCGATCCGCTCGGGCGGAGAGGTTTTTCCCGTCATGAGGATGGCTGAACTCGAGGCCGGGACTTGACCGGGAACACGACGCGCACGGCGCCGTTGCAAGGAACATTCGACGCCCGCGACTTCAAGGCAAGAGCCCTGGAGCACGACCCGTTGAGCACGTCAGGGCCCGCTCCCGCCCATCTGGCCCATGGCGACCACGTGCTCAATCCGGACCTGGTTTCCGGGCTGGAGAGGGTGAGATTGCGCGAAGCGGCGGTGCTGGTGCCGGTGACCGACGACGGGCCGGAGGCGCGGGTCATCCTGACCCGGCGCACCGCAAAGATGCGGCAGCATTCGGGACAGGTGGCGTTTCCGGGCGGATCGATTGACCCGGAGGACGGCAGCCCGGAAATCGCCGCGATGCGCGAGGCCGAAGAGGAAATCGGGCTGGACCGGGGTTTGGTCGAGCCCGTAGGCCGGCTGCCTGTCTACCTGACCACGACCGGGTTCCGGATCACACCTGTATTGGCCGTGGTCAGGCCCGGCTACCGTCTGGTCGCCAATCCCGACGAGGTCGACGCGGTATTCGAAACGCCGTTGTCGTTTCTGATGAACCCGGACAATCACCGGCAGGAAAGCCGGGTCTGGGAGAATGTCGAGCGGCATTTTTTTGTCATGCCGTTCGGCGAGCATCGGATCTGGGGCGTGACGGCGGGCATCATCAGAACAATGTATGAAAGGCTCTATGCATGAGCGCTCCGACAAGCGTTGCGGACGAGGACTGGTTCAAGGCACCAGCTCTCAAGCGCATATTCGAACTCCTTAACCGCGACGAAGGCGAGGTTCGCGTGGTGGGCGGCGCGGTGCGCAACGCCCTGATGGGGATCGCCGTGACCGATGTCGACCTGGCAACGACATGGCCGCCGGAGCAGGTCGTGGAACGGGCCGAGGCCGCAGACATTCGCGCCGTTCCCACCGGGATCGACCACGGCACGGTGACGCTTTTCGTCGACGGCCAGGGTTTTGAGATCACCACCTTGCGCCATGACGCGGAAACCGATGGCAGGCACGCCGTTGTCGCCTTCGGCACCGACTGGCAGGTGGACGCCGAACGCCGCGACTTTACCGTCAACGCGCTCTATGCCGATCAGGAAGGCAGGGTTGTCGATCTGGTCGGCGGGCTCGAGGATCTGGAAACCGGCACCATCCGGTTCATCGGCGAAGCGGATGAAAGGGTTGCGGAAGATTACCTCCGGGTACTTCGGTATTTCCGCTTCTATGCCCACTATGGTTCCGGTCGCCCCGACGCTGCGGCGCTGAAGGCCTGCACCAGGGCGCGAGAGAAACTCGCGACGCTGTCCGCAGAGCGGATCTGGAAGGAAATCCGGCTCTTGTTCTCGGCATCGGATCCGGGCCGGGCGCTGTTGTGGATGCGGCAGACCGGTGTGCTGACCGCCGTGCTGCCGGAAACCGAGAAATGGGGCATCGATTCCATCGCGGGCCTGATCGCGACAGAAAACGCGCTCGGCTGGGAACCCGACGCAATGTTGCGGTTGATGGCGGTCATCCCTCCCGACCCCGAGCGGGTGCGGTCGCTCGCCGAAAGACTGAAGATGTCGCGCGCGGAGGCGGAGCGGCTCAGGCAATGGGCCGAGGCTCCGTTGCTCCAGCCGACCGCGGCGACGACCGTTCTTGACCGGCTGATGTACCGCCACGGCGTCCTGCCGATGTGCGACCGGATCCGGCTTGCGCTGGTCTCGGCCCGCGGCCGCGCGGAGGCCGATCCGGCGGCAATGACGGAAGCGGCAGGCCACAACCGCCATCTCGCGCATGCCAAGGCATGGTCGAAGCCTGAGTTTCCGGTGTCGGGTGGCGACCTTATTGCGCTGGGGATGGAGCCCGGTCCCGCGATGGGCGCGCGATTGCAGGCGCTCGAGGAGCGCTGGATCGAAAGCAATTTCATGCTTTCGAAGGGTGCGCTTCTGGAGGCGGGCGCGGAGTAAAGTCAATTCCCGTGTGCGGCCGGGCCGGACTGGTGGGGCTTGCCCACTTCTCCGTTTCGTCCGGCCAGACCGTTGATCTGCAGCGTTACGTCTCAGGCGACAGGCTGTTCGTCCATGATCCGCTGCTTGATCTGTTCGACGATCGAAGGCCTGATGACGGTCTCGCCGTGGGTTTCGCGCAGATGATCGACAGCGCGTGAAACGATTTCAGCTTCGCTGTCCGCCCGGGTGTGCCACTGGCAGCCCGGCACGAGGGATCCGCAATGGAATGTCTTCATGGCTTTCTCCTCTTGCTTGAAACCGAAAGCCGGAGGTCCAGTCCTGTCGGCACTCCGGCCAACGATTGCGAAGCATAACACAGACCACCCCCCAGTGCCCACCAGCGGAAGACCCGGGTGTTTTGAGCCGTGAAGCAGCGTTCCGGGTTGTCGAACGAACTTGTTAACCATTGCCGACCTACCATGAGCGAGGAAACCGAATGCCCGCGCACGAGGCAGGGCTGATCCGGTTTCCGGCAAGTGCGGGACGCAACGATGATCATGGGCGCAAGCCTCTTCGATACGGTTCTCGAACGGGTCGGCCGGGAGATGCCTTCAGGCTCCGGACCGGTTGAACCGCCGCGCATGAGTCTTCGAAGCCTGGGAGGCCTGTTCACGGGGCCGGCGCCGGGCAACCCCGCTTTCGGAGCGGCAAGGCGCAATCCTGAAGAGGATGCGCAGGAATATTTCAACGAAACCTATTTCGCCTTCCTGCATGACCAGGAAGCGCTGGCGCCGGAAGGCCCGGCGGCGGAAGCCCAGGCGGCACCGCGACCCGAGCCTGAGCCTGAGCCTGAACCTGAACCTGAACCTGAACCCTTGATCTTCCGAAGGCTAACGGTCGAAGAGATCCGCGCGGATCTGAACCTCAAGCGCTCGGACAGCATGGTCGAGATCCGGGCAAAGCGCCGTGCCTTTGCCCGTCTCAACCACCCCGACCGGGTGCCGGATGCATGGCGCAAGGCTGCCACGGTCCGCATGACGACCGCCAACCAGCTTGTCGATGACGCGCTCCTGGCGGCCGGACTGAACACACGTTGAACCGCAGACCCGCATTTGATGCGGCCGCAGGCGTTGTTTGCCTTCTGCCGGTCTTGCTCAGGGATACATGACCACAGGCGGCAGCGAAGACAGGATCGAAGCGACATTGCCGCCGGTCTTGAGACCAAAAATGGTGCCGCGATCATAAAGCAGGTTGAACTCGACGTAGCGGCCGCGGCGGATCAGCTGCTCGGTCCGTTCCTCCTCGGTCCATGTCTTGAGAAAATTCGACCTGACGATCTTCGGATAGACGACGTTGAACGCGCGGCCGACATCCTGCGTGAAGGCGAAGTCGGCCTGCCAGCCCCCCTCCTCATCCGGCGTGTGAAGCCAGTCGTAGAAGATTCCTCCGATGCCGCGGGGTTCGTCGCGGTGCGGCAGATAGAAATACTCGTCGCACCATTCCTTGTAGCGGGGATAGTCGGCCACCGCATGGCGGTCGCAGGCGATTTCCATCGCGCGATGAAACAGCAGCGTGTCGGGGTCGGTCTGGGTGCGGCGGTTGTCGAGCACCGGCGTCAGATCCGCGCCTCCGCCGAACCACTGGCTCGATGTCACCACCATGCGGGTGTTCATGTGAACGGTCGGCACATGGGGGTTGACCGGGTGGGCGATCAGGGAAATGCCGGAGGCCCAGAACTTCGGATCCTCTTCCGCTCCCGGGATCTGTTTGCGGAATTCGGGCGAGAACTCGCCATGCACGGTCGAGGTGTGAACGCCGACCTTTTCGAACAGCCTGCCTTTCATGATCGACATCGTGCCGCCGCCGCCTGCGCCCTCGTCGCGCTGCCAGGGTGTGCGTTCGAACCGGCCTGCGGGTCCCTCCGACTGGGGATGTTCGGCCTCGTCTTCCAGGGTCTCGAAATTCGCACAGATCTGGTCACGCAGGTGTTCGAACCATTCTCTGGCCTTTGTCTTTTTCTCTTCGATGTCGTCGGGCAGGCCGACGGGCAGGCTGGGGCGTTCCATATGCAGTCCTCGTTCAATCCGGTTCATTGTCATAACAGCACCGGCAAGCTGATGTAACCTCGTGTTTTTCGTGTGGCGGAGGCGATAACCGATGGTTCGGCGGCACGTTCGGACCCGGCAACGCCAGCGGTCAGCGATCGTATCCATGTGAAGTTGAAAGACTCGCCGGGCGGGGGGAAATGCGCTAAATTCGGGTGTGGAAGGAAGTTGCCGTGAGCCGTTTCAAACAACCACCGCCGCTTGAAGGGCTGCGCCGCGAGATCGCCAGGGCCCGGGACCGCAAGGCCGAAGGCCAGTCGAGCGGGTTCGTGCGCGAGACCTACCGGTTGAACCGCGACGAGGCACGGGCCAAGGCCAGGGAGTGGTTCTCCACCTGGCCGAAGGCGGCTTACTGGACAGAAGTCGAAAGCTGGCGGGCGCTGCCTGGCAAGGACGACACGATCGAATTCACCATGCGCCGGCTCCCGACCGCCGACTGATGTCAGCCCGTCCGTTCACTCGGGCGTAATGCCGGACCTGTCCTCGATGACGCGCCGCGGCCCCGGGCCTGCGGCGCTCACCCGGTCATCCTTGTTGTAAAGCGCGCAGCTTTCCAGCGACAGGCAGCCGCAGCCGATGCAGCCGTCGAGGCGGTCCCGCAGCCGTTCGAGCATGGAGATGCGCTGATCGAGATCGTGCCGGAAGCCGCGGCTGATCTTTTCCCAGTCCCGTTTGCCGGGCGTCCGCTCCAATGGCAGCTGCTTGAGCTGGAGCCGGATCTGTTCAAGCGAGAAGCCCAGTTGCTGCGCAATCAGGATGAATGAGAGTCGGCGGATGTCGGATTTCATGAACATCCTCCGTCCGCCAGAAGTGCGCCGGGCCGCGACGAGGCCTTCATCATCGTAATAGCGGACGGCGGAGACCGCGAGGCCCGTGCGCCGCGCCACTTCCCCGATGGTGAGCAGCTTCCCGGAGGATGAAACGGGCATGGCGAAAAAACCTCTTGATCTCAAGTTCACTTGAGAAAGTAGCATGACCTGATCGGATAGCAAAAATTCAAAAGGAGGAACCGGAAAATGGTTGGATCAAACCTCGAGCATGTCAATTTCACGGTCGCCGATCCGCTGAGGACTGCCCGCATCATCTGCGACATATATGGCTGGGCCATCCGCTGGGAGGGGCCTGCGCTGGCGGGCGGCTATGCCGTTCACGTGGGCAATGAAGACGCCTACCTGGCGCTCTATTCACCCGCCGAGACGCGAACCCGGGATCTCGCCGACCGGTCTGCGATCGGCAATCTCAACCATGTCGGCTTCGTCGTGGACGATCTCGACGCCATCGAGGAGAAGGTTAAGGCGCATGGTTTCAAGACCCACAGCCACGCCGACTACGAGCCGGGCCGGCGGTTTTACTACAACGACGATGACGGGATCGAATACGAGGTCGCGAGCTATGACTGATGCGATCCCGGAATTGCAGGCCTACAGCCCGAATCGCCGGTTGATCTCGCCGGCGACCATTGCAACGCTCATGGCGAGGTTCAGGCTGCGCCGGCCTTCTGCCATCGGGATGGTGAGGCGGAGATCTGCTGCCGCGTGGACCCTGTCCGGGACCCCGACTGTTTCCCGGCCGAACAGTACCACGTCCCGGACATTGAAGGTCTGGGCCGTTTCGTCGGTGTAGGAGATGTCGGACCTGGTCGTCATCAGCACCAGACGGAGGCCCTGCGAGATGCGCCACTCCTCGAACTCTTCCCAGCCGTCATGACGGGTCAGGGCAGCCATTTCGATGTAGTCCATACCGGCCCGCTTGAGCGCCCGGTCGGAGAGATCGAAGCCGGCAGGCCCGATGATATGGATGCCGAGTCCCATGCAGGCGCCGAGCCTGAGTATGGCGCCGGTGTTGCCGGGGATGTCGGGTTGATAAAGGGCGATCAGCGGTTTGTGCATGCACACTGTCTGTGGTGTTTTTACCACTGGTTCAAGCCTCAAACGCCTCGCCAAACCGGAATCTGCGTCCAAAGCTCTGGCTGGTTGCGTCATTCTGGCGTAAAGGGGATCATTCTCAACGCGAACCCACGGAGGCTGCAGTGCGCATGATTGATCTCAGCTTTCCATTGGCCTTTCCGGGCCTCTGATCCACAGGGTTACACGCGACATCTGTTTCATCGTTGAATGCGTTCGGCCCTCCGCTCCCGGCGGCAGGCAAGGTCTTGCGGCCCTCGTAATTCAAATGGGTTTGCCCCGATAGCCCGGCTGTCCGGCAGACTGAACATTTCAGGAGTCATCCATGTTCGGATGGTTTGAACGCCGATTGAATCCCTATCCCAAGACCCGGCCGACCGCGCCGCCGGAGGGTCTGATTGCCTTTTGCTGGCACTACTCCCGCGATGCCGCCCCGTGGCTGATCACCATGGCGATCCTGACCGCGTTGATTTCGGTTGGCGAGGTGCTGCTGTTCGGCTTTCTCGGCTCGATCGTGGACTGGCTCGCCAATTCCGACCCGGAAGGGTTCCTCGAACGCGAAGCCGGAAAGCTCATCTGGATGGGCAGTCTGGTGCTTATCGGGCTTCCGGCCATCGTGCTGATCGATTCGCTGCTGATCCACCAGACGCTGCTGGGCAACTATCCGATGATCGCGCGCTGGCAGATGCACCGCTACCTGCTGCGCCAGAGCCTGAGCTTTTTTTCGGACGAGTTTGCCGGCCGGGTCGCAACGAAGGTGATGCAGACCTCGCTGTCGATCCGCGAAGCGGTGATGAAGCTTCTCGACGTCTTCGTCTATGTCGCGGTCTATTTCATCGCCATGATCGGCATGGTGGCGAGCGCCGACTGGCGGCTGGTGCTACCGCTCCTGGTCTGGATCGCGGTCTATGTCGGGCTGATCAGCTACTTCGTTCCGCGGCTCAAACGGATTTCGGCCGACCAGGCGGACGCCCGCTCGGCGATGACGGGGCGGGTGGTCGACAGCTACACCAACATCTCCACCGTCAAGCTTTTCTCCCATGCCGGGCGCGAAGAAGCCTATGCGCGCGAAAGCATGGACATGTTCCTGGAGACCGTGCACCGGCAGATGCGTCTCGTGACGCTGTTCCAGACGCTGATCTATTTCAACAACTCGGTCCTGGTGTTCGTCGTTGCCGCAATGTCGATCGGGTTCTGGATGACCGGAATCGTCTCGGTCGGCTCCATCGCCGTCGTGATTGGGCTCTCGCTCCGGATCAACGGCATGTCGCAATGGATCATGTGGGAGGTTTCCGGCTTCTTCGAAAACATCGGCGTGGTGCAGGACGGCATGGGCATGATGATCAAGCCGCATGATGTGGTCGACCGGCCCGACGCCAAGGAGATTGCCACGCCCAGGGGCGCGATCCGGTTCGAAAATGTCCGCTTCCATTACGGCAAGCAGAGCGGTGTGATCGAGGATCTTTCGCTCGCCATCGAGCCTGGCGAAAAGGTCGGCCTGGTCGGCCGTTCCGGCGCAGGCAAGACCACGCTCGTCAACCTTCTGCTCAGGTTCTACAATCTGGAATCCGGGCGCGTTCTCATTGACGGTCAGGATATTGCCAAGGTCAGCCAGGACAGCCTGCGTGCCCAGATCGGCATGGTCAGCCAGGATACCTCGCTTCTGCACCGCTCGGTGCGGGACAACATCGCCTATGGCCGTCCGGACGCCACCGAAGAGGAGATCATCGAGGCGGCGCGCAAGGCCAATGCGCTCGACTTCATCGACGGGCTCGAGGATCTCGCCGGGCGCACCGGCTTCGATGCCCATGTCGGCGAGCGCGGGGTGAAGCTTTCAGGCGGCCAGCGCCAGCGAATCGCGATCGCGCGGGTGTTCCTCAAGGACGCACCGATCCTGGTGCTCGACGAGGCGACCTCGGCACTCGACTCCGAAGTGGAGGCCGCGATCCAGGAAAACCTGTTTGCGCTGATGGAAAACAAGACCGTGATCGCCATTGCGCACCGCCTTTCGACGATTGCGCAGATGGACCGCCTTGTGGTGCTCGATGCCGGCGAAATTGTCGAAACCGGGGTGCATGACGAGTTGATCGCCTCCGGCGGCATTTATGCCGACCTGTGGTCGCGGCAGTCCGGCGGGTTCATCGATGCGCCCGCAGACGATGCGACGGCGGCGGAGTAGGCGCTAATGTCGTTGCCAAACGGCCTTTGGGCCCTATTGTTGCGTCCATGATTTTTCGCCCCGTCGTAGCGCTGTTCGAACGCTGGATCGATCCGTTTGTCCGGCGTTCGGACTACCGCCCGCCCTCTGCCACGTTCGGGTTCCTGACCCACTATGTCCGGCAGGCCAAGGGCGCCTTTGCGGCCATGCTGGCGCTGGGCGGTCTTGTGGCGCTGCTTGAGGCGGCGCTGTTCTATTTCGTCGGGCAACTGGTCGATGTGCTCGATTCGGCCGAACCTTCGGCAGGCTGGGACGGTCTGATCGCTGCCCATGGCCCGACGCTCGCCTTCATGCTGTTCGTCGTGGTGCTGGCGCGGTTTCTGGTCGTCACACTCGCAGCGCTGGTCGAAGAGCAGACGGTGGTGCCGGGCTTTTTCAACCTGGTGCGCTGGCAGGCTCATGCCCATGTTTCGCGTCAGGACCTGAGCTTCTTCCAGAACGATTTCGCCGGGCGAATCGTCAACAAGGTCTGGACTGCGGGGCAGGCGACCGGCGATTTCATGGTGTCGCTGCTGCAGGTCGTCTGGTTCATCTTCATCTATACGCTGACCACGATGGCGCTGGTGGCGCAGCTCGACTGGCGGCTCTCGGCGCTGGTTCTGGTCTGGGTTACGCTTTTCGGGTTCCTGGCGCGGTATTTCGTGCCACGGATCCGCCGCTATGCGCGGGCCAGCGCGGAAGCCTCGGCGATGCTGACCGGGCGGCTGACCGACAGCTATTCCAACATCCAGACAGTCAAGCTCTATGCGCGCGCGGCGGACAATGACCGCTACATCCGCGAGGGTTTCGAACAGTTCATCGCCGCGATCGTGCCCTTCACCCGGCATTTGACCGGGGTCCGGGCCTCGCTTGCGGCCCTTTCGGGCATCATGATCGCGGCCATTGCGGCGTTTGCGATCAACCTCTGGCTTGCCGGCGCGATTTCGGTCGGCTCGGTTGCCTTTACACTGTCGCTGGTTTTGCGGCTCAACATGCTGCTGGGACGGATGATGACCCAGCTTAACAGCCTGATGAGAAACCTCGGCACGGTACAGAACTCCGCGGAACTGGTTTCGCGTCCGGTGGGGCTAAGCGACAGGCAGGATGCCGGTCCGCTGAAGGTGGATCGTGCTGCGATACGGTTCGAGAATGCGGGCTTTGCCTATGATCAGGCGCTGCCGGTGATCCGAGATCTCTCTCTGTCGATTGCGCCGGGGGAGAAGATTGGGCTTGTCGGGCGTTCGGGCGCCGGTAAATCGACCTTCGTCAACCTGCTCCTGCGATTTTACGATCTGCAATCGGGCCGGATCGAGATCGATGGTCAGGACATCTCCAGGGTGACCCAGGAATCGCTGCGTCAGGCCATCGGCATGGTCACGCAGGATACGTCACTGCTGCACCGCTCGATCCGTGACAACATCGTCTTCGGGCGTCCCGATGCCGATGACAATGCCGTGCGCGAGGCGGCGCGACGCGCCGAAGCGCTCGACTTCATCGAAGGTCTTTCGGACCAGCGCGGCCGCAAGGGCTTTGCGGCCCATGTCGGCGATCGCGGCGTTAAGCTCTCGGGCGGGCAGCGGCAACGCATTGCGATCGCCCGGGTGATGCTCAAGGATGCACCGATCCTGGTGCTCGACGAAGCCACGTCGGCGCTTGATTCGGAGGTCGAGGCGGCAATCCAGGAAAACCTCGAGGAACTGATGAAAGGCAAGACCGTGATCGCGATCGCGCACCGGTTGTCGACCATTGCCAGAATGGACCGGCTGATCGTGATGGATCAGGGCCGGATTCTGGAGGCCGGCACCCACGCGGAACTGATCGCAAAGGGTGGTTTGTACGCGGAATTGTGGGCGCGGCAGTCCGGCGGTTTTATCGGTGTCGAGGATGCCGCCGAATAGCGACACGTTTTTCCCGCGACATTGTGCCCTTCTCCCCCTGTCCGGTCTGGACTTTACCTTTCATCCCGCATAGAAACCGCGCGATTGACAGAATTCCGCCGCATTGTCGGCACCGTCGATATTTGCCCTTTCGGCAGAACCCGGCGGATCTGCCTTGGGCGGTGGGACGGAATGCTGGTCCAGACGCAGCTTGAGAGGATATTGAGCCGTGAGTGAGCCAATGACACAGAGCGAGGGCGCGGGCGAACCCACCCGCCGCGATTTCCTTTACATCGCCACCGGAATGGCCGGTGTGGTCGGCGCGGGCAGCTTCGCCTGGCCGTTCATCGACCAGATGCGTCCGGATGCATCGACGCTGGCGCTGGCTTCGATTGACGTCGATGTCGGCAATCTCGAGCCGGGCATGTCGCTGACGGTCAAGTGGCGCGGCAAGCCGGTCTTCATTCGCAACCGAACGGAAGAGGAAGTTGCCGAGGCGCAGGAAGTGCCGATCGCCGAGCTCAAGGATCCGATCGCGCGCAACGCCAATGTCGATGGCACTGCCGAAGCAACGGATCTGGCGCGGTCCGCTGGCGAAGGCCTCGAAAACTGGATCGTCATGATCGGCTCCTGCACCCATCTGGGCTGCGTGCCGCTCGGTCAGGCCGGCGAGTTCGGCGGATGGTTCTGCCCGTGCCACGGCTCGCACTACGATACGGCCGGCCGCATTCGCAAGGGTCCGGCTCCGGAGAACCTTCCGGTTCCGCCGTTCGCCTTTACGTCTGACACCGTCATTACAATCGGCTAAGGGGGCTTTCACCATGAGCAGCGATCACTCGACCTACCAGCCCACTTCCGGTTTTGGAAAATGGGTCGATTCGCGCCTGCCGCTGCCGCGGCTGGTGCACGACAGTTTCGTCTCCTACCCGGTGCCGCGGAACCTGAACTACGCCTACACCTTCGGCGGCATCCTGATGATCATGCTGGTGGTTCAGATCCTCACCGGCATCGTTCTCGCCATGCATTATGCAGCCGACACGGCCATCGCGTTCCAGTCGGTCGAAAAGATCATGCGTGACGTGAACTCCGGCTGGCTGCTGCGCTACATGCACGCCAACGGCGCCTCGTTCTTCTTCGTCGCGGTGTACCTCCACATTGCCCGCGGCATGTATTACGGCTCCTACAAGGCGCCGCGCGAGATCCTCTGGATCCTCGGTGTGGTCATCCTGCTTCTGATGATGGCAACTGCCTTCATGGGCTACGTCCTGCCCTGGGGCCAGATGTCGTTCTGGGGCGCGACCGTGATCACCGGCTTCTTCACTGCCTTCCCGGGCATCGGCGAGCCGATCCAGCAGCTTCTGCTCGGCGGTTTCGCGGTGGACAACCCGACGCTCAACCGCTTCTTCTCGCTGCACTACCTGCTGCCGTTCATGATCGCGGGCGTCGTGATCCTGCACGTCTGGGCGCTGCACGTGACCGGTCAGACCAACCCGACCGGCGTGGAAGTGAAGAGCAAGACCGATACCGTGCCATTCACCCCCTACGCGACGGTGAAGGACGCGCTGGCGATGAGCATCTTCCTCATCGTGTTCGCCTACTTCATCTTCTTCATGCCGAACTATCTCGGTCACGCCGACAACTACATCATGGCCGATCCGCTGAAGACGCCTTCGCACATCGTGCCTGAATGGTACTTCCTGCCGTTCTACGCGATCCTGCGTGCCATCACCTTCAACATCGGCCCGATCGACTCCAAGCTCGGCGGCGTTCTGGCGATGTTCGGCTCGATTGCGGTGCTGTTCGTGCTGCCCTGGCTCGACACCTCGAAGGTGCGCTCGGCGGTCTACCGTCCCTGGTACAAGCTGTTCTTCTGGATCTTCGTTGCCAACGCGATCTTCCTGGGCTGGCTTGGCGCCAAGCCGGCGGAAGGCGTCTACACCACGCTGGCTCAGATTTCGACGCTGTACTACTTCGCGTTCTTCATCGTGATCCTGCCGGTGCTGGGGCTCGTTGAAACGCCGAAGCGTCTGCCAAACTCGATCACCGAAGCCGTGCTCGCCAAGAAGGGCGGCGGTGGCGGAGCATCCGCATCCGCGGCGGCTTCACCGGAAACCCGCGGCTGAGCGGCGCGCGACGGAAAGGAACTGAAGACATGAAAAAGCTTCTCGCAAGCATCGTTCCGTTCGCCATGGCGCTCGCCATCGGCGCGGGCCCGGTATCGGCGGCTGAGGAAGAAGGTGCGACCCCGCACTATCCGATCAACAAGCCGCGTGAGCTTGACTGGTCGTTCTCCGGCGTGTTCGGCACCTACGACAAGGCCCAGCTGCAGCGCGGCCTGAAGGTCTATGTCGAATTGTGCTCGGCCTGCCACTCGATGGACCTGGTGGCATTCCGCACTCTCGAGGACCTGGGCTACACCGAAGACCAGGTCAAGGCTCTCGCAGCCAACTACGAAGTCGAGGACGGACCGGATGGCGACGGTGAGATGTTCACCCGCACGGCGGTTGCGACGGATCATTTCCCGTCACCGTTCCCGAACCCGGAAGCAGCTGCCGCAGCCAACAACGGTGCAGTTCCGCCGGACTTTTCGCTTCTCGCAAAGGCACGTTATGTCGAGCGCGGTTTCCCGCAGTTCATCTTCGACATCTTCACTGCCTACAACGAGAGCGGCCCGAACTATATCTATTCGCTGCTGACGGGTTACCAGGATCCGCCGGAAGGCGTGGAGGTTCCGGTGGGCAACTATTACAACCCCTACTTCATTTCGGGTGCGTCGCTTGCCATGGCGCCGCCGCTGTATGAAGAAATGGTCACCTATGACGACGGTTCGCCGGAGACGGTCGACCAGTATGCGCGCGATGTCTCCGCGTTCCTGATGTGGGCCGCCGAGCCGCACATGGAAGAGCGCAAGCAGACAGGCTTCATGGTGATCCTGTTCCTGCTGATCTTCTCGGCGCTCCTCTACCTGACCAAGAAGTCGATCTTCTCCAACAAGGACTGAGGACGGTCCGGCGAGGCCCGAATTTTTTCAAAGCGCCGCCTTCGGGCGGCGTTTTCATGTCTGCCACAATCGCGCTTGCGCGGCCGCCGGCCACGTCGCAAAGTGCGTGCACGCCAAACCCTTTCTGCCGGTAACATTCCAGCCAACAGGAACCACCTGATGTCCGATCTGACCGATGAACTCCAGGCCTCGATCCGCACGATCAAGGATTATCCGAAGCCGGGTATCCTGTTTCGCGACATCACAACGCTTCTAGGAGCGCCTCGGGCGTTCCGGCGTGCGGTCGATGAGCTGGTTCATCCCTATGCGGGGGAGAGGATCTCCAAGATCGCCGGAATCGAGGCGAGGGGATTCATTCTGGGTGGCGCCATGGCGCACCAGCTTTCGGCCGGCTTCGTGCCCATCCGCAAGAAGGGAAAGCTGCCGCACGAGACCGTGCGGGTCGCCTACAGCCTGGAATATGGCGTCGATGAAATGGAGATGCACCGCGACGCCGTGAAAGAGGGCGAGAGTGTCATCCTGGTCGATGACCTGATCGCAACCGGCGGCACCGCCGAAGGAGCAGTCAAGCTGTTGCGGCAGATGGGCGCCGACATTGTCGCCGCCTGCTTCGTCATCGATCTGCCCGATCTTGGGGGCCGCAAGAAGCTTGAGGACCTGGGCGTCCACGTGCGCACGCTGATCGAGTATTCCGGTCACTGAGCTTCTATCGAGGTCGAGCGGACCGGCCGGAACCTGATGCTTCTAGGGCAGCCTGACCATCACCGCCGACTGGAAGCTCATGACCTCTTCACCTGCCTGATTGTGCGCATGCGCGTCTGCTTCCAGGATCGACCAACCCGGCCGTGAGGCAATCGGACGAATGGCCGTGACGGTTTGAGCATAGCGGATCTCGTCTCCGGCGAAGACCGGCCGGAGCCATTTGAGCTTTCGAAAGCCGGGTGAAGGTCCGAATTCGGGAACGGGGAGCCCCTGATTCCTGATCTCATCGAGCAAGCGGCTGATCGCGGCGACATTCAGTTTCATCCAGACGGATGCGGTATGCCAGCCGGATGCGCAAAGGCCGCCGAACACGCTATCGCGCGCGGCTTCGGCATCAACGTGGAAGCGCTGCGGATCGAACCGGCTGGCGAAATCAATGATGTCCTCGGCGGTGAAGAGATGGCTGCCCATCTCGATCCGGGAACCCGGGCTCAGAAGCGTGTCGGCGGCCATCGATCAGTTTTCCTCTTTGGCCCGCAGGCGAAGCATGACGGGGTTTTCGGACACAAGCACCGTTTCACCGCGCTGGTTGCGCAGTTCGTGGCGCAGGCTGACGATGCCGATCGCGGGCCGGGACTTCGACTGCCGCCGGTCGAGCACGCGGGTCTCGCCGGACAGGACGTCTCCGGCAAGCACTGGGCGTTTCCACTTGACGTAATCAAGTCCTGGCGCGCCCTCGGCTGCGGCGCGCAGGAGATAGCTGTCGGTCATCATCCGCATCATCATGGCGCAGCTGTGCCAGCCGGATGCGGCCAGCCCGCCCAGTATCGTGGCCGCGCCGGCATCGGCATCGAGATGCATGGGCTGCGGATCGTACTCGCTGGCGAACTCCACGATTTCTTCCGCGGTGACGTGTTTCGGCCCGAGAGGGTATTCGGTTCCCGGGCTCATGTCCTCGAAATGGATAAGATCCTGGTGCTGCGTCATGACGATCCGGCTTTCTGAAATGTGGCTGAACCCAACCTAGTCGAGTTCCTTTAAGTATAAAAGAAATTTCGTCGCCGACTTGATCGGGATCAACCCGAATTCCAAAAACATGGCATACATTGAATGTATTCCGGCGGAGCTGCCGGTTCATTTTTCACAGGAGCCCCACATGTTCAAAACCAATGTCGGCGGTATCGACCGCATCCTGCGTATCGTCGCGGGCCTGGTGCTGCTTGCGATGTTTTTTGTCTACCCCGATGCGTCGTGGCGCTATTTCACGCTGATCGGCATCGTGCCTTTGCTGACGGGCCTTTTCTCGACCTGCCCGCTCTATTCGATCATCGGCGTGTCGACCTGTCCGGCCCGCAAGGCCTGATCCGTGCCTTGCCGTACCTGGACAGAAGAGGCCCGGGCGTCAGGTGTTGAACCGGAAGTGAAGGACGTCACCGTCCTGGACGACGTATTCCTTGCCTTCGTCACGTGACTTGCCGGCCTCCTTGGCCGGCACCTCGCCGCCCAGTTCGACATAATCGCTATAGGCAATGGTCTGGGCACGGATAAAGCCGCGCTCGAAATCGGTGTGAATGACACCGGCCGCCTGGGGTGCCTTGGCGCTGCGAACCACGGTCCAGGCGCGCGTTTCCTTGGGGCCGACGGTGAAATAGGTGATCAGGTCCAGGAGTTCGTAGCCGGCACGGATCAGCCGATCGAGGCCCGGCTCTTCCAGTCCCATCGCTTCGAGGAATTCCGCCGCCTCTTCATCCGGCAATTGCGAGACCTCGGCCTCGATTGCAGCCGAGATCGTGACCGCGCCGGCGCCCTGTGCCTCGGCCATGGCCTGAACCGCCCTCGTGTGTTCGTTGCCTTCCGCCGCATCGCCCTCGGCAACGTTGCAGACATAGAGAACAGGCTTTGACGTGAGCAGGTTGAGTGACCGCAGGATCCTGAGGTCTTCGGCTGCAATTCCCTTGAGCAGGTGACGAACCGGCTTGCCGTCCTGGAGCAGCTTGAGCGAATCTTCCATCATCGGCAGCAGAAGCTGGGCTTCCTTGTCCTTGCCGGTGGCGCGCTTGCGCATCTGCTCGGTGCGGCGTTCCAAGCTTTCGAGGTCCGAGAGCATCAGTTCGGTCTCGATGGTCTCTGCGTCGGCGACCGGGTCGATCCGGCCCTCGACATGGGTGATGTCGTCATCTTCGAAGCAGCGCAGCACGTGGACGATGGCATCGACCTCGCGGATATTGGCGAGAAACTGGTTGCCAAGACCCTCGCCCTTGGAGGCGCCGCGGACCAGTCCGGCAATGTCGACAAACGAAATCCGGGTGGGGATGATTTCCTTCGAGCCCGCGATCGCCGCGAGCTTCTTCAGGCGCGCATCGGGGACCGCAACCTCGCCGGTGTTGGGCTCGATGGTGCAGAAGGGATAGTTGGCGGCCTGGGCTGCGGCAGTCCGCGTCAGCGCGTTGAACAGTGTGGACTTGCCGACATTCGGCAGGCCGACGATACCGCATTTGAAACCCATGGATTCTCTCGTCTCGTGTCTGATCAGGAATTGCCGCTGGCTATGCGGGAAAGGGCCTGCATGGTCAAGCCCCGCACCGATTTGCCGCGATCAACGGGTTGGAAAGTTTTGGATGGGATTGTGCGGGCGCAGGCAGCGTGCGGGAGACCCAATGGAAACCGAGCTAGCAACGTGGCATTTCATCGTCGCAGGCGCCATTTTCGTCGTCCTGGGAACGGTGGCCCATGTCATCCGCGCGGTCTTCAATGTCTTTCCCGACAAGATTTCCGACACGCCCACGGTCAACGTGCTGGTCTCCAGCGACTACAGCTGGGGCGACTATCTGATCGGGACCGAATTCGACGATGGCGGCTACTACCGACTCGACAGCGTCAAGAACCTCCGCCTGTCGGTCACCTACTGGCTGATCGCCGGGTTTGCCCTCATGCTGTTTTCCGCCGAGGCGGCACAGATGATCGCCTACGGCATAGAGGCAGGCATCGGAGGGTTCATCGACCTGTTCTGGCAACGCGTGGCCGATCTGGGGGCCTGACGCGCGGTTCAGGTCATCCGGTCACTGGCTTGTCCACCAGGCATCGGCCTTTTCGATGTAGCCGGCGGTGTCCTTGAGCCAGGTGCCCTGAACCTGCCCGTTGTAGTTCAGGTACAGCTTGCCATCCACAATCGAGAACTTGTCCACTTCGACCGGGGCCTTGTAGCCCCTGGCCGCACCATAGGCGCAATAGCCACCATACTGCGGGGCGTATTTGGCCGGATCAGCCTCGAACAGGGCCTTGTTTTCCTCGGACGAGAAGCGGTAGACGGCGCCCTCATGGGTCCCGGTGATGGCAGGATCGCCGGGCACGGGCTTGTTCATGGTGAAGTAGGCCACCGGATCGTGGCCCTCGAGTGCCACGCCGGATTCGGAAACATTGGCCGATGCGGCCGTCGCGGTACCGGTATCGATCAGCATCAGGGTCGCCAATCCGATGCCCATGCCGAGCAGTGCGCGGCGGGTAAAACGGGTTGCATGCATTGTTCGCCTCCTCCTCCTGGGTGACATCGCCGCCGGACGGTCATGCCTCCGGGCGTTCGGATCAGTGCATGCACACTACTCCGGCCTGGCGATCACCTGCCAATGACGATGGCGTGAGCTATCGGCTCTCCGTGCTGGCGTTGTTACTTGTTGCCGTCGCCGAAGAGCTTCTTCAGCATGTCGGCCATCGGGCCGGAAGGCGGCAGCTTGCCCGGCTGGGCCGCGTTCCGGGCCTGATGGATATGCGACTTGCCGGTTCCCGCGGGCTTGCCGCCGGCGGCATTCGGCTTGGGTGTCTTTGCAGGTTTGGCCGGAGCGGGCGCCGAATTTCCGCCAGCCAGAGCGATCCTGTTCAGAAACCCGGCATCGTCGCCCTTGGCGATCAGGTCGGCATTGTCGGCAATGGCATCGAGCAGCGGTTCCAGCCAATCCTGGTCGGCCTTGGAGAAGTCGCCCAGAACGTGGGGATTTACCCGCGCCTTGTCGCCCGGATGCCCGATACCGACCCTGAGCCGCTTGTATTCCTTGCCGCAATGGGCGTCGATGGATTTGAGCCCGTTGTGGCCGCCGTGGCCGCCGCCGGTCTTGAGCTTGAGCTTGCCGGGTGCGACGTCGAGTTCGTCATGGATGACGACGATGTCAGCGGGAGAAAGCTTGTAAAAGCGCATGGCCTCGCCGACGCTGTCGCCCGACAGGTTCATGAAGGTCATGGGCTTGAGGATCAGGGCCTTTTCGCCGGCCAGCGTGCCCTCGGCGATCTCGCCGCGGAATTTCTTCGAAAATCCGGAAAAGGAATGGCGGCGGGCAATCGCGTCCGCCGCCATGAAACCGACATTGTGCCTGTTCTTCGCGTATTGAGGGCCGGGATTTCCAAGTCCTGCGATGAGCAACATGGAGCCAGACCCTCAATACCAATCCGCCAGGCGGATTATTCTTCGCTGTCGTCCTCAGCTTCTGCTTCTTCGCCAGCATCGTCCTCGGCGTCCTCGGAAGCGGCGTTGTCGTCGCTCTTGAGGCCGGCAGGCGATGCAACGGTGGCGATGGTGAAGTCACGATCGGTGATCGTCGGCTCCACGCCCTCGGGCAGCGTGATGTGCGAGATGTGGATACCGTCGCCGATTTCCAGACCGGTCAGGTCGGCAACCAGTGCATCGGGGATCGAGTTGGCCGGGCAGTTGCACTCGACCGTGTGGCGCACGACGTTAAGAACGCCGCCGCGCTTGATGCCGGGGGACTTTTCTTCGTTTTCGAAATGCACCGGAATTTCGACGGTCACCTGGGTGTTCTTCGAAACACGCAGGAAGTCGACATGCATGACAAAGTCACGGACGGGGTCAAGCTGGTAGTCCTTGGGCAGGACGCGGTACTTGGTTCCATCGACGTCGATCGTGGCGATCGTGGTCATGAAGCCACCGCCGTAGATCTTCAGCGTGATGTCCTTGCGGGACAGCGTGATCGAAACAGGGTCTTTCTTGTCACCGTAGATGACAGCGGGAATCAAACCGTTGCGGCGAAGTTCACGGGCGGACCCCTTACCAACCTGTGCGCGCGCCTCGGCCTTGAGCTCATACGTGTTGCTCATGGCATTTCCTTTCGAGGTTCTAATAAAGGCTGCTTGCCGGGATCGTTAGCATCGGCCCCGAGAAACATCAAACGCCGCCTCCTGCGAGAGATCGGCGGCGCCTCATCCGTGTTGCCTCCAAGGGTGTCTGCACGGACGGGCGTGCTATAGCGGAGCAACCCCGGGAATGCAAGGCTTTGGGTGGGGTTGCGGGTTGCAACGAGCGGTCGGCTGCAGCGCCATGATAAACCGACATGCGCGCGCCGTCACAAAAGCACAATGAAAGACGGCTACCGCCCTCATTTTCGCCTGCGCTGCCGGATGATAAGGAGATCGAGCCGGCGTGGTGCATCGCTCCCGTAAAAGCGTGGAGACCGGTTTTCCAGAGCGTGAAGGAGCATGAAGCTGTGAACTGCCGACAAATCCCGTTGTTGGAGCGACGATGACCGATACGGTGCGTACAGAAGCGGCCAACCCGCCGTCCTTCGGCGAAATGTTCCGTGTCTTCGGACGGATCGGTCTCTTATCCTTTGGCGGGCCTGCCGGTCAGATCGCGCTGATGCACCGGGAACTGGTGGAGGCGCGGCCCTGGCTCGACGAGGCGCGGTTCCTGCATGCGCTCAATTTCTGCATGTTGCTGCCCGGGCCGGAAGCGATGCAGCTCGCGACCTATTCAGGCTGGCTGTTGCGCGGCGTGGCGGGCGGTCTCTTGGCGGGCCTGCTGTTCGTGCTTCCGGGCTTTGCCGTCATCGTGGCGCTGTCGGCGCTGTACTTTCATCACGGCGACCTGCCGGTGGTGGCAGGCCTGCTGTTCGGGTTGAAGGCTGCGGTGCTGGCCATCGTTGTCGAGGCTTTGGTGAAGGTGTCGGAGCGTGCGCTGAAATCCTGGTTCGCCTGGGGGCTCGCCATTCTGGCATTCGTGGCCATCGCATTTTTGACACTTCCGTTTCCGCTGATCGTGCTCGCGGCGGGACTGGCGGGCATTGTCCGGTCCGCGCTTGGCCGGAAAGAAGGGGCAAATGCTGATGCAGATACGGCTGCAACCAAAACCGTTCTGCCATCGCTTGCCGGGCCTACGCTTCGGACCATCCTGACCTGGGGCACGATCTGGCTGGCGCCTCTCGCCCTGATGCTTGTTTTGCCGGGCATTCCCGATGCCTTTGCCGCCATGGCGCTGTTCTTCTCGAAGGCCGCCATCGTGACTTTTGGCGGCGCCTACGCGGTTCTTGCCTATGTCGGGCAGCAGGCCGTCGAGGTGCACGGCTGGCTCAGGCCGGGCGACATGCTTGCCGGCCTGGGGCTTGCCGAGACCACGCCGGGCCCGCTGATCCTGGTTCTGGTCTTCGTGGGGTTCCTGGGAGGTGCGCGCGAAGCCGGCCTCGATCCGACGCCTGGCGGGATTGCGGGCGCTGCGGTGGCGCTGTTCTTTACCTTTGCCCCGTGCTTCCTGTGGATCTTTGCCGGTGCGCCGCATATCGAGCGGTTGCGTTCGGTCGCCTGGCTTTCGGCGGGGCTTGCGGCGATCACGGCGGCCGTTGTCGGCGTCATCGCCAATCTCGCGGTATGGTTCGCGCTCAACGTGCTGTTTGCCGAGGTCGGGACGCTGCAGGCCGGAATCCTGACGCTGCCGGTTCCCGATGCGTCATCGCTCAATGTCGCGGCGCTCGTCATCGCGCTTGGCGCGGGCATCGCTCTGCTGCGCTACCGCCTCAACCTGTTCTGGGTGCTGGGCGGCGCCACGCTGGCAGGCGTCGCGTTCACGCTTTCAGGGTAGGGCGGTTCAATCGAACAGGCTGGAAACCGACTGTTCGGCCGCAGTCCGGTTGATGGCCTCGCCGATCAGCGTGTCGGTGGAAATGACCCGGATGTTCGGGGCGCCGAGAACTTCCGGCGTCGGCTGGATCGAATCCGTGATCACCAGTTCCTTGAGCTTGGAGGATGCCACGCGGGCCACGGCGCCACCGGAGAGCACGCCATGGGTGATGTAGGCTGTCACGCTGGTCGCGCCCTTATTCAGAAGCGCCTCGGCGGCATTGCAAAGCGTGCCGCCGGAATCGACGATATCGTCGATGAGCAGGCAATCCTTGCCGACGATGTCGCCGATCACGTTCATGACCTCGGATTCGCCCGGACGCTCGCGGCGCTTGTCGACGATTGCGAGGGTGGACTGCGGATCGATGCGCTTGGAAAGCGCACGCGCACGCACCACGCCGCCGACATCGGGCGAAACGACCATCAGCGAGCCCTTGGCGTAACGATCCTTGACGTCACGGGCCAGCAGCGGAACGGCGAAGAGGTTGTCGGTGGGAATGTCGAAGAAGCCCTGGATCTGGCCGGCATGAAGATCGAGTGTCAGCACCCGGTCGGCACCGGCTTCGGTGATCAGGTTGGCGACGAGCTTTGCCGAGATCGGTGTCCGGCCCGAGGCACGACGGTCCTGCCGGGCGTAACCGAAGTAGGGGATGACCGCCGTGATGCGCTTGGCCGATGACCGCCGGAAGGCGTCGATCATGATCAGCAGTTCCATCAGATGGTCATTCGTCGGATAGGAGGTCGACTGCACGACAAAGACGTCCTCGCCGCGAACGTTCTCCTGGATCTCGACGAAGATCTCCTGATCCGCGAAGCGGCGGACGCTTGCCTTGCCCAGCGGCAGATTGAGGTAGTTGCAAATGGATTCAGCCAAACGCCGGTTCGAGTTTCCCGCGAAAACCTTCATCTGGGACCGCCTGTTTTTCCGGCCGCGTCGCGGCATGGGCTTCAGTGCCCATGCGGACGGGGCGCCAACCCGTTGGCCCGCGTTTTAGCGGTGCGCGTGATGAATGCAAGGGTGCATCTGCGGGGCGGTTAATTTTTCTGTTGACCGAGACTGATTTCACAGCCGGCAAATCACCAGGGCCCGGTCTTGCCGCCTATTACAGCCCGCGCCAGGCCACATAGTCGGCGATCGACTGGGCGGCGATACGCTCCATGACCGCGGGGGGAACCGAAGCCCACGGGTCGCCCCCGCCGCCGCCGGCAAAAGCTTCCTGCCCCTGGATGCGGTGCAGCCGTGCCCCGGTTGTATCAAGGATGTCCCAGACGTAGAACACGGTCGTTCTGCCATCGAATGTTTCGGCGGAGAAGTACCCCTTGAGCACATGGTCGCCGCCGGTGTCCGCCGCGCTCAGGATTGCGAGCCCTCGGTTGCGCGCCTCGGCTGCCAGCTGGCGGGAGAGCGGTGTGACGGCGTTTACCGGAGCGCCGATAACCGGCATGAACCGGATGCGGCCGCGGACCTGGCCTGCGGGCAGCACGGCAGTCCCGGCGCTTGAAGCGGGCGCTTGATTTGCGGAGGGCTGGCCAAAGGGCGGTTGCGATCCGGTACCTTGCCCAAGTCCGTTGAAGATCGAGGTGGCTCCGTCCTCAGCGCCGGGAACCCCGTCGCCGGGGATCGGCGCCAGGGTCTGCTCGGTGCTGTTGCAGCCGGCAACAAGCAACGCCGCCAAGCCCAATGCGCCGATGATCTTGATGCCTTGCCTCATGCATTTCGTCCGGTTGTTCCCCTCTTTTATGAAATCTTGAGACGGGCGCTGTCAATCTTCCGCCCCGGCGCAAGGGGAAGCCGGCGGCGGCGCAATCAGGCCTTTGCGCCGGGAATGGTGATCATATCGAGTGATTTGCCCGAGAGCGAAACCGGTTCGTCATCGGTGGTGAGGTAGGTCTGGCCCAATGTCATGGCGGCGCCGGCTTCCGAATCCATGATGATCATGTGCACGAACAAGGTCATGTCCGGGGCAATCTCGGTCGGATTGCCGGCATGAAACATCTGGTGCTCCATCCAGCTTGGCGTGAACCGCGCGCCGAGTGAATAGCCGCAGGCATTGAGCCTGTGGCGGGTCAGGTTGTGTTCGTCCATGACATCGGCATGCGCGTCGAACACCGCTCCGAAGGTGGTTCCCGGTTTCAGGATCGCGGTGATCGCCTCCAGGGCCTCCCGGCATGCGGAATAGAGTTCCATGTGCCTGGTGGACGGCTCGCCGATGATGACGGTGCGCATCATGGCTGCGTGATAGTGCGCATATGCCCCGGCCCATTCGAGGGTAAGCTGGTCGCTGCCCGAAAGCTGGCGGCGCCCGGACTTGTAGCGGCACAAGAGCGCATCCTCGCCGGAGCCGATGATGAACTCGTTGGCAGGGTAATCGCCGCCACCGGCAAATATTGCCCCCTGCATTGCCGCCAGAATGTCGGCTTCGTCGGCGCCCGGCTTGATCAGCGGCACGGCCGCGCCGAGCGCGGCGTCGGCAAGCTCGGCGGCGCGGCGGACATAGGCGATTTCGGCGGGGCTCTTGATCAGCCGAAGCCGGCTGACGAGGTAGGAGGCGTCGACCAGTTCGGCGAAACTCTGCAACTGGTTGTCGAGCTTGCGGCAGTTGGCGCCGGTCAGGCCGTGCGTGTCATATTCGACCCCGATCCGCGCGCCGAGAAGATCCAGTTCGGAGAGCAGATCCTTCAGGTCCATGGTGGGATCGGCCTTGCTGCGGTCGGTCCACACCACGATGTTCTCGACGGTAGAGGTATGACGGGCCTGCCGCAGGTCGGCCGAGCGGGTCAGAAGTGTCATCTCGCCGTCGGACTTGACCACCAGGCACTGAAAGAAGCAGAAGCCGAATGTGTCGTAGCCGGTCAGCCAGTACATGCTTTCCTGCGCGAACAGCAGCATGGCATCGAGTTTCTCCTCGCTCATTTTCGCAGTCAGCCTGCTCAGACGGGCGGCGTATTCCTCGCGTTCAAAATGCAGGGCCATGAGCATCCTCCTTGATGGCGATGGCGGAGATCTGTCGTCCGTAATCGGGTTCCTTGCGGTGCGTGGCGCGACGATAGGAGAACCAGGCGTCCTCATCGGCGTAGGTACAGTCGCCGATCATGCCAGCGTTGACGCCGCTCCGGCTCAACCGGTCGAGGGTGAAGCGCCGAAGGTCGAACATCGCATGGCCGGGCTTTCCGGATGGAGCGAAATATGCCTGGTTTCCCGAATCCCGGGTGACGAGGCGGTCAACGAATTCCGGCCCAACCTCGTAATTTTCCTGGCTGATCGAGGGGCCGAGGATCGCCGTGATGTTCGCGCGGGTGGCGCCGAGGCTCTCCATGGCAGAGATCGCGGCTTCGAGCACGCCGTCGATCGCGCCGCGCCAGCCGGCATGGGCGGCGGCGACCACGCCCGCATCGTGATCGGCGAAGAGCACCGGTCCGCAATCGGCCGTCAGCACGCCGATCACAAGCCCCGGCGTGCGGGTGACGATGGCATCGGCCTTCGGGCGTTCGCCCATATTGTCCGCGGTGGCAAGATGCACATCGGTCGAGTGCACCTGGTGCACCGTGACCAGCCGGTCAGGCGTCTGGGAAAACCAGCCGGCAACCAGGGCGCGGTTTTCCATGACGTGATCACGTTTGTCATCCGATCCCAGGCCGACATTCAGGCCGCGATACATCCCTTCGGATACCCCGCCCGCCCGGCTGAAAAAGCCATGGGCGATCCGTCCGCCAGCGGAAGCGTCGTCCAGCATCGAGCTTCGGACCGGGTCCGGTCCGCGACGGTCAAGCGTCATGATGTGATCCTCCCGTCGGCTGCATGGGATGCCGAATTCCGCAACCTGATCCTCGTTTGCGGACAAATGGTGGCCATCAGTCGCGCGTCTGTCAAATCAGGCGCCTACGGCGTCGCCGAATCAAACGGTTCGATCCTAACCTCTTTGCCGCTTATGGCGAGCACTTTGAACAGGGCGCCCATGCGGCCTTCGCCTTCGCCCGCAAGCCGGTTGACCGCGTCGCGGATGGCCGACTGGGTCAAGGCATCGCGGCCCGAACCGAGCGCGCCGGCGCGTTCGACCAGCCCCAGCCCGACAAGAAATTCGCCTTGGGTGAGGGGACGGTGGAGATGTGCGCCGATGGCAACGGCGGCTTCGGCCAATGCCTGAAAGTCCACATGGCTCGTCAGATCGGCTTCGCCGGGACGCTCCAGCGGATGATCAAACTCGTGCCGGTAGACGGCCTGCAGAGTGTCCCCGAAGTTTGTGACGAGATGGCCATAGTCGATGACAAGCGCGGACCCGCCATCGCGCACGAGTTTTGCCGCGACCGTCTGCATCACCGCCGATCGGCCCGGCGCGAGTTCAAATATCTCGCCATCGGGTATCTTCGACTCGTCAACGGGCAGCAGAGATTTGTCAAAGGTTCCTGCGCCGATCCCGAATGTAAGCCGGCCCTCGGGATCCAGCCCCACGATCCGCTCGCGGAAGCCCTCGGGTGTCTTGACGAACTGGTGGATCGGAATCGCGTCAAACAGCTCGTTTGCCACCATCAGCGTAAAGCCTTCGGGGATTTCCTCGAAAGACCGGTGCCAAGAAATCCGGTCCTTGATCCGCACAAGCGTTTGGCGCTGGACGTTCTGCAACCGCTCGCTGGTCTCGACCAGATGAATGCTGGCGTCGGTGTAGAGCTCGGGCGCGAGCTTGGAAATCACCCTGAGCGCATCGGACATGAGAGTGCCGCGGCCGGGACCGATTTCGGCGATCCGCACCTTTTCCGGCGCGCCATGGGCCTGCCAGGCCTGAACCAGGAACACGCCGATCATTTCGCCAAACAATTGCGACACCTCGGGCGCGGTGATGAAATCGCCCGACCGGCCGAACGGCTCCCGGCTCTGATAGTAGCCGTGCTCGGGGTCGGCGAGGCAGAGCGCGAAGAAATCCGATATCTTGAGAGGGCCGGCTTCCTCGATGATGCGCGCGATTTTCCGTGCCAGCGGGGTCTTCGGCGGAACACTCATGGGGTTTGGGGGCAGGGTCATGGCGCTGGCCTTCCTGTAAACTCAGGCCCGGGACCGGGCCGAGACCGCAGCCCACAGGCCGACGGCGATCATGGGAACCGACAGAACCATGCCCATGGTCAGCCATCCGCCAAGGAGATAGCCGATATGAGCGTCGGGCTCTCGGTAGAATTCCACCAGGATGCGCGCCAATGCGTAGCCGATCAGAAAGCAGCCGGAGACCAGCCCGGGATAGGCCAGCGCCCGGCGCCTGTAGATCAGCACGGCAAGCACGGCCAGAAGCAGGAGCCCCTCCAGGGCGGCTTCATAAAGCTGTGTGGGATGGCGCGGAAACGGTCCGCCGGTCGGAAACACCACGGCCCATGGCACATCCGAAAGCCTCCCCCACAATTCCGAATTGATGAAATTGGCGAGGCGGCCGAAGAAGATGCCGATCGGCACCACGGCACAGACGACATCGAAAAGGCTGAAGACCGGGATGTCGCGCCGGCGGGCGAACAGGACCATGGCCACAAGCGTTCCAAGCAGGCCGCCGTGGAACGACATTCCGCCGTTCCAGATTTCGAAAGCCCGCAACGGATTGGCGGCAACAGCCGCGAAGTCGTAAAATAGGATGTAGCCGATGCGTCCGCCGGCAACGATGCCGACAGTGGCCCAGAGCAGAAAATCGTCGAGATCGACCGGCGTCATGGGCGACCGGTTGTCCCGCCAGAGCCGGTCATTGCCGGCGATCCGCCGGGCATACCGCCATCCAAGCAGGATGCCGGCAACATAGGCGACACCGTACCAGCGGACCTGCAGCGGGCCGAGCGAGATCAGCACCGGGTCGATCTCCGGGAAGCTGAGCAGTGACAGCAACGCAGCCATATAGTCCAATGCGCGGTCCTCCCTGTCAGGTCAGCCGCACGCGGCCTTGATCCGGTTTTCGGTGCCCAGGGCCCCAAAGCTCTTTGGCTTTCTGCCCGCACCCGTGTGTGCCCTGTTGCATGGCATATAGGCTTTGCGCAAGCCTTGCGCCACTGCTGCGGCAAAGGGCAGCTTGCAACATTGCGCCGCAAGACTTACCTGAATAGGAGAACCATCGCTTCCAACTGTGCGAATGCAGGGATCAGGATCATGAACAGCGGACCCAACCGACTACTCGATGAACTCGCCAAGCTGATGACCGACGCCGCCGGTGCGGCGCAGGGCGTGAGGCGCGAGGCCGAGACGGCGATCCAGGCGCAGCTTGAGCGGTTGCTCAACTCTATGGATCTGGTCAAGCGCGAAGAATTCGAGGCAGTTCGCGAGATGGCGACGAAAGCTCGCGAAGAGAACGACGCCCTTTCGGCCAGACTCGACCAGCTCGAGAAGAAGATGGCTGCAAAACCTGCCGCAAAGTCTGCTTCCAAGGCAGGTTCGAAGAGCGGATCGGCGAGCAAACCCGCAGCATCCTGACCGGTCCGGTCAAAGCGGACCTTCGTGCCGGTTTTGCAGAATTTTTTTTGCACAGGTTGTCCACCGTCGACCGGAACTCAAAAAGCCTTTTGAGTGAGTCAGTTATGAGTCACGGCGGAATCATTTTCGCAGCTTGGTCCACAGGCCCGGCCTGACAAAATGCGATCAGGGGACTGGCGCTCAGACTCTGCATTTATACACTGATTCTAAATGATGATTCGGATCGGGCAGCAAACAGCCCCGATGGGAGTCGCGAAGGCGAGCGCCCGTCGGCAGCGGGCCAGCCGTGTGAAATTTCCATCCCGGGAACGCGCCGACGAGGCGCCGCCGAGGGTGCCAGAGCAGACCAGGTGGGGCATGAATCTTAGCAATTTCGAATTCGACCGGCAGTCCAATCCAGTGGACATGATCGAGTTCGTGGCAGCTGCGAATGACTGGACTTTCGAACGTTCCGGCGAGCACGAAATCGCGATGACGGTTGAAGGTCACTGGACCGACTACCATGTCTCGTTCTCCTGGATGGAGGACTGCGAAGCCCTGCATATTGCCAGCGCCTTCGACATCAAGGTGCCCGACGTCCGGGTCACCGAGGTCATGCGGCTTCTGTCCCATGTCAACGGCCAGGTGCTGATGGGCCACTTCGACCTGTGGCAGCAGGAAAGCGTGATCATTTTCCGGCAATCGCTGCTGCTGGCAGGCGGCGCCGAGCCGACCAACCGCCAGGTCGAGGTGCTGCTGGCGAATGCGCTCGACTCTTGCGAAGCCTATTTCCAGGCGTTCCAGTTCGTCGTCTGGTCGGGCATGGATGCGCGCTCGGCGATCGAGGCGGTGATGTTCGAAACCCGCGGCGAGGCCTGATGTGATTTCTGCGTCCAACCCCCTTGTTCTCGTCGGTGCCGGCAACATGGGCGGCGCGATGCTCAATGGCTGGCTGGACGCGAAGACGGATCCCGCGACAATTGTCGTCATCGACCCGAAACTGTCCGACACCATGGCAGCCCGCCTCAAGGAGGCCGGTGTGCGCCATGAAACCTCGGCGCCTACGGACATAACGGCAGGCATCCTGATGCTTGCGGTCAAGCCGCAGGTAATGGAGGCGGTTGCCAGCGGACTTCGCGGTCTCGTTGGACCCGAGACCGTCACGCTCTCGGTGGCGGCGGGCAAGACGATCTCATTCTTCGAAGAGCTTCTTGGCGGGGCCGTGGTCCGGTCCATCCCGAACACGCCAGCCATGGTGGGTCGCGGGATCACAGGTGCGGTGGCCAACGCGGCCGTCAGTGCCGAGGCCAAGGCTCAAATCGACCGACTTTTGTCGGTTTGCGGTCCGGTTGAATGGCTCGAGGAAGAAGCCATGATCGACGCGGTCACCGCGGTATCGGGCAGTGGCCCGGCATATGTGTTCTATCTCGTCGAGTGCATGGCGGAGGCAGGCCGGAAACTTGGCCTGCCGGCGGACCTCGCCATGCGGCTTGCGCGTGCGACCGTCACGGGGGCCGGTGAATTGATGCACCGGTCCCCTGACGGCGCGGCGAAGCTGCGCGAGAATGTGACGTCCCCCAACGGCACCACCGCAGCGGCACTCGATGTGCTGATGGCGGAGGAGGCCTTGCAGCCGATTTTCGACGAGGCGCTCGCCGCCGCAGCGTCCCGGTCGCGCGAACTCGCCGGCTGATCAAGGCCGCGCACACCCGGCTGGCGCTGCATCTTCGGGGAATTTCAGCGACAGATGACACTGGTTGCCCGCCGGGGTTCCCGTGCGGACCTCGGGACGGTACACCTGCCGCATTACGCAAACCGGGAATTCATCATGAGCAACACCATAACCTGGGACGAGTTCGAGAAGGTCGACATACGCATCGGGAGCGTGGTTTCGGCCGAGCCGTTCCCGCAGGCGCGGAAGCCGGCCTACAAGCTTGTCATCGATTTCGGGCCCGATATCGGCCAAAAGAAATCGTCCGCCCAGATCACCGTGCACTACACACCGGAAGACCTTGAGGGACGCAAGGTGATGGCGGTCGTCAATTTTCCGCCGCGTCAGATCGGACCGTTCATGTCGGAAGTGCTCACGCTCGGCTTCGCCGACGAGGATGGCGCGATCGTGCTCGCAGGGATCGACAAAAAGGCGCCGGATGGCGCGCGTCTGATGTAAGGCAACGGACCGGCAAGTAGCCCGGCTCAGGCCGGCAGCCGCACCGTGGCCCGGAGACCGCCCATCTCGCTGTCCGACAGGGTTACGTCGCCGCCATGGCTGCGGGCGATGTCGCGCACGATTGCCAGTCCCAGCCCGGAGCCGGTTTCGTCCTGGTTGCGTGCCGCGTCGAGCCGGTAGAACGGCCGGAACACGTCTTCGCGGGCATCTTCCGGAATGCCCGGACCGTCATCGTCGATGGAGATGGTGAGCCACTTGCCCCGGTTCTGGGCGTGGATGGCAACCTCGTCCGCGTGACGGCTGGCATTCGAGACCAGGTTGGTCATCAGGCGCTCGAAGGCGTTGGGCCGGACATTGATATCGTCGTCGCCTTCGACGGTGACGGCGACATTGGCGCCGCGCAGCCGGCCGTCGGTCGCAACCTTTTCCATCATTGCCCTCAGGCTCATGACCCCGACATCCTCTTCGGCCTCGCCGCGGGCAAAGGAGAGGTAGCTGTCGAGCATCGACTGCATGTCGTCGATGTCCTTGTTGAGCGCGTCCAGTTCCGGTCCGTCACTGGCGAGTGCCAGTTGCAGCCGGAACCGGGTCAGAATGGTGCGAAGGTCATGGCTCACACCCGAAAGCATCGCGGTGCGCTGTTCGATCTGGCGTTCGATGCGCTCGCGCATCTTGATGAAGGCAATTCCCGCGCGCCGCACTTCGTCGGCTCCACGCGGACGGAAGTCGTCAGGCATGCGCTGGCCCTTGCCGAAGCTTTCCGCGGCCTGTGTGAGCTTGAGGATCGGACGGATCTGCCCGCGCAGAAAGAGGATCGCGATGACCAGCAGCACCATGGACGTGCCGACCATCCACAGCAGGAAGATGTGGGTGTTGGACGCGTAGGCCTGGCTGCGCTTGGCGAAGACGCGCAGGATGCTGTCGTCGAGCTTGATGCGGATTTCAACGATGTTGGAATTGCCGACCGTATCGATCCAGAACGGCAGCCTGATTTGTCGCGTGATCTCCTCGGACAGCGTCTGATCGAGAATCGAGAAAAACGGTTTTGGCCGCGGCGGCGGCAATTCGCCCGCGGGGTCGACCGCGATGGACAGGTCCAGCCGTTCCCGGGCGATCCGGATCATCTCTTCGCGCGCCGCGGGCTCGGGGAACGTGTTGAGAATGTCGATGGTGGCGGCGATGTCCCGCGTTACCGCCATAGACAGCCGCTGGGTGACCATCTGCCAGTGCCGCTCCATGAACACGAAGGCGATCACCGACTGCAGCAGCACCATCGGGATGATGATGATCAGCAGGGCGCGGGCATAGAGCCGGGTCGGCATGCGCTTGGAAAACCAGCGCGTGAAGCGTCGAACGCCTCCGGGCGGGTAGCGCTCATATTCGCGCCGGATGGATTCCATGCTTGCCATGCTCTCAGCCTCCCGCGCTGAGCCGTCACTGGTGTTCGCGACGGTTATAAACAAGCTGAAAGCGAATGGATAGCGGACCGTCCATTGATCGGACGCGAGATCGGCATGCTCCATGAAAAACGGCCCGGGCGGGTGGCCCGGGCCGTTTCTGTCCGAAGGAGTCCGAGTTTTCTGCTTTGTCTCAGGCCGCCTGCTGCGCCTGTGCCGATACTGCTGCGGCCCGGCCTCCGGTTTCAAACTGGCTGATCATCCGGGTCAGCTTCTGGGCGCTGCCTGCGAGACGGTGCATGACGGCGGTTGCTTCCTCCACCATCGCAGCGTTCTGCTGGGTCACCTGGTCCATCTGGTTGACGGCGCCATTGATCTCGCTGAGGCCGGTCGTCTGCTCGTTGGCCGAGGTGGCGATGGATGCGATATGCTCGTTGATCGCGTTGACCTGTTCGGAGATGGCACCGAGCGCCTCGCCAGTGTCGTTGACCAGTTTCACTCCGCCGGAGACTTCCTCGCCGGACTTGGTGATCAGGTCCTTGATGTCCTTGGCCGCCGAAGCCGAGCGCTGTGCGAGCTCGCGCACTTCCTGGGCGACGACCGCAAAGCCCTTGCCGGCCTCGCCCGCGCGCGCCGCCTCGACGCCCGCATTGAGCGCCAGCAGGTTGGTCTGGAAAGCAATTTCGTCAATCACGTTGATAATGTTCGAAATCTCTCCGGAGGCGGTCTCGATCCTTGCCATTGCGTCGACCGCGTCCGAGACAACCTTGCGCGATGTCACGGTGCTGGCCTGCGCCTGTTCGGCCATGCTGCGTGCTTCCTGGGCACGGGTTGCGGCATTGCGAACAGTTGCGGTGATTTCGTCGAGTGCTGCGGATGTCTCTTCCAGCGATGCAGCCTGCTGCTCCGTGCGGCGGGCCAGATCGTTGGACGCGTCAAGCATTTCGGCTGCGCCGGCATCGATTTCGCTGGTCTCGCCATGCAGTTCCTTCATGGTCTGGCTGAGACGGTCGACCGAAAGATTGAAATCGTTGCGCAGCGTTTCGAGGTCGCCCTGGAACGGTGTGTCGATGTGGACGCTCAGGTTGCCTTCACTCATCGCGCGGAGTGCCTTGCCGAGTTCGCCGACCGCATACTGGACAACTTCGGCTTCCGCCGCCTTTTCGGCTTCACGGCGCCGGCGTTCCGCTTCGGCCTGTTCGCCGGTCTGGGCGGATTGCATTTCCAGCGACTGTTTCTCCAGAGCGCCCTGACGGAGGACTTCGAGCGAACGGGCCAGCGCGCCGATCTCGTTTTTCGCCTCGCGTCCCGGCACGTCGATGTCCAGATTGCCTTCAGCGAGGTTCGACGCGACACCGGTAAGCTTCGGGATAGGCCCAAGAATGCTCTTGTTGACGAAAACCAGAAAAGCAATCGCGGCCGCCAGCACCAGGGCGGAGACGACTCCGATGGTGGTGTTGATCTGCGCGGAAATCGCGTCGATTTCGGCGGAGCGTACACCTGCATAGAGGATGCCGATCGTTTCGCCGGAGGGCGAGAAGATGGGCTCGTAAATCGTGTAGTAGGGGGTGCCGAGAATGACGGCTTCACCGCGGAAGGTCTGGCCCTGGGTCAGCACCGGATAGACGGCGCCATTCTGGCCCAGTTGCGTGCCGACCGCGCGGTTCCCGTCCGGCTTGATGATATTGGTGGTCTTGCGCCAGAAGTCTTTCGTCTCGGGATCCCATGCAAAGATCGTCGCGGTCTGGCCGGTCATCCGGCCGACCGTGTCGATCATGTCATGGCTTTCGTATTCCCCCGGAATGGTTTCCATGACGATGCGCTCGACATTTCCGTCGGCGGCCCATGTCACGGTGGTTCCCGGCACATCGCGAGCGACGATGGTCGCAGCCGTTCTCAGGCTGGTGTTCTGGCTTGTGATCGCCTGTTGCTGGATCCGGTCGTTGATGTTGCTTGAAACGGCAATTGTGACTGCAGCCAGAGCAACCAGGAGAATGCCTACGGCCATGACGGTGGTGGTCTTGACCACACCGAACCTTGAGAAAAGTGTCATTGCAAACCCTCTTTGTGGCGGGCCGCAAGGTTGTTTGGCCCCCTAATTTAGAGCGCCATAATTGTCCTGATTAGGTTAATGTTGTCTAACCCGGGATCGACCGGTTCCTAATGGCTGTTTCTCGCAATGACGGCCCCGCTAATTGGTGGCTTCGACACTCAGGCGGTAGCCGATGCCGCGAACGGTCTGAAGCCAGACGGGGTTTGCCGGATCGTCCTCGATCTTGCGCCGCAGCCGGTTGATCTGCACGTCGATGGTGCGTTCGCCGATCTCGGTATCGCCCGCAGCAAGTTCGTGGCGCGGCACGGTTTCGCCAGCCTTCTCCGCGAAAGTGACCATGATTTCGCGTTCGCGGTCGGTGAGCCGGATCAGTTCACCGGCCTTCTTGAGTTCACGCCGGGCGATGACGAATGTGTAGGGGCCGAACACGACCTGCTCGATCTTCGGAATGCCCGGCTGGCCGCCGCGCTTGAGAATGTTGTTGATCCTGAGCACCAGTTCCCGCGGGTTGAACGGTTTGGCCAGATAGTCGTCCGCACCGGCCTCAAGCCCGTCAATCCGGGCCTCGCCTTCCGCAAGCGCCGTGAGCATGAGTATCGGCACCGTCTTGAGTTCGCGAAGCGAGCGCGTCAGCGACAGGCCGCTTTCACCCGGCATCATGATGTCGACGATCAGGAGATCGAAATCTATGCCCTCGAGCTTCCGACGGGCCTCGTCTGCATCTGCCGCGATGGTGACACGGAAGCCCTGTTCGGACAGGTAACGGGACAAGAGATCGCGAATGCGCGTGTCATCATCGACAACCAGAAGATGGGCGGCGTCGTCACCGGGCAGTTGCGTTGTCATGGCTTCTTTCCCTCCTGCCGGCCGTTCCGGCGACCGATTTCGCTTCCTGATTCCGGATCTATCATGCCGTTCAGGAATGCCACCACAGCCTCGCGCCCCCCGGCGTCGAGATTTGCAAGTGCATCGGCGATGCGGCGAGACTGTGGCCGGGCGAGCGCAAGCGCCAGTTCGCGTCCCTGCGCGGTCGGGTAAAGCTTGCGCTGGCGCCGGTCCTCCGGTCCCGCCACCTGGGTGATGTAGCCGGAATCCACCAGCTGCTTTAGGACGCGGGCGAGTGACTGCTTGGTTATGTTGAGCGTATCGAGCAACGCCGCCACCGTCAGGCCGGGTTCACGGTTGACGAAATGAACGACGCGGTGATGGGCGCGGCCGAATCCCGACCTTGTAAGGATCGCATCGGGATCGGAAATGAAATCGCGATAGGCGAAGAACAGCAGTTCGATGATCTCGAAATCGATGCCCTGTTCGTCTTCCATGGGGGTTTCAAGCACGCCGTCCGAGACGGTATGAATTGCGCCGGGTCGGCTCATTGCGACTTTTCCTTTCGAATATGTCAGTTATGTTGACATAATTTGGCGCGATTGCTAGCGTTGAATTGCGCGCGCGGCAAATTTGCCCCGCCCGCCGGCTTGCCTTTGCCCGTCTCCGGCGCTTTCATGAGCGCCAGGCCCCGCGGTCACCGACACCGGCTTGAGACAACCAAGAAAATGGCGGACAGCCGCCTGGAGGAGACCCGATGGCGTCCGTGCCCTTTGATCAGCTTGAAGGCGAAATCTGGTACAATGGCGAATTTGTGCCGTGGAAGGATGCGAAGGTCCATGTGCTCAGCCATGGCCTGCATTACGCCAGCGCCGTGTTCGAAGGCGAGCGGGCCTACGGAGGCGAAATCTACAAGCTGACCGAGCATACCGAGCGGCTGCATGCTTCGGGCGAAATCCTGGGCTTCAAGATTCCCTACAGCGTCAGCGAAATCGACCAGGCCTGCATCGAACTTCTCGCCCGCCAGGGATTTGAGGATGCCTATGTGCGCCCGATCGCATGGCGCGGTTCTGAGATGATGGGGGTCTCGGCGCAGAACAACCGCATCAATCTCGCCATAGCGATCTGGCAGTGGCCGAGCTATTTCGATCCCGAGCAGCGTATGAAGGGCATTCGCCTCGACATGGCCGAATACCGTCGGCCCGATCCGATGACGGCGCCCTCGCGCTCAAAGGCTGCCGGGCTCTACATGATCTGTACGCTGTCAAAGCATCGCGCCGAAGCGCGCGGCTATGCCGATGCGCTGATGCTCGACTGGCGCGGCCGCGTTGCCGAGGCCACCGGCGCCAATGTGTTTTTCGTCCAGGATGGCAAGATCCACACGCCGACGCCCGACTGTTTTCTCGACGGCATTACCCGGCGCACGGTGATCGGTCTGGCCAAGAAGCGCGGCTACGAGGTGATCGAGAGAGCGATCCTGCCCGAGGAAATGGAAGGTTTCGAGCAGTGCTTCCTGACCGGCACCGCAGCCGAGGTCACGCCGGTTTCCGAGATCGGGCCGTACACGTTCTCTGTCGGCGAGATCGCCAAGAACCTCGTCAATGATTACGCGGCTGAAGTGCAGCCGAAGAAGGCGGCTGCCGAGTAATCCAGAAAGCTTTCGAAACCTAAAACCGCCGGCGTCATGATGGATGACGCCGGCGGTCTAGATCCGTCGAAGGCAGTATTATTCGGCGGCGTCGTTGAAGACGCCGCGGCGGATCTGGTCTTCCTCGATGGATTCGAACAAGGCGCGGAAATTGCCCTCGCCGAACCCTTCATCACCCTTGCGCTGGATGAACTCGAAGAAGATCGGACCGATGACGGTCTTGGAGAAGACCTGCAGCAGGATCTTGGTCATGCCGCCGTCGATCACGCCTTCGCCGTCGATCAGGATGCCGTGTTTTTTCATCCGCTCTATCGGCTCGTCATGGCCGGACACGCGTGCCTTCGACTGCTCGTAATAGGTCTTGGGCGGTCCGGGCATGAAGCGGACGCCTTGCTCGGCGATCCGGTCGGTCGCTGCGTAGATGTCGTCGGTGCCCACGGCGATGTGCTGGATTCCCTCGCCATTGTACTTGCGCAGGAATTCCTCGATCTGGCTCTTGTCGTCGGTGGATTCGTTGAGCGGAATGCGGATCCGGCCGCAGGGCGAGGTGATGGCGCGCGAAACGAGGCCGGTGAGCTTTCCCTCGATGTCGAAGAAATGAATCTGCTTGAAGTTGAACAGGTCGCGGTAGAAATCCCACCACTTGTCCATGTTGCCGCGGATCACGTTGTGGGTCAGGTGGTCGAGATAGTAGAAGCCCGCACCTTCCGGCTTCGGGTCCCGCTCGCCGATCCATTCGAACTCCGCGTCATAGGGCGATCCCTGCTCACCCCAGGTGTCGACGAAATAGAGCAGCGATCCCCCGATCCCGACGATGGCCGGCACATCAAGGGTCTTGTCGTCACCGGTGTATTCCTCCGCGCCCTTGGAGACGGCGTGAGCCAGCGCCTTGGCTGCGTCAGCGACACGCCAGGCCATGGAGGGTGCGCATGGGCCATGCGTGGCGACGAAGCGATCTGCGAAGGAGCCTTTCTCGGCATTGACGATGTAATTGATGTCTCCCTGGCGCCAGACCGTGATCGCCTTTTGGCGATGCCGGGCGACGGGAACATAGCCCATGCGGTCGAACAGCGCCTCGAGCGCTTCTGGCTCGGGATGTGCGAATTCGACAAACTCGAAGCCGTTGGTGCCGGCCGGGTTGTCGGCCGAGATCTCGGCGCGCGGCGCGTCATGCGGGAACGGTCCCATACAGTCTCTCCTTTCCGAATTCCGCGCGGACCGTGCTCGTTCCGCGCCGGTTGACTGTTGCGCATGATGAGGCATATTCCCCACAAGGTGCGTGCATTGGCGGTGAACTTGACGATTTTTATGCACGATAATTGCACTGTAGATGGATGAGGCTCGAAAATCGTGCATCTCGATGAATTCGATCGAAAGTTGCTCAGATTGCTGCAGAAAGACGGTCGGCTGACCAACAATGACCTGTCGCAGCGGATCAATCTCTCGGCGTCGCAATGCTCACGCCGCCGCAGCCGGCTGGAACAGGAAGGCTTCATCAAGGGCTATCGCGCCGATCTTGACCGGGAAATGCTCGGCGTCGGTATCGTCAATCTCATTACCGTGACGCTGGCGACCCACAATCGCGACAATGCCCAAAGGTTCGCTCGCCTCGTCGCAAGTCTTCCGGAAGTGCTTGAGGCTTATTCGCTGACGGGAGAAATGGATTATATCCTCAAGGTGGTTACACCGGACCTGCGGGGCCTGTCGGGTTTTGTCAGCGATGTGCTGCTGCCGCATGAGTCGGTGCAGCATGTCAAAACGGCCATCGTTCTCGATACCCTCAAGGAGGGCGGGGGGCTGCCGGTCTGAAACCAGCCGGTGGCCGGAAATCCGGACCGAGGGAACCCAAGACGCGGATAGCCGTTCAAAACTGAAACCAATTGCGCGGCTGGCCCGTACCCCCGACGGGCTGCCCGTGATATGGCCCGCCTGAAGTTTCGCCAGAATGAAATCAAGACAGAATGGAATAGCCGATGGAAAATGAACCCACCTCCGGACTCGCACAAGTGCTGGGTCCCTGGGCCAGCGCCTTCGAGGGACTGCAGGCTCTGATCGTCACCTATGCTTTCTCCGTGATCGGCGCGATCCTGATCCTGATCGTAGGCTGGATCGTCTCGCGGGTTCTGGGCAACTGGGTGAAAGGCGCCCTGAAGCGCTCGAGCCGGATCGATCCGACCGTCACCGGTTTCTTCTCGGTCTTCGTCCGCTACGCGGTGCTCCTCGTCGTTGTCATCATGGTGCTCGGCCAGTTTGGGGTGCAGACCGCGTCGATCATCACCGCGCTCGGTGCCGCCGGTCTCGCTATCGGTCTGGCGTTGCAGGGCACGCTGCAAAACATTGCCGCAGGCATCATGCTCATGGTTCTCAGACCCTTCCGCGTCGGCGAGTACATTGATGCGGGCGGCATCACCGGCACGGTTGAGGAGATCGGGCTGTTTGCGACCGAACTGAAGACGCTGGACGGGTTGTACCGCATGGCGCCCAATTCGGAGCTTTGGAATGTAGAGGTCACCAACTACTCACGGCTGTCCGAGCGGCGCTACGATCTCGTGGTCGGCATCGGATACGAGGACGACATCGAAAAGGCGCAGTCCGTTCTCATGGATCTGGCGCGTTCGGATGAACGCGTCCTTTCGGAGCCCGCGCCGTGGGCTTATGTGTCGGAACTCGGCGACAGCGCGGTATCGGTAACCCTGCGCTACTGGACCAAGTCATCGGACTGGTGGATCACGAGCCGTGAGATGACAAAGGCCGCCAAGATCGCCTTTGACGAGAACGGCATCTCGATTCCCTTCCCGCAGGTCACCTATTCGGGATCGCTGCAGGTGGAAAAGGAAACTGAGAACGCCTGAACCGGTTCTGGGGCCGGCTAAGCCCGCCTGCCGGAGATCCATTGCGGCGAAGTCGCATCGTGGAGCCGGCTGACGGCTACTGTTACAAAATCTGCGGCTCCCCGCTCGTGACATTGGGGAGCCGCGCGTTCACTCTGAAATCAGTGAGTCGACAAGCGGAAAGACGATCATGGGCAATTTGCGTGCGGGAATCATCCCGGTCACCCCATTCCAGCAGAACTGTACGGTTCTGTTTGACCAGGATACCAAATCGGGCGTTGTCATCGATCCCGGCGGCGACGTTGACGTGATCGAGCAGACGGTCCGGGAGAACGGGCTCACCATCGAGGCGATCTGGCTCACCCACGGGCACATCGATCACGCGGGCGGTGCGGACGAACTGCGCGAACGCCTCGGCGTGAAGATCATCGGGCCGCACAAGGACGATTTACCGCTGCTGTCGGGACTTGAGGAACAGGCGCGGATGTTCGGTCTCGACATGGAGGTTCGAAACGTTGCCCCCGACACGTGGCTCGAGGACGGCGACACGGTGTCCTTCGGCGAGTTCACGTTCGAGGTCTATCATGCGCCCGGGCATGCACCCGGACATGTTATCTATTTCAACCGGGAGGAAGGCTTCGCGCATCTCGGGGATGTGCTGTTTGCCGGTTCGATCGGGCGTACCGATCTTCCGGGCGGAGATCATCAGACCCTGTTGAACTCGATCCGCGACAAGGTCCTGCCGCTTGGCGACGAGATCGGCTTCATTTGCGGACACGGTCCCGGCAGCAAGATCGGCGACGAGCGACGCAGCAACCCGTTCCTGAAGGGGTTGTAGACCGGGTGCTCACAGCGAAATGTTATCTCGAAGCCGTGCGGGAATCTTGTTGCCGCGCTTGTCAATGGAATCGCGTATTCTGAATACGCAACAAAAAACCGGCTGCCGCCTGAGCGGAGCCGGTTCTCTCATGCCGTTCTGAACCGATCAGCGAACCACGCAGAAGTGGTCGCGTCCGTCGTAGCCCCGGAAGGTGCCGGTCGAAGCATTGAAGGAGCGGTACTTCTTCTTGCAGTAGCGGTACCAGGATTTGGTCCACGGTTCGAAGCTGCCGCCGGCGTTGTTGATGCGCTGTCCGCGATAGTTGCGCGGCGCCGGTGCAGGGCGATGGATAACCCGCGAATTGTTGTGGCTGTTGGCGATCGCGCCTCCGATGATGGCGCCAACTCCAAGACCGATGATGGCCGCTGCGGCCGCATCACCATTGTTGCGATGGCCGCGATACACATGCCTCGGTACGCGATGCTGCCGAACTCCACGATAGTGCCGCTGCTTGTAGATCTGCGGCTGGGAAACGATGTTGTTGGGGTTGTGGCGGAAGAGACCGTCGCTGTCGCCTCCCGCATAGGCCGTCGTGGTCATCGGTGCGATGGCGGTGGCGGCGGTCAGCAGTGTGATCCCGAGTGTCTTGGCAAAGGTGTTCATCTGCGAGTCCTTTCCGGTTTTCCGAATGGGTTGAGCCGTCAAACCGGCCATGTGACGACCCTATCGTTTCTAAGCTGAACCCTACCTGAACGGGCTTTCAGCCGTTCCGGCGTCCCCACGCTGCCGCTTCATGGAAAGGGCCCGGCGACCGGGCGTCGCCGGGCCCCTTATTCATTCAAATGCCCCAGGGCGATCAGGCCAGGCGAAGGTTCACTGCCTTCGGGCCCTTGCCGCGGCGGTCGGGCTCGGTGTCGAAGGAAACCTTCTGGTTCTCCTCGAGTCCGGTCATTCCCGAAGCCTGTACGGCGGAGATGTGAACGAAGATATCTGCGCCGCCATTGTCAGGCTTGATGAAGCCAAAGCCCTTGTCGACGTTGAAGAACTTTACGGTACCAGTTTCGGCCATGCTGTCAGGTCCTTTGATTGCCTTCCGGGTCCGCGCGGAGTTTCCGGTCGGCGAGCGTCATGTCATATCCCGCATTGGCGCGGGGGTTATGGCAGGCAGTTCTTGAAGTGTGTGGAAAGGTCCTGGTTCTATCGGCTTCGCGCCTGCATATCTCGTGGATAAGCAGTGTCTTATCCCAGCCGCCCGAAGTTTTTTGTGCGCCTTCGGTTCGCATGTTTCTGGTCTTCCCGTGTTCGCAAATTGCCCGAACGTGCCAAGAATGCGTGTTTTGTCCAGAATTGGCAAGCAAAACTTTGATGCTGTCTTGGCCCGACTGGCCGGGACGCTTGCGGACGTCCCGGCCAGGTATCTGCGATTATTCGACGATCGCGATTTCGTTGGCGACGTTGGTGTCGTCCTCGAACATGATCATCACGGTCTTGCCGGCTTCGACGCCATCCAGGGATACGCCTTCCGCAACGGTGAAGGTTTCACCGCTTTCAAGCGAGATTGCGGAGGTGGAGGTGTCGACGGCGCTGACGACGCCTTCGATTTCGCCGGCGAATGCCGAAGAAATCATGGCGGTGGATGCGAATGCGAGTGCAACGAACTTGTTCATTGGTTTTTCCATCGGTTGTTCACCCAAAGCCCCCGGCCGGCAGGGTTGCCGGGCGATGTCAGGGGCTGCTGAGCGGCGGTGATATGCGCCTGGGCAATGGGCCGCACAAGGGGTGAAAAGATATATTTTTCAAGGCTGAGCCTGGCACAATTCCGCCATGATCCGGTCTGATCGATAGTGGTTTTGGCTTCGGTTCAGCCGGTGGAATCAAGGGTCGCTCTTGTGCAGGCGGCCCCGAAGGCAAAGGCCGGTCCTTGTCCGTCCGCCTATTCCATGACGGCCACGGAGGTGGCGTCGGTGGTCCCGTCGTCAAAAGTGACGGTCACCTTGCCTCCGGCTTGCAGGCCATCGGGTTCGATGCCGTCGGCGAGACGGAAGGCTTCGCCGCTTTCAAGCACGATCATTCTGGTCGCGGGGTCGTAGCTGGTGACGATACCCTCGACTTCGCCGGCGAATGCGGTGCTTGAGAGCGTCGCGACTGCAGCGGCTGCAACAAGTGTCCTGATCATTTGCATGTCTCCCTGTTTTTACCTCATGCGCCGGAAGTGGCGCTGGCAGGGAAAAGCTATGTCCGCCGCGGGTCGGCATCAAATCACTTGCTGTGAATAAATCAAACAAAATCAAAGACATAATTACGCCACAATGCATGGTGCCAGCCCGTCGTGCGTCGTCGCACGGCGCTTGGGAACAAGAAAACCACCGCATATTCAAGGTGCTTCCGCGCGCCGCCGGGACGCCATGATTGGGGCGGAGCCGGGGCAGGCCCCAATCGGGGCGATCACATCGGAGGTGCCGGGATCAGGGGTTGGCCGAACCGGTCGGCGTCCTTTGCCAGCGCATGGGACCGATTTCGGCGAGCAGGATCGCCAGGAATATGAGGAGACCGCCGGCATATCCGACGGCGGGGATCTGCTCGCCCAGGAATAGCGCGCCGAAAAGGGCCGCAAAAAGAGATTCGGTCGACAGGAAGATCGCGGCCTGAGGGGCGGTCGTGTAGCGCTGTCCGATCACCTGCAGCGTGAAGGCGAGGCCGGTTGCCATCACGCCGGCAAACAGGATCTCCGGCAATGCCGCGATGATCTGGTCGATGACGAAGGGTTCGCGCGCAATGCCGATTACAAGCCCGAGCACGGCTGCAAGCGCAAACTGGACGAAGGACAGTGTCAGCGGTCTCTGGCTTGGTTCGACATAACGGCCGACCAGGATCACCTGCACGGCATACAATGCCGCACACCCGATGGTCAGCACATCGCCGTGATTGAGGGCCGAGAGGCTGCCGCCCGCTAGCATCGAGATGCCGGCGAATGTCATCAGGACAGCGGGCCAGATCACCGGATGCGGCTTCTGTCCGAGTGCCAGAAGCGCGATGAAGGGAACGAATACGACGTAGAGCCCCGTCAGAAAGCCGGAATTGGTCACGGTCGTTACCGTCAGCCCCACCTGTTGCAGCGCCATGGCCGAAAACAGCACCAGGCCGATGAGCAGGAATCCGCGCATGTGCTGCGGGGAAACCGGCCTCGCCGCCCGCCTGCTTTCAGCCCATGCAAACGGCGCAAGCACCAGTGCCGCCACCAGGAACCGAAGCCCGATGAACAGGAACGGTCCGATGTTTTCCATGGCGGTCGACTGCGCGACAAAGCCCATGCCCCAGATGGCGCCGGCGAGAAGCAGGAGAAGATTGGCGATGGGGCGTGGCATGAAGAATCCGGAAACGCATGCGGCGGGCTTGAGGGCCGACGGCTATCAGGTGCCGCTTGTTCCGGCAAGATCCGCGCCCGATGGCGTCAGGCGATCCACAGGCTACCGCCTAGCCGGCGGTCTTCAGCTTCCGGGTTTTTGCTCAGGACTCTCCAAAGAGGGCTTCAAGCCGCAGCCGGTTCTTGCCGAAATCTTCCCTGCCCAGTTGTGCGCGGGCATAGGCCATCACACCGGTGCGGCCATCAGGCAGTTTCTGCGCGGCAAGATCGATGGTGTCGGGGAAGCGCATTAGCGGCGAGTAGGTCACGAAGCGGGCTCTTGTGGGATCATTCCGGTCATCAATGCGCCGCGCCAGTGAATCGGCGGATAGAAGCTTCTGCGCGAAACCCTCTATCACGGCCTCCACAGGTTCCTCGAAAGCGGCGATCGTAAAGTCCGGCTCCGCGCACAGGCCCTCGCTGCAGGCCAGTGCGTCGTTGTTCGTCGGACTGCGTCTGGCCGACGCGAAGTCATAGGGTTCGGGATCAGGCGAACCGGCGACGAGCTCCCAAGTCCGTTCCCGCCCGATAACGACGAAGAACAGGACCAGGATCGCCGCCAGCGCGGCACCAAGGGAAAGAAGAATTGTCTTGAGCATAGATAAGTCTCGTAGAGGGCCTGGCCCCGGCCGGAGGACAAGGTGTCAGAGTGAGCGACCGCCCGGGGGTCAGTCGATGGCGTCGGGCGTGCGCGAGATCCTGAGGACTGCGCCATCGCTCGCGTCGGTCAGCAGAAGCACCGAACCGTCCGGCGCCACGTCGACGTCACGGATGCGGCCATAATCGCCCTTGAGCATGCGCTCCTCGCCGACCACTTCGCCGGTGTCCGCATCGATGTCGAGGCGGACCAGCAACTGATACTTCAGCGCGGCAACGAGCAGATCGCCATCCCATTCCGGGAACATCTCGCCGCGATAGACCGCCATGCCGCCCGGTGCAATCGAGGGATCCCAGTAATAAACCGGCTGTTCATACCCCTCGGCAGCGGTGCCGATACCTATTTCGCCACCGGAATAATGCCGGCCATAGGAAATCACCGGCCATCCGTAGTTGAGGCCCGCTTCGGGACGGTTGACCTCGTCGCCGCCCCGCGCGCCGTGTTCGACTGTGTGGAGAACACCGGTTTCGGAATCGAAATCCATTCCTTGCGGATTGCGATGGCCAAAGGAAAAGATCTCCGGCGCGCCTTCCCCGCCGACAAACGGATTGTCATCGGGGACGGAGCCATCCTGGTTGATGCGAAGAACAGAGCCGGCATGGTCGGACCTATCCTGTGCGCGATCGGCATCGCCCCGGTCGCCGATGGTGAAATAGAGCGTACCGTCGGGCGCTACGGAAATGCGGGAGCCGAAATGCCGGCCGGTTCCGGTGAACCGGTTCATCCGGAAAATCTCCTCCACGTTCGTCAGCGCGTCTCCGCCGGGCGCGAGTTCCGCGCGGGCGATGGCGGTTCCCAGTCCGCCATTGCCGCTCGTGCTGTAGCTCAGGAACAGGGTCCTGCTGTCGGCAAAATCGCGGGCGAGCGCAACATCGAGAAGCCCGCCCTGACCGCGCGCGGCGATATCGGGCAAACCGGAGATGGGTTCGGAAACCGACCCGTCACGGATCGTTCTGAGATTGCCGCTGCGTTCGGTGACGAGAAGCGCGCCATCGGGCAGGACCTCGACACCCCAGGGGTGGTTGAGCCCACCGGCCACCACTTCGACATCCACGCGCACTTCCTGTGTGGGAACGGTGTCGCGGGCGAGGGTGGGGGCTGCGAAACAGGACAGGGCAACGGCCGCACCCAGTCCGAGGGCCAGTCCGGTTCCGCGCGACGAACGGTTGATGCTGTTCTCATTCGGCATGGGTCACCTCTTGTTGCTTGAAAACAATATGGTGCTCGATCCGCGGGATAAAAGGTGTGGCGCTCGATCGGGGCCTTGGCCGCGTGATCAGCGTGCCCAGCCGCCAACAGGGCCGGGAGAGTGGCCGGTGGCACCGGTCCCCCCATCCTGGAGGACCACCGGCGCGATCCGATCATCCGGATCGATTGGACCGGCCGGTGCCTGTGCCACGAGTGCGGTCAACAGGATCAGGCAGCCCATCAGGGCCATCAAGGCAATCTTCTGAATCGTCCTGGTTTCCCTGGTCGCCGGCTTGAGCCGCAGATAGTCGTCTTCCGGAAGCATCCCGTTTCCCCGATTTTGTTTCCTCGGAATGCAGATAGCCCGCGCAAAGCGACGCCATTCGGACCGGATTGCGGCACAGCCGGGCAATTGTCATGGCAAATTTGTGGCTTGGGAAAATCCGCCCGGTTCAGCGGGTTCGCTTGCCGAAGGTCGCCGCCCGGCGGAACGGGGCGGCCGCGTTTCCGGATCGGCGGGGAAGCCCGCCCGTTTCTTCAGCGTTTGCCGCCGGCGCGGCGTGGTAAACAGCCTCGGGTTCCGGACGGTCCGGGAATTCGGGAAACCTTTCCGAAAAGCTGGTCGGGACGATTTCCGGCCGGGCGAGTGCATAGCCCTGCATCAGTTTCACGCCGATCTCACTGCAGAAATCCACCTGGTGGTCTTCCTCGAGCCCCTCGAACAACACGGTGATGCCCTGGCTCGTGAATCGCTCCACCATCAGCTTGAGCAGGCCCATGCCTGCGCTGGTTTCCGTAAAGCGCCGGACCCAGGCCGCATCGAACTTCAGAATGTCGGGGTTGAGTTCGGTAACCCTCGCGATATCGGAATCGTCGGCGCCGAAATCGTCGACTGCGATCTTGAACATGCGCGCGCGCAGGCTCGACACGAGCCGGTTGAGCACCGAATTGTCGCCGCTTCCCTGTTCCGTGATTTCGCAGACAATGCGGCTCGGCCTCAGCCCGGCCTCGATTGCCACGGAGACCATTCGATCCGCCTCGTCGTCGATTTCGGCAAGTTCATGAAACAGCGAAGGATTGAAGTTGATGAAGAGCCGGGCCTTTTTCCTGCCCAGCTTGCCCATGTTGAGAATGTGCAGTTCCCGGCACATCGTGTCGACAAACACCGCATCTTCCGGCTCGACAAGGGAGAAGAAATGGCCCGGAGAGACACGCTGTCCGTTGCTCATGGGACGGATAAGCGCCTCGAAAGCCTCGATCGTCAGGCGCCCTTCGGCATCCTGGCTGAAGATCGGCTGGAAACCGGACTGGAGAATGAACGGACCATAGGATGCGCTGCGGAACCCCGCCTGGTCGGTCAGAAAGTGCGGCTTGCGGCGCCCTGCCATGCTGCGAGGTCTCCAATGCTCGCGGTGGATCAACGATCGTTTCTAGCATCGAAAGCTTTCTCAAGCCTTGTGCCGCGTGGCCCTGTCGGCGGGGTACAGCCTGGCCACCGAAGAGCCTGACGGCTTGCATCGCCAGCGGTGTTGCGACATAGAAAGTGCCGGGCGCCTGACGCGTCCGTCCGTTTCATCCGCAAGACCGGAGTGCAGTTCCATGGCCTTTCTCGCCGACGCCCTTTCCAGGGTCAAACCCTCAGCCACCATCGCCGTCAGCCAGAAGGCGCGTGAACTGAAAGCGAAAGGCCGGGATGTGATCGGCCTCGGTGCAGGCGAGCCGGATTTCGACACCCCCGACAACATCAAGGCGGCAGCGGTGGACGCGATCAATCGCGGCGAAACAAAGTACACGCCGGTCTCGGGCATTCCCGAATTGCGCAAGGCGATTGCTGCCAAGTTCAAGCGCGAGAACGATCTCGATTACGACTGGCAGCAGACCATTGTCGGCACCGGTGGCAAGCAGATCCTGTTCAACGCCTTCATGGCGACGCTGAATGCCGGCGATGAAGTCGTCATCCCCGCGCCCTACTGGGTGAGCTATCCGGAAATGGTGGCGATCTGCGGCGGCACGCCGGTTTTCGTTTCGACGACCATCGAAAACGACTTCAAGCTGCAGCCTGCGGATCTCGAGGCCGCGATCACGCCAAAGACCAAGTGGCTGATCTTCAACTCGCCTTCCAACCCTTCGGGCGCTGCCTATTCCGAAGCCGAACTCAAGGCGCTGACCGAGGTGCTCAAACGGCATCCGCAGGTCTGGATTTTGACCGACGACATGTATGAGCACCTGACCTACGGCGACTTCAAGTTCACCACGCCGGCACAGATCGAGCCGGAGCTGAAGGACCGGACGCTGACCATGAACGGCGTCTCCAAGGCCTATGCCATGACGGGCTGGCGCATCGGCTACGCGGCCGGCCCGCTGGAACTGATCAAGGCCATGGACATGATCCAGGGGCAGCAGACCTCGGGCGCTTGCTCGATTGCCCAATGGGCCGCCGTCGAGGCGCTCAACGGCACGCAGGATTTCATCCCGGCGAACAAGGAAGTCTTCCGCGGCCGGCGCGATCTCGTGGTGTCGATGCTCAACCAGGCCTCCGGCATCCAGTGCCCGACCCCGGAAGGCGCGTTCTACGTCTACCCGTCCTGTGCGGGCTGCATCGGCAAAACCGCGCCTTCGGGCAAGGTGATCGAGACCGACGAGGATTTTGTCACCGAGCTTCTGGAAAGCGAAGGTGTGGCCGTAGTGCACGGCTCGGCCTTCGGCCTTGGACCTAACTTCCGGATCTCCTACGCAACGTCGGAACAGCAGCTCGAGGAAGCCTGCAAGCGCATCCAGCGTTTCTGCGCCGCGCTGCGCTGAGGCTTGAGCCGGAACAACCGGCGCGACAACAAGAACACGAAGCGGCCGTCCTTCAGGGGCGGCCGCTTTCGTTAATGCGGTGAAGGGGTTCCAGTTCCGCTGCGCGGTAGGCTTTCAATCCTTCGAACAGCGCATCGAAAGTCACTCGGCAGCGCGGTGTTTGCCGAAGATCTTCATGCATGACCAGATAGGTTTGCAGATCCAGACTGAAGTGTTCCTTCAGAAGCCGAACCAGATCCGGGTTTTTTGCGGCGAGCGCAGTCTGACACATGCCGATGCCGCCGCCCGCGCGGATCATGGCGAGTTGGGCTGCATTGCTGTCGGTTCGGAAATCGAAGCGGATGCCTGAGAATTCCGGAACGCCCCTGGCGAGATCACGCACATAGGCAAGATCGTGGTCGTAACCGATCAGCCGGTGATCGGCGAGGTCGCCGGGCATCTGCGGGATGCCGTGGCGTTCGAGATAGCGGCGATGCGCAAACATGCCGAGCGGAATGCCGCCGATCTTCCGGCTCACCAGCGCGCCCTGCGCCGGTTCGGCCATGCGCACCGCGATATCTGCTTCCTGGTGCAAAAGGTCCTCGATTTCGTCAGACACGGACAACTCGACGGCGAGACGCGGATAGCGCTCCTGCAGATCCGCCAGGATCGGCGGCAAGACCTCAAGTCCGACCACTTCGCTGGCGCTGATCCGCACCGTGCCGGCCGGCACATCTCCGTCACCGGACGCAGCTCGTTCCAGCGCGGCAGCACTGGCTGACATGGCTTCGGCGTGACCGCGCATGCTCAGCGCGGTCGCCGTCGGCAGCAGCCCCTGGTGGGTGCGAAGGAACAGTGGCTGGCCGCAGGCGGTTTCCAGGGCGGCAACGTGCCTGCCGACGGTGGGTTGCGTGAGGCCGAGCGCGCGCGCAGCCGCCGATTGGGAGCCGTGGTCGAGCAGTGCGAGAAAGGTCCGGTAATGGTCCCAGCTGAGAGGATCTACGCTCATGCGAAAATGTATAGCAGATGAAGAATAATAGGCAATTACGTTTATCCCGCGCTTCGATCATCCTGACATCATCGAAACGACAGGAGATCACAGATGGCACATTCACAGGAAAGCAACACCGGAAACGCGGGCCGTACGGTCCTGGTGCTCGGGGCGACCGGAGGTATTGGCGGTGCGGTGGCGCGCAAGCTTCACGAGCGCGGGTACAAGGTTCGGGCGATGCACCGGAATGCCCGGGAGCAGGCGCTCAAGACGCCCGAATATGACTGGGTAGCGGGCGATGCAATGGTGGCTGCAGATGTGCTCGATGCGGCCGCCGGCGCGGCGCTGATCGTGCACGCGGTCAACCCTCCCGGCTATCGCAACTGGCAGACACTTGTCCTGCCGATGATCGACAACACCATCGCGGCGGCGGAAGCGACGGGCGCAACGATCCTGATGCCGGGCACGATCTACAACTATGCCCCAGAGGATTTCGCAGGCATCAGCGAGGAAAGCCCGCAGCGCTCGCCCACCCGCAAGGGCCGGATCCGGGTCGCGCTGGAGGAACATCTCAAGGCTGCGGCTGGGCGCGGCACCCGGGTGCTGATCGTCCGTGCAGGGGATTTCTTTGGTCCGGGCGCCGGGAACAACTGGTTTGCGCAAGCGGTCGTCAAGCCGGGCAAGCCGGTCAAGGCGATCACCAATCCCGCGGCTCCCGGGGTCGGACATCAATGGGCCTACCTGCCGGATGTCGCCGAAACCATGGTTCAGCTATTTGAAAGGGCGGACGATCTGCCGGATTTTGCGCGGTTTCACATGGAGGGCTTTTGGGATCATGACGGCTTGCAGCTTGCCGCGGCCATCAGGCGCGTTACCGGAAAGCCGGATCTTCCGGTCAAGGGCTTTCCCTGGTGGATGGTGAAACTGGCCGCGCCGTTCAACGAGACGTTCCGGGAGATCATGGAGATGAGCTATCTCTGGCGTGAGCCGCTGCACCTGCGCAACGAACAGCTCGTGGCATTTCTGGGCGCCGAGCCACATACGCCTATCGACACGGCGGTCGAAGAAACGCTCGCCGGCCTTGGCTGCCTGGAAAACCGATAGGCTTCCGCTCAGCGGGTGGTTTCCCGGGACGGCGAAAACTCGATCGCCTTTTCGGGGAACGCCTCCTTGAGACCGGTCATGGCGGCAATCCAGTCATCGCCGCCCCACTGGTTCGAGAAGGCATAGGTTCGACCCTCCCGTGTCATGAGGTCGGCGTCGTCACAAAAGTAGCGTTTCGGATCAAAACGCCGCCCTTCGGCGGCGCGTGCTTCGACCGCAAGGCGGATGAATTCCTCCCGATCCGCTTCTCCTTCGACTGACACGAGGGCGCGCCTGGAACGGGGACCGCAATGGCTTGCAATAATTTCGGGCGGAATTCCCTGTTCCGCCAGATACCGGAAGGTGAGGTAAACCGCCCGGCGTTTGGGTTCGGCCTCAAACCGGCGATCGCCCAGTGTGATGTCGTATCGGGTGTGGTCAGCGCCGCCGGACCGGGCCTCCCGCTCCTTGCGCGCCTTCTCACGCAATTGCACCTGGTATTCCGCTGCTTCGGGGAGGGGAATGATCTGCTGGACATCGACCAGCACCTTGCCGCCCATGTCATAGGGCTGCAGGCGCACGCAGCGGATGTCGACACCCTGCTTGCCGAGCCACAGGGCGGCCGTGGTGAGTTCGGGATGAAAGTTCGCCGAGACCAGCACGATCTGGACACCCTGTCCGAACGCGTCTTCGTCGGGCTCAGCCCAGTCGAGAAACTCCAGGAGCTCCGTCGCTGCATCCAGATCGGCCCTGCCGGTGGATGCGAGGTAGCGCGAAAAGGCGTTGACGGCCTTGTCGAAGGTCATGGTCGAAACCATCGCCGCGTAGCGGATTGCCTGCAGGTCCATGTACCCGCCATCTTCCGTGCGCTTGAGTTCGATCACCACCAGGTTGGCATCGCGGTCAATCGCGAGCAGATCGATACGGCGGCGGGATTCGTCCCAGTCGCCGAATTCTTCCGCGATGACGAGAAGACCGGGAGCGACGACATCGATGGATTCTCGCAGGAGTCGCTGGAGATCGTCCCGTTCACGCAACTCCATCTGCGCAAAGGTGGTGGGGCGGAGAGGGCGAATCTTGTCGCTGGTCAACTCGAATATCGGCATCTCGATTCCAGTTCGGGCGCAATGAGTGGCCTTTTGCGGGATGGAAGCCCTCAAGGCACGGGAAAGTTGTACGACCACGAGAACGATTTGGCAAAACCGGAAGGGGTGAACTCTGGAACGCTTGTGAAGACGGCAAAAAAATGGGCCGCGAGATTGCTCTCGGGCCCAATAGGTATGAAGGTCAAAAACCTCCAGAGGGGAACAGCTCATGCGGCGGCACTGGGAGGAGTAGGCCGCCAAAGGTGCATCAGCTGTAATCGATATGATGTTTTCTTAAGCATTCGGCAAGTGGGTCGGTCGCATGTCAGCCATGCACTTTGCGCATGACTGGCTAAAAAACAGACTATTTTAGTGGCGGTGTACCGTTGTGCCTCTTCCGGTGGCAATTTGGAGGCCTGTTTTGCCGGAAGCGTTTTCGGTCCTTGTACTCGGCCGGCCGGATCCGCTCAGAAACTCCAGTTGCGGGCCTTGGAAATCAGGAAATCCCGGAAGGCCTTGAGTTTAGCGGCATTTCTCATTTCTTCCGCGTAGCAGAAATAGGTGTCGAAGGACGGGATGTCTGCTGCGATGTTGAGTTGAACCAGCGCCAGATCACGATTGATCATGTAGTCGGGCAGCAGGGAAATGCCGGCGCCGTTGAGCGTGGCGCGGCGCACAGCCGGCATGTTGTTGATCTGCAATTGCGCGATTCTCGGGTTGTCCGGGCTGCGCCCGGCATGCTCGAGCCAGTTCACGTCGCGAAGATAGTTCGGCGCGGGCTCGCCGAAAGTGATGATTCGATGATTGTCGAGATCCTCGAGCGTCTTGGGTTCGCCATGGCGGGCGAGGTAGGAGGGCGCCGCATAGATGTGAAAGTGCACCGTGAACAGACGACGCTGGATCAGGTCCGGCTGCTGCGGCTGGCGCAGCCGGATGGCGCAATCGGCCTGGCGCATGTTCACATCGAGCTCCTCGTTGTCGAGCAGCAACTGCACCTGAACCTCGGGATAGAGCGACTGGAACTCCTGCACCTTCTCGGTCAGCCATCCCTGGCCGAACCCTACCGTCGTCGTCACCCGCAACTTGCCGGTCGGCCTTTCGCGGGTTTCGGTGAGCTGGTTCTTCACCGCCTCGAGTTTCATCAGCACTTCGTGGGCTGTCTGGTAGAGGATCTCGCCCTGCTCGGAAAGGATCAGCCCGCGGGCGTGACGGTGAAACAGCTTGGCGCCGATGTCCATTTCAAGTGAGGAAACCTGGCGGCTGATAGCCGATTGCGACAGATTGAGTTTTTCAGCGGCATGGGTGAAAGAACCCGCTTCCGCGGCAGCGTGGAATATGCGCAATTTGTCCCAGTCGAGCGGCATCATCGCGATCCTTGTCCCCTCCGACCGGTCATCCGGTCTTATCCCGATGCCGCTTATTGTGCGGCGTCAGGGCAGCGCGCGGGCGTACTACTCAGCGGCCTCCGCATGCCGGACCACTCCGGCGAGATAGCGTTCGGCCTCGAGCGCGGCCATGCAGCCCATGCCGGCAGCCGTGACCGCCTGCCGGTAGATGTCGTCCGTCACGTCGCCGGCAGCAAAGACACCCGGCACATCGGTCGCCGTCGAATCCGGGGCCGTCCACAGGTAGCCGTTGGGCTTCTGCCTGAGCTTGTCCTTGAAAAGGCTCACCGCTGGGGCATGGCCGATTGCGACGAACACGCCGTCGATCGCCATCTCGGTGATGTCGCCGGTCTTGCGGTTCTTCAGCTTTACGCCGTTGACGGAGGCGGGCATTGGCGGCTGGGCGGGCGCGCCGAGATACTCGATCACCTCCGTATCCCAGATCACGTTGATGTTTGATTTTTCAAACAGACGCTGCTGCAGGATCTTCTCGGAGCGGAACTCGTCGCGGCGGTGAACCACTGTCACCCGGCTCGCGAGATTGGAAAGATAGAGCGCTTCCTCGACCGCCGAGTTTCCGCCGCCAACCACAATGACGTGCTTGTTGCGATAAAAGAAGCCGTCGCAGGTGGCGCATGCCGACACGCCAAACCCCATGAAATCCTTCTCGGTGGGGATGCCGAGCCACTTGGCCTGGGCGCCGGTGGCGATGATCAGCGAATCGCAGGTCCAGACCGTGCCGGAATCGGTCCTGACCGTAAACGGCGGTTGCGCAAGTTCGACTTCAGTGACCAGGTCGTTGACGATCTCGGCGCCGACGTGTTGGGCCTGCTTGAGCATCTGTTCCATCATCCACGGGCCCTGAACGGGATCGGCATAACCCGGATAGTTCTCCACGTCCGTGGTGATCATCAACTGACCGCCCTGTTCCATGCCTGCGATCAGAACCGGCTTGAGAAGCGCACGCGCGGCATAGATCGCTGCGGTATAACCGGCCGGACCGGAGCCGATGATGAGGACGGGAGCGTGGCGGTCGGTCATGGCATAATCCTCGAAGGCGAGTTATTCAGGCGCAGTCTGGTTCAACCGTGTCGGCGTAGCAACGCCAAAAGTTGACCGAAGACCGCTGAGCGGGCAGCGGCAGATGCCATTTAGGGTTGGCGCGGCCCCGGTTTCAAGCTTGGCGGTGCGGTTACGCACAGAACTTCGACATGCGGGCCGGCTCTTGCGTCTTTACAGCAACGCTGCGGTTGCGCAATAAAGTTTCGTCGCTGCCTCGTTTTCGAACCGATTCCGAGACGTGGCGAGTTCCGGAACAGGAAGCATGAGATGACCACCAAGGCCGAACTCGACACGATCGATTTCAAGATCCTCAGGGAGCTGCAAAGGGACGGGCGGATTACCAATGTCGAGTTGTCGGAAAGGGTGGGGATCTCCGCGCCGCCCTGCCTGCGGCGGGTTCGCAAGCTCGAACAGGCCGGCTTCATTCGCGGTTACCGCGCCATGCTGCATGCGCCGAGCCTGGGCTTTGATATCGTGGCATTCTGCATGATCGGCCTCAAGCACCAGTCGGACGCTAACCTCAAGGCCTTCGCGGCTATGACGAACGAGTGGCCGATCGTGCGCGAAACCTGGATGGTTTCGGGCGAAAGCGATTTCCTGCTGCACTGCGTGGCTCGCGATCTCACCCATTTCCAGGACTTTGTGATCGAACAGCTGACCGCGGCTGAAAATGTCGACACCGTCCGCACCATGCTGACCATCCGGCAGGTGAAGGATGAGGGCCTTGTCGCCATCTGAAAAGATGGGCGCAACGGCAGGTCTCCTGCTCTTGGCTGAAGGTCAGAGGCCCTCTGACCAGAGCTCTTCATAAACCGCGTTGATGGCGTCTGCCTCGGCAGAAACGCTGAAATGTGCGGCGGCCCGCCGGCGCGCGGCATCGGCCAGATCTGCGTGACGGCGATCGTCGGAGAGAATTGCGACCACCGACCGGGCGGCGGCTTCCGGGTCGCCTTCCGCGATGATCTCGCCGCATGCGCCCGCGCCCGAGAAAGTCTCGAACCAGCCCGCGTCGCTCGCAACAAACGGCACCCCGGACGCCATGGCTTCGAGCGGCGTGACGCCGTAGCCTTCATAGCGTGGCAGCGCCACCAGCAGGCTGAGCCCGCGGATCAGCCCGGGCATGGCTTCCGCCGGCACCTCGCCGGGAAACAGGATGCGGTCACCCAGTCCCGCCTGTTCCGCCTTCTGTTTGAGTCCTTCGAGAAAGCCTGCATGCTCTTTCGCCGCCTTGCCGATCACCAGCGCCGTGTGGCCGGGCAGGTGCGGCAAGGCGCGGATCATGGTTTCGACAAAGCGATCCGTGCCCTTTTCGGGCCGAATGCGACCGATGGTGGCGATCCCCGCAGTTCCGGGATATCCGCTATGGGCCCAGGCCTCTGCGCGGTCCTCGGCAGGATGAAAGCGGTCGATGTCGACGCCGTGAGGCACCACCGCGCGCACATTCGGCACGTAATCCGCCGCTGCCGGCGTTGTTGCGACAACGGCGTCCATCCTTGCGATCAGCCAGCGCGGCAGCAGGCTGTGGCGGCGTTGGGCCGATGAGGTGAAGACCAGCCTGACCGGAAGCCGCAGCACATCGCGCGCCAGGATACCGGCGCGCATTTCGGGATTGCGCCGCACATGCCAGATATGAAACGGCCGGCCAGGCGGCGGGGTCCGCGAAAGTCTGATTGCTTCCCGGAAGCCGATCGGCTCCGGGCAGCCGGGCAGGGGGCCGCCCACCAGCCTGAGCGCATAGTGCTCCTGCTGCTTGCTGGTCACGGCCGCTGCAGTGGCGGATACGCCGGTGAAATTCCGGTGCATATTGAGCACGAACAGCGGATCCCGCCCGTTCTCTCCGGCGGGCTGACGGGCGCCTGGGGTCATGAAGCGCTCCGGGCTCTGAGGCCGAATACGGTCAGCCCCACTTCACCTCGAGGATCTCGTAGGCCTTGGAACCGCCCGGTGCGACAACTTCGATGGAATCGCCCACCGATTTCCCGATCAGGGCACGCGAGATCGGCGACGAAATCGAAATGCGTCCCGCCTTCACGTCGGCTTCCTGGTCGCCGACGATCTGGTAGGTCTTCTCCTCGTCGGTATCTTCATCGACAAGCTTGACCGTGGCGCCGAACTTGACCGTATCGCCGGACATCTTCGACACGTCGATGATTTCCGCGCGCGAGGTGAAGTCCTCGAGTTCGCTGATACGGCCCTCATTGTGGCTCTGGGCTTCCTTGGCCGCATGGTACTCGGCGTTCTCGGACAAATCGCCATGGGCGCGTGCTTCGGAGATCGCCTCGATGATACGCGGACGTTCGGTCTGCTGGCGCCAGCGCAGTTCTTCCTGCAGCTTGGTGTAGCCACCTTGCGTCATCGGAACCTTCTCAACCATCAGTCTTTTCCTTGTCCAACTTTGGTGTCCCGCGCTTCCGGATCGGGGCAAGACACAATAATGAAACGCACCCCGAAGCGGACACTTCGGAGACGTTCCAATGTTTCCCGTGTTCAGGCTTATCAAATCCTCCTAGAGAATTCACCAGAAAAAATCCTGCGGCGGGGGGAGTGCACATGCGCGGCATGGTTGCCGTACTTCTTGCAGATTGCAAATTCGGTGTCATGATGTTCGGGACCCGTTCGGCCTCTGAGGAGAAGGTCATGACCACCATTCGAACAGCCACGTTCAATCTCTACCATTTCGCCGCGCCCGGGATTTACTGGCATCAGCGAAGGCCTGGTTCGACCTATTCGGAACCCGAGTGGGAGGCGAAAAAGAACTGGATCGCGACCATGCTCGGCGAAATGGACGCCGACGTCATCGGCTTCCAGGAAGTTGTCTCGCAGGATGAACTTGCGGCTCTTCTGGCTGCAAACGGCTATCCGCACGTGTTCTTTCCCGTAACCCCCGAATTCGACGCCGCAGACCCGGCAATCTATGTCAACGCGACGGTGGCGATCGCCTCGCGCCATCCCTTTGTGAGGGCAGAGGCGCTGCAAGGCCTCGCGGGCGTTCCGGGCGATACGGTAATCGACGAGGATTTCCGGTTTTCGCGCATGCCGGTTGATGCCACGATCGATCTGCCCGGCATCGGCGAGACCCGCATTCTTGTGTGTCATTTCAAGTCCCAGGGCGCATTTGTCGACGATGACGAGATCGATGCGCTTGAGGATTGGGGCGACAAGATCCGCGCGACCTACATGCGCCGGGCCATGGCCGGCGTGAACCAGGTCGCCAAGCGTGCTGCAGAGGCCGGCGTGATCTACCGCATCTTCCGGCAGAGTATCGATGCCGATCCGGAAGCCGCCGTGATCTTGCTGGGAGACCTTAACGAGGATCCGGCCTCGCACACGATCTCGATCCTGACACAGGCAGATCGTGTCTGGTCGTGGGGCAGCGTTGCAAGCAACGGCGTTCCCGAGGACCTTGCCTATCTGAAGCATGTCTACAAGCTCTACGACGCGTTCAATCTCGTGCCGATGCAGGGGTTCGTGCGGCCCAACACCCATGGCGGCGTCGGTTCGGGCTCGACGCTCGATTACGTCGTCGTCTCCAACGGCCTCAATCCGAAAAATCCCCGCCGGCGCGGCGAGGTGACCAAGGTCGAGGTCTATGACGACCATTTCGCCGAAGGTCTGCCCCGGGGCCGTTCATCGGATCATGCGCCGGTGATCGCAACTGTCTCCGGCGCCACCGGTTAGGGTGCGGTTCCGTTCGGTTACGAGGAGGGAATAATCCATGCACAAAATGATCTTGGCGCTTGTGCTTGCCACCATGGCTTCAGCGCCCGTCAGCCAGGTGGACGCCCTGCAGAAGTTCGAGCAGTTCCGGATTCTGGGCAGCGAAATCCGCGCGGTCCGGATGGGTCCGCAGGAAGTCGAGGATCCGGCCTTGATGATCGTCGAAATTGCGGGAGACGGCTCCGGTTCGGTGGAGATCGAGTTCGAATCCGACGGTTTGCTCGACGATTGCCGGATGACCATCGAGAACATGATCGGCGACGACACGAGCTACGTCCAGATCACGGTCCACACCACCGCCGATACCATGAACGGCATGATGGTGACCGAATGCGCGCGCATCTCCGTCCGGGGGTATTGATCCCGGCCGTCGGCGCAAATCTCCGCGGCGGCACTTGCGATCCGCACCCCGCCGCCTAGCTTTTCACATGAGATCGGCGCTTCCGACTGCCGGTGCATATCCACATGCGCCGCGGTCAAGGGTGCCGAAGCTCCGCCATATATACGGAATGCAGGTTCAGGCCCCGTTCCGGGACCCGGCCTGTGAAAGCAAAAGTATCTCGCCGATACCGGCAAGTTCGCCAGTTTGCAATTTGACGTCGCTCAAGCACGCGGTCCATTTCAAAGGGAGATCATCATGACGACAAGACGCAATTTCATGATCGGCGGCGCGGCCGCTTTCGGGGCGGTCACCATCCTGCCTTCGATTTCAATGGCTGCGGCGCATGGGGCGACGTTCACGCTCATGGACGGCAAGATCACCATCCATCCGGTGTCGCATGCGTCCTTCGTGATGGAGACCCCGGCCGGCGTGCTCTATGTCGACACCGTCGGTGAAGCCAGCCAGTACGAGGGCATGCCGGATCCGGATCTGATCCTGATCACGCACCGGCACGGCGACCACTACAATGCAGACCTTCTCGCCGCCCTGCCGGAGGTTCCGATCCTGACCAATGCGGATGTGAAGGGCATGATGCCGGAAGGCCTGCAGGCGCGCACGGAAGTTATCGCACCCGGCGAGGGCACGGAAATGATGGGCCTCGGCATCGAGGCGATCCCCTCCTACAACATCACCGAGGGCCGGACCGATTTTCACCCGAAGGATCGCGGCGACCTGGGCTTCGTGCTGACCATCGACGGCACCCGCGTCTATGTGTCGGGCGATACCGAGGCAACACCGGAAATGCGGGCGCTGGAGAACATCGACCTCGCCTTCGTCTGCATGAACCTGCCCTTCACCATGACCGCCGAGCAGGCCGCTGAAGGGGTCGCCGAGTTCGCCCCCGCCATGGTGATGCCGTACCACTATCGCGGCCGCGATGGCGGCACCCAGGATCCGGAGGAGTTCGCGCGACTGCTCGAGGAAGCCGGCGCCTCCACGGAAGTGTGGTTTCACGACTGGTACAATGGCGCGCTCGGCTGAAACAGGCTAGAGACTCAGGCTGATCCTTTCAGCCTGAGTCCTTTCTGTTTCCGGAGCAATCATGACATCACATCCTGCGGGACCGGTCACCGAGGCCACCCCGATCCGGTTTTCCGACCCGCTCCCCGAAGCCGTCGATGTCGTCGTCGTGGGCGGCGGTGTCGTCGGTGTCATGAGCGCGCTTTATCTCAACCGCATCGGGCTTTCCGCCTTCGTGGTCGAGAAGGGCCGCATCGCGGGCGAACAATCCTCGCGCAACTGGGGCTGGATCCGGCAGCTCGGCCGCGACGAGGCCGAATTGCCGGTGATGATGGAAGCCTCGCGGCTCTGGGAAGACATCGATGCCAGAACCGGCCATCGGACCGGTTTCAAGCGCACCGGCATTATGTACATGTCAAGCTCCGAGAAAGACATGGAGGAGCGGCTGCGCTGGCTCGATGTGGCCAAGCGCCACCAGCTCGACGTGCGGGCGATCGATGGCGACAAGGTTTCCGAACTCGTCGACACCGGACCGGACGGCAAGCGCTGGGTGGGCGCGATCTGGTCGCCCACCGATGCACGCGGAGAGCCCTGGATCGCGGTCCCTGCCGTGGCGGAACTGTTGCGCGATGAAGGTGTGGGCATTCGCGAAAACTGCGCAGTGAGAACCTTCGAGACCAAGGCGGGGAAGATATCGGGTGTTCACACCGAACACGGTTTCATCAGGGCGAAGCAGGTCGTTGTTGCCGGCGGCGCATGGACATCGCTGCTCCTTCGCAACCAGGGCATTTCATTGCCGCAACTTTCGGTGCGCTCGACCGTGATGCGCACCGGCCCGATGCCGGAAATGCACAATGGCGCAGCCCTTGACGAACAACTGGCTTTCAGGCGGCGCGAGGATGGCTGCTACACGGTTTCAGCGCTCGACGCGCATGACCTGCTGATTGGACCGGATTCCTTCCGCCATTTGGCCACCTGGCTTCCGATCGCCTCGAAGGTGCTCGGCCAGACGCGTTTCCTGCCCGCAGCTCCCAAGGGGTATCCCGATGCGTGGGGCACGAAGCGGTCCTGGACGAAGGATGATCAAACACCTTTCGAGCGCTGCCGCGTGCTCGATCCCAAACCCAATTCCAACCGGATGGGCGTTCTCAAGCGCCGCTTCGCCGACCGGTTCCCCACGCTCGGCGAGCCGGACATTACCCATGCCTGGGCCGGCATGATCGACGCCATGCCGGATGTGGTTCCGGTTGTCGACCGGGTGCCGGGTCACGATGGCATCATTGTCGCCACCGGCATGAGCGGGCATGGGTTCGGCATTGCCCCGGGATTCGGCAAGGTGGTGGCCAACATCGCCGCGGGACGTCCGACCGGCTACGACCTGAGCCGTTTCCGCTTCTCCCGCTTTACCGACGGAAGCAAGCTCAAGCCGGGCCCGGCGCTCTGAGGTCCGGTGGCCCGTCTCAAGCCTCAGTCTGCCGGATTCAGGTCTCCGCAGGTTTGGCGCGCGTCTTCGCCACCTCGTAGGCGCCGGGCAGGTTCGGCGGTTTGTAATCCGGGCGCTTTTCCAACCGGTCGATCACCGCTTTATGGAGTTTCGCGCCCTCGGCGATCTTTCGATGGTCGAAGAGCGGAAGGTAAAACCTGCCCAGCCTGAAGCGGATGCGGAACGCTGTCGCGGGGATCTTGCGCGGCAGAAATTCGGCAATCGGCCAGGCGCCTCGCATTGACTGGTTGATGTCGGCCAGCGGATCGGGCCCCTCGTAATCCTTCAAGCGCTTTTCGGCCTCGTCGCGGGCGAGATCCGGGTCCGATGCGACATCCGCTTTAAGCCGCTTGCCGTGGACGAGAAGCTCGAAGACTTCCTCGTTTCCGATCACTCCGGCGGCCTCGGCCTCGCGGTAAAGCCACTCTAGCGGGATTTTCGCCAGCCCGCTTTTGGCATCGGGGTAACCGCCGCCGACATCGCCGTGGCAACCGGCAAACCAGACCTCCTCGAAGTCCTGGGGTTTCTTGACAAAGCGCTTCCTGCGCCTCGACCACTCCTCGTACTCCTGGCCGGGCTCCCACAGCGAAGGCTGGAAATAGGTACGCTGCTCGTCGATGGCGACCGCGTGGCGCACGATCTTCACGCGGTCGTTCCTGTTGGTGTAGGCCTTCTGGGTGGTGGTGAGCCAGGGAAATCCGGATTTCGCATCAAACACCGAGGCTACCGTGTCCCACAGGCCCAGGAACTCGATGCGGGCGCCGTGGCCACCCAGAACCTTCTGGAAATGACCGATTTCGACGGAGAAATCCTCGCTGCCGGGTTGGCCCAGCCTGGTGTAGGCGCGCCAGGCAAAGCGCAGCAGATGCAATTGCTCACGCCGCACCAGCCCGAAAATGCGAATGAAGCCGGCCAGCAGCCGCGCGGTATAGGCGCCGCGCGAAAAGCCCAGAAGATAGATCCTGTCGCCATACTCCCAGTTTTCGACCAGAAATTCATAGGCTTCCATCACATTGTCGGAGATGCCCGCGCCGGTGGCGAGCCCCATGAAGATGCGGACGTTGGAGCGCCATTGCCGCCACCACCCGGTCAGGCCGAAGGTGCCGACGCCGGGCTGGTAGAACACAAGCTGCTTCTTCGAGCGTTCAAGGGAGCCATAGAGCCTGAGCACGTTGGTGCGGTCGCCGGAGATCTGGTTCGACGTGCCATCGAGAAGGATGACGATGTTCCTGGCCATAGCGCGGCCCTCCACCACCGGAAAGATACGCGAAACGGATAGGTGGTGCAATTAACGGGGGAGGTGTTGCATCCGGATAGGAAGGTTCGTGTCTCGGCTGGCGAGCTTCAGTGCCTGCTTTCCCGTTCTCCGAGCAGCCGCTCAAGACGGTCGAAGTTCTGCTCATTGGCTGCGTGCAGGAACTTTTCGAGCAGTTCGGTGTCTTCGGTCCGGTCGAACAGCATGCGCCAGGACAGGCGTGCGCCGCGTCCCTCATCGGAAAAGTGCATTTCAAGAGTAAAGACGTGGACCGGCTCGTGATGCGTCATCCGTACCATCTCACCCTCGACCACGTTGTCGAACGTCCAGCGATTGTGAAAGTCGGTGCCATTGTCGGCGGTCATGGTGATCAGCCAGTGCCCGCCGGGTTTCAGATCGAACCCGGTGATAATGTTGCTGAAGCCCTCCGGCCCCCACCATAGCGCCAGCTTTTCGGGGTCGGCGAACGCGTCGAAAAGGGTTGCCCGATCCGTGGCAAACAGGCGGTCGTTGCGTATTTCGAGTTTGTCGTTCACGGCCAGCTCCCGGTGTTTGCCGCCAGTTTCCGCATCATGCCGTCCCGACGGCGGAATGATGCCGCGTGGCATACATCAAGACTGCCGCGTTGACACCCCACCGGAAGAGGAACCAGGTGCATCGGATCTGGCGCCGGGCGCGGAAAACTGGTTCTATGGAAATGGTCGATCGAGCTGGGCCGGATCCGCGCGACGCCATTCGGTTGCCGCGATCCGGTCGTTCATCGCGAGTTGAGTGCAACAGCGGCTTCAGGGGTGTTTCAGTGGATACGCTCGACAAATTTCTTCCGAAGGCGTTGCTCGCCATTTCTGCCGCCCTGCTTGTCTGGGGCATTCTGGGATTGCTGGAATATGTGTTTCCGCCGCTCGCGCTTGGCCTGCAGAACGAGAGCTTTCCTCCCGGCCTTCAATTCCTGCATTTCCTCGCCCTGGTGCTGACCGGCGCGATCTACGTGTTCGGCTATCTCCGCCGATGGCCGCACACGCCGCACGCGACCATCACCATGTATGCCGTTCTGGCGACGCTCTGCTTTGTCGAAACGATCGATTTCGGAGCCTTCGGTGGCGGCGCAGCGGGTATCGCGATCATGCTGTGCGAATTTGCGCTTTATATCGGGCTGTCGGCCTACCTGATCCGGTCCCCGGCCATCGGGCATCGCTTCGGAAACAGGATGGGCGCGAGCGGATAGGGGATTTGCAGCCAGTAACCCGGTGAACCGTAGGAATCTGCTTTCGAGGCACGAACGGGTAATCCACCGCTTGGACAAGCGGTGGAAGACTGGGGCCGCCTGGCCCCGGTATGCCTGCCTCAGAAGTAACTCTGCAGCGGGTGCACCTCAAGGTTTCCGGCCTTGAGCGCGGCGATGGCCTTCGCGGCGGAGAGGCTGCCGGCCATGGTGGTGAAATAGGGCACCTTCTGCATCAGCGCCGCGCGTCTGAGCGACTTGGAGTCGGAAACCGTCTTGGCGCCCTCGGTGGTGTTGAGCACCATCTGGACCTGGCGGTTGCGGATCGCGTCCTCGATGTGCGGACGGCCCTCCATCACCTTGTTGACGCGTTCGACCTCGAAACCCTGTTCAGTCAGATAGTCGGCGGTCCCCGAGGTCGCCATGATGCCGAACCCGTTCTCGGAGAGAACCCGGATTGCCTCGACCACGCGCGGCTTGTCCTCGTCGCGCACCGAGACGAACACCGTGCCCGAGCGCGGCAGTTCGTTGCCGGCGCCGAGCTGCGCCTTGGCAAAGGCCAGTGCGTAATCGCGATCGAGCCCCATCACCTCGCCGGTCGAGCGCATTTCCGGGCCGAGCAGGGTGTCGACGCCGGGGAACTTCGCGAACGGGAACACGGCTTCCTTGACAGCGATGTGGTTGAGCTTGCGGTGGTCGGGAACATCGCCATAGGCGGCGAAGGCGTTGCCGAGCTTTTCGCCTGCCATCACCCGGGCCGCAACCTTGGCAATCGGTGACCCCACGGTCTTGGCCACGAACGGCACGGTGCGCGAGGCGCGCGGATTAACCTCGAGCACGTAGATCACATCGTCCTTGATGGCGAACTGGACATTCATCAGTCCGCCCACATTCAGAGCCCGTGCGAGCGCTACGGTCTGTTCTTCGAGCCGGTCGACCATTTCAACCGAGAGGCTGTGCACCGGCAGCGAACAGGCCGAGTCGCCCGAGTGGATGCCGGCTTCCTCGATGTGTTCCATGATCCCGGTGACGTTGACGTCGGTGCCGTCGCACAGGCAGTCGACGTCCACCTCGATGGCGTTGGTCAGGTAGCTGTCGAACAGCAGCGGGTTGGTGCCGAGCAGGGTGTTGATCTGGCCGGTCTTGTCATTGGGATAGCGCGCCTTGATGTCCTCGGGCACGAGTTCCGGCACGGTGCCGAGCAGGTAGTTCGAAAGGCCGGTCTCATCGCGGATGATCTGCATCGCGCGGCCGCCGAGCACGTAGGAGGGGCGGACGACAAGCGGGAAGCCGATGTCGGTCGCCACCAGCCGCGCCTGCTCGACCGAGAACGCGATGCCGTTGTTGGGCTGGATCAGGTCGAGCTTGGTCAAAAGCTTCTGGAAGCGGTCGCGGTCCTCGGCGAGGTCGATCATGTCGGGCGCAGTGCCGAGGATCGGAATGCCGGCCTTTTCCAGCGCGTCGGCAAGCTTCAGCGGGGTCTGACCGCCGAACTGGACGATCACGCCCATCAGGGTTCCGGCTTCCTGCTCCTTGTGCAGAAGCTCGAGCACGTCCTCGTCGGTCAGCGGTTCGAAATAGAGCCGGTCGGAGGTGTCGTAGTCGGTCGACACGGTTTCCGGGTTGCAGTTGACCATGATCGCCTCGTAGCCCGCGTCCTTGAGCGCGAAGGCGGCGTGGCAGCAGCAGTAGTCGAATTCGATGCCCTGGCCGATGCGGTTGGGGCCGCCACCGAGAATGACCACCTTCTTGCGGTCGGAGACGCGCGCCTCGCAGGCCGGCGCACCGGCAAACGGCGTTTCGTAGCTTGAATACATGTAGGCGGTGGGCGAAGCGAATTCGGCCGCGCAGGTGTCGATGCGCTTGTAGACCGGGCGGACGCCGAGATCGCGCCTCGCCTTGGCGACATCGGCCGAGCGCTTGCCGGTGAGCGAGGCGAGCCGTTGGTCGGAGAAGCCCATCGACTTGATCCTGCGCAGGTTTTCGGCGTCTGCGGGCAGGCCGTGCTCGCGGATGCGTGCTTCCATGGCGAGAATGTCGGCGATCTGGGCGAGGAACCACGGATCGATCTTGCAGATCGCGTGCACGTCCCCGGCGCTCATGCCGAGCCGCATGGCCTGCGCCACCATCCTGAGCCGGTCCGGCGTCGGCGTGCCAATGGCGGCCTTGATGGCGTTTTCGTCGTCGCCCTCGCCGAGCCCCGGGATCTCGATTTCGTCAAGCCCGGTCAGGCCTGTCTCGAGGCCGCGCAGCGCCTTCTGCAGGCTTTCGGCAAAGGTCCGGCCGATGGCCATGACCTCGCCGACCGATTTCATAGCCGTGGTCAGCAGCGGCTCGGCGCCGGGGAATTTCTCGAAGGCAAAGCGCGGGATCTTGGTGACGACGTAATCGATCGAGGGTTCGAACGAGGCAGGCGTTGCGCCCTGCGTGATGTCGTTTTCGAGTTCGTCGAGCGTGTAACCGACGGCGAGCTTGGCCGCGACCTTGGCGATGGGGAAACCGGTCGCCTTCGACGCGAGCGCCGACGAGCGCGAGACGCGCGGGTTCATCTCGATGACCACCAGGCGGCCGTCCTTCGGGTTGACGGCAAACTGCACGTTGGAGCCGCCGGTCTCCACCCCGATCTCGCGCAGCACCGCGATCGAGGCGTTGCGCATGATCTGGTATTCCTTGTCGGTCAGCGTCAGCGCCGGGGCCACCGTAATCGAATCGCCCGTGTGCACGCCCATCGGGTCGAGGTTTTCGATCGAGCAGATGATGATGCAGTTGTCGGCGGTGTCGCGCACCACCTCCATCTCGTATTCCTTCCAGCCGAGCACCGATTCCTCGATCAGAACCTCGGTGGTGGGCGAGGCATCAAGGCCGCGCTCGATGATGTCGAAGAATTCCGAGCGGTTGTAGGCAATGCCGCCGCCGGTGCCGCCCATGGTGAAGGAGGGGCGGATGATGGCGGGCACGCCGATCTCGTCGAGCGCCTTGGCGGCCTGGGCCATGGCATGGCTCATGTAGCGTTGCTTGCGGTCGGATTCGCCGAGGTTCCAGGTGTTTTCGAGCGCATCGAGCGCGGCGTCCAGTTCGTCGCCCTCGAGTTCGCCGCGCAGCCGGGCGCGTTCGGCCTCGTGCAGCTTGCGGTCGGCGTCCTTGATCTCGGTGGCGTTGGCGAGGAACGAGCGCGGGGTTTCAAGCCCTATGCGCGCCATCGCTTCGCGGAACAGCGCACGGTCCTCGGCCATGTCGATGGCGGCCGGCTTGGCGCCGATCATCTCGACATTGTAGCGCTCGAGCACGCCCATGCGCTTGAGCGAAAGGGCCGTGTTGAGCGCGGTCTGGCCGCCCATGGTCGGCAGCAGTGCGTCGGGGCGCTCGCGGGCGATGATCTTGGCCACAACTTCCGGCGTGATCGGCTCGATATAGGTGGCATCGGCCAGTCCCGGATCGGTCATGATCGTGGCCGGGTTGGAGTTGACCAGGATGACCCGGTAGCCCTCTTCCTTCAGCGCCTTGACCGCCTGCGTGCCGGAATAGTCGAACTCGCAGGCCTGACCGATGACGATCGGCCCCGCACCGATAATGAGGATCGACTTGATATCGGTGCGTTTTGGCATGGTCCGGGTCCCTTGGCTGCGAGGGTCTGTGTGCAGGCTTCGCGCCAAAAATCCCCCGTCGGAACCACCGTCCGGGAGACGCCACGCGCGCGATATGAGGCTAGAGGCGGCTTATAGGGAAATCTTGGATGCGGCGAAACCCCAAAACGGGCGTTGTGCAGGGGAAAGTGGAGGCATGCCGGCCCGTTGCCGGTTCACCATCTGGCTGCCACGCATCCGCAAACGGGCGGACAAAGAAATCTTAACGTGCATGCACGATGCTGCGGCCCTATTCGGTACGATAGCGAGGCTGCGGCATGACAAGGGAAACCGGCATACTCAGGCTTTTGATGATCCGGTCTCTCGTTGCGTCCACCATCATCGTGGCATTGCTGCTTGCGCTGTCGAAACTGTCGCTCGATCTGTCCTCTTTCGGGCTCACGGCGGGTCTCATCGCGCTTCTGGTCGTGGCGGCGGTCTACTATCGCGGGCGCGGGCTTTCAAAGGTAGCGCTGATCATGGAGGTGATGGCCTGCGGCATCGGTTTTTCGGTGCTGGTGCTGATCTCCACCTATCTCGCGGTCTCGGTCAACGCGCCGCTGGCCGACGAGGCGCTCGCGGCCATGGACCGCACCATCGGCTTTGACGGCGTCGCCTTCATTCGCCTGATCGACGGGATGCCGCTCCTGTCCTGGGCGCTGATGCAATCCTACGTTTCGTTTGCGCTGCAGCTGATGATCCTGCCGGTGCTGCTCGTGCTCTTCGACAGGGCGGCGTCCGCCTGCGCGCTGGTCCTGTCCTATGCGATCGTCTGCGCGATCGCGAGCATCGTCTCGGTCTGGTTTCCGGCGCTCGGCTCGCATGTGGTCTATGACATCGATCCGGCCTCGCTCCAGTCGGTCAATGCGTATTTCGGCCACGCCTTCCTGAGCGAGTTTCACGGCGTGCGGGAGAGTGCCGCCTTCACCGTATCGCTCGACAGGGCGGAAGGCATTCTGACCTTTCCCTCGGTTCATGCCGCCGTGGCGCTTTTGTGCGCGGCCTGCGCCTGGAGCGTGACGCTTCTGCGCTATCCGTTTCTGCTGTTGAACGTTCTCATGGCGACGGCAACTCTCACCCATGGCGCGCACTATCTCATCGACACGATCGCGGGCCTCGCCCTTGCGGTCGTGGTTCTTGCGGCGGTGTTCGGCCTGTCCCGCGCACCGGCGGTCTTGTCAACGCAGGTTCGCCCGCGGCTGGGCGGCGAGCCCCACGCCTGAACCTTGCCGTCAGTCCTGCCGCTTCCTGAGATCGAGAAGATACTCCACCACGTCGGCCTTTTCGTTTTCAAAGAGGCGGAACGTCGTCATCGGGAAATGATCCTCGTGCAGGAATTTTTCGAACCAGGCCCGGTCGCGGCCGGGCACGGCGACGATCATCTCGTAGGGCGGGGCCATGTCGGCGTTCAGCTCCTCGCCATCGCTGACGTGGCAGTCGCGGCACCATTCCTCCACCACCTGCTCGCCGCGCTGAACGGCCGCCTGATCGGCAATGGCGGGCGAGGCTGCGAGACCGATCGGCAGCGCTGCGCCGATCACGGCCAGAAGGCCTCGAATTCGGGCCGGTCCGCGGTTCGGGTTGGCGGTCTTCATGCTGGCATCGTCCCTTTCGGTTTTGGCGATCCCGGCGATCATGAGCCACGCTGCGCCCGAGCGCCATGACGCCGATCAATCGGTCACGGCAGTGGTTTGGACATACGGTCGCCCCAGCGGCTGCGGACATCAGGTGTGAAGCTGCGGCTGACCGGTATGGTGGCGCCGTCGGTCGTCCTGACTTCAAGCCGCGGGTTGCTGCCGCCGTGGCGGACGATCCTGTCCACCGCCTCATCGGCCACCCAGTGTGACCTGTGGACACGGATGCCGCTGCCCGGCGCGGTCTCGGCGATGGCGTCGCCAAGCCGCATCAGCAGGAGTTCGCTTGCCTGGCTCGTGACCACCTTGACGTAATGATCCTGGACTTCCAGCCTGAGGATCGCACCGCGCCTTTCCACCGGCAGCCGGTCGATAAGCGCCGCGCGTGGCGCCGGCCTTGGGTCTGTTGGTGTTTCGGTGCCGTGAGTTCCGGAGGCACTCCCGTCGTCCGCCATCCGGTCCTCACCGTGAATTTCTTTCCCCAGTGCCGGTCCGCCGCTCAGGCTCAGCCATGTCAGCAGGCAGAAAGCGAGTGCGATCGGTGCTGCGATCAGGATGTTGTCGCCGATCCTGGAGGCATCGAACGGTGTTTCGCGGATTGCTGTGTTTATGAGAGTAATTGCCAGCCCGATGGGTACCGAAGCGATGACCGCGCCGAGCAGCATGCGACCGAGCCGATTGGCCATGAGGGGCGCCAGCGCCACATCGAACAGGGCGACGAAGAAGAGTGCGGTCATCCAAGTCGCCGCATGCAGGATCAGCCAGTAGCCGAGCCGGGTCGGCAGGGTGAGGCGCTCATAGGTTCCAAAAGGCCCGGTCAGCATGAACAGCCCCACTACCACTGCGAACACTGCCCACAGTCTCGGATTGATCAGCAGCGTGCGCAGTTCACGAAGCGTGGATTGCAGCATCGTGTCGCTCACGAAGTTCTCCGGTGTAAAGGCGCATCAGGCATTGAGGATCGTGTCCGACCATGGCCGATGAAGGCGGATTTGGCAATCGGATCGGCGTGGCCGTGCTTTCTGCGGTGTCGCTCGATCCGCAAACAGGGAGTACTCATGATGACCCTCGAACCCTTGCTTGGCGCGAGTTTCGCGATCCAGTTTCACGTGCTGACCGTTGTTCCGGCTGCACTCATCGGCGGGTACGTGCTGTGGGCCAGAAAGGGTACCGCCATACACCGGCTGCTTGGCCGGATCTGGCTGGTGCTGATGGTGCTGACGGCGCTTTCGTCCTTCTTCATTCACACGATCAGGATTTGGGGTCCGTTTTCGCCGATCCACGTGCTTTCGATCGTGGTCCTGATCAGCGCCTTTGAAGTGATCCGTTCGGCCCGGCGGCGCGAACTCGTTCGTCATCGGCGGGTGGTAAAATCGCTCTATTTCGGTGCCATCGGCGTCGCCGGCGCGTTCACGCTGCTGCCGGGCAGGCTCATGCACGAAACTTTGTTCGGACGATTTCCGGCCGGGGGGGCCGCCAACGCGCTGTCTTCCGTAGGGATTGAGGCCAGCGTACCGGTCTGGATCTGGCCCTTGCTCGCGCTCTTGATGGTGCTTGGGCTGGTTGGCTGGCGCAGACGTTCCGCCGGGGCATCCCGCTCACTTGCTCAACAGGATTGAAACTCTCCTGCGCCGCCCGTAAGACTTGGGTATCGTCAGGGCGGGAAGGACAGGGACATGGATTGGAAGGGCCGTCGCCAGAGCGACAATATCGAGGACCGGCGCGGCCGGGCCCCACGCGGCCGCAATCCCTTCGGACGCGGCGGAATGCGGTTGCCCACCGGCGGGATGCGCGGCTCCCGCCTGAGCTTCAAGACCATCCTGATCATCGGCGTGGTCTTCGTGGTTCTCAAGCTGATCGGCATCGATCCGATTCAGTTGCTGGGCGGCGGTTCGGGCACGGTGCTGACCGGAGGCCCTTCGGCGCCTGCAAGCCAGGTCTCCGAGACCCGCAGGGACGAGATGACCCAGTTCGTCGCCACCGTGCTGGCCGAGACCGAGGATGTCTGGAACGGCATCATGCAATCCGAGGGCCGGACCTACCCGGAGCCGACACTGGTGCTGTTCTCCGGCGCCGTGAATTCGGCCTGCGGCAATGCCAGCGCTGCCTCGGGGCCGTTCTACTGCCCGGCCGACCAGAAGGTCTACATCGACCTGAGCTTCTTCGATGAGCTGGCGCAGCGTTTCAAGGCAGCCGGCGATTTCGCCCAAGCCTATGTGCTTGCCCACGAGGTTGGCCATCACGTGCAGAACCTTATCGGCGTGCTGCCGGAGTTCAACCGCCGCCGCCCTTCCATGAGCCGGAGTGAACAGAACCGGATGTCGATCCGGGTCGAGCTGCAGGCCGACTGCTTTGCCGGCATCTGGGGCCATTACACGGCGCAGCGCGGGCTTCTCGAGCGCGGCGATCTTGAGGAAGCGCTCAATGCCGCGCAGCAGATCGGCGACGACACGATCCAGCGCCGCACACAAGGCTTCGTGGTTCCGGAAAGCTTCAACCACGGCACCTCGGCGCAGCGCAAGGTGTGGTTCGCGCGCGGCTTCGAGAGCGGTCGCCTTGAAGCCTGCGACACCTTCAACAACCCGGTCTGATTCGCCAATCCACTCCCAGACGTCTGCCGTGACAGGCGCTGCGGCCTGGGCGACCGTGTCCCGATACGCGAATTGCCGGTCAAGCCTGCAGGTAATTGTCGAGCAAATATTCCCGGTGAGATTAACGAAATCTCAAGCCGCCCCGTGGGATGTCGCAGGTTAGAAAAAGCGGTGCCCGGATCGGGTTCCGCTTCAGGCCGAGGCCTGTACCCTGACCATGAACGGTCTACTCCCCGCGCGAAAACTGAGACTGGATTCCTTGATGAAACTCAAGACACGTATTTTCCTGCTCGCCCCGCTGGCCGTAATCGGCATGCTGCTGGTCGGCTCGATCTTCTACTTCGGCAACACGGTCGAGCAGCGGCATCGTGCAGAACTGGCGGCGATCCAGGATCTTTATGCGCTTGATCAGGAGATCGAGCTTTCGCTCCTGCAGGCGCGCAGGGCCGAAAAGGATTTTCTGCTTCGCAGCAGTGAGAGCGACGTCGCGCGTCACGCCGAGGTTGCCGCCATGGCCGCTGGTCAAATCGAGAGACTTCAGGATCTGGCAGCGCGAACTTACCCATCGCAGCTCGACAGCCAGATTGAAGCGCTCAAGACCGGCTTCGCCGACTATGTTGCGGGTTTCTCGGCGCTTGCCGCAAAGAATCGCGAACTGGGCCTTGATGAAAACAGTGGCCTTCAGGGCTCGCTCAGATCAGCGGTGAAAGAGGCCGAGGAAGTCATCAATACGCTCGGCCAGCCCGAACTCAGCGTCAAGATGCTGATGATGCGGCGGCACGAAAAGGACTTCATCATGCGGGTCGACGAGAAATACGTCGGCCGCCTCAACGAACGCGTCGCGGAATTCAAGCAATTCCCGCTGAGTTATTTTGGCTCTGTCGCGAACCGCGACGCGATATTCGCGCTGATGGATACCTACCAGTCCGATTTTCAGGCTTTTGCCGAGGCGACACTGGAGGAGCGGGCACTTCGCTCGCAGCTCTCCGAAATCTATGCCGGGATCGAGCCCGCACTCGCGGAGATCCAGGCGTTCGCCTTCGAAAACCGTGACGCCACGGCCGCGGATCTCGCTGCTGCACAGGCGGATATCTTCAGGATGGTGATCCTCGTCACACTGGCTGCGATCGCGGTTATCGCGGCGGTTGCCGTGTTTGTCGCGCGGTCCGTCGGAAAGCCGCTCGCTTCGACCGTGGCGGCACTGCAGGCCCTAGCAAGGGACGAGACGGGTGTCGAAATTCAGGGACGGGACCGGAAAGACGAGATCGGCGAAATCGCGCGCGCCTTCAAGGCCTGCGAGCAGCTGGCTGTCGACAAGGCCCGTCGCGAACAGGAAGCGGCCGATGCTCGCGATGCCAGCGAACGGGAGCGGCTGGCGGAAGAAGCGCGCCGCGATGCGGAACAGAAGCGCAATCTCGAAACCGCGATTTCCGCGCTTGGTGATGCGCTGGACAAGCTGTCCGACGGTGATCTGACTGCAAAGATCGACCAGCCCTTTGTCGGTGAACTCGACAGCCTTCGTTCCTCGTTCAACGTATCCATCGAGAAACTCGCTGAGGCGCTGACCGCGGTGCGCAACAGCACCGACAGTATCCAGTCGAACTCCGACGAAATGCGCAGTGCCGTTTCGGAACTCTCGACCCGAACCGAGCGTCAGGCAGCGGCACTCGAGGAAAGCTCCGCGGCCCTGGAGCAGATCAACTCCACCGTTGCGAATTCCTCCAACCGTGCCCAGGAAGCCTCCCGCAAGATGGGGGAGGCAAAGCAGGCCAGCGATGCATCGGCGCGCATCGTTTCAGACACCGTCAATGCCATGGGCAACATCAAGGAAGCCTCCGACGAGATTTCCAAGATCATCGGCGTCATCGACGATATCGCCTTCCAGACCAACCTCCTGGCGCTCAACGCAGGCGTCGAAGCGGCACGTGCCGGCGAGGCTGGCAAGGGCTTTGCGGTGGTTGCCCAGGAAGTGCGTGAACTTGCCCAGCGCTCGGCCACAGCCGCGCGCGAGATCAAGGAACTGATAGGCAAGTCGTCGGGTGCGGTGGACAGCGGCGTCGATCTGGTCAAGGCCACCGGCGAGGCGCTGACGACCATTGCCGGCCACGTCACCGATATCAACGAGCACATCCGCTCGATTGCAACTGCCGCCAAGGAGCAGTCGACCGGTCTGCAGGAAGTCAGCTCTGCTGTGAGCCAGATGGACCAGGTCACGCAGCAGAACGCGGCGATGGTCGAGGAGACCACGGCACTGACGCACCGTCTTTCGGAGGAAAGCAACCAGTTGGCCGGAATGGTCCAGCGGTTCCGTCTTGCGGCGTCGGCCGGCGCTGCGGCACCGCGCGGTGTGACGGCAGAAGCGCCCGCATCAAGCCGGCCTTCGCCTGCAAAGGCGATGATCAACAAGGTCCGCCAGGCCTTCGGCGCCAACGGGTCTGCCGCCGTCGACGAGCAATGGTCGGAATTCTGAGCCATTCCGGCGGTACGGCCCCACCGGGGCACGAGCGATGAGCATACCGGGAGCCTGAACGGGCTCCCGGTTTTTTTCTGCTGTCAGTCCGCTTCGGGAGCGTCGCGCGAGACAACCTCGACGGGGGTTCGCATGAGGATCTCGCGGTGCGGGAAGGGGATGTTCACGCCGTTGTCCTTGAAGATGTCCCACAGTGCGATCAGCACCTTGCCGCGTACATTCGTCAGCCCTGCCTGCGGATCGGAAATCCAGAACCTGAGCTTGAAGTCGAGTGACGAGGAGCCGAAGGCAGTCATCCAGCACACCGGCGGCTGTGTGGTCAGCACGCGTTCCACCGAGCCTGCGGCTTCAATCGCGAGCTTCGTCACCTGATGCGGGTCGCTGTCATAGGCCACGCCGAAATCGACGTCGAGCCGCACCAGCTTGTCCGAAAACGACCAGTTGACCACCTGCTGGGTGATGAAGTCCTCGTTCGGGATCAGGAATTCGCGCCCGTCGCGTGTGATCACCGAGACGAAGCGCGCACGCAACTCGCGGATCCAGCCGAAGGTGTCGCCCAGAGCGATCGTGTCGCCCGGCTTGATCGAGCGGTCCATCAGGATGATGACGCCGGAGATGAAGTTGGACACGACCTTTTGCAGCCCGAAGCCAAGGCCGACGCCGACAGCCCCCGAGAACACCGTAAGCGCTGTCAGGTCGATCCCGGTCGATGACAGCACCATCAAGACCGCAATCCCGATCAGGCTGATCTTGGCGACCTTGCCTGCAAGCACGCGGAAGGAGGGCGACAGATCGTCGATGGACTGGATCCGGCTGTCGAAAAAGTTTCCAAGCAGATTTGCAAGCCAAAGAAAAACGGCGGTGATCACGACGGTTCTGAGCACGAACAGCGCCGACACCCTGAGATCACCGACCTGCAGAGCCATCCGGTCGAGGAAGAGAGCCGTTTCGCCGCGCAGATCGAGAATGCCGAGCGCCGCGTAGGTGAACACGGCGATGGCGATCAGCCGGGCAATGGTGCGGTTGTGGATGATGCGACTCGATACCGAGATCGCAAGCCACGCGAAGCCGAGCGCCAGCGCGAGCGTCAGAAGATAGGTTCGCGACGGCCATGTCATCTCCAGCACAAGGGTCCGCGCAATGCCGAGCAGCAGCAGAAAGATGATCCAGTTTGTGCGGCGCATCACCGCGACGATCACTCGCAGCACGCCCGGCGCGCCCTTGATCGAACGGGCCCAGTTCTCAAGCCGCGGCTCGACCCGGCCCCCGATGACACGCCCGGCCAGGAAGCACGCCGCGATAATGGCGATCTGGTAGAGCGTCCAGGGCTGGGCGAGGTAGGCCTTTGCCCACGTCCATTGATCCGTGAGAGAGAGCCAGAGGTTCGGAATGTCGATTTCGTTCATCCTCGCATTATGGAAGGCCCTGCGCGGCTTGAGAAGGGCCGAACGTGCGCCTCACTTCGCGTGTCCCCGGGCAGGATTTCCGGGGCAGACCGGATGCGGGTTGCCATCTCGAGGACCCCGGCGCATAAGCGTGCCTCCTGACGATACGCTTGAACGGGTGAGAACGATGCATACGGGCGCAATGGTGGCGGGGAGCGGACAGAGCTGGAACGCGCATATTCGTGCGACGCTCACGCTCGGGCTGCCGCTGGTCGGAACCCAGATCGCACAGATCGCGATTGCGACCACCGATGTTGTCATGCTCGGATGGTACGGTACCGAAGAACTGGCTGCGACCGTTCTCGGCTCCCAGGCCTTTTTCGTCTTCTACATCTTCGGGTCCGGCTTCGCCAATGCGGTGCTTCCGCTCGCAGCCCAGGCGGAGGGGCGCAACGACGCCACCCATGTGCGGCGGTCCGTGCGCATGGGATTCTGGATCCTGCTGATCTATGCCGCTGCGGTGCTGCCGATCCTCTGGCATCTCGAAACGCTGTTGATTGCGCTCGGCCAGAAGCCCGAACTGGCGTCCTTGGCGAGCGACTATATCCGTATAGCGCAGTGGGGCATGTTCCCGGCGTTGATGGTGATGGGGCTGAGATCGTTCTTTGCGGCCCGCTCCAGCACCAGCATCGTGCTCTGGTCCGCATTGGCGGGGACGGTCGTCAATGCCATGTTCAACTATGTTCTGATCTTCGGCAATTTCGGTGCTCCGGAGATGGGGGTTCGCGGTGCGGCTGTTGCATCGGTCGGCAGTGCCACCGTGATGTTCCTGATCATGGCGGGATGGGCCGCGTTGCATCCCGATCACGTCGAGTACCGGATTTTCCAACGGTTCTGGCGTCCCGAATGGCCGGCCTTTTTCGAGGTTTTCCGGCTCGGACTGCCGATCGGGTTCACGATCCTTGCGGAAGTCGGGCTGTTCATGGCCGCGTCGGTGATGATGGGCTGGCTCGGCACCTTGCCGCTGGCCGCCCACGGGATCGCCATTCAGCTTGCCTCGATCAGCTTCATGATACCCCTCGGGCTGTCGCATGCGGCCACCGTGCGGGTCGGACAGGCCTATGGCCGGGGCGACATGGAGGGGCTGGCCCGCGCCTCGCACGCGGTCATGGGGCTTGCGGCGGTCTTCGCGCTTGCTTCCGGTGCACTGTTCTGGCTGTTCCCGGAACAACTGATCAGTCTTTTTCTCGACGAGACCAATGTCGATTCGGATGAACTGCTGCGGGTGGCGGTGCCGCTCTTGCTGGTGGCGGCGGCTTTCCAGCTCGTCGATGCGATCCAGGCAATCGGGGCAGGGCTGCTGCGCGGCATCAAGGACACGAGGGTGCCGATGATTTATGCGATCATCAGCTACTGGGCGGTGGGCCTTTCGGCCGCCTATGGTCTGGGGTTCGGCCTCGGGCTTGGAGGACCCGGGATCTGGGGCGGGCTGGCGCTTGGTCTTGGCGTCGCGGCAGTGCTGCTCAATGTCCGCTTTGCCCGTCGCGAGAGGTTTCTGGGGCGCATGGAGGCTGCCGGAAACCCTTCTGGTCTCCGATAATTCGCCGACAGGCAACACGAGAGCCGAAGATCAGTCCGGGCGGCCTGGTTCGCTGCGGCTGCTGCAGTACAGTGCAATCTTGTTGCCCTGCGGATCGCGCAGATAACCGACGTAGAAATGCGCGCTGTAATCCGCCCGGAAGCCCGGCGCTCCCTCGTTATGCCCGCCGGCTGCCAGCGCATCGGCATGCAGTTCGCGGACCATGGCCTGTGTCGGCACCTCGAAAGCCACCATGGCGCCGTTCCCGGCGGAGGCGGGTTTCCCATCAAAGGGCGGCTTGACGTAGAAGTCCGGCGGCAGGAAAGCTCCATCGTCCGTCGCGGGGACCGAATAGCTCAACCCTTCGGAAGACACCGTCAGGCCGTAGCCGAGGTGCGGCAGGAAAGCGGAGTAGAATCGCTGCGCAAGGGCGAGATCGTCGGCACCGACCGAGACATAGCCAATCATGATGCCTCATCCTCCGCCGATGCCGCGACAACGCGCCGGACCTGGCCATCCATGTGCGTCCGAACCACCGACCGTGGTGTGGCGGTCGGGTGCAGTTCCAGGCCGAAGCCGTCAGCGTTCGGCAAGTGCCGGCTGGCCCTGACGCTCGCGGACCAGGTTTATGAACCTGCGGAACAGGTAATGGCTGTCCTGCGGGCCGGGCGAAGCCTCGGGGTGGTGCTGGACCGAAAACACCGGCTTGCCGACCAGGCGCAGGCCGCAATTGGAGCCGTCGAACAGGGAAACATGGGTTTCCTCGACACCTTCGGGCAGGCTTTTCGAATCCACCGCGAAACCATGGTTCATCGAAACGATCTCGACCTTGCCCGTGGTGTGGTCCTTGACCGGATGGTTCGCGCCGTGGTGCCCCTGATGCATCTTGGTGGTGCGGCCGCCCAGTGCCAGCGCCAGGATCTGGTGTCCCAGGCAGATGCCGAACACCGGCAGGCCGCTGTCGACGAGCTTGCGGATCTCGGGAACGGCGTATTCTCCGGTCGCAGCCGGATCGCCGGGACCGTTCGACAGGAAAATGCCGTCGGGCGACATTGCCAGGATGTCATCGGCGGAGGTGGTGGCGGGGACCACGGTGACCTTGCAGCCGAGACCCGAAAACAGCCTGAGGATGTTGCGCTTGACGCCATAATCGATGGCCACGATGTGCGCGGCCTTGCCATCGCCGTCGGAGTAGCCCTGATCCCAGATCCAGGGACCCTGGGTCCAGTTCGAGGACTGGCCGGAGCTTGCGTCCTTGGCGAGGTCGAGGCCTTCGAGCCCGCTCCAGCCAGCGGCCAGCGCCTTGAGCGCGTCGAGGTCGAAATTGCCGTCCGGCTCATGGGCGATTACCGCATTGGGCATTCCCTTTTCGCGAATCCACGCGGTCAGCGCGCGGGTGTCGATGCCCGAAAGGCCGATGATGCCGCGGGCCTTGAGCCAGGCATCGAAATGGCCGGCGGACCGGTAGTTCGACGGCTCTGTGATGTCAGCCTTGAAAATCGCGCCGACAGCGCCGATCCGGGCCGCAGGCGTCAGGTCCTCGGTATCGTCGTCATTGGCGCCGATGTTGCCGACATGCGGGAAGGTGAAGGTCACGATCTGGCCCATGTAGGACGGATCGGTCAGGATCTCCTGGTAGCCGGTCAATGCGGTGTTGAAGCAGACCTCGGCCTGGGCCTTGCCGGTGGCGCCGACGCCCTGGCCCTCGATGACTGTGCCGTCTGCGAAAACAAGAACGGCGGTCGGCTTGGTCTCGGTCCAGGGGCTTGCGGTCATGTCCACTCCATCGGCTAGGCCCGTTCGTCGGGAAAGGCTGTCAGTGTCTTCCGGGCGCCCTGCGGACGCACCCTTGATATCGGGCATGGCCATCGCCATTTCATGAGCGATCTGAACCCAGGCACCGAACTAAGGGTTTCCGGAGCCGTCATGGTCGCTATCCGATCTTGCAGATGCCGGTAAATAGAGAAGGTCCTGCCTGTGGTCAATCTGGCCCGCTGCGCGATACAGGCAATAATTCGCTTGAACAGACCGCGGGGCTGGGAGTAATCCTGTGCGCTCGTGGAAGGCGGGGCCCTTCAGACGGGCGCCTTCAAGTGGCTGCAAGAACCGCCGGAGAAAATGCTATCATGCGTGAATGTTTTTCTGAAACGCTCAAGGACGCCATTCGCAACAAGGACGCCGTCCGTGTTTCCACGGTCCGGCTGATCCAGGCGGCGATCAAGGATCGTGACATTGCCAATCGCGGTGCCGGCAAGGATCCTGTGAGTGATGACGAGATTCTCCAGATCCTGACCAAGATGATCAAGCAGCGCGAGGAGTCGGCTGCGATCTACGAAGAGAACGCGCGACTTGAGCTTGCGGAGCAGGAACGCGAGGAGATTGCGATTATCCGCGAGTTTCTGCCCAAGCAGCTTCCGGAGGAAGAGGTGCGCGAGTTGTGCGCATCGGTGATCAACGAGACCGGTGCCCAGGGCCTGCGGGACATGGGCAAGTGCATGAATGTGCTCAAGGAACGCTATCCCGGCAAGATGGATTTTTCCAAGGCCAGCGGAATGGTCAAGGGATTGCTGCAATAGCTCTCACCTGACTCTCAAAAGGGCGCGGGCTGTTTCGGGGTTTCCTGTACAGCCCGTTGCCAGAAGCAGTCGTTGAAGCGGATTGTCTGCGGCTGCCTTGGCTGCGTCATAATTCTGTGATGGCCGTTCCTGCGGAACGGTTCGTGATTCGCCGCTGCGTCAGTGGACGTTCCGACTGCCGTCCAACACAGCGTTTTGCGGATCCGGGCCAGTGCAGATGACCACGCGGCAGCCATGATTCGGCTCCGTCGCGGCAAGAATTGCCCATTTTTGGCAATATCGTTCACTATCAGGTCCCATTTTCAACAAAGCGCTGGATATGGGCGCGAAAACCGGTGCGTGCACCAGAAGGTGGTGTATGTTGCCGAACTGGACTGCGGTCCGAAATTCCGGGGGACAGGTATTCCCTCGCCATGACAGTGCGGACAATCCTTATGACGGTAAAACCAGACCAATTGCCGGAAACCTTGGCCGCAGATCCGTTCTTCGAGCCGATCAGCAATATCCGAACAGTGTTCGACGCCATGCAGGTGATGCGCAAGACCTGCAATCTTTACCGGTTTTCGATCTTTTCGGTTCTCAGCCTCCCGAATGCGAAGCCCGGCACGCCGGAGCTTTTGTCGCGGATGGCGATCATCTCGAGTTGGCCGCCTGAAATGATCGCCGACTACGATCGGCTGGGTCTCGGAAACGACAGCCCTGTTTTCACGCGCCTCAGATCACGGATCGCGCCGCTCGTCTTTCAGGTCGACGATATCAACAATATGCGCCCAACCACGGATTCCGTGAAGAATGCGTCACAGCTGTTCGGGCGGTACGGTCTCACCATGGGTGTCTACTATCCGGTCTATGACAGCCGCGGACAAAGGTTCTCGGTCTCCTTTATGGGCGACCGCGATGCCATGACATCGGAGGAAGTCCTCACGCTGGCGATGTTCTCGACCCTTATGGTTGAACAGCTATCGAAGATATCGGCGACCGAGAAGTCCAACAGGACGGATCTCAATCCCCGGGAAATAGAAGTGCTGCAGTGGATTGCGGAAGGCAAGACCAGTGCGGAGATCGCACAGATCACGGGGCTGTCGGAACATACGGTCAATCACTACGCGACCATCGCCACACAGAAGCTGGGATGTTCGAACCGGACCCAGGCGGTCGTTCGCGCCATAAGGCTTGGCGTGTTCGACTAAGGCATCAAGTCGAGCCCGAACGTCCGGTCGGCCTTTGGTTTGTCGTCAGGCCGCGGTTGTCGCCGCCTCGGGTTCACCCCAGCCTTCCGTTGCAGTCGCAACCGGATTGGTGCTGCGAAGATCGCGCCAGCTTTCGAAGTCCGAGCGGCTGAGCGGGCGGGAGAAGTAAAAGCCCTGGATCTCGTCACAGCCCAGTTTCGCCGCGATAGCCACCTGTCCAGGCGTCTCGGCCCCCTCGGCAACGATCCTGCAGCCCAGGTTGCGGCCCAGCTGGATGATTGCCCGCGAGACCTCCCGTGCGGTGCCCTCGTTCTGGATCTGGGAAATGAACGAGCGGTCGACCTTGAGAATGTCGAATTTCAATCCCGTCAGCTGCATCAGGTTCGAGTACCCGGTTCCGAAGTCGTCAATCGCGGTTTGCACGCCCTCGGCGCGCAGGGCGGCGATGTGGGCAGCCACTTCGGCGACATTGGTGGTCGCAAGGGTTTCCGTGATTTCGATGGTCAGCAATTGGGGCGGGCAGCCGTGCTGCCTGAGCAATTCGATGACCTGGTCCGAAAATCCGGGCTGGTTGAACTGTTCCGGGGACACATTGACAGAGACTTCGGTCGACTGTCCGCTCTGTGCCCAAAGCGCGCATTGGGCAATGGCGTCCTGCAGCACGATATGCCCGATGTCGCAGATCAGGCCTGTCATTTCGGCAATCGGAATGAACTCGCCGGGGCCGACGATCCCGCGCTCGGGATGGTTCATGCGAACCAAGGCCTCGACCCCGGTCAGTGACCAGTCACCGGTGTTGACCTTGGGCTGGTAGTGAACCTCGAACCGGCGCGCTTCGATGGCGCTGCGCAGGTCGCGCTCCATCTTCTCGCGCGTCTTGATCGCCTGCATCATTCCGGCATGGAAGAAGGCGGTCTTTTCAAGCTTGAGGGAATTCAGGGCGCTGTTGCAGGCAAGTGCGGCATATTGCTTTATCTTGGCGGCTGACGTCGCCTGGTCCGGGTAGGACGCGATGCCGATGCTCATTTGCGGTCGGAACAGCCGGCCGGCAGACTGGATTCCGTCCTTGAGAACGCCATGCAGTGCGGCGGCAAATGCGGGTACCGCGTTGTGGTCGGGCTGAAGGGCTTCGCATGGCAGGTCCAGAACGAGCTGTTCGCCTCCGAAACGAGCCAGGACGGGCCTCGCACCGGCGCCGTTCCCCACATGTGCTGTCAGCTCCGTTATGATCGCTGTAAGCTTCCGGACGATCTCGGCAAGCAGGGCGTCGGCCGCATCATGTCCGAAGCGGTCATTGACTTCACGCATGCCCAGAACCTCGATGAAGAAGACGTGTCCGCTTGCCACGTCCCGGTCGCTGCCGGCTTCCAGGCGACGGGTCAGCAATTCATTGAAATGCTGGCGGTTGGACAGGCCTGTGACCGGATCGTGATTGGCCAGTTCGATGATTTCCGCGTTCGAAACCTGCAATCGCTTGACCATCGTTCGGATGCTTGCAGCCAGGCCGCCGATATCGCAGCGGCAATTGACGGGGACGCTGACTTTCAGATCACCCGCGGCGATCTTCTCGGCCACATCGGTGAGCTGCCGGATCGGACCGCTGATCCTCCGGCTGATCCAGGCCATCAGAATAGCTGTCAGGATGATGCCAGTTGCAGCAAGCATCAGGTGCGGCGCGGTTTCGGCTATGGCGCCGCTCACGAAGAAGGGCGCAAGAACCAGACCCACGCAAAATGTCGCGAGGATTGTGTGGATCAGCGTGATACGCAGACCGGTTGAATTGATGCCTTTGCCGCAAACGTTCCGGTTTTTCAGCATGCCGTACCCCCTAAGCGCCGATTGATGGCGCAGGCCTGCGAGCGCAGGTTCAAGACGTCGCGTGTACATGCCGTTCGGGCGGCCAATTCATGTCCACGGCCATCATGCCGGGGTGCATACAAGATGCAGCCTTTGGAATTTAGCGCGCGCAAATAAAGATTTGCTGATCGCGACGTGTTCAGTTTGAAACGAATTCGACAGAAACGGGCATGCCGCACCAGCCTCGCTCCGATGCCAATGCCACGCCATGCGAGGCTTCGGTTCCAGGGATCGGGGACCCGGCTGCCGGTGGCGCGACCGTTGCGAAAAGACAGGGGTGAGTGTCAATTTCTTTGCCAGCCCGCAATGCACATCCTATATACGGGGATCGTTCAGCAACCATGATACCGGCGCCGGAGGCCTGACGGATCTTGCGGTTTTCACCGTCCTTTCTCGACGAAATCCGAGAGCGCGTCGCGATCTCGGACGTGATCGGCCGTCACGTCACGTGGGATCGCAAGAAAACCAACACATCGCGCGGGGACTGGTGGGCGTGCTGCCCGTTCCATGGCGAGAAATCACCGAGTTTCCACTGCGAGGACCGCAAGGGACGCTATCATTGTTTCGGATGCGGCGTGTCGGGCGACCATTTCCGGTTCCTGACCGAACTCGAAAGTCTGAGTTTTCCCGAAGCTGTGGAGCGGATTGCCGGCATGGCCGGTGTTCCGATGCCCGCACCCGATCCGGAGGCCGCGCGCCGCGAACAAAAGCGCGCGAGCCTCGAGGACGTGATGGAGATGGCTGCCGAATTCTTCGAAAACCGGCTTCAGGGTCCGGAAGGCGCCAAGGCGCGGGCCTATCTGCGCGACAGGGGCCTGTCGGGCCGGACGATCGCAGCTTTCCGCCTGGGTTACAGTCCCGACAGTCGCAGCGCGCTCAAGGAGCATCTCGCCTCGCGCGGCGTCGACAAGGGCCAGATCGAGGCCTGCGGGCTTGTCGTCCACGGTCCGGATATCCCGGTTTCCTACGACCGGTTCCGGGACCGGATCATGTTCCCGATCCTGTCCTCACGGGAGCGGGTGATCGCATTCGGCGGGAGGGCGCTTTCGCCGACGGCGCCGGCCAAGTATCTCAATTCCAACGAGACCGAGCTGTTTCACAAGGGCAATGTTCTTTACAATTTTGCCCGTGCGCGGCGTGCGGGCGGCCAGGACGGCACGCTGGTGGTGGTCGAGGGCTACATGGACGTGATCGCGCTGGCCCAGGCCGGCGTGGAAAATGCCGTAGCGCCGCTCGGCACGGCGCTTACCGAAAACCAGCTCAAGCTGATCTGGCGCGTGACGCCGCAACCGGTGCTGTGTTTCGACGGCGACGAGGCCGGGCAGCGTGCTGCAAACCGTTCCGCCGACATGGCGCTGCCTCTGATCGGACCGGGACGATCACTTCGTTTCGCGACGTTGCCGCCGGGCAAGGATCCGGATGACCTGGTGCGGCAGGACGGACGGGCGCCGTTCGATCAGTTGATTGCGCAGGCGCGCGGCCTGGCCGACGTGGTCTGGGCGCGGGAGGCCGGTTCCGGCGTTTTCGAAACGCCGGAAAGCCGTGCAGAGCTTGAGGCGCGGCTGCGCCAGGTGACCGCGCAGATCGGGGACGAGAGCGTGCGCTGGCACTACCAGCAGGACATGCGCGAGCGCATGCATGCGTTTTTCGGCGGCGGTTTCTCCCAGTCGCGCCGCAATGGCCAGGCCCGGGAAGGCTCCGGGCGCGGCGGCTTTGCGCGCGGCGCGCCGGGTGCGCGGGGTGGATTGCAATCGGCGGGCACCGTCGCCGTCTCGGAGCGGCTGACCCGGTCAAGCATTGTCCGCGGTCACGGGGAGATGCCGTCACTGAGGGAAACGGTGCTGGTGATGACGGTGGCCAATCACCCGCAAATGCTGCACGACGATTTTGACGAACTCTCCGCACTGGAGTTCGAGGACAAGGGATTGATGCGGATCTGGCAGACAATGCTCGAGGCCGCGTCCCGTGGCGGCCGTTTCGACCGGGAACGATTGATGGCGGCGCTTGAGGCGGACGGGCAGGGTCCGCTGATCGAGCGGCTTGAAACCCAGGTGCGGAACGCACGGATATGGACCGCTACCGTCGAGGCCGCCGCGGAGGACGCGCGCGAGGGATATCAGCAAGCCCTTGCACTTCACAAGCGGACCCGCGATCTCAAATGGCAGAAAGCCGAACTCGAGCGCGACATCATCGAGTGTGACGATCCGGAAGCAAGTTACGCAATCATGGCGGCGCTGCAGCAGGTGCAACTCGAGATCGCCCGGCTTGAGAATCAGGAGGCCATCATCGACGGTTTCGGGGTCATGTCGGGCCGGGTCAAGGGAGGGCGCGGCCCAAGCAGTTGAGATCGCCCGGCGAGATTCCTTTCTGTCGCACTTGTGCCGGCTGTCAGCGTGCCTACATAGGATGACCGGGCCATATAAGAACCAATCGGACAGGAATCGCCGCCGTGGCGGGGTTTTTGCCCGTTAAGCCTTGACGGATAGGTTTTTTGTGGGAATCACCTAGTGCGTGTCGCGCATGGCAGGTTGATGAATTCAACGGACGGTCGATCGGGGGTCGAGACAGGTCTTCCGTAGAAATCTCTGCCGGTGTGTCACGAGAAATACCGGACGCAGCAGGCGCGCGAGCGCGGAGCCTGAAGAGTTGAAGGTTGGGCATCGCCATGCGGTCATCGTGAGGATGGCAGGCTGTAACGGCTGGCATGGTTAACAGGGTTTTAAGCATCCGCACGCCACAACAAGACGGATGATTCGCGATAGGCGCCTGTTGTCGGCAGGATCAAGCGCCAGCCAGCAGGCGCAAGGCCGACATCAACAGATCGAAAGCCGGGGAAAGTGACCGTTCATGGCAAGCAAGGTTAAAGAAGCAGCAGACGACACCGAGAATGAGCGCGAGGCCGGCGGGCCTGACAGCCCATTGCTCGACCTGTCGGATGATGCCGTCAAGAAAATGATCAAGACCTCGAAGAAACGGGGTTACGTGACGATGGACGAGCTCAACGCCGTGCTGCCGTCCGAAGAGGTGACGTCCGAGCAGATCGAGGACATCCTCTCGATGCTTTCCGACATGGGCATCAATGTGGTCGAGGAAGACGAGGCCGGCGAGGACAAGGACGCCGACGACGATTCCGATTCGGACGGCGAGGGCGGAGAAGTCGCCACTGCCGGCGGCACCGCCGTTGCGACTACCAAGAAGAAAGAACCGACCGACCGCACCGACGACCCGGTCCGGATGTACCTGCGCGAGATGGGCTCGGTGGAGCTTCTGTCGCGCGAGGGCGAGATTGCGATTGCCAAGCGCATCGAGGCCGGCCGCGAAACCATGATCGCGGGCCTGTGCGAAAGCCCGCTGACCTTCCAGGCCATCATCATCTGGCGCGAGGAACTCAACGAAGGCGCGACGCTCCTGCGTGAGATCATTGACCTGGAGACGACCTATTCAGGCCCCGAAGCCAAGGCCGCGCCGCAGTTCCAGAGCCCCGAGAAAATCGAGGCCGACCGCAAGGCCGCCGAGGAAAAGGAAAAGGCCCGCAAGGAACGCGCCGCATCCGACGACATCACCAATGTCGGCGGCGAAGGCCAGTCCTTCGAGGAGGACGACGAGGATGACGACGAGAACAACCTCTCGCTTGCCGCGATGGAGGCTGAACTCCGCCCGCAGGTGATGGAGACGCTCGACACCATCGCCGAGACCTACAAGAAGCTTCGCAAGCTCCAGGACCAGCAGGTCGAGGCGCGGCTTGCCGCAACGGGCACGCTGTCACCGGCACAGGAGCGGCGCTACAAGGAACTCAAGGAAGCGCTGATCGCGGCGGTGAAGTCGCTGTCATTGAACCAGAACCGCATCGACAGCCTTGTCGAGCAGCTCTACGATATCAACAAGCGCCTTGTGCAGAACGAAGGCCGCCTGCTGCGCCTGGCCGAAAGCTATGGCGTGAAGCGCGACGACTTCCTGCAGCAGTATTCCGGCGCCGAACTCGATCCGAACTGGATGAAGTCGATCTCCAACCTCTCCGCAAAGGGCTGGAAGGAATTCGCCAAGACCGAATCGGGCAGCATCCGCGACCTGCGCGCCGAGATCCAGAACCTGGCGCAGGAAACCGGCATCTCGATTTCCGAGTTCCGCCGCATCGTCCAGATGGTGCAGAAGGGCGAACGCGAGGCCCGCATCGCCAAGAAGGAGATGGTCGAGGCCAACCTTCGCCTGGTGATTTCCATCGCCAAGAAATACACTAACCGCGGCCTGCAGTTCCTCGATCTCATCCAGGAAGGCAATATCGGCCTGATGAAGGCGGTCGACAAGTTTGAGTACCGCCGCGGCTACAAGTTCTCGACCTATGCCACGTGGTGGATCCGGCAGGCGATCACCCGCTCGATCGCCGACCAGGCGCGAACCATCCGCATCCCGGTTCACATGATCGAGACGATCAACAAGATCGTCCGCACCTCGCGCCAGATGCTCCACGAGATCGGCCGCGAGCCGACGCCGGAGGAACTCGCCGAGAAGCTTGCCATGCCGCTTGAGAAGGTGCGCAAGGTGCTGAAGATCGCCAAGGAGCCGATCAGCCTCGAAACGCCGGTGGGCGACGAGGAGGATTCACACCTAGGCGATTTCATCGAGGACAAGAACGCGGTGCTTCCGATCGACGCCGCGATCCAGGCCAACCTGCGCGAAACCACCACGCGCGTGCTCGCCTCGCTCACGCCGCGCGAGGAACGCGTGCTCAGGATGCGCTTCGGCATCGGCATGAACACCGACCACACGCTCGAGGAAGTCGGCCAGCAGTTCTCAGTGACCCGCGAACGTATCCGCCAGATCGAGGCCAAGGCTCTGCGCAAGCTCAAGCACCCGAGCCGCTCGCGCAAGCTCCGCAGTTTCCTGGACAGCTAAGCGTCCATTGAAATTATCGAGATCGAAAAACCCGGCCATTGCGCCGGGTTTTTTGTTATTCGTTAGCCGCCCGCGGCTCACTCACATTCGTGCGTCATTCCGGATATATTCATCAGCTATGGCCAAGCCCATGCCTTCAACTCCCACCATCCGACCAGCCCAGGCCGATGACCGTGACTGGATCGTCGAGGCGCATGGCGACCTCTATGCACGCGAGTTCGGGTTCGGCCCCGCGTTCCGCGCTGGGATCGCGGAGAAGATGAAGGCGATTCTCGCTCTGGATGATGCCTTCACTCGTCTCTGGATAGCGGAGACCGGCGGTGTCCGTGCCGGGTCGGCCGCCATCTGGAGACAGGCCGCCGATACGGCGTTCCTAAACTTCGTTCTTGTCTATCCCGCTTTCAGGGGGCAGGGCCTCGCCGAGACGTTAATGGCGCGGGCGATTGAGCATGCCCGGGATCACGATCTCGGACAGTTACGTCTCGAGACCTACAGCTGCCTTGCGGCCGCGCGGCGCCTTTATGCCCGCAAGGGTTTTGCTCTCACCGAGGTCGAGCCTGACATCGCAAAGTTCGGCCAGGTCTTCGACCGCGAGTTCTGGACGCTCAGGCTGTAGTCAGACGAGTTCGTGGTTCCGGTTCGGGGGCTTGCGCCTATTTGCCGACACCGTGATTGCGCCAGGCTTCGGCCACCGCAGGGTTTTCGAGAACACCGGAAACAAGCGCGCCGAATTTCGGGATTTGGCGCGCCGGTTCATGCCAGCTGGCGAGCATCGCGGCGTAGATATCGGTGACGGTCATCGTGTTGCCGATCAGCAGCGGACCGGCGAGCGCGGAGCCCAGTTGCCGGAAATCCCGGTCCAGGTCTAAAACGGCGCAGCGTCTGACAGCCTCGATGGCGGCTGCGTTCTCATCGGCTGTGTGGCGTTCGGGGTAATATAATCGCAGAATTGCGGGATAGATGTTGGCTGACATGAAGATCAGCCATTGCACGGCCTTTGCCCGGTTTGAAGAGCCGCGCGGCGGCAACAGCCGGTTCTCCGGAAACAGGTCATCAAGTTCGAGCAGGATTGCCGCGCTCTCGGCGATCACGGGTCCGCTTGCCAGCCTGAGAACCGGGATCTTGCAGGCCGGGTTGATCGCCTTGAAGTCAGCCGCGAAATTGTCTGCGACTTCGACCTTGTCGAAAGCAACGCCGATCATCATGAGTGCGGCCTCGACCACCATGGAGCCGGAATTGGTCTTCCAGTACAGCGTATAGCCGCTCATCTCTCTTCCCCGCGTCAGACGTCTTCAGGTCTTTCTTCGCAACTGGGAAGAGGCGCTGCAAGCGGGCAGGCAAGAGCTTGGGCTGTAATCCGCACATGTGAGAAGTGCGAGCCTGCGGCGATTGATCCTGTTTGCTACCGCTTGCTCATGTCACGTCAATCATTCGGCATCAGGAAGACTTCGCGCACGGCGTTGCGCGGATCGGCATTAAGCGTGAACATCACCGCATCGGCCACGTCTTCGGGCTGCAGCTTGTCCGGCTTTTCCTCGTCGAAGAAATCGGTGTTGACCATGCCAGGCGCGATCACCGTGCAGCGGCCACCCCATTCCCTCATCTCCTCGGCGAGGTTTCCGCCAAAGCCGTGAACGAACCATTTCGAGGCGCCGTAGACCGATCCGGGAATATGCACACGGCCCGCAGCCGACCCGGTCATCAGAAAATGGCCCTTGCGCTGGCGCAGGTGCGGTATCGCAGCCTTCGCGGTGTGCAACAGGCCCAGAATGTTGACATGCACCATGTCGTGCCATTCCTCGGGAACGCCACCTTCCGTGCCCGGATTTTCGAGTCCCATTCCCGCATTGGCAAACACCGCGTCCACGCCGCCATAGGCGTGGCGCAGGTTGGCGAGCGCCTTGTTCTGCTCGTCGAGACTGGTCACATCACCCTTCAATGCCATGGCCCGGTCGCCCAGTTCATCCGAGAGCCGGTTAAGCTTGTGCTCGGAGCGGGCGAACAGGCCAACATTCCAGCCCGCCGCGATTGCAGCCCGAGCCGTGGCGGCGCCGATGCCGCTCGAGGCACCGGTGATGAAAAGCGTGTTGGCGGTCATGAAATGGAACTCCCTGAATTCGAATTTGTATTTGGACGGGGACGTTGTCCCCGGGACCCCGCGACGCCAACGCCTCAAGGAACCTCCTGTTCCATGTTGAAATTGCGACCGACTGGGGAAAAACGGCAATGTGATCGCCCGCGTATGCTGCGCTGCCCACAAAGCCGCGCATTTGCTGGTATGGATTGCGTCATGAAGATGCTGCGCACAATCCGCGAGGGACCGTTTGCGAGGGGATTGTTGATCTCGCTCGGAATCCATGGCCTCGTGGTCACGGCGCTGCTTCTTGATCTTCCCTGGCCGGAACGGTTTGAAGAGCCCGAGCCGGAGGCTGTCGAGGTCACGCTGGTTCCGCCCCCGCCCGAACCTGAACCCGCAGAGCAGGCCCCGGAGGGGGACGAGGCGGAAGAGCAGGCCGCGGAAGAACCGGCCGGGGAAGAGGCCGCTGAGCCTCCCGCCGGGCAGTCTCAGGCGCCTGAGCCTGAATCTGAACCGGAACCTGCCGAGGCTGAACCCGATCCCGCGGAGCCGGAGCCGGCAGAGCCAGAGCCTGAACCCGTGGAACCGAGCCTTGAGGAAGAGCAGGCGCAGCAGGATGAAGCTGTTTCGACGGAACCCGATACCGGCGCGGCCGTGCCAATCCCGACGCTCAGGCCTGTTTTCGAGTTCGGCGAGGAGGATCGCGGCCCGGACCAGTCGCCTGATGGTGGCCGACTGTCCTCGGAGGCGGAACTGCAGACGGATCCGCCAGAGACCCCGCCGGACGTTGCGCCTGTGGCTGAGGAAATCGTGGAGCCCACCGAAACGCCCACCATGGAGGACGCCGGAACCGAACCGGATGCCGCCGGGGCGCAGGCGGAAACCGAGCCTTCGGAGGAACCGCAACCGGGTCTGACCCTGCCGGAACTGGACCTGCCGGAAAACACGCTGGTCCCGGAGACCGGGGATGCTGATGGCAATGCCGAGCGCGGGCCGACGCTTGCCGAAGTCGAACCTACCCAAGAGCCGCCGCCGCTCCAGAGTGATCCGCAAGCCGACACCGCCGAAGCCCCGGAATCCACCGAAGCCGGGGAGGTTGCTGCATCCGGTGATGCCGCCCCGGTCGAGCTTTCCGAAGCCGACCGTCTGTTCTCCCCGGATCTGACGCAGAACCGAGCGGCAATGAGCGCGATGGGCGACCTGCCGCGCGAGCTGCGCGCCAGCCAGCTCTGCACCACCGAACTGCGCGAGCAGTTGCGGTATGGAAGCCCCGCCTACCGGCCCGAAATGCTGCCCGCCTACCGGCTGGACGCGGGCAATGTGCTTGCCGTGCCCGATGCGGCCTTCCGGGCCGAAGGTGCGTGGTACGATTTGAGTTTCCGTTGCACCGTGGATGACGGCGCGCTCAGGGTCATCGGCTTTGCGCTGACCGTGGGCGAGCCCATCCCGCGCGAGGAATGGGCGGCACGGGGCTTCCCGGAATTTTGAGGGCAGACAGGGAAGAGCACGCCGCGCAGTTCAGCGCATTGTCGGCCATTCGTGCTTGCCACCCGCCACCCGCCTGTGTCACCTGTGCGGCCATCGAATTTCCAGACCGGAGCAAGCCATGAACCGAGACGATACTACCGCCCTGATCCGCCGTTATCTCGATGCGTTCAACGCCAAGGATTTCGATACCATGCTGGATTGTCTCGGCGAAGATGTCATTCACGACATCAACCAGGGCGGCCGCGAAATCGGCAAGGAGAAGTTCCGCTGGTTCAATGCCTCCATGAGCCGGCACTACGACGAGGAGCTCGGCGACATCGCGATCATGGTCAACGAGGGCGGCAACCGTGCTGCGGCCGAGTTCACCGTGCGCGGCACTTATCTTGCCACTGCCGAGGGACTGCCCGAGGCCAACGGTCAGCGCTATTCGCTGCCGGCGGGCATCTTCTTCGAGGTCGATGACGGGCTGATCGTGCGGGTGTCGACCGCCTACAATCTCAACGACTGGATCGAGCAGGTCAAAGCCGGGTGAGGCAGGTGCGATGAGCGGCAGCAGGCTTTCCTATTCCCTGCTTGAAGGCGGCGATCTCGACGCGGCGATTGACGACCTGGCGCGGCTCAGGATCGCGGTGTTTGCCGACTGGCCCTATCTCTATGACGGCGACCTTGACTACGAGCGGCGTTATCTTGGGGCTTTCGCCGCCTCACCGGGTGCCGTTATCGTGGCGGCACGGGCGCCGGACGGGCAGATGGTGGGGGCTGCGACCGCTGCACCGCTTTCCGATCATGCCGAGGAGTTTGCCGATCCCTTCGCGCGTGCCGGGCTTGATCCCCGGGACTATTTCTATCTCGCCGAATCGGTGCTGCTGCCGGGTTGGCGCGGACAGGGCGCGGGGCGCACCTTTTTCCAGATGCGCGAGGATGCAGGCCGCAAACAGGGATTCGGAAAGGCGGTCTTTGCCTCGGTGATCCGTCCCGCCGAACACCCCGCCCGCCCGGATGATTATGTGCCGCTCGATGCCTTCTGGCGACGGCTCGGCTACTGTCCGGTAGAAGGGTTGAAGGCGCAGTTCTCCTGGCGCGACAAGGGCGAAGAAGCCGAAACGACCAAGACACTGCAGGTCTGGGGACGCGATCTGTGATCCCGCAAGCGGGCTGTGGCTCCAGATCCGGCCCGCCTGAATGCAACATGAATGAAGGATTCCGGTTCGGTTCAGGCGGACGGTTCTAGGGTGGTCTCAATCGATCGGGCAAACCGGTCGGGACATCAGCCACCACAAGGACCAACGCCAAGGCTCGTGAGAAGCCAAACCAGGAGAATCGCCATGAAGACCGCCATCCGCAACGCATTCGCAGCCATCATCGTCGCCGCCGCCGGCATCACCGCCTCCGCGCCCGCAGCAACTGCCGGCGATGTCGGCTTCTCGCTTTCCATCGGCAGCGGTGGCGGCGGGATCGTCATCGGAACCGGAGGCCATCGGGGTGGCTGGGACCGTTTCGAACGCCATCGCGGCTACCGCGATGTCTGCCGGCCGCACCGCGCAGTCCGCAAGGCCCGCCGCATGGGCGTTCGCCACGCCGATGTGGTTCGTGCAGGCCGGGGCCGCGTCGTCGTCGCGGGCTTCAAGCACCACCGTCCGGTGCGCGTGGTCTTCGCCAATGAGCGCCGCTGCCCCGTGATTGCCGTCCGCCGCCGCTAAGGCGAGACCTGACTGCCGGCACCATGCAAAAGCCCCGGGACCTGTCGGTTCCGGGGCTTTGTCATGTTGACGTAAAGACACGGATGTTCCGGTACGTCGGGGGACTCCTCCCTACTGGTCGATTTCCCAGGTCACGCTGACGGTGACGCGGTATTCGCTCTCACCCGATGCGACGGGAACCGCGTCTGCGCCCTTTGGCGCCATCGCCACCATCTCCGCACGCATCATCGGCACCGGCTCTCCCGAACGCTGGTTCTCGGAAATCTGAGTGATGCGGCCAAGGCCCACGCCCAGGGCACCGGTCATCTGCTCGGCCTTTGCACGAGCCCGGGCAATTGCGTCAACGCGGGCTTGGTCGCGGATCGCTTCCTGATCATCATTGGTGAAGACGATATTGCCCCCCTGATTGACGCCGAGGCTCACCGACGTGTCGAGAATGGCGCCGAGACGGTCGAGATCGCGCACCCGGACGGTGAGCGTGTTCTGGACCTGGTAGCCGACGATGGATGGCGCTTCGCGGGGGGTGGTGTTGCTGTCGGGATAGACCCAGCGCGGCTGGATTGAGAAGCCGCCGGTCTGCAGATCGCGTTCGGCGATGCCCTCTTCCTTCATGGCGTTGAGAACCTCGTTCATCGCGGCGTTGTTGGCATCGAGCGCCTCGCGCGCGGTTTCGGCCTCGCGAAGGACCGTCAGCGAAATCACCGCCATGTCAGGCGCGATTGCGGTGACGCCTTCGGCCGAGACGGTGATGACGCCCGGCTCGACAGCGGCCGTGGCGTCATCGGCGCGGGCTGTCGAAAGGGGCGAAGCCAGGCCGGCTGCAAGCACGCCGGCGGCAACGGCGCCGGTGAGGAAGATGCGGCGGGGGGAGGTTAAGGGCAAGGTCATGAAAATCTCCGGTTCAATGCGAATTATGCGGCCCATGTTCTGACGCGGGATTGTGGGCGCATTTGGGCGGGCGGATCAACCTTGAGGCGCGCATGACTGTCACGTCTTTCGGGCGTGCCGCGATGCTTGTGAAGCAGCGGGATTTGGTCTAAACGGCTCTGGTCGGGATGGGTCGTCCGCTCCGGCCCGAATGCGGCACCGACCGCATGCTCAGGGCCGGTAACGCCGCAGACGGATCCCCGAAGGAAGGCCTGTAGCTCAATGGTTAGAGCCGGCGGCTCATAACCGCTTGGTTGGGGGTTCGAATCCCTCCAGGCCTACCAAATTTCTTTTAAATCAATTGCTTATAAGGCGGTTAGCCACGGTTAGCCATCGAGCGGTTAGCCATCGCCGAAGATCGCGACAACCTTGTCCATGGCGTCGACCGCCAGACGCACCGAATCGGCGTCGCGCGAATAGAGTTCGGCGTGGGCAATCGTGTCATGGCCGAGAATCGTCATAAGCTGCCTGGTCGACGCGCCGCCCTCGGCGAGCCTTTTGCCCAGGGTTTTCCGCAGGCCGTGGATGGTGCAGCCCTTTTCGAGCCCGGCCGAGCGCGTCCAATCCGCCATGCGACCGGTAAGTGATTTTTCAGAAAACGGCTTGCCGTAGGCTGTCACCACGATCTCGGAAAGGCCTTCGGGCGCCTTTTCGCGCGCCGCGTCCAGCGCTGCGGTCAGTGGCGGTGCTTCGGGCACGAACAGGGCCTTGCCGGTCTTGTGTTGCACGATTTCGAAGCCACGCACGATGCGGGGCGGCTGGCCCTGGCGGTGCAGGGTTCTCGTGATCCTGTCTGACCATTTTAGCGCCGCGAGATCGGACCGCCGGTTGCCGAGCCATAGTGACAGTTCGAAGACAAGCCGCGGCGTCGTGCCCACCGGCCAGCGCGCGGCAAAGCCCGAAAGCTCGGCCGCCGTCCATGCCCGCCATCCGCCATAGGCCGGACGCCAGCGAATGCGGGCGGAAGGATCATGCTCGATCCATTCCTCGTCCAGGGCCACCGCAATCATCTTTCGGATCGCGACGAGCATGTGCTTTGCCTTGTGTGGCGTTTCGGCGTTGTCGGCGAGTATGGATTTGATGTGCCGGCGCTTCAGGTCCGCCATGGGCGCATCGCCCCAGGTGAGTGCTGCGCCGGGCGCGATGGGTGTGACGAGCAGCCGTCGCGCAAGGCTTTCGTTCTTCTCGCGGGTGAGCGGGCTTGCGGTTTTCCAGCTTTCGGTCTTTTTCCAGCGTGCCCATGCGTCGGCCATCGTCCGGGGGGCGTGTCGCTGGGGAAAGGCGGTCACCCGTTCGGGCATGGCCTGGCCGGTTCGCGCCGCCCAGTATCCGGCCTCGAACTCCGGATCTCCGGGCTGGCCGCGCAATGAGGCGGTGCGCCCGCCGTGGCGAAAGCGCCAGCGTGTGGCGCCGTTGCGGTCTGTGAAGGATGATGCGCCGGGATAGTCTGGATCGGTGGCCATGGCAAAGCCTATAGCGGGTTCGGCGCGGTTGGCAATATTGTGGCTGTCACTGCCCGTTGCGGGCCATGTCGATCACGTTGGCGCGGGCCTCGGGCAACTCGTTGAACGCCATGTCGAGGGCGAAGCGATCCCAGATCACCCGGCCGTCAATGCGCTTGGGCTTCGGCATGTCGCCGCGGGTGACAAGGTCATCGAACTTGGTGGAAGAAACGCCGACATAGCGCGCCGCCTCGTCGCGGCTCAGCCCGCGCGGCGGATAGGCAATCGCATCGGCGCGCGGCTGCCGGCTCATCCGATTTCACCGGAGGCGAGGTCGCGGGGCATGGGAATCGGCGCGGCGCTCTCCGGCATACCGTTGTGCTCGACGCCATCGAGTAGCCGGCCGGCCTTCTTGGTTCCGACTTTCTGAAAGGCGAAGTGCTCCAGTTCCTCCGGGATCGCCCAGAGGCCGCTATCCCATTTCCGGTCCTTGTCCATGTCGTCGGGGAAAAGAGCAAGGCCATCCTCGCTATCGCCATTCTGTGCCTTCCACGAAGGTCCGTGTTCTGGGGCCCATGGTAGCCAGTCGCCCCACTGCTTGAAGAACAACGGCACACCGGCGCTCGCACACTGATCGCGGATCGAGCGTGCCCAGTCGGGGTGCATCGGGCGGCTTCCCGCCTTGCTCTCGCCACCGACAATGATCCAGTCCAGACAAGGCGTCGCAGACGCCGACGTCGATCGCGACGAGGCAAGCGAAGCGCCGCCGGTCGCTGGCAACCACCGGCGCAGATCCATCTGCCCCAGTAGCGGTTCGGCGCTCACGAAGCGGATCGCGGCCGGCGTGGCGAGAAGATCGGGGATGCGCTCGTCTGCGCGGGTCTGGTCCTCGGCGGATACGCCAAGCCAGACGTTGATCAGCGGCCATTCGCCGGTTTCACCTTCATAACAGACGGAGTCCGCGCAAGCTTCGACATGAATGTCACTGACGCCCCCAGCATAGCCCACATCACGAATGATCTCGGCAATCCTTGAGGGTATTCCCTTGTTTCTCAGATATTCCCGCATCCGGGCTGATCGCTTTGTCAGCACCTGGAATGTATGGTGCGGGCACAACGCCATAACGGCGAAGATGCGGTCGATCACCTCGTCGGGCACGTTCCCGTGAAACAGGTCCGACATCGAGTTGACGAACCAGGTGGTCGGCTTGCGGGTGCGCAGGGGCAGCAAGAGCGTGTCGTCATCGGCGACGTTCACGCGCCCTGTCCACACGGGCTTGCCCTTCACCAGCTTCGTGGTGCCCGCATATTTCGCGGCCACTTTCGGGTTCGGGTTGTGCGCCAGCCGGTGCGCGTCGCGCATGGCGTAGCAGTTCCTGCAGCCGGGGCTGACGATGTCGCAGCCCGCGATTGGGTTCCATGTGCGCCCGGTCCACTGGATCTTGGTCATGGTCAGCCTTTCTGCAAAAGGGTGGCGAAAACGCCTGTGGCGATCGCGATCGCCATGGCCGCGATTTTTGCGCGATCGGCGGCGGTGAGTTTGGAGGGGCGGCGAGTCCGCATCACACCCTCGAAATCTGGTATTGATGCTCGGCGGCCTGCAGGGCCTTGGCTATGCCGTGGGCGGTGGCACTGGCAAGGGCAAGCGCGAGGGCCAGCAGCAGGGCGATGCCTGCGCGGGACATGGGCGGCAGCTTCGTGGCGGCGTAGCGCTCGCCGTCAAAACGCAAGTGGGTAACCTTTGCCATCACGCGCCCCCTTCCGGGCTGACGCCGTGCATGGTCGCCATGTCGCGGCGGATGCGGGCGAGGTCCAGCCGCAATCCCGCAAGGTCCGACAGCGCCGCATCGAACCGCTCGGATGCCGCGTTGATGTCGGCGATCAGCTTCTCGGCGGAGACCGCGCCGCGTTCGGCTGCGGCAAGCTTCGCCATTCCGGGACATCCCGTCCGCACGGTGCCGTCGGGGCAGCATTCGCCGCCGGTCCGGTCCCACTCGGGACATTGAAAAGTCGGGCTCATGGTCTTGTCTCGCCGGTGCCGTCGCGCCTTATGCTCAGGCGGCGGGCGAGGTTTCGCGCATGCGGCCCGAAGCGCTCGATTGTTTCGAGCGACCAGCCCCGCGCTATGAGTGTTTCCTTGCTTGCGCCCTCGCCGGAAAAGGCCAGTTCGCGCATGTCGTCGGCCATGCGATCGACGAGCGACTTGCGGCACGAGGGCGGGGCGGGCGGCGGTGTGGATGACGCCGGGGAAGCCTGATAGCGGATCATCATTAACTCCAAAAAATGGCCGGTACGCAAAACGAGGCCCGGCAAGGCGGGGATGGTTTACAGACTGAAGCCAAGCCAGATCAGAATGCCGTGGATCATGCCGATGGGCGGCACAAATGTTCCGAGGATGCCAAGCAGCATCTGGCCGCCATTGGCCCCCCCATCGCTTGCAAGGGTGGAAATGATCCAGACCAAATGAGTGATCCATGCAACCGCCGGTACGACGAAAACCGCAACGACGCTGGCCATGCTTCCGATTGCTATGATCTTGTCCATGCAAGGCTCCAAAAAAATGGCCGGTACGCAAAACAAGACCGGCAAGGCGGGGATGGGGTGCATCCCTTCAGGGGAACAGTCACTGCCACTGGGAGGTGACGAGAGTTAGTTAGCCATATCGGCTTATCTTTTGTCAAGTCGATATTAGCCGATACGGCTATTGTTCTTTCTGGGAACACCATTCAGGGTAGTGTCGACAGGGGTTTCCAACCGGCGGAGATTGATTGGTTTTGCCGCTTTTTGGAGTGGCTTAGAGCCAGGTGGCGAGGGAGCGCTGATATGCTTGGGAGGGTTTTTGGGGCGCGATTTTTTATCGTTTTGTCCGCTGTATTAGCGCTTGGTGCTTGTCAAGCGGTGCCGCCTGCTCCGCCGTTGGCTGTCACGTATGAGGCAACGAACGAAGCAACAAAGAACGCATTGGTCACGGCATTTTCGAGTGCGGGCTACCAGATCCGGCGGGACAGTCAATTTCAGCTTGTATTTGACAAGCCGAATACGACGTTTGCCGCAACCATGCTTTATGGCTCAAATTTCAATGGCGTTCCCAACAGCCGGGTAACGCTGACGATAACGAATTCCCAGCCGACCCGTGTCAACGTGGCGATCGCAATCGTCACGAATCCCGGGTCAGGCTTTGAGAATGCCAGTGATTTTTCCCAGAACCCGGAGGCGCAGGCTGCGGTCTCGTCGCATCTTGAGCGCGCGCGGGCCATTCTGGCGCAGGGGTGATCGGAAGGTTCAGATCCCGTTTATTTCGTTCTGTGTCAGAACGCGGTGCATCGCGATAACGCGAGACCGGGAGAACTTGATTTCGGCAAGCGGGTTGTATTGCGTGGTGACGATGTGTTGCTCAGTGGTCTTGTCGTAGCGCTTAACCGACACAGCCATTCCCCCGTTCATGGCCTCCTGGATAACCACATGATCGCCTGACATCGGTGGTTTGTGCGGATGGATGAAGATTACGTCACCTGGGAAGTAACGCGGTTCCATTGATGATCCAATCACCCGGAGCGCATATGCTTCCCGAACCGTGCTGAGTGGAGCGGGCGCGCTTACCCATTCCACGGGGTCAGTGGTCATAGTGAGATTGCCTGCAACGGAAGCGGCAGCGAGGCCGTAGACAGGAAGGGACGGGAAATGCTCCGGGCGCCTGCGCGGCAAATCCGAAGCGCCGGCTTCGGTCGCAATCTCGGCCACTGTCATATCCAAGGCGTCAGCCAACTTCTGCAGCCATGATTCGGTCAGAGACATGCGACCGTTCAACAGCTTAGAGACCGTGATCGGGTGGGCATCAATTTTTTCGCCCATCTTTTCGCCGGTGATGCGTTTTTCTCGCATCAACCGTTTTATCGTGGCTCCCAGTTTGTTGTTCTTGCTCATGTTTGCATCATTCAGCAAGACTTTAACCTTCTCCATAGCCGTTCCGGCTAAAAAAATGGCTTGACATAAAATTAGCCGATATGGCTTATGATTAGCCATGAGATTGATTGACTGGATCACCGCCGAGAAACTGACTGTTGCTTCCGCTGCGCGCGAGATCGGCATCGGTGGCGTGAATCCGGGTCGTACCTTGGACCGAATTGCGACTGGTGAGCGCCAACCCGATGCCGACATGGTTGCGCGCATTGAGAAGATGACAGACGGACGGGTCACGGCAACTGACATGTACGCAACCCGCCTTGCTTGGTTGAAAGCCAATCGACCTGAGAAGTTCGCAGCGCTTGATAAGGGTGCGGCCCCGGAGGCTGCGGAATGAGCGGGCGGTATATCGGGCTGGAGCGTTCTGTCCTCACGGGGCGCACCGCCGCTGATGCGGCTGCCCCTCCGGATGGGCCTCGCATGGGCTCGGACGGCCAGTCGGCCTTGCGCCCTGCGGGCGGGGAGGTTTCCTCGCCAGATCAGGCCGGGCAACAAATTCCAATCTCCGGCGGGGAATCCTCCTCCCTCCCTGCCGGTGATGACGCCAAGGAAACCGGCGGCACGTTCGCTCATTCAGCTTCCGGCAACCAAGGCACCCATGGCCCGGCGCTTCCTCCTCCTCATCGAGCGTCGGGCCATGATCTCGTTTCCGTTCACATCACTCAGGCAACCGCCGTGATCCTGTCCGCCCTTGCCGCCGAACGCGGTGTCAGCGTGGGCGGCATGGTGACCGTTTTGACCGTTGATGCCGCCGAGGCGATCGGTCTCGGCGCCCTGGCGCGCGAACTGGCAGACAGACCGCCCGAAGGGCGCGATGCGGCCCGAGAGACGGGAGACATCCCCGATGACTGATTTTCTGATTGTCGCCGCCATCGTCTGGTCGCTCCTGGTGCAGGCTGTCGCCTGCGGCGTTCTGATCGCCGATACCGACTGGCGCCGCCGCGCCGATGTGCTGACCACGCTGTTTGCCGTGCCCGGCATTGTCACCGCCGTGGTGGCTCTTGTTCTGCTCGCCCGCGCGCCCGCCACTGACCTGGCGGCGGCGCTGTGGGCCGTGTTTGTTTCGTCAATCTCCGGGGGCATCTGACCATGCCTGTCCGGAATATGCCTCATTGTGTTTCTTGTAGAGGTCATGCCCATGTTCTTTTCCTTGTGCCCAATCGAGGGCGAGGGCCAACCACCGTGGTTACACCCAACCACGGAAAGGCCCCCCATGTCCGGTACTTCGAGCGCCAAGTTTGGCGTTTATTCTTCTTCACGCGCCGCATCGCCGGTTTCACCGGCTGGCGCTCCACCCTCTGTTTGCGCGCCTTCGGCGTCGCGGGAAGGGCGGCGCACAGGCGCCGACGCCCGGTCGGGCTTGCGGCCTGCGGCCGTGGGTGCCGTTTCGCAGCGTGCGGCGCGACGAGAACCGAAACCATCATTCGATTCCGAGAGCATGGTCAGGTTCCTGCATGCGGCGTTTCCGCAATCGCCCGCGCAGCACCTGGCGCATCTGATCGGCTGCCCCGCCTCGACGGCGGAAAAGTGGCTCAGGCGCGAGGGTGCGCCCTCCGCCCAGTATCTCGCCGCGATGATTTCGCTGTTCGGCCCGGCCTTCGTGGCCGCCACCGTGCGGCCCTCGCCGGAATGGGCGGAAAACGCCGCGCGTGACGAACGGCGCGCGGAGCTGATCCGCGCGCTCGATGAATTGAACCACTGACGCCGGACCGGCCCGCCATGGCCTCCGGCCCGAGCCCGGAGGTTAATCAATGCCGTTTTCGCCGATCAAGCCCGTAGCGGCTGCGCCTGTCGGCAGCATCAAGATCAGGAGCCAGCTCAGGAAAACGGGCTGGACGCTGATGCTGTCCATCCCGGTCACGCTGATGGCCAAGGCCAGGTGGTTCGAAATTCCCGAGCGGCTGATTGTCGGCATCGGCAACGGCAGGGACGAAGGAAAGCTGCAGATCATCGGCGAGGCCAATCCCGGCACGGGGATCAAGCCGACCGTGATGAAGCACACGGTGATTTTCCGGCTGCCGCCGCTGGAATGGATGCCGCAGTTCGAAAAGCAGCAGGCGGACCTTGCGGCCGAATATTCCGAAGGCGGCATTGTGATTTCCCTGCCTGAGTGGGCCTGGAGCAAGGACCGGCAGAAGGCAATCGAGACCGTCGCGCGCCAGCAGGCGGCCTCCGCTGCCGCGCGGCCCACCGCGCCGAGGCGCTGAGCCATGCTCGACCGACCGAAATCCGCAACCGCCCTCCCGCTTGCCGATCTCAAGAGCGACCAGTGCCGCTGGCCGGTCGATGCCGTTGGCCGGTGCGCCTGTTCGCCCCGCGGGCCGCACGGTCCGGCCTCCGAAACACGCTTTTGCGGTGCGCCGGCAAAGGCGGGGTTTGCCTATTGCGAAGACCACGCCGCACGCGCCGTGGGGCAGGGCACCCATGCCGAACGCAATGCGGCGAGCGCCACGCTTTACATCACCCGCAGGGAAACGATCCCCGCCGAAGGGCGCGGCGAAGCACGCTCGCGCGTGAGCACAAGTAAGGAGTAAGCCAATGCTGCACATCCAAGTCCCGGCATCCCGTACCTATTCCAACCCCGCCACCGTGGCCGCGCTGTTGCGCACCAACGGATACCAGGCCGTGCGCCGCGCCGGGCTGGTGCCGCCGGATGTGCTGCGCGCCGTTATCGACGCGCACCGCACAGGCGTGACGGCAGACCGCAAGCGGGCGATCCTCGATGTCGCGGTTCCGTCGATGCCCTGGAAGGCGCTGAAATTTGCCCGGCGGCACGGGGTCAGGGCGCTGCGAAAGGCCGACGAGCATCCGCATGATGTCCGGCTTGTCGGCGGGCTGATGAGCGTTTGGCGGCATGGCTACGATCCCGCGGTCATCGGTCCCGGCTTCGGCTGGGACGTGGCGGTGCGTCTCGCCCGGCTCGACCGGCGGCAAATGGATGTGCTGGCGATGTCGGTCGGGCTCGACCTGCAGGCCGCCGATGCCGCCGAGGCTGTGGCGCTGGCGGCGCGGGAGCGCCGGGACCCGGACACCCCGGGCGGGCGGTGGCAGACGGCGAACGCGATCAGCACCCGGGCGATGCGCCGGGCCTGCCAATTGTTCGGGGTGACGCGGGCCGAAATCAAGAGCGGGTCGCGCGAGCAGCGGATCGTGATTCCCCGCATGTTTTATTTTCATTGGGCCAAGCGGCTGGGCGATGCGAACGGCCGTGTGCTGAGTTTTCCCATGCTCGGCCGGGCCTGCGGCGACTGCGACCACACCACGGCTTTGCATGGTTTCAACACCTGGCCGGACAAGCGCGAGGCGGCGCGCGCGCTGATCGCACAACTCAGGGCGCAGCGGGGTGGGGCGTGATGGAGTTGGAAACGGGCGAAGCCCGCAAGCCCGACCGGGCGTCGGCGCTTGTGCGCCGTCCCGCCGGAGCGCCAGCCGGTGAAGCCGGCGATGCGGCGCGTGAGGCAAGACCTGGCAGGGGTTCGGCCGGGCCGTATCCCGTCCTCGATATCTCCATCCGAAAACGTGACGGTGCGCGGGCGCAGCTTCGCGCCGAATGCGCCCATGGCATGGCCATCGTGCCGTGCCGCGAAAGGCGCAACCGGATGATGTGGGAAATGACCCGAAGCGCGCGCCCGGGTGCCTATGTCGATTCCGGAATGACCGACGAGGCGCACGTGACCGTCGAACGCAGCGAAACGGAAACCGGGTTCACCCTCTATCACGTCAGAAGCGGCTTGCGGCTCTTGCCCGAGGGCTGGTTCTTCACCTCGATCGGGGATGCGCGCGAGGGCGTGGCGGCAATCGCCGCCGTGCTCGGGGATGCGCTGGAAACGCCTGACATCAACGCGGTGGCGCAGCGCTCCGGCCCGGCGCTTGAAGCGCTCAGGCCGACCGGCGTGATTGCCGGGCGCTGGAACGATCTTTCGCGTGCGCTCGACGGCTTCGACGAAAAGGCGTGGGAAGCGGGTGCGGCCGACCGTGCCGAGCGCATGCGGATGCTCAAGGACGATCCGAACAACAGCAGGAGGAACGCGGCTTGAGTGCAAAGCTTTCCCCTGACGATCAGGCCAGGGCCATAGTTGCCGAACTGAAAGACGTTCCGCGCGGCGGGGTTGCCGCGGTTCCCGCCATCGTTCCGGCGGCGTCGGACCTGGCCGCGATCATCGAGCGGGCGCGGGCGCTTCTCGATGATGGCGACGTGGCGGCGGCGCGGCTGCTTGCCGATCGGGCCTATGGCGATGCGAAGCTTGCAGCCCGTGCCGCCGAGCGGCTGACAGCCTCGCGCGGGCTGGTCGGCAAGGCGCTGCAATTGCAGGCCGATGCGCTGCTGATCGAGGCGCGGGCGCGCATCCGGATCGCCGACGAGTGGGATGCGGCGCAGGCCAGCGGGGAAATCAGCCGGGGCGGTCGCCCGAAGATCGCGGACGGTAAACCCGTTCCCGCCGGAAACGGGTTTACGGCAGCCGATACCGGGCTGACCCGCAAGGAAATTTCCGAGGCGCGGAAGCTGCGCGATGCGGAGCGGCGCACGCCCGGCATTGCCGAGCGCGCCATTGCCGCACGGCTGGCTGAGGGCCTTGCCCCGACAAAGGCGAACCTCCGGGCTGCCGTTGGCACGTCGAGCGCCACGAAGGAAGAGCGCGGCGACAACCTCTATGAAACGCCGATCGAGGCGATGCGGACATTGCTGGCGCTGGAGGCCTTCGGGCCGCTGGTGCTGGAGCCTTCCTGCGGCAAGGGCGCGATCAGCCGGCCGCTGGAGGCTGCGGGCCATGATGTGATCCTGACGGATCTTGTCGACTACGGCACCTCAGACCGGCACGGCGTGTGCCAGCATGTCGGCGATTTTCGCGAGGCCAAAAGGGCAGAGCTGACGGACGCGACCGTGATCGACCTCGTCGGAAACCCGCCCTATGGCGAGGCCATGAATGCCTTCATCGCCCATGCGCTGCGCGAATTCCGCCCGGGCAAGATGGCGATGCTTTTGAACCTCAACGCGATCTGCGGCACCGAGGACGCGGACCGGAACTTCTGGCTCGACGAATGGCCGCCTTCGTGCATCTGGGTGTTTTCGCGGCGGCTGCCGATGATGCACCGCGACGGCTGGGACGGGCCGATTGCCTCAAGCCGGATGAATACGGCGTGGTTCGTCTGGGAGCGCGTGTGGGGCGATTCCGAAAGGCCCTATGGCGACGGGGCGAAGATCAGGCGGGTCGACTGGAAAGACTTTGAGGACCGCGCGGCGCTGGGGGTGATGGGCTCATGAGTCCGATTCTCCGGGAAGTCACCATAGGCGATTGCAGGCTGATTCAGGGTGATTGCCTGGAGGTGATGCCACTGCTCGGCAAGGTGGATGCCGTGGTGACTGACCCGCCATATGGGATTGGCGAAAGCGGACAAAAAAACAGGACGAGGGGTAAGGCTGCTGCTCCGGGTGATTACAAAGACTGTTATTGGGATAATCAGCCCGCAAGCCTTGCCCACATTACAGCAATTCGAGCGATGGCAAAGCACCAGATCATCTTCGGTGGCAACTATTTTGATGGTCTTGGGCCTACTTCATGTTGGCTGGTTTGGGACAAGCAGAATGGTGAAAACGACTTTGCCGACTGCGAGCTTGCTTGGACAAACCTGCAGAAGGCTGTCAGGCGTGTTTACTGGCGCTGGAACGGCATGATCCGCAAGGGTGATGATGTTCGCGAGCATCCGACGCAGAAGCCGGTGGGCGTCATGGAGTGGTGTCTAACGCATATTCCAGACGCTGAAACCATCCTAGATCCCTTCATGGGGTCCGGCACCACCCTCGTTGCCTGCGCCAAGATGGGCCGCAAGAGCATCGGGATCGAGCTGGACTCCGATTACTTCGACATCGCCTGTGAGCGTGTTCGCAAGGCTTACGAGCAGCCCGACATGTTTGTCGAAGCGGCCAGGCCGCCCGCGCCCGAGCAGGGAGGGCTTGATCTGTGATCCCCGAATTTTCCCCCGCGATGCTCCGGTTGTTTCTCTATGCCCGCTGCCGGCATGGCGTGGCGAGCGGCATCGATCTCGACATCAAGGCGGCAAAACGGCGCTTGCGCAGGGCTGCCGGAGTGACCGCCGCCGCCTTCGAGACGGCATGGGGCGGACGGCTGCACAAGGCCGCGCCACGGCTCAAGCTATGGGGTGCGCTGGGCTGCGTGCCCGCCGATCACGGGGTGAAACTGACCGACGACGGAGGGCAGGAATGACCGGATTGCAGAACAGTAGAAACCCGGCCCGCGCGGATTTTGACTGGCGCATGTTTGCCCAGGCAATCCGCACGGCATGCGCCGCCGACGGTCGCTCGCAATGGGCATTGGCCGAGGAAATCGGCATTACCGAAAGCGATCTTTCGCGCGTGCGTGGTGGGGCGATGGTGAGCGTGGGCAAGGCCATTGCGCTGGCCAAATGGCTCCGCATGCCGATTGACAACTGGTATCTTGCGCCCCTCCCGGAGCCGAGGTCGAAGCCAACAAAATCAGGCTCTTGCACCACTCCAAACGTGAAACATTGTTCATGTGCCTCACGCGCCGAAGGCGCTCCGGCGGGGCGGCGCACGGGCGCCGGCGTCCGGTCGGACGCTCGGCCTGCGGCCGGAAGGGAGGCCGCGGAATGAGCGGCCATCCTTCCCAACATGCCATAGACAACGCGTTCTTGACCGCAGAACAGGCAAAGCGGGCGATCCTGCTTTGGGGTGGTGAGGATCGAAGCCGTCGCGCTCCGCACGACACCTATTCGATTGCTCTTGAGCTGGGTGGGCCGCACATGGAGCCTGCCGTGTGTCGCACAATTCAGGCGCACCGGGATTTCATCATCGAGAAAGCGGGGTTTAGATGAGCATATTCGTCACCTCGCAGGTCTGGAAAAGCGCGCCGGTGAAAGGGTCCGACCTGCTGGTGCTGCTGGCGCTGTCGGACTTCGCCAATGACGACGGCGTGTGCTGGCCGTCCATGGCGACGATCGCCGAGAAGGCGCGGATCTCCGAACGCTCGGCGCAGCGTGCTTGCCGCGCCATGGCCGACAGCGGGCTGATCGAGATCGAGGAAAATTCCGGGCCGAAGGGCGCGAACCGCTACCGCATCATCCTCGACGCCGCACCCCGGGACGGTGGCGAGCCCGCCGGAAAGGGGGGTGCCAAATTGTCACCCCCTGCCGAGGGCGAAGGGGGTGACAAATCGGGCGCCAGGGGGGTGACAAATGCGACAGGGGGGGGTGACACCGGTGTCACCCGAACCGTCATAGAACCATCAATAGAACCATCAAGAGAGAGAGTGCGCGCGAGCGCGGACGATGCGGGTGCCAAGGAAGGGGAAAGGGAAGGGGAAAAAACTGCCCCGGCCGAAAAGACCGATGCGGGAACCGTGCCGGGGACGGCGGATTTCGAAAAGCGGGTGATGCGGTTTTGCCAGGGTGACGGATACCAGGGCGGAGAATGGCCGAAATTCTCCGGCTCCTCGTTTTCGCACATCGTCAGGCGGTTCGGCGATCTCGATGAGGATGACCGGCAGGCGGCGGAACGCTGGCGCGACGCCTTCCTTGCCAAGGCCAAGCAACAGGGCGTGAAAACACCGATGCCGGTGGCGAACTACCTCAGGGACCGAGCGTGGCGGCTGTTGACCGAAACCGAGATGGCGCGGGCGATGGCTGCGAAGGATCGATCGGGCGACGGCAAATCCGGTGCCGCCGACACGCTGAAGCCCGAAGGATGGGCGGTCTCGATGGGACCGGCATGGTCTGCGCTTGTGTTCGATACGCTCCTGCGCGGTCCGGAACATCCGGAACATGCGCCCGGTGATGGGGCTGTGTGGCTGGCGGGGACAGTGCGGCGTGCATGGCCAAGGCTTGCGGGGTTGTTCCAGCTTGCGCAGGCAAACCGCGGCTTCGTGGCGCCGGAAAAGCACCGGGCGCTCAAGGATGCGGTGGAGTTCGTGCCGGACGGCACAACGGTCTGGCATGCATGGCGCGACGAGTTCGCGCGACGGGGATGGCCGGACCTGCCCCGCCGCGAGGGAATGGACGGGCTCTACATGCCCAGGGGCGGGCCGGAAGGCATCGCCGCGTTCGAACAGGCCCTGGCGGGGCAATCACAGAAAACAGACAGCGGAAAGCGCGACGTTCGCGACAGCGAAGCGCAAGCCCTTTCCGCCAGCAAAAACGAGGCTGCGGAATGATGCACGAAAACAGGTTCAAGGGATCGCGGGTGCGCGTTCGCAACGTCAACCCTGCCGAGCTGACACAGCAGCAGAAAGCGCGGATCGCCGATCGGGCGAACCGTCACGCGCTGGAGCGGGAAAGCGCCGCAAGGCTGGTTGCGGCCGCAAAGGGGCGGATCGATGACGAACGTCTCGGGTGGGCGATTGCGCGCGTTCCGGTCGGTCAGGAGCGAATCGCCTGCGACGAGCTGCAGGCGGCGGGCATCGCTTTCTGGTGTCCGCTGGCCAGCGGGAAGCGTCCGCCTAAGCGCGGGCGGCCTGCCGTGACCTTCGAGCGGCCGGTATTCACAGGTTATGTTTTCGTGCGGTTGCCATGGTGCGCGGAGGCCTGGGTGGGGGCGATGATCGCGGCGCGGATCTCCGCCTGGCTGGGGATCGAGGGGGTGCCTGCGCGGATCACGACTGAACGTATCAAGCGATTGATGTTGGACGTGAAATCGCCTGACGTGGCGACTTTGACGCCGAAACTGAAGCCCGGGATGAAGGCGCGGATCGAGGATGGTCCGTTCCGACATTTCGAGGCGACCGTCAAGCGCGTCATGGGCGGCAAGGGCATGGCGAAAGTCGAGGTCAGCCTGTTCGGCAACGTGGTGCCTGTCGAACTCGGACTTGACCAACTGAAAGTTTGAGCGTAGCGAATCCACCCCATGGCGAGGGATTGCCCTCCGCCTTACCGGGATGACCGGGGCGCGCTGATGCCCATTGCCTGACGGCGATGGTTGACTGGTTCACCCTCCGGCCCCGGCCCTGACAGCCCCGATAGGCGGGCAATCGAGTCAGGGCCAGTGCGCAAGCTATGTCCGAAAGTTGCCGATGCAATTCAACGTGGTTTCCAACGCCGCGGCCTTCAGGAAGGGCGTCAGGCAGGTGCGCAATGATGTCCGCTTTGCTCAGGCCAAGGCGCTGACGGCAACGGCAAGGGAACTCGTCAACGTCTCGAACCGCCACACCGTGCGCGCCTTTGACAGGCCGACGCGCTTCACCCAAAACTCCGCAGGCATGCGCTGGGCCACGAAACAGAACCTGAAGGCCCGGGTGTTCATCAAGAGCATTCAGGCCGGATATCTCGAACTTGAGGAAACCGGCGGCGTTCGCAAGCCGAAGCGTCAGTTTCTGCCGGTGCCCGCCAATGCCCGGCGCAACAAGTTCGGCAACATGGGGCGGCGTCAGCTTGCCACGATGCTGGCTCGGCCGGATCATTTCATCGCCGAGATCAACGGCACCGTGGGCGTGTGGAAGCGCGAACGGCGCGGCGGTCTCAAGCTGATGGTCACGTTCACGCCGACTGCGAAATATGAAAAGCGGTTCAACTGGCGCAGGACCATGGAAAGGAACGCCCGGCGGCTCTTTCCAGACTTCTATGCCCGCGAACTCGACCGCGTGTTCCGCCGCTGATCCGGAATTGATCTCGGATCGCTCGGGTCCTCCCGGCGGTTTCGCAGCCCGCGGGTATTTCGCGTCCGCAGGCTTTTCCGATTTGCCGGCTCCGGGCCGGGTGTGAGTTTTCATTGTTGTTGTTGTGATGCCTGAGAAACATGATCTGACGCCGAAAGAGCTTGAGGATCTGGTGTCGGAGTTTCCGCTGCCGGAGGGGGTCGATGACGTCCTGCTCAACCGTCAGGAACTGGCCGACTTCTTTGCGGTGACGGCGAACACGATCACGGCGTGGCTCGGCCAGGGGCTTCCGGTCGAGCGGGAAGGGACCAACGGGCAGGCCTACGAATTCCGGGCCTCGCATTGCTACGCCTGGCGCAAGGCAAGGGAACGCAACGAGCACGAGCGCAGCGCCGCGGCGCAAAGCGCGATCCGGGCGATGCGGCTGGCGCTGACCGGCGGCAAGCCGGGCGACAGCATCGAGGCCTTGAGCCCGAAGGAAAAGCAGGAAGCGATCGCGGCGCAGCTCGCCTATGAGCAGTTCCAGCGCGCCCGGAACGAACTGATCGATCGCGGCGACGTGACCGAACTCCTGGAAGGGCTTTTCTCGACGGTCCGCGACGTGCTGGCCTCGCTGCCCGACACGATGGAACGGGAGAACCTGATCGCGCCCGACGACGCGGAGAAGGTGATCGATCTTTGCGACGGAACGCTTGAGGACATGCGCGGGCAGATCGCCCGCTTTTTCGAGATCCGGCCGCTCAAGGCCAATGACAGGAAGCCGGCCGAAACGCTTTTCGACGCCTGATTTCGATTTCAATCCAGACCGATCAACCAACCAGGAGCGGGTCCCATGACTGCACTCTCGATTACGGCCGCCAATGTCATCGCCGCCGGTGGCGCGAACGTGGAAAACGGCGTGGCCGGCGCGACGATTACGCAAGGCGAGGTCGTTTACCGCGACACCTCGACCAGCAAGTTCGGCCTGGCCGATTGCGATTCCGCAACGGCCAATGTCCGCGTGGCGTACGGGATCGCGCTCAACGGGGCTTCGGACGGCCAGCCCTTGCGGGTGCTCAAGAGCGGCGACATCACGATCGGCGCGACCCTGACCATCGGCGCGGCCTATTATCTCGGCGCGACGGCCGGCGAGATCGTGCCCTATGCCGACCTGGTCGAGGACGACTACATCGTGTTTCTCGGCGTTGCGAAGTCCGCGTCGGTGCTGTCGGTGGCGATCAACAACACCGGCGCACAGGCGCCGGCCGCCTGACGGGTTTTCGCCAGGCCCGGCCGCCGTGCTTGACCGCAAGCAGATCATCGCCCGCTTTCTGGGCGAGATGCCGCCGCCGCCCTTCGCAGATCCCGCGGAGATCGTGGCGAAAGCGTTGCCGGCGCTCCGGTCTCCCCGGCGGATCGACGTTCCGAGCTGGGCCGCGGAAAGCCGGAAGATACGGACCCTTGCCTATTCGGGGCCGTGGCAGAACGATTTCGCGCCCTACATGGTCGAACCGGCGCGGCAGGTGACAAGCCGGCGTTATGGCGCGGTGGTGTTTTGCGGGCCGGCGCGAACGGTCAAGACCGAACACCTGATCCAGAACACGATCGGGCACCGGGTCGACTGCATGCCGCGCAACATGCTGGTGCTTTGCCCGACCAAGGACACGGCGCGCGAGTTCTCGATCGAGAAGGTCGACGGCATGATCCGGGCAACGCCGAGCGTGGGGGCTAAGCTCGGCAAGGGGCGCGGCGACAACAACATTCACGACAAGCGTTTCGAGGGCGGAATGCGCCTGAGAATCGGATGGCCGGTGATCGGTCAGCTTTCGATGTTCGACATTCCGGACGTGCTGTTTACCGACTATGACCGCATGGTCGAGGATGTCGATGGCGAGGGTTCGCCCTTCGATCTCGGCCGCAAGCGCACCCAGACCTTCGGGTCGCTGGGCATGACGGTGGCGGAAGGATCGCCGGGGCGTCCGGTGCTCGTCGATGACTGGAAGGCGGAGACACCGCACGAGGCTCCGCCGACCACCGGCATCCTGTCGATCTACAACCGGGGAACGCGGGGCAAGCTCTACTGGCACTGCCCGGACTGCGCGACACGGTTCCAGCCGCTGTTCGAGCGGCTGCAATGGCAGACGCGGGACTCGGCGGGGCAGTCGGCCAAGACGGTGGAAATGGTCTGTCCGCATTGCGGCGGCCTGATGCGTCATGCGCAAAAGGGCGAACTCAACCGCGGCGCGGTGTGGCTGCACGAAACCGATGACGGTGAATTGTGCGAGATCGACGATCCGCGCATCCGCTCGACCGACATCGTGTCCTACTGGTGCGAGGGGCCGGTGGCGGCGATGCAGCCCTGGGACCAGCTCGTGCTGCGCTACCTGCAGGGCCGCGAGGAATTCGACCGGACCGGCGATGAAAGCAGCCTCAAGACGACGATCAATGTCGACCAGGGCCGTCCGCATGTGCCGCAGGTGCGCACGCTCGGCGAGGGGCTTAACGAGGATGTGCTGAAGACGCTGGCGCTCGCCTACCCGATGTCGGTGGCGCCGCCTCAAACCCGGTTCATCACGCTTTCGGTCGATGTGCAGGGCAACCGGTTCGTGGTGCAGGCCGATGCCTATGGCGAAGGTCTGGAGCGCTGGCTGTTCGAGCGCTTCGACATGCTGCTGCCGCCCGAGCACGCGCCGAACGCGGACGGCAAGCGGGCGATCGATCCGGGCCGTTATAGCGAGGACTGGGACGTTCTCTGGGGTCTGCTCGAACGGGGATGGCCGGTCGCGGGCAGCGGTCACAAGCTGATGGCGCGGGCGATGATCATCGACATGCGCGGGGCGGCGGGGGTGACCGAAAACGCCTACCGGTTCTGGCGCGAGGCCGGGAAGCGGGGGCTTCGGCACCGGGTGTTTCTTGCGAACAACCAGTCTGGCCTTGCCGGCGACCGGGCGTTTTATTCCGAACCGGAGAAGGTGCTCGGCACCCGGAAGAAAAAGCGCACGGATCTGAGGACGGTGCGCATCCGCACCGACATGCTGAAAGACGAGGTGGCGCTGGCGCTGACCCGGAAAGAGCCGGGGCCGGGCGCCTATCACCTGCCGAAGGATCTTCCCGATCCGGTGTTCGCCGAGTTCTGCGCCGAGCATCGGACGGACAAGGGATGGGAGCCGCGGCGCTCGGGTTTGAGGAACGAAGCGCTCGACCTGGCGGTTTATTCCAAGGGCCTGGTGATCGTGCTGAAGGGCGAGAAAATCGACTGGGGCCGTCCGCCGGCATGGGCCGCCGAAATGCATGCCAACATTTACGCCGAGGCGGCAGCCGAGGCCGAAACGCTGCCGGTGGCTCTGGAGGCCGCCGGGCAGCCATCCGAGTCCGCGCCGGCGGCAAGGCCGCGCCGCGGCCGTCGCGTCTTATCAAGGGGTATCTGATCGATGACCGGAATCACGCTGGCAACCGCGCAAGCGCAACTGGACCTGTGGGTGGCCGCAGATGCGGCTGTCTCGAAAAACCAGTCCTACTCGATCGCCGGGCGATCCCTGACACGCGCGGACGCGGGCGAAATCACCAAGAAAATCGACTACTGGCAGCGCCAGGTCGCGCGGCTTTCGGCACGCGCCTCGGGCCGCAGCCGCGTCCGTTACATCGTCGGTGAATGAGATGAGGATCGCAAGGCCGACAATCCTCGACCGCCTGGTCGGAATGGTGAGCCCGGCGACGGCGCTCGAAAGAATGAAGGCGCGGACGCTGCTGCAAGCCTACACGGGCGGCAAGGGCGGCTATGCCGGCGGGAAACGCGACCGGCGGGGCCTTGCAAATTTCATTCCGGAGGGGGGCAGCGCCGATGCGGACCTGCTGCCGGAAGCGGATGACCTGCGGGCCCGCTCGCGGCACATCGCGCGGAATGTCCCGGTGGCAACCGGGGCGATCGCGACCAACAAGACGCATGTGATCGGCGACGGGCTGACGGTGAAGTCGGCGTGCGATTATTCGGCGCTCGGGATCGGGGAGGCGGAGGCGCAGGAGTGGAACGCGAAGGCCGACCGCGAGTTCCGGCTTGCCTGTGCGTCGATCGACTGGACCCGGGTCGAGGAATTCGGCGACCTGCAGGACACGGTGTTCGGATCGGAACTCGAAAGCGGGGACGTTTTCGCGATCAGGCGGTTCCGGCTCGATGCCGGGGACAGCTACGGAACCAAGGTGCAGGTGATCGAGGCGGACCGGGTGTCAAATCCGGGGCACGCTCAGGATACCGACAAAATCAAGGGCGGGATCGAGCATAATGCCAACGGGGTTCCGGTGGCCATCCACGTGGCGGACCGTCACCCGGGCGATCTCTATCGCAAGCCCGTGAAATGGCGGCGGGTGCCGCTCAGATACAATGACGGACGGCGGATCGTCATTCACCTGATCAACCGCTCGCGGCCCGACCAGACCCGCGGCATCCCGTATTTTGCCCCGGTGATCGAGGCGATCAAGGCGTTCGGGGATTACCAGGAAGCGGAAGTGCGCGCGGCCGTGGTCTCGGCCATGTTCACAGTGTTCGTCAAGCGACTGCCGGGTGACGATGACGCGGGGCCGCTGGCGGGGACCGAAAGCAGCTTCAGCGACGATTCCCTGCAGCTCGGCTCCGGCGCCGTGGTCGGCCTCGACGAAGGCGAGGACGTGACGATCGCCAACCCGATGCGGCCGAACCCGAATTTCGACGGCTTCGCACAGGCGTTCCTGCGGCTTGTCGGGGTGGCCCTGGAGCTGCCGTTCGAGCTTCTGATCAAGCACTTTACCGCGAGTTATTCGGCGTCCCGGGCCGCGCTTGAGATGGCCTATCACAGTTTCCGGAAGCGGCGCTCGCGCTTTGCGCGCCAGTTCGTGGCGGAGGTCCGGTCCTGGGTGATCGAGGAAGCGGTGCTGACCGGCCGTCTCGATGCGCCCGGGTTCTTCGACGATCCGATCGTCCGGCAGGCCTGGCTGCGCGCCGACATAACAGGGCCGGTGCGGATCTCGCTCGATCCGAAAAAGGATGCGGAGGCCGACGCGATCGACCGCGAGAACGGCTTCAAGACATCGCAGCAGATCATGACCGAACGCACCGGTGGCGACTTCGACGTGAAGACCGACACGATCAGCCGCGAGAACGCGCGGCTGAAAGACGCCGGTCAATCCAGCGAAAGGACAGGGGAAACGTCATCCGACCCCGACGCATCGCAACTCAAAGAGGACATGGAAGATGCCTGATCTCAACATGAAGGCGCTCGCCTCGACGTTCCTGCAGGCGATCAATGGCGGTTCGCCGGGCGGGCTTTCGCTGTGGGCCGTGCGCGCGGAGGCGATCGGCGAAGGTTTGAATGCGGCGCGGAACATGCGCGAACCCGACCCAAGATCCGGCGGCGGGCAGATGATCGATTCGAGGCGCGGTCAGCCCTACGGCAAGGAAAGCTTTGTTCGGGTGGTCGGGTCGACGGCGGTGGTGCCGGTGACCGGTCCAATCAATGCGCGGCGAAACTGGAGCTTTGCAAGCTACGACGAGATTGCCGGCGACATCGCGATGGTTGCGCAAGACCAGGAGATCGAGGCGATCCTGATCGACATCAACAGCCCCGGCGGGATGGTTGCCAATATCGACACGGCGGTCAACGCGATCCGGCAGGCGGCGGAGATCAAGCCGGTGACCGCCTTCATCGACGGGATCGGCGCGAGTGCGGCCTACTGGCTCGCGGCGGCTTCGGGCCGCGTCATCGCCTCGCCGACCTCGCTTGTGGGGTCGGTGGGATCGCTGATCCGTTATGTCGATCTCGAAGGGATTCTGACAAAAATGGGCGCGACCACCGTCGAGGTGATCGCGGCGCAAAGCCCGAACAAGCGGCTCGATCCGAATTCGGAGGAAGGCCGGGCGGAGCTGCAGGCGATCGCCGACGACGGCGCGGAGATGTTCCTCGCAGGGCTCGAACAGTCCCGTGGCATACCTCGCGCCGACATTCTGGAGAGCTACGGGCAGGGCCTCGTCTTTCATGCCCGGGAAGCACTGAAGCGCGGCATGGTCGACGCGGTGATGACGCTTGAAGAAACACTCGCGGATCTGGCGGCCCGCAGTGACAATCCCGATCGCGCGGACGCCGCCGCCGCGCAAAACGGCCAGGAGACTATCATGGCAGACAAAGAGACTGGTCAGGCGGACAAGCCTGAAAAGACGCCGGTCACCGTGGAAGGCCTTCGGGCCGCGCATGGCGATCTGATCCAGGGCATCGAAGCGGCGGCGGAAACCCGCGGCGCGACAGCCGAGCGCGAACGCATTCTGGGCATCGAGGCGCAGGCCATGCCGGGACAGGATGTGCTGATCGCCGAGATGAAGGCGGACGGCAAGACCACGCCCGCGGAAGCCGCGGTGCGTGTGCTTTCGGCGATGAAGGCACAGGGCGGCGGCGCGCTTGCGCTGCTTGAGAAGATGGACAGGGCCGCTGACGGCGTCGTGTCGACGCCGAGCGGCGATGCTTCCGAGGGTTCGAAGCCGAAGGCCACCACGCCGGAGGGCTGGGCAGCCGAATGGGAAGCCTCGGAAAAGCTCAAGGCCGAGTTCCCGACGGTCGAGTCCTACGTGGCGACGATGAAGCGCGAGGCGGCCTGACCGCCTGACGCACCGGGCTTTCCCGCGGGCCTTGCCCTCCGCTTCTCAAAACAGGAACCGATATCATGACAACGCTTGCTGTAAATACCGAGCGTCGCTACGTGCTCGGCGACAATGCCGATTACCCGGTGATTGCATCCGACATCATCTACCAGGGTGCCGCCGTCGGCGAAAACGGCTCGGGCTATTCCCGGCCGCTGCAGGCCGGCGACCCGTTCCAGGGGTTTGCCGAAGCCAAGGTCGACAACAGTGCCGGGTCGGCCGGAGATCTCGACGTGCATGTGAAGACCCGTGGCCGGGTTCAGCTTGCCGTTGCGGGCGCAACGGCGGTCACGGCCAATGACAGGCCGGTGGTCTATGCCTCGGATGACAACACCTTCACCCTGACCGCAAGCACGAACAGCCCGATCGGCACCGTGCTGCGCTGGATTTCCTCCGGCGTCGCGGTTGTCGAGTTCGACGCGGCGCTCGCGTCGGAGATCCGCCTCCGCGTGGCCGGCGACGCCTGATCCGGTTTTTCAAACCGGGTCGGCACCTGACCAGACATTGCATCTGAAAGGACAAGACGATGCTTCCAATGCAGCATGAGAAAATCACCACGAGGGGCGTGCGCGGCATGATCCTCGCGGAACTGGAAACCGGTTCCGCCGCCTGGGTGGGGCAGCTCGCCATGCAGGTGGGTTCGGACCAGGCGGTCGAGGAATATGCCTGGCTCGGAACCGCGCCCGCCATGCGTGAATTCCTTGACGGGCGCAGCCCGGCGGAACTGAAGGAAAATTCCTTCACGATCTCGAACAAGGACTATGAAGGCTCGATCACGATCAAGTCGAAGGACATGCGCCGCGACAAGCTGGGCATGATCCGGGTCCGCGTGGCGCAGCTTTCGCAGCGGGCGATGGATCACCCGGCGAACCTGCTTTCGACCCTGATCATGGCCGGGGAATCCACCACCTGTTACGACGGGCAGTTCTTCTTCGACACGGATCACGCGGAAGGGGATTCGGGTACCCAGTCGAACGATATCGGGCACACCGTGGTTTCCTCGACCGCGCCGACCGCCGACGAGTTTGCCGAGGGCATCCTGAAGGCGATCCAGGCGATGTACGGGATCAAGGACGATCGCGGCGAGCCGATGAACCAGTCGGCAAACGAGTTTACCGTGATGGTGCCGACGTCGCTGATGTCGCCGGCGCTGAAGGCGGTGAACATCCTGCTCGGCGAGGGCGGCAAGACCGCGGCGCTTGCGGCGCTGAAGGGCGAGTTCACGATCAACATCGTGATCAACCCGCGGCTGACCTGGACCACCAAGTTTGCCGTGTTCCGCACCGATAACGCCGCCAAGGCCTTTATCCTGCAGGAGGAAGGCGAGCCGGACGTGATCTCGCTCGGCGAGGGCTCGGAATATGAGCAGCTCAACAAGGAGCAGCTTTTCGGCATCGATTGGTCCGGAAACGTCGGTTACGGCTACTGGCAGTTTGCCTGCCTGGTGACCATGTCCGACGCCTGACGGGCGGCGGTCTGACCGACATCAAGATGCCCCGGCCGGTCGCGCCGGGGCATTCTCCCCGAGAAACGGCCCGGCAAGCGGCCCTGAAACCGGAAAGACAGGACGATGATCAAGATCACATGCGAAGGCGTGGTGACGATGCCGCGCGGCGCGGTGCTGAAGCTGAGCGCCGAACAGGCCGCACGGCGCGAATGGGCGCTTGTGCCCGTTGAAGGCAAGAAAGCCCAGTTCGAGGTGCGCGAGCCGGTGCAGTTCAAGCATGGCGAGGAATTCGGCTTTCTCGGCGATCCCGAGATGCTGCCGCGCGCACTCAGGCCGGAAAGACCGGCCCGGAAGTCGGCCAGGTCCGAGACGCCCGAAGGCGATGCCGGCGGCGCGGGCGAGGGTGGCGACGGTGATGCAGGCGGCGATACCGGTGGCGATGCCGTGACTGGCGGCGATGCCGGAGCCGGCGACCAGACGCCGGCAGGCTGATGCCGGCGGAAAGTGCGGCGGACCGGCTCGGCTTTCTCGACGCCGATGAATTCGGCGTCGCGGCCAGCTACGTCAAGGATAGCGGCCCGGCGATCGAGGTTGCCGGGATCTTCGATGCGGAGCACCAGATGCTCGGGATCGGAGACGGCGACATTGCGTCGGTCGGCCCGGAGTTCACCTGCCGCGAGGCGGATCTGCCGGCGGGCTATGGCGACGGCGACGAGATCACCGTGAACGGGGTTTCCTATTTCGTGCGTCATTCGGAGCCGGACGGCACCGGCATGGTGAAACTTCGACTGGAGCGTGACCAGTGATCCACATTCGCCGCCAGATCCGCGAAGCGATTGCCGGGCTTTTTGTCGACGACAAGCCTGAAACCTTCGCGCGGGTCGAGACCGACCGGGTTCACGCCATCGACAGCAAGTCGATGCTTCCCTGCCTCGAGGTGAGTTTCGAGGGCGAGGAAATCGGCGAGCGAGCCGCGCGTGGCGAGGGCAAGCTCAGGGCGATGAATTTCGCCGTCACGGTTTCCGCCCAGACCAAGACCCTGGCGGACACGCTCGATGATCAGGCGTTGATCGTGGAGCGCAAGATGGCGGCGGACATGACGCTGGGCGGTCTGGTGATGCACATCCAGCATACGGGCACGACATACGAAACATCGCCGGACGGGGAAGCCCGGGCCGGCGCATTGCGGCTTACCTATGCGGCGCTGGTGATGACGCCGGAGGGCGACGCCTCGCGGCGGGCCTGATCTTCATCCCGACCCCTCACGACTTATCTTTGAAAGGAAAGAGCGATGACCGTTTATTCGGGCAATGACGGCGTGGTGAAGGTTGGCGAATCGCCATCCGCAGTCTCCAAGGTGACCGAATTCCAGATCGACACCACGGGCGAAACGGACCGCACGGACGGCATGGGCGAGGACTGGACCGACAGCCTGGTGACGAAAAAGAGCTGGTCCGGCTCTATGACCTGCAAGCGCAATGCGGCGGACACGAACGGGCAGGAAGCGCTGGTCGAGGTCGGAACCGTGATTGCGGCGGAGTTCTATCCGGACAGCGACGCCACGGGCCGCACGAAGCTTTCGGGCGATGTCATCGTGACCGCCGTGACCGAGGGCGCAAATCACGAGGCCGCGAATGAAATCAGCTTCAGCTTCACCGGCAAGGGCGCGCTGACACGCGGCACGGTGGGCGCATGACGTCGCTTCTGGAAAAGGCGCGGGCGAGCTGGGCGGAATCGCGCGATGGCAAGATGCACGTTCCCGAATGGGGTGTCACGGTTCACTTCAAGGCGATGACGCTCAGGGAGCATCGCGTGTTTGAGCAGAGCTACGAGAACGACCCGACGCTGGCGATCGCCACGCTGGTGCAGACCCGCGCGCTCGACGAGAAGGGGAAACGCCTGTTCGACGATGAACTCTCGACCACCACGGCGCTGCGCGACGACGTCGACCCTGTGGTGCTTCTCGACCTGGCAACGCGGATGCGCGGCAAGGCCAGCGTGGCGCAAGCGGAAAAAAACTGAGAGCCGATCCGGACCTGATGAACCGCTTTGCGGTGGCGGCCCGGATCGGAATGACAGTGCGTGAGATGGAGGACAGCCTGAGCGCGGAGGAATACGCGCACTGGCTGGCCTTTCTGAAGCTGACAGCGGGGCCCGCGAAATGAACCGTAATCTGATCTATGACATCGTCGCCCGCGACAAAACGGGCAAGGCGTTTCGCAGCCTGGGCGACAATGTTGACCATGCCGAACGACGGTTCGGAAAGCTCAAGTCAGTTTTTGCAGGAATCGGAGGGATTGCTGGCAAGATTGCTCCGCTTGCTGCTGTCGTCGGCGCTGCCGGACTTGGCAAGTCGATCATGTCTACTGTCAAGGCGGCTGACGAGATGTCGAAGGCGGCGCAGAAGATCGGCGTGCCGATCGAGGAATTGTCGCGTCTGAAATATGCTGCGGATCTGTCCGGCGTGTCCTTTGGCGGCCTGCAAACTGCTGTCGGAAAGCTGTCGCGCAACATGGATGAGGCCGCGACCGGAAACAAGGAATATGCGGAGGCGTTCGAACGTCTTGGAATCCGAGTGACAGATGCAAACGGCAAGCTCAGGCCATCTTCGCGGATCATGGCGGAAATGGCGGACCGGTTTCGCGACATGCCGGACGGGGCGGAAAAAACCGCGCTTGCAATGCAACTGATGGGCCGGTCGGGCGCCGACATGATTCCGATGCTCAACGGTGGCACAGAAGCCATGAACAAGCTGATGGGAGAGGCTGGCAGTTTTGGGCAGGTCTTCAGCGAATCTATGGGCAAAGATGCAGAAGCATTCAACGACAATTTGACACGACTTGGCGGGGCGTTTGCGAAGATATCCGGGGATCTTGCTGGGAAGCTGCTACCGCATCTCGTGAGTTTCACCGATTGGCTGGTCGAGAACACGCCTGCGATCAGTCGGGTGGGTGGGCAAATGATCGATTTCGCGGCAACGATAATCAAAGCTGGGTCGGAGCTGACCGTATTTGTGACCGAAAAGATCGCTCAGTTTACTGCCGCGCTTCACAGCCTGCCAGATCAGATGCGGCAGGTCGGTGCAGATATCATCGCCGGTTTGTGGTCAGGTCTGTCCAGCGCGTGGGACGGCGTAAGCGGACGGATCACCGGGCTAGCTTCGAACCTCAAAGACAAATTCACAAGCTTCTTCGACATCCAGTCCCCGTCTCGCGTCATGATGGATGTGGGTCGCGACATCATGGCAGGTCTTGCTATCGGCATGGACTCTATGACCGCTTCCATCACAGGATCTGCAGACGAAATCGGGCGCACCGTCGGCAACGCCTTTTCCCGGGTGATTGACGGGTCAATGAAAGTCAAAGACGCGCTCCGCCAAGTTGGAAGCCAGTTGCTCTCGATGGCGACGAACAGCATTTTCAGGTCGATCTTCGAAGGCGGCTCGGGCCGTGGCGGCGGCGGGTTTTTCTCGTCGCTGCTCGGCGGGCTGTTTGGCGGCTTCCGCGAAGCCGGCGGGCCGGTGTCGCCGGGCAAGAGCTATGTCGTCGGCGAGGGCGGGCCGGAGGTGTTCCGCCCGTCATCGGCCGGAACGATCATCCCGAACGGCGCAGGCGGCGGCGGGGGCGGCGGCGTAAACGTCGAACAGCATTTCCACATTTCCGGCGCTTTGTCCTCCGAGGACATCAAGGCCGCGATCCGGCAGGAGGCGGCAAGGACAAAGGCCCAGATCGAGGACGGTTTCGCGACGATGTATGAGCGCAACAACAGGGCCGGAGCGTTCTGATGGCGGTGCTTGCGCTCCCCGCGCTCCGGTTTGTCGAATTCGACATGCAGCCCGTCAACGCCCGGGTTCGGAGCGCCATGCTCGGCAGGGCAACGGAATCGGCCGATTTCGGCACGCCCTACTGGCGGCTTAATGCGGCGCAGACCAATGCGCTGACCGACGCGGAAATCGACGAGGCCGATGCGTTTTTCACCGAAGCGTCGAAAGGCGGCAACGTCTTTGCCTGTCACGACTACTACCGGCAGCGGCCCCGGGCCTACGGCTCGGACCCGCTTTCGGGCGTCAAGGCCGGTGGCGGGGCTTTCGACGGTTCGGCGGAGCTGACCACGGTCACCGACAGCCGCACAATCGTGGTTTCCGGCCTTCCCGATTCCTTCGAAGTCAACCGCGGCTGCCTGGTCGAGGTCAACAAGTCGTCGACGGTGCGCTCGCTTCACATGGTGATGGCGGATGCCACGGCGAACGGCTCTGGCGTTGTGACGCTGACTATCGACTTTCCGCTTAACACAACCGTTTTCACGGCGGCGAATTCGACGGTCCAGTTCGAAAAGCCGTCCTGCCTGATGATGCTCGATGAGGGCTGGTCGTTGCCGAAGGCGCGGGGTTCGCGGCGGGCGTCATTCTCTGCGGTCGAGGTGTTCTTCTGATGGCGGTTTCGCTCGACACGGATGTTGCCAACCAGATCGACAGTGGCGCGATCAAGGTGATCGCGCTGATCAAGTTCGAACTGACGGGCAACGGCGAGACGCCGGACAAGACGGTGGGCTACCACAATGGCGGGCGGGACTTCACCTGGTCCGGCCAGGACTACCTGCCGAACCGGTTTCTCGACGCGGACGGGCTGATGGCCGGGCTCGGCAACCAGATCAGCGAACGCAAGATCCTGTTTTCGGGCGTGCCGACAGACAACGCGGACGATGCCATCGCCTCAATCGAGAACTACGACTACATCAATGCGCCGGTGACCGTGACCTATCTTTGCGGCGATCCGGAAACCGAAGAGGTGCTGGGCGTCCTGGTCACGCATTTTTACGAGATCAACGGGGTCGAGTTCGAGACCGGCGCGACCGACGAGAACGGCCAGGCGACGATTTCCCTGACCATATCGCTCGAGACACTGTCGCGGCGCTACCGTGACCAGACCCATGTCAAGCGATCGGTCGAGGACCAGAACCGGCACAACTCGGCGACCGACACCGCGTTCGAATATGTCGCGACATCGCCGGACTGGCCGATGGAATGGGGTCAGCGGTGAGCGCGCCCGTGAACCGGGCCGCGACGGTTTCCGGGATCGTCAGGACAGCGCGCGCCGAGACCTATGTCTACGGCTCGAATGACTGCTTTTTTCTCGGGCTGAAGGTGATCGACGCGCTCAATGGCACGTCGCACGTCAAGACCTATTCCGGGGCCTACCGGACGCTGAAGGGCGCGCAGCGGGCGCTCAGAAAGCGCGGGCACACGTCCATCGTCACGCTTTACGCCGGACTTCTGCCGCAGATCCCGTGGGGCCGGGCGCGGATCGGGGATCTGGCCGTGGTCGACGTGGACGGGGTCGAGCATGTCGGCGTTCACGGCGGACAGGCGTGGATGTCGATCACGGAAAGCGGTCCGGTGACATGGCCGCTCCACATGGCCAAGGCGGCGTTCAAGGTCTGATCTGAATGGCGATTTTCACAGCAATCGGCGGCGCCATTGCCGGCGCGCTCGGCCTTGGCGGGGCAACGCTGTTCGGCGCTTCGGCGGCGTCCCTGATCGGGGGCGGTCTGGCGCTCGCGGCTCAGGTCGCGCTGAGCTACATCAACCGGCCGAAAAAGACGGTGAGCACGGCCGTGCAAGGCCAGGTGCAGCTCGGCGGCAACGTGCCGGCGCAAGTGCTTTTCGGCACGGGCAAGACCAAGGGCCACCGGATCTATTACGCCAAGTGGGGGCAGGGCAACCAGAACAATGACGACGTGTTCGTGCTCGCCAACGGGCGGTGCGACGGGCTGGAACCCTATGTCTATTTCTATGGCGAAAAGCATGACCTGGTGAGCCAGACGCCGGTCGGCAACGAGCACGCCCGCTACACCGTCGACGGCTTCGGCGCGGCGATGGTGATCAAGTTCTATGACGGGCGGCCGGGGCAGCTCGCCGACAGCGAACTGGTTTCGGTGACGTCGGGGCTCGGCAACCCGTGGCAATCGACCAGCACCGTTGCCGGGCATGCCTATGTGGTGGTGTCGCGCACCTGGTCGGCAGACCTGTTCGGCAAGGGCGTGCCGGAAATCGAATTCGTTCTGCGCGGCTGGCGCATGTACGATCCGCGTCTCGATGACACCGTGTCCGGCGGCGAGGGCGATCACCGGCTCAATGACCCCGATACCTGGGAATTCACGAAAAACCCGGCGATCCACCGGCTGAATTTCCAGCTCGGGCTGCGCGGGCTTTCCTCGGGTGATGTGTTGGTCGGCGTCGGCAAGTCGATCAGCCAGATCGATGTCGCCATGCACATGGCGGCCGCCAATGTCTGCGACACCGAAAGGACCGTGGGCGAGCGCACGATCGCGACCTATCACAACAACCTGTTTGTTTCCGCCGAGGATGACCACATCGCCGTTCTCCAGATGATGGAGGATGCAATGGCGGGCTACGCGGTCAACCGCGCGGGCCTCGACGGCGTGCTGGCGGGCGCCGCACAGGTACCGGTGCTGACAATCACCGAAGCCGACATCCGTCCGGACGCGCCGCGCAAGAGCCAAAACCGGCGCTCGGGTTTCGACTCGATCAACATTCTTTCGGGGCAGTTCACCTCGATCGAGAACAACTGGAACCCGGAAAGCCTGACCACGGTCAGCGTCAATGCCGATATCGCGGCGGACGGACGCAAGCGGCCCGCGGGAAACGATTTCCTGCAGGTCACCGACCCCGACATCGCGCAATATCTGCTCAATATCCGTTACCGGCAGAACCGCAAGGCAAGGCGGCGCTCGCTGCCGGTCTCGCGCAAGGTGGGAACGCGCATTCAGCCCGGCGACTGGGTGACTTATGAAAGCACCGACTGGCTGGTCACGAAATGGGGTTTCGACGAAAGCTTCCGCTTCATGGTCGAGCTTTCGGAGACCGGAGACGATGTCTATGACGAGGAAGGCATCGAGGCCGGGCCGGTGGTGGTGGCGCCATCATCCCCGGCGAACCCGTCGCTGGTTTCGACGGTTGCGAATTTCGACGTCACGGCCGGGCTGATCGAGGGCGTGAACGGTGCGCAGGTGCCGGCGCTGGAATTCACCTGGGACGATCCGGAAGACCCGACGATTACCAGTGTCAGGGTGTTTTACCGGAAGGCGGGGACAAGCTCGCCCGTGCTGGAAGCCACGGCGACCGATGTGGCCTCCGGATCGCTGATCATCACGCAGGGCATCCAGTCGGGCACAAGCTACGAAGCGCGGGCGACGATCACGACGCGGCCGGACAGGCTCAAGAGCTTCACCGACTGGGAAACCACCGCTGCGGCAACCGCGTCGCTCAAGGTCATTCTTGGCGAGGTGGGGGCGGACGTCGCGGGCACGCTTGCGGGCATGCGCGCCGATTTCAACGACCTGCGCGCTCAGGTCACCAGCCTCGGCGATACCGTTTCGGGCATGGGGCTTTCGAACCGGCAGACCATCGGCCGGGTGCAGTCGCGGGTCGGCGCGGCACAGGCGGCGGTGAACAGCGAGATCATTACCAGGGCAGACGAATACTCGTCGCTCGCCTCGTCGCTTACTGTCGTCAATGCCGATTTCAACGACCGGTTTGCAAGCGGGTTGATGAAGTTCGAGGCGCGCGCCGCGCCCGATGGCGTTGACGCCCGCTTTTCCGTCATGCTGCGGGCCGGGGTGGGCGACGACTTCAAGGAAGCGGGGTTCTATCTCGATCTCAGGACCGTCGAGAGCGTCCAGCGGTCGGAATTCGCAATCCTTGCCGATCGCTTCGCGGTCACGGACGGGGACACAACGGCTTACCCGCTCTATTTCGATGGCTCGACGCTTTATGCGGACGGCCTGAAGGTGCAGTGGGCCGACATCGAGGACGTCGAGATCACCAGCGCGCAGATCGCGGACGCCACCATCACCAGCGCCAAGATCGCGGATCTGACCATCGAGACGAGCAACATCACACTGGCCTCGATCACTGCGCAGGACAGCGTCTCGGGCAGCAACGTGCCTGCCGTGACCGGGGTCTGGACAACCGTCTGCACGGTGACGATCGACAATCCGTCCGAGCGTTTCGTCTTCATCAACTATGCGATTTCACAGGGTGGCGGGCGAATAAGCGGCGGCGGTGCGGTGACGGTCCTCACCCGTTTCAGGCGGGTCGAGGGCGGCGTCACTTTCGCGCAGATAGGCGGAACGCTTCCGACCGGTGCTGCCGGCAGTGTCGCATCGTCAACCAGCGCCTTCATCATCGATGACAACACCGGAGCGACCGAGGTGACCTACGTCGTCGAGGTCTATCAGGACGCTGCCCTCAACCAACCGGCGGTAACCGCCAGCGGTTCGATCAAACTTCTCTGGGGCTTACGATAATGGCAATTCTCAACGTCACGGGCACGGCGTCCGTCACCAACGGTTCGACCACCGTCACAATCGTCGGCGGCAACCTGGTCGCGGCGGGTGTCTCAGCCGGTATCTTCTTTACCGAGGCTGGCCTGGGCGGCGCGATTGCCAGCGTCACCAGCGATACGGAACTTGAGCTTGCGCTGCCCTATGCCGGGACTACGGCGACCGGGCTCGACTTCACCATCTCGATCGACAGCGCCGTGCTGCCGACCACCACGGAAAACGCCAACCGGGTGGCCGAACTGCTCGACCAAATCGACCCGCTGGGCAGCTTCACGGATTTCTCAAACGGGCTGATGGAAAACGAGGATGCCGACGAGTGGCGAGCGGCCTTCGGGCTCAGTACGCCGCCGCCGGGGGGAGGCGACCTGAACATTCTCGTCAACGGCGATTTCCAGATCAACCAGCGGGCATTCGCGGGCGGGTCGCTGTCGACGGGCGTTTATGGCTTCGACCGTTGGAAGGCGGTGGACGGCGCCGCAAGCCTGTCGCTGTCGGGCTATGTGGCCACGCTGGCGAGCGGCGTCATTGCCCAGGTGATCGAGCCGTCGATCGCGGGCGTCGATTCGCTCGCGAGCACCACCTTGACGGTGTCGGTCGAGGCGCCATCAGCGGACCTCACCGTAACGGCCGGATCGACCAGCGGCACGATTGAAGCCGGGGCCGGACGGAAATCGGTCACGCTCACCACCGGCGCGGGCGATACCGGGAACCTGACGCTGAAGATCGCCAAGTCCACCGCCGGCAGCGTCAGCTTCGGCCGGGTGAAGGCCGAAGTGGGATCGGTGATGACGGCATGGTCGGCGCGGCCGTTCCCGCAGGAGTTCACGCTCTGCCAGCGCTATTTCCAGACCACGGTGCCTTACGGCCAGAACCCGGCGACCTATGCGCCGGGCGCGGGCAATGGCTCGATCTACACGAATGCGGACACCACAAACGGATCGGTGACAGTGATCAGGTATCCGGCCCCGATGCGGACGACGCCGACGATCACCATTCGCGACGGCGCGGCGAACGCCGGAAAGATCTCCGTCTACAACGGCGCATGGCTCAACAACTACGCTTTCACGGGCGCGTACGGGTCGACCGACAAGGGCTTTTCGCTGCAGCAGAACAATTCCGGCGTGTCGGCAATATCATTTGATTACACGGTCGAGGCGGAGCTTTGAGCATGGAGATTGCAAGCGCACAATGGGCTGACGCGGCCCAAACTGCCATCACCGCAACAATCGACGGCGAGGCGCGAACCGTGCCGGACGTGGCCGACAACATCCACCGGCAGGCCATTGCCGCATGGGTGGCGGAGGGCAATGCGATTGCCGACTACGTCGCGCCGCCGGCTCCGGCGCGCCGGGTTGCCGGGGCCTATTTCCGTTCCGCCCTGATCAACATGGATCTGATCGACACCGTGCGTTCGGCAATCACCGACCCGGTCGATCTGGAGCTGTTCAACACCGCGACCGAATTCAACGACCAGGACGCGGACGTCAACGCAATCGCGACCGCGCTCGATATCGACCTTTCGGCGGTCTTCGATGCGGCAGAGGCAATCCGCGCCAATCGCGGCTGATCCGCGAACCAACCACAAGGACATCGTTATGCTTGGAAAAGGACGCGCCGAGGCCATCGGCGACCGCGATATCGCCTTGCTCGCCGACGACATGGGCGTGCACCCCGCCGACCTGGAGGCGATTGCCAAAGTCGAAAGCAGAGGCTTCGGCTGGTTCAAGGACGGCAGGATGAAGATCCTGTTCGAGAAACACTGGTTCCACAAGCACCTTTCTGGCGCGAACCGGAACAAGGCGGTGCGGCTGGGGCTGGCGCGGAAAAACTGGATCAGCCCGAAGCGCGGCGGCTACAAAGAGCAATCCAGCCCCGGCGCGCGCTACAACCTTCTGAAGGCCGCGATCGAGATCGACGAGGAAGCGGCCTACCGCTCGATCAGCATGGGCAAGTTCCAGATCATGGGCTTCAACCACGGGACTTGCGGGTTCGTTTCGGCAAAGCACATGTTTGTCCAGTTCGTCGACACCGAAGTGCAGCAGCTCCGCGCCTTCGCCAATTTCCTGCGCGAGAACAACCTGACGTCCGCCATCCGCAACCGTGATTTTGAGACGGTCGAGGAAGTCTACAATGGCGGCGGTCTGGGCGGCGCCTATGCCCGCAGGATGAAAAAGGCTTCGGACGCGCTGCGCGCAGGCAAATGGAAGGATTACCAGCCGGGGCAGTTTGCCCGCGTTCCGGAGCTTTCGCCCGAACCGGCGAGAGTTCCGGTGCCGGAGCCCCGGCCGGAGGCGAAGCCGATCCCGAGAGATGTCGAGGACGTGGTCCGCGACGTCGCCGCCGAGGACCGGGTCTCGACCACGGAAGTGGGCGGCGGGCTTCTGGGTGCGGGTGGCGTCATCGGTGTCGCCAAGGAAGCCGTCGACGTGGCCCGCGACGCGCGCGGCGTGTTCGACGGCATCGACGGGCAGACGCTCCTGACCGTGCTGCCCTGGGCGGCCGTGGCGGGGCTGGGCTTCTGGATCTGGCGCGAGCGCCGCCGGCACAAGAAAAAAGCCCGCGCGGCCGCGAAGGCGGCGATGTGATGAGCCTGCTCGACCTGATCCCCGGCGTCTCGACCGCGAAACTGGTCGGCGTGGGGCTCGCCTCCGCGCTGGTCTCGGCCTCGCTGGTGAGCACCTACACGTCGTACGTGACCGTGCCAGCCGCAGAGAGGGACGCTGCGAAACTTGCTCAATCCGAAATGCTGGAAAGGTTCAATGAGGTCTCCAATGAACTCGCATCCGATGCTGAAAAGTTCCGTGCCCGTCGTATTGCTTGCCGTGCTGCTGGCGGGGTGTTCGCCTTCGATACCGGCGACTGCCGACAAGACTGACATTCGCAAGACCGTGCGGCCGATTGTTGGCACCTCGCTCGTCGGGGCCAAGGGCGCAACATCCGCAGACCAGGACGCCATCGACGACACTGCTGCGGGTCTGTGCGGGGCAGGGGTATGGACGCCGTCCGAATGCACGAGGCACGGCGCGGCACGAGGGCCGCGGTGATGGACTTTCTCCACATGACGCGGTCGTTCCGCAAGACCTTCGCCGTGCGCGCCTCGGAATGGGCGCTGGCGCTGATGCTGCTCAACTGGTCCGTGGTGCTGTTCGCCAACCCGGAACTGTTTGCCGATCGTCCCAGCTACGCCGCCATTGACGCGATCATGCCGCAGGAGACCTGGGCGCTGGTCTGTTTCATGGCCGGTGCCGGACGGTTGATCGTGCTGATGATCAACGGGGCCTGGCGCCGCACGCCGCACCTGCGCGCAGCCGGCGCGTTCATCGCCTGTTTCTTCTGGTTCCAGATCACCCTTGGTTTCGGGCAGGCGGAGATATGGAGTACGGGGATGGCGATTTATCCGGTGCTGCTTGTTCTCGACGCCTACAACGTGATCCGCGCGATCACTGACGCCGCCATCATCGACAATCATTTCAAGAGGGCGGCGGACAATGGACCAGATAACCCCTGAGTTTTTTTTCACCATCCTGACCGGGGCGATCTTCGGACTGGCGGCGATCGGGCAGTACATCAAGACCAAGCGGCAGACGCCGCCGCAGGCAATCGCCAAATCCGCGGAGTATCACGACGCCCGTCATGCCGATGAAACGCTGAAGCGGCTCGACCGGATTGCGGTGGCGGTGGAGAAGATCGCCGCGTCGGCCGACACGATCGCAGACCGGCGGCAGCGTGACATGGAGGAAGCGCTGCACCAGATCGTCGAACACATGAGGAAAAACTGATCCGGCGCATACCGCGTCGGTTGCCTGCCGGTGCTGACCGGTCCCGCTTGCGGGGTCAGTCGGTGTCGGTCCCGCGAAAGAGCCCTCACGTCCCCGCCGGGCGTGAGGGCTTTTTCTGTTTTCTTGCGTCTGTTAGAAAATCAATGCACCGGCGACAAAACTTGCAATCAAGGCCGCGCCGACAAAGGGGGCGGTCGGGCCAAGTGCCATTATCGCTAGAAGTGGCCATTCCCAAATTCGTCGCACCATGCAGCCTCCTATTCAGACCCTGTCGGTTTTGCCGGTGCATCTTGCGGCGCTACACGCGGAAACCAGCACCCCGTATGATAGTCTAGGAACTTGTCGCCATCCCTCGGGAAGAACGACACGGGCCGCGCGCCCTGCCACACGGTTTCCCCTGATTGGTCAGCCGTGAATGTGTAAAGATCGGATTTCATCGCAGTCTCCTATTCAGACACGCGCTCAAGCGCGGCTCGTGGGTAGATCTGGACACTGCCTGGCTCGCGCTCGCTCTCGACGGCGTAGCCCTCTGGCGTCAGGTCGGTTGAATAAAACCCGACAACGTGGCCTTGCCATGGACTTCCTTTGATCTTCCGAACGCGGTCGCCGTGGAAGAATTCAAAGCCGATGGGTCGCCCGACTATCTGGTATCCCATGCCACTCTCCTTTCAGGACTTCGGTTTCAGCGCACGGATGCGCGCCGCCAGATCCGGGTCCGCGTCGATCGCCATCTGTGCCGCCATGTTGATAAAAGCGTCTGTGCCAGGGTCGGCAATCAGCCGGTTGAACTCGGGTCGCTCGAAATAGATCGCGGTCTTCTCGGCCGCGAATGCCTCCCGCATGGTGTCGAAGTATTCAAACTCGACATTGGCGATCTGGGGCCACCATTCCGCGCCGGTCTTGTGCTTCCGCTCACGGTAATTGTAGTTGCTGCATGCCCCGACATATAGCAGCCGGCCGTCTTCCGCCTTGTGCCGATAGACGCATGGCCGGACCTCGTACTCCCGGACCGGCTCCGCGGCTGTTTTCCGCCGCTTCCCGCCTGTTCTGCGGTTCTCACTGACATGAAAAGCGTTGATGGCGCGTGCAGCTTCTCCGGCAATCATCGTGATGTTGTCATCACTCTTGACCTCTTGCCCGGCTACGAACAACCGAACACCGCCGTGCAATGCCGTCTCGCAAAACCAGCGGATATCTGCAGCAGAGAGCCCCACGCAGACGGGCGTCATGATGTGGATGGTATCGCCATTCTGGGATGCGTCTAGTGCGTCCTGGCGCCTGACCAGTTGTGAGCGTGGCCGGGTAGATCCGCGCTTGATTTCGTCAATCCAGAGCGGCCCGAACTGGTCAAGCGATATCCCCAGCGCCGACATGAAATCGATCTGTTCGTCATAGGATGGGCGACCAGGTGCGATCAGGATATAGCCCCAATCCACGATTTTGCTGCTCATTGACTTGCGCCCTTTTCGGCAGATCGGCGATTTTCGACTGACTTACAAAGGTCGATTTAGCCGCCGTTCTCGTCAAGGAATTTCTCGACGGCCTTTGCGATCACGGCATTTTGTGCCGGAGGAAAGTCCTGCTTTGCGATCCACGCTTTCAGCCGGTCGACCAGTTCGGGGTCGAGCGTGAGCGTCACCATTTGCTTTTTGCGTGCCATCGTATCCATGGCTGTAATTCATGCTTTACATTTATGCTAGTGTCAATATACGTATTGACGTGACAATGCATGTTGTGACATTCTCGCGTTCAAATCCAAACAGCCCGGAGGCGAGCATGCGCAGACACGAAAAAGCCGGGATCAGCCGCGGGGATCTGCAGCGTCGCGTCAATGAGGCTCGATGGGCTGAGAGCAAACTGCGTGGCTTTGAGCCGCACGAGAGCTTCACCGTGGCTGACCGGTTCCGTGAACTTGGACGGGCCGAAAACTACCGGTATCGCCAAATGGCTTGGCGCACCCTGCCTCGCACCCCGAACGATGGCAGAGAGCGCGAAATGGTGAAGCGTTGCTTGCTTGCCGCGCGGGGCTGCTCAAAGCCCATTCTCGAAACGTCCAACTAAGGCCGGAGGCCATCGCCATGCAATTGAACGTCCGCGATCACGCGAAGGAATGCCCGAAGTGCGGAGCCGACTGCAACGCGCTGACAGATACCGTCGACGCCGAAACTTTTATGCCGAAGGGCAAAAAGGTCGCCTGCTTTGAGTGTGGCGCGCTCGGTCCGATGGCTGAGGACATGCACCACGCCGTTGTCGCATGGAATGCGATGACAGAGCCGACCGAACACCTTGTTCAAAACTAGTCTAAACAGGCCTGAGGGTGCGATGTTCACTAAAATACGACAGTTCTTTTGCCGTCATCATTGGGTGATGTCCCGCTTCCAGGCCCTTGTTCCCGGCATCGGCTGGGAGTGCGAGAAGTGCGGCAAACATCACCGCAGTTACTGATCCAGAAAAGGCCGCTGGTCTGCAAGGCACTCTTGCAATGAGCCGGTGAATCGGCGATTGAACATTCATCGGGGCGAAGCAATTTGAAGGTGCTTTGCCATGACCACAGACGGCCCGATCAATCTCCACACATTCGGCGATCTCCAGCGATACGGCTACAGGCTGACAATTCATTGCCCGACCTGCCGTGATTACCGCGATCTTGACCTGACAAAGATACGGCCGGACCGGCCACACATCGGCGCGCGTTTCAAATGCGGCGCTTGCGGTGGTCCCGGCTCCGCCACGCTCAGCCAGATATCGACCGGCAACTCCGCGCACCTTCCCGCGCTGGAGCGCTGGCGCGGCACCGGGAGGTAGAGCCCTGTTCGAGCAGCGCCGTGCTACGATGTGCCCTCCTGTAGGGGAGGGGTGCAATGAAAGATGCAAGAGACGGACGCCTGTCGAGGCTGCAGTTCATATCCGGTTCGCTCGATGGCCTCATCGGCCTGGCGTCCAAAGAGCGGTTCGAGATGTTGATCTATCTTCTGGAGATGGCGCGGCTCGAAGCGGCCGCGCTTGAGCGGGCCGAGCAGGCCGGTTCTGACATCGGCGGTTAGCCACGATGATTTGGAACGTCTTGGCAACTTGATGGCTAACCTTGATTCGCAAGTTGTTGATATTGCGCGCTTGTGCGCGTCCCTCCAGGCCTACCAAGTTTCTCCTATCCATCGGGGCCAGCGCGTCTGCCCGAAGTGGTCGCGGGCAGGATTCAAGGCAAATGGCGAGCCCCGGCAGGGAGCTCGCCATCCGAAAAACTGCTTTTCCGACCGCCCGTTACCGTGTCAGGCGCGAGACCACCTGCGAGGATTTTTCCCCGATCGTCTCGAAAGCCGCGATCAATTCGTCGGCGTTGCGCGCGTCGAAGTAGTTCTCGGGCTGGCTGGCGCAATAGGACAGAAGCTGCTGTCCGCGCTCGGGGGCTGCGAACGCGATGGTGTAGACGGTCGCGCCGGATTCCTTGGCTTTGTCGCAGAGTTTTTTGGTCGAGGAATCTGCCGAAGCGTAGTTGTTGTCGCCATCGGTCATGAACACGATGATCCGTTCGGGCTCCTGGCCGGTCTTGGCGGCATGTTCGGTGATCTCGGTCTGGGAGTCGACACTGTCGTAGCCCCACTTGAAGGCGTCGGTGGAATCGGTTCCGCCCTGGGCCTTCAAGTCCCCGGCAAAGTTGCGCACGCGGTTGAGATTCCAGTGCATTTTCTCGGTGCCGTCGAGGTTCGAATCGTAGGAGGCGGCGCCGAGCCGGATGTATTCGCCCTCGGGATCGACCTTCTGAAGCGTGGTGATCAGGCCGAAAACAGCGGCTCTCAAGGCATTGATCTTGACCTGGCCATCCAGTTTCCATCCCATGGAGCCTGACTTGTCGAGCACCAGCGCCATCGAAATTGAGCCCTGGCTGGCTTCGGAGCCGCTGGCCGAGTGACCTTCGACACTGACGCTCAGTTCGTCGCGACCCATCAGCCGCGCCATCGGGGTTGCCGAATGGGTGCCGGTGACGCCGATTGCCACGGTCCATGTGGTCTTGCCCTTTCCGTAGGAGGGCGTGATGTCGATGGTGGGCGATATCGAGAACGCGCCAAAGGTGCTCGAATCCTTCTCGACCTGGCCCTCCAAGAACTCCGCGGCAAACGCCTTCGCGTCGTCGATGCTGAGGTTTTCTTCCTGGTAAAGCCGGGTGGCTGTGGCGAGTGCCGCGCTGTCCACTGCATTTTGCAGATGCGATTTCATCGACATGACGTTGGTCGTGTCGATTGCCAGGCTGCCCGCCATGAAGACCACCGGCACCAGAATACCGGCCAGCATGGCGAAGTTGCCGTCCCGGTTGCGCATCAGGTTTGAAAGTTCCGTGCATTTCCTGCGAATTTTCATGACAGCCTCGCTACACAATTATTGTCCTGATCCAAACCTACACATTCACTTGTAACAATCTGCTAAGTTACGGGGTGAATCCGGGGTGAAGAGACTCTCTAAAATTGCAGCTATCTGTCGGGATGAATCTGCTGCCGGAGCGACCTCGCAGGAAATTGCTGCCTTGCCGCCGAACGGAGGAAAACCGGACTCGTTCCGTGCGGCACCTGTTTCGGTTCGAACGGGTGGAGGAGACCTATCTCGCCAGGGCAGGGCGCTGTTCGACCGGCCCGGAGTGGACGCAAACCCGGTCCCGTCCGGCCTTCTTGGCCTTGTAAAGCGCGGTGTCGGCTGCCGCGAGCATCGCATCGGAACTGGCTTCGGTAACGGTCTCGAGGCTTGCTAGACCGATGCTGACGGTCTGGCGCGGCGGAGAGTTCGGCAGGTCGTCGAGCGACGTAAGCCGAACCGCAATGCAGATCCGCTCGGCCAGAACCGTCGATGCAGCCAGATCGAAGCCCGGCAACACCACGACGAATTCCTCGCCGCCATAGCGGGCCACCAGACCCCGGTCGTCGGCAACGATACCGGTGATTGCCTTGCACACGCGCTGCAGGCATTCGTCGCCTGCCTGGTGACCGTAAGTGTCGTTGAAGGATTTGAAGTGATCGACATCGATCATCAGCAGTGAGAGGGCGGAACTTTCCTCTCCCGCCCTGGCCAGGCTCTCGGTCAGGTAAAGATCGAACTTGCGGCGGTTGGCAATGCCGGTCAGGGAGTCGGCATAGGCTTTTGCGGCCAGCGCGTCATTGGCAAGTCGGAGGAGCTGGTTTTTCTCCGTGATCTCGCCGAGCAGCCGTGCAGCGGTCTGCTCAGCCTCAAGCTGGCGCAGCCTGTTGTCGATCATCTTGAGGATAAAAGATCTCAGAAAGAAGAAGTACAGGATGAACGCCGGTACGAACACGTAGTGGCCGGTTGCCAGGGCCGAGGCGCTCATGATGCCGATGACTATTGAAATATTGGCAAGGGCAGTACCGGGCATCATGTAGGCGCGCCCGGCGGCGCCCTGGAGGATTGCCGATGTAACAGCCAGTGTGAGGATCTGTGTCTCGGGCGCGGTGTTGTAGATCAGCAGCGCCCCGGAGACGCCCCAGGCGAGACCGGACAGCAATGAGCCGAATACGAAAGTCCGAACCCAAAACGAATCAACGTCCCGCGCCGTCCTCGCTCCAAAGCGGTTCCACATGAAAAGACGCAGCGCAATGTATGCGATCATGATCAGCACCGCCGAAAGCGCCGTGCCGGGCGTGCCGGTCAGAGTTGCGCTCAGAGCCGCCAGGGAAAGCCCGAGTGTTGCCGTGACATGCGGTCCGGGGTTGTAAAGTTCGGCGACGGTTTCTTCGAATTTCTGCTGTGATGCGATTTCCCGGCCGACAAATGTGAAGGGGTTCCACAGGTCGAGAAAGCGCATGTCTATTTCCTGTCTTCTAGGCCTGATGTTGCGCCCCGAAACCGGAGGGCGCCAAAGGATTTTGGTTTGAAAGCTGCGTTCGAATACGGGACCAAGTGTAGCCGACAGTCGTAAACAATGGATTGCCACTTTCGGCCTTACCGGACGCGCCTGTGGCGTCCGGTTGAAGGTTCACAGCCGGCCACCCGGCGGCCGGCCGACGCTCAAGTGAACAAGTGAATATGCGGGACGGGCGCGCCCTGTTATTTCAGCCCGTTGGCGCGGGCAATGAAATCGGTCAGGTGCGGAATGTAGTCTTCCGGGCCGTCGCCGCCGCCAGCCACGGCCGAGGCGAAGGAATTCTTTGCCGCGCTCGCCATCGGCGTGGCGACCGTTGCCGCGTTGGCCATCGATTCGACGTAGCGCATGTCCTTGTAGGCATTGGAGAGCGTGAACTTGTGCGCCTCACGGTTGCCCTCAAGCGCGTAGCCCATGAAGGTCTGGTAGAAACCGCAGTCCATGCGGCTGCCTCGGATGACACTGTCGAACTTTTCGATCGGAATCCCGACTTTCCGCGACAGGGCGAGCGCCTCGGAGTAAAGCGCTGCATAGCCGAGTGAAAGAAAATTGTTGAGCAGCTTCATCTTGTGCCCGTCGCCGACACCGCCGAGATGAACGATTTTTCCGGCCCAGGTGTCGATGACCGGCTGAATGCGGGCGAATGTTTCTTCGCTGGCCCCGACCATGCAGTCGAGTGCGCCTTCCCAGGCCTCTTTCGGCGTGCGCCCGAGCGGCGCATCGGCGAAGCCCACGCCGATCTCCTCAAGTTCTGCAGCGAGGCGCAGCGTCGAGGTCGGATCGCTGGTGGTGCAATCGACAATGACGCTGCCCTTTTTCAGGCCCGGCTTGAGCGCGGCCACCACAGCCTCAACCTGCGGAGAGGCCGTCAGGCACAGAAAGATGATGGATGAGGCGCTGGCGAGGTCCTCAAGCGTCTCGGCTTCTTTCGCGCCCCGGCCTTTCAGATCTTCGACCGGAGCCCGGTTGCGGTGAGCGATCACCGTGAGCGGGTAGCCCTTCTCCACAATGTTTTTTGCCATTCCGTGGCCCATCAGACCGGCGCCAACAAAGCCAACGGTTTCAGTTTCTTGCGTCATGTGGATCTCCGAAAGCGGGGCCGGGGACATCGCACTGCCGGCCGGTGGAAAAGGTTTAAAGCCCGAGTGTTTCAGCTTGATGCTCCGCATGCAAGCGCAGCGGCTGTGGCCGCGATTCGGGCCGGATAGGCATTGGAAATGCTGGCTTTCACCACTGCGCGATCACAGATGCGGAAAACCTTCTTCAATCAATCATGTTTCTGTCGCGGGGCTGTTGACAGTGAGCGGAGCGATTAATAATCATGATCGTGAAAGTCAGGTTTATTTCATTTGGACCCTAGGGAGGTTTTCCATGGCCATTCCGGCACCGCGCTTCGTCGCACTTCTCGCTTCCGTCGCGGCGTTTGCGGCATTCGCCGCTCCCGCCCAGGCCGACGGCGAAGTCAACATCTACTCCTCGCGCCACTACGACACCGATGAACGGCTTTACGGCGATTTTACCGAGCAGACCGGCATCGAGGTCAACCGGATTGAAGGCAACGCCGACGAGCTGATCGAGCGTATGAAGGCCGAGGGGGTGAACAGCCCCGCCGACGTATTCATCACCGTCGATGCCGGACGCATCTGGCGCGCGGATGAAGCCGGCCTCCTCGCCGCGGTTGAATCAGAAGTTCTCAACGATCGGATTCCCGAGGCGCTGCGCCATCCCGAAGGCCACTGGTTCGGCGTCTCCACGCGCGCCCGCGTCATCTACTATGACAAGGAGAAGGTGAGCGAGCCGCCGCAGACCTACGCGGACCTTGCCGACCCGAAATACAAGGGCCAGATCTGCGCGCGTTCCAGCTCGAATATCTACATGCTTTCGCTGCTGGCCTCCCAGATCGCCCACAATGGCGAAGAAGCTGCCAAGGCTTGGGCGCAGGGGCTCAAGGACAACCTTGCACGTGATCCGCAGGGCGGCGATACCGATCAGCTCCGGGGTGTCGCATCGGGTGAATGCACGATCGCAGTGGGCAACACCTATTATTTCGTGCGCGCCATCACCGGCGACGTCGAGGGTCTGAGCGATGCGGTCGACCGGATCGGCGTCGTCTTCCCGGACCAGGACGGCAATGGCACACACGTCAACATCTCCGGTGTGGCGCTGGCCGCCAATGCGCCCAACCGCGAGAATGCGATCAAGTTCATGGAGTACCTGACGACCGAATCGGCGCAGTCCTATTTCGCGAACGGCAACAACGAGTATCCGGTGGTTGAAGGCGTGGAGGCAAACTCCGCAGTCGAAGGTCTCGGTGACTTCAAGCCGGACGATCTCAATCTCAGCGCGCTCGGCGAGAACCAGGCCCGCGCCCAGGAGATCTACAACGAGGTTGGCTACAAGTAAGCCACACCGCCTGACAGTTCACTTCCGGGGAAAATGACCGTTCGCCCCCGGAAGGCATGAAGAGGCCCGGACATTTGGCGTCCGGGCCTTTTTTACGTTCGGCAACGGCGTATTCGGCGCGTAGGCCTTCCGGGCCACGCAGGGAGCCGACCCTGCTCTCATGCGCCGCCCGTTGTTGTAATGCTAAAACTCAATGAGCAATTCTGGCCAATTGACCAATTTAAGAAAGTTATAGAAAGCTTAAATAAAGTTGGCGTTTGGCGTTGTTGCAACCGATTCGGTGAGAACCTCAAATGGGGTGCCCAGACAATCTTTATGATGTGATCATGCCATCTGCGAAAGACACGAAGAATTATGGCGCTCTTGAAGTATTCGAGACCATCATTCTGGAACGCGTTTTCAGGAAGGCATTGACGGTATGCACCATCACGGTTGAAGCCGGAAACAAACCCGGCGCCAGGATCCTTTGCGAAACCTACAAATCGCGGCAGTTGCGAGAACGAAGCTGGGTGGAGTTCGCGTCGATCGATGCCGCGGTTGTCGAGGCCGGACGATTGGCCCACAACAAGATGCGCAGCGGCTTCAGTTACAGGCTGGCTCCCGTAGAAGGGGGCCTCGAAAAGCGCACAGCAACCGCGATCAACTGAGACCGCCGAGCGGGAGCTTCCGTCCGTCCGCCCCGGAGAGACGCGGCGCTGGAAACCCCACTCCATGCGGATAGCGCCCGGTTTGGGAATGCCAGACGAAACCGCAGGCGGTCTCGATCGTTTTGGGTCGGTTCCGGTATTGCCGGAGCAGAAACCGCAGCCGTTTGATTTTGCTCAATGCCGGGGTCTGCGGGGCTGAGTAGGTTTCCCCAAGATGCCCCCGAATTTCCAGCCAGTTCGAGAGAACGAACGCAGCCCTGTGATGGAACACGGCCACCACGCGACAGACAGCGAGGCCTCGCTCAAGGCCATGCGGGCGACCGCCGCCGGCCTCTCGCATGACGAGGCGGCTGCGCGGCTAGATACTCATGGCCGCAACCGTTTGCCGGAGCCGCCAAAGCGAAGCGTGATCCTTCGCTTCCTGTCGCATTTCCATAATATCCTGATTTATGTGCTGATCGGGTCGGCGCTGATTACGTTTTTCCTGCAGCACTATGTCGACACCGCGGTGATCGCCGCGGTCGTGATTGCCAATGCCCTTGTCGGTTTCATTCAGGAGGGCAAGGCCGAAAAGGCAATGGAGTCCATCCGACGGATGCTTGCGCCGCGTGCTTCGGTTCTCCGGGGCGGTGAGCGCCAGACGGTGGACGGCGAGGAGCTGGTGCCCGGCGACATCGTTCTGATTGAAGCGGGCGACAAGGTTCCGGCTGACCTGCGCCTGATCCGCACCCACGGCTTGCAGGTCCAGGAAGCAATCCTGACCGGAGAATCGCTGCCGGTCGACAAGGGCACCGATCCGGTCGCGGAAGCGGCCGCGCTGGGTGACCGGACTTCCATGGCCTACAGCGGGACGCTCGTGACCGGAGGGCAGGGGCGCGGCATCGTGGTCGCCACCGGCGCCGGTTCCGAGATCGGAAGGATCAGCGGCCTGATCGCGAGTGTCGAAGTGCTCACCACGCCGCTGGTCGAGCAGATGAATGTCTTCGCCAAGTGGCTGACCGTGCTGATCCTGCTGATCGCGTCCGCCCTGCTCGGTTTCGGTTACTTCGTCGCGCACTATGAGTTTGCCGAGATGTTCATGGCGGTGGTCGGGCTGTCAGTCGCCGCCATTCCCGAAGGCTTGCCGGCGGTTCTGACGATCACGCTGGCTGTCGGGGTGCAGGCGATGGCGCGGCGAAATGCGATCGTGCGGCGGTTGCCGGCGATCGAGACGCTCGGGTCGGTGTCGGTGATCTGCACCGACAAGACCGGAACGCTGACACGCAACGAGATGATGGTCGTCGCGGTCGCTCTCGGAGACAAGGTCTTCTCGTTGCGCGGAGACGGATACGCGCCCCAGGGCGAAGTTCTGCTCGACGGAGAGCCTGTCGACGTAAAGCGTATTCCCCGGCTCATCGAACTCGGCCACGCCGCTGCCGCCTGCAATGATTCGGCCCTGCGCCATGTGGCGGACCAATGGCTGGTCGAGGGCGACCCGATGGAAGGCGCGCTCCTTTCGCTGGCCGGCAAGGTAGGCGCCGGGTTCGAAACGGGCCACGCCGCCAGGCAGCGCATCGATGCCATACCCTTCGATGCGCGGCACCGGTTCATGGCAACCATGCACCATGACAGTCCCGATTTTGGTGAGATCTATGTCAAAGGTGCGCCGGAGCAGGTTCTGGAAATGTGCGCGCAGCAGCGGGGCGCTTCCGGTGACGAGCCGCTTGAGGAGCCGCGCTGGATCGAAACCTCCGGGCGAATGGCTGACGACGGTCTTCGTGTGCTGGCGATCGCGACGCGACGCATCCCGGCAGGGCACAGGGTGCTGGACTTTGCCGATGTCCAAGGCGGACTGACTCTGCTGGGTCTGGTAGGCCTGATGGATCCGCCGCGTCCCGAAGCGATCGAGGCGGTCGGCGAGTGCGATGCAGCCGGAATCCGGGTCAAGATGATCACCGGCGATCATGCCGGCACCGCCGCCGCGATCGGCCGCCTCATAGGTCTCGCAAAGACCGATCGGGTTCTCACCGGCGAGGAGATCGACGGGATGAGCGATACGGAACTCGTGGCGGAAGTGACGAGAACCGATATCTTCGCCCGCACGAATCCGGAGCACAAGCTGCGCCTGGTTACCGCGCTCCAGGCCCAGGGCCTCACCGTGGCGATGACCGGTGACGGGGTCAATGATGCGCCGGCGCTCAAGCGGGCGGACGCAGGCATCGCCATGGGATTGAAGGGCAGCGAGGCGGCGAAGGAGGCCGCCGAACTGGTGCTTGCGGACGACAATTTCGCGTCCATCGTCGCCGCCGTCAGGGAAGGGCGCACTGTCTACGACAATATCAAGAAGGTGATCAGCTGGACGCTGCCGACCAATGCCGGCGAGGCGATCACCGTCATCGCCGCATTGCTGTGGGGCGTAGCCTTGCCGATTGCGCCGGTTCAGATTCTCTGGATCAACCTTGTCACGGCTATCACGCTGGGCCTGGCACTCGCCTTTGAACCGACGGAAGAACGAACCATGCGCCGCCCGCCCCGCCCGCGGCATGAGTCGATCCTGACCGGTCGGCTGGTCTGGCAGATCGTTCTGGTCTCGGTCCTGTTCTTTGCCGGCGTGTTCGGGATCTACGCCTACGCTACCGACCGCGGCTACCCGGTCGAGCTTGCCCGCACCATGGCCATGAACACCCTGGTCGTGATGGAAATCTTCTACCTGTTCTTCATTCGCAACGTCTTCGGCACCTCGCTTACCTGGAAGGCGGTGCGGGCGACCCCGGTTGTGTGGGGAACCGTCATTGCCGTGACCGGAGCGCAATTCGCCGTCACCTATCTTCCACCGCTGCAGCAGGTTCTCGGGACTGCGCCGGTTGGCTTTGCCGATGGGCTGATCATCGTCGGAATCGGTGTACTGCTGTTTGCGATTACCGAGACCGAGAAGCAACTGAGACTGAGTTTCAAACGCCAGCGCCGGTGACAGATATCGCCCGCCGGACAGGGTGCGGGAACGCTCCGGGTTCCGGCCAACGGAAACCGGCACAGAAGCCTGACGCGCGCAACTCCCCAGCCATTTCAGTGGCTTACACAAAAGCTTCGCAGATCTGTCATCGCGCGTTCACGCAACAGTGGTTCCTGCTGCCGCATGGAAACAGCAGAACCCCAAACCCGGGCCCGGATAGAGGTCGAAAATGTCTCGCGCCTTTTCGGCCAGACGGCGGCTCTCGACGCCGTTTCCGTCCGCCTCGAAAAGGGTGACTTCTCCGTCCTTCTCGGGCCGTCCGGCTGCGGGAAATCCACGCTGCTGCGGCTGATCGCCGGGCTCGACCGGCAGACGAGCGGAACGATCCGGATCGGTGGCGCCGATGTCGGCGACCGCTCCCCGAGCGCGCGCGACATCTCGATGGTCTTCCAGTCCTATGCGTTGTTTCCGCACCTTTCGGTGAGCGAGAACATCCTGTTCGGCCTCAAGGTGCGCCGGGTCGACAAGGCCGAGCGGCAGGAGCGTCTTGAAAGGGTGGCGGGGATGATGGGCCTCATGCCATTGCTCTCTCGCAAGCCCTCGGAACTTTCAGGCGGACAACAGCAGCGCGTCGCCCTTGCCCGCGCCGTGATCAGCGAACGGCCGATCTGCCTGATGGACGAACCCCTGTCCAATCTCGACGCCAAGCTGCGTGCCGACATGCGGGTGGAACTCAGGGCGATCCAGCAGAAGCTGGGCCTGACCGTCGTCTATGTCACCCACGACCAGATCGAGGCCATGACGATGGCAGACCGGATCATCGTGATGAACCAGGGCAGGATCGAGCAGGTCGGCACGCCCGAGGACGTCTATGCCCGTCCCGCGACAACGTTCACGGCCGGTTTCATCGGCATGCCGCCGATGAACCTGTTTCCGGCGCGCGATCTTGCGGGCTCGCCCTTGCTGCCGGGCGACGTCAGCCACAGCCATCTCGTCGGCTTGCGCCCCGAGGATCTCTTTGTCGCTGAAAGCGGCCCCGAAGCCCAACTGTCCGGCATCGAGTATCTCGGCGCCGACCGGCTTGTTTCCGCGCGGCTGGGCGCAACGAATTTCGTCATGCGCACACCGGCGAGCGCGGCGCCGCCTGCAGCCCGCTTCGCCCTTGGCTGGGCCGCCGGCCGCCAGAGCGTCTTCGATGCGGCGACCGGGGCACGGCTTGCGCAGTTCGACCAGCTTTCCGCCTCCACTTCCACCACCAAGAAGGATCATACCCATGAAACTGCTTAACGTCTTTCTGGCGACATCGGCGCTGACACTGTTTGCCGGCCAGGCCAATGCCGTCGATCTGGAATTCTACTTCCCGGTCGCTGTCGGAGGCACTGCCGCCGACACCATCCAGTCGCTGACCGAGGAATATGTGGCCAACAATCCCGACGTGTCGATCGAGGCGATCTACACCGGCTCCTACGCGGACACCACGACCAAGGCGATCACCGCCGTACGCGGCGGCAATGCCCCGCAGCTGATCATCTCGCTGTCGACGGACATGTATACCTTCATCGACGAAGACATGATCGTCGCCTGGGACAACTATGTCACCGAGGAGGAGCAGGAGAACTGGATCGCCGGCTTCTATCCCGCGTTCATGGCCAACAGCCAGACCGAGGGCAAGACCTGGGGCATTCCGTTCCAGCGCTCGACCCCGGTGCTCTACTGGAACAAGGAAGCCTTCGAGAAGGCCGGCCTCGACCCCGATACCGGCCCCGCCAACTGGGACGAAATGGTCGAGATGGGCAAAAAGCTGACCGTCAAGGACGACTCGGGCAATGTGACCCAGTGGGGCGTGCATATTCCGTCTTCCGGTTTCCCGTCCTGGCTCTGGACCGGCATCGTTGCCGGCAATGGCGGAAAGCTCGCCGACGACACCGGCAAGAACGTCACCTTCAACTCCGACGCCGCAGTCGGCGCGCTTGAGGCGCTTGTCGCACTTTCGGCCGAAGATGCCGTGATGGCGCCCGGTATCCTCGACTGGGGCGGTACGCCGAAGGCGTTCTTCGAAGGCCAGGCCGCGATGATCTGGACCACCACCGGCAACCTCACCAATGTGCGCACCAACGCCCCGTTCGATTTCGGCGTGGGCTTCCTGCCGGGCCTCAAGCAGAACGGCGCGCCCACGGGCGGCGGCAACTTCTACCTGCTCAAGGGCTCGACCGAGGAAGAGCTTCAGGCTGCTGCCGACTTCGTCAAGTGGGCGACCGCGCCGGAACAGGCTGCCAAGTGGACCATTGCCACCGGCTACGTCGCACCGCGTCCGGATGTCTGGGAAACCGAAACCATGAAGGAATATGTCAAGGACTTCCCGCAGGCGCTGGTTGCCCGCGATCAGCTTGACTATGCCGTCGCGGAGCTTTCGACCTTCGAAGGCCCGAAGGTCACCCAGCTTCTGAATTCGGCACTGGAATCGGCCATCACCGGCCAGACCGAACCCAAGGAAGCGCTGGATGGCGCCCAGGCTGAAGCCGACGCCATCCTTTCGGCCTACCGCTGATCCTAATCCCCGTGGCGGGGCGCCGGTTCGCGTGCGCCCCGCCATTCTCCCGCTGGACCCGCCCCCATGAACAGTCGCACCTGGATCCACGCCTGGCTGATGCTGCTGCCGGCATTCGTGTTCCTGATCGCGTTCACGCACATGCCCGCCGTGACCACTGTCATCGACAGTTTCTGGACCACGGAAAAGGGCAGGCGGCCTGCTGTCTTCACCGGCTTCGGCAATTACGAGAAGATGCTTGCCGACCCGGTGTTCCTCAAGGCGATGGTCAATTCGGCGATCTATGCCGCGATCACCATTCCGGCCTCGATGGCGCTTGCGCTGGCGATGGCGCTTCTGGTGCACCGAAGCTTCCGGGGCGTGGGTTTCATCCGGATGGCCTTCTTCACGCCGACGGTTCTGCCGCTGATCGCCGTCGCCAATATCTGGCTGTTCTTTTACGCGCCCGGCTTCGGGCTGATCGATCAGATCCGGCTTTTCTTCGGCCTGCCTTCGGCCAACTATGTCGGCCAACCCGACACCGCGCTCTATGCGGTTGCAGCCGTGACGATCTGGAAGGAGGCGGGCTTCTTCATGATCTTCTTTCTCGCGGCGCTTCAGACCATCCCGCAGTCTCTGCGAGAGGCGGCGGCGATCGAGGGCTGCGGGCGCTGGACGTTTTTCCGGCGGGTGACCTTGCCGCTGATCATGCCGACAACGCTGTTCGTCTCGGTCAATGCCGTCATCAATGCCTTTCGGCTCGTCGACCACGTGTTCGTCATGACCAAGGGCGGCCCCGACAGCGCGACGATGCTGCTTCTTTACTACATCTTTGAAACCGGCTTCCGCTTCTGGGACACCGCCTATGCGGCGGCGCTGACGGTGGTGCTGATCGTCATACTGTCGATTGCCGGAATCGGACAGTTCTTTCTTGCGGATCGAAGGGTGCACTACAAATGATCCGCGAAACCGCTTTCGACCGTGTGCTCTTTCGAGGTGCGGGCATCTGTCTTGCGCTGATCTGGATCGCGCCGCTCGCCTATGCGGTCTGGGCGGCCTTTCATCCGCCGGCCTTCGAGGCGCGGTTCGAACTGACCGCGCCGCTGACGCTTGAAAATTTCATCTCGGCATGGGCGCAGGCGCCGTTCGCCCGCTACTTCATCAACACCATTGTGCTGGTCACCATGGTGCTGAGCGTGCAACTGGTTCTGTGCACGCTTGCGGCCTTTGCCTTTGCCCGGCTGGAGTTTCCCGGCAAGTCGATCCTGTTCACGCTGATCCTGCTGCAGCTTCTCGTGATGCCTGACATCCTGCTGGTCGAAAACTACAAGACCATGCGCGCGCTCGGTCTGGTTGATACGATCATGGCAATCGGGTTGCCCTATTTCGCCTCGGGTTTTGCGATCTTCCTGTTGCGCCAGACATTCATGACCATCCCGAAGGAACTCGACGAGGCGGCACGGGTCGAGGGATGTTCGCTGCTCGGTCTGCTCTGGCGGGTCTATGTGCCGCTCGGCAAACCCGCAATGCTCGCCTTCGGACTGGTTTCGGTGAGCCACCACTGGAACAATTTTCTCTGGCCGCTGATCATCACGAATTCCGTTGAAACCCGGCCGCTGACCGTTGGCCTGTCGATCTTCGCGACAACCGACAGCGGTACTGAATGGGCAGTCATCAACGCCGCCACTCTCATGACTTCGGCGCCGCTTCTCATCGGGTTCCTGCTGTTTCAGCGGCAGTTCGTGCAAAGCTTCATGCGCGCAGGCATCAAGTAAAAGGAAAAATGGATGACCCTTTCCACTTTCGGCGCAGCCGTCAAACTCGACGTGTACAACTCCCTCAGGGACTGGATCTGCGAGGCGGACCGCCCGATCGAGATCCAGGATTTCGTCTTCCCGGAGGTGATCGCCGGCGACTGCTCGGACCTGGTCGCCAAGTACAAGAGTGTCCTTGAAACGCACCGGGGCCAGCGCGGCATTCACGGCCCGTTTTTCGGTCTGGACCTTGCCAATCCCGACCGGGCGATCCGCGCCGTCATCCAGGAACGGTTCCTCAAGGGGCTCGAGATAGCCGAGAGTCTTTCCGCCACCCACATGGTGATCCACAGCCCGTTCACCTACTGGCATGTGCTCAATCGCCGGAACTATCCGGATGTTCTGCCGTCGATGTTCAAGGCCGCGGCCGATTGCCTCGAGCCGGTTCTCAAGCGCGCCGCCGATGTCGGCTGTACGCTCATGCTCGAAAACATCGATGACACCGATCCAGCGACACGGGTCGATCTGGTGCGCGAGATCGCTCACCCCAATCTGAAAGTGTCGATCGACACGGGCCATGCCGACCTGGCGCATGGCCGCTACACCGCCCCGCCGGTGACCGATTTCATCGCTGCCGCGGCGGGCCATCTGGGTCATGTGCATCTGCAGGATGTCGATGGTTATGCCGACCGCCACTGGCATCCGGGCGAGGGCCGGATCAGCTGGTCGCCGCTCCTTTCCGCGCTTGAAGACCTTGAGGAAACGCCGCGGCTCATTCTCGAAGTGCGCCGTTTCACCGAAAGGCTGCCGGCAAGCGTGCGCTGGCTTGAGGGATTGCGCCAGGTCGCCTAGCAACCGTGGGAAACCCGGCTCTCATGGACCTCAAGGCCGCGACGCGCTAACACTCCGATCGAGCGACGGGCGGATTTTCGCCCGGGATTCGCGGCCAGCGTTCGGGAGCGGGAAATGAGCGGTTTTGAAATCAAGACGGAGTTTGCGGTTCAAGACGAGACGGCGCTTCGTGCCCTGTTTCCCGGCACGCATGAACTTGCGGTCAAGAAGGTGCTGGGTGCGCTGGACACCCATGCTTGCGACTTCATCAGCCGGGCGCCGTTCCTGTGCCTTGGCACGCAGGATCTCGATGGCCGTGCGGATGTCAGCCCGCGCGGTGACCATCCCGGTTTTGTTCGGGTGCTGGACCGGAACACGTTGGCAATTCCGGACCGGCCCGGCAACAACCGGCTCGACAGCCTGAGCAATATCGTTGCAAATCCGAGTGTCGGACTGCTGTTCATCATCCCCGGCTACGACGACACGCTCCGGGTCAACGGGCGGGCGACGGTGGTCACCGATCCGGAGCTTCTCGAAAGCATGAGCGTGAATGGACGCGCGCCGAGAATTGCCATCGTGGTGAAGGTCATCGAGACTTTCCTGCATTGCGCCAAGGCCTTCCGCCGTTCGCATCTCTGGGACCCGGAGCACCATCAGGACCGGACCGAAATGCCGTCGCTGGTCAAGATGATCCTCGAGCAGACCACCGGCGCGCCGGACGATGAAGACGAGATGCGCAAGCTCGACGAGGGGCTCGAAGAAGACTACCGGACGTCGCTCTACTGATCTGCGTCAGGTCCGTGTCTTCTCAGGTGCTGGGCAGCAAGGCGTCCGCCCGCGGCCGGATCACTTTCTTCGGCCGGCTCGATCTGCCGATGGTGTGGCACAGCAGAACCACCGGCAGAAGGCCGAAGCCAACGATCATCAGCGAAGGCAGGGCCGCCTGCTGAAGCCGTTCGTCGGAGGCGAGGCGATAGGCCTGCACGGCGAGCGTATCGAAGTTGAACGGGCGCATGATCAGCGTCGCGGGAAGTTCCTTCATGACGTCGACGAAGACGATCAGAAGCGCCGTGAGAAGGCTGGGCCTTAGAAGCGGCAGGTGGATCTCGAACAGCATCCGACCCGAGCCACGCCCCAACGTGCGGGCCGCGGCATCGATGTTGGGCTTGATTGCCGAGATGCCGGTGTCGAAGGCGCCGAGCGCCGCGGCGATGAAGCGCACCATGTAGGCCACAACCAGGAGCCCGATCGAGCCCGTGAACAGCAGTCCGGTGGAGACGTCGAAGTTTTCCCGGGCCCAGGCATCGATGGTGTTGTCGAGCGCGGCGAAGGGAACCAGCAGTCCCACGGCGATAACGCCGCCGGGGACCGCGTAGCCGATGCCTGCGGCCGCCGCGGAAAAGCGTGCGGCGAGGCTGGGCGCAATCCGCGCGCAGAAGCCGATGACGATGGCGCCTGCGACGGTGACGGCCGCCGTGACCGTTGCCAGGATCAGCGAATTCTCGACGAAGCCGAGATAGCGCGAGGAAAACGGGGACCGGCCGGCATCCACAGCCATGTCGAACAGCACGAAGAGCGGGATCGCAAAACCGACCGCTACCGGCAGTGCGCAGGCCGCAAATGCGGCCGCGGCGCGCCAACGCCCGAGCGGATGGCGCTCCATGGTTTCGTTGCGCGAGCCCGCGGGGAAGCGCTTGGCCGCGCCTCGCTGGGCGCGCTCGAGAAGCGCGAAAGCCAGCGCGACGGCCAGCAGGCACAGCGCCAGTTGCGAGGCGGCCATGCGGTCGCCCATTGAAAACCAGGCCGAATAGATGCCGGTGGCGAAGGTCTGGACGCCGAAATGCGCCACGGTGCCGAAATCGGCGATGGTCTCCATCAGCGCCAGGATGACGCCGCCGGCGATTGCGGGGCGCGCCATCGGCAGGCTGACCCGCCAGAAGGCAGACCAGGGCGTATGCCCGAGCGTGCGGGCGGCGAAATAGGCGGTCGGCGATTGCTTGAGAAAGGCTGCGCGGGCCAAGAGATAGACGTAAGGGTAGAGAACGAAGACGAGCATGGCCGCGGCCCCGCCCAGCGAGCGGATTTCCGGAAACCAGTAGTCCTGCGGTCCCCAGCCGGTGATGTTTCGCAGCGCGGACTGAACCGCACCGGGATGATCGAGCAGGTCGGTGTAGGCATAGGCGAGAACATAGGCCGGGAAGGCAAGCGGCAGTGCCAGCATGATTTCAAAAGTGCGCCGAAACGGGAACTCGCAGGTCGTGACAAGCCAGGCGGTGGCCGTGCCGACCACGGCCGATCCGAAGCCGACCAGAACAACCAGCTTCACGGTGGTCCAGGTGTAGCGCGGCATCACCGTCGCCATCAGGCTGTTCCAGGTTTCCAGCGTGCCCGAAGCCGCCGTCACGGCGACCGCGACAATCGGCGCGAGGCACAGAAGCGAGACGATCCAGGCCATGGTCTTGAGTGCGCGTTCGCCCACGGGCGGATGTCCTCTGTCTCCTGCGGCACTGCGCATCAGTCGGGATGCGCAAGGGCAGCTTTAACCCTCGATTTGAGGCACGACACGCCCGGACAAAACCGATGAGCGCGCCATGCAGCAGGCCGGGCCTGATCCGGTCGTGCTTTGGGATTGTGGAGTAATTCATGCAGGTTTTAGCGTCAACTGCCGCAGCCGGGGTACCGGTGCGGCTTTTCGGGGGATCGGCCGGCAGCCAGCCTCAGGGGATTGGTCAATGGTGCTAGATGTGCCGGCCGGCGGTTACATTGACGCGGAACGGCTCATTGCCTACACCTGACCGCAGTCATCACCGCGGCTTGAACCTGCGGTTCCACGCCAGACAACGGACAGTTCCATGGACCTTCGCCCGATCGACCAATCCTACTCGGTTTCCGGACAGATCTCCCCTGAGGATCTCGAGGCCATAAAGGCTGCCGGATTCAAGTCGGTGGTCTGCCACCGTCCCGACGGGGAGGTTCCGGATCAGCCGGCCTTCGACGAGATCCGTCAGGCCGCCGAGGCCCTGGGCCTGGAAACGCGTCACATTCCAATCGGCCCGATGGGTGTGACCGCGGATGCGGTTCGCCAGATGGTGGACGCAATCGAGGAACTGCCCAAGCCGATGCTCGGCTATTGCCGTTCGGGCGCGCGCTCGACAGCGGTCTATCAGCACACGGCGCATCTGCGCGGCTGATCGATCGGCATCCGGCCTGCGTCCGGATTGCCGGCTGACGGTCAGGTCAAGACCTTGGCGACTGCCTTGCGACGGGCACGGTGTCGGCGCTGCCATCTGAGAAACCCGAGATAGGCGAGCTTGACGACCTGGCGTATGCCGGGCGTGTGAAACAGGAACGCCAGTCGCCTTAGCCAGGGCAGCCTGCGCCAGATCGCCGCAAAGGCGTCGACCCCGATCATGTAGTCATCATCGTTGTCGGTGTTCGAGCCGGTCGGGCGGGTGTGAAACCTGCCGAGGAGATCCTCGCGCGTCTTGCCGTGCGGCAGGTTTGCGTCATCCAGCGTGCCGATTTCCACCCAGTCGATCAGATCGTGGCGGTCCATGCGGCGATAGAGCGCCACCTCCTGCCGGCAGACCGGGCATTCCTCATCGTACCAGACGGTCAGCGGGAGAACTCCGAATGGGTTCGATCCTGCCGGAGCGTCTGACGCGGGATGTGGGCTCGGTTCCTGCATGGAAGCCATGTGGGGTATGACCGCACGCATGCAAGACCGGTTTGGTCAGCTGCGCGACTTTGTCACCCCGGTTCCGCGAATCTCGGACAGCGTGCGGGTCGGCGTGATCGCCTCGGGATCGAGCCTGATTTCGATGATCGATGCAACCCCGCTTTCCTGCGCGCGCTCGAAAGCGGCGGCGAAATCTTCGGTCTTCTCGACTGTCTCGCCATGGCCGCCATAGGCGCGTGCAAGGGCTGCGAAATCGGGGTTGGTGAGCGCGGTTGCGCTGACGCGGTTCGGGTAGTCCCGCTCCTGGTGCATGCGGATGGTGCCATACATGCCGTTGTTGACGACGATGACGATGATCGGCAGGCCGTGCTGGATCGCGGTTGCAAACTCCTGCCCGTGCATCATGAAGCAGCCATCGCCGGCAAATGCCACGACCAGGCGGTCGGGGAATGCCTGTTTGGCAGCCACGGCTGCCGGCATGCCATAGCCCATCGAGCCGGAAGCCGGAGCTGCCTGGGTCGCGTATTTGCGGAACCGAACATAACGATGGACCCAGGTGGCGTAGTTGCCGGCGCCGTTGGTCAGGATCGCGTCTTCGGGAAGATGGTCCCGGAGCCAGTCGATGATCGGGCCCATATGCACATCGCCGGGGCCGTATTCCGGCGGGGTCGACCAGTTGAGATAGGATTCGTGCAGGCGCGCCACATCGGCGGCGCGGCCGGGCATCGGGTCGACGTCGAGCGACGGAAGCGCGGCGGCAAAGGATGCCGGATCGGCATTGATCGCAAGGGTCGGGCGATAGACACGACCGAGCTCGGCGCTGTCGGGGTGGACATGCACCAGCGTCTGCCGGGGGAAGGGAATGTCGAGGAGGGTGTAGCCCGAGGACGGCATTTCCGAAAAGCGCCCGCCGACCAGCATTACGAGATCGGATGACCTTACGGCATCGGCGAGCGCCGGGTTGATGCCGATCCCGACATCGCCCGCGTAGCAGGGATGGGCGTGATCAAACAGCATCTGGCGGCGGAAGGAGCAGCCGACGGGGATCTGCGCACGCTCGGCGAAACGCTCGACCTGGCGCACGGCGTCCGCGTTCCACCTTGTGCCGCCCAGGATCATCATCGGACGTTCGGCCTGTGAGAGGAGATCGGCGAATTCCGTCATCTGCGAGTGACCGGGATGCTGGGCCGCAACCTGGTTCGGCAGGATTTCGGCCGGGGGCGTTTGGACAACCTCGCGCAGCACGTCTTCGGGCAGGGCCAGCACAACCGGGCCGGGCCGGCCGGACATCGCCACCGAGAAGGCGCGGTTGACGAATTCCGGGATGCGGGCCGGATCATCGATCTCGGCGACCCACTTTGCGAATTCGGTGAAGGCGCGACGATACTCGACCTCCTGGAAGGCTTCGCGCTCGCGCGCATCGCGCTGCACCTGGCCTATGAAGAGCACCATCGGGACCGAATCCTGGCGCGCGATATGCAGACCGGCGGTGGCGTTGGTCGCGCCGGGCCCTCGGGTGACGAAGCACACGCCGGGCTTGCCGGTCAGCCGTCCCCACGCATCGGCCATCATCGCCGCGCCGCCTTCCTGACGGCACACGGTGACACCTACACCCGAGTCCACCAGCGCGTCGAGCACTGCGAGATAGCTTTCGCCCGGTACGCAAAACAGGCGTTCGACGCCATTGGCCTTGAGCGTATCGACTACGAGTTCGCCGCCGGTTTTCATGTTCTTGGACCTCTTGATCGGATGTCTTCGAGTTCGGCCAGCACCTCGTCGGTGTGTTCGCCCAGACGCGGGCTTGGCCGGTTGTAGGTGAGCGGGGATGCCGGAAGAAGGATCGGCGCGCGGACAGAAGGAATCGCGGTGCCTGCCGCGTCGGTCAGGTCCATCCTCAGTTCCCTCGATATGGCCTGTGGATCGGCGAACATCTCGGCAATTGTGTTGATGGGGCCGGCGGGCACGGCGTTGTTTTCGCAGGCAGACAGGATGTCGGCCTTGGTCCAGTGCCTCATTGCCTCGATGATCTCCTCGCGCAAGCGGTCGCGATGGGCGACACGGGACGGGTTGGTCTGGAAATCGGGGTCCGCTGCCATAGTCTCGTTGTTCAACAGCTTGCAGAAGCGCTGGAACTGCCCGTCATTGCCGACAGCGATGATCACGTGGCCGTCGGAGACGGGAAATACCTCGTAGGGCGCGATGTTCATGTGCGCGTTGCCCATCTGACCGGGGGATACGCCTGAAATGAGATAGTTGAGGTTCTGGTTTCCGAGTATGCCGGCCTGCGTGTCGAACAGCGCCATGTCGATCATCTGGCCCTCGCCGGTATTCTCGGCATGACGCAACGCTGCCTGAATGGCGATGACGGAATAAAGACCGGTGAATATGTCGGAGATCGCAACGCCGGCCTTTTGCGGTTCCCGGCCCTTCTCGCCGGTGATCGACATCATTCCGGCCATGGCCTGTATGATGAAATCATACCCGGCGCGTGGCGCATAGGGTCCGGTCTGGCCGAAGCCTGTGATCGAGCAATAGACGAGGGCCGGATTGACCTTTTTCAGGCTTTCGTAGTCGAGGCCGTATTTCTTCAGCCCGCCGACCTTGAAGTTTTCAATCACCACATCGGCGCTGGCGATGAGATCTCGTGCAGCCGCGGCTCCCTCGGCGCTGGCAATGTCGAGCGTTACCGAGCGTTTGCCGCGATTGGCCGAGTGGTAGTAGGCCGCGGAAAGGCTTTCGCCATCGGCTCCGGTGACGAAGGGCGGGCCCCAGCGGCGGGTGTCGTCGCCGCCTTCCGGGTGCTCGATCTTGATCACGTCCGCGCCAAGATCGGCCAGCAGTTGACCGGCCCAGGGGCCGGCCAGGATGCGCGCCAGTTCAATGACCCGGACACCTTCGAGCGGCGGCCGGGGAGCGGAGCTGCTGTGCTGTTCGGTCATCGCCTTCTCACAGTGATTTCCGGCTATCGCGCTTGGGCTCCTTAAAGAGCCGCTTTCGGTAGCGCGATTGAGCCAATTCGGGACTGTCTGTTAGCAGGTTTGTCCGGAGTGTGCCACGCCCTCATATCCTTGGCCGGGGGGACGCGGAAGGGCTTAGGCAGACGCGGGGAATTGCCGGTCGAGCCAATCCGCGAAACCGTCCATGGCCGCTTCGCGGTTGATCTCGTTGAGCGTTTCATGTCGTGTTTCGGGCAGCACTTGGCTCTCGATGTTCCCAAGCCCGCTTTTCCTCATCCGGTCAGCCAGCCATTTGATTGCCTCACCCTTGTCGGTGGCAGGATCCTCGCCGCCGCCCAGAAGGTGAACGGGCAAGTCCTTGGGCAGTCTTGCGAGTTGCTTGCTGCTGCCGCCACGATAGATCAGTTCGAAGACATCGCGCCACATGCTCACGGTGGCATCCCATCCGCAAAGCGGATCGGCGATGTAGGCATCGACCTCTGCAGGATCGCGCGACAGCCAGTCGAAATCGGTGCGCCGGTCCGGCATTGCCTTGGCCCAGGCCTGAAATGTGAGCTTTGGCAGGATGGCGCTGGGTGTGTCCGAACCCTTGAAGAAGGCTTCCACGGCGAGGAGCGCCTGACCTGCACGACCGGCTGCTCCGGCATTGAAGTTCGAATTCCAGACCGCGAGCCCCTGGCAGGCTCCGGGATGGGTTTCGGCGAAATTGAGCGCGATCAGCCCGCCCATGGAATGGCCGAAGGTGATTACGGGCAGTCCTGGGTGTGTATTGCGAATGTGCGCGTGAACGGCTTCCACATCCGCAATTACCTTGCCGCCGCCGCCGGATTTGGCAAAGGCGCCGGGGATGGAATCGGGCGCGCGGGTTGCGCCGTGCCCGCGATGATCGTGGGCATAGACGTGGTAGCCCCGTTCCGCCAGGAAGCCCGCGAACGGGCGATAGCGCGCGGCGTGTTCGGCCAGCCCGTGATTGATCTGCACCACTCCGCGCGGCTGGCCCGGTGCCGCCATGTGGCGCAGGGCAAGCGCTGCGCCGGTCGGGCTTTCCAGTGTGAAGGGGGAAAAATCCTGCAAGGTCATGGCGACCACATGACCTTGCACAGCTTTCACCGTCAAGCGTGCAATCAAACCGGCGCTTGCCCCGGCTGCAAAAATCGCTAGGTGAGTGGCAACCAGTCATGGAGTGCAAGACGTGAGCGATCTGACCCTCAACCAAGCCATCGACAACATCTACACCTCGATCAACAACGACAACGAGGACATAGATCTCCACATCGCGGCGCTGAAGGGCGCCATGGCGCGCGAGGGCGTCAGGGAGGCGGTGTTCGATCCGGGCAGGCTGGCTCAGTCCAATCGCCAGGGCCGCAAGATCATGCAGTCCTATTTCCGGCAGAAGGGCGTCAAGGTCAGCTTCGCAGGCTGAGACCGCTTTGCCGGGACGGTCCGATCGGCCAAAGTCTTTTCTTTTGCGCAGCTTGGGGTAGGGTTTGGCCGACCGGCTTGCGCGGCCGGTCGCTGTTTGCCGATACGTCGGGTTTCACTGACGGCATGCGCAGGGCGGGGAAGGGCAATTGGCGGGCAATGACGATATCGACGCCAGCGATCTGGACGAGGTGCTGGCAGATGCCGACACGGCGACGCTTCTGGGCGACCGCCCGGAGCCAGAGGTTCAGTTCGGCGGAGCGCGGGCGGGCCTCGGTTTTCTGATTTTCGTACTCGGCATTGCCTGCGGCATTCCCGCGGCGATCTTCATGCCGGGCTTCCTGAGCGATCATGGCTCGGTGGTTCTCGGCATCATTCTTGGCGCGCTTCTGTTCGTGCTGGTGATCCTGTCGCTGGTCTTCGTTTTCCGGCAGCCGCTCTGGCGCTGGCTGTTCCGACGCTCGGAAATCGAGGTCACGCGATTTGCGGGACCGCTGGCGGACGTGGCCCGCTATGCCGCCAACCAGCGGGTGGACGAGGCCACGCAGGCGGCGCGGAATTTCGCCGAGATCGCGCTGGCGCGGTACGCCTGGGTGAGTTCGCGGCGCTGGCTGGTGGCGTCCATCACCGGACTGATCGCGGCAATGGCGGCACTGGCGGGATCGGCGCTTTTGTTCGAGCAGAACAAGCTTCTGAGAGCCCAATCGGGGCTCCTCGTCGAGCAGAATCAGCGGATCGACTTCCAGAACAGCCTGATTGACACTCAGATCCAGTTGGCCGAAGCCGAGCGCAGTGCGCAGATCGGACCGGAAGTGGTGGAGATCGGTTCGCTGATCGGCGCGGAGCGGCAATCATTTCTGGACCAGGGCGGCAACATCGAGAATTTCGATCTCTCCGACCTGACCAGTTCCACCCGCGGCCGCATTGTTGCGGCGAGCCTCGTGGCGCGGCCCTACCGTTACCTTGCGCCTTCCAATGCCAATCCGCGCGATCCCGACGGCCTGATCCGAAGCGCACTGGCGCGCCGGCCGGCCGTGCTGGCTGATCCGACCGTGCTTGACCGCGACCAGGCTTCGAACCGGGAACGGCTGGTCGACCGCGCCGTCAGTCCGGAGCGGGGGGATCTGCTGACCATGCTGACAGCGAACTCGGTACACCAGACCGAGGCGCTGACCTTCCTTGGCGCGGATTTTTCCTATGCCGAGTTCCGCCGCGAGGAGGCACTGGACCTGTCGATGCGGCATGCGCGGCTGGCCTATGCCGACTTCTCCTGGACAAGGATGCGCGATTGCCGGTTCGGCGGCGCCCAGCTTGACCATGCGCGGTTTGAAAACGCCGTCATCCGGACGAGCAATTTCTCCTCGGTCGCCGCTGAGGATGTGGAAGCGCCGTTCACCGCCCGCGATCTCGACTACCTGCGCACCAACATGGCAGGTGCGAGTTTTCGCGACAGCGTCGTCTATCGCACCGGCTTCCGCGATATCCATGCCATCGCGCCGGTGTTCGACGATGCCGCCGTCGCAATGGCGGACTTTACCGGCGCCAGCATCGGTGGGGCGAGTTTTCGCAACACCATGATCATCGACACGGTGTTCGACAATGCGAGCCTTCTGTCTCTCGATCTCGAGGGCGCGATCGTGTTTGAGCAGACATTTCTGCAGCAACTCAGGCAGGCTGCCGAACCGGGAAGCTTTGTTGCCGAGCGCTGGCGTCTGACGCCGATTTCGGCGGGCGAAATGGCCGAGCATCCGCGTTACATCGAGATGACGAACCATGTGCCGGAAGCGGCCTATGTGAACCGCCAGGCCTTCCGGATCACCAAGGCGGAAACGGGCGGGACGGACTGACCAAACGGTGCAGGCGGGCGGCCCGTCTTTGACGCCCTGCATTGCCCTTGCCCTTCGATTCGCATAGATAGCGCTCAAAACCACCCGAAATTCAGTCTGGAGCACATTGTGGCACGGCAATTCATCTATCACATGGCGGGGCTCAACAAGGCCTACGGCGCCAAGAAGATCCTCGAGAACATTCACCTGTCGTTCTATCCGGATGCCAAGATCGGCATTCTAGGCCCCAACGGCGCCGGCAAGTCGACGGTGCTCCGGATCATGGCCGGGCTCGACAAGGAGTTTACCGGGGAGGCCTGGCTCGCCGATGGCGCAACGCTTGGCTACCTGCCGCAGGAGCCGCAACTTGACGAAAGCCTCAACGTGCTCGGCAACGTCATGCAGGGCGTGGCCGACAAGCAGGCGATCCTCGACCGCTACAACGAACTGATGATGAACTATTCCGACGAGACCGCCGACGAGGGCGCGAAGCTCCAGGACATCATCGATGCGCAGAACCTGTGGGATCTCGACAGCCAGGTCGAGATGGCCATGGAAGCGCTGCGCTGCCCGCCCGGCGAAGCCGATGTTTCCAAGCTCTCCGGCGGCGAGAAGCGCCGCGTGGCGCTGTGCGCGCTGCTTCTCAGGCAGCCCGACCTGATCCTGCTCGACGAGCCGACCAACCATCTCGACGCCGAGACCATTGCCTGGCTCGAAAAGCACCTGAGGGAGTATCCCGGCGCCGTGATCATGATCACCCACGACCGCTACTTCCTCGACAACGTGACCGGCTGGATCCTGGAGCTCGACCGCGGTCGCGGCATCCCCTACGAGGGCAACTACACCGCCTATCTCGAAGCCAAGGCCAAGCGCATGAAGCAGGAGGGTCGCGAAGAGGCCGCCCGCCAGAAAACGCTCAGCCGCGAGCAGGAGTGGATTGCCTCCTCGCCCAAGGCCCGGCAAGCCAAGTCGAAGGCGCGTATCCGCGCCTATGACGAACTGGTCAAGGCGGCCAACGACCGGCGGCCCGGCGAAGCGCAGATCGTCATCCCCAGCGGCGAACGGCTCGGCCAGAACGTCATCGACGCCGACGGGCTTTCGAAAGCCTATGGCGACCGGCTGCTGATCGACGATCTCACCTTCAAGCTGCCGCCCGGCGGCATCGTCGGCGTGATCGGCCCCAACGGCGCGGGCAAGACCACGCTGTTCCGGATGATCACCGGCCAGGAAAAGCCCGATTCCGGCGAGATCAGCATCGGCGAGACGGTGCAGCTTTCCTATGTCGACCAGAGCCGCGACTCGCTCGATCCGGACAAGACCGTGTGGGAAGAGATTTCCGGCGGCAACGACATCATCAAGCTCGGCAGGCACGAGATGAATTCCCGCGCCTACTGCTCGACCTTCAACTTCAAGGGCGGCGACCAGCAGCAGAAGGTGGGTACGCTTTCGGGCGGCCAGCGCAACCGCGTGCACCTGGCCAAGCTGCTGAAGTCCGGCGGCAATGTGCTCTTGCTCGACGAACCGACCAACGACCTCGACACCGAGACACTCGGTGCGCTGGAAGAGGCGCTGGAGAACTTCGCCGGCTGTGCCGTTATCATCAGCCATGACCGCATGTTCCTTGACCGCCTCGCCACCCATATCCTCGCATTCGAGGGCGACAGCCATGTCGAATGGTTCGAGGGCAACTTCGAGGACTACGAGGCCGACAAGATCCGGCGACTCGGCCCGGATTCGGTCAACCCCAGGCGCGTGACGTATAAGCCTCTGAAAAGATAGGCCTAAAAAAATCTTCCGGGCGTGGAACCTTATCGCCCCTTACGCGTTTGTGCGTGTGGGGCATCGTCCGGGGGTATCAGTATTGCTCAAAGTGAATGACAGCAGTGAAAATGCCGTGGACTTCGGCGAAATGTTCGATGCATTGCCCAGTCCGCACATGGTGCTTGACCGGAACCATTGTTACGTCGCCGTCAACAAGGCCTATGAACAGGTCGTCATGCGTGGCCGGGATGAGCTTATCGGCCGCAACCTCTTCGATCTGTTTCCCAATGACGGCGAGAGCGGCCGGCGGCTGCGGGATTCGTTCAATCGCGTGATCGAAACCGGCGAGAGCGATACGCTTGCCTATATCCCCTATGACATTCCGCGTCCGCCCGAGTTGGGCGGCGGCATGGAGCAGCGCTACTGGACGGCGGTGCACACGCCGGTTCCCGGCAAGGGGGGCGACAGATATGTCATGCAGAACACGGTCGACGTCACCGATATCGTCCGCCTTCGCCAGGCGGCGAGCCTGCCTTTCCGCCGCGCGGAGACGCAACTGCTCGAGCGGGCCCGCGAAGCCGAGGAGCAGCACAAGGCGCTGATGTCCGAAAGTGCGGAATTCCGGCGGTTGTTTCAGCTGGCACCGGGTTTTTTCGCCGTTCTAAGTGGTCCCGATCATGTTTTCACATTCGCCAACGACGCCTACATGCGCCTCGTCGGTGAGCGCCAGTTGATGGGCCGTACCGTTCGCGAGGCGCTTCCGGAAGTGGGTGAGCAGGGTATCGTGGAACTGCTTGACCAGGTCTACCGGACCGGGAACCAGTATCAGGCGGAAGCCATGCGCGTGATGATCCGCAATCCGGACGGCGGCAAACTGGAAGAAACCTATCTCGATTTCTCCTATGACGCGATCCGGGACACCGAAGGCAAGATCACCGGGATCTTCGTACAGGGCAGTGACCGCAGCGAGGATGTAAAGCGGCAGCATCGTCAGCGTCTCCTGCTTGCGGAACTGAACCACCGGGTCAAAAACACGCTTGCTTCCGTGCAATCGATTGTCTCCCAGACCCTGCGCTCCGCGCCCGATCCGGCGACCGCACGCAAGAATATCGGCGCCCGGCTTGCGGCGCTCTCCAAAGCGCACAACCTGCTCAGTGCGCAGGAGTGGTCCAGCACCGATCTGGCCGAGATCATCGGCCAGGAAGTTGCCGTGTTCGATCCGGAACGCATCAGCCTCGACGGGCCGCGCTTCACGCTGTCGCCGAAAGCGTCGATATCGCTTGCTATGCTTGTTCACGAGCTTGCAACCAACGCCGTGAAATACGGCGCCCTGAGCAGCGACACCGGAAATGTTGCGATCACGTGGCGGGAAGAACCGGACGGTGTCCTGAAGCTAGCCTGGCAGGAAACGGGCGGTCCGTCCGCGTTTCCGCCCGACGGGAAGGGCTTTGGCACCCGGCTGATCGAAAGCATTGTCTCCGGTGAGTTCGGCGGCGCATTTGAACCTTCCTATCGCGAACAGGGATTCTCCTGTATCGTCACTCTTGAAGCCGCCAAGCTGCGCGGCGCGAAAGCCTGGACATGAAAACCGACCAACAAAGACCGATGTCCATCCTCGTGGTCGAGGATGAGAGCCTTATCGCGATGAACCTGGAAACAATTCTGGAGGACCTCGGTCACTCCGTGATCGGCCCGGTGATGACGCTGAAGGATCTGGAGACAGTTCTGGACGGCGAGTTCCGGGCAGATGCGGCGATTCTCGATGTGAACATTGCGGGCGAGCAGATCTTTCCCTATGCCCGCCGGCTGGCAGGCCTCGGTGTTCCGCTGCTTTTCGCCAGCGGATACGGCGCAAGCGGCATCAGCGAAGACCTTTCCCATCACCCGGTGGTTCCGAAACCCTACACCGAAGATGAAATCGCCGGGGTGCTGGACACCTTGCTTCCTGCGTGAGGTGAGGACAGCGGCCAAGCTGCCCCGCCACTGGCGACGGTAAGTCCGTTGCGCTTTGCGCCAACGGGTTTCATGTTGACGGGGTAGGTGGGAGTCTGCTCAAGGATCCTGCAACCGTTCAACAAGGATTCCGCCATGACCACCATTCTCATCACCGGAACCAATCGCGGCATCGGGCTTGAGCTTGCCAAACAGGCGCTCGAAAAGGGCTGGACGGTCTATGGGTCGGCGCGACAGGAGGTTGCCGACGCGGATGCGCATATCTGCGACCATCCGCAGTTTCACAATCTGTTTTTCGATGTCACCGACCACGATGCCGTGCGCAGTGCGGCGGCTTCGATCAGCGAACCGATCGACATCCTGATCAACAATGCCGGCATCATCGGGCCGCAGCGCCAATCGACGCTGGACATGGACTTTGACGGATTTGCGCACACGCTCGCCGTCAACACGCTTGCGCCGCTGGCCGTGGCGCAGGCTTTCCTGCCGCATCTCAAGCGCAGCGCCAATCCGCGCATCATCACGGTATCCTCGCAGATGGGGCGGATGTCCTATGCCAAGTCCGACCGCATTGCCTACCGGGCGTCCAAGGCTGCGGTGAACAAGGTGATGCAGGGTCTCGCCACCGACCTAGAGCCGCAAGGCATAGCCGTGGCGCTGGTGCATCCAGGTTGGGTACGGACCGACATGGGCGGAAGCGGCGCCGATATCGCGCCGGTTGAAAGCGCGGGCGGCATCCTTGCGCTCGCCGAGACGCTGAGGCTCGACGGGACCGGAAAGTTCTACAATTGGGACGGCACCATCGGTGACTGGTAGGCCGTCGCGGCGGCCTCACTCGATCCGGCAGCAGAACGGGTAGAACGGTTCCGACAGGCCGGGTGCGGCTGTGGGCGTGAAGGTGAAGTCGCTCACCCGGTCGCTCTCGTCGGTGCAGCCGCCCGGGGTATAGGCGATGGATCCGCGCACGGGGTGGCTTGTCTCCAGCTGCCAGGGGTCTTCGCTCGAAAACCGGATGCTGCCCGGGGTTGTCTGGATCCCGTCGCCTGAAAACGCATCTATGAAGCTCGCGTTCATGCCGCCGTCGCAGGTCAGTTCCAGCGCCCAGTTTGGTTCAAAGCCCGAGCAGATCATGGTCTGGCCGGTTTCGAGCAGGCGGTTGCAGGACAGATCTGCCGCACTCGTCAAAGTCGGCACAACGAAAGCCGCAGCAAGAAGCAACGCCGGTGCAATCCCGCCGCTGCTGCGGGCCAGTTTCACGGCCCCGGCGCCGGGGACATATGGTGGTGTAAAAACTACGGCTGCTGACATCCGGATATCTCCCTGATCCAGTTGCGCGCCCCCAAGCAGCCATAGAATAGCACATGGCCGCCGAACCTGCGAGTGGCTACCACAAGCAGGTCCTTGGCCAGGCCGGCTGTCATCGGCCTGTCACCTCACGGGCTTAATCCAGCGGCTCTTCTGTTTCTGTCCAAACATCGGAGATGCCCCATGCAACGCCTGCTTTCGCTTTCGCTCGGCCTGATGACTTCGCTTGCCGTGGTCACAACTTCCGCCCATGCAGTGGATGGCACGCTGACGCTCTACACCAGCCAGCCCAACACCGACGCACAGCAGTCGATCGATGCTTTCATGGTAGCCTATCCGGGTGTCGAGGTGACCTTCGTGCGTGACGGAACCACCAAGATCATGGCAAAGCTGGAGGCGGAACTCGCCGCCGGTTCGACGCCTGCCGATGTGCTTCTGATCGCCGACAGCGTCACCATGGAAGGCCTCAAGGCCCGCGACCTGCTGATGGCTCATCCCGATGCCGATGTTTCGGCCTATGCCGAAGGCACCCATGACGCCGACAAGACATGGTTCGGCACAAAGCTGATCACCACCGGCATCATGTACAACACTGCAGCCGACATGGTGCCCGCTTCCTGGCAGGACCTTCTCAAGGAAGAGGCCAAGGGGCAGATCGCGATGCCGTCGCCGCTGACCTCCGGGGCCGCGCTCATTCACACCGCCACGCTGGTCGACAATCTCGAAAGCGGCTGGAGCTACTATGAAGGTCTTGCCGAAAACGGGGCACAGGCCTCGGGCGGCAATGGCGGGGTGCTCAAGCAGGTTGCCGGCGGCGAGAAGCTCTACGGCATGGTCGTCGATTTCCTTCCGATCCGCGAGAAGGCCAAGGGCGCGCCCGTCGAGTTCGTGTTCCCCGAGGAAGGCGTGTCGGCGATTTCCGAGCCGGTGGCAATCCTGTCCTCGACGCAGAATCCGGACGCCGCCAAGGCTTTCGTCGATTTCCTGCTGTCGCGCGAGGGCCAGGAACTGGCGCTGAGCCAGGGTTACCTTCCGGCCCATCCCGAGGTTGACGTGCCCGCCGGCTTCCCTGATCGCAGCACCATCAAGGTGATGCCTTTCGATGCCGCCAAGGCGCTCGCCGATGCCGAAAGCAACAAAGCACGCTTTGCCGAAATTTTCGGCCAGTAAGGCAAACGCCTTGACCATTTCCGAGACCGCCGGACCGCGCCTCACGCTGCGCGGTCCGGCAAATCCTGTCTGGCACTGGCGCGAGGGTACCGGCCTCGTGCTCTTGCTGGTCGCGTCGATCCTGGCATTTTCCGTTTTGCCTGTCGGGCGGCTCCTGTCAGCGGCGCTCGCGGGAGGGCTCGGGCAATTCTGGTCCGTGCTCGATACGCCCGAAGTGCGCCGGGCCACGCTGAACACTCTGACGGTTGCCTTCGGTTCCGGCGCCGTGGCGATGGTGGTCGGGCTCGGGTTTGCGCTTGCCCTGTCGGTCACCGACATGCGGGGACGCGGCGCCATGGCCTTCATCATGGTGCTGTCGCTGATGATCGCCCCGCAGATCTCCGCGCTTGCCTTCAAGACGCTGGCCGGACCAGCCTCGCCGCTCTTGAAGCTGGTCGGCCTTGCTCCGGCGCCGGGCACGCCGAACCCGATGCTGGGCGAGTTCGGCATCATCCTCGTGATGGGATTGCACCATGCGCCGCTGGTCGCGATCACGCTGGCGGCCGGGCTTTCCGGATTGCCGCGGCCGCTCATTGAAGCTGCGCTTCTCGATGGCGCCGGTCCCGTGCAGATAACCCGCCGCATCGTTCTGCCGTTGCTCGGTCCGTTCCTGCTCTCCGCAGCGCTTCTGGTTCTGGTGGCGGGAACGGGAAATTTCGGAATTCCGGCATTGCTCGGGCTGCCGGTCGGCTACCTGACGCTGCCGACACTGCTCTACCAGAAGCTTGCGAGCTTCGGACCGTCATCGATCAATGACGCTGCAGCCGTTTCCATCCTCATTGCCGCAATAACGGCTGTGGGGGTTATCGCGGCGGGATGGCTGCTCGCGCGCAAGCAAAGCCGGCTTGAGGCCGATTTCGCGCTGGAGCCGTTCTGGCGGCTCGGGCCGTGGCGGCTTCCGCTAGAACTTGCCGTGTGGGGTTTCATCGCGGTGGCGATCCTGCTGCCGCTGATGTCGCTGCTGGCCACATCGCTGGTGCCTGCCTATGGTGTGCGACTGTCGCTCGACAGCCTGACATTCGCGCAATATGGCGAGGTGCTGTTCAGGCAGGACCTGACGGTACGGGCCTTTCGCAATTCGGCGCTTTTTGCGGGGGCGGCGGCCCTGAGCCTGTGCTGTCTCGCACTCCTCTTTGCCTATCTGCTCGATCGCGCCGGCGCTCGCCTGAGGGCGCCGTTGCTTGCGCTGATCGAGTTGCCCTATGCCGCGCCGGGCATCGTGCTGGCCATCGCCTGCATTCTCTTGTTCATCCGGCCGCTGCCGGTGCTGGGCTTTTCGATCTATGCCACGCCGTGGATCATCCTGTTTGCCTATCACGCCCGCTTTCTGGCGATTGCAATCAAACCGGTGCTGGCGGCGATGGCGACGCTGGACTCGGCCGTGGAGGAGGCCGCGGTCTGCGACGGCGCGCGGATGGGACAGAGGCTCAGGTTGATCATCCTGCCGCTGGTGCTGCCATCGCTGCTCGCTGGCGGTCTGATGGTGTTCCTGCTGGCCTTCAACGAACTGACTGTTTCGGCGCTGTTGTGGTCGGCCGGCAACGAGACGCTCGGCGTGGCGCTGCTCAGCCTGGAGGATTCGGGGCTTGGCTCGGAGGCCGCGGCCGTCGCCGTGGCAGCCTCGATCCTGGTTTGCCTTCTGATGCTGGTGATGCAATCGCTTGCGCGCCGGCTGCCGGAGAACGCTCTGCCGTGGCAGGCGCTGGCGGGACGGCGGGTTCGCGAGGGCTAGGGCATTTCCCGACCCAACGCCGATCGCCGATAATCGCGCGAACAGTTCCGAAATCGGGCCGGGAGGGCCGGCGTTTTGAAGCTTTCATGCTTTTGATTGGTTCATCACGATCGGTTGGCATAGACTGGGGCGTCTTCCAGTTTCAGCTGACCGGAGTTCCCTGATGTCACTGCCCCTTTTCGCCGGCGAGGCCGATGAGCTTCCGCAGATCACCCGCGGACGCAAGATCGAGGGGCGCGTCAGCACCTTGCTTGACGCTCGCGGGGACGGGTTCCCAAGCGAGAAATGCCAGAGCCTGACCGTGAACTTCGACGGGATCGAGGGTGACTTCCATGCCGGAGCGACCCGGAAATCCGGCGGCCGTGAGCCCTGGTATCCGCGCGGCACCGTGATCCGAAATGAGCGGCAGGTCTCAATCGTTGCAGAAGACGAACTGGCGTTCGCTGCGCGTGCCATGAAGATCGACCGGATCGAGCCGGGCTGGATCGGCGCGAACATGGTTATCGAGGGCATACCGATGCTCACCATGCTGCCGCCGCGTACCCAGCTTTTCTTCGAGGGCGGCGTGACCCTGCGCGTTGATGGAGAAAACAATCCCTGCCGTTTTGCCGGTGAAGAGATCGCCCGGAATTTTCCGGACCGCGACCAGACCGAATTGGCGTTAAGCTTCGTAACGGCCGCCAAGCGGCGGCGCGGCATTGTCGCCTGGGTTGAGAAGCCCGGGACGATCACGAGCGGGGAGGCGGTTACGGCGCGGATCTGGGAGCAGTGGATCTATCCGGCCGGGTAGGTCTCTGTTCAGAAGATCGCGTGGCTTTCCTGCCCGCTGGTCGTGCCTGACCCGTGCTGGTCCCTGGTCCGCTTAGCCCGAATGTCCTTGCGACATAAATTTTGGCGCAAACGACATTCGGCTTGCACTCGTCCGAAAAGCGATATAAACATATCTTTATATCATTTTCGAGGTTCGAATGTTGTCTGTGTCACCATTGTCGCTGGAAGAGTGTGTCGAGGTCTTTAAGGCCGCGGGCGAACCCACGCGGCTTCGGCTCGTCGCGCTGCTCAGCCACGGCGATCTGACGGTCAGTGAGATGACCGAGGTTCTGGGCCAGTCCCAACCACGCATTTCGCGACATCTCAAGCTCCTGGGCGAAGCCGGACTGGTCGAACGCTATCAGGAGGGTGCGTGGGCCTATTTCCGGCTTTCGCGCGACGGGTTGCGGGCAAGGCTGATGGAAGAAGCGCTCGCGGCTGCTTCGCCATCGGATCCGCACCTGGCCCGTGACGCGGAGCGGCTTTCCTCCGTCAAGCAGGCGCGCGCCAGCCGGGCCGAGGCGTATTTTTCCGCCAATGCGGCAAGCTGGAACGAACTGAGGCAGATGCACATTTCCGACGACCGGGTCGAGGCGGAAATTCTCAAGCTGATCGGCCGCACACCGTTCGACGGCCTTCTGGATCTGGGCACCGGAACCGGGCGCATGCTGGAGCTTCTGTCGGAGCGGTACCGGCGCGCCATCGGCATTGATTCGAGCCGCGACATGCTGGCGATTGCCAGGGCCCAGCTCGATGAGGCGGGCATCACGCATGCCTCTGTCCGGCAGGGCGATATCCTGAACCTGCCGCTCGACCGTGAAAGCTTCGACGTGGTGACGATCCACCAGGTGCTGCATTTCCTGCACGATCCGCTGCCCGCCATCAGCGAAGCCGCGCGCATGCTCAGGCCTGGCGGCCGGGTCGTCATCGTCGATTTCGCTCCGCACGATCATGAGGGGCTGCGGGTCGACCACGCCCATGCACGGCTCGGTTTCAGTCATGCCCAGGTGGGTGACTGGCTCGAAGAGTGCGGACTGACGGTCGAGAAGATCGTCGATCTTCCGGCTGACACCGGTGAGACCGGTGCGCTGACCGTGACGATCTGGTTCGCTCGCGATCCGCGCCTGCTCATTGCTTCCAAACCCTCTTCCTCCAACACAGGAATTGCCTGATATGCCAAGTTCCCCCCGCGCCAGCGCCGAGGATCTGTCCCAGCGGATCAAGGTCTCTTTCGAGTTCTTCCCGCCAAAGAACGGCGACATGGAAACCCAGCTCTGGGAGAGCATTACGAAGCTCGCGCCGTTTCAGCCCGATTTCGTCTCCGTGACCTACGGGGCGGGCGGATCGACCAAGCAGCCGACGCTCAACACCGTGTCCCGCATTTCGAAGGAAACCAGCCTCTCGCCGGCCGCGCATCTGACATGCGTCGGTTCCGACAAGGCCTCCGTCGATGCGGTGGTGCGCGAATTCAAGGATGTCGGCGTCAAGCATTTCGTCGCGTTGAGAGGCGACCCGCCGGAGGGCGTGGGCGCGGCCTACAAGCCGCATCCGGGTGGTTATGCAAATGGCGCGGAACTGGTTGCAGGTTTGCGCTCTATCGATGATTTCGAGATCTCTGTCTCGGCCTATCCCGAGCGGCATCCGGAAAGCCCGGATTTTGCCACCGACATCGACATGCTCAAGCGCAAGGTCGACGCCGGCGCCACCCGGGCGATTACGCAGTTCTTTTTCGACAACGATCTTTACGAGCGCTACGTCGAGCGGGTGCGCAAGGCCGGGATCTACATTCCGATCGTCCCGGGCATCCTGCCGATCCACAATTTCGGCCAGGTCGCACGGTTCTCGAAGCTTTGTGGCGCCTCGATTCCGGACTGGTTCGCCCGCCGTTTCGACGGCCTGGAAAAGGATCCAGAAACCAGGGCGCTGGTCGCCGCGGCGATTGCCGCCGATCAGGTGAGCGATCTGGTGGAGCGTGGGGTGGACGATTTCCACTTCTACACCATGAACCGGGCGCAGCTCGTCTATGCGATCTGTCATCTTCTGGGTTTGCGCGGCAACGAGACGCCCGCGGTAGGCGCTGCCGCCTGAGGCAGGTTTCGGTTCCACGCCGGATCATCCTCGGCGGGGCGCAAAAAAACGGGAGCGTCGTAACGCTCCCGTCATTGAACTTTTCCCATCGTGAAGGCGCGTTACCGGGTCAGATGAAAACCATTGCGCCGACAAATATGAACGCTGCACAGATCACGAGGGCATTGAGCGATTGCGTAAATCCCATGGTGGTCCTCCTTGGCGTTATACCTTGGAATGATAGGCACGTGATCGGGCGGCTGAAAAGCGAATTCGTTGCTGCAATGCAACGGAATTGGGCAAAAATCATCCGATGAGCTCTATCAAGTTTCTGATTTTAAAGATTTATTAGCAAATTAAAATTGTGTTAAGAATCCGTCAAATACAGCCATAAGGCGTGATTTGCATGGGTATGCACTTTGTTTGCGCGCCATTTTCTGGCCAAATTCGCGATGAGACACCCGTGACGTTTCTTCCGCTTGGTCTTACCCAGGACCGGAACCGGACGCACTTCGGAGTACGGACATGACGGGCCCCTTGTGCAATCCGCCTTACTCGGAAGCCTGAGAATTGGGTGGCGCAGCGAAAAGAGGTTCGAGAGCCGCCGCGACCGACAGCAACTGCCGGTCCCGACCGAAACGTGCGATGGCCTGAATGCCCAACGGCAATCCGCTACCTGACTTGAAACCGGGAATGTTCACGGCCGGTGTGCCCATCAGGGTCCAAAGCTTATTGAAGCGCGGATCGCCGGTGCTCTCAAGCCCGTGCGGCGCCGCGCCGGGGGCCGAGGGCGACAGCAGGATATCAACCTCGCCGAACATGAGGCGGGCGGCGGCGCGGCCGCGTTTGGCACGCCTGCGGGCCTCGTCATAGGCCTGCGGGCTGATGGACTGGCCCCGTTCAATGACCTCGATGAGCTGCTGACTCAGCAGATCGCGGAAGCGGGAGAGGTCCGGTCCGCAAGCCAGCCCGGCCTCGTGATCCTGGATGATCGAATGTGCCTGACGCGCCTCGGCGAGGGCTGGCGGTTCATCGATTTCACCGACGTCGAAACCCGCATCCGCCGCCCTGTCGGCTGCAGCCGAAAGTGCGTCCTGCATCTCTGCGTCGACGCTGCCGAGTTCGGCGCACCGGTAGAGCCCGACACGGACCTGGCCGGGGTCAACAGGCTCTACGCTCAGATCACGGCCGGTCAGAAGCCCCGCAAACAGGGCCACATCGCTGACGGAAGCCGCAAACAGGCCGACCGTATCGAGCGAAGGCGCGAAATGCTTCATGCCCGTGGCGGGTAGCAGGCGGAAGCTCGGCTTGTAACCGGCTACACCGCAAAAGGCCGCTGGCCGGATCACGGAGCCGCCGGTCTGGGTGCCGATGGCGACCGGCACCATGCCCGCGGCAATGGCTGCGGCCGACCCTGATGATGATCCGCCCGGTGTGTGGGCCGGATTGTGCGGATTGACCGTTTCAGCGGGATGAAAGAACGCGAATTCCGTCGTCGCGGTTTTGCCGATGATGGTTGCGCCCTGCCGCCGGGCGAGATCCACGATGGCCGCATCAGCAAACGGCTGGTGGCCCGCGTAAGCCGATGACCCGTAGGAGGTCGGCTGGTCGAAACTGTCGAAAATATCCTTGACGCCGACCGCGACGCCAGCGAGCGGTCCCTCGTTGCCGATCACAGGATCAGCTGCGACGTGGCTGAAGGCCATGATTTTTGAATCATTGCGGGCGATGGCATCGCGGCACAGCGCCACCATCAGTTCCGGTGAGGCCTTTCCGGACTCCCGGGCTGCAACAAGCGCGCCGAGGCTCATCATGCGGTTTTCGGCCATCCCGGTTCCCCCAAAGCCATCTGACAGGCGGTGAGTGTGTCGAGGTTCCGACCGCGCAGTGCCTGCTTCAGCGCTTTATGGACAGACGGTTGTCGAGTGACAAGAGGCCCAGTGCAATCAGCCCCAGGCCCATGGCTTCCACGAGCGATAGCGTCTCGCCGAGAAAGACGATGCCGAGCAGGATTGCCGCGGGCGGCACCAGCAGCGTGACAAGGGAAGCCGACGTGGCGCCGGCGATGCTCAGCACACGAAAGAAGACGATGTAGGCAAAGGCCGTCGAGACCAGCGCCAGAGCCAGGATCGCCGCTATCACGGGCGCTGGCGGCACCTCCATCATCCAGGGCTGATCCACCGCCAATGCCAGCGGCAGCATGATCAGGCTGGAGGCGGTCAATTGTCCGGTGGCGGTTATGCGCGGAGAGACGTCACGGAAGCGCTTGCCGAAAGAGGCGGCAAAACCATAGGAAATGGCGGCCCCGACCACGGCAAGCTTGGCCCAGAGCGGACTGTCGGCGATGCCGAGCGCCGCGGGACCGATCAGGGTGACCATGCCGGCCAGCCCGAGGGCACAGCCGATCAGCTTGGCAACCGAGATCTTCTCATCGGTGGTGAAGACCTGGGCGACAAGCACCGCCCACAGGGGCGTGGTGGCATTGAGAATTGAGGCGAGGCCGGCGCCGATCTTTGTCTGTCCTGCGAAAATGAGCGTGAAGGGAATGGCGTTGTTGATCAACCCCATCACCAGAAGTTCCCGCCAGCGCTCGTGCAGGATCCGGTAGAAGCCAGGCATCCGCCCGAACACCAGATGCAGCGCCACCGCCGCCAGCGCCACGCGAAGCAGCACCAGCGTCATCGGCGGCACATGCTGAACGGCAACCCGGGCGAAGAAGAACGATCCACCCCAGATAAAGCCGAGCAGGATCAGGAGCCCCCAGGTGGCCGGTGCCATGGAACGATGGAGCGATGCGGTCATTGTCGGATACCTGTGCGATGCGATTTTGGAGCCGTCATGCCCCGAATGGCCATCGGGCGCCACCCGAATCCGGCGGCTTGTCACAAATCAGCCATTTGCCGGGTCTGACGGGCGTTGATAGGTTCGATGCAAAGCAAATGGGAGACATAGATGCAACGATTCGCCACCGGCACCGAGGCCGCACTCGAGCTCAGGCCCGATCATCCGCTCTACTGCTTCCGGCCCGACGTCCTCAAGCAGGATGCCGTCAACTTCATGAAGCTGTTTCCGGGCGATACGGCCTACGCGGTCAAGACCAATGGCGAACCGATGGTGCTCACGACGCTGGTGGAGGCCGGGGTCCGGATTTTCGATGTGGCGTCGCCGGGCGAATTCGAAGCCGTGCGCGCTGCCTCTCCCGATGCGGAGATGCTCTACATGCATCCGGTCAAGGCGCAGTCCGATATCCGGCTTGCGCTGGAGAAATACAACATCCGTGTAATGTCGCTCGACCATGAGGACGAGATTGCCAAGGTGCTCAGAATCGTTCGCGCACTCGATCTCGATCCGGCTTCGATCACCATCTTCGTGCGGCTGCAGACCAAGGGCCACGCGATGTACGAATTGTCCAAGAAGTTCGGTGCGGCGCCGGGGCACGCGGTGGAACTGGTCCAGCGGCTCGACCGGATCGGGTTCAAGGTGGGGCTTTGTTTCCACGTTGGCAGCCAGGTGGAAGAGCCCGATTCCTACGAGCAGGCGCTCAAGTCGGCGGACTGGGTGCGCAATCGCGCAGGCGTTGATCTCGAGGGTCTCGATGTCGGTGGCGGTTTTCCCGCGGTTTATGGTCACGATCCCAACCGCAAGGCCAAACCGATGCCACCCCTCGAGGAATTGATGGGCGACCTTCGCGACAACATCAAGGAATGGGCCTTCGATGACATGCCGCTGGTGGCCGAGCCGGGCCGGGTGGTCGTGGCCCGCGCGTTCTCGCTCGTCGTTCGCGTGCTGCTCCGCAAGGGGCGGAGACTTTACATCAATGACGGGATCTGGGCCTCCCTGTCGGACAGCTGGACCGGGAAGATCACGCTTCCGGCGCGCTTCATACCCGATCCGGCACGCCGGATCCGCAATGGAAACCCGGAGACCGTGGTGCCGTTCAGGGTTTGCGGGGCGACCTGCGATTCTGTCGATATCCTGTCCCGCCCTTTCTGGCTGCCGGAGACGATCGACACCGGCGACTGGATCGAGATCGGCCATATCGGCGCCTATTCGCTCTCGCTGCGGACCCGTTTCAACGGGTTCTATCCGGATGATTTTGTCGAGGTGACAACACCCTTCGGCGGCGAAGGCGCGCCCGACAGCTACGCCAGCCTCGAAACGATGGCGGATTGAAGAAGGATTGCGCCTGGAGGCCGGTCAGGGGCTAGACTATCGCCAGTCGCCCGCGCCGATGTGTCACGCGGCTCCGGGCAGCGGTTTGCGCTAGTCTGAAATGAGTGCAGCACGACCACCCGAAGGAGGTCCCATCATGCCGAAACTCATTCGCTTCGTGATCATCAACACGCTGGCCGGCGTCTTGATCGGCTGGGCGGTGGCGGCTGCCGTGGTCTATTTCAACATCAACGGCTTCGGCGACCTGATCCTTGGCTCGTCGAGCCGTATCGCCGCGATCTTCATCCTGCTGATGTCCTTTGGCAGCACCTTCGGCTTCGCCGTCATGGCGACCGCGGTGATGCTGATGCCTGTCGACAAGGACGAGTTCGACAAGCTCTAGGCTTTGGTCTTTCCGTACTCTCAGCGGTAGATCAGGGTCGGCAGCCACATGGTGACGATCGGGAAGAACGTTACCATCAGCAGCACCGCAAACAGCGGGACCAGGAACGGCGCGGTTGCGGAAACGCAGCGCTCGAACGGCACCTTGGCAACCCGGGAGAGCACATAGAGCACCATGCCGACCGGCGGTGTCAGCAGCCCGATCATCAGGTTGAGCACCAGGATCACGCCGAAATGGACCGGGTCGATGCCGATATGCACGGCAATCGGCAGCAGCACCGGCACCAGGATCGTGATGGCGGCAACGGTTTCCATGAAACAGCCGACGATCAACAGGATGATGTTGATCAGGAGCAGGATCACGATGGGGTTCTCGGAGACGCCGAGGATCAGTTCGGCAAAGTGCTCGGGCACGCGATTGGACGTCAGGATCCAGGCAAAGATCGAGGCGGCGGCGACGATGAAAAGCACCACGGCTGTGGTCTCGATGGTATCCATCGAAACTTTCAGGAACCTTCGGACGGTAAGCGTCCGGTAAATGAAGAGGCCCAGGAACAGCGCCCAGGCACAGGCCGCGATGGCGGCCTCGGTGGGTGTGAAGGCGCCGGAGAGAATACCGCCGACAATGATCACGGGCGTCAGCAGCGACAGGAAGGCGCGCAGGAAGGCGCGACCGAGAATGGAAAGCTGAAAGGCCTGGTCGCGGGGGTAGTTGTAGCGGCGCGCATAGATGGCAACCATGATCATCAGCGCGACCGCCATCAGCAGGCCCGGGATGAAACCGGCTGCGAAAAGCTGGCCGATGGAGGCGCCTGCGACCACGCCGTAGATGACCATCGGCAGCGAAGGCGGAATGATCGGACCAATCGTCGAAGAGGCAGCGGTGACGCCGACGGCAAAGCCCGGATCGTAACCGGCATCGCGCATGGCCTTGATCTCGATGGAGCCGAGCCCGCCGGCATCGGCAACTGCGGCGCCCGACATGCCGGCGAAGATGACCGAGGCGCCGATATTGACGTGACCCAGACCGCCGCGCAGCCAGCCCACGATCGCCTTGGCGAAATCGAAGATCCGCTCGGTGATGCCGGCGGTGTTCATCAGGTTTCCGGCGAGGATGAAGAAGGGAACCGCCAGCAACGGAAAGGAATCAACGCCGTTGATCATGCGGTGGGCGACCACGAGGCCGGGAACCTGGCCGTCAATCAGGATGAAGACCAGCGATGATCCCGCCAGTGCGATCCCGACCGGGACGCCGAGCGCGATCAGGGTGAAAACCATGACGAAAAGAAGGGTCAGAAGCATGGTGTGCCTTCGATCAGAGCGACGGGCCGGAGGCCTTGGCGGTTTCGGGGTCGATCAACCGGCTGCTGCCGGTGCGCAGGTGCCGCCAGAAGACGATCACCGCGTAGATGGTCATGGCGAGGAAACAGGCACTGATGAACCAGTAGATCGAGGATTTCGGAAAGTCGATCGAGACCATCTTCTGCTGCGTCCGTTCGGCCACCTGCGTGCAGAGGTAACCCATGAAACCGTAGAAAAGGATCGAGACGACGTCGATGAAGTACTGCATCGCCTTGCGCACCGGACGCGACATCCAGCGGAAGAAGAGTTCAACAGCGATCTGGCTTTGGCGCCGTACCGCCATTACAGCACCTAGAAAGGTGACCGCGATGAGCAGGAAGCGGGCAATTTCCTCGGTCCAGCCGAGTGAATTGTTGAGCACGTAGCGGGTGAAAAACTGCAGGAAAACCACGAAGGCGAGCGCCCAGAAAATCGTGAGCACGAGACCGTCGTCCCACTGGAACCCGGTCAGATCCTCATCGTCCTCGTGGATCAGCTCGGCAATCGAGGCTGAATCATCACTCTTGTTGTCTGGGGACATCATGCACCTCCGAAGGGACTGAAACGCGGCGGCCGAATGGCCGCCGCGCAACGCACAGGTCCGCCCGGCCTAGTTGATGGCCTGGAGCCGGTCGTAGGTTTCCTGGTCCCAGGTCGCATCCGGCCCGTTGTGCAGTTCCATGGTCGCTTCCCGGAACGGCGTGCGGTCGACCTCGTTGACGGTCACGCCGTTATCCTTGAACCATTGTACCAGGTCCGCTTCCTTCTGGATGATCTGCTCGCTGGCACATTCGGCAGTGTCGTCGAGGACCTTGTCGAGCGCTGCCTGGTCGTCGGCAGACATGGACCCCCAGGTGGGGCCGCCGACAATGGTCATCAACGCGTCACTGATGTGACCGGTGAGCGTGATGTAGTCCTGCACCTCGTAGAACTTCTTGGCCTGGATGGTCGGCAGCGGGTTTTCCTGGGCATCGACGGTGCCCTGCTGCAGGGCCAGATAGACTTCCGCAAACGCAATCGGCGTCGGGTTGGCGTCCACCGCGTTGGGGAACATCATGTAGAGCGGTGCGTTCGGCACGCGGATCTTCAGATTTTCCATGTCCGCGGGCGCCTTGATCTCCACATTGGAGGTGACGTGGCGCTGGCCGTAATAGGTCATCGAGGTGATGTGGTTGCCCGAGGCATCCTCGTAGCCCTTGGCCATGTCGGCGAAGAGATCGGAGTTGCGGTACTTGTCCCAGTGATCGTAGTCGCGGAACATGAAGGGCGCGCCGCCGATGGCGATCGGGCCGTAGGAGCGTCCGGCAAAAAGCTGTCCGGTGTAGATGATGTCGACTGTGCCGAGCCCGAGGCCCTCGTTGATGTCGACTTCCTTGCCGAGGGACGACGCCGGAAACACCTCGATGTTGTAGCGGTCCTCGGTGGCCTCAGCGAGCATGTCGGATGCGGCCACGGCACAGGTGTGGTAGGGCTCGCTCACTTCGTAGACGTGAGCCCATTTGAGTGTCTTCGGTGCGGCAAGAGCCTGGCCGGAAACCGCCACCAGTGCGGTCGATGCCAGAGCGGCCAGTGCAAACTGTTGAAATTTCATCGAAAGTTCCTCCCAAAACTGTCATGACCCCAAGCAGGGCCAGTTGCAAACTCTCCTCGGTATCACAAGGCTCCTCAACCAAATGATGCAGATTTCATACTGATATTCTAGAATAATGGCAAGCGCTGCACACCTCCTGCGCCCGTTGCCGGAGTTTTGGTTTTGCTGCGAAGCACGTCGATCCGCCGTCCATACCGGCCGGTGCGCAAAGGAAGCGTTCGAATATCGAATGAATGCATGTAGGTTATCGTCCAAGTGAATCGATTTGAGCGCGACAGGCATCGGGCTTGCGCGGTCAGGAGTTATCGATGGAAGAGGAAATCGTCGACGCCGTCAAAGCGGTCGAGAGTGCGGTCACGCAGGTTGTCGAGCAAGCGGCCGAGCAGGGCGGGCACCATGCCGATGCGTTGATTTCGATCGCGTTTGCGATCGCGGTCGCGGCGCTGCTCGGGCTCGGCTTCATGCGCATGAGGCAACCGCCGCTCGTAGGCTTCATTCTTGCAGGCCTCGTGCTCGGCCCCACCGGAGTGGGCGTGATCTCGACATCCGACAATGTCTCGCTGCTCGCCGAAATGGGCGTGGTGGTGCTCTTGTTCTTCATCGGCATGGAACTGTCGATCAAGGCCTTCGTGCGCAGCATCAACCAGGCCGTGATGGTGGCGGGCGGACAGTTGCTGGCGGCGATGGTGCTCGCTTCGCTCTTGGCCCTTGCGATCGGAGCCAGCTTCTCCGAGACCATTATCCTGGGCTTCATCATCGCGCTGTCGAGCACGGTGGTGGCGATGAAGATGCTCGAGGAAATGGGCGAGTTGCGGTCCGAACCGGGCCGCGTGGCGATCGGTGTGCTGATCGCTCAGGACATCGCCGTGGTGCCGATGCTGATCCTCGTTTCCAGCCTTGGGGGCGAAAGCATCGATATCGTTTCGGTCGCGCTCAAGGTGATCGTCGCGGTGGCGCTGCTGGCCGGGCTCTTGTGGTGGTTCGGGCGCAACCCGAAGCTCAAGCTGCCCTATGAACGGACTTTCGAGAAGAATGTGGATCTGCTGACCATAGGGTCGCTGGCGATGTGTTTTTCGGCGGCGGCACTTTCCGGTCTTGCCGGGCTCTCTCCGGTCTACGGCGCCTTTCTTGCCGGGATCATCGTTGGCAACTCGACGCTGCGCAGCAAGGTGATCCCGGTGATCGAGCCGATCCAGAGCCTGCTTCTGGTGGTGTTCTTCCTGTCAATCGGGCTGTTGATCGACCTCGACTTCATCATCGCCAATATCTGGCTGGTGCTGGCGGCTGCGGTGCTGGTCGTGGTGCTCAAGACTGCGCTCAATATCCTCTTGTTGCGCGTGACCGGATCGGAGCCGAAGACGGCGCTGATCGCCGGACTCTCGATGGCCCAGGTGGGCGAGTTTTCCTTTGTGCTGGCAGCGGCCGGCTTTGCCTCCGGCGCCCTGGGGTCGGACATCTACCGCCTCGCCATCGCGGTGACGGCTATCTCTCTTTTGGTTTCGCCGGTCTGGTTCAATCTGATGGAGCGGGTCGAGAACATGGCGAGCGAGGGGCTGGGTTCCTACAAGGAGGCGCTTGCCAACGCCTATGAGGGCGAGATCGACGGGGTGGAGAACGTGCTCTGGGCGATCCGCGCGCGGTATCGCGCGGCACGGTTCGCGCTGTATCAGCGGCGCGTCAGAAAGGCCGGAGCAGAAACCGCACGTCCGCAGGAAACCGGTACGGCTGAAACGGACAACGAGGAATCCGGCACGCAGCCGCCGGACGACGAGGCCCGCGAAAAGGACGCCGATACCGGGGGCGGACCGGCCGGGACAGCCTCATCCACCCCGGTCATCGGTCAGGAAACATCGGCTCGAAGCGGCGCTGGCGAGTCCGAAACAGCCGATTCCGGCGCATCCCGCGCAAACGCCGCCAAGACCCGGACCGGACAACTGGCCGCACCGAAACAGCAGCCGCGACGCGCCCGGGCATCGGTGGCCAAGCCGAAGCCAGCCAAATCCGGCACGGCCAAACCGGCAGCCGCAAAGTCTCCAGCGAAGTCATCTACCCGCAAGAGCGCTTCGAAGCCCGCCTCGAAGAAACCTAAAGGCGATTGAGCAGCTCTGCCGTCGGCCAGCCGTCGGCAGGAAGCCCGAGTCTCAGTTGTTCGGCCCTGGTGGCTGCGCGGGTGCCGGCGCCCAGAATTCCGTCGATGCCGCCGACATCATGGCCGCGGGCTGCGAGCTTCTCCTGCAACTGCTTCATCGCCGCATCGCCGAGGCCCGGCGCGGGGTTGCCGGCATCGTAACGCTGCGCTCCACCGAGCCGGGTGGCGAAATAGGCCGCCGACACGGTGTAGATGAAGCTCTGGTTCCATTCGAGATAGATCCCGAAATTCGGGAAGGCGAGGAAGGCCGGTCCGCCGCGGCCCTGCGGCAGCAGCAGGTCGGCCGGCAGGTTCTGCGACGTGGGCTGGCCATTGCGGAAGGTGACGCCGAGCGCGGTCCAGTCATTGAGCGTCATGCCCTGGTCGAGACCGGATTTTTCGTAGGGGAACGGTCCCGACGGCACGCTCACCTCGGCAAGCCAGGGTTCGCCCGCGCGCCAGCCGAGCGAGCGGATGAAGTTGGCTGCGGTCATGATCGCGTCCTCCGAAGAGGTCTTGAGCGTGACATGGCCGTCGCCGTCGCCGTCAACGCCAAATTCGATAATGTCCTCGGGCAGCATCTGCACCTGGCCTATTTCGCCTGCCCAGGCGCCGGTGGTCCGGCCCGGGTCGAGATCGCCATGGGCGACCATCTCGATGGCGGCAAGCAATTGCGGACGGAAGAGTTCCGGCCGGCGGCAATCATGCGCCAGCGTCACAAGCGCGTTCATGGTGTTGAAATCGCCCTGCACGGCGCCGAAATCGGTCTCAAGGCCCCAGAACGCGGTGATCACCGGGGCGGGCACGCCATATTCGGCCTCGGCACGGGCGAAGGTGTCGGCATATTGCTGCATCCGCCTGGCGCCCACCTGCATGCGGTTGGCGCTAACCGAGCGCTGCGAGAATTCGAGGAAGGTCTGGCGGAACACACCCTGCGCGCGGTCGCGCGACAGCACCTTGCGGTCGATCCCGGCGTTGCGGAGCGCGCGGTCGGCCACATCCGGGCTGATGCCGTTGGCAACGGCTTCCGCCTTCACGCCGTTCAGGAAACTGTTCAAGTCGCCGCCGCAGGCCGGGCCCTGCGCGCGCGCCGGAACGGCTGCGGTGATGGCGGCGAGGCCGGTTGCGACGAGGGCGAGGGACAGTTTGGATGTCATGATGGCGTTTGCTCCCTTAAAGGCCCGCAGATGAGCCCCGAAATGCGGCAATCATGCGATGATTCCCAACGGGAACCAAGTTGGCTTTCTCGCTTGCCACTTCACTCCGTCCAGAGCGCGGGGTCCCGCCAGGGTTCGGGGACGGTGAGAATGCCGTGCGGCGCGGGCAGCTTTGGATCGAGGGTGAACCATTGCCAGGCTTCTCGCCAGTGCTCGGGCAGCGGGCAGGGCGGCTCGACGTTCGACCCGGGGACAAAGCCGTGCCGGCCGTAATAGGCCGGATCGCCGAGGACGAAAACATGCGCCACTTCTAGCGAGTTGAGCTTGTCGTGCCCGGCGCGGATCAGGGCTGCGCCGATGCCCTGGCGCTGGTGTTCCGGTGCCACGCACAGAGGGCCAAGCAATGCTGCGGGCGTGGCCCGCCCCGCTGTTTCGGTTTCCGGCACTGGCCCGGACCGGGGACCCGCTGGCCGAGCCTCGATCGTGCTGGGTGTAAAGATCACGTGCCCGGCAAGCGTGCCTTCGGCCATCGCCTTCAGTGAAACAAGGTCACTCACCTCTTCGTGCAGGCGACGGATCAGCGGAAACAGGTCCTCGTTCGGGAACGCGGCTGCATAGAGGGCTTCGACTTCCGCTGCTTCCACAGGCGTGAGAGGCCCGGACGCAAGGGGGGCGATATCGATTTCCGGCATGGCCTGCAGCTCCTTCGCGAACCGGGAAAAGCAAACCTTTAACCCGGTTCGTCTGAAGCGGAAAGCCGGAAGCGCGGCAACAGGTGTCAGATGACGCTCTTCACGACTGATGCGCGCGCCGGCAATTACCCTGGCTGCCCTAGCGCGCGTATTTGTTCAGCCATTCGCGCCACTGCGCCTTCGAGCCTGCAAAGGCGTTGATGTCGGTGTGACCCTCGATGCCGTCCATCATGCCGGTGCCGGTGTACTGCCAGAAGGTCCAGGGGTGGTCCGGGTAGATGTCCTGCGGGTGGGCGGCAACCGAGCGCAGCCAGAACTGGTGGCCCTTGAAATGGCCGTCCAGGTTCTCGCGGTGGAAATCCACCGGGGTGTAGATGATCGGGCGCTTGCCGTAATGGCGGCCGACGATGTCCAGCCAGGTTTTCATTTCGGCGCGCACCGTCGCCGGGTCGGGCCGCTTGGTGCAGGTCTTGGAGTGGTGGTTCCATTCGACGTCGAGAACCGGCGGCATCTGGACGGATGCCCGCGGCACATTGGCGATGAACCAGGCGGCCTGTTCGGCTGCCGGACGGCAGAAATAGTAGAAGTGATAGGGCGCGTGCGGGATCCCGACCGCGCGGGCCTGGCGCCAGTATTCCTCAAACCGGCTGTCCTTATGGTCGCCGCCTTCGGTCGACTTGATGAAGGCGAAGGCGACGCCTGCGCGCTTGACCTTGTTCCAGTTGATGTCGCCCTGCCATTTCGACACGTCGATGCCGTGGACCGGGTAGAGATCCGGATGGCGGCGACCGAAATCCACCGGCTTGTGATCGCCGTAGCGCAGCGGGCCTGGCGGATCGAGTTTCTTGACGTCAGGCCGGTCGGGCGTGTTCGCAGCCGGGCGCGAGGCATTGCCGATCGGCTGCAGCCCGTCGGTCAGGCTCGAGGAATTGCAGCCTGCAAGCGCGAGGCCTGCGCCGAGAAGGAGGGCGGTGGCGAGCAGGCGCGCTGACATGCGCGTCGTCAAACGCGTCAGGAAGCGGGCGAACGGGCGGGGGCGGCGCATGGTTCTGCCTTCGGTGAAAAGGGTTTGTGTCGTCACTGTGCTACACGCTCGGGCCAGGCATGTGAATCCCGTGGCCAGGGTACAGCCCGGGCCCGATTTTCACCCGTTCTATGGCGGAATCCTTAAATATTTAAAAAGAAGCTCAAATGCGATGTGACTGCAAAAAGTCGCGGTCATTCTTTGTTAAATCCTGTGGTGCATTGTGCCGGTGTGGAACAGGAGTATTTGGCATGATGCTGAATTCTTATGTGCCAAACCGCATTCGGCGATATGCATTCGCCGGTTTGGCAATCGGACTTTTGACGACTCTGGCGATGTATGCCGGGGACGTTTTCGCTGGCGTATCGTCGATCCGAACTTCATTCGGCGGCGCATCTTTGACCCCATCCCAGATGCTTGCAATCGCGGCATCGTGCCTGGCACTGTTGCTCGGCGCGGCGGGCTTCCGGCATGCGAAGCTTTCCAGGCAATTGGCGGGCGAGCGCGCACGCGCCGAGGCGCTTCATCATGCCGCCTATCACGACAGTCTCACCGGGCTTCGCAACCGTCACGCCCTGAGCGAAGACGCTGCCGCGCTCTCCGCCAAGGCCGCCGGCAGGCGGGTGGCGGTGCTGCTTTTCGATCTCGACCGTTTCAAGCTCATCAACGACACGCTCGGACATGCCGCCGGTGACGAGGTTCTAAAGGTCCTCGGCGCCCGTATCGCGGAGGCTTGTCATCCGGATCAGCTGGTTTACCGGCTGGGCGGGGACGAGTTCGTGGTCATGTGGCGGGACGCGCCCTGCGAAGCTGCAATCGGCCGCTTCTGCACGCGTCTTTCCACCGCGGTGTTCCGTCCGGTCGATTTCGGCCAGGGCGCGCTCGACACTTCCGGAAGCATCGGCATCGCGCTGTCGGATGCGGGCTCGTTCCGGCTGTCCGATGTGCTCAAGCAGGCGGATCTCGCGCTCTACCGGGCAAAGGAGACGCCCGGTCTGAGCCATTCCTTCTTCAGTGAGGAAATGGACAATGCCTACCGGATCCGGCGTGATCTGGAAGCAGACATGCGCTCGGGCCTCAATTCCGGTGCATTCGGCGTGGAATACACGCCCTCCTATCGTTCCGGCATTGCAAATGCGTCCATGAGGCAGCCCAGCGGTTTCAGTGCGCGGCTGACCTGGCATCACCCGCAGCATGGCGACATTTCTCCCGAATCCTTCATGCCGGTAGCGGAAGAGAGCGGCCTGATCCTGATGATCGGAAAATGGATGCTCGGCGAGGTGCTGCTTGCGGCACAATCGTGGAGCAAAACCACCGAAATTGTGGTGCCGGTGTCGCCCGCACAGCTCTCCGAGCCCGGCTTCCCGGATCTGGTCACCTCAATGCTGACCAATACCGGCATCGCTCCGCATCGTCTGGTGTGCGACGTCTGCACAAGCGCCATTCCCGAAAGCAATGTGGCCGCGCTCGCCGCCGTGGCGAAGCTGCGCAAGGCGGGCGTGAAAATCGCCGTGAGCGAGTTCTCGGCCGGCATTGCCGGGCTTGCGATGACCCGTCCGCACAGGGTCGACCGCGTGCGGCTGGATCTCGCCCATATCAGGAATATCGCAGGCGACGACAGGCTTGCGCAGATGCTCGGCCTGTTCCTCGACCTTGCCCGGGTGGTCGATACAACCGTCACAGTGACCGGCGTCGATACGCCGGCAGACCTCGAAAGCGCCCGGGCGGCCGGGGCCACCGAAGTTGAGGGCTGCATTGCAGGTCCGGCGCTCGACAGGAGCGAGGTTGCGGCGATGTTCGCGGCCACGGAGGCGCGGCTCGCCGGCTGATCTGGCCGGTTGCGACAACGAAAACGGCCGGGGCAGTCGCTGCTCGCGCCCCGGGCGTTTGATCATGGTTTGGCCGCTGTTGCCCGATGGCTCAGGCCTTGCCGGCTCCGCCCGCGGTCGGTGTGGTCAGGATGACCGCGTCGCCGGCCTCGAGCACGGTCTGGTCGCAGGCCTTGAGCGTTTCCACGCTGCCGTCGCGGCGACGCACCTGGGTCATGCCGACCTCGCCTTCTCCTCCGCCATCAATACCGAGTGGCGGCCGGTTCCGGTGGGAAGACAGGATGGCGAGATCCATGCGTTCGAGAAAGCGGATGGTCCGGCGGGTGCCGTCTCCCGCCTTGAACCGGCCCTTTCCGCCCGACCCCTCGCGAATGTGGAAATCCTCGAGTTCGACCGGAAAGCGCATCTCCAGGATTTCGGGATCGGTGAGCCGCGAATTGGTCATGTGGGTGTGCACCCCGGAAGTCCCGTTGAATCCGCGGCCCGAGTTCTCATAGCCCGCTGGCGAGCCCGAGCAGATGGTTTCGTAGTACTGGTACTTCGCGTTGCCGAAGGTCAGGTTGTTCATTGTGCCCTGGCTGTTGGAGAGCGCGCCAAGCGCACCGAAAATGGCATTGGTCACGTGCTGTGAGGTCTCGACATTGCCGGCCACCACGGCCCGCGGGTAGGCGGGCTTGAGCATCGAGCCTTCCGGGATGACGATCCTGATGGGCCTGAGACAGCCCGCATTCATCGGGATCGGCTTTTCCACCATCACCCGGAAACAGTAGAGCACGGCGGCGCGGGTGACCGGTTCGGGCGCGTTGAAATTGTTTGCCATCGCCCCCGAAGTCCCGGTGAAATCCACCGTCGCCTCGCGCTTGTCCCGATCGACCGAGATCTTCACCCTGATCGCCTGACCCGTATCGGTCGGATATTTGTACTCGCAGTCCGACAGGGTCTCGATGACACGGGCAACGCTTTCGGCGGCGTTGTCCTGCACGTGACCCATATAGGCCTCGACCACATCGAGCCCGAAATCGGCGACCATCTTGCGCAAATCGGCCACGCCCTTCTCGTTGGCGGCGATCTGCGCCTTCAGGTCGGCGACATTCTGGGTGACGTTGCGAACCGGATAGGGGTGGTCCGTCAGAAGTTCGATCAGGGCGGCTTCACGGAAGCGCCCGCGCTCGACAAGGCGGAAATTGTCGATCAGCACGCCTTCCTCGTCGACCGTCGTGGCAAGCGGCGTCATGGAGCCGGGCGCCGTACCGCCGACATCGGCGTGGTGGCCGCGCGAGGCCGCCCAGAACAGGATTTCGCTGCCGTCATCGGAGAAGACCGGGGTCACCACGGTGATGTCCGGCAGGTGGGTGCCGCCATTGTAGGGCGCATTCAGCGCAAAGACGTCGCCCGGATGGATGTCGCCTTCGTTGAGCCGGATAATGGTTTCCACCGAACGGTCCATGGAGCCCAGATGCACCGGCATGTGCGGCGCGTTGGCGACAAGGGCGCCGGTGCGGTCGAACACCGCGCAGGAGAAGTCGAGCCGTTCCTTGATGTTGACCGAATAGGCGGTGTTCTGCAGCGTCACCCCCATCTGCTCGGCGATTGACATGAACAGGTTGTTGAACACCTCGAGCATGATCGGATCGGCTTCGTCTGCGCCGATGGCAAGGGCCCGGTCCAGCTTTTCGAAGCGCGTCAGCACCACGTGGTCACGGGCATTGATGCTGGCTTCCCAGCCCGGTTCGATGACGATGGTCTGGTTGGGTTCGATCACCAGGGCCGGGCCCTTGATCCGATTGCCGGGTCTCAGCCGCTCGCGGCGCACAACCCGGGCATCGTGCCAGGCGCCGCCGGAATAGACCTTGCGGGTCTCGCCGTCTTCGATCCGGCCTTCAACGAGGTCCTGTTCGGGCTCGAGCCGGTTGTCCTGGCGGTCGTCGATACCTTCCACCGAGATCGCCTCGACAATGATCGTCTTGTCATCATAGACGAAGCCGAACTGGGCCTTGTGGGCAACCTCGAATTCGCTGCGCGCGGCTTTGAAATCGAAGTCCGAGAAAGCCACGGGGATGGTCGTGTCGGTGCCGTCGTAGCGCAGCTGCAGCATCGGCCGCCAGCTGATGGCGTCGTCGGGCACGCTCTGGCTTGCAAGCTCCGCGAAGACCTCCTTGCACAACTGGTCGATCAGCATCTTGATTTCGGTGCGGCTGTCTTCGTCAAGCGGCTTGATCAATGCCTGCTGCCGGCTTGCGAAAGTGCTGGCGAGTCCGATGCCATAGGCGGAAAGCAGGCCGGAAAAGGGGTGGATCAGGATTGACTCCATGCCCAGCGCATCGGCGACGAGACAGGCATGCTGGCCGCCTGCGCCACCGAAGCAGTTGAGCAGGTACCGTGTGACGTCGTAGCCGCGCTGGACCGAGATCTTCTTGATGGCGTTGGCCATGTTCTCGACCGCGATGGTGACGAAACCCTCGGCGATTTCCTCCGCCGACTTGTCGGGCTGCTCGGCTGCCAGATCCTCGAAGGCGCGCGCGACGGCCTCGCGGTCGAGCGGCTGGTCCTGGTCCGGGCCGAAGATCGCCGGGAAGAAGTCCGGCTGCAGCTTGCCGAGCATGACATTGGCATCGGTCACGGTCAGCGGGCCGCCGCGCCGGTAGCAGGCCGGGCCGGGATTTGCGCCCGCACTGTCGGGGCCGGCGCGGAACCGGCCTTCGCTCGAATGCAGGATCGAGCCGCCGCCGGCGGCCACGGTGTGGATGCGCATCATCGGCGCGCGGATCCGCACACCTGCCACTTCGGTGTCGAAGGCGCGTTCATAGTCGCCGTCGTAATGGGCGACATCGGTTGAGGTGCCGCCCATGTCGAAGCCGATGACCTTATCGAAACCGGCAAGCGCCGCGGTTTCGACCATGCCGACGACACCACCCGCGGGACCCGAGAGGATCGCGTCCTTGCCGCGGAACATTTCGGCCGCGGTCAGTCCGCCCGACGACATCATGAACTGAAGGTTGGGACCGGGTTCGCCGGCGGGGCTTGCGCCGAGTTCGCCCGCAACGCGGTCGATGTAACGGTTGAGGATCGGGGACAGGTAGGCATCGACCACGGTGGTGTCGCCGCGACCGACAAGCTTGGCGAGCGGCGAGACCTGATGGCTGACGGAAATCTGCGAAAAGCCAGCGCGTTCGCAGGCGCCCTCGACGATGGCTTCGTGCACCGGGTTCTGCCAGGCATGCATCAGCACGACCGCGACGGCGTCGATGCCGTCGGCGCGAGCCCTTGCCAGTTCGGGTTCGAGTGCTTCAAGGTCCGGTCCGCGCACCGCCTTGCCGTCTGCCATGACGCGCTCATCGACCTCGATGACGCGTTCGTAGAGCTGCTCGGGGAGAATGATCTCCTTGGCGAAGATGTCGGGCCGGGCCTGATAGGCGATCTTCAACGCATCGCGAAACCCTTTCGTGATGACGAGCAGGGTGCGGTCGCCCTTGCGCTCCAGCAGCGCATTGGTAGCCACCGTCGTGCCCATCTTCACGTGACCAACCCGTTCGGCCGGGATCGGATCGGACTGGCTGACGCCGAGGAGATCCCGAATGCCCTGGATGGCGGCGTCGGGATAAGCCTCGGGGTTCTCCGAAAGCAGCTTGCGCTGATGCAACTCGCCGTTGGGCGCGCGTCCGACGATGTCGGTGAAGGTGCCGCCGCGGTCGATCCAGAAGTCCCAGGTTTCGTTCATGGCGTGCTCCTTCGCTCCGGCATTTGCGGTTGAACGGATGATGGCATGGAAGCGCGGTGATGGACAAAGGCCGGTGGACGCGTATACTGCGCATCAATGATAAAACGTCAATAATTTCTCGACAAAGTGCGAGTGAATGTCAATGACCCAGCGGAATGACGACGAGCATAGCGACATCGGGCCAATCGTCTCAGCGGCGCATCTGGCCGATGGCGGCCTTCCGGCGCTGTCCGAAATGGAGTTTGCGCTGGTGATTGCCGGAAATGCGTTCCAGCGCTGGATCACCCGGTGCACGGCTGCCGCCGGCGGGGAGGGGCTTTCAAGCATGGAGGTCCAGATCCTGCACGCGGTCAACCATCGGGAGCGGGACAAGAGCCAGGCGGAACTTTGCATGATGTTCAACATCGAGGACACACATGTCGTGGCTTACGCGCTCAAGAAGCTTGCAGGTCTCGATCTCGTGGAGCCGGGCAGGCGCGGCAAGGAGAAGACGGCACGCATCACACGGAAAGGCTCGGAGCTTTGCCTGCGCTACCGGGCGCTCAGAGAAAAGCTGCTTATAGAGTCAGTCAAATCACTTGGTCTTGACGAAGCGAAGGTTAGCGAGATTGCAGCATTGATGCGGGTGATGTCGGGCCAGTACGATCAGGCGGCGCGGGCGGCGGCCAGCTATTGACCGGACTACCCCGGCCTGCCTATCGTCGCGCACTTTCAAAAATGATTGCGGAGTGGGTGGCATGGAACATGTTCGGCTGGGAAAGACCGGTCTCAAGGTCTCGAAACTTTGCCTGGGTTGCATGAGCTTCGGAACGCCGGGCGGTCCGACGCATCCCTGGGTGCTGCCGGAAGACGAAGCCCAGCCGTTCTTCAGGAAGGCAATCGAGAGCGGAATCAACTTCTTCGACACGGCCAACCACTACAATTTCGGCGATTCCGAGAAAATCACCGGAAAGGCGCTGAAGGCCTATGCGCGCCGGGACGAGATCGTGGTTGCGACCAAGGTTGGGCTCAGGATGAGCGAAGACCGGCCCAACGACCGCGGATTGTCCCGCAAGCACATATTCGACCAGATCGATCAGTCGCTCGCCCGCCTCGACATGGATTATGTCGACATTCTCTATATCCACCGGCTGGACCCCGACACCGAGAACGAGGAAATGCTCGATGCGCTGGAAGCGGTCATCCAGGCCGGCAAGGTTCGCTATATCGCAGCTTCGTCGATGTGGGCCTGGCAATTCGCCAAGCTGCGCGAAATGCAGAAGGCTCGGGACTACCAGCAATTCGTCGCAATGCAGAATTTCTACAATCTCGCCTATCGCGAGGAAGAGCGCGAGATGATGCCCTACTGCGCGTCAGAAGGTGTGGGCGTCGTCCCCTGGTCGCCGATCGCGCGCGGCTTTCTGGCGGGCAACCGGCCGAAGGAAGGGCAGTCCACGCACCGTGCGGCAACCGACAAGCTTGCGCAGGGCTTCTTCGGCTCGGCGCAGGACTACGCGATTCTGGCAAGGGTGGAGAAGGTGGCAGCGAAGCTTGGGGTCAAGCCCGCGCAGGTTGCCTATGCCTGGGTGCTGTCTCGCCCCTTCGTCACCGCGCCGATTGTCGGCGTGACAAGGGTCTCCCAGCTAGAAGAGGCTATCGGCGCGCTCGACGTCAGGCTCGATGCCGCTTCGATCCGGTCTCTGGAAGCGGCTTACAAGACGCGCGATGTGATGGGGCACAGCTGACCGGGGCGCAAGGGCGCCCCGGCTTCTTCTCAGCCGACCTTGGCCTTGCGGCCGCACCAGACGACAACAGCGACCGCCACGGCAAAGCCGATGGTAACGAGCGTGATTCTTTCGCCCAGGAGCAGGGCGGAAAGGCCGAGCGTGACGAAGCTTTGAAGCAGTTGCACCTGGCCGACCTTGGCGATGCCGCCGATTGCCATGCCCCAGTTCCAGAAGACGAAGCCCGCGTACATGGAGCCCAAGGAAAGATAGGCGAAGGCCGCAAGTGCTGCGCCATCGGGTTTGAGCACGCCGCTCTCCCAGCAATAGACCGCACCCGCGATTGAAATGGGCGCGGTGATGACGAGAGCCCAGCTGATGACTTCCCATCCGGGCCGGGTGCGTGCCAGCTTGCCGGAAATCACGTAGCCGCAGGACGCCGAAAGCGCGGCGCAGCCGAGCCAGAGGTCTCCCAGGCCAGGTTCGATGTCGGCGCCGGACAGCGAGAAGACCAGGACAAGGGCGGCTCCCGTGATGCTCCATGCCCAGAAGGCGAGGCCCGGGCGCTCACCGCCGAACAGGGCAGCGAAAGCGGCTGTCATCAGCGGCAGGACACCAAGCACCACACCGCCATGGGAGGCGGGAACGGTCTGCATCGCGACGGTTGAAAAACCTGGAAAGCCATAGACCAGCAACACACCGGCGGCGAACAGCCGACCGGCATCGCGGCGGGGGAAGCGCTTTCCGAGCACGACCAGAACAAGGCCGGCGACCAGGGCTGCGGCGACGGCCCGCCCGAAGGTAATGAAGGCGGGGGAGAAGCCGTCCAGTGCGATGCGGGTGGCGGGCAGCGTGGCGCCGAAGATCAGCACGCCGACGAAACCGATCGCCAGCCCGGCAAGCGGATGATGCGTTCTGGCCTGCAACGGCTGTGATGCGGTGTGGGAAGGCGGTGTGGATGCGCTTGTCATTGCACAGCCTTAGACGCAGCTTTTGACCGGGGTCCAGCAAATTTCTGCGATCGATGGGATCGGTCCCCATGATGGGTCGCCAAATGTGATCGAGACCGGCGGGTTGTGCGTCGCGTCATGCTCGATTTTTTGCGGCGAATATCGTAAGAAGTGTTCATGTCGATGTTCAGCCGCCTTTTTGACTCCATCGGGGAGACCGCCGCAACCGCCTTTTCGGGCATTGTGGAGGCCGTGCGCACGGTTTTTGCCGGCGATCCGGAAACCCGCCGCAAGGTGGCGTTTTCCGTCGCCGTGATTGCGCTTTCGGCCAAGATGGCCAAGGCGGACGGCATCGTCGCGCCCGAAGAAGTGGAAGCCTTTCAGGAAATCTTCGCGGTGCCCCAGGAGGAGGCCGCCAACGTCGCGCGGCTTTACAACCTGGCCAAGCAGGACGTGGCCGGCTACGAGGCCTATGCCCAACGGGTGGCGGGCATGTGCGGCTCGGGCAAGGAAAATTGCGCCATGCTCGAAGACGTGCTCGACGGGCTGTTTCACATCGCCAAGGCGGACGGGCTTGTCCATGAGAAGGAGCTCGAGTTCATCGCCAATGTGGCGGACATCTTCAGGGTCGACGAGGTCCACTTCGAGCGCATTCTGGCAAGGCATGTGCACCCGGATGGCATAAACCCTTACGCAGTGCTCGGTGTGCCGGACACCACCCCGTTTGAGGAGGTGAAAAAGCGCTACCGGACGCTTGCCGCCGAAAGCCACCCCGACCGCCTCAGGGCGCGGGGCGTGCCGGAGGAGTTTCTCACCATCGCCAATGACCGCATGGCGGCGCTCAATGACGCCTTTGCCGCAATCGAGAAGGCTCGCACGGCGGCATGAGTGCATTCGAGCCAGATTTCAAAGGCGCGCAGGTGCGCCAGTCGCCCAATTGCGGTGAGCGGCGCAACGGTCGCCGGCCGGACATGCTCGTGATGCATTACACGGGCATGGCGACAGCCGACGAGGCGCTTGACTGGCTGTGCTCCGGCGAAAGCCAGGTGTCGTCTCATTACTTCGTCAATGAAGCGGGCGTGATTACGCAGATGGTGCCCGAATCCGTGCGTGCATGGCATGCAGGTGAGAGCAACTGGCAGGGCGAGACCGACACCAATTCAGCCTCCATCGGCATCGAGATCGCGCATGTCGGACACCGTGATGACAGCACGCCCGACTTCCCCGATGCACAGATCCGTGCGGTCATCGAACTGAGCCGGGACATTATCGAGCGGAACCCTATTCCGCCGCAGCGGGTTCTGGCGCATTCGGACATCGCGCCGTTGCGCAAGCAGGATCCGGGCGAAACCTTTCCGTGGGAGCGGCTCCATGCGGAGGGGATCGGACACTGGGTAGAACCGCTTCCTGTCGGAGGAGGGCGGTTCTTCCAGGAGGGGGATTCGGGACAACCGGTCGAAGCGCTGCAGACCATGCTCGCGCTTTACGGATACGGTCTAGAGGTCGACGGCGTCTACAGCTCCGAGACCAGTGCCGTCGTGCGCGCCTTCCAGCGCCATTTCCGTCCGGCCCGTGTCGACGGGGTTGCCGATGCCTCGACGATCGGAACCTTGCACAAGCTCCTGAGCGAGCTGCCGGGCGTCGCCTGACCTCCAGTCCATCTTCGTGAAAATTGTTACAGGCTGACACGCAATTTTATTGCGCCGCAGCAAATATGTCCTTGGCGGTCATAAATCGGCCGGGTCTCGCCGCGATTGGGGAGCCTCCAATGCACGGGACGGCCAGGGCATCACGCCCAGGGGGCGGAACCGGGCCAGGTTTGAAACGCGCCGGGGGCAAAAAAGCCCCGCCCGCATCTATGAATGGCCGGGCAGAAGCGCAATCGGAGTGAATTACACAATGCGTCTGATCTTTACGGCTGCCTCGGCGGCCTTGCTCTCGCTCGCGCTCGCGGGTTGCGAAACCACTGGAACGTCCGGCGAAACGACTGGTTCCATCTCGAAATCCGAGACAACTCTCGAATACGGCTATGCGGGTCGTCCGCACGGCAAGCTGATCTCCAAATATGCAAAGGCAAACGGCGTGTCCGAAGCACTTGCCCATGCGGTGGTGTCGGTCGAAAGCAATTACAGGGCGAATGCCCGCGGCTCAGCGGGCGAGATCGGCCTCATGCAGATCAAGCCGGCCACGGCGCGCATGATGGGATACCGCGGATCGGCAAAGGGCCTGTACGATCCCGAGACCAACATCAAGTACGGCATGCTTTACCTTGCCAAGGCACAGCAGCTGGGCGGCGGTTCCACCTGCGGAACGATCCTCAAATACAATGCCGGTCATGGCGCAAAGCGCATGAACCCGGTATCGAAGCGCTACTGCGGCAAGATCGCCGCGATCATGAAGTAGCACGAAAAGCAGCCTCGCACCGGTTCCCGCGCAACCTATGCCGGACGCTTCATGAAGTTCCATCGGACCACACTATGTTGAAACTGGTGGATGGAAAAAAGCCGTTACGACTTTCACCGCGGTCCTGCCGGCGAGGGGCGCAGGCTTCACCCGGGGATCGCGGTGTTCGGCGGGCGCGGCTTTTTCAATAGACCATCTGTTAGTGGCGCAGGCAATTGTCTGGTCATCGCCGGCCTCATGGTCTAAGAGAAGCGCGCCAGTCGGCCGGGCAGCCGCAGCCTGCAATCGCCGAAAGGCCGCAGGGTGAGGAAAGTCCGGGCTCCACGGATAAGCGGTGCCGGATAACGTCCGGCGGGGGCGACCCCAGGGAAAGTGCCACAGAAAGCAAACCGCCCCGCCACCTGACTGCCGGAAACGACGTCAACACGCATCCGGCGATGAGGCGGCGGGGTAAGGGTGAAAGGGTGGGGTAAGAGCCCACCGCGCGACCGGCAACGGAAGCGGCACGGTAAACCCCACCGGGAGCAAAACCGAATAGGGATGACGCAGGGCGCAAGCCCGGCCCTTTTTCCGGGGTTGATCATCCGGGTAGGTTGCTTGAGGCGCGCAGCAATGCGGGTCCCAGAGGAATGGCTGCCACGTTTTGGTCCGCAAGGGCCAAAGCCATACAGAACCCGGCTTACAGGCCGGCTGGCGTTCTCTCCCCGCACTGGACCGGCGGGAGGTCATCAAGCATGATTTTGGCGGCGATTGCTGCCCGCGGATCGCCGCGCCAACACGCAGCCGGGCGTTCGCTCAGGCTTTCACAACCGGTTTGGGACGCCACAGATACACAAACAGAAGGCTCGCAGCCACAAGATCGGCTGCGAGGATGGCAAGCCACCAGGTCTGCGGGACCGTGGCTGAACCGACAGAGGCGCCGAGCGCCGCGATCGCGCCTGCCAGCAGGATGAAAAAGGTGAGCCACGCCATCAACCGGCGATTGGGAAGCATCAGATAGGCCATCAGCGTGTAGACCAGCGCCAGGGGCACAAGCCAGAACGCGTCCCTTGAAAATCCGGTCATCGCCGGCGTCGCGAAGTGGATCAGGGCGGAAAGATAGGTGAGGAGGGCGGCAAGCCCGAGCGCTTTGGAAGCCTTGAACATGATGTCTTCTCACTCTTCCGGGCAGGGCGTGCCCGCTGCAGACCATTTCATCAGCGCGTCCATGACGCCCTGGAGCGAATGCGGCGCGGGTTCGCGGGTGCCGCCCGGGTTCCAGGCCCAGTGCAGGATCTCGTCGTGGTCGAGATGTGCGGCGACCTCGCGAATGGTCCGGTCGCCGTTGCGTTCCGGATCTTTCAGCTGGTTGCAGATATCGGCCGACGACTTGCCGAACCACTCCGCTTCAACCGGGGGCAGGAGCCAGGGCGCGGCAACGCGCGGCGCGGCATGGGGAACCGGATTGGCGTCCGGATCAGTTTCGCTGAGCGTGACGTGGCAGGTCGAGCACATCAGCGTCTCGGCGCCGATGCGGCTCTCGCCGGCATTGATGTTCATGCCGTGAACCCGAGTTTCGCCGTAGCTCGGGCCCGACCACATCGGCCGATTGTCAGCGCCGACATGGCAGTTCGAGCAGCGGGGGTGCGAAGCGACCTCGTAGAACGTCTGCCAGCTTGCGAGGCCTTCGGACGTGGAGACCGAGCCTTCCTCGAACTCGTTGATCACCCGACCGCTCTCGAGTGTCTCCTGCGCCAGAAGCGGTGTGGTGAGCATCAGTGCGCAGGCCAGTCCCAGCAGTGCTTTCTTCATGATGGCGCTCCTAGGCAAAGTCGACAAATCGGTTGAACGGCATTTCCCTGAGCCGCGTCCCGGTCGCAGCGAAGATGGCGGCAGCGAGTGCAGGAGCGGCAGGCGGGACCGGCGGTTCTCCGATGCCCAGAACCCTGGAGCCGTTTTCCAGTCCCCGCACCTCGATTTCCGGGCACTGATACATTCGCATGCCTTCGTAGGCGTGGAAATTGTCCTGGTCGGCGATGCCGTCGGTGTAGGTGATCTCGCAGTTCATGGCGTGACCGAGCCCGAAGATGACGCCGCCCTTGACCAGATTGTCGAAGTTGACGGGATCGACGACCGTGCCGACCTCGGCAGCGACGTAAACCTTCTCGATCCGGATTCCGTTTTCGGTATCGGCCACCTCTATGACCTGGGCGCAATGGACGCCGAAGGACTGGGTGAGCGCGACGCCGCGGCCGCGGCCATTGCCCAGAACCCCGTCCCAGCCGGACATTTCGCCGACGGCTTCAAGCGCCTTGCGGGCCTCGTCATTGTTGCACAGCCGGATGCGTTCGGCGAGCGGATCGGCCCCGGCGGCATGAATGAGTTCGTCGAGCCCGGCATTGTAGAAGAAGCCGTTCGACGAGGCGCCGACGGAGCGCCAGGAACTGATGGGTGCGAGTTCCGGTGCGCGGTACCCGGTCACGCGATGGTTGGGCACGGCGAAGGGCTGGTCCCATGCGCCTGCAACAATCTGGCTGTCGGGCCCGGGCACCGAAAGGCCCTGGCGGGCCATCTGCGACACCACGACCGATGGCATGGCAATGCCGAGATCATAGGTCTCGACCCTGCCGTCGCGCACCACGCCGCGCATTCGCGCCATGGCGATCTGGCGGACGAAGTCATGCGTCATGTCCTGTTCGCGCGAATAGGTGAGCTTGACCGGCGTGCCTTTCATCTTCATCGCGATCTCAGCCGCCTGCTTGACGACCTCGTCCTCTAGCCGGTGGCCGAAGCTGCCGCCCATGTAGAGCACGTGCACGGTGACGTTCTCCGGATCGATGCCGGCAATCTTGCCGACATTGTTCTGGACGAAACGCGGGATCTGGGTTCCGGTCCAGACTTCCGCGGACTGCCCGTCGATCCTGACGATCGCGCTGATCGGCTCGAGCGGCGCGTGGGCCAGATAGGGTGCACGGTATTCCGCACTGATGATGTCGCCGGTTTCGGCAAAGGAAATCTCGACATCGCCGTCATCGCGTTGCCGGCTGTCGAGCGCCGTGTCCACGAAACTGTCCGAAAGGGCCTGCCAGTGATCATCCATGGATGACGGGAACGAAGCCGCTCCCCAGTCGAATTCGATGGCTTTTGCTGCCTGGAAGGCGCGCCAGGTGTTGTCGGCGACAACGCCGACACCGCCGGTAATCTCGACCACATCCATGACGCCGCGCTTCTTCAAGGCTTCGGTGGCGTCAAAACCGTTGAGCGGTCCACCCTGGGCGGGATTGAGGACGACTGCGGCATGCACCATGCCATCGACCTTGAAATCGATGCCGTATTCGAGGGTTCCGGTGGATTTGGCAACGATGTCGACACGCTGCATCGGCTTGCCGATCAGGCGCCATTCGGACGGCGCGCGTAGCTCCACATCCTGCGGCGGCTCGATCTGAGCGGCATCGGCGGCCAGATCCGTGTAACTGATTGCGGTCCCGTCGGGAAGCTGAACCGCGCCGGATGCGGTCTTGAGTTCGCTGACCGGAACGCCGGACTTTCGGCTTGCGGCGAGTTTAAGCGCCTCGCGCGCCGAGGCTCCGGCCTGGCGCAACTTGTCGAACCCGTCAGGGACCGTCGTGGAGCCGCCGGTGATCTGCATGCCGATGACCTTCATCACCGACGACAGCACTCCGTAGGCGGCCTGGGTGGGGATGCCGCCTCCCGGCGCCATGAAGGCCGCAGCTTCGTCGGCCAGCGCCTGGTTCCAGTAGGCCGCTGACGGCGGCCCGGGATCGACCCTGATTTGGTCGAGATCGACATCGAGTTCCTCTGCGATCAGGGCCGCCTGCACCGAATAGGCGCCCTGGCCCTTGTCGGCACGGGGGGTGATCAGCGTGACGCCGCCGGAATTGACCAGCACGTAGGGCGTGAGTGCCGCCTCTCCGTCTTCAAGTGTCCCCAGAAGCGGGTTGGCGTGCGGTTTGCGGACCGTATAGACGCCGAAGGCCACCCCGCCGGCCACCGCGACGGAGCCGACCAGAAAGGCGCGGCGGGTGAAGGTTTTCAAGCGTCCCATCTCATGCGCTCCTGATCGTCCGGGCGGCGGCCTTGATCGCCTCGCGGATGCGCGGATAGGTACCGCAGCGGCAAAGATTTGCGCTCATCACGGCATCGATATCATCGTCGGTGGGTTCGCTGTTCTGCTCGAGGAGCGATGCGGCGGCCATGATCTGCCCGGACTGGCAGTAGCCGCACTGCGCGACCTGATGTTCGATCCAGGCGGCCTGGACAGCATGCAGCGCTTCGGGGCTGCCAAGCCCTTCTATGGTCGTGACCTCGCCTTCGACATCTCCCACCGGCTGCTGGCAGGACCGGACTGCAAAACCGTCGATGTGGACGGTGCAGGCGCCGCACTGGGCAATGCCGCAGCCATATTTGACGCCGGTGATTCCAAGCTCGTCGCGCAATACCCACAACAGCGGCATGTCAGGTTCGACATCCACCTCGTGGGTTTGGCCGTTGACCGAAATTCTCATGCGCTTGCCTCCCGACCCGGGTGTGGTCAATGTGTCCTCTTTGCCGGTGATCGCCGGCGTGGGGGTGAAGATAGGTCCTGTCCCTGCCTTCTCCAGTGACATATCACTTTGCACTAATTTGACAAATCAACAAAATTTGTCAAGTTGGTTGCGATGAATGAGAGAGACCAACAGATCCTCGATGGTGCGATTGCGGCCTTTGCCCGTTACGGCCCGCGCAAGACGACCATGGGCGACATCGCCGAGCAGGCCGGGATTTCCCGGCAGACGCTCTATGCGCGGTTTGCCAACAAGAGCGAGATCATGCTGGCGGCGATGGAGCTGATCTCCGAGCGCGTGGTCGAGGCCGTCAGCGAGGCCTGGAAAGGCACCGCCGCGATCAGTGAACGGATCGACATCTTCCTGGACCTCGCCATCATCCGCTTTTTCGACCAGATCCAGCAGATGCCGGATGCGAGCGACCTGCTGACGGGCCAGAGCGATGAGGCAAGGGCCGCCCAGTCGGTCGCAAATACAACCAAGGTCCGGCTTCTTGCGGAACTCTTCGAAACCCGGGCGGAGATGCTTGCAGCCCATGGAAGCTCGCCGCACGAGTTCGCCGAGTTTTTCTATTCCAGTGCATCGACTTTCAAGTTCACCGCGCGCGATGCGTCGCATCTGCGGCAGTTGCTGATGACGCTCAAGCGAACCACAATGTTCATGCTGGGCGAGGAAAGCGCCTGACCGCATCCTTCGCTCATTCGATATGCCGCTAAGAAGGCCCGCCCGGCAAATTGCGCCGGGTTTTCTTTCGTGCGAAGAACGCATTTCAGGATGATCGTTCTGAGTTCAAACGCTTGCAGGGAGAAAGCTCTTGAAAAACAAAACCGTCTTTATGGCCCTCGGACTGGCCGCCAGCCTCGTTGCCTCCGGCGCAAGTGCCGAGACGCGCATCACCTACAAATCGGCAAAGACCGGCTCGTCCTACTACCAGATGGGCGTTCAACTGGCGGAGGCCATGAAAGCCAACACCGACGGTGAAATCATCGTCACGGTGGAGGAAAGCCAGGGATCGGTACAGAACGTGATGGAAGCCAGGGCCCGTGGCGGAGATTATGTCTTCACCACCCCGCCGGCGCTGATCGGCCTGGCCCAGGCGGGCAAGGCGATGTTCGAAGGCAAGGGGGACCCGAAGTTCGACGAGATCCGCGGGCTGTTTCCGATTCCGTCGCTGACGATGCATTTTGTCATGTCGGCAGACAGCGGCGTGACCGATTTTGCCGGCATGGAAGGCAAGACGATCCTTCTGGGCAAGGGCTCCTTCGGAGCGAGCGAGGGTGAGAAGTACCTCAAGCTGTTCGGCCTTGAGGGCAAGGTCAACCTGGCCGAAGTGGAGCTTTCAAACGCGGTTCCGGCGCTCCAGAATGGACAGATCGACGGCTTTGTGACGGCGGGTTCCTGGCCGGCGCCGAACGTCATCGAGGCTGCGGCATCCACCGACGTGGTCGTGCTTTCGCTCAGCGATGACCAGATCGCCCAGTCGAAGCGGTCGAAGCTCGTCATTCCGGCAGGCACCTATGCAGGGCAAACCGAGGCGATTGCCACCACATCGCTTCCGGTCGCAGCCTTCACAACCACCGCGATGAGCGATGACGCCGCCTACGAACTCACCAAGACGTTCTGGGAAAGCAAGGCGGCGATGGCCGAGGACGCCCCGTGGTGGAAAGGCGTCGACAAGGAGTTGATGGGGAACATCAACACCAAGCTGCATCCCGGTGCGATCCGCTATTACGAGGAAGCCGGTATCGAACTGACACCGGAACAGCAGTAAGCGGCTCCCCTCCCGCATTCCCCGGACCGTATCCGATGTCCGGGGAATGCGCCCTTTTCCGAAAGTCCTGAATTGCCCGGAACCACTGCGATGCGGAAGGCCATGATCGTCAGCGCTCTGTGCCTGGTGGCGTTTCACCTTGGCCTGATCTTTCTCGGGCTGGTGCCGAACCTCGTCAGCCGTCCGCTGCACCTGGCGCTGGCGCTGCCGTGGATCTTCCTGTTCGTGGAGGGAAGCCGGGCAAGCCGCGTGAGCGGCGCCGTGTTTTGCGTTCTCGGCATGGCTGCGAGCATCTGGGTTGCGTGGAATCACTCGGCGCTCGGCGATCAGTACGGGTTTCTCGAGGGCAATTTTCAGATTGCGATCGCCGCGATCCTCTTGCTTGTGGTGCTGGAGGCGGCGCGCAGGTCCATCGGCTGGCCACTGCCGCTGGTCGCAACGCTGTCTCTGATCTACGGGCTTTTCGGTCAGTACATCCCGGGCGAATTCGGCCACTCGGGAACTCCGCTTGCGAGTTTTCTCGGCACGATGACGATCGCCGAGGGCGGGATCTGGGGCAGTCTCGCCGGTGTATCGGTCAGCGTGGTTGCCATATTCGTGATCTTCGGCGCGGTGCTCAATGCCGGGGAGGCGGGGCAGGGCTTCATGAACATTGCCGCGGCTGCGGCCGGGCGGCTCAGGGGCGGTGCCGCCAAGGTTTCGGTGATCTCTTCGGCGCTGTTCGGCTCCATTTCCGGCTCGGCTTCGGCCAATGTGGCCTCAACCGGAGCAATCACCCTGCCGGCAATGACCAGGCTCGGGTACCCCAAGAAGCTTGCGGCCGCCGTCGAGGCGGTTGCTTCCTCCGGCGGGCAGATCATGCCGCCGCTGATGGGTGCGGGCGCCTTCGTGATGGTCGAACTTACCGGCGTCCCCTACACGGCCATCATGGCCGCTGCAGTGCTGCCGGCGCTTCTTTATTTCTTTGCGGTCTGGATCGGCATCAATGCCTATGCCGGGCGTTACGAGCTCGCCGGACTGTCGGTCGAAGACCGCCCGGCCACGCGAACGGTCATCATCACGTCCGCCTTTTTCGCGGTTCCCTTCGCGGTGCTGATGTGGGGCATGTTCGCCGCGGGCTATACGCCGCAATTTGCCGCGAGCTTGGCGATCCTTGCCGGTTTCGTGATGCTGTTCTTCCACGCGCATGGTCTGCTCGGTTTTCGCGAGACGCTCGCGCGGCTTGAAAACGCGATCGTCAATGCCTCGCGGCAGGTGGCAATGATCGCGGCGATCATCCTGTGTGCCTCGATCATTATCGGGGTGCTCTCGATCACCGGGCTCGGCGTGAAGATTACCTCGCTGATCCTTTCGGCGTCCGGCGGTTACCTTTGGCCGTCGCTGTTCCTGACAGCACTTGCCTGTCTGGTGCTCGGCATGGAGGTGCCCACCACCGCGGCCTATGTTATCTGCGTTTCGGTGGCCGGTCCGGCCTTGACGAAACTTGGCCTCGAACCGCTGCAGGCGCATCTTTTCGTCTTCTGGTTTGCCCTTCTTTCCACCATCACCCCGCCGGTTTGCGGCGCGGTGTTCATCGCCGCCGGAATGATCGGCGAAAACTGGCTGCGCGTCGCGGTGACTGCGATGGCGCTCGGCGTGGGGCTCTACATCATCCCGCTCACGATGATTGCAAATCCCTCGATCATTGCCTTCCACACCGAGCCGCTTCAGGCGTTGCTCGCCCTGGTGCAGGTCGGTGCCGGGCTGGCATTGATTTCGTACGGACTCATCGGCGCCCGCAGCCCGTTGTTGCGCTTCGGCGGCATTGCAGCAGGCATTGCCGTCCTGTTCGGACCAGTTCTGATCGGCTGAACCAAAAGAATCGTCTTCTTCCAGCCTGACGGCGGGAGCGCCCGGGGTTTCTCCGGCGCGCCCGGACCGATTCACACTCCGTCCATCATTCCTAACCCTTCGTTAATCTTGACGGGGTATTAACGGGCAAACGCGAGGCCAAGATGGGAGTTGTTCCCATTGACGCCCATACAGGCCCATGGTATCCCAAATGCCCAAGGCAAGCAGGCGGGTCTCCGCCGTATTTCCCCAATCAGGACCGTGGTTCCGTACCGGAGCCGCCGAGGTGGTTTGCGCCGCCGCCGGACCTGCGCGGGGCGGCTTGCGGGGACACAGCGGAGGGCCAATGGCGTGGGGCCTTATGGCGGAAGCGGCGGTAAAGCGTAATGAACCGGTTCCTGTCGCATGCGACAAACAGGATCGACGCAAAGGGGCGGGTTTCCGTACCCTCGATGTTTCGCGCTGTCCTGGCCCGTTCGGGCGTCGAAGAGCTCTATGTCTGGCAGGATTTCGTTTTTCCGGCGATCTCGATGGCGGGACCGGAAGTGCTCGAACGTTTCGAGCGGATGATCGGATCGCAGGATCCGTTCTCGCTGGAAGCCAACAAGATGTCGCTGCTCATTCACGGCGGCGGGGTGTTCATGAAGCTCGATGGCGAAGGCCGGCTTCTGGTGACGGACTTCATCCGCGATTTCACGGGCATCACCGACAAGGTGACGTTTGCGGGGCGCGGCGATCATTTTCAGCTCTGGGATCCGGCTGCATTCGAGGACATGCAGTCGCAGGCCCGGAAAGACCGGACGGCCAGTTCCTGACCGTCCATCACGGATGGAGAAACGGAATGATGGTGGATATGGGCGGTGGAGATTCTGACGCCCAAGGCGGACCTGTCCGCCACATTCCGGTTCTTCTCCGCGAGGTTCTAGAGGCGCTTCAGCCTGCGCCGTCAGAGACGATCGTTGACGGCACGTTCGGCGCGGGCGGCTACACCTCCGCAATTCTCGATGCCGGCGCTTCGGTGATCGGTTTCGACCGCGACCCGGAAGCCATCGCGGCCGGCGCGGCACTTAAGGCGGCGTCGGAAGGGCGGCTCAAACTCATTCACGCCCGGTTCTCCCGGTTGCTTGATCATGTCGAAGAGGCAAGCCTTGACGGCGTGGTGCTCGATATCGGCGTGTCCTCAATGCAGATCGACGAGGCGGAGCGCGGCTTTTCCTTCATGCGCGACGGGCCGCTCGACATGCGCATGGCCAAATCCGGCATCAGCGCCGCAGATGTCGTCAACCGCGCCAAGGTCTCCGACCTCACACGCATCTTCGGCATCCTGGGCGAAGAGCGGCATTCGGGACGCATCGCGCGGGCCATCGAGGCCGAACGCGCCAAGCAGCCTTTTTCGACCACGCGGCAACTGGCCGGCCTCATCGAAAAAGTCTCGCCGCGCCGCCCGCAGGACAAGATTCATCCGGCAACGCGCGTGTTCCAGGCCCTGCGAACCTATGTCAACGACGAACTCGGGGAACTGGCCGGGGCGCTTTTCGCGGCCGAACGCGCATTGAAACCCGGCGGACGGCTTGTCGTGGTGTCGTTCCATTCGCTTGAGGACAGGATCGTGAAGCGCTTCTTTCAGGACCGTTCCGGCAAGGCGGGCGGCTCAAGGCACATGCCGCAAGTCCATGAACGCATGGCCGCGTTCACGCCCATCGGGAAGCAGCCGGTCACGGCCGGAGAGGACGAGTGCGAACTCAATCCGCGCGCCCGTTCCGCCAAGCTCAGGGCGGGCCGCCGTACCGATGCGCCGGCCGGCGCCGCAGACGCCGACATCCTGCCCGTCCCCAACCTCGTTGCGCTTGGAGGCTGAATCATGTTGCGAACTCTCGATCTCGTGCTCGTCGGTGCAATGATTACAGCGGCCACGATCACCTACCAGATCAAGCACAATGCCGAGGAAAAGCTCGCCGAGGTGCGCGAACTGGAAGCGGCGATCAAGCTTCAGGAAGAGACCATCGACCTGCTGGAAGCCGACTGGAGCCTTTTGACCCAGCCTTCGAGGCTGCAGCGCTTGTCGGAGGCCTTCGAGGAAGAACTCAAGCTCAAGCCGATCGAACCGGAGCAGATGGCCGCACCAGACGAGTTGCCCGGCTATGCCCGCGATTTCGAGCCGCTGGTGGCTGAAACCGAAACCGAATTCGGAAGCGATGCTTCGATAACGACAGGATCGGTCAAGCCATGAGCAGAATTGGAAAGTTCCTCGGAAAGCTCGCTCCGGCAAGCGCACCGGCCTATCCTTCGGGGCGGACCCGTCTCGAGTTCGAAGGCGTTCGCAAGGCGCAGGGCGATCAGGCCAAGAACCGCATCATCATCGCCATTGCCTGTTTCGGGCTGATCTATGCGGTCATCGGCGGACGGCTCGTCCAGTACGGCATGAAGGCGCCGGAAACGGTCTCCTCGATCGGGCGCGCGAGCCAGCTCATGGCCTCTCGCCCGGATCTTCTCGACCGCAACGGCGAGGTGCTGGCCACCGATATTCGCACGGTCTCGCTGTTTGCCGAACCGCACAAGATCGTCGACGCGGACGAGGCGGTCGAACTGCTCGCAACAGTGCTTCCCGATCTCGATCTCAAGGGCATTCACCGCAAACTGTCGTCCAACTCCCGGTTCCAGTGGCTCAGGCGGCAGTTGACGCCGAAACAGCAGAGCCAGATTCTGGCGCTCGGCATTCCCGGTGTCGGGTTCAGGCCCGAGACCCGGCGCTTCTATCCCGGCGGACCGACCGCCTCCCATGTCGTCGGACATGTCAATATCGACAACAAGGGCATCGCCGGGATGGAAAAATACGTCGACGGCCAGGGCTTCGGCGATCTGGCCGATGCGGGGCTGACCGTCAATGAAGAGATCAACCCTGTGCGGCTGTCGCTCGACCTGAGAGTGCAGCACGTCCTGCGCGACGAATTGTCGGCGGCGGTGGACCGCTACAAAGCGATCGCCGCGGCCGGCGTGGTGCTCGACATCCATACCGGGGAGGTCATGGCGATGGCCTCGCTGCCCGATTATGATCCGAACAATCCCGTCGAGGCGCTTGAGAAGGACCGGCTCAACCGCATGTCTGCCGGCACCTACGAGATGGGCTCGACCTTCAAGGCCTTCACCACGGCGATGGCGCTGGATTCGGGCAAGGTGACGATGACCGATTCCTTCGATGCCCGCGGCTCGATCCGGATCGGCGGCTTCACGATCAGCGATTTTCACGGCAAGAACCGCGTGCTTACCGTGCCGGAGATCTTCATTTACTCCTCCAATATCGGCACTGCCCGCATGGCCGATCTCGTCGGGATAGAAGGGCATCAGGAATTTCTGACGCGGCTTGGCCTGCTCAGCCGGATGAAGACCGAACTGCCCGAGGTGGCGATGCCCTCGCAGCCGCGGGAATGGAAGAAGATCAATTCGATCACGATCTCTTTTGGCCACGGCGTGTCGACCACACCGCTTCAGACCGCGGTGGCGGCAGCAGCACTGATGAACGGCGGCAAGCTGATCGATCCGACTTTCCTGCCGCGAAGCCGGGCGGAAGCGGACGCGATAGCCGTGCAGGTTCTTGATCCCGCAACGAGCGACGACATGCGTGCGCTGATGGCGTTGAACGTGGCCAAGGGGTCTGGCCGGCGCGCACAGGTGGCCGGGTTCGATGTCGGCGGCAAGACCGGTACTGCCGAAAAGGTGGTGGACGGGCGGTATTCGTCGGCCGTGCGGTTCAACGCGTTCCTTTCGGCGTTTCCGATTTCCGATCCCCGCTACGTGGTGCTGGTGGTGATCGACGAGCCGAAACCGGAAGAAGGAAAGCACTCGGCCACGGCCGGGCTCAACGCGGCGCCGACGGTCGGCGCGATCGTTCGCCGGTCTGCCGCATTTCTTGACGTTAGGCCCTATTTCGGAAATGGCGCCCAGCCGCTCGCATTGTCATACTGAAAACACAAGCGGCGGGCAGTTCTGTCCGCTGCCTCAAGAATGAAAGATCCGAGTACTCGATGAAACTGTCCGCGCTGATCTCGGCCCTGCCTCATGGAACCATCGTCGCGCCCGCTTCGGCCGATCTCGATCTTCCCGTCACCGGGCTTACTGCCGACAGCCGTGAAGTCGCACCGGGCAACCTGTTTTTCGCACTGGCCGGGGTCAAGACCGATGGCGCACGTTTTGTCGAGGAAGCCACCTCGAAGGGGGCTGTCGGCATCGTCGCCGCCGAGGGAGCAGAGATACCGCCGACCCGTGCGCCAGTGTTTCGCGCAAGCGATCCGAGACAGGCGCTGGCCCGGATGGCGGCGGCCTTTTTCGGACCGCAGCCGCGCATCATGGCAGCGGTGACGGGAACCGCGGGGAAAACCTCGGTCGCCTCGTTCCTGCGCCAGATCTGGGCCCATGCGGGCGAGCAGGCGGCGATGCTCGGCACGACCGGGGTCACGGCGCCGGGCCGCAAGACCCACGGATCGCTGACGACGCCCGACCCGGTGGCGCTGCACCGGCTTTTGGCAGAACTCGCCAGCGACGGGGTTACGCATGCGGCAATGGAGGCGTCGAGCCACGGGCTCGACCAGCGGCGGCTCGATGGTGTGATGCTCAGCGTGGCGGGATTTACCAATCTCGGACGCGACCACATGGATTATCATCCCACCATGGATGATTACATGGCTGCGAAGATGCGTCTGTTCGACACGCTCTTGCCCAAGGGCGGCCCTGCGGTGATCTTTGCCGATGACCCCTGGTCCGAACGCGCCGTTGAAACAGCCGAACTGGCCGGCGCCCGGGTGCTGACCGTCGGGCGCAAGGGGGGCTTCCTGTCACTCAAGCGCGTCGAGCATCTCAGACACAAGCAGATTGCCGAGATACATCTGGACGGCCGGATCTTCGAGGTCGATCTTCCGCTTGCCGGTGACTTTCAGGTCTTCAACGCGCTCGTGGCCGCGGGAATGGCAATTTCCACCGGCTCTGCAGCCGATCAGGTGATGGCGGCGCTCGAGCATCTCGAGGGAGCGTCGGGCCGGCTTGAACTTGTCGGTGCCACTCCGGACGGCGCGCCGACCTATGTCGACTACGCGCACAAGCCCGAAGCGCTGCAGAACGTGCTGGAAGCGGTGCGCCCGTTCACGACCGGGCGGATCGTCGTGGTGTTCGGCTGTGGCGGCGACCGGGACCGCGGCAAGCGTCCGATCATGGGGTCGATCGCAACCAAGCTCGCCGATGTGGTGATCGTCACCGATGACAACCCGCGTTCGGAAGAGCCCGACGCGATCCGGACCGAAATCATGCTCGCCGCACCCGGCGCCCGTGAAATCGGGGACCGGGCCGAGGCGATACGAACTGCCGTCGGCATGCTGGAAGCGGGCGATACGCTGATTGTGGCGGGCAAGGGACATGAAGAGGGGCAGACGGTGGGCGACAAGGTGCTGCCCTTCTCCGATCACGCGGAAATCCGCAAGGCGCTGGAGGGACTGCACTGATGAGCTTTCTATGGACCGCCAACGACATGATCGAGGCCATGGACGGCCGGCCGGTCGGGGACCTTCCGAAAGGCGTGCAGGGCATTTCGATCGACACCCGCACCCTTTCCGAGGGCGATGCCTTTTTTGCGATCAAGGGCGAGAAGTTCGACGGCCACGACTTCGCAAGCGCGGCGATTGCCAACGGTGCCGCGCTGATGGTGGTCTCGGAAGCCAAGCTGCCGGCGCTGGGACGGCTGACGGTGCCGATGATCGTGGTCAAGGACGTGCTGTCGGCGCTGGAGGATCTCGGGCGGGCGGCACGCGCGCGGTCTGAGGCCCGCATTGTCGCCGTCACCGGTTCGGTTGGCAAAACCACCACCAAGGAGATGTTGCGCCGGGCGCTGGAGCCATCGGGCGAAGTTCATGCCTCGGCGGCTTCCTTCAACAATCACTGGGGCGTTCCCCTGACCCTGGCGCGGTTGCCGGTCAGCGCCAAATACGGCGTCTTCGAAATCGGCATGAACCATCCCGATGAAATCCGTCCCCTGGTCAAGATGGTGCGCCCGCATGTGGCCATCATCACCACCATCGCGGCAGCGCATCTCGGTAATTTCAAGAACCTGGGCGAGATTGCCGCCGCCAAGGCGGAGATCATGGAGGGTGTTGTCGAGGGCGGACATGTCCTGCTCAACCAGGACAACGAGAAATACGGCTGGCTGAAGAAGCGCGCAACGGAACTGGGGAACGCATCGGTGCGCGGGTTTGGCGAGAATTCCAAGGCCGACTACCGGCTTCTTAACTGCAAGCTGCTCCCCGATTGCTCGACCGTCACTGCGCAGATCGGCGAGGACGAAGTGGCCGTGAAGATCGGCGCTCCGGGCCGGCACCTGGTGCAGAATGCACTTGCGGTTCTGGGTGCGGTTCAACTGCTCGAAGCGGATCTCGCCAAGGCCACGCATGCGCTTGCGCGGGTATCGGCAAAGAAGGGCCGGGGCGCCCGCCACGAACTGAAGATCGATGGCGGAAGCTTCATCGTCATCGATGAAAGCTACAACGCCAATCCGGCGTCCATGCGCGCGGCGCTGGAACTCTTGCGCGACACACCGGCGCGGCTTCGGGGACGGCGCATCGCGGTGCTCGGTGACATGCTGGAAATGGGCAAGTTCAGCGAGCGCGTCCACCGCGAACTGGCGGGGCCGGTGCGCGAAGCCAACACGGACCTGGTATGCCTTGCCGGACCCGAGATGAAAGCCCTTCGCGACGAACTGGGAACGACGATCGAGACGGTCTGGCGGGAAACCGCGGATGACCTCGCCGAGCATCTCAAAGGCGTATTGCGGGAGGGTGACGTGGTGATGATCAAGTCTTCGCTCGGCATCGGTTCCGGCCGCATCGTCAAGGCGTTGCTTGACAAGTATCCGGTCCTGACTGACAGCAGCGACCGGGACTGAACAAATCTGGGGGACTGGAATACATGCTCATCTGGCTGGTGGATCTGGCGGACACGGTCCAGTTCTTCAATCTTTTCAGGTATATCACCTTCAGGACGGGGGCCGCGATGTTTACCGCGGCTCTCATCGTCTTTCTGTTCGGCCCGCGAATCATCGCCTCGCTCAGGGTTCGGCAGGGCCGCGGACAGCCGATCAGGGCCGACGGGCCGCAGACGCATTTCCTGAAAGCCGGCACGCCGACCATGGGCGGGCTGATGATGCTCGCAGGCATCATCGGGTCGTCGCTGCTGTGGGCCGATCTGTCGAGCGTCTACGTGGTCACCACGCTTCTGGTCACGCTCGGTTTCGGCGCGATCGGGTTTTATGACGACTATCTCAAGGTCACAAAGCAGAGCCACAAGGGCTTTTCCGGAAAGGCCAGGCTCGGAATCGAGTTCATGATCGCGGGCATCGCGGTCTTTTTCATCATGAAGGCCTCGATGGCTGCGGCAAATGCCGGTGGGGCCGAGTTCGGATCTTCGCTGGCGTTCCCGTTCTTCAAGGATCTGCTTCTCGATCTCGGCTGGTTCTTTGTCGTCTTCGGCGCTTTCGTCATCGTGGGCGCCGGGAACGCGGTCAACCTGACGGACGGGCTCGACGGACTTGCGATCGTCCCCGTGATGATCGCGGCGGCCTCGTTCGGGGCGATTGCCTATCTGGCGGGCAACGCGGTGTTTGCCAATTACCTTCAGATCCATTTCGTTCCCGGGACTGGTGAACTGGCCGTCATTCTGGGCGCGGTGATCGGCGCGGGGCTTGGCTTCCTGTGGTTCAATGCCCCTCCGGCGGCGATCTTCATGGGCGACACCGGGTCGCTGTCCCTGGGCGGGCTGATCGGTACCGTGGCGGTGGCCACCAAGCACGAAATCGTCATGGCGATCATCGGCGGGCTGTTCGTGATGGAAGCGCTTTCGGTGATCATTCAGGTTGCTTCCTTCAAGCTCACCGGCAAGCGCGTGTTCCTGATGGCGCCGATCCATCATCACTTCGAGAAGAAGGGCTGGACCGAAAGCCAGGTGGTGGTGCGTTTCTGGATCATCTCGGTGGGGCTTGCCATGATCGGCCTCGCCACGTTGAAGCTGAGATAGGCAATGATCGAGGCGTCGACATTCAGCGGGCAGAAGGTTGCGCTGTTCGGGCTTGGCGGTTCGGGTCTTGCGACCGCCAGATCGCTGATGGCTGGCGGGGCCGATCTCATCGCCTGGGATGACAACCCGGCGCAGGTGGAGGCCGCAGCTGACGCCGGAATTTCGGTCGGCGACCTGCGTGACATCGACTGGACCGTTCTCAGCGCGCTGGTGCTGGCGCCGGGCGTTCCGCTGACCCACCCCAAGCCGCACTGGACGGCCGATCTCGCCAACATGAACGGGGTCGAGATCATCGGCGACGTCGAAATTTTCGTCCGCGAGCGCCGGGCGAGGGCTCCCGGTTGCCCGTTCATCGCCATCACCGGCACCAACGGCAAGTCGACAACGACCGCCCTGATCGCGCATCTGATCGCCGCAAGCGGCCGCAATGCCCAGCTTGGCGGCAATATTGGAACGGCGGTGCTGACGCTGGATGCGCCTGCGAACGACCGGTTCTACGTGGTGGAGTGCTCATCCTACCAGATTGACCTGACACCGTCGCTCGACCCGAGCGCCGGTCTGCTGCTCAACCTGACGCCCGATCACCTCGACCGCCACGGTTCGATGCAGCATTATGCCGAGGTCAAGACGCGGCTGGTCAGGCAAAGCGATGTCGCGGTGGTCGGCGTCGACGACGACTGGTGCCGGGTCATTGCCGAACGGCTTGCCGCTGAAGGCAAGCGCGTTGAACCGATCTCGCAGGCCACGCGGCTCCGCAGCGGCTATTTCGCCGATGGCAGCCGGATTTTCCGGTCCGAGGACGGCGTTGCGAGCGAGGTCGCCGACCTTGCCGGCATTCCGACCCTGCGCGGTCAGCACAATGCGCAGAATGCCGCCGCGGCCATTGCCGCCTGCGAGACCATCGGGCTGACCGACGAGGAAATCCGGACGGGGCTTGCAAGTTTTCCCGGGCTGAAGCACCGGATGCAGCCGGTCGGCCGCCGCGACCGGGTGGTGTTCGTCAATGATTCCAAGGCAACCAATGCGGAAGCGGCAGCACCTGCGCTGCAAAGCTTCGAGCCGATCTACTGGATTGCGGGCGGACTTCCCAAAGAGGGCGGCATTGCCTCGCTCGAGCCATATTTCCCGCGGATTGCAAAGGCGTACCTGATCGGGGAGGCTGCGGCCGAGTTCGCTGCCAGCATCGGCGAAAGGGCGCCGTTCGAGATTTCCGGCACTTTGGACAGGGCGGTTGCGAACGCAGCGCGTGACGCGGCCGGCGATCCTTCCCAGATGCCGGCGGTTCTCTTGTCGCCGGCCTGCGCCAGCTTCGATCAGTACCGGAATTTTGAAGTGCGCGGCGACGCCTTCGTCAGCCTCGTTTCAGGGCTGGATGATATCGAGATGCTTGTGGATACCCCGGGCAAAGGAGAAAACGATGGTTAGCCGTGCAGAACGCGGACCGGTCGCGGACTGGTTCTGGACCATTGACCGGCTGTTTCTCGCAGCATTCGTCGCCCTGATGGGGATCGGGCTGATGATGTCCTTTGCCGCAAGTCCGGCGGTGGCGGAACGGCTGGGGCTCGACAGTTTCCATTTTGTCGAGCGGCACGGCTTCTTTCTGTTGCCGGCACTGGCGGTCATGATCGCGGTGTCGTTCCTGAGCCCGCGGCAGGTCAGGCGGCTGGCTCTGCTGATTCTCGTGGGCTCGATCGCGATGATGGTGCTGGCGCTGTTCTTCGGCGTGGAAATCAAGGGGTCGCGGCGCTGGGTGTCGATCGCGGGAATTTCGGTGCAGCCATCCGAATTCATGAAGCCTGCCTTCGTCGTCATCTGCGCCTGGCTGTTTTCCGAGCGCTCGCGTCATCCCGAAATCCCCGGCAACCTCTTTGCGATCATCCTGTTCGGCATCGTTGCGGCGCTGCTGGTGGCGCAGCCGGATCTCGGACAGACCATGCTGACGGCTGCCGTCTGGGGCGGCATGTTCTTCATGGCAGGCATGAGCTGGTTCTGGATCCTGTTTCTCGGCGGCCTCGCAATCGCCGGCTTCCTGGCCGCCTACGCGATGTTTCCGCACGTCGCTGACCGCATCAACGGCTTCCTGTTCGGCGAAGGGGACAGTTTCCAGGTCGACACGGCGCGGGAAGCGATCATTCGCGGCGACTGGTTCGGCCAGGGCCCGGGTGAGGGCACGATCAAGCGGATACTGCCCGACAGCCATACCGATTTCGTCTTTTCGGTGGCAGCCGAGGAATTCGGCATCGTGTTCTGTATGGTGCTGGTGGCGCTGTTCGCCTTTGTGGTCCTGCGGGGGCTTACCCGTGCCGGCAGGCTTCAGGATGACTTCACGCGGCTAGCGGTGGCCGGCCTCGCGCTCCTGATCGGTTTCCAGTCCTTCATCAATATCGGTGTCAACCTGGAACTGCTTCCGGCAAAGGGCATGACGCTGCCGCTCGTTTCCTACGGCGGATCATCGATGATTGCCGTTGCGATCACCGCAGGCTTTCTGTTGGCGCTTACGCGCCGCAGGCCCGAAAGCCGGGCGCAGTCGCGTCCGGTCTTTCGGATGCCGCACCATGTGGCAGCGGAGTAGGTGTCATGAGCGCGCGCAAACTGTTCTTGCTGTCGGCGGGCGGCACCGGCGGGCATCTGTTTCCTGCACAGGCCCTGGCGCATGAGCTCGTTGCCCGCGGGCACGAAGTGCATCTGGTCACCGACAGCCGTGCGGAGCGCTTCGCCGGGACGTTCCCCGCATCTGAAATTCACGTGGTGCGCTCGGCGACGATCGGATCTAAGAATCCGCTCAAGATCGCCAGGGCACTGTGGACCTTGTTCAAGGGCGTGCGGGAGGCAGGCGCGCTGATCCGCCGGATTCGTCCGGACGCCGTGATCGGTTTCGGAGGTTATCCCACCATTCCACCGTTGCTGGCTGCGACCAATGCCGGTTTGCCAACGATGATCCACGAACAGAACGCGGTGATGGGGCGGGCAAACAAGGCTCTTGCTTCACGCGTCAAGGCGATCGCCGGCGGCTTTCTTCCGGAAGGCCAGGGTGCCCACGCGCAGAAAACGGTGATCACCGGGAACCCGGTCCGTCCCGAGGTTCTGGCAGCGGCGGCGATCCCGTACACTCCCTCGATGGAGGGCGAACCCTTCCGGCTCGTCGTCTTCGGCGGCAGTCAGGGTGCCCAGTTCTTCTCCGATGCCATCCCCTCGGCGATCGCGCTGCTGCCGGATGAGCTGCGCGCGCGTCTCGAACTCACCCAGCAGGCGCGTCCGGAGGATGAAGAGCATGTGCGGTCGCGTCTCGGGGAACTCGGGGTCAAGGCAGAAGTCTCGCCTTTCTTCACCGATATGGCTGAACGCATCGGCGCCGCACATCTTGTGATTTCGCGCTCCGGCGCCTCGACGGTTTCCGAGATTGCGGTCATCGGACGTTCGGCCATCCTGGTGCCCTATCCGCATGCACTCGACCACGATCAGGCCGCCAATGCCGCAGCATTGATGGCCAAGGGCGGAGCCAGTGTGGTCAAGCAGTCGAAGTTGTCCGCGCAAGTGCTTTCGGACATGATTGCAGACCGCATGAATGATCCCGCCGGCCTTTCGGCAACGGCTGCGGCGGCGCAGGCAACCGGAAAACCCGACGCCGCGCGCTTGCTTGCCAATCTGGCTGAGGCTATCTCGGAGGGCATCAGCCCGGAACAGTTCAGGAGCACATCCGCATGAAAATGCCGCAAACCATCGGCCTCGTTCACTTCATCGGTATCGGTGGCATCGGCATGAGCGGCATTGCCGAGGTGCTCAACAATCTTGGCTACAAGGTCCAGGGCTCGGATCAGTCCGAAAGCGCCAATGTGCAGCGGCTCAGGGACAAGGGCATCGAGGTTCATATCGGCCATTCGGCGGCGCATCTCGGCGACGCCGAGGTCGTGGTGGTGTCGTCTGCGATCAAGAAGAACAATCCGGAACTGATGGCTGCGCGGGAGCGGTTTCTCCCGGTGGTGCGCCGCGCCGAGATGCTGGCCGAGCTGATGCGTTTCCGCAATGCCATTGCGATTGGCGGAACCCACGGCAAGACCACAACCACCTCGATGGTGGCGACACTGCTCGAAGCCGGCGGGCTGGATCCGACGGTGATCAATGGCGGGATCATCAATGCCTATGGCACCAACGCGCGCATGGGTGAAGGCGAATGGATGGTGGTGGAAGCCGACGAGAGCGACGGGACATTCCTCAAGCTGCCCGCCGAGATCGCCGTGATCACCAATATCGATCCCGAACATCTCGACCACTACGGAAATTTCGAAGCCGTACGCGCCGCGTTCAGGCAGTTTGTCGAAAATGTCCCGTTTTACGGGTTTGGCGTGATGTGCCTGGATCATCCGGAAGTCCAGGCGCTTGTCAGCCGGATCGAGGACCGCCGGGTCATCACCTACGGGCAGAACCCGCAATCGGACGTACGGTACTCCAACCACAGGATGGACGGCCCCGTGTCCGTGTTCGATGTGGTGATCAACAGCCGCAAGACCGGGGCGACGGCGGAACTGAAGGATCTGCGTCTTCCGATGCCCGGGCGTCACAATGTCTCCAATGCGGTGGCAGCGATCGCGGTGGCCTATGAACTGGGGCTGACGCCCGAGCAGATCGCCGCGGGCCTGGGGCAGTTCGGCGGCGTCAAGCGGCGGTTCACCCATACCGGCAACTGGAACGGTGTGGAGATTTTCGATGATTACGGTCACCACCCGGTCGAAATCAAGGCGGTGCTTTCGGCCGCGCGCGACGCCTGTTCGGGCCGTGTCATAGCGGTGCACCAGCCGCACCGGTATTCGCGCCTTTCAAGCCTGTTCGATGATTTCTCGGGATGCTTCAACGACGCCAACACGGTCATCCTCGCGCCGGTCTATTCCGCAGGGGAAGATCCGATCGAGGGAGCGGATTCGGCTCACCTTGTTTCAAGTCTCAAGGCCGGCGGCCACCGCGATGCGCGCCTTGTCGACGGCCCCACGGCGCTAGCTCCGATGATCGCGGAAATCGCGAAGCCGGGGGATTACGTCGTGTGTCTGGGTGCGGGGACCATCACCCAATGGGCCAATCAGTTGCCCAAGGAACTCGCAGCCCTGTCGCCTGCTGCCGGAGGCGCGGCATGAAGCAGCCTCAGGTGGATGGTGAAAAGCTGCTGGCTTCGCTCGGCAGCAAAATGGACGCGGTGCGCGGACGGCTTACGCCCAACGCGGATATGTCGAAGATCACCTGGTTCCGCACCGGCGGTCCGGCGGAGCTTTTGTTCCAGCCCGTCGACGACGACGATTTGTCGACATTTCTTGCGGCGCTGCCGGAGGATGTCCCGGTTCTGCCGGTCGGCATCGGCTCCAACCTGCTGGTGCGCGACGGCGGCATTCCAGGCGTTGTCATCCGGCTCTCGGCGAAGGGTTTCGGCCAGGCGACCCAGATCTCCGACACCCGCCTCATGGCCGGCGCGGTCTGCCCGGACAAGCACCTGGCCGCTCTGGCGCTCAAGGCGGGGCTTGGCGGATTTCATTTCTATCACGGCATTCCCGGCGCGATCGGTGGCGCCCTGAGGATGAATGCCGGTGCGAACGGTGTCGAGACCCGCGAGCGGGTGGTCGAGGTCCATGCATTTGACCGGAAGGGCGAGCGCCACGTTCTGTCCAACGCGGACATGGGGTATGCTTATCGCCATTCGTCCGCGCCGACGGACCTGATTTTTACCCATGCCGTTTTCGAAGGCGAGCCTGCCGACGGCGAGCAGATTCGCGCCGACATGGATGCCGTCCAGCATCATCGGGAAACGGTGCAGCCGATCCGCGAGAAGACCGGCGGTTCGACCTTCAAGAATCCCGAAGGAAGTTCCGCCTGGAAGGAAATCGACAAGGCGGGATGCCGCGGTCTTACCGTGGGTGGCGCACAGATGTCGCCGATGCACTGCAATTTCATGATCAACACCGGAACCGCGTCGGGTTACGATCTCGAATATCTGGGCGAGACGGTACGGGCGAAAGTGCTTGAGACATCCGGCATCCGCCTGAATTGGGAAATCAAGCGCCTGGGTCTGTTCGAACCGGGCCGGATTGTGCAGGAATTTCAGGGGCAGCTGGTCTGAGCGACCTGCCGTTTCCGGACAGGCGCAAAAGCAGTATTTCGCCCGGGCTTGCCGGCCGGGTTACCGCTGTCCTCCATGATTTTTTCTATGTAAACGAAGCACTTTTTTAAGCCGCCGCGGCTAGGCTCCGAGCCGAACGTGGGGTGTGTCGATGATTGCCGTGGTGCGCAACTGGATAGTCAAGCAGCTTGAGCTGGGTGAATTCCGGTCCTATGGCGATGTCTATCGGAAGTCGATCCCGGTTGCCCTGAAGGTTTCCCTGCTCGCCTACGGGATCAACCTGGTGTGCCATCTCGTCATGCACGAGTTCGGACTTCTGCCCTACGATCTGAAGGCGGCGCTGATCGTGGCGACCTTGCTGACGCCGCCGATCACATTCGTCCTTTCGGTATTCTTCTACGTGATCTTCGGCTGCGCGATTCACGACATTGGCGTTTCGAGGGCCAGGCTCGAACAGCTCAGCCATACCGACATGCTCACGGGCATCGCCAACCGCCGGGCGTTCCAGACAGCGTTTGAGGCCTCAGCACGCGAAAAGACAATGGCTGTGTTCGACATCGACCGTTTCAAGGTCGTCAACGATACCCACGGGCATTCAGCCGGCGACGAAGCGATCGTTCGCGTGGCCAAAGTGCTCTCGGCGGCCTTTCCGGACAATTGCGTCTGCGCCCGGATCGGAGGCGAAGAGTTCGGCGTCTTTTCGCCCGATATGCCGTTCGGCGAATTTGCCGCCTGTTGCGAGCTTGCCCGCCGCCGGATCGCCGGCGAACAGATCGCCGCGGAGACAAGGTCATTTTCGGTAACCATCTCCGGCGGCGTGGCGAACAGCATGCCCGGCGAAGGTTTCAGCCAGGTGTTCTCGCGTGCCGACAAGGCGCTCTATGCGGCCAAGGCCGGTGGACGTGATCGCATCGTTCTTTCCTATGACGGCGCTTCGCCGCGCCCTGAAACAGTTGCGGTCGAACCCGGCGTGGTTCAACCCGCGGCCTGAGACTTCCTTCAGACAACATTTCGCCTTGCATTCGGCACCGGACTGGTTCGGAGACACTCTGTTAACGCGCCCTGCCTATGGTCCGCGCAAAAAAGACCGGAGGTGAGCGCATGGTGGGCATAGCCCGCAACTGGATCGTCAAACAACTTTAGCTGGGAGAATTCGAGTCTCACGGGGATGTCTGGCGCAAGTCGATAGTGATGGCCGGCAAGATAGGATTGCTAGCCTATGTCATCGATGTCCTTTCGCACATCATCCTCGATGCGTTCGGGCTGCTGCCCTACAGCCTGGTCTCTTCACTGATCATTGCCACGGTCCTGACGCCGGCGCTCGGTTTCGGTCTCGCGCTTACGTCTTATATGGTCATCGGCTTTGCGATCCACGACCTTGGCGTGTCGCGCAACGAACTTGAGCGGTTGAGCCGCACCGATACGCTGTCGGGTCTGTCCAACCGCCGGGCCTTCCTTGAGCAGTTTGATCATTGTGACCGGCAGAAGGCCATGCTGGTTCTTGACATCGATCACTTCAAATCGGTCAACGACAGCTACGGTCATCTGGTTGGCGACGAGGTGATCGTTGAGGTTTCCGCCATGCTTTCGAAGGTGTTTTCCGATCAGTGCGTCTGTGCGCGGATCGGCGGCGAAGAGTTCGCGGTCTTTTGTCACGACATGGCATTTGCCGAGTTCGCATCGCTGTGCGAACTCGCGCGCAGGAGGATTGCCGGCATGCGGATCGCTGCTAAGGGCGGCGCGTTTTCCATCACCGTGTCGGGCGGCATGGTGCGGGCGTTGCCGGACGAGCAATTCGGTCCGGTTTTTTCCCGCGCGGACAAGGCGCTTTACAAGGCCAAGTCCGATGGCCGGGACAGGATAGTGTGCAACTACGAGATCGACCGCGAAACCGGCGGCATCGCTTCAGCGCGTCAGACCGCCTGAGTTTCCGAGCGCTTCTTCATCAGGCGATCGTTCGCCGTGCCATCCCTCAGGCAGACCGAGGCGCGGCCTCATTGTCTTCGCTGTGGTCCTCCACCTGGTCGAGCAGGAGCTTGCGCGCCTCCTGGGCGGGCATCGGCCTGCCGAAGAGATAACCCTGGATGAGGTCCGGCTCCATGGGTGTCAGGATCGCCATTTCGCTTTCGGTCTCGACCCCTTCAAGCACGCAGCGCAGATCGAGTTTGCGGCACAACCCGATCACGCCGGCGACAATTTCGCGTGACGTTTCGCTGTGCGCCACCTTGCGCACGAAACTGCGGTCCACCTTGACCTTGTCGAGCGGCAGCTGGTCCAGATATTCGAAACTCGAATAGCCCGAGCCGAAATCATCGAGCGCGATCTTGCATCCGCTGGCGCGCAAGGTCTCGAGTACCGCCTGGGAGGTTTCCAGGTCGGACATCACGGCGGTTTCGGTGATTTCAAACTCAAGCCGGGTCGGTGAAACGCCGGACGCCATGATCTTGCCCAGCAGGGACATGATGAACGCCTGATTGGAGATGTCCTGGCCGGAAAGATTGAACGAAAGGCTGGTGTCTTCCGGCCATTTCGAAAGCTCAGCGAGGCCCTTGGTGAAAAGGATGTCGGTGACCTTGCGGATGTGTCCGGCGCGTTCGGCCGCGCGGATAAAATGATCCGGACGCACCAGGCCGAGGTTCGCGTTTTGCCAGCGCGCCAGAGCTTCGAACCCGACGACGCGTTTCATGCACGGCGAGTATTGCGGCTGATACAGCAGGTACAGCTCTTCCTCGAGGTCGCTTTCACGCAATTCGCGTTCAATGGCGATCGCCTGTTTCATTTCCTGGTCTTCTGCCGTGTCGAAGACGATGCACTGGCCGCGGAACTGCGACTTCGCCTTGTAAAGCGCGAAATCGGCTTTCTCGTAGAGCTGGGCGGATGAACTGCCCATGCTCGGGAAATGGGCGAAGCCGGCCGAGGCGCCGACAGAGAGATCGAGAGAATCGACCGAATAGGGGGTGCTGACGATTTCGATAGACCGGTCGCCTACTTGACGGACCTCGTCTTCGGTCATGGTTCCGGGCAGAATCGCAATGAATTCATCGCCGCCGATACGTCCGAGCGAGACGCCGTCCATATCGCTTGCCGTGGCGCGTTCGACAACAGCGCGCAACAGGTGGTCGCCGATGACGTGTCCGTAGACATCGTTGATGCCCTTGAAACCGTCAAGGTCGATGATGCCCATCCAGAATGGCCTGCGCTCATCGACAAGGTGGTCGATCTTGTCGAACATGGCGCGCCGGTTGGGGATTCCTGTCAACATGTCGGTATCTGCCAGGTTCCGGGCCTTCGCGGCCAGCTTGTCGGCGAGCAGCCGCGCGTCGATCTGCTGGAGGATGGCTTCGCGCAGCAGTGTGGCCATGGCAAGGGACCCGAAGGCGGTGGCAACCCCGATAGAGACATATTGGCCGAGCAGTTCTTCGGAAAGACCGGAAGCAAACCAGTAGAGCGTCGTAAGTGACAGGAAAACGCTCGCCAGGGTGGTTCTCAAAGTCACCCCTGTGGTCGAAAAAATCACCGCCATCATGGCAAAATAGACCAGTTTCGATTGCTCGAAATGGATCAACAGATAGGTCAGCACATTGGCGTAAAGGAGTAGATTGATCAGCAGCCCTGACAGTTCCAGCCGCCGCAGCGAGGGCGAGTGCCCGGTCAGCACGTATTGTCTGAGCATGTAAAAGCTAAACGCCGTCAGAGCGCTCAAGGAGCAGAGAATCGCAAGCGCTGCCCCGGTTTCCTCTCTCCAGTGCTTGAGCGTGGTGAATATGTAGTATGCGCATCCCGGTATCAGGATCGTGCGAATGATCGGTGCGTAGGCTTTCGCCATCGTCTGCTGGCGCACCGGATCAACAAACTTCCTGTGGATCTCCAAAAGCCTGTTCAAAACCATGAGTATCGTACTTCAAATCTGGTCATGCGAGGCTCCATCATGGAAGACCTCGAACGATACTGGAGCGAAACTCACCAAAGGATAATGCTTGGTGATTCTGATCGATCAGTTCCCGGACCGGATAAATCCAGCGGAACTGCCCGTACTGTTCTCTTCAGAAATTTAGCGAAAGAAAATTAAGGTATTGTTATTTAAGGGTCGAGGACGCGTCGAAATTCTTCGACGGTACTTGTGCACGCGTCCGGGCGTCGAGCCGAGTTTGCGAAAAGCACCACAACCGGCATCGAAAATCCCTGCCTCGTTCCAATGGCGGTGACCTTGGAGTGCTCCAGCCCCCCGCCTTCGATCGTTATGCCTTGTTGTCGACACGGTGGCCGTCACATTTGCATGAAACGACCGGTTACAGGTCGGATCGAACGGTTTGGCGCAATGTTCGCGTCGTATCTTGAAGTTTAGGGCTGCATTTTCAGGTGCGGCGGGCTGAACCGCAGGCGGCGGGCTCACAGGCGGCTTGAGTCGTTCGGCGGGTTAGAAAGACAGGGAAACGGCATGAGCGCTGACAAATCGAAAAAACATGTGGCCGTTCTGTTGGGCGGATTTTCCTCGGAGCGGCCCGTAAGCCTGTCTTCGGGCGAAGCCTGCGCGAAGGGCCTGGAAGCGGCAGGGTATCAGGTGACCCGCGTCGATGTCGGTCCGGATGTTGCCACCGTGCTTGCCGACCTGAAGCCCGATGTCTGCTTCAATGCGCTGCACGGTCCCTATGGCGAGGACGGCACCATTCAGGGTGTGCTCGAATACCTTGGCATTCCCTACACCCATTCCGGGGTCACGGCCTCGGCTCTGGCCATGGACAAGCGGCTGTCCAAGATCGTCGCCAGGGCGGTCGGCATTCCGGTCGCCGATTCGAAGGTCATGAATCGCCACGAGTTCACCTCCGCTCACCCGATGCAGCCGCCCTATGTGGTCAAGCCGGTCAATGAGGGGTCGAGCTTCGGAGTTGTGATCGTCCAGGAAAACCAGACCCATCCGCCGCAGGTGATCACGTCGCAGGAGTGGAAATACGGCGACGAAGTCATGGTTGAGCGCTACATCCCCGGTCGCGAACTGACCTGCACCATCATGGGCGACGTGGCGCTGGCCGTCACCGAGATCGTGCCGCAGGGCCACAGCTTTTACGATTATGATTCGAAATACGTCGCCGGTGGCTCGAAACATGTTTGTCCGGCAGAAATTTCACCAATTGTTTACCAAAAAATACGTAGGTTGGCGTTGAAGGCGCATCAAGCGATCGGCTGTCGCGGCGTAAGCAGGTCCGATTTCCGCTACGATGACCGGTTCTCCGAAAACGGGGAGGTCATCTGGCTCGAAATCAACACCCAGCCCGGCATGACACCGACGTCGCTTGCGCCGGAAATGGCCCTGCAGGCAGGCCATTCGTTTGAAGAATTTGTCAGCTGGATCGTAGAGGACGCTTCGTGTCGCCGATGACAAGACCAAAGGCAGGGGTCGATCAGACCCAAATGGCGGATCCGTCCGGACGCAAGGCGTTTCCGGGCGTTTTCGTCTTGCCGCGGATTTTGCGCCGGCCGGTGCGGGCCTTTGCGGCGCTGGCGAGCGGACGGGTTACCATTCGCCCGCATCTGGGCTCCTTTGCGGCTTTCAGCTTTCTCGCCGCCACCGGTCTTTACGGCATGAACCTCGGCGGTCACACCGCATCGGTCACGCAGGCGCTGACAAGCGGCGCCGGTTTTGCCCTTGAGGACGTCCAGGTCAGCGGCAATGTCGAGACCTCAGACATCGACATTCTTCAGCAACTGGGTCTCGATGGTTCGACCTCCGTCGTGGCGATCAACGCCCACGCGGCACGCGACCGGCTGATCGAACTTCCGTGGGTCAGCGACGCCCATGTTGAGAAGATCTATCCGCGCGGCCTCAGGGTGCATCTGGTCGAGCGCAAGGCTGCGGGAATATGGCAGCATGGCGAAGCGCTGTCCCTGATCGACGCGCGCGGCGACGTGATTGCGCCGCTGGCCGGTGCCCGTCATGCCGATCTGCCGCTCTATGTCGGCGTGGGTGCCGATCGCCATTCCGACGAACTTGAAGCAAGGCTTCTGTTCCATCCCGAACTGCGTGCTCGCGTGAAGGCAGCGATCCGCATTGCGGACCGGCGCTGGGATCTCCGGCTCGACAATGGCGTGACGTTGAGCCTGCCTGAAAACAATGTGGGCGACGCACTCAAGCGTTTCGCGGAATTCGATGCCGGGCGCGAGGTGCTGGAGCGCGATATCACCGCGGTCGATCTGCGACTTGATGACCGCATCACCCTGCGGCTCAGCGAAGCCGCGCTCGAGCGCCGCAGGGAAGCGCTTGAAGCCCGGGCCAAAGAGATCAAGGCGGCGGAGAAGAACACATGAGTTTCTTCCGCCCGTCATCGATGTTGCCGCGACTCAAGCCGCTGTCGTCCAAGCGTTCGAGCATCGTCACCGTGCTCGACATCGGCTCTTCCAAGGTCGTATGCATGATCGGCCGTCTGACGCCGGTTGAAGGTGCCGACATTCTGGCCGGGCGCAGTCACAAGATCGAGATTCTCGGTATCGGCCATCAGAAATCGCGGGGCCTCAAGGCCGGCGTGATTTCCGATATGGATGCCGTTGAAAGCTCCGTGCGGCTTGCCGTCGATGCTGCCGAGCGGATGGCGGGCGTGACGGTTGAAAGCCTCATCATCAACGTTACCGCCGGACGCCTGCGCAGCGAAACACACTCGGCATCGGTCAATCTGGGCGGTCACGAGATTGCCGCGGGGGACTTGAGCAAGGCCGTCAATGCCGCAACGCGGCAAAGCCACCAGCCGGAGCGTGCGATCCTGCATTCGCTTCCCTCGAGCTACACACTCGACGGAGAGCGCGGCATCCGCGACCCCGGCGGCATGTATGGCGACGTGCTTGGCGTCGATATGCACGTGCTGACCGCCGACCGCGCGCCCTTGAAAAACCTGGAGCTTTCGGTCAACCGGGCTCACCTGACCGTCGAAGCCATGGTTGCCACGCCCTACGCATCGGGACTTGCGGCGCTGGTGACCGATGAAGCGGAAATGGGATGCGCCGCCATCGATCTGGGTGGCGGGACGACGACGATTTCGGTCTTTTACGAAGGTCGGCTGGTTCATGCCGATGCCATTGCGCTCGGCGGCCAGCACGTGACCATGGATCTCGCGCGAGGGCTCTCCACAAGGCTGGAAGACGCGGAGCGGATCAAGGTCGTGCACGGTTCGGCGCTGCCGCAGGCCGGGGAGGACCGGGACGTGATCTCGGTGCCGCCGATCGGCGATGACGACAGGGATCAGCCGACGCATGTGCCGCGCGGGCTGGTTTCGCGCATCGTGCGCGCCCGCGTCGAGGAGACGCTGGAAATGCTGCGCGACCGGATCCAGCAGTCGGGCTATTCGACGATCGTCGGAAAGCGCATCGTGCTGACCGGCGGCGCCAGCCAGATGACGGGTCTGACCGAATCGGCGCGGCGGATTCTTGCGCGGAATGTCCGGATCGGACGGCCCCTGGGTGTCTCCGGACTGCCCGCGGCAGCCAAAGGTCCCACTTTTTCGACCGCGGTCGGTCTGATGATCTATCCGCAGGTCGCCCATCTCGAATCCCACGGTGCGGGCGAGGGCGGAATGGCCGCCATCGCAGGCGCCGGCGGCCGCCTGTCCCGGATGGGGCAGTGGCTCAAGGAAAGTTTTTGATTTCACCGAATTGGCCGACGCGGCGGTGCGGCCATGCCAAAGGAAGGAACGGGTGCCATGACCATCAATTTGCAGAAGCCGGATATCACCGAGCTGAAGCCCCGCATCACGGTGTTCGGGGTCGGCGGTGGAGGCGGAAACGCCGTCAACAACATGATCAATGCGGGTCTGCAGGGCGTGGACTTCGTTGTCGCCAACACTGACGCCCAGGCGCTGACCATGTCCAAGGCTGACCGCCTGGTCCAGCTTGGCGTGGCAGTCACCGAAGGTCTCGGCGCCGGTTCGCAGCCGGAAGTTGGACGTGCGGCCGCCGAGGAATGCATCGACGAAATCGTCGACCACCTGAGCGGAACCCACATGTGCTTCGTCACTGCCGGAATGGGCGGCGGCACCGGTACCGGTGCGGCACCGGTCGTGGCCCAGGCTGCGCGCGACAAGGGCATCCTGACGGTTGGCGTCGTCACCAAGCCGTTCCACTTCGAGGGCCAGCGCCGCATGCGGCTTGCCGAGGCCGGCATTGAGGAACTGCAGAAATGCGTCGACACGCTGATCGTCATTCCGAACCAGAACCTGTTCCGCATCGCCAATGACAAGACCACCTTTGCCGACGCCTTCGCGATGGCCGACCAGGTGCTCTACTCCGGCGTTGCCTGCATCACCGACCTGATGGTCAAGGAAGGCCTGATCAACCTCGACTTCGCCGACGTGCGTTCGGTGATGCGCGAGATGGGCCGCGCGATGATGGGCACCGGCGAAGCTTCGGGCGAAGGCCGCGCAATGGCCGCTGCGGAAGCAGCGATCGCCAATCCGCTGCTCGACGAAACCACCATGAAGGGTGCTCAGGGTCTGCTGATCTCGATCACCGGCGGCCGCGACATGACCCTGTTCGAGGTCGACGAAGCGGCAACCCGCATTCGCGAGGAAGTCGACGCCGACGCCAACATCATTCTCGGTGCAACCTTCGACGAAGCGCTGGAAGGTCTCATTCGGGTTTCGGTCGTCGCCACCGGCATCGACCGTGTCGAAAGCGAATACGAGCAGCGTCCGGCAATGTCGGCGCAACGTCCGGCCTCGCGCCCTGCCACCACTTCGCAGACGCCGCAGGCCTCGCGCCCAGCTGCCGCGCAACCGGCGGCCCAGGCCCCTGCAGCAGCTGCCGCTCCGGCCGCAAACGCTGCGAAGGATCCGGTGAGCGAAGCCATCGTTTCGGCCGAGGCCGAGCTTGAGCGCGAACTCGATATCGCCAGCGAGATCGACCTTGCGGCCAAGACGCAGGCTGCCGCACCGGCAGCCTCTGCCCAGCCGGACTTCCAGCCGCAGAGCCGGCTGTTTGCGGGAACTCCGGAAACAGCGGCCCAGCCGCAGCGCACCGCGATGACGCCGCCGCAGGCTCCGATGAGCCGTCCGGCTCCCCAGCAGGCAGTGGCCGCACCTGCTCCGGCGCCTGCGCCGCGCGATGCCGAGCCGTCCGCACGGATGCCCCGCATCGAGGACTTCCCGCCGGTCGTCAAGGCCGAGATGGAACAGCGCGGTGCGCCGCAGGCCCAGAGCGACGAACGCGGCCCGATGGGACTGCTCAAGCGCCTGTCGAGTTCGCTCGGTCGCCGCGAGGAGGAGGAAGCCTCTCTCGCCGCCGCTTCGACGCCGCAGCCGCAGCGCCGTCCGCTGACCCCCGAGGCCAGCATTTATGCGCCGCGTCGCGGGCAGCTCGACGATCAGGGCCGTGTCACGCCCCAGGCGCGCTCGACTCATGAAGACGACCAGTTGGAGATTCCCGCCTTCCTGCGCCGCCAGGCAAAGTAACCCGGCTGTTGCAGATTGTAACATTGGCGGTCCGGCAGCGATGGTGCTGCCGGACCGCTTTCGTTAAGGTTCTGTTAATCAAGGGGTATTAGGGTTACCAGGATGTTGCTGCTTCGTAACAGAACGAAAAAAAGCGTGATTTGGAAACTCCGGATCACCACCGTATCTTGCAGACCGTAAATGGGACAGGGGCGGACAACCACGCGAATGAACGCGAGGGCTCGCTTCACCAGACTGGGGACAGCCAAGGCCTTCAGGGGGGCTTCGGCAAGCAAGCGGGAAACGGCGGATCTGATGAGCAGTGATGTAGTAGGGCTTCAGACCACGATTGCGGGGTCTATTTCATTGTCCGGCGTTGGGGTTCACTCGGGCGAGAACGTCTCCATCACATTCCATCCGGCAGATCCGGACACCGGTATCGTCTTTAACCGCTACCTGCCTTGCGGCGACGTGATTAGCGTCCGCGCAGTGTCCTCCCAGGTCGGATCCACCGATCTTTGTACGCTTCTCGGCACGGCGCCCGACCGTTCGGTGGCGACCGTCGAACACCTGATGGCCGCACTCTACGCGCTGGGCGTCGACAATATCAGCATCGACATCGACGGCAGCGAAGTGCCGATCATGGACGGCAGCGCCGCGGTCTTCATTGAAGCCATCGACAATGCCGGCCTTGTCAATCATGCGGTCAAGCGCCGCTACATCCGCGTCATCAAGCCGGTTCGTATCGAAATGGGCGGTTCCTGGGCGGAATTTATCCCGCACAACGGCACCCGGTTCGAAGTCGACATCGATTTCGACACTCCGCTTATCGGCCGCCAGAGCTGGAAGGGCGAAGTCACCGCCGACAGTTTCCGTCGCGAACTCGCCCGCGCCCGTACCTTCGGTTTCATGCGCGACGTCGAGCGGCTTTGGGCCTCCGGCCACGCGCTTGGTTCGTCTCTTGAGAACTCGGTGGTGATCGGCGATGACGACAAGGTCATAAATGTCGAGGGTCTTCGCTTCCGCGACGAGTTCGTTCGTCACAAGACGCTTGATGCCGTGGGCGACCTGGCTCTCGCCGGCGCCCAGTTCATCGGGTGCTATCGCAGCTATCGCGGCGGGCACAAGCTCAATGCGCTGGCCCTGCGTGCGCTTCTCGCCGATACTTCGGCCTACGAGGTCGTCGAGGCACCGGCGCGCCGGGATACGGTTCGTCATGGCGAACTGGTTGCGGTGAATGCTGCCGCCTTTGCCCCTTGGGCACTCTGAACGGCAGGTTTCCCGGCTTCTAGCCCGGGAAAGCCGGTTTCGGAAAATCCGGGCACGTTAGGCTTAACGCCTTTAATTTAAAGACATCTGCCACAAAATTGCAGCAAAGCGTCGTCATGACGTTGCGAAGTTCGGGCAATTCCGGATAGAAACGCGGGTCTGGTACCGCGGATGGGAGCATTCGCGGCTGTTGAGAGGTTTTGCAGGATGATTACATCGGTCATGGATAGGCGCGGGCGCGTGGCAAGAGTTGCGCTCATTGTCGCCGGACTGACCGGCGTCGCGTCTTTTGTCAGCGGCTGCCAATCCGATCCCGACATCGATATTACCGCCTATGCGCAGACGATCGAGCCGGCCGACGTGCTTTACAACCAGGGCCTTGCCAATCTCCAGGCCGGGCAACTGGGAGAGGCCGCGCGCAAGTTCGAGGCGGTGGACAAGCAGCATCCCTATTCCGAGTTCGCGCGCAAATCCCTGGTGATGAGCGCCTTCACGCTCTACCGGCAAGGCCAGTACACCGACGCCATCAGCACCGCCAACCGGTATTTGAGCCTGTATCCGAATGATGAGGATGCAGCCTACGCGCAGTACATCGTCGGGCTTGGTTACTACCGGCAGATCCCCGAGGTGACCCGCGACCAGCGGACCTCGGCGCGGGCAATCGCAGCCTTCAACGAGGTTATCGAGCGCTATCCGGATTCCGAATATGTCGCCGACAGCCAGGCCAAGCTGCGCTATGCGCGCGACCAGCTCGCCGGCAAGGAAATGCAGGTCGGTCGCTACTATCTCGAACGCAAGGAATATGTGGCTGCCGCCAACAGGTTCCGCGGCGTGGTCGAACAGTATCCGAATACCCGTCAGGTCGAAGAGGCGCTGGCCCGCCTTGTGGAGACCTACTACGCCATGGGCCTTCAAAGCGAGGCACAGACGGCTGCCGCCGTTCTGGGGCACAATTTCCCCGACAGCCAGTGGTATGCGGATTCCTACAATCTCTTGCGGACCGGCGGACTTGAGCCGCGGGAGAACAAGGGCTCGTGGATTTCGCGCGCCGGGGCCCGCCTCGTCGGCGCCTGAAGCAGGGCGCGATGCTTATCCAGCTGTCGATCCGCGATATTGTCCTGATCGAGAGGCTTGATCTCGAATTTGATGCCGGATTGTCGGTGTTGACCGGTGAGACCGGCGCCGGCAAGTCCATCCTGCTCGACAGTCTTTCGCTGGCGCTTGGCGGCCGCGGTGATGGCGGCCTGGTTCGCCATGGCGCGGACAAGGGCCAGGTTACGGCCGTCTTCGATGTCGGAGCCGATCATCCCACCCGTAAACTGCTGCGGGATAACGGCATCGACGACGACGGCGACCTTGTGTTCCGGCGGGTTCAGTCGGGTGACGGCCGCACGCGCGTTTTCATCAACGATCAGCCCGCAAGCGTGGCGCTGATGCGTCAGGCCGGGCTTCACCTGGTCGAAATTCACGGTCAGCATGACGATCGGGCTCTTGTCGACACGGATGCGCACCGGTCACTGCTCGATGCGTTCGGCGGCTTGAGTGAGCGTGCTGTCGAGGTTGGCACCCTGTACGACGCCTGGCGCGCGGCCCGCTCGGCGCTTGCCGCACACCGCACCAAGGTGGAAAACGCGCGGCGCGAGGCAGACTGGCTTCGCTCCTCGGTGGAGGAACTGGAAAAGCTCAGTCCCGTCGAGGGAGAGGAGGAGGAACTGGCCGAGCGCCGTTCTGCGATGATGAAGGCCGAGAAAATGGCCAGCGACATCAGCGAGGCCGACGAGGTGCTCAGCGGCCAGGCTTCCCCCGTGCCGGTGATCAGCGGCCTTTTGCGCAGGCTCGAACGCAAGGCGGAACAGGCACCGGAACTTCTCAACGACACGGTGGCCGCGCTGGATGTGGCGCTCAACGCGCTGGCTGACGCTCAGACGGCGGTGGAAGCGGCGCTGCGTGCCGCCGATTTCAACCCGCGCGAACTTGAGGAAACCGAGGAGCGGCTGTTCGCGCTTCGGGGTGCCGCAAGAAAATACAATGTTCCCGTCGAATCGCTTCCCGAACTGGCGGCGCAAATGGTTGCCGATCTCGCCGATCTCGATGCGGGCGAGGAACGCCTGGCTGCGCTGGAAGCCCGCGTCAGCGAGAGTGAGGCCGAATTCCTGTATGCCGCGCGTTCCTTGTCGGAACGCCGTCATGCCACCGGTTCGGCACTGGCCGATGCCGTCATGGCGGAACTGCCGGCGCTCAAGCTCGAGCGTGCGGAGTTCCTCGTCGAGATTGCCAGCGACCCCGGCCACGCCGGTTCAACCGGGATCGACCAGGTCGCGTTTCATGTGCGCACCAACCCCGGGTCCCGTCCGGGGCCCATCATGAAGGTGGCGTCGGGAGGGGAGCTGTCGCGTTTCCTGCTGGCGCTCAAGGTGGCGCTCGCCGATCGCGGCTCGGCGCCGACACTGGTGTTCGATGAAATCGATACAGGCGTCGGCGGCGCGGTCGCCGATGCGATCGGCAAGCGGCTCAAGCGGCTGTCGGAGAATGTCCAGGTGCTATCGGTCACTCATGCGCCGCAGGTCGCGGCACGGGCAGCAACGCATCTGCTGATCGCCAAGGGGCCTTCCGGGGAGGGCAGCGCGATGGTTTCAACGCGGGTCAACACCATGAATGCCGAAGACCGGCGCGAGGAAATCGCGCGGATGCTGGCCGGCGAACACGTGACCGCCGAGGCGAGGGCCGCCGCCGCGCGGCTGCTTGAGGGCGCGGGATAGCGATCCCGGCTCAGTTGGGTGCGCCGCTGCCGTGCGTCGAAGCTAAATCCGCAAATCTAAACGTAGATGGAACCGGTTCCGGCCGGGCCCTTGAGTCGTGCCATCGCGTCGATCACCCGGGATGCGGAATTCCGGGCAGCGTCCGCGGTCAGGCTCTGAGGCCCATTCGGATCGAAGTCGCCTGTCGCAAGGTCGATGACGAAACGGAGGTGCCGCGCAACACTCGCAAATCCGCCCGCGGTCTCGGCGTCGTCAGCCGACAGCAGTCCGGTCGCTGCGGTGACTGCGCCGCCCGGTGCCTCGTCACCCTCCAGGATCTGGAGATAGGCGGGCGGCAATCCGGATCCGTCTTGCGACGTGGCTTCGGCAGGCCGGGATGACGCCTCGGCCCGGGCGTCCGCAGTGGGGTTATTCTCATGATCGGCAAGCGCCCTGGTGGCGGTTGCAAAATCGGTCGCCGCCGCTTCCAGTTCGCGTGTCATGCGCGCGGTATGAGTGACAAGGAAGCCGGGCGCGAGATCGAAGAGCATCAGGGTGTTCATCTGTTCCTTGAGGTGCTCGAGCCGTTCCCGGGCAAAGGCCTTGCGGCTTGCGTTGCCTGATTCGACGAAATTTTCGAGCACGCTCAGCGGATCGGACGAATCGCGAACGGGTTTCATAGCCGATGTTGTGGATGGCCCGTTCTCGGCGGACGGTCTTGAGACGGCAGATACAAACGCGCCGACAGTCATGGATCGGTTCCTCATCGGGGCCGCGGGGGCCCTCGGCCTGACGAGACACATCCTGCCACAGGTTGTTTAACCGTGCGTTGATGCCGGTGTTCCTGCCGGAGAGCGTTGCGACGGAAGGCCCGTCTTTTTTTTCACGCCATTTGCTCTAAAACCGGTGTGCAATTCCGGAGTGGCATCGATGACAAATGAGACCAAGCCCGTGGACAGGTTGAGCGAGGCCGAGGCGAAGGCCGAACTCGAACGGCTGGCCACGGAAATCGCCCGCCACGACGAGGCCTACCACGGCAAGGACGCGCCCGTCATCGCGGATGCCGAATATGACGCGCTCAAGCGCCGCAACCTCGCGATCGAGGAAGCGTTTCCGCATCTACGGCTTGCCGATTCGCCCTCACTCAAGGTCGGCGCGCCGGTTGCCGAGGGGTTCTCGAAGATCACCCACAAGGTGGCGATGCTGTCGCTCGACAACGCTTTTTCCGACGACGACGTGCGCGATTTCGTCCATTCGGTCTACCGGTTTCTCGGAAAGCTGCCCGACCAGTCGATCGCGTTTACCGCCGAGCCGAAGATCGACGGTCTGTCGATGTCGATCCGCTACGAGGACGGCAAGCTGGTCTCGGCTGCGACCCGTGGCGACGGGACCACCGGCGAGAACGTCACGGCCAATGTCAAAACCATTTCCGAGATCCCCAACACCTTGCCTGAAGGTGCGCCTTCGGTGGTGGAGGTGCGCGGCGAAGTCTATATGGCGAAGGAGGATTTCCTTGCGCTCAACGAACGCATGGCGGCCGAAGGCAAGCAGACCTACGTCAACCCGCGCAACACCGCCGCCGGGTCGCTGAGGCAGCTCGACGCCTCGGTTACGGCAAGCCGCAAGCTTCGCTTCTTTGCCTATGCCTGGGGCGAGATGTCGGACATGCCGGCGGATACCCAGCACGGCATGATCGAAGTGCTTTCGAGCTGGGGGTTTCCGGTCAACCCGCTGACAAAACGCCTTGAAAGCATCGAGGCGATGATCGACCACTACAACGGCATCGGGCTCGCGCGCGGCGACCTTTCCTATGACATCGACGGCGTCGTCTACAAGGTGGACCGTCTCGACCTCCAGGGCCGTCTCGGGTTCCGCTCGCGCAGTCCGCGCTGGGCGATCGCGCACAAGTTTCCCGCCGAAAAAGCCGCGACCCGGCTCACCGCCATCGACATCCAGGTTGGCCGTACCGGTGCGCTCACGCCGGTGGCCCGGCTCGAACCGATCACGGTCGGCGGCGTGGTCGTCACCAACGCGACCCTGCACAATGCCGGCGAGATCGAACGCCTCGGGGTGAAGATCGGCGACATGGTCCAGATCCAGCGCGCCGGTGACGTCATTCCGCAAGTGCTGGGCGTGGTGTCCTCGCCCGACGATGCGGTGGAGTTCGAGTTTCCCGCGACCTGTCCCTGCGATCTGAAGACGCCGGTGGTTCGGGAGGAAACCGCCGGCGGTGTCGAAGGCGTCATCCGGCGCTGCTCGGGCGAGTTTGCCTGCCCGTTCCAGCGCAAGGAACATCTCAAGCATTTCGTCTCGCGCAAGGCGTTCGACATCGACGGGCTCGGCGAAAAGCAGATCGAGTATTTCTATGACGACAAAAGCCTCCCGATCCGTCAACCCGCGGACATCTTCACGCTGAAGGCGCGCGACGAAGCCAATGGCCTGCAGAGGCTGAAGAACCGGGACGGGTATGGCGAGACCTCGGCCCAGAAGCTCTTCGACGCCATCGAGGCACGGCGTGAAATTGCGCTCGACCGGCTGATCTTCGCACTCGGTATCCGCCATGTCGGCGAGCAGACCGCCAAGACGCTGGCCCGCGCCTATGGCGACTGGGCGTCGGTGCATGAGGCGGCAATGGCGATTGCCGGTGGCGACAAGGCCGCCATGGAGGAAATGGATGCGCTCGACGATATCGGCCCGGCTGTCGTGGAAGCGGTCGGGCGTTTCTTCGGCGAACCGCACAATGTCGACATGGTTGACCGGCTGACATCGGAGCTGACGATCCTGGAAGCCGAAAAACCGGCGCAGGATTCTCCCGTCGCCGGCCTGACGGTGGTTTTCACCGGTTCGCTTGAAAAGATGACGCGCGACGAGGCCAAGGCAATGGCCGAGCGGCTTGGCGCGAAAGTCGCGGGCTCCGTCTCGAAGAAGACCGACATCCTGGTGGCCGGGCCCGGCGCCGGATCCAAGCTCACGAAAGCGCAGGAGCTTGGCGTGCGCACCATGGACGAGGACGGCTGGTTCGAACTCGTCGGCGTGACGCCGGGAGGATGAGGGGTAGGGGCGCGCCCTATTGAGGCCGTGGCGTCATGCTCCTCGCCATTTCCGCGATGCTGACGGTTCAGGCTCGTGGCGCGCCTTGTTTGGTGCCGCGCACATCATTCAACAGTCTGAAGCGGCGCGCATCCGACAGAATGCGCGCCACGTACGGCGTCTTGTCAGCCGAAGAAATAGAGGGCCAGGCCAAGGCAGATGACTGCGAGTGCCAGCGAAATGAACAGGACCCGGCGTGCGGTCCCGTTGGTGGTCGTTCCCTGCCGTGCTTCGGTGGTTGTTTTCTCGGTGGTCATTGCCGTCGTCCTTCTCGTTGGGTGAGGACGCCCGCTGTGCCCGCGAAAACCCCTCGGTGTATCGAGGCTCAGGTTTGGCCTCAGCCGTTATGACCTTCTCTCATTTAGGGCTTGGCGCGCCAAGATCAAACAGGCGCTGTCTCGCATGTAGTCCGTATCCGGCTGTCAACGCCGGTCAGGGCCGGCGGGTCAGCTCAGCGTGGCGCGCAGCACCACGAACAAGACCCCGGACAGCACTGCGGCGGCCGGCACGGTGATGACCCAGGCGGCGACGATCTGCAGGAAGTGGGAACGGCGGACAAGCTTGCGCCGGCGCTGGTCGGTTTTGCGCGAGCGCGTATCCGTCTCGGTTTGCGCGCTGCCTCGATGGCGGGCGACATAGTCTGCGCGGCGCGACGAGTTCTCCGTGTACCATTCGCGGAAAAAGCCCACTCCGAAGACCGCGCCAACGGCGATATGGGTCGAACTCACCGGAAGGCCGAGCCATGATGCCACGATCACGGTGATCGCTGCCGAAAGTGCCACACAATAGGCGCGCATCGGGTTGAGCTTGGTGATCTGATTGCCGACCATCCGGATCAGCTTCGGGCCGAACAGCAGCAATCCGACCGAAATTCCCGCCGCACCGACAGCCATTACCCACAGCGGGATGACCACCTTTGGGGCAACCTCGCCGAATTCGGCGGTATGAACGACTGCCGCCAGCGGGCCGACGGCATTGGCTACATCATTTGCGCCATGTGCGAAGGAGAGCAGCGCCGCCGAGCAGATCAGCGGTATGCCGAACAGCTTTCTGAGCGACTGGTTGCGGTTCTCGAGGCCCTCCGACTGCCGAGCGATCAGCGGCCGCGAGACAAGCCACCCGATGAGCGCCGCAATCACCCCGATGGCAAGCGCCATTCCGATGGAGATTGAAACCAGCGCCTTCAGGCCCTTGATCGAGAGATAGGCGGCGAAGGCGCCGGTCATTATGGCGATCAGCACCGGCACCCAGCGCCGCGCGGCTGCAATCTTGTCGTCCTGGTAGATGATCGCGGTTTTGATGAAGGCGAGGAAGCCTGCCGCTATGAGGCCGCCGAGAAAGGGCGAGATCACCCAGCTTGCAGCGATGGAACCCATGGTCGGCCAGTTGACCGCATCGACCCCGGCGGCTGCGATGCCTGCGCCCATCACTCCGCCGACAATCGAATGCGTGGTCGAGACCGGTGCGCTCAGAAAGGTTGCGAGGTGGATCCACATGGCGGCAGAGACCAGTGCCGCCATCATGGCCGCGGTGAACACCGCCGGGTCGGACACCGCCACCGGATCGATGATGCCCTTGGATATCGTGTTGACGACATCGCCGCCGGCAATCAGCGCGCCCGCGCTTTCGAACACGGCCGCGATCGCCAGCGCCACGCCCAGCGTCATCGCCTGCGAGCCGACGGCGGGACCGACATTGTTGGCCACGTCGTTGGCGCCGATATTGAGCGCCATATAGGCCCCGATCACCGCCGCTGCGATGATGACTACCGCGCCCGGCTGGCCGGTGACGAATACGGCCGCGATCACCGCACACAGGAAGATGAACACCAGGGCAAGGCCGGGGGTTACGAAACGGCGGCTGACAAGGCCCGTGGCCTCTTCCATCGTCGAGAGCTTCTCGAGATCCTTGTCGAGTGTCGGCTTGCGGTATGTATCGGGCATCGTTTGCGGGGTCCCGTCGGTTCGTGCGCCGTTGCACCGGCCTGTGTGACAGTTTTGTGACACGCGTCGGGGCGTGGATGGACGCATGCGGGCAACGCGTCAAGGATCAGGGGCGCGTTTCAACGGGTTTTCGCTGATTTTGATCGTATTGATCCCGTATTATGCCTTTGCACAAGGCTGATTGCTCCATCAGCGCTTTTTTCATTCACCTTGTGCGCCTGGGCCAAACCGCCGATAAGGCTCTCATGAGCAGATTTTTCGAAGAACTCGACTACCGTCCGACGCCCATCGGCGCGATCAGCCTGAGGCGCCGTCATGAACTGCGCCTGGGTGTCGACGTGCTCGAGATCAAGCTTGGTGACGAGCATCTGATGTCCGATCTCTTCACGGCGTCCGAAATCGCGCTTGCCGATCTCGGGCTTGCGGCCTGCGACGGCGAGAATCTCGACGTTGTCGTTGGCGGCCTCGGGCTCGGCTATACCGCAAAGGCGGTTCTCGGCAGTGCGTGCTGCCGTTCCCTGAGAGTTGTCGAGTATCTCGAAGCGGTGATCGACTGGCATGAAAGCGGACTTTTGCCGCTCGGCCCCGAATTGACCGGAGACCGGCGCTGCCGGCTGGTGCAGGGCGATTTCTTCGCCATGGCGCGCAGCGCGGCCGGCTTTGATGCGGACGCGCCGGGACGGCAGTTTGACGCGATCCTGCTCGACATCGATCACTCCCCGGATGCGTTGCTCGATGCGCGCAGCACGAGCTTCTACCAGCCGGAGGGGCTCACGCACCTCGCAACGCATCTCAGGCCCGGCGGAGTTTTCGGGCTATGGTCCGATGACCGCGAGGACACCTCTTTCACCGATCGGCTGGCGGGCGTCTTTGCCGAAGCCTGGGCCAAGCCGGTGACCTTCCACAACCCACTTCAGGACCGGCCGTTCACCCAGACGGTTTATATGGCCCGAAACGCCGCCTGACGCAGTCCGAAGACTCAACCGGCTTTGGCTTGACGTAGCAGGCAGACCGGAGCGGTTTTTCTGAATGTCGTGATAATGGAGCGAATGCTCTGGCATTCTTGCCCGAATGCGGCGGACTGAACCAACCCTGAATGGAATCTAACGGAAAACAACGCTTTAGAGTGCAATTCGTTAAGCTCTGGCTGCGAGATATCGCAGTCGCAGTTCAAACCGGGCTTAACGCGTAAGGTGCAATGGTCCGCGCCTGAGACTCTCCTTCCTTGAACGCCCCCCACGATGGACCTCAATGATTACTGTACTGAATTGCATCACGGACATGCACAATATCTGGCTGGTCCTCGTGGCAGCATTCGTTTGTGCCGCCGGCTCATGGGCCGTTGTCTGTCTTTATGATCGCGCTTCCCGGACATCCGGGCTTCAGCGGGCAGGATGGCATTTTCTGAGCGCGGTTGCGGCCGGCGCAGCCATCTGGTGCACGCACTTCATCGCCATGCTGGCGTTTGAACCTGGAGCGCCGGTGGCGTTCGATCCGATGCTGACGATCTTCTCGCTGCTGATCGCGATCGTCGGGGCAGGTGCGGGTTTTGTGATCGCCGCCAGCGGTTTCTCGCGCTTTGCTTCCGTCGTCGGCGGCGCGGTGACGGGCCTCGCCATCACGGTGATGCACTACACAGGCATGGCTGCCTACCGGGTACAGGGCATCGTCAGCTGGGACCGGGGTTATCTCGCAGCGTCGCTGGTGCTGGTGGTGGTTCTGTCGGCTGCAGCCCTCTACATCGCCACTTCCAAGCCGGTTCGCCACTACAGGATCGCGGCCTCGGCCGCGTTGCTGCTCGGCATCGTCACGCTGCATTTCACCGGCATGACCGCGTTCCAGGTCACGCCCCTGCTTGTGGACAATTCGTTCTCCAATCCTTCTGCCATGCAGGCACTGGCGCTCTCCGTGGCGGCCGTTGCAATGGTCATCGTCGGCGCTGGCCTCGCGAGCTACATTATCGACGACAAGGTGCGCACCGATGCGCTGGACCGGCTGCGCCACATGGCGCTCAACGACGGCCTGACCGGATTGCCGAACCGGGTGAGCTTCATCGACAGGCTCGATCACGAACTTGACCTGAGTGCCGAGACCAGGGGCAAGGTTGCCTTGATCGGCATCGACCTCAACCGTTTCAAGGAGGTCAACGACATTCGCGGTCATGCCGCGGGAGACCGCGTGCTCAAGGTTCTGGCCGACCGCATGGCGTCGGTTCTGCAGGAAGGTGAATTTGTCGCCCGGACCGGCGGCGACGAGTTTGCCGCGATTCAGCGCTATGTCGACCAGCCGTCGCTGGAGGGGTTTCTGAAGCGGTTGACTGACGTCCTCACTGCGCCGATCGAGGACAGCTCACATCATGTCGCAGTCGGCGCGAGCATGGGCGTGGCGCTTTATCCCGACAATGCCACTTCGCGCGAAACCCTGATCAGCAATGCCGATCTTGCCATGTACCGGGCCAAGGCCGACCTGACGCATCACATCTGCTATTATTGCCAGTCCATGGATGACACGGTTCGGGCCCGTCGCAGCCTGGCTGCCGATCTCAGGACTGCGATCGCCAACGACGAGCTTGACGTTCACTACCAGGTTCAGACCTCGGTCACGACCAGCGAAATTCGCGGTTTTGAGGCCCTGCTGCGCTGGAATCATCCCGAACACGGTTTCATCGCGCCGTCTGATTTCATCCCCCTTGCGGAGGAGAACGGACTGATCCTGCAATTGGGCGAATGGGTGTTGCGCCGTGCCTGCGCGGATGCGGCCGCATGGACGCCGCCCTACAAGGTGGCGGTGAACCTCTCTCCGGTCCAGTTCGTTCACGGAGATCTCGCCAAGCTGATTCTCGAGGTCCTGATGTCGACCGGTCTGCCCGCGAACCGCCTGGAACTGGAACTGACGGAGTCTGCGATCTTTCAGGACAAGGAACGCTCCCTCAATGTCCTGCGACAGATCAAGGCCCTCGGCGTCAATATCGCGCTCGACGATTTCGGGACTGGCTACTCGTCGCTGGAAATGCTGCGCGCATTCCCGTTCGACAAGATCAAGCTCGACCGGTCCTTCATCATCGAGGCCGAGGACAGTCTGCAGGCCAAGTCGATCATCCGCGCCGTCCTGGCGCTGGGCAAGAGCCTTGAGATCCCTGTCCTGGCAGAGGGTATCGAAACCCAGGGCCAGCTTTCATTGCTTGGAATCGAGGGCTGTGACGAAGCACAGGGCTATCTGCTCGGACGGCCAATTCCGATTGCAAAGCTGGTCGAGAAGGGGACGCTGGTCATGGAAAAGGGCGTGACAGGTTCGTTCGCCTCGCCGTTGGTTGCGATGCCATCGACCAACACACCGGAGAATTCCGCACCAGCCCCGAACGAACGGCACGTGCGCTCGGCCTGAGGCTGAAACCGGGATCTGCGGACCCGCTTCGCGCGCCGACGCGGACGGCTCTGCGCGTGTAGCCGTTCGCACCCTCGCTACTTCAGTGCATCAACAGACTTGATGCATCGGCTAAGTCCTATTCAATTGACAGGTCAGTATCGCTGACCTACCCCTTGGCCTCAGTTTGGAGCCGAGATGTCCCTTTCCGACAATGAATTCCGCCGAGGCGTTCGCGATAGCCTTCCGATCGTCGCTGCAGCCGCGCCGTTCGGCCTCCTGTTTGGCGCGCTTGCCGTCGACAATGGCCTGACCGTCGGCGAAGCCGCGCTGATGAGCGCCACCGTCTTTGCAGGCGCCAGCCAGATGGTCGGCATCGAACTGTTCGGTTCCGAGGTGGCGCCATGGCTGGTCGTGTTTTCTGTGTTCGCCGTCAATTTCCGTCATGTGCTCTACTCGGCCGCGCTGGGCCGCAAGATGGGGCTGATCCCCGGCTGGCGGAAGGCTCTTGCGTTCTTCTTCCTGACCGACCCGCAGTTTGCTGCCGCAGAGGCGCGATCTGAAAAAGGCGCTTCCCTGACGATGGCCTGGTTCATGGGTATGGCCTTGCCGGTCTACGTGCTGTGGGTGCTGGAAGCCTGGCTCGGCGCGCTGTTCGGCAGCATGATTGCCAATCCGGAGATTTACGGGCTGGACTTTCTGTTGGCGATCTACTTTCTCGGCCTTGTGCTCGGCTTTCGCGGACGCGCCAACTGGCTGCCCGTCGTGCTGGCTGCAAGCGTCGGATCGGTTGCGGCATATTATCTGGTGGGCTCCCCCTGGCATGTCAGCCTCGGTGCGCTTGCCGGTATCGCCGTGGCCGTTGTCATGCCGGTGACTGCCGAGCCCGCGGCGGAAGAGACAGAGAGCTTGCCGCTATGAGCGCCGTCCCGGTCAATGTCTGGATCATCCTGGCCTCGGCGCTGGTGACCTACCTTACCCGCTGCGGGGGGTATCTCCTGCTCTCGCGGTTCAACCGGATTCCGCCGCGCGTCGATGCGGCATTGAATGCGGTGCCGGCGGCGGTTCTGGCCACGCTCGTGGCTCCGGCGGCGGTTTTCAACGGAACTGCCGAGGCGTTGACCCTGGCCGTCTGCCTCGTGCTCGGGTTCCGGATTCCGCTCATGGCGATGTTTGCCGTCGGCTGGGCCCTTATCGTGGTTTTGCGGGCTTCCGGGCTTTGAGGCACAAAGCCGTCGTTTTCGGAATAGTGCCGAGATCGTGGGTTTGACAATCCCGGACTCCGAGCGAATACTGTTGTCAGCGGTCCGTCCTTAGTGTCTCCGTCAGTGTTTTTGGCTTCAGACTGAGGATTTTACGATGAGCCTTGATTTTGCCCTCATATTCGACCGTTCGCCCACTCCGACAATGGTGTTGAATGCCGACCTCGAATACGTGGCGGTCAATCCCGCTTATCTCGAGATGGTTGGCAAGAGCCGCGAAGAAGTCATGCATCGCTACGTGTTCGATGTCTTCCCGGAAACCGAGGAACGTGTCGATGCGATGACCGCTGTTTTCCGGGATGTTCTGGCGGGCAACGAAGCGGATTTTAACGAGGTTCCCTTCCGGCTGTCGCGGGATGGTGTTGAGGCCGAGCAGTTCTGGACCGCCCGGCACGTGCCCGTTCCAAACAGCAGTGGCGAGATCAAGTATTTCGTCCAGTACAGCGAGAACGTCACCGACAAAGTCAGGATGCGCGAGTTGCAGAATTCGGTCATGGCCGAACAGCAGCATCGCATCGGCAACCTGTTTTCGATCGTGACGGCAGTTGCCCGCCAGACTGCGCGAACCTCCGAAACCGTCGATGAGTTTCTGCCGCGGTTTCAGGAACGGGTCACCGCCATGGTCGATGTCAACAGAAGTCTTCTCGGAGGAACAATGGGGGCAGCAGAGTTCGGCGGCATCATAGAGCACCAGCTGGCTGTGTTCCCCGAAGACGTGCGAGAGCGCATCTCATGTGAGGGCACAGCGGTGCACCTGTCGACCCTGCAGGCGAAGGCCATATCGATGGCGATCCATGAACTTGGGACGAACTCCATGAAATACGGGGCGATCGGCAACGCCGAGGGCCGTGTGGACATTTCATGGGGCGATTTGCCGGGTGGTCAGATTGAATTCCAGTGGCGGGAAACCAACCTCTTGTCCGAGCAGAGCTCCGAAGGGACCGGCTACGGCAGCATGCTCCTGTCCACCATCATTCCGCGCCAGCTTGCGGGGATGGCCAGACGAGAAATCGAGAATGACTCCTTTGTTTATCACCTGGTGTTCAGTGCCGGCCAGGAGCAGCCTGCGGCCGATAAACCGTCGGTCTGGCATGGTGAGGGAACCGAAGAGGTTCGTGCCGGGGCCAATTGAGCAACTTCCCTGAAGCTCCTTTCAAAGCTCTGAGGTGGCTTTCTCGAGCCAATTCACTGCCGTGTCATCCTGAAGAAGCGGCGCAAGTTCGCTGCGAACCCGGGCATGGTAGGCATTGAGCCAGTCGCGTTCGGCGGAGCTCAGCATCTCAGCAAGCACAAGACGCTTGTCGATGGGGCAAAGCGTCAGCGTCTCGAATCCGAGCATCGGCTTGTCGCCGCCTTCTATGTCGCGCGGTTCGTGTACGGTGACCAGGTTCTCGATGCGGATGCCAAAGGCGCCGTCGCGATAGTAGCCCGGTTCGTTGGACAGGATCATGCCGGGGAGAAGTTCCTGCATGCCGCGCCTGGAGATCGATTGCGGTCCCTCGTGAACGGAGAGGTAGCTGCCCACCCCATGCCCGGTGCCATGGGCGAAATCGGCTCCGGCCTTCCACAGCGCCAGTCGTGCGAAAGGATCGATGTCCATGCCGCGGGTGCCTTCCGGGAACCGAAGCTCGCTGATCGCGATCATGCCCTTGAGCACCAGGGTAAAGAAGCGCTTCTGCTCGTCGGGCACTTCGCCACAGGCGATCGTGCGGGTGATATCGGTGGTGCCGGCGACATACTGACCGCCTGAATCGACCAGCAGCATTTCGCCCGGCTGAAGGCGGCGGTTGGTCTGGGTGTTGACCCTGTAATGAATGATCGCCGCATTGGGACCGCTGCCGGAAATCGTGTCGAATGAAAGCGCCCTGAGCGGCATCTGGAGGGCTTCACCCATCTGCCGGCGGCATTCTTCGAGATTCTGCGCGGCGCTTATCTCGTCGACGCTGCCGGGTCCCTGGGCGTCGAGCCATGCCAGAAATCGGACCATCGCCGCGCCGTCCTGGCGATGGGTAGAGGCGCTCGCGGCGATTTCCGCCGGGTTCTTGATCGCGCGCGGCAGCCGGGCCGGATCCTGGGCCTGTTTCACCGTGCCGCCGGCCTCCGATACCAGCATCGGGATCGCATGGGAGGCAGCGTCGGGATCGACCATCACGGTGGTTCCGGAGGCTCCCAGGGCCCTGAGTGCATCGTCGAACTCGGATGGCGGCCTCAGATCGGCGAGCTGGGTCAGGTAGGCTTCGGCCTCGATCCCTGTCTTGCGCTTGTCGATGAACACCTGCGGCCGGCCTTTCGCGGGAATGATGGCGCGCGACAGCGGATGCGGGATCGAGGGCAGGTCCTGGCCGCGAATGTTGAACGTCCAGGCGACAGAGGACGGGTCGGCGAGGACAATGGCGCTGACATCTGCATCGCTTGCGGCGCAGGCCATTGTTTCCAGCTTGTCACGTGCGCGCTCGCCGGCATAGTCCAGCGGCTGGATCGTTACCGCGCCAAGCGGAGGATGCGGCCTGTCTTCCCACACCGCGTCAACCGGGTTGTGCTCAAGCATCACGAGAGCCCCGCCGGTCCTTGCAAGCGCGGTTTCCATACGGCGCACGGACGCCGTCGGCCATGTCCACGGGTCGATGCCGACACGCAGGCCTTCCGGCGCCCGGGTTTCCAGCCAGGCCGAAAGCGGGGTCGCGACCATGTCCTGATACCCGAAGACCAAGGCGTCGGTTTGCGCGCGCGCCTGTGCGGTGTAGCGGCCGTCGACGAAGAGCTGCGCACTGTCCCTGAGCACCAGGACGAGACCGGCCGACCCCGTGAAGCCCGTCAGCCAGGCCAGCCTTTCGGCGCAGTCGGGCACATATTCGCCCAGGTACTCGTCAGACCGGGGAACGGCGATGGCGTCGACACCCCACTCGTCGAAGCGGGCGCGCAGGCTTGCAACGCGGCCGGCGGCTTGTTCCGGGGAAGAGAGGACGTCGAAGGATTGCAGCATGTCAAAGATCCGCGCGGTCATGGTTGAATGTTTTCGGCTCCTTATACCAAGACCCGCGACTTTTGGGAGATGCCGTGTTGGAATTGCGATGCCTGCCCAATCCGCAGGCTGGCGCAAATTTTGTGCAATGGATGGGCATATTGCATTGGTGCAGTGCAGCACATGCGCTGCATGCATAGCTGCACTGCAACATAAGCTCTCCAAATCCCGACGGAACGACGTATCTTGTGGATCAGGAGGAGTGATCAATCACTCGACCAAAGGGAACACAGAAATGTCCACCAAGTTTTTCCAGACCGCACTTGACCGTCTCGTCTCTGCCCGCGAGCGCCAGGCTCGCCGCTACATCAACGGCGCCATGATGGCGATGGATGATTCGCAGCTCGCCGCTCTCGGCCGTACCCGCGAAGAACTCAAGCGCGAAGGCGCCCAGGCCTACTTCTTCTGATCAGGTCTGATCTTTTTGACGGGCGGCAGGCCCGGAATGGCATGATGCCAATTGCTTCGACGGCTCCTTCGGGGGCCGTTTTCATTTTGTGCGCCACACTTCCCCATCCAGCGCTTTCGCTATTTCAGGTGAAGCGTTACCCAGCCGTTGCGCCACAGCGTTCTGACATGGCGCAGGCCCTGTCCGTTGAAGGCAGCCAGTACCTGCCAGCGCTGGCTTTCGAGAATGCCCGACAGGATCACGGATCCTCCGGGCGCCATATGGCGTCTTATGTCGGGCGCCATGCGCATCAGAGGCCGCGCGAGGATATTGGCGATGATCAGCCGGAAGGGGCCGGCGTCGCCAAAGGCGGTGGAATGAAAACCGGTCGCGGTGCGGCAATCGATCTGCGCGCTCACACGGTTGTGGCGGACATTGGCCTCGGCCACCCGCGTTGCGACCGGATCGATGTCGGTGGCCAGAACCCGGACCGGGCCGAGCATCGCAGCCGCTATCGCAAGCACGCCGGACCCGGCCCCAAGATCCAGCACCGGTCCGGCACCGGCCGGCCCGCCTGGCGCTGAGCGCATCACGCTGTCGATCATTTCGAGACAGCCGGCCGTGGTGCCGTGGTGTCCGGTGCCGAAGGCCTGGCCGGCCTCGAGTTCGATCGCTAGGTCGTGAACCCTGACCGCGCCGCGGTCATGGGCGCCGTGAACCAGGAAGCGTCCTGCGCGCACCGGTTTCAGCCCTTCCAGCGAACGGGCGATCCAGTCGACGTCACCGAATTCCTCTATCTCGACTTTTGCGTCGGGAAACAGGGGAATGAGGCAAAGGCGAACCTGCTCCCGAAAATCTGGTTCCGGGTCGCCGGCGACATAGATCGAGGCTTCCCAAATTCCGTTTTCCTCGTCGGTTTCCATGGTGGCGACCGGATAACCGTCATCCTCGAAGGCGGCGTCCAGAAGTTCGAGCGCCCTGCCTGCGCCGGCCTCGTCGGTGACGATGAAATATCGGTGGTCGCTCACTTCGATGTACCTTCGCTCGTCTTTGCCCCTGCGGCTTCCGCCGTCCCGGTTTTTCCGGACTTTTCGAGTTCCTTTTCCGCCGTCTTCGCTGCAGCCGTTGCCTCGGCCTTGCGTGCGGTCTGGCTTGCGGCTTCGGCGCGGACGTCGTCCTTGGGCACGGCGAAGCTCAGGATCCTGTCATTCGGTCCCGGGCTGTTGGCCGCGGATACGGCAAACACCAGCGCCCCGGTGGGCTTGATCCACAACAGGATGATCGCACCCTCCGGACGTGTCGCCTGATAGGCCTTCCAGCCGAACTCGTCTGTCAGTCGCGTCAGCTGGAAGGTCCAGCCCTTGAGCAGCTTTTCGCGCAGATCCAGAAAGCCGGCCGGTTCCTTAGTCAGGGATCGGCCGCCGAGCGTGAAGCTTATCGACTGTCGGGCCTTGTCGTCGGTCCTGCCGATCTGAAAGACATGGCTGCGCCCCAGTTCCGGCCCGAAATCCGTGCAGACCAGCGCGTTGTAGGCGTCATTGTCGCTGGCTGCGACCAGGGAGGAAAAGCGCTTGGGGTCGATGGCGTGGTGGGCGGATTCGGAAAGCACCTCGCCGAAATAGACAGGGATATTGCCAAGCCGCGCTTCGGCAAGGTGATTCCAGTTCTGGTCGGCCAGCATCACCGGCACGTCCGCTTCCTTTAGCTTGGCGGCAAGCGCCGTCGACCAGCGCGACCCGCCGACGATGAGAATGCCCGGCTTGTTCGCCTTCTTGAGCTTGAGCAAGGTGGCCAGCGGCTTGAGCGTGAAGCCGTGCAGCACGATGGTCGTCACCACCACCGCGAAGCTGAAGGCGACCATGCGGCCGGCATCCTCCACGCCCGCATCGGCCAGGAGCGTTCCGAATAGGCCGGAAATGGCGACGGCGACGACACCGCGCGGAGCGATCCAGGAGGTCAGGATCCGTTCCTGCATCGTGGCCCCGGATTTCACCGTGGCGAGCATGATCGCCAGCGGACGGATAACGAACAGCAGTGCCGCGACGAACAGTGCGGCGCTCATGTCGAGCGAGCGGATATCCTCGAGGCTGAGCGATGCGGTCAGGATGATGAAGACGCCCGACACCAGCAGCGTCGTGATCGTTTCCTTGAAGCGACGCATGTCGGCAAGCGAGGCAATACGGCTGTTGGCCAGCACCACGCCCATGATGGTGACGGTAAGCAGGCCCGATTCCTCGAGCACCATGTTGGTGAGCGCATAGATGGTGACGACCGAGGCCAGCAGCACCGGCGCCTTGAGATATTCCGGCACATGGCCCCTGACGAAGGCCCATACGAGCAATTTGGCGGCAAGCCAGCCGCCGCCGACCGCCAGCGCGAAGCCGCTCAGCAGCAGGATGAGCAGGTTGTCCGCTTCATGCAGCCCGACATAGACCAGGATAATTTCGAAGGAGATCACCGCAAAGAGCGCGCCGATCGGATCGTTGATGATCGCTTCCCAGCGCAGGAGCGAGGCCGGACGGGATTCGAGCTGCGCCTGACGCAGCAGCGGCATGATCACGGTCGGCCCGGTGACCACGAGGATCGCGCCGAGCACGATGGCGGTCGGCCAGGACAGGCCGCCGATGTAATGGGCGGCGAGCGCTCCCATGGCCCAGACCAGTGGCCCGGAATACATGATGATCCGCCGTACGGCGGTGGAGGTTTCGCGTATTTCCTTGAAATTGAGGGTAAGTCCGCCCTCAAAAAGGATGATCGCCACCGCGATCGAGACCATCGGGCGGTAAATGTCGCCGAAGTCGCTTGCCGGATTGAGGAAACCGGTTGCCGGTCCCGCGATGAAGCCTGCGGCAAGCAAGAGCACGATCGCCGGCAGTTGCAGCCGCCAGGCAAACCATTGCGCGGCGATGCCGGCGGCCCCGATCACGGCAAGTTTGAGAACGATGTCTTCCATGTCGGCCCCCTGCCGCGATGTCGCCTGACCGGATCAGCCCGAAATCAGGTTTTCCAGCTTCTCGACGGCAATCTCCGGATTCTCGCCCCAGGCGATGGTTCCCTTGAACCGGCCTTCCGCGTCCAGAAGGAAGACGGAGGCCGTATGGTCCATGGTGTAGTCGCCGTCCGGATCGTTTTCGTCGAGAGGCACCTTCTTGGCGTAGATGTTGAATCCCCTGATAACCTCGGCAACCGCATTCGGTTCCCCGGAAATTCCGGTCACCCGGTCGGTGACACCGGAGACGTAGTCGCCGAGCAGTTCCGGCGTGTCGCGTTCCGGGTCGACGGTCACGAAATAGGCTCGGATCCGCTCCCCCTCCGGATCGACCTGGCTCAGCCACCCGTCGAGTTCGTAAAGCGTCGTGGGGCAGATTTCCGGGCAATGGGTAAAGCCGAAGAACAGGGCGGTCGGGCGGCCGCGGAACGCGGCCTCGGTGATCGGCTCGCCGTCCTGGTCCACCAGTTCGAACGGCACGCCGTAGGGCTTGCCCGCCAGTTCGCTTGCGCTGCGCTGCCACTCGTAGGTGAGCCAGCCGAGAACCACCGCCATCACGGCGATCAGGACCCAGAGCGCGGTGCGGAACGCTTTCATTCAGTTCTCCAGCTTGTTTTCGATGCACATCGTCCTTCAAGGCCGTGCGGATCGGGCGAAGGGTTTGGTATCAGGTTGTCAGAGGCACCACGCAAGCCCGCTTGCAGCGAGCGCATTGAGCAGTGAGGGTCCGTTGGAGGTCCAGGCTGCAAACGCCGCGCCGCTCGCAACCGCGGCGAGGGCGAGCCCCAGCGCGACTGAGAGAACCGGCAGCGCGCGGCGCAGCATCGTCGTCCCGGTTTCCGCGCCGGTTGAGGAGCGTGAAGCCTGCGAGCCTGTTTGCCGTGTTGCGGACAGTGTCGACATCTGCCCTATCTAGCGCGCGGCGCCGGTTCTGCCAAGCGGTCAAGATCGCGCAGGCAACCCCTGTCCGCCTTGCCCTTTGGCCAATGCAGGACGGGACAATGGGGCTCCGAAACCTTACAATTGCGCCCGGCAGTCGCCATATCAAAGTCCGAATCGGGAAAAGCGTCAGAACCAGCCGCTCTTTGCCGAAACCGAACCAACGGGAACGCATCGGTGTGACCGGCGTTTGGCAATACGCGATCGGCAGCAGAAGGAGATATTTCATGACAGTTCTTTCCCGGGCAAAGACGCTTGTTGCCTCAAGCCTTCTCGCCGCAGGCCTGATGCTGCCGGCTGCCACTTTTTCTGCTCAGGCCGAACAGGTCGGCGAGGTGGGCGTTGACTGGACCGGCAACGACATCGTCATCGATGCGGTCGCCGATCCCGAGGTCGAGGGCGTGACCTGCCACGTCGCCTATTTCGATCGCGGCATCATCGACCGCTTGTCGAAAGGCAATTGGTTCGAGGATCCTTCCAACGCCTCCATTGCCTGCCGCCAGACCGGCCCGATCACAATCGGCGACATCGATCTTGATGAAGACGGCGCCGTCGTCTTCAAGGAATCACGCTCGCTGGTCTGGAAATCCCTTGTTGTCCGCCGGATCTACGACGAGACCAACGACACGCTGATCTACCTGGTCAATTCGCAGCAGGTGCAGGACGGCTCTGCCAAGATGAACATCTCCACCGTGCCGCTATACGGCCAGGAAGTCGTCTGGGAAAACGGCAGGCCGTAAGGTTATTCCAGATTTCGGGCGCGCCTGCTCAACTTGATCAGACGCCGCGTGATTTTGTCTGCCGACTTGGTGTCACGAAAGATATGCCAGCGCGGGGAGCGCCGATCTGTCAGCGTTTGGTCGCGACAAGACCCAGATCCGGCAGCGACGGAACATTCGAAAAATGGTGGTCTACTTCGAACCCGAGTGCATCGACTAGGCCGAGGAAATCATTCACGTCATCGGTAATGTTGTAGTGGCCGATATCGGGCGCGGGACCGTGGCTCATCTCCGACCAGAATATCAGCTTGCAGCCCGGTTTGGCGTAGTGGGCGATGTTGGCCATGATGAAAGGCCATTTCGGCGTATGGTCGATGCAGTTGCGCACATAGATGACGCCGTCGATTTTGCCCTTAAGCTCCTCGATCGGGATAGCCGCGTCCATGGTGAAAAGACGTGAATGCTGGAACACATCGTCGGCAAAATGCTTGCGCTGGTAATCGACGATCTTCTGTCCCATCGGTTCGATGATGACAGGCTCGACCTCGGATTCGAAGGCGAAGATGGCCGGAGCGCAACTGGAACCGATCTCCAGGTTCTGGCGCTGGCGTGCGTGCTCGCAGATCGCAGGGAACTCGTCCTCGTGGCCCTTGAAGAACAAGTTGGACAGGCCTTCCCGCATCTGCCGGGTGCGCTCAGCGGAAGGTTCGGAGCGCAATTGCGCATAATAGGACTTGAATGCATCCGACTCCATGAACAGCCGGCAATGCTTGAACTCGAATTCCTGGGAGTTTTCCCATATTTTCAGGCGTTTATGCTTGTTGAGTCCGAATAGTTTTTCCAAGGTCCGCATGCACCTAGATCCCCTGCATGTAATTCATGGTAACGACGCGCATGCCGAGGCAAGGTGTCTCTTTCGGAAGAGACCTAGCTGATCCCGCCGATGTTTTCCAGTTGGTCCCGGTTGCTACTGCCGCCCGATCCGTACGGGTCATCCGTTCTTGACGAAACGAGGCATCAGGTGACCCCAAGCCATTGTTTCGGGGGCCCCGTTGCCCGCTCATCAGTACCCGAGTGTCGCCGCGCCCGGGCGGCGCGGGTCGGAGGCGCCGAGCAGCAGGCCCTTTTCCGCGTCGACATGGATCGACTGCGTCGAGCCCATCACCCGTTTGACCGAAATCGCATGGCCCCTGGCTTCGAGCGCTGCCACGGTGTCGCGGCTCAATCCGCCATCCTCGACGCGGATTTCGTCGGGCAGCCATTGGTGGTGAAAACGCGAGGCCGCCGTCGCCTCGGCGACGTTCATTCCGTGGTCGATCATGTTGGAGATCACCTGCAGCGTGGTGGTGATGATGCGCGAGCCGCCGGGGCTGCCGGTGACAAGGAACGGCTTGCCGTCCTTCAAGACGATCGTCGGACTCATCGAGGAGAGCGGGCGCTTGCCGGGCTCCACCGCATTGGCGTCGCCGCCGATCAGGCCATAGGCATTGGGCACGCCCGGCTTGGCGGAAAAATCATCCATCTCGTTGTTGAGCAGCACGCCGGTGCCCGCCGCGGTGATCCCCGAGCCGTAGGAGAAGTTGAGCGTGTAAGTGTTGGAGACGGCATTGCCATACTGATCGACAATCGAAAAATGCGTGGTCTGGTCGCTCTCGTAGGGCGCCAGCTTGCCGGGCTTGATCGTGGAAGACGGCGTGGCGCGGTTGAGGCTGATACCGTCGCGGATCTTCGCCGCATAGTCCTTCGAAGTCAGCGCCCTGACCGGGACATCGACGAAATCTGGGTCGCCGAGATATTCCGAGCGGTCGGCATAGGCGCGCTTCATGGCCTCCGCCATCAGGTGAATCGTGTCGGAGGAATTGTGCCCGAGAAAGCCTATCGGATAGCCCTCCATCACGTTCAGGATCTGGATGATGTGGGTGCCGCCCGAACTTGGCGGCGGCATCGAGACGATCTCATGACCGCGATAGGTGCCGCTGACCGGCTCGCGGATGACCGCCCGGTAACCGGCGAGATCCTCAAGGCTCATGGCTCCGCCGGCTTCCTTGACCGAAGCGGATATCGCTTCGGCCACCGGCCCCTTGTAGAAGCCGTCGGGTCCTTCGGCCGCAATCTGTTTCAGCGTGGCGGCCAGATCGGGCTGTTTCAGCACATCGCCCGGCTCGTAGAAGCTGCCGTCCGCCTTGTAGAAGATCGCCGCGGAAGCCGGGGACCCTTTCAGCCGCTTTTCCAAAGCCTTCAGACTGTCGGCCAGATCGGCGGTGACGGTGATGCCGTCCTCCGCGAGCCGGATTGCGGGGGCCGCGGCCTCGGCCAGCGTCATCGTTCCATAGGTGTCCAGTGCGAGCTGCATGCCTGCCACGGTGCCCGGCACGCCAACGGCAAGACCTGTGAAGCGCGAAAGCCTGCTGTCGGCATTGCCATCGGCATCGAGATACATGTCGCGGGTGGCGCTTGACGGCGCCATCTCGCGGTAGTCGATCGCCCTGGTCTCGCCGCTGTCGGCGTCATGGACCATCATGAAGCCGCCGCCGCCGAGATTTCCGGCGCGCGGCAGGGTGACGGCAAGCGCCAAGGCCACGGCCACGCCGGCATCGACGGCATTGCCGCCGTCGCGGAGGACCTTTAGCCCCACTTCGGCGGCCACCTTCTCCTGCACAGACACCATGGCCTCTTTGGCCCAGACCGGATGCACTGCATCCATCGAGCTGTAGATCGCGGCTTCCTGGGCGGGGACGGAAACCGGTGCGAGCGCGATCAGGCTTGCACTTGCGAGGCAGGCGAGAGTGCGGATCATCGGGGAGTCCTTTCGGGATTGAAGTCCGTTGTGTCTCCTGAACTTATCCTATCATGCATGTCGGCGCCCGCTCTTTCCGGGTTTGGCTTTTCCGCCGAAGTGTGAAGAATGCCTGTTGGCAACGTCTATTCTGGCTTGGAGGCAAAATTGGCGCTCGGAAACAAAATCGCCGCTCTGGCAATCGTGCTCTCGTCCCTGTTTGCAACCCCGGTTCTGGCCGACGAGGTCATCGCGGAGTATCTGGCATGGCTCGATGCCCGGGATACGGTGAACTCGAGTGGCGTGAAGCTCGGTTCATTCGGTCAAGTGCTGGCGCAGGACCGCGCCAACTATCACCGTTTTGGGATCCGGCAGGAACTGGATATGGGGGACACCGTCTTCGGCAGCCGCGACATGCGCGCGAAACTGCCGAAACTCTACGAGGCCGGGCGCCGGGTTGAAGCCTATATCCTTGAGGATGTGATGAGCGGGCGCGGGCACTACGTGCTTGTCCGGGTGATGGGGCAGGGCGGACGCGTTACCCGCGTGGATGTTTACGAGGGCGCCGGCTGATCTTTTGGTGCGGTCTTGAAGGTGAGTCCGCGGGTCAGATCGATCCGAGGTAGTATCCGATGGCCTCTGCCAGTTCGTTTTCCTCGTAGCCGAAATGGGAGCGTACAACCTCCTCCAGCTTTCGGAACGTATTTCCGGCCTTTTCGAAATTGGCCTCCGAAGGGTCCTCCGCCAGTGCATCTGCCGCGCGACTCAGACGCATGATCAACTCATGGACGACCTCGTGCTCAGCCTTCAGCTTCGCCACGACCTCGCGAAACTGGCCGCCACCCGCTGCCTCGATCCGGGGGAACATGTCGGCGCTTTCAATGTCGTGGTGAAACTTGAGCACCTGGCATTCACGGCCGCAAAGCGACCCGAATGCCCGAAAGTTCTCAGCCATATCGAGTGAAAGCACGATCTGCTTCAAGTGCTCGGGCGGAGCATCCCCCGCTTCGATCCTGGCGAGGATCGCGCCGATTTGGGCCATTTCCCTGAGATAATGACTGTGGATCGCGGCCAGTTGTCTGCCCTGGCGACGGTGCATGTCCGTTGCCTCGGGCACCGGCGGGGCTTTGGGTCGCGCAGCCTCATCGACGCTCAGTTCATCCAGCGGTTGGGTCGAAAGATCATTCATGAGGCAAATATCGGTCTGTCATGAGCGATGTCAACGACATAGGCATCGGGCTGAAAGATACGAACGGGCCGGCCGGCTGCACGGTTTCACTTGCCCGATTTGCTTCTGCGGCTCACGCGGGTAGAAGGAGCGCTGGATTCCGAAATTGCTTGCTGCAATCGACCAACCCGGAAGGACTGCCCGTGAACGCCCCGCCTGACCGCATAGCAGAACTGCTTGACGCCACAAGCGAGGCGTTTTCGGGCGGATCGCTGATCCGGCTCAAGCTTGGCGGCTATCACGGTCCGGAGGCCGAGCTGAAGGCGGTCGAGGTGAAGAAGATCGCCACCAAGGCCGGCGAAAGATACTCGTTCACCTACAAGTACAAGACGCGCGACACGATCAAGAATTATCCCGAGCCCGAGGCGCTCGACCTGCTGCGCGATGGCCTTGCTACCGAGTTCCGCAGTGCGCAGCTGGCCACCACCGGCTTTGACATGATGTATGAGCGCAACGGCGCCAAGCAGCGGCTCAAGCGCACAGACGTTTCCGGCCGCGAGGCGCCGTCGACCGCCCACAACCGAGCCAAGAACCGACCGCTGAGTGAAACCGGCAAACCCTGGCTCAAGGCGCTTGGGCTCGCCGGCAAGAACGGTGCGATCCGGCACGACGCGCAGGACAAGTTCCGCCAGATCAACAAGATGGTCGAGATCTTCGCGCCGTTGGTGGCCTCGCTCAGGTCCGAGCCGCCGCTGATCGTCGACATGGGCGCGGGCAAGGGCTATCTCGATTTCGCGCTTTACGACTATCTTGCAACGGTGGTGAAACGGCCGGTGCGCATCGTCGGCGTCGAGATGCGCCCGCAGCTGGTGGAAGACGGCAACGCGACCGCCAGGGCGTCCGGCTTTGGTGGCTTGCGGTTCGAGGCCGGCGCCATCATGGAGTATGATGCGGCAGGGGCCGATGCGGTGATCGCGCTGCATGCCTGCGATACCGCCACCGACGATGCGATCTTCAAGGGCATTTCCGCAGGCGCCGCGCTGGTCGCGGTCGCGCCGTGCTGCCACAAGCAGATCCGCCGCCAGATGGAAGCGGGTCAGCCGGACCAGACGCTGGAACCGCTGCTCAGGCATGGCATCTTCGTCGAACGCCAGGCCGAGATGGTCACCGACACGCTGCGCGCGCTGTTCCTGGAACTCAACGGCTACCGGACCCGCGTGTTCGAATTCGTTTCCGACGCCCATACGCCGAAAAACAATCTGATCGTTGCCGAAAAGGATGGCCGCGCGGGCCGCGACCGCGAGGCGGTGCTGGGCCAGATCGACGCCATCAAGGCGACGTTCGGCATCGGCGAGCACTATCTGGAAACCCTGCTCGCCAGGTAGCACGCCGAGGCCTCCGAGCCCGCACCGGCGGATACCTCGCTGTACGGCGGCTCGGATCGGTTTCCGCCTGCGTCGATGCGGCCCTTTATCGGACCGCTGCCGCACCTATCTATACCGCATGACCACCTCCCTCGCGGACAGCAACTGACATGGCGATATTCGGGCTCCTCGGTTTACTCATCGTGCTTGGGCTGGTCTATGCGCCGCAGTTCTGGGTAGGCCACACCATGCGCCGCCACAGCCATGAGCGGCCGGACTTTCCCGGCACCGGCGGCGAAATGGCCCAGCACTTGGTCGAGCGTTTCAATCTCGAAGGCGTCCGCGTGGAAATGACCGACAAGGGGGATCACTACGATCCCGAAACACGCACCGTGCGCCTGTCCGAAGCCAACCACCGCGGCGCCAACCTCACAGCCGTCGCAGTGGCCGCGCACGAGGTCGGGCACGCGCTGCAGCACCATCGCGGCGAGCGCGGCCTCAGGCTGCGCCAGTCGCTCGTCACCTTCGCCATGCAGACCGACCGCATTGCCTCGGTCTTCTTCATCGCCGCCCCGGTGCTTGCCGTGCTCTTGCGCACACCGGCGGCGATGTTCGGCATGGCGCTGATCGGCATCGGCCTGCTCGGCGTGCGGGTGCTGGTGCACCTGGTCACGCTGCCGGTGGAATATGACGCGAGCTTCAACAAGGCGCTGCCGATACTGCGCGAAGGCAACTATCTTTCCGACGAGGACATCGCCTCCGCCCGCAGCGTGCTCAAGGCCGCGGCCCTGACCTATGTCGCCGCGGCACTCACGAGCCTTCTCAACCTTGCTCGCTGGATCAGGGTGCTGCGGTGAGACGGCGGCATGTCAGAATATTGATTGGCTGGAAAATACATCTTCTCGTTTTCTGATGGTTGTCGTAACCTCAAGCAATGAAAGCGGTTTTCTACCACAAGCCGGATAGCCGGTATGACGACGTCACCGGGCAACGTTATCATTTTCCACAAAGCTACCTCTCAAGAGTCGAAAGGGTGATCGGCGACTGGATGGTCTATTATGGGCCACAAGAAGGCATGTCTGGTCGTTTCTATTCGGGTATTGCTCGAGTTTCGGCAGTGCGGCCGGATGTGAATAAAGAAAAGCACTTCTATGCAGACCTGATCGACTTCATCGATTTTGATCGTCCGGTTGAGTACAAGGAAAACGGTGGTTTTGAGAAACGGCTCGTACAACCCGACGGAACGATCAATAACGGATACAAGGTGCAGGCCGTAAGGGAGCTTTCTGAACAAGAGTTTGCTTCCATCGTTCAGTCAGGCCTATCTCATGATGATCAATGGCCAGACCGCGTGGATCCGGAAGTTGATGATGATGATCAAAGGCATGAGGATATCAGTTCGGGTTTCGGAGAGCCGCCGCAGCCTGGCTTCATCGCTGCAGATTACGAAAGACCAATCGTTGAGCAACTGCTCAGGCGGAAATGGCGCGACAAGAAATTCAAGCAACACATTCGTATTGCCTACGATCGCACATGCGCCTTTACCGGCCTTCGTCTGATCAACGGGAAAGGCCGTCCGGAGGTCGAGGCCGCGCATATTCGCCCAGTGGAGAAAGGCGGCAATGACTGGGTCAGAAACGGAATAGCACTTTCAGGCACAGTTCACTGGATGTTCGACAGAGGGCTTCTCTCCCTAGACGATGATTTTTCGATCTTGCGGTCTCGACACCTGAACTCGGATGTGAGTCATCTTCTAAACAAGGATCTCAAAGCCAAGGTTCCCGGCCAGCCAGAGTTGAGGCCGCACCCGGAATATATGGGTTGGCATCGGAAGAATGTCTTCAAATCCTGACAGCTCCTGTCAGCATCATCGCCACCCCGTTCCCCTTTTGGCCCTTCGGCCTCTTTCTTTCGCCATCGACTCTGCCCATATTGGCTTCATGGCCAAATCTTCCGCAAAATCATCCCGCCGGGACACGTCTTCACGCGAGGGGCGCGAGCCCTCCGACAGCGATTTCGACGGCTTCGGCGAGGCGCCGCAAGCCCCGCTTTCCGGCGCGCCGGTGTCCTCCGGTTCGGTGTCCGACTGGGCTTCGGATCTGGCGAAGGAGGCCGAGCGCGAGGCGGTGAAGCAGCGCCGCCGCGAGGAAAACCGCGCGATCCGTTCGGCCGCCGGCAAGCACCGCAAGGCCGCGGCAAAATCGCCTTCGGAGGCCGAGGCGGCGGAAGTCGAGAAGATCAAGGCGAAGAAAACAGCCCGCGGCACCTCGATCGGCTCCAGCAACGATCCGCGCGCCCGCGCCGCTGCCGGGCTCAATGCGGTGGCCGGGCTCGACATCTCGGTCGAGGAGGCGGAAGCCTCTGGCGCGACCTCGGCCAACACCGCCACCGTCAAGGCGCTGTCGGACCTGATCGAGAGCGGCAACCCGCTGTTCAAGAACGGCAAGACCTGGACCCCGCACCGTCCGGCCCGGCCGGAGAAATCCGAGGGCGGCGTGCCGCTGAAAATGGCGACCGACTACAAGCCCGCAGGCGACCAGCCCACGGCCATCGCCGATCTCGTGTCCGGCGCCAACGAGAACGAGCGCACCCAGGTGCTGCTCGGCGTCACCGGCTCGGGCAAGACCTTCACCATGGCCAAGGTGATCGAGGAGACCCAGCGCCCCGCCGTGATTCTCGCGCCCAACAAGACGCTGGCCGCGCAGCTCTATTCCGAGTTCAAGAACTTCTTCCCGGACAACGCGGTCGAGTATTTCGTCTCCTATTACGACTACTATCAGCCCGAGGCCTACGTTCCGCGCACCGACACCTTCATCGAGAAGGAGTCGACCATCAACGAGCAGATCGACCGGATGCGTCACGCCGCCACCCGCGCGCTGATGGAGCGCGACGACGTCATCATCGTGGCCTCCGTCTCCTGCATCTACGGTATCGGCTCGGTGGAAACCTACACCGCCATGACCTTCCAGATGGCTGTGGGCGACCGCATCGACCAGCGCCAGCTTCTGGCCGACCTGGTGGCGCAGCAGTACAAGCGCCGCGACATGGATTTCCAGCGCGGCTCGTTCCGGGTGCGCGGCGACACGATCGAGCTGTTCCCGGCCCACCTTGAGGATGCCGCCTGGCGGATCTCGCTGTTCGGCGACGAAATCGAGAGTATCGCCGAGTTCGACCCGCTCACCGGCAAGAAGACCGGCGACCTGAAGTCGGTCAAGATCTACGCCAACTCGCACTATGTCACGCCGCGCCCGACGCTGAACCAGGCCATCAAGTCGATCCGCGAGGAACTGAAGCACCGGCTCGCCGAGCTCGAGGCCTCCGGGCGTCTTCTGGAAGCGCAGCGGCTCGAGCAGCGCACGCGCTTCGATCTGGAAATGCTCGAGGCCACCGGCGTCTGCCAGGGGATTGAAAACTACTCCCGTTACCTGACGGGGCGAGCCCCCGGGGAGCCACCCCCGACGCTGTTCGAATACATCCCCGACAACGCGCTTTTGTTCATCGACGAGAGCCATGTCTCGATCCCGCAGATCGGCGGCATGTACCGGGGTGACTTCCGCCGCAAGGCGACGCTGGCCGAATACGGCTTCCGGCTGCCCTCTTGTCTCGACAACCGGCCCTTGCGCTTCGAGGAATGGGACGCGATGCGGCCCTCCACGGTCGCCGTCTCGGCCACGCCCGGCGCCTGGGAGATGGAGCAGGCCGGCGGCGTCTTCGCCGAGCAGGTGATCCGCCCCACCGGGCTGATCGACCCGCCGGTCGAGGTGCGCCCCGCGCGCGCCCAGGTCGACGACGTGCTTGGCGAAATCCGCGCCACGGCGGAGGCCGGCTACCGCACGCTGTGCACGGTGCTGACCAAGCGCATGGCCGAGGATCTCACCGAATACCTGCACGAGCAGGGCGTGCGTGTGCGCTACATGCACTCCGACATCGACACGCTGGAGCGGATCGAGATCATCCGCGACCTGCGGCTCGGCGCATTCGACGTGCTGGTCGGCATCAACCTCCTGCGCGAAGGGCTCGACATCCCGGAATGCGGCCTCGTCGCCATTCTCGACGCCGACAAGGAGGGCTTCCTGCGCTCGGAAACCTCGCTGATCCAGACCATCGGCCGCGCGGCGCGAAACGTCGACGGCAAGGTCATCCTCTATGCCGACAAGGTCACCGGCTCGATGGAGCGGGCGATGGAGGAAACCCGGCGCCGCCGCGCCAAGCAGGAAGAGTACAACGCGGCCAACGGCATCACGCCGGAATCGGTCAAGGCGCACATCTCCGACATTCTCGATTCGGTCTATGAGCGCGACCATGTCCGCGCGCCGATCGAGGGTCCTGCGGGCAAGGGCAGGAAGGGCGGCGACGGCGCCATGGTCGGCGGCAATCTCGCGGCCCATCTCGAGGCGCTGGAAAAGCAGATGCGCGATGCCGCCGCCGATCTCGACTTCGAAACCGCCGCCCGCCTGCGCGACGAGGTCAAGCGGCTGAAGGCCGTCGAGCTCGAACTGATGGACGACCCGATGGCCCGCGACGCGGGCATCGAGAACACCAGGGCGTCCCGCAAGGCCACGGCGACGGGCAAGCCGGTGAAAGGGAAGGGCAAGCGCGGCCGCGATGGCGGCTCTGACCGCGATGGTGCCGCCGGGTCAATCTCCCCCCCTGCGGGGGAGATGTCTGCGCAGCAGACAGAGGGGGGTAATCTCTCCTCCGGCACAAGCGGCGCGACACCCCCCTCTGCCCCTGCCGGGGCATCTCCCCCGCAAGGGGGGAGATCAGGGGAGGCCCCCTCCTATTTCCGAAAGCCCGATCTCGACGAAATGGGCACCTCCGGCGACCACGCGGTGCCGGCGGGCGAGCGGCGCTCATATTTCCGCAAGAACGATCTCGACGAGATGACCGTCGGCCGGACCGAAAAGCCGATGCCCGGCAAGACGCCGAAGAAGCCCCGTCCCGTGGACGGCAAGGGCGACCGCGCGTCGGCCGGTCAGGCCGCGCCCGCGCAGGCTAGCGGGCAGCGCGAGCGCTCGGCCATGAGCGCAAAAGACAACGATCCGGGACCTGTTAGGCGCGCCAAACCCGGCGCCGGCTCCTACGAGGACCCGGCCGAGGAGGCCCGGCGCAAGCGCCGCCCGGGCAAGACGGGGAAGCCGGGCCGGTAAGCAGAAGGGCCGGGATGCTCGCAGTTTATGATCTCCCCCCTGGCGGGGGAGATGTCACGAAGTGACAGAGGGGGGCAATCTCTCCCCTCGCACCAGCCTCACGTTTCCCCCACCTGTCGGCTCGGCCGACATCTCCCCGGGAAGGGTATCCTGGCGATGTCACCAACATGGCCGATAATATCATTCGATTGGAAAACGAGGTCGTTGGTTATGCGAATTGCGAAGCCTAAGTGATGAAGTGACAGCTCAACTAAGTTACCGAAACCGAGGTATCATCTTGCCCGTCCTTCATCTTTGAGCTTGATGAGGAAAATCTGTTCCTAACTATGCTGTATCTTTAGATGGTTCTTCGGAAGGTGGGTTTGGTTCTTCGGAAGGTGGGTTGGCATCATCTTCATGATCAACCTCCTCGTCGTCTTTATGATTTGCCGACGTGGTAGAAGTGGTTATATCCGATAGTACGCCAAGTATGCTTCCGCGCTGCGCGAACTTGTAACCTTCTCCCATATGTCGACGAAGATGTTCTCTCATCATTTCCATTTTTATTTGTGTCCGAAGTATATATTTTTCGTTTTCATCTAAATCTAATCCTGATGCCGAAGCAGATGATACGTCAGTTGCTATTATATTAATTTTAAATAAATCTTGTCGTCTTCTATTTATATTTATTATCTCGGAAATAAGTCTATGAACGAACGTATAACACACTCCTATTACAGCAAATGATACTAATACGTAAGGGGTTCTGGATAAGAGAAATTCAAAAATACTTACAGAGTTATCGTTGTTAAAAAAATGCACTATCTGTTCGGAGTTTGCAATTAGGCGCCACGTTAATATGACAATAATCAAAGAAGGAATAAAAGAAAGAAGTACATATGTTTTAACGTTTTTTGCTCCTTGCGTCACGTACCCAGCTATCTCGCTAGGAAATAGATTTATATCGTTTTCCAGATTCCTTAGTTCTGATTCTTTAGAGCTTATTTCTTCTGCAAGTATTTTTCGTGTAGATGCTCTTTTCTCAATCTCTCCATCTAAAAGGCTTAAATCACTCCTTCTTTCTATTACTTGTCTCTCTGTTTTTGTAAGTTTGTTTGATTCAGATTCCAAGTTTGAAGATAATATTCTTATCTCGTCCTCCAGTTCAGAAAGATTGACAAGCTTACCGTTTAAATCAATTTCTTTTTCGGCAATTACGGTTTCTAGTTTTTTTAGATTTTCGGATGCCTCATCAGCCTCTTGTATGTACGGCTGGCATTCTGAGACAATTTTTGCTTTATAGGATTCAGAAGAATCTACATACGTCAAAGCTTCGTGAACCTGCTCGATGTCATAGCCCTGAATTTGAATGTTTTTTATTGTTGCTCTTGAGAAAAATTTTGCAGGGGGGAGCAGTCCAAATCCGCTAGTAAAAACTTTTAGTTCAAAAATAAATGTCCCCTCAGAGGATTTCCCTGTTCGGCGAATTTCTGTTCCGGTAAATGCGTCTACTGCGCTCAATTCCATTTCATCGAATTCACCAAATCCATCGCAAAATACGGAAATTTTATTCAGATAAATCATATCCCGAAAATCAAATGACATCCATTTATTTCGGCTTGTAATATAATTCTTTTCATCTTTTTTTGATACTAATTTTGTTGATTTTCTTGTTCTATGGTTTAGATAGGATATCCCAATGCTTTTAATATCAATTTTTTTATTTGAATCTATTGAGTTCTCTAGATCTCTAGTGTTGATATGATCGCTCGGCAGGAAATGTTCCTTTTCGGCATGTTGCGATTCGTTATCGTCGGATTCTGTTTGATCTGAATCTTCATTCATATGCCGATACCTTGATCATGTAGGGATTTAAGTGTGACAAAGTATCAACCATTGGTGGGTAAATCAAAACTTGGATTGTGTTATCCACCTCAATTTCAGTTTGGCGGTTATCGAATAATTCGAAATTGGTAGCAGTAATATACCTAAGGTCGGGACCTCTAGATCGGTTGTGCGGTATGTACTGATGTGCCACATCCTCGACCCCATGCCATTCCCTCTGCCGTATGGAGCGCGCACGTTTCGAGCTAGGCGGGAGGGAATGCCAGAGGCCGCCCCCCCAGTTTCATCCACACCCTCCACCCCCATGCCATACTCCCGAGGTCCCGCACGGATACACCGCCAGGCGTGGCGGCGAGCGGGGACGGTTCCGGGTTCTTAAGGCCGACGCAGCCTTTCGGATTTGGTCGCTTTCGGGCGGGCATCGGTCATTCCGTTGAGGAAAGGCTGCCGGGGTTTCGCGTAAGACGGTGACCCGGCGGGACAAGGGGCAGGGCAGGCTCCCCCCGACGCGCAGGTTGGCCCTGCATAAGCTGAAACATGGCTCGTGCCCATTCGCGGCAGCCCGTGCCCGGCATCTGTCAGGGCGCAACCGGCAGGCGGCGGATGTCCGGAGGCCCCACGGGGCGGAAGGAGAGCCAGGCGTTGATCACCAAGCTCGCGGAGCAGAAACGCCGAAATGGGGCGCTTCGGGCGTCATCATTACTATCTCTCATGCGGCGCTCGAAACGCCCCAGCCAACCCGCGCGGTCGGCGATGATGACAGGACGACCCCGAAACCCGGAGCCGCACGGCTGCCGGGGGCTTGGCGCTGCCCGCGGGCGGGATGCAGAGCGCCGGGAGTTGGTCCGGCAGGTCGGGCCGGAAAACAGGGGCAAGCCGAAAGATCGGGAACCAAACAAGGGGAACATAGTTTACAGGGACAATAGACCCGGCTTTCCGCACCACCCTAGCGTGACACGGAGCGCCGGCCACAGTTGGCGGACCCGGCGCGGCATCGGCGCGGCGGGCGCCGCGCGCAGTCCAGGAGTATCCCATGTCCCGCAACACGCTCTACATCGTCATCGCCGTGCTCGTCGTCGGTCTCGCCGTGATCGGCTACCAGCTCTACCGGGAGCAGCAGGAGCCGTCGGGGCTGGAGATCAATATCGGCGAAAGCGGCGTTTCGGTCGAAACCGACTGAGTGCGGGCTGCCAGGTGTCTGCATGGGGGCGGGCGCATCGCGCGGGGCCGTCACGGCGCCATCGTTAACCCGCCGCTAACCAGCTTTCCTAACCCGGCGCTCATATCCTGACGCTATCCTCCCGGCCCAAACGGGAGTAGTGCGTCGTGATTTCCAGCATCATCTCAACCGCCTTTTCGGGCATGGCCGCGCAGCAGAGCCGCATGGAGGCGATCGCCTCGAACGTCGCCAATGCCGACACGCCCGGCTATGCGCGGCGCGACGTGTCGATGGTGTCGGGGCCTGGCGGGGGCGTCCAGGCCGTGGTCCGCGAGGAGGACACCGGCGCGGGCGGTATTGATCTGGCCACCGAACTCACCGGCATGATCGAGGCGAAGATGGGCTACGAGGCCAATCTGGCGGTGATGGAAACCGGCATGGACATGTGGGACATGCTGATGAGCGCGCTCGAGCCAAAGGACCGCGACGAGCGCTGGGGCTGACGCGGCACCCGCCGACCCCACTCTGTTCACATAGACTCTGATCATTCAGGCCGGGCCGCCAAGCCTGCGCTCAGCCTGAATCCCTCTACCGGATGAAAGCCCGAGCAGCCGGCGGCAAGCCGCCTTGTGTCCGGGCTCGGCTCCCTTATCTCCGAGCCCGGCTCCGCGGCAACCCGGCGGGTTTTGCGTCCTCGCAACCGGCTGCAAAACCGGCGAGCTGCGTTGCATCCATCGGACGGGAGAACAGGTAGCCCTGGCCGTACTGGCTTCCGAGCGCGGCGATGAAATCGAGCTGCCCTTCGGTTTCGATGCCCTCGGCCACCACCGACAGGCTCATGGACTTGCCCAGCGACACCAGCGCGTTGACGATCGCGGTGTTGTTCTCGTTTTCGCCAAGTCCCGTGACGAAGGACTTATCGATCTTGATGCAGTTGATCGGGTAGTCGCGCAGATGGCTGAGCGAGGCGAAGCCGGTGCCGAAGTCATCGAGCGCAATGCCGATGCCCTCGGCTGAGAGCCGTTCGAGCACGGTGCGCACATCGTTGCTGTCCTCGTCGAGGAAAACGCTCTCCACCACCTCGATCTTCAGATCGGCGGCGGTCAGCCCGTGGCGGTCGAGCCCCTTCATGACGCGCTCGAAATAGCCATCCGAATGGATGCAGGCCGAGGACGCGTTGACGCTGACAAAGCCGATGTCGAGGCCCTCCTGCTTCCAGCGGGCGAAATCGCGCAGCGCCAGATCCAGGATCACCCGGTCGATCTCGTGGGCGCATTGCGGTTCCTGAAGCGCCTGCCAGAACCCGGCGGGGCCGGAGACGGTTCCATCGGCATTGCGGATGCGCGCCAGTGCCTCGACGCCGCGCATTGTCCGGGTCCGGGTCTCGACGATCGGCTGGTAATGCGGCTCGAGGCGTCCCTCGGCAATGGCGGATTTCACCCGCGCGATCGCCTGGCGCCGCTCCTCGAGCGCTTCGGTGATCGACGGCTCGTAGGTCTTGATGCCGCCGCGACCGTTCTGCTTGACGTGGTACAGGGCGAGATCGGATTGCGCAAAGAGAGTGTCCTCGCTGGTATCGGCCTCGCCCTGCCGGGCGATGCCGATCGAGGCACCGGTGCTGAAGGTCTGCGCCCCGTGGCTGATCGGGCGGCCGATCTCATCGAGCAGGCGTCCGGCGAGATCCTCGGCGGAGGCAACATCGCTGGCGGTTGAAAGCAGCACGGCAAACTCGTCGCCGCCGAGCCGTGCGCAGAACGCATCCCTGGGGATCTTGTTGGTGACGCGCTCGGCAACGGTGCAAAGCACCTTGTCGCCCGCCAGATGGCCGTACCCGTCATTGATCTCCTTGAAATCGTCGAGGTCGATCATCAGAAGCGCCATCGATGTGGACGCCATTTCCGTGGAGTTCGGGGCCGGGGCGGCCTGACGGCGGCGGAACTCCTCATGGAAGCTGCGGCGATTGGCGATGCCGGTCAGGGCGTCGACATGGGCAGCGTGCCACAATTGCCGCTCGTGCTCGTGCTGGTCGGTGATGTCCTTGATGATGCCGATGAGGTGCTTGGTGCCATCTTCGGCCTGTTCCAGTTCGCCGCTGGTGCGCACACGGCGGCGGTTGCCCAGAGCGGTGATGAAATCGCACTCGATCTGGTAGGCCAGACCGTCCTCCATGCATTTGCCGACAGCGTCGGCCAGCCGTTGGCGTTCATATTCGGGGTAGAACGCGATCGCGCCTTCGAGGCTCGGGGGGGAATCGCCCTCGAGTTCGTGGATCTCGAAGGTTCGGGGCGACCATCGTGTCGTCAGCTTGTTGATATCGAGCGACCATGCGCCGATCTTCGACATTTTCTCGATCTGGGAGAGCAGCTTCCCGCGGTGTCGGGCGTTTCTTTCCGCCGTTCGCGCATCGACCGCGACCCTGTGGGTGCGGATGAGGCTCACGACCACGTCGCGGAGCTTGAGCAACTGGGTGATCTGGGTCTCAGTGGCGCGGCGCGGCACGGTGTCGATCACGCAGAGCGAGGCAATGTTGGTCCGGCCGTCGAGTGACAGTGGCACGCCGATGTAGAAGCGGATATGCGGTTCGCCGGTGACCAGCGGATTGCGGCGGAAGCGCTCGTCCCGGGCCGCGTCCTTAACCTGGAAAAGCCGGTTCTCGAAGATGGTGTGATTGCAGAAGGCGACTTCGCGGCAGGTGTGGCTGACGTCAAGTCCCTTCCTTGCCTTGAACCACTGACGGGTCTGGTCGAGAAAGGAAACCAGGGCAACCGGCGCATCGAAAATTGCCGCGGCCATCTCGACCACCGCGTCGAATTCGGCGGTCGGTTCGGTGTCGAGAATCCTGAGTTTGCTCAGCGCTGCCAGACGATCGATTTCATTCTTCGGCAAGGGGTAAGTCATTGGCGGCACCTGGTGCCAGGAGCGTCGAGGATCGTCCGGAGCATGGGCAAGATTTCCTGCATTTCAAACCAGTCAGGGTGACAGCCGCCGGCATTTCAACGACGGCTTGCATGCCATCGCTCCGTCCCGTGCTGGACCCGGTTCGGACCACCGGCTGGGACGGTCATTCCCGACGGCAACATTTTGTCGGCAAACAGATAAGCGATTGCTAATGTTGAGTGCGATAAATCGCAATGTTTTTTTGGGGGTGCATTTGGCGGCTTCAGCGTCGCTTTTCTCAAAAGCCATTGCAAAACCGCCATCGAAGCCGGGCATTTGAGGCAAATCGTTGCGTTCCGGTTTACCCGGCGCCAAGGCGCGCGGGCTTAGCGTTGCATTCAGACCCTGCAATCTGAATGCGCCCGAAGGAGCGCGCGGCCCATGAGCGCCATTGATGGTCCCCTGTCCCGTCCGCTGACCGCCCCCGTGGCCGATCAGCTTCCCGTCCCTTCCGCCGATGCGGCTGCTGTCCGCGCCGATACGCCGATGCGGCGCGCGCCGCTGATGGCAGAGCGGCTGGCGCCGCCGCCCGCGCCCTTCCGGCTGCCGGTCTGGCCGTCGCCCGGCGCCATCAACCTCGCGCAGGACCTGCTCGAGCTCAGCCAGACAACCTTCGCCTACACGGCAACCATTTCAAGGCCCGAATCCGGCCCCGATTTCTGGGACATGCTGGCGGCGGCCTTGCCGGAACCCGAGCTGGACTAGGCGCAGGCCTGCAGTCACGAGACGGCCGGGCTTCGGCACGCGTCATCCGACCCTGATCCGGGAAACCGGATCGGCGGGAGCGTTCGCTTTGCGCACCGCCGCCCGCCGTGGCATCATGACGGCGATCGGCAACAGGGATCGCCATGTCGGATATCGGCATTTTCTCCACGTTCGACATCATCGTGCTCGCGCTGATCGGCTGCGCGCCGGGGTTTGTCATCGGCGCGGGCCTGGGCGCATGGGTGGGGGTCGGCAGCCACTCGCTGCGCCGTCTCATCGGCGCCGCAATTTTCGGCTCTGGCGGGTTTGCGCTGGCCTTTGCGGGCTGGTTTGTCTATCTCACCGAAATCAAGTGAGGTCGAAAGCCGATGTCACGAATTCTGGTCCTGTTTCTCTTCCTGTCCGCCGCCCTCGCTGCGGGGGCCTTGCCGGCCCGTGCCTGGACCGCTGTCGAACAGGTGAAAACCTATCCGGTCTCGGGCAGCACCGGGGCGGAACTCTACCAGTCGATCGGCGAAAGAGGGCCCGTCATTTCGGGCAATCGGCGCACCATCGCCCACACCACCTTCAAGCTCACATGGCGGCGCGACTACCGGGAGCAGGCCGATGGCGGCTGTGTCATCGCCACCAACATCCCCAAGCTGATCATCACCTACACACTGCCGAAGCCGCGCGGGCCGGTTCCGCCCTCGGTGGCCTCGAGCTGGAAGCGGTTTTACGAGGGGCTTGCCGCGCATGAGCGGGTGCACGGGCAGCACATCAAGGAGATGGTTCAGGCCATTCAGGATGTCAGCGTGGGGCTGAGATCTCCCGATGATCCGGGGTGCCACAAGGTGCGGGCCAAATTGCAGACCCATCTCAAGCGGCTGTCGGACGAGCAGCGGGCCCGCGGCCGGGCGTTCGACCGGGTGGAGATGGGGGACGGCGGTAATGTGCATCAGCTGGTGCTGGGGCTCCTGACCGGACGCTGAGGCGGTGCTGCGGCTGGCCGGTCAGCGTCGGTTGTCCGGCCGGTATCGTTGCATCCTCTGCCATGGCGCAATAGGCTCCGCCGCGTCGACCCCGCGCCACAGAATCAGGGCCTCGCATGACCGTCCGCATCGCCACCTTCAATGCCGAGAACCTGCTGAGCCGGTTCGACTTTTCCGGTTTCCGAAACGAACTCAGGCAGGACCGGGTGGCGCAGCTTTACGATTTCGCTTCCGAGGCGCAGTACCGCCAGGCCGAAATTGCGCGCGCGGTCTCGCTGACCGACGACACGCGGCAGATGACGGCGCTCGCCATCGCGGAAGCCGATGCCGACATCCTGTGCCTTCAGGAGGTGGAAAACCTCGATACGCTGCACAGGTTCGAGTACGGCTACCTGTTCAAGATGATCGGCGACGGCTACCGCCACAAGGTCCTGATCGACGGCAACGACCAGCGCGGCATCAACCTGGCGCTGATGGCGCGCGAACACACGCTCGACGGTGCGTCGATCGAGATCCTCGAGACCACCAGCCATGCCCATCTGAGCTATGCCGAAGCGGGGGTCTACACGCCCGATCTCGAGGGGCTTGCCCATCCCAACGAGAGGGTGTTCAAGCGCGACTGCCTGGAGGTCGATCTCAGGATCGGCAGCAAGAGACTCACTGTCTACGTGGTGCATTTCAAGTCGATGGGCGGCCCGCGCGACGGGATCGACGGGCGCACCTATTCCATGCCGGTGCGGCTGGCCGAAGCGCGCGCCGTGCGCAAGATCATCACCGACCGCTTCGGCGCGGGCGGCGGGGGCAAGCGTTACCTGATCGCAGGCGACCTCAATGATTACAGCGAGCGCCTGGTGATCACCGGTGACCGCCGGAACGGCTATGATTTCACTCCCGCGACCGCCGATGCAGGCGCCGTGGAGGCGCTTACCGAGGGCGGGTTCACCGAAAACGTTGTGCAACGCCGGGAAGAGCTCGACCGCTGGACGCTCTACCATACCCGCGGACCGCAGGAGCGGCATCTGTGCCAGCTGGATTACCTGCTGGCTTCGCCGGCATTGACCCGCACCAGCCGCGACCGGCTGCCCGACATTGTCCGCTCCGGTCAGCCCTGGCGGACGCCGTTTCCCCCGGGTCAGGAGGTTGATCGCTATCCCCGCACCGGGTGGGACCGGCCCAAGGCCTCGGATCATTGCCCGGTTGCCATGAGTTTCGATCTGGTATGAACGTGATGCCAGAGATCCCCGAAGACAGTGTCTTTGCGCTTCAGTCCGTCCGGCTTGATCTCGACGAGGCCGAGCATCCCTGGGTGGCCGCGAACAGCGCTCCGATCGAGGCGCGCTGGGCGCGCGAGGAGATCGAACGGCCGTGGTTGTTCAACGGCACGGTGATCCTGCACCGGGGCCTGCGTGTCGAGGACGGTGTGATCAGCGGTGTAAGCCACCGCGCGCCTTATGCCGCGCTGCTTCACCTGGTGGCGACGCAGCCGCGCGCAGATGTCTTTCACCTGTTCGGCTCGGCCATCGTCCTGTCGTCGGACGGAGCGATGATGCTGATCCGGATGGCCCGGAAAACCGCCAATGCCGGAAAGGTCTATGCGCCCGCCGGCTCGCTCGACCAGTCCGACATTTCGGACGGCCGGGTCGATGTTGAGGGCTCGATCCTTCGCGAGGCGCGCGAGGAGACCGGGCTGGATCTTTCGAACGCACGCACGGAGACGGGCCTCCTGTGCTGGCGAAAGGGCGGTCTGGTGGCGATCTTCCGGCGTTTCAACGTCGACGAGACCGCGGCTGTGCTGGCGCGACGCATCTCCGACCATATCAGCACCGGCGCGGAGGAGGAGATCGAGGATGTGGTGGTGGTGCGCAAGCCGGATGATGCAGGGCCGACTGCGCCCCCCTACATGAAGGCGCTAATGGCTTATCACTTCAGTGCCGGCGCAGGCGTATGATCGGTGATTGGCAGGACAGCGAATCCGGATAGGATGGGCTGATCGGTTGCCGGCCGTGGCGGTGAATGGCGGGTGCCGCAGCGGCGCCGAAACAGGCGGAAACGGGGTATGAGACATGTCGGATTATGCGATCTATGATGTTTTCACCGGCACGGCGCTGGCCGGAAATCCGCTTGCGGTCGTCTTCGACGCCGATCGCTTCGATGACGCGCAGATGCAGGCGATCGCGCGCGAGTTCAATCTGTCTGAAACCGTGTTCGTCAGGGCCGCCGACAATGCAGCGCACACCGCGAAACTGAGGATCTTCACGCCGGGCCGGGAATTGCCGTTTGCCGGGCATCCCACCGTGGGCGCGGCCGTGGCGCTGGCGCACCGGCGGCTGGGCGCTTCGGTTCCCGGCAACGGGATAGATCTGGTGAAAATGCTCGAGGAAGGCATCGGCCCGGTACGTTGCGCGGTTCGCATCGACCGTGAAGACGCCGGTTTTGCCGAGTTCGACCTGCCGCGGCTGTCGCAGCGGTCTCAGGTCGAAATCATGCGTGAGGATGTCGGCGCCGCGCTGGGGCTCGATCCCCACGAGATCGGGTTCGAGAACCATGAGGTTTCGCTGTGGAGCGCCGGAGTTCCGTTCATGCTGGTGCCGGTACATGACATGGCCGCTGTGGCGAAGGCCGAATGCGACGCCGGCCTGTGGGAACGGGTTGCGCCGATGGCCGACGGACAACTGGCCTTGACATATGTCTATTGCCGGGGCGGGAAGCACCACACCGCTCACTTTCACGCCCGGATGTTTGCGCCGGGCGAGGGGATCGCCGAAGACCCGGCCACCGGTTCGGCCGTTGCGGCGCTGTCGGGGGCCATCCACGGATATGACGGGTTGCGCGACGGACATCATTCGCTGGTCATCGAGCAGGGCGTGGAAATGGGCCGTCCCTCGCTGATCCATCTTCATCTCGATTGCACCGGCTGGGAGCTGAGCCATGCGCGCATCGGTGGCGAAGCGGTCCGCGTCGCCGAGGGTCGTTTGCTGGTCTGATGCCATGGCCGGTGCAGACCGCAAACGCGCTTTGCACCGCTTGTGTCGCCTTTGTGAAAATCGGTGTGGACAAGCCGGCCCATAAGGTCTATACGCGCCTTCGTTCCGCTTCCGCGCGGGACGCGTGTGGGTGTGTAGCTCAGTTGGTAGAGCAGCTGACTCTTAATCAGCGGGTCCACGGTTCGAGCCCGTGCTCACCCACCATTTCTTTCAAACATGATTTCTGTTTCTGCGGTCCGTATTGGGAGACAGCAGGCAGCAACCGCGAATCCCAACCTGGTGCGGGTCGTCGAAACGTCTCCGCCGGCTACGGTCGCAAGACAGGCGACCACGGGGCAGGCTGACCAACGGCAGGTTGCTCGGACAGGCGTATCTTGAAGGACGCGCACTTTCGCTGCACTTGCCTGACGTGCCGTCCTGATATGGATCTTGACGCGTTTGCGGCTGCCAGCGCTTGTCCGGAAGCTTCTGTCCGCCCTGAAGGGTTCGCAACGGCAATGCCACAACGTTCAAAGGTCGTATAAAGGCAACATTATCCGCTCCAGTGACGGATATGTGCGGTCGCGGTTCCACATTCGTCCTGCGGACCCGGATCCGGGCCGGTTTTTTGACGTTGCAGCCCGATCCAGCCGAAGCCATTTTCAAAAGAGGGGCAGAGTCGAAGCCTGCTCGAAGTGAACGGTGAATATGGCAGGACGGCTTGAGAACAGGAAAGCTCTCGTTACGGGCGGGAGCCGGGGCATCGGCGGCGCTATTGCGATTGCCTTCGCGGCTGAGGGTGCAGATGTCGCCTTCTGTCATGACGATGACCCGGAGGGGGCCGCCGCCGTCGCTTCAGCGATCCGAAGTCATGGTCGACAAGCCTTCGCCTTTCAATGCGATGTATCGGAAGACGACGCTGTCAGGCGCTTCTGGGCCGAGAGCGAACGCATGCTCGGTCCAATCGACATCCTGGTCAACAATGCAGGCATAGGTCCGGAACAACCGTTCGAGACAATCGATCTGGCCGCGTTTGACCACATGATCAACGTCAATCTGCGGGCCGTCTTTCATTTCGCAAAACTTGCCACGCCCGCGATGCGGATGCGCGGCTGGGGCCGGATCATCAACATCGCCTCTCAGCTTGCCTACAAAGGTGCGAACGGTCTTTCGCATTATTGCGCCGCCAAGGCCGGCGTGATCGGCCTGACGAGGGCGCTTGCCATCGAGCTCGCAGAAAGCGGCATTCTGGTCAACGCCATTGCGCCGGGCATGGTGGAAACTCGGCTCAGTGAAGGGCTGACCGAGGATTGGAAAGCCCGGAAGCTCAATGAACTGCCGATCCATCGGTTTGGCACTCCGAGCGAAATCGCTCCGACAGCGGTCTTGCTCGCCTCGTCCGATGGCGACTTCTACGTTGGCCAAACACTGTCTCCCAATGGCGGAGACGTGTTCCTGTGACAACGTCCAAACTCAAGATCAGGGGATGCAAATGAAATGCAGTCGCGTGCTCATTACCGGGGCATATGGGCTGATAGGCCATGAAACCGTTCATGCGCTCGAAGCGGCCGGTTTTGACGTGGTGCCGACGGACATCCTGCACGAACGACCAGGTGATGCCGATTTTGATGCGTTGCCGCTTGCCGTCTCGGGCGTTGATCCGATCCTGCAGTTTTTGCGGGAACACCGGATCGAGGCTGTCGTTCACGCCGGGGGGGTGTCCGGACCGATGCTGGGGAAGAGCCAGCCTCACGCGGTTCTGTCCACAAATGCCGGAGGCACGCTCGACCTGTACGAAGCCGCCCGGCGCGCCTCAATGCGAAGGATTGTGCTCACTTCGAGTTCCGGCGCCTATGGCGAAACGGGGGAGGCGGTCGTTGACGAAACCATGCCGCTCGGCGCCACCGATGTCTACGGTGTTTCAAAGATCTGCTCCGAGCAGATTGCCCAGGCATATGCGCAGCACGGCGTCGAAACGGTCATCCTGCGCCCGTCATGGGTCTACGGTGCGCGCCGGCGTACAACCTGCGTGATCAAGAGCATGATCGAAGATGCACTCGCAAATCGGCCGACGCGCCTTCCCTACGGGGCCGGGTTCCCGCGCCAGTTCGTGCATGTATCGGACGTGGCAAGCTCGGTCCTGGCCGCGTTGACGACGTCCCGTGGGGTTCAGAAAGCCTACAACATTTCCGACGGAACGCGTTATCTGTTGGATGACGTCGCAATGCTTGTGCGCGATCGCCTCCCGGATGCGAAGATCGACCTTGCTGACGGGCCGGATCCGGATGACGTCGTCTGCGGCCGGCTCGATATTGTTGCGGCGAAGACCGAACTCGACTGGGAGCCCAAAATTGATCTGCCGTCCGGAATTGACCTGATGATCGCCGGGCTATCGGGCCGCACCTGAAAACAAGAGGGTTTTCGAAAGGCTAATATCTCCGGCCTAGTGCGAAAACTCACTCGGTTCCTCGACGAACAGATTCTTTAGCTCTCCGCCGGAGATCGTGTTGACGACCAGGGGAATGCCTATCTGACGCTTTTGCTTGAGATCACGGTCACCCATGTAGCTCAGTTTTGAGCGGCGGGTGGACATGGGGTTTTCAATCGAAAAATCCGGTATCATCGCCTTGAAGAAGCGGATGTCGCCCAGTGCGCTGCTTCCTGCCATCTGCAGTGTCGCCAGTATCAATTCGAGCGTGTGGACCTTTGTTCCGGCCTCATCGTTCCACTGGCCCGCGAGCCGGACGTAGCGGTTCATGAACTCCTGCATCCGTTCGCTGCGCGAGTTGGTGGGGCTAGCGCCACCGAGCATTACAAGCCCGTCGGCCTGGGAGCCGATCGACTTGACGAGAAGGTCCGCGTCTTGCGCGGCTTCAGCCGTGATGGGGCCCGAAAAGCCCATCTCCCTTGCGTGGGCAATCAATCGCACCGAATCCTGCGGCGCCAGATTGGGCAGCGCCAGTACGTCGGGCATTGTCGCCAGGGCCGGGCCGAGCGCATGGTCGATGTCTTCGGCGCCCGGGCGGTAAATACCGGATGCGGATAACATCCGCATGCCGATACCCTTTGCGATCCTCATGATCTCAGAGCGTTGCTGAAGCCCTTCCGGGGTTGAGGGCGATACGATGCTGAATGTCTGCACGCCTTCCCTTTGCATGAGATGCCGGTAGATCCTCGGCGCGGCCTGATAATTCGCAATCTGGCAAAGAACGGCATTTTCATGTGGCGGTCGGTAGAGCGACCGCGTGAAGGAGTAGGGGAACAGCATCGCGTTGTTGCGCTCCGCCACCGGCGTTGCGGCCGCGATCGTCTGCTCCACGTTGGGCCCGATAATGTATCGAACCCCCTGGGTTTCGGTCAGGAAGCGTGCGCCTTCAGCGGCCTGGCCGGGCTGCATGGCGTCATCATAGGAAACGACCTGCACGCGATAACGCTCCCTGCCGATTTCCACGCCGCCCGCCTCGTTGTACATCTGCGCAGTGGACTCCGCGCAATGCTTGCTCACGAGACCCCAGGGCGCAGCAGGGCCGCTCATCGTCCCCAGGACGCCAATCTTGATGACGGGTTCGGCGGAACGTGTCGCCGGGGGACTGCTCTTCGGACGCCGGGCGCGGGTCGACGGCTCGCGACGCGCCCGCCGCGGCAGTCGGGCGAGGTCGAGCGCCTGCCCCTCCTCGTCGCGGCTCGGGTCGGCCAGATCGCCAAAAGGCAATCCCAATCCGAGAGTGTAGAGTGTCGCGGCATAAAGGCCGATGGACACGCCGAGATCACCGGCTTCGAGGCGACCGTAGGTCGAGCGGTGTACTCCAAGCGATGTGGCCACCTGTTCGGCGGTAAGCCCTCGCCGAAGCCGTGCAACGCGGATATCGGCTGCGAACTTCTTGAGCGACACCGCCACCGAAATGGGTAGTTCTGCGTCGAGACTACGTTTCATGCCCGTGCCTTCCCTGCAGCCATAACTTCACAACATGTCACGCAATTTTCGTGCCAGCGAATACCGCGCAGCCGTGCGGGCGGTGTGTAGTGACGCATAACTGCGACACGATCGGCTTTAGCGTCGCAAATTTGCGAAGCTACGCGCGATTTGCGCAGTCCGGCCTGTGTTTGCGGCGGCGTTTTTGGCGTTGCGGGCAGGGCAGGTTGATATTAACGCTTAGAAAGTCGGCACCATGTGGAGCATGCCTAAAAAAGCATCAAATCGTGGATGATGTCGCTGACCGATGAGAAGATTGGGCCGGAAAAGGCTCACGACTGCTTAAGCCTAGTGGGATTCAATCACAAAAAGGACAAGACATGGAACGTGCTTTTCAAACCAACTTCAAAGCCAGGATGAGGCGCGCGGGCGCGGCCGCTCTCATGACGGCGATCGCGGGTATGGGTTTCGCGCTGTCTGCGCAGGAGACCCTGGCGCAGGAACTGGAGATTACGGAGCTGGACTTCTGGGCGGTTCGTGATGCGCAGATGTCCGGGCAGATCGCGTTGGCCTCCGAAATGGGATTCTTCGAGGACGAGGGTCTCGATGTTACCGTCAAGTGGATCGTCAGCGGCACGGATGTGCCCAGCCTCGCGGCCAGTGGCGAGATCGTCATGACCGCTGAATCTGTCTACATCTCCGCCATGTTGCAGGAGAAAGGCGTCGACATGCGTTACATGATGCCGCTGTCCGATGTCGGCGGATCGCAGCAGGTCGTGTTGGGCCCGAATACCGAAGTGACCGCTCCGGCGGACCTTGAAGGCAAGAAGATCGGCATGGCGGCTGGCGCCGGTGTCGGCATGGCGATCACCGCCATGTGCGAGGAATATGGCGTCGACTGCGGGAAAATCACCCTCGTCAACCTTCAGCCACCGGATCAGATTCCCGCGCTTGTTCGCGGCGACATCGACGCCATGGCGATCTGGAATCCCTACGCTCTCGAAGGCGTCAAGGTGGGCGGTCGCCTCTATTTCTCCGGCAACAAGTCATACATCGACGGCGAGGAAAAAGAGGTCGACTACATGTATCTCGATGGCGGCCTCATCGTGAACGGCGAATTCGCCGACGAGAACCCGGAGACCGTGAAGGCGGTGATGCGGGCCCTTATCACGGCGACGGAGTACTTCAACTCCCACCCCGTCGAGGAGACCGCGAGCATTCTCACCGGGACGCTCGACATCCCCGAGGAAGACCTCCAGAAAATCCTGAGCATGAACATCTACACCAACAAGGTTGATGATGCGACGGTGGGGAAGGCGACGACGCTTCTCGCCTATGGCGGACGTCCGGACATCGCCTGGGTCAACAAGGTGTATACGCCCGATGACCTCTACTATCTCGATCTCATGAAAGAGGTTGCCCCGGAGTTGGTCACCGCTGAAGGCTTCTAAGCAAGCATCAGCAGCAAACCGACTTGCCAGGCGGTGCCATCGATCGCCGCCTGGCAAGATTTTTGCCTTAGGTATTCAGTTGCCAACCGAAACAGGGCCAATCTCTTGAACATGACGCCTAAGCTCCGTTTCGACCGGATCGACATGGTCTTCACCCGGCCAAAGCAGCCGCCGGTCCAGGTTCTCAAGTCCGTAAGTTTCGATGTCGGCGAAGGTGATTTCGTTTGCCTTCTGGGGCCGTCGGGTTGCGGAAAGTCGACGCTGCTCAATATCGCCGCCGGGCTGATCAAACCCAGCGCGGGAACGGTAACCGCAGGGTCCAAAGTCATTACCGGACCCGGTCGGGACCGCGGAGTGGTGTTTCAGGAATACGCGCTGTTTCCCTGGTTGACCGTGCGGGAGAATGTCGTTCTGGGCGCCAAGTCGGCCGACGGAAAATACGACGGCGACACGGTCGATCACTTCCTGATCGTGACGGGAATGTACGATCACCGGAACAAACTGCCCAAGGAGCTTTCGGGCGGAATGAAACAGCGCGCGGCAATCGCGCGCACCCTTGCCAATGACCCCGAGATCATCCTGATGGACGAGCCGTTCGGCGCGCTTGATCCCTACACGCGGGAGGCGTTGCAGGATCAGTTGATCGAGCTGTGGAACGAGTCCCGCAAAACGATCCTGTTCGTGACCCACAGCGTTGAGGAGGCGGCCTACCTGGCAGGAACCGTGATCCTGCTCAAGGCACATCCCGGCGAGTTGAAGGCCACCATCAAGAACGATGTTCCCTGGCCTCGGGAACGCGCCTCTGAGGACTTGATCGGCATTGAAAGGACGATACGCAGTGTCGAAGGAACTTAACACGCCACTCGATACGTTTGAGACCAAGCGTCCTGCGGATTTCAGCCTGCAGAACCTGAACGCCATGAGGGTGTACAAGCTTATCAGCCTGACCCTGTTCATTGCCGGCTGGCAGGTGCTCGATCTGGTCAATGCGGAGCTGAATTTCTACAATCCGCTGCTCTTTCCCTCGCCGCTGGACATCGTTATAAGAGCGGAGGCGCTCTGGTCAACCGGCGCCCTCCAGAACCACATCCTCGCATCCGTAGCCCGCGTGTTTTTCGGCGTGCTCATCAGTTTTCCGCTTGCCGTGGTGCTGGGGATCGGGATCGCGCGGTCGAGGGTGATGGAGGTCATCTTCGAGCCGGTCGTCGAACTTATCCGTCCCATCCCGCCGCTCGCGGTTCTGCCGCTCTTCATTCTCTGGTTCGGCATCGGCGAACTCTCCAAGCTGATGTTCATTGCTTTTGCGGCCTTCTACATTATCCTGACCACGGTGATGCTGAGCGCGGCCAACATAGACATAGTACTGGTTCGCGCCGCCAGGACCCTGGGGATCAACGGCTGGCGTTTTTACAGGGAGATTGTCTTTCCCGCAGTCTCTCCGGACCTGTTCGTGGGGATCAGACTTGGATTGTCGGCAGGCTTCGTCATGATCGTTGCAGCCGAGTTCATCGCCGCGGATGTGGGGCTGGGCTACATGATCAATTATGCGCGCGCGTTCTTCAGGGTGTCTGACATGTTCGTCGGGGCTCTTGCCATCGGCCTGATCGGCTACGCCGTGAACATGGTGCTGGTCAGGGTCGAGCGACAGATTTTCAGCTGGCGCATCAGCGATGAACGGTAATTCACGCGCAATGTTCGGCTGGCCCGGCGGAGCGTCATTTCATGACGGCTCCGGCAAGGGGGTGCTGCCATGAAACGTCTTGCGCCTCAAAAGTCCTAGATCAGCCCCCGCTTGCCGGGTTGTTCCGTTTCGTTCTCGAGACTAACGCTGTAGAGCTTCTCGTCGCGAAAGGCGCTTGCGGAATCAGTGGTGGTTCCGTCACCCGGCTTGGCATCGATGTCGACAAAGTCGATTTCGGCTTCAGCGGCGACGATGCGAGCGTCGGCAGGGGACAGGGCGCGGACACGAACCACCCCGTGATTGGGTGCGTTGTCCCATCGCGGGTCGTCCAGTTGGGCAACCGGATCGAGCCGGTAGACATTGAGCTTTTCGGCAGGCTGACCACGGGCGTCAGTGCCGCCGAGCGCGCCAACTCTTGATTGGGCTGGATCATCGGTCATGGCTGCAGATCCTCCTTTGTATCGCGGTATCAACGGGAAAACGGCTGAAACGCGATTTGGTTGCGATCTGGTTTGGCGCGGCGCCGCGCTGCCGGATCACACTGCGCTACGGGACAGATCGCAAATAGAATTTACGGCCAAAAAAAGGGGCTCCAATGGAGCCCCTTCCTGAGAAATCCGTCTACCAGAACGATCAGTTCCAGAAGCCTTCATCGACGCCGTTCATCGATTCCAGGTCTTCCTCGTTCAGCTTGGTGACGTAAGCGTAAGTCTGGTCGTCAACGGCCACCAGGCTGAGGTCCTGAACCGAGATGACGACGTGCTTGTCGCCGATATCAAGAAACCCGCCGACTTCGGCAACGATGCCCGAGACCATGCCTTCGCTGGTGAGCACGAGGTCCTCGATTTCACCGATCTGGTTCCAGTCGGAATCGACTTCATCCCAGGTCGCGGAGGCGTCCCAGCCTTCATCGCTGGCCTCGTTCATCGTGTAGATCACGCCGCCGGTGATGTCGCGGGAGCGGATCAGGTCGCCGCTGGAATTCGCGAGTTCATCGGTGGACATCGCGTTCATCGCGCTGTTGTTGTGCATCTCGGAACGGCTGTTCGACATCTGGGTGTCCGCGACTGCGCCGGTGGCTGCAAAGGCGATAGCGGCGGCGGTGATTGTAAACATGCGTGTCATGTTTTTCTCCTTTCGTCTGTTGCCTTGATGGCCCGACAACGTCACCCGGCCCGCACAGTTCCATTCAAACCGCAATTAAGCTGAAGGACATGTTCCCAAGTGCGATCCTTGCTGGTCCTCGGCGCCGGCATGGGGCCGGATCCGTATGCGGGAAAGCCAAGCGGTGCCTGGCGGAACCCGGCAAGCTTTGGCGTGTTGACCCGGTATTCGCGGTTCAGGTGGCTACAGGAGCGCCCATGCACACCCCATCAATCTCCCGTGTTCGACGTGCGTGTCACGCAGCTGTCGCCGGCGCCCTTCTTTGGGCTTCTGCGGCAGTCGCGCAGGACGGCTCCGACCTTTGGTATGAGATCGACGCGATCAACCAAGGCCTTGCTGACCCGGCCACCGAACAACTCGATCGCACCACACCCAGGCAGAGCCTGCGAGGCTACATTGAGGCCACGGAAGCGCAGGACTACGATCGTGCCGCGCATTACCTGAACCTGTCCGAAATCGAACCCGACGAGCAGGCGGAGACCGGACCCGAGATTGCCCGCCGGCTTTCGTCCGTGCTCGCCCGGCAGGTCTGGATCGACTGGTCGGACCTGTCTTCCCGTCCGGATGCGATGATCGAGGCCCGTTCCGACTCCAACCCGCGGGCGGGCCAGCCGCGGCGCAACCTCGAGATCGCAACGCTCGAGACAGGCGGACTGATCTACGACATACGCCTTGCGCGATATAAACCGGCGGAGCAGTCTGCGGTCTGGCTGTTCACTCCGCAATCGGTGGAGAATGTCGGGGTGCTTCACGCCGCCTTCGGACCCCCACCCTATGAACAGCGAATTCCCCAAATCCTCAAGCGCGAGTTCGCCGGGTTGTGGCTGTGGGAGTGGATCGCGATCCCGGTGCTTCTGGCCGGGTTGGCCGCGCTCGGATACGCCACACACCGTTTAACTCTCTGGTTGGCAGGGCGTTCGCGGGCGACGCCACTAAAAAGGGGACTTGATCGCAGCAGCATGCCTCTGACGATCCTGGTCATGGCGGGTGCCGCGCAGCTGCTGGTCACATATGTCTTGTCCTTTTCCGGCCCGGTGCAGGCGGTGGTGCGGCCGGCGCTCATTGTCCTCATGGTGTGGGGGGTCGGAGTGACGGCGCTGCGCATCCTCGATGCGGTATTGAACCGGATCACCCTCCGGTTCGTCGGGGAAATCGACGACAAGCGCGGCCGGGACGAACGTGAATTCTACACCTCGATCTATGCGCTCCGCCGCCTGATCATCCTCGTGATGGTCGGGTTGGCGCTGCTGGCCGTCCTGGTTCAGCTCAATCTTTTCGACAGTGTCGGTCTGACACTGCTTGCCTCGGCGGGCGTGCTGACCGTGGTTTTCGGCATCGCCGGTCAAGCCGTTCTCGGCAACATCCTGGCCTCGCTGCAGATTGCCTTCGCAAAGCCCGTCCGCATCGGCGATTCCGTCCTGTTCGAGGGCGACTGGGCCTATGTCGAGGCGATCTTCTATACCTTCCTGCGTCTGCGGACATGGGACCACCGCCGGATCGTGGTGCCGGTGACCTATTTCGTGTCCAAGCCGTTCGAGAACTGGTCGGTTGCCGAGGCGCGAATGATGAAGGTGATCGACCTGCGTCTCGATCACCGCGCCGATATGGAGGTTTTGCGAACGCATTTCGACAAGCTGGTGCGGGACGATCCCGACATTTCGGAAAGCGACAGTGCGCTATCCATGGCCACCGGACATTCGGCCGATGGTCTCAACGCCACTTTCTACGCGATGATGGATGACCCCTCCACGGGCTGGATGGTGCAATGCCGCTTGCGTGAACGGATGATGGCTTTCGTGCGCGACAACCATCCGTCATGGTTCCCGCGTGAACGCGTTCAGGAGGTGGGCCGCGATGGTCCGGATGCCGATCCGTCTGGTGGTGTGTCACGACTTGCGGGAACGAGCTAGAGCGACCTCGCTGAGATTGCATCAGGCGAAAACTGGTCCGACATGTCATGCCGACCCTGAGTATTTACGGCGTTGACGTGCGCCGCTCGCAATAGGTCGTGGCGCGCGTGTTTCGAAAATGCGCGGCTCCGCCCGGCAGAAGCCGATCGTCCGCCGGGAGCACTCCAAATCACGGTGAGTTCGGCCTAGTAGGTCGGAATGTTTTCGCGAAAGATCACCTGCAGGCGCGGCAGGTATTCCGGTTCCTTCGAACCCCGAACCGCCGAGACCAGCAGCTTCACCGCTTCTCTGGCTTCGACCCTCGGGTTCTGATCGATGACCGCGTCCATGGTTCTGTCGAGCAGCATCATTCTTGTCGCATCGGTCAGATCGTGCCCGATGAAGACAATGTCGCGTCCGCTCTTGGTCTCCCGCAAGGCCCGTCCGATGCCCTGGTTTCCCGAGCCGATGTTGTAAATTCCGCCGACGGACCGAGTATCCAGGAGGCGGCGGGCGGCCTCGTAGGCCCGGTCGCGGTCCTCGCCTACGGGAATGATCTCGACGATGTTGAGCAGCGGAAAATCCTGCGCGAGAATTGAGCGAAAGCCCATCTCGCGTTCCTCATGCCCCCTGTATGCGGAAGACCCGATAAAGATGGCAGTGCCGTGTTCCTTGTCATCGCCGAGAAAACGGCCCATCAGCAGCCCGGCCAGACGACCGCTGGCGCGATTGTCGATCCCGACATATCCGATCTTGTTGACCGACGAGATGTCGGAGACGAGTGTTGCCACCCGAATTCCCGTTGACGCCAGGTGGTTGATGGCCTCGCGCACGATCGGATGATCGAGCGCCACCAGGGCAACCCCATCGGTCTTGTCCTCAAGTTCGCGGAGTTTGTGCGAGAGGTTTTCGGGATCGAAGGCCTCGATCAAATGCAGGCTGGCATTGATGCCGCCATAGGCCGCCGCCTCTTCGAACAGATATTTGCGCAACATCAGCATGAAGGTGTTGTTGCCGGCAGGCAGAATGAACTCCATGCGGATTGCGCTCTGGTTCTGGCTGGTGACGGGGCCGAAATAGCCCAGCCGTGTTGCGACCTCCATGACGATGTCACGGGTTCGCGCGCGCACTCCCTCGCGCCCGTTGAGCACGCGGTCAACCGTTGCGGGCGAGACGCCAGCTTCCTTGGCAATGTGTGAAACAGTTGATCGCATTCGAACCTCATATCCTGATTGAAATGATGGTTCGAAAAGCCATCAAAAGCAATCATTATTCTGTACGGGCTCGAATATGCCCAATATGTGTGTGTTACGAATAGCTAATGAGGTAAAATGATGTATTTTGATCGATATTGGTGATTGCGCGAATGGGCGCAAACATCAATTCTCCTCTTCAAGGCGCTGAGGAACGCCGTACTGGGAGGAGATCACGAGAATGACCACATCAATTTCACGCAGACGTTTCATGTCCACGGCGGCGACGGCCGGCCTGGTGGGCGCCGTTTCCACGCCGTATTTCCTACGTCCGGGAAGGGCGCGGGCAGCTGACGGCCTCGCTGAAGGCATGGTCGGCGGGCCGACCGGTTTTGACGGCGCAGAGCGCTATCAGTATGGGCCCGATACCCCCGAGGCCCGGGCCATTGAGGCGATCAAGGAACTCAAGGGCGCCGGCAAGGCTCCGGACCGGATCGTTCTCGGTCTCTCCGACGGATCCATCGGTCAGCTGACGCAGCCATTTCCGGCCGGCGCGCCTTCGATCAAGGATCTTTGGGAAGCCGAAACCGGCATCACGCTCGACATTGTCGGTGTGCCCAACGGCCAGGAATTCACCAAGGTCATGCAGGACGTTTCGACCAAGGGCGGCGCGTTCGACATCTATGCCGTCGAATGGAACCGCCTGGGCGACCTCGCGGAAACCGGCGGTATCGTCAATCTCGACGAGTATGTCGCAACCCACAAGCCCGAATGGGATCATCCGGAGCGTGGCTACGTGGGCGGGGAGCAGGGCGTCTCGCTTCTCAACAATTATCGCGGCTCGACCTACGGAGTGTCGCTCGACGGCGACTTCCAGATCTGGAACCACCGTACCGACCTGTTCTCCGATCCGGCCGAGCAGAAGGCTTTTGCCGACCAGTACGGCTACGAACTCGCGCCTCCCACGACCTGGAAGCAGCACGATGAGATCGCTGCCTTCTTCCATCGTCCCGACCAGGGCCTGTTCGGCTCCACCGACCTGCGCAACCAGGGCTGGGGTTACACCAACTGGTACCAGCGCTTCGTGTCGATGGCCTCGCCGAACCAGTTCCTGTTCGACGATGACGGCAACCCGCTGATCAATTCCGAAGCCGGCATTCGGGCCACGCAGGAATACATTGCGTCCCTGGCACATCATTCGCCGGATGCGATTTCGTGGGGATGGCCCGAGCAGTATGGCAACTTCGCCTCCGGCGGTGCGGCCATGACCTGCGCCTTCTCGAACCTGCCAAAGTTCCTGGACAATCCCGCCAATGAAGGCAGCAAGGTGACCGGCAAGATCGGCTCGCACCTCCCGCCCGGACGCGAGATCGACGGCAATCTGATCCGCCGCACGGTGCTGTGGCTCAACCTTTCGGCGTCCGTGTCGTCGCAGAGCGAGTATCCGGAGGCGAGCTACCTGCTGCTTCAGTGGCTGGGTTCCAGCCGGATCTACTCCTGGATGACGGCAAACCCGGGCGGCTATTTCGACCCGTTCCAGCTGTCGAACTTCGCCGATCCGCTGGTACGCCAGACCTACCACGACTACCACATGGATGTGGTTCGCGAGAGTGTCGCGCGCACGGTGCCCACGATCAACTATCCGGGCGCCACGGCCTTCCACAACGCCCTGGATGAAAACCTCGTGGCGGCTCTCACAGGGAGCAAATCGGCGGCTGACGCCATGGCCGATACCGAGCGACAGTGGGCACGGGTCACACGCCGCGTCGGAGAGGACAAGCTGATCGAGGCGATCAAGGCCAACAAGGCCGCCTGGCCGACGATCACCGATCCCATCGGTTAACGCCGAATACGGATGTGGGGCCATCGGCTCCACATCCCCTCCCGCAGACCCGGAAGCACCCCCATGAATCGCTCAATGCCATTCGAGATCTTTCGCTATGCAGCGATCCTCTCGCTCGTTGCGCTGTCGCTCATCCCGACGCTGTGGATGGTCTCGATGGCCTTCAAGCCGATCGCCGAGTGGTCGGCCACCGGCGCGGACCTGACCTGGTGGCCTAAAAGTCCGACGCTCGACAATTTCCGGTTCCTTTTCGGCGAAAGCGGTTCGGATCTCATCGTGGCGCTCGACAGGACGGCCGGACAGCCGATCCTTTCGTCGCTGCTCTCCGCGGTCTTCGGCACTTTGATCGCGATGATCGCAGGCACTTCGGCCGCCTATGGCCTCTCCCGCTTCGGTTCGGGCGGAAATCTGCCGCTGGCGCTCATCCAGTTGCGCATCTTTCCTCCGATGGCCGTCATGATCCCGGTCATGATCATGTGGGCGTTCCTCGGTCTTATAGATACCTGGTACGGTCTCGCGCTCGTCTACGGCATCGTCACCATGCCATTTGCCTTCTGGCTGATGAAAACCTTCTTCGATGACATGCCGCGCGAGATCGAGGATGCCGCTCTCGTTGAAGGCTGCTCGCGGCTGCGCGTTTTCTGGAAGATCACCCTGCCGATGATGCGCCCGGCGCTGGCGAGTTCCGCGCTGTTCGTGTTCATTCTCAACTGGTCGGACTACCTGATCGCGCTGCTGCTGACGACGCGGGACTGGGTCACGATACCGGTCTACATGGCGTCGCTGTCGTCTTCGATGACCGGACAGCTCTACGGTGCGAAGGCCGCACTCGGGCTGATCGCGGCCATCCCTCCGGTCGTCCTGGGCATTGCGATCCAGAAACACCTGGTGCGCGGCCTGACATTCGGAGCACTGAAACAATGACTGCCGAGATTCTTGATGCAAAGGCCGAGCTCATAGAGCACGAGGACACGCGCGACAGCCGTCGTCTCGGCTTCTCGCTGACGCTGCCGGCCCAGCTCCTCATCCTGTTCATTGCGGTCTTCCCGATCCTGATGCAGATCTATATCAGCCTCACCGACTGGTCGCCGCTCGACGGCATCAGCTGGTGGCAGGCCCACGAATTGTGGAACGGTTTCGCCAATTACACCGACCTTGCCGCAGACGACCGTTTCTGGTCGGCGCTCTGGCGCACGGTTCTGGTTATGGCCATCTGCGTTCCCGCGGAGTTTCTTCTCGGGCTCGGGCTGGCGATCCTTTTTGTCGACAACTTTCCCGGCCGCCGGTTCCTGTATTCGGTGCTGCTGGTGCCCATGATGGTGGTTCCGGCCGTTGCCGGGTACATGTTCTTCATGCTCTTCCAGTCGGGCGGCCCGGTGAACGACATCCTGTCCTTCTTTTACGGTGCGCCGGTCACGATCGCCTGGCTGTCGGATCCCGACCTCGCATTCTTTGCCGTCATCGCCTCGGACATCTGGCAGTGGACACCGCTGATGTTTCTCATCCTGCTGGCGGGCATGGTCGGGGTACCCGAGGATCAGCTTCGCGCCGCCACGCTTCTCGGCGCATCCTGGACCACGCGCTTCCGCACCATCGTGCTGCCGCGCATGAAGACAATCATCATTATCGCGCTGGCGATCCGCGTGATCGAGAACTTCAAGGTGTTCGACAACTTCTACATCATGACCGGCGGCGGCCCCGGTGTCGCGACCGAGACCATCTCGATCTACATCTACAAGGTCACCCAGCAGGAGCTGATCTGGGGCTATGTCGCCGCCGTGGCGCTGGTCATCCTGATCTCGCTGTCGGTCGTGTCCGCTTTCGCGATCAAGCGCATGTCGCAGAGCAGGGAGGCCGGCTGATGACCGCGATTCACCTCGAAAACCTTGGCAAGACCTTCGGCTCCTTCACCGCGCTCAGGAACATGAACCTCGAAATCGCCGATGGCGAGTTCGTGGCGCTCCTTGGTCCGTCGGGTTGCGGCAAGTCGACGACGATGAACATGATTGCCGGGATGATCGACCCTTCGGAAGGGGCAATCCGCTTCGGCGACCGGGACATGCGGGGCGTGCCGATGAGTCGCCGCGGGGTTGGCTTCGTCTTCCAGAACTACGCCATCTTCACGCACATGACGGTGTATGAGAATCTGGCCTACGGGCTTCGCGCCACGGGCGTGGCCAAGGCCGAACGCGACCGCCGCGTCCGGGACATGGCGGAGTTCCTGCACCTGGCACCGCTTCTGAAAAAGCCTGCCGCCGGGTTGTCGGTAAACATCCTGCAGCGGCTGGCAATCGGACGGTCCGCGATTATGGAACCGGCGATCTTCCTGCTCGACGAGCCGCTCTCCAATGTGGATGCGGCGTTCCGGGCCGTCATGCGCACGGAACTCAAGCACCTTCAGCGCGAGTTTCGCCAGACGATGGTCTACGTCACCCACGATCAGCTCGAAGCCATGACCATGGCGGACCGGATTGCGGTGATGGATCACGGGAAACTGCTGCAGGTCGGGACCCCGATCGATGTCTACAACAATCCCTCCAGCGTTTTCGTCGCGGGCTTTCTGGGGTCTCCGGGCATGAACCTCGTCAAGGGCAAAGGCGTGGAATCGGACGGCATCAAGCGTGTCGACCTTGGAGAAGCAGGCGTGTCCGCACCCTTGCCGGTACACCTGTCGGACTCGGTGCCCGAAGGAGCTTCAGTCTTTTACGGCTTCCGTCCGGAGCATTGCGAACTGGCCGACGGCGAAGGGCTGCGTCTTCCGGTCACCTTCGTCGAGCGCATCGGTGCCCGCACCATTGTTCACATGGGAAGCGACGGCAGCGCGGTGAAATGCGTATTCGACAACCGCGTGCCGGTCCGGACCGGAGAGGTTGTTTCACTGGCCATCGACCCGTCGAATGTGCGCTTGTTCGACGCCGAGACCGGTGCTGCCATAGGGGGGGCGAACTGATGGCGTCGATCGCATTCAGAAATGTGACCAAGCGCTTCGGCGATACGATCGCTGTCGACAATGTCTCCTTCGAGATCGCCGACAACGAGTTCTTCTGTCTTTTCGGGCCGCCGCTGTCCGGAAAGACGACAATCCTGAAACTCATTCTGGGCCTGGAACGGCCTGACGAGGGCGAGGTTCTGATCGACGGAAAGCCGGTTAATCACGTCTCTCCGGCTCGCCGCAACGTGGCGATGGTGTTCCAGAACCTTGCTCTGTTCCCGCACATGACGGCTGAGGAGAACGTCCGCTTCCCCCTCGTCGAACGCAAGATGAGCTCCGACGAGATTGCTCCCCGCGTCGCCGACGTGGTCGAGAAACTCCATATCGGCCACATCCTTCACAAGTCACCGGCTCAGCTGTCGGGCGGGGAACGTCAACGCGTTGCGATCGCCCGGGCGCTTGTCCGCGATCCGGTGGCCTATCTCATGGATGACCCGATTTCCGCGCTCGATGCGCGCCTGAGAGAGGAAACGCGGGTTGAGCTCAAGCGCATTCAGCACGAACTGGGCCGGACGCTGGTCTATGTCACCCACGACCAGGAAGAGGCGATGTCGGTTGCCGACAGGATTGCCGTTCTTGAGAACGGTGTGATCCGGCAGATCGGCGCTCCGTCCGACATCTACGACAATCCGAACTCGGCCTATGTGGCCGGCATGCTCGGCGCACCGGCCATGAACCTGATCGACCTCGATCCGGACCGGCCGAGCGCGCTTGGCGGCGCGTTGCCGCTTGAGGGAATTACGGTGCCTGCCGGCGCGACAAAGGTCGGAATTCGGCCGGAGGACCTGACCGTCGGTTACGACGGGGGCGGAGCCGGCAAGCCGGTCGAAGTCTACGAGGTGGAGCCGCTCGGCGGTGTGACCATCGTCACCCTCCAGTCCGAGGATACCACGCTTCGGGCGATGGTCCGGGGGCAACCGCAGATCAGGCCATCGAGCGAGGTCTCGTTGTCGGTGGCGAACGGACAGGCCTGTTTCTTCAACGGGCAGGGAGAGGCGCTGTCGGCGTGAGGCCGACCAGCGAAGAATGGGAGGATGGACGAAATGAGATTTGAACCGGATCCGAAAGTTCGCTGCAGGGACTACGCGATCGGCTGTATCGGCGCCGGCATGATCATGGCGGAGTGCCATCTTGCCGCCTATGCCGAAGCGGGCTTCAAGGTCGCCGCGATCGCCTCCCGGACGAAGGCGAACGCCCAGGCCGTCGCCGACCGCTGGAAAATCGGCACGGTGCACGACACGCCCGAAGACCTGATTTCGGATCCGAGCGTCGAGATCGTCGACATCGCCTATCCCCCGGATCTGCAACCCGATCTCATCCGCAAGGCGCTGGCCGCCCCGAACGTGAAGGCGGTCTTGGCACAAAAGCCGCTGGCTCTTTCGCTCGATGAGGCGAAAAAGCTGCGTGACGAGGCTGCCGCCGCAGGCAAGATCCTCTCGGTCAACCAGAACATGCGGTACGACCAGTCGATGCGTGTGCTCAAGCAGATCATCGACGGCGGCGAGCTCGGCGAAATCGTCTTCGCGCAGATCGACATGCACGCGATACCGCACTGGCAGGGTTTTCTCGAGGGCTACGACCGGCTGACGCTGTCGAACATGAGTGTCCACCATCTTGATGCGCTGCGCTTCCTGTTCGGCGATCCGGATGAAGTGACCTCGCTCACCCGCCTAGATCCGCGCACGGCCTTCAAGCACTCCGATGGCATCGTGGTGTCCACCTTGCGTTTCCCGTCGGGTGTGGTGGCGGTGTCGCTCGAGGATGTATGGTCAGGTCCCCGGGCGGAAGGTTACGAGGATGACCAGCACATCGGCTGGCGGGTCGAAGGTACGGAGGGAGTGGCCAAGGGAACGATCGGCTGGCCGACAGGCGCACCGTCGACGCTTTCCTACGCTTCGCAAAAGACCACCGACGGCAAGTGGGTCTCACCCGAGTGGGAGACCATGTGGTTCCCGCATGCCTTTATCGGCGTGATGGAACAGCTTCAGTACGCCGTCAAAACGGGAGACGCACCCGCGCTCTCCGTCGCCGACAACGTCAAGACCATGGCGCTTGTCGAAGCCGCTTACCGGTCCATTGAGGATAAACGGACCGTCGAGCTTTCCGAAATCGAAATCGACTGAACCCAAGGGAGGACATCATCATGATGCAGACAGGAATTTTCACGGCGTACTTCCCGTACACCCTGGAGGAAACGGCGAAGGTCATTCGCGGCCACGACTTCAACACCGTGCAGCTCGACATGCACTTCAAGGACATGGACCTGAGCGCCGGCAACATTACCAAGGACAAGTGCATCAAGATCCGGGAAACGTTCCGCGATCACAATCTGCCGATCAGCTGCATTTCCGGCTACACCAACATCGTGCACCCGGACAAGTCCGAGCGCGCCAAGCGAAACGGGCTCCTCAAGGAGATCATCGCCAATGCCCAGTATCTGGGCTCGCCATATGTGATCTCGGAGACCGGCACGTTCGATACCGAGAGTGACTGGGTTCACCACCCGAAGAACAAGACCGAGGAAGGCTGGGAAGACTGCCGCGAAGTGATCCGCGAACTCGCCCAGCATGCCTATGACCATGGCGCGGTGTTTCTTCTCGAAACCTACGTGAACAACGTCGTCGGCTCGGTTGAGGAAACCCTGCGCATGTTCGCCGAAGTCGATCATCCGGGCCTCGGCCTGCTGATGGACCCGACGAACTATTTCGAGGCGCACAACATGGACAAGATGGACGAGACGCTGAACTACGTCTTCGATGCGCTGTCGGACAAGATCAGGATCGGCCATGCCAAGGACGTCAAGCGTTCGGGTGATGACAAGGCCGAGAAACACGCCGATATCGGCGACGACACCGCGCACGAAAGCCATACCTTCCGTGGCGTTGGCGAGATCGAGCTTCCGGCGCCTGGTCTCGGCGAACTCAACTACGATCTCTACCTGCAGCGCCTGGCGCAGAAGCATCCGAACATCCCGATGATCATCGAGCATCTGGAGGAAGCGGATGTGCCGCGCGCCAAGAAGTTCCTCGACGGGAAGCTTCGCGCCAACGGTCTCTGATCAGAACGGGGCCGAGGCAAACCTTCTCGGCCCCGCATTCACAACCTGAATATTTGACCGGCGGCCCCTGGTGCGCCGGATGGAAGGAGATGTCCATGGTGCAGCTCTACGGGAGAGCTATGTCGCGCGTCGACGTGGCCACCCATGCCGGAGACCTGACCCAGTTCGCCGGCGTGAGGTTGATGACCCTGGAAGATGGCCTGGAACGCGGCATCCGCATGCTGGAGTTCCGGACGGGAAGCGGCCTTCGGTTCACGGTGCTGGTAGACCGCGCAATGGATATCGCCGATTGCGACTACCAGGGAAAGGCCATTGGCTGGCACTCGCCATCTGGCTTTCGCCATCCAGGACTGCACGACTACGAAGGCGAGGGCGGTCTGGCTTGGATGCGCTCCTTCTCCGGACTGATGGTCACCTGCGGTCTCGACCACATCCTCTTCATGTATGACGCCCCGGCCGACAATTATGTGTATGGTCCGCGCCAGTCCGTGAGCCAGTCCATTCACGGCCGGGTCGGCACCATCCCCGCGCGCCTGACAGGTTACGGCGAACGCTGGGAAGGCGACCGCTGCATCCTGTGGGCAGAGGGAAGGGTGCGGCAGGCGACCGTCTTCGGAGAGCATCTCGAACTGGTCCGCCGGATCGAGGTCGAGGTCGGGACCAACGACATTCAGTTGTCCGACAAGGTGGTCAATCTCGGCTTCTACAAGACGCCGCACATGTATTGCTACCACATCAATGTTGCCCATCCGGTGCTGGCCGAAGACTCGCGCTACCTCGCTCCGATCCGTGACGTGGTGTGGGCCGCCCATGCCGGCGACGATTATCGCAAGCAGAATGTGGGCTACCGCCGCGCCTCGGCACCCGCAAACCCTTTCCACGAGCAGGTCTGGCAGCACGAAATGGCCGCAGGCGACAATGGCGAGGTTCCTGTGGCGCTGGTCAATGACGAGCTGGGTCTCGGCTTCGAGGTCACCACCCGCAAGGACCAGTTCCCCTGCATGTACCAGTGGCAGAACTTCCAGTCGGCGCATTACGCGCTCGGCATCGAACCCTCGACCAATCACGTTTTGGGCCAGGGTGCAGCGCGCGAGCGCGGCGAGATGATCTGGCTCGAGCACGGCGACGAGCGCTGTTACGACATGCGGCTCCGCGTCCTCACAAGTGCTGATGAAATAGCAGCTTCCGAAGCCAGGATTTCCGGCCTCGCCGCGCAACCTGCCGAAGATTACCCCGAACCTTCAGGCAATTTCGAACCCATCCGGGGGCGTTCATGAACAAGACTATGACGATGACAACACCAGGGTCCGCAGACATGCTGGCCGGAAAGACAGTGCTCTATACCGGCGCGGCCGGCGGGCTGGGCATGGCAACGACACTGCGTCTCCTGGCGGCCGGCGCGCGCGTGGCGGCAATCGACAACGACCCCGCCAAGCGCGAGGAACTTGTGAAAGCCGTACCTGAGTCCGACGCCTCCAGGCTTTTCCTGCGCGATTTCGATCTTTCCGACACCGATGCGCTGCCTGAAAAGCTTGAAGCGCTTGGCGCCGAAACGGGCGGTTTCGATGTCGTCATCAACAATGCGGCGATGTATCCGGCCCGCGCCTTCGAGGACTATTCCATCGAGGAGTATCGCAAGATCCAGCGGGTGAACGTGGAATCGCACCTGATGTGCGTGCGGGCCGCGCTTCCCGGCATGAAGGCCCGCCAGTGGGGCCGCATCGTCAACATCGCATCGATCACCTTCTACGGCGGATGGCAGCATCTCGCACCCTATGTGCAATCGAAGGGTGCGCTTATCGGCCTGACGCGGGCGTGGGCACGGGAATTCGGCAAGTACGGCGTCACCGTCAACGCGATCTCGCCCGGCGCCTTTCCGACCGACGCGGAAAAGATCCACGCCGATCCCGAGGGGTACAACCGGTACGTCCTGGAAAACCAGTCGGTTCAACGGCGCGGTCATGCCGGCGACATTGCCGGCACGATCCTCTTTCTCGCATCTGAAAACGCAAGCTTCATCACCGGCCAGACCATCAACGTGGATGGCGGCTGGGTGATGCAATAGGAAAGGAAAGTCCCTTGGGCATTCTCAGCGGTTACCGGGTTCTCGATTGTTCGATCGCGATGGCGGGACCCTTCGCTGCACAGCGGCTGGGAGATCTCGGCGCAGATGTCGTCAAGGTCGAGCCGACCAGCGGCGAATGGCAGCGCCACGTCTCTGCGGGTGGTGCCACGGGCAACAAGGTCAACGTCTCGTTTCTCTCTCTCAACCGCAACAAACGCTCGTTGGCGGTGGACCTGAAGAGCGAGGGCGGGCGCGAGGTGCTTGCAGAGCTCGTCAAGTCGGCCGACGTCTTCATTCAGAACTACCGGCCCGGAGTGGCAAAGCGCCTCGGGGTCGACTACGAGACCCTTTCCAGGCTCAATCCCGGTCTGGTCTATATCTCCATGTCGGGCTACGGAGAGGACGGCCCCTATGTTCAGAGGCCGGGGCAGGACCTCCTGCTTCAGGCCATGTCCGGCGCGATGCGCTCAACCGGCCGGGAAGGGGAGCCTCCAACCCCGGCCGGAATGTATCTCGCCGATGCGATCACCGCCTACACCGCTTTCGAAGGTGCGCTGGCCGCACTTCTTCACCGCGAACGGACCGGCGAGGGGCAACTCGTCCAGGTCAACATGCTCGATGCGATCACCACGATCCAAATGCAGGAGCTTTCGGTCTTTACCGTGGGGCACAAGCCACAGCAGCGAAGCGCCGAGCCGCATGCCCATGTCTACATCCGCTCGCCCTACGGCACGTTCAAGACCGCTGACGGTTACCTTGCCCTGGCGTTCCCTCCGCTCAGGACCCTTGGAGAAGTCATCTCCGAGCCCGCCCTTCTGGAGATGGACGACGAAAGGGACGGCTGGGAGAAACGCGACGAGATCTTTGCTCTTACCCGTGCAAAGCTCGAAGGCAAGACGACGGATGAATGGCTCGAAGCCTTTTCCGCGGCAGGAATCTGGGCCGGTCCGGTCTACGGCTACGAGGAACTCGTCAACGATCCGCAGATAGCCCACAACAGGACGTTCATCGAGTACGACCATCCCACAGAGGGCCACGTCAAGACACCGGGTTTCCCGATGAGGTTTTCGAAGACCCCGGCGATGGTCGAACGCGGAGCCCCGCTGGTCGGCGAACACACCTGCGAAATCCTGCGGCAGGCCGGTTCAGCGACGAACAAATCGGCAAACTTGCCGCCTCCGGTGCGATTGCGACCGGGAAAGAGACCTGAGCGATGTGGAAAGGACTGACCTGGGATCACCCTCGCGGGTTCAACGCCCTTGATGCCGCCTCCCGCGATACCGACGTGGCCGGCCACGGACTGGTCGCGTGGGATGTCCAGCCGCTCGAAGGTTTTGAATCCGCACCCATCGCAGAACTGTGCGCACGCTACGACCTGGTGGTGCTCGATCATCCGCATGTGGGCGAGGCGGTGGAGGCGGGTTGCCTTCATTCCATCGAGGACATCCTGGGACACGATCTCATCACGATGCTCGAAGCGGCGTCGATCGGGCCCAGCCTTTCGAGCTACCGGTTCGCGGGCAAGCACTGGGCGCTGCCTCTTGATGCTGCCACGCAGGTTATGGCCGTGCGACCCGATCTCACAGCAAGCATTCCGGTGAAGTGGGAGGATGTTGTGGCTTTCGTCGAGGCTGGCGTTCCGGTCGCAGCCTCCATCGCAGGACCGCATGCCGCGCTGTCCTTTTTCTCGGTCTGCGCCGCCCTCGGCGAGCCGCCGGCCGTTGCCGATCCCGAAACACTCGTCAGCGCGGATATCGGCAAGAAGGCGCACGCGATCCTGTCCCGGATCGTCCGGTCAATGCCCGAGCAGGCCAAGCCGCTCAATCCGATTGGTCTGCTTGACCTCATGGGCCGCGAGGACAGTATTGCGCTTTGCCCGCTGGTGTACGGCTACGTCAATTACAGCAGGCCCGCGGACGGCCGAAAGCCGTTGCGTTTTCACAACGCCCCGCGGGTGGCGGGCGGTCACCCGGTGGGCACCCTTGGCGGTACGGGTATCGGTTTTTCCAAACGATCGGCTCCGGATTCGGCGCTCAAGGCACATGTCCTTTGGCTGATGGGCAAGCAGGCCCAGTGCGGTTTCATTCCCGCCCATGATGGCCAGCCGTCACGGCGGGAAGCCTGGTTCGATGCCGAAGTGAATGCTGCGTGGGGAGATTTCTATGTCAACACTGCCGACACACTGGAGCACTCCTACGTGCGGCCCCGGCATTCGGGCTACATCGCCTTCCAGACGGCAGCCTCCGCCGCGCTGCGCGAGAGCTTCGAGACCGATGGGCCGGCCGATGAAGTGCTCGAATCCCTGCAAGACCTCTACACCAAGAGCCGCAACGGCGGAGAAAGGTAAACGGACATGTCCGGCACCATCGGATTCGAAATCGACGGCCACGTGGCCCTGATCACAATCGACCGGCCCGACAAGCTCAACGCGATGACGCCCGAAATGGCGGGTGTCCTCGTGGAGACGGCAGAGCGCTGCAATGCGGATGACAACATCCGCGCCATCGTGCTGACCGGAGCCGGTCCCCGGTCGTTTTCGGCCGGGTCAGACATCCGCGCGCTCGACGGCTATCCGACGCCGTGGTCGTTCCGCCAGCGGCAGGATTACTGCGACGCCATACGCCGCATCGTCAAACCCGTGATCGCCGCGGTCAATGGCTATGCTTTCGGCGGCGGCCTCGAAACCGCGATGTCCTGCGACATCAGGATTGCTTCCCAAAATGCCAGTTTCGCAGCGCCGGAGGTGAAGCTCGGCTGGATCGGGGGAGGCGGCATGGCCACATTTCTTCGCACTGCTGCCGGCCCTTCAAACGCGGCAATGATGCTGATGACCGGCGACTCGATCGATGCGGAGACGGCGCTGAGATGGGGCATCGTCAGCGAAGTTGTGCCGCAGGCCGACCTCGTTTCTCGTGCAAAGGACATTGCGGCCACGGTCGCTTCGCGTGCGCCTGTGGCGGTGGAAACGGCCAAGCTCAATCTGTCCGCCGCCGCATGGATGCCCACCGATAACGCAATCGCCTATGAACGGGATCTGCAGACCATCTGTTTTGCGACGGAGGACGCTGCCGAAGGTCGCCGCGCCTTTGCCGAAAAGCGCACTCCCGATTTCAGCAAGAAGTAACATCGCGGCGCGCCGAGATCGCAAGATCCGGCCCGACCGGCGAGGCTTCCTCCCGCCAGCACTTGAAGGATATCCCTGATGAACGAATTCTCCCTGCCTGCCGACGGCGTGTACCTGGGCCGGATATGGTTGCCAGAGGCTCAGGGGCCGTCGGTGGTCAGCATTCGCGGAGAGGAAGTCGTCGACATAACCTCCCGGTCCGCCCCCACGGTGCGCGACATCTGTGAAATGGATAGTCCGGCAGACTTCGTCCGCAGCGCTGCGGGCACCGTCGTGGGCAGTCTTTCCGAAATCGCCTGCAACAAGCCCGGCGATATGGACAGGATGCATTTTCTGGCGCCCTGCGACCTGCAGGCGGTCAAGGCGTGCGGGGTGACCTTTGCTTCATCCATGGTCGAGCGCGTCATCGAGGAGAAGGCCGCCGGCGACCCCGCAAAGGCACAGGACATTCGCGCCCGTGTCGGGGAAGCCATCGGCGGCTCGCTGCGCGACATCAAGGCTGGTTCGGATGCGGCGGCAGCGGTCAAGGCAACGCTGATGGCCGAAGGGCTTTGGAGCCAGTATCTCGAAGTGGGCATCGGCCCGGATGCGGAGGTCTTTTCCAAGGCCCAGGTTCTTTCCTCGGTGGGGCCGGGCGCTGATGTGGGTCTCCACCCGATCTCCAGGTGGAACAATCCCGAACCGGAAATCGTGCTTGCTGTTTCTTCCACGGGCGCGATTGTCGGCGCATCGCTTGGAAACGACGTCAATCTTCGCGATGTCGAAGGACGTTCGGCATTGCTGCTCGGCAAGGCCAAGGACAACAATGCAAGCTGTGCCATCGGCCCGGTCATTCGTCTGTTCGACGAGAGCTTCTCACTGGACGACATTCGCGGCGCGGAACTCGACCTGAAGGTGACCGGACCCGACGGTTTCGTGCTCGACGGTCATTCGTCGATGAAGGAAATCAGTCGCGATCCTGCCGACCTCGTATCCCAGACGCTGGGGCGACATCACCAGTATCCGGACGGGCTGATGCTTTTCCTCGGCACCCTTTTCGCTCCCACCCAGGACCGTGATGTTCCCGGCGAAGGCTTCACGCACAAAATCGGCGATGTCGTGACCATTTCGATGGATCAGCTCGGCAGGCTCTCGAACACGGTAAGACTGTCGACCGAATGCAGCGAATGGACCTTCGGGCTGTCGGCTTTCATGCGCAATCTTGCTGCAAGAAAGCTCATCTGACCGCTTGTTGGTCCCTTCAGGCCGATCGTCCATGGGGACGCGGCGGGTTCTGCAGAATTCGCTCAAGCCGATCGAGACCGGTCTTGAGGACATCAATCGTCTCGGGCGCGCCGATGACGATGCGGACCGCATGAGGCACTTCCCGCCGCCCGACCACAAAACTGTGGGTCGGTGCGATCGTGATGCCGTGGGCGGCGGCGGCGTCCACGAACTCCTCGCTGCGCCAGGGATCAGGCAGCGGCAGCCATATATGCGGACTGGTGGGAAGGCTGGCGGCGCGGGCCAGGTTGGGATAGGCCGAGAGCAGCGAAACGCGGCGAAGGGCATCGGTCTGCTGCCAGCTCATCATGCGGTTGACGTGGCCCTGCTTGATCCAGCGCGCCGCGATTTCCGCCTGCAAACGCGAAGACGCTCCCGTCGACATGCCGACTCCGGACTGGCATCTGAGCACGCTTTCGGGCGGTGAGACGAGGCAGCCGACCTTCATTCCGGGACCGGCAATCCGGCCAAGGCTGGTCACGAAATGGGTGCGATGCGGCGCGATCGAGAAGATCGGCGGTTCCTTTTCCTGCCGCAGCGTTCCGTAGATATCGCTTTCGATGATCGGAATATCATAGCGCTCTGCGATCTCGGCAATCGCCAGCCGGCGATCGTGCGGCAGGACCGAATTGGTCGGGTTCTGGTTTCTCGGCGTGCAATAGATGGCCGAAATCCGCCGGCCGCTCTTGCAAAGCGCTTCCAGCGCGTCCGGCAACATGCCCTGCGCATCCATTTTGACTGCCGCCAGTTGCCTGTCGAGATAGCCTGCCACCGCTTTCATGCGCGGATCGGTGAGTTCCTCGGTGGCGATTGTCTGCCCCGGATGGGTGATCGTCGACAGGGCGCACATGGCCGCGTGCTGGCCGCCATTTGTGACAATGATCTGCTCAGGCGCGGCGGTGACCCCCGATAGGCTGAGCCAGCTTGCCAGCGCCTCCCGGTGCGCGTGGGCGCCCTGTGTCGGGCAGTTCTCCAGAAGAATCGAGGCCGCATCATCGGCTGCAATCGAACGAAGTGTCTCGGCCACCAGGCCCGGAAGGTCGGCAATGGGGACCCGGTAGGTCTGCATGTCGATGAACTGGCCTGTGTCCGCTTCAACCGGGGAGAATTTCGGCTTGATTTCAGAAATATAGGTGCCGCGCCCGACATGGCTTGTGACGATGCCGAGTTGCTCAAGCTCGGTGTAGGCGCGTCCCACCGTGGCAATCGCAATCCCAAGTTGATGCGCCAGTTCGCGCTGCGGCGGCAGTTTCTGCCCGACCGGAATTTTGCGCTGCGCGACGCCCTCGATCACGGCGGAGACGATCGCCTTGTAGCGTGGCTTAATGTTCGATTGTACCAGGTCGGCGATCATCATGATAGGACAATATAATTCTTGTGTTAGGTCAATGGCTGATCTACCGTACCCAAGAACTAAGACAATTGCAATCGGAGCTATGACAATCGTCAAAGCTCGGCGCCGTTGGAGGATGGCGTCGTTCACACAGGGAGGATAGACATGAAAATTCTCAAGAGGCGCACCTGCGCCGAGACCTACGCTCTTGACCAACTGTCCGGGATCGACACCAAGGGCCTTATTTCCCGTCGCGAACTGATGCGCCGGGCATCCGTATTCGGTGCGGCCGCCACGCTCGGCACGTTCGGCGGCGTGCTGGGATCTGCAGGCAAGGCAGGGGCAGCCGAGGGCAAGGTCAAGGTCGGTCTCGACAGCGGCGCCTTCACCCCGATCCTCAAGGAATTCGCCAAGGAGTTCCGCGAGGCGACCGGAACCGAGGTCGAGTTCCTGTCGTACCCGCTGGGCAACATGTACGACCAGAACCTTCTTGCCCTGCGGCAGGATGAGGCCCGTTTCGATGCCTTCGATTTCTGGCCCAACTTTACCGGCGATTTCGGGCCGTTCCTGACCCCGCTGGAGGAAGTGGGAAGCCTCGAAGCCCTGAATTTCTCCGATATCGCCAAGCCGTTCCAGCTTCTCAACATCTATGAGGGCAAGACCGTTGGCGTCATGATCGACGGCGACCTCTTCATCAACACCTTCCGGTCCGACCTGTTCGAGAACCCGGAAGAGATGAAGGCCTTCCAGGCAAAATACGGTTACGACCTCGGCGCCCCAACAGATTGGACGCAGTATCGCGATACCGCCGAGTTCTTCACCCGTCCCGACGACAACCTCTACGGCGCTGTCGAGGTGACAAGCTTCTTCGTCTACGCCTTCTTCATCAATCAGCTGGTTCAGGCGGGCGCCGAAAAGGGCGAGCGTTACGGTGAACTGTTCGATGAGCAGATGAGGCCGAAACTGGTCAATGATACGGCAATCACGGCGCTCGACCGCTACCGCGAGATGACCAAGTTCATGCCTTCGGATCTCGCCGAGGCAATGCCCTGGGATGTCGGCCGGCAGATCTTCTTCGAGGGCCGTGTTGCGCAGGCCAACTGGTGGACCGACATGCCGAAGGGGGCCGCCGATCCGTCCATTTCCAAGGTTGCGGACAATATCAAGTGCGCGCCGAGCTGGGGCGAGGTTACGGTGCTGCCCTATGGCCGTGCGATGGGGATCGCGAAAAACTCCGCAAACAAGGAGGGCGCATTCCAGGCGATCGCATGGATCCAGCAGTCGGCCAACGCCAACCGCTGGGTTGCGGAGACCTTCTCCCAGTCGTTGATGGATCCGTGGCGCATGAGCATGTTCAACGAGCCGTCGAGCACCTTCCCGCTCCAGGCGGAATCGGGCTTCGCCGAGAACTTTGCGTCTGTTTCCAAGGAGCTTCTGGACAGCAGCAAGGCCTATCTCGACATCTCGATCCCGGGAACCAACCAGTATCTCGCCTCGATGATCCAGCACGTTCAGCGTGCGGTGACCGGCCAGGCCTCCTCGGAAGAGGCGCTCAAGGCCATGGAGGCAGAGTTCGAGGAGACCACGGAGGTCTTCAACCGCGAGCGTCAGATCGCCCATTATGACGAGTACCGCCAGCGGATGATCTCCAACGGCTACTGGAGCTAATTCTCCCCAGGACCTCAGGCGCGGGCGGTCCTCAAGGGCCGCCCCGCTTGTTGCCGCTCCGTCCGGAGCGCCAATGCGTTTCATTGCGGAATTCCGATGACTGACCATGCATCCACATTGACGATCAGCCGGCCAAAGCCGGGGGACCGCGCCAAGCGCGAACGCGCCGCGGAGCGCCGGTCCACGATGATCCTGCTGGCACCGGCTCTCGTCTTTCTGACGCTGATGTCGATCTGGCCTTTCGGCTACCTGCTGTATGCCTCGTTCACATCCTACCAGTTGGCGGTCCCGATCCCGATCGAATGGGTGGGGTTTGACAATTTCACTAAGCTGATGTCGGGTGCCCGCTTCTGGTCGAGCCTCGGGATCACGGCGATCTTCGCGCTTGTGGCGGTCCCTCTGCAGATTCTCGCGGGGCTCGGGTTGGCGCTGCTGATCAATTCGATCTCGCGCGGCAGGGAGATCTATGCCTCGCTGTTCCTGATCCCGATGATGCTGGCGCCGATCATCGTCGGCTTTTCCTGGAACCTGTTTCTCAACCCGATCTACGGGCCGCTCAATGCGCTTCTGCGTTCGCTCGGATTCCAGCCGCCGGCATGGGCGCAATCGCCCGAATGGGCGCTTCCGACGCTGGTGGCGGTCGACATCTGGCAGTGGACGCCGCTGGTCATGGTCATTCTGCTCGCCGGCCTGCGGTCCATTCCCGCACGTGTCTTCGAGGCCGCAAAGGTGGACGGGTCAAACCGGGTGCAGACCTTTTTCAACGTCGTGCTGCCGATGCTTGCGCCGTACATGGTCGTTGCCTTCGTGCTTCGCTTTATCGACAGCTTCAAGGTGTTCGACATCATCTATATCCTCACACGTGGCGGGCCGGGCACTTCCACCCAGAACCTCGCCTATTACACCTATGACATGGGCTTCAGCCGCTTCCAGTTCGGTAGTGCGGGCGCGCTGAGCATCATCCAGCTCGTGCTGCTGATTGTCGGCACCACCGTGATTCTGTCGGCGGTTCGCCGTCGCGGTGCGGCCAGCGAAGGGGGGAGCCGCTGATGTCCCGGTCCTTGTTCAACGACTTCCTGCGCCATCTCGCGCTGATCGTCATCCTGCTGCTCGTTCTCTCGCCGCTACTCTGGCTGCTTCTGACCGCGTTCAAGCCCTACGAGGAGCTCTTCAACAATCCGCCGACCATCCTGCCGGAATCGGCGACGCTGGTGAACTTCACCGAAGGCTGGGAAATCGGCGGCGGCAAGGGCATCATGGATAGCCTGATCGTCTCGTCGATCTCGACGGTGATCTGCCTGATCCTCGGGTTTCCCGCTTCCTATGCGCTCGCCCGCCGCTTTCCGCCCCACGGTCAATTGAGCTTCACGATCCTGTCGCTCAGGATGATGCCGCCGATCGTGCCGGTCATCGGCTTCTACTTGCTGTTCCAGGAGCTCTCGCTCTTTGACACCTACACCGGGCTGATCATCGTCTACACCTTCATGAACCTTCCGCTGGTGATCTGGCTGCTCGCCGAATTCATGCGGCAGATTCCGAAGTCCTACGAGGAAGCCGCGCGGGTCGACGGGGCGACCTGGTTCCAGCTGTTCCGCGATGTGCTGCTGCCGCTGTCGCTTCCGGGCGTGCTTACTGCAGGGATCCTGGCGATGATCTTCGCCTGGAACGAGTTCCTGTTCTCGCTGGTGCTCACCGGAGACGCCGTGATCACGCTGCCGAAGGCGCTCGCCAGCTTCTTCCTGTTCCAGCAGCCCAACTGGGGTCAGCTGGGCGCCATCGGCATCGTTGCCTTCGGCCCGCTGCTCCTGCTCTCCTACTACATGCAAAGACTGCTCATCCGCTCGTTCTCGATCGAGCTGGGCGGCCGTTGAGGTAATCATCATGGCATCCATTGAACTTCAGAACGTCAACAAGTGGTACGGCAACGCCGTCCACGCCGTCCGCGAAATTTCCTTCAAGATCGAGGATGGCGAGTTCTTCGGCCTGCTGGGGCCGTCGGGATCAGGCAAGACCTCGGTGCTGCGCATGCTGGCCGGCCTCGAAACGGTTACAGAGGGCGATATCCTGTTCGACGGTGCTTCGGTGACCGACCAGACGCCGCAGCAACGCAACATTGCCATGGTCTTCGAGCAGAATGCGCTCTATCCGCATATGACAGCGCGGCAGAACATCGCCTATCCGCTCAAGATCCGGGGCAAGTCGAAGACGGAAATGGACGAGATGGTCGGCGACGTGGCGCGCATGCTCCACATCGATCACCTGATCGACCGCCGCGCCTCGCAGATGTCCGGCGGCCAGCAGCAGCGCGTGGCCATCGCCCGCGCGCTCGTCCGCCGTCCGAACCTGTTGTGCCTCGATGAGCCGATTGCGCACCTCGACACCCTGCTTCGCGCCCGACTGCGCGGCGAACTCAAGCGTCTCCAGCGCTCGCTCGGCACCACTTCGGTGATCGTCACCCATGATCCGATCGAGGCAATGACGATGACCGATCGCCTCGCGGTGATGCGCGACGGCGTGCTTCAGCAGATCGGCAGCCCCGACGAGATTCACAACCGCCCGGTCAATGCCTTCGTCTCGCAGTTCTTCGGCCTGCACTCGATGAACCTCTTCCGGCTTGAAGGGCTCAGGGAAAGCGCCGGCCGGTTCAGCGGCTCGCTCAATGACACCCATGCCGAGGTGCCGCGTTCGGCGATGGCCCATGCCGACAAATCCGACCGTTTGCTCGTCGGCTGCCGGCCGCATGCGGTCGAGGTCGTCAAGCAGGGCGAAACACCGCCTGCCGACACATTCAGGATCACCGGCCGTGTCTATGTCGCCGAACCGCTCGGCGAGGTCACGCTGGTAACCATCCAGATCGGTGATCTGACTGTACAGGCGCTTGATGCGCGCAAGCGCGACTATGCTATCGACGAGGAAGTCACTGTCGCGGTTCCGCAATCGGCGCTTTATGCCTTCGATACGGAAACGGAAGAAACCGTGGCCTTTGGCGAGGGTGCCGACATGCTCCCGGATGCGGATCTGAGGGCTGTGTAAAGCCATGCGCTATCTGATCGGCATCGACAAGGGAACCTCGATGGTCAAGTCCGTCGTCTTCGACGAGGATGGACGGACTGTCGGCACCTCCGAGGAACGTGTCGAGGTTCTCTCGCCGCGTCCCGGTTGGCACGAGGAGGATCCCGAGGACAGCTGGCAGGCATGCTGCCGGACGATCCGTGGAGCCATCTCGCAGGCTGGTATCGAAGCCCGCGCGGTGAAGGGCATCGGCATCGCCGCGCATATGGGCGGAGCCTGGATCATCGATAAAGACGGAAAGCCTGTTCGCAATGCCGTTTGCTGGCCCGACGAGCGTGCGCAGCCGCTGCTTACCGAACTGGAAGGCACCGGGCGTCTCGAAGAGGCTTTCGCAATTTCCGGAAACGGCCTGATGCCCGGCATCACGCTGATGATCCTTGCCTGGCTCAATCGGCATGAGCCCGAAGTCCGTGCGAAGGCGAAAGCTGTGCTCGGTGCAAAGGATTATCTTCGCTACCGGCTTACCGGCGGCATCGCGACCGATCCCTCTGATGTTTCCTTTGTCCCCGGCGACATCGATGCGCGGGTTCACTCACCGAAACTTGCGAGGCTTCTGGGTGCTGAAGGCTGGGACGACACACTGCCCGAGATCGTGGCATCAGACAGTATCGTCGGCGAAGTCACGGCCGAGGCTGCCGAACACACCGGTCTTGCAGCAGGCACTCCCGTTGTCACGGGGTGCGGCGATGCGGTCGCAAACGTGATCGGCGCAGGGGGCAGCCGCCCGGGCGAAGCCATCACGGTGCTCGGCACGTCATGCCTCAACTCGCTGATCGTCGATGAGCCAGGCCGCGAGCCGCCCGGTCTCGGGTTTCTCTTTGCCATGCCGGGCGACAATTATCTTCGGATCCTGCCGAACACGTCCGGCACGATCACCATGGACTGGTTTCTCGACCATTTCGGCGGGATTCGGGACGGCGCGGGAAAGTGGGACTTCCGGGCCATGGAGAAGCGCGTGGCCGAGACGCCACGGGGCGCCGACGGGGTTCTTCTGCTTCCCTACGTCAATACTGCCGGGGTGCTTGCACCGTTCTACGATCCGCGCGCCCGCGGCGCGTTTTTCGGCATGAGCAACCAGACCACCCGGGATCATCTCATGCGCGCCGTCTACGAGGCGCTGGCCTATTCGACACGCGACTGTTTCGAGGCGATGCCCGGGGGGCAGGAAGTGCTGACGCTTACCGGAGGCGGGGCACGCAGCGCTTTCTGGGCACAGATGTTTGCCGACGTCTGCAAGGTGCCGATCGAAATTTCGACGGCGGAACAGACAGGTGCCGCCGGCGTGGCGCTCATGGCCGGGGTGGCGGTGGGCATCTGGCCGGATCTTGCGACCGGACAGGCGAAGACATCCTCGGTCTCCGTGAGATACGAGCCCGATCCGCTGGCCGCCGTGGACTACGACCGCTGGTACGATCTCTACCGCGACCTGCGGGAAACCTACCGTGGCTACTCCGCGCGACGCGGCGAACTGCTCGGGAGGGTCGGCGCATGAGCTTTATTGTCGGAATAGACAAGGGCACCACCGCGACCAAGGCCGTGGTCTTCGACGCCGGGACCGGCAAGGTGGCGGGCAGCGCGAACCGGTCCACCCATGCACTGCATCCTCAGTCAGGCTGGCACGAGGAGGACATGGAAGTCACCTTCAGCCGGGTCGCAGAATGCATACGCGCGGCGATTTCCAATGCGGGGCTTACCGGGGACGACATTTCCGGTGTCGGAGTTTCCGGTCACATGGGCGGTCTCTGGGCGCTCGATGCCGAGGGACAGCCGGCCGGCCATGCGATCGCCTGGCCCGATGCGCGCGCCGGCGAGATCGTTGCCGGATGGACGCGGGACGGCCGAATGGACGAGATCTACGAGATTTCCGGAAATGCGCCCATTCCCGGAGTGCCGCTTGCGCTGCTTGCCTGGATGAAAGCGAATGAGCCGGATCGTTTCGCCTCGCTCAGTCAAATCGCGTTCGCCAAGGACTACATCAACTACCGGCTCACCGGGCGCTTTGTGACCGACGAGTCCGATATCTCCTTCTTTCCCTGCGACATCCGCGAGCGCGCCTATTCCTCGCGTCTTCTCGAAATCGCCGGGATACCGGAAGTGGCGGACAAGCTGACCGATGTCCTGCCGACCGGCTCCCTCGTGGGCGAGGTGACGAAAGAAGCCGCCGAGTTGACGGGCTTGAAACCCGGCACGCCAGTCGTCACTGGGGCGGGTGATGCGGTCTCCGCGGCGCTCGGGGCAGGGGCGGTGCTGCCGGGCCAGGCGGTTACCGTCATCGGCACCAGTTTCATGAACAACCTGACCACCGACAGGCCGGTGATGGAACCGGCGGGTGTCGGCTTTCTCTTCCTGATGCCGGATGGCGCATGGCAGAAGCTGATGGCCAATACCGGCGGCGGGTCTTTGTGCCTGGATTGGGCGCTAAGGGCTTTCGACAACGATCGCCTGACGGCCGCCGGTGAGGAGCGGGCAGATTACTTTGCGGCGATCGAGGCAGAGGCGAGCGCCGTTCAGCCGCTCGCCAACGGGGTCTTCAGCCATCCCTATTTCAACACGTCCGGCATGTCGGCGCCGCGCTTCATTCCCGAAGCGCGTGCCTCCATCTTCGGCTTCGACACGTCCACGGGTCCGGCTCAGATGGTTCGCTCGGTGATGGAGGGCGTCGCGCTGTCTATGGTCGATTGCTACGGCGCTCTCGACGGCACGGTCGATGAGATCCGTCTGACGGGGGGCGGAGCCCGTTCGCCTCTCTGGCGGAAGATCTGTGCGGCCGCGATGAACCGCCCGCTTGGCCTTCTCGAGGCTGAGGAAACCGGCGCGCTGGGTGTTGCCGTTCTTGCCGCCGTTGCGACCGGTCAGCACCCGGACCTTGCTCAAGGCACAAAGGCAATGGTCCGCCTCTCGGACACGGTCGAGCCCGATCCGGGCCTGGCTGCGATCTACGCCGATGCCTATCCGCTCTTCCGCGATCTCGGACGGGATCTCGAATCATTGTGGCGCAAGCGCGCTGATATCCTCTCCCAGCAAGGCCAACGTCAGGAAAAGCCATGAATGCCAAGACCGCCCGCCATGTATTGTTCGATCTTGACGGAACGCTGGTTGACACCCGCGCGGCGGTCGAGTGCAGCTATCGCAAGGTTTTCGCCCAGGTTCTGGATCGTGATTTCCCGCCGCCCAACCTTCCGGCGGAAGTCTTCGCCATGCGACCTGCCGAAGTGTTTCACGAGGTCGAGCCCAGCCGGGCGGAAGAACTCTACGAGGCCTATCAGCGCAGCTATCCGACCTGCTCGGATCATGTGCGGACCTTCGATGGCGCAGCGGAGCTCATCGGCGCTCTCATTGCCGATGACCGCAAGCCGAGCCTTGTGACCAACAAGGGCCTGGAGCGCACACTCCTGGACCTCTCGGTGGCCGGTATTTCGCCGGACCAGTTCGCGGCAATCGTGACGGCGGAAGACACTCAGGAGCGCAAGCCGCACCCGGCCCCGATCCTTCTTGGCCTGGAGCGCGCCGGTGCGGAGGCTGCAAACGCAATCTATGTTGGAGACGGCCCGCAGGACATCCTTGCGGCCCGTGCCTGCGGCATGGAGTGCATCTCGGTCACCTACGGTTTTTACGAGGCCAACGAACTCAAGGGTCTCGGCCCTCGCGCGATTGCTGCGAGCATCGACGAACTCGCCGAGGAGCTGGGCATCGGGGCCTTTCGGGGGACCGCCGCATGAGACGCTTCGAGGTTCTGGCCGAAGGGCTTGCCTTCCCCGAAGGCCCGGTGGTGATGCCCGACGGGTCGATTGTCGTGACCGAAATTGCCAGGGGGTGCCTGACGCGTGTCGCCGAAGACGGGGCAACAACCCGAATGACCGAAACCGGTGGCGGTCCGAACGGCGCAGCTCTCGGCCCGGACGGCATGCTCTATGTCTGCAACAATGGCGGCTTCTCCTGGAACACCGAAAACGGGCTGAAGCCGCATGGCCGTGCCGAGGACAACATCGGCGGTTCGATCCAGACGGTCGATCCGGCGACCGGCAAGGTGGAAACGCTCTACACCACTTGCGGCGACATCGAGCTGCGCGCGCCCAATGACATTGTTTGCGATGCGCATGGCGGCTTCTACTTCACCGATCACGGCCACCGTTCGGGCCGCAAACTCGATTTCGGGGCGGTGTTCTATGCGAAACTTGACGGAAGCCACATCAACGAAGTGGCCTTTCCGCTGATCGGGCCGAACGGCATCGGCCTGTCGCCTGACGGCAAGACGCTCCATGTCGCCGAAACGTCTTCCGGGCGGCTCTGGTCCTACGCGATCACGGCGCCGGGACGGGTCGCCAGGCCGGACTGGCCGTCGCCCACCGGGGGGGACCTCGTGGCCGGACTTCCCGGGTTCCAGCGCTATGACAGCCTGGCAATCGAAGCCTGCGGCAACATCGCCGTGGCAACGCTGCGGCTGGGCGGCGTCAATGTCGTCTCGCCAAAGGGCGATCTCGTCGAGCGCATCGAGTTTCCGGATCCCTACACGACCAATATCTGCTTCGGCGGCCCGGACCGGCGCACCGCCTACGTCACGCTGTCGGGCACCGGCCGCCTCGTCCGCATGGAGTGGGCGCGCGCCGGTCTCGCACTCAATTGACCCCAACATTCAAGGACATTCAGGCGATGAACCTTCGAAATCATCCACCAGCCGAGCCCGATATCGAGGCGTTGAAATCCCGGGCGCTCAATCTCAGGCGCAAGATGATGAACATGGCCTCGGGCAAGGGCGAGGGATACATTGCCCAGGGACTGGCGATTGCTGACTGCCTTGCGGCGATCTACTTCCACGAGTTGCGCCACGATTCCTCGCGACCGGACTGGCCCGAGCGCGACCGTTTTCTTCTGTCGACCGGTCACTACTCAATTGCCATGTATGCGGTTCTCGCCGAGGCCGGATACCTGTCGGATGACGAGTTGCCGAGTTACGGCCTCAACGGCTCGGCGCTGCCGATGAGCACCTTCGACGAGACAGTTGGCGTCGAGATCGTCGGCGGTTCGCTCGGCCATGGCCTCGGCCAGGCCGTCGGAATGGCAATCGGCCTCCGGCTCGACAAGTCGAGCGCCCGTGTCTTCTGCGAATTTTCCGATGGCGAACTCGACGAGGGCTCGACCTGGGAAGCCGCAATGGGCGCGGCCACGTTCAAGTGCGACAACCTAGTGGCCCTCATCGACTGCAACGGCATCCAGGCAGACGGTCCGGTGACGGTCGCCATCGAACCGGTCGCCGACAAGATGACGGCTTTCGGTTTCGAGACCTACGAGATCAACGGCAACGACATGACGGCACTTGTAGACGCACTTGGCAAATGCCGGGAGCAGAACGGCAAGCCGAAGGCGATTGTGCTGCGGACAACGCCCGGCCACGGCGTTCCCACCATCATGGCCCGGGACAGGGCGCACTTTGTGCGCGTCGGCAACGACGAATGGGATTCGCTCATCGAAGAGTTGGAGAGAGAAAATGCCTGACACACAGACGATTGGTAACCGCACCCGCGGAATGGGCGAGATCGTCGACGTTGCGGGCAAGGTCACGGAGACCGCACCCTTCGGCAACACGCTTGCCGAGATGGCGAACACCCGGCCCGAGATCGTCGGCCTGACCGCCGACATGGGGCGCTACAGCGACATTCTGCCATTTCGCGATGCGCATCCGGATCGGTTCTTCAATGTCGGCATGGCAGAGCAGAACCTGATCATGGTGGCCGCAGGTCTCGCCAAGACCGGCAAGATCGCCTACTGCACCACCTACTCGGTCTTCATTACGCGCCGCGCCTATGATTTCGTCGCCATCGCCTGCGCGCATTCCATGGCGAACGTGAAGATCTTTGCCGGCATGCCGGGGCTGGTGAACGGTTACGGCGCGACCCACCAGGCCACCGAAGATCTCAACATGATGCGTGGCATCGCCGATCTCACCGTCATCGATCCGTGCGATGCAACCGAGTTCAAGCAGGTGGTGCGCGCCGTCGCAGACATTCCGGGCACGGTCTATGTTCGCAACCTGCGCGGCAAGGTGCCGGTCGAACTGCCCGAGAACTACCAGTTCGAGGTCGGCAAGGCCAAGGTGCTGCGCGAGGGCGATGGCGAGATCGGCATCATCTCGACCGGCTACATGAGCGCGCGGGGGCTCGATGCGGCGAAGATGGCGGAAGATGACGGCAAAAACGTCGGCGTGCTGCATGTCGGCACCATCAAGCCCTTCGACAAGGCAGGCGTGATCGAGTTCGCCAAACGCCACAAGCGGCTCATCGTGGCCGAAAATCACAAGACGACCGGCGGTCTCGCAACGCTGGTCATCGAAGCGCTCTACGAAGCCGGTATCCAGAAGCCGCTCGTCAAGATCGGCCTTGCCGACAGCTTCTTCGAATGCGGCTCGCAGGAATATCTCGAAAGCAAGTACCAGGTCGATATTCCGCGCTTCATGACCGCCATCCGCGACGGTGTCTGAAGGACGGCGCAGGAATGGGAGGAGAAGCCGGATGAACAGAATCGACAGCAGCAAGGTCGCCTATGCCAAGCCGCAACCTTTCGGCATGGTCGCGGACGTCTTCATTCCAGGCGCCCTCGATCTCGATGGAGACGAGAAGTCCTGGGTGCCGCAGGCCGATGGTGTCTGGTTCAAGCCGCTGGTTCTGTGCGTGAGCCAGGGCTACTACGTGAACCTCCTGCGGGTGCGCAATTCAGGCGTGCTTTCGCGCCATCGCCATGCCGGTCCGGTCCACGCGTTTACGCTTCGCGGCCGCTGGCGTTATCTGGAACATGATTGGGAGGCGGTGCCGCAAAGCTACGCCTTCGAGCCGGCCGGAGAGACACACACGCTCGTGGTGCCCGACGATGTCGATGAAATGATTACTTTGTTCCATGTCACCGGCGGCTATGTCTATGTCGATCCCGAGGGCGTCGCGCTCGGTTACGAAGATGTCTTCACGAAGCTTGAGGCTACGCGCCGTCATTACGCGGCGACGGGTCTCGGTGAGGAGCGCGCTATGGAACTGGTGCGCTGATGGAGGCAATGGCACTCCGCATCTTCGGCAGTCCGCGGCGCTATGTTCAGGGTCCGGGGGCGATCGACCAGTTGGGCATCGAAGCGCGATCCTACGGGCCTTCGCCGGTCCTTGTCGGTGATGCGCATGTGATCACGATGCTCGGTGACAGGCTTCGCGGCCTTTGCGAGGACGAGGGGCTTTCGCCATTGTGTCTCACCCTCGAGGGCGAGATCACTCGTCCGGCGATCGCGAGACTCGAAGATGCCCTTGGCGAACAAGATGCCAGCCTTGTCATCGGAGTCGGTGGCGGCAAATCGCTAGACGCTGCCAAGGCTCTGGCGGTGCGGCTCGAAAAGCCGGTGTTTACCGTGCCCACCATCGCCTCCAACGATTCCCCCACCAGCGCCGCGATCGCGATGTATGACGACAACCACGTCATGATCGCGGTCGACCGGATGGAGGCCAATCCGGATCTCGTGCTGGTCGATACCGCGCTGATCGCCCAAGCCCCGGTCACCTTTCTTCTGGCCGGTATCGGTGACGCCATCTCCAAAAAGTTCGAGGCCGATGGTTGCCAGGCCGGTTCGGGCGTCACGCCCTTCGGTACACGGCCACTGCTGACGGCCATTGCCATTGCAGATTGCTGCTACCGGACAATCCGACAGCATGGCATGGCCGCGGTTGCCGCCTGCAAACGAAAAGAGGTCACGCCCGAATTAGAAGCCGTTGTCGAGGCTGCGGTGCTGATGAGCGGGCTCGGTTTCGAAAATGGCGGCCTGTCGCTGGCCCATTCGCTCACCCGCGGGATTGTGAAGACCCGCGATGCGATGAACGCCATTCATGGCTACCAGATCGCCTGGGCGCTCCTGGTCCAGTGGGCGGCCGAAGAGCGGGCGGACGACGACATTCTGGACCTGATGGCGTTTTACCGCGAGATTGGACTGCCGGCATCGCTGCCCGAACTCGGCATGAAGGACCCGTCGGAACGGGAGATCGACCAGATGGCCGAGTGGACCATGGTCGCGCCTCATCTTGCCAATCTGGACAGACCAGTCGATCCGGCCATGCTCGCCGGGGCCATTCGGCGGGTGGAAACACTTGCCGGAGAGGAGGCGCGGTGATGGTGCAACACGATCCGCTGTTTGACATTTCAGGAAAACGGGCCCTGATCACCGGGGCCTCAAGCGGGCTCGGGCGGCATTTCGCCCATCTGCTCGCATCACGAGGTGCATCGGTGGTGCCGGCCGCGCGCCGTGCCGAAGCCCTTGATGCGGTCTGCCGGCAGATTGAGGCCGAGGGGGGCGAGGCCCGATCGCTGGTTCTCGATGTTGCCGATGGCGATGCCGTACGCACGGCATTGAAGGACGAGGCATTCGATATCGTCGTCAACAATGCGGGCATTTCGCGCACCGGAACGCTGATCGATCTCGCGCCGGAAGACTGGCAGAGTGTCATGGATGTGGACTTGACCGCCGCCTTCAACGTCGCCCAGACGGCTGCACGGACCATGCGCGACAACGGCAAAGGCGGCACGATCATCAATGTTGCGTCTATCCTGGGCAAGCGGGTCGCCGGCGGCGTCGGTGCCTATACGGCGGCCAAGGCCGGTCTTGTTCAGCTGACCCGGGCCATGGCTCTCGAATGGGCGCGGTTCGACATCCGGGTCAACGCGCTTTGCCCGGGCTATTTCAGCACCGAGATCAACAAGGACTTCTTTGCGAGCGATCACGGCCAGGCCATGGTCAAGCGCATTCCGATGCGCCGGATCGGTGAGTTGTCCGATCTCGACGGCCCGCTCATGCTGCTTGCTTCCGACGCCGGCCGGTTCATGACCGGAACGGAAATCGTCGCCGATGGCGGCCATCTGGTTTCAGGACTTTAGGAGGACCCGGCAATGGACTTTACAATCCCCGCATCGCTGGAAGATCTCAGGCAACGCATTGCCGAATTCGTTGAAAACGACGTGCTGCCACTCGAAAGCGCGGAAAGCAGCTACGACGATCACGAGAACATCCGGCTCGAATTGCTCGATGAGCTCCGGGGCAAGGCGCGGTCCGCGGGACTTTGGTGCCTTCAATTGCCGGAGGAGGACGGTGGGCTGGGCGCCGGCCGCACCGGTATGGCCGTCTGTTACGAGGAGATGAACCGCTCGATCTTCGGTCCCGCGGTCTTCAATTCCGCAGCTCCCGACGATGGCAACATGATGGTGCTGTCGATGATGGGGACCGATGCACAGAAGCGGCAATGGCTTGACCCGATACGCGAAGGCAAGGTGCGCTCCGCCTTCGCCATGACCGAACCGCATCCGGGCGGTGGCTCGGATCCTTCGATGATTGCGACGAAAGCTGTCAAGGACGGCGAGGACTATGTCATCTCGGGACACAAATGGTTCATTACAGGCGCCGGCGAGGCGAGCCATTTCATCCTGATCGCACGGACCAGCGACGATCCGCGCCGCGGCTTGACTGCTTTCCTTTTCCACAAGGACCAGCCGGGATGGCAGATCGAGCGCCGCATCGGCATTATGGGGCCCGAAGAACATGGCGGCCATTGCGAACTGAGTTTCGACGGGTTGAGGGTTCATGAAAGCCAGATTCTCGGCGGGCTCGGCCGCGGGTTAAAAGTAACGCAGACTAGGCTCGGTCCGGCGCGTCTGACCCACTGCATGCGCTGGCTCGGCCTAGCCAAGCGATCGGTCGAAATCGCGTCCGAGTATGCCGCAAAGCGGGAAGGCTTCGGTGTGCGGCTTACCGACCGGGAGAGCATCCAGCTCATGCTCGGGGATCTCGGCATGCAGATCGAGATCGGCCGGCTTCTGGTGATGAAGGCGGCCTGGGCCATCGATCGCGGGGAGTATGCCCGCGCCGAAGTCTCAATGGCCAAGATCCACGTTGCCAACGTGCTGCACCAGGCGGTCGACCGCGCCATCCAGATCAACGGTGCGCGGGGCTATTCAAAGGACACAGTGCTGGAATGGATCTACCGCTATGCCCGCCAGGCGCGCCTGGTGGACGGCGCCGACGAGGTCCACAAGATGGTGATCAACCGCGAGATGGCAGGCAAGGGACGCGATTTCTGGTCGTGGCGGGTCGAGGAGCAGGCCGATGGGCTGGACTGATCCGCATCTTGGGCGGCGTGAAGCGAACTGTCAGCCACTCAATCCCGTCCGGTTCCTTGCACGCGAGAACGAGGCTCATCCCGAGCGAACCGCGGTCATCTGGGGCAATCAAAGCTGGACCTACGGTCAGTTCAACACCCTGGCCGTCCGGCTGGCGGAGCTGATGCGCAACAGGGGAATCGGCAGCGGCGATGTGGTTTCGATCATCGCCCGGAACCGGCCGGAGATGCTGGCCGCTCATTTCTCGGTTCCCTCGCTCGGTGCGGTCCTGAACACGATCAACACGCGGCTCGATGCCGAGGCTATCGCCTATATCCTTCGCCATGCCGAAACGAAGCTCTTGCTGGTCGATGAGGCGGTCGGCGCAGCAGCGCTCGAGGCGGCATCCGAAGCTGGCGTCGCCGTTGTCCGGCTGAGCGATACCGCGGGAGATGGCGAGACACCGGGTCTTCTCGGCGGAGAGGTCGATCGGGGCGCCCGCGTCGATGAGCGTGCCATCACCGATGAATGGCAGCCCGTTTGCCTGAACTATACGTCCGGCACGACCGGCAACCCGAAGGGCGTGATCTACCATGCCCGCGGCGCCTTCCTGAATGCCATGGGCAATGCGCTTTCGCTCGGCTTCGGCGCCGGCACGCGCTATCTCTGGACACTGCCGATGTTCCACTGCAACGGATGGGCCCACACCTGGGCCGTCACCGCCGCTGGCGGCACCCATGTGTGCCTCGATGCAGTCGATCCGGCGGTCATACTCGACCTGATCGACACTGCCGGGATCACCCACATGTCCTGTGCGCCGGTGGTCCTCTACATGCTGCTCAACGACCCGAAGGTTGCAGCCCTGAAAGGCACTGACCGGCGTGTCTCGGTCGCCACCGGCGGAGCAGCGCCCACGGCTTCGCTGATCAGCCAGCTTGACGCCATAGGCTTCGATCTCGTCCATCTCTACGGTCTCACCGAAAGCTACGGGCCGGCCTCCATCGGCGAACTTGCCGACGACATGTGGGACGAGGATCCGGCCACGAAAGCAGAATGGCTGGCGCGGCAGGGCGTGCGGCACAAAACCTCCGGCGACATCCGCATCGTCGATACCGAAACCGGTGCGGACCAGCCGGATGACGGCATTTCGGCAGGCGAAATCCTGCTGCGCGGCAACACGCTCATGGCCGGCTACCACAAGGATCCGGAATCCACGGAAACAGCCTTTGCCGGAGGCTGGTTTCACACCGGCGATATCGCGGTCCGTGAACCCGGCGGCGCGATGCGGATTACCGACCGTGCCAAGGATGTCATCATCTCGGGTGGCGAAAACATCTCCTCACTCGAGGTGGAGTCGGTGCTTCACCGCCATCCCGCGGTCATGCTGGCCGCGGTGGTTGCGATGCCGGATGAGAAATGGGGCGAAACCCCCTGTGCCTTTATTGAGGTGAAGCCGGGCACGCAGGTTGATTCCGAGGAGCTCACTGCCTTCTGCCGGTCCCATCTAGCCGGCTTCAAGATTCCGCGAAAGTTCATCGTCGAGGAGTTGCCGAAAACCGCGACCGGCAAGATCCAGAAGTTTGTCCTGCGGGAGCAGGCGAGGGGATACGGCCAGTGACTTCGCCGATCGACACCCCGGCCTTCGCTGACTGGCTGCGCTCGAATGACCTCGGAGATCTCGAGACGATCGAGGCCGTGGCCGGCGGGCAATCCAACCCGACGTTCTTCGTTAGCGCCGGCGGCCGGAACTACGTGCTGCGCAAGAAGCCAACCGGTCCGATTCTCAAGGGGGCGCATGCCGTCGACCGCGAGTACCGGGTTCTGGCGGCCCTGGCCAAGACCGACGTCCCGGTGCCGCACCCGGTTGCCTTTTGCGATGACACCGAGGTTCTGGGTACCGAATTTTATCTCATGGAGCGGCTCGAGGGACGGGTGTTTCACGACGCGGCGTTGCCGGGACTAAATCCCGACGAGCGCCGGGGGATGTATCTGTCTATGGCAGAAACGCTGGCACGGCTCCACGCGGTGCGTCCGGAGGAGGTCGGGCTCGGAGATTACGGTCGCCCAACGGGCTATTTCGAGCGGCAGTACCGCCGATGGCTCTCGCAGTGGGAGGCCGCAGAAGACATGGAGATACCGGAACTCGACCGGCTGGCGGCCTGGTTGAGGGATCACCTGCCCGAAGATGACGGCCAGGTGGCGATCGTCCACGGCGACTATCGCATCGGAAACCTGATCTATCATCCGACGGAGCCAATCGTTGTCGGCATTCTCGATTGGGAACTCTCGACACTCGGTCATCCGCTTGCGGATCTTGGTTTCTGCTGCATGCCCTGGCGGACCACCCCCGAGGAATATGGCGGCATCCGTGGTCTGGGCGCGGAGGTCGACGGTATTCCGCCGCGTGAAGATTTCGTCGCCCACTACATGCGGCATGCCCTTTCCAAGGCGCCGCTGGAGCCGTCTCACGAGGCCTTCGCGCTGTTCCGGTTTGCCGTGATTTTCGTCGGTATCGCCGAGCGTGCCCGGCAGGGCAACGCCGCTGGATCAGAGGCGGAAAAACTCGCTCCCCTCGCCGGCCGGTTCGCTGCGCGCGGTCTCGAACTCGGCCCCGATCCCTAGACCCTGTCCCGGCCCGCACGCGGCCAACTCCTTTCGTCCGCAGTCACAGTTCAGGAGGCATCCCATGTCAGACGCAAGAAAGATTGCAATTGTTACCGGTGGCGGCACCGGGCTCGGTCAGGCCTGCGTCAAGCAATTGCTGGCTGACGGCTTCAAGGTCTGGTCGCTCGGCCTCGATGTCGAGGAGAAGATCGATCATCCGGATCTTGTCGAACAGCATTTCGATATCACCGATGGCAAGGCCATTGCCGAACTGGCGGGCAGTTTCGAGGGTGTCGACGCACTCGTCAACGCGGCCGGGACTATTCTTCACGATCGTCGCGAATTCACCAATGAGGGCTTCGACAAGGTCATGGAGGTCAATTTCCGCGGGACCCAGCAACTTTGCTTTGCGCTCGAGGTTCAGTTGAAGGCGAGCAGGGGGGCGATCGTCAACTTCGCTTCGATGTGGTCGATCTTCGGGTCCGCGGGCAATCCGGCCTATTCGGCAAGCAAGGGGGCCATCGAATCCTTCACCCGCGCGCTGGCCGCTTCATGGGCCGCTGATGGCGTCCGAACAAATGCGGTTGCGCCGGGATGGGTGAAGACCCGCATGGCAGTCAACGCCATGAGCAATCCAGATCGTGCGGGACCGATCCTCAAACGCATTCCGATGGCGCGCTGGGGCGAGCCCAGGGAAGTTGGCCAGGTCGTCGGCTTTCTTGCGTCTCCGGCCGCGAGCTACATCAACGGCGTTACGCTGCCGATTGACGGCGGCTATGCGATCGCCTGATGATCGGAGAGGCAGACAAAACCGTTCTCATCGTTGGCGCGCTCGGCGTTGTCGGGCGTGCGGCTTTCGAGCATTTCTCGACACAGGAAGGCTGGGACGTTATCGGCCTGTCGCGACGACAGCCGGACTTTCCGGCCGAACGATGGATCGCGGCTGATCTTGCCGACACCGAGGGTCTAAAGGCGACGCTGGCGGGTATCGGACCGGTTACCCATGTCGTCTACGCCGCCCTGATCGAAGAGCCGGAACTTGTAAGCGGGTGGACCTCCGCGGAACAGGTCGGAGCTAACACGCTGATGCTGCGCAACCTGCTCGATGCGCTGCCTGAAACGTCCGCACGTCATCTCGTTCTGCTTCAGGGCACCAAGGCCTACGGCGTGCACCACGGCCCCTACCGGATGCCTGCGCGGGAATCCGATCCGCGGTTCATCGCGTCGAATTTCTACTATGACCAGGAAGACCTCGTTCGGGAACGCTCTGCATCGGAGGGCTGGAGCTTTACGGTGCTCCGGCCGCAGATTGTCTGCGGCTATGCGCTTCACAACCCGATGAATGCCGCCATGGCGATCGGCGTCTATGCCGCGATCTGCGCCGAGCTTGGCCAACCGATGCGGTTTTCGGGAGGGCCCGCCTGCTACCAGGAAGCGGTCGACGCGGAGCTGCTGGCGCGCGCGATCGAATGGGCCTGCGTGGAACCGCGTTGCGCCGGCGAGACCTACAACATAGCCAATGGAGATTGTTTCACCTGGCGCAATCTCTGGCCGCGCATCGCGCAACGGTTTGGCGCCGAGCCGGGTATCGATCACGCCTTCTCCATGGCGCGGGTGATGCCCGACAAGGGCGCGGTCTGGGACCGGATCGTCGAGAAGCACGGATTGCGTCCGATTCCCTACGAGCAGATCGTTTCATCCTGGCAGTTTCTCGACTATCTGCTGCGCCATGACCGGACCTACCCGCACCATTCGTTGGTCTCGACCATCAAGGCTCGCCAGCACGGCTTCCATGACTGTATGGACACCGAGGTCATGTTCGACCGCATCTACGACCGGCTTCAGGCGGACAGGATACTGCCCGGGTGTGGCATCTGAGAGAGCTCCGGGGATCACCCGTCCGTGGACGCGGGCCGGAATGAGCCAATCAGAGCTCAAAAAGCCGACCGCTCAGCGGCTTGGCGGACGCTGGGGATAAACGCTGAATTCCGGTGTGGACATCCAAACTTGGCCATCTATATTGACCCCACACGTCGCGGCCACGCCCCGAGACAATTCGCTATGTCTTCACCCGGGGTCGCATTTTCCAGGAATCGACACAGAGAAAACATCAATAGAGGGAGAAACTGATGTCATCCAAATCGAAACTTCTAGGTGTGGTGCTGACCACCGCGATGCTTGCGGGAACCAGCGTCTACGCCTCCGCGGAAACACTTCGCTGGGCGCGCGCAGGGGACAGCCTGACCCTGGATCCGCATTCGCAGAATGAAGGTCCGACCCATGCGCTTTCGCAGCAGATTTACGAGCCGCTGATTTCGCCTGACATGGAAGCCAAGCCGATCCCGGCGCTGGCGACCGAATGGATGGTCAAGGAAGACAATCCGAATGTCTGGGTGTTCAAGCTTCGTGAAGGCGTGAAGTTCCACGGCGGCGAAGACTTCACCGCCGAAGACGTGGTGTTCTCGATCAACCGCGCCAAGGCTGAAAGCTCCGACATGAAGGAGTTGCTGGTCTCCATCAAGGACGTTCGCGCTGTCGACGACTACACCGTCGAGATGGAAACCGAAGGTCCGAACCCGATCCTGCCGAACAACCTGACCAACCTGTTCATGATGGACAAGGGCTGGGCAGAGGCCAACGATGTGACCGAGCCGGCCGAATTTGACGATGGCGAGGAAACCTACGCGGTCCGCAATGCCAACGGCACCGGCGCGTTCATGCTGGAAAGCCGCGAGCCGGACACAAGGACGGTGCTGAAGGCCAATCCGGATTACTGGGGCAAGGACCAGTTTCCGCTTGAGGTGACAGAGATCATCTACACGCCGATCCAGAACGCGGCGACCCGCGTGGCAGCCCTGCTTTCGGGCGAAGTCGACATCATTCAGGACGTTCCGGTGCAGGACATCGACCGTGTTGCCGGCGCGGACGGTCTGAAGGTCGGAAACGCCCCGCAGAACCGCACCATCTTCTTCGGCATCAATTCTGGTGATGAAGATCTCGCCAACGACAATGTCGAGGGCAAGAATCCGTTCGCCGACGTGCGCGTCCGCAAGGCCATGAACATGGCGATCGACCGCGACGCCATCAAGCAGGTGGTGATGCGCGGCCAGTCCGCACCGACCGGCGTGATCATCCCGCCTTTCGTCAACGGCTGGACCGAAGCGCTTGACGCCTATCCCGAGGCTGACATCGAGGCTGCCAACGCCCTGATGGAAGAAGCCGGATACGGTGACGGCTTTGAAGTGACCATGCATTGCCCGAACGACCGCTACATCAATGATGAGGCGATCTGTCAGGCAGCCGTCGGCATGATGGGCAAGATCGGCATCACGGCCAACCTGGTTGCCCAGACCAAGGCCAACCACTTCCCGCTGATTTCGGGCAAGGAAACCGATTTCTACCTGCTCGGCTGGGGCGTTCCGACGTTTGATTCCGAGTATGTGTTCAACTTCCTGGTCCACTCGACCACGGATGAACGCGGTTCCTGGAACGGTTCGCGCTTTTCCAATCCGGAAGTCGACGCGATGATCCAGTCGCTGGGTTCGGAAACCGACCTCGACAAGCGCAACGAGACCATCGCCAAGATCTGGGAGATCGTTCAGGAAGAGCAGATCTATCTGCCGATCCACAACCAGGTCCTGAACTGGGGCATGAAGGAAAACATCGACTTCCCGGTTCAGCCCGAAGATCAGCCGCACTTCAAGTTCCTGAAGTTCAACTGATGCGCGCATAAGAGCGTTTTCTGGACGGGGGTCACGGCCCCCGTCCGTTTCCATTTCATGAAGGCTCGCTCATGCTCGCTTACGTGATCCGCCGCGTATTCCAATCCATCTTCGTTCTGCTTATGGTCGGGCTCGTGGCGTTCTCCATGTTCCGCTTCGTCGGCGATCCGGTGGAAAACCTGCTGGGGCAGGAACGCACCCAGGCCGATATCGAGCGCGTGCGTGACCAGCTGGGTCTGAACGATCCGTTTCCCGTCCAATACATCAAGTTCCTGGGCAATGCGCTTCAGGGCAATCTCGGCGTAAGTTACCGCCAAGGACGTCCGGTCTCGGAAATCATTGCCGAAAGGGCGCCGGCGACGCTGGAGCTGGCGGGTGTTTCAGCCCTGCTTGCGATTGTATTCGGTGTCGGCCTTGGCGTGTTCACCGCCATTCGCCGGGACGGTTTCATGGCGAATTTCATCATGACCACATCGCTGATCGGGGTCTCGCTGCCGACATTCCTGATCGGCATCCTGCTGATTTACATATTTGCCGTGGAACTGGGGTGGCTGCCCAGTTTCGGGCGCGGCGAAACGGTCAAGATCGGCTGGTGGAGCACCGGCTTTTTGACCGAAAGCGGCCTGAAGGCAATCATCCTGCCCGCGATCACGCTCGGCCTTTACCAGATGACCCTGATCATGCGGCTGGTCCGTGCCGAGATGCTGGAAGTGCTGCGCACGGACTATATCAAGTTCGCACGGGCGAGGGGGCTTTCCACGCGTGCCATCAATTTCGGGCATGCGCTCAAAAACACGCTGGTTCCGGTGATCACCGTCACCGGCCTTCAGATCGGTTCGATCATTGCCTTTGCGATCATTACCGAGACGGTGTTCCAGTGGCCGGGCGTCGGCCTTCTGTTCATCAATGCCATCCAGTTTGTCGATATTCCCGTCATGGCGGCCTACCTGATGCTGATCTCGGTCATGTTCGTGCTGATCAACCTGATCGTCGACCTGCTTTATTTCGCCATCGATCCACGGCTTTCGGCCGATGCATCGGCGCGCGGGCACTAGGGGGCGTTGATGGAAGCTGTTTCCAATTTCCTGGCCTCGGACCTTTTCTACCGGTTTCGAAAATCGCCGGTCGCAGTCGTCGCGTTCATCGTCACGGCACTTCTGGTGCTCTCAGCGCTGTTTGCGCCGTGGATCGCGCCGCAGAACCCGTTTGACCCGGGTTCGCTCAACCTGATGAACGGCTTTTCAAAACCCGGTGAGCCCAACCAGTTTACCGGCGAAACCTTCATGCTCGGCACCGACGACCAGGGCCGGGACGTGTTTTCGACCATCCTTTACGGTTTGCGCATCTCGCTGTTCGTGGGTTTTTCCGCGGTGTTGTTCGCCATGGTGCTGGGATCGGTTCTCGGCCTGATCGCAGGATACACAGGCGGGCGTACCGACACGATCATCATGCGGATTGCCGATATCCAGCTCACCTTTCCCGCGATCCTGGTCGCCCTGCTGATTTTCGGGATCGCCAAGGGCATCACGCCGCCCTCCTACCGCAACGAGGTGGCGATCTGGGTTCTCATTATCGCGATCGGGCTTTCCGACTGGGTGCAGTTCGCCCGCGTCGTGCGTGGCGCAACACTGGTCGAACGCAACAAGGAATATGTGCAGGCGGCAAAGCTCATCGGGCGCAAGCCGATGGCGATCATGCTCAAGCATATCCTGCCCAATACGCTCGGACCGGTGCTCGTGATTGCAACGATTTCGCTGGCTTTGGCGATCATTGCGGAAGCCACCCTGTCCTTCCTTGGCGTGGGCGCTCCGCCGACGCAGCCGTCGCTTGGCACGCTGATCCGCATCGGACAGGGTTTCCTGTTTTCCGGTGAATACTGGATCCTGCTCTATCCGGCGCTGACGCTGCTGGCGCTGGCGCTCTCGGTCAATCTCCTGGGCGACTGGCTGCGCGATGCGCTCAATCCGAAACTGAAATAGGCGGAGACATGACCCCACCACTCCTCTCCGTTCGCGATCTCGTTATCGAGTTCCCAAACCGCCACGGTCCCCTGACCGCGGTTGACGGCGTGAGCTTCGACCTCGCCGCCGGCGAGGTCCTGGGCGTGGTCGGTGAATCGGGGGCCGGCAAGTCGCTGACCGGTTCCGCCATCATCGGGCTGCTCGACCCGCCCGGGCGCATCGCCTCGGGTGAAATCCATCTCAAGGGCGAACGCATCGACAACCTCAGGCCCGAGGACATGCGCGCCATCCGCGGCAAGCGGATAGGCATGGTGTTTCAGGATCCGCTTACCTCGCTCAACCCGCTCTACACGATCGCCGAGCAGCTGATCGAAACCATCCGCACGCATTTGCGCCTTTCCGAGCGGGAGGCGCGCCAGCGCGCCATCGGGCTGCTCGACGATGTCGGCATTCCGGCTGCCAGCCGCCGTATCGACGATTATCCGCACCAGTTTTCCGGCGGCATGCGCCAACGCGTGGTGATTGCTCTGGCGCTTGCGGCAGAACCCGAACTCGTGATTGCCGACGAACCCACCACCGCACTGGATGTGTCTGTTCAGGCGCAGATCATCGATGTCCTGAAGGAACAGTGCACCCAGCACGGGGCCTCGGTCATCCTCATCACCCACGACATGGGCGTGATCGCGGAAACCGCTGATCGCGTGGCCGTCATGTATTCCGGCCGCATCGCGGAAATCGGACCTGTCCGCGAGATCATCAAGAATGCGAAGCACCCCTATACAAGCGGTCTGATGGGCTCGATCCCCACGCTTGCCCAGGAGGAAGATCGTCTGCTGCAAATCCCCGGCGCGATGCCGCGGCTTTCCGATATTCCGCCGGGCTGTCCGTTCAATCCCCGTTGCGAACACGTCTTCGACAAGTGTCGCGCCCAGCGCCCGGTCCTGATCCCGGTGGACAATCGCGAAGTGGCCTGCTGGCTGTACGAGGACGCGGGAACCAGTGAGGGCGCTCCATGACGAAGTCCGCCGCCGAGGCCACCGCTCCGCTGCTTAAGGTGTCGGACCTGACGCGTGTCTTTGATGTGTCAAAGCCGTGGCTGAACCGCCTGATCGAGGGCGAACCCAAGCAGTTCCTGCGTGCGGTCGACAATGTGACCTTCGAGATCCGCAAGGGTGAAACGCTTGCGCTGGTCGGCGAATCCGGTTCCGGAAAGTCGACTATCGCCAAGATGCTCGTGGGTCTCCTGAACCCAAGCGAAGGGACCATCCTGTTCGACGGCCAGCCGATGCTCATGGACGGCTCCGACCGGATGATGGACCTGCGCAAGCGCTTCCAGATGATTTTCCAGAGCCCTTATGCAAGCCTCAATCCGCGCTGGAAGGTGGCTGACATCATCGCCGAGCCGATGGTCGTTCTGGGTGTCGAGAAGGACAGCGCGAGGATCAAGGCGCGGGTCGACGAACTGCTGGGCCTCGTCGGCTTGTCGGCCGCAGACGGATCGAAGTTTCCGCACGAGTTCTCCGGCGGCCAGCGGCAGCGCATTGCGATCGCCAGAGCCCTTTCCTCCAACCCCGAATTCATTGTCTGCGACGAGCCGACCTCGGCGCTGGACGTGTCGGTGCAGGCGCAGATTCTCAACCTGATGCGGGACCTGCAGGACCAGTTGGGCCTGACCTATCTTTTCATCAGCCACGACCTTTCCGTCGTCCGCCACATGGCCACACGGATCGGTGTCTTGTATCTGGGCGCGCTGGTGGAGATCGCCGACAGCAAGGAACTCTTCAGGGCGCCGCAACATCCCTATACGCGCATGCTTCTGGATGCGGTCCCCGATCTCGAAATGACCGGCCGCCAGCGCAAGGAAGTGGAAGGAGAGATCCCCAATCCGATCGATCCGCCGCCGGGTTGCACCTTTCATCCGAGGTGTCCATTTGCCAACGACCGCTGCAAACGTGAGGTCCCCGGGTGGACGCGGACAGGCACCGGTGTTGCCGCCTGCCATGGCGTCGAGGAGGGGCGAATCCCCCAGGCTGCCACGGCCGGCTGAGCGTCAGTCGGGGTCCGCACATCTCCTGAAGCGATGGTTGGACGGCGCAGAGCCGGCCCGGTTTACCATGTACATACAAGGCTTTTCGTTCCGATTGACCGGATCGCGGCAGATCGCCCACTATGCATGCCGACGGGAATCACCATCGGGATCTTTTCATGGCCACGGACAGTTTCGTTTGGGATGGCGCTCATTCGAGCCGCCGGGCGCTCATGTGGCTCTATCCGATTCTGCTGGGTTTCGCCGGGCTCCTGTTCGTGCTTCAGAGCCTGCCGCTGGTGTTGCCGATCGGGCCTATGTACTGGGACGTGCTGATCTATTATGACGCCATCGGGCGCATCGCCCAGGGCCAGCATCCCGTGATCGACTTCTTTGTCCCGGTAGGGCCGCTCGAATATTACCTTGCGGCCTTGTCCAACGCGCTGTTTCCGCAGGCGCAGCCGGTACTTCTGACCCAATGGATCTGGGTGCCGGTGACCTTTCCGGTTATGGCTCTGATCCTTTGGGATGTCTCGGCGCGCGGCATGAAGCCTGCACTCGGGCTGCTTCTGCCTTTTCTGCTGGTAACCGCGCTTCCGTTCAATGTCATCGATTTCTATCCCTATCCGGGCACCGACGCCTTCGGCATCTACAACCGGCATGGTGCGCACCTGATCTACCTGGTCGTCGCGGCCGTTCTGTTCGTGCGAAGCCCGGTGATCCAGACTGTCGTGTTGAGCGTGCTGCTCTTGTCGGCCGCCTTCTGCAAGATCACGGCCTTTCTCGCAGCCGGGCCGATTCTCCTGTTCGGGCTGTTGCTGGGCCGCATCCGGGTTTCGACAGCCCTTGCCACCGCAGCGATCTGTCTCGGGGTTGCGGGGGCTGTGGAGCTCACGACCGGCATGGTGAGCCTTTACGTGCGCGACATCATCGTGCTCGCGACCGAGAACACCGGCGCCCTGCTTCCGCGCTTCCTGACTGCGGCTTCGCAGCATTTCAACGTGCTCGGAGCCGGCGGCCTTCTGGCCTGTCTCCTGCTGGTCGCGGCGCTTGCGCACGAACCGGCAGCGGAAGCCCGGGAGGAGGGCAACAGGCTCGCGCAAATCCTCGATGCAGACTGGTTCTGGGTGGGGCTGACGCTTGCCGCAGGTCTTTTCTACGAGACCCAGAACACGGGCAGCCACGCCTTCATCATGGTCTGGCCGGCGCTTCTGGCAATCCTGCTGAAACCGCTCGCCGGCTACGGGCGCTTTGCAATCCCGGTTCTTGTGCTCGTCGCGTTCACAGTGGTGCCGGATGTCAGCACCATGCTGCACAAGGCCGCCCGCACCGCGGCCGTGGCGCCCGGCTACATCAAGGTCGATGGCCCGGATCTGGGGCCGATCGGTCAGGCCTCGGTCAAGGATGTGTTCGCCGAGCAGGCCGAGCGCAAGCGGCAGATCTACATTGACCGTCGCGACACCTACGAGGCGATTGCCGAAACCGAAGCCCTGCCATCCTTCCTGCAGTTCTCGGATCACGATTATCAATACATGCTGCTTGAGGACATGCAGGCGGCGGCGGCTGCCGTCAAACGACTTGAAGACAGCCGTGAACGCCGGTTCGGGACCGTACTCAATCTCGATTTTGCCAATCCGTTCCCCTTCATTCTGAAAACGAAGGGCAGTTACCACGTGGCTATCGGGGCGGATCCCTACCGGGCGCTGCCGCCAATGACCGAGGAAACCCGGCAGTCCGTGATGCAGACTGACCTTGTGCTTGCGCCGGTCTGCCCGATCCTGCATTCGCGCAAACTGCTTACGGCTCATTACGCCGAAGCGCTTGCAGGGCATGAAAAAATACAACTGACGCCATGCTATGAGGCCTATATCCGGAAGGCGGCTCCCTGAGCCGTGCGCCCGGCGCAAGCAACTGCGGATACACCGAACTCTTGACTTGACGGTAGGAAGAAGGCGCATGACAGTGCGTCGAAAGGGTCGAACGCCCCTGTCCGGGATGCGGTACAAAAACTGGCAGCGTCATGCCAGTGATTTCGAACGGCCCCCGAAACCCGATGCAATTGTCTGGAGTAAACCATGGTCATCGAACCACCCTATCTGATCTTTCTTGGTGATGTTCCCGATGCGCTGGCCGCGAAAACCGGTCTAGGCATTGTGGATTGGCGTCCCGAATGGTGCATCGGCCAGCTGCGGCTCGAAGGCTGCAAGGCGGATGCGGGGATCCCCGATCTGACCATCGCGGAGGCCAAGGAGAAGGGCGTCGAGACGATGGTCGTCGGGGCTGTCAATGCCGGTGGCGTGCTGCCCGAGCACTGGATCGCCTCGATCGTCGAGGCACTCGAGGCGGGCCTTAACGTCGCGACCGGATTGCACACGCGGCTGGCCTCGATCCCGCAGATCGCCGAGGCTGCGGCGCGCGGCGGAGCCGGTTTGCACGATGTCCGCTTCTCCGACGTTCGCTTTGCGACCGGCAAGGGCACCAAGCGCTCCGGCAAGCGCGTGCTCACGGTTGGCACGGACTGCTCGGTGGGCAAGAAATACACAGCCCTTGCGCTCGAGAAGGAAATGCGGGCACGGGGCTGGGATGCCGATTTCCGCGCCACCGGGCAGACCGGTGTGTTCATTTCCGGCCGGGGAGCCGCAATTGACGCGGTGGCCGCGGATTTTATCTCGGGCGCGGTGGAATGGATTGCACCTACGGCCGACCCGGACCACTGGGACCTCGTGGAAGGGCAGGGATCGCTGTTCCATCCGAGTTTCGCCGGAGTTTCGCTGGGGTTGCTGCACGGCGCGCAGCCGGACTTCTTTATCGTCTGCCACGAACCGACCCGGACGACCATGCGCGGCGTCAGCCATCCCTTGCCGAGCATCCAAGACGTGATCGATCTGACCGTCACTTGCGGACGGCTGACGAACCCCGGGATCGCCTGTGCGGGCATCGCTGTGAACACGCAGAAGCTTTCCGAGGACGATGCCCGGGCGCTGCTCGACGACCTGTCGGAAACCTACGGGGTTCCGGCCACCGACCCGATTCGTTTCGGTGTTGCATCACTCGTGGACCGCATAGCGGAATTGGGTTGATGCAAGGCCTGCAAAAGGGCGCGAAATCGTGAAAACAGCACTTGCAAAGGCGCATGGGAGGGATAAGGTAAACAAGCGTTCATTTAATTAGTGAGCGCTCCGCGTCGCGGCGGCTGAGAGGACAGCCGCCGGGATTTGCGGGAGACGACCGGCCATTGGGAACGGCCGGAAACGCGGGCTGGAGGGCCTGCGCCCGGGCTAGGCAGACGCCGCCCGGACAGGGAGGAGAGTGGAGGATGGAAGCCACAGGCGTGAGCGCCGGCGGCAAGCCGGTGACGTTTCCGCAATACCTGCTGCTGAACGCCAAGCGTTTCGCGACGCGGCCGGCGATGCGGATGAAGGACTACGGCATCTGGCAGACTTGGAGCTGGTCAGACCAGCGTGACGAGATCCGCGATCTGGCGCTGGGCCTCCAGGCGATGGGGCTTACCGAGGGCGACCGCATCGCCATTGTCGGTTCCAACCGCCCCAGGCTTTACTGGGCTTTCTGTGCAGCCCAGTCGCTCAAGGCCATTCCGGTTCCCGTTTACGCGGACTCGGTGGCCGACGAGTTGGCCTATGTGCTCAATCATGCCGGTGCGCGTTTTGCCATCGTTCAGGACCAGGAGCAGGTCGACAAGCTTCAGTCGGTGGCCGGGGAGATCCCGGGGTTGACCGATATCATCTATGACGAACCGCGGGGTCTGCGCGACTACGACCACACTCATCTGCACGACTTCGCGACGATCCAGGAAAGGGGACGGGAGGCGGCGGCCTCGAACAAGTCCCTGGTCGCCGACTGGGAGGCCGGTATACGCGCATCCGACGGAAGCGAAGTCTCTGCAATTCTCTACACCTCGGGGACGACCGGACGGTCAAAGGGCGTGATGCTGACAGCGGCAGCTTCGGTCAAGGCCGCCGAGGACACCGCCAAATTCGATCACATGACCGAAAACGATGAGGTTCTGGCCTATCTGCCGCTTGCATGGGTGGGAGATCATTACCTCAACTACGCGCAGGGCTACGTCGTGGGGCTGTGCATGAGCTGTCCGGAGAGCCCGGAAACGGTGTCGCAAAACCTGCGCGAGATCGGGCCGACCTTCTATTTCGCTCCGCCGCGTGTGTTCGAGGGCCTGTTGACCAGCGTGATGATCCGCATGGAAGACGCGAGCCGGATCAAGAAATGGCTGTTCGATCACTATCTCGCCGTCGCCAAGACCTATGGCGAAAAAATCCTCGAAGGACGACCGGTTCCGCTTTCGGCGCGGATTTCCTACTGGCTCGGCGACAAGCTGATTTACGGTCCGCTCAGAAACGTTCTCGGGTTCACCCGTATCCGCACTGCCTATACGGCGGGTGAGGCCATCGGGCCGGACCTGTTTTCCTTCTTCCGTTCGCTGGGCATCAACCTCAAGCAGCTCTACGGGCAGACCGAGGCGTTTCTTTACGTCACCGCGCAAAAGGACGGCGATGTCCGGCCTGACACTGTGGGGCCGGCTGCTCCGGACGTTGAAATTCGCATCGCCGACAATGGCGAGGTGCAGTTCAGGTCGCCCGGCATGTTCGCCGGCTATTACGGGGACGAGGACAAGACCAAGGAAACAATGACGCCGGACGGCTGGGTGATGACGGGCGATGCGGGTATCTTCGACGCCGAGGGGCATCTCAAGATCATCGATCGGGCCAAGGATGTGGGCAAGCTCACCACCGGCGCGCTTTATGCCCCCAAATACATCGAGAACAAGCTCAAGTTCTTCCCCAATATCAAGGAGGCGGTTGCCTTCGGTGACGGCCGAGATTTCGTCGCCGTATTCCTCAACATCGATCTTACCGCGGTCGGCAACTGGGCCGAACGCAACAACATCTCCTACGGCTCCTACCAGGAACTGGCAGGCCTGCCGCAGGTCTACGAGATGATGACGTCGCATGTGGACAAGGTGAACAGCGATCTTGCTGCCGAGCCGATGATGGCGGGTGCGCAGATCAAGCGGTTTCTCGTTCTGCACAAGGAACTCGATGCGGATGACGGCGAGCTGACGCGCACCCAGAAGGTGCGCCGCAGTTACATCGCCGAGCGGTACTCACCGCTGATCGAGGCATTGTATGACGGCTCGACCGAGCGCTTCATCGAAACCGAGGTCACCTTCGAGGATGGTCGCAAGGGCGCGATCCGCGCGACGGTCAAGGTGGCGGACGCCGTCATCCATCCCCCGGTCAACGAAATGCCGGAGGCGGCCGAATGAATCCTCGCATCAAACACGTCGAGCTTCACGCCGATGACGACGGTCTCGCCCCCGGCGAGGTGATGCTCAAGCTCGACAATGTCTCGCTGTCGTTTGGCGGGGTGAAGGCGATTTCGGACATCTCTTTCGACATCCGAAAGGGCGAGATCCGGGCCATCATCGGACCCAACGGCGCCGGCAAGACGTCCATGCTCAACGTCATCAACGGGTTTTATCATCCGCAGCAGGGTGTGATCACCTTTCGTGGCAAGGCACGCTCGCGCATGCAGCCGCATGAGGCCGCCGCCTCGGGGATTGCACGCACGTTCCAGAACGTGGCGCTGTTCAAGGGCATGTCGACGCTCGACAACATCATGTCAGGCCGCACGCTTCGGATGCACCGGAACTTCCTGTGGCAGGTGCTGCATGTCGGTCCGGCGCGGGACGAGGAAATCGAACATCGGCTCAAGGTCGAGGAGATCATCGATTTTCTGGAAATCCAGCACATCCGGAAGACGCCGGTGGGCAAACTCCCCTACGGATTGCAGAAGCGGGTCGAGCTTGGCCGGGCGCTGGCGATGGAGCCGGACCTGCTGCTGCTCGATGAGCCGATGGCCGGGATGAACCTCGAGGAGAAGGAGGATATGAGCCGCTTCATTCTCGATGTGAATAACCAGATGGGCACCACGATCGCGCTGATCGAACACGACATGGGCGTGGTGATGGACATTTCCGACCGCGTCGTCGTTCTCGACTATGGCCGCAAGATCGGTGACGGCCCGCCCGACGAGGTCAAGAACAACCAGGATGTCATTGACGCCTATCTGGGGGTTTCTCACTGATGGACTTTCTCTACTCAATCTTCATCGACCCCTTCGTGCAGATGGTGGAACTGCCCGACTTCTTCCTGCAGGTGCTTTGGGAAGGGTTTGTGGCCGGCGTGCTCTACGCGCTGATCGCGCTGGGCTTCGTGCTGATCTTCAAGGCATCGGGCGTCTTCAATTTCGCGCAGGGCATCATGGTGGTGTTTGCCGGCCTGACCCTGGTGGGCCTGCACGAAAACGGTGTTCCGGCCTACCTCGCGCTGATCCTGACGATCGGCGTGATGGGAATTCTGGCGCTCGCGGTCGAACGCTTCGTGATGCGGCCGCTGGTCAACCAGCCGGACATCATCCTGCTGATGTCGACGATCGGGCTTACCTATTTCCTGATCGGCTTCGGCGAGTTCATCTTCGGCGGCGAGCCCAAGCAGATGATCACCACGGAGCTAGGCCTTCCGACAGGATCGACCGCCTTCGAGATCGGTGACGGCGGGCTCTTGATCCTGCAACATATCGACATTGCCGCCGCCGTGATCGCAATCATCATGGTTGCCGCACTCGGCGTGTTCTTCAACAAGACCCGCATCGGGCGGGCGCTTCGCGCGGTGGCCGACGATCACCAGGCGGCGCTGTCGGTGGGCATTTCGCTCAACCAGATCTGGGCCATCGTGTGGTTTGCGGCAGGCATCGTGGCGCTGACAACCGGGATCATGTGGGGCGCGCGCTCCGACGTGTCCTTTGCGCTTGAGATCATCGCACTCAAGGCGCTTCCGGTGCTTATCCTCGGTGGCTTCACCTCCATCCCCGGCGCGATCGTCGGAGGCCTGATCATCGGTATCGGCGAGAAGATCGGCGAGATCTACTGGGGATCGCTGGTGGGCGGCGGCATCGAAAGCTGGCTCGCCTACATGATCGCGCTGATCTTCCTGCTGTTCAGGCCGCAGGGCCTGTTCGGCGAACGCATTATCGAAAGGGTGTAAGCGATGCACAGGAGCAGGCTTTCGGCCATCGTCATCGACTGCCACACGGATCATATCGAACAGGCAGCGGGCTTCTGGTCGCAGCTTCTCGGGCAGCCGGCGCATGCGGATGAGGACGGACACCGGGCGACCATAGAGGCGTCGGACGGCGGTGTTTCCCTGATCGTGGAAGCCGTGCGCGACGAGGCGCGGATCCATTTCGACATCGAGACCGACGACCTTGCCGCCGAGATCAAGCGCATCGAGGCAATCGGCGGTACCAAGGTGTCGGTCGTCGATCACGCAGTCATCATGGAGGCGCCGACCGGGCACAGGTTCCGGCTTTCCGCATCGAAACTGCACAGGCTGCCTGCGGGCGGAAATGTCTGGGGAGACGACTGATGCTTTACCGCGAGTCCGGCCAGTACAAGTCGACCTATGTGGACGATCAGGCAATCTTCCCGATCCGCGAGGACCGCATCGGCGTCATGCTGATCGGTGCAGTGGCGCTGATCATTCCGTTCGTGGCGAGCGATTTCTTCCTCAACGCGATCATGACGCCGTTCCTGATCCTGGCGCTGGCGGCAATCGGGCTCAATGTCCTGACAGGCTATGCCGGGCAATTGTCGCTGGGTACCGGTGCCTTCATGGGGGTGGGAGCCTATTCCTGCTACAAGCTCACGACCATCTTTCCGGACGTGAACATTATCGTCCACGTGCTGATTTCGGGTCTGTTTTCAGCCGGTATCGGTGTCGTGTTCGGTCTGCCGTCGCTCAGGATCAAGGGGCTTTACCTGGCAGTCACGACCCTTGCGGCGCAGTTCTTTCTCGAATGGTGCTTCATCCGCATCCCGTGGCTTTACAACTACAATTCGTCCGGCGCGATCGAGGTGCCGGAGCGGCGCGGTTTCGGCGACGTGATCCTGACCGGCCCTGCCGCCGGGCCGATGACACAGTATTTCGTCGTCCTCGGCATCGTGGTGGTGTTGACGCTGGCGGTGAAAAACATCGTTCGCGGGCGCATCGGCAGGCAATGGATGATGATCCGCGACATGGACATCGCCGCCGAACTGATGGGTGTCCGGCCGCTGACCGCGAAGCTTTCCGCGTTTGCGGTTTCGTCCTACCTGTGCGGCGTTGCCGGCGCGATGTTCATCTTCTTCTACCTCGGAGCCGCCGAGCCGTCGGCGTTCTCGATCACGCTGTCGTTCCAGATCCTGTTCATGGTGATCCTGGGCGGCCTGGGCAGCCTGGTCGGATCATTCTTCGGAGCGGCATTCATCTGGGGGCTTCCGATCGTGCTGCGCGCCGGCCTGCCCGCCCTTGGTGTGGATATCGGCGCCGAGACGGTCTTCCATATTGCCACGATGGTGGTGGGTGCGTTGATCATCTTCTTTCTCATTGTCGAACCGCACGGGCTTGCTCGGCTCTGGTCGCTCGGCAAGGAGAAACTCAGGGTCTGGCCGTTTCCGTACGCCTGATCCGGAACGTTGCCTGGCATGATGCCGGAGGAGGCGTCGCGCGAGGCTTTGAAATCGGCATTGTCCGGGCACGGGACCCGTCCGGACCATCAATGCCGGGAGGTCGAGGGTCCCCGGAGTGGTGCGGTCGCCGCACCCAATGGGAGGAATACAATGCGACTGAAAAGTCTGATTGCCGGGACCGTTCTGGCCGGCACACTCGCAGGCGCAGCGCTGCCGGCCTTCGCCGAAGAGCTGTACGTACCCCTGTTCAGTTACCGGACCGGACCGTTCGCCGGCTCCGGCATACCGATCGCCAACGGCATGCACGACTACCTGACCATGCTCAACGAGCGCGACGGCGGCATCAACGGTGTCAAGCTTCGCATCGCGGAATGCGAAACCGGATATGACACCCAGAAAGGCGTGGAGTGCTACGAGCAGGTGAAGGGCGAGGGCGCGCTGGTGATCAGCCCCTATTCGACCGGCATCACGCTGCAGGTGATCCCGAAGGCATCGGTCGACGAGATCCCGGTTCTGTCGATGGCCTACGGGCTTTCGGCCGCGGCTGAAGGCAACACCTTCCCGTGGGTCTTCAATCCGCCCAACACCTACTGGGACGGCGCCTCAGCCATCGTTACCGACATTGCGCGCCGTGAGGGTGGTGAAGACGCGCTTGAGGGCAAGAAGATCGGCTACATCTTCCTCGATGCGGGTTATGGCCGCGAGCCGATCCCGCTGCTCGAGCAGATGGCGAGCGACATGGGTTTCGAGCTGCTGCAGTACCCGGTCCCGGGCAAGGAAATGCAGAACCAGTCGTCGCAGTGGCTCAACATCCGCCGCGACCGTCCGGACTACATGATCATGTGGGGCTGGGGCGCGATGAGCCCGACCGCGGTCAAGGAAGCCACGAAGATCCGCTATCCGATGGACAAGTTTTACGGCATCTGGTGGTCGGGCGGAAATGACGATGCGGCTGCCGGCGGCGAAGCTGCCAAGGGCTACCGTACGCTCAACTTTCACGGCGTCGGGTCGGACTATCCGGTGATGGACGACATCAAGAAGTATGTGGTTGATGCCGGCAAGAGCGAGGTCGATCCGGCCAAGTTCGCCGACAACCTCTACAACCGCGGTGTCTACAACTCGATGCTGATTGCCGAAGGCATCCGCCAGGCGCAGGAAATCACCGGCAAGACCGTGATCGACGCCAAGGACATGCGTGTCGGCCTCGAGAACCTCGACATCACCGAGGAACGTCTCAAGGAAATGGGTATGGAAGGCTTCGCGCTGCCGATGAAGCTGTCGTGCGAAGATCATTCCGGTCACCACAAGGTCTATGTGGTCGAGTGGGACGGTTCCGACTGGCAGAAGTCCGGCGACTGGTTCTCGCCGGATGTGGACCTGGTCAAGCCGCTCCTCGAGCAGGCCGCCAAGGACTATGCCGAGAGCAACGCTCCGTGGCCCGAGCGCACCGAGGCCTGCGTGAACTGACCGGCTGAACAAAGCCCACCTGCCGCGCGATATCCGCGCGGCAGGCACCTATCCGATGCCGAGAAACGAGAGTGCGAACCATGTCGACCGCCATGTCCGCCGATATGCAGACCAAGCCGAACATCCTTTCGGTGAACAATATCGAGGTCATCTACGACCACGTGATCCTTGTGCTCAAGGGCGTGTCGCTGGTGGTGCCGGAGGGCGGGATCGTTGCGCTCCTCGGGGCTAACGGCGCGGGCAAATCGACGACACTGAAAGCGATCTCCAACCTGCTGCGTTCCGAGCGGGGTGAGGTGACGAAGGGATCGATCGAATTCGAAGGAAAGCGGATCGAGGCGCAGACCGCCAACGATCTGGTCCGGCGCGGCTGTATCCAGGTGATGGAGGGCCGGCATTGTTTCGGCCACCTGACGGTCGAGGAAAATCTTCTGACGGGCGCTTTCACGCGCCGCGACGGCAATGCGGCGATCAAGCGCGACATGGAGATGGTCTATGACTATTTCCCGCGGCTTCGCGAACGCAAGTCGAGCCAGGCGGGATACACGTCCGGCGGCGAACAGCAGATGACCGCGATCGGGCGCGCGCTGATGAGCCGCCCGAAAATGATCCTTCTCGATGAACCCTCGATGGGCCTTGCGCCGCAGCTGCAGGAGGAAATTTTCGAGATCATCAAACAGCTCAATGAAAACGAGGGAGTGTCCTTCCTGCTTGCCGAGCAGAACACCAACATTGCGCTGCGCTACGCCACCTATGGCTATATTCTCGAATCCGGGCGCATCGTCATGGATGGTGCAGCCAAGGATTTGCGCGAGAACGAGGACGTCAAGGAGTTTTACCTCGGTGTCGGGGGCGAAGGGCGGCGATCTTTCAAGAATGTGAAGCACTACAAGCGCCGCAAGCGCTGGCTGGCTTGAGGCACGCTTCGGTCCGGGCGGCACCATGAAGTGGAGCGTACCGAGCAATAGAGGTCCGGTGCCGTCACAGGACAAAGCAGGCGCTTGAAGCTGGCAGGGCCGGATTGCTTTGACACGCCGCGCTTTTCTCGACGGGACTTGCCGTCCGGGTTGAAAGCGGATAAATTAAACGAACGTTCATTTAATTGTGTGAAGCATGGCGCGACGGGCGGGTTCAACGGGAGCGGAAACGGCGGAAAGGCTGCGCAACGCGGCATTGGAGCTGTTTGCCCAATCCGGTTACGCTGCCGTGTCGATGCGGGCGATTGCGGCGGCGACAGGCGTGCAGGCCGGTGCTATCTACAATCACTTTCCGACCAAGCAGGACCTGCTCAACGAGCTTCTGCAGGTTCACATGGAAACGCTGCTAGCGAGCTGGGAAGAGGCCGAAAAGCCCGGGCTGACGCCGCCGGAGGCGCTTGAACATTTCGTGCGCTTTCACATCCGCTATCATCTGGACCGGTCGCGCGAGGTGTTCATCTCCTACATGGAACTGAGAAGCCTTGAGGATGAAAACTTCCAGGAGATCGAGCGTTTGCGGCGCCAGTACGAGAAGGCGCCGCGGGCCATTCTCGAGCGCGGGGCGGCGGACGGATCGTTTGACATCATTGATGCCCAGGTCAGCACCATGGCGATCATCGCCATGCTGAATGGGATGACGACCTGGTACCGGGAAAGCGGTCGGTTGTCGCTCGACGAGATCGAAGCGGTCTATGTCAGGCTGGTGGCCCGGCTGGTCGGACAACGAGAGGAAGATTGAGATGTTCTCCACAAGCATGAATTTCGGCCTCGGTGAAGAGGTGGATGCGCTGCGGGACACCGTTGCGCGGTTTGCCCGGGAGCGGGTTGCGCCGGTTGCCGAGGAGACCGACCGGGACAACCAGTTTCCCATGCATCTGTGGAAGGAGATGGGGGACCTCGGGCTGCTGGGAATGACCGCGAACCCGGATTTCGGCGGAACCGGCATGGGCTATCTTGCCCATACCGTGGCCATGGAGGAAATCAGCCGCGCGTCCGCTTCGGTGGGTTTGTCCTACGGCGCGCATTCGAACCTTTGCGTCAACCAGATCAACCGCTGGGGCAATGCGGCGCAGAAGGAGAAATACCTGCCGCCGCTGTGCAGCGGCGACAGTGTCGGCGCGCTGGCGATGAGCGAGCCGGGATCGGGATCGGATGTGGTGTCGATGAAGTTGAGGGCCGAGAAGCGCAACGACCGATATGTGCTCAACGGCAACAAGATGTGGATCACCAACGGACCCGACGCCGACACGCTCGTGGTCTATGCCAAGACCGACCCGGAAGCGAAGTCGCGCGGTATCACGGCGTTCCTGATCGAAAAGGGCATGGCGGGGTTTTCGACCGCCCAGAAGCTCGACAAGCTCGGCATGCGCGGCTCAAATACCTGCGAGCTGGTGTTCGAGGACTGCGAAGTGCCGTTCGACAACGTGCTGGGCGAAGAAGGACAGGGAGCTAAGATCCTGATGTCGGGGCTAGACTATGAGCGCGTAGTGCTGTCGGGCGGCCCGCTCGGCATCATGGCTGCGGCCATGGATGTGGTGGTTCCCTATTGCCACGAGCGCAAGCAGTTCGGCGAGCCGATCGGCAATTTCCAGCTCATGCAGGGCAAGCTCGCCGACATGTACACGACGATGAATGCCTGCCGGGCCTATGTCTATGCGGTAGCAGCCGCCTGCGACCGGGGCGAAACCACCCGCAAGGATGCCGCGGGCTGCATTCTCTATTCCGCGGAAAAGGCAACGCAGGTGGCGCTCGAGGCAATTCAGGCTTTGGGCGGCAATGGCTATATCAACGACTACCCGACCGGGCGCCTGCTGCGCGACGCCAAGCTGTATGAAATCGGCGCGGGAACCAGCGAGATTCGCCGGATGCTGATCGGCCGGGAAATGATGGCGGAAACGGCGTGAGCGTCCTTCAGTCCAAGGTGTCCACCGGCTCGCAGGTGTTCAAGGACAACGCGGCGCGGATGGCCGAGCAGATCCAAGAGGTTTCCGCCGCTGCCGCATTGCACGGGCAGGGCGGACCGGAGGCTTCGCGCGAACGCCATGTCGGGCGAGGCAAATTGCTGCCGCGAGACCGGGTGGCGGGCTTGCTCGATCCGGATTCGCCGTTTCTCGAAATCGGGAGGTTCGCGGCCCATGACCTTTATGGCGGCGACATTGCCTCGGCGGGCGTGATCGCGGGTGTCGGACGGGTCAACGGCCGTGATGTGATGGTGGTGTGCAACGATGCCACGGTGAAGGGCGGCACCTACTACCCGGTGACCGTGAAGAAGCATCTTCGCGCCCAGGAGATTGCGCTCGAGAACAGGCTGCCTTGCGTCTACCTCGTCGATTCCGGCGGTGCCAACCTGCCGAACCAGGACGAGGTATTCCCGGACCGCGACCATTTCGGGCGCATCTTCTTCAACCAGGCCAATATGAGCGCCGCGGGCATTGCGCAGATCGCCGTGGTGATGGGATCGTGCACGGCGGGCGGCGCCTATGTCCCGGCGATGAGCGACGAGACGATCATCGTGCGCGACCAGGGCACGATCTTTCTGGCCGGTCCACCGCTGGTAAAGGCCGCCACGGGCGAGGTGGTCAGCGCCGAGGATCTGGGCGGCGGTGACGTTCATACGCGGCTTTCGGGCGTGGCGGATCATCTAGCCGACAATGATGCCCATGCACTTGAACTGGCGCGGCATGCGGTGGCCAATCTGAATGACCGGGGCCGGGCGGGCTTGTGCCAGATGGATTGTGTGGCCCCCGAAGAACCGCTCTACGATCCGGCAGAAATTGCGGGCATCATTCCCGCCGACACGCGCCAGCCCTACGACATTCGTGAGGTTATCGCCCGCATCGTCGACGGCTCGCGGTTCGACGAGTTCAAGGCGCGCTACGGCACATCCATTGTCTGCGGCTTTGCCCATGTGATGGGGATGCCGGTGGGCATCATCGCCAACAATGGCGTGCTGTTCTCCGAGAGTGCCGTCAAGGCTGCCCATTTCGTCGAGTTGTGTTCACAGCGCAAGGTTCCGCTCGTCTTCCTGCAGAACATCACCGGCTTCATGGTCGGGCAGAAATACGAGTCCGGCGGCATCGCCAAGGATGGCGCGAAGATGGTCACAGCCGTCGCGACCACGAAGGTGCCGAAGATCACCATGATCGTCGGCGGTTCGTTTGGCGCGGGCAATTACGGCATGTGCGGCCGTGCCTATTCGCCGCGGTTCCTGTGGACCTGGCCCAACAGCCGCATCTCGGTCATGGGCGGCGAACAGGCCGCAGGCGTGCTGGCGACTGTCAGGCGCGATGCGATCGAGCGGAAGGGCGGCGAGTGGTCAGCCGAAGACGAGGCCGAGTTCAAGCGTCCGACGATCGAGATGTTCGAACGGCAATCGCATCCGCTCTACGCGTCGGCGCGGCTCTGGGATGACGGCATCATCAATCCGCTCAAATCCCGGGAGATCCTGGCCTTGAGCCTGTCGGCGGCGCTCAATGCGCCGGTGGAGGACACGACATTCGGCGTGTTCAGGATGTGACGGGAGCGATCAGCATGGCTATCACGCTTGAACAGGCCCTGAAGCGCTACCCGGGGGCGCAGACCTACCGGCCCGGCGACAGCGAGGCGCTCAACCGCGAGATTCTCGGCTTGATGCGGTCAGGACGAAAGACAGCCACCTGTGCCGTGCCGGAAGAATTCGAGGCTGATCCGGAATCCCGTCCGGTGGTCGGCCGGACCGACATCGCGCTTGACTGGGAGGGCAATCCGGCCTTTGCCACCCGTACCCTGAGTCTTGAAGAGATCGCCTTTTCGGACATGGATGAGAGCCGAATACCCGCCCAGGGCGAGTTTATAGACCTTGATGACTGGCGGCGCGGCTATGCCGCCTATTACGGGCGCAACGGCGGCTTCGATCCCGGCATGATCTTCATCTATGAGCGGTTCGAAGTCGTTGAGGACTTTGGCGTGGAGGAGCCGACATGACCGCAATCCGCAAGATCCTCATTGCCAATCGCGGAGAAATCGCCTGCCGGGTCATTCGCACGGCGCGGAAAATGGGCATCGCCACAGTGGCGGTCTATTCCGAGGCCGATGCAGGTGCGCTGCATGTGGAGATGGCCGACGAAGCGGTGTTGATCGGCCCGGCCGCCGCAAGCGAAAGCTATCTCGATTTCGATGCGGTGCTGGATGCCGCCCGCCGTACCGGGGCTGATGCGGTTCACCCGGGCTACGGCTTCCTTTCGGAAAACCCGGAGTTTGTCGAGCGGGTTGAGAAGGCCGGGCTTGTCTTCATCGGGCCCTCCGCGAAGGCGATCCGGGCGATGGGGCTGAAGGACGCGGCGAAGGCGCTGATGGAAAAGGCCAAGGTGCCGGTGGTGCCGGGCTACCACGGCGAGGCGCAGGACCTGGTGGTGCTCGCCGGCAAGGCCAACGAGATCGGGTTTCCGGTGCTGATCAAGGCGCGGGCCGGCGGCGGCGGCAAGGGCATGCGCAAGGTCGACCGGCAGGAGGATTTTCCCGCGGCGCTATCCTCGGCGCGGCGCGAGGCCAAGGCGTCCTTCGGTGACGATCGGGTGCTGGTGGAGAAATATGTGGCCACCCCGCGCCACATCGAAATCCAGATTTTCGGAGACAGCCACGGCAACGCGGTTCATCTGTTCGAGCGCGATTGCTCGGCCCAGCGGCGCCACCAGAAGGTGATCGAGGAGGCGCCTGCGCCTGATATGCCGGAGGACATGCGGGAAGCGATGGGGCGTGCCGCGGTGCAGGCTGCCAGGGCGATCGACTATGCGGGGGCGGGAACCGTCGAGTTCATTGCCGATGCAAGCGAGGGGCTGAGGGCGGACCGCTTCTGGTTCATGGAGATGAACACCCGGCTTCAGGTCGAGCACCCGGTCACCGAGATGATCACGGGGCTGGACCTCGTCGAATGGCAGATCCGCGTGGCCTCGGGAGAACCGCTGCCGCTTGCCCAGTATCAGTTGTCGATCAACGGCCATGCTGTCGAGGCGCGGATCTATGCCGAGGACGCGGAGAAGGGATTTCTTCCGGCCGTCGGGCGCCTTGCGCATCTCAAGTTCCCCGACGGAGACATACGCGTGGACTCCGGGGTCCGCTCAGGCGATGAAATCACGCCGTTTTACGATCCGATGATCGCCAAGGTGATCGCCCATGCCAGGACCCGGACAGAAGCGCTGGGAAAGCTTGCCGGCGCGCTGGGCCGCACCGAAATCGCCGGAACCGTGACGAACACCGCGTTTCTTGCGCGGCTGTGCCGGGATCAGGATTTCGCCTCCGGCCGGCTCGATACCGGGCTGATCGACAGGAACATGGAAAGCCTTACGGCGATGGCGCCCGCTTCGGAGCCGATCATGGCGCTGGCGGTTCTGGCTGCGTCCGGCATGGTCCTCCCATGTTCCGGGGAGCCGGTTTCTGTTGCAGAGATCGGGCCGTTCGAGGCCTGGGGCACGCCTGAGCGCGAGGTGCGGCTTGAACTCGACGGCATGGACACTGCATTCCGCGTGGCGCGCGAAGGCGCCGAGGCCTGGTTGATCTCGGGCGGTTCCCTTGGTGTTGAAGGTGTGCGCCTCGATGCGGTGCGCGAGACAGGCGCCGACTGGTCTTTCCGTACGGGAGGAGTCAGCCAGCAGTGCCGACTGGTTCGGAGCGAGACCGAGATCGTGGTGTTCCACGAAGGGGTCACCCACCGTTTCAGCAGGCCCAAGGGACTGCGCGCCGAAGATCTTGCCGGCGGCGGCGATCAGGTCGTTTCGATGATGCCTGGAATTATCAAGCAGGTCCTCGTCGCACCGGGCCAGGAGGTGCGTTCCGGTGAACCGATGGTGATCATGGAAGCGATGAAGATGGAGATGACGCTTTCGGCACCACGTGATGGCACGGTCTCGGAGGTGATGGTCTCAGCGGGATCGCAGGTGGCGGATGGCGCGGTGCTGGCCGTGCTGGAAGAAGAGGCCCGCGTCGCGTGAACCGCGAAGCTTGAACCGGGCGGCGAAAGCCCCACATGCCATTGTCGGAAGGCGCGCTTCCGCCATCGGCCAACAAGGGGACAGATGATGACCGAAACGCCCGAAACAGTGCTCGATTTCTGGTTTTCCGAGCTCACGCCAAAGCAGTGGTTCGTCAAGGAAGACGCGATCGACCGGCAGATCGCCGAACGCTTTGCCGATCTGCATCTCTCGCTCGCGCGCGAAGTTCCCGACACCTGGCGGACCACACCGGACGCATGGCTGGCACTGATCATCGTCTATGACCAGTTTCCGCGCAATATCTACCGGAACACGCCACTTGCCTTTGCGACCGACGGGCTGGCCCTGGTCGAAGCCAAGCAGGCTATCGCGTCCGGTGCGGATGCGCGGGTGAGCGAAGACAGACGGATCTTCTTCTACATGCCGTTCGAGCATTCCGAAGACCTGGCCGATCAGGACATGGCCGTGGCACTGTGCGAGGCGCTGGGGGATGAGACCTATCTCGATTACGCCCGCCGGCATCGCGACGTGATCGCCGAATTCGGGCGCTTTCCGCACCGCAATCCGATCTTCCGGCGAGACTCCACGCCTGCGGAAGAGGCGTACCTCTCCAAGCCCGGAGCCGGGTTCTAGCCTACCCAATCTCCTTGGCGCGTGTTCATGCCGAGTGACGGCGGGCATGCGGGTCGATTAAGGTGATGCCTCGGGCTGAATAGGCGGTTTCCACTTTCTTCAGCCTGCTCTAATGATTGATCCGTGAGACAGTTCGCGACAGGGATCCCATGCGCTTTCATCGCTTGACCGCAGTATTGCTGGCCGGCTTGCTATTCACCTGTCCGGTGGCGCCGGTTCACGCGCAGACGGACACGGATCCTGGAGCGCCTGCCGCGTCCTCATCCGCAGGCAACGCTGAACAGGGGCAACCGCCCGAACAGGCACCGGCTGACGAAGCCGCGACAGAGGGCGAAAGTTCCACGCCGGCGGTATCTCCGGCGATCGTCCTTGCAGAGCAGAACCTTGCCGCGGCCGAAGCTGACATGACCCGCCTGCGCGAACGGGTCGAGGAGAACTCGGAAAACGACGCAGAACTGGTGGATCTCAAGCTCGAATCGGAGGCGCTGGCCCGATCCATGCTGGAAATCGGGGTGAGCCTGCGCCCGCGGCTGACCGAGATCAAGGCCCGGAGCGAACAACTGGGACCGCCGCCCGGCGAGGGGGAACCGGCCGAGCCGGAGGCGCTGGCTGCCGAGCGGGCCAGGCTTGCCGAAGAGCGCGCGGCGATCAATGCCTTGACCGGCAGGGCGGAAACCGTCTCGGTTCGTGCCAGCGAGACCGGCGACGAGATCAGCGCCCTGCGGCGCGATCTGTTTGCAAGGACGCTTTTCAAGCGCACCGAGATCGGTCCCGGACTGATGTCCGAAGCAATGCTTGCGCTCGAGGAGGAGGTGAGCCAGGCCCAGCGAACCTTTGGCTCCTGGCTACGGTTCATCTGGTCGTTCAAGTGGCAGGCGCTGATGGCCTGGATCTTCCTGTCGCTGCTGGCGGCGCTGATCCTGATTCCGGGCGCCTACCGGCTGTTCGGCGGTCTCATCAACCGCAACCCTTATGACGAGGATCCGCCCTACACGAGCCGCCTGTCGGTGGCGTTCTGGTCGACGGTTATTCCTTCTGTCGCGATGGCGGCACTCGCCTTCATCGTCTACATGCTTCTCGACAGTCTGAGCCTGCTTCGCCGTGACGTCGCGCCGGTCATTTCGGCGGTTCTGGCCGCGCTTGCCGGCGTCTATTTCGTAAACAAGCTCGCGCGGGCGATCCTGGCGCCGAAAATGCCTGCATGGAGGCTGGTCAATCTCTCCAATGCCGGTGCACGGCTTCTTTTTCCTCTCGTCGTGGCGCTGGTGGTGGTGAATGCGCTCGACTTCGTGCTGAGTTCGGTCAGCCAGACGCTGAACTCCCCGGTCGTTCTGACGGTGGCGAAGGGGTTTGTCTCGGTCATGATCATGGCGCTCATCCTGATCGGGATGGCCGCAGGAAAACCCATGCTCGCAGCTTCGGGAGACCCCGCCGACAGCGGCCAGCGTTGGCCGCGATTGATCTCAGCGACGCTGGTGATTGCGGGCATCGGCCTGATCGTGACGGCGCTTTTCGGCTATATCGGGCTGTCGCGCTTCGTTGCCACGCAGATCGTGGTGACCGGCGCGATCCTGACGACAATGTATATCGGGTATATCTCCGGCAAGGCGATCTCGGCTCCGGAGGCTTTTGCCCATACCGCCGTCGGGCGCTGGCTTGAGACCCGCTACGGGCTGGGTGCCGTCTCGCTGGACCAGGCGGGGCTTGCAGCCGGCCTCCTGATCAACCTCCTGGTGCTGATGCTGGGCCTGCCGCTGATCCTGCTGCAATGGGGATTTCAGATCCAGGACATCGAACTGTGGTTCTACAGGTTGGTGACCGATATCCGGATCGGCGGGATCACCATTTCGCTCGTCGGTATCATGGTCGGTGTCCTGTTGTTCATGGTCGGCCTCGTGGTCACACGCTGGTTCCAGCAATGGCTCGACGGCAGCGTCATGTCACGCGGGCGGCTGGACACCGGGGTCCGGAACTCGATCAAGACGGGGATAGGCTATCTCGGCGTGGCGATTGCCGGGTTGATTGGCGTGATGGCAGCGGGGATCGACCTCTCCAGCCTTGCTCTTGTTGCCGGTGCGCTGTCTCTCGGTATCGGATTTGGCCTCCAGAACATCGTCAGCAACTTCGTGTCCGGGTTGATCCTGCTTGTCGAGCGCCCCTTCAAGGTCGGGGACTGGGTATCCACCAGCACCACGGAGGGTTTCGTCAAGCGCATCTCGGTGCGCGCCACCGAGATCGAAACCTTCACCCGGCAGTCGATCATTGTTCCCAATTCCGAACTGATTAACTCGCCTGTTGGAAACTGGACCCACCGCAACAAGCTCGGCAGGGTCGATGTTCCGATCGGCGTCAGTTACGATACCGACCCGCGCCGGCTGGTCGATTTGCTCACGGAAATCGCCAGGGGCCATGAACTGGTGCTGCGCAATCCCGAACCGGTGGTGCATTTCTCCGGCTTCGGTGAATCCTCGCTGGATTTCGTGTTAAAGTGCCACGTCGCTGATGTGCTCGACGGCATCACGGTTCGTACCGAACTGAGCATTCGCGTGCTGGAACGGCTGCGCGAGGAAAACATCGAGATCCCGTTCCCGCAGCGTGATCTCAATATCAAGATTGGCGAGAACGGCGAAGCGCTTGGTGTGATTGCCGAAAAGGTTGCCGGTGCGCCGGCCGGGCCTCCAAAGACCGCTCGTTCAAAACCGGCGGCCGGCCGGCAGGCAGGGGCCGGCGAACCGTCAAAGCCCGCGCGCCGTAGCAGACGAACCAAGCAGAAGGCTGACTCTATCGAGCCCGATACGGGTGAAGGCGATCGTTGACGGGAACGTTCAGCCTGCATTCAGTTTCACACTGATAGACAAGCGTCCAAACCGGACGTTCGTCTGTTCGGACATGGATCAAACAGGGAGCGGCGGCCATCACCGCCGAGAACCGATGAAAACAGTATTCGTGACCATAATGGCAAGTCTGGCGGGAATCGGCGCGGCAGGTGCAGCCACCATCACCAACAGCGATGCTGAATCGCATGTGCTGATCGTGACCGAAGGAAGTGCCAAGGCCGAGGTGATCATCAATGCGGGCGCCAGCGTCCAGATCTGCCCCGCCGGATGTTTCATCACCATGCCGTCGGGTGACCGTGAAACGCTGTCGGGCGAAGAGAACATCGAAATCCTCAATGGCGCCGCCGTTATCAAGTAGGCTGCCGAAACTCCGGGACGGATTTCTCCATCCGCAATGACATGCAAATGCGGGTATCGGAAGCCATCCATCGCGCTCTTCAGAATCTTGAATCGGCCAACCTCGCCAATGCGAAAGCGCGCTGGCGTAAGGTGCTGGTCGTGCAGCATTGCGAGAATGTCGTAGACAGGCAGAAGTTTTTCTGCGGGTGCCCCTAAATTCCGCTCAAAGCGCAATCAGGGTATCAGACCATGGCAGAGTTTCCGAAGCAGGCGAAGGTAGTCATCATCGGGGCTGGCGGCATCGTCGGCGCATCGATCGCACACCATCTTATCGAACGCGGTTGGGACGACATCGTCGCAATCGACAAGTCGGGTATCCCGACGGATATCGGATCGACGGCGCACGCTTCGGATTTCTGTTACACGACCAGCCATGACTATCTCTCGGTCTGGACAACACAGTACTCGATCGATTTCTTTGAAAAGATGGGTCACTACGCTCGCATCGGCGGGCTTGAAGTCGCGCGGACGGGCGATGTAGACTGGATGGCAGAGATCAAGCGGAAGCTTTCTTCTGCACGTGCGTTCGGCACCCGGGCGCATTATGTTTCGCCTGCCGAGATCAAGGAAAAGTTCCCTCTGATCGAGGAAGATCAGGTCATGGGCGGCATGTTCGATCCCGATGCCGGCCTTGTCGTTCCGCGCTCGCAGACCGTTGCCGGAAAGCTGATCGATCTTGGTGAGAAATCCGGCAAGCTCCGGGCGTTTGCCAACACGCCGGCGCAATCCCTGATCGTCGAAAACGGACACATCAAGGGCGTTGTTACCCATCGCGGCACGATCATGGCCGATCATGTAGTCGTCTGTGCGGGCCTGTGGGGACGCCTGATTGCCGAAATGGTCGGCGAGGACTTGCCGGTCATGCCGGTCGACCATCCGCTTACCTTCTTCGGCCCCTACAACGAATTCGAAGGCACCGGAAAGGACATCGGGTATCCGCTGCTGCGCGACCAGGGCAACTCCGCCTATATGCGCGATACCGGGGATCCGAAGACGACCGAGGGCGGACAGATCGAGTGGGGTTACTACGAAACCGACGGGCCACGGCTCTGCCACCCGCGCGAACTGCTTGAAAAGCACGAGGCGCGGCTTTCGCCCTCACAGCGCGATCTGGACATGGAACAGATCATCACGCCGCTCGAGCGTGCCATGGAACTCACCCCGATCCTTGGTGAACTGGGTTACAATGAAAGCCACTCTTTCAACGGCCTGCTCCAGGTATCCGCTGCCGGCGGGGCATCCTGCGGCGAAAGCCAGAAGGTGCGCGGCCTCTGGTACTGCGTTGCAATCTGGGTCAAGGACGGCCCCGGTTACGGCAAGCTTATCGCAGACTGGATGACCGACGGACGCACCGAGATCGATCACAACCCGGTCGACTATGCCCGTTTCTATCCGCACCAGCTGACCGAAGAATTCATCCAATCGCGTTGCTACGAGGCGGCCCAGAAGATCTACTATCCGGCGGTTCACCCGCGTGAGCCCTATGCGTCGAGCCGCGGCGTCAAGCGCTCGCCTTTCTATGAGCGCGAGGTAGAACTCGGCGGTTACTTCATGGAGCTCGGCGGCTGGGAGCGCGCCCATGGCTATGCGGCCAACGAGCATCTTCTTGAAAGGTACGGCGATCGCATCCCGGTGCGCGAGAACGAGTGGGACAACCGCCATTTCTGGCGGGTCTCCAATGCCGAGCATCTGGCGATGAGCGAGGATTGCGGCATCGTCAACCTGTCGCATTTCCACATGGTCGACATTGAAGGTCCCGACCATGTCGAGATGATGGAGTGGTTGTGCGCAGCGAAAATCGGCGGCGACGGCAACATCGGAAAGGGCATTTACACGCACTTCCTCGATGACGAAGGCATGGTGCGTGCAGACTTTACGGTGTTCCGCATGGCGGATCGCTGCCGCCTGGTGAATGGTGCAGACGCCGGCCCCCGCGATTTTCACTACATGCAAAGGGTGGCACAGGACCGCGGTTTCGATGTGACGATCACCGATGTTTCGGAGAACTACACCACCATCGGCATCTGGGGTCCGAACGCGCGCGAGACACTCAAAAAGGCTGTCGCCGATCCGGCCGGCCTCGATCCCGAGAGCTTTGCCTTCGCCGCGATCAAGCCGATCGAGATTGCCGGCAAGACAGTCAGTGCGTTCCGCATCTCCTATGTCGGCGAGCAGGGATGGGAGCTGCACATGAAATACGAGGACGGGCTTGCGGTGTGGGATGCGCTGCGCGACACGGGCGTGATGGCGTTCGGCGTCGAAACCTACGCAAACTCCCGTCGCATGGAGAAAAGCCTGCGCCTGCAGAATGCCGACCTGCTGACCCAATACAACCTGATCGAAGCCGATCTGGCACGTCCGAAGGTCAAGGAAGCCGATTTCCGTGGCAAGGAAAAGCACCTTGAGTACAAGGCGCGGGACAAGCAGCCGGCCATGCTCTGCACACTGGTGATGACCGACAACGTCGACAGTTCGGGCGTGGCCCGCTATCCGGTCGGAATCATGCCGGTTGTCGATCCCGACAGCGGTGAGGTGCTGGTCGACAGCCTCGGCCGTCGCTCCTACACCACATCGGTGGCGTTTGGTCCGACGATCGGCAAGAACATTGCGCTGGCCTACCTGCCTGAGGAGTACTGCGAGGTCGGGCGCAAGCTCAATGTCGAGTATTTCGCCGAAAGCTTCCCCGTGGAGGTGGCGGCCGTCGGCTACAAGCCGCTTTACGACCCGGAGAACCTCAAGCCACGCAGTTAACGGGCACCGATCTTCCGGCACAGGTCCCTGCTGATCTGGTTCTAACCCGGCAGGAATGATCGGTTCTGCCTTCTATGATGCCGTGCTAACCTTGCGGCATGGCGGAATGGTTGCGACCTCTCTTGATTGGCCTCGGGCTGGCGCTCATGCTTCAGCCCTCCGCGGCGCGCGAGCAGGTGGACGTGGCGCTGGTTCTGGCCGTGGATGTCTCGCGCTCGATGTCCACCCGGGAGCTGGAAATCCAGCGTGACGGCTATGCCGCGGCCCTGGAACATCCCGACGTCATCCGCGCGATCGGCCAGGGCGCCTATGGCCGAATTGCCGTGACCATGTTCGAGTGGGCAGGCAGCGGTTCGGTACGGCAGATCTTCGACTGGACATTGCTCGAGACGGCCGCCGACGCACAGGCGCTTTCAGATCAGGTGCGGCGAACCCAGCCGCGCGGGCAGCGCCGGACATCGATTTCCGGCGCCATCGAGCATGCTTTGACACGCCTTGAAGCATCGCCCTGGGATGGTTTCCGGAAGGTGATCGACATATCCGGGGACGGGCCGAACAATCAGGGAACTCCGGTTCTGGATGCACGGGCCGAGGCGCTTGAGAAGCGGGTTGTCATCAATGGATTGCCGCTCATGACCAGTGACGGTCCCGGCGGCGGCTTCAACATCGAAGATCTCGACGCTTATTACGCCAATTGCGTCATCGCGGGACCGGGCAGCTTTCTGGTGCCGGTAACGAAATGGGAGCAGTTTCCAGAAGCGATCCGCCGCAAGCTCATTCTAGAAATCGGCATGATTGGGCCAGAGCAACCGGTGATCCGGCTGGCCCAAGGGTTTCAGTTCGGGTCGCCGCAAGCCTCAGGCGACCCCTATGATTGCCTGGTCGGGGAGAAGATCTGGGAACGGCGCCGATGGATTTTTGACGAGCCTTGAGCGGTGTCTCGGAGGCACGCGCGGGGGGCGTTCAAGACCCCTGCCGGAAAGGTCGTCCGGCTGCTCCGGGCCAGGGTTTTGCACTCTTGAAAGGTCTCGACTCTAACCGGTTATTTTTCGGTTTTGTCACGCGCAACCGTTAACTCAAATTCAATTTCGACAATGCTAAAACTCGCATAATCATGGGGGCTTTTGCATGTTTATCGGTATTTCAGGAATGCAGTATTCGGGTGGATCGCTTGCAGACCACCGCATTGTGGTGGTCGAGGATTCCAACGTCTTTACATCCATGATCGGTCAGAAGCTGAAGGAAGCTTTCGACATCGACATCGAGGTCTGCCGCAACTTCGAAGAACTGCAACTGGCCTTCGAATATGGTGAAAAGCCGATCACACTGGCGATCTCCAACGTAAACCTTCCGGGCGCGGAAAACGGAGAGGCGCTGAGCTATCTGGCCGAACTCTCGATTCCGATCATCGTCTTCACGGGCACGTTTCACGAGAAGACCCGCGAAGGCATTCTTGCGCGCGACATCGTCGACTATGTCATCAAGGACACAGTGCTGGCCATCGACCTCCTGGCAGAGTCGGTATGCCGGTTCCTGACCAACCACCGCCATCATGTGCTGATCGTCGATGACAGCGCAACGGCACGCGCATTGCTGCGCGGCCGTCTGGAGCGTTTCAATTTTCAGGTGAGCGTGGCCGAGAGCGGTTCCGAAGCGCTGGATATTCTCAAGAAAACTCCAAACATCGGCCTTGTCATCACCGACTACAATATGCCCGATATTGACGGATTCGAGCTGACGCGCAGACTAAGGTCTGTTCGCGGAAGCCATGAATTGCGTATTATTGGTGTATCATCTTCGGACAACAGGCTACTTTCTGCCCGGTTCCTGAAAGCAGGTGGTAACGATTTCATGCTACGTCCGTTCGTGGATGAGGAATTCTATTGTCGCGTCAATCAGAACCTCGATACGCTGGATCAGATCAGAACAGCCAGGCGCCTGATCAGGGCTGGCCAGGCAAAGGTCGCCTAGGCACGAGACGCCCAGTCCGCATCGGGCGGCAAGGCGCAAATCAAGGAGTACTCGCAATGACAGCAAGGACGAGGACATCCGGAGGCCGCGCCCCAATCGAAAACGGTATAGAACGGCTGCGAGTGCTTCTGGTCGAAGATTCCAGGATGTTCACGTCCGCCCTGCGGTATCGCTTCGAAACGGATCTGAATGTCGATGTGGTCACCTGCCAGTCGCTGGCCGAACTGCAGATAGCCGCCGCCGACGAAAACCATGGCTTCTTCCTGGCGGTGATCGATCTCAATCTGCCTGACTCACCGCATTGCGAGGCCCTGGACTACGCAGTGGAGATCGATCTGCCGACAATCGTCTTTACCGGCAAGTTCGACTTCAACATGCGCAAGAAGATCCTCAACAAGAACGTTCTCGACTACGTCATCAAGGACACGGACCGGGCGTTCGACGAAATCGTTCAGGCTGTCGACAGGATCATTGCCAACCGCCGGTACAAGGTTCTTGTTGTCGATGACACCAAGACCCAGCGCAGCATCCTGTCATCGATGCTTCGCGCCCAGAAATTCCAGGTCGTGGAAGCCGCGTCGGCCAGCGAAGCGCTTGCGGCGCTCGAGGCCGATCCAGGTATCCAACTGGTTCTCACCGACTATCACATGGGCGACATGGACGGCTATCAGCTTACCCGCAAGCTGCGTCGAAGCCACCCGGATGACGTCCTCCGGATCATCGGCATCTCCAATTCCGACGATCCGCAGCTCTCGGCGAGCTTCCTCAAGGCCGGGGCCAGCGATTTCCTCTACCGGCCGTTCGTTCAGGAAGAGTTTCAGTGCCGGATTGCCCAGAACATCGGGATCCTGACGAAGATGGCTGCGCTCAAGAAGGCTGCGGCACTGTTGCCGCCGGCCGCCATTCCCGCCTGAAACGCTGCTGCGGTCAGGCCGCTGTCTGGTATTGCTTGCGGTCGGCGCGCTCCTGTTGCGGAGAGCGGTTGTAGAGTTCCCGGTAGCATTTGGAAAAATGCGATGCGGACACGAAACCGCATGCGACGGCGACTTCCACCACCGGCATGGGCGACTGGATCAGCAGGTGACGTGCCCGGTCAAGCCGGATCTCAAGGTAATAGCGGGCCGGCGAACGGCCCATTTCCTGCCGGAACAGGCGTTCGATCTGCCTGCGGGACAGGCCCGCGCCGTCAGCGATCTCGATGAGCGACAGCGGTTCGGCCAGATTGGCTTCCATCAGTTCGATGATCGACAGCACCTTGGCGTTCTGTACCCCAAGACGCGCGCGAAGCGGCAGCCGCTGCCGGTCCTGAGCCGAGCGTACGCGGTCAGTCAGAGCCATTTCACAGATCCGGTTGACCAGTGTGTCGTCATGGTCTTCGCCGATAAGGCTGAGCATCATGTCGAGTGCTGCGGTGCCGCCGGCGCAGGTGTGGATGCCGCCATCGATTTCATAGAGATCGGCGAACACCTTGGCCTTGGGGTAGGCCTCGGCAAAGCCCGGCAGGTTTTCCCAATGGATGGCGCAGCGCCTGCCGGACAGAAGCCCGGCCTTGGCAAGAACATGGGCGCCGGTGCAAAGGCCGCCGACGGAGACGCCACGATTGTGCTCCTCGCGCAGCCAGGCGAGAACTGACTTGTTGTTGAAGTTTTCAACATTCACGCCGGAACAAACAAACACCATCGTGGGGCGGCTTTCGCCGGACAGATTGCGGCGTTCGTCGGCGAGCGAGGCGTCTACAGCGACTTCCACGCGGTTCGACGCCCGGACCGGAGCTCCGTCGTGCGATGCAAGGCGCCACTTGTAGCATTCATATCCGAGCATGAGATTTGCAAGACGCAACGGTTCGATTGCCATCGCAAAAGCGATCATCGAAAAGTCCTGCACCAGAAAAAAGACGATCGAACGCTTATGTTTCTTCTCTGAGGGCATGCCCAAACCTCATTGCGCGCCGCCGGGGTCCATGTCGCGATCAGGAAACCAAAACACGGTTTTTCGGCGGCTCGCAAGTAATTTTGCAGCCTCGTGGCCACGCTCAGGCATGTTTACCAGATATGCGGGGAACGGTGCTCCCGGCCCAGCCGGCCGCGGGATTGCGGGCTTCCGGGCGCGGGCCATCCGATGTCCTTCTGCAACTCCGGCGGAAGGTCGAGCATGGACGATTCGAGGTTGCGGCGTTCGCGGGCACGGGCCCAATTGCGGGCCTGGCGGCTGAGATAGTCAATTCCAAACATGGCAGTAACTCCTTTGCTGCTGTTCTCCAGCCCTGCTGGATTGACAACAACATCGTTCCGATCCATCATTCAATCAAACGAAATGAATTAACATCTATGTTAAGCGGAATTGAATGATATGAACGCTCCGGTCAACCATCCCCTGATGCTGCTCGATCCCGATGTGCTGAGAAGTTTTGTCGCCATAGCGGAGACAGGAAGCTTCACCGCCGCCGCGGCGCGCATCTTCCGGACCCCGTCTGCGGTCTCGATGCAGATCAAGCGGCTTGAGGAGCAACTCGGTGTTTCCGTATTTCTGCGCGACGCCCGGAATGTTTCGCTCACCCATGATGGCGAGGTGCTGTTGAGCTATGCCCGGCGGCTGATAGCGCTCAATCGCGAAGCGGTCTCCCGTTTCGTCTCCTCCGACGTGTCGGGAATCGTGCGGATCGGGTCGCCGTCGGATTATGGCGAAGCCGTCCTTCCCGATGTGCTCAAGCGGTTCTCCAAGACCAATCCCGCAGTCGCGGTTGACGTGGTGATCGACCAGTCATCCAACCTCGTAAAGCGCTTTGCCTCGGGGCATCTCGACATCGCACTGATGAGCTGCGTTCCGGACATGGATACCGGCGGTGGGGAGGTGGTGTTTTCGGACGAGATTGTCTGGGCCGGCGCCAAAGGCGGTCAGGCGTATCTGATGGATCCGTTGCCGCTTTCGATGTGGGAAGAGACCTGTGTCTGGCGAAAGAATGCGATCGCGGCACTTGAGCGGGCCGGCCGTTCCTACCGCGTCGCCTACATGACCTCGCATTCTTCGGGCCAGAAGGCTGCAATCAAGACCGATATGGCTGTCGCGCCGATGGGGCGGAGTTTCCTTTCCGGCGACGTGCAGATCCTCGGCGAGGAATGCGGACTGCCGTCGCCCGGCAGCTACGACCTCGTTTTGCAGATGGCCAAGAATGCCGGTGCTCCGGTTGCAGCGCTTGCGGATCATTTCAGGGCCTGCTTCGAACGCTTCCGCCAGACCGGATCGTTCACGGGTGTCTGAGGGCGGGGAAGGGTGATCCAGCTGCCCGATGGTATCTGACGGGCCTGGCGCTGAATGAATGGCGGATGAACTGCCGGTTCAGCGTCTGCACAGGATCGCTGCGGCATAGTCTTGGCACAGTCGCCCATCGGGGCAGATCGTCAAGGGGAGTACAGATCATGCAAGCAGTTTTCCGCCTCATGCTGGCAGCGGCCGCAGTCACCGCCGTCACCGCAGCTTCCGTCCCGGCTCAGGCTTCAGCCTTTACGGGCGGAACAATCACAGCGATCGCACCGGACGACGCGCTCAATATCCGCAAGTGGCCTTCAACGGTTTCGCGGATCATCGATGCGTACCCGCTCAATGCGCCAATCAGCCTGACCGGCCGGTGCAAGGATATCACCACGAATGTTTCCTTCCGGATCGACGGTCCGGGCAGTGCGAGCTGGAAATACTCACGGATGAAGCAAGCTTACGTCTGGTGCCAGGTGATGACAGACCATGCCGAGCTTGGCTGGGCCAGGGGAAAGTACATCTGGCCTGAATGAGGTTTGTCAGGCGGCCCGGCTTCAAGGCCGCGGATTGTCGTTGCCGCAGATTTCAGTCCCGGGCACCAGTCTGCGCCTGCGCGCGAGATAGAGGTGCAGCGTAATAGCCGCGCTGTAGCTGATCACCAGAAACAGCGGCAGTCCGAAACCGTTGCCCAAGGTCAGGATGGCCAGCGCCACCGGTGTGCCGAGGCCGTTGCCGATGTTGCCCATCTGGGCCAGGCCGCCATTGGCAAGTGCGCGTTCCGGCAATCCGGGATTGAGTTCGGGAACGGCCGCAAAGCTTGCGCCCTGAACAAGACCGAGGCAGGCAAATAGGGCAATGACCAGCCCGGCACCGACGCCGAAAACCATCAGGGCAATCGCCAGCAGGATGGCGAGACCGAAACCGGTCACGATGACGCCGACCGAGGACATGTGCCGCAACAGCCAGGTGCCGATGGTCAGCGATGATGCGATGCTGGCAAGTGGCATGGCGGCCGTCACATAGGTCCGCTGCGCGGGGTCCAGCATGGGAGGAAGAATTGCCAGCAGGGAAACGAATGTGAGGGTATAAAACAGCCATCCAAGCGCCGGAGCGGCAATGAAGGGTGAGGAATAGACACTCAGATGGCGCCGGGCGACGTCGCCGATCGTAGGCCATGCCGGCGCGCCGGTTCTCTCCGGTCGCGGCAGCACAAAGGTCAGCAGGATCGCGAAGACGGCCATGTAGAAAGCATGAACCAGGGCGAGCGCGCCGAGACCATGGGCGCCGATCAGCACCGGTGCAAACAGCGCCACAGCGGCAAAGGCGACACCGAAAAACGTTCCCCACAGCGTCAATGCAGCGCCTTGATGCCGGCGGGCCGATGCCTGGGCAATCAGCGTCGGGGCAGCGACGACGATGGCGAGGTGCGAGAGGCCTTCGACAAGGCGGCTCAACAGCATCGCTTCGAAGCCAGGCAGCACAGACTGCCATGCCGAGATGGCTGCGCCGAGCCACAGTCCGGAAAGCAACAGTCTCCTGAGCCCGATCTGGATGGCGATCACTCCCGCCACCAGTCCAAGCCCCATGCCGACAAAGGAAATCAGCGAAACAAGATAGCCCGAGGCTGCTCCGGTCTCGCCGTAGTGGGCTTGCAGTTGCGGGAAGATGACGACGATTTTTGCAAACTGCGCGGCGGCGCCCAGACCGGCCGCCCAGAGCGCGAGAACGACAAACAACGGTGAGCGGACAAACAGCGGCATGGCCGATGCCGTAGACGCAACCGCGATTCGGGTAAAGCACACACTCACCGAACGTGCGGTGGCCGCGGTCCCGCTTCGTTGTTACGGGTACCCCGGAACCTCCGGTCCACCACACCTCGATCGGGAGGCGGTTGTCAGGAGGAGCGGTCTCTCAAGGCTCCGGCTGCTATCCGCGCCGCCGCCCGCCACGCCTGCGTCCTGCGGAAGGCTCGGTCCCGTCCGCCGTATCGGATTTGTTTGTCCGTTCCGGCAGCTTGACCACTTCGGTCAGTTTGGGAAATGCGTCGATCTTGTTCGGGAACGCCATCGCGTTGACGAAGTGCTCCTGGAACTTGCTCTCGAGTGCGGTTTCGATCTTCTCGATGCGGGTGACGGTTTTCTCGATCTCGCGGCGATAGGCGCGATTGAGGAGGGCCATGCGTGCCCCGGTTCCGGCCGCATTGCCGACCGCCTTGACCTTGTCGAGATCGCAATCGGGGACCAGGCCGAGCACGAGCGCGTATTCGGGATCGATGAACGAACCGAAGGCGCCGGCAAGACCGATACGATCCACGTGATCGACGCCCTGCTTGTCCATCAGCAGCTTTACGCCGGCATAAAGCGCGGCCTTGGCGAGCTGGATCGCGCGTACATCCGTCTGGCTGACCGTCAACCGCTGTTTGCCGTCGCGGAGCAGATAGGAGAAGGTCCGGCCGTTGCCGATGATACGGTCGCTTCTGGCTGCCAGATCGCCGTTTATGACGCCGTCCTCGGTGATGATGCCCGCCAGATACATCTCGGCGATGATCTCGATGATGCCGGAACCGCAAACCCCGGTGACGCCAACTTTTTCTGCAGCCTTTTCGAAGCCCGGTTCATCCGACCAGGGTTCGATGCCGATGACGCGGTAGCGGGGCTCCAGCGTTTGAGGATCGATGCGTATCCTTTCGATGGCTCCGGGTGCGGCTCGCTGTCCGCAGGAAATCTCTGCGCCCTCGAATGCCGGGCCGGTGGGGGAGGAGGCGGCAACCGTGCGCGCGGCGTTGCCGAGCACGATCTCGGCATTGGTGCCGACATCGACGAGCAGCATCATCTCGTCCTGCCGGTGCGGTCCCTCGGTCAGCGTTGCAGCTGCGGCATCGGCGCCAACATGGCCTGCAATGCAGGGCAGCATGTAGGTTCTAGCGCCGGGATTGAGCGGGATGTCGATCTCGGAGGAGCGGATGTTGACCGCGCCCGAAACGGCAAGCGCGAAGGGGGCGCCGCCCAGTTCGGTCGGATCAATCCCCAGAAACAGGTGGTGCATGATCGGGTTGCCGACAAAGACCGCATCCAGAATGTCGGCGCGATCGATTTCGCCTTGCTTGCAGACCTTGTCGATCAGTTCGTTGATCGCTCCGCGCACCGCCTTGGTCATGCCCTCGCGGCCCTCGGGATTCATCATCACGTAGGAGACCCTGCTCATAAGATCTTCGCCGAAACGGATCTGCGGGTTGGAGGTGCCCGAGGAGGCCAGCGTGCGGCCCGACAGCAGGGATGACAGGTGCATGGCGATGGTGGTGGAACCGATGTCGCAGGCAATGCCGTAGGCTTCGTTCTTGAGCCCGGGATACAGCGCCACCAGCGTTGCCGGCCGACCCTCGAACGGCTCATGGATTGCGGCGGTAACCTTCCAGTCGCCCTCGCGCAGGATCCCCTGAACCTGGCCGAGCAGGTAAGCGTCGATTGCGAGGTCCTTGAAGCCCCAGTCAGCTTCTATTGCCTGCAGGATCCGGTCGAGATCGCCGAGCGGCTTGTGCATGTCGGGCTCTTCAACCTCGACATAGCACATCTGAATGGCCGGGTTGCGCTCGATGACACGGGCGTCGGCGTCTTTGCGCACCACCTGCGCGTTGACCACGGTATCCTGCGGGATGTCGACGACCAGATCGCCCAGGATCTTTGCAGAACAGGAGAGACGGCGTCCGGGCTTCAGATCGCGCTTTTGCGAGTAGCGCACCTCGTTGCCGCCAAACTCGGAGATGTGGTCGCTTGATGACGTGATTCCGTGCTTGGCGAACACACCCTCCTGGACTTCGACCTGACAGCGGCCGCAGATGCCGCGTCCGCCGCAGACGCTTTCGACATGAACGCCGAGTTGCCGTGCCGCTTCAAGAATGGGTGTGTCCTTGGGAAAGCGGCCCCGCTTTCCCGAGGGCATGAACAGGACGAGGTGGTCGGTCATGGGGTCACCATTTTGCAAGCGAGGCGCGGTGCTATATTCTGACCCTTATCCTGAGGTGCGAGCATGAGCAAAGCGCATGCGAGCCTCGAAGGGCGAGGGTCAGGATGGTCGAGGCAACTGTTTACATCGTTCGCTGCGCAGACGGCAGCTACTACACCGGACTTACCAAGCAGACGGTTGAGGCTCGCGTGTGGGAGCATAACAACCTGCCGAGCGAAACCAGCTATACGGCCAAGCGACGGCCGGTCGAGCTGGTGTTTTCCGAGACCTACGATCTTGTGACCGATGCGATTGCGCGAGAGCGGCAGATCAAGGGATGGTCGCAGCGAAAAAAGGAGGCCTTGATCGTGCTGAACTACAACGGATTGCCTAGCCTCTCGCGACGCGGACATCTTGTTGAAAAGCAATAGAACGGACTTCTTCACACCCTCGCCCTTCGAGGCTCGCCCCTTCGGAGCTCGCACCTCAGGATGAGGGTGTGAAAGCGATCGTCTCTCAGTCGCTGCTGGGTAACAATGGTTTGCCAGATTCATGATCCAGTGGTTTTGTTACGCTCCGCCGGACCGTGCTGCACGTCCACCGCGGCGACGGCCGCCGCCACCGCCGCCTTCACCGGACGGGGCTGCGGATTGCGGGGCAGGGGCACCGGCCGCATGGGGCTGGTAGTCCTTGTATGTCTTGATCCAGGTCATGCAGTTCGGATCGGTGCCGTTGAGCACGTTGGCCGCGCGCACGGCTTCCATTTCCTGCGGCCGGCAGGGATTCATGATCGCCGATGTCATGCCAGCACCGATGACCATCGGAATGAAGCCGGCATTGATGCCGTGACGGTGCGGAAGGCCGAAGGAGATGTTGGAGAGGCCGCAAGTGGTGTTGACCTTCAATTCGTTGCGCAGGCGGTGCAGCAGCGCAAAGACCTGCTGGCCCGCAGTGCCCATCGCGCCGATCGGCATGACCAGCGGATCGACCACGATGTCGTGCGGCTTGATGCCGTAATCGGCTGCATGTTCAACGATCTTCTTGGCGACGGCGAAGCGGACGTCCGGATCCTCGGAAATGCCGGTTTCGTCGTTCGAAATTGCCACGACCGGCACATTGTACTTCTTGCAGAGCGGCAGGATGGCCTCGAGCTTTTCCATCTCGCCTGTGACCGAATTGACCAGCGGACGGCCCTTGGCGACCTTGAGCGCTGCCTCGATTGCGGCCGTAACGGAGCTGTCGATCGACAGCGGCACATCGACGAGACCCTGGACGATTTCCATGGTCTGAACCAGAAGACCCGGCTCCGTTTCGTTCGGGTTTACCGATGTCACGCCTGCGTTGACGTCGAGCATGGTTGCGCCGGCGGCCACCTGCGCAAGCGCATCGGCCTTCACTGTCTCGAAATTGCCTTCGATCATTTCGGCGGCAAGCTTCTTGCGCCCGGTCGGATTGATGCGCTCGCCAATCACGCAAAACGGCTGATCAAAGCCAATGATCACTTCTTTTGTGGCGGAGGCGACGATGGTGCGTGTCATGTTCGATTCGATCCTTGCTCTGAGGATATAAAGATTTGTTTATGTGGTTATCCAATTTTCGGCTGTATTGCAAGCCGAGCGCCTAGGCTGAGGAATCTGCCTCGCTTGCCGCGGCTGCCATTTCGTGCGGCACGAATTTCGGATCCTCAAGGATCTCTTCCATTCGCGCTGCAACCAGTTCATCCACCGGGCTGGATTCGCGGGTCCAGGGACGGCGGCCCTTCAGCACACCCGATTCGTGGACGATTTCGGCCACGAATTCCTCCTGGCGGTAGGCCATCACGTGTATGCCGGAGACGCCTTCGATCTCCTTGACCTCGTTGATGATGTCAATGCAGATGCGCTTCCCCTCGGCTTTCTGATCCTCGGCGCCTTCCAGGCGCTTGATGATCTCGTCGGGAATGTGCACGCCCGGAACGTTCGAGCGCATCCATTTTGCAGTTCGCGCGGAAGCCAGCGGTCCCACACCGCACATGATGAAGCACTCCTTGTCGAGGCCCAGGTCACGCACCTGCTGCATGTACTTCCGGAACATCGGCACGTCGTAACAATACTGGCTCTGGACGAATTGTGCGCCCGCGGCAATTTTCTTGGCGAGGCGGTGCGGCCGGAAATCATGGGGCGGCGCAAACGGGTTGATCGCAGCACCCAGAAAGACGGTGGGCGGGCTGGTCAGCTTGCGTCCCGAAAGGAATTTCGAATTGTCACGCATGATCCGGATTGTTTCGAGCAGCGACATGCAGTCGAGATCGAAAACGGGCTTGGCACCGGGCTGGTCGCCGGCCTGCACGCCGTCGCCGGTCAGGCACAGAATGTTCTGAACGCCCATGGCCGACGCACCCAGCACATCCCCCTGGATGGCGATCCGGTTCTTGTCGCGGCAGGAGATCTGCATGATCGGGGCGTAGCCCATGCGGGTCAGAAGGGCGCAGATGCCGACCGAGGACATGTGGGCGTTGGCGCCCGAAGCGTCGACTGCGTTGATGCCGTCGACCCAGCCATCGAAAATCGCCGCCCGCTCATAAACGTCCTGCGGATTGGCGCTGTCGGGCGGGTTGAGCTCGGCTGTGACGGCAAACTCGCCGCGGCGCAGAATGCGTTCGAGACGGCCCAGCGAGGAATGTCCGGGCAGCGGCTCGAGAAGGGCTTCCGGGTCCAGGGGATTGGAATCGGACTGGCTCATTGTGCGGCTCCGGGCGTCGCGGTGGCTTCACGCTCGGCGGCCGCAACAGCGGTTACCCGCAGCCATGACGAGGTCTCGCGCAGGGACTGATCGACGGGTTTTTGAACATTGAGGATGTTGTCCCGGTTCTGCATCTTCTGGGCGCCCGACCAGGCCTGCACCCAAACGCAAGGCATGTCGGGTTCCACCTCACAATGGCCGTTCGCGCGCACGCCACCGCAAGGTCCGTTGCGCAGCTGCTTCGGGCAGTTCATCGGGCAGGACATGCCGGTCGACGACAGCACGCACTGTCCGCACATGCGGCAGTCGAAGAGGAAGCCCTTGACGTGCTTTTCGACGAGTTTAACCGGCCCTTCGGCGCGCTGGTATCCGACCGCTTTCCACATCGGATGCAGCATCAGGAAGGCGTTGGCAAAATGCGCGTAGAACCACTCCAGCATCCGGGATTGGCGAACCGCCCATAGCCGGATTGCAAAGCTGCGCGCCTTGCGGCCGGTTGCGGAGACCCCGGCCGGCTTGTAGGCCGTTTTTGCCGCTGCCTTCTTGTTCAGGCTTGCCTGTGTCGCTTTGGTCGTTTGGTCAGCCATGGCTCTCCCTGCCTCCGCCTTTGACAAGGGCGACGAGCCGTTCCTTGTCATAGGCTGCTTCAAGCTCGGCCGCGGCCTTCTCGGCCTCGGCTTCAAGGTCATCGGAAACTTCCACCGGTTCGGCCCTGCGCCAGTCGGCGAGATAGTCGTCGGTTTCGGCCGCCCCGGTGCGCATAGCACACATGTCGATCGCCTCCGTGAAGCGGAGCGACAGTTCACGCTTTGCGGAAGCGCGCCCCTTCTTGACGATCACCTGAGCCGGAATATCGCGCCAGTAGACGATGATGCGGTTGGCCATGGAAGTCTCCTTGAAAGTTACAATGCGCATGGTGTTTTCGGGCCGCTTCGCTCACGACGACGCGTTGCGCGTCAAAAGCGACTTGGCCGGAATCGATGTTCGATAAGTGTTTGCAGCAGAAGCCGGATCGCTACCAGATCCCGCGGGTAAGACCGGTCCAAAGATATGTCCAGATCGGCGGATGGAAACGCTGCACCGACGGCAGATCGCTCTTTCTCGGTTCAAGCCGCCCATCCAAAGCGTCGCTTACGGCCTGTACAGCGGTGTCCCGCGACCCGGCTGCCATGATCATGGCGTCGGTCAGCAGTGAATCCCGAGGGTCGGGTTTGAGGAAAGCCTGGTAGAGAATGTCGCCCGTATCGACGCCTGAATCAACAAGATGGACGGTGGTGCCGTAATTTTCGTCGTCGCCGTTCGCGCGTGCCCACCACCCGCCGGCCAGGCCCCGATACTTGGGATTGATGCCTGAATGGTAATTGATAACAGGACAGTGGATTGCAGCCAGCGTCGTCCTGGTCAGCATCCGGCAACTTGCAAGAAACACCACGTCGGGAGACCTCGAAGCAATCAGATCAAGGCAGTCCCGGCCATTGGCCGAGGAGACCGGCGTGACGGGAACGCCGGGTGAGGGCGTTGTCGTGAGCCGGTGCGCGGCCAGGATCTCTACCTCCCTGCGCCGCGCAAAGCGTTTGCCGAAGCGCGAAACCGTCATGGTGAAAAACTGGCCGAGTGTCTGCCACCATCCGACCTTGCGCGCGCGGCGTTTCAGAAACACGGCCTTGGATTCCGGTTGTTCGAGAAAAACCTCGACGCCTTCGAACCACTCTGCAAGGGCATTGATAATGATCCAGGGGTAGGGACCGCCCGCAGTGATGACGATGATCTTCTTCGGTTCGGCCATCAAAGCTCCTCCGGCAAGCATCTTTCGGGGTTTGCACCGCAATGATAGGCGCGAACCGGTTAAGAAGCGGCTAGTCCGGACTCAGAACAGGGTCGCAAGCAAAGCGCCGGTGGCGGTCAGGACAAGCCCCGCGACGGCAATCGAGACAAGACCGACAATCACCCCGACTGCGAGACAGTTGCCGTCCCGTTCCGTGTGGGCGACACCGAGTACCGCCACCGCGAAAGCGGGAAGCCAGTTGCCGAAGGGAATCGGCAGGACACAAATGACCGACAAGAGAAGCGCAAACACACCGAACAGGCGTTCACGCAGCGCTCCGTCAAGCGGCCAGTTGCGCGGACGCACCCAGTTCTCGGCACTGCGCAGCCAGGGTGAGACCCTGGCCACCATGCGCTGGAATGTGGCGCGGTCGAGGGAATAGTCTGCAATCACGCGCGGCAACCAGACCTTGGGGTAACCGATGACCACCTGCCAGGCGACAAAGATCATGGGCAATCCGAGAACCATCGTGGCGCCGGGTGGAAGCGGGATCAGGTTGGGGAGCGCAAAGACCAGCAGAAACGCACCGAAGGAACGGTCATCCAGCGCTGACGCGATTTCCCGCATGCTGATTCTCTCCTGGGCATCGCGCGCAAGGCGTTCGAGCAACTCGGAGAGCTTTTCCGGGTGCTGTTTTGCACTGCCGGCAATGGAGGGAATGTGGGGGGCGCCTGACTGCGAACTCACTTGGATGACCCTGACTGCAAACGAATCGTATCTAAGCACGGATTGCTTAAAGATTATGGCATGGGTCGGTTTATTTTTTGCGTAACGTTGCCGCTCCGGCCGGTAGCCGTGCTTTCAAAGTTCCGCGAGCGCCGCTGAGAGGTCGCCATAGCCGGTCATGCGTCGCTCATAGGGCAACCCGAGGCAGTCCGCGGCATCGCGTGCCTTCCGTTCCAGTTCGGGGTCGTCGGTCTGCGCCAGGTAGAGCGCCCGTTCGTAATGGCCGAAATAGGTGCTGCGCAGTTCGGGAAACCGGTCGAGGCCGAGCGGTTTCACCAGGAAGGCCTCGAAGTGTCGTGCCAGGAAGTCGGTGATGAAGAACGTCGTCATCATTTCATCGGCTTCGGCTGCAAAGGCTTCGTTTCCGAGATAGAACGAGAAACAATGCGGCCCTTCGATGCGTTCGACCCCGTGGTCCGCGCACACCCTGTCGAGCTGACCGCCGGTGCCGCAATCGGCATAACCGATGAAGATATGCCGATACCCTTCCTGCCGCGCACGTAGAATGGCGCGTTCAACCGCGGGTGCGATTCGTTCGGGATGGTGATGGTAGTTCGCGTCGATGCATTTGAGATCGACATGGTCATGGCGGAGCTGCGCATTCACCGCCAGTACCTCGCGCGCGATCATGCCGCACGCGATTACCCGCACCTTTTTGTCACCGCCGGTTTTGCCCCGGACGGAAGCTTCGCCTGATTGACGTTTCATCGCTGCGTCCTTTTTTGGACGGACGCCGCCGGATTTGTCCGGCGGCGCGACAGGGCCGGACTTACGCCCCGGCAGCCAGCTGATTGTGGCGGCGCTTGATCAGTTCCTTGGCTGTTTCGACAGCCACGGCAGCGTCGCGGCAGTACGCGTCGGCACCGACAGCCTTGCCGAACTCTTCATTGAGCGGTGCACCGCCCACCAGCACGATATAATCATCGCGCATGCCCTTTTCCTTCATGGTGTCGATGACGACCTTCATGTAGGGCATCGTGGTTGTCAGGAGTGCGGACATTCCGAGAATGTCGGGCTTTTCGCGCTCGATTGCCTCGATGTAGTTTTCGACCGGGTTGTTGATGCCCAGATCGACGACATCGAAGCCTGCGCCTTCCATCATCATGCCGACCAGGTTCTTGCCGATGTCGTGAATGTCACCCTTGACCGTGCCGATGACCATTTTGCCGAGTTTCGGCGCACCGGTTTCGGCAAGCAGCGGGCGCAGAATGAACATGCCGGCCTTCATGGCGTTCGCGCTCATGAGAACCTCGGGCACAAAGAGAATTCCGTCGCGGAAATCCTCGCCGACGATCCGCATGCCTTCGACAAGCGCCTTGGTCAGGACATCATAAGGTGTCCAGCCGCGCTCCAGAAGGATATTGGTGCCTTCCTCGATCTCTTCCTTGAGCCCGTCATACAGATCATCGTGCATCTGTTGGACAAGTTCATCATCGGAAAGCTCGGAAAGGATGATTTCATCGTCAGACATGGGTTTCTCCCTCTTTATCCTGACCGGCTGCCAAGTGTACCAGACCCAGTCTGAATAGCGATATAGGCGTTTGTTTGCAAAAAGTTCCTTGAAAGCGACGCCGGACACAGAAATTGCGACGGCGGGCCGGGGCGCGATATTCCTTGAGCGCCAAGGGTTGGCGCATAAAGGCAGGTGTGGGGGTCGGTTTCCGCTAGCATTGTGTCATGGGCGCGATTGGGCGTCAGTTCAGATCATGCAGGCTTGATATGGAAGATCCAGATACGATTTCCCTGACAGAATCGGTACCCGAAGCACCGGTTGAAGGTGCTTCGGGCCGGCGAGGCCGTGGTGCGGCGGCGCGCCGTGCGCAGCGTTCGGGCGGCGGCCCCGGCCAGTCGATGTCCTATATTTCGCGACGGCTCAGCACCTACGAGGTCCTCGACGAGGAAGGGCTGAGCCTGATCGAGCGCAATGCGGACAAGGTGCTGGAGGAAGTCGGCATCGAATTTCGCGATGATGCCGAGGCGCTGCAGTTGTGGCGGGACGCAGGCGCCGACGTGAAGGGCGAGCGCGTGCGCTTTCCCAAGGGCCTTTGCCGCGAGCTGCTCAAAACCGCGCCCGAGGTCTTTACCCAGCATGCGAGAAACCCTGCGCGCTCGGTGCAGATCGGCGGCAAGGCGACCGTGTTCGCTCCGGTCTACGGTCCGCCCTTTGTCCGTGATCTCGATGGGGAGCGCCGCTACGCGACGATCGAGGATTTCCGGAATTTCGTGAAGCTTGCCTACATGGCGCCGTCCCTGCACCATTCGGGCGGAACGGTCTGCGAACCGGTGGATGTTCCGGTCAACAAGCGCCATTTCGACATGGTGTACAGCCATATCAAATACAGTGACAAACCTTTCATGGGATCGGTCACTGCGCCCGAGCGTGCCGAAGACACGATCGAGATGTGCAAGATCCTGTTCGGTGCGGATTTCGTCGACCAGAACTGCGTGACCCTCAACCTGATCAACGCGAACTCGCCGATGGTGTTCGACGAGACCATGGTCGGCGCTCTCAAGGTCTATGCGCGCAACAACCAGGCCTGCATTGTGTCGCCCTTCATTCTGGCCGGTGCGATGAGCCCGGTGACAGTGGCCGGCACACTGACCCAGATTCTCGCTGAAGTGCTTGCGGGCGCTGCGTTCACGCAGTTGATTCGGCCCGGCGCTCCGGTGTTGTTCGGCACTTTCGCGGCGTCGATCTCGATGCAGTCCGGCGCGCCGACGTTCGGTACGCCGGAGCCATCGCTGGTCTCCTACGGCGCAGCGCAGCTTGCGCGCCGGCTGAAGATCCCGTTCCGGACCGGCGGGTCGCTTTGCGGCTCCAAGGTGCCCGATGCGCAGGCTGCGCATGAAAGCGCATCGACACTCAACATGACGCTTCTGGCGGGCACCAACTTTGCCCTTCATTCGGCGGGCTGGCTCGAAGGCGGGCTGGTCAGCTCCTACGAGAAGTTCATGATCGATGTCGACCAGCTCGGCATGCAGCAACGCTTCGCGGAGGGCGTCGACCTATCGGAGACCGGCCAGGCGCTCGACGCCATCGCGGAGGTCGGACCGGGCAGCCATTATCTCGGCTGCGCGCACACACAGGCCAATTTCCAGCAGGCCTTCTACCGGTCGTCGCTTGCCGACAACAACTCCTATGAGCAGTGGCTTGCAGAAGGCGAAAAGCGGATCGAGGAACGGGCACGGACGCTGTGCCGCTCCTGGCTCGACAGCTATGTTGCGCCGGATCTCGATCCTGCAATCGACGAGGCCCTGAACGAGTTTATCGCCCGCCGCAAGGGCGAGATGCCCGACGCCTTCACCTGAGCAAAGCCCGAAAAAGCCAGGGAGACAGGCGCACGGGATCAGGTGGCGGGCCTCATTCACAAGGAGGTCTGGCGCTCCGCGTTTCGTGACGGGGGGCGGGGTGGGTGACCCGCATCGGACTGCCGATATTGGCGCTCTTCTCGAACCGTGCGGTCTCAAACTTCGCGGCTGGCTAAGGCCGGAACCTGAAGAGGCTCCGGTCCTCGCAGGCGGGGAGCCGGTGGCGCTGATCTGTCTGATCGGTCACGCAGGCGGCGATTTCTGGCCGGTCTTCGATCTCTGGCGCGAGGAAAATACAGGTATCGCGCATCCTCTCGACACCTGGTCGAAGCATATCATTCGCCCGATCGCGCTCAGCCTTTCGGGCGAAGCCGTGTTTCCCTCGGACAAGCCATGGCGGCCGTTCCAGCAGTGGGCCATGGCCGCGGAGGGGCTTCGTCCATCACCACTGGGATTGCTGATCCATCCTGACTATGGGCTCTGGCATGGCTATCGCGGCGCGATCCTCTTCGGGGCGCAAGCTGCCATGGCGCTGGAAACCGCGGGGGTGGCACACGGCACACGCCAGCGGACATTGGTCAACCCGTGCGACACATGCACCGACAGGCCTTGCCTGTCGGCCTGTCCGGTCGATGCATTCGGGCCGGCGGGTTTTGACGTCTCAACCTGTCGCGATTATCTGAAAATGGACAAGGGACAGCAGGGCTGCATGACATCCGGATGCCTTGCGCGCGATGCCTGTCCGTTGGGCCGCAATTATCGCTATGGCGTGGAACAAATTCGATTCCATATGACGGCTTATTCATAAACTCGTGTCATTGAACCCAAGGATTGCCGGATTGGTGTCGTCAAAGCTTCAATCATGGAGAAGCGTGGCTGCATGGAAGTTAAGACTCGCAGTGAAGGACCATCGGATCAGGATTTGGCCGACCGGGCTTCTATTGGCGACCGGGAGGCCTTTTCCATGCTTGTCGAGCGCCACTACATGTTCATTCATCGCGTGGCGTGGAAATGGTGCCGCGATCGCTCCGCGGCCGAAGATATTGCGCAGAACGTCTGCCTGAGGCTGGGAGTTGCGATCCGCAACTGGCGCAACGAGAGCGCCTTCAAGACATGGCTGTACCGGATCACGATCAATGCAGCCCATGATCATGCCCGCTTCGTGGCCCGCGAAATGCGCAAGGCTCAGGCCATGGCGGTCCATGCGGCCGCTCTCGGGGAAGAAATCGAGACGTACAGGCCCAGCCATAGCGATTACGTGTGGGATGCAGTTCGTACCCTGCCGGATAAGCAGCGCGATGCCATGCTTCTGGTTTACGGTGAGGAACTGAACCATGCAGATGCTGCCGCGGTTATGGGCTGCGCGGAATCAACGGTTTCCTATCATTTGCACGCCGCGCGCAAGCAGTTGAAAAGCCTTCTGGGCAAGTCCGGAGCAGAGCAATGATCGATGATGATCTGAAAAAGCTGGCGCGAAGCGCGCCGCCGCCGCTGGAGGATGCAAAACGCAAGGCGCTTGAAGCGGCACTTCAGGCCTACGACAAGTCAGGGCCAGAAAAATCAATGGCCGCCCAAGGATCGGCCGATGAGGGACGTCTTACCCATATCGCAACCTCGATATGGAGTGGTTTGATGAGACAGCGATATATGGCGGGCACGGCCCTTGCCACCCTGATGATCCTGCCTGCCGCAGCCTACCTGACCTGGCAGATTTCCCAGACCCAGAACGGGTGGCAGCCAAATTTGCTGTCGCCTCTGGAGATAGGCAAATCCACCGATAGTGAAATGGCTTTGGAAAGCCCATCGCTGCCCGTAAGGCAGCAAGAGGAATTTGATCAGGCGGAACCGGCGCCGATGCCCCAGGCAGCTCATTCGCCGGTGACCGAGCCGTCGCCGGCCCTGAATCGTGCAATTCCTCAACGCTCAGCCCAACAGTCTATGGGCGGAGTAGCGCGTCAGGGGTTCTCCGGTCGGATCCCGCGGCAAACATTTGACGGCGCGGACCAGCCTTTTGTTTCCCCGTTCGGGGAAAGCGAGTGGAGCCGTGTTGAGAGTTTTAAGACCAACAGCGTCAAGAGTGTTGCCGAATACCCGGTGTCCACATTCTCGGCAGATGTTGACACGGCGTCATACGCAATGGTGCGCCGTTCGCTCAAACAGGGCGTGCTGCCTGATCCGCGGACGGTGCGAATCGAGGAGATGGTCAATTACTTCGACTACGACTACCCCGCTCCCGAGACTGCCGAGACACCCTTCCGCGCAACGGTGACCGTGACCCCGACGCCATGGAACGCCGACACAAAGCTGCTTCACATAGGGGTCAAGGGCTACGACTTGAAACCGGCCGTGCGGCCGCACGCCAATCTGGTCCTGCTGGTCGATGTTTCCGGATCGATGCAGGATGCCGACAAGCTGCCTTTGCTCAAATCGGCTTTCAGGCTTCTGCTCCAGAAGCTTGAACCCGAAGACACGGTTTCGATCGTCACCTATGCGGGCGATGCGGGAACGGTGCTTGAGCCGACACCGGTTAGCCAAAAGGCCATGATCCTGGATGCGCTGGATGAGTTGCGCCCCGGTGGATCAACAGCAGGGGCTGCGGGTATCGCGGAAGCCTACCGGCTGGCTGAGAAGGGCTCGGTCGAGGGCGGGATCAATCGCGTTCTGCTCGCTACCGATGGCGACTTCAATGTCGGTGCCAGTGATGACGATGCGCTTAAGGCCATGATCGAGAAGAAACGCGAAAGCGGCGTTTTCCTGTCCATATTCGGCTTTGGGCAGGGCAACTACAATGATCAGCTGACGCAGACGCTCGCACAGAATGGCAACGGCGTCGCCGCCTATATCGACACCTTGTCGGAAGCCGAAAAGACGCTGGTTCAGGAAGCCTCATCCTCCCTGTTTCCGATTGCATCGGATGTGAAGTTCCAGATTGAGTTCAATCCGGAACTGATTGCCGAATATCGCCAGATCGGTTTTGAGACGCGCGCGCTTGATCGTGAGGATTTCAACAATGACAGGGTTGACGCAGGCGACATCGGCTCGGGTCACACGGTCACCGCGATCTATGAAATCACCCCGGTCGGAAGTCCGGCGGTCCTAAACAGTGAATTGCGCTATGGCGAAGACAACAGCACTGGCGACACCTCGTATGGCGAAGAACTCGCGTTCCTGAAGATCCGGGCCAAGCTGCCAGGTGAGGCGGAAAGCAAGCTGACCGAAGTTCCCGTTCTGAAAGACGCCGAAGTGGGCAGTTTTTTGGACGCCCCGGAAGATGTGCGTTTCTCCATCGGCGTTGCCGCTTTCGGGCAGAAACTGCGCGGAACCGATCAGCTTGACAGCTTTGGCTTTGAGACCATCGAAAGGATTGCAGCTGAGGCCCGTGGCGAGGATCCATTCGGCTACCGGTCGGAGTTCCTGCAACTGGTGCGACTTGCCATGGGTCTCGAGCGGTAAAAACCCACTTGAATGAAAGAAGCCGGTGTTTGGACACCGGCTTCTCGTACTCGGTTCTGTTGTGCCCGGGATCAGCTCCTGCGGCCGCGGCGCTCGCGCTTGGGGGCCGCATTGTCGGAGGCGACCGCGTTGCGCATCGGACCGATGCGCTCGACGATTTCCTCGACTGTCGGACGCTTGGCCTTTGTGTGACCGTCGATGGCCTGCCGCATTGCTGCAAGGTGATCGCAGGACGTGCCGCAGCAGCCGCCGATTATCTTTGCGCCGCTGTCGATTGCCATGCGTGCATAATCGGCCATCAGTGGCGGGGTTCCGGAGTAATGAACCTCGGCACCGCGGAATTCGGGGATGCCGCAGTTGCCCTTGACGATGACCACGGCTTCCGGATCGGCACCGGTCATGTCGAGCAGCGAAGACAGGATGTCGGATGCGCCGACGCCGCAATTGGCCCCGACAGCGAACGGTTTCTGCTCCATGTCTTTCGTGACGCCGTGAATGTCGCGCGGGTGGAGGCCCATCATGGTCTTGCCCGCAGTGTCGAACGAGCCGGTATAGGTGTAGGGCAATCCGCAGCGCGAAGCCGCATCGGCGGCAGCGCGGATTTCGTCGACCGCAGACATGGTTTCGATCCAGATCACATCGACCCCGCCTGCCTTGAGGCCCTCGATCTGCTCCACGAAGGATTGAACGGCCTCGTCATAGGTCATGGCGCCAAGCGGAACCAGCAGATCGCCGGTGGGGCCGACCGATCCGGCAACGATGACCTTCCGGTCCGCCTTGTCGGCAACCGCCCGTGCTATGAGGGCGGCTTTCTTGTTGAGTTCATGCACGCGGTTTTCGGCCTGGTGCAGCTTGAGCCGGTTGCGCGTTCCGCCGAAGCTGTTGGTGAGGATGATATCAGAGCCGGCATCGACGAAATCCTGATGCAGCTTTGTGATCTTCTCCGGAGCGGTTTCGTTCCACAATTCCGGTGCCTCGCCGGATTCGAGGCCCATTGCGAACAGGTTGGTGCCGGTGGCGCCGTCGGCGAGAAGTACGCCCTTCTCTGCAAGCAGTTCGGCAAGAGGGTGGGAAGCGGACATGAAGAACTCCTATTTTGTTGGTGATCGTATAAAGATATCTTTATGTCAATGCAACAGCCTTGGAATTCCCGACATGAAAAACCCGCGACCGGCTGGTGCCGGCCGCGGGTAATAGGTCTGGTCTTTACGCCTTGCAGGATGCAATGGCGGCGGGTTTTCAGGCGGCGTCGGCGTGATCCACCGGCGTCACCATGGCCGCAATGACCTGGTTGATGTCGAGATCGCCGATCGGCTTGCCCGACGAATCAACGACATGTGCCATGGGCGCTCCGCCGTCGGTCATCGTCTTGGCAGCCACTTCGAGAACCGTGTCATGCGGTACCGGCATGCCCTGAGGTTCGGCCGAAAGCGGGGACATCACCATTTCGACTGAGATGACGCGGCCGCGATTGACCTCGCGGACGAAGCTCGAGATGTACTCGTCGGCCGGACGCAACACGATTTCCTGCTTGGTTCCCTGCTGAACCACCTCACCATCGCGGAGGATGGCAATCCGGTCTCCGAGACGCAGAGCTTCATCGAGATCGTGGGTGATGAAGACCACGGTCTTGCGGATTTCGCGCTGCAGATCGAGCAGCACCGACTGCATGTCCATGCGGATCAGTGGATCGAGAGCCGAGAACGCCTCATCCATCAGCAGGATGGGTGCGTCGTTGGTCAGTGCGCGGGCAAGACCCACACGCTGCTGCATGCCGCCCGACAACTGGTTGGGGTAGTTGTCCTCGAAACCGTCGAGACCGACCCGCGTGATCCAGCGCCTTGCCTGCTTTTCCTGCTCTTCACGCGGTACGCCCTGGATCTCCAGGCCGTAAACCGAGTTTTCCAGAACCGTACGGTGCGGCAGCAACGCAAACTTCTGGAACACCATTGCGGTCCGGTGGCGACGGAACTCCCGCAGTTCCATGTCATTCATCTTCACCACGTCCTCATCACCGACGATGACTTCGCCGGCGGTCGGATCGATCAAGCGGTTGATGTGGCGGATCAGGGTGGATTTGCCGGAACCGGAAAGCCCCATGACAACCTGAATGCCGCCACCCGGCATGTCGATGTTGATGTCTTTCAGGCCGAGCACGTGATTGTGCTTTTCGTTCAGCTCGGCCTTGGTCATGCCGCCCTTGACGTCGTCGATGTAGGCAGCGGGATCGGACCCGAATATCTTGTAGAGATTCTTGATGCTGATACCGATACCGGTGTGTTGCTCAGCCATGGACAACCTCCGTATGACGCTGAAGACGCTTGCCGTAGGCCTGGCTGGCGCGGTCGAAAATGATGGCGACGCCGACGATGGCCAGACCGTTGAGGACGCCAAGAGTAAAGTACTGGTTGTTGATCGCCCTGAGCACCTGCTGGCCAAGTCCCTGCACGCCGACCATGGAGGCCACCACGACCATTGCGAGAGCCATCATGATGGTCTGGTTGATGCCGGCCATGATGGTGGGCAGCGCCAGCGGCATCTGCACGTTCTTGAGCCGTTGCCAGTTCGAGGACCCGAATGCGTCCGCAGCTTCAAGCACGTCCTTGTCGACAAGGCGGATGCCGAGATTGGTCAGGCGGATAATTGGTGGAATGGCGTAGATAATCACCGCGATCAGCCCGGGAACCTTACCGATGCCGAACAGCATGATGACAGGGATCAGGTACACGAAGCTCGGCATTGTCTGCATGATGTCGAGGATCGGATTGAAAATGGACTGAACCCTGTTGGAGCGTGACATGCCGATCCCGATGGGGATGCCGAAGATGATGGCCAGGACCGTTGCGACGAAGGTCATGGCGATGGTCTTCATCGTGTCTTCCCACATGCCGAAAAGGCCGATGGCGACAAGGACGATGACCGATCCGGCAGTGATCTTCCAGGATCGGCTGGCGAGCCAGACAAGACCTGCCACGATAAGGAGAATCAACGGCCACGGCATTTCAGTCATGAAATCTTCGGAGTTGATCAGAAACCACTTTACCGGTTCGAACAGCAGTTCGATCGACTCGCCGTAGGCGCGCGTAAATTCACGAAATGCGCCATCCACCGTCAGGCGGATGTTGCGCAAGGTACTCGTTCCCAGATCGGGAAACTCTGTCAGCCATTCCATTGGCCTATCCCCTGTCATGTCTTTTCATTGGGTGCTTGCTTGGATGCTTCCGGGCCGCGCCGAACGCGAAAACCTGCACCGGAAAAAGGAAGGGGCGGTTTGGAACCGCCCCTTCTCTCACAGTCTGATCAAAGGGCTTCCTTGACCTTTGCAGCCACTTCGTCCGAGACCCATTCGCCCCAGATTTCCTCGTTGTTCTCAAGGAAGTAGTAGGCGGTGTCTTCACCGGTTGCCTGGTTCTTGTCCTTCCAGGCGAGCAGTGCGTTGACCGTCTCGTTGCTCCAGGAACGGCCCTCGAGGTATTCAAGAGCCGGACCGGCGCGTTCCGCGAAGGATGCGGTCACGACGGTGTAGACTTCCGACTTCGGCCAGGCATTCTTCTGCGGGTCGGCGCATTCGGCGTCGACGATGCAGTTGTCCCAGGCTTCCTTGTCGTGCTCGGCGTTGAAGCCGAGAAGGGTCATGGGATAATTGCCCAGGATCGCGGTCGGAGCCCAGTAGTAGCCGAGCCAGCCTTCTTCCTTGTTGTAGGCATTGGCGATGGCGCCGTCGAGGCCGGCGGCCGACCCTGTGTCGACCAGCACAAAGCCCTTCTCCTCGGCATCGTGTGCCTTGAAGAAGTTGGCGGTGGAAATCTGGCAGTTCCAGCCCGACGGGCAGTTGTAGACGGCGCCCTTTGAAGCGTCTTCCGGAGCCGGGAACAGATCGGGGCGCTCAAGAGCGTCATCGATTGTCTTGATGTCCGGGTTGGCGTCGGCGATGTACTTGGGAATCCACCAGCCTTCAACGCCGCCATCCGAAAGTGACTCGGCGGCATAGACGAGGCGGCCTTCATCGACAGCAGCATCAAGCGGTTCGCGCACGGCGTTGATCCATGCTTCGGGCGCGACGTCGGGCTCACCCTTTTCCATCATGGAAGTCAGTGTCGGCATGGTGTCGCCGGGAACCAGTTCCACGTCACAGCCATAGCCCTGCGAGAGAATGATGTTGTCGATATTGGCCAGCACCTCGGCCGAGGCCCAGTTCATGTTGGCCACGGTAACACGACCGCATTCGCTGCTGTGCGATGCGGCCTGTGCGGCGCCGGCAAAGCCCATCAGGCCGGCTGCGAGAACGGTGGAAGCGAGAAGCTTCTTCATATGTAAGACCTCCCAGTCTCATCTTGCAGTGGTTGTTCCGATATTCGGTCAGTCCGGTCACTGCTTCTACCGGACAACCATGGAATTGAAGGCATGTCGCCTCGAGTCGATTAAAGACAATTTCATGCGTCAGGGACGCAATCGCGACATAAAACGGATTTCAGGCGTTGCGCGGAACTCTGTCGCACCCAACCTGCCATCCGAAATGCCTGAAGCTAGCGTAAGGATATGGCGCGATAAATCAACTGTAGCAGCGAGAAAACGGCAATGATGGTGCAATGCGGCAATCCTGCCGCTGGGTAAGTTCGGCGGAGGCAACAGGAAGGCTCGCAGCCGCATTTTTTTTACAGATTCATGATTGCTTAGGGTTTCAATAACGCTCCGGTAACGATGTCCGGGTTACACCTGCACTCACGGCGGGGGACAACCGCCGAACATCCCGGCTCAGGTACTGCGTACCGGGATGGAGCGAACCTCGCGCGTAATTGCGAGGCCGCCAAGCGTATTTTTTGGCAGGCCGTCCGGATCTTTAAAGGTCCGGGCGGCCTTCGCATTTGGGCGCAGGTCGTGTGTTCGTTGCGCGATACGCGGGTGTCGCCCGCCAGCCCGGGAGAGGCGCGGCCATCGTCGGAGATCAGAAACCGAAAAGGCCGAGCGGTATGCCGCCCGACCTTGATCTCGTCTGTCGCCGCCATTGATGAACGGCGTTTTCCGCGTCCCGTTCAACCTGCCGAAGAGGTCCGGATGAACCTGGTGAGGCCGCGAATCTTGCGCTTGGAAGCCGTCTTCTCAGCCGGAAGCACGTTGTTCCATGCGATTTGCACGGTGTCCGCAGAGTTGAATACGTAAAGCATCGCGATGTCCTTCCGTCTGTGTGGTTTCCAGATAAACGGCGATTGCCGCCCTTGATCTGCTCTATGCTCATCCTGCTTTCTGCGATGCCTTGAACACGCCGTGGCATGTCGCTTTTCAAATGGCGACGAAAATTCTTCGCGGCGTTCTGAAAACTTGATTAAGCTCCCGTTAACAAACGCTGTTTTTGGCCCTTTTGCGTATCCCCCCGGAGTGCTATCGAGCACCGCATGACAAGGGCATTGATGTTTCAGGGAACGGGATCGGATGTCGGCAAAACCGTGTTGGTCGCGGGCTTCTGCCGGCTGGCGTCAAACCGTGGCCTGAAGGTCCGGCCATTCAAGCCGCAAAACATGTCCAACAATGCCGCGGTTGCCGATGACGGCGGTGAAATCGGTCGTGCGCAATGGCTGCAGGCGATGGCCTGCAGGACGCCGGCGAGCGTGCATATGAACCCGGTATTGCTCAAGCCGCAATCCGAAACAGGTTCGCAGGTCGTGGTGCAGGGGCGCGTGAGCGGGCATGCGCGGGGGCGCGACTACCAGGCGCTCAAACCCGAACTTATGGCCGCTGTCATGGACAGCTTCGGGCGCATATCCGACGGCGCCGACCTGGTTCTGGTCGAAGGGGCCGGTTCGCCCGCGGAGATCAATCTGAGGCAAGGCGACATCGCCAATATGGGATTTGCGACACGGGCAGGGGTGCCGGTGGTGCTTGTCGGAGACATCGACCGTGGCGGGGTGATTGCCTCGGTTGCGGGCACCCACCGGATTCTGCCCGATGAAGATCGCGCGATGATCGCGGGTTATCTGATCAACAAGTTCCGCGGCGATGTGAGCCTGTTTGACGACGGAATTTCGGCGATCGGTAGCTTTACCGGCTGGCCATGCCTCGGGGTCGTGCCCTGGCTCAAATCCGCCGCGCGGTTGCCGGCGGAGGATTCCGTTGCTCTCGAAAGGCTGGCGCGCGGCAAGGCCGGGGCGCTAAAGATTGCGGTGCCGGTGCTCTCGCGCATCGCCAATTTCGATGATTTCGATCCGCTCAGGTCGGAACCCGATGTCGAGCTGGTCTTCGTCAGGCCCGGTGAACGGCTACCCGACGATGCGGCGCTGGTTATCCTGCCTGGCTCGAAATCCACGATTTCCGATCTTGCCGACTTCCGCGCTCAAGGCTGGGACAGGGACCTCGCAGCACATCACCGCCGCGGCGGTCGGATCATCGGGATCTGCGGCGGGTATCAGATGCTGGGCCGAACGGTCAGCGATCCCACGGGAATCGAGGGTGGAGAACCCGTGGCTGACGGCCTGGGTCTCTTGGACATCGAGACGGTCATGGCGCCGGAAAAGACTGTGCGCAACATCATCGCGCGGACGGCAGAAGACGATCTGCCGCTGGAGGGTTACGAAATCCATCTGGGCGTCAGCGCCGGGCCCGATTGCGCACGCCCGGTCACGGTTCTTGACGGCAGGCCGGACGGTGCAACCTCTGCCGACGGCCGCGTCTTCGGCACTTACCTTCACGGCATTTTCGGCTCTGACGCGTACCGTGAGCGGCTCCTGAAAGGTTTCGGCCTGACCGGCGGATCGGTCAATTACCGGGCCGACGTTGATGCGGCACTTGACGAAATTGCCGCCGAACTCGACCGGCTGGTGGGCTTCGAACGGATCATGGAAGCCAGCGGCCCTGTGGCTTGACCACCTGCTTGTGGTGCGAGGTCGCCCACGGACTGCCCCAGGGCGCAATCGAGATTGACAGTTTGGCAGCCCGAGCCTATCACTCGGGTTCCGAATGGTTCCAGAAAGACGAGCGGTCTTTCAGGATCAAAAGGGAATGCGACGGGATGGACCCAAACCGGGCGTCCTTATCGCAGCCGACCCCGCGACTGTAGAGCGGCTAGGCGAATGTCACCGGCACGGGAGGCCAGGGTGACGGAAAACAATGGTGTTTGCCGTAATCCGAAACCTTTCCGGACTGGAAAAGCCACTGACGTGGCGGCATGATCAACCGGCGCGGACGCCTCTTTGTCTACGAATCGTCCCGTTTTCATGACCGCTTCATACGTCGGGAAGGCTGGCGTTCGCCGATGTGCGAGAAAACCCTCGCACGAAACCCGCGAGCCAGGAGACCTGCCATTCGCACCGGTTGAGAGCCGGACCTTTGGAAGAGGTATTCTTCCGGAGCCATTCACGGAGGTTGTCATGGCTGTTAAATCTGAAACGCTCTCTCTCACGGACCGCATCGGCGCACGTACCGTGGCCGGACTGATGGCGCTCGTCATCGGTTCGATCCTGGTGTTCGGAGTTGGCCTTGCCAACTCGCAGACGCTGCACGATGCGGCGCACGACACCCGGCATTCCTACGGCTTTCCCTGCCACTAGGGGAATGATCTCATGATTGTCAGGTTGCTCCTGGCGGCGCTTGCCGCCGGGCTCATTGCCGGTTTGGCGATGACGCCCGCCCAATACGTGAAGACCATACCTCTGATCATGCAGGCGGAAAGCTATGAGGGCGGGGGCCATGACCATGGCGCTGATGCGGCCGGGTCCGCGGAGGCCGCCCAGGACCATGGCGCGCATGACCACGGAGACGATTCGATGCTTGGCCTCGGCCGGCTGGGCGACACCATCCTTGCCAATCTGGTCGCCGGTGGCGGTTTTGCGCTGATGCTCGCCGCCGTCGCGCTTCTGACGGGAATCGAGTTTCCGGGCGGTCGCGAGGGGCTGATGCGCGGGCTGCTGCTCGGCGCAGGCGCCTGGTTCTGCGTTCAGCTCGCGCCGTCCTTCAGCCTGCCGCCCGCGGTGCCGGGTTTTCCCTATGCCGATCTTCAGGCGAGACAAAACTGGTGGATGATCACGGTTGCGGTTTCGGGCGCCGGGCTCTGGCTGCTGGCGCTGAGACCGGAGACGGTGCTCAAGCTGGTTGGTGTTGTCCTGATTGTCACGCCGCATCTGTGGGGCGCGCCGGTTCCCGAGCATATCTTCAGCGAAGTTCCGGCCTATGTCGCGTCTGCCTATGCGGCGGCATCCCTGGCGACGACGCTGTTCTTCTGGCTGCTGCTGGGTGGACTGCTCGGGCTGTTCCTTTCCCGAATCCCCCGGGATGCAGAGGCGTGAGCGGATCTCTGCCAAAGGTGACTTTGGTTCTTGGCGGTGCGAGATCGGGCAAGTCCGCCTTCGCTGAAGGTCTGGTCGAACGTGCCTCGACCTCAAGGCTCTACGTGGCGACCGGCCAGGCCTGGGACGAGGAAATGCGAGCGCGCATATCCGCCCATCAGGAGCGACGCGGAGAGGGATGGAAAACGGTCGAAGCGCCGCTGGAACTGACGTCCGCACTTGCTTCCTCCGCACGTGCGGACCGTCCGGTCCTGGTGGACTGCCTGAGCCTTTGGGTCACCAATCTCATGCTCGGCGAACACGACGTCGAGACCGCCTTCGATGAGCTTGCCGTAGCGCTTCCGGGCCTCAAGGGGCCGGTGGTGTTTGTTTCCAATGAGGTGGGACTCGGCATTGTGCCGGACAACGCCATGGCGCGCGCTTTCCGTGACCATGCCGGACGCCTCCACCAGCAAATTGCGAGCCTCGCCGACGAAGTGCATTTCGTCGCGGCAGGCCTGCCGCTCAAGATGAAGGGTTGAAACCATGACAGCTTCGAAGATTCCGGCCACGGTAATCACCGGGTTTCTCGGCGCGGGCAAGACCACGCTGATCCGCCACATGCTTGCCAATGCGAAGGGCAAGCGCATCGCGCTGATCATCAACGAGTTCGGTGATCTGGGCGTCGACGGCGATGTGCTCAAGGGGTGCGGCGACGAGGTCTGTTCGGAAGACGATATTGTCGAACTCAACAACGGCTGCATCTGCTGCACGGTTGCCGATGATTTCATCCCGACAATGGAACAGCTTCTGGCGCGCGAGAAACGCCCCGATCACATCGTCATCGAAACTTCGGGCCTTGCGCTGCCGCAGCCGCTTGTTGCGGCCTTCAACTGGCCCGGCATCAAGACCGAGGTGACCGTGGACGGCGTCGTTACGGTGGTCGATAGCGCTGCCGTTGCCGCCGGACGCTTTGCCCATGATCACGACAGGCTCGACGCGCAACGTCTGGCAGATGAGGGGCTCGACCATGAGAGCCCGCTGGAAGAGCTGTTCGAGGACCAGTTGACGGCAGCCGATCTGATCGTGCTCAACAAGGCCGATCTGGTCGATGCCGATGCGCTCAGCGGAGTGCGCTCCGGCATTTCCGGACATCTCGCCCGAAAGCCGGTGTTTGTCGAGGCGCGGCTGGGTGAAGTGGCGCCGGAAGTGCTGCTCGGACTGGGGATCGGCGCGGAGGACGACATCGCCAACCGCAAGTCGCACCACGAGATCCACCACGAAGACGGGCATGAGCATGATCACGACGAGTTCGAGAGCTTTGTCGTCACTCTGGGGCCGATCGGGGATCCGGCCGGTTTCATTGAAGGCCTGAAATCGCTGATCGTCTCGCACGATATTCTGCGCTTGAAGGGATTTGCCGATGTGGCCGGCAAACCCATGCGGCAGGTGATCCAGGCCGTGGGCAGCCGGATCGATACCCATTTCGACCGGCCCTGGGCGGCTGGCGAACAGCGCGAAACACGGCTGGTGGTGATCGGAATTCACGATATCGATGAAGCCGCAATTCGCGCGAGCCTGGCCGAGCTGGCAGGCTGATACCGACAGGGAGGCCGAGCCTCGATGCATCTTCTGGTCGCGCAGAAAGGGACACTGAGCGAGGGTGACGAAGCGGTCGACCTGGGGCAGTCCCCGGGCGAAATCCTCTTTCTGAGCGCTGCCGACACGGAACTCGCAGCAATTGCCGCGGCACGGCAGGCGAACGGCGAGATGTCCTGGCGGCTTGCCAGTCTGAGCGATCTCAAGCATCCCATGTCTGTCGATACCTTCGTGGCGCGAATGGCGCCGAAGGCCAGACTGGTGGTGGTGCGGGCGCTCGGGGGAGCGAGCTATTTTTCCTACGCGCTGGAGAGCCTCCGCGCAGCGTCATCCGCACACGGATTCAAGCTAGCAGCTCTGCCGGGAGACGACAGGCCGGATCCGGGTCTGTCGCCCTTTTCGACTCTCTCGGCAGACGATCTCAACGTCCTGTGGTCCTATTTGTGCGAGGGCGGCGGGGCAAATGCGAAGGCGTTCGTCGAATGCTGCGAAGCGCTTCTGGCTGGATCGGAGCGGCCTGGACCGGCCATACCGTTGTTGAAGGCCGGTGTCTGGGACAACGAGACCAGCAATCCGTCGCTGGATGACCTCAAACGGAACTGGATTGCGGATGCGCCGGTGGCGGCCATCTGCTTCTATCGGGCCCTTGTGCAAAGCGGCCAGACCGCACCGGTCAAGGCGTTGTGTGAGGCGCTCGCCGAGCAGGGTTTGAATGCGCTGCCGGTCTTCGCCTCAAGCCTGAAGGACCCGGTCTCGGTGGGAACCGTTGAAGCCGTGTTTCGGGAAGTGAAGCCCGATGTGGTGATCAATGCGACGGGCTTTGCCGTGTCTTCGCCGGGCGGCGAGACGCGCGGCACCGTGCTTGAATCCACAGGCGCGCCGGTGCTTCAGGCGGTCTTTGCCAGTGGCGGACGTGAGGCGTGGGCGGCATCGCAACAGGGGCTTTCCTCGCGCGATCTGGCCATGCATGTGGCGTTGCCGGAAGTCGACGGGCGAGTGCTCACTCGGGCAGTCTCGTTCAAGACTGCGGCGCTCTACGATGAACTCGTCGAAACCAATATCGTGGCGCATAAGCCCGAACCGGACCGCGTGGCCTTTGTGGCCGAACTCGCAGCCCGATGGACGCGGCTCAGGCGAACCGGTGCGGACAAGCGCAGGGTCGCGATCGTGCTTGCCAATTATCCGAACCGGGACGGGCGCATCGCCAACGGCGTCGGGCTCGATACCCCTGCGGGCACCGTGGAAGTGCTGCGCGCGATGGAAGCTTCGGGTTATCAGACCGCTGACCTTCCCGCCGACGGCGATGACCTGGTGACTTCGCTCAAGGCAGGCCCGACCAACGCTCTCACAGCCGAACGGGCCGGCGGTGCGGAACTCTGCTTGAAGGATTATCTCGGGTTCTTCGGGCAACTCGATCCCGAGATCCGGACGTCCGTGACGGAAAGATGGGGAGCGCCGGAGGACGATCCGTTTTTCCGGGACGGCGCGTTTCGCCTGGCGCTGCTGCGTTACGGGAATGCAGTCGTCGGCATCCAGCCCGCGCGCGGCTATAATATCGATCCGAAGGCAAGCTACCACGCACCGGATCTTGTGCCGCCGCACGGCTATTTCGCCTTCTACGCCTGGCTCAGAACCGAGTTCGATGCGCATGCAATCATCCACATGGGCAAGCACGGGAACCTCGAATGGCTGCCCGGCAAGGCACTGGCTTTGTCGCGGGCCTGCTATCCGGAGGCGGTTATGGGACCCGTTCCGCATATCTACCCGTTCATCGTCAACGATCCGGGCGAGGGAACACAGGCCAAGCGACGCACCAGCGCGGTCATTATCGACCACCTTACGCCGCCCCTGACCCGTGCGGAGAGTTACGGTCCGCTCAAGGACCTCGAGGCGCTGGTAGACGAGTATTACGAGGCTGCGGGCCACGATCCACGGCGACTGAAGTTGCTCAAGGGACAAATCCTGGATCTGGTTCGTGATATCGGCCTGACCGAGGATGCGGGCATCGCCGAGGGCGACGACGACGATCTGGCGCTTGAAAAGCTCGATGCCTGGCTCTGTGACCTCAAGGAAATGCAGATCCGTGACGGTCTGCATATTTTCGGCAAATCTCCCGAGGGGGGACTCCTGAGCGACCTGGTCGTGGCGCTTTCGCGGATCAAGCGTGGTGACCGCGCAGGCGATGACAGCCTACACCGGGCGATCGCGCGCGATGCAGGACTGGATGGCTTCGATCCGCTGGATTGCCCGATGGCCGAGCCATGGAAGGGGAAAAGGCCGGAAGTGCTTCAGGCTGTTTCCGCCGATCCGTGGCGCAGCAATGGCGATACGGTCGAACGGATTGAACTGCTGGCGAGCAACCTGGTTTCGGGGCGCGCACCCTTGCCGGATGGCTGGGATGCCACGGCAGCCGTGATGGAGACAGTCCGCTCGCAGATCGGTCCTTCGGTGGAAGCCTGCGGCAGGGCGGAAATCGATGGTCTGTTGACTGCACTCGATGGACGGTTCGTCCCTCCGGGTCCCTCCGGCGCCCCGACCCGCGGGCGCCCCGACGTCCTTCCGACGGGCCGGAATTTCTATTCGGTCGACAGCCGCGCGGTGCCGACGCCGGCTGCCTGGGAACTGGGGAGCAAGTCGGCCGAGATGCTGGTCACACGCCACGTGCAGGATCACGGAGAGTGGCCCACCTCGATGGCGCTCACCGCGTGGGGCACATCGAACATGCGCACGGGAGGAGACGACATCGCCCAGGCCATGGCGCTCATCGGGGCAAAGCCGGTCTGGGATCCTGCCTCGCGGCGGGTGACGGGCTACGAGATCATACCGATCGCCATGATGAAGCGTCCGCGCGTCGATGTGACCTTGCGGATTTCGGGGTTTTTCCGGGATGCCTTTCCGGACCAGATAGCGCTGTTCGACCGGGCGGTGCGCGCCGTTGCGGAACTCGATGAGGACGAAACGGACAATCCCCTTGCCGCGCGTGCCCGAGCGGAACATCTTCGGCTGACTGAAAGCGGCCTCGAAGACGCCGAGGCGCGACGCCATGCCTCGTTCAGGGTCTTCGGCTCCAAACCGGGAGCCTACGGTGCAGGGCTTCAGGCGTTGATTGACGAAGGCGGATGGACCGATCGCGGCGACCTGGCCGAGGCATTCGTTGTCTGGGGCGGCTATGCCTATGGTGCGGGCGAGGAGGGGCAGGCAGCACACAAGTTGTTCGAGCGGCGCCTTTCGACCGTGGAGGCCGTGGTTCAGAACCAGGACAACCGCGAACACGATCTGCTCGATTCCGACGACTACTACCAGTTCGAAGGCGGGATGACCGCGGCCGTGGAGGCCGCGCGCGGCAACCGGCCGACGATCTACCACAATGACCATTCCCGGCCCGAACGCCCGGTTATCCGCTCGCTTGAAGAGGAGATTGCACGGGTCGTCAGGGGTCGCGCCGTCAATCCGAAATGGATCGATGGCGTCAAGCGCCACGGCTACAAGGGCGCTTTCGAAATGGCTGCCACGGTCGATTACCTTTTCGCGTTCGCCGCCACCACTGGCGCCGTGCGCGACACGCATTTCGAAGCCGTCTACCTCGCCTATCTCGTTGACGAGGAAACGCTCTCCTTCCTGCGCGAGAAAAACCCCGATGCGCTCAGGGAGATGGCGGCCCGGTTCGAAGAGGCGATCGACCGGGGCCTTTGGACCCCAAGAAGCAATTCAGCCAAGTTCGCGCTTTCGGAAATATCGGGGCGCGCGGACGGTTGATGGATCGGGAAGGAGACCGGATGTCGATCGAGATCATTGCCAGTCATACCGCAGACAGCGACTACGAGGATCTCGTCGAATCGATCGTGGACGGGGCGGCGGAAAAGCTGGGTGTACCGTTTAACCCCCAGATCCTGCATCTCAGGGCGCTCGATTCGGACGGGAGCCTGGTCGGCGGGCTGACCGCGCACACTGTCCAGGGCTGGCTTTTCGTCAGGCTGCTGGGCGTGAGAGACGGGCAGCGTGGCAAAAGTATCGGAAGCAGGCTTCTGACAAGGGCCGAAGAATTTGCCCGCGAGACGGAAATGGTGGGTGTCTATCTGGACACTTTCGAATTTCAGGCACCGCGGTTTTATGAGAGTCTGGGATATACCGAGTTCGGCCGCCTGCCGGCGGCGGGCGGAAAACCGCAGCGCATCTGGCTTGCGAAAGTGTTCGATGCCCCGGAAACGGTTTGAGGCAACCCGGGCAGACAGGCCGGATGAGCGGAACGAAACGACGGGATGGAGAAAAAATGAGCGAACGCGAGAAGATCACCGACGGCATGAGCGAGGACGAACTCAATGCGCGGCACAGCGAGAAGATGGCCAAGAAGAAAGCCGCACGCGAGAAGATCATGGCCACCAAGACCGGCGAGAAAGGCCTGGTTATCGTTCACACCGGCAAGGGCAAGGGAAAATCCTCGGCTGCATTCGGAATGATCTTCCGGCACATCGCCCATGGCAAACCCTGTGCGGTTGTGCAGTTCATCAAGGGAGCAATGTCCACCGGTGAGAGGGATCTGATCCAGAGACACTTCTCCGACCTCTGCCAGTTCCACACCATGGGCGAAGGCTTTACCTGGGAGACGCAGGACAAGGCGCGCGACATAGAAATGGCGCAGGCTGCGTGGGAGAAGGCGAAAGACCTGATCCGCGATCAGCGCAACTCGATGGTGCTTCTGGACGAGATCAACATCGCGATCCGCTACGATTATCTGGACGTCAATGACGTGATTGCTTTTCTGGAGGCGGAAAAGCCGCCAATGACGCACATCGTTCTGACCGGCCGCAATGCCAAGGAAGAACTGATCGAACATGCCGACCTGGTCACCGAGATGGAAATGGTCAAGCACCCGTTCCGCTCCGGCGTGAAGGCGCAGATCGGCGTGGAGTTCTAGCTGTCCAACAGCAGTTTCGCGGCAAGAGCCAGACAGGTGATCACCAGCAGCGGCTTGATGATCCGTGCGCCGTTTTTCATTGCCAGCCGTGATCCGGCTTGCGCGCCTGCGAACTGCGCCGCGCCCATGATCAGGCCGATCTTCCAGGAAATCACGCCGACAAAAGCGAAAACGAGGAAGGCGCCGAGGTTCGATGCGAAATTGAGCAGCTTCGTATGCGCGGTTGCCTTGAGAAGACCGTAGCCGGCAAGGGCTACGAAGCCCAGCATGAAGAAAGAACCGGCACCCGGACCGAAAACGCCGTCGTAGAAACCGATAAGCGGGACGATGACGAGCCCGAAAAGGAACGGTGAAATCCGGCGGGCCCGGTCGACGTCTCCCATGTTCGGTTTGAAGGCGAAGTAGAGCGCGATCGCGATCAGCAAGAAAGGAAGAAATGCCTGGAACAGTCCCCCCGGAATGACTGTTGCGAGCAGGGCTCCGAGCGCAGCTCCGACCGCAGAGAGCGCGGCCCAAGGCAGTTGCGCCTTCAAGTTGACATGACCCTTGCGGGCATAGGCGACCGTTGCGGAAGCCGAACCGAAAAGGCCCTGAAGCTTGTTGGTCCCGAGCGCTTCAACGGGGGTGAACCCCGCTAGCAGCAGCGCAGGCACTGCGATGAGCCCGCCGCCGCCGGCGATCGAATCGACAAAGCCAGCGAGGAATGCCGCCGCGATCAGCAGCAGGCCAAGCATAAGGGACAGGTCTTCCATGCAGGAGCTTTCAAAATGGGTGTCAACGGTCCAGGACGGAGCCGGAGCAAGGGTGCGATTAATGTCGGGGGCTATTGCATGGTCTGTTTCGCTGGACAATTGAAATGCTGTCATTAAGTTTTTGCTTAAGTGGAATCATGCTGCACCCGGGGGCACACGATGAGCATGAGCCTTCGGGAATATTTCAGTCAGCTTTTTTCAGACGGAGAGCGCTGGAGCGGTGCGGTCGCAGAGCTGGCAGATGAACCTGTAGCTCTTGCCGAGGTGTTGCTGCTGTTCAGGATTGTACTTGCCGACGGTGTGGTTCACCCCTCTCAGTTGTCCGCTTTCGAACGGGTTTGCCAGCGTCAATTCGGCATCAGGCCGGATGAAATGGATCAGCTTCACGCGCTGCTCGATTCGCGGCAGGGACAGCTTAGCGAACCAGAGGCTTTCGTTTTGATCCGTTCGCTTGACACAGCAGAGCGAAGGCGTCTTCTTGGCAACATGGTGCGGATCGCCAAGGCGAATGCCGAGCTGGTTGCGAGTGAGGAAAAACTGCTTCTCAGAATGGCGGAATTGCTTGGTATCGAACCGTCCGATGTCGACCTTGAAGCAGAGAAGGACACAGCAATGACCGACGGCGCAGAGAAAACCCCCTCACTGACCGGATGGGTTCGCGATCTGCTTGGAAGGCATTCTTCGATCAATCAGGTTGCCCACGATCCCGCGTTGACTGCGGAATTGCTGCTTCTGGTGCGCATGTCGTTTGCGGACAAGAGTGTCAATCCGGCGGAAGCGGACGCCTTTGCAGCCATCTGCACGAAGATGCTCGGTCTGGATGGCGATGAACTTGGCAAGATTCTCCAGTATATCAATGATTTCGGCTACGAGACCACCAATCAGCAGGCAGCCGGGATGCTTGCCGGTTTGGATGAGACCCGCAAGCGCCAGATCCTCGATCATCTTGCCATAGTCGCCAAGGCTGACGGGGAAATCGACGAGCGCGAACGCCGATTGCTTGAAGCGACGGCCCAGAGGCTCGGTTTCGCACTCTAGCGCGACCCAGATTGCGCTGAACCAGCAGTGTGGCGCAGATCGGCGTGGACGTGGCGCAATCCGGGTTTGACCTCCGATTGCCGAGAACCTATGACGGAAGACAATGTGCGACGGCGCCTGATGACAGGCTGAGAGAAATTCCGGTGAGGCTGACTTAACTCAAGGGCCGAAGCCGGAGCTGTCCGGTTCGGTAGACGTCCGATGTCCCAAGGGGCGCTGACGATCATCCGGCGTATCGTGCTGAGATTGTCACGTTGTCCGGAGGTCCGCCATGACGAAATCCGTCTTACTTTCCGCTCTGTTCGCTGTTGCCGTGCCGAATTTGGCTCTGGCCCATGGCGGCCACATGGGCGAACTGGCAGGCCATTCGCACTGGGTGGGATGGGCGGCAGTGGCTGCCGCTGCCGCACTTGCCGCATGGGCCGCAAAGCGCGGCAACAAGGCTGACGCCGAGACCGAAGAGGACGCGGCACAGGAAGACGGCGACCAGAGCCCTGAACCGGCGGAGGCCTGATCCATGAGCAGTTCAGGTTTCCCGGAAAACACCGGCATCATGGTGTGCGGCCATGGCAGCCGCAACCAGAACGCAGCCCGCGAATTCGCGACCGTGGCGGAGGGGCTGAAGGCGCGCTACCCCGATGTGCCGGTGGAATACGGCTACCTCGAGTTCTGCAACCCGGTGATATCGGAAGGTTTGGACCGGCTGCGCGAGAAGGGTGTCGAGCGGGTGCTTGCGGTTCCGGGCATGCTGTTTGCGGCAGGTCACGCCAAGAACGACATTCCATCGGTTCTCAACACCTATCAGGCCCAAAATCCGGGCGTGGTGATCAACTACGGTCGCGAACTCGGTATCGACCTGAAGATGATCCGCGCTGCCGGGGCGCGCATACAGGAAGCCGTGGACACGGCCAATCGCGAGCATGGCAAGGTTGAATTGCACGACACCCTGTTGATGGTCGTGGGACGCGGAGCCTCCGATCCCGATGCCAATTCGAATGTCTCGAAGGTCATGCGGATGCTGTGGGAAGGTTTCGGCTTCGGTTGGGGCGAGACCTGCTACTCCGGTGTCACCTTTCCGCTGGTCGGCCCGGGGCTCACACATGCGGCGAAGCTCGGCTACAAGCGGGTCATCGTTTTCCCCTATTTTCTTTTCACGGGCGTGCTTGTGAAACGGATTTATGCGCAGACCGACGAGGTCGCTGCTGCGCATCCCGAAATCCAGTTCATCAAGGCGCCTTATCTCAACGACCATGCGTTAGTGCTCGACACGTTTCAGGACCGCGTTCAGGAGATTCTCGACGGTCAGGCTCTGATGAACTGCCAGATGTGCAAATATCGCGAGCAGGTGCTGGGTTTCGAGGCCGAGGTCGGGTTGCCGCAGGAAAGCCATCACCATCACGTCGAGGGAATCGGCGGGGGGCTGGAGAACTGTCCCTGCAATGGCGATTGCGACGCGTCCTGCCGCGACGAGGAATTCTGCAAGGAGCACGGTCTTCCGTGGACTCCGGTGCACAGCCATGCAAGCCCCGGGTCTCTCGAGTTGGTGCATGATCACGGACACGATCATCACCACGATCATGGCCACGGCCACCATCATCACCACGGACACGATCACGGACACGATCACGGGCACGACCATGATCACCATCATCATCCCTATCCGCATGCCGATCATCCGCATGGCCCGCGATCAATGGAAAAGAACAAGGGCTGAGGCGGGTGAACGCGTCCGCCCCGATCCAGGATCCGGCCGAGATCTACCGGCGCTCCTTTGCCATCATACGGGCCGAGGCCGATCTCGCGCGCTTCGATAACGAAACGGAAGCGGTGGTGGTGCGGATGATCCATGCCTGCGGCATGGTGGACCTGGCCGGTGATGTCGTGGTTTCGCCCGGTTTCGCCGGCGCGGCGCGGAACGCACTCATCGCCGGTGCGCCTGTTATCTGCGACGTGGAAATGGTTCGAAACGGAACGATCGCCCGTTTGATGCCAGCCGGCAACGATATCCTGTGCCTGCTCAACGATCCGCGGGTGCGCGAGATTGCCAGCTTGAAAGCCACCACGCGGTCGGCGGCGCAGGTCGATCTCTGGGCCGGGCGGATGGAGGGGGCGGTGATTGCCATCGGCAATGCGCCGACCGCGCTTTTCCGTCTGCTTGAACTGATCGATGCGGGTACTCCGAAACCGGCAGCAATCATCGGCGTGCCGGTGGGCTTTGTCGGAGCGGTTGAGAGTAAGGTGGAGCTTGCTGCCAATCCACGCGGCGTCGAGTTTCTGACGATCAAGGGACGGCGCGGCGGCAGCGCGCTTGCGAGTTCTGCCGTCAATGCGCTTGCCGGGGGGCTGGAAGGTCATGGCTGAGGCCGCTGCAGGAGAGCCATGGCTAACGCTGATCGGGATCGGCGACAATGGCCTGGACAGTCTCACACCACCTGCACGCGCCTTGTTCGAAAAGGCCCGAACCATCATCGCACCTGCGCGGGTTCTCGAGCGGACGGACTGCGGCGACCGCGAGGTGATCGCCTGGACATTCGGTGTGCAGGAGACCATCGACCTGCTCATGGCGCGCCGCGGAACACCGGTCACGATCCTGGCGACAGGGGACCCGATGCATTTCGGCATCGGCGCCACCATGATGAGCCGGATCGATGCCTCGGAAATCCGAGTGATCCCGTCGCCGTCGGCGTTCTCGCTGGCCGCTGCGCGCCTGGGCTGGGCGCTCCAGAACGTGGCACAGATCTCGCTTCATGGCCGTTCTGTTCACGGCTTGGCGGCAGCGCTCCAGCCAGGCGCACGCATCATTGCGCTGACATCGAACGGGCGGACGGTCCTGGAGGCTGCCGGCATACTGGCTGCGCGCGGGTTTGAAGATTCCGAGATGACGGTGCTCGAGCACATGGGTGGTCCTGCGGAACGGGTCCGGCGGATCACGGCAGCCGAGGTCGTGAAAGAGCGGCCGGAGTTTTCAGACTTCAACACGCTCGCGGTCGATTGCGTCGCCGCGCCGAAGACCCAATTGCTTCCCGCCGTCCCCGGTTTGCCCGACGAGGCGTTCGAGCACGACGGTCAGATGACCAAGCGTGAAATCCGGGCTGCCACGCTCGCACGGCTAGGCCCTCTGCCCGGGGCGCTCTTGTGGGACATCGGAGCAGGCTGTGGTTCGGTCGGGATCGAGTGGATGCGGGCAGTGCGCTTTGCCCGGGCGATCGCCATCGAACCTGTCGAGGCGCGACGGAAGATGATTGCGCATAATGCCGACACGCTCGGCACACCCTCGATAGAGGTGGTTTCGGGCAAAGCGCCTGAGGTCCTTGAGGGACTTGAGGCACCGGATGCTGTTTTTATCGGTGGCGGTGTTTCCACTGCCGGCGTTTTCGAGGCGGCCTGGGCTGCGTTGAAAGCCGGCGGCCGGCTGGTTGCCAATGCCGTGACCGTCGAGAGCGAGGCGCGGCTCTTCGCACTGCAATCGGCCCATGGCGGGGAGCTTGCGCGGTTTCAGGTGAGCCGGGCGGAGCCGGTCGGCCGGTATCTCGGCTGGAAGCCCTTGATGCCCGTGACGATCTGGTCGGTTACCAAGGGGTTTGAGCGATGAGCGGCAAACTCTACGGGCTGGGGCTCGGGCCCGGCGATCCCGAACTGGTGACGCTGAAAGCCCACCGCATCCTCCGGCACGTGCCCGTGATCGCCTGGCCGGCACCTGACAATGGCGCAAGTTTCGCGCGTTCCATCGCAGCGCCGCATCTGCCGGGAGGTCAGGTGGAAATCCCGATAGTGGTTCCAATGCGCACCGAGCGCTTTCCCGCCCGCGATGTCTATGACAGGGCGTCCGGGGAAATCGCCGCACGCCTCGATGCGGGGCAGGATGTTGCAGTTTTGTGCGAAGGCGATCCCTTCTTCTACGGCTCCTTCATGTACCTGTTCGAGCGTCTTGCGCAGCGCTATGCGACCGAGGTGGTTCCGGGTGTGTCTTCGATGATGGCTGCGGCAAGCGTGGTCGGGCGTCCGCTGGCGGCACGCAACGATGTGCTGTCTGTGCTGCCCGGCCCGCTGCCGGACACCGCCCTCCGGGACCGGCTGAACCTTGCCGACGCGGCGGCGATCATCAAGGTGGGGCGGCATTTCGCGCGCATCCGTGCTCTGATCGACGAGATGGGACTGACCGAACGGGCAATCTATGTCGAGCGTGTTTCGCTCGACGCGGAGAAGCGGATGCCGCTCGCCGAGGTGAGCGAGGGCAGTGCGCCCTATTTTTCGATGATCCTGATCTACAAGGGCGGCGAGGACTGGATCCATGCGCTGCCGGGGAGCCAAGCATGACCACAAAACCGGCGATCATCATCCTGTCCGCCTCCGCGCTGGCAATGGCGGCACGCCTCGCCACCGAACTCGACGGCGAGGTCCACGGGCTCCGGAAGCGTATCGGGGACGATGCAGAAGTGACTTTCGACGATGTTGCCGCGCATCTCGTCGGCCTCTTCCGCGAGGGCAGGCCGATTGTGGCGCTGATGGCTGCTGGCGCGGTGATCCGGCTGCTGGCGCCGCATCTGGGCGACAAAACGCGGGAGCCGCCGGTGATCGCCGTGGCCGAAGACGGTTCAGCCGTGGTGCCTCTGCTTGGCGGTCATCACGGCGCCAATGAAATGGCGCGGCGGATTGCCGGACTTGTCGATGGCTTCGCAGCAATCACCACGGTCGGCGACATCAAATTCGGTGTCGCGCTGGATCAGCCGCCCGAAGGCTGGGCGCTCGCCAATCCGGAAACTGCGAAACAGGTGATGGCGGATCTGGTTGCCGGTGCCTCTGCGCGCCTTGAGGGCGACGCCCCATGGCTTGCAGACAGCGCGCTGCCTCTGTCGGAGGATGGCGGGATCGCCTTGCTTGCATCCGATGAGAATGTGAACACGCCCGTTTCCGGGCTCCTCTATCGTCCAAAAAGACTGGTGCTAGGCATCGGCTGCGAGCGCGGCTGCGATCCCGCCGAGGTGCTTGCACTTGCAAAGGAAAGCTTGTCCGAAGCGGGCCTGTCTGCCGAGGCTGTCGGACTGGTGGCTTCCATCGACGTCAAGGCGGACGAGGCGGCGCTTCACCATGTTGCCCGGCATTTGGGCTGTCCGGTCCGGTTTTTCGATGCTGCAACGCTGGAGGCTGAAGCGCCGCGGCTTATAAACCCGTCCGAGATTGTCTTCTCAGAGGTTGGCTGTCATGGCGTGGCCGAAGGGGCTGCCCTGGCAGCGGTCGGGGCGTCGGGTGAGCTGGCCGCTCCGAAGCGCAAGAGCCGCCGCGCCACCTGCGCGATAGGCCGGGCTCCCCATCCCTTCACCGAAAGTGATCTGCCTGGACGGGGGCGGGGCAGGCTGTTCGTGGTCGGTATCGGGCCCGGCTCCGACGGATGGCGGTCGCCGGAAGTCTCGCAGATGGTCGCGGCATCGACCGATCTGGTCGGGTACTCGCTTTATCTTGATCTGCTTGGACCACTTGCTAAAGGCAAGGTCCGCCATGATTTCGACCTTGGCAAGGAAGAAGCGCGGGTTCGCCACGCCATGGAACTGGCAGGCGAGGGCCGGTCGGTGGCGCTGGTCTGTTCGGGCGATGCGGGCATCTATGCGATGGCGACGCTGGTCTTCGAACTCCTCGACAAGGCCGATGGCCCGGAGGGGCTGAGCGATGGCGCACGGCGCATCGAGATCGCAGTGTCGCCGGGCATTTCCGCGCTGCAGGCCGCTGCCGCCCGCGTCGGCGCGCCTCTCGGACATGATTTCTGCACCATCTCGCTGTCGGATCTTCTGACCCCGTGGGAGGACATCAAGCGTCGCGTGCGGGCGGCCGGGGAGGGCGATTTCGTCATCGCGTTCTACAATCCGGTCTCCAAGAAGCGCCGGACCCAACTGGCCTGGGCGCGCGACCAGCTGCTGGAGCACCGCCCGGCTTCAAGCCCGGTAATCCTTGCCACCAATCTGGGCCGCGAGGGAGAAACGATCCGTGTGGTGCCGCTCGGGGATCTCAATGTCGACGATGTCGACATGCTCACCGTCGTGGTTGTCGGGTCTTCCAATTCGTCGACGGTTGCGACCGGAGACGGCAGGACATGGGTCTACACGCCGCGCGGCTATGCCCGGAAGGAAGGCACCGCCATGACCAACTCGTTTTCAGGAGATGCGGCATGACCGTCTATTTCATCGGCGCCGGTCCCGGCGCGCCCGACCTCATCACCGTGCGGGGCCTGAAGCTGATCGAGCGGTGCCCGGTCTGCCTCTATGCCGGATCGCTGGTGCCCGAAGAGATCGTTCGCGCCGCGCCTGCCGATGCGCTGGTCAAGGACACTGCACCGATGAACCTCGAAGAGATCATCGCCGACATGAAGGCCGCGCACGACGCTGGCCAGGATGTGGCTCGGGTGCATTCGGGCGATCCGGCGATCTACGGCGCGGTGGCCGAACAGATGCGCAGGCTCGACGCGCTCGGGATCGACTACGAAGTTGTCCCAGGTGTGCCGGCCTTTGCCGGGGCCGCTGCAAAGCTCGCCACCGAGCTGACGCTGCCCGAAATTGCCCAGACGGTGATCATCACGCGGACCGGCATGAAGGCATCCTCGATGCCGAAATTCGAACAGCTGGAAATTCTCGGCCAGTCGCGGGCCACGCTCGCCATCCACCTGTCGATCCGCAATCTCGACTATGTGCGCCGCTCGCTCGAGCCGTTCTACGGTGCGGACTGTCCGGTGGTCATTGCCTATCGGGCGACATGGCCGGACGAACTCTACATCCACACCACGCTCGAAGGGATGAAGGAAGAGGTTCGCAAGAACAAGATCACACGCACTGCGCTGATCCTGGTGGGCAAGGTGTTCGGCGAGAACAATTTTCGCGACAGCGATCTCTACAATGCGGACTATTCCCACGTGCTCAGAAACGTGGGCAAGAAGAAAAAGGCGAAGGCGGTCTGACCTTTACGTCCCTGCCGCATCGGGCAGGGCGGATTGCGCCTTTTTGGGAAGGCTTGATCGGATCAACCTGTAGGACCCGGCCAGCCGTTCGCGGAGCTCCTCCGGATCCATGTCAAAAGGCAACAGGACCCACGAGCGGTGGAAGTAGGGCGCCTTGGCGCCGACGCCCATCTCGATGAGCATGGTTGCGGTTTCAACGCTGTCGGTCTTGATCGCCACACCGGGCGACACCGTGCCAATGCATGCGAACATCTTTCCCCCGATCTTCCACGCATCATGACCGCCACCCCAGGGGTCGGAGGCTTCGGCGCCGGGAAATTCTGCACAGATGGCATTTACGGTTTCGCGGCTCATCGTGTCCTCCGGACTTTTGCAGGCAGGCTGCCAGTTGTTGTCCGGTCGCACAACAGGCGACACCGCTTGATCGTCAGATTTCCGTCCTCGTGGTCAGGCGGTCCGCTCGACCATGATCACTGGCAGCCCCAACTGCCGCGCCGCCTCGATCTTGGCATAGGCCGCCTTGCCGCCCGAATTGCGGCAAACGATGTGGGTGACGGAATACGCCAGTAAAAGCATGGTTTCGACCGCTGCGCTGTCGCCCGGCCGACCGAGCACGAGGCTATGGTCCGGCAGCGAAAGCGGCTCTTCAGGCCGGTCGATCATGCGGACGACAAAATGAACGTCCTCACGACTTGAGAACAACCTGATGTGCTGGGAGCCGAGCGCCAACAGAACCCGTGCGCCCGAGGGGATTGCATCCCGGGCTTCCTCAAGCGTCTTTACGTCCGTCCATCGGTCACCCGGCCGTTTCGTCCAGGGGTTGCGTGTTCGGACTTCGAACGGAACACCGGTCAAGCGCGCGGCTTCCGCGGCGTTTGCGCTGATCTGCCGCGCAAAAGGATGTGTTGCGTCAATCAGTTGCGTGACACCCTGGTATTCAATGAAGCGCGCGAGGCCTGGTGCGCCGCCGAAGCCACCTGTGCGGACCTCGCCTTCGAGCGGTGCGGGCTCCCTGGTGCGGCCCGCAAGCGATGTGATGATCCGTGCATCCGGCCTGTCGGCGACCAGCTGGCGGGCCAGGTCTGCGGCCTCGCGCGTGCCGCCGAGAATGAGAACGGTTTCATTGCGTCGATCACCTGGCATGGGCAAGCAGGGTCCCTGACCGGTCGGTGACCATCACGTCGACCTCCACGGCAGCGCCGCGCAGGGTCTCGATGGCAGTGGCGCGGGCTGCGGTTGCAATTTGTGCTGGCAGGTCCAGGCCTTCGGAGGAAGTGATCTGCAGCACTTCCAGCGCCGTGTTGGCCTCCAATATACGGTTGATCAGATCGGGTGGAGCGCCAAGCCGACTGGCGCGATCGGCGAGCCACCGCATGTCGACCTGGCTTCGACCAGAATGCAGGTCCAGCGCACCCTGGGCGAGCTTTGTGAGCTTGGCAAAACCGCCCGCAATCGTCAGCCGCGGCACCGGATGGGTGCGCAGATATTTGAGCAGGCCGCCGGCAAAATCCCCCATGTCGAGGCAGGCGATATCCGGCAGGTCGTAAAATGCCTGTGCCGTCTTCTCCGAAGTTGAGCCCGTCGCGCCAAGCACATGTTCGAGGCCTTCGGCGCGGGCGACGTCGATGCCGCGATGAATCGAGTGAATCCAGGCCGAGCAGGAGAACGGATGCACCACCCCGGTGGTGCCGAGCACCGACAGCCCGCCGACGATGCCAAGCCGCGGATTCCAGGTTTTTTCCGCGAGTTCCGCCCCGTTCTCGATGGAAATCTCGATGCCGATGTCCGGAGCAACGCCCGAAGATGCGCAGAGTTCGTTCACGACCTCACTCATCATCCGGCGCGGAACCGGATTGATGGCCGGTTCGCCAACCCCGATCGGAAGCCCGGCCTTGGTCACGGTGCCGACTCCCTCGCCGGCCTTGAAGACAATTCCGGTTCCAGCAGCGAGCCTGTGGATTCGCGCGCTTACAAGAGCGCCATGCGTGACGTCCGGGTCGTCGCCAGCATCCTTGACGACCCCGGCCATTGCCCAGTCCTCACCTCGATCCTCGCGTGCGAGTGCGAAATCCGGCCGCTCGCCCTTGGGCAGAACGATCGTCACGGGATCGGGAAAATCGCCGCCGAGAAGCGCCGTCAGCGCGGCCTTGGTCGCCGCCGTCGCGCAGGCTCCGGTGGTCCAGCCGCGGCGCAGGGCCGTTGCCGGTTTTTCGATCCGGATTTCGTTTTCGCCGGCGTTCATGTCGCAAGTCCGGTGCGTGTGTTTGGTGTTGCCGTTATAGAGTGCGATTGCTACGGGTGTAAGCCTATTCGAGGGAATGGAAACGCATGGCTGACTGGCGCGACAATCTGCCTGAAATGAAACCCGGCGAGGTCTGGCTGGTCGGCGCCGGACCCGGCGACCCGGGGCTGCTTACGTTGCATGCGGCAAACGCGCTCAGCCAGGCGGATGTGATCGTGCACGACGCGCTGGTCAACCGCGACTGCCTCAATCTGGCCCGTACCGGCGCGGTCCTTGAGTTCGCCGGCAAGCGCGGCGGCAAGCCATCTCCGAAACAACGCGACATTTCTCTGAGGCTTGTCGAACTGGCCCGTTCCGGCCAGCGGGTGCTCAGGCTCAAGGGCGGCGATCCCTTTGTCTTCGGACGCGGCGGCGAAGAGGCGCTCACCCTCGTCGAGCACCACATTCCCTTCCGGATCGTACCGGGCGTGACCGCCGGTATCGGCGGACTGGCCTATGCCGGCATTCCGGTAACGCACCGCGATACCAACCACACGGTGACTTTCCTGACGGGGCACGATTCGACCGGCGTGGTGCCGGACCGGATCGACTGGGACGGGGTGGCGCGCGGCAGTCAGGTGATCGTCATGTACATGGCGATGAAGCATATCGCCACCATCGCCTCGCGGCTGATCGGGGCCGGCCGCAGCGCCGACGAACCGGTTGCCTTCGTCACCGACGCATCCACGGACGAGCAGAAGGTGCTTGAGACCACGCTGTCGCGCGCGGCAGAGGATGTGGCTGCATCGGGGCTCAATCCGCCGGCCATTGTGGTTGTCGGGCAGGTTGTGCGCCTCAGGCCGGCGCTCGACTGGCTGGGTGCCGCATCGGGACGCGTGCTGAGCGCCGACCCCCTCGGCCATCGGACCGATCCCCAGAAGGACAGCGCATGAGCGGCTTCATGATTGCTGCGCCTCAGTCGGGCTCGGGCAAGACCACGGTGACGCTGGGGCTGCTGCGGGCGCTGAAGAGACGCGGTGTTGCTCTGGCTCCCGGCAAAGCCGGGCCGGACTACATCGATCCCGCCTTTCACGCCGCGGCAAGCGGTGAAACCTGCCTGAACTACGATCCCTGGGCCATGCGCGAGGATCTGCTCCTCGCCAATGCATCGCTCCAGTCGCAGGGCGGACGCATGCTGGTGATCGAGGCGATGATGGGCCTCTTTGACGGAGCCGCAGACGGATCCGGGTCCGCAGGAGATCTTGCCGGGCTTCTCGGGCTTCCCGTGGTTCTGGTGATCGATTGCGCCAGCATGTCGCAATCGGTTGCAGCACTGGCGCAGGGCTTTTCGAATTTCCACCCCGATGTGCTGGTCGCCGGCGTCATCCTCAACCGCGTGGCGAGCGCGCGTCATGAGGGCATGCTGCGCCAGGCGCTCGAACAGGCCCGGGTCAACGTCATAGGCGTGATCCCGCGGGACGCGCGGCTGGAACTGCCGCATCGCCATCTCGGTCTTGTGCAGGCGGGAGAGCATCCCGAACTCTCGCGATTGATCGATGACGCCGCCGACCTGATGGAGGCGCGGATCGATTTTGCCAAGCTCGAGCGGCTGGCCAAGCGCGGCAGCGTCAAGGTCGCGCCGGCCAATATACCGCGGCTTCCGCCGCCGGCACAAAAGATCTCGGTGGCGCGAGACGAAGCCTTCGCCTTCATGTACGAGCACATGCTGCTCGGATGGAAGCGGCGTGGCGCGGAGATTTCGTTTTTCTCGCCGCTTGCGGATGAAGGGCCCGAAGATACCTGCGGCGCGGTTGTGCTGCCGGGCGGTTATCCGGAATTGCATGCAGGCCGGATCGCTGCGGCGGACGGGTTCCGCGCCGGGGTCGCCGCAGCGCTTGAGCGCGGCGCACTGGTTTACGGTGAGTGCGGCGGCTTCATGGTGCTCGGCGAAGGGCTGATCGATGCGGATGGCGCGCGTCACGAGATGCTCGGTGCATTGCCGCTCGTGACAAGCTTTGCGGAACGCAAGCGGCATCTCGGATACCGTCGGCTAACGCCCAAGCCCGGCTTTTTTTGGGACATGGAATTGTCCGCGCACGAGTTCCACTATGCGAGCATCGTCTCCGAAGGCGATGCGGATCGTGTCTTCGAGGCACGCGACGCGCTCGGAAGCACCTTGCAGCCCGCCGGTCTGCAGCGCGGCCGGGTGGCGGGATCCTTCCTGCATATCATAGACCGGATTGACTGACGGCATGAGCGAACCGCTTGATCCGATTGCCCATGGGGGGGCTCTGAGCGAAGCCATCGCCCGTCATGGCGGTGAGCCGGGGGAATGGCTGGATCTTTCCACCGGTATCAACCCGTTTACGCTGCCGATGCCGGAAATCCCGATCAATGCCTGGCGGCGCCTTCCCGAAGCCGGCGATGCGCGGCGTGTGTGCGAACTGGCAATGCGGTTTTACGGCGGGGCGCTGACCCCGCTGGCGGTTCCCGGCACCCAATCCGTCATCCAGCTTCTGCCTTTGCTGCGCCCCCAGGCGGAACGGGTGGCGATCGTTTCCCCGACCTATGGCGAATATGAGCAGTCCTTTCGGCGTGCCGGCATACCGGTGGAACATGTTGCGACCCTCGATGCAGCGGCACCCAACCGCGCGCCGATTGTCGTGCTGGCCAATCCGAACAATCCCGACGGCCGCGAGACGGTGCGCGATGATGTGTTTGGCTTTGTCAGGTCGCACCGCGACCGGCTGGTGATCGTCGACGAAGCCTTCGCCGACCTGCGCCAGGACCTGTCGATGGTGGGCGCTGCAGGTGTGGAACCGAATCTCGTCGTGATGCGATCCTTCGGCAAGTTTTTCGGCCTGGCCGGGCTCCGGCTGGGTTTTGTCTTTGCTTCGCCTGCAATCCTCGGTCTTCTGGCCGACCGGCTGGGACCATGGGCGGTTTCCGGACCGGCGCTTGCGGTTGCAGAACATGCCTTCGACCGCAAGGATCTGGTCTCGGAACTCCGCGACAGGATCGACAAGGCGCACGGCCAGACACGTTCGGCGTTGAACAAGGCCAGTGTGCGCATCGCCGGCGATACGCCGCTGTTCTTCTGCTGCGATGTCGGCAATGGCGCGCAGGTGCGGGAAGCGCTTGCGGCGCATCATGTGCTGGTGCGCAGCTTTGACCACTCCCCGGAAAAGATCCGGATCGGGCTGGTTCCCGATGAACTGTCTGCCGTTCGACTCCGCGAGACCCTGCGGCTCGTCCACCCTCGGCTGCAATGACCGGGCATTTGACGCTCCTTCTGGCGGCGCTCGTTCTCGACCGCATCGTCGGGGACCCGAACTGGCTCTGGCGGCGCTTAAGCCATCCGGTTGTCATCTTCGGAAACCTCATCGGATGGGCAGATCGTCGCTTCAACAGGCTTGACGACAGCAATTCGAGCCGGAGGCAAAAGGGTACGACAGCCATCGTCCTACTCCTTGCGTTGGCAGCGATCACCGGCCTTGCGCTGGACTGGTTGGTTGGTGTTCTCGGTTTGCCTGGCCTGGCACTCGAGGTCGTCGTCGTCGCAGTTTTCCTGGCGCAGAAGAGCCTTGCCGACCATGTCGCCGCGGTGGTGGAAGGGTTTCGCGAAGATGGTCTCGAAGGCGGCCGGAAGGCAGTTTCGATGATCGTCGGGAGGGATCCGGAAACGCTCGACGACGCCGGTGTCTCACGGGCCGCGATAGAAAGCCTCTCCGAGAACTTCTCGGATGGCGTGGTTGCGCCGGCCTTTTGGTATGCGCTTCTGGGGCTACCGGGTTTGCTCGCCTACAAGATGCTCAACACAGCCGACTCGATGATCGGTCATCTCAACGAACGGCACCGCGATTTCGGCCGGGCTGCTGCGCTGCTGGACGATGCAGCCAACTGGCCGGCCTCGCGCCTTTCTGCGGCCCTGATCGCCACGGGCGCCGGTATCGTCAAGGGTACTGTCGCAATGAAGCGTGGGATCGCAACGGCATTGTCGGATTCCGGACTGCACCGGTCTCCCAATGCCGGATGGCCCGAGGCAGCAATGGCCGGCGCCCTGGATCTGGCACTGGCAGGGCCGCGGCATTACGGAGGCGAGCTGGTGATGGAGGCCAGCCTGAATGCGGCCGGGCGGCGACAGGCGGGCGCAGCGGACATCGGATCGGCGCTGGTGATCTTCCAGAGATCCTGTGATTGTCTTGCCCTGGCCGTTTTCCTTCTTGCGATAACATTATAAAAATCATTATATTTCAATAGCTTAATGTCTTTGTGGTGATTTTATGGAGTATTTTAACTTTACGAAAAAAAAGCGGTGTTTAAAGTAAGATTTCCCAGTCAATAAAATATCAGGGTCTTTCGGGAGAGTAATCATGCGATACATGCTTCTTGTGGGGGCGCTTGCGCTAGCTCTATTGCCTTTTTCCCAGGCACCGGCGCTGGCGGCCAAGCTCATTGCGGACATTGATTTGTCCAACCAGACGATGGTCGTGAAGCAGAACGGGGTGGTCAAATACCGCTGGCCCGTGTCTACCGGGCGCAAGGGCTATTCCACGCCGACGGGCAGCTATTCGGCCAAATGGCTGTCGCGCTATCACCGGTCGCGCAAGTACAACAATGCCTGGATGCATTACGCAGTGTTCTACCATGGCGGCTATGCGATCCACGCAACGCGCGACACCAAGCGGCTGGGCCGTCCGGCGTCACATGGATGCGTGCGACTGGCGCCCGAGCATGCAGCGAAATTCTTCTCGATGGTCGAGAGGAACGGCAAGCGGAACACCCGCATCGTCGTCAAGCACTGACCCTTGTGGGCGCCCGGGTTTTCGTCCGGGCGAAACACAGCGTCACGGCATTGCACTTGCCGGTTCCGCGAGGATCAACGATGCGGGATCGGCCAATCCTTTTGAGAAGACGAAGTATTCCTATTTGAGGGTGTGCTTGATGTTCCAGCGATCGTGGAACCATTGCCACTGACCCGGATATTCCCTGACCCAGCTTTCGACCTTGTCGTTGAGCAGTTGCGCCGTGGCTGCGACATCGACAACGCCATCCGCTTTCCTGGGGATCGTCACCGCAGGCTCCACAACAAGCCTGTGACGGCCGCCGGGAAGGCGGATCGATCGCGCCGGATAGACTTCGCACTCGAACTGTCGAACAAGCTTGGCAAGCAGCGGGTTGGTCTGGGCTTCCAGACCGAAGAAATCGGTTTTGGCGCCTTTGTGGAATTTCTGGTCAACGAGCACGCCCACTCCGCCGCCGATTTCGAGCCGGCGTGCGAGCGTGAAGGCGGCGCCCGCGCGCGAGGGGACCAGATGTCCCATTGAGGTTCGCCGCGCAGCCAGCACCCGGCGCGCGATATAGGGATTGTTCGGAGGGCGGAACAACGCCATCACATCAAGCCCGTAGGCGGCAGCCGCAACCGGAAGCAGCTCGAAGTTCCCGGTGTGCGCGGTGAACACGATGAAGGGCCGGTTGCCGTCCCTAAGCTTGAAGAAGACATCGGCACCCTCGACCTCGATCCGGCCGGGTTTTGCGGCATCGGGATCGAAGTCGAAGATCTGGTCGAGAAAGACATATTCCGCCGCGAGACGCGCCATGTTGCCCCACATGTCGCGCGCGATCTGTTCGCGTTCATCCTCGCTCTTCTCCGGAAAGGCACGCTTCAGGTTTTCGAGCGCCAGGCGATGACGGGATGTCATCGGACCGACGCGCCGGGCAACGCGGTCGACAAACCCGATCGCCTTGTCCGCGGGAAGAAGCGACAGGACCTTGAGCAGCGACAGCACCAAAGCGGCAATCAGCCAGTCCTTGACGCGGTTTAACGCGATGACAACGCGCGTGAGCGCCATTCGCAGGGTGTGTTTCATCTCAGCCCATGTTCAGGATGATCTTGCCGAACACGTCCCGCCCTTCCATGCGGGCAAGCGCCGTGTCGATGTCATCGAAACCGACCTCGGTGTCGATGACCGGCCGGACCTGGCCTGCTGCCATCTTCTGCATAGCGTCGGCCATGTTTTCCATGCGGCAGCCGAACGAGCCGATCAGCCGCAATTGCTGCTGAAACAGCATCATCAGGTTGACCTGGGTGGATACTCCCGATGTGGATCCGCAGGTCACCAAACGGCCGCCACGGCGCATGGAAAGCATCGAACCTGCCCAGGTATCTGCGCCAACATGCTCGAAAACCACGTCAACGCCCCGTTTTTTGGTGAGTTTGCGCACGACGCCTTCGAAGCGGTCTTCCCGGTAGTTGATCACATGATCGGCGCCGAGCTCTTTGGCTTTTTCGATCTTTGCATCCGAGCCGACGGTGGTGATGACAGTGCAACCGATCTTCTTGGCGAGCTGAATGGCCGCCGAGCCGATACCGGATCCGCCTGCGTGGATGAGGATTGTTTCTCCGGGTTCCAGCTTTGCATTGTCGAAAAGCATGTGTTCGACGGTACCAAACGTAACCGGGGCGACGGCGGCGGCAACGGCATCGACGCCCGGAGGCGCAGGGACGAGAAGTCGCGCGGGAAGGTTGACCTTCTCCTGGGCAAAGCCGTCGAGGTGGAATCCGTGAACGCCGCCCACATGTTCGCAAAGATTGTCGCGGCCCTCGCGGCAAGGCCGGCAGAGGCCGCAGGTTCTGGCGCCGTAGATCGAAACCAGCTGACCGGGAACGAGGCCTGCCACGCCGTGGCCGATCGAGTCGACAACACCGGACGCTTCAGCGCCGATCACCAGCGGCATCTTCCGCTTGGCAAAGGCCATTCCACGCCAGCCCCAGACATCGATGTGGTTGAGCGCAACGGCCTTGATGGAAACCGTGACTTCTCCGATGCCGGGGGGAGGGGGAGGCTGCAGATCAACTGTTTCGAGCTTGCGGTCTTCGATGAGCTGCAATGCGCGCATGATTTTTTTCCTTTTGTGCGGAGTGCCACTGTGCCGGTTCGCGCAACGCGTCGCACACGGCCTGATCGCCTTTCCGGTATCCGGTCAGGACCACCAGCGGGTCCGGTTCAAGCCTGTTTGAATGCCGGAGTGTTTCCCCAGGGCCATCGAGCCCGGCGGCCCTGCATTAAGCCGGTTCAGCCGACATGACAAGACATGCGTTTTGACCGCCAAAACCGAATGAGTTCGACAGGACGCTGGTGACCTGGGCGTCGCGTTTGACGTTTGGAACAGCGTCGAGCTCGATTGCCGGGTCCGGGGTGTCGTAATTGATGGTCGGCGGGATCACTCCCGTAGCCATCGTCATGAGCGAAAACACAGCTTCGACCGCGCCCGCGGCGGTCAAGGTGTGGCCGATCATCGACTTGTTGGAGGAAACCGGAACCTGCGGCATCCGCTCACCGAAAACAGAGGAAAGCGCAAGATATTCCATCTTGTCGTTCTCCGGCGTCGAGGTGCCGTGGGCATTGATGTACCCGATGTCTTCGGCAGCAAGCCCGGCGTCTTCCAGCGCTGCGCGAATGGTCGCGATTGCCGGTCCGCCATCGGGCGAGGAACGGGTCCGGTGAAAATGGTCGGCCTTTTCTCCGCAGCCGCTCACGATGCCCAGGACATTGGCTCCCCGGGCGACGGCGCTTTCCAGGGATTCGAGAACCAGCGTGGCCGCGCCCTCGGCGATGACAAAGCCGTCGCGGTCCTTGGTGAAGGGCCGCGAGGCCTTGTGCGGCGGGTCGTTGTTGGTGGAAAGAGCAGAGAGCAGTGAAAAGCGGATCAACGCTTCGGCGCTCACCGAGCCGTCGGTCGCAACCGAAAGAGCGCGGTCGGTCCGCCCCTGGCGGATGGCTTCGGCGCCAAGCTGGATCGCCGTGGCGCCGGAAGCGCAGGCCGTGGAGAGCGTGACCGGCAGGCCACGTGTGCCGAATCGGTCTGCAAGCCGTTCCGAGATGGATCCGAACAGGATTGCCTCATGAAAGGCCGGATCGGCCGTCTCGCGCAGGACCGCAAGAAACTGCTCATAGGCATCGCCGTCCATCTGATCGGCCTGCACCCGGTCTCCGAGTTCGAAGCGTTGACTCCATTCGGGTTCGATAGGTGGCGCGGCGAGGAACAAGGGTCCGCCGAAGTCGCCCGAGAGTCCGGACTGGGCAAGTGCTTCCAGCGTCGTCTCCCGCGCAAATGCATAGGAGCGCTCGACTGCGTTGGGAGCGGGGATGTCAATGAAATCCACCGTGCCGCAAATCCTGGTGGACAGGCTATCGGACGGAAAACGCGTGATCGCGTGAATTCCTGATTCCCCCGCCGTTAGGCGCACCCAATTGTCCTCGATCCCCTGGCCGAGCGAGGTGACGACGCCCATGCCGGTCACTGCTACCAGCGGGCGACCCAGGTGATCCTTGTATGCGGTCTTGGTCATTGCGGCCTCCGGGTCAGGACAGCTTGCTCAGGTGGGCGACACCTTCGCCGCGGATGTGTCCGATGGTTGTCACAATAGCTGACTTGGGCGCGTTGGCCATTTCGGGATCCGCCTCCTGGGCCATCGGTTTGACAGGGCGGTCTTGATCGAGTGCAAGACATGCGAGGGCAAGCCCGGTCGTGAACTGAGCCTCGAGCGAATGACCGAAAACGGCGCCATAGGTTCTAATCGGACTGTCCGGGTAACGCGTCGAAAGGAACTGTCGCTCGCGCCGGCTCAGTTCGGGCGCGCCGGTGGCCCCGCAAAAGATGACCGTGTCCCCGGACCGGGCGGACGGGGCCGTTTCATCGCAAAGCCTGGCGAGACGCTGTTCCATCCGGTCCTCCTCGCGAGGACCGCGATCACCGAGAACGCCGTCCAGCCGCGCATAGATCCGGGCACCGCGCGCCTCGGCGTGCTCGCGGGTTTCAAGCACCAGAAATGCACCAGCCGTGCCCAGGTTCATGCCGTTCGCACTCCCGTCCTCGTTCCAGAACGGCTTGAGCGGGCTTCTGGCCAAGGCGTGAACGGCCTCCATGACCATAAGCATGTCCTGGCGTTCGGCAACAAAGGCACCGCCGACGAGGCAATGGGTCGACTGGCCGGCGGTAAGGCGCGCGTGGGCGGTTTCGATGGCGGAAATTCCGGCTCCCTGCTCACCCATCAGGGTGCGGGACGAGCCGGTGACCTTGTGAACGATCGAGATGTTGCCGGCAAGCAGGTTCGAAAGCTGGGCCAGAAACAGCGTCGGGCGCAGTTCCGTGGTCAGCTTCTCGTTGAGCAGTTGTTCGCGGTCGTTGCGCTTCCGGCCCTCTTCGACAATCAGCGTGTCCACAGCCACGTCGCGCTCGCCGCCGCCGGCCGCAACGATCATGTCCATGGAAGCGCATGCCTCGGCATCGTCCTTGAACCCGGCATCGTCGAGCGCCAGCCCCGCGGAGAAGACGCCAAGCCTTTGCCAGTTTTCCATCTGACGCTGGTCGCCGCGGCGTGGGATTTGCTCGGACCAGTCGATCTGCGGAAGCGGAAACACCGTGTAGGGCGCGAACCGTTCGCTGTCACTGAGGGCTTCGGGGGATATTCCGCCCTCCGCCAGCGCTGTGCGGTGCACATCTCCACCTACCCCGAGAGCTGTGACCAGACCTACGCCGGTGATGACGACATCGTTGTTGGGATTGGTCATTGACGGTCTCCGTTGGCGGTATCCATTGCAGCCATCAGCCCGACTTCCTCGGACCGGGCACGAACGATACTGGCGAGTGGAACCTGATCAAAGGGCACGGTCTTGAGCTTGATCTGGCAATCGGCAACACGCTTGCCGTCGATCTGGATGCGGCCCTTTGAAACAGCGTAGCCCGAGCCTTCATGTTCGAGCGCGGCTGAAACAACAAGCTCAGCACCCGGCTCGACGAAATCCCGCATCTTGGCGCTGTCCACTGACATCAGGAACGGCATTGCGGTAAAGCCCGTCTTGGCAAGCAGGAGAAATCCGCTTGCCTGGGCCATGGTTTCGATGAGGAGAACCCCTGGCACCAGCGGCATGTCCGGAAAGTGGCCTTCAAAGACCGGACTTTCCCTCGGCACCGTCGACGAAGCGGTCAGCGTTCCTGCCTCGAGGTCAAGCGCCTCGATCCGGTCGATCATCTGAAAATATTCAAGATGCATGACTGGAAACCGCCGGACAGGCCGTCAGGCCTTGGCCGCCCGCAGCTCGTCGATCTTGGCGCAGAGATTGCCAAGCACAAAGTACTCCTCGGTCGAGGCCTTGCCGTCATTGACCTCCTGCGTCCACTGCTCAAGCGGAATCTTGATGCCGAATTCCTTGTCGATTGCAAAAACGATATCGAGGAAATCAAGGCTGTCGATGCCCAGGTCATCGATGGTGTGGCTTTCGGGAGTGATGCTGTCGCGGTCAATCTCGCTGGTTTCAGCGATAATGTCTGCGACCTTGTCGAATGTTGCGGTCACGCTCAGTACCTCATTGGAGAACAGATTGCGGGCAGCTATAGAAAAATCCGCCGCAAAAGCCAATGCTTCTTTGCACGCAAATCGGCAGCCGGCTCTGCTTGCCCGCCAGGCGGATCTGTTCGTGGACAGTGAGTTGCGAGAAGGCTGCTATACGGCGAGTGAATGCCGTGCCGCGCCGTTTCCAAGATAGCTGTCGAAGGCCGATGCGATGGACCGGACGAAGGGGCGTCCCTTGGCGGTGACCTGAAAAAGCCCGCCGGAAAACTCGACCATGCCGTCGGTGTCGCAGCCTGCAAGATATTCCGCCTCGTCGAGAACGTCTTCTGCAGCGGGGCCGAATTCCTGGCGGATGGCTGCAAATGAAAACGCGAAGTCACACATCAGCAACTCGATGACACGTGCGCGAAGCCGGTCTTCGTCGGACAGCTCAAAACCGCGCACAACGGGAAGCCGCCCGAGGTTGACCTGGCGCTGGTATTCGCCGGTGGAGGGCTGGTTCTGGACATATCCCTGTGGAAGCTGGCCGATCGAGGACGCTCCGAGACCGATCAATGCATCTGCGGTGTCGCTGGTATAGCCCTGAAAGTTGCGGCGCATCTTGCCCGAAGCGGCTGCGATCGCCAGACTGTCGGCGGGCAGGGCAAAATGGTCGAAGCCGATCGCGGTGTATCCGGCAGAGGTCAGCAGCGAACTGGCGCGGTTCATCTGGGCGAAACGCTCGGTCACATCGGGCAAGACGGTTTCGTCGATCATCTTCTGATGGGTCTTCATCCAGGGGACATGCGCATATCCGAACAGGGCGATCCGGTCAGGATTGAGGGATATGACCTTGCCGATGGTATCTTCCACCGAGGCGCGGGTCTGGTGGGGAAGGCCGTAGAGCACATCGCAATTGACCGAACGAACGCCGCGCTTGCGAACCTGCTCGACCACTTCCCTGGTCTGTTCGAAGGTCTGTTCGCGGTTGATTGCCTGCTGGACTCGCTCATCGAAATCCTGAACCCCGATCGAGGCCCGCGTCAGGCCGATTTCCGCCAATGCGTCGTATTTTTCACTGTCGAGATCGTTGGGATCCATCTCGACACTGATCTCGGCGTCGTCGGCGAAATGAAAGCGGCTGCGCAACGCCTTGTCGAGCCAGACCATGTCTTCGGGTTTGAGCATGGTCGGGGAACCGCCCCCAAGGTGCAGTGCCGTGACGCGGCAGTCCGGGTCGACGAGGCCGGAAATGGTCTCCATCTCGTTTTCGAGGGCAGAGAGGTAGGTCTTGAGCGGGTCGTATTTGCGCGTCTGCTTTGTGTTGCAGCCGCAAAACCAGCACAGACGGTCGCACCATGGAATGTGCACATAAAGCGAAAGGCTTTGACCCGGTTTCAACTGACCCAGCCAGCGCGCGTAAACGTCTCCCTCTATGCCGGCATGAAAATGCGGGGCTGTGGGATAGCTGGTGTAGCGCGGCGCCGGGCCAGCGTGCTTGAGGACGAACGCTTTCTGCATGGCAAATTCACTCCGGTTTATCGCCCACAATGACGCAGCGCACCGCTATTGCCTTGACTTTGATCAATCCCCTCTGTTCTTTGGCAAAAACCGCTCGCAATCGGGGAACGGGCGGGCGAGAACCGGGATACTCTTCCTGCTCGTCGGCACTGAGGGTCGAATGGACGCGCATCGCAAAGACATCCATAATTCCGAACTTCCGGTGCTTTGCCGGGCGTGCGAGGCACGTCACCGCGGCGTCTGCGGCGCGCTGTCTCCCTCACAGCTGGTCAGCCTGAACAAGCAATCGACCCGCAAGAACGTCGACGCCGGAACGGAACTGATCGGCGAAAGCCAGGAAACGAAAACCTACGCCAACATCATTTCCGGTGTGGTGAAGCTGACCAAGATGATGTCCGACGGCCGCCAGCAGATTGTCGGCCTGCAGTTCGCACCGGACTTTCTGGGCCGTCCTTTCCGAATCGACAGCGGAATTTCCGCCGATGCGGCCACCGACGTGAATGTGTGCAGCTTTCCCAAGTCCGTGATCGAGCGCATGATCAAGGAATCGCCCGAGCTGGAACACCGGCTGCTTGAGCAAACACTGAAAGAGCTCGACGAAGCGCGCGACTGGATGCTGACACTCGGTCGAAAGACGGCCTCGGAAAAGGTGGCGAGTTTCCTGTACCTGATCGCCACGCACGTGAACCCTGACTCGGATTCCGATTCCGTCAGCTTTCAACTGCCTCTGACCCGCTCGGACATCGCCGATTTCCTGGGGCTGACCATTGAAACGGTCAGCCGTCAGTTGACCAAGCTACGCAAGGACAGGGTGATCCTCATCGTCAACAACCGGCATGTCGAGGTTCCCGACCTCGACGCACTCGCCGAGCGGGCGTCCCAATAGGGCAGCGGCCAACGGCCGGGCTGCTTGGCTACACAGCGGTTCTCCCGGATGCTTTTGGTGCATGGTTTGTTCTTGATGCTTGCGCGACAGAGCGTAAAGTTGGGGTGACATACCAATGTGGAATTGCATTATTTGCAATCATGACCGATAAACAGGCATTGACAAGGTGCCATGTCAAAAGTGCCGTGCGCAAGAAAACCCCGGTGGCAAAATGCTTCAGGCGTTGATTGTTGAGTTTGAGAACTTGTGTTCTGAATTGCTCTCGGCGGTGCGTCGGGGCGATGAGAACGTTGTCAACCGCATTGACGCTGAAATTCAGCCAAGTCTCCAACGAATTTTTCGCTTTCGTGCCCGCTACACCGAGGAAGCCATTCAGCAATTGCAGTTTTTCGCGCGGCTTGCGGTGCGAAATTGCGAAGACGATGACAGTGTCAGCCGATACACGAAAATGATGACCGAGTTGTTTCACCGCTACCTCGATCCCGTCGAAGGATTTGGGGAGCTGCCGGCACACTCATCGGGTCGGCCGAAGCAATATCAGTCGCAGGATCGCGATCGCCCCATCGCGGACGGGTACGACCCTTCCTTGCATCAATTGCTTCTTGATTCGCTGGGAGAGCGTATCGCCGTCGTCGGTCTTGATTACCGGTACATCTACACAAATAAGCGAAATGCCGATTTTCACGGAAAGTCGCCGTCCCATTTTGTCGGGAAGCATCTTGGTGAAATGATCGACCCGGCACGTTTTGATGATCGTGCCAAACCGAAGCTCGACAAGTGTTTCTCCGGTGAGACGGTGGAATACAGCTACCGGATCGCGGATTTGGTCGGCCAAATGTTTGAGGTCGATTGCCGCATGACCCCCTTTGTCGGCCCGGACGGCGAAATTGCCGGGGCAGTGATCGTGCTCAACATGCATCCCTCCTTCGCACGGGTCGGATAAGCGACGACAACAAGTGCAATCTTCCCTTGGATGCGATCGCCTGCAGGGCGGGAGCTCACCCAATTAAGGCTTGACGTTTACGTTAACGTCAATATCCTGTGAGAACGAATAGCCGCATCTTGCCATCTCGACTCCGCGAGCGTCTTTTGACATGAGAAGGTGAGCCTGCCGTCACGGTTGCCGGGGCTGCCTCCACCAGCGGCCGCCCGGGCATGTGCAGCGGCGCAAACAGGTGGTCGACGGTTTGCATGCACTGGCCGGATGTGCGAAATCGCCGAAGCCACGAGGTGAGGGAAATCTCAGATGAATGATGTAGTTGAGCCTGCCGAACGCGAGAGCATGGAATTCGATGTTGTGATCGTGGGTGCAGGCCCCGCCGGGTTGTCTGCAGCGATCCGCCTGAAGCAGTGTGATCCGGACCTCGCGGTTGTCGTTCTTGAAAAAGGCGGCGAGGTCGGCGCGCACGTTCTTTCCGGTGCCGTAGTCGACCCTATCGGGATAGACAAGCTTATTCCCGACTGGCGCGACGATCCGGACCATCCGTTCAAGACCGCGGTGAATGCCGATCACTTCCTGGTTCTCGGTCCGGCGGGATCGGTTCGCTTGCCGAACTTCATGATGCCGCCCTTGATGAACAATCACGGCAACTACATTGTTTCGCTTTCCAACGTGACCAAGTGGCTGGCCGGTCGGGCCGAGGCGCTCGGAGTGGAGATCTATCCGGGTTTTGCGGCAAGCGAAGTCCTTACCAATGACGAGGGTGCGGTGATCGGGGTCGCCACCGGTGACATGGGTGTCGAGCGGAACGGCGAACCGGGGCCGAACTACGCCCGCGGCATGGCGCTGCTCGGTAAATACGTTCTCATTGGCGAGGGCGTTCGCGGTTCGCTTGCCAAGCAACTGATTGCCCGGTTCAATCTCGATGAAGGGCGCGAACCGCAGAAATACGGCATCGGCCTGAAGGAACTCTGGGAAGTCAAGCCGGAGCACCACAAGCCGGGACTGGTACAGCATTCCTTCGGCTGGCCGCTCGACACCAAGACCGGTGGCGGTTCGTTCCTCTACCACCTGGAAGACAACAAGGTTGCGGTCGGCTTCGTCGTCCACCTCAATTACAAGAACCCCTATCTCTCGCCCTTCGAGGAATTCCAGCGCTTCAAGACCCATCCGGCCATCGCACCGGTGTTCGAGGGCGGCAAGCGCATCGGCTATGGTGCGCGCGCCATCTCCGAAGGCGGCTGGCAGTCGGTTCCGAAACTGGCCTTCCCGGGCGGTGCGCTGATCGGATGCTCGGCCGGTTTCGTCAACGTGGCCCGCATCAAGGGTTCGCACAATGCGGTGCTGTCGGGGATGCTCGCCGCCGACCATGCCGCCGAGGCGATTGCCGCCGGTCGCGCGCAGGATACGCTTCAAGGCTATGACGATGCCTGGCGCGGTTCGGAAATCGGCAAGGACCTGAAGAAAGTCCGCAACGTCAAACCGCTGTGGTCGAAGCTCGGCACGATCGGCGGCGTGGCCCTGGGCGGCCTCGACATGTGGATGAATTCGCTGTTCGGCATCTCGCCCTTTGGCACGATGGGACACGGCAAGGCGGATTACGCTGCGCTCGAAACGGCTTCCAAGCACAAGAAGATCGACTATCCGAAGCCGGATGGCGTGCTGACGTTTGACCGTCTGTCCTCGGTGTTTCTGTCCAATACCAACCACGATGAAGACCAGCCGATCCATCTGCAGCTTCAGGACCGGGACCTGCAGAAGGCATCGGAACTGCATCAGTTCGCCGGGCCCTCGACACGCTACTGCCCTGCGGGCGTTTATGAGTGGGTGGACAGCGAAGGCAATGCGATTCCGGCGGGAGAGATGACAAGCGCAACCGATGCGACCTTCGTCATCAACGCCCAGAACTGCGTGCACTGCAAAACCTGCGACATCAAGGATCCCAACCAGAACATCAACTGGGTTCCGCCCCAGGGCGGCGAGGGGCCGGTTTATACGAATCTCTGATCGGGCGCGGCGCTGCAGGCCCCAAACCGGCTGCATAGATTTATGAAGAACGGCCGCACCAGTGCGGCCGTTTCCACGCGCACGGGGCGTAATGCCGGTTACTCCGGGTTGGGTTGTCCAATCATTGCCAGCCGGGCTAATAGCCTGTCCTGCTCCGTAGCCAGACCCTTGTAGGCGCGTTCGGCAGGCTTGAGGGCCCTGACCTGGTCGGAAATGGCCGAAGCCAATCTTGCGCCTTCGGGATGGGTTTCAAGGGCTTCCAGCGGATCGATGTAGGTCCGGATGGTGAAGATGATGTCGCCGCTTTCCGGCAGCTTGCGCAAGGTTTGGCGTTCGAGTCGCAGGTGGACATTTCTTGCAACCGTTCCCGGGCCGAAGCGGCCTTCGCCTGTTTCATGCGGGTGCTGGTGGAACAGCTTCGCGTCGCCATAGAGCGACCAGTTCCAGCGCACCACCGGAATGTCGACACGCAAATTGTCGAACATGCGCTCGATCAGGCCGGCGTTCCGGGTACCCTCGCCGAAACCCGGGACGGGGCCGTGGATTTCGTGCATTGGCCGGCTGAATTTCTCACGCAAGTTCCATGACGAGGGAAAGCAGACGGAGGCAGCCGCGAGCCGCCAGCCCGCTTCTCCCTTGCGCATCAGCACAAGGTCCTCCTGCAGATGCAATGCAGCCTGATGCAGCATGGGCAGGGCGCCGCCGTCCGGGGTTCTCAACCGCATGCCTGCGGTATCTGAAGAACGAAAGCGGTTTCCGAGATGGGTACGGACGAGGTCGTGGACTTCGCGCTGGGCGCCTTCGGTGTCTGGCTCGGCTACAAAGATGTCTTCATAGCGTTCCCGGGTAAGTCGCCGCTTTTCCTCAAGGTAGGCTTGCAGATCGTTGTCGATGTCGAGCCATGTGTCGGGATCAAGCTGCGCCAATCCGATTGCGAATGGCGGCGCCGATCCGTCATAGGGCGTGCGAAGATCCTGCTTGTCCGTCATGTGTTCTTGCCTATCGCGGGGCCAGCCGATGTCGCAATCAGCCGCGGTCCGCAGGCTTGTGCCGCGAAGCCATGGAGCAAAACGAAAGCCGCCCTACTGAAACGCCGTTTCGAAGAAGCTCCTGAGCTTGCGCGAATGCAACCTTTCAGGCGGCATGGCTGCCAGCTTCTCCATGGCCAGCAACCCGATCTTGAGGTGCTGGTTGACCTGCGTCTTGTAAAAGGCCGAGGCCATTCCGGGTAGCTTCAATTCGCCGTGCAGCGGCTTGTCGGAGACGCAGAGCAGCGTGCCGTAGGGGACACGGAAGCGGAAGCCGTTGGCGGCGATGGTGGCCGATTCCATGTCGAGCGCGATAGCGCGGGACTGCGACAGCCGTTGCACCGGGCCGCGCTGGTCCCGGAGTTCCCAGTTGCGATTGTCGATGGTGGCGACCGTGCCGGTGCGCATGATCCGCTTGAGATCGTAGCCCTCGAGCCCGGTGACGTCGGCGACCGCTTCCTGAACCGCGACCTGGACCTCGGCCAGTGCCGGGATCGGCACCCATGCTGGAAGATCGTCATCGAGCACATGGTCCTCGCGCACATAGGCGTGGGCAAGTACGTAGTCGCCCAGCGCCTGGCTGTTGCGCAGTCCGGCGCAATGCCCCAGCATCAACCAGGCATGCGGCCTGAGCACGGCCACATGGTCGGTGATGGTCTTGGCGTTGGAAGGCCCGACGCCGATATTGACCATGGTGATGCCGCAATGGTCCTTGCGCTTGAGATGGTAGGCGGGCATCTGCGGCATGCGCGGCGGCGCCACGCCTTCGCTCGGTGCGCGATGTCCGGATGGCGTGATCAGATTGCCGGGTTCGACGAAACATTCGTACTCCGAATTGCCCTCCGCCATCAGTGTGCGGGCATGTTCGCAGAACTCGTCGATATAGAACTGGTAATTTGTGAACAGAACAAAGTTCTGGAAATGATCTGCCGCGGTGGCCGTGTAGTGGGAAAGTCGGGCAAGGGAATAGTCGATGCGCTGTGCCTTGAAAGGCGCCAACGGCAGAGGTTCGCCGGGAGCGGGTTCATAAAGCCCGTTGACGATCTCGTCGTCGGTCGTAGCGAGATCGGGCGTGTCGAAAAGGTCGCGCAAGGGCATGTCGAGCTTGTCAGCGACGGCGGCTTCGACGTAGGCGCCTTCGCCAAAGGCAAAATGCAGCGGGATGGGCGTGTCGGATTCCGAGACCGTCAGCGCTGTGCCGTGGTTCTTGAGCAGCAGTTCAAACTGGGTGATCAGGTAGGAGCGGAACAGCTCAGGCCGGGTGAGTGTGGTCGCGTAGTGACCCGGTGAAACCACATGTCCGAACGACAGGCGGGAGTCCACCATGCCGAAGGATGTCGTCGCCAGGCTGACCTGCGGGTAGAATGCCCGGTACCGGCCCTTGGGCTTTTCGTTTGCGAGGCTCTCGAATGCCTCGCACAGAAATCTGGTGTTGCGTTCATAAATGGCTTCCAGAGCCGCCACCGCTTCCGCCGCATCGGTAAATTCCTGCGGGGCGATCGGGTCGGGAGTGATGAAGCCGTTGTTTGTCTGGGAAGAGATTCGTTGGTCCATGCACCGTTATATACGAGAAAATCTGACAAGGAAAAGACGAAGCCGGTGAAAGGTCTTTCGCACAAGCCCGGGCAATCGAGGTCAGCTGTTGCGCTGCAGGCTCATGTAGAGCACGAAGCCCGCGCCCGAGAGGCCAGGGCCCTTGTCGCCGGTCTGGGCATAGGCGAACGCGCCCACGGGACCGACGAGAAATGCGGTGAAAGCGGCGATGCGCAGGAATGTGGCGAGCGAGCGGCGGATCGTGAAACGCATGGTACGGTATCCTTGAGAGTTCGGGGTCAGCGGTGAAGCTGGCATTGCGGATTGATCTGGAATGCGCAGGCGTCGATCATACCGCCGTCCCAGCCGCGCGATGTGCGGTCGGAATTGGCGACGGCCGCAGCCATCAGCATCGCGAAGATTGCGAACACCAGGCAGATGATGATGAAGCGGCGGGTCAGTGTTGCCATGCGTCTCATTCCTCAGTTGATGGACGCATACTCGCATTTCCGGCCTGAACGCCGCCTGAGACCGGCGTTCATGTACGGTTCAAACAGGTTAACGGAAATGTGTCCGCGGTTGGCCTGATTGACCGGGACAAGGGCTGGCCCGGGCGGAGACGGTGCGCCATAGTTGGCTGATCAAAGCCTGAAAGGGACCGAAGCCGCATGAACACCACCCGACCGAGCCCGATTGAACTCTATTACTGGCCGACGCCGAACGGCTGGAAGATCACGGTGATGCTTGAGGAACTCGCTGTCCCGTATGAGGTCCATTACGTCAATATCGGCAAGGGGGAGCAGTTCGAGCCGTCTTTCCTTGCGATTTCGCCCAACAACCGGATGCCGGCGATTGTCGATCCGGACGGGCCGGACAATGCGCCGATTTCGGTTTTTGAATCGGGCGGCATTCTTCAATACCTGGGACGGAAGTTCGGTCGCTTCTATCCGTCTGACGAACGCGCCCGGATGGAAGTCGATCAATGGCTGTTCTGGCAGATGGGCGGGCTGGGGCCGATGGCCGGACAGGCGCATCACTTTCGCCTGTACGCACCCGAGCGGGTGGATTACGCCATCGATCGCTACACCAAGGAGGTCAACCGGCTTTACGGCGTGATGAACCGCAGGCTGGCGGACCGCGCATTCTTAGCCGGTGACTATTCGATTGCCGACATGGCCTCGATCGGGTGGGTCAAGTCGCATGAGCGGCAGGGACAGGACCTGGATGATTTCCCGAATCTGAAGCGCTGGTTCGAAACCATGATGGCGCGGCCGGCAGTGGTGCGCGGGTGCGAGGTGGGAATCGAGCACCGGAAGAACATTGCCGACGACAAGGACGCGCAGAAGGTGCTGTTCGGCCAGACCGCGCGCTAGGGCGCGACCATCCTGTGTCAGCCGGTGCTGCTGATCGCGCCATTGGCCAAAAAAGAACCCCGCACCGGGTTGCCCGGCACGGGGTTGCAAGTCTCGGCAGGCTGACGCCTCGCCAATTCTTACATCCTGGCCCAGTTCTCCGAGCGGCAGAGGACGCCGAGCACGCAACCGCGCATCTTGAGCGTGTTGCCGGAGAGCGTGGCGGAACCGGAATAGGTCTTGTCCTTGGCCGGATCGGTGATGGTGCCGGAGTATTTGTTGCCGTCGGGCTTCATCTTGCCGATCTGCTTGCCGGCATGGGCGCCGGTTCTCAGCTTGACGCAGAATGAATTTCCGCAGGCCGAGATTGCCGCGGTCTCGCCGCTCTTGGTTTTCCAGTTGCCCTCGATCGGATCTGCGAGCGCGGGGGCCGTCATGGCGGCGACAAGCGCGCCTGCGGCGATCAGTTTGCGGATCATATGTTCCTCCCAGGTTGAGGCCTGTTTGCAGGCCGATTTCTTACTTAACCCAGAGCTACGTAAAGGTAAACCTGCAGAAACGGGGGGTAGGCTCTTCTTTCGGACCCCCTTCAGTGGGCCACAAAACCCCTGTTCAGACCGGCCGAAATCGCCTGGCAGGAAAGATTTTCAGAAAATGCGATCGAAGTTTGGTTAGCCGTCCGTAACTTTTTTCGGCGGCCTTGAATCGGTCATTCGGGCGCATCGTTCCGGATTCCAAGGCATTGGATGTTTAACAGAATCGCAAATTTACCAAGCGTTTGAACTTTGTTCGTCTCCTCTTAAGCATGCCGTTTAACGCGACTTTCAACCGATCCCCGCACACTCCTCATCAACAACAAGGCACCGGGACAAACCGGTGGCGCAGATGAGCAAAGCGGCTTCTCAAGAGCTGACAGGGACAACGAAAATCTAACCTTTACGGGGACTTGAAAATGGCACGTTACGAAATTCACGATCAGGATCATGCAAGCATCGGCGGTGAAGCCAAGGCCGACGTCTTCTGCGAAATGGGGCTTATGTACGCCACCGGACGCGAATGCGAAGTCGACTATGTCGCGGCCCACAAGTGGCTCAACATCGCAGCCATCAAGGGCTCGGACCGGGCCGCCACGCTGCGCGCCGAACTGGCCGAAAGCATGAGCAAGGCCGAACTCGCGGCAGCACTTCGCGCCGCCCGCGAATGGATGACCATGCATTGATCCGGGGTCGGATGCCGTTTGCGCGGCGACACCGGACTTACACCGATTTGCCTCGAGGGGAACGGGGCGGGGGCCGCAACGCCGGGGGACACGGCGAGGCTTTCAGCAAAGGCCGCGACTGACCGCAAAGGTTGGACGCGGCCTTTTTCCTTTCATCTAAGCCCGGCGATGACCTCGGGCAGGGTTTCCTCGAAGATTGCGAGTTCGGCTTCGGGGGCCGCGGAAACCCGGATGCAGCGATTGAGCGGGGCGACGCCGGGCATGCGGATGAACACACCGCGGCTCACCAGGCCTTCGAGGATGGCCTTGGCCCGTGCGGCATCGCCACCGCAATCCATGGTGACAAAATTGGTGGCGGAGGGAATGGGCGCAAATCCGTTTGCGCGGCCGATTTCGGCAATGCGCTCGCGCGCGGTCGCGACCTGCGCAATGACCGTTTCGAGGTAGGCGCGGTCCTCAAGCGCTGCAAGGCTTGCCGCCTGACCGAGCCGGTTGACGCCGAAATGATTGCGCACCCTGTGAAAGCGCGACACGGTTTCCCGATTGCCGAAGACATAGCCCACGCGCTGGCCGGCCAGCCCGTAGGCTTTCGAGAAGGTGCGGAAGCGCACCACGTTGGGCATCCGGGCAAGGGCGGAAACCGCCGGGATCGAATCCGCGGGCGCGGTCTCGCAATAGGCCTCGTCCAGGGCCAGCATCGTGGTTTCCGGCAGGGACTTTGCGAAGGCCACGATGTCATCGGCCGAATGCCAGGTGCCCATCGGGTTGTCGGGATTGGAGAGATAGACCAGCGGCGCATCCTCGCGCGCGGCGGCCTCGGTCAGCGCTTCGAGATCCTCGCGGTCGTCACGATAGGGAACGGTGACCAGCCGCCCGCCGAAGCCGGCGACATGGAAATTGAAGGTCGGGTAGGCGCCGAGCGAGGTCACCACCGGCGTGCCCGGTTCGACGATCAGCCGGACCATCAGGCCGAGCAGCCCGTCAATGCCTTCGCCGACCACGACGGCCTCGGGCGAGAGGCCGAGATGGGCGCCGAGTGCTGTTCTCAGATCATGGTTTTCGGGGTCGCCGTAGCGCCAGCTCAAGGGAGCTTCCCGGGCGATGGCGTCGATGACGGCGGGCGAGGGGCCGAAGCCGCTCTCATTTGCGCCGAGCCGGGCGCGGAAACTTTCGCCCCGGGCACGTTCCTGGGTTTCGGGCCCGACAAAGGGCACCGTGGGCGGCAGGGATTCAGCGAGCGGCGTGAAGCGCGGGAAAGCGGGCATGGCGGTTTCGATCCTCGGTCAATGGCCCGAAATCCCTAATCGCAATGGGGCACGGCTTCAAGCGGGCAAGAGTTTTGATGGGGCGATGACCGGTCTCTCCCGCAAGGGGGAAATGTCACGACGTGACAGAGGGGGCGATGCCGCTCCGTCCACCGGCGCATCAAACCAAGCCCAACAATACCCCCCTCTGTCGGTTTCACCGACATCTCCCCCGCAAGGGGGGAGAATGGCCGCGGCGCCTGAACAGCAGCGAATACCCGTTGGCAACCAAGGGTGGTGCAGCTAGGTTTGGCAAGAACAGGGTTGCGGGGACATCAATGCTAGAAAGCCTGAAGGCGGCTGCAACGTCGATTTTGCATTGGATCGATACGGTGATCGGGATCCAGGCGGCAGAGACGCTGGCAACAGTAGGCGCTTTCGCATTGGCGGCAATTTTGTTTGCAACCGGCATACTGCAGAAGCTTGTATCCGGCTTCTTTGGAGTTTTCCGCTATTTCAAGAAAAAGCCGCAGGAACCACTTCCTGTGCATATTGTGAATGCAGTTCAACAGCACCAAGAACCGCCGCCACCAGCGAAAGCAGGGTTTATCAACCTCCCGGCGGGCCGTGCGGTTGTCGGCAGGGACGAGGCGGTGGCGGAGCTGCGCTCCAGGCTGATCGCGGCTGACGACAGTGCAGTCGCCCTGACAAATTCCGGTGCGGTGCTACGCGGCCAGGGCGGTCTGGGCAAATCGACGCTGGCGCGGCGCTATGCGGAGGTGCATGGCGGCGATTATGACGGGGTGATCTGGGTCGAGGCGCTCACGCGGCAGGGGATCATCGGGGGGCTGGTGCGGTTGCGCCACCTTCTCGGTCTGGACCGCGTGAAAGCCCCTAAATTGGCGGATGCGCAAGAGGTTATTGACGCCATCGCCGCCAGCGGCCAGTCCTGGCTGTTCATCTATGACAATGTCGAGGCCTATGCCGATCTCAAGGGTCTGTCGCCGCCCAAGGGTGCGCATCTGATTGTCACCACGCGTCAGGGCGAGGGCTGGCCCGGCTTCGAGGTGATGCCGCTGGAAAGGCTCGACTTCGGCACCGAAACCTCGCCTGCCGTTACATTGCTGATGGAAGAAGCCGGGCGCAAGGAGGGTGCCGCAGAGGCCCGTGAACTGGCCGAGGAGCTCGGCGGTTTACCGCTGGCGCTGGTGGTGGCGGGCAGCCTGATCAGATCCACCGGCGAGGGCTTTGCCGCCTACCGGGAGCGGCTCAGCGAGATTCTCGGCCATGCGCCAGCCAACGAGGACTATCCGACCTCGGTACTCGGCGCTGTGCAGCTTTCTTATGATCAATTGTCCGAAGACGCACGGATCGTCGCCAATCTTTGCGCCTGGTGGGCGGCGGACGGGCTGGAGCCGGCGCTACTGACCGAGGCCCCGGATGGATGGCGCTGGGAAAAGCGGCGTGAAGAAATCCCGGAGACAATTCAGTCGCTGGCGGCAGACCCGGGCCGGGTGAGGGCAGGGTTTGCCGAGCTGACATCGCGGTCGCTGATGGAAAGCGGCGAAGGACACTGGCCAATGCACCGGATGACGGCGGCGGCGCTGAGGCATTTGCAGGCGGAGCGTGATGACGAGGACACGGCCAGGGCCGCGGCGGCGCTGCTGGCGGCGGTTTATCCTGGTGGGGCGCAGCGAGACGTCAACAATTCGAAAGAGTGGCCGCTTTGCGCCCGGCTGACACCGCATGTGCGGGCGCTGTGGGCCAGCGGCGCGGCGCCGGAAACCGGGGCGATGGAGTTTCTGTTCAACCAGTCGGCGGTCTATCTCGACAAGATCGCCGATTTCCTCGGCGGGCTGGAGATGGCGCGCGCCTTCTTGGCGCTTAGACAAAAACGGGTGCCGGAGGCGCACCGTGATATCGCCGTCGGCTTTGCCAATCTTGGCCTTGCGTTGATGCGGGCCGGAGAACTTCCAGAAGCCGAAGCGCAGCTCGCCCGTGCCGTGGATCTTGGCCAAACGCACCTTCCCGAAAGCTTGGATCTGGCGGGAATCTATGATCTGCATGGTCGTGTGCTCTTGGCCCAGGCTCGGGGCGAAGACGCGACGGCGCTGGTGCGGTCGCTCAGACGTCATCAACAGGCTCTGGCGCTGTACCGACGGCTGGCCGGGCGCGACAGCGAGGACACGGCGCGGGCGTTGAACAATCTGGCAAATGCCCGCAGTTTTCAAGGCCGCATGGCGGCGGCGGCGCGGCTTTCAGCTACGGCGCTGGGCATTCTTCGCCGGGTTCTAGAGCCCAGCGACGCGAATCTTGGAACCAGCCTGGTGAACACCGGCACCTACTGGCTAAAGTCCGGTGGCGCCAACAGCGCCGAACCGCTGCTGCGCGAGGCTTTGGGAATCCGGCAATCGGTCTTTGCCGCTCAGCCGCAGCACCCGTACACGCGCGCTGCCGCTGGTTGGTTGATCTCCTGCCTTACGACGCTGGCGCGGGCGGGGGACAATCGGGATGCGCGGCGGGCGGAGGCGCGAGAACTGTGCGATCGATATGGCTATGATTTCGCCGAGCAGGAGAAAATCGCCAGACAATTTCCGCTGCAGCCGCCGGAGCCGTGAGCGGCGGGGCAGCCTCGCCGGGATTTTGGTGCATCTCTTTGCGCGATAGCCCGCACCGTTTATGAACAGGGTCACGCCGCCCAACCGAGTCCTTTCCGAGTCCCGCCTTTTTGCCCCCATTTATCGAAACCATTCTCGTCGTCTTTGCGCTGATTGCCATCGGCTTTGCCGCCGCCCGGGTGCGGCTGATCCGGGCCGAAACAGGCGACGGTCTGGCGGATTTCGTCTTCACCATTGCCGTACCGCTCCTGCTGTTCCGCACGCTTGCGACCGCGAGCTTCGATCATGGCGCGCCCTGGATGCTGTGGGTGACCTATTTCACGGCCATCCTGATCACCTGGACGACCGCGCACCTGGTGATCCGCGCCGGTTTCGGCCGCGATGCACGGTCGGGGGTCGTGGCCGGGGTCACCGCAGGCTTCTCCAATCTCGTGCTCGTCGGCGTTCCGTTCATGACCGGGCTCTACGGCGACGACGGCCTGGCGGCGCTGGCGCAGATCGTTTCAATCCACCTGCCGATCATGATGGCGGCGTCGATCATCCTCTATCAATGGGCGCTGCGCCGGGACGGGGCTGCGGAGAAGTCCGAAAGCGTGTCCGACCTGGTCCTTGGCTTTTTGAAGCAGCTGTTCTCCAATCCCCTGATCATCGGCATTCTCGGGGGCAGCGCGATGCGCCTGTCTGGGCTGACAATCCCTGGCGTTTTGGACCGCGTGATCGCGAGCCTTGCCGGTGTGGCCGGTCCGGTCGCGCTGTTTGCCATGGGCGTGTCGCTGTTCGGCTACGGCATTCGCGGCCAGGTGCGCCAGGCGCTGTCGCTGGTCGCCCTGAAACTTTTGATCATGCCGGCCGTTGCCCTTCTCATGGCGCTGCTTCTGGGCTTGCCCGAGTTCCAAGCGAAGATTGCCGTCGCCGCGGCGTCGCTGCCGGCCGGGGTGAATTCCTGGCTGATCGCCAACAGGCTCGGGACCGGCCAGCGGCTCGCCGCGACCTCGATGACCATCGGCACGGCGCTTGCCGCGCTGACGACCGGGCTCTGGCTGGCGATCGCGGAGGCCGTGCTGTAGCGCCCAAGACCCTGGACGAGGTTTGACGGGCTTTCGTTTGTTTTCTTTTGACATTCGGATTGGGTTCGTTTTAGTGAACCCGATGCGATATCCCGGAGGCGGAGAAGCCAATGCCCGAGAACAGGATATATGATGTTTTCGTCATCGGCGGTGGCGTCAACGGATGCGGAATAGCCAGGGATGCGGTCGGCCGCGGCTACTCCGTGTTTCTGGCGGAGATGTACGATCTTGCTTCCGGCACCTCGTCCTGGTCGTCGAAACTCGTCCATGGCGGGCTGCGCTACCTCGAATATTACGAGTTTCGGCTGGTGCGCGAGGCGTTGGGCGAGCGCGAGGTGCTGCTGGCCAATGCGCCGCACATCATCTGGCCGATGCGGTTCGTGCTGCCGCACCACAGCGGTCTGAGGCCGGCCTGGATGTTGCGGCTGGGACTTTTTCTCTATGACCATATCGGCAAGCGGAAACTCTTGCCCACGACCACGACGGTCGATCTGCGCAACTCTGAGGTGGGCAAGCCGCTGAAGCCCGAGTTCAAGAAAGGCTTCGAGTATTCCGATTGCTGGGTCAACGATGCGCGGCTGGTGGTGCTCAATGCGCGCGATGCGGCAGACCGGGGCGCCGAGATCCGCACCCGAACGGAAGTCATCGGCGCCGAGCGGCGCGACGACATCTGGGAAGTCACCTTTTTGGACCGGACCAGCGGACAGCAGGAAACCGTTCGCGCGCGGCTGATCGTCAATGCCGGCGGACCCTGGGTCGACCGGATCCTGACCCGCGTGGTCGGCCGCAACGACGCGCAGAATGTGCGGCTAGTGCAGGGCAGCCATATCGTGGTTCCGAAACTGCACGACCACGACCGGGCATACATCTTCCAGAACTCCGACGGCAGGATCATCTTCGCCTTGCCCTACGAGGAGGATTTCACGCTGATCGGCACCACAGACCAGGATTTCGAGGGGGATCCGAAGAATGTCGCGATCACCGATCCGGAAATCGAATACCTGTGCGCGGCGGCAAGCGAGTATTTCGAAAAGCCGGTGGAGCGTTCATCGATCGTCTGGACCTATTCCGGCGTGCGCCCGCTCTATGACGATGGCGCAAGCGCCGCCCAGGAAGCGACGCGCGACTATGTTATCAAGCCGGATACGGCCAGGGGCGCGCCGTTGATCAACATCTTCGGCGGCAAGATCACCACCTTCCGCAGGCTCGCCGAATCGATGATGGAGCAGGTCGAGGACAGGCTCGGCAAGAAGTCCGGCGCATGGACCCATCGGGCTTCACTTCCCGGAGGCGATTTCGCTGTCGACGGTTTTGAAGCGGAGGTGGACCGATTGATGAAGGATTACCCGTTCCTATCGGAAAGGCAGGCACGGCGTTACGTGCGGCATTACGGAACGCGCGCGCGGGTGCTTCTGGGCGATGCAGGGAGTGTGGAGGAACTGGGGCAGGATTTCGGCTACGGGCTGTTTGCGGCCGAGGTCGACTATCTCATGGCGCATGAATGGGCCCGGGAAGCCGACGACGTGCTTTGGCGCAGGACGAAGCGTGGCTTGCGGCTCGATGCGTCCCAGGCAGAGGCGCTGCAGGCCTATATGTCGGGCAAAAGCGCCGCCTGATCCGGCCACGGAGCGGCGAAGGGTTTTCGTGACCGCCGAATTCGGTTCAAATGGCGGCACGCAGGGAGGACAGCATGACGGGATACATTCTGGCGATTGACCAAGGGACCACCTCGAGCCGGGCAATCGTGTTCGATCAGAACATGCAGATTGCCGGTGTCGGGCAGAAGGAATTCACCCAGTTCTACCCGCAGTCGGGCTGGGTCGAGCACGATCCCGAAGAAATCTGGAAGAGTGTTGTCGCCACGGTGCGGCAGGCTTTGAAAAAAGCCGGGATCACGGCGTCCGATCTTGCCGGGATCGGGATCACCAACCAGCGTGAGACGGTGGTGGTGTGGGAGCGCGACACCGGAAAGCCGATCCACAATGCCATCGTCTGGCAGGACAGGCGCACTGCATCCTTCTGTGAAAAGCTCAAGCGCCAGGGGCTTGAAAAGACCTTCACCAAGAAAACCGGCTTGCTGCTCGATCCCTATTTTTCCGGCACCAAGCTCTCCTGGATACTGTCGAACGTGAAGGGATCCCGCGCCAGGGCCGCGCGTGGCGAACTGTGCTTCGGAACCATCGACACATTCCTGATCTGGCGTCTGACGGGCGGGAAATCATTCGTCACCGATGTCACCAACGCCTCGCGGACGCTGATGTTCAACATCTCGTCCGAGGATTGGGACAGCGATCTTCTGCAAACGCTGAAGGTCCCGGTTGAGATGCTGCCCGAGGTGAAGGATTGCGCCGCCGACTTCGGCATCACGGAAACGAAACTGTTCGGCGCCGAAATCCCGATCCTGGGCGTTGCCGGCGATCAGCAGGCAGCCACCATCGGCCAGGCTTGCTTCGAGCCCGGCATGTTCAAGTCAACCTACGGAACCGGCTGCTTTGCGCTGCTCAATACCGGCCAGGATCTCGTCCGGTCCAAGAACCGCCTGCTGACCACGATTGCCTATCGCCTCGACGGCAAGACGACCTATGCGCTTGAAGGGTCGATCTTTATCGCGGGTGCTGCGGTCCAATGGCTGCGCGACGGGATCAAGATCATCAAGAAGGCGGAACACAGCGGGGAACTGGCTGCCGCGGCCGATCCCACCCAGGACGTCTATCTGGTGCCGGCCTTTACGGGCCTTGGCGCGCCGCACTGGGATGCGGATGCGCGGGGCGCGATATACGGCATGACCCGGAACACGGGACCGGCCGAGTTCGCCCGTGCGGCGCTTGAAGCCGTCTGCTACCAGACCCGCGACCTGCTCGATGCCATGCACAAGGACTGGAAAGGGGCAAACGGCGATACGGTCTTGAGAGTGGATGGCGGCATGGTGGCCTCGGACTGGACCATGCAGCGTCTGGCCGACATTCTCGATGCGCCGGTGGACCGGCCCGTGATCCTTGAGACCACGGCGCTGGGCGCTGCATGGCTTGCCGGACAGCGCGCGGGCGTATGGCCCAAGCAGAAGGCCTTCGCCAAGGCTTGGGCGCGGGAGACCACTTTCAAGCCTAAGATGGACGAGAAGACCCGAAAGGCCAAGCTCAAGGGCTGGCACGATGCCGTACGCCGGACATTGAGCTAGGCCGTCCCCAGCCTCATTCGATGAAGCTGACCGTGACTCCCGGCGCCACCATGCCGGCCAGTTCCTCCGCGTCCCAATTGGTCAGCCGGACGCAGCCGTTGGAGCTGGTCTTGCCGATCTTCGACGGCTCGGGTGTGCCGTGAATGCCGTAGGTCGGCTTGGACAGCGCGATCCAGATCGAGCCGACAGGTCCGTTCGGTCCAGGCGGCACCTGGAGGATCTTGTCGTTGTCGCCCTGTTTGAAATTGATCTTCGGGTTGTAGGTGTAACCGGGATTGCGGGCGATACGCTCGATTGTAACCTCTCCAGAGGGCGATGGTGTGGAAGACGATCCGATGGTTGCCGGATAGGCGACAACAAGCCTGCCGTCCTTGCCGTAGGCGCGGATCTGCTTGCGGCCCTTGTCGGCAACGATGCGGGAGACTTCGCCTTTCTTCCGCGGACCAGTATCGACAACCTTGATTTCCACACCCGGCCTGCTGAAATCGACCTCGGGATTGAGTTCCTGAAGGTAGTCCTCGTCCATGTGGAAACGCTCGGCCAGCATTTCGCGCGTCGAGGTGAAGGACAACCTGTCGAGCCGCGCCTTTTCTGCATAATCGGTCGGAACCGAAGCAATGAAAGGGCCCGCAGCGTCCTCGGCGGTGATGGTGTAGGTGGTAAAGGCAAGCCCGCCCATCGCAGCCAGCCGTCCGATAATCATGTCCGTATCGGCAGGATCAATTGTTTCGCCGCTTGCTTCGCGCCAGGCGTCGAGGGCCTTTCGGACATTCGACCCCATCCGGCCGTCGATCACGCCCGGTGAAAAACCGTTGCGATCGAGATAGACCTGCAGGGCCGCGACCTGTGCCTTGCTCAGTTTCGGCGCCTTTGGCGCCTCGGGTGTTGCGGCAGGCTTCGCGGGCTGTGCAGGTTCGGCCACGGGCGGTTGCTGCGAATTCTCCCGCGGCAGGCGAATGATGGAAGACCCGTCGTCGCGGCCGGGAACCGTGCCGGTCATCGGATTGAGATCGCGCCGCTCGATCGTGGCTTCGGGTTCCGCATTGGCGAACCTGTCGCGGTCGCGCCTCCAATCCCGGTTGCGGGGCGGGGGCGGCGCGGCAGGGAACGCGTCACCGCCGAAGTCATCCTCCCAAAGAGGGTCGTCTTCCAAAAGAGGATCGTCCCAGCCGGCCCTGTCGCGATCAAACCGCCGGCTTCGTTCGGTTCCGGGAGAGGCGAGCCCCTGCTGCTGCCGGTACTGCCATAGCGGCATCTCGAAACCGATCACCATGTCCCAGCGGTCGATCAGCAGCCGCCGGCCCTGATTGTCCACAACCACGCGCACGGAACCGGCTTCCGGAATGTCTTGCATCAGTCGTCCGTCGGTGGTGACCAACACCATGCGCTGATCGTCGCGCGGGGCGGCATGACTGGAAGAGGGTGCAACGACCGAAAAGGACAGGAGAACTGCAGTCAGGCGGAGAATGGATCGGGTCGACATAGCGGGTACCTGTGTCAATAAATGAACTGTGCACATAGGATTGCGGATTCATGGTGAATGTAAGCTGAATAAAACCGGCGTGAGTAAGGCAGGGACCGGAGACTGCCCGTCGGCGCACCGGATTTGTTGTCCTGCTCGCCCCACTTGGCGGTCCTGGCGGTTGTTTCAAGCCCTATTAGCCAGGTGTCCGGCTTCAGGTATCTTCGCCGATCCGGGTGACGGACCTGACAAGCTCTCGACCGGCAACAAGGCCGCTTCCTGCCGTTTCGCAGATTTGCGGCAGGACCATCCATTCCAGTGTCATTGCAGCGCCCGATCGTTCCATCTCGTGCATCTGGGCGTGATGCATGGCGCTCATCAGCGAGGTGTTGAACCGCCCAAGCGCCACCAGTCGTTCAGCCGCAACGGGGTTCTGCTTGTGCGGCATGGCGGACGAACTGCCGCCGCCGGTGAACGCGATATCCATTGAACCGCGGAGTGCCATCATGCCCATATCCTGCCCGATCTTGCCGAGCACAGCGCTCAGCTCGGTCAACCAGCCGGCACAGGCCAGAAACGGGCGGCGTGAGGTGTGCCACCCGCGGCCGGGCCAGTCGAGGCCAAGTTTGCCTGCAATCGTGACGGCAACTGTTTCCGCGTTTCCGCCCAGCGCTTGCAGGTCGCCGACCGCACCACCGAATTGCAGCTTGCCCGTTTCAAGGCGGAGCGCCGGCACCCGATCCGAAAGCGCACTGAGGGGATCGCGCCAGATGCGGATCCGGTCCGACGCCCGGATGTCGAGCGCTTCCTGCATGCGCGTGATGGCCTTGAGCGGCCTGTGACCGTCGCGGGCCTCAACCGCATCGAGATCCGCGATCAGCAGATCGAGCCGTTCGGACACGATATCGATGACCTTTAGCAGCGCTTCCACGATTGCCGTGTCGGTAAGATCCTGGCTCGTTGCCCCATGATGAAGGAGGTCGCTCCCCGCGCCCGACATGCTGTGCCGAAGTTGCCGGACATATTCCGGCACCGGGACCCCGTCGGTGATCGCGGCCCGGGTTATCCGCTCTGCATCGGGCTTGAACTCAAGGATGCTTCGCTCAAGACCCGATGCGGCAACAGGTCCGAGCAGACCTGCCTTGGCGAGGCCCGAGATCAGGGCGCATTCGAACCGCGCAAAGCTGTCGAACTGGGCACGATCACTGAACAGGGCGGCGATCTCCGGATCCCCGGTCAGCGCCTTGATCCAGTCGGATTGCCCGTTCGGCATGTCAGACCCGCTCAAGCGCGATTGCGATGCCCTGACCAACACCCACGCACATGGTGGCAAGCGCCAGCTTTTCGTTGCGTATGCCCAGTTCAAGGGCCGCGGTGCCGGTGATCCGGGCGCCCGTCATGCCGAGCGGATGACCGAGCGCGATCGCCCCGCCATTCGGATTGATGTGCGGGGCGGAAGGGTCGAGACCGAGCTCGCGCAAAACCGCAATGCCCTGGCTCGCAAAGGCTTCGTTGAGCTCGATGACGCCGAAATCCGAGGGCTTGAGCCCGAGGCGCCGGCACAGCTTTTGGGTGGCCGGTGCCGGGCCGATACCCATGATGCGAGGTTCGACACCTGCGGTTGCGCCGCCCATGACACGGGCGATGGGCGTCAGGCCATGCTTCTTTGCGGCCGCTTCACTAGCAACGATCAGTGCGCCAGCGCCATCATTGACGCCCGAGGCGTTGCCGGCCGTCACGCTTCCGCCCTCGCGGAAGGGCGTGGGCAGTTTTGCAAGTTGTTCGGCAGTGGTTCCGGGGCGGGGATGCTCGTCGGTGTCGACAACAACCGGATCGCCCTTGCGGCGCGGAATTTCCACGGCGACGATTTCCTTCGCCAGGCGGCCGGAAGCCTGTGCTGCGGCAGCGCGGGTCTGACTTGCAAGCGCGAATGCGTCCTGGTCGGCGCGGTTGACATTGAAATCCTCGGCGACGTTCTCGCCGGTTTCTGGCATCGAGTCGATGCCGTACTGGGCCTTGAGAGCGCGGTTGACGAACCGCCAGCCGATCGTTGTGTCGTAGATTTCGGCGGAGCGGGAAAATGCTGTCTCGGCCTTTGGCATCACGAAAGGTGCGCGAGACATGCTTTCCACACCGCCGGCAATCACGAGATCGGCCTCGCCGGAACGGATGACCCGCGAAGCGGCCAGCACCGCATCCATGCCGGAACCGCAAAGCCTGTTCAGAGTTGTGCCCGGCACCGTGACGGGAAGACCGGCAAGAAGCAGTGACATGCGTGCCACGTTCCGGTTGTCTTCCCCGGCCTGGTTGGCGCAGCCGTAATAGACCTCGTCGACCGCCTCCCAGTCGACCTTGGTGTTGCGCTCGACAAGCGCCCGGATGGGAGCTGCGCCCAGATCATCCGCGCGGACCGGAGAAAGCGCGCCGCCGAAGCGGCCGATGGGGGTGCGGATGTAATCGCAGATGAATGCCTCGGCCATCAGGCGGCGTCTCCCTTTTTGGCGCCGCTTTCGGTGGGCGCATCAGTCTTGTTGGTGCCGGAATGAGCGGCTTTGGTTCTGGCTCTGAGATCGCGAAGGGTGGTCAGTTCGGTCTCGGTGGGGGCGGCGGTCTCGACGATATCCGTTGCGAAGCGAACCTCCCATCCGCAGGTTTCCTGAACCATGTCCCGGGTGACGCCGGGATGCAATGAGACGACCGTGAATTCGAAGGTGGCCGGATCCGGTTTCCACACCGCAAGATCGGTCACCATCAGAGTCGGACCCTTGGTGGTCAGGCCCAGGCGCTTGCGATGGTCGCCGCCTTCGCCATGACCGAAGCTCGTGAAGAAGTCGATCTTATCGACCATGGAGCGTTTCGATTGCTTGAGCGTGATGAAGATTTCGCCGCATGACGAGGCGATTTCGGGAGCTCCCCCGCCGCCGGGCAGCCGGGTTTTCGGGCTGTCATAGTCTCCGATCACGGTGGTGTTGATGTTTCCGAACCGGTCGATCTGGGCTGCGCCGAGGAAGCCGACGGTGACGCGTCCGCCCTGCAGCCAGTAGCGGAACATTTCGGGCACCGACACCGTGGTCACGGCCGTATCGGACAATTCGCCGTCGCCGATCGACAATGGCAAAACGTTGGGCGCCGTGCCGATGGTTCCGCTTTCATAGATCAATGTGACGTCCGGCGCGTGGGTGAGCCGGGCGATGTTGCACGCGGCCGATGGCGCGCCGATCCCGACAAAACAAACATCCGTGTTCTTGAGCGCCCTTGCCGCTGCGATGGTCATCATTTCGTCGGGCGTGAAATCGAGTTCGCTCATGCCGCGCTCCTCAAATGTTCGGTGCGTGCCGCAAAATCCTCCGGCGAGGCGTCGAGCACGTTCTGTTTCATCCAGGCGAGAAAGGTCTCCCGGTCCGCGGCAATCTTGTCCCAGGCAATGTAACTTGCATTGTCGCGCGGATAGTAGCCATGCGCATAAGACGGGTGGGCGCCACCCGGCACGACGGCGATCGCGCTCACCGTCCATGACGGAAGCACGCAGGCGTTTGGATGGGCGTGGAGGTCGTCCACCACTTCCTCAACGGTTACCACCGCGCGTTTGGCGGCCAGTACCGCTTCCTTCTGCACGCCGACGATGCCCTCGATGAGAACGTTGCCCTTCCGATCGGCTTTCTGGGCGTGAATGAATGTCACGTCCGGACGAATCGCCGGGACAGCCGCCAGTTCTTCGCCGGTGAACGGGCATGTGATCTTGCGGATATTCGGGTTGACGCGGGCGAGTTCGGCCCCCTTGTAGCCCCTGAACATCGCGAAAGGCAGCCCGGCGGCTCCCGCCTCGTAGGCATTGGCCATGGCGGCGTGGGAGTGTTCCTCGATTTCGATGCGGTGCGGCCAGCCGTTCTCGACCGCATCGCGCAGTCTGCGCAGAAGCCCGACGCCCGGATTGCCCGCGTAGGAGAAGATCAGCTTGCGAACGGCACCCATGCCGATCAGCTGATCGTAGATTACATCGGGCGTCATGCGCACAAGTGTCAGATCCCTTACATCCTGGCGGATCGCCTCGTGGGCACTTGCATGGGGAATGAGATGGGTGAAGCCCTCGAAGGCCACCATGTCGCCGGATTTGAGGTTCTGCGCGACCGCCTCGGACAGCGGCAGGAAATTCGCCATGGGGTTTTCCTCTGCTTTTGCAATGTCGGGATGAATTATGCATATTGATTTCGAAATGAATAATGATTTTTGGGAGCTTAAATGATAGCAATACTGCTATGGATATATCGCGCCGTATCAAGATCCGCCACCTGGAAGCCTTTGTCGAAGTCGCCCGTCAGAAGAGCGTCGGGCGGGCTGCGATCACCTTGTCCCTGACACAACCCGCGGTGACGCGAACGATCCGGGAGCTTGAGGAGATTGTCGGAAGCCCGCTGATCGAACGCGAAGGCAGGGGCATCAGGCTGTCGCATCAGGGCGAAGTCTTTCTGTCGCATGCGGGATCGGGGCTCGCCGCCGTCCGGGGCGGCATTGCGGCGCTTGCCGATGTTGCCAGCGCTTCGGGCCCGCCGGTGAGGATCGGTGCCTTGCCAACCGTTTCGGCAACGGTGATGCCCGGCGCGGTTGCGGATTTCCTGGCCTCCGGTCTCAAAAGCCCGCTCCGGGTGATCACCGGTGAAAACCGTGTGTTGCTCGATCAGTTGCGCAAGGGCGATCTCGATCTCGTCATGGGCCGCATGCCGGCACCTGAAATGATGGAGAGTCTGCGCTTCGAACCGCTTTACAGGGACCGTGTCGTATTCGTGGTCTCGTCCGGCCATCCGCTGGCAGGCCTGCGCCAGGTCGGCGCCGACATTCTTTCGAAGTATCCTGTGCTGGTGCCGCCCGAGGGCTCCATCATCCATCCCTATGTGGAGCGTGTGGTGCTGGAACAGGGCATGGCGCGCCCGACTCAACCGGTCGAGACGGTCTCCGACAGCTTCGGACGTGCGTTTCTTCGCTCGAGTGAAGCGATCTGGATCATTTCGCGTGGCGTTGTTGCTGCGGAATTGAGCTCAGGAGAGTTCGCCGCCTTGCCGATAGACACCGGCTCAACCCTCGGGGCGGTGGGCCTGATCTCGAGGGAGGCCGAGCGCCGCCATGATGCAGCGTCGTTTTTTGCCGATATCCTGCGGCGCCGCACGGCGCAGAGCTGAAGACCGCGCCTGTCCCGCGCAGCGCTTGAAGGATATCCACTTGTGAGCGGCGCCCGCCTGACCTTACAATAATGCTGCAAGCCACACTGGAAGACGGTCGCACATTTCATGTTCCTTACGCCCCGGCACTCAGAGATTATCGAACTTGCCAAGGTGGAAGGCCGGGTTCTGGTCGACGATCTGGCAAACCGGTTCGAGGTAACCCCGCAAACGATCCGCAAGGATCTCAACGATCTCTGCGAGCGGCAATTGCTGACCCGGATACATGGCGGGGCCATCGTTCCGTCCGGCATGCAGAACATGGAGTATGAGCAACGCGGCAAGATCGCGGCGGAGGAGAAAAGCGCCATCGGGGCGGCTGCAGCGGCGCTCATTCCCGATAACGCTTCGTTGTTCATCAATATCGGAACGACCACCGAAGCCGTCAGCCGGGCCTTGCTGCGGCACGGGCCGTTGATGATCATCACCAACAACATCAACGTCGCCAACCGGATGCGGCCCTTCGAGCAGTTCGAGGTGGTGATCGCGGGCGGGGTGGTTCGCCCGACCGATGGCGGCATCGTCGGGGAGGCGGCGGTCGATTTTATCCGGCAGTTCAAGGTCGACTATGCTGTTATCGGCGCTTCGGCAATCGACCAGGACGGCGCATTGCTGGACTATGATTTTCGGGAAGTGAAGGTTGCCCAGGCCATCATTTCCAATGCCAGGCAGGTGGTGCTTGTTGCCGATGCAACCAAGTTCGAACGGATGGCGCCGGTCCGAATCGGTCATCTCGAGCAGGTCGACACTTTTGTGACCGATCGCTGCCCCGACGAAAAGATTCGGGAAATTTGCCGTCAATGCAATGTGGAGTTGATAGAAACCGGACTGCGAAGCAACGAGACAGACTGAGTTTCCATTCCGGTTGTCTTTTTCGGGTAAGTTGCGGGAAACAATCGTCTTCGGCCGGTTTCAGGATCGGGTGAGCATGTGTTGCGCCAAAGCCTCCAGTGCCCGGGGAAACGCGCGCGATCAATCAAATCATCACAACCGGTCTTTTTCTGTTTACGTCCAGCCACTATATAGCATCCAGAAAAATTGACCGAGCCGGGTGCAAAGACCGCGACCGGCTTGCTCGTTTGCGACCGGATCCCCGTTTGCCACTGGGTAGAAAAGCAGGTTCGACATGGCTATGCCAAGGTTCCACACAGTAGCAGCTTTCGTGGTTTTCGCTGTCTCAGCTGCCTGGGTGCTGACGGGTGAGTTCTCCTCGATCGGCAGTGCTGCAGATGATGCCGAACAGCCGCAAGCTGAAGTTGAAACGGAGGCACCGGAAGCCAGCACGACCACCCGGACGGTCGGCGTCATCGAACCGGACTTCATCGATCACAACCGAATAATCCGGATCTCGGGTGTTACAGCGCCGGACAAGCGCAGTACGCTTGCGACCCGTAGCGCCGGCATCCTTGGAGAGCTCAAGGTGGAGAAGGGCGATCGGGTTGCCGCGGGTGACGTTATCCTCGTGCTCGAAGGCACGGAGAAACGGGCGATGGTCGAGACTGCGACGGCTTTGCTCGATCAGCGCGAAAAGGAAGCGGAAAACATCGAACGGCTGGTGGAAAGCGGCATTGCACCGACCACCCAGCGCGATTCCGCGCGGTCGGCTTTGGCTTCGGCGCGCTCCCAGTTGGAGGCCGCTCAGGCGGATCTGGAACGGCTGACCGTGGAGGCGCCGTTTTCGGGCGTTATCGATCAGGTCATGGTCGAGGAGGGCAGCTGGCTTCCCTCCGGCGAGCCCGCAGCCGTTCTGCTGCAGCTTGATCCTGTGGTTGCTCGCGGAGAGGTGAGCGAACGCGACATCGCACATGTCGAGGTGGGCAGCGAGGCGGGCGTCCGTTTGATCAGCGGCGATGTCGTGACCGGCGAGGTGCGCCATATCAGCCGGGAGGCCACGGCCGGCACCCGGACATTCCCGATCGAGGTCAGGATTCCAAATCCCGACAATGAGATACCTGCAGGCATGACTGCCGAAATCATGATCAAGTCCGAGCCGGTCACGGCGGTAAAGCTGCCGCGTTCCGTCGTCACTCTTGATGATGCCGGCGATTTGGGCCTGCGCATCCTGCGCGCCGACAACACTGTGGGCTTCGTGGCAATCGACCTGATCGACGATTCTTCCGAAGGCCTGATCCTGGGCGGTGTCCCGGAGGATGCAAAGATAATCATCGCCGGCCAGGATCTGGTCAGCGAGGGCGAAACCGTCAACGCCGTGCCGGTGGATGACGGCCTTGTCGCCTCGACGGACGAATTAGCCTCCGGTCCGGTGCAATGAACATCGTCGATCTGGCAATCCGCAATGCACGGCTGACGATCGCTGTGCTCCTGTTCCTCGTGGTCGCGGGGACGATGTCCTACATGTCGATCCCGAAGGAAGCGGAACCGGACATCCAGATTCCGATCATCTACGTCTCGATGAGTTATTCCGGGATCTCTCCGGAGGATTCGGAGCGGCTGCTGCTCAGGCCGATGGAGACCAAGCTCAAATCGATCACCGGCATCAAGGAGATGCGCTCGGCGGCCTATCAGGGTGGCGGAAACGTGGTCATCGAGTTCATGGCGGGTGCGGATCTGGCCAAGGCGCTCGACGATGTCCGCAACAAGGTCTCCGATGCCAAGGCGGAATTGCCCCAGGGGGCCGACGAACCCACCGTCAACGAGGTCAATATTTCCGAATTTCCGGTACTCGTCGTCACGCTCGCAGGCGATGTTCCGGAACGGGCGCTGACACGGGCTGCCCGCGAGTTGAGGGATCGGATCGAGGAAGTCACCGGGGTTCTCGATGCGTCACTGCAGGGTGCGCGGGACGACCTTGTGGAAGTGATCATCGATCCGGTCAAGCTTTCGTCCTACGGTATGCAGCTCGATCAGATGATTGCGGCGGTCAATGCGTCCAACTCGCTTGTTGCGGCCGGTGCGCTGGAAGGCGACGAAGGGCGTTATGCGGTCAAGGTCCCGCTGTTGATCGAGACTGTCGAGGATGTGGCCAACCTGCCGATCATCGCCGGTCCGAACGCCGTCGTCCGCGCACGGGATCTCGCCACGATCCGGTCGACATTCAAGGACGCGGAAACGATCACGCGGCTCGATGGCAAGCCTGCGATTGCAATCGAGGTCTCCAAGCGGACCGGCGCGAACCTGGTCGAAACGGTCGATGCCGTCAAAGTCGTTGCCAACGAGTTCAAGACGCTGCTGCCAGAGGGGGCTGAAATCGGGTTCAGCCAGGACAAGTCCACATCTATCCGGCAATTGCTGGCCGACCTGCAAAACTCGGTGCTGACCGCGGTCATCCTCGTCTTCATCGTCATACTTTATGCGCTGTCGGGCCGCGCCTCGCTGCTTATCGGATTTGCGATTCCTGCTTCATTCCTGATGGGCATTCTGGCCCTGTCGCTCGCCGGGCTGACGGTCAACATCGTGGTGCTGTTCAGCCTGATCCTGGCTGTGGGCATGCTTGTCGACGACGCAATCATCGTGACCGAATTCGCCGAGCGACGCATGACCGAGGGCATGGAGCGGCGGGAAGCGTTTTCGCTGGCCGCCAAACGGATGGCGGGACCGGTTGTCGCGGCGACGCTCACGCGTGTTGCCGCGTTCTCGCCACTCCTTTTCTGGCCCGGTATCGTCGGCGAGTTCATGAAATATATGCCGATCACGCTGATTGCGACGCTATCGGCCTCGATGCTTTACGCGCTCGTCTTCACGCCGACGTTGGGCGCGATGTTCGCCAAGCCGCTCGTCGAGGACGGACCCCAGCGTGACGGGCTTTACATGCGCTTTGTCGGGCGTGCCGTACGGCATCCCTTTATCGTCGTCTTCTTTACGCTGGCTGCGCTGGTGGCTGTGCCTGTTGCCTACGGCAAATATGGTTCAGGGGTCGAATTCTTCCCCGATGTCGAGCCGGAGTACGGTCTGCTCTATGTTCATGCGCGGGGAAATCTCTCGCTGGCTGAAAAGGATGCCGCGGTCCGCATGGTCGAGCGACGGGTTATCGGCTGGCCTGGTCTCAAGAATGTCTACACCCGCGTCGGCAATGTGTCAGGCGGCGGCAACGACGTCGGCGAGGACGTCGTCGGTGTCCTGCAGTACGAGTTCGTGGACTGGCGCGAGCGCAAGCCGGCCGGTGAGATCCTTGATGATTTCCGCCGCGAGCTGACGGGCTTTCCCGGAGTTGATATCGAGGTCCGTGTGCCAGAGGGGGGGCCACCCACGGGCAAGGCCATTCAGATCCAGCTGTCCGCCACAGATCCGTCCGGGCTGCCTGAAGTTGCCCGCAAGGTGGCGGCTCAACTCGAGCAGACGCCCGGCGTGATCGACATCTCGGATGGCCTGCCGCCACCGGGCGTGGACTGGGAGATCAAGGTCGACCGTTCGGAGGCCGCGCGCTACGGGATCGGACCCGCATCTGTCGGCACGGTTGTGCAACTGGTTACCTCTGGCCTCAAGCTGACCGATTACCGTCCGGCAGGCGTCGACGATGCAGTCGATATCCGGCTACGTCTGCCCGAGGACCGGCGCACGCTGTCGACCCTGGATGATCTGAGGATCGAAACTTCACAAGGGTCGGTTCCGATCTCCAATTTCGTAAGCCGCGAGCCGGCTCCCAGCGTGGGTACGCTTAACCGGATCGACGGGGTGCGGACGATTACCGTCGAGGCCGGAATCAGCGAAGGCCTTCAGGCCGATGCGGTGCGTCAGGGCATCATCGCCGAATTGGAGCAGGCCAACCTGGAAGCCAGCGGGATACGCTGGAAACTGGCGGGCGAAGACGAAGAGCAAAGAGCTGCCGGCGAGTTCCTTTCAAAGGCATTCGGGGCAGCCATCTTCCTGATCTTCGTGGTGCTTCTGGCCCAGTTCAACCGCTTCATCTCGGTGGGTCTCGTTCTGTCCGCCGTTGTGATGTCAACCATCGGCGTGTTCCTGGGGCTGCTGATCATGGGCCAGCCTTTCGGTGTCGTGATGACAGGCATCGGCATCATTGCGCTTGCGGGCGTGGTGGTGAACAACAACATCGTTCTGATCGATACCTACGACCACCTGCGCCGCGACCGGGACATGGACAAGCTGGAAGCCATTCTGGAGACCTGCCGCGAGCGTGCGCGCCCGGTGGTGCTGACGGCGGTCACGGCCATTCTCGGCGTGCTTCCGATTGCCTTTGGCTTCAACCTCGAACTGCTCGCGCACGAGACCACCTATGGTGCGCCTTCCACCCAGTGGTGGATTTCGCTTTCAAGCGCCATCGTTTTCGGGCTCGCGTTCTCCACCGTGCTTACGCTTGTGGTCACCCCGTCGCTGCTGATGATCGTGACCCGCTCCAAGGAGAGCCGGATTACAGGATGGTGGCAGCGCGTCAAAGCGAAGGTCGGCCTTGGCAAGCGAAAGGAAGCCGACGGAATTGCCGAGCCGGCCGAATAGTCAGAGCCCGGAATAGAGCACTCGCGAAGCATGATTTCCGATCCAGCTTTCGGCAAGGTATCGGCCTGTCTTTGGTTCGAGCCTGGCACAGGAAGGCAATTGCCTTTTTCCCATGGCACTGCTTACTTGGCGACGGGACAAGTCAAGGGCCGGGCCGATGATGAAAAGCGTGTGGGCTGCACTGGGAGCGATGATCTGGCTTGCAGCCGCGTCACCTGCCTTGGCACAGGATGGCAACGGTGCTGCGCCGTCAGCGCCGATTTCCCGCGAGCAGACAATCCAGACCGATGCGGAGATCCGTGAGCGGCTCAAGGCCATTTACGAGGAAATCGATACGCTTTCTCAGGTCACGGTCTGGGTGCGTGAGGGCGTCGTAGTTCTTTCCGGGCGGGTGGCAAACGAGGCCGGCGCCGAACGGGCGATACGGCTTGCGCAGAGGATCGAAGGGGCGGTCGAGGTCGAGGACGAGATCGCCAGGACCCTCAGCGTAGAGGAAAACCTCAATCCGCTGCTGGAACGTACCGAAGATGCGATAGATACGGTGAGCAGGGCGTGGCCGCTCTACCTGATCGCACTGGCGGCCTTGCTGCTGATGGCGTTTGCCGGCCACCTGATTGCTTCTGCGGGACGGTTCTGGCGCTGGGTGGCGCCCAACCCTTTCATTGCGCGTCTGATTGCCCAGTCGATCAGAATCGTCGGTGTCGTGGGAGGTGTTCTTCTGGCGTTGAGCATACTCGACGCGATGGCGCTCTTTGGCGCTGCCGCAGGCGGGGCGGGCCTCGTGGGTCTTGCGGTGGGTTTTGCGGTCAAGGACACGATCGAGAATTACATTGCCAGCGTCATGCTGAGCCTCAGGCAGCCCTTCAGGGCCAATGATCACGTGGTGATCAACCAGTACGAGGGCGTCGTGGTGCGACTGACCTCAAGAGCCACCATCCTGATGACACTCGATGGCAATCACCTCCGAATTCCCAATGCGGATGTCTTCAAGGGCGTCATTCTCAATTATACGACCAATCCGCAGCGCCGCCTGAGCTTTTCGCTCGGTGTCGATGCCAATGACGATCCCATCGATGCCTATACGGTCGGCCTCGCTACCCTGCAGAAGCTCGATTTCATTCTGAACGACCCCCATGCGTCGGCCTATATCGAGGAAGTGGGCGATTCCAACATCGTGCTTTCCTTCACGGGCTGGGTGGATCAGCGGGTGACCGATTTCCTCAAGGCCCGCAGCGCCGCAATCAGCGCGGTGAAATCCGTGCTCGAGGAGAAGGGATTCTCCCTGCCGGAACCTATCTACCGGGTGAAAGTGGAGGGGATTCCCGGACTTGCCGCGGTCGAGCGGCCGGAGAAGCAGGCGCCTCAATCATCGGGGCCGGTGCGGGATTCGAAAACGCCTTCGCACAGGGAGCATTCCGCCGACATTGATGTCAGCCCCGACGAGGTCGTGCTGAAGCAGGTCGCCGAGGACCGGGCACGGGGCACTCAGGAAGATCTTCTGAGCGACAAAAGGCCGACCGAATAGCGCGGTTCTGTTTGCGGGAAAAACATTACCGTGCCTTGGAATAAGAAAAGCCCCTGAAAGCTGAACTCCAGCTGTCAGGGGCCATTCTGAATGCTTGCGCAATCGCGCGAAGACGATGCAAATGTCAGCTGGCGATGATCGCGCGGAGCATCCAGCATGCCTTTTCATGGAATGTAAGGCGCTCGGTCAGCATGTCTTCGGTCACCAGATCGCCATTGTCGCCGGCCTTCTCGCCGGCCTTCCTGGCGTCTCGGCATGCCTGTTCGTGCTCGTCGATCAGATCCTGCACCATTTCATGGGCAGAGGACTGATCGATGTCTGATTTTTCCGGGGCAAAGCTTTTCATCCCGTCCAGGCTGACCGGAGCGAGATAGCCCAACGCTCGGATCCGCTCGGCAATGATGTCGGTCGCGCCGAAGAGGGCGTTGTAGTGCTCTTCGGTCAGGTCATGAATCGGCTTGAAGACCGGGCCGACCACGTTCCAGTGATAGACGTGGCTCTTGATCGTCAGGCGATAGGTGGCAGCGAGGATATCGGAGAGGTCCTTAGAGATCTCCTTGCGGTATTTCGCGTCGAGACCGGTGTTGACGGTATCCCGGGTTGTTTCCGGGGTCAGACTTGCGATGGCTGAACTGCCCATGACAGCTCTCCTTTCGGATGGGTGCGATTTCGCTACAGATTTGTTTGAACAAGATACGATGCCGAAGGACCGGCGATCATGTATCAGGCAAGGGTGTCTTGGATGTGAGCTTCCAGCCGCGCCACACTCGTCGAAGCTTGATCAGGGGCTATGGACTGGATTGCGGACACGTCTGCCTCCGTATCGGTGAACGCGCTCGTCTCTTCGTCTGCAATTGCGCCCCACAGCACAGCGGCAGCAATGAGCGCCAGCACCATGCTCACGGCCAGGATGATCAGCACAGGCCTGCCCTGGCGCGCCTGCCGTGCTTCGACGGGTTCGAGTGGTTCATTCATTTGTTGCTTTGCTCCTTGGAATCTGTGGTCACGCCGACGCATTCTCGGCCCTCGTGGGCGCCCGGCTGGACGCGTCTGGCGTTGATATGACTTTGCGGATCTGACCGGCCGAAATGCGGGACTGAAGCGTTCGGATGTCAGTCACGTCCCGGGCGGACGACCGACCCCGCGAGCGCGCCCAGGGCAAGGCCGGCGACAATTGCCGTGGTCTTGTTCTGGGCGATCAGCCCGGCAGCTGAGGAGGCTGCCAGCGTCGAGGCCGTGCTGGCCTTCAGGACGCGCTGGTGGCGCTTCTCGCGCGCTCGAAGGAACGACCTGATCGCGAGCCCTATAAGGGCTAAGAGGATGGTCGCCCCGGCGGCAGCCAACAGGCCTATGACGATGCCGTAGGTCTCCGCAACGAATGCCGCGAAGGCGAGCGTCAGTGTCAGGCTTGCCAGCACCAACATCAATCCTATGAACCCGCCGAAAGCTGCATCGCGCTTGTACTGGCGGGCCTTGGCATTCGCATAGGCCGAGACGATCGAACTAAAGGGGAGGGCCGACGCCATGGCGGTTACCTGCGCAACAGAATTGCCGCCAGGAAGCCTGCCGCAACCGCGACACCGAGAGACTGCATCGGCTTGTCGCGAACGGTGGTTGTCACCTGCTGTTCGGCGCTGGAGAGTTGCCTTGACATGTCGGCTACGAGTTTTTCACCGCTGCGAATGACGTCGTCAACGCGGGTCTCCGCCGCTTCGCGGGCAACGCCTGCCTGAACAGCACCGGCACCTGCCAAGGCTTCACCGAGGGCCGCAAGCTCCTTCTTGATGCGGTCAGTGCGTTCCGCAATGTCGTCGATCGCGGGATTCTTGCCATTGGTGGATGTGGATTTGCCTGTGGCAGCCATTTTTATCTCCTTCGTGTTTAAATTCACCACACAAACGCGCGGGAGAGGCTTCGGTTCCAAATTTTCCCGAATGAAAAAGAAGAGGGCCGCCGGAAACATCCGGCGGCCCAGCTTGTCTCTTCAAGCGGAAGGGGCGATTAGCCTGCTGGCACGATCATGATGACCGACTCGCCACCGTTGGCTTCGTACTCTTCCTCCGAATATTCCTGGTGATTTTCGAACTCGGTCTCGGTCAGCGGGGTGAAGACCACGAGTTCACCAGTTTCATCCGAGCGGATGTCCAGGTTTTCCGGGGAGATGGCCACCGGCTTCTCGCCCATGCCCAGGAAACCGCCGACGTCGATGATGAAGGCTTCGACCTGGTTGTCGCTGGTCAACAGTACATCGCTGATGTCGCCAATATCTTCATTGTCCGCCGAATAGACCGGCTGACCCATCAGGTTCTCGGCGCTGAGCTGGTCGGTGGACACGCGCGTCATCGACTCACGGTCGAAACCGGTGGTCTGGTTTTCTGCCATTTCAACAGCGCTTTCGCCGTTTTCGACGCGTTCAGCGGTCTGGTCGGCAGCGTCCATCTCGTTGGTGCCAACTGCTGCCGTCTGATCACCGGCTTCGTTCATGTCGCGGTTGACGGCGTCCGAGCGTGCCTCGGTGTAAACCTCTTCATAGTTGAAGGCCGGAGCGGATTCGAGCTGTTCGCGCGACATGTTGGCGATTAGCCACCGTTCGCCATCGCGATCAACCCACTCGATGGTGCGATACTCGACTTCGACATCCTTTTCACCGATGCCGAGGAAACCGCCGACACCCACGACGACGGATGCGACTTCGCCGTTCGGAGCGATAACGATGTTGTTGACGTCGCCGATCATGTCAGCATCTTCAGCCGAAGACGAGTAAATGGCCGACCCGATCAGGTCGCTTGCCAGCGAGGCCTGCGAGTAGAGCGTGTTTTCGCCCATCGTGTCCGCGTCGTTTTCCATCGTTGCTTCGTTCTGCATCGATGCGTCGTTCTGCATTTCCTTGTTTTCGGAATGGCTTGCGGCCATTGCCGAAGATGCTACGAGTGCTGTCAGCGCAGTGCTGGCCAAAAGTGTCTTCAACATGATAAAATCCTCTTTCATCGAAAGGTGACCGCCGGGCTGGTCCGAGTGTGTGAGAGCGCTGGGTCGGTCCGGCGGAGTGTACGGAGCTAAAACGTCCGCTCGCTGTCAATTGTTCCGGTGAGGCAACAATTTTTTGGATCGTTGCTTCAGCGCGAAGTCAGCACGTTCGTGTTGCGCAGTACCGCGTAACCGATGAGCAGGAACGGTACCGCCAGCAGCCCGCCTATCGGCCCCCAGAGCCAGATCCAGAAAGCCAGCGAAAGGAACACGAAAAACGGATTGAGGGTGACCGAGCGCCCGATCACGCTCGGGGTGACGAATTGCGCCTCGATCATGTTGAGCGCGAGGAAGGACGCCATCGGGAAGAAAATGGCTGGCGGGTAATCCCAGGTCGCAAGTCCGACGCCCAGGAGAATAAAGGCCATCAACGCCGGGCCGATATAGACCACGTAGTTGAGAAGAAACGCCAGCATCCCCCAAAGATAGGGCTGCGGAACGCCAAGCGCCCACATGGCTGCGGCGGTCGCGAGACCGAGGCCGGCATTGATGACGGTTATCGACAGCAGATAGCGGGAAACGAACCACTCCGCGTCGCGAAACATGCGCGCAGTATGAAGCCGGGTACGGCGGGTGACGCACAGTGACAGAATACTCAGACGGATCCTGTTTCTCGTGGCCAGGAAGAAATAGAGGCTTGCGAGGAACAGGATGATCTGAGCCGCGATGGCAGGTGCAAGCGTGGCGATTTCCTCGACCGTGGACGTGTCCGCGATATCGACGGTCATCTGAGCCTTGCCACCGGAAATGCTGCGGATCTGCTCCTGCACTCCGCCGAGCGTGTCGAACACTGTGCGCCAATCCAGCAGGTGGCGTTGCATCTCCTGCCAGATCTCCGGAAGCCTGTCCGTCCAGATCGACAGCGGCATCGAAAACAGGGTGATCACCGAAGCGATAAACGCCAAGAACAACAAGACAACCAGTGCCGCGGCCACCGGCGCTGGCATCAGTTGCTCAAGCCTGTTGGAGACAGGGGACGCCATCAATCCGGTCACGAAGGCAAGGCTCAACGGCGCCAGAAGTGATTGCGAAAGATCGAGCGCGGCGAAGACGGTTACAAATCCGATGGCTACGAGAGCGATCCGCGACAGCGAATTCAGGCCCGCATCAATGCCGGTGCCGGGTTTTACGCGAACAACCGGAGGTTCGGCGCGCTTGAAGGCGTACTTCATTTCGCAATTCCTTTAAAAGACTCCTAAACGCGCGCAGACGAACTTGGTTCCGGCGGGTAGCCCTCTCAACTCCAACCCGGCGGGACGGTCGCAAAGCGTGGACTTCACTGCGGTGATCAGGAGTTCCGGTTCCTGGAGCGGGATTCAGTGGGACTTGATGCGGTCGATTTCACGCGGTCGTGCGGCACGCTGATCGTCACCCCAATGCCATGCTCATTAAGCACCGTCTCAATCGATCCGCCGAGTTCAACCCGCATGGTGGCGTCGAGCAATCTGGTGCCAAATCCGTTTCGCTTGCCGGGTGCAACGGGTTCGTTCGCCTCAAGCGGTTCCACGCTGTATTCCGACCACTTGAAAACCAGGCGCTCAGCCTCATGGGACAAGTCCTGAATAAACCAGGAGATTTCGAGCTTTCCGGTATCGAAGCGGGCAGAGCCGTATTTGAGCGCATTCGTGGCCAGTTCGTGGAAGGCGAGGCCGAATGCCTGGGCGGCCGCTTCGTTGAGGTGGATTTCGGGTCCGTTGAGACCTTTCTCGTCGAAATCATCCCCGAAGAGCTGTTTGAGTTCCTGAACAAGGAGGGTCCGCAGATCTGCTCCCTGCCAGGAGGTTCTTGCAAGCAGGTCCTGGGAAGCCGCCATCGCATGCAATCTGGCGCCGAAGGACTCACTGAAATCAGCCAGTGAGTCCGAGTTCCGCGCCGTCTGCCGCGATATGGCCATGACCCGGGCGATCATGTTCTTGATCCGGTGCTTCATCTCCTGCAGCAGAAGTTCCCGGTCCGAGAGCGCGCGATCGGATTCCTCACGCAGGGCTTCGCCGACTTCGATGGCATGCTGCTGGGCGCGCGACGAAGCAGCAAGCGCCGAGGCAAGAAGCAGGCCCGCAATCGCGAGCATGATGGACCGGGTCTGATCAGCCGAGGGCGCATATGCTGCCGACGGCTTTACCGTCAAGGTCCAGGTCCGTCCTGCGACCTCAAGCGTCGAGTCGACGGAATAGGTCTCTGCATCCACGCTCGGTTCATTGATCGACTGGTAGATCAATGACGATGGTGCAGGATTTCCGTCCCAGGCAGTGACATGCGCTGGAAGAACGGGCACACGGTTGAGGGCCGAATCGAACAGGTTCGTGATCCGGAACGGTGCGTAGATGAACCCGAGCAATCGCCCCGAATTGACCGCAAAGAAGGGTGTGTAGATCAGAAAACCGGCCTGCTGTTCATCGCCGTTCTCCTGTACCAGTCTGACCGCACCGCTGGCCCGCATTCGTTCCTCGTTCATCGCGGCGAGAATGGCGGCACGGCGAACTGGTTCGGAAAACATGTCGAAGCCGCGTGCTCTCCTGTTGCGATCTGTTGATGGCTCGATCAGGACGATGGGCGTTCGGTTCTGTTCGGTGGTTTCAGGCCAGGGTCTGCGTGAAATCCCATAATTCCGGTCCAGTTCAGCAGCGATCGTTACATTGGAAGAGGGACCTGCCTGAACATAGCGTGCAAAACCGATCCCCTGTATGCCGTCGAACTGATCCGCCTCCTGAAGATGGGCGACGAAGGTCTTGAACTGTTGAGCCGTCGGAATCTCACCCGTTGTTTCGAACAACGCCTCTGTCGAGGAAAGCAAAAGGATATGGTTCTCAATACGTTCACCAATCCGTCGCACCGCCTCCTGGGCGGTGGCCTCGAAGCTCGTCCGGTTGGCTTCCTCGATCGTCAGCCACGATGCAGCGGCCGTCAGCAGACCGACAAAGGCCACGACAACAAAAACCAGCAATGGTTGTATTCGATATAACAATCTGAAACTCGTCAAAAACGTACGGTTCCTTGTCCGCTAGGCCGGTCTCGCATGCTGGACAAACCGGAAAAAGCGGCATGGAACATTAAAATCCACCACTTTGACCATCAAGGCAATGACACGAAGAACGGCTGTGAATCTTGGCCCACGGTAGGTTCAATGCATGGGCGCGTCTATTAAACAGGTTAACCCGAGCCCATGATCATCGCCGATGATCGCCTGACACAACGGCTGCCGGCACCAGGTCGAAGGGGCATCTCAAAACGGATTGGGGATATGAAGCTATTTCTTGGTAACGCGCTCGGCAACGTCGCTCCTACCGGTCGAATCATCCGAGAATTCCATCAGGAAACGTTCCTCGAAATCCGCGAAGCTGACGGACCGGCTGACTTGCGGGAAAGAGACAAACCCCTTCTCGATGCGTACCAGGTTCTCCTTGGTCAGATAGCTGATCGACCGGTTGACGTGAACTGTCGACAACCCCATGCAATCGGCGATCTGCTCCTGCGTGAGCTCGAGCTCGAAGCCTTTGGAGTTGGCAAGGCTGACCTGCTCCAGACGGGTCCAGAGCTCCAGAAGGAAATGGAGAATGCGCTGAGCCGCTGAGCGTGCGCCCAGCGACACCTTGTGTTCGGAGAGAATGTTGGAATGGCGTACAGTCATCCAATCGAGACCCGATGCCAGAACCGGGAAACGCCGGTGAATTTCAAGAATTCTGACCGGTTCGATCAGCGCCAGCGATACTTTTGTCAAAGCGGATGCGGAATAAATGGACTGATGGCTGAAGCTCGTATGGAGCCCGATAAAGTCGCCGGGCAGGGAAACGCCGATGATCAATCGCCGGCCTGCCGGCGTGATCTTGTATCGGATGACCCATCCGCGGCGGAGGAGAAAGGTGATCCGCATCGGCTCGCCGTCATGGATGAACTCGTCGCCCTTGGCGATTTCGGCCTGGTTGACCTGCATCGTTTCGAGATAGTCGACCTCCTCGGAGGTCAGAAGGACAGTGCGGCCCAGACGTCGGACCAGCGGGCTGGCATTTTCCGGGATTGCGCTTTTATTGCTCGATGTCATTAACGGATCCCTGGGCAGCGGAAGGCCCGGTGGAGTACTCCACCGGGCCCTGATTTTGGAGCCTTGAGGCCCGACCTTAGCTGTTGCCGAGCCAGTTGTCGATTTCACGCTCGGCTTCGTCCCGGCTTTTGCCGTAACGGGTCTGGATCTTGCCGGCAAGTTCGTCGCGGCGACCTTCGATCTGGTCGATGTCGTCTTCAGTGAGCTTGCCCCACTGTGCCTGCGCCTTGCCCTTGTATTCAGTCCATTTGCCTTCAACAATATCCCAATTCATGGCGATTTCCTTTCTAAGTGGTTGCTATGAAATTCGTAATCGGGCGGCTGGCTCTTCCTGTCACCCGCTTGCAGAAGAAACGCGATAGTGTGTGTTTGGTTCCCGGCCGGTTGCGGTGATTTCTCCTGCTCGCGGGGTCGAAGGTGGCGGGAATGTGCCGGTGGGCTTTCATCATCTTCCGCCTACGCATCAGCCTTGACCCTGAACCGCACGAAGAACCGAGAAGCCGACGGCGGATGCGGCGGAGGTCAAAGCGGTTCCCCAGACAATATCGACGGCGGTGACCGCGACTGGCCAGTTTTTCAATGTTGCGAGATTGGTGAAATCGTAGGTGCCGTATGCCGCAAACCCGAGGATCGCCCCCAAAAGGGCGGCATCGAGTACCGTGCCGCCGGTGCGCAGGGCTGTCGCCGACGCCAGGATGACAGCTGCAGCGGAGAACATGACGTAGAAAACGGCTGCAACAGGAAAATTGACCTGGTCGGCCATGAGGCCACCCAGCTGATCCCGATAGAATCCCTTGGCGACGAGTCCGAGCCAGATGGCATCGACCACAAGGAAAAAGGCGGCCGAAGCCGCCCACGCCTTGAGGAACCCAGCCGGGATCATTGTGCGGCCTCAAGGCTGCCCGTCGCCTTCGGGAAGACAACATGGGTCTTCACGCCAAGATCAGGTTCGTCGCCGCTGAGGTTGGCCATGGCGATCTCCCACGCGAAACGTACGGCGCTGCCGGAGGACGCCCAGATGTCGGCCTCGTCGGCATCGAAGCGAAGCATGATCAGGTTGGGGTCCTTCTTGCCCTCATCGAACCAGGCATTGACCACCGACGACCAGAATTTCTCGACCACTTCCGGATCCGTGTCTTCGGTTACCGTGCCCGTGACACAAGCATGGTAATCATGGTCGGGGCTGATGACACACATGCGGGCCTTGCTCGACTTCGATTTGACGATTGTCGCGCCCATCTCGGAATCGCGCTTTCCGTAGAACCAGATCGTCCGGCGGTCCTTGTCGACCTCGGGCGCCATCGGCTGCATCGTGTGTCCGGTCTGATTCAACCCCAGCATCACGGCATGGGTGTCATCGATCTTTTCAAAAAGCTGTTGGATAGGCTCATTGCGTGTCTTGTCCAGATTGGTCATGGGAAGTCCTTTCGTTTTTCGAAACGACAACGCGCGCCAACCGGTCTGGTTCCCGCCATACGGATCCGGGATCAGGCACCCTGTTCGGGTGAGGCCGGGGCCAGAATCCGCAACCCGCCTGCGTGACAGATGCACTCGAGTTCTTCTTCAAGATCAACGATCTCACCATCGATTGCTGCATGCCGACGGCGCCGCCTTTTGGGAAAGCGAAGCGTCACGCTGGAAGCGGATTGGACGTCGACATAGGGGTTTGCCATCAGTGCGCCGCGCGCCGCGTCGATTGTCATGCGCAGGACCCGCGGAGAGCTGATGGCCTTTGCGAGGTAAACCCCCAGCACCCCTGCATCGATGACCGGGGCGAAGGGGACGGGGCTGCTTCCGAACAAATTGTTGGAAACCGAGACCGCTGACACCACTGACTGGCGCCTGCTGTCGCCAATGACCGTTTCGACCGGAAACCTGGGCGGATCCTTGATTACATCGCCCAGCACCTTGAGCGTCGAGGTCATCTTGCGAAACCGTGTGGAGGTGTCGAGCCGGGACCGCAGGCTCACAAGTTGTTCATGCAGCCCGATCGAGACCTGGTGAATGAACGGCCGGCCGTTAACTGTGCCGATATCGACACTCTTGGGCGAAGCCGCCGCCAAGGCATCCACGGCGTCGTGCGGATCCATGGGCAGCCCGATGCTGCGTGCGTAGAGGTTCATAGTTCCCAGCGGCAGGACACCGAGGACCTTGCCGGATCGAAAACAGGCGGCTGCAGCGGCCGAGATGGTTCCGTCGCCGCCACCGGCAACGATTGTACCGATCTCCTCGTCTGCTTCCGCCTCATTGAGGGTGTCGATGAGTTCGGGACCATGAACCAGACGCACGGTTGCCTCGCCGCCGGCCAGGGCATTGGCTACATGATCGCCGAATTCCTCCGGCTCCATTCCCCTGATCGTTCCGCCATCCTTGTTGAGCAGTATCATCATGCGCATCGGAAAATTTCGTCCGTTTTCAATAATTGGGAATACGCAATTGAATGCGCGGCCGGTCAATCGGTTCCGGCCGGTGCCGAGTCCGCGGGTTCAGGAAGCTTGCGAACCACGCTCGCCGAAGAGTTTTGTCACTAGCGCTTCCACCGGGATGGTTTAAAGGTTGCGCAATGAAACTCCAACTAAAACTGAAATCGCTCGTCACGCTGAACGGAATGCTCGGAGTTCCCGGAGGAATCTGCCTCGGGATCTGGGCGATGGCTGCACCCTTGATTTGGGTGGATAGTCAGGTCAGCGTCATCGGCAATCCGGTTCCGTTCTGGCTGGCGATTTCAGCGGATACTGCCAGATCGCTTTTGGGCACCATTGCATCGGCGGCGATCACCACGCTCGGACTTGCCTACTCGATCATGCTGGTCGTCTTCACGCTGGCTGCGGGCAATATCGCGCCCCGGCTGCTGCAACGGTTTTCCCGCGACCGCGTCAACCAGGTCACGGCCGGGGTCCTGGGTGGCACGTTTTTGTACTCGCTCTCGGTGTTGCGCGTCACCGGTCCGGATTTCCGCCCCGAATTGTCGATTGCCCTGGCCTTTGCGCTGGCAGTGGTTTCGGTGCTGCAGGTCATTCATTTCGTTCATTCCGTTTCCCGCAGCGTTACGATCGACGCGGAGGTTGCGACGATTTCGAAGCAACTGGAGGGGCAGGTGAATGCGCTGGTTGCCAAGGCCAGTGGCAATGGCGGCGAGTTCGATGCCGAACGTCTCGAGACCACGGTGAAAGCGGAAGAATCCGGTTATGTCACCATCATCGACGAAACGAGCCTGATCAAACTGGGAAGCAAACGCGACCTGCTGATCGAGGTGCGCGTGGCGCCCGGTGATTTCGTTCTGCTCGGCCAACCGCTAGCACGGATCAGTTCCGGGGCCGACGAGGACGGATTGATCGGTGGAGTGCGTGAGGCCATCAGTCTTGAGCCCTACCGCGGCGCGGTGAACGACATCCGCTTTTCCGTACGCATCCTGCTCGAGATCGCACTTCGTGCACTCTCTCCGGGAGTGAACGACACCTTTACCGCGGTTGCCTGTGCCGACCGGCTGGCGGCAGCCCTGGTCAAACCGGTCTCGGAGGGTTTGCGCGATGATGTTCTGTGCGATGAGGAGGGCGTGCCGCGCCTCAAGGTGCCGGGCCTGTCGCTTGAGGAACTCCTCAACATGACGATCCACCCTTTGCGTCAGGCCGCGAAAGGCAATATCCTGATGCTGGACCATCTCGGGGGAGTGTTGAATTCACTCTATTCGATTGCGGGACCAGATGCGCGGCAATTGATCCAGGAACACGGCCAAGCTTTGATGGACACGATGAAATCCAGCGGCCCGATCCGGTCGGACATGGATTTTCTCGAGAAACGGCTCGAATTCGATACCGGATCATGATTTTGGAGAAGTATGCCCCGGACACCCGTCTTAGCGGGGGTGGGCTTTTTGGGTGCCCGGGGCTTCGCAACGCTCAGGTGTTGAACGCGCGATGCTTGTTCGCAATCCGGCTCGTCGCTTCCTCAAGCTGGCCGCGGTGGACGGTCAGGATCGTGTGCATGCGGTCGAATGTGTCACGCGGCAGTTCGTCCATGTGCCTTGCGAGCTGTTCAATTGCATCGTCATAGAAGGCCACAAGACGGCGTTGACCGTCAGCCACGGCAGGCAGAACACCTTCGTCAATGCCGGTAACAAGCGAGCGTGCACGCACGACGCCTTCATGCACCGCTGACATGTAGGATCCTTCACCTGGCGTCTCGCGGTCATGCGATTTGAGAAAGGATCCCAGTTCGTCGGCCTGCTGTTGGTTGGCATTCCGGACATCCGCCAGAACGGGCTTCATCTCGGGCTCGGATTTTTCAAGCATGACATCTAAACCGTGAACGGCATCCACAAGCGCTTCACGGGCGGTTTCCATGGCATCGAAAATTGGGATCGTGGCCTTTTCAATAGGGCTTGCACTCATCTTGGTTCACCGACTCGGGAGCATGTACCTTGCCCGGACTGAACCGGCGGTATCGTTGTAAGGGGCACGGTCATCATTGTTGCTCTGCTTGAGGGTGCCGGGCTCAGTTCAACCGGGTCGACTGATCGTTGGACGGTGCCTGCGCAACCGACCGAATGCTCATTTCGGGATTGATCAGTTCGATCGCGACTTCGAGACCACGGTCTTCGGTCACATCCCAAACTATTTCCGCATCCTCGTACAGAAGCGCGGGATCGATCTCGATGCATTTCCCGAAGGTTCGTGATGCATTGCCGGCGACCATACGGATCGAGGGAGATAGATCCATTTCGCATTGTTGCGTGGATTCGAAAGCGACCGCCGGCGCGGGTTGTTCCGAGCACGTGTTCAGGTCGTCGCTACAAGCGATCAAGATCATGAATGCCGCGATATGTTCCATCATTCTTCTCCTTGGAGACTAAACTCCAGGAGGTCGCGGAAGTTCCATTGGATATGCTGGATTGGTGCTTTTCTGGATGCGCGCTTTACTACGGGCGATCGAAGCCCGTATACCGGGTTTCTTCCCCCGCGCGGGCGCAGCTAGGCTCTTTGTTTCTGATCGGCTTCGTACTGGGAAGCCGGGATCACCAACCTGTAGGTCAGCCGCGTCTCGGACATGTCGTAGGTCACCTGCGCCGAAAGGGCCTGCGGGACGATGCGGCCAAGTACCGTGCGGGAAAAGCTGGTTTTGGACTGGGCGGGAAGCTTGGGTGCCCGGGTAAAGGTTTCCGACCAGATCACTTCCAGTTCCGCGGCACCGTTTTCGTCGGTCCCATGACGTGCGGAAAGAACGATATCACCGCCTGCCGGTCCCAACGCGCCGTGCGCTAGAGAGTCGATGGCGAGTTCGTGGAGCGCAAGCCCCAGGTGCAGGGCGGCATTGGGCAGCAAATAGGCATCCTGTCCGGACACGGAGAAGTTTTGCGGAATTTCTCCGAACAGCGGGCTGAGCTGGGATCTCGTAAGCTCGAAAAGTTCGGCACCGCGCCAGTCCGAGGCGGTGACCAGATCCTGCGATTTGGACATCGACTGGACCCTGTTGCGGAAAGCGAGCAGAAAATCGTCGAGTCCGTCCGAGGATCTCGCCGTCTGGGATGCCACAGATTGGATGATGGCCAGGAGGTTCTTTGACCGATGGCTGAGTTCCCGTAGCAGGGTCTTCAGCACGGTTTCCCGATATTTCAGATCGTCAATGTCGAGAATTGTGGTGAAGACACCGGTAACGGCTCCGTTCTCCTCAATATCGGGATCGATATGGAGCATGAACCAGTGCCGCTCGCCTTCCGCTTCCCGGAGAATCTCGAGCTTGGTCGCTTCTCCGGTCTGGATGACCTGCCGTTTGGCGGCGACGATTTTGGCGGCTTGCGCAGCGGTAAAAAGTGCATCGTCCGACTTGCCTTCGACCTCGCTATCGGAAGGCCAATCCTCGGGCAGGTTCGCGCTGAACCTGATCACCAGATCGGCATCCTGATAAAGCATTGAGACACTCGCATGCTGCAAGCCCGCCAGCATGAACCTCAATCTGTCGGTTTTTTTAATCGATTTCATGTGGATCGAGTATCCGGCTTATGAGTGGGGCGCGGGGCAATGGTGTGCACAATTCCATATCAAGCTGCGTTGAAAGAAAAAAGGGAGCGGGCGCCAGGTTTGCCGACGCCCGCTATTCTTGGAAAAGTCGAGTTTCCAGCCTTGGCTCAGCGGGACTTCCTGACAAAATTCATCACAAGCGAAATGACCAGAAGCGCCAGGAACAGGAAGAACAGTATCTGGGCGATACCGGCGGATGCTCCGGCAATCCCACCAAAACCAAGAACGCCTGCAATAATGGCGACAACAAGAAATACAAGAGCGTAATAGAGCATCGAAAATCTCCTTTTTCATTCGATGCACTACAAACGCCCTAGCCACTAGTTGGTTCCGGTCATTTTCTCTTCTTCAGGTTCCCCGTTGAAAAAAAGTGCCTGGCTGATGAGAGCCTTGACCATATCCGGATTGAACGGCTTGGTCACAAGGAACGCCGGCTCGGGTTTTTCGCCGGTCAGCAGCCGCTCGGGAAACGCCGTGATGAAGATCACGGGAAGCGTCTCGTCCTTCAGGATGTCGTTGACGGCATCGATACCGGAGCTCCCGTCGGCCAACTGGATGTCGGCCAGGATCATCTTGGGGCGGGTGTTCCGGTAAAGTTCAAGCGCCTCGCTGTGCGTGCGCGCGATGCCGGTCACGCGATGGCCGAGGGTTTCGACCATTTCCTCGATATCCATTGCAATCAGCGGTTCGTCTTCGATGATCATGATATCGGTGGCAACCTGCTGGGATATCTCGCGGCTGGCGGTCTCCACCAGCGCGGAAAAGCCCGCCTCGTCGACATCAAGAATTTCTGCGGCCTGGTCCTGGGTGAAGCCCTCCACGGCGATCAACAAAAACGCCTTGCGCGCTTGTGGCGTGACGGCTTCCAGGTTTGCAGCCGCGCGTTTTTCCCAACTGAAGGGTGTTACGTTCTCGGGAAGCGGAACCGAAAGGTTGTCGAAGAGTTGGGAATAAAGCTTGTAGAGCCCGACCCGATCGCTGCTCGTCTCCGGAAAGATGCTCAAGTCGGCAACCAGCGCCTCGAGCGTCGCGGCGACGAAGGCGTCACCGGAAGTCTGCGATCCGGTCACCGCGCGCGAGAAGCGACGAAGGTAAGGAAGGTGCGGCGCGATGCGCATGGAAAGTGTCGTCATGAAGTACCCCATTGGTAAACCACTCGGGTGTGGCAATAATCTTTGCAACGCGCGGACTCAAAAAAAGTTCCGCGGGGAGGGAACTTTTTTTGAATCCGCGCATTCAGTGCGTTATGTGTTCATTTGCAACGGACTAACAAGGGCATGATGACTAAAGATACCAAGGATGCGAAAAATGCATCCACCCGGGGTTTTAAGGGCGATGCGAGTGACGCTATCGGGTCGCAGCTGAAGCAGTATTACAAGTCGGTCGAACAGGAGCCGGTTCCGGACCACCTGCTCGACCTTCTTGAGAAGCTGGATCAGGCTGAACGTTCGGGTGGCTCCAATGGCACGGCTTGATATGGGAATTGAAGAGGCCGGAAAAGCTGACGCGGCTGCACCGTTTTCCTTCAAGCGCGAAATGCTTGCGGCGCTTCCCAGCCTCCGCGCCTTCGCCGTTTCGCTGTCGCGCCGGCACGACCGGGCAGATGATCTTGTTCAGGAAACGGTGATGAAAGCCTGGAGCAAGCAGGACAGTTTCCAGCCGGGAACCAACATGCGTGCGTGGCTCTTCACGATTCTGCGCAACGAGTTTTACAGCCAGATGCGACGCAAGGGGCGTGAATTGCCGGATCCGGACGGGCTATTTGCTGACAATCTTGCAAGCCACCCCGAGCAGTACGGAAAGATGGACCTTGCTGATTTCAAGGGCGCGCTGGACAAGCTGCCTGACGATCAGCGCGAGGCGATCGTTCTGATCGGAGCATCCGGCTTCGCCTATGAGGAAGCTGCTGCCATTGCGGGCGTCGCAGTGGGCACGATCAAGAGCCGTGTGAACCGTGCGCGTGTGAAGCTTCAGGAATTGCTGACCGTGAGCGGTGAAAGCGACTACGGGCCTGACGGAACGTCGGCGCCGCTGGTAAACAGGGCATTTCCCGGACGGTAATGCAATTGAGCGGCAGAGAATTCGGACAATCCATCACCGCGAGCGCAGTTGGCGCTCGCGGTGATCTCTTTTGGAAAGGCCTGGATCGGTGATCGCCTTCCAGCTCGGATGCGGATCGGGTTTTTCAGGCCGTTTACGCGCTAGCCGTTGATAAATGCTTCCGACTGGTCGCCGCCGTGCTGGTCGGGCGCAGGGTGTCCGTGTCCGCTCAATGTCGTCAAAAGGCTAGCCAAACTGGTATAGTCGACGGGCTTCTGCACAACATGCGCTTTCATGCCAAGCCGGCCCATCTCTTTCGAAGCGCCAAGCATCACGACAGGAATGTCGGAATGCAGCATATCGGAAGCAAACTGGACGGAAGGCACGCCGGCTCCGTTGATGTCGAGAATGGCGACATCGACATCGTTGGGCGCGCGGGATCCCTCACAGTCGCCCGGTTTCATCGGTTCAACTTCGAAACCGCGCGCTTCAAGTTCTGACATAATATCCACGGCCAATATGGGTTCACTGGCAATAACAAGTATTTTCGGGGTCCTATCCATTGGTGGCCCTCCGTAGGGTTCAATCGATGCTCGCAAGCTTTACGATCGTTAGAAAATTGGTGCGTGCTTCGAAACAGCACGTTCATTTCCTAAAAATAATCGGTAGCGCAGAGGTATAAAGCCCACGGTTGAGCCTTGTGCACAACGTGAGCCGGTGCCTTATTTTCGGCAACTTGAAAATAGACAGTAACCTACTAACATTAATAGGATCGAAGTTTGCTTCGGGATCATTGCAATGTACCGCGAAAGAAATGAGCGTCTTCAGATAATGGTGTCGCCGGAAGAACTCCGCGCCCTTGATGACTGGCGCTTTCTAAAGCGTATGCCAAGCCGGGCGTCTGCGGTACGTGAGCTCTTGCGTAGAGGTCTTCGCGCCGAGGGGGTGGAGATTGCCGAAGCGCACGAAAAGTCGAGCGATTTCGGCATCATCGAAAAACGCACTGACACCGAGTAAGTCTAGCTGCAGACCACCGAAGCGACGGTTTCGTGGCGCGCGACATACCCGGAACGGCGGCTGATGAGGTCGTTCAGCGGTTCCGGTTTGTGCAGATGGAAACCCTGGCCGTAAGCCACCTCCAGCTGCTGCAGCCGGGCAACGACCTTTTCGTTCTCGATCTTCTCTGCCACCACGTCGAAACCGAGATTTCTGGAGAGTTCCATGACGGAGGCTATGATTGCGCGGTCGATCTTGCTGTCGACGATTTTCTCAACGAATGCGCCGTCGATCTTGATGCAGCTGATCGGAAACCGTCGCAGGTAATCAAACGAGCTGAGGCCCGAGCCGAAATCGTCCAGGGAGACCGTGCAGCCATGGCGCCGGGCACTGCGAACGAACAGCTCTGCCGTCTCAAAACAACTGACGGCCGCGGTTTCGGTGATCTCGAAAGCGATCTGGGACAGCGGCGTGGAACTCTCCTCGGCGACCTCCTTGATGAACGGCCACAAGGTGGGATCACACAAGGTCTGGGCGGAAAGGTTGAAGCCGACTTTCAGATTGACCTGCTCTAACCGATGGCCGTGTTCGCCAAGGGCTTTCCTGATGATCCAGCGGTCCAGCATCGCTGCCATTCCAAACCGCTCGGCAGCGGGAATGAAGCCCCCGGGCCCTACGATGCTCCCGTCCCGTGCCCGGAGCCTGGCAAGGATCTCAACGCGGCTGCATGGCTCTTTCGGATGATGTAGCGAGCGGATCTCCTGTGCAAACAGGAGGAGTCTGTTTTCTTCCAGTGCTTCGGTAAGATCGGCGACTTCCCTTGCGGCCGAAAGACCAGAGGGCCTTGCCGATCTGCTTTCGGTGAAGAAGGCATAGCGGTTTTTGCCAGCAGACTTGGCCGCGTAACACGCATCATCTGCTCGCGCGAGGGCATCCGAAGCCGCTATGGACGGATCGTCGATGACAAATATACCGATACTGCAACCCAGACGCGGGCCATTGACTGCGCAACTGAGAGACACGTCGCGCACGGACCCTATCGTTTCGGTGGCAAGCTTCTCCGCGGAGGACCGGTCGCAATCGGATATCAGGATCGCGAACTCGTCCCCGCCCAGCCGTGCAAAGAAAGCTCCTTCCGGCAAGAGCACGCTCACGCCTTCGGCAATGGCCTTGAGCGCTTCATCACCGGCGGCGTGGCCGGCAAAATCATTGAGTGCCTTGAAGTGATCGAGGTCCAGATAAAAGATCGCAAGGCGCTCGTCGACTGCCCTTGATATGGCCTCCTCCAGCGCTTCATCAAAGGCGACCCTGTTGTGGAGTCCGGTAAGCGCATCGTGATGCGCAGCGTAGGCGAGTTGTTCGCGGCGATTGAAGTCCGAGGTAATATCGTGTGAAGTGTAGACCTGCCCGAAGCACTCTCCTGCCGAATTCAGGATCGGGCTTCTCCTGCTGCGATAATACGACTCGTTGATTTCGAGAATCACGTCATCGTTAGAATTGCCTGCTTTCCCGGACTGAACGCTCTTGATCCTTCCATTGCCCTGAAGAATTGAGTGCACATTCGTGCCGATCAGGTCCTTCTCATCAAGGGAGAACATCCTGGCTGCGGATGGATTGGCGAAATTGATCAGACCGTCAACATCGGTGCTGACCACCGCATCATTGATGGCCCCGAGCGTGATTTCGTAGCGCTCCTTTTCGGTTTGAAGCGCCCGCGCGGCCTCAACCACCCGGGTCACGTCCCGTATCGTGCCGACGAGGTAGCCTGCCTCTCCCTGTGTCGGCACGGATTTGGCGAGTGTCTCCACATGCCGGACTTCACCATCCTCACGGACAATCCGGTAGCGGAGCTTGACCTCATCCTTTTCGCTTAAGGCCAAAAGGTGCTTTTTTTCGGTCTCAAGCCTGTCGTCAGGATGAAGAAACCTGTGCCAGGTGTGGCCGCCAATTTCCTTTGAGACCGTATCGAGCCCGAATATCTCGCAGGTTTTCGCATCCCAGAAACTACGTTCGCGGGCAACGTCGAAATGCCAGATCCCGATGTCAGCGGCGGTAAGCGCGAGCCTGAAACGCTCGTTTACGAGGCTCGTGTCGCGCTCGACCTGTTTTTGCTGAGTGATATCGGTCTGCACGCCTATCACCCGGACAGGCGCGCCGTTTTCGTCACGTTCAATGACCGCGCCGCGGTCGAGGACCCAGACCCAGTGTCCGTCCCTGTGCTGCAGGCGCAGTTCGGTTTCTATGCTGTCGGTCTTGCCGGCCAGATGCCGATCACCGCTTTCTATGGCCATTTCCCGATCTTCGGGATGAACCAGCAGGAGGAAGAGATCGTCAGTCTCGGCAAAATCACTGCGCCGGTATCCGAGCATGCTGCACCAGGTCTCGGAGTAGATGCAGACATTGGTCTTCAGGTTCCAGTCCCACACACCCAGACCCGCGGCTTCCAGCGCCCGGTGCCACCTGTCGGTGTCATTGACAAAGGAAGTGTCTGGCACAAAGGAAGTATCTGGATTGCTCATGGTCCGATGCCCGTCCGCGGTCCTGTTTTCAACCGTTCACCAATTCATGCGTGACCGGCTTCAAGAATCCGTTAAACCACACTGCTAAAGCTTGAGGTTTATGGGACCATTTTTTGGTATCCGGGCCGGGAACGATAGACAATCGCGGCTGCTGACGTGGTACTCCATTCCGGTTTTTCTTGGAAGAATTTCGAGCCGAGACGAGCGTTTCGAAGGGGCAATCGCGCCTGCCGTGGAGGGTGATCGGCCATCTTCGGGGCTGATCGTGCGTGCGGAAGGGTCTTCGGCGCGCGATGCGCCGAAGACCTGGCGATCCGTGCCTGTTACTGGGCGGCCTCTGGGTATTGGTACCCTTGCGTATCGCGCAGGATCTCGGAGGGATCGAAGTCATCGACGGCAACCACCTTGCCGACCAGTTCGTCCGCCTTGCGCAGGAGCTCGGCTTCCTTGTCGGTAAGGGTGCCATTGGCGAGGGCGTCTTCAAGCGAAAGTTTCGAGTCGCGCAGCTTGCGTCTCGCCGGTTCGGTTTCGATGACCAGGGAAAAGGCCTCCTCAAGCAGCTTGAGCCCGCCATTGGCCGCGATGGCGGTTACACCGCGCGTGAGACGGTCGCGGGTAGGCGATGGCGCAAGGAGCAGTTCTGCGCATTCGCGCGTCAGATCATCCGAGGGGCCGCTATGAGAGCCGCCCGGAAGCGTCAATGCCCGCAGCAGCATCGCTGCCGGCCGGTTGGGCAGGTTGGTGAGCACCTCATCGAGACTGGAGCCGATCTTCGCGAAGGAATCTTCCGCAGTCCATTCGACCAGCGGGAAGTCCGCCGCGAGCTTTCCTTCGTCATGCCAGCGTTTCACGACCGCTGAGAGCAGATAGAGCTCAGACAGTACGTCGCCCAGGCGAGCCGACAGCATCTCCTTGCGCTTGAGGGAGCCGCCAAGCGTGAGCAGCGCAAAATCGGAGATCAGCGCGAAGGCAGCCGCGTAGCGCGACATGCGCTTGTAGATGGGCGCGGCCATGCCTGCACCCTCCGGAGAAGGTGCGATCGCCCCGCCGGTCCAGGCTCTTCCGGTGGCGCGAAAGAGGGTCTTCAGCGAATGGCCGACATGTGCCCAGAATGCCTTGTCGAAAGCATCGAGCGCCTTCTTGTCGTCACTGTGGTCGAGGGCCAGCACCTCATCGAGAAGATGCGGGTGACAGCGGATCGCTCCCTGGCCAAAGATGATCATGTTGCGGGTCAGAATGTTGGCGCCTTCGACCGTGATGCCTACCGGAACCGACTTGTGAAAATTGCCTAGGTAGTTGTTCGGTCCGTCGATCACGGTCTTGCCGGCATGAACGTCCATGGCGTCATCCACGGCCTCGCGCATCCGGTAGGTGGCATTCGACTTCATGATCCCCGAAATGACAGCCAGCTTCCGGCCTTGGTCGAGGCCGGCACAGGTTAGCTTCCGGGCGGAGTCCAGGGTGTAGGCGTTGGCCGCAAGCCGGCCAAGGCGCCTTTGCACACCCTCGAACTTGCCGATCGGAATGCCGAACTGTTCGCGGATGCGCGCATAGGCACCGGTGGCGTGCGCCGATGTGGATGCGGCGGCACAGGAGAGCGACGGCAACGAGATTCCGCGACCTGCCGCCAGCGCGCTCATGAGCATCATCCAGCCTTTGCCCGCATAGGCCGGCCCGCCGATAATGTGGTCAAGCGGAATGAAGACGTTCTCGCCCGAGTTCGGTCCATTCTGAAAAGCCTGCCCGCAGGGAATATGCCGTCGGCCAATCTCGACGCCCGGCAAGTCGGTTGGAATGAGCGCGCAGGTAATTCCTTCCGCATCATCATTGTCGAGCAATCCGTCCGGGTCCTGCAGCTTGAACGCAAGGCCGAGCACGGTCGAAACGGGCCCCAGCGTAATGTAGCGCTTGGACCAGTTGAGCCGGATCCCGAGGGTTTCCTTGCCCTTCCACTTTCCTTTGCAGACGATGCCGGTGTCGCGCATGGCAGACGCGTCGGATCCGGCTTGTTCGCTTGTAAGCGCAAATGCCGGAATTTCCTGTCCCTTTGCAAGTCTGGGCAGCCAGTAGTCCCGTTGCTCGTCGGTTCCGAATTGCAGGAGCAACTCGCCGGGCCCCAGCGAATTGGGAACCATCACCGTGACCCCGGCCGTGATCGAACATGTCGAAATGCGCCGAACCACTTCGGAGTGGCCGTAGTGGGAGAACCCCAACCCGCCATATTCCTCCGGAATGATCATGCCGAAGAAGTTGTTCGACTTCATGAAATCCCAGACATCGCCGGGCAGGTCGCCCGCGCGGGTGATCTCCCAGTCATTGAGCATGGAGCAGAGTTCTTCGCAGGGCCCGTCAAGGAAGGCCTGCTCCTTGTCCTTCAGCTTCGCCGGGGCGGTTTCAAGAAGCTTGCTCCAGTCCGGATTGCCGCTGAACAGTTCGGCGTCCCACCAGACCTCGCCAGAATCGATCGCGTCCCTTTCGGTTTCCGAAAGGCTCGGAAGCTGGTTGCGAGCCCATTTGAAGATCGGGCGGGTGATCTTGTCCCTGCGAAAATCACGTGCTGACACTGGTTGCTCCTTGGGTGCATTGGTGGATCGGCAAACAGCCTCCCGTCCGATACTGGATGCTAAAGAACATCGTCGGACTTGGGCTGGCCGCTTTGGTTAAGATTGATGATTTCCTTGATTTCGAGGATCAGACGTTCTCGGTCTCCGTCCGGCTCCCTCGATTGTTCGGCGCTCAGTTCCGTAAGAAGCGCCTTGAGCCAATCCTTGCGTTGATCGGCGGAATAGCCCTCATCCTGCAGGATGTCCTGCATCTCCTCGCGATGGTTGAGCGCGTGTGACTGTGGATCTGGAAGCGGCCGCTGGCCGGGTTCGCGTTTCATCAGTCCCTCCTTCCGAAGTGGCTGGTCTCGGGAAACGATTTGAAACGGTTTTTGTTCCGTGCCCGGGTCTTCAGTGGGCTGCGGCAACGGCGTTATCCTGCGCTGCTTGCGGTCATCATTTTCCAGGCGCCTCAGCACTTCGAGGTAGTCGATGGCGTGTTTGTGGCAAGTCTCCGCGCGTTACGGTTTGTTGTTCCCGGGCCTTTTCGCCGCTCGTTTGCGCAAGCCCATCGAGCGCAAGGTCGCAGGCGCGATGGGAAGCCGCGACAGCGTCGTGAGGACAGGGCGAGCCACCGAGCGTTTCCCGATCCGTTCGCGTATGACGATGTAAAGACCGGATGCGATGATAATGGCGCTTCCCATCAGGGTTGCCGGGTCAGGGTGTTCCCCGAACAAAAGCGCTCCGAAGGCCGTTGCCCAGAGAATCTGGCTGTAGTTCATCGGCGAAACCACTGCGGCTTCGCCCGCCCGAAAGGCAGCGATAACGGTCAGCGATGCCGCGAAATTGAGTGCCGCCACGAGAGCAAAAAGCATCAGGTGGTCAAGCGGTACCGGCTGGTAGACGGTCGGCAGGGCAATGCCCGAGAGCACGAAAGCGGCAAGCATGGGATAGAGCAGCAGGACCGCACTACGCTCGTCTTCGCCGACCTTGCGGCCCGAGACAGCCGCGAGCGAACCACCGAACGCTGCGCCGAATGCTGCAAGATGGCCGAGACTGAGCGCCATGTCGCCACCGGGGCGAAGCACCACCAGTACGCCGGCGAAGCCTGCCAGAACCGCACCCAGCCGCTGGATGCCGAGGCGCTCGCCCAGGACAGGTACCGCCAGCAGCGTGATCATCAGGGGCCCCGTGAACAGCAGGCTGTAGACTTCTGTCAGCGGCAGAACGGCAAAAGCATAAAACCCGCAGATCGAATTCACCAGGTAACCAAACACCCGCAGACCGACCCATAGCGGGTGCCGGGGCCGCAGGCTTGCCTCCGTCGGATCGCTCACAAGCATGACGAGCGCAACGGGGAAGCCGAACAGGACAATGAAAAACAGGGTCTGGACCGGGGCGTAGGTCTGGCCAAGCACCTTCACGACGATGTCGTTGGTCGCAAAGATTGCGAAGCCCAGCAGTCCCAGTGCCGCGCCTTTGAGGTTCGGGGATAGGTTCGCCATGGACGGGCCTCTGCTTGTCCTGAGTTCTTTACGTCATGTCCAAAGCAAGATGGGTCACGCGCGGCACCACATGAGGATCATCTGATTTTCCGTTGCCGGTCAACCAGTCGTCGGAACCCGGTGCGACTGCGATGTTGATGCGAAATGACAAAAAAGCCGGAGTTGAGGGGGCGTGCGGCTCACCCTATCGTTTCCAGCCATTTCTCTGCGTAGGCCCTGAACTCCCCAGGAGCATCGGCGAGCGGCACTGCGGATTGAAGCGAGCCCGATTGACCCGGATCGGCCAGCAGGGCGGAGCCCAGGCTGGTACCGGTACCGCCAGCGACCGGGATGACGGGACGTCCGGTGGCGGCCGAAAGCATTGCGCAATAGGCTTCGTTCGATGCGAACGGTCCCTCGACGATGGTTTCCCCATCAGCACCGACGATGTCGAGGCAGGTTGCTGTCATCATGGCGAGGTAGAACGACACGGCAGCGTGGCGCTCTCCCGGGGCGAGCGTTTCCTCCGGAACCGTCCAGCTATGACGGCACCCCTGGAACGGGCCGGAGCGGTTTTCGACCGCTGGAAGCAGCATGGCTTGTCTTGCCGCGACCGCCTGCATGTCCTCGGCAGTACACCGTTCGGCATGACCGCTCATCAAAGTCTCGAACTCACGGCCGCCCATGAAACGGGCTGACGGCACGGCATCCCCGAACGCATTGACGTTGATCAGGGTGTCGCGCGCCGGGTCGAGGTGAACACTCCGGCCGCCGATCGCCATGCAAATCACCCAGGTTCCGGTCGATACCACGGAGAAAGGTGCCCGACGGTTGGCAAGATAGGGGTAGAGTGAAGCATTGGAATCGTGAATTCCACAGAGGACCGGTGTTGCAGGCGAGAGGCCGGTCAGGTTTGCGATCTCGTTCGTGATCGTGCCCAACCGGTCTCCGGCCTTGTGCACCGGCGGCATCAGTCGAGCCCAGCCGCATTTCCGGACGAGCGAAGAGAAGTCCTTGTCATAGGGGTTCCAGAGGTCGGTATGGCAGCCGAGAGAGGTTGTCTCCGCTGAAGCCACTCCGCTCAGCCGGTACGCCCAGTATTGCGGGTATGTGAGTATTCTCGCCGTGCGCTGGCGGATCTCCGGGAACTGTGCGAACTGCCAGTACAGCTGGGCCCCAAGATTAAGTCCCATCGGGAGCCGGGGAGACCCTGTTTCCTCAAACGGCGGCCGCACGCGGTCATATTCCGCGGAGAGCCGGTCGGGCCCCTCATGCTCGTAATCGAGCACCGGTGCTGCCAGTTCGCCGTCAGTGTCCAGCAGAACTGCCGAAGCGCCATGTGTGGTCACGGTAATGCAGTCAATTCCGTGCCTGGACTGCAGTTCGGTGAGACTGGCAATGACAAACGACCACAAAGCTTCGATATCGTAATGGGGGTAGGGCGGCGCGTCGATCACCCTGTTGGGCGTCTGCCGGACGGCCAACTCGCGGACGTCGGCCAAATCGACCAGGGCAACCTTGGCATTGGTCTTGCCGATATCGATGACCGCGACTTTTCCCGCACCCGGCACGTTTCACTCCATGTGAAAGACGGTTTCGATGGGGATTGCGACAGGCTCGTTGTCCGGCTTTGTCTCCATGATATCGGCCATGTGTGCCCACCATCTTTGCATGACCGGCTCGTTGGGCAGATCATCCATCTTGTGGTCGGATCTGCGCCATAGGACGGCGAAGAGGGCATGGGTCTCGGGGTCAAGGTGGATCGAATAGTCCGAGACCCCGGCCTGTTTCAGAAGTTCAACCAGCTCCGGCGATATTTCATCGTGACGTTTCCGGTACTCTGCTTCGCACCCCGGCTTGAGCTTCATCCTGAACCCGTATTTTTCCATGGCTGTCATGCGCGGCGCTCCCGGATCATGCGGAAGGCGATCGGCAGCGCGATCACGAAGATCAGCAATGCGCCGATGAAGATCGACATCACGATGCCCGGCACGTTGAGCAGTCCCAGCCCGAATGTCACCAGCCCCATGATGAAGGCCGCAAGCACCACTCCGAGGATGCTTCCGGCACCGCCGAGGATTGAAACGCCGCCGAGAACGACGATGGTCACGACTTCGAGCTCCCAACCGAAGGCGATTGAAGGCCGCGTTGACGCCAGCCGGGAGGTCAGAAGCACACCGGCGACACCCGACATCAGGCCGGTCAGGCAGAACAGGATGAACTTCACGCGTTCAACCCGGATGCCCGAGAAACGTGCTGCGACCGGATTGTTGCCGATAACGAAGATGTGGCGGCCGAAATTGGTGCGGTGCAGAAGCACATAATAAGCTGCGGCACAAATCAGAAACAGGACGAATTCAAAGGATACGACCCAGAAGACGTAGCCCTGGCCGAAGAAATCAAGCGAATCCGGATAGCCTTTGAACGCCTGATCTCCCAGGACGATGTAGGAAATTCCGCGGAAGAAGCTCATCGTCCCGATCGTCACGACGATCGAGGGAAGTCCAAGCCTGGTGACCAGAAAACCGTTGAAGGCCCCGCAGATCAGCCCGGTCCCGATGCCGACCAGGACGAGACCGGGTGTGCCGAGGCCGTATTGCAGGGCGATTCCCATCATCGTGGAAGCAAGCGCCATGATCGACGCGACCGAAAGATCAATCTCCCCGGAGATGATGAGAAGCGCCATGGCCAGTGCAATGATCGCCTTTTCGGTGAAGGTGAAGGTCATGTCGGAAATCGACCAGGCCGACAGGAAATAGGGAGAGAGAAGGGAGTTGAGGATAAACAGGCCCACCACGACCAGGAGCAACAGGGCCGGCCAGGACAGGATGGCGGCCTTAAGTGGTGACTCGAGCCGGTCGGGAATGCGTTGCGTGTTTGCAGTCGCCTCGGTCATGCCGTTCTCTCTGCCTGCTTGAGGATAAGCCTTCCGCCCTGCTTCTCGGTCCTGCCATTGAGGATGACCGCGATGATGATGGCCGCACCCGATATTGCCATCTGCCAGAATGGCGAGATGTCGATGACCGGCAGGGCTCCGTTTATCACCCCGATGAAGAGCGCCCCCAGGATTGCGCCCGCGACTGTCCCGACGCCGCCGGCGATCGAAATCCCGCCGATGACGCAAGCGGCGACGATGGTCAGTTCATAGCCGCGCGCGACCTCGACCGAGCCGATGACGTACCTTGAAACCCAGAGATAGCCGCAAAAGCCGGAGAGCATGCCCGATACGCAGAAGGCGATGAACCTTGTCCGTCCCACTTCAATGCCGGCATAGACGGAGGCAGCCGGATTGACCCCGATGGCATAGATGGCGCGTCCTATGGATGTGCGCGTCATCATCAGGAAGAACCCTGCCGCTATGATGATCGCGTACCAGGACAGAAGGGGAAGGCCGAGGATCTGGTAGCGTGTCAATTCCACAAAGCTTGGCGTGAATGCATCGGCGTTGACCCATTGTCCGCCCGCGATGACGAAAATGAGTCCGCGGTAGATCGTCAGGGTTCCGAGGGTCACGACGATCGCCGGTATGCCCAGCAACCAGACGAGCACCCCGTTGAACGCGCCGAGGATCAGGCCGCAGAAAGCCGCCAGCAGCATGAGCGCGGGCACGGGTATTTCGGGAAACGCGGCGTTGGTCAGCGCGACGATCATTCCGGAGAGCGCAAGATTGGAGGCCATCGAGAGGTCGATCGAGCGGGTCAGGATCACCGCCATCTGGCCGAGAGCCAGAATGATGAGCATGGCGGAATCATTGAAAATGCCGGCAAGCCTGTCGGGTGACGCAAAGCCCGGAGCGCGGAGGTTGGTCGCGACGATCATTGCAATGATCACCGCCGCGAGCCAGAACTCGCGGGAGCGGACGAGCGATTTCATGAGGCCTCCCGGATGCCGGAGGCGGCGCGCACAAGGACCTCGGCGTTAAGGTCTTCGGTGTTTTCGAGTTCCGCCTCGATACGGCCTTCACGCATGACGATGATGCGGTCGCTCATGCCCATGATCTCGGGAAGTTCGGAAGACACCATGATGACTGCCAGCCCCTGCGAAGCGAGTTCGCCCATGAATTCGTGGACCGCCGCCTTCGAGCCGATATCGATGCCCTTGGTGGGCTCATCAAGAATGATGACGCGGGGTTTGGTCGCGAGCCATTTCGCGACGACAACCTTTTGCTGGTTGCCGCCGGACAGGTCCGCGATGTCCTGATCGAGTGACGCGGCCCTGAGATCGAGCCGTTCAGTGTATTCGCGGGCGAGCCTGAATTCCTCGGCCATGCGCAAAAAGCTGCTCTTCGATGTCTTGGAGAGCGAAGGCAGGGTGACGTTCTGAAAGATCGGCAAGCCCAGCACGGCGCCCTGCTTGCCGCGATCTTCCGGCACATACACAATCCCCCTGTCAACGGCGTCGGCCGGGCTGCGGATCACCGCGACATCGCCGCCGATGCGTACCGCGCCTTTTGACGGCCTGGTGACGCCGAAAAGCGCCTGCATGAGTTCCGACCGTCCCGCGCCGACGAGGCCGTAAAAGCCCAGTATCTCGCCCTTGCGAAGATTGAACCCGATATCGGCGAATTCGGTCGGGTGGCAGTAGCCCGAAACCCGCAGGACCTCGTCGCCGAGTTCGACCTGTTTCTTGGGGAACACCTGATCGACGGATCGGCCGACCATCATGCGGACGATCTCGTCCTGGCTGGTATCGGCAAGCATTCCGCTTCCCACCATCTCGCCATCACGAAAGACCGTGTAGCGGTCGGCAATGCGGTAGATTTCATCGAACTTGTGGGAGATGAAGAGAATCGCCTTGCCATTGCGCTTGAGCAGTTCGATCAGCTCGAACAGGTCTTCGATTTCCTTGTGGGAGAGAGATGCGGTCGGCTCGTCCATGATGACGATATCGGCGTCGATCGACAGTGCGCGGGCCACCGCAACAAGGTGCTTGTTGGCGATCGACAGATCTTTCAGGCGAGCTTCCGGCGCGATATGCGGTGCGCCGATCTCCTTGAGGAGCGTGCGCGCGCGCGAATGCATGGATCGCCAGTCGATTGTCCTGAAGGCGGTCTTGGGCGAATGGCCGAGAAATATGTTTTCGGCAACGGAGAGCTCGTCGAAGAGAACCGTTTCCTGATGGATGGCCGTGATGCCTCGCCTGAAGGCGGTATGGGGGGATGAAAGCGATGTAATCTCGCCATCGACGCGAATCTCGCCCTCGTCGGGCTGGTAGATACCGGTCATTGTCTTGACGAGGGTCGACTTGCCGGCCCCGTTCTCGCCGATCAGCGCCGTCACCTGACCGGGATAGAGTTCGAGCGCAACCTTGTGGAGTGCTCTCACACCCGGAAAGGTCTTGGTGATCCCTTCAAGCGAAATTTTCGGTTCTGTCGTGGTGTGCATGTTCATCGCGACGGTCCAGGGGCGGCGTCAACTGGAAATGCCGCCGCGGTGATAGATGCTGCTGCCGTTTGGCGGCCGGCGACGTCGGACGCCGCCAGCCAGTCCCGGGAGATCAGTAGATCTTCGAGAACTCTTCAATATTCGACTTGTCGAAGGTGAAGGGAGCAGCCATCGCGGCAGCTGTGTTGTCGTCCAGCGTGACTTCGCCGACTTCACCGATGTCGAAGGTTGCGCCGGCGGACGCTTCCTTGCCCTCGATCAGCTGATGCGCGAGATAGACTGCCGAGTATCCGAGGTCGATCGGGTTCCAAAGGGCAACGGCCTGTGAAGCTCCGTTGTCGATGAACTGCTTGAACTCGGAGGGCAGCGCAAGGCCGGTGACGTTGATTTCACCGATCTTGTCCATGTCGGTGACGACCTGCGCGGCCGCGACGACCCCAACGGTTGTCGGCGCGATGATCGCGTCGAGATCCGGATATGTCGAGATCAAGCCCTTGGCCTCGTTGGTGCTCTTGACGGAGTCGTCGTCGCCATAGACCACGGAAACGAGATTGATGTTCGGGAACTTCTCCGGAAGCGCTTCCCTTGCAGCTTCAATCCAGGCGTTCTGGTTGGTCGCTGTTGAAGAGGCCGAAAGGATTGCCACGTCGCCGCCATCCGGAAGATAGTCAGCGGCGAGCTTGATGATCGTTTCGCCGATCAATGCCGTGTCCGACGGGTTGAGGTGCAGCATGCGGCCTTCGGGAGCAACGCCCGAATCCCACGAAAGCACCTTGATGCCGCGCTGCATGGCCTTTTCCAGAACCGGAACGAGCGCGTCGGGATCGTTTGCGGAAATCGCAATCGCATCCACGTTTTGTGCGATCAGCGAGTTTACGATATCGATCTGGCCCTCGGCCGTGGCGGATGTAGGCCCGGTGTAGATGATCTCGATATCGCCGATTTCCTCTGCGGCTTTCTCGGCGCCCTTCGCAGCGGCGTCAAAGAAGCCGTTGCCGAGCGATTTGACGACAAGCGCAATGCGCTCCTGCGCCTGTGCGGATGCTGAAGCGGTGATCGCGGCAGCTGCCACTGCCGCCGTAAATACCAGCGTCTTCAAGAGTTTCATGAAAGTTCCTCCCTTTCAGTTTGCTCCTCGCGGCCTCATGCCGCTGAGGAGGATTGCTCCTTTGCAGCCCTATCCGCGACCACCAGCCCGACGCCGGCCTTTTCCAGCATCAGGCGGTCTTCGTCGCGAATTCCATTGTCCGTAATGACCGTCGTGATCCGCTCCAGCGGACACAGGATGAGGCTCGACCGTTTTCTGAATTTCGACGAGTCGATCAGCACGACCAGTTCATCTGCCTGATCGATGAGTTTCTGTTCCGCCTGGATGAGAAGCGGGTCGGCTTCCATCAGGCCGAGATTGCCCAGACTGTGTGCCCCCATGAACATGCGCTTGGCACAGAAGTTTCGGGTCACGTCATTGTCGAACGGGGAAAGAATGATGTTCTGTTCCCGGTAGATCGCGCCGCCGGACAGCATGATTGTATTCTTCGAATGTTTGAGCAGGTGCTCGGCGATCGGGAACGAGTTGGTAAAGACCTGCATTCGCTTGGTTGCAAGCGGATGCACCATCTGAAACGTCGTCGTCCCGCCATTGATGATGATCGCATCGCCGTCGCTGCACATGTCGACCGCCTTGGCCGCGATGGCGCGCTTTTGCGAGATGTTGATGGTCTCGTTGACCGAGAAGGGTCGTCCGGCAAGGCCGACAAACTGCGGCGGATTGATCGATTCCGCGCCGCCGCGGACGCGGCGCAGCTTCTTCTGGACATGGAGTGTCGCGATGTCTCGGCGGATCGTCGCCTCGGACGAACTGGTCAGTTCGACCATTTCCTGCACGGTCACCACCGGCCGCTCCTGGACGGCGGATAGAATAATCCTGTGGCGTTCGGTTTCGTGCATCTGGTCTCCTCCGGTCCGTTACGCTTTCACCGAAAACAAAACCTGTCAATCAAAAACAATCAAGAATAATCATTGTGCGCTGCACAATGATTGAATTTGAGCGTTTATGATTGACATTGCCGACTGTGGGGCGCATGCAATGGGCAGGAACACGCTTGCGCGACGGGAGGAAAAGCATGCTCGACAAGGCTGCTGACGCACGGCTCAAGAACCTCTGGGATGCCGGGAAAGCAAAGGGAATGAGCGAACCGGAGCTGCTCCGGTACCGCTCCAATCTCCTTGGGTCTGACAAGCGCATCACCAATTACGGCGGCGGCAACACCTCCGCCAAGGTCATGGAAAAGGACCCCCTCACCGGCGAAGACGTGGAAGTCCTATGGGTGAAAGGTTCGGGCGGCGATGTCGGCACCATCAAGATGGACGGTTTCGCCACGCTCTACATGGACAAGCTTCAGGCGCTCAAAGGCCTTTATCGCGGTCTGGAACACGAAGACGAGATGGTCGGCTACCTGCCGCATTGTACCTTCAATCTGAACCCGCGCGCCGCTTCCATCGACACCCCCTTGCATGCCTATGTTCCGCGCAAGCATGTCGACCATATGCATCCCGACGCGGTGATTGCAATCGCGGCCTCGGCCAACAGCCGGGAGCTGACACACAAGATCTATGGTGACGAGATCGGCTGGCTGCCCTGGAAGAGGCCCGGTTTCGAGCTCGGGCTTTGGCTGGAAAAATTCTGCAGGGACAATCCGGATGCCAAGGGTGTTGTTCTTGAAAGCCACGGACTGTTCACGTGGGCGGATACCGCGGAGGCCTGTTACGAACTGACCGTCGATGTCATCAACCGCGCCATGGCGTGGTTCGAGGAGGAGACGGCGGGAAAGGCGATTTTCGGAGGCGAGAAGCATGCTTCGCTTGATGCGCCCGCGCGCCGCGAGGTTGCCGCCGCCCTGATGCCGGCCATCCGTGGCATGATCTCCGGAAAGGCACGCATGGTCGGCCATTTCGATGACAGCGATGCGGTACTGGAGTTCGTCAATTCCGTCGATATGGAAAAGCTTGCGGCGCTTGGCACCAGTTGCCCGGACCATTTCCTGCGCACGAAGATCCGGCCTCTCGTGGTCGATTTCGACCCGGCGGAGCCCGATCTCGATGCCACCCTTGCCGGATTGAAGCAGAGTGTCGAAAACTATCGCGAGGATTACGCGGCCTATTACGAGCGCTGCAGGCACGACGACAGCCCGGCGCTACGCGACCCCAACGCAGTCGTCTATCTCGTTCCGGGCGTCGGCATGATCACCTTTGCCAAGGACAAGGCCACCGCGCGCATCTCGGCCGAGTTCTATACGAATGCGATCAATGTGATGCGAGGGTCGTCCACTGTGTCCGAGTATCAGGGACTTCCCGAACAGGAGGCCTTCGACATCGAATACTGGTTGCTCGAGGAGGCCAAGCTCCAGCGTATGCCGAAACCGAAAAGCATGGCCGGCCACATCGCGATCATAACCGGCGGGGCAGGCGGTATCGGTTCCGCCACGGCCGAGCGGCTGCTCTCGGAGGGAGCGTGTGTCGTGCTTGCCGACATCGATGCCGGAGCTCTCGAAAAAACACGGGAAAACCTTGCCGGGCGCTTTTCGAAGGACGTGGTGCGCGCCGTTGAAATGAACGTCACGAGCGAACAGGCCGTCGATGAGGCCTATCAGCGCATGGCGATGGAATTCGGCGGTGTCGACATCGTGGTTTCAAACGCGGGGATCGCTTCCTCCGCACCTGTGGAGGAGACTTCCCTCGAGTTGTGGAACAAGAACATGTCGATCCTTTCGACGGGATATTTCCTTGTTTCCCGGGCGGCATTCAAGATGCTGAAGAAGCAGGAAATCGGCGGATCGATCATCTTCATCGGATCGAAAAACGGCCTTGCCGCCTCTCCGGGCGCATCTGCCTATTGCACGGCAAAGGCATCCGAACTGCATCTTGCGCGCTGCCTGGCGCTGGAGGGTGCACCCCACGGTATCCGCGTCAATGTGGTCAATCCTGACGCCGTGCTGCGCGGTTCCAAGATCTGGTCCGGCGAATGGCTTGACCAGCGTGCGTCCACCTACGGAACGGACAAAGAAGGGCTTGAGGAAATGTACCGGCAGCGCTCGCTTCTGAAGCGTTCGGTACTGCCGGAGGATATTGCCGAGGCGACCTATTTCTTCGCCTCGGACGCATCGTCGAAATCGACCGGCAACATCGTCAACGTCGATGCCGGAAACGTCCAGGCGTTCACACGATAAGGCGGCCCGATCGGGCAGGGAGGAATGCATGATTGATGAATCCGTCGTCGCGAAGGCGAACGAGGAGGCGCGGGCCGGCCTGAAGGCTGACTATGACGCACTTGGCGAACATCTCGACCGCCGCGGTATTGCCATCGACGCCGTCACGGCAAAGGTGGCGGCCTACGGCGTGGCCGTCCCGTCCTGGGGAGTCGGGACCGGTGGCACGCGGTTTGCGCGTTTTCCGGGCCCGGGCGAGCCACGCGACATCTTCGACAAGATGGAGGATTGCTCCGTCATCCACAGGCTGACGGGCGCGACGCCTTCTGTTTCGCTTCATATCCCCTGGGACAAGACCGATCCGGCAAAGCTCAGGGCAAAGGCGGAAGAAACCGGCCTCGCTTTCGACGCCATGAATTCCAACACGTTCCAGGACCATCCCGACCAGTCCCGGTCATACAAGTTCGGTTCTCTGTCGCATACGGATGCGGCGACACGCAGCCAGGCGGTCGAACACAACCTCGAATGCATCGAAATCGGGAAGGCAATCGGTTCCAAGGCGCTGACCGTCTGGGTCGGCGACGGGTCGAACTTCCCCGGCCAGACCAACTTCACGAAGCAGTTCGAGCGCTATCTCGACGCGATGAAGCAGGTCTACGCGAAGCTTCCGGATGACTGGCGGATCTTCACCGAACACAAGATGTACGAGCCCGCATTCTATTCGACTGTCGTTCAGGACTGGGGCACCAACTACATGATCGCGCAGGAACTCGGCGAGAAGGCGTTCTGCCTCGTTGATCTCGGCCACCATGCGCCGAACGTGAATATCGAGATGATCGTGGCGCGGCTCATCCAGTTCGGGAAACTCGGCGGCTTTCATTTCAACGATTCGAAATATGGCGATGACGATCTCGATACCGGATCGATCGATCCGTACCGGTTGTTCCTTGTCTTCAATGAACTTGTCGATGCCGACGGCACGCCAGGCTTCGACCCGGCGCACATGCTCGACCAGTCGCACAATGTCACCGATCCGATTGAAAGCCTGATGGTCTCCGCCATGGAGGTGCAGCGCGCCTATGCCCAGGCTCTGCTTGTCGATCGCAAAGCGTTGGGCGGCTATCAGGAGGGTAATGACGCCTTGATGGCGACAGCGACGCTCAAGCGCGCCTTTCGCACGGATGTCGAACCGATCCTCGCCATGGCGCGCCTGAAAAAGGGCGCGGCGATCGATCCGGTCGCAGCCTATCGGGCGTCGGGCTACCGCGAAACGGTTGCGCAAGAACGGCCCGAAGTCAGCGGCGCCGGTGGCGGGATCGTCTGAGACCCTGCCACGAGCCTCTCAATTGCTTCTCGTGATCGAAAGTGGGGTGGCTTTAGAGAGGGCTGCGGTGGGAGGCGAGCCGAGCGAGCCGTGTGGCCGGTATCCAGAGAATTGTCCGGGAGGCTGACTGGTGAAAGCCCACGCCAACAATCAGGGCGCTTCGGTTGTTTCCGCGTCGATTTCTGCGAAGACCGCCTGCGCGGTTCTCATGGCGTCGAGTGACGTCGGTGCGCCGCAATAGATCGCGCCCTGGAGTATAATTTCGACGATTTCTTCCCGCGTCAGGCCGTTGTTGAGTGCGCCACGGACATGGAGTTTAAGCTCTGCCGACCGGTTCAGTGCCATGATCATGCCCAGGTTGAGGACGCTGCGCATTTTGCGGTCGAGGCCGGGACGGCTCCAGATTTCACCCCAGCACCATTCGGTCAGCAGTTTCTGCAGGGGAGCGGAAACGTCGTCGGCCGCCGCGATCGAGCGGTCGACATAGGCGTCTCCCAGAACCTCGCGGCGGATCTTCAACCCCTTCTCGAACTGCTCTGTCTGGAATTCGGGACGTCGGTCTGTCATCTCAGGCTTCCTTTTTGGTGTCGAGCATTGTCCGGGCAAAGGTTTCGGCGATCGCCAGTACTGCGGCGTGAATCGGACCCGCGGTCAGGCTGGGCATTACGGACGCGTCAACGACAAAGAGATTGTCGAGCGCCTTGAGCCGCAGATCAGCATCCACGGGTGCGGAATCGTCCTTGCCCATCCGGCAGGTGCCGCTCGGATGGTGATGGGTGATGGCCGCTTTTGCAATGAAGGCGTCGATTTCCGCGCGTGTTTCGAGCGGGCCGGGCAAAATTTCGTGATCCCTCCACTCGGCCAGTTCCTCGGACTGCCCGATCGTGCGAGCCGCCTCGAGCGCCGCGCGGAACAGCTCCCGGTCGCGCTCGGTTGTCAGGTAGGCGGGGTCTATGATCAGCCGGTCACCGGGTTCAGCCCCGGTGATCTTCAGGCTCCCGCGGCTCGTCGGATGCGTGACTCCGAACAAGAAGGAATAGGCGGTGCCGGGGGCGTGGGCCTCGAAGCATTCCGAGACGATCGGCGCCACTCCGCATCCGACCACTATTTCAGGCTGGCCACCGTCGGTGAAGCTTCCGGCGCGCATGTAGGCCATGGATTCGGAATGCTGTAGCCGCGAGGGCGGCAGGTGCTTGCGGGTCGCATAGAGGTTTCCCGCGCCGAGCAGATGGTCCTGCAGGTTCTTGCCAATCTCGGGCATGTCGAAAAGGCAATCGACGTCTGCGGCATCGAAAACGCCACGGGGACCGATTCCCGAGCGCATCAGAAGAGCCGGGCTTTCGAGCGAGCCCGCGCAAAGCAGTACCTTCCCGGCCTCGATCAGAACCGGGCCGTCACGGCCGATAATCTCGACATGCTCAACGGCCTTGCCGGTCAGGACCAGCCGGCGGGCCATAGCGCCGGTCATGATCGTCAGGTTTTTCCGCGCGCGCACTTCCGGCGTAAGCCAGGCATCGGCAACCATCACCCGCCGGCCGTCACTGATGTTCATCGAGTTCGGCGTCACACCGATCATTACACCCTCGTTGTGGCCCTGAAGCCGCGGCAGTCCGAGCCTGGCCCCGGCGGCAATGAAGGCGTGCGTGAGTGGGCTTGCCTCCGCATCGGTCCTGTGGACGAGGAGGGGGCCGCCGTCGCGCCCTTCGACCTCGTGGTCCTCGTTGGCTTCGAAGGCCGGCAGCAGGCCTTCCCAACTCCAGCGCGCGTCGCCCGTTGCTTGTGCCCAGGGGGCGAAATCATCCGGATGGCCGCGCATATATCCCATGGCATGAAGGCAGCTCGATCCCCCGACGAGACGTCCGCGCGCCCAATGGTGTGCCCGCCCGGCAGTCCCCGCCTGCGGTTCGGTAACGTAATCCCAGTCGTAGCTGCGGCCCTGAAGCGCCGGCCAGGCGGCGGGATTCCAGATATCCGGATCCGTGGCCTCCTCTCCCGCCTCGATCATGAGGACCTTTTGCACGGGATCCTCGCTCAGTCTTGCCGCAAGCAGTCCGCCTGCCGAACCGCCGCCGATTATCAGAATGTCAGTTTGCAGTTTGTCTCCGGATCCGCCTTGGCTCATCATCAACTCCTGTAACGCTTCTTCGTTTGAAGAGGGGGCTCGGGAGCCGGCCGGAAGCCTCGACATCCTGTGTTGTGCCCGCGGGAACCCTCATTTCGCAATCGCGCTCTGCCTGCGACTGTTTCAGGCAGTCAGTCACGGACAGTCAGGTGGCGCTTTCCATGGATTCCTTGGCAGCAGCCATTGCCTTCAGGATGTGCTTTCTCGACGCCTTGCGCGCGGCCTTTTCGTCGCCCGCGGCGATCCCCTGGTAGATTTCCTGCATTTCAGCAAAGCTCTGTTGCGCCCTGCCTTCCAGGGACATCGAGCGCGCTCGGAAGAAGCTGATCCTGGCGACCAGGCCACGATGGATCTCCTCGAGAATGGGGTTCCCGCAATTGGCAAGAATGATCGAATAGAAGTCCGCTGCAGTCGTGACCCGGGCGAGGCTGTTATTGCTCGATGCGGCTTCTGCGAAAGCCGAAAGAGCCTTTTCAAGAGCGGCCAGTTGTTCTGCTGAAATGCGCTGGGAGCAACGTCCGACAGCCTCGACCTCCAGCAATTCGCGGGCCTCGTAGATTGCGGTCATGTCTTCCCAGGTGAGCGCTGGAATGGACGGCCCCCGGTTGGGCACGAAATCGATCAGGCGCTCCGCCGCGAGACTCCGCAATGCCTCTCGGAGAGACGGGCGGCTGATGCCAAGCTGGACGCACAACTGGCTTTCGATGAGCCGGCTTCCGGGTTCGAACACCCCCGAGAAAATCGCCAGCCGCAACTTGTCGACAGTCTCCTGCTGCACCGTGCGCGGCAATATCCGTAGGTTCATCTCTGGCGGCATCTTTTGGTCTCACGGTTTGAGGGTCGCCAACCCGGTTAGACTACGCGACCGCGCGTGAATTTGACAGCAGTAACACACCAACTGTCAACACGTAAGATTGAAAGAATGTCTGACAATCGACTTGACGCCGCTTTCGTTTCTGTCATGCTCGGGGTCAACAAGAAAAGGCAAACGGGGTTCTCGATATGGCGGCGAATGCCTCCTCCCAGGACATGGATATGCGGCGTATCGATGCCGGTCGCATCACGCTCAATGTGCGTGAGGCCGGAAGCGGACCGCTGATGCTCTTCTTCCATGGCATCACTGCAAATTCCGGGACCCTCGAGCCGCTGGCGCTGCGGTTTGCTGATCGTTTCAACACGATCGCGGTCGATCAGCGCGGCCACGGGCTCAGCGACAAGCCGAACGGCGGTTATGAAGCAGCGGATTTCGCCGAGGACATCGCAGCGCTCATCAGGAAGCTTGATCGCGGCCCGGCCATTCTGGTCGGTCACTCGCTCGGTTCGCGCAATTCAGTCACGGCCGCAGCCATGTATCCGGAGCTGGTGCGCTCGGTGGTGGCCATCGATTTCACGCCCTTCATCGAAACCGAAGTTTTCGATGCGCTCGAAAGCCGTGTGAACGCTGGCGATCAGCTGTTCAGTGATCATGAGGCCGTGGAGGCCTACCTCGCTGGCCGCTACCCGAACATTCCGGCGCCCGCCATCAGGATCAGGGCGTTGACCGGTTACCAGGAGGTCGAGGGCGGCTTGCGCCCGCTGGCGTCCCCCTCCGCCATGGCGCAGATCGCAACCGGTCTGCGCGCCGACCTGACGCCCGCCTGCCGCGCTGTCACGAGGCCGGTGCTGCTGATGCGGGGAGGGGATAGCAAACTCGTTTCGGCTGAAGCCCTTGCGAAAACAAGCAGCTTGCGGCCCGATCTGCCGGTCGTCGTCGTTCCCGGCGCGGACCATTACGTCAACGAGGTGTCCCCGGACATCACATTCAAGGCGATCACCAACTTCATCGATGCCTGACGGCTTCCGTCTCATTTGTATGCAACAGGATTTGAACTATGGCGAATATAAACAAGACATCCGGAAAAGCTCTCCGTGCGCAGGTCGCCGGTGCGGGATTTGCGGGCCTGACGGCGGCGATCGCGCTCCGCCAGAACGGCTGGGATGTCACGTTGCATGAAAAGGATTCGGAACTGCGCGCCTTCGGTGCCGGCATCTATCTCTGGCACAACGGACTGCGCGTTCTCGAAGGCATCGAAGCTCTCAACGATGTGCTTCACGGCACCCACACGCCACCGGCCTATGAGACCTGGATGCAGAACAACTCGGTGTCCAAGGAAACCTTCAACGGCCTGCCCTGGCGTATCATGACGCGTGCGCACCTCCACAACGCTCTCGTCAAGCGGGCCCTTGAGGTCGGCGTTAATGTCCGGACCAATTCGGAAGCGGTTTCGGCGGAAGCGGACGGTCGCCTGACCCTGCAGTCCGGCGAGGTCCTGGAGGCCGACCTGATCGTCGGCGCCGACGGTGTCGGCTCCAAGGTCCGCGATTCTCTCGGCTTCAAGCAGGATCGCTGGGTCTCCACCGACGGCATCATTCGCCTGATCGTTCCGCGGCACAAGGACAAACTCGGTGACGAAGCGAACTGGGACAACACCATTGACATGTGGAATTTTGAACCCCGGGTTCAGCGTATTCTCTATTCGCCCTGCAACAAGGATGAGCTCTACCTCGGACTGATGGCGCCGGCCGCAGATCCGCGCGGCTCCAAGGTGCCGCTTGATCTGGAGGTTTGGGTGGAAATGTTCCCCTTCCTCGAACCCTGCCTCACCGATGCCGCCAAGCTGCAGCAGGCGCGCTACGACAAGTATGCGACCACCAAGCTTGACAGCTGGGTCAGGGGCAAGGTGGCTCTCGTCGGAGATTCCGCTCACGCGATGTGCCCGGCACTCGCCCAAGGCGCCGGTTGCGCCATGGTCAATGCCTTCAGCCTCGCCCAGGATCTTGCCGAGAACTCATCGGTGGAAGACGCGCTGGCCTCCTGGGAAAAGCGCATTCGTCCGATCACCGATCACACCCAGTATCTCTCCGGCGAGTATGCGGCCAACCGCTCGCTGTCGAAAGGCAACATGTTCACCAACGAGGCCCTGCAAGCCGCGCGCTACGATCCGATCAAGCGCGTCTATTCATGGCCGCAGAACCAGTAATAGCAATCAGTCAGACCACTTGCGCGCGCCCCGGCAGCGCGTTCCCAAGGAGACAAAAATGAACCATTCGGCCGAAGTTGAGAAGCACTACGAAGTGCGTGGCTGGTACTCGTCTGTCCAGGAAATCCGGCACGACGGCGGTGAGCCGGGCGAGCCGCTTGTCAAGGTCGCCGTCGGCGTCATCATCCGCAATCCTCTCGCCGGAACCTACAAGGCCGACCTTTCGGGGCTGACCGGTCCGAGCGCTGCCATTGGCCATGCGCTTGGCGAACGCGCCATGGCGCTTCTCGGCGGCCGCCCTGCCGAAAGCTACGGAAAGGGCGGGATCGCAGGTGTTGGCGGTGAACAGGAGCACGTCGTGGCCTGCATCACGACCACCTTCGGCAACCCGCTGCGCGAGCAGGTGGGCGGTGGCAAGGCCTGGATCTCGTCGGCCTCCAAGGTGGCTTCGGCCGGAACATCCATCGATATCCCGCTCGCCCACAAGGACGAGCTCTACATTCGCTCGCATTACGATGCGATCACCTTTTCGGTGCCGGATGGCCCGCGTCCGGATGAGATTCTCATCTGCGTCGCAGCGGCGACCGGCCCCCGCGTCCACCAGCGCGTGGGCGGCAAGACGGTCGCCGATCTCGCGGCCGCAAACTAACCTGAAATCCCAGACGGAAGGACGCATCCAATGCCCCTGAACATCAAAGACCTGAAAATCACCAGCTCCGATTTCGAACCGCTCACAATGATGCGCGACGAGCATGCCGGCGACAAAGGCAACGTTTTGCCGAAGCTCACCGTCAGCGGCGTGCCGGCGGAAGCCAAGGAGCTCGCGGTGATCTGCCATGACCCGGATGCACCGCTTGCCCAGGGCTTCACCCACTGGACCGTCTATGGCATCGATCCGTCGGCTACCGATCTCTCGGATGCGCAGGAAAAGTATCGCGTCGGTCCGAATGGTGCAGGCCACATGCAGTATTACGGTCCGCAGCCGCCGGCGGGTCATGGCAAGCACCACTACTACTTCTGGGTCTACGCCCTCGACACAAATGTTGAAGGCACTCCGACCCGGGAAGAGTTCCTGGAGAAATACGCCGACAACATAATCGAACAGAACAGGGTCGTTGGCCTTTACGAAAACAAGTGAAGTGCACCGTCCCGGCGACTGAAACACCAAACAGCCGCCGGGACCGCAGCGCCTTGGGAGACTTCAGAAATGAGCACTACCACACCTGCCCAGCAGACTGTCTTCGAAGAACTGGTGACAGCCACGAAAATCCTGTTGCACGAAGGTATCCTCGATCCGTTCGGCCACATCAGTGCCCGTGATCCTGAAGATCCGCAGAGCTTCTTCCTGGCGCAGAAGCTGGCGCCCAGTCACATTACGGTCGGAGATATTCAGCGCTTCAACATGGAGGGAGAAACCGAGGACAACCGGCCTTCCTATCTTGAGCGCTACATCCACAGCGAAATCTACAAGGCGCGTCCGGACGTTCACTGCGTGCTCCACAGCCACTCGCCGGCAGTGCTTCCCTACTGCTTCACCGATCAGCCGCTCCGGCCCGTAACCCACATGGGTGCGTTTCTTGGAGATGCGGTTCCCGTTTATGAAATCCGGGACAAGCATGGCGATGCAACCGACCTCTTCGGCGGCGGCCATGAGGTCTGTGCCGATATTGCCGAAGCCCTCGGCGACTATCCGGTGGTGCTGATGGCCCGCCACGGTGTGGTCAATGTCGGCCGCTCGGTCAGGGAAGTCGTCTTCCGCGCCTTCTACACCGAGCAGGAAGCCAAGGCCCAGACGGCGGGCCTGCAGATCGGCAACATCAAGTATCTCTCACCGGGCGAGATCGAGACGGCCGGCAAGCTCGTCGGCGCCCAGATCGACCGTGGTTGGGATCATTGGACGATGACCCTTCGTCAGGCCGGGCTGCTTGCATAGCGACCGGCGAGAAAGGGAGATCCCGGCCTTTCCGGGGTTTCCAAGCCATCCTGATGGTCCGCAATCAATGGACGTCAGGTGAAAGCAGGAAAGATCATGTCGCACGCGGAAAGCTATGATTACATTATTGTCGGAGCCGGTTCGGCGGGGTGTGTGCTTGCCCACCGCTTGAGCGCCGACCCGAACTGTTCCGTGCTGCTGCTCGAGGCCGGTGGCTGGGACCGCGATCCGATGATCCACATCCCACTCGGATGGGGCAAGATCCTGACCGAGCGCCGCCATGACTGGATGTACTTCTGCGAGCCCGAGGAAAACGTGGGTGGCCGCAGCGTCGAATGCGCCCGCGGCAAGGTGATCGGCGGTTCGTCCTCGACCAACGCCATGGCCTATGTGCGCGGCAACCGCGGCGACTACGACCGTTGGTCTGCCAACGGGCTGACCGGCTGGTCGTTTGACGAGATTCTTCCTTATTTCCGCAAGCAGGAAACCTGGGAAGGCGGCGCCGATGCCTGGCGCGGCGGCTCGGGGCCTCTCAACACCCAGCGCTGCAAATACCAGGATCCGCTGATCGACGCCTTTCGCGAGGCAAGCGTACAGGCGGGCTATCCCCAGACCAAGGATTACAACGGCGAGACGCAGGAGGGCTTCAGCCACCTGCAGATGACCATTTCCAAGGGGCGCCGGGCCTCCACCGCGTCCGCCTATCTGCGCCCGGCGTTGAAACGGTCGAACCTTACGGTCCTGACCGGCGCCATGGCCAAGCGTATCGTTATGAATGGCTCCCGCGCGACCGGGATTGTCCTCGACCACAACGGCTCGGAAAAGACGATCACCGCGCGAAGGGAAGTGCTTTTGTCGGGCGGTGTCATCAACACCCCGCAACTCATGATGCTTTCCGGTATCGGAGCCGCTGACGAACTGTCGGCCCATGGCATTGAGACCCGCGTGAACCTTCCATCGGTGGGCAAGAACCTGCAGGACCACGTTTCCGTCATCCTCATGTACCGGCGCCGCGAGCCGGGTCCGTTTCTTAAGAAGATGCGGGCGGACCGGATCGGCCTCGACTTCATCAAGACCTACCTGACCGGCAAGGGTTTTTCGGGCGACGTGCCGGGCGGCGTTGTGGCCTTCCTCAAGAGCGACGCCGAGCGTCCCCAGCCGGATGTCCAGCTTCTCTTCACCGCCGCGCCGCTTGCCGCATGGCCCTATTTCGAACCCTTCAAGGCGCCGTTCCAGGATGGCTTCGCGACGAGAGTCGTGGCGACGCAGCCGGAAAGCCGTGGTTCGGTAAAACTCGCGTCGGACGACCCGATGGCCGCACCGCTCATCCACCAAAACTTTCTGGCCGCAGAGAAGGACTGGCAATCGCTGCGTGCCGGTTTCAAGGTGGCACGCAACCTCGCCGCCCAGCCGTCCATGGAACCCTTCATCCAGGCCGAGTTCTTTCCGGGACCGGACTGCCAGACGGACAATGAGATCGACGAGCACATCCGCAACACCTGCATCACGGTTCACCATCCTGCCGGCACCTGCCGTGCCGGGACCGACGCCGGGGCGGTTGTCGATCCCGATCTCAGGGTTCGCGGCGTCGAAGGCTTGCGGGTGGTTGACGCCTCCGTCATGCCGGATCTTCCGAGCGGCAACATCAATGCCGCCGTCATCATGATTGCCGAAAAAGCGGCCGATCTCATCAAGCAGTCACAGATAACGGAGGTCGCGGCATGATCCGGCGAGTAGCCATAATCGGTCTGGGTACAATGGGTCCCGGGATGGCCGCCCGTTTGGCGCGGGGCGGCGTCGAGGTCGTGGCCTACGACATCGCTCCTCAAGCGATCGAACGGGCACGCACGATGCTTGCTGCGGCTGACGCGGTGCTCGACAATCTCGGGATCTCAGCGACCGATGGCGGCTCGGTTCGTTTCACCGGTGAACTCGAAGATGCCGTGCGCGGCGCAGACCTCGTCATCGAGAACGTACCCGAAAAGGAAGAGATCAAGGCGTCGGTCTACAAGCAGATCGATGGCATGATTTCCTCCGAAACGATCGTCGCCTCCGACACTTCGGGAATCCCGATCACCAAGCTGCAGGCGCATATCTCGAAGCCCGCCCGCATGGTCGGCATGCACTGGTCTAACCCGCCGCACATCATCCCGATGATCGAGGTGATCGGCGGAGAGCAGACGGCGCCGGAGACGGTCGCCACCATTCGCGAATTCATTCGCTCGCTTGGACTGCTGCCGGTGCTGCTGAAAAAGGACGTTCCCGGCTTCGTCGAAAACCGCGTGCTTTATGCTCTCCTGCGCGAAGTGGTCGACCTCGTCGAACGCGGCGTCATAGAGCCGGAGGACATCGACACCTGTGTCTCCTGGGGCATCGGCTACAAGCTCGCCGTCATCGGCCCCATGGCACTCCTCGATATGGCCGGCATGGACATCTACCACTCGGTCTCCTCCTTCCTCAACGAGGACCTGTGCGACCGCAAGGATGTCGCGCCGCTGGTGGAGAAACAGATGGCCGCCGGCAAGCTGGGCATCAAGTCGGGCGAGGGGGTCTATTCCTACACGCCGGACAAGATCGCCAAGCTTCAGCCGGAGCGCGCCAAAAAGCTTGTCGCCATCCGCCGCATTCTCGAGGAGAAGGACTAGCGCATGACCAGCGGATCGGGCAATCGAGACGAGCGCATGAGTGGCAACGGGTTCATCCGGGCCGAGGCGATCGTTGTCCGGCTGGTCGGGATCCTCCTCGGCCTTGCCCTGATCGCCATGGTTCTGGTCAACGTTGCCAATGCGGTCGGCCGCTACACCGGCGGTTTTTCCCTCGTCGGCGCGGACGAACTGCTGGTTTACGGCATGATCTGGATTGTCATGCTCGGTGCCATTCTTGCCGCCCGCAGCCGTGACCATCTCTCGATCAACCTGCTGCCGACCGCAATGAGCGGCGTGATGGCAGCGACAGTCCAGATCGTCGTTGACCTCGCGACGGTTGCGGTCTCCCTGTTCATCGCCTGGCACAGTTTCGACTTCATCAGCCGGATTGCAGCCCTGAACCAGACCAGCATGGGTCTCGGAATGCCGATGGTCATCCCGCATTCAGCGGTCCTGGTCGGATTTGTCGGCATCGCCGCCGTTACAGCCTTCCTGACCATTGTCGACATTTCCCGCCTCGCAGCCTTCGAAAGAGGCCGCAAATGACCTGGGTTCTCGGCATCAGCGTTGTCATCCTGATTGCACTCGGCGCGCCGATCTTCGTTGCCCTGCTCACCGCCGCATCGCTGGCCCTGCTATTCTTCCCCGGGCCTCCGCTGATCGCTCTCCAGCAGACGATCTTCGGTGGACTGGATGCCTACGCGCTGCTGTCCGTGCCGTTCTTTGTATTCGCCGGCGAACTGATGGCCATCAGCGGCATTGCCGATCGGCTGATCAACCTGGTGCGGGCCCTCTTTGGCCGGGTGCCCGGATCCCTGGGGATTGCTGCTCTCGGCGGATCCACTCTTATCGGGACCATCTGCGGATCCTCTGCGGCAGCCGTGGCAGCGGTTGGCCGCAACATCTATCCGCAGCTCATCGATGGCGGCTATGGCAAGCAACGATCGGCCGGCATCATCACCTCGAGCGGCGCCATAGATATCGTCATCCCGCCCTCGATCGCCATGATCCTTTACGGCGCTTCCGCCGAACAATCGATCGCCAAGCTTTTCATCGCGGGCATCATTCCGGGCATCGTCATGGCGTTGCTGATGGCCGGTTACATCATGGTTTCGGCGCTGATGGCCCGCATACCGCGCGAAGCGAATTTCCGTGCCCAGGTCGCCTGGCAAGCGTTTCGGCAGGCCTTCTGGGCGTTGACCATGCCGGCCTTCGTCATGGTCGGCATCTATGCGGGTTTCTTCTCGCCCACCGAGGCCGGCGGCTTTGCCTGCGCCTACGCCGCCTTCCTGGGCTTGGTCGTCTATCGCACCGTCAATTTCCAGTTGCTGCTTGAAGCCGCCGTCAGTTCGGCAATGATGACGGCGCGGATCATGGTCGTTGTGGCAGCCGCTGGCGTCGTCAGCTGGGTGCTCACCGTTGAAGGCATCCCCCAGGCCCTGATTGCAGCCACCACCGACGCAGGCCTGTCGCCGCTTGGTTTTCTGTTGACCGTCAACCTGCTGCTGCTCGCGATCGGCTGCGTTCTCGACCCGACATCCGCGATCCTTGTCCTGTCGCCGCTGCTGGTTCCAATCGCGGTTTCTCTCGGCATCGATCCCATTCATTTCGGCGTCGTCATGACCGTCAACCTCGCCATCGGCATGTTCACGCCGCCCTTCGGACTGAACATCTTCGTCGCGCAGTCCGTGCTCGGTCTGCGTACGTCAGACATCTACCGCGGAGTCCTGCCGTTCATGGGGGTCCAGATTTCCGCACTCGCTCTCATCACACTCGTACCCGCACTTTCGCTCTGGCTGCTTACCGGCATGTCCTGAGGGTGCTCAAACCAATGGAGTAACAAGGCAATGATGATCCAGATTACCCGCCGCAAACTCATGGGATGCGCTTTGGCCACAGGTCTTGCTTTCGGCCTTCCGTTCACGGGTGCAGCACAGGCGCAGCAAACGATGAAGCTTGCCTCGGCCACCATCAACGATGTGCAGCACGAGTGGCAGAAGGAATTCCAGAAGGAAATCGAAGCCCGCGTCGGCGATGCGCTCACTGTCGAAATCTATCCGGCTTCCCAACTCGGCGCGATCCCGCGCATGTCAGAAGGTGTCCTTCTTGGCACCATCGAGGCCTTCACCACCCCGACCTCGTTCGTCACCAACGTCGATCCGCGCTTCCAGGCCTTCGATGTTCCTGGCCTCTTCCGGGATGCCGACGAAGTCGACGCCGTCATCCATGACCAGGAATTCCGCGACTACATGGAGACCCTGTTTCTCGACAAGGGCGTGCGGATCATCGGTGCGATCTTCAATTCGCCGACCCAGATCCTGACCCGCGAACCGGTCACTACACTCGACGGACTGAACGGGCTCAAAGTCCGTACTTTCGCGTCGCCCCTGCAGATGGAGCCCATGTCGGCCGTCGGCGTCAACCCGACACCGCTGGCGCTTTCGGAAGTCACCCCGCAGCTGCAGGCAGGCGGCATCGACGGCATGCTGGCCGGCATCCCGATTCTGACCGCCTTCAAGTTCTACGACACGGCAAAGCATGTCACCAACATCAACATGAACCAGATCGTATCGGTGACACTCGTCAACGAAGCCTGGTTCCAGTCTCAGTCCGATGAAGTCAAGACAGCGATCATAGAGGCAGGCAGGGCGGCCGAGGAAACCGTCTTCCCCTGGGGCGTCGAGAACGTCGAGCGGGCCGAGAAGGCGTGGCTGGACAATGGCGGTGAGGTTCACATGCTGCCCGAGGACCAGCAGGCCGAACTGCAGGAAACCTTTGCCAGCGTGGCCAACGAAGTCATCGCGGACCAGCCCGAGGTTATCGCTGTGAAGGACCGCCTCGTTTCGAAGCTCGAGGAGGTTCGCGCACGATGATCGGTTCAACCGCCCGTCGCATCGCAGTTCAATCCGTTGGCTTCGCCGGCGTGGCAGGAGTAGCGCAGCGTCGCCTCCGCCTCGCCACTGGCAATCGGCAGGTTGAGCCGCGTACGGGCGGCGTCGTTGGAGCACCAGACTGCTTCAACCGGCATCCGGTCGTCGGTGGCGTTCATAAGATTGAGAACGCCGGTCTCTCTGTCGTGCCAGAGCGTCAGGGTCAGTTCGTCACCCGGTGCGATTTGTCCGAGATCATCGGAGTACCAGTGCGCCAGCGCCACCTCGCATTTGAGGCTGCCGCCGGTGGCGTTGGAAATGGAAATCTCTACCGGATCCGCGCCGTCGGTTCCGTGGATGATGCCTGAATAAGGCACATACTCTCCGCTTTCGGCCTGGGCCGGGAGCGGACCAAGCCCAGCAGACAGGGCCGCAATAACAACAAGTCTGCCTAAAGTATCCCAATTCTTGTGGGAAGACTGCAACCAAACAGGGAACAACATGATGAAAAACCTACTTATTTCTGCCGCGCTCGGTGTCGTGCTAGGCGCTTCAGCGGCATCAGCCGCAGATGTCGATACCATAGCCATCCTCACTCCGGAACAAGGAAGTGACTATGGCTGGAACCAGCAGGGCGTTGACGCAGCCAAGGCTGCCGCCGAAGCCGAAGGCGTCGAGATCATCGTCGCCGAAGGCCTCGGCTACGGTGACGTGCGTGCCCCGATGCGGGAACTGGCGGCCGATGGTGCCGACCTGATGATCGCGCATGCCAGCGGCTACAACACTGCCGGGCCGGAAATCGCCAAGGAAACCGGCGTTCCGGTTTCGATTGTCGACAGCCCCGACGCCCTGGAAGAGGGCCTTGTTGCCGACTACACGCTTTCGGGCCACGAAGGCGCCTACCTCGCCGGTCGTCTGGCCGCCAAGATGACCACCACCGGCACGGTCGGTATCGTCGTCTCGGGTGAGCCCCCATCGTGGAACTCGCAGTCGGCTGGCTTTGCCGAGGGCGTGAAGGCCGAGAATTCGGAAGTCAAGATCCTGTACTCGGTCATCGGCCCGGCAGCCTACTCGGATGCCGCGGGCGGCAACCGCGTGACTACCTCGGTCATCGCTGCAGGCGCCGACATCATCTTCGGTCAGGGCAACGGATCGAGCTTCGGCATGATCCAGGCGGTCGAATCCAACAAGGCCACCGACGGCTCGGACGTCATGTTCATCGACGTGATCGGCGACAAGTCCGAACTCGACAAGGGCCATCTGCTGACTTCGGTAGTTTGGGACATGACGCCTGTCTACACCGCGATGATCCAGGATCTGAAGGCCGACACGTTCGGCAGCCGCGGTTATGCAATCAGCCTGGCGGACGACTCCGTCAAGCTGCTCAAGACCCCGCAGATCTCGGAAGAGGCATGGACCGAGGTCATGGCTCTGCGTGATCAGATCATCGCCGGCGACATCACGGTCGAGCCGATGTTCGATGCCGCGGATGTTCGCGCAATGGTAACCGTGGCTGAGTGAGCGAATCCGTGGAAACCGTTACGGAAACAACGACAAACCTGCCCCCCGAAAAGGGGGCAGGCATCATCGGAATACACGGCGTAACCAAGCGTTTCCCGGGCGTGATCGCGATCAACGACGTATCGCTGACCTTCCATCCCGGCGAGGTGCATGTCCTCCTGGGTGAAAACGGTGCCGGCAAGTCGACGCTGGTGGGAATTCTTGCGGGCCTTCAGGAACCCGACGAGGGCTATCTGTCGCTCAACGGACAAAAAACCCGTCTGCCGAGCCCGTCCGCCAGTCTCGATGCAGGGATCAGCACTGTATTTCAGCACTCCATCCTGGTGCCGACACTGACCGTGCTTGAAAACCTTACATTGGGATCTCCCTGGTATGAGCGCCCGCCGCGCGACCGGATCGCAGCCCGCATGGCTGAACTGAAAAACGAATTTGCATTGTCGCTGCCGCTCGACGCCATTACGGGCGAGCTGTCACTGGGTCAGCAGCAGCAGATAGAGATCGCCCGCGCATTGCTGCGCGACAGCAAGGTGCTTATCCTTGACGAAGCGACGTCCATGCTTACGCCGCAAGGCGCCGAGGAACTGGGCGCCCGCATGCAGAAGCTGGTCGAGAGCGGGCTGGCGGTGATCTTCATCACCCACAAGCTTGCCGAGGCATACCGGTTCGGCAACCGCATTTCCGTCCTGAAACAGGGCGCACTCGCCGGCCAGATGGGTCCTGAGCAGATCGGAGCGATGTCCGAGGACGAGGCCATCGACGAGATTGTCCGTCTGATGTTCGGTCGCGAGGCGGCGGCCACCTCAAACAGGCATCGCGAAAGCACCGCCCGCGACGAAATAGTCCTCAAGGTTGAAGGGCTGGCGACGTCCGGCGACGCCGATGTCATGGGTATCGAGGACATCTCGATGAGCGTGAGGGCCGGGGAAATTCTCGGCGTCGCGGGTATCGACGGCAATGGTCAGAAGCAACTGGCCGAGGCGGTGGCCGGGCAGCTTCCCGTGAATGCGGGTCGTGTGTTGCTCGACGGTGAGGACATCTCGAATGCCACAGTGGCGCAGCGGCGTCGCCGCGGTTTGCGCTACCTGACCGATGACCGGCTTGAAGAAGGCTCCGTCGCCGCGTTTCCAGTTTCGGAGAACACGGTTCTCAAGGATATCGGGCAGCCGCCTTTCTGGGTGAACGGTCTAGAGCGCCCGCAGCGCATCGCGCAGCACGCGCGCGAGATGATCGCCAGTTTCTCCGTCCGCACACCCAGTGAAACCACGCCGATAGGCCGGCTTTCGGGTGGCAACATCCAGAAGGTGCTGCTTGGCCGTGAACTCCACGGAGAGGCACGTGTCGTGGTTTTCAACAAGCCGACCTACGGCCTGGACCTTCAGAACATCGATACGTCGCGTCAGCGGATCGCCGAGATTGCAGAACGCGGACTGGGCGTCGTGCTGATTTCAACCGATCTCGACGAGTTGATGGCGCTCTCGGATCGCATCCTTGTGATGGAGGGAGGGCGCATACGCGGCATCGTCGAAAACGACGGGAGCGGCGAGGCTCTCCGCCTGCGTATTGGCCGGATGATGGCCGGCGAGGAAGAACATAAACAGGCAATGGCATGACCATGGAAGACGACATCAAGCCCGCTTCGGCGGCTTCAGAGACGAATTCGGGCGATGCCGCGCCTCCGACGGCAGAGCGCAGCCCGTTCCAACGCGTTCTCACGGTCACGGTCGGCCCGATTGTTGCGGCTTTCGTCCTGTCAGCGATAATCCTGATGCTGGTTGGCGTGAATCCGTTGACCTATTACGGCTACATCCTCGAGCGCTCCCTCTTTTCGAGCCTCGGTCTGCAGCAGACGGCCACCCGGATGGCGCCGCTCCTGTTCCTTTCCGCCAGCCTGATCATCGCCTTCCGTGCGGGGATCTGGAACCTGGGAACGGACGGGCAATTCCTGCTCGGAGCCGTCATATCCGCGGCCACCGCTCCACTCCTCGTCGGCGTGCTGCCGGGATGGATGCTGCTTCTGGTCGGCTTTGTGCTGGCTGCCCTCGTCGGTGCCGTCTGGTCCGTCATTCCGGCGCTTCTCAAGGCCTATCAGGGCGTCAACGAAATCATCACGACCCTGATGATGTCATTTCTCGGCGTTCTGCTGGCCTCGACCCTGGTCAAGCTGCTTTTCCGCGATCCGGCGACGACAGTTCCGCAGACCCGCACCCTTCCGGTCGAAGACCGGCTGCCGCGCCTCTTCGACACCTCCATTTCCAGCGGGTTGATCTGGGGTCTGGTTGCCGTCCTTCTGGTTCATTTTATGATGACGCGAACCGCTTTCGGGCTGCGCTTGCGGATGGTTGGCGCCAACCCGGCGGCGGCCGCCCATGCCGGGCTTTCCGTGCCGCTCCTGACGATGGCAACCTTCGGCCTTTCGGCGGGCTTTGCCGGCCTTGCAGGTGCATCGGAAATCCTCGGCGTTGCCGGCAACGTGCGCGCCAACTGGGACCCGGCCTACGGCCTCATGGTCATTCCCCTGGTCTTCCTTGCCCGGTTCCACGGGGTGGGGGCGATCGTGCTCGTCTTCTTCTACTCGGCCCTGATGATCGGCAGCGAAAGTGCTGCCCGCCGTCTCGGCGTGCCTCAGGACTTTACGCTGGTGCTCGTTGCCAGCCTGTTGATCTGTCTCGGGCTCGGAGAATTCATCGACCAACGCAAACGGCGGAAGGAGCGCTAAGATGGGCGGTTTGCTGACCGAGGCGTTTCTGTCGTCTCTCTTTACAGGTGCTATTGTCGCCGCCATTCCCATCCTTCTGGCCGGGCTTGGCGAGCAGATGTCGGAAAAGGCGGGTGTACTGAACATCGGCATCGAGGGCATGATGTTGATGGGCGCCTATATGGGCTTTCTCGTCGCATTCGAGACCAGTTCGCTGTGGCTCGGTTTTCTGGGCGGCATTCTTGGCGGCGTGCTGACGGCGATTGCGATGGCGGTGCTGTGCGTTCGGCTCGGTCTGAACCAGATCGTGATCGGTATCGGTCTGACGCTCGGCGCCGAGGGACTGACCGCGCTGCTGCATCATTTCCAGTTTTCGCGAACCTATCCGCGGCTGCCGGCACCCGAACGCCTGGATATTCCAGGACTTACCGACCTGCCCGTTATCGGGCCGTCGCTCTTCGGCCGGCATCCGATCGTCTATATCGCGCTTGCGGCGGTCGTGGTGCTGGCTGTCCTCTACAGACGCACCAATCTCGGCATGACCTTGCGCGCGGCGGGAGAGCGACCGGCTGCCCTCGATGTGGCAGGCGGCAACGTGCTCGCAGTACGCGTCTTCGCGGTTCTGTTTACAGGCGCCATGGCGGGGCTGGGCGGGGCATTCCTTGCCAATATCGGGGCAGGGTTGTTCATTCCGTTCATGACCGGCGGAGCCGGTTTCATCGGCATCGTGCTTGCCATGCTGGCGCGTGGCCGGCCGCTTTGGGTTCTCATCGGAGCGCTGGTTTTCGGCGCAGCGCTGTCGCTCACCACGGCCCTTCAGGTTGCCGGTTCGAACATTCCCACAGACGTCATCCAGATGCTGCCCTTTGCGGCGGTGATGCTGGTGCTGGTGATTTTTGGCCGCCGCGCGAAACTGCCTTCAGCGCTCGGCGCCGCCTATGAACGTGGCGCCCGGTAGGACGCACCCACAACGCCTGCTGTCGGAGGAAGGCGCGGGCATAACAAAGGAGAAGTGACATGGCCGATACCAAAGTCTTCCTGCTCGATGGCGGATCGCTGGTTCTGGACGGGTTTCACATCTGGTGGAACAAGGGCCCCGGCGGCGAGGTTCGCTTTCCGGTCTATTCGGTGCTTGTCGATCATCCGAAAGGCAAGTTCCTGATCGACACCGGCTACGATTTTGACCACGTGCAGAAGGTGCTGCCCTTCGAGAAACCTCAGCAGACCGAACAGCAGACCATCCCGGGCGCGCTCAAGCTCCTGGGACTGGAACCCAAGGACATCGACGTCCTGTTCAACTCGCATTTCCATTTCGATCATGTCGGCGGCAACAGGTTTTTTCCCGACACGAAGAAGATCTGCCACAAGGACGAGCTTCCCCAGGCGGCCAAATGCCAGCCGTTCGAGGTTCTGGGTTATTCGGATCTGGCTTTCTCGACCGAGGTGGCCGAAGCGCGGGGGATGTCCGATCAGCTCACCGCGGGTCAGACGGCGGCCAACACGAAATACGAACTCATCGAGGGTGACGTCGAACTCGCGCCGGGCGTGACGCTCGTCTACACCCCGGGCCACACTGTCGGCCACTATTCGCTGCTCGTCGAGTTCGACAACCGCCGTCCGCTGCTTCTCACGCTGGACGCCGCCTATACCCGCAAGAACTACGACAACGACATCAATGCGGGCTTCCACATCGATCCCGTGGCGGGCGTGAATTCCATGCGCCGTCTCAAGGAAATCGAGAAGGAGAAAAACGCCGAGGTTCTGTTCAGCCACGATCCGGAGAGCTTCAAGGACTACAAGATCGGCGTGAACTACTACGGCTGAGGAGGGCCCAATGAAATATGAGGAAACCAAACCGCCGGTATTCACACTGACCGCCGGACCCGTGGATGCCTATCCGGAAGTGCTGCGCGCGCTCGGAACGACCGTGCTCTACGACTACGATCCCGCCTTCCAGGCCTTCTTCGAGGATTTGACCCTGAAGGCGCAGGAAGCGCTCGGCTGCGATCTGCCGCCGCTCATCCTGCAGGGCGAACCGGTATTGGCGCTCGAAGCGGCCGCGGCCTCGCTGATCGCCAGGGAAGACGTGGTGCTCAACCTCGCGTCCGGTGTTTATGGCAAGGGCTTTGGCTACTGGGCAGCGCGATATGCCAAAAAGGTCGAGGAAATCGAGGTGCCTTACGATGCCGCGATCGATCCCGAACAGGTTCGCGCCTTTCTCAAGGAGCATCCCGAAGTCAGGATCGTTTGTGTTTGCCACCATGATACCCCGTCGGGGACGCTCAACGATATCGACGCCATAGGTGCGGTCGTTGCCGAGGCCGGTGCGCTCCTCATTGTCGATGCGGTCTCATCATGGGGCGGCATGCCAACAAGCCCGGGCTCGAGCCAGGCCGGGGTTTACGTCACCGGTCCGAACAAGTGCCTCGGCTGCCCCCCCGCGCTGTCGCTGGTGGCCGTTTCCGAGGCGGCATGGGCAAAGATCGAGGCCAACCCGGATGCGCCCTTCGCTTCGATGCTGAGCTTTACCGACTGGAAGAATGCCTGGAAGAAGACGGAGCCGTTCCCGTTCACCCCTTCGGTGGCGGAACTCAACGGTCTGGGTGCTGCGCTTGACCGCTATCTCGACGAGGGGCCGGAGGCGGTGTGGGAACGCCATGCGGTGACCGCGAAGATCTGCCGTGAAGGCATCAAGGGCATGGGTGCGAAACTCTGGCCGGTAACGGAGGATATTGCCTCTCCGACCACGACCTCAGTGAAGATGCCTGATGGGATCGACGCCGCGCCGGTTCTGGCCCAAGCACGGTCCCGCTATGGCATCTCGATGTCGGCAGGCCGGGCCGAGACGCTCGGCAAGCTGATACGCATCGGTCACATGGGCCCGACCGCTCAGCCGGCTTACGCGCTGCTGGCCGTTGCCGCCATGGGCGGCGCACTCAACGCAGCCGGCGCCAAGGTGGACGTGGCAGCGGGTATGGCTGCCGCGCAGGCTGCATGGGAAGCATCAATCGACGCATAGAGCCGGCAACGGCGAACAGGAAAGGACAAAAGCGATGGGTACAAGTCTTGAAGGCCGCAAAGCGGTCATCACCGGAGCGGCGCAAGGCATCGGCAAGGCCATCGCCAAGGCGCTTGCGGAAGCAGGCGCCAAGGTGGTGATTTCCGACATCAACGGCGAAGGCGCCAAGGCCGCCGCAGCAGATATAGGTCATGGCGCCGTTGGCGTGACCTGCGATTCCACAAAGGTCGACCAGGTCAACAAGATGCTCGAGGACGCTGCCGATAACGGAGCGATCGACATCCTCGTCAACAACGCCTCGATCGTTCCCTATATTGCGTGGGACGATGTCGATATGGATCATTGGCAGAAGATCATCGACACCAACCTGACGAGTGTCTTCATCGCCAGTCGCAAGGCCACCGACATGATGCGTGCGGCAGGCCGTAAGGGTACAGTGCTCAACATCGGTTCGAACGCATTCTATGCGGGCACGCCGAACATGTCGGCCTATGTGGCGGCCAAGGGCGGTGTCGTCGGTTTCACACGCGGTCTGGCGACCGAACTTGGAAAGCACGGCATCCGCGTCAATGCCGTGATGCCCGGCTTGACTGAATCAGACGGTGTGAAGGAATCGCCCCATAACGACAGCTTCGGCTTCGTCGAGATGCTCCAGGCAATGCCCGGCAAGGGACAGCCGGAGGATATTGCAAAGGTTGTCGCTTTCCTGGTCTCCGACGATGCCGGCTGGATGACCGGCCAGTGCGTCGCCGTTGACGCCGGAATGATCCGGCTCTGACGCTTCGTCCGGTTCAGATGGCGGAATGCCGGCGGCTCGTGTCCCGGCACCGCCATGTTGACCGGGCGTACAGGAGCTCATGAAACGACGCAGGTATCCTCCAGCGCGGCGTTCCGTGCTCAGATCCCGGTCCGCCCGCGAGTGGAGGAAGGGATTTCCTTCGTCTTCGTCGGGCCCGATCCCGCTATGGTGCGTGTTATCTCCCAACGCGTCACGGTGATGGATCGGGGCCGGGCCGCCGGGGACCGGTGACCTCACCTTGAAGTAAACGCCTCCAGGGTGTCCCACGACTTCGAGGCTTTCATTGCCTCCGCTTCTTCTTCCAGACCGAAACGCATAGCGGAAAACTCCAGTTAGAAACGATCGGGTTTTCCGGGATCAGTGGAGCTCATGCCTGGAGGCACTGGCGCATGTGGCTTTGGCACGGTGCCTGATCGTGGCTTCGGTCGATGAGCGGAGATGCGTGAGCCAGGAAAAATCCCGATGTCTGCGCCTCCATTCCAGAGATGATCAAGCGCATCGAGCAAGCAAGGCTCGGGGTTGTGTCAGTTGAGCGCGGCCATATCCGGGCGCCCGGGGGCAGGGAAGTTCCTGGTGTCGCCTCGAAGACCAGCTGAATCGTAAGCAATTTGTCTACGAAGCCCGGTGCTCTCCACCTGAACAAGAAGGTTCCTGAAGCGTCTCGAGCATGGGGATCGCTCGCCCGCCTGGTGGAACAAGCCCTCCCTTTTTGGCGCCAGCCGGGCTGAAATTCGCCAAGTTCGAAGAATTTCATTTGACATTCGCTATGCTTTCGTTTTGGTGTGTTTACGTTTCGCTTTGGAGGAAGCGAGATGTCTTACGGGAGGAACCCCTTGTCCAAGGTTTACGATATTTTTGTTGTTGGTGGAGGCATCAATGGTTGCGGTGTCGCACGCGACGCGGCGGGCCGTGGATATTCCGTCGGATTGACGGAAATGAACGACCTTGGATCGGGTACTTCGTCGTGGTCCACCAAGCTTATTCATGGCGGCTTGCGGTACCTCGAGCACTATAAGTTTCGTCTTGTGCGTGAAGCGCTCATCGAGCGCGAAGTGCTGTTGAAAATGGCGCCTCACATCATCCGGCCGATGCGGTTCGTGTTGCCGTATCACAAGGGGATGCGCCCGGCGTGGCTGTTGCGCCTTGGGCTTTTTCTCTACGACCATCTCGGCGGGCGAAAGATCCTGCCCGGGACCAAGGTCCTGGATCTGGCTTCGGACCCAACCGGCAAGGTCCTCCGAGATGAATTCACCAGGGCCTTCGAGTATTCGGACTGCTGCGTCAACGATGCTCGGCTGGTCGTTCTCAATGCCATGGATGCACGCGACAAGGGCGCCGAGATTTTCACGCGGACCAAGCTCATTTCCGCCAGAAAGAACGAAGACGGATGGACGCTGCAGCTTCAGGCTGCGGAAACAGGCAAGATACGTGAAGTCTCTGCAAGGCTCATCGTCAACGCCGGCGGACCATGGGTCGACGAAATTCTCAGGGAGGCCGCGGGAGATAACAGGGCCGCCAATGTTCGCCTCGTGCAGGGAAGCCACATTGTCATACGCCGGAAATTCGATCATCCGAAGGCGTACTTCTTTCAGAATTCGGACGAACGGATATTCTTCGCCATACCCTATGAGCAGGATTACACACTGATCGGAACCACCGATCGCGATTTCGAAGGCGATCCCGCCAGCGCGACGATCTCCGAAAGCGAGATTTCCTATCTTTGCGACGGCGCCAGCCAATACTTCAAAGACCCGGTGACCAGGGATGACATCGTCTGGACATTCTCGGGTGTGCGACCGCTTTACGATGACGGCGTATCCAAGGCCCAGGAGGCGACCCGTGATTATGTCCTGCGCGCCGATGGAGACAAGGACGCAAGCGTGATCAACATCTTCGGTGGCAAGATCACCACCTACCGCCGTCTGGCGGAGGCACTGCTTGCCAAGGTTGAAGACGCGATCGGCCCCAAGGGCGCGCCTTGGACAGCGAACAGCGCCTTGCCGGGCGGCGAGTTCGACGTCGGCGACTACGACAACGTTCTGTCAAAAACCAGCGCCAGTTATCCGTTTCTCGAAGCGGGCCAATGCGAACGGCTCGTTCGCGCCTACGGCCTGAGATGTCATGACTTCCTGGGCGGGGCAAAATCCCTTCAGGACCTGGGGGAGCATTTTGGACAGGGATTGACCGCCTCCGAAGTTCAGTACCTGATCAACGAAGAATGGGCCTGGTGTTCTGACGATGTTCTGTGGCGCAGAAGCAAGCTTGGCATTTGCTTCACACAAGAGCAGACTGAGCGGCTGGATAATTATATGCGTGAGTACATACAACTGCAGAACCTTGCAGCGGAATAGGGATTTCAGATGCTCGAACTGAGAAGCGTCAGCAAGAAGGTCGGGAGGGACTGGCACATTCAGGATGTGTCGATGACCCTCGAGAAAGGCTCGGTGAACATTCTGCTCGGACCGACCCTGTCCGGCAAGACATCCCTCATGCGCCTGATGGCCGGGCTCGACCGGCCGACCTCGGGTGAGATCCTCATGAATGGCGCGGACGTTGTGGGGATGCCGGTTCAAAAACGCAATGTTGCGATGGTCTATCAACAATTCATCAATTATCCGGCCATGACCGTTTATGAAAACATCGCATCCCCGATGCGTGTCGCGGGCGTCGACAAGCCGGCGATCGACCGCCGCGTGCGCGAAGCCGCCGAACTGATGAAACTCACGCCTTATCTCGACCGGACGCCACTCAATCTGTCGGGCGGCCAGCAGCAGAGAACCGCTCTGGCACGCGCGCTGGTCAAGGATGCCGAGCTGGTGTTGCTCGACGAGCCTTTGGCCAATCTGGACTACAAGCTCAGGGAGGAATTACGGGTGGAGCTGCCGAAGATATTTGCCGAGACCGGCGCGATCTTCGTCTATGCGACGACCGAACCGCAGGAGGCCTTGTTGCTTGGCGGCAAGACAGCGACGCTGAACGAAGGACGTGTCACCCAGTTCGACGATACGATAGATGTCTACAACCGGCCGTCCGATCTGCTGACGGCGCAGACCTTCTCCGATCCGCCGATGAACGTTCTTCCGGTTCGCAAATCCGGTGCGGAGTTCCTCTTCAATGCCAGCAGGTTCGATGTGCCGGCATCTCTCTCCGGTCTTCAGGATGCGGAGTACACGATCGGGGCCAGGCCGCACCACCTGTCGCTGGAGCCGCCGCCGGGCAAGTCGATGCAGCTCGAATGCACGGTCTCGACAACGGAAATCACCGGCTCGGAAAGCTTCATCCATCTTCAAAGCGAGGGAACCCACATGGTCGCCCTGATGCATGGCGTGCATCGCGTCGGGATCGGGGATTCGCATCCCGCCTATCTCGATGCGGACAACCTGTTTGTCTTCGACCGCAACGGGAATCTGGTGTTTGCACCGGGTTCCGACGGTCAGGGGTGAGGATCGGTCATGGCAAGCATCACACTCGACAAGCTGGCGCATTCCTACCTGCCCAACCCGCAGACCGATGTGGATTTTGCGCTCAAGGAACTCGACTACAAATGGGAGGATGGAGGAGCCTATGCATTGCTTGGGCCGTCGGGCTGCGGCAAGACCACGCTTCTCAATATCATCTCCGGCCTGCTCGTTCCCTCGAAGGGGCACATCCGCTTCGATGGACAGGACGTGACCCATCTGCAACCCGAAGAGCGCAATATCGCGCAGGTGTTCCAGTTCCCGGTGATCTACGACACCATGACGGTCCGTCAGAACCTGGCGTTTCCGCTGATCAACCGGAAAGTGGCCCAGGACGAGATCACCAAGCGGGTCAACGATATGATCGACGTCCTCGATCTCTCCGACAAGGCTGATCGCAAGGCGCGCGGCCTGACCGCAGATGAAAAGCAGAAGATCTCGCTCGGACGCGGGCTCGTACGCTACGACGTCAACGCCATCCTGTTTGACGAACCGCTCACGGTCATCGACCCGCACATGAAGTGGCAGTTGCGGACCAAGCTGAAAGACCTTCACCGGCAGCTGGGTCACACCATGATCTATGTGACCCATGACCAGACCGAGGCTCTGACTTTCGCCGACAAGGTTGTGGTCATGTATGAAGGCGAAGTGGTTCAGATCGGAACGCCGGAGGAACTCTTCAACGAGCCGGCGCACACTTTCGTCGGGTACTTTATCGGGTCCCCGGGCATGAATGTCATACCCTGCGAAATCGATGGTAAAACCGCCCGGGTCGGCGATGTGCAGATCGCGCTGTCAGAGGGTTACTCCCTTGCCGGACGCAAGACCGAACTCGGCATTCGCCCGGAATTCGTTTCGCTTTCGTCGGAGAAGAGCGGCCTGCCGGTGCGGATAGAGACCGTAGAAAACATCGGTCGCTTCAAGATAGTGCGGGCCAATCTTCAGGGTCATGCGATCAACGCGGTGCTCAAGGAAAACGAGGAAGTGCCCGCCGATCCGACGATGAGTTTCGAGCCGTCACGGATCAATGTGTATGAAAATTCTCACCTGGTCAAAGCGGGGGCCTGAGGATGGATAAACCTTACAACAACAAGGCCTGGTTCTTTGTCATTCCCGTTTTCGTTCTGGTTGCGCTCAGCGCCATCATTCCGATCATGACGGTGATCAACTATTCGTTCCAGGACACATTCGGCAACAACCAGTTTTTCTGGGCCGGTACCGAGTGGTTTCAGGATGTCCTGAGTTCGGACCGGTTCTGGGATGCACTCGCGCGAAACCTGCTGTTCTCCTTCATCATCCTGTCGATTGAAATTCCGCTGGGAATCGCGATCGCACTGACAATGCCGAAGAAGGGAATCTGGGTGCCGGTCTGCCTCGTGCTCATGGCGCTGCCGCTGCTGATCCCGTGGAATGTGGTTGGCACGATCTGGCAGATCTTCGGCCGCGCGGACATCGGTTTGCTGGGCTACTCGCTCGATCAACTGGGAATCGAATACAACTATGCCAGCAATGTTCTCGATGCCTGGGTGACAATCATCCTGATGGACGTCTGGCACTGGACCAGCCTCGTGGTGCTGTTGTGCTATGCCGGTCTGGTTTCAATTCCCGAGGCCTATTATCAGGCTGCGAAGATCGACGGTGCTTCGAAGTGGTCGGTCTTCCGCTACATCCAGCTGCCGAAGATCCGCGGCGTCCTGATCATCGCCTTCCTGCTGCGGTTCATGGATTCTTTCATGATCTACACCGAGCCTTTCGTGCTGACCGGCGGAGGTCCCGGCAACTCGACGACCTTCATGTCGATCGATCTGGTCAAGCAGGCAATCGGCCAGTTCGACCTCGGCCCGGCGGCCGCGATGTCGCTGGTGTATCAGCTCATCGTTCTGACGGTTTGCTACATCTTCTTCACGGTCATGAGCAATGTCGGCGTCGATAAACCAGACGCGAGGGTGGAAGACTAATGACCAGTCAAACCAACCAGACCGGTGTGAATGAGGCCCGGATGAACCAGCGCGCCAATGTGATCGACACCTCCAACGTACGGGCAAGCAATCGCTTTGCGAAGAAGAGCATCTCGCGCTGGCTGGTTCCCGGGCTCTACATTTTCTTCCTGATGCTGCCAATCTACTGGCTCATCAACATGAGCTTCAAGACCAACCAGGAAATCCTGTCGAGCTTCACGCTCTTCCCGGTCGAGCCGACCCTGCACAACTACGCCGTGATCTTTACCGACGAGTCCTGGTATTCGGGTTATATCAACTCGCTGCTCTATGTCGGCATGAACACGGTCATCTCGATCTCTGCAGCCCTGCCGGCGGCCTATGCGTTTTCGCGGTACCGGTTTCTCGGCGACAAGCACATGTTCTTCTGGCTTCTGTCCAACCGCATGGCGCCGGCTGCAGTGTTCGTGCTTCCGTTCTTCCAGCTCTATTCGGCCTTCGGTCTCATCGATACACACATCGCCGTGGCGCTGGCTCACTGCCTGTTCAACGTGCCTCTCGCGGTCTGGATTCTCGAGGGCTTCATGTCAGGCGTTCCGAAGGAGATCGACGAAACCGCATACATCGACGGCTATTCGTTCCCGAAGTTCTTCGTCAAGATCTTCATGCCTTTGATCGCTTCCGGGATCGGTGTTGCCGCCTTCTTCTGCTTCATGTTCTCGTGGGTGGAGCTTCTGATCGCGCGGACATTGACCACCACTGACGCCAAGCCGATCTCGGCAATCATGACCCGTACCGTCGGCGCGTCCGGCGTGGATTGGGGCGTGCTTGCCGCAGCCGGGGTGCTGACGATCATTCCCGGTGCGCTGGTGATTTATTTTGTTCGAAACTACATCGCCAGGGGCTTTGCCCTGGGCCGGGTATAGGGAGGGAAAATCATGGATCTGTCATGGATGGCGTGGACCCTGCCCACCAGCCTTTTCTGGGTGTGCCTCGCGGGACTTCTGATCGGAATGGGGATCTGGGAATACTTCTCGCCCGGCGGCAATCCCCGTGTCGGAATCCTTCGCTTCGAGACGACCCGGGGCGACCGGCTTTTCATATCGCTGCTTGGCAGCGCCTTCATCCATCTCGCATGGCTGGGTCTGGTCGGACCCAATCTGTGGTGGGCACTTGGGGTCTCTCTGCTCTTCGCCGTCGGCGTTTTCCGAACAGTTTGACTCCAAATACAGCGGAGGTGGGGATCTCCCCCGTCTCCTGAATGCGCATGATCTTTAAAGGGAGGATAATATGCGACATCTACTACTCAGTACGACTGCATGTGCCGCAATCATGATCGCGACGGGCTCCGCCCAGGCCGACATGGCTGCAGCGGAGAAATTCCTGGCGGAGGAAATCAACGGCCTGTCGGTTCTTTCGGAGGAAGAACAGAAAGCGGAGATGGAATTTTTCATCAACGCAGCCAAGCCGTTCGAAGGCATGGAAATCAAGGTGGTCTCGGAAACCATCGCCACCCACGAGTATGAATCCAAGGTGCTTGCGCCTGCTTTCACGGCAATCACCGGCATCCAGGTGACGCATGACCTGATCGGCGAAGGCGACGTGGTTGAAAAGCTGCAGACCCAGATGCAGTCGGGCGAGAACATCTATGACGGCTACGTCAACGACTCCGACCTGATCGGCACGCATTGGCGCTATCAACAGGTCCGGAACCTCACCGACTGGATGGCAGGTGAAGGCGCTGACGTGACCAGTCCGACACTCGATGTCGAGGACTTTATCGGCACCTCGTTTACCACCGGTCCTGATGGCAAGCTGTACCAGCTGCCGACCCAGCAGTTCGCGAACCTTTACTGGTTCCGCTATGACTGGTTCAACGACGAGAAGAACAAGGCCGACTTCAAGGAAGAGTACGGTTACGATCTGGGCGTTCCGGTCAACTGGTCGGCCTATGAGGACATAGCTGCCTTCTTCACCGGCCGCGATCTGTCGCATCTCGGCGTCGACGGCCCGGTCTATGGCAACATGGACTACGGCAAGAAGGATCCCTCGCTCGGCTGGCGTTACACCGATGCGTGGATGTCGATGGCCGGCATGGGCGACGTTGGTGAGCCCAACGGTCTTCCGGTCGATGAGTGGGGCATTCGTGTGAACGAAAACTCGCAGCCTGTCGGCTCCTGCGTGGACCGTGGCGGCGCGACCAACGCTCCGGCAGCGGTCTATGCTGTCGAAAAGGCCATCGACTGGCTCAAGAACTACTCGCCGCCGGAAGCAGCCGGCATGACCTTCGGTGAAGCCGGCCCGATCCCTGCACAGGGCAATGTCGCCCAGCAGATGTTCTGGTACACGGCATTCACCGCAGCAACCGTCGAGCCTGGGCTGCCGGTCATGAACGAGGACGGCACGCCAAAGTGGCGCATGGCGCCTTCGCCGCATGGCGTCTACTGGAAGGAAGGACAGAAGGTCGGCTATCAGGACGCAGGTTCCTGGACGCTGATGAAGTCGACCCCTGTCGACCGTGCGAAGGCCGCCTGGCTCTACGCACAGTTCGTCACCTCCAAGACGGTCGACCTGAAGAAATCCGATGTCGGTCTCACCTTTATCCGTGAATCGACGATCAACTCGGATCACTTCACAGAGCGCGCCGACAAGCTTGGCGGCTTGATCGAGTTCTACCGTTCGCCAGCGCGCGTTCAGTGGTCCCCGACCGGAACGAACGTTCCCGACTATCCGAAGCTGGCACAGCTGTGGTGGCAGAACATCGGTGACGCCATGTCCGGTGCCAAAAGCGCTCAGGAAGCGCTCGACAGCCTGTGCGAAGCGCAGGAAAAGGTCATGGAGCGTCTGGAACGTGCAGGCGTCCAGGGCGACATCGGTCCGATGCTCAACGAGGAGCGGGACCCGTCCTACTGGCTGGAACAGCCGGGTGCGCCTTACCCGAAGCTCGAAAACGAAGATGAGACACCGCAGACCGTGTCTTACGACGAGCTGATCAAGAGCTGGCAGTAAGCGCCTTGGCTTTGCGTCTTTCGACGTGAGGACAGCGGGGCCGGGACACTTCGTTCCGGCCCCATCGTTTTGTCTGGCTGCCGGCGGCGGCATGCATCCGTAAAGCAAGTCTGGTTTTCTGTTTGGCCAATAGCGAAGCTTCCAAGGTCACATCCAACGCAGCCTGGTGGCTGGTCATGCCGTCACTCTGCGTGCTTGCCTTTGTCGGCGTGCTGCCGCTTGTGACGATTTTCAACTATTCCTTTTTCGACATTTTCACGTTGGAAAGCCGCTTCTGGGTCGGCACGGAATGGTATCGCGACATCGTTTCGTCAGAGCGGTTCCTGCACAGCCTGGGGCGTAGTCTGCTGTTTTCGGCGATCGTCCTGTCGATCCAGATTCCGCTTGGCATTTACATCGCCCTCCTGCTGCCCCGGCAGGGACGTTTCAGAACTGCCATGCTGATGATCCTGGCGCTTCCCCTGATGGTGCCCTGGAACACGGTGCCCTCGATGTGGATCAGCTTCATTGGCAGCGACACGGGTTTCGGAGGCCGCGCGCTGGCGCTTTTCGGCCTTGATTTCGACTACAAGTTCAACGCCGTTCACACATGGGTTCTGCTTGTCCTGATGGACACATGGCACTGGGTAGGTCTGGTGGTTATTCTGTGCTATTCCAGCCTTTCCACGATTCCGCACGCCTATTATCAGGCTGCGGCGATCGACGGTGCATCCCGCCTGCAGGTCTTCCGCTTTCTGGAACTGCCGAAAATGAGCGGCGTGCTGATGATGGCCCTGCTGCTCAGGTTCATGGACAGCTTCATGATCTACACCGAGGCATTTCGTGTAAACGCAGGCGGTCCGGACCACAAAACGACCTTCCTGTCATTGGATCTGGGAGAGGAAATTGCCGCCTTTGACTATGGTCCGGCAGCCGCACGCTCCATCATCTATTTCATCATCCTTCTCTCTGTTGCCTGGGCATTCAAGACTGTGATGAACATCCAAAAGAACGAGACACCACAGGACGATCGGTAATGGTGCGAACCAGATCAAAGGCCAGTGCGTGGAGAACCTGGATGGGAGGCCTGGTCCTCGCACTTGTGGCAGGGTTCATTCTGCTTCCATTCCTGCAGATGTTCATTCTGAGTTTCACTTCTACGCTTCCGCGAGACGGAATTGCCCAGTGGCAGTTCAGCACGATAAATTTTCAGAACATCTTCACATCACCCTTGCTGTCGGGCTCGATTGTCAACTCGGTGATTTATGTCACCTTGAATGTGGTTGTGACGCTCCTGGTTGCCGTTCCCGCGGCCTACGCCATGGCGCGCTACCGGTTTGTTGGCGACAGGCATCTCCTGCTGCTGCTGATTGCGTTCAGGATCACGCCGCCGGTGGTCCTGACGCTCCCGGTTTTCATCCTGTTTGCCAAATTTGGCCTGGTCAATTCGCCGGTGGGAATTGCATTGGTGCATTGTGTCTTCAATATTCCAATTGCCATCTGGATTCTGGAAAGCTTCATTTCCGCGGTGCCGAAAGAACTCGATGAAACTGCCTTTCTCGATGGCTATTCGCTGCCCCGGTTCTTTGTCAGGCAGTTGCTGCCGCTGATTGCCCCGGGTGTCGGCGTTGCAGCGTTTTTCTGTTTCATGTTTTCGTGGGTTGAGGTCGTTTTCGCGCGTATTCTCACCGTGACCGCAGGCAAGCCGATCACGATGGCGATCAACTCGCTTTATGGTTTTCGAACCGATATCGGTCTGGTGATGGCAATGACGTTCGTGTCCCTGATTCCCGGTCTCGCGGTGATCTATTTCGTCCGGAACCATATCGCCAAGGGCTTCATCGTCAGAACCTGATTCACATCGACCGCAGCCTCCAACCCGATCAGCGGGGGCAGAGAGTAGTCAGATTCGCGCCAGAGCCGACCCAGTCACTGGGCACAGCCTAACCACACAAAGAGGATCGTCTAGGGGAGCAGACCGGCATAACTCTTTAAATCAGCGTGGCATCAGTCCTGGCCTTGGATCGAAACTTTGAATTACAGGTTCTGATCCAGAACTTGACGACCTCCGGAAGTCCGGCCGAGCGCGGCCCCTGGGTCGGATCCCCTCCGTTCAAGTCAGTTTCTCACGCGTAACCGAAACGGGTGGCAGGGTCTTGCCCAGAACCTCATGTTCGCAGGTGCCGTAGTTGAACCAGAACCGCTCAGTGCCGGTATCGCGACACCGCACATCATTCGGCAGATCAAGCATGGCAAGTCCGGCACGCTCGGATGCCGTCTGAACCAGACGAAACATTGCGTCGGCGTCGAACCACCCGGCCGAATAGAGAAGCTTGCCTTCGGCGACCAATGCAGGCTCATTGTCTGCGGTTCGTTCCAGGACCTCGGCGCCTGTTTCGATGAATTCACGGTAGCTGCGGATTGTCCCGCCTGATGCCAGCGGAACAGGCGAATCCGGCCTCAGGCTCTCAACGTGGCTGACGGTGACGTCCAGGCCCGGGATGGCGGGAGGCAGGGGAACGGGTGTGCACATCGTTTCGTCGCGCGCGCCCGACCGTGGCCCGATCACCACCACGGCGCCGCTTTCCGCCAGCGCTTTTTTCAGTACGGCTGACATGTGCATGAGGCCGGGCGCGAGGATCAGTTTGTAGTCTTCCAGACGGTGGTCGGGCGGGATGATATCAACCGAATGGCCGGCCCTGCGAAGTGCGCGATAGGTTTCGAAGACCAGCTCGAAATAGCTGAGGCCTCTGCCATGCGGCTGGATTGCCCAGGCCCATTCGGCTTCATAGTCGAAGACCAACGCGACCGATGCGGGCGAGGCGTCGACCTCGGGTGCCCCGGCCAGTTCCTCAGCCACCTGCCGTGCTTCGGCGAGGCCCTGTGCCTCCGCGCTGTCTGGGCGCAGCAGACCCGCATGCATTTGCTCCTGCGCCATCGGAGCCTGCCGCCAGCGAAAATAACAGACCGCTTCGGCTCCATGGGCAAATGCCTCCCACGACCAGAGGCGCACCATGCCGGGCAGGGGCGCGGGATTGTGCGGAGCCCAGTTGACCGGTCCGGGCTGCTGCTCCATGACCCACCAGCGCCCGCGGCCGACTGCCCGGTAGAGATCGTGGTGAAAGGCCTGGAAATCCGGATCGCCCTGGCGAGCATATCGGCGCTGCCGCTCGACGGTCGCAGGTACGCGGTCTTCCAGAAAGCCGAGCGGGTAGCTGTCCCAGGACGCGATATCGAGGTCCTCACCTACCTTGTAGTGATCGAAATCAGTGACCCGACCCATGTAATTGTGTGCGATCGGTGCATCCGAATGGGCGCGAATGATCTCGGTTTGCAGGCGGTTAAAAGCCACGACCTGGTCGGACGAAAAACGCCGGTAGTCCAGCGCATGGCTCGGGTTGGGTTCGGTCACGGTCAGATTGGGCGTGTCGATAGCATCGAAATCCGCGTACTCCATTGACCAGAAGACATTGCCCCAGGCCTCGTTCAGCGCGCCGATGTCTCCGTCATTGCCCGATCTGCCGTATCGTGCCCGCAGCCATAGCCGAAACGCTTTGCGCGCGGCATTGCTGTAGGAAATCGTGGTGTCGTGACAGCCGTATTCATTGTCGGTCTGCCACGCTGCTACATGAGGGTTCCGTCCGTATCGCTCAGCCAGACGGGTGACGATCTTTGCGCATTCCGCTTTGTAGCCTTCATGGCTGAAACAGTAGTGCCGGCGCGAGCCGAATTTGCGTGGCCGTCCTTCGGCGTCCACGGCGAGCATGTCGGGATGCCGGTCAACGATCCAGCGGGGCGGCGTCGCGGTGGGCGTGCCCAGAACCACCCGGAGCCCGGCAGCGCCAAGCACCGCAATGGCTTCGTCGAGCCACTCGAATTCGTATCGGCCCGGCTCCGGCTCAAGCCGCGACCATGCGAATTCCCCGATGCGAACCCAGGTGAGGCCGGCCTCTGCCATCCGCCGCGCATCTTCCTCCCAGACGTAGCGCGGCCAGTGCTCCGGGTAATAGCATGTCCCGATGGTTCGCTTCACTTCGTTTGCTCCAAGGCATTGTTCCTGCTGTCCGGTCGCAGAGTGCTTCCGGTGACCGAACAACCGGGCATCCCCGCCCGATTTCGTCAACTCTTCAGCGGATACGGGCTTCTGTTTTTGCGTCGAACAGGTATGCCCGAGCCGGATCGAAGCTCAAGGATACGCGGGTTCCGGGGGGCGATCGATGATCGCCGCGCTCCTCGACAATCATCCGCTCGCCGGTATCTGCTTGAATATAATCATAGGAGACACCACCCAAGGCCTCCGTCAGTTCAATCGCCATGTCGTCACCCTCGGCCACATCGATGTGTTCCGGGCGTATCCCGAGGATGACGTCTGTCCCGGCCGCCGGCAGGTCCAGCGGCAGCGCGACTGTCGTCTTCATGGCGGGTATCTCGACCTTGCCGTCTGCGGTGATGGTGGCGTTGAGGAAGTTCATCGACGGTGAGCCGATGAAACCGGCAACAAACTTGTTGTCCGGATCGCGGTAGAGATCCAGCGGTGCGCCGATCTGTTCGATCCTGCCAAGCCTCAAGACCACGATCTTGTCGGCGAGCGTCATCGCCTCGACCTGATCATGGGTGACATAGATCATCGTTGCGCCGATATCTTTATGAAGGCGCGCGATCTCGACGCGCATCTCGACGCGCAATTCGGCATCGAGGTTTGAAAGCGGCTCGTCGAACAGGAACACGTCCGGCCCGCGAACGATGGCCCGTCCGATGGCGACGCGCTGGCGCTGGCCGCCGGACAGTGCGGCAGGTTTGCGTTTGAGGAACGGATCCAGCTTCAGGATTCGGCTCGCTTCGGCGACCTTGGACTTGATCTCTTCCTTCGGGTGGCCGTTCATTTTCAGACCGAAGCCCATATTGTCTCCGACCGTCATGTGCGGGTAGAGCGCATAAGTCTGGAAGACCATCGCCACGCCGCGCTCCGCCGGATCCATGTTGGTCACGTCGCGCGTGCCGATATGAATACGGCCCTCGGTGGTTTCTTCAAGTCCGGCAATCATACGCATCAGCGTGGACTTGCCGCAGCCCGAAGGCCCCACGAACACGCAGAACTCGCCATCCTCGATCTCCAGATCGACGCCGTGGATAACCTGAACATCGCCGTATCTCTTTACGACCTTGTCGAGTGTCACTCCGGTCATATCCTCTCCCCACACTGTACAGTTTTTCGGTCTGTTTCTGGAAAGCTCCAGTCTGCGGCATCGCTGGCGATTGCCCTCGCAGTATTGTGGAGATCCGGGATTTGCATCTTCAGCTCTTCGAGATCGGTCCGCCTGTCCGGAGCGTGAACCGCAATCCCGCCGATAAGTCTGCCGCTTCGCGTCAGGATCGGAACGCCGACCGCGATGATGCCGCGCACGTGTTCGCCGTCCTCGATTGCATACCCTCTCGCGCGCACCGTTTCGAGGTCTGCGCGCAGCGCCTCGGCATCGGTAATCGTGCGCTCGGTCAGTCGTTGAAAGCTCTGTTGCCTTAGGGCCATAGCGAGCGACTGCTCTGACAAGCTCGCCAGCATTGCCTTGCCGACGGCGGTGCAATAGGCCGGATAGACCCGGTCCACATCCTGGAAAACGCCGGCACGCACGTCCGGCATGCCGCGTTCGAGCGAGACGCACTGTCCGCCATCGAGCTTGGACAGATACACCGCCAGGCCGATCTTCCGCGCGAGCGCATGCAGGTGCGGTTGCGATACCGGTGCAATCTGGAAGGTGCGCCACGCCACCTGCGCTAGCCGCACCAACCGCACGCCCAGTGAATAGACACGCAGGTCCGGATTGTAGCTGAGCATGTTCTGTTCGGTCAGAGTTTGAAGGAAACGGTAGACCGTTCCTTTCGGCAGGTCGCTGACGGCCTGGATCTCCGCTGCCCGAACCGGCCTGCCAAAGCGCGCCACGATGTCGAGCACACCGAGGGCCTTGCCGACCGTGCCGGCCCCGTCGTTCTCGCCCTGTGGTCCTACTCTGTCCGCCAAATTGCCGGCCCTTATCGTGCCCCCGATGCGCAAGACTGTGTCATTGACACACATCACCATGTCGAATACGTCTCAATAATTGGGATGTCAAACTCAATATGTGGAACCATCAGCGTTTCAATGGGAGGAAACCTTGAATATACTGAACACTGTAACCGGGGTGGTGCTTGGCGCATCCACCATGCTTGCCGGTCCTGCGCTCGCCGCATCGCATGGCAATCCGCTCTCAGGCGATCTCAGGATCATCTCCGACATGTCCAACCCCGCGCCTCGCGCGGTGATGGAAGGGCTCGTTGCCGATTTCGGCGCGATGCATCCGGACCTGAACATCGAACTGACCATTGTCGACCGCGAGGCCTGGAAGACACAGATCCGCAATGCGTTGGGCGCCAACCCGCCGGACGTTGTGAACTGGTACGCCGCCAACCGCATGCGGCCTTACGTCGAAGCCGGCCTGTTTGCCGATATCTCGGATCTCTGGGAAGAAGAACAGTTCGAGGCGCTGGCATCGACCAAGGGCGCGATGACCATCGATGGCGCCCAGTGGGGCGTGCCCTACACCTACTACCAGTGGGGTGTTTACTATCGCAAAGACATATTTGACGAGCTTGGTCTCAGCGAGCCCACCAACTGGGAAGAGGAAAAGGCCAATTGCCAGGCGATCCTGGACTCGGGCCGCAAGTGCTACACCATCGGAACCAAGTTCCTCTGGACCGCCGGCGGCTGGTTCGACTACATCAATTCGCGCACCAACGGTTATGATTTCCACATGGAACTGGCCCGTGGCGAAGTGCCGTGGACGGATGACCGCGTCCGCCAGACCTTTGCCAACTGGCGCGAGCTGATCGACATGGGCGCTTTCATCGACGACCACCAGACCTATAGCTGGCAGGAAGCCCTTCCTTTCATGGTCAACGGCGAAGCCGCCGCTTACCTGATGGGCAACTTCGCGGTGGCCGCAATGCGCGAAGGCGGGCTGACGGATGACCAGCTCGACTTCTACCAGTTCCCCAAAATTGCCGATGTGGAATACGCCGAAGACGCTCCGACGGATACTTTCCACCTCGCCGCGGGCGCGCAAAACCCTGAAGCCGGGAAAGAGTTCCTGCGGTTTGTAACCTCCGCCGAGGTGCAAACCGAGATCAATGCCGGGGACGCTCTCGGTCAGCTTCCGGTCAATGCGAATGCAGAAGTCGGCGACGACAAGTTCCTGCAGCAGGGCTTCGAAATGCTTTCGAACAATGCTCAGGGCGGCGTCATGCAGTTCTTCGATCGCGACTTTGATGCAGAGATGGCCAGCGTCGGCATGGAAGGCCTTCAGGAATTCATGGTGTTCCCCGACAACCTCGACGATATCCTGGCGCGTCTCGAAGAGACACGGCAGCGCATCTACGAGTAATCGGTTCGGGGCGGACCATCGTGTTCGCCCCGCTCAACCAACATATCCGAAATCCGCGCGGCTTTCGCATGAGTTGACCCGTCAAGGAGGCGCTGGCCATGACCACCGCAACCGTCCCCAGCACACATGCCGACCGGCCGGCTCGCGGTTGGTACAAGCGCAACGAGATCGCCATCACCCCATGGCTCTTCCTGCTGCCGGCAATGCTGTTTTTCGCGGTCTATGTGATCATTCCGATCGCGCAATCCTTCTGGATCTCGTTTCATGAGTGGGATGGTCTCGGCGAGGCCACCTGGGTCGGCACCGACAACTACGAGCGGCTCCTCGGCATCGGCGACCAGCCCATCGACCGCAAGTTCGAAACCTCGTTCTGGAACAATCTCAAATGGCTGGTGCTCTACCTGCTTGCCATTCCGTTCGGGCTGTTCATAGCGCTTTTCCTGAACCAGAACGTGGTGGGGATCCGGCTCTACAAGTCCCTCTTCTTTTTCCCGTTCGTCATCAGCCAGGTTGTCGTCGGCCTCGTGTTTTCCTGGTTTTATCTGCCGAATGTAGGGCTCTTCGATCAGATCGTCGGTTTCTTCGGCATCGACATCAGGGGTGGCATGCTGGGCAATCCGACATGGGCGACCTACGGAATTATCGCCGCCGGCCTCTGGCCTCAGACGGCCTATTGCATGATCCTTTACCTGACCGGCCTCAACGCGATCGACCCCGAGCAGGTCGAGGCCGCCCGCCTTGACGGCGCCAAGGGACCGCGGATGCTGTGGTACGTCATCCTGCCCCAGTTGAAGCCTGCCACCTTTATTGCTTTCGTGGTGACGATCATCGGCGCGCTCAGGTCGTTCGACCTCATATCTGTGATGACAAACGGCGGCCCGTTCGGCTCAACCCGCGTTCTCAGCTTCTACATGTTCGAGGAATCATTGTCCGAATTCGGTTTCCGCATGGGGTATGGCGCTGCCATCGCGGTTGTTCTGTTCTTCATCATGCTCGGCTTCATCACCTACTTCCTGTGGTCGATGTATCGCGACGAAAAGGGAGCGCGCTGAGATGTTTCCCAAACCCATCGAAAAGCGTTCACGCGCGGCGCAGGTAAGCTATCAGGCATTTCTGCCGCTGGCGCTTGTCTTGTGGCTGCTGCCGCTCCTCGCGGTGGCGCTCTTCTCGATCAAGTCCGACGCGGATTTTTCGTCCGGAAACTTCTGGGGCGTCCCGTCGTCCTTCGAGTTTTTCAACAATTACGGCAAGGTGTTCTTCGAATCGAATATGCCGCGCTACCTGTTCAACTCTCTCCTGATCACGATCCCGACGGTGATCGGTGCGGTGGGCCTTTCGGCAATGGCGGGTTTTGCGCTCGGTGTGTACCGGTTCAATGGCAATCTTCTGATCTTCTTCATGTTCATTGCCGGCAACTTCGTGCCATTCCAGATCCTGATGGTTCCGGTCCGCGATCTGACGGTCAATCTCAATCTATATGATACGAAGACCGGGCTGATCCTGTTTCATATCGCGTTCCAGACCGGCTTCTGCACGCTCTTCATGCGCAATTTCATCCGGGCATTGCCGTTCCCCCTGATCGAGGCGGCAAGGGTCGAAGGCGTCGCGGAATGGAGGATCTTCTGGTATGTCGTCCTGCCCCTGATGAAGCCTGCGATCGCCGCCCTGGCCGTCCTGGTGTTCACCTTTATCTGGAACGACTATTTCTGGGCCGTAGTGCTGACCCAGGGACCCGGCTCGCAGCCGGTGACCGCGGGCATCACGGAGTTCAACAGCCAGTTTCGTGCGGCCTATCATCTCATGAGTGCCGGTTCGATCGTCGCAGCCCTGCCGCCGGTCGCGATGTTTTTCCTTATGCAGAAGCATTTCATCGCAGGCCTGACCCTGGGTGCTGTCAAATGATCAAATGCTGGCGTTTGGACGACGAGCGTCAATCGCTGGTTCTGGGATCGCAAGACGGCCGTCTTGCCGAGGTTGTCTATTGGGGCGCGCGGCTTCCCGATGATGAAAACCTCGAAACCATCTATCGGGGCAATCAGATTGACGTCACTGGCGGTACGCTCGACGCCAATCCCGAACTGTCTGTTTGTCCGGAAGCTTCGCGAAGCTTTCCCGGCCAACCCGGCCTTGTCTTGCATGACGCTTCCGGCGAGCCGCTCCTGCCAAAGTTCCGCTTTTCCGCCGAGACGGTCAGCGAAAATGCCGTGTCCCTTAGTTTCCGCGACGAGACCAACGGCCTGAATTACACCGCGAGCTTCGCGATCACTCCGGCGACGAACATCATTGAGGCTACGGCAGTATTGGAGACGGATGAACCAACGCATCTCCACTGGCTCTCGGCGCCGGTTTTCTCCGCACCGCAACTGTCCGACGAGATGCTCGATTTTTCCGGGCGGTGGTGCGGCGAATTCCAGATGAACCAAATCCCCTGGGCACCGGGCATGCGCTGCCGCGAAAACCGCACCGGGCGGACCGGACATGAACACTTCCCGGGCTTGCTCGTGCCTTGCCGGGGTGCAACCAACACTTCCGGCGACGTCTACGCTTTTCATTACGGGTGGTCGGGTGGTCACCAAATGACCGCCGAAGAGCTTCCGGATGGACGCCGGCAGGTTCAGTTCGGGCATGCCTCCGGAATTGAAAGCGCGCCAGGCACCCATTTCGAGACCGGAACGCTCCATGCCGTTTATTCGGGTGAGGGCATAAACGGCTGTGCTGTGGCCTTCCAGCGTCACCTGCGCGATCGGATCGTGACCTTTCCAAGGCCCGGCCGCGCCCGGCCCGTTCACTACAATTGCTGGGAAGCGATCTATTTCAATCACAATCTGCCGGAACTCAAGACGCTGGCGGATGAAGCAGCAGAACTGGGTGCGGAGCGGTTTGTGCTGGATGACGGCTGGTTTCGTAATCGGGATGACGACACACGCGCCTTATCCGACTGGTATGTCGATTCACGCAAGTTTCCCGACGGCCTTGGCCCGTTGATCGATCATGTGCACATGCGCGGCATGAGTTTTGGCATCTGGTTCGAACCTGAAATGATCAGTTCGGACAGCGACACGTTCCGCAAGCATCCCGACTGGGCGCTGGGCGAAGAAGACCAGATCCCCGGTCGCCAGCAAAGGGTGCTGAACATGGCATTGCCGGAGGTTCGCGATTATCTGTTCGAGCGTATCGCGGCTGTGCTGGAAGACCACGCTATCGACTATATCAAATGGGATCACAATCGTGTCCTGCCGCAGCCGGATGCAATGCAAACGCGCGGCAGCTACCAGTTGATCGACCGGTTGCGTCACGCTTATCCCCAGACCGAAATAGAGAGCTGTGCATCCGGCGGCGCCCGCATCGATTTCGGGATCCTGCAGCGCACCCACCGGGTCTGGCTTTCCGACAGCAACGATGCAATCGAGCGGCTTTCGATGCAGCATAATGCGGCCATCTTCCTGCCGATGGCCGTCACCGGTTCGCATGTTGGTCCGCGTGTCTGTCACACTTCGGGCAGAACCATCGACATCCGTTTCCGCGCGTGGGTCGCGGCTCAGCGGCACATGGGTTTCGAGTTGGATCCGCGCGAATTGACGGCGGAGGAGGCAAGGGTCCTCAAAGAGGTGACCACATGGTGGAAGGACAATCGCGACTGGATGTTCGAGGCTGATATCCTGCGTCTGGAGAGCCCCGATCCGGCCGTGATTGCGGAGCAGCATCTGGCTCGTGATGGCGACCGGTTTGTCGTGTTTGCAGGCAAGCATCGGTCTTCGCGACAGATCGCCCCGCGGCCCTTGCGCCTCACCGGATTGACCCGCAACGCCATGTATCGGATCGAGTTGAGAAACCGCGGGGACGCTCCCGGCTTGTCGCGCGGGGATCCGGTGCTGAAATCCGAGGGCATGACCGTGAGTGGTGGCTACCTGATGAACCAAGGCCTGACCATGCCTTGGAGCTTCCCGGAAACGATGTGGGTGATCGAAGGCCGCCTCGCGTAACGGAAAACAGTTTTGTCAATGAAAACAGGTCTCTGAGAGAATGCGGCCAGCTCCTGGCTTTCAGCGCGCGCAGGACGATTGCATTCTTGCAGTGCCCGGCCAATGATCGCTTTCGAGGAATTTCTCTAAGAACGGGAACTACTTGAGAGAGGACACTGAGCGGAGATTATTCCGCTTCTAGGCCATCGGCCAATCGGTCCAGCGGACAATGGCCTGGTATCGGTTGATGCGACGCTTTCGGCCCTTTGCTACGGTTCATCGGTTGTTCTGGTGCTCAAATGCGCTGCGCAAAGCCCGTCAACCGATGTAGCTGCCGGACGCCCAGGAGAATGATGCAGTTGAGCTAGCCTTTTTTACCGCGCCGCGTTTGAAATCATGTCGAAATCAATCCTGGCGCGCTTTCAGCACTGCCTGCATCTTGACCTTTAAATCCGCTTCCCAGACCTCCAGATTCTCGCGGATCATCCGGGAGTATTCGCTGTCATCTGCATGCGGATCTTCACTCCGAATGAAGGCCTCTGCCGTTTCAAGCATCGTCTTGCGGTCGAACGCCTCGAACACGCCGACCAGTTCTTGCGCTCTTTCCCGCGGGTAGCCAAGCGCCTCGAAAGCCGAGCGGGCCGCACGGATCGAACTGTCATAGGTTTCCCGGATGATGTCGCGGCAACCGGCCGACCAGAGTTCGTAGACGTGCCAGCGGTCGATGGCGCGGGCAATGACATGCACATGGGGATGGTGTTCGTGCATGTGGCGCGCCAGTTCCGTCGCCGCGTCCTTGTTGTCGATGGCAATCACCAGGATCTTCGCATTCTCGATCCCGGCCGCGTGGAGAAGGTCGGGACGCGTCGCATCGCCGAAATAGGCGTTGAGGCCGAACCGGCGCAGCATCATGAGCTGGTCATTGCTGTAGTCGACCACCGTCGGTTCATAGTCGGCCGCCCGCAAGGCGCGATTGACGATGCCGCCAAATCGGCCATGACCAGCGATGATGATGCCTGAAACTTCGGGAATCTCGTCAGCCTCGCGTTTCTGCTGGCGCGAGTAGCGCGGCGCGATCAGCTTGTCATAAAGAATGAACAGTGCCGGGGTGAGCAGCATCGACAGCGCGATAACCAGCAACAGCAGGTCGGCGACTGGCGAGGGAACCACCGCATTTGCGACCGTGAAGGACACCAGCACGAAGCCGAACTCGCCGGCCTGGGCGAGGCCGAGGCCGAACAGCCATTTGTCACCGCCCGCCAGCCTGAAGACATGTCCGATCACCAGCATGAGGGAGCACTTGAGCAGGATCAGGCCGAGCGTCAGGCCGATGACGAGAGCCAGGTTTTCGCTCAGGAGTGCAAAATCGATGCTCGCGCCGACGGTGATGAAGAAAACGCCAAGGAAGATGCCCTTGAACGGTGCGATGTCGCTTTCCAGCTCGTGCCGGTATTCGCTGTTGGCCATGACGACACCCGCCAGAAAGGTGCCAAGCGCGGGAGACAGGCCGACCATGGTCATTAGCAGCGCAATGCCGACGACCATCATCAAGGCTGCACTGACGAATAGTTCGCGCAGACGTGCGCGGGCAATGTAGCGGAAGATCGGACCGGTGAGGTAGCGGCCGGCCAGAACTACCAGCGCGATGGCGGCAACCGTGATCAGCGCGGTCTGCCAGCCGGGCAACCCCTCGACCAGATTGAGGTTCAGCACAGAGTCGCCTTGGCCTCCGCCATGGTCGTCACCGGTATGAAGCGTATCGCTGAGTTCCTTTATGGCGAGCAGCGGAATGAGCGCCAGCATCGGGATGACGGCAATGTCCTGGAACAGTAGCACCGCGAAACTCGCCTGACCGCCATCGCTGCGCATCAATCCCTTTTCATTGAGCGTCTGGGTGACGATGGCCGTCGATGACAGGGCAAAGATCAGTCCGATTGCGAGCGCGATGGTCCAGGCCTGACCGAACAGCATCGCGATTGCCATGACCGCCAGCGTGGTGAGACCGACCTGCAAACCGCCCATGACGAAAATCTTGGATCGCATGGCCCACAACACCCTGGGCTGCATTTCCAGACCGATCAGGAACAGCATCATCACCACGCCGAACTCAGTGAAATGCTGAAGGGCGACAACATCGACCCCGGCCCCATGCAGAATGGGGCCGATGACGATGCCTGCAATCAGGTAGCCCAGAACCGAACCGAGCCCGAAACGCGAGGCCAGCGGAACGGCAATGATTCCGGCCAGGAACAGCGTGAATGTTATGAACATGAACTCAGCGGTCATGGCCTCTCCCCAGTATTGTTGCCGGGCGCAGTTGCGCTTCTCGACTTGATCCTTGTCTACGATCCAGGTCTGGCCCGACAGGAAAACCGCCCCTGCTTACACTATTCCGCGACACTTGGATCGCCGCTGGCCCAGGCGACACCCTGACCGCGGTCCATCGCCCGCAAGGTCTCCATGTCCGCTTCGTCGATCGTAAACCCCTCAAGATCGATGTTCTGCTTCATACGTTCCGGTTTGAGGCTCTTTGGCAATACGGCATATCCGTTCTGCACGCCCCAGCGTAGCAAAAACTGAGCTTCGGTTACGCCATATTTCGCAGCCAGGTTCCTGAAGACACTGCCGTCGGCCTTCATCTGCTCGGTCTTTGCGCTCGCCTGTCCGTCTTCCGTACGCCAGGTGGAAAGCGGCACGAGGCTGCTGTAGGCGATCGGCGCAATGCCGTTGTTGGCCATGTAGGCGAGGAGCTCGGGCTTTTGTGACCAGGGGTGCAGCTCAATCTGGTTCGCATCGGGCACCTGCAGTCCAGCGTTGCGGATTTCTTCGAGATGGGACTGGCTGAAGTTGCTGACGCCGATAGACCGCGCCTTGCCTGCTGCCTGCAATTCAATAAACGCGCGTCACTGGGAAAGACGCTCCGCGCCGCCGGAAGGGGCGTGGATCAGGTAAAGGTCCACATGGTCGAGACCGAGCCGTTCGAGGCTTGCCTCGCACTCGGCGAGCGTCTGCTCGTGGGTCCTTGGCGCGTCTCCCCAAGCGGGGTTGCCGGGCCAGAGCTTCGTGGTCACGAAAATATCCTGGCGGGTGAGGCCGGTTGACGTCAGGCCTGCCCGGATGCCCCCGCCAACCGCGGCCTCGTTGCGGTAGCCGGATGCGGTGTCTATGTGGCGGTAGCCGCATTCGATCGCCGCCTGAACAGCCTTGGGTGCATCCTCGTTCGATATCAGATAGGTGCCAAATCCAACTGCCGGAATGTCGACGCTGTCATTGAGCGGAAAGGTGCGTGTCATCATGGCCATGTTCGTCTCCGATTGCGGTTGAGCAGTCGGGCCAGACTATCGGACACGACGCGGCAACGCCTGCCGCTTCCTTCGAAAGATCTGCCAATTCCTCCAAATCAGGACAGGTATCGATGGAGCAGGACCTCGATTATGGTACAAAACATCCGAGAGGGATTACGTCATGCAGTTTACCGAGCTGATAGCGCCCGCACGCGCCTATGTTGATCGTCAAAGCAACGCCGACCCATTGCCGAACCTCACGGTCCTGCAGACCACCGAGGTCAGCGAGTTCGATGCGGTCGTCTACAAGCCGGTGGTCTGCCTGGTCCTGCAGGGCGGAAAGGAGACAACGATCGGCGATCAGTCCGTCACCTTGCGCGCCGGCAGCGCGCTCAGGGTCAGTCACGATCTTCCTGTCCAGTCGAAAATCGTTTCCGCTTCCGCGAACGAGCCCTATCTGGCACTGATCGTGTCCTTGGAGCATGGCGTTCTGAGAAGCCTGTATGAGCAGATCGGCTCGGTATCCGACGAACTGACGTCGCTCCGGTCGCTGTCTGCGGGTCCCGCGGCACCCGCCGTGATCGAAACGATAGGCAGGTATCTCTCCTTGATGAACAGCCCACTTGAAGCCGAAGTCCTCGGCCCTTCGATTCTGCGCGAAATCCACTTTCGATTGCTCATGTCACCGATCGGCGGCATGTTGCGCAGCCTGCTGTCGATCGACAGCCATGCGAGCCGCGTGGCGAGAGCGATCATGCATATCAAGCGGGATTTCCATCAGAACCTCTCGATCCAGGAACTCGCCCAGTTGGCGGGCATGAGCCAGTCTTCGTTTCATGGCCATTTCAAGCAGGTCACCGGCACGACGCCATTGCAATACCAGAAGGCTCTGCGCCTGATCGCCGCGCGCGACCTGCTTAGGGCCGGGCGCCACAGCGTGGCCGCGGCGAGCTTCGAAGTGGGCTACGAAAGCCCCACGCATTTCAGCCGCGACTACCAGCGCAAGTTCGGTACGGCTCCGAGCAGGGAAAGTGCCGTGGTCCTCGAACCGGCATGATCGTGGAGAGGACCAGCGTCGCGCACAAAAGGTCTGGACGTCAGTATGCTCTAACATTCACTTCCCGAAGCGCGCATCGGCCTCGGGCATCCTCCTCGAACAGTTCGCCGCCAAAAATTGCCGGAAATGTCGGGCGGTAGAAGACATTGAAGAAGCTGATTGCGCTGATTTGCCAGCGCAGTGCGATCGGATCACTCATACCCCGTCATCTCCAGGTATCCGACGCCTGAATGACTGCCGCTTATAGTCACCGGCCCTTCCCAATAGGGAATGCTCAGCGGCATCCATGCCTTCGGATTCATGGCAGCTACTCGAACGTCCAGCTCCCTGTCGGGCAGGCGCACTTGCCATTCGGTGGGTACCTCGCGCCCGGCGACCTGTGTCTGCGACAGGGGGTCGGCGGTGAAGGCGCCATCGGGATAGGCTATGGTCTTCCCGTCTGCACCGATCCATGTGGAGGCGCTGTAATGCGTGCCGTCCCGCTGGCGCAACTGAAAACCCATGAGCTTCTCACCGCTGTCAAACGACAGTGAAAACCAGTCCCACCCCGACTGATCGTCTGAAAGGGGTTGCGAGGACCATTCCCGATCCAGCCATGCGCTGCCGGTCACCTCAACCGACCCTGTCGGCAAGACCAGCGTGCCGGCGATTTCAAAGAAAGGCTGCGAATAATAGTAGCTGGCTTGTCCTTCGCCGGATTTCATGGAGAACCCATCCTGCCCGTGAAAGACCAAAGGTCCCATGGCATTCAGTTTCATGTCATATGCGAAGTCCGGGCCTTGCGCGTTGAGGTCAAGCTCTGTCAAATCCCCTCCCTGCATGGCCCATTCGTCGATCCAGGCTTGAAAAGGATCTGCCTGCACGCCGGCGGCTCCTATGCCGCCGCGCGCGAAGCGTTCAGTCGCAAAATGCGCGTCAGGAGTCGTGACCGCGGCATGGCCGAACCAGACCTGGGGCGATGCCCACCCATCGGCCTCGCCCGGGCTCAAAGCGGTTCGAAACAGCGTCCACTGCAGGCCGTAGGCGGTGCCGTCCGCTGCCTCGAGATTTGCGGTCAGATACCACCATTCGATCCGGTAGTCGGGATGCGGACCGTGATCAGCCGGGAAGTTGAACTCGGGCCGCGGCTCCGGCGTGGCAAAGCCGTCTGCGTCGGTACCGAGCCCTGCAAAGCCCTGGGCCAAGGCACTCAGGGGCCAAAAGATCAGAAATGCAAATGCTCTAACGTTCATTGGCAAACACTTTCAGAAGCCGCGCCGGTGGCAAGCGCATCAATCGCAAGGACGGCCAACTGGCCGCAGCGATTGCAGCCAGCACGGACAAGAGGAAAAGGCGGAAGTAATCGCCGGGGAACAGGAACATCGGCAGGCGCCAGCCAAATGCTTCGACATTGATGATGGCCAGCAAAACCCAGGCCAATATCAGGCCGACCGGCAAGGCGATGATGCACACCATCACTGCGAACACCGTTGTCCGCAAGAGCTCAAGCTGGCCGATCCTGCGCCGGGTGATGCCCAGGGCCCAAACCGGTGCGAGTTGCGGCACGCGCAGGTCCGCAAGTGTCAGCAGGCTCATCAGCATGGCGAAACCCGCCACCACAAGCGTCAGCACGTTGAGCGCCGCGGTGACTGTAAAAGTGCGATCAAACACCTGTAGTGAAACCGCCTTGAGTGCGGACTGGTCGGTGATCGCGCTCTCTGCAAGGCCGAGATCTGAGACCAGGATCCGCCGCAAATGCTCGGGATCGCCGGTGCGGAGACCGAACTGACGCGGTTCGACCTCCGGATGAAGTTTGCGAAAAAGCGCTTCCCCGATGACCAGTTGCCCACGAGGATTGCCGTAGTCGGCCACGATCGCGGCCAGGGTGATGGTCTGATCCTCCTCAATCGTGACGCTGTCGCCTACCCAAAGACCTGCACGACGGGCGAGTTGTTCGTTTGCCACTGCCGCCGAGCCTGCGCTGACCCTGTCCCAGGCATCCGGCTGCGCATCCAGAAACACCCAGTTTTCACGATAGGTCGGTCCCACCCGCACTCCGAACAGGCGCGTCGGCTGTTTTGCAACTTGCGTGTCGATTGCAAGCAGAGGCAGGACCGTGGCGCCGCCTTCGGGCAATCGGGTTTCGATTGCATTGGCCTGAGCCGCATTCGCAGCTTCGACATAAAGTTCGGGCGCGAGCCGCTGATCAAGAAACGCGACGAAGGTCAGGCGGAAGCTCGATACCATGGTGGCAACCCCCACGTTCGCGGAAATCGCCAGCATCAGCGCCATGAGCGCAAGACTGAGGCCCGGCAACTGCTGGCGCGTGTCGGCCCAGAACCAGCGCGCAACGGGCGCCCGTGAAGCATTGGCGGCAAAGGCCAGAACAGGGTGCATCAGCAAGGGCGCGGTCAAAGCCGCACCAACCAGAAAGCAACCGAGCAACGCGAAGCCCGCCGTCAATCCGTTTCCGAACCAGGCAAGGCCGGCCGCGGAGAGCAACAATGTCGCGCCCAGGACCGCCTGGACTGCCCGCGCTCGACCCGATCGCATCGACCAGGCGCGGGACTGCGCACTGGCGAGTATCGGCATTGACGCAATCTGCCAGATCTTTGCCGCAGCGGCCGCGAGCGATCCCAAGAGCGCGACCGCCAGTCCGGATCCCAACCATGACGCGCGAAACTGCAATGTTCCTGCTACATCGGCCCCATAAAGGCCGCGCAGAGTCAGCGCGACATCCGGCAGCAGCGTTACCGCAACGACATAGCCAAGAAAGATGCCTATGCAGGCGCCGACGAGCGCGAGCAGCAAGACCTCGATCACCATCAGCGTGATCAGGCGGGGCAACGAAACCCCCAGTGCGCGCATTGTCCTTATCATCCCGCGGCGTTGCTCGAAGGCAAGCCCGATCGTGCTGTAGACTATGAAAATGCCCACGGCGAAGCTCAGCAGTCCGAAGGCTGTCAGGTTCAGGTGAAAACTGTCGGTCAGTTCACCGACATCTGCGGTCTGGCTTGCGGACTTGAGCCTGAGGTGAGGCGTGATGTCGGCAAGCGCCGGCCGCTTGAGAGGCTGTTGCGGCTGCAAGACAAGACGCGACACGTCGGTGCGGTTCAACAGCCGTTGCACCACGCCGATTTCACCCACCGCGATGCCGGGGGCAACGGAAGGGGCAGCCGCCACGGCAATGCCGGACGGAAGCCGCCCGGCGGTCTCGGCATTTGCAAAAAGCCGGTTGCCGCCCAAAAATGCGCCGAGATCGCCGGTTTGCGTTCCCTGCGAGACACCAAACCCGATGGGCGAGGACAACGGGTCGAAACCAAGAATGCGAACTCCGTCGATCTGTCCTTCGACCACTGGCGACACCAGCCATCCCGCCCGCCGGAGGGTTACAAAATCCGCCTGGGCGATCACATCACCGGACGCCGGAACGATCTGGTCGAACTGCCCCTCGCCAAGTGTTGCCGCAGCTGCGTCATAGCTCGCGCGCGCTTCTGCATTGATCGCCTGAACGCCTGCCCACAAGCCCGTGGCAAGGGCCAGGCCTGTGAGAAAGGCAAAGAGTTGCAGCGGGTTGCGAACCCAATGAGACAGAAGCGCGGCAAGGCAGGCCCTGTTCATACAAGTTGCCCCTTGCTCAGGTGCGACCGTCGGCCCATTCGCGTGGCGATGGCAGGGGAATGCGTCACCAGCAGGAGAGCGGCGCCGGTGCCAGCGACCAGCGCCAGCAACTCATCGAGAACCTCGGCGGCGGTACCTTCGTCCAGATTGCCCGTGGGTTCGTCTGCCAGAAGAACGCGCGGGCGGGCCGCGATGGCGCGCGCGATGGCGACCCTTTGCTGTTGACCGCCCGACAGGGCCTCGGGGTACTTGCGCAACTGATCCGAAAGGCCTAGCCGGCCTGCCAGATCGGCAATCAGTGCTTCGTCCGCATGTCCGGCAATGCGCGCCTGAAAAGCGATATTGTCCGCCACGTTCAGCGACGGGATGAGGTTGAATTGCTGAAAGATGATGGCAACGTCAGAACGTCGAAAGGCAGCGCGTTTCGCGTCCGACATCATGGCCAGGTCGTTGTCGACCACCTGCACCGTGCCCTTGTCGGCAGTGTCCAGTCCTCCGGCGATATGAAGAAGCGTGCTCTTGCCGCTTCCGGATTCTCCGGTCAGCGCCACCGTTTCGCCGGGGCAGACGGTAAGGTCGATGCCACGAAGAACCGGCACCTGTCCATCGGCGCCGGCAAAGGACTTCCAGACGCCGCTCATTGCCAGAACGGGGATACTGTCCTTCATTCGGATTGATCCATGGTGTCGATCAGCATCGCGCAGGGGTCACCCCGATCGACGTGGCTTGTGAACCAAACATAATCTGCCACGCTGCCGTCGGCTGGTGCATTCGACATTTTTCGGTTCATAGGCAAGGTCTCGGCAAATTTGATCACGAGAGCGCCTTCGACCCCCGCCCTGTCCAGATACCAGGGGACGGCCCGATTTTTCGTCACGTGACCATTGCCTGTGATCAGGAACGCAGATCCGCTTGTTGCAGCTTTTGAAACAGCCTCGGCCATGAAAGCGTCGCGAAGTCTCTGAACATCAACCATGGCCGGGATCGCCGATTCCGGAAGAAGGTCGCAATGAGCCTCAGCGATTTCCACTTGCAAGGCCCGGGCGCCGTTCGCTGGCAGCGCCCGGTCCAGTTGGAGCTCCGACAATCGATCCCGGGGCAGGGTAGAAAGGCCGGTTCTGGCGATGTTGCGGGTCAGTTGTTTCGAGGGGAGACCGGGCAGAATGTCCGCGCCCCGATGCAGCGCTGCGCGCGCGACGGGCAGATACAACTCCCAATCCGGCCAGCCGCTATCCGACCAGTCCAGGGCCTCACCAAGTTTCACGGGGTCAGGATCGGGTTGCGCCAAGAATGTCTCGAGTGCTTGTGTCTTGCCGGTGTCTATCTGCTCCATCACCACAGACGGAATTCCGGACAGGGGTGCATTGCGGATGATCCATCCCTGAAGATGATGATGTACGGCGTTGTCGTGGTTCTCGCCAAGAAGGATGATCTGCACTTCGCCCACCGCTTCCAACAGCTTTGAGGGGCTTACAAATGTCCGGTCCCTTGTTGACCAGATACTCCCGATCAGTCCGTCCGGTTCGTGATCCTCAACTATCCAGTTCTGCCATGGCTCACGGGACTTTGCATCGGTAGCAATAGCGGTCGAGGTTGGTGCGACAAATATCAGCGCCGCGATGAAAGGAACGATGAGAAATAATCGGTACGAAAGGGCCTTGCGACGATCCGCAGGTCTGCTGGATATCCGGGTGTCCTGACTGGTCTGCGGAGCCGTTAGATTCATTTTGCAATCCGGTGTGGTGTTTCAGCTTTGAGCTGCCTGATCATTGAAGTCCGACCGCACGCGAATGAAAGACGCTGGCTTTCATTACGGTCGTGCCTTTTCGATTCGGTGCAGTGTCGTTCTACCGTGATCATCGTCGAATAGCTGGTCTCGAACGATGGAATGTCTACCTGTTATGACAAAAAGATACTCAATGGCAGCGGCTAGCGGCGCTCGCAGGGAGAGAGGGCATGCCCTGCGCTTGGTTCCATTCCTGAGCACGGTATCTGGCCAAACACATCACGCGCTCCGGCATTACTGCTGTGATCTGGCTCACAAACAATCGCGTTCGACCAGACTGCTCAAAGCCTCGCATGGACTGGCAGCCGAACCTCTTGAGTCCAAACAAGATGCGTTCGGAGAGATTTCTCTATATATTTCAGAGCGATTTTTTTGGTTGTGGCGGCGCAAATTTTTCGCCGCGAACCAGTCTCTTGCTATTGAAGGCGAGAATGGCGCAAATGCGCTGACCGAGATCCCCTCAAGAGCGCCAAATATTGCCTAGTTTCAGGGCTTTATAGAGAAAGTATTTGAACGCTGTTAGACTTTTTAAGGGATAAAAGAGCGAAGTCAGCCAGTTCCTGGCGCGGCGTTCTTGGGTAAATGCAGTACGGCGGAGTGCGATTGAAGCTACGTGGGAACCGATTGTCGTTGGGTGGGAAGGAATTGCTGTTAAGTGGGATGCAATTGTCGTTTGGTGGAAATGCCCGGATGTTTGGTAGGGCGCAAAGGCGCTTTGGTGAGGTCAAGCGTGTCTAGTGTGAGAAGAGATTTGAGGACCCGGTGGTGTCGCCTTAACCAAGTATGAGGTGCGGTAGTGGTCTCGGCCTGAACTTCAAACCTCAATCGACACAGCGATTTCCCCCCAGGTGCTAATGGCGTTGGAGCGAAGTTGGCTATGATCCGCATATGAAAGATGTTTTTGATGAAGAAGGAAGAGATCGGCGATCTGGCCATGAGTTGAGACGAATTGCTAGCTTGGCCGTTCCGACTTAAGGCACATCATTCGTCGTTCCCGTCGTTGTGCTGGACGGTGCGAATTTTCGGCGCTGTTGTTCAGCCCATTCTGCAAGGGATGCTCGACGCCCGGCATCAATCTGGCCTTTGCAATCCATGTAGTGCCCAGAAGGACTCAGATTGTCAAATCACCCGAAACGATAGAGCCTGTAGGCATTTTCCGCAAACATGGCATCCTTTTCGTCCTGGCTGAAATTGCCGGTGATCGAAAGGAACGCATCCCAGATCGCAGCCATGTCACTGAACTGGCCGTCGGTCGGAAAATTTGAGGCAAAACAGACCCGGTCGGTGCCGAAGGCCTCAATGATTTCCAGCACATATGGTCGGATTTTTTCTTCGGTCCAGCTCTCCATGGTGTTTCCGAAACCCGAAATCTTGATTGCCGCGTTGTCACGCTCAGCAAATGTACGCATTGCCTTTGCCCAGACAGCCCGGCCCTCGGGCGTGTGATCATAGGGCATTCCTGCATGCTCCAAGATCACCTTGATCTCCGGGTTTTCGCCGGCGAGCTTCGCAATGCCGGGAAGGTGGTTCGAAAAGCACATCGGATCGAAATCCAACCCGTACTTCTTAAGAAGCGGGAAGTTTTTCACCCAGGCATCATTCTGAAGGTAATCCTGATCCGCCCAGCACAGAGCCGGATTGTCCGGCAAATAGTTCAGCATGTGCCGGATGCTGCGGGCATTGGCGCATTCAGCGTGGCCCGCGAGGATTTCCTCAACGTTGTCCGCAGCGAAATTGGCAAAGCCCACGATGGCGAGGGGCTTCCCGCCAATCCTGTCATTGTCGATCAGGCCCTGCAGCCATTTCGTCTCGCCGACAGGATCGCGAGGGTCCCACTCGGCCTGAATGTGGACGAAAGCCTCGACATCGTAACCTTCCGCATCAGCCATGTAATTCTCGTAGACGTAGGTCCTGGCGAGGCTTTCATCGACCGCGAGGCCTCCTTCTTCTGCCTTCTGATCCATGAGCCAAGGATAGTAGTTGTTCTCCAGATCCCACCAATGGATGTGTGCGTCGACGATACGTTGAACTGACTTCTTTCCCATGATGAACCTACCTTAGATAGAGTTGCGCAGATGTGCCTGACGCCCATAGAGCGCCACCACGAGCACGATGAGTGCACCGAGGGCTGCCTGTACAGCAGACTGGTCGAGGCCGAAGCCGATCAGGACAGTGTTGAGCTGCGTCAGGGCCAGTGCGCCCGCGACCGTGCCGAGAATGCCGCCCTTGCCGCCAGAAAGCGCGGTTCCGCCGATAACCGCCGCGGCCACCGTCTGGAACAGGTAAGGCCGTCCGGCATCGGCAAAGGCGGCACCGGAAAATCCCAGAAGCAGGACACCGGTGAGGGCGGCAAGTGCGGCTGAAAGTCCGAAACAGAACATCCAGATGCGCAGCGGCTTGATAAGCACGTAAGGCGCGGCCGTCGGGTTGGACCCCAGCGCGAAGACTTGCCTTCCGAGTGCAGTCTGGTTCTCGAAAAGCAGAAGCAGCACGACAAGAACGAGTGTTGCGGGCACCAGCCAAGGTACCGGAACCGGACCGATAGAAGCGCCTATCGAGACGAAATTGCTGATGTAGTCGGGTGCGCTGCCGCTTGGATATCCCCGTGTCCACAGCAGCACACTGCCGAGCAGTGCCGTTCCGGTCCCCAGGGTGATGATGAGCGGATGAACCTTGAGGAACGCCGATATGGCACCGTTGAACGCGCCGAGCGCGATGCTGATGAACATGACGATGATCACCGCCAGCCAGAACGGGACCCCGTCAGCGCCAAGCTGGGCGACGGCAACGTTCGCGAAGCCGACGACGAAGGGGATAGAGAGATCGATGCCGCCAATCAGCATCGTCATTGTCTGTCCGGCTGACGCAATGATCAGGAACGCGGACAGTACAAGCAAGGCACGTATCGAGAATGTGCTGGTATATCCGTCAATACCGAGCGCACCGACGATGAAGATCGCGATCACCATGAAATAGGCGGGCGGAACCACCCGGAGGGCATGTTTAACCATCGGCCTTCTCCCGGCCAAGAAAGGACTTGCGGCCAATGACGTCCGAGTTGAGCGCGACAGCGAGCACGAGGATGAGGCCATAGACGATCTGCAGGACAAATGATGACACATTGAAGTGTGTCACGAGGTTTTGCAGCAGGAACACGTCGACCGCACCGATCGCCGCCCCGACCATGGTGCCTTTTCCCCCTGCGAGGCTGACGCCGCCCAGGGCTGCTGCGGCAATCGCCAGCAACGTGTAGTTCGGGCCGACTTGCGGATCCGCAGAGCCGAGCAGGCCGGTCAGCGCGATGGCCGCAACGGCTGCGAAGAAGCCGGCAATCACATAGGTAATGAATCGGACCAGTTCGACGTTCACGCCGGCCGCATAGGCTGCACGATCCTCGCCACCGATCGTCAGGATCATGCCGTGGAGCGGTCGGCTCTTGATCGCCAGCCATATGCCCGCCACAAACAGTAGCGGGATGACAGAGTAGTTCTCCGACAGTCCGACCAGCCATTTCGGCACAGGTCCAAGCGGCGAGGGTAGAATCCACGTGGCAAGTCCCGCCAGGACCAGATAGGTGCCAAGCGTCGTCACGATCGGTTGCACGCGCAGATAGACCGCGAGGAAACCGTTGATTGCGCCAATCGCCATTCCGAGCAGGAGCGCAGCGGGGATGATCACGAATGGATTGCTTACCCCGGCATCATGGATCAGCAGCTTGACCATGATCACACTGATGAATCCGATCATCGGCCCGACCGACAGGTCAATCCCTTCGCGGCCTGCAAGAAACACGGGCGTGACGGCACAAGCTGCAAGGATGAGCGGTGTCATCAGGCCGAGCGTGGTTCCGAACTGTGCCGGTGAAAAGCGCGAAGGCGTCAGAATGACGGTGATCACCACGAGAACCAGAAGGAGAAGCAGCGCGAAGCGCGCCTCATTCATATAGCGACGGAAGCTGCGGCTCATGCGACCGCCTCCGTTTTCTGACCGAACATCGCGGCCATCAGGGAATTCATCGACATTTCCGCTTTCGATAGGCGTGCGGACACGCTGAAATCGCGGAAAACCACGACGCGATCGCAAAGATCAAGTATTTCATCGAGTTCGGTCGACAGAACCACGAGCGTCATCCCGTGCTCGGCCACTGAACGTCGAAAATACTTGTAAAGGCTCTGCCGCGTCTGGATATCCACGCCGCGCGTCGGATCGTTCAGCAACATGATTTCGGGATTTCGCGCCATGGCCCTTGCGAGCAGTACTTTCTGCTGGTTGCCCCCCGACAGGCTGCTGATCGGAATCTTGCGATTGGCATACGAAATGGAAAGCTCCTTGCGGAACGCTTCCAGAGCTTTGCGCGCCTTCCGCTTGTCCAGCCAGTTGCTCCTCGAAAACCTGTCGAGGTTGCCCAGGGTGAAATTGTCTTCGACGCTCAAGTTCGGAAAGATTCCGTTCTTCTTGCGGTCCGACGGCATGTAGCCGATGCGTGCTCCGGCCGCGTCATCGAGACTGGTTATTTGCGTATTCTTGTTTCCGAGCAGCGCTTCGACAGCCCCTGAACTCGGTGCGGTGACACCCGCCAGAACTTCAAGGAAATCGGCCTGTCCATGGCCGTCCAGGCCGGCGAGGCCCAGAATTTCCTTGCGCATGATCGTTTCACTGAAGCTTTCCGCACCGGGCTTCAGTGCGATATCAATGGCACGGAGGACCGGTTGCGCGTCAGACATTCTGGGAATCCTGTGTTAGATGCGCCAGCAGCGTTTTCGGATTGATGTCATCACCGGCCAGGCGCGCAGTCTGCGACCCGTTGTGCATCACGTAGACGACGTCCGAAAGCTCCATGATTTCGGGCATACGGTGGGACACGAAGACAACCGACCCGCCTTTGGCGCAGAAGGAGCGGATTTCCGCAAAGACCTTGTTGCGATCCGAAAGATCGAGCGCTGCGGTTATCTCGTCGAGTATCAGAAGCCGCGGTCTGGCGAGGAAGCCGCGTGCGATCACCAGAACCTGCTGTTCGTTGAGCGGAAGTTCGCCGGCCGGACAGTCAAGATCAATCTTTCGCGTCGAAAGGCGGTCTATCAGGCTGCTCACCTTCTCGCGCCTTTCAGCACCGGTGTAGCCATAGGAGAGAAGCGTGTCGCAGCCGATCAGCACGTTCTCCAGGCCGCTGCGATTCGGCGCAATGAGCACTTCCTGAAGAACTACGGAGATACCTCTTTCGATCATGTCCTTCGGCCCGCTCGGGCGGACCGGGCTGCCTTCGATACGAATTTCACCCTTGTCTGCGGGAATAATGCCGGAAAGGCTTTTGACAAGCGTGCTCTTGCCGGACCCGTTCTCACCAAGGATGGTGTAGACATACCCCGTCTCCAGTTCGATGGAGACTTCGCTCAGGGCGCGCGTCTCTCCGAACGTCTTGGACAGGGCGTGAGTTGTCAGGAATGCAGCCATGGAAGCGCACCGGAAACGGTGCCGACGCCCGGACTTCAGGCGTCGGCAGCCTTGATGTGGATTTATTTGCAGGCGGGTTCGACTTCCGAGTAATCCCAACCCGGTGCAGCCGTGTCTCCGCTGAAATAGGCGTTCATGACCGATTCAGGGACCGGATCGGTCGGTGCAACCGGAAAAATCTCGGCAGAATCGGGCTTCATGCATTCAGCATACCAGCCGTCGAAGTCTTCGGACGAAACGGCCGGGATCGGGATCATCAAAGTGCTCGCAATCGGCTCCTGACCATCCATGATCCGGCTTGCGGCACGGAACATGGTCTGTCCGATCCAGCTCGGCAGAAGCGCACCTCCCGTGAAGACATAATCTTCCGGGTTTTCTTTCCAGAAACCGAGCGCATCGCCGGATACGGATCCGGTTACGACCGGCAGCGGACGTCCGGCCTGCCGAAACGCGTCGGCGACGACACGGGTCTCCGAACCCGTCGTCCAGACCCCGTCGATGGGTGCCGGATTGGTCGCCAGCGTCTGCAGCACGACCGACTTTGTAACGGAAGGTGTCCAGTCCCCATTGACCATGCGCACCACTTTGATTTCCGGATACTCTTCAAACGCAGCCTGTGCGCCCGCGCGTTGCTGGTCAACGATGGATACGCCGGCGATCCCCTCGATCATCAACACGCTGCCTTTGCCGTCGAGTGTTTCCGCCAGGTTCCTGGCCATGTCGTAACCCCACTTGTAGTAGTTGGAGTCGACATTGATCGCGGCAGGGCTTGTTACTGCGGCTGCGCCGGTGACAAACGGGATTCCTGCTTCAGCGGCGGCTTCGACAGCTGCATTCAGGCCGGTCGCGGAGCCCGGGACCGAAGTGATGATGCCGCAATCCTTGTCAATGAAGCTGCGGATGTGTGAGATCTGTAGGCTGACGTCGCCATTGGAATCCGACATTTCGAAACTGGAAACAACGCCATCCTCGATCAATCCGTCGACCAGGCGTTTGATTTCATTTGTCAGCGCAACCCGCCACGGGTTTCCCTGATAGCTCTCGGAATGGCACCATTTGTAGGGCCCATCCGGAGCGCTAAAGTTCGACAGGTCAACCGGTTCGACCTTCGATGTTGTGTTCTCGTATTCTGCCTTCAGGTCGTCAGGCAAGCTTGAGAGTAGGTCGTCGGATGCCTGGGCAGCCACGCTGCCTGCCAGCAGCATTGCGGTTGCGGGCAGCAGTTTGCGGATATGCTTTTTCATTAGCTTTCCTCCCTGTTTGGTACCAAAGCGAGCGATTTTCTGGACGCTTTGGTCGCTTTCCATCCTCCATGCTCAGGAACTCTTGCCGCTTTTCGCCTGTCGCAAGAGCCCGGGCATCTAGCGGAAGGCTATGCGATAACGATCCATATGTAAAACTAATTTTTACATATAAAGAGATTCGCAGCCAGAGGCGCGTGTATGTCCGGCATGCTTCCGGTTGTCAGCCTGGCGACACTCTTTCGTGTGCGCGATCGGCCGGAGGCGATGCAGAAGGGCTTCGCTAGCCGAGTATTCCTGGCAGCTCGCGTCACTCACATCACCCGTTGACGCGTTGGATGCCTGCCTCGGCAGGAAAATGAAAAGCGCATAGAGTGATTGTCGGAATTGCTCGACCCGTTCGAGTGTCGGAAAAGCCAGAGGCCCTGCCGGATGAAGCAGTGTAGTTTTTGGGCCGCCCATCGGGTCAGTTCTCAACTGACGTCAATACTCCCGCAAGCAATGCCGAAATATGGGTTGAGTGTCGCTGATTTACGGTTGGAAGAGATTTCGGGCAATTCCACACTTGCCACCATAATCCATATGTGAATATATTATTCAAATAGGAATTCTGGGAGGAATTATGGGGCCTACGTTCGAACCCACGGTCGGGACCGTGAGCACGCACCCACGGAACATGCCCGCCGAGCACGGGGAACTGCCGGTCTGGAATGCCGAGAACTGGTTCTATGAGGACTGGCAGCCGGGCCACAGGATCCGGTCGCTCAGGCGGACCATAGCCGAGGGCGAGAGCCACATGTTCAACGCACTCGTGGTCGATATTCATCCCTATGTACAGGACCAGATGTTCGCTGAAAGCGAAGGCATGTTCGGACGCCGACTGGTGGCGGGTGCGTTCGTGTTTTCCGCTGGCCTGGGACTGGTTGCGACCAATTGTGTCAATGCGTTTTCTTATGGCTATGACAAGCTCCGCTTCATCAAGCCGGTCTTCATCGGCGACACCATCTACACGGTGCGCACAAATCTCGACAAGAAGCCCCGCTACTCTGAAATGGGACTGATCCGTGCCAGCTATGAAGTGTTCAAGGGCGAGGGTGAGTTGGTCCTATACTGCGAGCACCTGCAGACGGTGAAATACAAAAACGCGGGCGATTTTGCCGGCAAGACCGAAAAGACATCATGACCTCCGATACAGATCTTCCACTTGCCGGCCTCGTCGTGCTCGACATGAGCCAGTTTCTATCCGGCCCCTACGCGACGTTGCGGCTTCAGGATCTCGGCGCCCGCGTGATCAAGATAGAGCGACCGGGCACGGGCGACCTTTCCCGCACGCTTTATCTCAGCGATACCGAGTTTGGCGGTGACTCGACGATTTTCCATGCCATCAACCGCGGCAAGGAGAGCCTCGCCATCGATCTGAAAGACGAGGCGGACCTTGATGTTCTCAAGCGGCTAATCGCCAAGGCGGATGTGTTGGTGCAGAACTTCCGTCCCGGAGTCATAGAGCGGCTGGGGCTCGACTATGCAGCCGTCAGCGCCATCAACCCCAAGCTGGTCTATGCCTCGATCAGCGGTTATGGCGAGGAAGGCCCTTGGGTGAAGCGTCCTGGGCAGGATCTTCTGGCCCAGGCCCGTTCCGGCCTGATGTGGCTCAGCGGGGATGATGGCGATGGTCCGGTGCCGATGGGCTTGGCGGTGGGCGACATGCTCGCCGGGGCCGCCTGTGCCCAGGGGATTTTGGCGGCGCTTGTCAAGCGCGGCGTTTCGGGCCGCGGCAGCCATGTTGAGACCAGCCTTCTTGAAGTGCTGGTCGATTTCCAGTTCGAGGTGCTGACCACCTATCTCAACGATGGCCGCCGCATGCCCAAGCGCGCCGGCTTTCGCAGCGCCCATGCCTACCTGTCGGCCCCATATGGGGTTTATCAGGCAAGTGACGGGTTCATTGCGCTGGCCATGACGCCGATCCCGCGCCTCAAGGACTTGTTGCAGATCGACGCGCTCGAACCGTATTGCGATGACCCCAAATCTTGGTTCACCGCGCGTGACGAGATCAAGCGGCTGATTGCCGGTACCATCGAGAGCCGCACAGTCGATGAATGGCTGTCGATCCTCGAGCCAGCCGACATCTGGTGCGCGCGCGTGCTCGATTGGGATGGCCTGATGCAAAGCGAGGGGTTCGAGGTTCTCGACATGCTGCAGCGGGTCGAGCGCGAGGACAATGTCTCGATTCTGACCACGCGCTCGCCAATCCGTGTCAATGGCGCGCGGGCCAAATCGACCCGGGCAGCGCCGCGCGTGGGAGAGAATTCGGCCGCGATCCGGGAGGAGTTCGACTTATGATCCGTCTCAAGGGTATGACCTGGAGCCACCCCCGCGGCTATGACCCGATGGTGGCCTGTTCGCAAATCTGGAAAGAGCAGACCGGCGTCGAGATCGAGTGGGACAAGCGCTCGTTGCAGGATTTCGAATCCTTTCCCGTCGAGGAACTGGCGCGCAAGTATGATTTGATCGTGATCGATCATCCGCATGTTGGCGAGATCACCGCGCAAGCCTGCCTGACACCGCTCGATATTGCCGGCCGCGAAGCCGAACGCGAGATGCTGTCTGCCGGAAGTATTGGCGGCTCCTATGCAAGTTACACATGGGAAGGCCGGCAATGGGCGTTTCCGATCGATGCTGCGGCGCAGGTTCAGGCCTGGCGCCCCGACCTCATCAGCAAGGCGCCGCTCGGCTGGGACGGTGTGCTGGATCTGGCGAGGCAGGGCAGGGTGATGATCCCCCTGCGTCCGCCGCATTCGCTGATGTGTTTCTACACACTTGCCGCCAATCTCGGCACGCCATGCGCGACGCAAGGGCCGGAAGACCTGATCGCTGCACAGGATGGCGAGAAGGTCTACGCGCTTCTGGCCGAAATGGCCCAGTCGTGCGTAGCCGACTGTTTCGACATGGATCCGATCGCGGTGTTCGAGGCAATGAGCGGGGCGGAAAGCAAGGTCGCCTGTGCGCCGCTGATCTATGGCTATGTGAATTACGGCATTGCCGGTTTTCGGGACCGGCAGATTGCATTCAGCGACATTCCCGCGGCCGGCCGGGACGGCCCGGCGGGATCGGCGCTCGGCGGCACCGGCATTGCTGTTTCCGCGTTCTGCAAAGAACCCGGCGCGGCGATCGATTTCGCGTACTGGGTCGCAAGCGGCGAGGTGCAGCGCGGGCCTTTTGCGAAGGCTGGCGGTCAGCCCGGCCATGCAGCCGGATGGGAGGATGACGCGGTCAATGCGGCGACCAACGGATTCTACCTCAACACCCGTGCAACCCTCGACCGCGCCTGGATCAGGCCGCGCCACAAGGGCTACATGGCGTTCCAGGAAGAAGCGTCGCAGCGCCTCAATGCCGGCCTGAAAAAGGGTGAAGACGGTGCGTCGGTGGTTGCGGATGTCAACCGGCTGTTTGCTGAAAGCTTTGGCTGAGTCCGAAAGGCTCCAGATTCGTATGGAGTTGCCCGAGAGGAGCTTCTGCTCCTCCTCCCGACGGTCCCTGATTGCCGGTGACGGACTGCTTCCGCACGGAAATACAATATTTGGATGAGAATTCAGCTTTCGGGCGGCGGCTCCACGCCCGCGAGTTCCGATAATTGCCGGGTGGTCTTGGAAAGCATCTCCAGCGTATCGTTGATATCGGGGGCCCGGTCGACGTTGACAAGGTTGATGTAAGGCACAGTGAGCGCCGCAATGGCTCGTTCGTCGGGCCCTAGCACAGGCGCTGAGAGGTTGAAGACTCCAGCCGTTTGAGCGCTCGGCATCATCTCGTATCCGCGTTCGCGAATCTGGTCGAGCCTGTCAAAGAACTCCTTCGCCAGCGTCGGATGCTCACCGCTGCTGGAATATTCATTGATCATCATCAACCGCTCTTCCTGCGATCGGAACGCAAGCAGCGTATGTCCTGATCCCGTGTCATAGAGGCTGATATGCGATCCTACACGAATGGAAATACCCCAGTACCCCGGCGCTTCCTGCTGTGCGACCACGACCGCCGAGCCACGGTCGAAGACCGTCAGTTGATTGGCCTGCCGGGTTCTCTCGGCCAGTTCGCGCATGAAAGGCGTGGCATAGGACACCAGCCGGCGGACCGGGGCGTGCAACTGCGCCAGTCCGAACAGTTTCAACGTCAGCGAATAACGATCCCCGTCGATGCGTGTAACGTAGCCCCGCCGCACGAGCCGGTCGAGCATCCGGTAGAATTCGTTCGGGCTGCGGCCCAGACGTTTGGCGATCTCCGCCTGTGTCAGTCCCCCATCGATTTCAGCAAGCAGCTCGATAATGTCCAGACCCTTGTCGAGTGCCGGCGCCCTGTAACGCTCGTCTTCCTGCTCCATTCGCTCCTCCGTGAATAGCTCAATTCATATACGCATACAGGATGTAGATAACAACGAACTATTCCCGGAGTAGCAGGCAGAACGCTTGACCGTTGGTGAAGAAGGTGTTTGTATATGAATGAATCACTCATCTGTGAGGGTTCGGGGCTTGCCCCGCAATTTCAACGTCTCGGGAGGAGACTCATGAAAAACCTATTGGCCGGCGTATCGGCCGGCGTTGTCGCATTGGTCATCGGCGGTTCGGCCTTTGCCCAGGACATGCCTGGCAAGTTCGAAGGCGTGACCATTGATGCCAAGCTCATCGGTGGGCAGCAGTACGAGAACCTTTATTCGCGGATCAGCGAATGGGAGCAGGCCACCGGCGCCACCGTGAATGTCGTTTCAAAGAAAAACCACTTCGAGCTCGACAAGGAGATCAAGTCGGACATCGCGGTGAGCGCGATCAACTGGTGCGTGGGCTCGAACCACTCCTCCTTTGCGCCGCAATATCCAGGCATTTACGCTGATCTCAACGGACTTCTGCCGCAGGAAGAAATCGATGCCTTTGTCGACGCCAACATCGGTGCGTCCACGCTGGATGGCAAACTGGTTATGCTGCCGCGCGCCCAGTTCGACGTCTCGGCCATGTACTATCAGAAGAGCATCTATGCGGACGAAGCCAACAAGGCCGCTTTCAAGGAAAAATACGGCTACGATCTGACGCCGCCGGACACTTGGCAGCAGGTCTCCGATCAGGCTAAATTCTTCGCCAATCCGCCTGAATTCTACGGCACCCAATATGCAGGCAAGGAAGAAGCCATCAATGGCCGATTCTATGAAATGTTGCGCGCCGAAGGCGGCGAGTACCTGGATGCAGACGGCAATCCGGCGTTCAATTCGGAGGCCGGCGTTCGGGCGCTCAACTGGTTCGTCGATCTCTACACGGCCAAGGCCGTGCCGGCCGGAACCACCAACTACCTCTGGGACGATCTTGGTCAGAGCTTTGCCTCCGGCACGATTGCGCTCAATCTGGATTGGCCGGGCTGGGCCGGGTTCTTCAACGATCCGAGCGCATCCAAGGTTGCCGGCGACGTCGGCGTCGTGGCACCTCCGAAGGGCTCTTCGGGCGCACGCACCGGCTGGTCAGGCCACCACGGCTTCTCGGTGACGGAAAGCTGCGCCAATAAGGAAGCCGCCGCATCGCTGGTCTGGTTCCTGACCAACGAAGACAGCCAGAAGCTTGAAGCCGCCGCAGGCCCGCTGCCGACCCGCGATGCGGTCTGGGACTGGGTGATCGAAGAGGCCGAAGGTGATCCCTATCGGCAGGAAGTGCTCAAGGCTTTCCAGGAAGCGGCAAACGGCGCCTATCCGGTGCCGCAGTCTCCATCCTGGATCGAGATTTCCAACGCTGTCTACCCTGAGCTTCAGGCCGCCATTCTCGGCGACAAGACAAGCCAGGAAGCCCTCGATGCCGCGGCCGAAAAGGCCACGGTCATTCTCGAGGACGCAGGAGAGCTTTAACAGTCTCCTCCCGGAAAGGGTGCGGCCAGTCCGCGCCCTTTTCCGCCACCAGCATCGGGCCCGTATTACTGGCGCGTGATTACCTGTAAAAATCGAAGTGATGCGAGGATACGATGAGAGGCTGGAAGCCTGCGCCGCACGTTCTGCTGCTGTTGCCCGCCTTCGTCGTGCTTGCGGCGGTTGTTGTCATACCGCTTATGCTGTCGCTCTATTCAAGCTTCACGCCGTTCCGTCTGACCCGGCCGGATACGATTTACACCTTCATCGGGTTCCGCAATTACCTTCGGCTCTTTGCCGACACGGAGTTCTGGGCGGCCTTCGGTCGAACCGTGCTCCTGCTTACCGTCGCACTCAATCTCGAAATGGTCCTCGGCCTGTTTCTGGCGCTGCTCGTGGAGAAAGCCACGCGTGGCCAGCGGTTGCTGCGCACCATCATGATGTTTCCGATGATGTTCTCTCCGATCCTCGTCGGCTTCCAGTTCAAGTTCATGTTCAATGACAATATCGGCCTGGTGAACAATGCCCTGCAATCGCTTGGGATCACCGACCAGGCGATCCCCTGGCTGATTGACGGCAAACTCGCATTCACCTCGATTCTGATCGCCGAGGTATGGTCCTCGACGTCGGTGTTCGCGATATTCATCCTCGCTGGCCTGATGGCAATGCCGAAGGAGCCGTTGGAGGCTGCGAAGGTCGATGGCTGCACGCCGCTGCAAAGTTTCCGCTATGTTACCTGGCCCTTCATCATGCCGTTTGCCTTTATTGCCATGACCATCCGTTCGCTCGACATTGCCCGCGCCTATGACATCGTCAAAATCATGACCGACGGCGGACCGGCCAAGCGTACGGAAATTCTGTGGACGCTGATCTCGCGGACCGCCTATTCGGACGCCCGGATGGGGCTCGCCAATGCAATGGCCTATGTCGCGATCCTTCTGTCGATCCTGTTTACGGTGATCTTCTTCCGGCAATTGGCGAAAGCCCGCCAGCAAATCGGCGCGGAGTGGTAGTATGGATGAAAATCAGGCAAACCGCGTCAAGCAACAGCTTCTCAAGGCCGGGCACCTGATCGGCCTGTTCATTGCCATGGCAATCATCTGCCTTCCCGGGCTCTGGATCGTGCTGTCATCGCTCAGGCCTACGGTTGAGATCATGGCCAAGCCGCCGGTCTGGATCCCGCAGAACCTGTCCTTCGATGCCTACATTGCGATGTTCTCCGGCGTCGGCCAAGGCGGCATTCCGGTTATCGAGTATTTCCGCAATTCGCTCATCATCTCGGTGACTTCGACCGTCATTGCGCTGGCGATCGGCATGGCGGGCGGCTACGCCTTTGCCCGCTTCCGGTTCCGTGCAAAGTCGTCCATCTTCCTTGGTTTCATGCTGACCCGCACAGTCCCGGGCATCGCGCTGTCACTGCCGCTGTTCTTCGTCTACGCAAAACTTGGCATCATAGACACCCACTTCGGGCTGATCATTGCCTATGTCGCGCTCAATGTTCCATTCACGGTCTGGCTCATCGACGGCTTCTTCCGTCAGGTCCCGCGCGATCTCGCCGAAGCGGCCCAGATCGACGGCTGCACGCGCTGGCAGGCGTTCTGGCAGGTCGAGTTTCCGCTCGCCCGCTCCGGCATTGCCTCGGCGGGCATATTCGCCTTCCTGATTTCGTGGAACGAATTCGCACTTGCCTCGCAATTGACCCGCTCGACCAATTCCAAGACGCTGCCGGTCGGCCTGCTCGATTACACCGCCGAGTTCACCATCGACTGGCGCGGCATGTGCGCACTCGCCGTGGTGATGATCATTCCGGCGCTTACTCTCACCTTCATTGTCCAGAAACACCTCGTGTCCGGACTGACATCCGGCGCCGTCAAGGGATAGTCATGGCTACCGTATCGCTCAAGAACCTCGTCAAGAAATATGGAACCCTCGAAGTGGTCCATGCCATCAACCTTGATGTTGCAGACCGGGAATTCGTGGCGCTTGTCGGACCGTCGGGCTGCGGCAAGTCAACCACCCTGAGGATGATCGCCGGGCTCGAGCCCATCAGCGGCGGCCACATCCACATCGGCGACCGTGCCGTCAATGACCTGCCGCCGCGTCAGCGCAACATATCGATGGTTTTTCAGTCCTATGCGCTTTATCCGCACATGACGGTGGCGGAGAACATGGGCTTCTCGCTCAAGATAGCCGGCAAGACACCGGAGGAGATTGCAAGCGCGGTCGCCGATGCGGCCAGGACGCTCAGTCTTGAAGAATTGTTGGAACGCCGCCCGTCGCAGCTTTCGGGCGGACAGCGCCAGCGCGTCGCCATGGGCCGAGCCATCGTCCGCCATCCCGACGTTTTCCTGTTCGACGAGCCTCTGTCCAACCTTGACGCCAAGCTGCGCATGCAGATGCGCACCGAAATCAAGAAGCTGCACGCCAAGGTCAAGTCGACCATGATCTACATTACGCATGATCAGGTCGAGGCGATGACGCTTGCAGACCGCATCGTCATCATGCGCGACGGTCATATCGAACAGGTTGGTCCGCCCGAGGAAGTCTTCCGCCGTCCGGCAACGCGGTTCGTCGCGGGCTTCATAGGCTCGCCGACCATGAACCTGCGCGACGCGATGGTCGATGACGGCAAGCTCCGCTTCACAAACGGCGCGACCCTGCCATTGCCCGCCCAGTTCCGCGATCGCGTTACCGCCGGCCAGAAGGTGGTTTTCGGCCTGCGCCCGGACGATCTCTATCCTACCGGCCACGGCATCCATTCCGGCGAGGCCGCTGAAGTGCACGCCGTCGAGGTGCCGGTCTCGCTGACCGAACCGCTCGGGAATGAAACTCTGGTCTTTGCCGATTTTGCCGGCGACGACTGGATTTCGCGCATGCTCAACCCGCAGCCCTTGCGATCGGGCGACAAGGTTGATCTGAGTTTCGATCTGAGTCAGTCGCATCTCTTCGACGCAAAGACAGAACAGAGCCTGAGGAACTGATCGGATGGCGCGTATCGAGAAAGTCGAACTGCGCATGGTGGACCTGGTGCCGAAGGTCAGGCGCACCGACGCGATCCAGAGCTTTGTGAGTCAGGAAACGCCGATAGTCACCATCACCGATTCCGATGGCGCGACGGGCACCGGCTACAGCTACACCATAGGGACCGGCGGGTCCTCGGTGATGCGGCTTCTCGGCGACCATCTGGCGCCGCGGCTGATCGGGCGGGATGCCGACATGATCGAGGCGATCTGGCACAAGCTGGAGTTCGCCACCCATGCCACCACCATCGGCGCCATCACCGCCATCGCCCTTGCGGCCATCGATACGGCGCTGTGGGATCTGCGCGCCCGCAAGCAGGGCCTGCCGCTGTGGAAGCTGGCCGGCGGCGCCAAGGAAAAGTGCCCGCTCTATACCACCGAAGGCGGCTGGTTGCACATCGGGACAGATGCCCTTGTCGACGATGCGGTTGAGGCAAAGGCTCAGGGCTTCTTCGGCTCCAAGGTCAAGATCGGCCGGCCGCACGGGTCCGAGGATCATGCCCGGCTGTCCGCGGTTCGCGCCGCCGTTGGTGATGGCTATGAGATCATGACCGACTGCAACCAGGGCTTCACCGTCGATGAGGCGATCCGGCGCGCCGACCGGCTGCGCGAACTGGATCTGGCCTGGATCGAGGAGCCGCTGCCCGCCGATGACATTGACGGCCATGTGCGTCTGTCGGCTTCGACGTCCACGCCGATAGCTGTCGGGGAATCGCTCTACTCGATCCGGCATTTCCGTGAATACATGCAGAAGGGCGGCTGCTCGATCGTGCAGGTTGACGTCGGCCGCATCGGCGGCATCACGCCCTGGCTCAAGGTGGCCCACGCCGCCGAGGCCTTCAACATTCCGGTCTGCCCGCATTTCCTGATGGAACTGCATGTCAGCCTCACCTGCGCGGTGCCGAACGGCAAGTATGTCGAATACATCCCGCAGCTTGACGAACTGACCTCAAGCCGCATGCGTATCGAAGACGGCCATGCCCATGCGCCGCTCGAACCCGGCATCGGCATCGATTGGGACTGGGACGCGGTGCGGGCCAAGAGTATCCCCGAATTCACAACCGTGATCACGCGAAGCGAGGACTGAGCCATGCAGCGGATGGGAATGGTCATAGGCCTGAAGCCTGAGAAGATTGTCGAGTACAAGCGTCTGCACGCCGCCGTCTGGCCGGACATCCTTGACATGATATCCAAGTGCAATATCCGCAACTACTCGATCTTCCTCAAGGAGCCGGAAAACCTGCTGTTCGGCTACTGGGAATATCATGGCGCGGATTTCGAGGCCGATGCGGCGAAAATGGCGGCTGATCCGAAAACGCAGGAATGGTGGGATATCTGCATGCCATGTCAGGAGCCGCTGGATACCCGCAAGGACGGCGAGTGGTGGGCCATGATGGAGGAGGTGTTTCATCATGACTGAGCGTTTCGACCCCTCAAGCCTTCAGCAGTCCTGGCCCGCGCCTTCCGATCCGCGCCCGATCGTGACCTTCGGCGCCGGATCGATCGTAGGCGACGCGCATTTCCCGGCCTACCGGAAGGCGGGGTTTCCGGTTGCAGGCCTTTATGACCCCGATACCGAAAAGGCCCGGAAGCTTGCCGACAAATGGGGCGTGACAGCCTATGCCACGGCTGAGGAAGCCGCGGCGGTTCCCGGCGCGGTCTTCGATCTCGCCACACCGCCCGATGTCCATGCCAGCGTCCTGCGATTGCTGCCCGATGACGCGGCCGTGCTGATCCAGAAGCCGATGGGCAGCGACCTTGCGGCGGCAACCGGAATTCTGACCATCTGCCGCGACAAGAATCTCAAGGCCGCCGTCAATTTCCAGCTGCGCTTTGCTCCGATGATGCTTGCGTTGAAGGATGCCATCGCCAGGGGGTGGCTTGGCGAGGTCGTCGATTTCGATGCCTGGCTGGCGCTGGCCACGCCATGGCAGCTCTGGCCTTTCCTCAAGGGCCTGCCGCGCATCGAGATCGCAATGCACTCGATCCATTATCTCGATTTGATCCGGCAGTTGCTCGGCGATCCAAATGGTGTTCACGCCAAATCGATTGGTCATCCCAAGCACGATGTCGCCCAGACCCGCACCAGCGCCATCCTGGATTATGGCGACAAGGTGCGCTGCGCCATGTCGGTCAATCACGACCATGATTTTGGCCGCAAGTACCAGGCCTGTGAATTCCGCATCTGCGGCACCGAGGGGGCCGCCTATCTGCAACTGGGTGTCAATCTCGACTATCCGCGCGGCGAGCCCGACATCCTCGAGATCCGTCCCAAGGGCGGCGACAGCTGGATCAACGTGCCGCTTGAGGGCTCGTGGTTCCCTGATGCCTTTGTTGGGCGCATGGCCAATCTGCAGCGTTATGCCGCCGGCGAGGACGTGGAACTGGTCAGTTCCGTCGAGGACGCGTGGAACACCATGGCGCTGGTTGAAGCTGCCTACCAATCTTCCGCTGCACCCGCGACGCAGCTGCAAAGGAGGCCCTGAGCATGGAACAGACAACCTATTTCGAAGACTACGAGATCGGAAGTGAGCGCGTCACCTACGGTCGGACCATCACCGAGACCGATTTCGTGGTCCATGCCGGGCATACGGGCGACTTTTTCCCGCATCACATGGATGCCGAATTCATGAAGACGCAGCCTTTCGGTCAACGCATCGCGCACGGGACCATGGTGTTTTCCATCGGCGTCGGGCTGACTGCCAGCATGATCAATCCTGTAGCCTTTTCCTATGGTTATGACCGATTGCGCTTTGTAAGGCCGGTGTTTATCGGCGACACGATCCACACCCGCACGACCATTGCCGCCAAGGAAGATGATCCGAAGCGCGCCGAGATGGGCCGGGTGTTCGAGCGCACCGAGGTGATTAACCAGAACGGTGAGGTGGTGCTCGTTGCCGACCACATCTACATCGTCGAACGCAAACCTGCCTGAACGGCTACGAACGGAGACATCATGGCACAGTGGATCAAGGACAAGACGGCGCTGGTGACAGCCGCCGGGCAGGGCATCGGTCGCGCTACCGCGCTGGCTTTCGCCGCGGCTGGAGCGCGGGTGATTGCCACTGATATCAACGAGGCGGCGCTTGCCCAACTGAACGCCAATGACGGAATCGAGACACGCAGGCTCGATGTTCTCGATGCCTCCGATATCGCCGCGGCGGTCGCCGCAGCCGGGCCGGTGGACGTCCTGTTCAACGGCGCCGGTTTCGTCCATGCCGGTTCGATCATCGAGATGACCGACGAGGATTTCGACTTTGCCATGGATCTCAATGTGCGCTCGATGATCCGCACCATCCGCGCGGTGCTGCCCTCGATGCTGGAACGCCGCAGCGGGGCAATCATCAACGTCTCTTCGGTTGCAAGCTCGATCAAGGGCGTGCCCAATCGCTTCGCCTACTCCACCAGCAAGGCAGCCGTCATCGGCCTGACCAAATCCGTCGCCGCCGATTATGTCGAACAGGGAATCCGCTGCAACGCAATCTGCCCGGGCACGGTAGAAAGTCCGTCGCTTCAGGAACGGATGCGCGCAATGGGTGATTACGAGACAGCCCGCGCCGCCTTCATCGCGCGCCAGCCGATGGGTCGCCTCGGAACGGCCGAGGAGATCGCCGATCTTGCCGTCTATCTCGCCAACGCGACCTATACGACCGGGCAGGCCTGCGCCGTCGACGGCGGCTGGACCATCTGACGATCGCATCGGGATACAGCACAGTGACCAGAATCACCGGCCTCAGGACCTTCGATCTCAGGTTTCCGACATCGCAAAGCCTCGATGGCTCGGATGCGATGAACCCCGACCCGGATTATTCGGCCGCATATGTGATTCTCGAGACTGATGCCGCAGGGCTGGAAGGTCATGGGCTGACCTTCACCATTGGGCGCGGCAACGAGATCTGCTGCGCTGCGATCGAGGCGATGCGCCATCTCGTGGCGGGTCTTGACCTCGACTGGATCCGCGAAGATCCAGGCAGGTTCTGGCGCCATGTCACCTCCGACAGCCAGCTTCGCTGGATCGGCCCCGACAAGGGCGCGATGCACCTGGCCACCGGCGCCGTGGTCAATGCGGTGTGGGATCTTCTGGCCAAGCAGTCCGGCAAGCCTGTCTGGCAGCTCGTCGCGGAGATGACGCCAGAGGAGATCGTCGCAATTGTCGATTTCCGCTATCTGACCGATGCAATCACGCCTGAGGAAGCGCTGGCGCTGCTCAGGCGGGCCGAACCCGGCAAGGCCGCGCGCATCGCCCGGCTCATGGAGACAGGCTATCCCTGCTATACCACCTCGGCCGGATGGCTCGGCTACTCCGATGACAAGCTCGCGCGTCTGTGCCGCGAGGCGGTGGATGCCGGTTTCAATCATGTCAAGCTCAAGGTCGGGCACGACCTCGACGATGACATCAGACGTCTCGGGATAGCGCGAGAGGTCCTCGGGCCGGACCGGATCCTGATGATCGATGCCAACCAGGTCTGGGAAGTGGATCAAGCCATTGACTGGGTCGACAGACTGGCCTTTGCCAAGCCCTATTTCATCGAGGAACCGACCAATCCAGACGATATTGCCGGCCACAAACGCATCCGAGAGGCGGTCGCCCCGGTCAAGGTAGCCTCCGGCGAAATGTGTCAGAACCGTATCATCTTCAAGCAGATGATCGCTGGCGGAGCCATCGACGTGGTGCAGATCGACGCGTGCCGAATGGGCGGACTCAACGAAGTGCTGAGCGTCTTGCTGATGGCTGCGAAATACGGTCTTCCGGTCTGGCCGCACGCCGGCGGCGTCGGGCTCTGCGAATATGTGCAGCACCTGGCAATGATCGATTTTGTCGCAGTCTCCGGCTCGATGGAGAACCGTGTCATAGAATATGTCGATCATCTGCATGAGCATTTTATCGACCCCTGCGTGATTCAGGGTGCCGCCTATGTGCCGCCGACAATGCCGGGCTTTTCAATCGAGATGAAACCGCCGTCAATCGAGCAGCACATCTTTGCGCCTTCGCGACCGGCAAGGGCCTGATGGCTCGCTCACGACACCAGACTATCCAGACACAAGGAAAAACCCCATGAAACTGCTTCGCATCGGCGCCCCCGGACAGGAAAAGCCCGCTATTCTCGATACCGCGGGCAAGCCTCGCGACCTGTCCTCCGTGGTCAGCGACATCACCGGCGCTGCGCTGTTGCCCGAAGGCCTGGCCAAGATCGCAGCCATCGATCCTGAAACCCTGCCGGAACTCGATGCCGGCCGGATCGGGCCCTGCGTCGGGCAGGTCGGCAAGTTCATCTGCATCGGGCTGAACTATTCCGATCATGCGGCCGAGACCGGCGCGGAAGTGCCGAAGGAGCCGGTGATCTTCATGAAAGCCACCAGCGCCGTGTGCGGGCCCAACGACACGGTGCTGATCCCGCGCAAATCGTTCAAGACCGACTGGGAGGTCGAGCTCGGCGTAGTCATCGGCAAGGGCGGCGTCTATATCGACGAGGCGGACGCCATGGATCACGTGGCAGGCTACTGCGTGATCAACGATGTCTCGGAGCGCGAGTTCCAGATCGAGCGATCGGGCACCTGGGACAAGGGCAAGGGCTGCGACACTTTCGGACCGATCGGCCCCTGGCTGGTGACGCGCGACGAGATCGCCGATCCGCAGGATCTCGCTCTCTGGCTCGAGGTTGACGGCCATCGCTACCAGAATGGTTCCACCAGGACCATGGTATTCGGCGTGCAGCATCTGGTGAGCTATGTCAGCCAGTTCATGAGCCTGCAGCCAGGCGACGTGATCTCCACCGGCACGCCCCCCGGCGTCGGCATGGGCCAGAATCCGCAAACCTACCTCAAGGGCGGCGAGACCATCGAGCTGGGCATTGAGGGATTGGGCCTGCAGCGCCAGACCGTCGGCCGGGCGTGAGCGTCTTTTGAAGACGTATTCTCATGCAAAAATGGTTATTCTTAAACGGATAGATCTCCTCCATATCAAGGATTTGCAACAAACCGCCGATATCGCTCATGAAAGGCTCATCGGCAGCATCAACCGGCTGAGCCTGAAACCCCGGAAATTTCGGCCCGGGGCGATCCAAAGACGGGGAGCACTTCATCAGTAGGAACAGACAACCTCAATTAGCGGACGTTTCAGGGGAGCAGGTCAGCTGGCAAAGCGGTCTCTGCCGCAAACAGGCTCTGGTAACCCGCGGAAACAACGACACTATCCGAAGGAGTGAGGAAACAGGACCGTATGTCTGGGGCAGGTGGCGGTGCAAATTTTCTTCGGCGAACCGGTCTCTTGGTTTGGACAGCGAAACTCGTGTGAATACGCTTACCGTTGATGGGGATATGCCGCGGTTTTATACGCAATTTCAATGAATTGGAGAGTGTTGCCCTCGGAGTGGCCGACTACACGAATCTCGCACAAGGCGAAGTCAGCCCAATCCTGACGCGGCCTTCGCGGGCAAATTCATTGCAGTACGGCGGAGTGCGATTGCAGTTACGTGGGAACCGATTGTCGTTTCGTGGGAACGGATTGCAGTTACGTGGGATGCAATTGTCGTTTGGTGGGAATGCTCGGGTGTTTGGTGGGGCGCAAAGGCGCTTTGGTGAGATCAAGTGTGTCTGGTGTGAGAAGAGATTTGAGGAAATTGCGGTTTGACGAGAAGCGTGCGGAAGCGCGATCTCTTGGCCCCTTGTCTGACCCGAGGTGTCATTCGTTTTCAGAACAATCCTGCTGCCCGTTTGCGTGCAACCAAATGGGGGCGCTTTTCTTTCTGATGACCAGAGAGATGGCTATATGAAGCGCGCCCGACAACAGCCTGAGCCGAATGAGAAGCGGCATTTGGCGGCCTGAAACGTCTATTGCGGCACCACAGTGAAAAACCGCGTCTCAGCCCTCATTCTGAAAACTGGGTTTCGATTGTCGAATTCTAGAATGATATTCTACAAATCGGCGCCTGATTTGACCTCAGAACCCGTTTTGTTTTTGAAGAGGCTTTGAAGACCTTTTGAAGAGGCTTTAAAGGCGGTTTGAAGCGGCGGCTTCGAAGCATGAAACAGTTTTGCGTTCTGCAGGTACCCCCGTTGCGGCGCCTGCTCCTGTTCCGGTATTGTTCACTCAGTTCCAGCGTTACCAAAACCCCGACAACCTGATCCGCAGACTAGCGGAGAACATGGAGTATGCAGATGCATTCGCCAAGCGATGACGCATGCCTAGACCAAACCTGCGCGATCGAAGACCTCGCGCCCTATGCCAACAATGCCAGAACCCATTCGAAGTAGCAGGTGCGGCAGATCGCCGACAGCATCCGGCGCTTTGGCTTCTGCAATCCGGTTCTGATTGCCGACGACAACACGATCGTTGCCGGTCACGGTCGGGTGGAAGCTGCCAAGCTGATCGGGATGAAGGAAGTGCCGGTTCGCCGGCTGTCGCATTTGTCGAAAGACGAGGTGTGCGCCTATATCCTGGCGGACAACAAGCTCGCGGAGAATGCGGGCTGGGATCGGGATCTGCTCGCAATCGAGATGCAGGGCCTGATCGATCTCGACTTCGATATCGAGGGTCTGGGTTTCTCGACGGTGGAGATCGACCTCACCATCGGCGATGAACAGCCAAGCGCTCCGGAAGCCGATGATGCTCTGGATCGGGTCGAGCCGGTCGGGCAGGGGCCTGCGGTGACGCGAGCAGGAGATCTTTGGCTGCTTGGTCCGCACCGGCTTCCGTGTGGAGATGCGCGGTCGAAGTTGGATGTGTCGCGCCTGTGTGACGGGAAGCCGGCCACACTTCTGTTCACCGATCCGCCCTACAATGTGCCGATTGATGGCCATGTGACAGGTTTGGGGCGGGTGAGGCATCGCGAGTTCGCGCTGGCATCTGGGGAAATGGATGAAGCCGCGTCCACGACATTCCTGACCGATAGCCTCGGGGCTGCGGCGTCTCAGCTTGTCGATGGGGCGATTGCCTATGTCTGCATGGACTGGCGCCACATGCGCGAAGTGCTGATCGCAGGCCATGGCGTATTCTCGGAGCTGAAGAACCTGTGTGTGTGGAACAAGACCAATGGCGGCATGGGGTCGTTCTATCGCTCCAAGCACGAGCTGGTCTTTGTCTTCAAGAAGGGCACGGCCCCGCACATAAACACATTTGGCCTCGGTGATACCGGGCGGTACCGAACCAATGTCTGGGATTATCCGGGGATCAGTTCGCTCGGGGCCAGCCGTGATGAAGAGCTTGCGATGCATCCAACGGTCAAGCCGGTGGCGTTGATTGCGGATGCGATCAAGGATTGCTCCCGTCGCGGAGATATCATTCTCGATGTCTTTGGTGGATCCGGCTCGACGTTGATTGCCGCAGACCAGTGTGGCCGTGTCGCCCGGCTGATCGAGATCGATCCGCTCTACTGCGACACTATTATCCGCCGGTTTGAGAGACTGACCGGAGAGCAGGCTCAACTGGCAGAGACCGGAAGAGCCTTTGCCGACGTGATGGCGGATCGCCATGGCTCCGGTGGAGCTGGCGGCCAGGATGTGAGCGTTGCCGGAACTCTCCAATCAACCAATCAGGGCAGCTCTGCCATCTCCACTCTGGCCAGAGGAGAGCGGTGATGGCGGTCAAGAGAAACAAGTCGCGCAAGGCAACGCCGAAGCTCACCCAGCCAGGCCTTACCTCGTTGCAAAAGTCTCTGCTCGATGAGGCAGGGCGCAAGGTGACAATCACCAGCGAGGGCCATCAGCAGGAAGTGCTCGTCGAGGACGTACTAGCCCGCAAGCTGCTTCAGACGGCAGCAACCGGTTCTCCGCATGCTTTGAGCAACTCCTTCAACGAGATCATCCTGGCACAACGGATCAGGCAGCAGACAATCGAGGCGGATGTCGAGTTTGCCCATCGCGTGAAGGCACATCAGCAAAAGCTGCTCGACAAGGCCAGGAAAGAGGGAAGGGACCTCATCACCGTTCTCCCGCACCCCGACGACATCGAGATCATTCCAGGCGTCGGCTACAAGGTCCATGGGCCATGGGATGAAGCGGAGTTGAAGATCGTTCTTGCCAATTGCGCCAGGCGGGATCTCTTCATCCTTCAGGCGGGCCTTGAAGAGCGGCTTCTTGGTTCTGAGGCGGACCTGGAAAGAGATACAGTCACCTCTGAAGGCTCAGGATCAGCCCTTCTGTTGGCTCAGTTCTTCAACCAGGGGCTGCCCGAGCGGTTTGCCAAATCGAACCTTCAGATCATACAGGATCTGTTTGGTCTCAGGCGACTGACCAAGCGCGAACTGCTCAAGATCACCCATCAGGAGTGGGCGTCGTTCGGAAGTCCAAAACCCCGCGGCTGGGTGACCCCGACATTCAATGAAACACGCGCCCTGTTGGAAGTCATCACGGATGAATGCGCAGAGCTGTTTCGAGATGTCCTTGATGGCACGATCAGGAGCGACCGCGATATTGCGAACCGCCTGCAGGACTTGGTACGCCGGTTGAAACAGTGACCACCTCCGATCCTCAACCGTGCGTTGGGTGTCTCGAAAGATCTTCCAACGTCTCGTGGGGAAACGTGATCAAGAACCGACACCCCGAAGCCCCAGAAAGTGCACCTCGTACGTCTTTCGGGCAGGACGCAATGACGACGCATTGGCAAGCGAATGGTCGCTCCGCCACCTAGCGCCTGAGACGCCTTGGTGGAGAGAGTGGAGGTGCCCAATGACGACAATACGCCCCTTTTTCCGCGGCTATCGCCAGGCTCTCCGTGATGTTCAGCATACCACCGAGTGCCATGCCAAAGAGCCCAAGCTCTCAAAATCGATCAGCGACGCCTTTTACACCGCCGCCGAAACGTCAGCCTATGTGCTCCGGGAGCTCAGGTCCGATCAGTTTGCTGTAAGCCGGGTCGGCGTCATTGAATCCACCGTCCGAAGTGACCTCAAGACGCTGCGTGGCATCAAGGCTGTTTCGGACCGCGAAGCCTTTGGCCACGGTTACCGCAAGGGGCTCGATCAGGCCCTTAAGCGCATGACCGAGCATGCGTGGCGCATGAACAATCCCGATGCCCGCATTGCCATCCTCGAATGGGTCATGCGCTTCGAGCGGGTCAGGTTCGAAATAGCCATCGAAGAAGACGGCAAGATCCGGACGCTCAGGGCCAGGAAGTTCGTGGTGTGATCCAACACCTAGCTTTAAGCTGGCATTTAGCGTTTGGAACATCAGAAGGCACTGTAAATTTAACCAGCCGTGGAGGAAACTTCGCGATCTTGCGGCATGACCCAAGCCGTTCGTGATCCACTTTATCGCGGCCACCGGTTTCTAGCCGAGGTGATTGCTCATGCCGTCTGGCTCTATCTTCGTTTTCTGCTCAGTCTACGTATGGTCGAAGACCTGCTGGTGGAACTTGGGGTCATCGTTTCGCACCAGAATGTGCGCCTCGGGGTGGAGAAATTCGGCAGGCATTTCGCCAATGATATCCGGAGGCGATCCGCCGGCAGGCTCGGCGGCAAATGGTACCTCGATGAGGTCGTCATCTCCATTTGCGGCAAGAAACACTGGCTGTTGCGGGCAGTCGATCAGGATAGCTTCGTTTTCGATGTTCTGGTGCAAAGCCGCCGTGCCAAGGCCGCCAAACGCCTTATGCGAAAGCTTCTTAAAGGCCAGGGGCATGCGCCGCGCGTCATGATAATCGACAAACTGCGATCCTATGGTGCGGCAAACGCGATACTATGCCCGGCGTCGAGCATCGCTCGCACAAAGGCCTGAACAACCGGGCAGAGAATTCGCATCAGCCGACACTACGGCGAGAACGGATCATGAAGGGTTTCAAGTCAGTCCGACATCTCCAGCGGTTCGTTTCAATTCATGACTCCGTCGCAAATCTCTTTCACATTCCACGCCACAATAATCCATCCGATCATCACCGTGAACTGAGAGCCGCAGCCTTGCAAAGGTGGAGTGAGATAGCTCGCCTGCAAACCGCATAACCGATAGCGGAGGGCGAAATGCTTGGCCGGTGTTCGTTAAGTTTACACTGCCGATGTGATCGTTCAGCGCAAAGCCGTCAATTATTTGTTGTTTGTGTGTCGCCTCGACGTCTCGTGAAAAATATCCAAAAAATTTCATTTGATAAAATGAAATTTCGGTGCAATATTTCATGACGACATGCGAGAATAGGAAGCTGCGCGGATCGGCGCCCCGGAAAAAGTGGTAGAGTTGAGATGATAGGCAGCGATATCAGAGCATTACGCACCACGCGGAATCTTACGCTCAAGGAGTTAGCGGAGGCTCTTGATCGGTCGCTTGGCTGGGTCAGCCAGGTGGAACGCGGCTTGTCGGAACCTACGGCGAAGGATCTGCGGGCAATGGCGCGGATCTTCGACGTCCCTCTGTCGATGTTCTTGGGTGCAACCGACGGTCCCGAAGAAGAACGTGGCCTCGTGGTGCGCGCCCGCGCCCGACGCGAAATCGGCGAGCGCGACGAAGGCCTAGTGGAATCGCTCATCTCGCCCGACCTGACCGACGACTTCGAGGTCATCCATTCCACCTTTCTGCCCGGCAGCGCGCTCGACGAACCCAAGCAGCGTGCCACCATCGAGGTCGCTTACCTCGTTTCCGGGCGGCTCGACATCTTCATCGGCGACCAGCGCTTCACCATCGAGGCGGGCGACAGCTTCCGCATCAAGGGCTCTGAATACCGCTGGGCCAATCCCTACGACGACCCCGCCTGCGCGATCTGGGTCATTTCACCCCCTGTCTATTGAGGTTTCATCATGGCTTTTCCAACCACTGCTCGCGTGGTCATCATCGGCGGCGGTGTCGTCGGAACCTCCGCGCTTTATCACCTAGCCAAGGCCGGCTGGACCGATTGCGTTCTGCTTGAGAAAAGCGAGCTCACGGCAGGCTCGACCTGGCATGCGGCGGGCAACTGCCCGAATTTTGCCGCCAACTACGGCATCATGAACATGCAGCGCTACGGGCTGGCTATGTATCGCAACCTGGCCGAAGAGGTCGACTATCCAATAAATTACCACATCACTGGCGCGGTGCGGCTGGCGCACAGCCATGAGCGGATGATGGAATTCGAGCGCGTGCGCGATATGGCCGCCCAGATGGGCCTGATGATGGACATGTGCACCCCCGGTGAGCTTCAGGCCCACATGCCATTCATGGAGACCCATGATCTCGAAGGCGGGCTTTGGGATCCGCTCGACGGCGATATCGACCCTAGCCAAGTAACACAAGCGCTGGCCAAGGGCGCGCGAGCGCTTGGTGCGACTATCGCGCGTTTCACCCCCGCCACCGGCGTCAGCCGCGAGAATGGCGAATGGGTTGTGCACACCAATCAGGGTGACATCCGCGCCGAATATGTGGTCAACGCCGCCGGTTACTACGCGGCCCGCGTGGGCGAATGGTTCCTGCCCCATGGTGGGCGTGAGGTACCGCTGACGGTGATGAGCCACCAGTACTTCCTGACTGAGGCGATCCCCGAGGTGCGAGCATGGACCGAGGAGAACGGGCGCAAGGTACCGATGCTGCGCGACGTCGACAGCTCATATTACCTGCGGCAAGACACTCATTCGCTCAACCTCGGCCCTTACGAGCGCAACTGCGAGGTGGGCTGGGCGTCGGGCGCTGAAATGCCCGAGGACTTCAGCTTCCAGCTCTATCCCGACGATCTGGACCGCCTGGAATGGTACATCATGGATGCGATGGAGCGCGTGCCGCTGCTGGGAAGCCAGGGCGTACAGCGCAACATCAACGGACCGATCCCCTATGCGCCGGACGGTCTGCCGATGATCGGCCCGATGCCCGGCGTGCCGAATGCCTTCGAGTCACACAGCTTTACCTTCGGCATTGCGCAGGCTGGCGGCGCGGGCAAGGTCCTGTCGGAATGGATCATGCATGGCTACACCGAATGGGACATGTGGTCCTGTGATCCTCGCCGTTTCACGGACCATGCCGATGCGGGCTTTACTACCGCCAAGGCGATGGAGACCTACGGCCATGAATACGCGATGCATTTCCCGCATCACGAATGGCCCGCTGGCCGCGACAAGAAACTCTCGCCCAACCATGACCGCCTTCTGGCAGACGGTGCGCAGATGGGGGCCTATAACGGGTGGGAGCGCGCCAACTGGTTCGCCAAGGCGGGCGACGACACCTCCGAAGAGGCAACCCATACTTGGGATAGGAATGGCCCGTGGCACGCCCGCGTCCGCGAAGAGGTAAAGGCCGTGCGCGATGGCGCCGGCATCATCGACCTCGCCGGCTTCTCTCGCTTCGGCCTCAAGGGGGACGGCGCCGCCGAGGCGCTGCGCGGGCTGATCACCGGCGGCCTGCCCAAGGTGGGCCGGATGAACCTGATCTACATCGCCGACGGCCGCGGCCATGTGCTGACCGAGATGTCCTGCATCCGCCACGGTGAGAATGACTTCACCCTGATGACCGCCGCAGTCGCCCTCTGGCACGATGGCGAGATCCTGCGCGCCGCGATGCCCGAGACGGTGACGATCACCGACAAGACGCGCGATGTGGTGGCCATGCTTGTCACCGGGCCAAAATCGCGCGAGGTGCTCGCCGGGCTTTCCGATGCCGATCTGACCCTCGGCTGGCTGACCCACCAGCAGGCCACGGTGGCCGGCAAGCCCGCGATGCTGGCCCGCGTCTCCTTCGCCGGTGAGCTGGGCTGGGAGGTGCACTGCGCCCCCGAGGATGCCGCCGCCGTCTACGCCGCGATCCGCGAGGCAGGTGCCGCGCCCTTCGGGATGTATGCGCTGAACTCCATGCGCATCGAAAAGGGCTACCTGACCTGGAAGGGCGATCTGTCTGCTGATTATGGCTTCTACGAGACCGGCCTCGGCCGCTTCGTGAAGCTGGACAAGCCGCAGGACTTCCCCGGCAAGGCGGCACTGGCAAAGGCCCAGCAGCCGCCCGCCAAACGGCTGGTCTCGCTGACGGTCGAGACCGGGCAGCAGGACGCACCCTACATGGCCAGCGTAATGGCCGATGGCAAGCTGGCGGGCGTGGTGCTTTCCTCGGCCTATGGCCACCGGGTCGATGCGGCCATTGCGCTGGCGATGCTGGATGCCTCTCTCCCGGCGGGCGCCACTGTCGAGGTGGTCGTCTACGGCCAGCGGCTGAGCGCCACCGTCAACGAAACGCCAACCCTGTGGGATGCGGACAACGCGCGCATCCGCGCCTGACCCCGGATCTGAAAGGACGCTAACAATGGCTCTCCCCCCTGAACGCGCCCGCGTCGTGATCGTCGGCGGCGGTGTGATCGGCTGCTCGGTCGCCTATCACCTGACACAGCTCGGCTGGAAAGACGTGGTGCTGCTGGAACGCAAGCAACTGACTTCCGGCACCACATGGCACGCGGCGGGCCTGATCGCCCAGTTGCGTGCCACCAAGAACATGACCAAGCTGGCGAAATACAGCCAGGAACTCTACGGCAAGCTCGAAGAGGAAACCGGAGTCGCCACCGGCTTCCGCCGCAACGGCTCCATCACCGTGGCGCTGTCGGACGAGCGCCGCGAAGAGATCCTCCGCCAGGCCTCCATGGCCCGCGCCTTCGGTGTCGAGGTCGAAGAGATCAGCCCGTCAGAGCTGAAAACCCGCTACCCCCATGTGAACACGGACGACGTCAAGGCCGCCGTCTATCTGGACAAGGACGGGCAGGGCGACCCCGCCAACATCGCGCTGGCGCTGGCCAAAGGCGCCAAGATGCGCGGCGCGCAGGTGATCGAGCGCACAAAGGTCACCGGCTTTGGCCGCGACGGGCGCCGCATCAACAGCGTCTCGTGGCAGGCCGAGAGCGGCGAGAGCGGCACCATCGAATGCGAGATGGTGGTGAACTGCGCCGGCATGTGGGGCCACGAGGTTGGCCGCCAGATGGGCGTCAACGTGCCGCTGCACGCCTGCGAACACTTCTACATCGTCACCGACACCATCCCCGGCCTGACCCAACTGCCAACGCTGCGCGTCCCCGAGGAATGCGCCTATTACAAGGAGGACGCGGGCAAACTGCTGCTCGGTGCCTTCGAGCCCGTCGCCAAGCCCTGGGGCATGAACGGCATTTCCGAAGACTTCGAGTTTGACCAGCTGCCCGAAGACTTCGACCATTTCGAGCCGATCCTCGAACAGGCGGTCAACCGTTTGCCCATGCTGGCCGAGGCGGGCATCCACACCTTCTTCAACGGGCCCGAGAGCTTTACCCCCGATGACGCTTACCACCTTGGTCTGGCACCGGGGATGGACAATGTCTGGGTCGCCGCAGGCTTCAACTCCATCGGCATCCAGTCGGCGGGCGGCGCGGGGTCCGCACTGGCGGCGTGGATGGACGCGGGAGAAAAGCCCTTCGATCTGGGCGATGTGGACATCGCACGGATGCAGCCTTTCCAGGGCAACAAGACCTACCTGTTCGAACGGTCCAAGGAAACGCTGGGCTTGCTCTATGCCGATCACTTCCCCTACCGCCAGAAGGCCACCGCACGCGGCATCCGCCGCTCGCCGCTGCACGAGGCGCTGCTGCGCGAGGGCGCGGTCATGGGTGAGTTGGCAGGCTGGGAGCGCGCCAACTGGTTCGCGGACGAAGGACAGATACCGAAATACCAGTACAGCTGGCAGCGCCAGAACTGGTTCGACAACGCCGCGCGCGAACACAAGGCCATTCGCGAAAATGTCGGGATCTACGACATGTCCTCCTTCGGCAAGATCCGCGTCGAAGGCCCGGATGCCGAGGCGTTCTTGAACTATGTCTCCGCCTCCAACCTCTCGGTCCCGGTGGGCAAGATCGTCTACAGCCAGCTCCTGAACGCCTCCGGCGGGATCGAGGCGGATGTGACCATCACCCGCCTGTCCGAAACCGCCTACCTCGTCGTGACGCCCGCTGCCACGCGGCTGGCCGATCAGGAATGGCTGCGCCGTCACATGGGCGACTTCCGCGTGACGCTGTTTGATGCCACCGCGTCTGAGGCGGTGATCTGCGTCATGGGGCCGAAGTCACGCGACCTGCTGGCGCGGGTGTCCCCCAACGACTTCTCGAACGATGCCAACCCCTTCGGCACCGCCCAAGAGATCGAGATCGGCATGGCCTTGGCGCGGGCGCACCGCGTCACCTACGTCGGCGAGCTGGGCTGGGAGCTTTACGTCAGCACCGACATGGCGGCTTATGTCTTCGAGGTGCTGCGCGAGGCGGGCCGCAGCATGGACGCCAAGCTGTGCGGCCTCCACATGATGGACAGCTGCCGCATCGAAAAGGGCTTCCGCCACTTCGGGCATGATATCTCCTCCGAGGATCACATTCTCGAAGCGGGCCTGGGCTTTGCGATCAAGAAAAACGATGTGGATTTCATCGGCCGCGACGCCGTCCAGCGCAAGCGGGACGAGGGGCTGCAAAACCGCCTTGTCCAGTTCAGGCTGACCGACCCGGAGCCGATGCTCTATCACGCCGAACCCATCGTGCGCGACGGGGCGATTGTCGGCTACCTCGCGTCCGGCGCCTACGGCCACCACCTCGGCGCGGCCATGGGCATGGGCTACGTCCCCTGCGCCGGCCAGTCGGTACAGGATGTCCTCGGCTCCACCTACGAGATCGAAGTTGCCGGGCGCCGCGTCCGGGCCGAAGCCTCGCTCAAACCCTTTTACGACCCGAGATCGGACCGGGTGAAGGTCTGACCTTCACGCCATCCCGCAACCAGCAGGAGCACGCAAGAGATGAAGATCCTTGTCCCCGTCAAGCGCGTGATCGACTACAACGTGAAGGTCCGGGTCAAACCGGACGGCAGCGGTGTCGATCTGGCCAGCGTCAAGATGTCGATGAACCCCTTCGACGAAATCTCGGTCGAGCAGGCGATCCGCCTGAAAGAGGCCGGGATCGCCACCGAGGTGGTCGTTGTTTCCATCGGCGCGAAGAAGGCGCAGGAAACCCTGCGCACCGCGCTCGCCATGGGCGCTGACCGCGCCATTCTGGTCGAGGCCGACACCGGCGAGGATATCGAGCCGCTGACCGTCGCCAAGATCCTGGCCAAGGTCGTGGCCGATGAGGCCCCCGAGCTGGTCATCGCCGGCAAGCAGGCGATTGATAACGACATGAACGCGACCGGCCAGATGCTGGCCGCGCTGCTGGGCTGGGGTCAGGCAACCTTTGCCTCCGAGGTCGAAGTAGAGGGCGGCAAAGCCTCCGTCACCCGTGAGATCGACGGCGGGTTGCAGACCATCTCGGTCAAGCTTCCGGCGGTCATCACCACCGACCTGCGCCTGAACGAGCCGCGCTATGCCTCGCTCCCCAACATCATGAAGGCCAAGAAAAAGCCGCTCGAAGAGAAGACCGCCGCCGATTACGGCGTCGACCTTTCGCCGCGCCTCAAGGTGCTGGCAACCGGAGAGCCGGCAGACCGCGCGGCGGGCATCACCGTCGGCTCGGTCGAGGAACTGGTAGGCAAACTCAAGGAAGAGGGGCTGGTCTGATGGCTGTACTTCTACTGGCAGAAATGGCCGGCGGCGCGCTGGCGCTGGATTCAACCGCCAAGGCCGTCACGGCGGCGGCTGAGTTGGGCGATGTGACCGCGCTGGTCTGCGGCCCGGCATCGGCGGGCGAAGAGGCCGCAAGCCTTGAGGGCGTGTCCAAGGTGCTGGTCTGCGACGATGTCGCCGTGGTCAACGGGCTGGCCGAGAACGTGGCGCAGCTGATCCTCGATCAGGCGCAGGGCTTCACCCATATTGTCGCTCCGGCGGGCAACTCCGGGCGCAACGTGCTGCCCCGCGTGGCGGCTCTGCTCGATGCGATGGTCATGACCGATGTGACCGAAGTGATCTCTGCCGACACTTTCAATCGCCCGATCTATGCGGGCAACGCGATCCAAACGGTGCAATCGCTCGATCCGGTCAAGGTGCTGTCAATCCGCACCACCGGCTTCGATGCCGCTGGGACCGGTGCTGCGGCACCGGTGGAAGCCGTTGCGCTTTCCGCCGTGTCGGACCTCAGCGTGCATGTCGAAGACAAGGTCGTGTCCTCTGACCGCCCCGAGCTGACCTCGGCCAAGGTTGTCGTTTCCGGTGGGCGCGGCGTGGGCTCTGAAGAAAACTTCGCCCTCGTTTCGACCCTCGCGGACAAGCTGGGTGCGGCGGTTGGCGCCTCGCGGGCGGCGGTGGACTCGGGCTTTGCCTCCAACGATCTACAGGTCGGTCAGACCGGAAAGGTTGTGGCGCCCGACTTGTATATCGCGGTCGGCATCTCCGGCGCGATCCAGCACCTTGCAGGCATGAAGGACAGCAAGGTGATCGTGGCGATCAACAAGGACGAGGACGCCCCGATCTTCCAGGTGGCGGATTACGGCCTGGTCGCCGACCTCTTCGACGCCGTGCCCGCACTGATAGAGGCGCTCTGAGCCATGGGCGCGCAGCTGATAGACGGCAAGGCCTACGCGCAGGCAGTCCGTGCCCGTGTCGGGCTGCGCGTCCGCGAGTTGGTGGCCGAAACCGGGCAGATCCCCGGTCTGGCCGTGGTGCTGGTGGGGCATGATCCGGCCTCGGAAATCTACGTCCGCTCCAAGGGCAAGCAGGCGGTCGAAGCGGGCATGGCCTCCTTCGAGCACCGCCTGCCCGCCGACACCAGCGCCGAGACGCTTATGGCGCTGATCCACCAGTTGAATGAAGACAGCCTCGTGCATGGCATCCTCGTGCAATTGCCGCTGCCCGATCACATTGAGGCGCGCGCAGTGATCAACGCCATCTCGCCGCAAAAGGATGTGGACGGCTTCCACATCTCCAACGTCGGGATGGTGGGCACCGGGCAGGACGCGATCGTCCCCTGCACGCCGCTGGGCTGCATGATGATGCTGCGCACCCTGCACGACGACTTTCGCGGCAAGACCGCGCTGGTCATCGGCCATTCCAACGTGGTTGGCAAGCCGATGACGCGGCTGCTGCTGAACGCAGACTGCACGGTGATGGTGGCGCACAAGTCGTCGACCAACATCCCCGAACTGGCGCGCATGGCCGATATCGTCGTGGCCGCCGCGGGCGTTCCGGGATTGGTCAAGTCTGACTGGCTCAAGCCCGGTGCCACGGTCATCGACGTAGGCATCAGCCGCATCCCCGCGCCCGACCTTGGGCCAGACAAGACCCGCATCACCGGAGATGTAGACGTTGCCGCCCGCGACATCGCGGGCGCCATCACCCCCGTGCCGGGCGGGGTTGGTCCGATGACCATCGCCTGCCTGCTGGCCAACACGCTCTCTGCCTATTGCCACCTGCTCGGGCTGCCCGACAGGCCCATCTCCCTAAACCTCCAGGACCCGACATGATCAAGTTTTGCCTGACCGTGACATGCCCCTCGCGTCGCGGGATCGTAGCCGCGATATCCACCTTCCTCGCCGACCACTCCTGCAACATCACCGACAGCGCCCAGTATGACGACCAAGAGACCGGGCAGTTTTTCATGCGCATCAGTTTCATCCCCGAAGAGGGCGCCGCGCTGGATAAGCTGAACACCGGCTTTGCCGTCATCGCCAAAGATATGGAGATGACCTACGCCTTCCGCGACGAGGCCGAGAAGATGAAGGTGGTCATCATGGTCTCGCGCTTCGGACACTGCCTGAACGACCTGCTCTACCGGGTGAAGATCGGCGCGCTCCCCATCGAGGTGGTAGCGGTGATCTCCAACCACATGGACTACCAAAAGGTCGTGGTGAACGCCGATATCCCCTTCCACTGCATCAAGGTCACCAAAGAGAACAAGCCCGAGGCTGAAGCCGCCATCATGAAGGTAGTCGAGGACACCGGCGCCGAACTGATCGTGCTGGCCCGCTACATGCAGATCCTCTCCGACGAGATGTGTCAGAAGATGTCGGGGCGGATCATCAACATCCACCACTCCTTCCTGCCCTCCTTCAAGGGCGCGAACCCCTACAAGCAGGCCTATGAGCGCGGCGTGAAGCTGATCGGCGCAACCTCGCACTACGTCACCGCCGACCTCGACGAAGGCCCGATCATTGAGCAGGACATCGTGCGGATCACCCATGCGCAAAGCGCGTCGGATTACGTGTCGCTCGGCCGAGATGTAGAGGCGCAGGTGCTGGCCCGCGCCATCCATGCCCATGCGCATCACCGCGCCTTCCTCAACGGAAACAAAGCGGTGGTCTTCCCGGCTTCGCCGGGAAGCTTCTCATCGGAACGCATGGGCTAGGACCTTCCGAAAAACGGGCCTTCTGCCATGTCCGGTTCCCCTCGGCGGGAATCGGTTCGGACGGCTTGCTGCCCACCGCCACCCCGCATTAGCGGCATAAGTAGAGCTGGAAATCGGACCTATAGAACGACAAGAACCGCGATTACCGTCTCGCACTTGCAGCATATAATTTGGTGGCATCTCCTTCTCTGTCCTCTTCTCTCTTTCGCCCATAAGGTTCTGAGAGAATTCTCCACGCCTCCGTCCTGCCCGCTGAAACACTTTATTTCACCAAGACAGCTCGGAAATCATTCACGTTGGTCATGGTCGGGCCGGTGACAACTTGGTCCCCGATGGCGCGGAAGAAACCGTGTGCGTCATTGAGTGCTAGTGCCATGTACGGACCAACGCCGATCTCTCGTGCCTTTGTCAGTGTGTTGGGACCGATGACCGCGCCGGCGACTTCCGCCGCCCCGTCAACACCATCGGTGTCACAGGCGATCGCATGAATACCGGCAGCGCCCTCGAGCGCGATCGCGAGAGCCAGACAATATTCGGCATTGGGGCCGCCGATACCGTCGCCCCGCCGGGTCACGGTCAGCTCCCCGCCCGACAGCAGAAGCACCGGAGCATCTCCGGGATCCCGGTCCCGTGCGATGGCCATCGCCAATTCTGCATGGTCCCGTCCCAGTTGGCTTGCTTCGCCTTCCAGGGCATCGCCGAGCAGACGGACTTCGCATCCTACTTCGCGCGCCATTTCCGCCGCGGCTGCGAGAGATTGGGCAGGTGCGGCAAAGATGCTGTTCTCGGTCACGCTCAGGCGCGGGTCTGAGGGATCAATGACGCCGCTGTGATCCAGCAACGCGTCTTCGACCGACGGCGGGACCTCGATGTTCCACTTTCCCAGGATCGCAAGAGCGTCCCCGGGTCGGGACGTATCCCCAACGGTAGGGCCGGAACCGATATCAGCAGGATCATCACCAGGGACATCAGAAATCAGCAACGCATGAACCCGTGCGGGGTGAGCCGCGGCGGCGAGTTGCCCGCCCTTAATCCGGCTGAGATGCTTGCGCACAACATTCATTTCACGAATCGGCGCACCCGATGCCAGCAACGCAGAATTCACCGCCTGTTTTTCGGCAAATCCGACCCCTTCGACCGGTGCAGTCAGCAGCGCAGAGGCACCGCCTGAGATGAGTGCCAGGACCAGATCATCCGGGCCGAGAGTGCGCAGCAGATCCAGCATTCTCCGGGTCGCCTCGCTACCAGCGGCATCCGGCACCGGATGCGCCGCCTCGACGATTTCGATACCCTGGCACGGCCGGCCATAGCCGTAGCGGGTGATGACGAGCCCCTCGCACGGACCCCACGCCGCCTCGACGGCCTCAGCCATGCGGGCACTCGCCTTGCCCGCCCCGACAACGATGAGGCGTCCTTTCGGTCTCTCGGGCAGATACCCGGCGAGACTGCGCATAGGGTCTGCAACCTCGACTGCGCGGTCGAACAAAGACCGCAGAAAATTCTCGGGGAAATTCAGCACATGCTGGCCCTCTTCAGGGACAGTCTGGGAGCGGACGCTGTTCGGCCATTCAAATGTTGGAACCGCGGATCGCGTCGCATACTGCGTCTGTGACCTGCTGAGTATTGGCGCTTCCGCCCACATCCGGGGTCATGATCCCGTCCTCGCAGACCTTCTCCACCGCGCGCATCAGCCGCTCAGCTGCGGTATTCTCGCCAAGATGCTCAAGCATTTGCGCCGCTGTCCAGAACGTTGCCACAGGATTAGCGATACCCTTGCCGGTAATATCAAAGGCAGATCCGTGAATTGGTTCGAACATCGAAGGATAACGCCGCTCGGGATCGATGTTGGCAGTCGGGGCCACACCGAGGCTGCCTGCCAGTGCGCCTGCGAGATCAGACAGGATATCGGCATGCAGGTTGGTGGCAACGATTGTGTCGAGGCTCTTGGGATCCTTGACCATTCGCACGGTCATGGCGTCGACAAGCATCTTGTCCCACTGGACATCTGGGAACTCCTTTGAAACCTCAGCGGCGATCTCGTCCCACATGACCATGCCAAACCGCTGGGCATTGGATTTCGTCACCACGGTCAACAGCTTTCGCGGCCGCGACTGGGCCAGTGTGAACGCATAGCGCATGATGCGGGTGACGCCGACGCGGGTGAAGATCGCGACCTCCGTGCCGACTTCTTCCGGCATACCCTTGTGGGCACGTCCGCCATGGCCGGAATATTCGCCTTCGGAGTTTTCGCGAACGATAACCCAATCCAGGTCACCCGGGCCCACGTCGGCGAGCGGCGAACTGATGCCCGGCAGAATCCTGGTCGGACGGACATTCGCATATTGGTCGAAGCCCTGGCAGATCGGCAGGCGCAAACCCCACAAGGTCACGTGATCAGGAACATCCGGAGCGCCGACAGCGCCGAAAAAAATCGCGTCGAATTTCTTCAGTTGCTCGGTGCCGTCTTCGGGCATCAAGGCCCCTGTTCGCTTGTATCGGTCAGAACCCCAATCGAATTGGGTAACGTCAACGGTGAAACCGCCGTCACGTTTTGCCAGGGTTTCAATAGCCTGAAGTCCGGCCGCGATCACTTCCGGTCCGATTCCGTCAGCCGGTATCGCCGCGATTTTATAAGTCTTCATTGGCATTTTTCCGTTCTCACTCTTCAGGCAGCGATCAATTCCGTCGCCGTGGTTCTCGCCAGCGGCGCCAATCTTGCAAGTTGGGCGAGTTGCGGCAATGCCGCAGAGATCATATAAATAATTGAAATAATCCAGGAAGGATCGGTGCGATGGAGTTTCTTCAGCTGCGCTGTTTCGTGACCGTCGCCGAGATGCTGCATTTCGGTCGAGCTGCACAACACCTTGAAATGTTGCCGGCATCGCTCGGTCGCCAAATCCGGCTGTTGGAAGAGCGGCTGGGTGTCCGCCTGCTGTCGCGAACCACCCGAAACGTGTCGCTTACGGAAGCCGGAAGCATGCTGCTTCCTGAGGCGCTAGAAATAATAAGACGGGTGGAACAACTGGAAGCAAAGCTGAGGGAGCATAAGAACCAGAAGGCGGCACTTCTCAGAATCGGTGCAATCGACAGTGCTGCAGCAGGACTTCTACCGCAATTGCTGCCGCGATTTCGTGAACTGCATCCTGAAGTTGTCGTTCAGCTTATCGAGCAGAAAACAATAAGGCTGTTGCCAAAGATCCTGTCCGGCCATCTAGATATTGCTATCGTGCGCCCGCCCGAAACGCCGGACCCAAGGCTGGAGTTTCACCCGCTCTTCCACGAAACGGCAGTCGTGGCCTGCCCCGAAGGCCATTCTTTGGCTGAGTATGAAGAGGTGGATGTTCATCAGTTGGTCGACCAGCCACTGATTGTCCCGGATAGAAAATCGCGACCACATAGTCATGACTTGAGCATGCAGCTGTTCATCGAGGCAGGACTATCGGCACGGGTTGTGCAGATTGCCGAGGAAAAGCAGACGATCGTCAATTTGGTCGGACGTGGCATGGGCATTGCCATCGTACCGCGCTGGGCATCGCGTCTTGGCGTCAAAGGGGTCCGCTTTGTCTCGCTAAAAGTGACCCAGACTTCAACGCGCAACAAACTCGCACTTGCGGCCTGTTGGATGCGGGATACGAAGGACCCTACTCGAGAGGCATTCATGAGTTTGTTGTCAGAAAATCTGAGTTCAATAGCGGCCACGGCCTAAATTTATTCAAGATATTTATATAATCAGGGGTTCTTGAGGTCGCACTCATGGGCGCTGTAGCGTTTCAGGAGTTGCACGAGTACGTGCATTTCAGGGAGGACCAACTCATGAAACCTATCAAGTATTCTCTATTCGCATTGACAATTGCAGCCGCATTCAGCGGCAGTGCTCTTGCTCAGGACAAGAGCGACTGGCCGAGCAGCATTACCATCGGAACCGGCAGCCAAGGAGGTACCTATTTCGGGTATGGATCGGGATTCGGTGCGATGATCAGCGAGGATCTTGGTCTGAACGCCGGAGTGGAGATCACAGGCGGGCCGGTTCAGAATGTAACCTTGGTCGAAACCGGTGAACATCAATTGGGCTTCGTCACACTGGGGCCTGCCGATGAGGCACGAAAAGGTGAAAGCCCGTTGATGCCGGGAGTGCCGCACGAAAAAGTTCGCGCGTTGTTTCCGATGTATCAGACGCCATTGCAGGCGGCCGTTCTGGCCAGTTCCGACATCGAAAGCTTTCAGGATATGGAAGGCAAGCGCGTTGGTGTCGGTCCTGCGGGCGGCACCTCGGCCACTTACTGGACCCGGTTCTTCGAGAATGCGGAAGGATATGGCAACGTCGACATCTCCAACGCAGGAGGCTCTGATACCGCAGGGCAGCTGAAAGATGGCCTCATTGACGCCTTTGTCTACGCCGCCGGCTTGCCAACCGGCGCTTATGCGCAGCTAGCAGTCGAAAATGATGTTCGCTTCATTTCGATGGACGAGGAAACGCTCGAAAAAATGATGGCGATCGTGCCTGCCATGGCACCATTCACGATCCCGGCAAACACGTATGAGGATCAACCCGAGGACCTTCAAACTGTGTCACTGTGGAACTTCGCAATCACGAATACGGATATGCCGGAAAGTCTCGCCTACGAGATTACCAAGCTGGCCATGACCAATCATGATCGCATGGTAACCAATCATGCGGCAGCAAAGGAAACCTTGCCGGAGAACGTCCTCAAGAACCAGGTCATCCCGTTCCACCCGGGCGCGGTCAAATGGTTTGAGGAGAACGGTTACGAGATCCCGGCCGACCTGAAATAGATGACGGGTATCTAAGTTTGGACGCGGGCGTTGGCTCGCCCGTGTCCTGTCTCAGCAAGAAAACCTCCGGCAGAGCAATCATGACAGACCCGAACGGTTTGCCTACACCTCGCAACCAGGCTGATCTCCAGCCTTCAACGGTTGAAGCAGCAACGGCACTCGCCCACGTGGATGATGAGCCCGTGGGTGGCAACCAACGGGTCTTCGATGGTTCGCGTGCGATGGTAGTGTCCTGTCTCTGCGTTCTGTACACGGTCTTTCATCTGCTGGTGATGAACGTCTATCCGCTGGAAACATGGGCCTATCGCCTTAGTCATGTCGGCGGAGGGCTGGTGCTTGGCTTTCTTCTGTTCGGCTCGACATTGATGACCGCCGAAAGCACACACCGTTCCTCGGTACTCTCGATAACCACTCTCGGCGTCGCTGGTGTTGGCGTCATTTACGGTTTGATCGGGGTCACCGCAATCTGGATCAACGGCGTTGTGCTTGGCAACAGCTTACCCCCAGCCTGGGCAATGGGTTCGTTCGGGTTGCCGTTGGTTGGAGGAACCTCCCTCGCAATCGTTCACGGCTGGCTTTTCCCGCATCGAAACCAGACAAGGTTTGCACCAGGGGATCTGTTGCTTGCACTCGCAGCTATTGCTTCCATTGCCTACCTTATTTTCTTCGCACGTCAGCTTCAATTGCGCGCGGGAATGCCGATGGCACTACCAGGTGACATGTGGGCAGCCGTCACTGGGGTGCTGTTGATCGCTGAACTAACCCGTCGCCTGGCCGGCATGGCCTTGGTGATCATCGCCTCAGTTTTTGTCGCCTATGCGTTTCTAGGGCCTTGGTTGCCGGGCATCTTTGAGCACCGGGGCTATGATGCAAAACGCTTCTTTTCGTACATATTCACTGACAATGGTATTCTCGGTGCGCCGGTTGCCATCTCATCAACCTACATCATCCTGTTCGTCGTTTTTGCCGCGTTCCTGCAGACAACAAGGGTGGGAGAGTATTTCGTCAACTTGGCTTTTGCTGCCGCGGGACACAGGCGAGGCGGTCCGGCCAAAGTTGCGATCTTTGCCTCCGGACTGATGGGGATGATTAACGGGACTTCGGCCGGTAATGTCGTGGCGACGGGTTCCCTGACGATCCCGATGATGAAGAAGGTCGGGTATCGTCCTCAGACCTCGGCTGCTGTAGAGGCGGCAGCGTCTACGGGCGGTCAGATCATGCCACCGATCATGGGCGCCGGCGCCTTCATCATGGCAGAGATTACTGGCATCTCCTACATGGAGATCGTATGGGCGGCGATCATTCCTGCCGTGCTCTACTTTATCTCGGTCTACTTCATGGTAGATCTTGCGGCCCAAAAAGCGGACATGAAGGGCCTGCCGCGTGAGGATTTGCCGAAGCTGGGCGTGCTGGTCCGCCAGATTTATCTTTTCACACCAATCCTTGTGCTGATTTACGCTCTGTTCGCTGGCTATTCAGTCATTCGTTGCGGCACCTTGGCAATGATCACTGCGGCAGTCGTCTCTTGGCTGACCCCGCACCGCATGGGGCCGCGCCGGCTGTTTCAGGCGCTAGACAATGGCGCGCGCATGGTGCTGCAACTCGTCGCTGTTTGCGCCACTGCCGGTATAATTGTCGGGGTAATCGCCTTGACTGGGATCGGATCCCGCTTTTCGACCGTTCTGCTGGCGTTGGCCGATCAGAGCCAAATTCTGGCTCTATTTTTTGCCATGGTGGTATCAATCATCTTGGGAATGGGGATGCCGACGACGGCCGCATATGCGGTCGCAGCCTCTGTTATCGCACCCGGGGTGATAAATCTTGGTGTGGAGCCCTTGGTGGCACATCTGTTTATCTTCTATTTCGCCGTGATGTCGGCTATAACGCCACCTGTAGCACTCGCGGCCTATGCAGGGTCCGCCTTGGCTGGCTCGGATCCGGTGAAAACCAGTGTTGAAAGCTTTCGCATTGGGCTGGCCGCGTTTGTCGTCCCCTATATGTTCTTCTTCTCCCCCGCGATGCTGCTCGATGGCAGCAGCTTCGAAATCGCCCATGTAGCAGTGACGGCGGTTGTCGGGGTTTATCTTCTTTCATGTGCGGTTCAAGGATGGTTTTTCGGCAGAGTAAATGCTCTGCTGCGGGGAGCACTCGCAATTGGCGGTCTGACGATGATCGCAGGTGGTTGGTTCACCGATATTGCGGGTATAGCGATCGCTATAATGGTGTTCGTGGCACAAAGGCAATTTCTGTCAAGGTCGAAGAGCATGCGTTGATGTGCCGTGTGATATTCACATTGCTTTGAGCTAGGCCCTGTTGACAAAGTGGATTCCCAAAACAGCCGATGCATGATTCAAGACTGCCTTATAGGAGGCGGTTTTGGCTCGCAGCGACCTGACGGATATAGAATGGCGGATCATCGAGGGGCTTTTGCCCAGCGAACGTGGCAGGAAGTCTCGGCCTGCGCACGATGATCGGCAATGTCTGAATGGGATGCTGCATGTTCTGCGGGTCGGATGCCCTTGGCGCGACATGCATGAGCGCTACGGAAAGTGGAATTCGGTCTATGTGCGCTTTCGCCGTTGGGCCGAACAGGGCGTGTGGGAGACCCTCGTCGAACTGAGGCTGACGGATGACTGGCAGCACATGATCGACAGCACCACGGTTCGCGGCCACTCGTAGGCGGCGGGCGCTAAAGGGGGACTTATCAGGGGGCTCTTGGTCGATCACGCGGCGGCTTTACGACGAAAATCCACGCCCGAGCAGACGGTCAGGGCCGCCCTCTTGGCTTCGTCCTGACAGGCGGCGAAGCTTCGGACTACAACGCTGTTCCTTACTTGCTGTGAACCGCCCCGGGTCTACCGGAGGCTGGTTGGTTTAAGTTACGCGGCCATGGCTTCAGTTTCCAGAGTTGCGTAGTAGTTCGCTTCGGCCTCTGCAGGCGGGATGCTTCCGATGGGTTCCAGCAGGCGGCGATTGTTGAACCAGTCCACCCATTCGAGTGTGGCGTATTCCACGGCGTCGAAGCTTCGCCATGGGCCACGGCGATGAATGACCTCAGCCTTGAAGAGACCATTGATCGTTTCGGCGAGCGCATTGTCATATGAGTCGCCAACACTACCGACGGATGGTTCGATGCCTGCTTCGGCCAGGCGCTCGGTGTACTTGATCGATAAATACTGGGATCCACGGTCCGAGTGATGCACCAGGCCTGATCCCGGCTGCCGTTGATGAACTGCCTGTTCCAGAGCGTCGAGCACAAAGCCTGCATGTGGTGTGCGGCTGACCCGCCATCCCACGATCCGGCGAGCGAAAGCATCGATAACGAAAGCGACATAGACGAAGCCCTGCCAGGTGGCGACATAGGTGAAATCCGAAACCCACAGCATGTGTGGTGCGGGCACACGGAAGTGGCGATTGACCTTGTCCAGTGGGCATGGCTGCGCCTTGTCCGGTATCGTCGTTCTGGTCTTCTTGTCGCGAATGACGCCTTCCAGCCCCATCTCCTTCATCCGTTGTCCGGCAGTGCATTGCGGAGCAATGGCACGAGAGGGAGCCTAGCTACCGTGCATCGGGCTACATCAAACCCTTCCCGTCGCATCTGTCGCCAGACCTTGCGGACGCCGTAGACCTTGAAGTTGGCAATGAATACGCGCTCGATCGCGGGACAAAGTTCAGCATCCCGCTTGGCTCTATCCGAGCGGAGAGTGGGATCGGCCCGCTTGGCCAGATGATCCTAATAGGTGGACGGGGCGATCGGCAGAACCTTGCAGATCGGCTCGACCCCATACTCTCCGCGGTGCTTATCGATAAATGCGATCATGACTTCGGTCGGCGGTCGAGCTCCGCCTGTGCGAAATAAGCGGATGCCTTGCGAAGGATCTCATTGGCCTGTCGAAGTTCCCGGTTCTCCCGCTCCAGGGCTTTCATTCGCTCGGACATCTCAGTCGTGACACCGGCCCGCTTGCCACTATCGACCTCGGCCTTCTTGACCCATTCGTTCAGCGTCTGTGCCGCACAGCCGATCTTCTCGGAGACCGACACGATTGCTGCCCAGCGGCTCTCATGCTGCCCGGTATTGTCCAAAACCATGCGAACGGCGCGTTCGCGCACTTCGGGGGAATATTTGTTCGTTGTCTTGCTCATGATGCTCCATCCTACTCAGGAGTTGGAGCCTCCGCCAAACCCGGCGCGGTTCAGTTTGACCGCACTGCCCGACTTGATGCGTGATGCAGTAAACGTCTGCTCCCCGCCCGAAGTTGCCTAGCGCTGAGTGGTGCTTTCGGCCCTGATCTGCCTTTAGACTTAGCGGAAACGATTGGCTGCCTTTCTGCGATCAGGCGTTCCGGGCGGCTACATGTTTCCGACTTTCTTGTGGTTTGCGACAAGGCGGGGAAGTCCCCTTACAAAGTCCCAAAGTGCCACGACACCTCCGTAGAAGAGCGTGCGAGCACCGCGAAACGAGAAGGGCGGAACGGCCTTCAATTCGCGCGAGACGATTTCTTCGCCCGATGCGACCTTGCCCAGGATCGCTTCGATGTCATGGGAATTGTTCCAAATACTCCGGAAGAGAATGCGGCCATCGGGGGCAATAATGTAAATCGAGTTCGGCATTGTGCCATAGTACCGATGCGCCGCGCCATCGATGTCGTCAACGAGAATTGGGCGATTTTCCTCATGGTAGCGCTTTCTCGTCTTGCAGGCCGCACGGATCTTTTCATCTAAGCTGGCGTGTTGTGGTTGACGCTCACCCGGATGCGCCTCGCGCACATAGAGCAGTAGGTGGTCGAGTTCCGGAAACTTGGCGACCAGCTTCTTCATATGCGGCACGCTCTGGGCATACATTGGGCATGTCATCGATCCCGTCTCTAGCACCAGAGGCTTGTCCTTGAGAAAGTCGGAGAGCTTCATCTTTTCACCGCTCAGGGTGTAGACTTCTGCGTCTTGGAACTGATCTCCAGCCATAAGCCCAGTGTCTTCAGTGAAGTCGTATTCCTCGGGCGTGAACCGGGTATAGCCATAGTCACGATTGGTCATGTCGGTTTTCTTTCATCAGTTTGTGAAGGGGTTGGCCTGCAAGAGCGGGCGTCAAAGTGCGGCAAACAGCCATATCAGGATTAGGGTCGAACTGGTCATCAGCAGACCGCGATGATGCAGCAGCGCCAGCGCCGCCAGCCCGTTCCGGACGCTGCCGATGTCTCCGTCAGAATCGACCATGTCGACGCCGCGAATGTCTTCGAAAAGGCGAGCGACGATGAGGATAAGCTGGGAGAAGAAAACCAGGGAAACGAGCATATTCCTGATAGAGGCACCCTGCTCCATGAACAGAATGATCATCATCAGCGAGACCCCGCCCATCGTCGTCATCATCGTTGGTGGCAAAAGGTGGATCAGTCGCTTGAGGATTGCGTGAACCTTGCGGACCTCGTCGTCGCCGACCTGGAGTGTGAGAGGTGCCCGAAGCATCGGCCATATCGGCTTTTCGATCAGTGACAGGGTGGCGAAAATGCCAGTTCCTAAACCCAGAAGACCAGTCATTAGGGTGGTTGCGAGGTCGGTCAATGCATCAATCCTTGTTCCGTTTCGCGAGGCAGTATCGGCTTGACTTCCGATTCAAGAGCGTGAATGTTGTCAGTGCCTATATCGGCCTATGTTGTCGTCGTCAACATCATCCGGACATCCATGAACTCGACCTATCACCACGGAAATCTTCGCCAAGCCTTGCTGGAGCGTGCCATAGAAATACTCAGCTCGGCCGGGATTGAGCGCCTTAGCCTACGGGCCCTTGCACGCGAACTGGAAGTCAGCCACGCAGCTCCGCTGCGGCATTTCAAGACAAAGGCCGATCTGCTGTCAGCCATCGCCATCGAAGGCGCGCAAAGCCTGATGCAGGGCGTGGCGCAGGCGCGCGCGTTGCCAGAAGGTACATCGCGGTTGTTGGGCATTTCGACGACATATATCGACTGGGCCATACAGCATCCGGCCTATTACCAAGTGATGCGCAATCCCGATGTCATGCGCCATGCCCCTGAGACGCTGGATGAGATGCTGGGCGAATTTGGACAGAGGCAACGGACCGAGATCGTGCGGGCGCAGTCGGCAGGATGGCGCAGCGAAGACGATCCGGAAGCCCTATTCCTGCACCTGACCGCGCTAACCGTTGGCACCGCGATGATTGCGACCGACCCGACCTATCCAAAACCCAGCGGCATCACTCCGTCGCGCGAAGAACTTCTGGCACCTATCCGTAGATTTCTGAAGCTCCAAGACCCGTCCAAACAGGGCGAATGACAATAGGCCGGACGATGACATTACAGAAAACTGACATGAAACACTCGATACCCCTGAACCGCCTGCCGCAAAACACTGTGTTTGGCGCGGGTGACGTCTTTGTTCTTTGCGGCGAGCTATTCGGGCGCAGCTATGCAACAGGCCTGATCGATGCTGCCAAGGCTGCGGGCATGAAGGTGATAGGCCTCACGGTAGGGCGGAGGGGCGACACGGGTGCCCTATGCCAACTGAGCGATGCGGAACTGGCTCACGCCGAGGCCAACCTTGGCGGGAAAATTATCAATGTCCCCGTGATGGCCGGGTTCGACATGGACGCACCGGAAGGAGCGTTGACACCAACCGCGATGCTGGATGGCATGACACTCGACAACTGGCAAAGCTTTAAACTTGACTGGAAAAAGGTTGATGCCTGCCGCGCCGAGGGCAAGGCTCGATTTACTGGGGCGATGGCAGAAGTGATGGTAAAGCTTGACGCCATGATCCCTGCTGGCCGCAATGTCTTTTTTGCGCATACGATGGCAGGAGGCATTCCACGATCCAGGTCTTTCATGGCCATTGCCAACCGCGTCTACAAGGGGCGCGGCCCGCGCCACCTCTCCAGCCAGGCCCTGATCGACAGCGATCTGGGCAGGCTGATCCTGCAGAATTTCGAAGACGTAACCGCCAACTCCTTTGGCCACCTGCTTGAGCAGAGTGCCGACCTTCGCGCCCGGGTAGAGGCCTCAGGCGGCCAAGTACGCTACACCGCTTATGGCTATCATGGTTCGCGCATCCTGATCGACGGAGACTATCACTGGCAGACCTACACGAACTACACCCAAGGCTATGCCAAGATGCGCCTGGAAAGGCTGGCGCAGAAAGCTTGGGAGCAGGACGTCAAGGCGACCGTCTATAACTGCCCCGAGATTCGCACCAACTCTTCGGATGTGTTTGCGGGAATCGAACTGTCGCTGCTTCCGCTCCTGGAGGCGCTGCGCAAGGAAGGCGGCGGAGAGAGGGCGGAGGCGCTCTGGCTGGAATGCGAGGCCCTGTTGAAGGAAGGCGTGTCGCTTGGCTTCCTGCTGAAGATGGTGCGCGAATACCATCTGGATCCAGTGATGCAACCCTTCCAGAACTTTTCCGCTTGGCCGATGCCCAACACTGCGGAACAAGTCGAACGCACCGTCGGGACCTCGCAGCAGATCGTAGAACTGCACAAAGACCGAAAAGCGCTGATCAGTGATCTGCTAAGCTCTCATGTCGTAAATGCTACCGGTCAGTTGATCTTTGCCTCCAGCAGTGCCCCCGATGAACCGGTTCTGTGGCTGGACCATGATCTGGTGGCAAGACGAATTATCGCGACTGACGGGTAAGCGGTTTCCTGATGGCCTGAACACATAACCATCGCCGCGCCTACTGTGTCCGTTCCCTTTGGCCACGGTCCAGGCACGACCGGGTTAGTCGGGTTTTTGTTGCCGCCCTTACATTCGAATTGCCGCAACTCAGCTCGCTGAAGCCGCCATGACTGCGGATTGCAGCATCAGTCGGAATGTGCTCCTTGTTACTTTTTGCTGCAAATGCCCGGAAGGTCGGCATTGGGTCGTAATCGCCGGCACATACGGTATGCGCAATGTCCTCATTTTTGTGCCTGGGCATTCGTAAATCCGTTGGTCCATTCATCGGCCCCATCGTGGTGATGCGTTTTTGATGCAGTGAACGACCGCTTTCCGCCCCTTGTGGACCATTCTTCAGTCTAAACCCACCGCAGCTTTTTGCGAGGATTATTGTTGCCGGGAAACGTTCAACTCGGGCGCGTCGCAGACGATCTCAGCCAATTGCCAAGCCCCACTGGACTTCCACGTCCAAGCAAGCATTCCTGTCGTTGGGGCAGCGAATAGGTAGTCAGCGGACCCCGCCCGCCTCGCGGGCTTCACTCAGTGCGGGGCCGGATGTTTCGGTCCTGGAACCTGAGTGGAGATCACGATGAAGACCCAGAAGATTGAGAATGCCGCAGACCAGAATGCGCTCGCGGGCGCCGCGACAGCGAATGCGTCGAAGAGGAGGCGTGGGGCCACTTCATCGAAGTCGGGCAACAAAGGCACCAAGAGCAAGCAAGATCAGTTGGTGGTCCTGCTGTCGAAGCCGAATGGCGTGCGGGTTGCAGTGATCTCGGACCGGCTGGGGTGGCAGGCCCATACGGTGCGAGCAGCAATCTCGGGTCTGCGCAAACGTGGGCATGAGGTCACAACGTCGAAGTCCCAGAAAACCGGCGAAATGGTCTATTCGATTATTGCCGCAGTTGAGGAGAGTGAAGCCGAAGCTGCCGAGGTATCGTCATGAACCGGATGGTGAGGGCAGGGGAGCTTGCGGATACCGCTCGCTTTGAAGCGATGTGCCGCGAGGACTGTATCGACGAATGGCGGCGTATGATTGGAGGTCAGTCGCTGAAATATGTCTCAGTCCAGTTCATGCGCAGTGCTCTGGCCTATGAAGCGCAGGTGAAAGCCCATGGCGGTCATTCAAGAGCGGTTCGAAAGGCCCTTAAAGCCGCTTTAAAGACCGATCAAAGGTCATCTGAAGCAGGAGGCCAGCCGAAGCCGGCTCTCCAATCGTCTCTCAGACCCGGGACTCATCTGGTCCGGGAGTGGAACGGCAGGACCTACCAAATCGAGGTTCTGGAGGATGGCTTCCAGATGGATGGCAAACGGTATCGCTCGCTGAGCGCCATCGCCCGCAAGATCACAGGGGCACATTGGTCTGGCCCACGCTTCTTCAGATTGGGGTAGACCGTGAAGAAGATCCGCTGTGCCATCTACACACGGAAGTCCTCGGAGGAGGGATTGGACCAGGAGTTCAACTCCCTCCATGCCCAGCGCGAGGCTTGTGCTGCCTACATCGCAAGTCAGAAGCATGAGGGCTGGGTAGCACTGCCGGAGCACTATGATGATGGCTGCATCTCCGGTGGCACACTGGAGGGAGCAGGGCTCAAGAAACTCCTCCAGCATGTAGATGAGGGATTGGTCGACCAGATCGTCGTCTACAAGATCGACCGGCTCACCCGCTCCCTTTCCGACTTCGCCAAGCTGGTCGATCGACTCGATGCAGCCAATGCATCCTTCGTGTCGGTAACCCAATCCTTCAATACGGCCACCAGCATGGGCAGGCTGACGCTGAACGTGCTTCTCTCCTTCGCCCAGTTCGAGCGTGAAGTCACGGCGGAGCGCATCAGGGTCAAGATTGCAGCGTCGAAAAAGAAGGGACTCTGGATGGGAGGCTCGGCTCCACTTGGCTATGAGCCGGATGGACGGACACTGAAGATCGTCGAAGATGAGGCTACGACGATCAGGACCTTGTTCGATCTCTATCTCGAACATGGCTCGATCATAGCGGTTAAGCACGCCGCGGATCGATTGAGATTGAGGAAGAAGGCCAAGGAGGCAGAAGCACAGAAGCCCGGTGCCGCTGACCAGTGCCCCTTCGATCGAGGTCACGTCTATTATATCCTGTCCAACCCGGACTACGCTGGCCGCATCCGCCATCGCAACCAAACCTATGAAGGACAGCACCCTGCGATTATCGATCCGCCAGTCTTTGATGATGTGCAGCAGCGTCTGAAGGAAACATCAGGTTAGGCCCGGGGACAGTCGCAGACACGATCCAAGGCATCACCGCTTGCGGGGAAGCTGTATGACGAGACGGGTGATCGGATGTCACCAAGCCATGCCAACAAGAAGGGTAGGCGATATCGCTATTACGTCTCCAGACGCATGATCATTGGTGAGGGCAGCACAGACGGATCGAAAGATGCAGGCGGATGGAGGCTTCCTGCGCCAGCGTTGGAACAGCAGCTCACGTGTGCAATCCAAATCCATCTTTGCGATCACCTGCCTTCAGACCTACTTATCGAACCTTCGGCAGACGACATCCGGCGAATCCGAACACTTCTTGATGAAGCCGCACGCAGCGAAACGAGCCACCGTCAGGAACTGATTCTTTCCTGCATTCAGCGAGTGACCATCTCTCCCGGGCTCATCGAACTCCATCTCGACACCAAGGCCATCGCTGGTTGGCTGACCATCTCACCGCAGGCGATCAATCAAGATGTTTTGTCGTTCTCAAGCCCGTTTCAATTCCGGAAGCGGGGCGTTGAAAGCAAGCTCGTGATCGGAACGAACCCAAACACAGCACTGGACGCAACACTGATCCGCAATATCGCCAAGGCGCATCAGTATTACGATGCCATCAAGCAGGGGCAGACGTTCGAGCAGATTGCTGCAACGGAAAACCTCTCAGGCCGACGCGTCCATCAGGTGATCGCCCTCGCGTTCCTTGCGCCGGATATCGACAAGTCGATCACGCAGGGCGATCAGCCGGTTGGTCTGACTGCTCAGTGGCTGGCCCAGAATCCAATGCCCACGGACTGGCAAGCGCAGCGGCGCATCGTAGCCAGGCTCTGAAAATCCTGCCCAAATTCACAAAACAAACGCTTCTGACTCCGATGCTTCGTTGATGCGTCGGGAGCAAACTGGAAGTACGGAAATTGGGGGCTGAGACTTTCGGTAGTTCTCAGCAGGAATTGGCGCGCGCAGCAGTCTCCGCCAATTGACGCCTCCGCCAAGGCGCGGAAACAACGGAACTATCTATGAGAGATAGGAAATAAGGCGACTTGTCTAGGGTAGGTGGCGGAGAGGAAGGGATTCGAACCCTCGATACCCTTTTGAGGTATACTCCCTTAGCAGGGGAGCGCCTTCGACCACTCGGCCACCTCTCCGGTGCCCGTCTGTTACCGCAGCCGGGCCATGTAATCAACCGCAATTCCACCGTCCTGTCGTCTCGCTTTCACGCTGTGAAACCGCGCCCCGGAGGATCGCCCTGAAACGGTGATGAAGAAGCCGTTCAAGACCCGGATAGCTGGTCCGCGGCAGGCCGCGGCGAGTGTCCGTGTGCGGCCCGGACACTGGCGGCTATTCTTCATGATCGACAGGCTCGCATGATTCTTCCGGGCCGGTGTCTCTCATGGTCGCGGCGCGATTGATGGCGTTGAGCGCAATTGCACACTGGTCAAGATCGTTGGTGGCAAGATGCCGCATAGTGCAGGGTCATCTGGATCGTCTGATGGCCCAGATATGTCTGCACGCGCCTGAGATCGATGCCTGCCTGGACCAGCCGCGAGGCGCAGGTGTGTCGCAAGGTATGCGGCGCCATGTCAGGATCGTCGAGGAAACGGTTCTTCCTGCGAGCCTGGTTCGGTTGGAAAGCTCCCCGCGATGATCGCCAGAGATCCCAAATATATATAATGGCAAGGACCGTGTTGCAGGGCGCAGCCTGAAGGTGCCGCAGCTATCCGGAGAGCGAAGGACACGTTGCCGTTTCGTTGCGGCAGCGTCGGCCGTGGGGAATCGGTGTGGAAGGCGCGGCCAGCGATTCTGCCCAGTCCGGCTGCCGGGCAAGGCGGAATCAGTGCCGAATGGTCCGGACTGCCCTGTTTGTGCTGCCGAAAACGCCGCCAAACGCTAACGAAAGGTAAATAATCCGGCGGGTCGTCGCAAATTTCGTGTCATTTGTGCAACAGCGCTAGGGGAAGGCATCGCATGAAACTCCGAACCCGGTTGATCGGCGTTGCGCCGCGGCGGCTGGCGAGTATGTTCATTTTCGAAGCGAGGCGGGCATCCGCCTGTCTTCTTCCATCGTGGGGATGGGGCAGGGAACGCTGTCCTTCAGCAACAACCCAGACCCTTTATTACTTTTGACTGGAGGTCAGAAAATGAACATCAAGAGCCTTCTCCTCGGCTCCGCAGCGGCCCTCGTCGCTGTTTCCGGCGCACAGGCTGCCGATGCCATCATCGCAGCTGAGCCCGAGCCCGTTGAATACGTCCGCGTTTGCGACGCTTTCGGCACCGGCTACTTCTACATCCCGGGCACCGAAACCTGCCTGCGCATCCACGGCTACGTCCGTTACGACATCGGCGCTGGCGAGCTGTTCGAAGTTAACTCGAACAAGACCATCACCGGTGCGCCTGCAGCTCCGGTTGCTTCGTCGGGCACCTACATGAAGCGTGCACGCGCTTCGTTCCGCGTGTCGACCGCTTCGGAAACCGAAATGGGCACCCTGCGGACCTACGTTGAAACCCGCTGGCAGTTCGACACCAACGGCGTGTCCAACGCTCTGACCAACCCGGTTGTTGCAAACAGCCTGGCCGGTTACTCGAACGACGGCGAGTTCTCGATCAACTTCGCATGGATCCAGCTCGGTGGTCTCCGCGTCGGTAAGGACGAATCGTTCTTCACCACCTGGACCGGTTACGGCGGGTCGGTCATCGCCGATACGCTCGCAGGCGGCTACGGCCCGTTCGACACCAACCTGATCAGCTACACCTACAACGGTGGCGCTTTCCGGGCTGGTATCGCACTCGAGCAGGGTGACGACAGCTTCTACAACGCAACCACCGGCACCTACACCGGCTGGGGCATTGACGACTACATGCCGCATGTTGTTGTCGGCGCTGGCTACAATGCCGGCATGTTCGACCTCAGCGCAGTTGTCGGCTTCGACACCCGCGACAACACCTTCGTCAACGGCGTCCAGACCGGCGTCCGCGGCGGTTGGACCGGTAAGCTCCGTGCCGACGTGACCCTCAGCGACCAGGCTTCGCTCTTCGCGATGCTCATGTACGGTGAAAACGGTTCGGCCTACACCACTTGGGCAAACGGCGCTGTCACCGACGAGACCTTCTCGGTCCTCGCTGGTGGTACCTACGTCGCTACCGACAAGGTGACCTTCAACGCTCAGGTTCAGTGGGTTGAAGCCAACACCGCAACCGGTGGTCCTGCTTCCGACGAGTGGAGCGTCAACGCCAACATGAACTACACCGTGGTTCCTGGCCTGGTTGTTACGCCGGAACTCGCTTGGTACGACAACGGCACCAACGCTGCGAACAGCGACCGCTTCGGCGCCATCCTTCGCGTCCAGCGCTCGTTCTAATCAAACCTCGGTTTGATCTGATGAGAGCCCGGCAGCTTCGGCTGCCGGGTTTTTTCGTGCGCGCGCAGGCTTTTGATCGCCTCGTGTGAGTCAGAAGGTCAACGTCCCGCGCATGGCACGGTCCCGGCGCATTGCGGCTGCAAATCAGCGGTCCGGCCGTCACGGGAGATAAGCCGGTCAAGGGCTTTCGCCTTGGCCCTTGGCCAGTGGCTCACCACGGTGCTAGGCTTCGGTTCCCGAAATTGTCGCGGAGATCGCATGCGCACCTGGACATCATGGATCTGGCCCGGCGTTGCCACAGTGGCCTGTCTTACCGCGCTGGCAGTATGGCTGCAGCTCGATCCGGTCGAGACCGACCTCAAGAAACGGACGGAAGCGGCTCTTGCCGCAGATCACGGTTGGGCGGGCGTAGCGCTCGCGGGGCGGGATCTGACCTTGCAGGGACTTGCGCCTACCGCGGAGAACCAGGCGGAAGCGCTTGAAATCGCGCGGAAAACCTATGGGGTTCGCACCGTCATCGACGAAACCGGGCTGTTGCCGGTGCAATCGCCCTATACGCTCTCGCTCGAGAAGGGCGAAAACGGGCTGGTGCTGAGCGGCTATGCGCCGGATATGGCGACCAGGGCGCGCCTGATCACAATGCTGAGCGAAACCCTGCCGGGAATCGCGTTGCTGGACCAGTTGAAGCTGGCCCGCGGCGCGCCTGACGAGTTAACCGCACTCGTCGCGTTCGGATCGTCCGTCTTCTCCCGGTTTTCGACCGGACTCATGGAATTGAATGGAAACGCCTTGCACATTTCGGGGCAGGCCCTCAATCCGTCGGATCACGAGATCGCATTGGATCTGCTGTCCGGCTCACCGCCGGGTGACGGCGAGATTGCCAGCCTTGCGATCACACCGGCGCCTGCCAATGGCGATTATACCTTCTCTGCCGAAGTGGATGACGGTCAACTGACGCTTAGCGGCTTCATTCCGGATCCGTCCTCGCGGGACATGCTGGTTGCCGCGGCTGCTGCGGCCCGTTCGGATCTTGGTGTCGTTGACGAGTTGCGTTTTGCATCTGGCGTTCCAGAGGGTATCGAGTGGCCCGCCGCGACGCGGGACGCAATCTCACTGGTGACTTCATTTCAGCAGGGACGGGTGTCGATACGCAATGACAGGATCGATGTCTCCGGCGAAATCAGCGATGCAGCTGCTTTTCGCGCGCTTCAGGCAAGGCTCGATGAGGGCTTCGCGGGTGGTGTGAAACTCGGCACCACGGATATCGGGCTTGCGCGGATCTCGCCGTTCGTCTGGACGGCCAGCCTTTCTTCGAAGCGGCTGCTGCTTGAAGGATACGTGCCCAGTGAAGAGGTCGCCGACGAACTGTTGAACGCAGCCCGGCTGAAGCTGGGATCGCTTCCGATCGACAACCAGATGAAGGTGGCCGCAGGAGCGCCGGGAGGTTTCGCGGATGCCGCGAGCGCCGCCTTGCAGGGGATCAGCCGGCTCGGCAATGCGGTCGCATCAATCAGCGACACGAAACTGACGCTCGATGGAGACGCATTCAACGCCTCCGCCGCCCGCGACACCAGAAATGCGCTTGGCATGGCCTTGCCGGAACCGTTTTCCCTGAGCGAGACCATCGGGCAAATGCCGCTCCCGACCCAAAGCCTGAACGGTACGGAATGCCAGCAGCTGATCGATCGGGTCGCTTCGAAAAACTCGGTGCTGTTTGACACGGGCGAAGCCCGCATTCAGTATCATTCTCAGGGTTATCTCGATCGCATCGCCTTCCTTGCGCGCCAATGTCCCGATGCAAGGCTCGAGGTCTCCGGGCATACCGATGCGGACGGCGATGCAGATGCCAATCTCGCGCTGTCCGAACGACGCGCAGAGGCGGTGAAGGCCTATATGGAAGAGGCCGGGGTCGCCGCGGACCGGCTGGTTTCGGTCGGACATGGTGAGACGATGCCCGTTGCGGACAACGACACCGAAGCCGGCAAGGCTGCAAACAGGCGGATCGAGTTCCGGATAGTTGAACGATAGATAGAGGGGGCAGGCCCCCACAGGAGGCAACGATGTTTTACGTCTTCGCGCATATGTGGTTCTGGATCCTGTGTGCTTTCGCTGTGGGCTGCGTCGTGGGTTGGAAGACCTGCGGGGGCAAGCGCGCATGACCGGCTCGGGATCTGACCAGGGGAGGGAGAAGTGATCATGTTCGTGTTGCAGACCCTGTTTTTCATGGTGATCGCCTTTGTGGCCGGTTGCTTTTTCGGATGCTGGTTGAAGCGCAGAATGGACAGCGGCACGGTGCAGCATTCGGCGACCGGATCGATGTCGACGGGCGCAGGGTCAGCTGCCGGGGCCTCGGCTTCGTCCCCGTCGGCGGAGCCATCGACGTCGGCGCCAGCGGAAGCTGCCGCTTCCGAGACGGCCGCCGAGCCCGATGCCGCGCCGCCTGTCGCGGCCGCGGCAACTGCTCCTGTTGCCAAGGCGCAGGACAGCGCCCAGTCGCAACCTGCCGCACCAAAGGAAACGAAACCTTCCGGCAAGGCGAAAGCGGCAACGCCAAAAGCTGCGGCAAAGCAGACCTCTGACGCGACGACTTCGAAAAACCCATCCGCGGCAAAAAAGACAACCGCCAAGGCGGCAACGGCCAAATCCAAAACCACCAGCAAGGCCAAGCCGGCGGCCGGCAAGGCGAAGTCCGGCTCCGCCGGGAAACCTGCTCCCGCTGCCGGCCCCGACAATCTGAAGAAGATCAAGGGCGTCGGCCCTCAGCTCGAGGCCAAGCTCAATGCAATCGGCGTGACCAGTTTTGCGCAAATCGCCAATTGGACCAGGAAGCAACAGGCCGAATTCAGCGAGCAGCTGTCATTTCCGGGCCGTATCGAGCGCGATGACTGGGTTGCCCAGGCGAAGGTGCTCGCCAAGGGCGGAGACACCGAATTTTCAAAGCGCGTGGCCAAGGGGGACGTCGCCAGTTCGAAAGGCACAGCCGGCAAGTCCGGGACCTGATCCGGTCTTCAACGCAGTCATCAGAAGCGCGCTGCCAAACCGCTGCCCAAAGTCCGCGCCGGTCGTCGCAGCAGAGCCAATCATTTGAAAGGCGTCCGGTGAAGTATGGCCCGGGCCAACACCGGCCGCCGCGTTTCCGGTCATCTCAATGCCGGCGGGCTTTGTCCACCGAGGCGAAGAACCGTGTGAGGATATCGGGAATCCCCGATAGGTGCAGTATCGGCGCGTGTCCATGCCCCTTGATCGTATGGGCCTCGAGGTGAGGCACGCGCGTCTTCATTTCTTCGAGGGTCTGGGCTGACAGCAGGGTCGAGTGCTCGCCGCGCAGCGCCAGCAACGGCATCGCGCCCAGCCCTTCGAACTGCGGCCAGAGTGTGGGCAACGGTGTGTTCAGATCAAGCCCCTTGAGCCCTTCAAGCAAGGCCGGATCGTAGTCGGGCACAAGCTTGCCGTTGCGCTCCACATAGACTGCACGGGCAAAGTCGGCCCAGTCGGCGTCCGTCAACGCGGGAAAGCTCTTGCCATGCGCCTCGGCTAGCACTTTGGCGGCCTCTGACCAGTTGCCGGGCCTTGGGCTCCTTGAAAGATAGGCCTTGATCTGTGCGAGCCCGGCGCCTTCGATGACTGGGCCGATATCATTGAGCACACCGCTCGCCATAACGCCCGGCCTTGTCGCGGCCAGAACATGCATGATGAGGCCGCCCCGCGAAGTTCCGATGAAGATCGCGTGTTCGAGACCCAGGGCCGCCATTCCGTTGAGAATGTCCTCGGCTTCGGTCGTGATCGTGTAATGGGCAGGATCCTTGTCCCATGCGGACTGGCCACGGCCGCGGTAGTCGAAACTCACCACCCGTCGGGCCGCTTTGGGATGGGATGAGACCAGCATGGCGAGATCGTGAAAATCCCGCGTGTTGCGGGTCAGGCCGGGAAGGCAGACAATCGGCAGACGCCCCCGGGTCGCGGGATCGTGGCGCCCGTAGTCCGCCGCATGAAGCTTCAATCCGTCCCGTGCTGAATAGAACACATCCTCGTGGGTGACGGGGGCGAGCGTCTCGATATCCTGATTGGTCATGAAACCTGATGTTCTCCGTTCGGATTGGCTTGGACCGCTATAGCGCATTTTTCGGTTCAAGCCACTTCCGGGCCGCCGGGTTTGTCAAACTCGGCGATGCAGTTCGGCCTGCGCGGACGGGAAGTGTTGCGGTCAACGGCGCCCGAAACGCAGATCGCTTTCGATGCTCGCGGACTGGCCGAGGCGGGCCTTGTAGACCTGGTAGTTTTCCAGAATGCGCTGAACATAGTGCCTTGTTTCGGTGAAGGGGATCAGCTCGATCCAGTCAATCACCTCGTCGAGCGGCTTGCCCCGGGGATCGCCGAAACGCTCGATCCACTCGGAGACGCGGCGCGGCCCTGCATTGTAGGCAATGAAGGTCAGAATGTAGGAGCCGCCGAAGTCGCTGATTTGTTCGCCAAGGAAATGCGCGCCGAGGGTGGCATTGTAGCCGGCGTCCGTGGTCAGCCGTGCTTTCGAGTAGGTGAGGCCATGGCGGGCAGCGACGCCTTTGGCGGTGCCCGGCAGCAATTGAAGCAGCCCCCGGGCATTGGCCGGCGAAACCGCGGCCTTGTTGAACGCGCTTTCCTGTCGCGCGATGGAATAGGCAAGGGCCTTGCCGGCGCCGGATATGTTCGCGCTCGCCGGCACTGCGCCAAGCGGGTAGGCCAGGGCCGCGACCTCAAGACCGCGGTTCCAGGCGATCTTCCCCACCTGCAGCGATATCTGGTGATCCCCGCGCCGTTCCGCCATCGCCGCGAGGATTGCGAGTTCCCCTGGGCTTTCGAGCTGCTCCGCCAACGCACGGAATAGGCTGTCCGCGCGCCATTGATGACCGGCGCTTTCCAGTTTGCGAATGGCGGCTACAGCCTCGCGCGATGCAAAGCGGGTGCGTTCGGCCTCGCTTGGTGAGGGGTAGACTATGTTGAGCGACTTGCGTCCGAGTTTCGCTGCCGCCAGTTGCCCGTAGAACGTTGTCGGATACCCTGCCGCCCTCTCGTAGTGAGGTGTCGCGCTTTCACCGGCAGCTTCGGCGGCGCGGCCGAGCCAGTAATGCCCGCGAGCGGTCGATATCTGGCCGTCCACCACTTTCAGGAGGTTGCCGAAGTGCCGGGATGCGGTTTGCGGATCCTTCAGTCCGCGCAGTGCATACCAGCCGGCGTGGAACTCGGCCTCGGCATAGTCTGCGGGGCTTTGCGCCAGGTGCGCTGCGGCGAGATCGTAGGCTTCCTTGAACTCGCCCTTCTCATACAGGCCCCGGCTGACGACGCGCGCTTCGATCCACCATTCATCGGGATCGACGAGAACGGATTTGTCACGCGGCATTTTCGCAAGCAGTTTCGCGGCCTCGCGGTCGCGCTCCAGTTCGCGCAAATGGCGGATCCTGATAAAGAGATAGGCGGGATCATCGTGCCAGGATAAGTGCACCCGGGAAATCGCGTCCGCGGCCCGGGCAGGATTGCGGATCACCGCGCGCCAGGCCCGGTAGAGCGATTGCGCCTCGGCGAGTTCGGCAAGCGGCTCGGCTTCGCTCAGGTGGTCCCGGTAAAGCAGCATCTCCATGCGCCGCAGATGGTCTGCCTTTGTCAGCAACTCCGTGAACTCGTCGAGGAAAATCCCGGTCTCTTCGCGATCCATCCGCTCCGTGCGCCAGGTCTGGGCCGCAAGCGTCTCCGCACGGCTGGTCTGTCCGGTCGCGAGCAGGGCACGCACCAGCAGTATCGTCCCCCTGACAGTCTCAGGTGCCGCTTCGCCGAAGGTTCGGAGAACCTGTTTGTCGGAGGGGGTTTCCGTAAACAGGGCCCGTTCGGAAAGCGCCTTGAGCGACCCGAGGCCCGGCCATCCCTCGAGTTCGTCGGCAGCAGCCCTGATTTCGTCTGAGGGCACGCCCTCAAGGCCTGACAAGGCTATGGACCATGTCAGGATATGGCGGTCGGTCGTGGAGCGCGGCATGGAATCCCGGATGGCGCGCGCCTTGTCCGGATCGCCGTCGCTGAGCGCATCCAACCCGGCTTCCAGCTTTGCGCTCGCCTCGATCGAGACCGCCGGTGATATCGAAGGGGAGGGGGATGGCGTGGGAACTGGCGCCGAAGTCTGGGGCCTGGGTGTGGGAACCGGAATCTCGCCTTGCGGCAGAGGCGCTGCCGCGGCTGCAAGGCAGACCGTGAAAACGCCAAGTATCGCTGCGGCCGTTGCGGTGTGTGGTTTCATTCTCGTCGGTCCGAACTGCGTGTCCCTGACGGGGTTGAAGCGCGACCTCCCCGATGGCCGTGGCGAATGAACAGCTCGCCGTCTGCCTTGTGCCGCCGGCATCAGTGCCGATGCGGAAACAAAGATTACCACGAACTGTAAATCCGGGCATTCAGGCATATTGGGGGCAAATTGCCAAAAAACAGCCAACTGGATGCGGATCAGGCGGTGGAACATCCAAAAGCACCGGGCTTTCACCGCTAAGGCTTTTCCGTAGCCTAGATTTACTGTATCGCCTCCCGTAACAGATTGGTGACAGAAATGCCGCCTCGCGATCAAAGAGTTTTGGAGACCAGAATGTTCAAGGGTTCCATGCCGGCCCTCATTACCCCGTTCACCGATGATGGTGCTGTGGACGAAGATGCCTTTGCGCGCCATGTCGAGCGCATGATCAAAGCCGGGAGCCATGCTCTCGTGCCGGTTGGAACGACCGGAGAGTCTCCGACGCTCACGCATGACGAACACAAGCGGGTGGTGGAACTGTGCATTAAGGTGGCCGATGGACGGGTTCCGGTCATTGCGGGCGCCGGCTCGAACAATACCGCCGAAGCGATTGAGCTTGCCGCTCACGCCGAGACGGCAGGAGCGGATGCGGTTCTCGTGGTGACGCCTTACTACAACAAGCCGACGCAGAAGGGGTTGTATACCCATTTCAAGGCGGTGGCAGAAGCGATCAGGCTTCCCATCATCATCTACAACATTCCGCCACGCTCCGTCATCGACATGACAGTGCAGACCATGGCCGCGCTGCACAAGGATTTTCCGAATATTGTCGGCGTCAAGGATGCGACCGCAAACCTTGCGCGCGTTCCGGAACAGCGCATGGCCTGCGGCACCGATTTCGTGCAGATCTCGGGCGAGGACCCAACGGCGCTCGGCTTCAATGCCCATGGTGGTGTGGGGTGCATATCCGTGACGGCCAATGTCGCGCCGAAGCAGTGCGCCGAGTTCCAGGAGGCGACGCTGCGTGGCGACTATGCCGAGGCGCTCAAGATGCTCGACAAGCTGATGCCGTTGCACAAGGCGATCTTCACCGAGCCCGGCGTTGCCGGAACCAAGTACTGCCTCGCCAAGCTTGGCCTCATCCGCAACGTGGTGCGTTCGCCGTTGACCCCGGTGGATGCGGAGACCGAGGCGCTTCTCGACGCGGCTCTTGATCATGCGGGTGTAACGGCCTGATCATGAACGCAGCAAAGGCAAAAAAGTCTGATCGCAACATAGTTGCGGAGAACCGGAAGGCCCGTTTCAACTACGAGATCACGGACACGCTGGAGGCGGGCCTCGTGCTGACCGGCACGGAGGTGAAGTCGCTGCGCCAAGGCAAGGCCAACATCGCGGAATCCTACGCCAATGAAGAGGGCGGGGAAATGTGGCTGATCAACTCCCATGTGCCGGAATACCTGCAGGCCAACCGGTTCAATCACGAGCCCAGGCGGCGTCGAAAGATCCTGCTCAAGGCACGCGAAATCTCGCGCCTGGCGCAGGCGGTCCAGCGCGACGGCATGACGCTCGTTCCGCTCAAGGTCTATTTCAACGACAAGGGACTGGCAAAACTGGAGCTGGCGCTGGCGCGCGGCAAGAAGTTGCACGACAAGCGCGAGACGCAGAAGCAGCGCGACTGGAACCGCCAGAAAACCAGGTTGCTGCGCGAGCGGGGCTAAGGGACCATTCCAAGCGATTAAAGCGCCGGGGCTTGCGACCGGAGGAGCAAGCTTGCCCTTGGAACCGGACGCATTCACGAAACCGGTCGTTCAGGTGAGCCCTTCGGACGCAAGGCGCACCGCGGTTTCAACTTTTTCTCAGCGGGACATAAATGCCCTGATGTCTTCGAACAGCGCGTCGAACATTTCCGTCGTCAAGCGCCCGGTGTTTATGTTGTAGCGTGAGCAGTGATAACTCGAAAACACCCGCACATGGCCGATGTCGGTTGTGCGGTGATGAGCGAAGGGGTGCGTTGAGGGTCGCGCTTCAAGCGCGCGCACTGTGCTGTCATGGGCAACCTTGCCGAGGCTGACAATCGCGCGGAGCTTGGGCAAACCAGCGATCGTTGCCCGAAGGAAAGCCCGGCAGGTGTTGATTTCAGCCCCCACGGGCTTGTTGCCAGGAGGCACACACCGTACCGCATTGGTGATTGCTGTCCTTTTGAGTTGCAGGTTGCTGTCTCCCGCAGCCAGACCCTTTGCATTGAGCATGGAAAACAGCAGGTCGCCGGACGCATCGCCGGTGAAGGGGCGGCCGGTGCGATTGGCCCCGCGCAGACCCGGCGCAAGTCCCACAATCAGAAGCTCGACGCTCTCCGGACCTTCGGGCGGGTGCCAGGTCTTCACCGGGCCGTTGTGCCAATCCGGATGAAGCTTCTTGGTCTCGGCAACGAACCTGTTGAGCCGCGGACACAGGGCACAGCCGGGCTCCGGGTCGGCGGACATCTCACCGGACTGCCCGCAATACGGGTCCATGTGAACTTCAGTCGTCGTACTCGTCCTCGAAATCATCCACCACCGGCGCCGCACGCTGAGGGCGTTCCGAGGGGTCTCGACCGATCTCGGACTTGAGGCTTGTCAGGTCGAGGAAGTAATCGGCCTGACGACGCAGGTCATCCGCGATCATGGGGGGCTGGGTCGACAGCGACGAGACCACCGTTACCTTGCGGCCCTTTCGCTGCAAGGCCTCGACCAGCGACGTGAAGTCGCCGTCGCCTGAGAAGATGACGAGGTGATCCACCACCTCCGCCTGCTCCATGGCATCAATGGCGAGCTCGATGTCCATGTTTCCCTTGACCTTCCTGCGGCCCATGGAATCTGTGAATTCCTTGGCAGGCTTGGTGACCACCTTGTATCCGTTGTAATCGAGCCAGTCGATCAGCGGGCGGATCGACGAATACTCCTGATCCTCGATCAAGGCGGTGTAGTAGTAGGCACGAAGCAGGTAGCCGCGCGATTGGAACGACTTGAGCAGTTTACGGTAGTCGATATCGAAATTGAGGCCCTTGGATGCTGCGTAAAGATTTGCGCCATCAATAAAAAGGGCGATTTTCTCTCTCGGATCAAACATAACGAAATTCCCTTCGGCAATTATCTGCCTGATTTGAAGCTGACCCACCCGTTAGAAATATTCGGCAATCCAATGGTGGCAATACACCGTTGTTCCAGAATGTTGCCGATTGAGGACAGCTTTTCGAATCAATACGTCGTACATTAGGAGCACCTGTTACTCTCATCCCCCTTTTTCAAGGGGGAATCGGGCAGGGGTGGCATTTTTCTGCGATGCGTGATAGTTCACCGTTTCATCATTAAGGATCCTGCTCCGGCCCGGGCCACCCGGGCGGCGGGAGCAAATGACTTGAAATTGCCGCATAATGTGTTTATCCGGCAGTCAAGGTCCCTCCATTCGCAGTTTGCAAAGGACAGGCAATGGCTCGCGTCACAGTCGAAGATTGCATCGACAAAGTTGAAAACCGTTTTGAACTGGTCCTGCTTGCCAGCCACCGCGCCCGGCAGATTTCGCAGGGTGGCCAGATCACCATCGCGCGCGACAACGACAAGAACCCCGTCGTCGCTTTGCGCGAAATTGCCGACCAGACCCTGTCGCCCGGCGATCTGAAGGAAGATCTCATTCACTCGCTGCAGAAGCACGTTGAAGTGGACGAGCCCGAGCCCGATCCGGAAAAGTTCATCCAGTCCGGAGATGCGGTGGCGGAAGCGCCGGTCGAGGACGATCAGCCAGAGGGCGTTGCCTTCGGTTCCATGTCGGAAGAAGAGCTCCTGGCCGGTATCGAAGGGCTTGTCCCGCCGGAAAAAAGCGACGATTATTGATCACTGGATCCGGTTCGCCCGCGAATTCCGAGGAATTCGCGGGCGCTGCCGGAACTCAGCCGATAGACAACTGATGCGATAGAATGCGCCGGTCGTTCGATTCGGCGCATTGTCTTGTTTTGGAGTGCAGCTTCCATGATGCGTCAGTACGAGCTCGTCGAGCGCGTGCAGAAATACAAGCCGGACGTCAACGAGGCTCTTCTGAACAAGGCCTACGTCTACGCGATGCAAAAGCATGGCAAGCAGACGCGCGCCAGTGGTGATCCCTATATTTCCCACCCGCTCGAGGTGGCCGCGATCCTTACCGAGATGCGGCTTGACGAGTCGACGATCGCGGTGGCTCTTCTTCACGACACCATAGAGGACACCTCGGCCACCCGGGCCGAGATCGACGAGTTGTTCGGCGAGGACATCGGCCGCCTCGTCGAAGGGCTGACCAAGATCAAGAAACTTGATCTCGTCACGAAGCGGGCCAAGCAGGCGGAAAACCTGCGGAAGCTTCTGCTGGCGATCTCCGATGACGTCCGTGTCCTTCTGGTCAAGCTTGCCGACCGTCTCCATAACATGCGGACGCTCGAGCATGTGCCGCCGCACAAGCGGGCACGGATCGCCGAAGAGACCATGGATATCTATGCGCCGCTTGCCGGCCGGATGGGCATGCAGGCGATGCGCGAGGAACTGGAGGAGCTGGCCTTTCAGAACATCAACCTGGAGGCCTACGAGACCGTAACCCAGAAGCTGGCCGAGCTTTCCGAACGCAACCGAAATATCATTCACACCATCGAGATGGAGTTGTCCGGTCTGTTCGAACAGCAGGGCCTGAGCGCGACCGTTAAGGGACGGCAGAAGAAGGCCTACTCAGTCTTTCGAAAGATGCAGTCAAAGTCGCTGTCTTTCGAGCAGCTTTCTGATGTCTTCGGCTTCCGCATCATTGTCGATACCGAGGCGGATTGCTACCGGGCGCTGGGGATCGTGCACATGCGGTGGTCGGTCGTGCCCGGGCGCTTCAAGGACTACATATCCACGCCCAAGCAGAACGACTACCGCTCCATTCATACCACCATCGTCGGGCCGTCCCGGCAGCGCGTGGAACTGCAGATCCGGACACGCATGATGCAGGAAATCGCAGAGCGGGGCGTTGCTGCGCATGCGCTCTACAAGGATGCGAGCCGGGACGGCGACGACGAGTTGCTTTCGAAGGACTCGCGCGCCTATTCATGGCTGCGCCAGACGATCGAGGCGCTCTCGGTCGGCGACAATCCCGAGGACTTTCTCGAACACACCAAGCTGGAACTGTTTCAGGACCAGGTGTTCTGCTTCACCCCGAAAGGCCAGCTGATCGCGCTTCCGCGCGGCGCGACGCCGATCGACTTTGCCTATGCGGTTCACACCGATATCGGCGACACCTGTGTCGGCGCAAAGATCAATGGCCGCATCATGCCTCTGGTCACCCGTCTCGCCAATGGCGACGAGGTGGAGATTCTCCGGTCGGGCGTGCAAGTGCCTCCGGCAGCCTGGGAGGAGATCGTCGTTACCGGCAAGGCGCGGGCTGCCATACGCAGGGCGACGAGAGCCGCGGTCCGAAAACAGTATTCGGGCCTTGGGATGCGAATTCTCGAGCGCACTTTCAACCGCGCCGGCAAGCCGTTGTCACGCGAAACCCTCAAGCCTGTCCTCCACCGGCTGGGGCACAAGGACGTGGAGGACGCACTGGCGGCCGTTGGACGGGGCGAACTAGGTTCCGAGGACGTGTTCCGGGCGGTCTGGCCCAATCATCAGGAAGCACGGGTTTCGGCCCGCAAGCCTGTCGATGACGGCTGGTTCAACCTGAGAAGTGCGGCGGGGCTGATCTTCAAGCTTCCGGGTCTCAGCAAAACCCAGCGCAGTACAAAATCCTCGATACGTGCCGGCGCAGGCAGTGAAACGGATGCCATGCCGATCCGCGGCATGGATGACAATTCCGTCGTGCGGTTCGGCCCCGGCGGGGCGGTTCCGGGTGACCGCATCATCGGAATCCTGGAGCCCGGCGCGGGCATCACGATCTACCCGATCCAGTCTCCGGAGCTGACGAAGTTCGACGACCAGCCCAACCGGTGGATCGATATCCGCTGGGATATCGACGAGAACAACAAGAACCGCTTTCCTGCCCGGATACTGGTCACCGCGATCAACGCGCCGGGAACGCTTGCCGATGTTGCTCAAATCGTCGCCGCAAGCGAAACCAACATTCAAAATCTCTCGATGGTCCGGGTGGCGGCTGATTTCACTGAGATGCTGGTCGATCTTCAGGTTTGGGACCTCAAGCATCTCAACCAGCTCATCGGGCAGCTCAAGAGCCTCGATTCGGTTTCGACGGTCGAGCGGATCTACGAATAGGCTGACAATGCGAGCCCGAAGTGATTGAATGGCGCGAGCCGGTGTCGGGTCCGGTTTGGATCTGTTGAAATCCTGCGCGCTTTTACCAGTTCTTCGGTGTTGACCCATAAACTCCGTTCTGAGGGTGACCGGTGACGAATGCGACCTGAAAAAATCGTCAGGTTGACTTAGGGCTGACACAAACAGAGCGATATACGATCCATCATGCTGTTTCGCCGCCGCAGACCAGAGGGTTTCATCGACCGGATGCGCACCGCGCTCTGGCCGCGGCGCTCGTTTGGTAGGTCGTTTCAGTATTTCGTCAAACGGGTGTTGCGACTGACCGCCACACCGCATGCCATCGCCGCGGGCGTCGCAGCCGGGGTTTTTGCATCGTGGACTCCCTTGCTCGGTTTCCATTTCGTGCTTGCTTTCGCCTTGGCTTACCTGCTGGCGGGCAACATGGTTGCCGCCGCACTCGGAACCGCTTTCGGCAATCCGATCAGCTTTCCCTTCATATGGGCGCTGACGCTGAAACTCGGCAACATGCTGGTCGGCGCTCCCGCCGGCGCCGGGCGCAAGCATGTCGATCTCCAGTCGCTGCTGACCCATCTCGATGTCGGCCAATTGTGGGAACCGGTTCTCAAGCCGATGCTTATCGGCAGTATCCCGCCGGCGGTTTTCAGCGGCATCGTGTTCTACGGTCTCACCTACTGGGGGGTTACGGCATTCCAGACCCGCAGGAAGTCCAGACTTGCGGCGCGGGCGCGGGCGCGGATACAGGAACTCACGGCTGCGCGCGCCAAGCGGCAGGCGGAGAAGGCTGAACGCGCGTGATCATCGGAATTGGCAGTGACCTGATCGATATACGGCGTATCGAAAAGACCCTCGAACGCCATGGCGAGCGCTTCGTTGCGCGCTGTTTCACCGAGATCGAACGGGCCAAGTCCGACCGGCGCGCCAATCGTGCGGCCTCCTATGCGAAGCGGTTCGCGGCCAAGGAAGCCTGTTCCAAGGCGCTCGGCACAGGGCTTTCCAGGGGTGTCTTCTGGCGCGACATGGGCGTGGTCAACCTTGCCGGGGGAAAGCCGACGATGGCGCTCACCGGAGGCGCAGCCGAACGTTTGCGCCTGCTTACTCCCGGGAACATGACCGCGGCCATTCATTTGACAATAACCGACGACTATCCTTTGGCGCAGGCGTTCGTGATCATCGAGGCGCTGCCTGACGCCTGAGCCGGCTTTTGTTGGTCAGATCAACCCGGTCCGGCTATATGGTTGCCCGGACTCATGCAAAGAGCTAGAGAAAGCGCTTCCGCGCCAATCCAAGGAATACCAAGCGTGTCAGAATCTACGAAAGACCAGTCAGGCGGCCTGTGGGAAAACGTCAAGGTGCTTGTCCAGGCACTGTTGCTTGCGGTGATCATCCGCACGCTGTTTTTCCAGCCCTTCAGCATTCCGTCAGGCTCCATGATGTCGACGCTGCTGGTGGGCGACTACCTGTTCGTCTCGAAATTTTCCTACGGCTATTCGAAATATTCGATCCCGTTTTCGCCGGACCTTTTTTCCGGACGGATCTGGTCGGATGAGCCGGAGCGCGGTGATGTGGCCGTCTTCAGGCTGCCGAGCAATCCCAAGCTCGACTACATCAAGCGCGTGGTCGGCCTTCCCGGGGACCGGATCCAGATCCGCGATGGCGTGCTGTTCATCAACGGCGAGGCGGTCGAACGTGAATTGGTCGGCAACTACACGCCCGAGGGCCGATACAATCGGGGCACTGATGTTCCGGTGTATCGCGAAACCCTCCCCAACGGGGTTTCCTACACCACGCTTGATCTCAATGAGAATTCGCCCGGCGACAACACCCGCGAGTTCGTGGTGCCCGAAGGTCATTACTTCATGATGGGCGACAACCGCGACAACTCCCAGGACAGCAGGTTCGACGTGGGTTTCGTTCCGCTTGAGAACTTTGTCGGCCGTGCCACGATCATCTTCTTCTCGATCGCCGAGGATTCGTCGCCGCTGGAAATCTGGAAGTGGCCGACCGACCTGCGTTTCGACCGGTTCTTCAAATCAGCGCAGCAATGAGCCGCGCCCAGAAAAAACAGGCGGAGATCAACGCGCGGGTCGAGGAACGCATCGGGCATCGCTTTGCGCGGCCGGAACGGCTCGAGCGGGCGCTGACCCATTCGAGCACCCGCGCCAATCTGGGCGGAAACTACGAGCGGCTCGAGTTTCTCGGCGATCGCGTCCTTGGATTGTGCGTCGCCGAGCTTCTTTTCAAGCATTTCGGCAGCGCCAGCGAAGGCGAACTCTCCGTCCGCCTCAACCAGCTTGTCAGCGCCCAGACCTGCAGCGAAGTCGCCGACGAACTCAATCTGCACGAGTTCATTCGCACAGGCGCCGATGTCAAGAAACTCACCGGCAAGCGCATGGCCAATGTGCGCGCGGATGTCGTGGAGTCCCTGATTGCCGCAATCTACCTCGATGCCGGCCTCGATGCCGCTCGGGCTTTCATCGTCAGGCACTGGAAGTCGAGAGCGTTGGCTGAGGATGCCGCGCGGCGTGACGCCAAGACGGAATTGCAGGAATGGGCACATGCGCGTTTCGGCGTGACGCCGGTCTACCGCGTTGCCGGCCGTGAAGGACCTGACCACGAACCGGTCTTTACGGTGATCGTCGAGATTGCGGGCGCGAAGCCGGCTCGCGGCGAAAGCAGTTCCAAGAGGGCCGCGGAACAGGCCGCAGCCACCGCCATTCTCGAACGCGAAGGCGTATGGCAACGCCCGACAGGACAAGATCATGACTGAAGCAAATGAAACCGGAACACCGGACGCTCCGACCCGTTCGGGCTTCGTCGCGCTTATCGGCGCTCCCAATGCGGGCAAGTCGACACTCGTCAACCAGCTCGTCGGCGCCAAGGTGTCGATCGTATCCCACAAGGTGCAGACAACGCGGGCAATCGTGCGCGGCATTGCCATTCATGACAAGACGCAGATCGTGTTCATTGATACGCCGGGGATCTTCGCGCCCAAGCGCCGGCTCGACCGGGCAATGGTTTCCACGGCCTGGGGCGGGGCGAAGGACGGCGATCTGGTTCTGGTGCTGATCGATGCCGAACGCGGGATCAAGGGAGATGCGGAGGCGCTGCTCGATTCTCTTGGCGAACGGCAGGGCAAGTTGATCCTGGTGCTCAACAAGGTCGACCGGGTCAAACGCGACACTTTGCTCGCATTGACGGCAGCCATTCACGAGAAGGTGCGTTTCGACGAGACCTTCATGATCTCGGCGCTGACCGGTTCGGGATGTTCGGATCTGATGGACTATCTTGCTCGAACGCTTCCGGAAGGGCCCTGGTACTACCCGGAAGACCAGATCTCCGATCTGCCGATGCGCCAGCTCGCGGCCGAAATCACCCGCGAAAAACTCTACCTGCGACTGCATCAGGAATTGCCCTATGCCTCGCATGTGGAGACGGAGCGTTGGGAGGAAAAGAAGGACGGTTCGGTCCGGATCGAGCAGGTCATCTATGTCGAGCGCGACAGCCAGAAAAAGATTGTTCTCGGACACAAGGGCGAGACCATAAAGGCCATCGGGCAGGCGGCACGCAAGGAGATCTCGGAGATCCTGGACCAGAACGTGCATTTGTTCCTCTTCGTCAAGGTTCGGGAGAACTGGGGCAATGACCCGGAGCGCTATCGCGAGATCGGACTTGAATTTCCGCACTGAGCGGGCAAGCTCGATCAATGGAGTGGCGCGACGAGGGAATCATTCTGGGACTACGCAAACACGGGGAAACCTCCGTGATCGCGGAAGTCATGACCCGTGCACACGGCCGCCACATGGGCATTGTCCGGGGCGGACGGTCGAAACGGCTTCAGCCGGTGCTTCAACCGGGAAACACGGTGGATCTGGTCTGGCGCGCCCGGCTGGACGAGCATCTGGGCCAGTACCAGATCGAGCTGCTTGACGGGCGGGCCGGCCGTTTGATGCAAAGCGCAATCGGCGTGCACGGGGTCCAGGCAATGGCTGCGCTGTTGCGGCTGCTGCCCGAGCGCGACGCCCATCCACGCCTTCACGACGCCTTTGCCGTCATTCTCGACACCCTGGACACGCCCGAGGAGGCCGGCGCGCTCTATGTTCGCTTCGAGCTTGCCGTCCTGGAGGATCTCGGTTTCGGACTGGATCTGACCGCCTGTGCCGCGACAGGCGTCCGGACCGATCTTGTTTACGTCTCGCCAAAGTCGGGCCGGGCCGTATCGGCGGAGGCAGGCGCGCCCTGGGCGGAACGGATGCTGCCGCTGCCCGGATTTCTCGTTGACCGGACCCGCTCCTGCAAAGACGCGGACATGCTTGCGCAGGCTTTCAGTCTGTCCGGCTATTTTCTCGAACGGCATGTGTTCGAGCCTCGCGGGATCGAGGCGCCGATCAGCCGGGAGAGCTTCCGCACGGCTGCGCTCAGATCGATGCCGCAAGTCAGCACATCCAACCCGGCCAATGAGGTGATTTCGCCATGAGTGAAACGGCTTCCGGATTTCCGGAGCGGCAAACCGCGGGCGTGGTTCCGCTCGACCTCGTGGCACGCGAGGGCGGCCTAGCCGTAATGCAGGGCATCCTAGAGGGACGGTTGCCCGGCGCGACCATTGCGAAAACCCTGAACTTCTGGCTGAGCAAGGTCGGGGAGGGGACCGTGGCCTTCACCGGCGCGCCGAATGGCGAGCATCTCAATCCGCTGGGAACGGTGCATGGCGGCTGGGCGGCAACGATCATGGATTCGGCCCTTGCCTGCGCCGTCATGACCACGCTTTCACCGGGTGAAGGCTACACAACGGTGGAGTTCAAGCTGAACCTCACCCGGCCGATCCTGCCTGACAGCGGCGAGATGGTGTGCGAAGGGCGCATCGTGCACCGCGGCAGGACCACAGCGACCTCGGAGGCATACTTGCGCGACGGAGCCGGCAGGCTTCTGGCCCACGGGACCGAAACCTGCGCGATCTTTCCGATCGACCGGCTGATGCGCTGAGCCCCAACAGTTTTGCGTGAAAGAAAAAAGGGCGCCCGAGGGCGCCCTTTCCGGTTTTTCCAGTGACTTTGGCGATCAGGCCATGCCGATCTTGCCGCCGCCCTGCTTGGTGACAGCGACGACGGCCGGGCGAACCGGCAGGTCGTCGCTGAAATCGGGCCAGCGGGTGGCGGGCTGTTCATAGGTGGCGAGACCTTCGTCGCCAGGATGCTGGACGGCGAGGAACACGGTTTCACCGCTCGGATCGAACAGCGGACCGCACATTTCCGCGCCCACCGGTACCCGGAAGAACAGTTTCGATGTGGCGCGGGCGTCGCCCTCGGTGTCGACGGCCCAGAGGCCATCGGTCCGACCTGTCCGCTTTGCGGAATTGCCGTCGGTCGACACCCAGAGGCGGCCATCGGCGTCGATGGCGCAGTTGTCGGGCATGCCGAACCAGCCATCCTTCGTGGTTGCCGACGAGAAGCTGGCACCGACTTCGGCAACGGACGGGTCACCGCACTTGAGCAGGATTTCCCAGGTCGACTTCGTGGAGGCGAAGTCGCCATCTGTTTCGCTGATCTCGACAATATGGCCGAAAGCGTTGTTGGCACGCGGGTTGGCGGCGTTTTCGTCGCCTTCCTTGCGGCGGGTGTTGTTCGTCAGCATGCAATAGACCTTGCCGGTCATGGCGTTGGGCTGAACATCTTCGGGGCGGTCCATCTTGGTGGCGCCTAGGAGGTCAGCCGCGCGGCGGGCCTCGATCACGACATCGGCCTGGCTTGCGAAGCCATTGTCGGCGTTGAGCGGGCCTTCGCCATGAACCAGAGGCATCCAGTCCAGCGTGCCGTCCGCGTTGAAGCTGGCCACATAGAGCGTGCCGTCGTCGAGCAGATCCATGTTGGCTGCACGGTCGTCCGGATTGTAGGTTCCGGCGGTCACGAACTTGTAGACATAGTCGAAACGCTCGTCGTCACCACAGTAGAACACCACGCGACCGTCCTTGTTGAGAACGCTTTCGGCACCTTCGTGCTTCATGCGGCCAAGTGCGGTGCGCTTCTTCGGAACCGAATTCGGGTCCATCGGGTCGACTTCGACCACCCAGCCGAAGCGGTTGGGTTCGTTGGGTTCCTTGGACACGTCGAACCGGTCGTGATGGGCGCCCCAGTTGTACCAGCCTGCCGGTGCGCCGTAGCGTTCGTAATTCACGGTTTCCGGGTGGCCCTCCGGCAAGTCGCCGAGGAAGTAGCCGTGGAAGTTCTCTTCGGCCATCAGCCACGTGCCCCAGGGGGTGACGCCGCCCGCGCAGTTGTTGAGCGTGCCGAGAACCTTGGTGCCGGACGGGTCGGCATTGGTCTTCAGGCGTTCATGACCCGCGGCGGGTCCGGTCAGTTCCATCTCGGTTCCGACATGGAGGCGACGGTTCATCTTGCCGTCGAGGACCGGTGTCCATTTGCCGTTTTCCTTGCGGATCTCGATGACGGTGCCGCCGTGGGCGGCCATTTCGATGTCGACGATGTCCTTGGTGAACTCGCCCATCATCACCTTGTCCTTGCCTTCACCATCCTTGCCGATCGTGGCCCAGTTGGGGAACATGAGCTCGGCATTGGTGTATTCGTGGTTGACCACCAGCAGGCCGTGGTCGTCAGCGCCATCAAGAGGGATGAAGCCGACATAGTCGTTGTTGTAGCCGAACTGACGGGCCTGGCTTTCCGGAGTCTGGTTCATCGGATCGAAGTCCGGAGAATCGGCGAACACCTTGTCGCCCCAGCGCAGCAGGACATCGGCGTCATAGCCCTCGGCCACATGGTGGGTCTCGTCGACGCCGGCCTCGACTTCCGTGAAGGAAATGCGCTTGCGCCTTCGGCCCGGGCCTCGTCGGCGATCATCAGGGCCAGCGGGCTCACGGTGCTGGCAATCGCCGTGACGGCCAGCGAACCGCCGAGAAAACCGCGGCGTGAAAAGCGACGGTTGATGATGTCGCCCATGGTGGGATTGTCAGAAGGATTGCGTCCGACGTCTTCCTCGGCTTCGCGCAGTTCGGTGAGGTTGACGATCTCTTCATCTGGCTTGAACATTTCGTTCATGGCTGTCTCCATCCGGTTGAGTTTGCCCCGACGAGAGCAAATGTACCCTACTCGGTTACACTGTTATGACAGCATCGCACCTCCCGACGGATTGTTGCGAACTCCACGACAGGTTTTAACCGGTGACCGGACTGGAGCAGGGTCCGGCTTGGGGCCCGGTCTACTCGGCGGGCGCCGAAACGGAGGTGCGGTCGACCGCCTTTTCCTGGATCGGCCAGTGAACGATTGCCGCGAACAGTCCCAGAGCCACTCCCAGCCACCAGACCGGGTCGTAGGAGCCGAAGACATCATAGAGATAACCGCCAAGCCAGACGCCGAGGAAGGACCCGACCTGGTGGGAGAAGAACACCATTCCCCCCAGCAGTCCGAGGTGACGGGTTCCGAACATGATGGCGACCAGCGCGTTGGTGGGCGGAACTGTCGACAGCCAGAGAAGTCCCATCACGATCGCGAAGACGACAACGGATGCAGGTGTCTGCGGCAGCAGGATGAATGCGGTCACCGCAACGGAGCGTCCTATGTAGATCAATGCCAGAAAGATCGGTTTTGAATGCCGTTGTCCGATGACGCCGGAGGCCAGCGAGCCGATGATGTTGAAGAAGCCGATCAGCGCAATCGAGATCACCGCATAGGAGTCGGCGATACCGATGTCGCCGAGATAGGCGGGAAAATGGGCCGTGATGAAGGCCACCTGAAAGCCGCAGACGAAAAAGCCCGAGACCAGCAGCACGAAGCTTTTGTGCCCGAAGGCCTCACGCAACGCCTCGCCGATGGACTGTTCGATATCGGTCTGCTTCTGGCTGCCGGAAGAGGAGTTGCCGCGCAGAGGGATCGCGAGCACGGGAATGATCAGCATCATGATCCCGAGCCAGACCAGCGCGTCCGACCACCCGAGCGCGTCGATAAGTCCCTGGCTCAACGGTGCGAACACGAACATTCCGGCGGACCCGGCGGCGGTGCCGAAACCGAAGGCCAGCGAACGCTGCTCGGGTGCGACATTGCGGGCAAAAGCCGCCAGCACCACACCGAAGGATGCCGAGGCGATGCCCAGGCCAACCAGAACGCCGCCGCCGATATGCAGCCAGATCGGACTGTCGGCATTCGCCATCATCAATAATCCGGACGAATAGATCACGGCGGAGAGCGCCAGCACCCGCCACGTGCCGAACTTGTCGGCGATAGCACCGAAGAACGGTTGGCCGAATCCCCAGAAAAGGTTCTGGATGGCCATTGCCAGCCCGAAGGTGGTCCTGTCCCATCCGGTGTCGACCAGCATCGGAAGCTGGAAGAAGCCCATTGCCGAACGCGGCCCGAACGACATCAGCGATATCAGGCAGCCGGCAATGATGATGAGCCAGGGCATGGACTGGCTGGCGGCGGATGTGCGGGGTGTCGACATGGGCGCTCCTGAATTGCGAAACGACTTTAGGCAATTCCGGACATTCAACAAGTGCAATTGATTGAAGTTTGGGATCACGGGAATTGATGGTTGAAACCTTGCGAAGTGAGTGCCGTTCGCTTGGGTGACGGGACATCCGGGGGCGCAAGGTTGGCTTGCAATCGCTTCGGTGAAGTCTTATGTCAAAGGTTCACCGGCATTGCCGGTTTCTTTTGGAAGTAATTATGCTCAAAATGAGCATAATTTGATTTGACGGGAGGGTTTGCAATGACCCGATTGGAAACGGACGCAGGACGACAGGAGGCACAAAAGCCTGTTGGCGGTGGAACGAGCGCTGCCGAGCGCTTTGGTATGCTCGAGCGCCCGGAGCTCAAATATACCCCTGCGGTGGCGCGTGAAACCGCGCATCTGTACGACCGCGTGCGAGATCACATCCCCGAAATCGAGTGGCCGGTCTATGCGCCCTACATCCACGCGATCAACCGGATCAAGAAGGAGCGCGGAGCGGTCATCCTGGCGCACAATTACCAGACCCCCGAGATCTTTCACTGCGTGGCCGACATTGCCGGCGATTCGCTGCAGCTGGCCCGCGAGGCCACGCTCGTGGATGAGCAGATCATCATCCAGTGCGGCGTGCATTTCATGGCTGAGACGTCGAAACTGCTCAATCCGGAGAAGACGGTTCTGATTCCCGACATGAAGGCGGGTTGCTCGCTGTCCGAGTCGATCACCGGCGCCGACGTCCGCCTTCTCAAGGAACGCTATCCCGGCGTTCCGGTCGTGACCTACGTGAACACTTCCGCGGACGTGAAAGCCGAAACCGACATGTGCTGCACGTCGTCGAATGCAGTGGCGGTGGTCGAGAGTTTCGACTCCGACACTGTTCTTTGCATTCCCGACGAGTATCTGGCGATGAACGTCGCCAAGCAGACTTCAAAGAAGATCCTGACCTGGAAAGGGCACTGCGAGGTGCACGAACGGTTCACGGCCGAGGAACTGCTGGCCTACAAGGAGGCAGATCCCACGATCGAGATCATCGGCCACCCTGAGTGCCATCCGGACGTCATCGATGTTTGCGATTATTCCGGATCGACCGCCGGGATGATCAACTACGTCAAGGACACGCGGCCGTCACGGGTTCTGCTCGTCACCGAATGCTCGATGGCCTCGAACATCCAGAGCGAGGTGGAGGGCGTCGATTTCATCAAGCCATGCAATCTGTGCCCGCACATGAAGCGCATCACGCTGCCCAAGATCCTCGACAGCCTGCTGACCATGACCGAAGAGGTGCTGGTCGAACCGGAAATCGCCGATCGGGCCCGCCTGGCTGTCGAACGGATGATCAATCTCAAGCATTAAGGCGCGGTTGCCGGACTTGCCGGCGACCCGGGAAGGGAGCGCGCCATGGCATCGACAGCTGTCGCAGCCTATCGACCGAAGTCCGAAAAGGCTTTCGATGACGTCATCATCATCGGCGGGGGCCTTGCCGGGCTGTTCTGTGCGCTCAAGCTTGCGCCAAGGGCCGTGACAGTGCTCGCCGCAGCACCCATCGGCCGTGGAGCCTCTTCCGCCTGGGCTCAGGCGGGCATCGCGGCCGCGGTGGGACAGGGCGATACTGTCGACAAGCATGTGACCGATACCATCATCGCCGGCGACGGCATCGTCGATGAAGACATCATCCGGATGATGGCGTCGGAAGCCTCTGCACGCATCCATGACCTCCTCGAGTTCGGTGTTCCGTTCGACCGGGACCTTGCCGGAAAGCTCTCCGTCAGCCGGGAAGCTGCGCACTCCGAAAGCCGGATCGTGCGGGTCAAGGGTGACATGGCGGGCCGCGCCATCATGGAGGCGCTGGTCGCAGCTGTCCGCGAAACGCCGTCGATCCGGGTGCTTGAAGGCTATGTCGCCGAGGAGCTGATCACCGAGAACGGCAGGATTGCCGGCGTCGCTGCCCGTGATGGGGCCGGCAGCGGCGAGACCCTGCACAGGCTGACCGCCAGCCACGTGGTTATGGCGACCGGCGGCGTTGGTCATCTCTACCAGGTGACAACCAACCCGACCGAGGCGCGCGGCGGCGGCATCGGAATGGCTGCGCGCGCCGGCGCGCGGCTTGCCGACATGGAATTTGTCCAGTTCCATCCGACCGCGATCGACGTCGGCAAGGATCCGGCCCCGCTCGCCACCGAGGCGCTGCGCGGTCATGGTGCAACGCTGCACAATTCCGCAGGCGAACGTTTCATGCTGGGACTTCACAAGGATGCCGAACTCGCGCCGCGCGATGTGGTCGCTCGCGGTATCTTCGCAGAGGTGAAGGCCGGGCGCGGGGCATATCTGGATTGCCGGACGGCGGTGCATGATTTCGCAAGCGAGTTTCCGACCGTATTCGGATACTGCCGGGATGCCGGAATCGATCCTGCGAAGGACATGATCCCGGTTGTGCCGGCCGCGCACTATTTCATGGGCGGTATCTGGACAGATGCGGACGGGCGCTCGTCGCTGCCGGGGTTCTGGGCCTGCGGGGAATGCACGTCCACCGGTGCACATGGCGCCAACAGGCTGGCTTCCAACTCGCTGCTGGAAGCCGTGGTCTTTGCTGCCCGTATTGCCGTACGGCTGGGATCGGAAATGACCGGCGTGGCACCGGCGGACTGGCGGAAGGGGTCTGTGTCCAGTGCGAGCCACCTTGCCGAGAACGATCATCCGAACATGACGGCGCTGCGAAAGACCATGAGCGCCAATCTCGGGGTGCTGCGCGACGGCGAGGGAATGCGCGAAGCGCTTCGCACAATTCTCGAACTGGCGCGCAACAGCCATTCGGCCCGGTTTGACAATGTGGTCACCACAGCGAAACTGATCGCCGTGGCGGCGCTCAACCGGCTGGAAAGCCGCGGAGGGCATTTCAGAACCGACTTTCCCGAAGAAAGCCCGGATTGGAAGCGCCGGACGCTTTTGACGCTGGAGCAGGCAAACGCCATTGTTCCCGAGCTCCTGGAGACCGATTGATGACCCGTGTTTTCCTGCCCGAACTTCCGGCGCTGATGGTCGAGGATCAGGTGCGCGCTGCGCTTGTCGAAGATCTTGGCCGTGCCGGCGACATCACCTCGAACGCGACGATCGGACCGGAGCGTACCGCAAGGGCGGACATGAACTGCCGCGAGGACGGGGTGATTGCCGGCCTGCCGCTGGCCGAAGCCGCCTTCCGGCTGATCGAACCGGCAATTGAATTCAAGGCGCTTGCGGCAGATGGAGACCGCGTCAAGGCCGGCACCCGCATTGCCCGCATTGCCGGGCCGGCGCGGGCCGTGCTGTCGGCCGAACGGGTGGCGCTCAATTACCTGATGCATCTGTCCGGTGTTGCCACGCACACGGCCCGCTTTGCCGCGGCGATCGCACACACAAGTGCAAGGGTGACCTGCACGCGCAAGACCATTCCGGGGCTCAGGGCGGTCGAAAAATACGCCGTACGCTGCGGTGGAGGCTCGTCGCACCGCTTCGGGCTCGACGATGCGATCCTGATCAAGGACAACCACATCGCTGTCGCCGGCGGAGTGGCCGAAGCCTTGCGAGCGGCAAAAGCCTTTGCAGGCCATCTCGTGAAGGTGGAGATCGAGGTGGATACGCTCGAGCAGTTCGAGATCGTTCTTGCAGAAGGGGCTGATGTCTGCCTTCTCGACAACATGGGACCCGACCTGCTGCGCAAGGCGGTCGCCATGAATGACGGCAGGATCACGCTGGAAGCCTCGGGCAACGTCAATCTCGACACGATCAAGGCGATAGCGGAAACCGGGGTCGATTACATTTCGACCTCGAAGATCACCATGGCAGCCCCCACCCTGGATATCGGTCTCGACATCGCGATCGGCTGAGCGGTCCGGTTTTCGTTACAGCGTCAGGATGTAGATCCACAGCGGCAATGTGACCGCTGAGAGCAGCGTGGCCTGCGCAATCAGTGTTGCAGGAAGCGTTCTGTCGGCGCCGTAGACCGAGGCGAGAACATGGGCAGCCGAGGCCGGGGGCAGGGCCGCGAACACCACAAGCACATTCGCCTGCGCCGCCGGAAGTCCGGCAAGTGTGACAGCGGCGAATGTGACGGCAGGCAGGATCACGAGCTTGATGGCGGTGATGCCTCCCGTGAACCGGTTGAGCCGCAAGAGAGCGCCCCAGTCCATCGTCGCGCCAACAGCCATCAATGCAATGGGAATTGCCGCCCCGGCAAGGTAATCCACGCCCTGCTGGATGACCTGCGGCAGGGCGTATCCGCTTGCACCGAGCGCCATTCCCGACACCGATGCGACGAAGAAGGGATTGCGCAGAATACGCGCGAAGATGCCGAGTGGCCCGAGACCGCTGCCGCGTGAAAGTGCCGAAACGGCAAAGACATTGGCAAGCGGCACGGCGAAACCTACCGCAACCGACATCAGGGGGGCAGCGTTTTCCACCGCGCTTACGGCAACGAAGGCGATCGCGGTGTTGAACCGCCACGCAGTCTGCCATGCGCCCGCGAAGTCGAGAAACCTTTCCGGTCCGAACGGGCGCAGGAACCACCCCAGGCAAAGCCCCAGTGCCAGGATTGCCCAGACACTCAACCCGATGACGGCAGCGTCATCGAGCGCGATCGGTCGCGATGCAGCGGCGGCAAAGATCAGGCAGGGAAACAGCAGCTCGAAATTGAGGCGGTCTATTCCACGCCACGCGTCATTGCTCAGACGTTCCCGAAAGAGGCGGCCGAGCGAGATGATGCCCATGGTTGGGATGAGGACCGAAAGAATTGGGATCATGAGCCGAAGCTTCCGAGGCGTTGAAGTTCATGCCGCCATCGTTGACGGGAAAGCCCTGTTGTCGCAGACGGTCACGGTTTGGCAAGAGCCGGGCCGGCGCAAATTCTATGGATTGCGCCTGTCGCGCGCCTATCCGCGTCCGCCCAGGCGCAGGCCGGGCACGGGGCGTTCCTCGAGGATCTTGGCGCGAAACCGATAAAGCGCGGCCGGTCTGCCGCCGGTGGCCGAACTCGCCCCGCCGGTGGTTTCAACCAGTTCGGCGCCTTCCACCAGCCGGCGGAAATTCTGCTTGTGGAGATGCCTCCCGGAGATCGCCTCCACCGTGGTCTGAAGCTCGGTCAGGGTGAACTCCGGGGGCATCAACTCGAAGATCACGGGCCGGTACTTGATCTTGGCGCGAAGCCGCTGGACCGCAGTTGCCGCAATCCTGCGGTGATCGAACCGCATGGCGCGGCCGAGCGGCGCAGCGAGCCCGGTTGTTTCGACACGCTGGTCGTTCACGGCTTCCGCAAGCAGGCCTGCTTCGTAGAGCAGTTCATAGCGGTCGAGCACCCGCTCTTCGTCCCACGGGAAGTCATCAAGGCCGAAGGCCAGGCGTATCCGCGCAGTGCGGCCGGGCGTTCTCGGTGCCGGCAGGGATTCCGAGGCCCAGTCGCGCAGCCGGGGCAGGATGGCTGCATCCAGCAGCGCCGGGCGGCCCTTGCGCCAGTCCTCCCAGGGAAACAGGTCGTACCATCCGCGCCAGCGCGCGCCTGTTGCTGCCAGCGCTTCGGAATTTCCGGCGTCGGCGCGGGTCAGGGCGAGGTAACCCACGGATACAAGGTGGGGGCCGTCGCCGTCGTCGCGGCGGTGCCGGCCGCGGTCACCGAAGGTATAAAGCTGCTCGACATAGCCAAGGCTCAGCGCGGTCTGGTGCCTGACGCTGTCGCGCAGGCTTGCCTCGAAGGTGCGGTGGCGCGCCGGATCGAATGGGCCGAACGGCAATCCGTCGGCAGGCCCTTCTCCCGGTGTGGACGGCACTGCGAGAATGCCCGGATCGGAACCCGTGACCGCGACAATCGCCGCATTCAGGCCGATGCGGAGTGGCTGGATGTCATCGGTAGCAGGGTTGCGGTTGGGCGGCACTCTAAACCTCGCCGGCGTCGTTGCCGCGAACCGGCGTTGCCGGCGGAAGGCTGTCGCTTGCCCGCAGACCAAGGCAGAAGCGTTCGCCCTGGCCGGTTTCCGCGCCGCGTCCGATCCGTTGAACGGCCCGAACGAGCCTGCCGTTCCTGCAAAGGATTTCGTCGCCAATGGCGATCAGCCGCGGGTTCGGTGTTGCAAACGGCGAGGCGTCGCGCAGCCGTGCCGCCAGTTCGTCTTCATCCTGGTCCGGCTCAAGGGCCAGTGCCGTGATAAGGGCTGCTGCCGGCGAGCGCGATATTCCGAACCAGCAGTGGATGACGAGCGGAGCGCTTCGGTTCCAGCTTCCGGCAAAATCGATGATCCGCTCGACGTGGGTGTGTGCGGGAGCGATCAGACCTTCTGTTTCCCCCGAGATATCGTTGACTCCGAGATTGAGATGCCGTTCCGCCTCGATCACCGCTGGCCGGTGGAAATCCTGTCCCTGAGCCATCAGGCTGATCATCTCGCGTGCGCCGTGAAGAACCGCGGTTTCCGCGATCTGGTTGAGGCGGCAGACGACCAGATAGGACATGGTCAGGCCTGTCCCTTCTGGCGGAGTGTCTCGATTGCCTCGAACCGATCCAGGAACTGCTTTTCCACCTGTGCCGCTGGGGAGGGCGTGACATCGATCATGTCCCTGTGGATGCCCCGCGGCGGGCCGAAAAAGGCGCGCGCTTCGGCATCCGAGAACCCGGCGAGTTCCGTCGCCTCGAAATAGGCTGCGATCCGGTCGGCCCTCTTGATGAGCGCCTTGGTGGCTTTGGGCAACGAGGCAGGCAGGCCGAACCGGATGTGGATTGCTGCTTCAAGCCGTGCCTCGACCGTCTTGTATCCGCCGCCGACAACGGACTTGAAGGGCGAGATCATGTCTCCGATCACGTATTCGGGGGCATCATGCAGAAGTGCCAGTTGCCGAAGATCCGGCGAGGCTGCCGTCAGATGTCCGATAATCGCTTCCACGATCAGCGAGTGCTGGGCCACCGAAAAGGCATGGTCGCCGCGCGTCTGGCCGTTCCACCGTGCCACGCGTGCGAGACCCTGGGCGATATCGCTGATTTCCACGTCAAGCGGAGAGGGGTCGAGAAGATCAAGCCTTCGACCCGACAGCATCCGCTGCCATGCCCGGGGCGATTTTTCCGAAACAGCCATCGTCAATCGTCTGAACCGGATTGCGCGCCGGCTGAGAAGCTCAAGCCTGTCCACTCCGGAAGCGAAACCGTCACAGGCACCGAGTCGACTTCGATGGGCAAGTCGTTTTCCATCGCATCGGCGATCCGGTCGGTCCGCACAATTGCGAGCGCCTGGTTTCCGGTCACTGTCCCAAGTGTGCCCGACGGCTTGCCGCCGGCCTGAATGCCGGTCCCGGGCCCGGGAAGTGCCGTTTCGGCACTGATGATCGCGATGCGCCGCCGCGCGGTGCCCCGGTGCTGCATGCGCGAGACCACTTCCTGGCCCACATAGCAGCCCTTCTTGAAATCGATGCCATCGTTCTTGTCCATCAGAACGTCATGCGGGAAGGCATCGGACAGCGCATAATCGGTTCCCGATTCGGCCACGCCATGGGTTACGCGAACTGCGTCCCATTCCGCCCGCTCGGCATCGATCAATGCGCCGTCTCCGTAAAGCCGCCAGACCCCGGCGTCTTCCGGAAAGCGGTTGTCGATGAAGGCTCTCTCGGGCGCCGAGCCTCCCCAGCCCGCGATGACCGGAGTATCGGCCAGCGTTTCCACCGTCACCTTTGCCCGCAGCTTGTAGAGCGCGAGCCGCTTTTCGAAATCGCCTGCCAGTTCGGCCGCAATGTCGAGATAGAATCCGGTTTCGGGCGCTCGCGAGATCAGGAAATCGAACAGAACCTTGCCCTGTGGCGTCAAAAGGGCCGCAGGCTGCACATGCCCGGCCTCGAGGGCCTCCACGTTGGCGGTAATCAGGTTCTGCAGGAAGTGTTCCGCTTCCGCGCCATCGACACTGACGAGAACCCGGTCGGTGAGATTGAGGGCTGGCACTGCGCGCACTCCGCTTTGATGCTTGGGTTTCGGGTCGTGATGACTGAGCGTTAGGTAGGCTGTCGCGAGGCCGCGGGCAAGAGGCGGAGTGATGGCTGAAAGGCCGCTTGTGCTGCCGGACCGGCTCAGTCCCCGGCCAGAAAGAAGCGCCAGGTTCCGTCGGCGGCGATGCCGACACGGAAGAAATTATAGGAGCCGTAGGTCTTCATGTCCTCGAGATCTCCGGCGGTCACGAGCCTTAGAAGTTCCACCCGCTGCGGAGGTGTAAGGCTTTCGAGAGGCACCGCCGCGAAGTAGGGCCATATGTAGGACTCTTCCGGACCTCCGGCATCGATCCGGACAAACCCGGCATTGAGCAAATCGATCAGGATCGCAAGGATTTCGAGACCTTCGCCGTCACCGGAAATCGAGCGCAGGTAGTCTATCGGGTCGCTGTCGATCTCTCCGAACGACAATCTGGTTGCCGAAGGTCCGCGGCCGAGCAAGGCGCGAAGGTTCTCCGGATCGCCGGTTGTGGCGGCTTCAACGATCAGTTCGCGCATGCGAGCCACCGGTTCGGGCAGCATCGACAGATCCCGCACCAGTTCGACGGAAACCACATCGACTGCACTTTCCTCGCCGGTTTCCGGCGCCGGAGATTGGACTGCCGGGCTATCGGGAGCGGGAAGCGGGGCGCGGATTATCGGGCCGGGTGAGGGCAGGCCGCCGTCCGGACCATCCAGCGGCCCTTCGAGAGGAGGCAATTCGCTTTGCGGGACCGGACCGGAGCCGGCTTCCTCCTCCTCCGGGGTTTCGACAGGCTTGAGTTCGCTGAGTGCCGCGGCGTTTTGTGGCGGAAGGGCGGCAACAACTGTCAATGACAGCAGGCCGAAGCCGAGGATCTTTCCTAAAACGGACTGGCGCACCTGAAGATCGCCCACCGGTCTTGCCGCCTTTTGGTTCCTTGTCCGCGATCGGGGCCCTATTGCAAAACCCGTTCGGGTGAGAATTCACCCGCGAGGATACGTTCACGCAGCGAATCGACCAGCGCTTCCGCCTGGTCTTCCCCAAGCGCGCGGACTGTTTCGCGAATAGCGGTGATCATGGCGGCGTCGGCGATGATTTCGGGCTCGATGCCGTCCGCCGTGCTTTCGGCCCAGGCGTCGTGTTGCAACTCGAGAGCCACCTGGAGCTTCTCCTGTACGATCAACTCGTCAAGTTCCTCGGGCGTATGATGCGTGGAATGTGTCATGCGGACCAACTCTTACTTACCATGTCGTTAATACGTTAGCACGGTGCGACCGGTTTCGGCACGGGGGCAAGGCGATATCGGTTAACAAATCCTCAATTTCCGAAGCGAGCAACAATTTCGGAAACAAGTGTTGCTCCTTCGCGACGGTATCGTGTCTCGGCGAGCCTCGCCGCGTCCGTGCAGGAGGTGTAAACCGACGCGAAAGCCCGGAAGCCCCGATTGTATCCGGCCGTCAGTGTTTCACGGCGGCGGGCGTCATTCTCTGTTTCGCTGTCGAGCAGAGCCTGCATGGTTTCCCGCCACTTCGTCTCTCCCTCACCATTGCACAGATTGCGCAGATATTGAACCGAGCCGAGAATCTCCGCCAGCCGCAACAACCGTTCCTCGTACGGAGGCGGCTCTTGCGGCACCGCGGGTTCAAGCTCTTCCGGCTGTGCCTGCGCGCGTGCTTCGCCAATCACGGCGCCGCCGGCCCCAAGGGCCAGCCCGAGAACCAGTGAGGCAATGACAAGGGTGCGTACCATGGCCGCTCCTTACACCAAGAGGCTCGCGGATGAAATCCCGCCGGAGCCTCACGGTGATCAATCGAGGATGTCGGTACCGGGCAGAAATGCACTGACGACGAAGGCGAAGGTCAATTCATGTGGGAGATCCTCGCCGTCACGGGTTACGGTGACGCTGCCAATCTCCCGCCCCTCGGCGATTGCGCTGTCATCGAGTGCCGAGCGTACGCCGGGAACCCAGGTCACGACCGCGCCGTTTTCGAGTTCGACCCGGCCCTCGCTGCGGACCCGGTTGAGGGAAATGGCGACCGGATTGCCGGGCTCCCGGACCACGACGACATAGGAAAGTGGCAATATGCCCTCGGGCATGGGGCCCTTGTAGAGAAACGGAACGCCGGAAGTGTCGTACCCGGCATAGGGGTTTCGCCCGTAATCGCGCAGATCCGGATCGCTCGGGGTGAGCACTTCACCATCGGGGTGGCGGTTGCGAAAGTGCTCCCACGCTTCGAGCCTAGAGGGGATGACCTCAAGCTTCACCCCGGTTCTCTCGCCGGTTATTGCCTCCCCGGTGAACTGCTGCCACCAGCTTTCGGTCTGCCGGTCATACATGACGAGATCGGAGTTGCGCAGCTTTCCCGTGGTTCCGAATGTCGTCTCGGATCCGTCGATCGTGCGATCGAACACGATTGCGGCGTTGCAAAGCGGGCAGTAGGTGACCGCAATGGCGCGTCCGGCCAAAGTGTCGTTGACGATCTCGTGCCATATCATCATTCGCAGCGGGTAGGCGCGGGCCTCGCCTCCGATCGCGACCGACATGACAGGTTCCTTGTCGTCCAGCCCGGTCACCTCTGCGACCGGAACAAAAGCCGGATCGTCTATGGGAGGAATGCCGTCACGCGGCGGGCCACCGGACATGATCGTGGAAAAGTCCACGGCGGAGCGGGAAAAATCGGTTTTCCAGCCTTCGGCTTTCCATCGCTCCGGTTCGGCGCTTGCGACAACCGGCGTCAGCATGATGAGAAGGCCGCCGAGCAGACCGAGTACATGGCCGACTGTTCGCAGGCCACCGGTGATCCTGGGATAACGGGTCAACGTAATCATGACCGGAGTTTGCCCGGTTTTCTGCCGGGCAGCCAATCAAGGCCGGTCACGTTTGATTGAAGTGCAGCTCCGGTCCCTCGCAGGTCCTCCGCTCAACCGGTGGCGCAGTCCTTCTTATCGGACGGTGAGCGAACCGTGGTCCGCGCCGAGCATGTCAATGCAGGTGACCATGCTTTGAGGGGTGGGCAGTGTGCGGATCTCTTCGGGCGTAAACCAGGCCACCGCTTTGGCGTCGTCAAGGGCGCAGGCTTCGCCCCCCGGATCGTCGGCGCGGAAGACGGTCAGAAGGAAGTTCGATCGGTTTGCCTCCTCCGGATCGTCCGCTGTCAGGTCGAAGGTGGCGAACGGGCGTGCATTGGATGCCCTGAGCCCGGTTTCTTCCTCCAGTTCCCTGAGCGCCGCCTGCACGAGTGTTTCACCCGGATCGACCCGTCCGCCCGGGAAGGCATAGAGGTCCTGCGCCGGCGGATTGGCCCGCAGCACGAGCAGGAACCTGCCGTCGCGCTCAACCGCGACCGAAACCGCGAGCGCAAGCGCGCCGTTGCGGCCGCCAACTGTTTCACTGCTCATTGCTTGACCCTGCTTTCGTCCTGCGCCATGGGTTGGCAATGTGTGGACGTTTTTCGCTGACGGCAACCCCGGAAGAGGTGCAGGAGCTGTTCGGTCTCGAAGAGATCGAGGGTTTTCCGCCGCGCTACAACATTGCCCCCACCCAGCCGATCCTGATTGTCGCAGGCGATCTTCGCCGCGCGGAAGGGGACAACCGTACCAACCGGCGCGCTCTTCTGGCGCGATGGGGATTTCTGCCGGGATGGGTGAAAGACCCCAATGATTTTCCGCTGCTGATCAATGCCCGCTCGGAAACGGCAGCCGAGAAGGCTTCGTTCCGTGCGGCCATGCGGCACCGGCGGGTCCTGGTCGCGGCGTCCGGCTTTTACGAATGGCATCGGCCGCCCAAGGGCTCGAAGCAGAAATCGACACCCTACTGGATCCGTCCGAGCGGGGGCGGCGTCGTTGCCTTTGCAGGCCTGATGGAAACCTATGTGAGTGCGGACGGAACGGAAATCGACACTGCGGCGATCCTGACCGTTGGTCCCAACGCCGAGGTTGCGCCGATCCATGACCGGATGCCGGTGGTCATCAGGCCGGAGGACTTTTCGCGCTGGCTCGACTGCCTGAACCAGGAACCCCGCCACGTTGCAGACCTGATGGCGCCGGCGCCGGACGGGTATTTCGAGGCTATCCGCGTTTCCGATCTGGTCAACAAGGTTGCCAATTCCGGTCCCGAGGTACAGAAGCCGGTGGAGGGTGCCGAAGCCGAGCCCGCAGCCGCTCCCGCTGCGAAAAAGCGCTCCAAGCCTTCCAAGGCGCCGTCCGACCAGATGAAACTCCTCTAGGAAAATTCAAGAGAATGCTTGCCCCTGCCGTTGCCGGGCTTCTGCTCGGCGGTTCTTTGATTATCGCCATCGGTGCGCAGAACGCCTTCATCCTCAGGCAGGGGCTTTTGAGGCAACATGTTTTCATCCTCTGCCTGATCTGTGCCCTTTCGGACGCCGTTCTCATCGGTCTGGGCGTTGCCGGGCTCGGCGCAATCATTTCCGGATCCGAACTGCTGATCGCAGCCGTGACGCTGGGCGGAGCTGCCTTTCTCGCCGTCTATGCGGTCCTGGCTCTCAGGCGTGCGATTTCGCCATCGGCGCTCGCTGCCGCCGAAACAGGTCCGGGGTCTCTCAGGGCCGCGATGCTGACCTGCCTGGCTTTCACTTTCCTCAATCCGCATGTCTATCTCGACACCGTGCTTCTGGTCGGCGGGTTGAGCGGACGTTACGAGGGCGCTGCACGGCTTGCATTTGCCCTGGGCGCAATGTCGGCATCTTTCCTGTGGTTCTTCGGTCTTGGTTACGGCGCAAGGGTGCTCGAGCCGCTGTTTGCCCGCCCATCGGCCTGGCGGGTGCTCGACGGGCTGATTGCACTTGTCATGGCCGCACTCTCCGTCTCGCTCATTGCGCGTTTCCTCGCCGGTTGAGCAATGCACGCGACATCTTGACCGGGCCCCGGCAATCGGAGATAAGACGCCCATGAAAACGGCACACGGCGCACGCGCCATCTGCATTTGCGGCATCATTATTCGCTAGCCAATCGCTGGCTCGGCCGTTTTCGTCTTTTCACCACACAGGACAAACGACCCGGGCCGGGGCCGGCATCGGGGAGTTGACATGAGCGAGCTCAAATTCTGGAACACGCTGACGCGGGCCAAGGAAGAGTTCCAGCCAATCGATAAGTCGAATGTGCGGATGTATGTCTGCGGACCGACGGTCTACGACTATGCCCATATCGGCAATGCGCGGCCGCTGATCGTCTTTGACGTGCTTTATCGCCTGCTCAGGCATGTCTATGGCGCCGATCACGTCACCTATGTCCGCAACATCACCGACGTTGACGACAAGATCAACGCCCGCGCATTGAGGGATTACCCCAATCTGCCTCTCAACGAGGCGATTGCGAAAGTCACCGAAAAGACTGCGGAACGCTTCCACAAGGATGCGGCGGCTCTCGGCTGCCTGCCGCCGACGCACGAGCCGCGAGCTACCGCCCATATCGACGGCATGGTCAGGATGATCCAGACGCTGATCGACAAGGGCAACGCCTATGTGACAGCCGGCCGCGAGGGCAGGGAAGTGCTGTTCTCGGTCGGTTCGATGCCGGATTACGGCAAGCTGTCGAACCGCAAGCTCGAGGATCAGCAGGCGGGGGCCCGCGTGGCAGTCGAGGACCACAAGCGCAATGCGGCGGACTTCGTGCTGTGGAAGGAATCCGCGAGCGACGAACCCGGCTGGGACGGGACCTTCACCGAGAACGGCGAGACGGTTACCATCCATGGCCGTCCCGGCTGGCATATCGAGTGCTCGGTGATGAGCGAGCATCACTTGGGCGAAACCTTCGATATCCACGGCGGCGGTCTCGACCTGATTTTCCCGCACCACGAAAACGAGATTGCCCAGTCCTGCTGCGCCCACGGCAATGACCGGATGGCAAACCTCTGGATGCACAATGGCTTCCTGCAGGTCGAGGGCAGGAAGATGTCTAAGTCCGAGGGCAACTTCGTCACCATTGCAGACCTGCTGGAAACCGAGAAATTCGGCGGCCGGAAATGGCCGGGCGAGGTGCTGCGCCTTGCGATGCTGATGACGCATTACCGCGAGCCGATTGATTTCAGCGTGAAGCGGCTGGAGGAAGCTGCAAGCAAACTTCATGATATGCATTCGGCTTGCTATGAGTCTCCATTACAGACTCTTCCGGGGTCCATAATAGATGCGCTTTCCAACGATCTGAATTTTTCTCAAGTCTTGGTCAGGTTATTTGAGCTTCTCAGCGAAATTACGAACAGTGGCAATGGCAACCAGAAAGTTCAGGCGGCTGGGAGGCTTAGGGCAGCGCTCGAGTTTCTGGGTCTATACTATGAAGGAAATTCGACAGATTTGTTCGGCTTCGTGGTCAAAGATTATCCAAGTGATACCGAAATCAACGCTTTGATCGCTGAACGCCTTGCCTTCATTGCTACCAAGAACTGGGCCGAGGCCGACCGGATCCGCGACGAGCTGCTGGCCCAGGGCATTCAGCTCAAGGACGGCAAGGACCCCGAGACCGGCGAACGGGTGACCACCTGGGAGGTCAAGCGGTGAGCTTGCAGGCTTACCCCCCTCTGTCGGCCATGCCGACATCTCCCCCGCAAGGGGGGAGATTGGAGAGGGCGCGTATTTGTCTGAGTAACACCTTTAATTCTGGGCCGGCGAGGCGTGCGCTTTCAGGTTGTGCTTCGATTGAAGATGGGCTTTTGTTGTCCGGGGCTGATCTCACCACGCGCCAATCTCCCCCCTTGCGGGGGAGATGTCACGAAGTGACAGAGGGGGGTGTATTGCCGCACAGCAAAGTACCGCCGCACTTAAGACGCAACGCCCGCCGCATGCGCAGCGCCATGACCGAGGCGGAACTCAAGCTTTGGAATGAACTCAGGGCACATCGGTTGATGGGTCTGGGCTTCCGGCGCCAGATGCCCATCGCCGGATACATCGTCGATTTTGCCTGCCCTGAGCATAAGCTTGTTGTCGAAGTCGATGGTAGCCGGCACGCGGATAATCATGCTTACGACAATGCCAGAGCAACCTGTCTCCAAGAACGGGAATGGCATGTGGTGCGGTTCTGGAATGACGACGTGCTCCATGACATCGACAATGTCTGCACCCACATCCTGAGATTGATTGCGAGGCCGGGCAATGACCGCTGAACTCACCATGATGCTGGACCATGTCAGCCTCAGCGTTGCGGACATGGAGAAGGCGAAGCGGTTCTACGCCGCAGTCCTGGCCACGCTCGGAATGGAAATGGTGGGCGAGGTGACGGCCGAGCAATCCGGCTCGGTCCGCTATGCCGGGTTCGGGATCGGCCGGAAGGGCCAGCTCTGGATCGCCGAAGACGGTCAGCAGACGCCATCCGCCCATATCTGCTTTCGCGCATCGTCGCGTCAGGCCGTGCGCGATTTCCACGCTGCGGGTTTGGCCAATGGCGGGACCGACAATGGCGCGCCGGGCGTTCGCGAGATCTATCATCCGGAATATTACGCCGCCTTCGTCAGGGATCCGGAAGGCCACAACATCGAGGCGGTTACCTTCGAGCCGGAGGACGGGCAATGACCGGGTTTCATACAGGGGGCTGCCAGTGCGGCGCGGTGCGCTACCGGATCGAGGGCGATCTCGAATATCCGCATCTGTGTCACTGCCGCATGTGCCAGAAGGCGGCGGGCAATTATTTCATGCCGCTCGGGTTTGCGCCGGGCGGGTCGCTGACCATCACCCGCGGCGAACCGGGTTGGTTCCAGTCGTCCGACCCGGTCCGGCGCGGCTTCTGCCGCGATTGCGGCACGCCGCTGTTCTTCGACACGCTGCAGTCGGACGGGCTCGCCGTCACGCTCGGCAGCCTCGATCACCCTGAGGCGTTTCCTCCGGTCTCCAATGACGGTGTCGAGACGCGGGTTCCCTTTCATGCGCTTCTCGAGGAGCTTCCGGGCAAACAGGTCGACCGCGACGACCTTCCCGGGGGACTTCAAAGCATCGCTTCGACCAATCATCAGCACCCCGATCACGACACCGACGCGTGGCCCATGGAGAAACGCACATGAGCGCGAAAACCCTCTCCGGCGGCTGCCAGTGCGGCGCGGTCCGGTTCCGGCTCGAAGGCCGGCCCGGCACGTCGTCGGTCTGCTATTGCCGCATGTGCCAGAAGGCGTCGGCGAGCCACGCGCTGGCGCTGGTCTCGGTGGGTGATGCCGGGTTCGCATGGACCCGCGGGCAGCCGTCCTGGTTCCAGAGTTCCAACGCCGCGCGGCGCGGGTTCTGTCCGGCCTGCGGCACGCCGCTCGCCTATGATGCGCCGGACGGTCTGGCGCTTTCGGTGCTGGCGTTCGACAACCCGGATGCCGTGCCGCCGACCATCGCCTACGGCATCGAAGGCAAGCGGCCATGGTGCGACGGCATCCCCGGCCTGCCGGAACGTCACACCATGGAAGACGCGGAAGCGGTCGGGTTTCTTCAGACGCTGGTCACGCACCAGCATCCCGATCATGACACCGAAACCTGGCCTTTGGAGGTGCTGCGATGAGCGAGCACAAGCCGGGCACGGAAATGCCGAAATGGCTGCTTTACGGGCTGATCGGCAAGGGTGTGCTGGTTGTTGCGGTGACGCTTGCCGTTGTCGTCTGGGTGAATTGGGGGGGATGATATGAGCACGCTGCGCGAACTCTATCCGGAGATCGAACCCTTCGAGACCGGTTTCCTCGACACCGGCGACGGGCATTCGGTCTATTGGGAGCGGGTCGGGACACGCGGCGCCAAGCCGGCGGTGTTTCTGCATGGCGGTCCGGGGGGCGGCTTCGGGCCGGTGCACCGTCGATTGTTCGATCCCGCGCTTTACGACGTGATCCTGTTCGACCAGCGCGGCTGCGGACGGTCGACGCCTTTCGCCGAACTCGAAAACAACACGACCTGGGATCTGGTCGCCGATATCGAGCGGCTGAGAGAGATGGCGGGTTTCGACAAGTGGCTGGTGTTCGGTGGATCATGGGGCTCGACCCTGGCGCTCGCCTATGCCGAGCTCCATCCGGAGCATGTCAGCGAACTGGTGCTTCGCGGCATCTACACGCTCACGAAAGCCGAACTCGACTGGTATTACCAGTTTGGCGTCTCGGAGATGTTTCCCGAAAAGTGGGAACGGTTTCTGGCGCCGATCCCGGAGGCCGAACGCTCCAACCTGATGGCGGCTTACCGCAAACGTCTCGTAGGCGATGACCCAAAGGCGCAAATCGAGGCGGCGAAGGCGTGGAGCACTTGGGAGGGCGAGACCATCACACTGCTGCCCGAACCCGCGACCAGCGACAAGTTTCACGAAGACCGGTTCGCGCTCGCCTTCGCCCGGATCGAAAACCATTTCTTCATTCATGGCGGCTGGCTTGAGGAGGGACAGCTCTTGCGCGATGCGCACCGGCTCTCCGGAATTGACGGTGTGATCGTCCATGGCCGTTACGACATGCCGTGCCCTGCGCGCATCGCCTGGCAACTGCACGAGGCATGGCCGCGCGCGGACTTCCATCTGATCGAAGGGGCAGGGCACGCCTTTTCAGAGCCCGGCATCCTCGACCAACTCATCCGCGCAACCGACAGGTTCGCGGGCAAGGCAGACACATGACTGAAAAACAACGCCTCTACCTCTTCGACACCACGCTTCGGGACGGTCAGCAGACCCCGGGCATCGACTTTTCGGTCGAGGAGAAAATATCCATCGCGCGGATGCTCGACGAGTTCGGCTTCGATTATGTCGAGGGCGGGTATCCGGGCGCCAATCCGACCGATACGGCGTTCTTTTCGGAGACACGCACACACAATGCCTCCTTCGTGGCCTTCGGCATGACCAAGCGGGCAGGTGTATCCGCTTCCAACGATCCGGGGCTTGCCGGCCTGATCCAGGCCGCGGGCGATGCAGTCTGCCTGGTCGCCAAGAGCTGGGACTACCACGTCAGGGTGGCGCTCGGCTGCAGCAATGAGGAGAACCTGGAGTCGATCGCGGAGTCGGTTCGTGCGGTCACAGATGCGGGCAAGGAAGCGATGGTCGATTGCGAGCATTTCTTCGACGGCTACAAGGCCAATCGCGAGTACGCGGTCGCCTGTGCGAAGGCGGCGCATGACGCAGGCGCACGCTGGGTCGTGCTGTGCGACACCAACGGCGGAACGCAACCTTCCGAAATCAGCGCAATCGTGTCCGCGCTGATCGAAGCGGGCATCCCGGGCGAGCGGCTCGGCATCCACGCCCACAACGACACCGGGCAGGCGGTGGCCAATTCGCTGGCTGCGGTGGAAGCCGGAGTCCGTCAGATCCAGGGCACGCTGAACGGCATCGGCGAGCGCTGCGGCAACGCCAACCTGGTCACGCTGGTTGCGACACTGGCTCTCAAGCCGGTCTTCGCCGACCGTTTCGAAACCGGTATCGGCAGGGAGAAGCTGGAGGGGCTGACCCGGCTCAGCCATGCGTTCGACGAACTGCTCAACCGGTCGCCTTCGGTCCAGGCCCCCTATGTCGGAGCCTTCTCATTTGCAACGAAAGCCGGCATCCATGCCTCTGCATTGTTGAAGGATCCGCAAACCTACGAGCACGTGCCGCCGGAAACCGTGGGCAATTTCCGCAAGGTCATGGTGTCCGACCAGGGCGGGAAATCGAACTTCGTCAATGCGCTTCGCCAACGCGGGATCGAGGTGGCGAAGAACGACCCCAAGCTCGACCGGCTGATTGCGCTGGTCAAGGAGCGCGAGGCCACGGGCTATGCCTATGAAGGCGCGGATGCGAGTTTCGAGCTTCTGGCGCTGAGAACGCTGGGCCGGGTGCCGGACTATTTCAAGGTCACCAGTTTCCGGGTCATGGTCGAACGCCGGTTCGATGCCATGGGCAATTTGCGGACGGTCTCCGAAGCTGTGGTCAAGCTTGAGGTCGACGGCGTGGAAACGATGTCGGTGGCCGAGGGACACGGTCCGGTCAACGCGCTCGATATCGCGCTGAGAAAGGATCTCGGCGTCTATCAATCCGAGATCATGGATCTCGAGCTGGTCGACTACAAGGTGCGCATTCTCAATGGCGGCACGGAGGCCGTGACCCGGGTTCTCATCGAGTCTGGCGACGGTACCGGCGCGCGCTGGTGGACGGTGGGCGTATCGGACAACATCATAGACGCCTCATTCCAGGCACTGATGGACTCGATCACCTTCAAGTTGATGAAGAACCGCGAACTGGCAGGCCGCGTGGCGGCGGAGTAACGTCATCCATAAGCGATTTTGATGATTTGATCGCTTCGCTGGCGTTGTGTTGATGCAGGGCGGCGGCTAACCGTGATTGTTGTTGCCGGGCGACTATGGGGTCGACGCCTGTGTTGCCGGAGGTTCCATGTCAAAGCCGCTTCCTCTTCCCGTTGACGAAGACACGCCGCGCGGTTTCGCGTTCGCGCTGGCCGCCTATCTGTTGTGGGGATTTCTGCCGTTCTACATGAAAGCGGTGGCGCATATTCCCGCCGTCGAAGTGGTTGCCCACCGCGTGGTCTGGTCCCTGCCGATCGCCGGGCTTGTGCTGATCCTGATCGGCCGGACGCGGGACATCTCGATTGCGCTTCGTACCCCGCGCACCCTGTTGATGGCGGCGGTGACGGCTGCGCTGATCACCGTCAACTGGGGCATTTATGTCTGGGCGATTGCGGCTGACCGCGCGCTCGAAACCGCTCTTGGATACTACATCAACCCGCTGTTCTCGGTCTTCCTCGGGGCGGTCCTGCTCAAGGAGAGCCTCGATGGCCGGCAGAAAACGGCCATCGCGCTGGCGGCTGTCGCGGTTGCGCTGCTGGCGTGGGACTCGGGTGGCGTGCCCTGGGTCTCGGTAGGGCTGGCGCTGAGCTTCGGCTTCTACGCCTTTTTCAAGAAGTCGCTCCCCGTGGGGCCGAACCAGGGTTTCTTTCTGGAAGTGATGATGCTCACCCCGCCGGCCATAGCCTATATCGTCTACATCGAAGCCGCGGGCGCAGGCCATTTCGGCAACACGGGCATTGCCGACGTGCTGCTGCTTCTGGGCTGCGGTTTCGTGACCGCCGTGCCGCTGATGATCTATGCCAATGGTGCGAAACTGCTCAGGCTGTCGACGATCGGGATCATGCAGTACATCGCGCCGACGATGATTTTCATCATCGCGGTGTTTGTGTTCGAGGAGCCTTTCGGGATCTACAAGCTGGTTGCCTTCGTGCTGATCTGGACCGCGCTTGCGGTCTACAGCTCATCCCTGCTTCGCAGCCGCAAGGCCCGCCGGGCGGCGGCGTTGCTCAAGCCCGGTCAAACGCCGGGCCACTGAGACGACGAGAATTCGTTGCGCGCGGAGGCTCCGGCGCGCAATCTTTCCCCGTTGGGGAGCACCCCGGACGCCCTCAAAGCTTGGCGATCACCTCGGCTTCACCGTCATGGTCCCCCGTGTCGGCGACACGGGTCAGAATGGCGGGAATGATGTCCTCGACGTGGTCGATCACCATCGGGCGCACCAGATGCGCGGTGTGGATGAAGCCTTCGCCGGTCATGTGCGTAATAAGCGCGTTCAACGGATTCCAGAAGCCGGCCACATTGGCGAAAACCATGGGCTTGGTGTGCTGACCCAGCTGTGCCCAGGTCATGATCTCGATGATTTCCTCAAGCGTGCCGATGCCGCCGGGCAGCGTGATGAAGGCGTCCGCGCGCTCGAACATCATGTGCTTGCGTTCATGCATGTCAGCCGTGACGTGCAGTTCGGTCAGCTTTTCCAGCGACTGGCGGGAGGCTTCCTTGTCCATCAGGAATTCCGGGATGATCCCGATCGTCTTTCCGCCGGCTTCGATCACGGCGTCGGCCACCGCACCCATGATCCCCTTGGTTCCGCCCCCGTAGACCAGGTCGATGCCGTTTTCGGCCATCGCATGTCCAAGGATGCGGGCGGCATCCCGGTATGCCGGATCGCGTCCCGGCTGGGAGCCGCAGTAGACGCAGATGGAGCGGATCGGGTTTGTCTTGGTGTGCATGAGAAGACCAGACATGACCTCCGCCAAAGGGTCAAGTCCGGGGCCTGGACGATCCGTGCTTTTTCTTGTGCCCAATATCCAAAGCAGATAGGTTTTCGCCAGCATGACGGGGCAATCCCTGATCTACGGAGCAGAATGACATGAAAACGAATGCCGGGCTGATGGCCTTTCTGGGAGTGGTTTTCGCCATTGTGGTGGGAGCATTCTTTATCGTGCCGCAACTCAAGGAGCGCGATACGGTCAGCATCACCGAGCCAGTGTCGGAAACCGGTACCGAATCCGGCCAGAGCAATACCGCAGATGCGCCGGCAGCCGCGATCTCCGATGAGGAGGCTCCTGGTGCCGAAAACGCCCAGGCAGAGGAAGAAGGTTCCTCCGATGAACCGGTGGAAGTGGCCAGCCTTGACCAGCCGGACGTGCGGCCGAGCTTCGACATCCTGCGCGTAGAACCCGACGGGTCCACCGTGATCGCGGGTAAGGCAGCGCCGAACAGCAAACTGACCATCATGAACGGAGAGACCGAAATTGCTTCGGCATCGGTCGGTCCGAGCGGCGATTTCGCGGCGATCCTCGATACACCGCTGGAGCCCGGCGACTACCAGCTTACGCTGCGCTCGGCCGGTGATGACGGCAACGTCAGCGAGTCGGAGGAGGTCGCCATTGTCTCGGTTCCCGAGAATGCCGACGGCGAGCTTCTGGCCATGGTCACGACACCGGGCAAGGCGAGCCGGATCATCGCGCAGCCAGCCGCGCCGGATGCGGACATGGCTGAGGCCGATGGCGGGACGGCAGTGTCCGGTGAAACCGAAGCGGCCGATAGTGCCGGCGGCGCCGATAGTGCCAGCGGTGATGGCGCCGTGGAAACGGCCTCCGCACCCGAGATGACTGAAACCGAAACGGCAGGGTCCGCAGGCGCCGATACCGGTGCCGAACCCTCCGGCGGATCTTCTGAAGACGTGGCAACGGCTCCCGCCTCCACCGATGTCGCGGATGCGCCCGTCGAAACGCCGGAGCTGCCCGAGATGTCGTCCTTGCTGACCACAACGGCTCCTGATGTCGATCCGGGCGCTGCCTCGCAGGACGCGGCGGATGGTTCAGGCGGTCAGGCACCGGCCGGCGATCAGGCGGAAGCCTCAGACGCTCCAGGAGACGGCGCGTCGACGGAGAACCCCGCAACCGAGGGGCAGGTGGCCGAAGACCAGCCGGCTGATGACGGAGAGACCGAAGTTGCCGCACTGGCACCGGAAACCGGGAATACAGACGCGCCCCGCTTGCCGGACAATGCAACGGTTCGGGTCGATGCCGTTGAAATCGAGGGCGGACGGATCTTCATCGCAGGGTCCGCGCTCCCGGGTTATCCGGTGACGGTTTCCGCGGATGGCGAGGTCATAGGCACCGAAGAGGCCGACTCGAGCGGACGGTTCATTGTCGAGGCCGAAGTGGATCTGTCGGTTGGGGATCACATCATCAACGCCGACCTGATGGACCCTGAAAGCGGCTCCATCATGTTGCGGGCGACCGTGCCGTTCAACCGGCCGGAAGGAGAGGCACTGGCAGCCGTCGCACCGGCTGAACCGTCAGCCGATGCGAAGACCTCGCGCGTGGTGAGCAGCAATTCCGATCCTGAGCCCGCGACCGCGCCGGAAGAGACTGCTTCCGGTGAAGCAGTCGCAGATCCTGCGGTCTCGTCCGCGGATGCCGGGCCCGCCGCTCAGGAGTCCGGGCAGGCGGAAACCGGCACCGAAGAACGGATGGTTCTTCCCGATATCGCCAGCCTTTCGCAGATGCGCGAAGATGCCTTTGAGGCGCTTTCAGCGCTTGAGGAAATGGTGTCGGACGAAGCAGGCGGAGATCCGGCTGCGGTTGCCGAGGCCAGAAAGACCGCCATAGCGAAGCTCAAGGCGGCTTCCACTGCCGATCTTGCTCCTGACGCGGAGGCCAACTCCCGGGAGATCGCCAGGTCGATGCGCCTGCAGGCGCAGTCGGCGCTGACTGCGATGGACGCCGATGGGTCAACGAGCGACACGGCAGAGGAGGTCGCCATGTCCGAAGGCGAAATGGCGAACCTTCGCGACATGCTTCGCGAGGCCCGTACCGCGCTTTCCCGGCCGGCGGCCGAATTGCTTGCATCGGCCGATGAGGACACGGCCTCTGACAGCAAGGCGTCAACGGAGCCACGTACGATTGTGCAGGAACCGCTGGCCTCGGCGCCGGGCGCCGTGATCATCCGCCGTGGCGACACGCTCTGGCAGATATCGCGCCGCACCTACGGGCAGGGCGTTCGGTATACCACGATCTACCTCGCCAACCGTTCGCAGATCGAGAACCCGGACCGGATCCAGCCGGGGCAGGTGTTCTCGGTTCCCGATTCGCCATTGGAAAATGCCGAGGAGCTGCACCGCCAGCGAATCCTGGGGGACTGAGCCTCTTCGCTGCAGCTCCGCGGGGGTGTCCCATCGGCGTGGTGTCCGATTGTCCGGGCACCTTGGCGCCCGGGTAATCACGGCTGCGTACGGCGATTCAGGAGGCGCGACCGCTGGCCGCATCCCTGTCTTCGCCAAGTGTGAACTGACAGCACGCCGCAAGCTGTTCGAAACATGCCACGGCACTTGACGTCGGGTAGTTCATCGTTTATCGCCGATTAACGATGAACAGCTCAGCCTCCCATTGTGAAAGCCGTGACGCGCATGTGGCGCGGAAGCTTGCCGCCCTTGCGCATCCGGTGCGGCTGCGGCTTTTACGGCATATCGGGTCTGCCCCCAGTTGCTGCGTCAAGGAGATGGTCTCCAGGGTCGGAATGGCGCAATCGACGGTTTCCCAGCATCTCAAGGTGCTCGTCGATGCCGGTCTGGTCAGCTACCGGACGGAAAGACCCCGTTCATGCTACCGCGTCAATGCCGATGTGCTTGATGACCTGGCAAGCGAGATCGGGCTCACAATTCGCGGCTGCTGCGGGGACGTCGATCCTTCCCCGCAGGGCTGCGCTGAAAACATGCCGTCTTCACTGACGGAGACGGATACGCCGGACGGCGACAACAAGGACGATTGAATTTGGCTTCCAAGACAGTTTCCGCCGATCAGGGAAATCCCCTCGGCACGCTCAAGAATCTTTGGCCCTACATGTGGCCGTCGGACCGGCCCGATCTGAAGGGGCGGGTGGTTTGGGCCACACTCTTTCTGCTTTTGTCGAAGGTCGTGCTGATCACCGTACCCTATTTCTTCAAATGGGCCACGGATGCGCTCAACGGTGAACTGGCAACGCCGGGCTGGTTGCCGATGGCGCTCGCCACTCCGGTGCTTCTGGTCATTGCCTACAATGTGGTTCGCCTGGTGCAGTGGGGCTTCAACCAGTTGCGCGACGCGCTGTTCGCCCGGGTCGGGCAGCACGCCGTCCGGCAACTGGCCTACAAAACCTTCGTGCACATGCACGAGCTGTCGCTCCGGTTTCACCTCGAGCGGCGCACCGGCGGTCTTTCGCGGATCATTGAGCGTGGCACCAAGGGCATCGAGATCATCGTCCGCTTCACGATCCTCAACACCGTCCCGACACTCATCGAGTTTGCCCTCACGGCCATCATCTTCGGCTTTGCCTATGGCTGGACCTATGTGCTCGTCACCGCGATCACGGTCTGGCTCTACATCTGGTTCACGATCCGCGCCTCCGACTGGCGCATCGGCATTCGCCGGGCAATGAACGACTCGGACACCGACGCCAACACCAAGGCGGTGGACTCGCTGCTCAACTTCGAAACCGTCAAGTATTTCGGCAATGAGGACATGGAGTCGCGCCGCTTCGATGCCTCGATGGCCGGGTACGAGCGCTCGGCGACCCAGGTCTGGACGTCGCTCGGCTGGCTCAACATGGGTCAGGGCGTGATATTCGGCATCGGCATGATGGTGATGATGGTGATGTCGGCCTTGGCCGTTCAGCGCGGCGATCAGACCATCGGCGATTTCGTCTTCATCAACGCCATGCTGATGCAATTGTCGGTACCGCTGAACTTTATCGGCTTTGTTTACCGGGAAATCCGTCAGGGGCTTGCCGACATCGAGCAAATGTTCGAACTGCTCGACGTGGAACCAGAGGTCCGCGATGCGCCGGACGCGGCGTCACTGGACGTCAAAAGCGGGACGATCCGATTCGACAATGTCAGCTTCAGCTACGATCCCGCCAGGCCGATTCTCAAGGGGATCTCGTTTGAGGTTCCTGCGGGCAAGACCATCGCCATCGTGGGGCCGTCCGGCGCCGGCAAGTCAACGATCTCCCGGCTGCTGTACCGGTTTTACGACATACAGTCGGGCAGCATCTCTGTTGACGGACAGGACGTCTCCCAGGTCACGCAAAAGAGCCTGCGCGCCGCCATCGGCATGGTTCCCCAGGATACGGTCCTGTTCAATGACACGATCGCCTACAACATCCGCTACGGGCGGGTTGGTGCGAGTGACGAGGAGGTTCGCAAGGCCGCGGAACTGGCTCAGATCAGCGGGTTCATCGAGAGCCTTCCGGAGGGCTTCGAGTCGATGGTCGGCGAGCGCGGGCTGAAGCTTTCGGGCGGCGAAAAGCAGCGGGTCGCGATTGCACGCACGATCCTCAAGGCGCCCCCGATCCTGATCCTCGACGAGGCGACATCGGCGCTCGATACCGCCACCGAACAGGAAATCCAGGCGGCGCTCGATTTCGTGTCCAAGGGCAGGACCACACTGGTTATCGCGCACCGGCTCTCGACGGTTGTGAGCGCTGACGAGATCATCGTTTTGAAGGACGGGGTGATTGCCGAGCGTGGCCGGCATGCCGAACTTCTCGCGCAGAAAGGGCTTTACGCTTCGATGTGGGATCGCCAGCGCGAGGCCACCGAAGCCGAAGAGCAGCTCAAGCGCATGCGTGAAGCCGACGAATACGGCATATTCGACCGGCGGCGGATTGCCGATCCAGACGAGGCCTGACGCGTCTCGCCGCCGGATATTGGCAGATTTCGGCTCAAAAAGTTTCCGCTGACGGTGAAATTGCGCTAGTGACGGCCCACATGCAGGGCAGTGCTCTCACACAGTTCAAGGATTCCAGACATGAGCATCATTGACAGCGTTCGCAATGCGCTGGTTCCCGTTCACCGCGAAGGCTACCGGTTCGTTGCCATCTTTTTCGGTGTTTCGGTTCTTTTGGGGTTGATCGCCGATCCGTTGTTCTGGATCGGGATGGTGCTGACCGCATGGTGCGCCTACTTCTTCCGTGACCCCGAACGCGTGACGCCACTTGATGACGACATCGTTGTAAGCCCGGCTGACGGCCGGGTCTCCTCCGTGGTCCGGATGAAGCCGCCGGAAGAACTCGGCCTCGGCGATGACGAGATGCTGCGCATCTCGGTGTTCATGAATGTGTTCGATTGCCATGTGAACCGTGCGCCTGTTGCCGGCCGTGTGGCCCGCAAGGTCTATTCGAAGGGCTCCTTTCTCAATGCCGAGCTCGACAAGGCGAGCAGCGAGAACGAGCGCAGCGGAATCGTCATCGATACGGAACGTCATGGCGAGATCGGTGTTGTCCAGATTGCGGGGCTCGTGGCGCGCAGGATTCTCTGCTGGTCGGAGGAAGGCGAAATCCTCGACGCCGGCGAACGATTCGGCCTCATCCGTTTCGGCTCCCGGCTCGATGTGTTCCTGCCTGCGGGCGCGCGTTCGCTGGTGAGTATCGGACAGACCGCGATTGCGGGCGAAACCATGCTGGCCGAGTTCGGTTCGGCCAAGGGCCCGGTCGTCAGCCGCCGCGATTGAACCCGGCTTGCCGGAGGAAGGGATCTCGACAATGCAGACGCCGTTTCCACCCTATGATGAACCGGAGGCCGAGAGGTCGGGCCGGGGGCCTCGTTTGCGCGAGATCCCGTTCCGGATGCTGGTCCCCAACCTGATCACGGTGCTTGCGATCTGTGCCGGTCTGACAGGTATCCGGCTGGCCTTTGAAAACCGCTTCGAACTGGCGGTCGCAATGGTTCTTATCGCTGCATTCCTGGACGGGATAGACGGGCGTGTGGCGCGGCTTCTCAAGGCGCAGTCGAAATTCGGCGCCCAGATGGATTCGCTTGCCGACATCGTCAATTTCGGTGTGGCGCCGGCCTTGGTCCTCTATGTCTTCATTCTTGACCAGGCGCGCTCCTTCGGCTGGATCGCGGCCATCGTCTATGCCATTGCGGCAGCGCTCAGGCTTGCGCGGTTCAACGTGATCTCCGAACGCGGCATCAAGCCGGCATGGGAAAGCTATTATTTCGTTGGGGTACCGGCACCGGCGGGCGCGCTGCTTGTGTTGCTTCCGATCTATTTCGGGTTTTTGGGACTGCCGATCGACCGCACCACCGGTTTCTTGGCCGCCGCCTACACCATGTTCATCGGGTTCCTGCTGGTGAGCCGCGTTCCGGTCTATTCGGGCAAGGGCTCCGGCGGCGGTGTGCGACGTGACCTCGTGATGCCATTCATTCTGGTGGCGGTCGTCTATGTGTCGCTGTTGATGAGTTTCACCTGGGAAACGCTGACCCTGACCGCAATCGGCTACCTGATTTCGCTACCGTTCGGGGCGAGGGCCTGGTCCAAGAAGTACGGCGCGGCTGCGCCGAAGCCTGAAACCGAACCGGCCGAAACCGGTCACGACAAACCAGGTGACCCCTCCTGATCGCTGTTACTGTGTAGAGCCGCCAGTGCGTCCGGCGCGGTGGCTGCTGACCCATTCGTCGGCGATCTTCTGCGCGCTGACATAATCGGTCTTGCCGGAACCGAGAACCGGTATCTCGGGAACATTGATGATCTCTCCCGGCACCATCAGCTCGGTGGCTCCGAAGCGTTTCGAATATTCCCGCAACTCCTCGCGAAGCGCAGGCATGCGGGTGGTCACCAGCACGATGCGCTCGCCCTTGCGGCTGTCCTCGACGGCGACGGCCGCATGGACGTCCTCGGGCCACAGGTTCTGAACCATCATTTCCACGGCGCCAAGCGAGATCATTTCGCCGGCAATTTTTGCAAAACGCTTGGCCCGGCCGCGAATGGCGATGAAACCGTCCTCGTCGACGGTGACAATGTCGCCGGAATCGTGCCACCCGCCGGTCAGCGGCTGCAGCACCCCCGGCGCGTCGGCGAGCATGTAACCCAGCATCACGTTGGGTCCCGAAACGAAAAGACGGCCCCCCTCGTCAATGCCCTCGACAGGCTCCAGGCGCAACGCCATGGCGGGCAGCAACCTGCCCACTGTCCCTTCCCTGGAATGGCTGGAGGAATTGACCGCCGCCACCGGGGCTGCCTCGGTCATACCGAATCCTTCCAGGATGCTCGCTCCGAAGCGCTCGTCATATATCCTTCGCGTCTCTGCGCGAACCGCCTCGGCGCCCGCAACGATCAGCCGGAGGCTGGCGAAATCGTTCTCCTTGGCGGTGCGTGCGTAGCCAGCAAGAAAGGTATCGGTGCCGAACATGATCGACGGCCGCACCTCGCGCGCGACGGCGGGAATGATCCGGTAGTGCAGGGGTGAGGGGTAGAAGAACAGTCGTACGCCATAAAGCAGCGGAAGGATCGCGCCGCCGGTCAGGCCGAAGGAATGAAATACCGGCAGGACGTTGAACAGCCTGTCCTTCACCGAGATATCGATCCGGGCCTCGGCCTGCGCGGCGTTGGCGTGAATGTTCCTGTGTGACAGCACTACGCCCTTGGGCGTTCCTTCCGAACCCGACGTGAAAAGGATGACCGCCGGATCGCCGGGCTCGGTCCGGCGCAACGGGCGCCGCCAGTTGATAAATGCGAGCACCTTTTCCACCGGCCCGATGGTTTCACGCAGGTCTTCGAGCCAGACGATTGTGACGCCGGCTTTCTCAATAGCGGAGACCACGGTTTCGAGGCCCGCTTTTTCGATGAAAGCCCGGCTCGCAAGCACCGTCCGTACCCGGGCGGTTGAAAGCGCCGAGACGATCGCGGCCGGCCCGGCGGTGTAATTGAGCATCGCCGCCACGCGTCCCGCGGACTGGATTGCCAGAAGTGTCACGATCACGGCGTTGGCATTGGGAAGCAGTACCCCAAGCGCCTCGCCCGGTTCGCTCATGCCTGCAAATCGCCTGCCCAGCGCCCGGGCTCCCACGAGAATCCGCTTGTAGGTGAGCTTGCCGCCGAGCGCATCCTCCAGCACTGCACCTTCCTTGCCATAACGGTCTGCCGCGTCACGGAAAGCAAGAAACAGGGTGCGTTCCAGATCGTTGCTTTGAAACCGCGCCTCGGCAAGAAGGTCGTGGATGCGGTCCCGGTTCTGAGGATCGGTCGCCCCGTTGGCCGGCAGAGCTGGATCAGCCGGATCGAACGTGTCCGAGCATGCGAGCCTGAATCTCGGCAACATCCGTCTCGGGGCCTCCGTCTTCGGACGGGCAGACCAGATGGAGTGAACGGAACCGCGCACATGCCACGCCTTGACCAGGGCTCCGTATTTTCCGGCGAGTTCCGCCAGCGTCGCGTAACGGCCCAGGGTTTCGGCAGAAGGTTCGATATCGGGAGGAAACGGAATCGTGACGGACCTGCCGTCGGCGAGCGCATTCTCAAGATCGCCGGCCGCATCGAGATCGGCGGTCCGGGCCAGTAACCGGAAGCCGAAAAGGCTTGCGGAGGTGCGGTCGGCGGAGGCGAGAAAGTGAAGGCAATTGCGGCCAAGCAGGCTCCACAGGACCGCAACGTCGAGGGCAGATTGCCGGGAGTAGATGTGGATCACCGCGCGGCCCGCCTGCGCGGTCGCGTCTTCTTCCCCGTCTTCGGCCGGAAGCTCAAGGCGGAATAGAGCCCTGAATTTAAGCAATGCAAGGGCTTGCACCCAGGAGATCCCGCGATGGCCGGCCACGCGGTAACCCGCAAACAGGAAAGCCGCCAGTGCAAAAACAACCAGTGTTGCCGCCAAGCCGCCCATGAAGCCTCCTCGCCGTTCCTGCCGGAGGAACGGGCGGGGCCGTTCTCCGTGTCTCCCGGAACGAAGCCTAAGGTGCTTTTAGAACGGAGGGAAGGGGCCGCTGTTCGGTCTCTCCGGATTACTCCGGCAGGCGGTAATCGAAGAAACGCCCTTCTGCCGCGCGATAGAGGCGGCCGGATTCCGTGCAGTCCGGCAGGCAAAGCGGCACGATCTTTTCGGCGACCTCCGAGGGATGGGGGAGCGTCTCGGGATTTTCGCCCGGCATCGCCTGCGCGCGCATCGCCGTGCGGGTGGCGCCGGGGTCGAAGGAGTTGATGTTGAGTGCTGCCTTGCGGGTTTCCTGGGCCCAGACCCGGGCAAGCGTCTCCACCGCGGCCTTGGAGGCTGCATAGGGTCCCCAGAAGGCGCGTGCGGAATGGGCGACGCCTGAGGAAATGATGACCGCTCGTCCGGCGTCGGACTTGAGCAGGAGCGGCTCGACCGAGCGGATGACCCGCCATGTGGCTGTGACGTTGATCGCCATCACCTTGTCGAACACCTTGGCTTCCACATGGCCGACAGGTGAGATGGTTCCCAGAACACCCGCATTTGCGACCAGAATGTCGAGGCTGCCCCAGCGCTCGTTGATGGCGCCGCCGAGACGATCGATGGCGGGCATGTCGGTCAGGTCCATCGGCACGAGCGTGGCACTGCCACCGGCCGCCTGGATCTCGTCGTCTAGTTCCTCGAGCCCGCCGGTCGTGCGGGCGACGGCGATCACGTGGGCGCCCTGTTTGGCGAGTGCGAGCGCGGTCCAGTAGCCAATGCCACGGGAAGCGCCGGTCACGAGCGCTGTGCGTCCTTCGAGAGATGCCATGCTGAAAACTTATCCGTTGTTGGCCAGCAGCGAGAGGCTGCGGACATTGTCGAGATCTTCCTGATCGGTCAGGACTGTCGGGTAATCGCCGGTAAAGCAGGCATCGCAGAACTGCGGGCATTCGGCATTGCGGCCGGGTTCCCGTACGGCGCGATAAAGCCCGTCGATCGATACGAAGCCGAGGCTGTCGACCCGGATGAAATCCGCCATCGCCTCGACAGACATGCGCGAAGCCAGCAACTGCGATTTTTCCGGCGTGTCGACGCCGTAGAAGCAGGATGACATGGTCGGCGGCGACGCCACGCGCATGTGCACCTCGCGCGCGCCGGCCTCTCGAACCAGCTGAACGATCTTCTGGCTGGTGGTGCCCCGGACGATGGAATCATCGACGAGCACGACGCGCTTGCCCTCGATCATCTTCCTGTTGGGATTGAGCTTGAGTTTCACGCCCATGTGCCGGATCGCGGAAGAGGGGGCGATGAAGGTCCGGCCCACATAGTGGTTCCGGATGATGCCGAGTTCAAACGGCAGATTGGCCTGCTGCGCGAAGCCGATGGCGGCGGGCGTGCCGGAATCGGGCACGGGAATGATCACGTCCGCATCGACCGGGCATTCCTTGGCGAGTTCCTCTCCGATCCGCTTCCGCGCATCGTAGACATTCCGGTTCTCGATGGTCGAATCCGGCCGGGCAAAATAGACATACTCGAAAATGCAAAGCCGCGGGGCCTGCTTCTCAAACGGAAAGTGGCTCTCGATGCCCTTGCCGGTGATCACGACCACTTCGCCGGGCTGCACATCGCGGACGAACCGGGCACCGATGATGTCGAGCGCGCACGTCTCCGATGCCAGGATATAGGCCCCGTCGAGATCCCCGATGCACAAGGGCCTGATGCCGAGCGGATCACGCGCGCCGATCATCTTCTTTTCCGACAGGCCGACCAGCGAATAGGCGCCTTCGAGCCGGCTGATCGCGTCAATGAACTTGGGAACGATCCGCGACTTCTCGCTGACAGCGATTAGATGGAGGATGGTTTCCGTGTCGGAGGTGGACGAGAAAATCGAACCGCGTTTTTGCAGTTCGCGCTGGACAGTGAGCGCGTTGGTGATGTTGCCGTTGTGGGCGATCGCGAACCCGCCTCCGGCGAATTCGGCAAAGAACGGCTGCACGTTGCGCAGGCCTTCGCCGCCCGTCGTCGAGTAGCGCGTGTGGCCGATGGCGCGGTCACCGGGCAGGCGATCCATCACGGAGCGCTTGGTGAAGGTGTCGCCGATCAGGCCGACATGGCGTTCGACCGAAAACTGGTTGCCGTTGAACGACACGATCCCCGCCGCCTCCTGGCCGCGGTGCTGGAGCGCATGCAATCCGAGGGTGACCACCGCCGCGGCATCGGGCTTGCCGAAGATTCCGAAAACACCGCACTCGTCGTGAAAACAGTCTGCCTCGCCCTCGGGCGCGGTCAAATCGTGCTGTGAGGCCTCGGGCGCCGTGCTGCAGCCGCCGGAATGGCCCGGATCGTCATGGTGCGCAGCAGGGGAACCGGAGTCAGGTGATCCAGTGTCAGTCATGTCGTCGGACCTTTTCCAACAGACCGGCCGGAATCATCCCGACCGGCAAACCGTCAACCGCTGGTCGCGGTCGCGTCCTCGGCGACCGGTTCGTCCGAACCGTCGCCGCGCAGACGCTCTAGAATGGTCGCATCGGCATCGTCAGGCAACATGTTCACAAGACGCATACCCAGGGAATCGAGCATCGGCTTGGATTTCGCCGTCGCCACCCATTCCGGCTGCTTTGGAGCCGCCACCAGCCAATTGAAGAACAGCATCGCCACGACCACCAGCAGGACGCCACGGGCAGCGCCGAACACAAAGCCGAGGGTCCGGTCGAGCGCGCCGATACGGCTGTCGATGATGAAATCCGCAATGCGCATGGTGATGTAGGACACGACGATCAGCGCGATGATGAAAATCACCGCAGCCGAGCCGATCATGGCGATCTTTTCGGACGACGTGTACTGCAGCGCGAACGGGGTGAGAAAATCGTAAAGCAGATAGGCCGCCGCTGCCGCTGCAATCCATGATGCAACGGCCAGAACCTCGCGCGAGAACCCGCGCACCATGGCGAGCACCGCCGAAAACAGCGTTATGGCAAGCAGGATGCCGTCAAGAAGGGTAATGGGCATTGGGTCGCGTTCCGTTCGGGCTCCGCCCCCGGTCACCGCTTAGGGCTCCCGGATGGGCCGAAATGAGTTTAGTCCTCGTCACCTTCGGTCAGACTGGCGGCCTTCGATCCTGCGATGCGGACCACCAGATCCGGAAGACCTTCGATCTGCGCCAGTCCCGCACCCCGACTGGAAGGCAGGTCCGCCGAGCCCGATGGCAACACCGCGCTGGCAAATCCCAGCTTCTCGGCCTCCTTGAGCCGCAAACCGGTTTGCGCGACCGGTCGGATGGCCCCCGACAGGCTGACTTCGCCGAAATAGACGCAATCGGCGGGAAGGGCAAGCCCGGCAAGCGAGGAAACAAGGGCGGCCGCTACGGCCAGGTCAGCCGCCGGTTCGGCAATCCGGTAGCCGCCGGCAATATTGAGGTAGACGTCATGGCTTCCAAGCCGCACGCCGCAATGGGCTTCAAGGACCGCGATGATCATGGAAAGCCGCGCGGAATCCCAACCGACAACGGCACGGCGCGGTGTTCCGAGGCTTGAAGGCGCTACAAGCGCCTGAACCTCGACCAATACGGGCCGGGTGCCTTCGATGCCCGCGAACACCGCCGCACCGGGAGCCTTCGCGTTGCGTTCGCCGAGAAACAGTTCCGAGGGATTTCCGACTTCGCGCAGACCCTTGTCGGACATTTCGAACACGCCGATCTCGTCGGTGGCGCCGAACCGGTTCTTGACGGTTCGCAGAATGCGGTAGTGATGCCCGCGGTCGCCCTCGAAATAAAGTACCGCGTCGACCATGTGCTCGACCACGCGGGGGCCTGCAATCTGGCCGTCCTTGGTGACGTGGCCGACCAGGACCATGGCTGCCCCTGTCTGTTTTGCGAACCGCACCATGGAGTGAACGCCGGTCCTGACCTGGGTCACTGTGCCCGGTGCGGAGCCGGCGAGGTCGCTCCACAGCGTCTGAATGGAATCGATGATCACGAAATCCGGGCGCTTGCCGTCCGCGAGCGTCGCCAGAATGTCCTCGACATTGGTTTCGGCGGCAAGCAGCACGCCCGTATCCGCCGCGCCAAGCCGCTGGGCGCGAAGCCGCACCTGCGCCACCGCCTCTTCGCCGGAGACATAGATCACCCGGTGGCCCTGCCTGGCGAGTGCCGCTGCGGCCTGCATCAGCAGGGTGGATTTGCCGATTCCCGGGTCGCCGCCGACCAGCACCGCAGAGCCGCGGACAAAGCCGCCGCCGGTGACGCGGTCGAGCTCGCTGATTTTCGTGGGAATTCGCGGCGCTTCCTCGATTTCTCCCGAGAGGCTTGCGAGTGCGACGGGACGGCCCTTGCGCGCAGCCGTGCCGGGTCCGCCGCCGACACCCGAAGACGGATCGTCCTCCACGATGGTGTTCCATTCGCCGCAGCCATCGCATTTTCCGGCCCAGCGTGCGTGAACCGTGCCACAGGCCTGACAGACGAATTGGGTGCGTGGTTTGGCCAAGAGATCTTCCTTTTCTTCTCAGGCCGGTTTGTCAGGAACGGACCGTTTTGTCCACTGTTTGTTCTTCGGCTCGGTCAACCCTATAAGATGCCGGCAAACATGCAACGGGACGCCCTCCACGCCAAGACGGCTTGATGATCTGGCTCCGCATCTGTCGGAGAACGATGCCGGGTCTTGTCAGATCCGGAAAAATGATAAATAATAATTAAGCTTCAATTATCACTAAAGGAGATGAAGATGCTCGCGCTTCCACCAATCCATGTGATTGTTCTGATCATCGCCATCAAGGCTGTATTTCTAGCCGATCTCGGTCCGCAGCTTCTTGATCGGCCCGCCGTCCTGATTGGACTGATCCCGCTGATTGCCGGCCTCTATCTACTTGTTTCGGCCCGTCTCGCATTCCGGCGGGCCAAAACAAATGTGATGACCTTCGGCACCCCGGACCGGTTGGTCACTGACGGTCCCTTCGCCTTCAGCCGAAATCCGATGTATCTTGGTTTTCTTTTGTTGCTGTCTGGGACGGCTTTGCTTGCAGGCTATGCGGCCGGGTTTATTGCGCCGCTCGTTTTTTTCCTGTTCGCCAGCTTCTGGTACATTCCCTTTGAGGAAAGGGCTGCGGCGCGGGCCTTCGGGCATGAATATGCACGTTATAGGGCTCAAACGCGGCGCTGGGTCTGACATGGTTCGACCGAAGCCCGACGAAGACGAACGCAGGGCGCTACTGATCAAGTCCGCCGAAAAAATCCTGCGCGCCAACCGCGGCCGGAGGCTGGTCATGTCCGATGTCGCTGCGGAAGCCGGGATGTCTCAGTCCTATGCCTATCGTTTCTTTGCAAACAAGGACGCGCTGGTTGCGGCGATGGCGGATGTCTGGTTCGCCAAGGTAACCGAAGCTGTCGAAACGCTGTCGACATCTGTGGACCCGGTGGAAAGCCGCCTCGAATCATTCGTGCTGGTCCAGATGCGGATCAAATGCGCGCAATATGACGAAGACTCCGAACTGTTCCAGGCCTATCTCAACCTTGCCGCCGAGCACCCTTCCGTGGCTATGGCTCATGTCCGGGACATGGAGTCCGTATTGATCGATCTGATGCGTGAGAGGCTGGGCAAGGGAGATGTCGAAGCGGCTGCGACCGCATTCGGAGATGCGACGCGTATGTTTCGCGATCCCTATGTCATCGCACGGATGCGACCGGCCATCACCGAGACCCGGGCGCGGTTTGTGGTCGCGATTCTCCTTAGCGGGCTCGACCGGTTTCAGTCTTGATAAATGCGGGCATGGCGCTTTCCCAGCGAGGTCAGCAGTTCATAGCTGATGGTGCCCGCCGCATCGGCAGCCTCGTTCAGGTGAATGGTGCGCCCCAGGATTTCGATCCAGTCGCCGGGGCCAACGGTGTCTTCGGCCACATCGGTCACGTCGAACATGGTCAGGTCCATGGTGATCTTGCCGATCACGGGCACGCGCATGCCCCCGATTGCGCCAAAGGCGCCATTCGGGACTGCCGAGCGCAAGGGCACGCCCGTACCCGAGCCCGAGCGGTGAAACCCGTCTGCATAGCCGACACCGCAAACGGCGATGCGGCTGTCCCGGGTCAGCACATGAGCCGCGCCATAGCTCACCGGCTCGCCGGCCTTGGCGTGGCGGATTTGCAGGATCCGGGTTTCGGCAGTGACCACGCAGCGCAATTCCCTGTCAGACCCGTTCACCGGATTTGCGCCGTAAAGGGCGATGCCCGGACGGGTCAGCTGGTGATGCGCGCTCGGGTCCAGAAGGATGCCGGCGGAATTGGCGAGGCTCGCCTCGACGCCGGGAAACAGAACCTGGACCTGCCGGAAAGCTTCAATCTGGCGCGCGTTCAGGGGGTGCTCCGGCTCGTCGGCGCAGGCGAAATGGCTCATCAGCAGAACGGGCGCATCGCCTGCGGCCCGGGCATGTTCGGCCGCCTGTTCCGGCGTCAGGCCAAGCCGGTTCATTCCCGTGTCGACATGCAGTGCATGCGGCCGACCGCTCCCGTTCCCGGTCCAGAAGGAGGCCTGTTCCGGCGAATTGATCACCGGGATCAGGTCATGGGCGAGGATCTGGCTGAAGGAGCCGTCAAAAACGCCATTGAGAACGAAGATGCGTGCTCCCGGCAAAAAGGGTCTCAGGCGGGCCCCTTCATTGGCGTCGGCAACGAAAAAATCCCGGCAGCCCTCACGCGCCAGACGGGGGGCTGCCCGTTCGGCGCCGGTGCCGTAGGCGTTGGCCTTGACCGCGGCGCCGCAGCGGGCGCCCCCGGACAGATCGCGCATGGTTCGCCAGTTCCCGGCCAGTGCATCGAGGTCGACCGACAGCCGCGTGGTGGCAGCACCGGCATCGGCTTCATGTTCGGGCAGCGACACTCAACCCGCCCTATTCGTCATGAATGAACTGGGCATAGGACGAATCCGCCAGATCCGAGAAGCGGGTATATTCCGCATGGAAGGCGAGCGGAACGGTCCCGGTAGGGCCGTGCCTCTGCTTGGCGATGATCACATCGGCGGTCCCGCGCGCCTTCATCATCTTTTCTTCCCAGGCCAGATATTCCGGCGTCTTGATGTCGGCGGCAATTTCGTCGGCGGTGCGGCGCGGCTCGGAATTCTTGACGTAGTACTCGTCGCGATACACGAACAGCACCACGTCCGCGTCCTGCTCGATCGAGCCCGATTCACGCAGGTCGGAGAGCTGCGGGCGCTTGTCGTCGCGGCTTTCCACCTGACGCGAGAGCTGGGAAAGCGCGATGATGGGAACGTTCAGTTCCTTGCCGAGCGCCTTGAGACCGGTGGTGATCTGGGTGATCTCCTGCACGCGGTTGTCGCTCGACTTGCCCGAGCCGGTCATCAGCTGAACGTAGTCGATCACCAGCACATCCAGTCCGCGCTGCCGCTTGAGGCGGCGGGCTCGGGCGGAAAGCTGGGCGATCGAGATGCCACCGGTCTGGTCGATGTAGAGCGGGATCTTCTGCATCATCTGGGAACAGCCGACCAGCTTCTCGAAATCGGCCTCGGTGATTTCGCCGCGCCGGATTTTCGAGGAGGAGATCTCGGTTTGCTCGGAAATGATACGTGTGGCCAGCTGCTCGGCTGACATTTCCAGTGAGTAGAAGCCGACCACGCCGCCGTTCTTGGCTTTCATCGACCCGTCCGCCTGGACTTCGCCCTCGTAGGCCTGGGCAATGTTGAAGGCGATATTGGTCGCAAGCGAGGTTTTGCCCATGCCGGGACGGCCGGCGAGGATGATAAGGTCGGAGGGCTGGAGCCCGCCCATCCGCGCGTCGAGCGAGGAGATGCCGGTGGAAATGCCCGACAGTCCGCCGTCGCGCTGATAGGCGGCGCCCGCCATGTCGATGGCAAGCGATACCGCGTCGTTGAAGGACTGGAAGCCGCCATCGTAGCGGCCGGTTTCGGCCAGCTCGAAAAGCCGCCGCTCGGCGTCCTCGATCTGCGTGCCCGGCGGCATGTCGAGCGGCGCGTCATAGGCAATGTTGACCATGTCCTCGCCGATCGAGATCAGCGAGCGTCGCAGGGCCAGATCGTAGATCGCGCGGCCGTAGTCCTCGGCATTGATGATGGTGACGGCTTCCGTCGCAAGCCGGGCAAGATACTGCGCCACCGTCATGTCGCCGACCTTCGCGTCGGCGGGCAGGAACGTCTTGATCGTCACCGGGTTGGCGGTCTTGCCCATGCGAATAATGTCGCCGCCGACCTCGTAGATCTTGCGGTGCAGGGGCTCCTGGAAATGGGTCGGCTTCAGGAAGTCCGAAACACGGTAGAACGCATCATTGTTGACGAGCATTGCGCCCAGAAGCGCTTGTTCGGCCTCGATATTGGAAGGCGCCTCGCGAAAAAGCTGGCTTTTCTCCGCTCCTGATGGAACCGGCTGAAGCTTTCGGGCGGCGTCGTTCATTGTTTCAAGTGTCCTGAGCGTGATGCGTGCGGGGGCCTGCTTAACGATAGTGGTTGGCCGTGTCATCGCATGGCCAGCCCAATCCCGAAGCGACTCGCGAAAGTCTCAATGTTGTGCCCGTTGTCCACACTTGTCCACAGGATCGTGCAGCCAATGTGCCGATGCGCGGAAAAATGCGATCTAGAGAGGTTGTGCCCCGCGGCGAATCGGTGGCCGGCCTTTCACCTGGCCTCGACAAAAGCGGCACCGGTTCCCGGTTTTTCGGCATACATGCCTGAGACGGGTTTTTCAGGAAACGTTGTGGCCGGAGGCTTTTCCCATGGCCAGCCCGGGATGCGCGATATTGCTCATGGGCAGCAGCATTTCGCTTTCGAAGGCGATGTGGCGGCGCATGGCCTCGAAGAAGCCGCGCAGCATGTAGCCGACGGCTTCTATGTTGACGTTGCGGTCACCGCTGCCGAGCGCATGAAGCGCTTCGGTGAGCTCCTCTGCAAAGCACTCGTCTTCGCAATGTTCGAAGCGCAGGCGATCGAGGGTGATCTTGATATTGCCATCGCAGGACAGGCGCTCGGCGATCATCGGAAAGACGATGTCCTCCTCGAACCGGTGAACGCCCCTGATCATCGGCCCCAGGGCACGGGCGGCATACATGCATTTCTGGCGGTTGATTCCGTCAGGCAGCGAATCGGCGATTTCCTCGAGTCGGTCGCAAAGCAGCAACTGATCCTTGTGCGCCTTGCGCAGGGCGGCAATCGGATCCTCTCCGTGCGAGAGCTTGATTGTGGCATTGTCCGTCATGCGCTTCTCATCCCAGTCACAGAGCGTTTTCTTTGTCTTGTGTTGCGTCCCTCTGCCTCCTGACGGTAGTGGCGGTCTGTCGGGGCGTCCTTGACCTAAATCAAGGCGATTCGGTTCAGGCTCTGCGATTTGTGCCGCAGCCTGATGGAATTGCGCGCGTGGCCTTAAGGGGGCGGGCGCGACGGTCTTCATTCCGGTTCGTTTAATACCCCTGGGGGATACCAACAATGAAATATGCTTTCGAAACAATCGCCGTGGGCATAGGCGCCTTCCTGGCGTTGCTCGGCGTGGCTTTCGCCAAGGACGACCTGTTCGCGGCCCATATGGCGGTCCTGTTCTTCGTTCTTCTGGTGAGCACCGTGCTGTTGCTGCGGCGCATCCAGTTCTCAACACCAACCGGCGAATCGGCCGATGACAAGTCGGGCTACTTCGACGAGGTTGTCCGCTACGGCATGATCGCCACGACCTTCTGGGGTATTGTCGGTTTTCTGGTGGGCGTCGTCGTCGCGTTCCAGCTGGCCTACCCGGACCTGAACATCGAACCCTGGTTCAATTTCGGCCGGACCCGCCCGCTGCATACTTCGGCGGTTATCTTCGCCTTCGGCGGCAACGCGCTTCTTGCGACCTCGTTCTACGTCGTCCAGCGCACCACGCGGGCACGCCTGTTCGGCGGCAATCTCGCCTGGTTCGTGTTCTGGGGCTACCAGCTGTTCATCGTCATGGCCGCGACAGGCTATCTCCTGGGCATCACCCAGGGCCGTGAATATGCCGAACCGGAATGGTATGTCGACCTGTGGCTGACCGTCGTCTGGGTTGCCTACCTGGCGGTCTTTCTGGGAACCCTGCTCAAGCGCAAGGAACCCCACATTTACGTGGCGAACTGGTTCTATCTGGCCTTCATCGTCACCATCGCGATGCTGCACGTGGTCAACAACCTGGCCATCCCGGTGTCCTTCCTCGGCATCAAGAGCTACTCGGCCTTCGCAGGCGTTCAGGATGCCCTGACGCAGTGGTGGTACGGCCACAACGCGGTCGGCTTCTTCCTGACGGCAGGCTTCCTGGGGATGATGTACTACTTCATTCCGAAGCAGGCCGGCCGTCCGGTCTATTCCTACCGGCTGTCGATCATCCACTTCTGGGCGCTGATCTTCCTGTACATCTGGGCCGGTCCGCACCACCTTCACTACACTGCTCTGCCCGACTGGGCGCAGACGCTCGGCATGGTGTTCTCGATCATGCTCTGGATGCCCTCCTGGGGCGGCATGATCAACGGCCTGATGACGCTCTCGGGCGCATGGGACAAGATCCGCACCGATCCGATCATCCGGATGATGGTGATTGCGGTTGCCTTCTACGGCATGTCGACCTTCGAAGGCCCGATGATGTCGATCAAGGCGGTCAACTCGCTGAGCCACTACACTGACTGGACCATCGGTCACGTCCACTCCGGCGCTCTGGGCTGGGTCGGCATGATCTCCTTCGGCGCAATCTACTACCTGGTGCCGAAGCTCTGGGGCCGTCAGCGGCTGTATTCGCTGCGGCTGGTCAACTGGCACTTCTGGCTGGCCACTCTCGGCATCGTCGTCTACGCGGCGGTTCTCTGGGTCGCCGGTATCCAGCAGGGCCTGATGTGGCGCGAGTACAATGATCAGGGCTTCCTGGTGTACTCCTTCGCCGAATCCGTGGCGGCCATGTACCCCTATTATGTTCTGCGCGCGATCGGCGGCCTGCTCTATCTGGTGGGTGCACTGATCATGGGGTGGAACGTCCTGATGACCATTCTCGGTCATGAGCGGAACGAGGCCCCGATCCCGGGCAGCGAACCCGCCATGCAGCCGGCAGAGTAAGGAGACTAGAACCATGTCACTGCTAGACAAACACGGTATCATCGAGCGCAACGCAACCCTGCTTCTGGTCGGCTCGCTCGTGGTGGTTTCCATCGGCGGCATCGTTGAGATCGCACCGCTCTTCTACCTCGAGAACACCATCGAGGAAGTCGAGGGGATGCGGCCCTACGCACCGCTGGAACTCGCCGGTCGCAACATCTACATCCGCGAGGGCTGCTACGTGTGCCACAGCCAGATGATCCGTCCGTTCCGCGACGAGGTCGAGCGCTACGGCCACTACAGCCTTGCGGCGGAATCGATGTACGACCATCCGTTCCAGTGGGGCTCGAAGCGGACGGGGCCCGACCTCGCCCGCGTCGGCGACCGCTACTCGAACGAATGGCATGTCCAGCACCTCATCGAGCCGCGCTCGGTGGTGCCGGAATCAATCATGCCGAGCTACTCGTTCCTGGCGACGACCCCGCTCGAGGTGGCCAACATCACCGCCGACCTGAAGGCAAATGCCATGCTCGGCGTGCCCTACAGCGAGGAGATGATCGAGAACGCCGAGGCCGATCTCGTGGCCCAGGCGGATCCCGACGCGGATTGGTCCGGAATCGAAGAGCGCTATCCCAAGGCCAAGCTCGGAGATTTCGACGGCGATCCCTCGGCGCTCACCGAAATGGATGCCCTGGTGGCGTACCTGCAGATGCTTGGAACATTGGTCGACTTCTCGACCTATGACGAAGCTGCAGGATACCGCTGAGAAAGGAGACCATAGCAATGGAAACCTACACGGCGATGCGCCAGTTTGCCGACAGCTGGGGGCTTGTGTTCCTCGTTGTCGTCTTCGTGGGCGTCATCCTCTTTCTGTTGCGTCCCGGCGCGCGCAAGTCCGCCGAAGACGCCAAGAATATTCCCTTTAAAGAGGAGGACTGAGATATGTCCGAGAAACACGTTGATGAAGTCTCCGGCGTCGAGACGACCGGACATTCCTGGGACGGGATCCGCGAGTTGAACAACCCGCTGCCGCGCTGGTGGCTGTGGACGTTCTATCTCACCATCATCTGGGCCATCGGCTACATGGTGCTTTATCCGGCGATCCCGCTGGTGAACGGCGCGACCCAGGGCATCCTGGGCTATTCGAGCCGCGCACAGGTGGTGGCCGACCTCGCCGATGCCAAGGCAGCCCAGGGCGAACTGCTTGACCAGATCGCCGCCACTCCGGTGGAGGACATCGCAAGCAATCCGGATCTGCTGCAGTTTGCGATTGCGGGCGGCTCGTCCGCCTTCAAGGTCAATTGCGCGCAGTGTCACGGTTCCGGTGCCGCCGGATCAGCCGGTTATCCCAACCTCAATGACGACGCGTGGATCTGGGGCGGCGAGATCGGCCAGATTTACGCGACCATCGCCCACGGTATCCGCTACGAGGACGACCCCGACACGCGGTTCTCCGAAATGCCCGCCTTCGGCGACATTCTCGAGGGTGAGCAGATCGACCAGGTTGTGGCCTACGTGGTCAGCCTGAGCCGTGATCCGTCCGAGCCCGCGCTCGTCGAGGACGGCCGCCAGGTCTTCGTCGAAAACTGCGCCGCCTGTCACGGCGACAATGCAGAGGGGCTTGCCGATTTCGGTGCGCCGCGCCTGTCCGACGCCATCTGGCTGAAGGGGTCCTCGGAAGCGGCGATCGCCTCGCAGATCCGCAATCCCAAGCACGGCGTGATGCCGGCCTGGGTCGACCGGCTCGGCGAACCGACGATCAAGCAGCTTGCCGTCTACGTCCACACGCTGGGCGGCGGCCAGTAAGGCTGACAGGTTGCTGACAAGGGTCAGCGCAAAGAAGACAAAACCCCGCCGGATGCGCATCCGGCGGGGTTTTTCGTTGGGGTGCGACGGCGGGATGATGACTTGTTGATTGATCCGGGTTGGCTGTGAGGATCCGGGACAAGCGTTCTACCTGCAACTCAACTCCGGATAGCCACCTCCATCCTCGCCGAACAGCACTGGCAGGCTCGCGCAATATATTGCATCAGCGGTATGAGCGTTGCCTTGCGCTGTCACGTGGAAAGCACCGTTGATTGCGCGGGTCGCCATATAGATGGCCCTGTCTAATTTGCGGGTGAAGCCGAAGCGTGACAAGGGCGGCGGGTCCTCGCGGGCTCTCTTGAAGCCATGCGTTAGAAGATAGGAGTCGTTGAGAGTGCGAAAATAGCGCTGGCGGTCCGCATAAGGCCTAAGGTCCAACGGGCTGAACCCGTTCTCCCAGACTTCGTCTGAAGTGTGCATGCGCGGCAGATCGACCTGTTCGAGAATGTCGTCCTTCGAAGCGCAGACCCCGTTTCGAAGGTAGGCGCTTTGATGTCCGTCCACCCATTTGTATCCGGCAGAACCGGCTTTGCTTGCAAGTTCGTCGTTAAGCCGGTCAAAAAAGCTCTGTGCTTCCCCGATGCCTGCGCCATCGTTGTCGGGATCGGAGTCACGATACCCCGTCAGAAAGGTCACGTTCAGGCCATTGCGTGAAACACCGCACGGACGACCGTCCTCGTCGTTGAACGGCGAAGGATACTCCACCCAAAGCACTTTGCCCGGCTCGACCTTCAACCCGTCTTCTAATCCAGACTCGAGAAGATTCAGTCGACCCGGAAGGTCCCTGTTCCATCTTTCGTTTAACTCCGTCTTCTTCGTTGTAACGAAACCCCGGATAAGACGGTAAGTCATCTCGTTCAGCGAGCTGCTTTCAAAGGGCTTGGGATCCAAAACGGCCCGTGCCGCAACCTCCGCGAAACCCATATCGTTGCCTCCTACGCTCAGCCAAAGCACATCGATAGGCCGAACGAAGGATGACCGCCGAAATTCAGGAGTATTGGACATGCTTGGAGTGTAGCCCGGCCAAGCAAGGCACCGTTTTTTCTGCAAGTTCGCATTGGCGCGCCGGGTGGCCCCCCTGCCAGTCCTGCCAAAACTCAGTATTTGAGCGCCGTCGCGCAGTTCTTCGTTCCGGAACCGGTCGTTGATGCCGAGCGACGGTCCCCTGTATCGGGACCAGCCCTGATCCGTGGCCAGTGCATTCACCACCGCGTTGATCTGCGGCTCCATGAACCGTCGACGGTTTTCTCGACGTGTCGGCTGGCTTGAGCACTCTACCCCGTCTTGCGGCCAGAACAGGCCGTTGGTGATCTCTGCGCCCGAGCAGGCGAAAGTCAGAAAGGTGATTGCGTGGTGGCGATCCGCTGCGAACGAGAGCGCGATGGCCGCGCGGGTAGGCGGGGCATACATGGACCGGTGGCATCGGGTGTCCAGCCATTTGGCGTAGGTGTCCGGCCCTGCCACGCGATACGGCAGACCGAAGTCGTAATCCCCCGTGGCCCCGGCGCCAGCAGAGGTGTAAGGCGCTATTGCTCTGCTTTCGTATAGCTCCACCGGCACGTCCGGGTTGCCTTCGCCGCTGGCGAAGGAGTCGCCGATTGAAACGATGAGCTTGTCCTTGACTTCGATTTCCTCCTCAAAGGTCTGTCCTGTGGCTGGGCCGGAGGTGAATGTGACCGCGACGCGGTAGCTTTCCTTGAAAGCGAGTTGGGCTTTCACACCCTTTGAACAATCTTGCAGTTCGAGGGCTCGCACTGCATCGCTGCTTGCAAGATCGTCGCCATCGAGGAGACCGAAGAAATCTCCGCCCCGCCGAAGGTCGCCGTCCACTACCTCCAAGCGGCAACTGCTGCTCGAACCGTTGCCCTTTGCGGCCAGCGTAATGATGTGGCGTTTGGGCATTATGTATTCGTTTGTACCCTTGATGCCGCCCGCATCACTCCTGCAGCCGCTGTAGACCTGCTCGATTTCATCCCAGCAATGTGCGTTCGAAATATCTCCTCTTTTGGTTGTGCGTGCAAGCGACGACCAGCCGGAGCGTATTTGCAGAGGTCCGATATCTCGGCCGTACAACTCCCTTTCCCGTTCTCTAAGCTCACGGTATTCGCGGATCGGTGATCGCCCTCCTTCGTGGGGGCTTTTCCACCACGCCTCGTAAGCCAACTTACTCTGCATGTCGCTGACCGGGGTGGAGCCAGTATAGTTTTCTCCTCCGATCGCGTCCCAAGCCATTTCGTGGATGCGCATGTCGGATTGAAACTTCAGAAAGCGAAACGGCTGATCCACCTGCCAATGGAGGCGAATATCACTGGCATTGGCTGATCCGGAAAACATTAACCCCAACAAGGAGCAAAATACGAATATGGATGCTTTGAAAATATCATTCATTTTCATCTCCAAAAATATTATAAGATCATTACGCAATCAAAATATAGATTTGTCAATTGAAATGGATATGTAGTCTGGTTTGAAAACTATTGCAGAGAAACAAATTTATATTTGAATTGAATGGCTTCATCGCAATGAAAATAGGTATTCCACCGGTCTGTGCTCGACAGAGTGCGGCGTCGTTGTTCGGCGCTTGCTTGCCCTGCGGACTGACGAAATAAACTTATTGCTTTCGGAGTGAATTGGAGGGCGACGCTTCGGTCGAAGGGGATGATTGTTCGCAGTTTGGTCCAGTTTGATTTGGAGTCCACACGAAAATCAGCTGCCGGCCAATCTTCAAGAGGAGCAGCCTCACTCCACCGCGAATGTCAGTGTCGCCCAGTGGCTCTGCCAGTCGGCGTCCTGCTCCGGCGCGGGCTCGGTCATGTGCACCGCCGCGGCCATGAAGGCGCCCGGGGTGTCGAGGCTGAAGGTCACATGTCCCGCGGCGTCGGTGCGCGTCGTGATCCTTGCTGCCTCCGTGCCGTCCGCCGGCTTGTGAAACAGCGCCACCTGCGTGTCGGGCAGCGGCTCTCCCTGCCAGAGAAGCCGGAACCGCAGTTCGTCGCCGGGCTCGATCGCGGCCGGATTGGCGTCTGCGACCAGTTCGATCGGCATGCCGGTCGCACGGTCCTCGCCCGAGTTGCCTGGGCCCACATTCACAAGTGCCTTGGCGCAGCGGAAATAGATCTCGCGGATCCTGTCGCGCGGCAGGCCCCGGGCATCGTGGCGTTCGGGGATCCTGTCCAGGCCTTCGTAGTCCAGATATTCTTGGAACTTCTCCCACGCCTGAAAGGTGATGCTCCGCTCTGTCGAGACATAGGTGAAGATCGTCAGTCCCTCGGCGCGCGGCATTGCCGTGAGCGCCGGAGTTGCGCCGATACTGCCCGCAACCGGCTCGACGCCCAGGTCATCGTGCTGCGAGAACGAGCGGAACCGGGCGGGAATGAAGGGAAAGGCATCGCCCCGGAAATCCTGCCCTATCCGGATGTCGGCGCGAATTTCCTCGCCGCTGTCCACCGCGTAATCCTCCGGTTCGATCCAGAATTCGTGCGCGGAGGCTGGACTAAAGCCGAGCAGGGCGCCAATTAGGGCGGACATCGGTACTGTTTTCTGCGATCTCTTCATTTCTCTTCCCGGATTGGTTTCCCTGATGAATCTGTGTTGCCGTTCGATATTTCAAGCTCTCGTGCGCGTTTTGGCGATCTTTCCGCTGGTCGCGCTCGGGGTCGCAGCAACGAACACGGTTGCAGGCGCCCACGAGATCCGTCCCGCGATCGTCGATCTCACCGTGCAGGATGACGGCACGGTCCGGCTTGAAATGTCGCTCATCCTCGAGGCGGCGCTGGCCGAGGTCGGGGCCGAACATGCCGACACCGACGAAAGCCCCAATGCCGAGCGCTACGATTCATTGAGACTTCTGGAAGAGGAGGCGCTGGCAGCCGAATTCGAGCGCTCGGAGACCCGCTTCGTTGAGGGTGTCCGGTTGATGGCGGGGGACGAACGCATCCCGCTCGAGGTCGAAACGCTGGAACTCGATCCGGTCGGGGACACGGATTTCGCGCGTCTGAGCCGCATGACCCTGACCGGCAGGCTTCCGGCGGGCGCGACGGAACTGGTCTATTCCTTCGATGCTTCATTCGGGCCGAGCGTGATCCGGGTTCCCGGCGAGGAGGGGACCAACAGCTATTCCGCCTATCTGGACAACGGCAGCCCGAGTGCGCCGATCCCGGTCGAGGGCGTGATCACCATGACCGCGGGCGAGGTCTTCGTCGATTATATCGGCATCGGCTTCACTCACATCGTGCCCAAGGGGCTCGATCACATCCTGTTCGTGGTCGGGCTTTTCCTGCTGTCGCCCCGCCTCAGGCCGCTGCTCGTTCAGGTCACCGCTTTCACGGTGGCGCATTCGGTCACCCTGGCGCTCGCCATGCTGGGGGTGCTGACCCTGCCCGGGTCGGTCGTGGAGCCCCTGATCGCCGCATCGATCCTGTTCATCGCGGTCGAGAATCTCGGTACCGACCGGCTCACCCGCTGGCGGCCCTACGTGGTTTTCATCTTCGGCCTCCTGCACGGGCTGGGCTTTGCAGGGGTGCTCAACGAGATCGGGCTTTCGCCGGCGCATTTCGCAAGCGGCCTGCTGGGATTCAACATCGGGGTGGAGGCCGGGCAACTTGCTGTCGTCGCCGGCTGTTACGCGCTTTTCGGCGCCTGGTTCGCGGACCGTCCCTGGTACCGCACCCGCATCACCATTCCGCTGTCGCTGGCAATCGCGGCGATTGCGGCATGGTGGGTTGTCGAGCGCACCGGGCTTGTGGGCTGAATCGTCGCACCCGGCGCGCCGGGGCGGGGCAGGGCCGCACCGCTTGATCTCGATCAAGGCGACTGGACCGCTGTGGTAACATGGTGCACACGAAACCAATGGTGCTCCAGATGAACACGCATACCGCCCCCGAAAAAACCGACAATCCGGAAGAGATCGAACGGCTCGACGCGGAGCCGATCAACGCCGCTTGGAAGCGCAAGCCGCTTTACGAGGCGCGCAAGAAGATCTTCCCGAAGCGCGCTGAGGGAACCTATCGGCGCTTCAAATGGCTGGTGATGCTCGTCACGCTGGGCATCTACTACATCACTCCCTGGATCCGATGGGATCGCGGTCCGTTTGCACCCGATCAGGCCGTGCTGCTCGATGTCGCCAACCGGCGGTTCTATCTCTTCTTCATCGAGATCTGGCCGCAGGAGTTCTTCTTCGTGGCCGGTCTTCTTGTTATGGCCGGGTTCGGGCTTTTCCTGATCACCTCCGCCGTGGGGCGGGCCTGGTGCGGGTATACCTGCCCGCAGACGGTCTGGGTCGATCTGTTTCTCGTGGTCGAGCGGGCAATCGAGGGAGACAGAAACAAGCGCATGAAGCTGGACGCGGCGCCCTGGAGCGCCTCGAAGCTCGCCAAGCGGGTTTCCAAGCACGCGATCTGGCTGTTCATCGGCGTTGCCACCGGCGGCGCCTGGATCTTCTATTTCGCCGATGCGCCGACGCTGCTTGCCAATTTCGTCACCGGCAACGCCGCGCCCGTGGCATACATCACCGTGGCCATCCTGACGGCGACCACCTACACATTCGGCGGGCTGATGCGCGAGCAGGTCTGCATCTACATGTGTCCGTGGCCCCGCATCCAGGCGGCCATGCTCGACGAAAATTCGCTTGTCGTCACCTACAACGACTGGCGCGGGGAGCCGCGCGGACGTCACGCCAAGAAAGCGGCGGCAGAAGGTCTGGTGCAGGGGGATTGCGTCGACTGCAACGCCTGCGTGGCGGTGTGCCCGATGGGCATCGACATCAGGGACGGCCAGCAGCTCGAGTGCATCACCTGCGCGCTGTGCATCGACGCCTGCGACAACATCATGGACAAGCTCGACCGGCCGCGCGGATTGATCTCCTACGCCACGCTTTCCGACTACGCCGACAACATGGCGCTTGCCACCGATCCCGAAACCGGCGCGCTCGATCCGCGCCGGGTCCGGACCGCCGACGGCGGCTTCATCGAGTCGGTCAAGCACTTCGATTGGCGCATCATCTTCCGCCTGCGTTCGCTTCTGTACATGGGGGTCTGGTCGGCGGTCGGCATCGGTCTGGTGGTGGCGCTGCTGTCGCGCGACCGGCTCGAGGTCAATGTCCTGCATGACCGCAACCCGCAATATGTGCTCGAATCCAACGGCGATATCCGCAACGGCTATTCGGTCAAGATTCTCAACATGATCGCCGAGCCGCGCGTCATCTTCCTCTCGATCGAGGGCCTTCCGGGTGCTACCATGCGCATTCCGGGCATCGACCAGCCGGCGGGCGTTTCCTTCGCCGTCGAGGTCGAGCCTGACAGGCTTCGCGAGCTCAAGGTGCATGTGCTGCAGCCCAAGGAGTTCATCGACTCGACGAGTTCGACCTTCCGCATCATTGCGGAGGACAAGGCGAGCGCAGAGCGCGATGTCTACATCGCCAACTTCCATGCCCCGGAGATGAACCAATGACGCTGTTCCGCTCGATCTTTCAGCCCAAGGAGTTCACCGGCAAGCACATGCTGATGACGATGGTGGCCTTCTTCGGTGTCATCATCACCGTCAATCTCGTCATGGCGCGGTTCGCTGTGACCACCTGGAGCGGCCTTGTGGTGCCGAACACCTATGTCGCGAGCCAGCAGTTCAACTCCCAGGCGGCGCAATCGCGGGCGATCGCAGCGCTCGGCTACGACGTGGCCTTCGATCCTGATGCCGACGGATTGACCATCCTGCTCACCGATGCGCATGGCGAACCGGCCTACGCCAGCAGCGTCACCGCTTCGCTGCGCCGTCCGGTTGGAACCGACGACGATCGCGAACTGGTTTTCGTGGCAGACGGGACGGGCAGCTACCGCGCCGATGGGCGCCTCGCCGAGGGTGAATGGATCGCCCATGTCACTGCGATGCGCGGCGAGGACGTCATCTACAAAAAGGGGCGCCGGTTTCGTATCGGCGGAGACGGGAGCCTGAGGCCATGAGTTGCTGCGCGGCGGGGACAGAAAGCGCCGCCGACCTCGACAGGCTTGAATCGGAGGGACCGTCGGCTGAGGAAATGTGGGTCTCCAGCCGGCCTCTGGGCAACGGCCTGCGGCAGGTCGACCTCATCGTTCCGGGCGTCCATTGCGGCGCCTGCATCGCCTTGATCGAGCGCGAACTGCCCAAATCGCCCGGTGTCGACCATGCCCGGGTCAACCTTTCAACGCGCCGTGTGTCGGTCGTGTTCGCCGATCGGGGCGGGGAGGGCCATGCGGAACACGTGCTCGGGTCGCTCGGCGAGCGCCTGAAGTCGCTGGGCTATCCCGCGCACCTGCCGGGCGGTGCCGACGAGGCCGGCGATCCGGCGTTCCGGGAACTGCTCAAGGCCCTTGCCGTGGCCGGCTTTGCCTCGATGAACGTGATGCTGCTTTCGGTTTCGGTCTGGTCGGGCGCGGAAGCGGCAACGCGAGACCTGTTTCACTGGATTTCCGCGCTGATCGCGGCGCCGGCGCTGGCCTATTCGGGGCGGATCTTCTTCCGGTCCGCCTGGGGTGCGCTGAAGCACGGGCGGGCCAACATGGATGTGCCGATCACGCTCGGTGTGTTGCTTGCCTATGCCATTTCCCTGCATGAGACCATCACGCATGGCGAGCATGCCTATTTCGATGCCTCGGTGACGCTTCTTTTCTTTTTGCTTGCCGGACGCACGCTGGACCACATGATGCGCGAGCGGGCACGTTCAGCCGTTAGAAACCTGGTCCGCCTTTCGCCGCGCGGGGCGATGGTCATTCGCGAGGATGGCAGCCGAGACTATCTTGCGCTAGATGAGATCGAGCCGGGAATGCGGCTCGCGATCGCACCGGGTGACCGGATTCCGGTGGATGGCCGGGTGGTTTCCGGCCGGTCCGACATGGATTTTGCGGTGGTCAACGGCGAGAGCGCACCGCAGATGGTTGAACCCGGCGCTCTTGCGCCCGCCGGCACGCTCAATCTGACCGGCGCCCTGGTGCTCGAGGCGACGCGCAACGCGAAGACATCGTTCCTGGCCGAGATGGTGTCGATGATGGAGGCTGCCGAAAGCGGCCGCGCCGGCTACCGGCGGCTTGCAGATAGGGCGTCGTCCATCTATGCCCCGGTTGTCCACCTGCTGGCACTGGGAACCTTTATCGGCTGGATGGTGGTTTCGGGCGACTGGCGCATGGCGATGATGACCGCCGTGGCCGTGCTGATCATCACGTGCCCCTGTGCGCTCGGGCTTGCGGTGCCGGTGGTCCAGGTCGTCGCCGCGGGCAGGCTTTTCGAACATGGAATCATGGTCAAGGACGGGTCGGCCATGGAGCGGCTCGCGGAGACCGACCGGGTCGTCTTCGACAAGACCGGAACCCTCACACGGGGCAAGCCGCAACTGATCAACGCGCAGACGATCAGGCCGGACCATCTCGCACTCGCCGCCCGCATCGCATCGTCGTCCCGGCATCCCCTCAGTCAGGCGCTCGCAGCGCATGACCGGCCCGGCGGTGACATGGACTTCACCATCACCGAAACGCCGGGCGAGGGTGTGACGGCAACGACGCCCGATGGCGATGTTTACCGGCTTGGCCGTGCGAATTTCGCGCTTGACGGTTCAGAACGGGAAAACGGGGCCGACGACGTGTCGAGCCAGGTGATCCTGTCGCGAAACGGGCGGTTCCTTGAAGTCTTTCTGTTCTCCGACCAGTTGCGCAGCGGCGTTGCGGCTGCGGTGGCGCGCCTGTCGGGTCTCGGTATCGGTTCGGAGATCCTGTCGGGTGACCGGGAAACGCCGGTGCGCGCGCTTGCGCGGGAACTCGGTGTTGAGGAGTTTACCGCCGGGGTTCGCCCGCGCGGCAAGGTCGACCGGGTCAAAGCGCTGGCGAACAATGGCGGCAAGCCGTTGATGGTCGGTGACGGGCTCAACGATGCCCCGGCGCTTTCGGCCGCACATGTGTCGATGGCACCGGCGAGTGCCGCCGACGTCGGACGGACGGCCGCGGATTTCGTTTTCCTGCACGATTCGCTTGAGGCGGTGCCGCTTGCGATCGAGGTTTCGCGCAAGGCCGGGCGCCTGATACGGCAGAACTTCGGTCTGGCGATCCTCTACAATGTGATTGCAGTACCGGTGGCGGTCCTCGGCTATGCGACACCCCTGATCGCGGCCCTTGCGATGTCGTCGTCCTCTGTCATCGTCGTGCTCAACTCGCTGCGGCTGCGCCGCAAGGCGCAGGTCGAGGCTTTCGCGCAGACACAGGCCGGTCAGGAGCAACAGGGGTCGGCGTCAGCTCAGGTGTCGAGCGGCGCCGGATTGCAGGCCTCGTCGTGACCAACCTCATCTTCCTGATCCCGATTGCCCTGTTTCTGGGCGCCCTCGGCCTTGCCGCCTTTTTGTGGTCGATGAAGAGCGGGCAATATGACGACCTCGACGGGGCAGCCTGGCGGATTCTCGATGACGGCGAGGACAAGCCCGAGGAGGACTGAACCTCACCGGGCTCGAGGCATTCACACCGGATTGTGAACACCGCGCTTCCGTACCCCCCTGATCTTGGCCTTGCCCGATGAAAGCGGTTGCGCCAAAACTCTGCCGGTCAACAATCGAAGTGGGGCAGGGCAGGCATGGCGCAGGCGGATATAGGTGTAATTGGTTTGGGGGTCATGGGGGCAAATCTGGCCCTCAACATTGCTGACAACGGTTATACCGTTGCCGTGTACAACCGCACCGCGTCGCGGACGGAAGCTTTCGTGGCGGCAGCCGACATGCTGTCCGAGCGTGTTGTCGGCTGTGCGACGCTTAAGGAATTCGTCGCCAGCCTCAAGCCTCCGCGGTCGGTCATCATCATGGTTCAGGCCGGAGATGCCGTCGATGAGCAGATCAGTGCACTCAACGCATTGATGGACACCGGCGACATCATCATCGACGCCGGGAACGCGAATTTCCGCGATACGATGCGCCGTTTCGAGCAACGGGACGAGAACGCGCCGGGCTTGATAGGCATGGGCGTCTCGGGCGGTGCGGAGGGCGCGCGGCACGGCCCCTCGATCATGGTCGGGGGAACGCAGGAAAACTGGGAGCGCATCGAACCGGTCATCACCGCGATTTCGGCCAAGTACAAGGGCGAGCCCTGTGCCGCCCGCCTGGGGGAGAACGGGGCCGGCCACTTCGTCAAGACCATTCACAACGGCATCGAGTATGCCGACATGCAGATGATCGCCGAGGTCTACGGCATCATGCGTGATCATCTCCACATGGATGCCCCGTCGATCGCGGGGGTCTTCTCGGTCTGGGCTTCCGGTCCGCTCGATTCCTACCTCATCGACGTGACTGCCGAAGTCCTCAAAACCCATGACAACAGTTCCGGCCTTCCGATCGTCGATGTGATCGTCGACGCGGCAGGGCAGAAAGGGACGGGCCGCTGGTCGGTGATCGAAAGCCAGATGATGGGCGTTCCGGCCACCTCTATCGAGGCAGCGGTTGCGGCGCGAAGCCTTTCGGCGATGCGCGCCGAACGGCAGGCGGCACAGGATCGCTTCGGCCTTCCGCCGGCGGTCGACCGTCGTGAGGGCAACGCGGTCATCAATGATCTGGAAAAGGCCCTGCTTGCCGGCAAGATCGCGGCGTACGCGCAGGGCTTCGCCGTGATGGCGGCAGCTTCGAAGGAGTTTGACTGGGGACTTCCGATGGCGACCATCGCACGGATCTGGCGCGCGGGCTGCATCATCCGTTCGCGCTTCCTCGATGACATCGCAACTGCATTCACCGAAAACCCCGAAGCGCCCAACCTCGCCATGACATCCGAATTTTCCGCGATGCTCGAAGCCACCGACGCACCGCTACGGCGTATCGTCTCCGAAGCGGTCATGAACGGCCTGCCGGTCCCGGCGCTTGCCAGCGCGGTCGGATACTTCGATACCTACCGCCGAGCGCGCGGCACGGCGAACCTTATTCAGGCGCAGCGGGACTTCTTCGGAGCGCATGGTTTCGTGCGGACCGACATGGAGGGTGAGCAGCACGGTCCATGGGGCGCATGATACGCGTCCAGGCCGTGCGAACGAGCGCGTCCCGCTTTCAATATCCGGGCAGTTCGCGCTCGATGGCGCCGAGGCCCGCCTGCAGGTGCTTTGCGCCTGTTTCGCCCAGCATCTGCAAAAGCCCGAACTCGTAATCGCGGGCTATGCGGACCAGGTCGCGATAATGGCGCGAACCCTCCCGCGTCAGGCTGATATGCTCGATGCGCCGGTCCACCGGGTCCGGTGCGCGGGAGACCCAGTTGCGCTGTTCAAGGGCCCGGACGGCGCGGCTTACCTTCGTCTTGTGCATTGAGGAATGCCGGCCGATATCGGTTGCCGTTATCCGGCCGAACTGGCCTACCGTGGCGAGCGTCCGCCACTCCGGTCTGGTCAAGCCGTATTGATCGCGATAATGCGCGGCAAACTGCTTGCTGACCATCTCTGCAGCGCGCGCCAGCCTGTAGGGCAGAAAATCCTCAAGTGCCAGCGCCTCGTCGTCCGGGCGGGAACCGCCGGAACGGCTCGGCGCTGATCCGGCCGAAACAGTGCTTTTTGGTTTGTCTGCCCGCTGAAGCGTCATACTCGGCCATGCCCCGGTATTGTTGCGTATGTAACGGCTTTCCGGTCCCGGCATACCCTCAAAGGGAACCGGGTGCAATTGCCATGCCTTTGGCAACCCGGTACATCGGCCCGAGGAGAATTTCAGTCCAGGGCGGTTTCTGCGAAACAGGGCTTCGGCTCTGAGCGGGGAGCGACACCGGAAAAGAGCCGGGACCAGTTCCCGCTTTTGTCTGCATTTACAGCGCCGTCTGATACGGGAGGCATCGATGGAACGCACCGAAATCAACGAGATCCTAGAAGAAAGCGATCGTTTCATCCGGTCGTTCGGCTATGTGCTGCCGCCGTTTGCCTATTGGAGTCCAGACGAGATGCGAAAGCGTGCTGCCTCGGATGCATCGCTCATCGCGTCCAACCGGCTGGGCTGGGACATTACCGATTATGGCCAGGGACGGTTTGACGAGCTGGGCCTGTTTCTCTTCACCGTTCGCAACGGATCTGCCGAGGACCTGAACAGGGGGCGGGGCATGCTCTATGCGGAGAAGATCATGATCTCGCGGCAGAACCAGCTTTCGCCGATGCACCGGCACAACATCAAGGCCGAAGACATCATCAACCGCGGCGGCGGGCATCTGGTGCTGGAATTGTTTTCAAGCGCCCAGGACGGGTCGCCTGATCCCGAAGCAGATGTTGCGGTGCTCACCGACGGCGTTCTGAGGCAAATGAAAGCCGGCAGCCGTCTGGTGCTCGAGCCGGGTGAAAGTGTCACCCTCATGCCCGGCGACTGGCACGCCTTCTGGGCCGAGGGCGGCGACGTGCTGATCGGCGAAGTATCGACCGTCAATGACGACCTGACCGACAACGTGTTCAGGGAACCGATCGGGCGTTTTTCCAGCATCATCGAGGATGCCGCGCCAAAACACCTGCTTGTATCGGATTACGACCTTTGGCTTTCGCTTTGATGAGCGCAGGGTAAAGCGCTCATCGAGCGGTGCGGAAAACGATCTGTCCGCGAAATCCTGGAAGGTCCGGAAAATGAAATGTCCGCGAGGGCTCCGCCGCTGGCCCTCGCGGACATTATCTGGAAAGCCGCGCTTCTAATCCGACCCCGCCCCCGAAGCGGACGAGCAGCAGCTTCCCGAGCTAAATTCACTTGAAGGGGCCAAGCAGCCCCAAGCGAGCGGCCTTTGCCAGCCCGGCCATGCGGTTGGGTACCCTTAGCTTGAGCATTACGACTGAGAGTACAGATGCGACTTCGCGTGCGGTCAGTTGAAGGCCAGCTCCGATTTCCTGATCGGTTTGTCCTTCCGCGCACAGGCGCAGGCATTTCATTTCCGTTTTGGTCATAGGTATCAGCCCCCGATCCTTGCCGAGATCCATTAGACATCCTTTCGTACTGGTCACTCAGCGATTGCGAACCAGAACTTGCGGCGAAACCGGTGGTCCGCCGTGATAAGTCGACAAGTTGATTCAATTTGTCTGCAACGCTGGCGCGGCTTATGCCTCGAATTGACTCGGGCCGCCTTCACCCTGGACGCCAAAAAGTATGGCTATAAAATATTAGCCGGCGCATGAAGCGGCCGGTGAAACAGAAAGCGATGCAAATTTTTCAGTTCTAGCTGTTATGTTTCCTGCGGAACTCGCTTGGCGTCATTCCGAACCATCGCAGTGCGGATCGGGTAAATGCTGCCGGTGCGGAGAAGCCGAGTTTGTATCCGATGCTCGAAAGCGTCAGACTCGTTTCAAGCAGCAGCTTTTCGGCCATCTCCTTACGGCAATCGTCGATGATGGCCTGCATGCTGGTTCCCGCAGCGGTCAGCCTGCGCTGAAGTGTGCGAGAACTCATGCCCAGCCTTTCGGCTTCGCCGGTCAGTGTCGGTGTATTGGCCTCAAGGTTTTCGGCAACATGAAGCCTGATTGCCGAAACCGGGTCGTCGTCGTCAGGCGTGCGGGAAGGGACATCGTCGACGTATTTGGCCATCATTGCAAAAAGCCGCGGATCGGCCTGCGGATTGGTGCGATTGAGAAAGCTTGAGGGAAAAACGATGGTGTTGACCTCGGCATTGAAGCTCACATCCTTGGACAACATTTTCCTATGCAAACTCATGTTTTTTGGAGGCTTTCTCTCCAGCTCGACCTTCAACTCCCTGACGTCGTCCTGCAGAAAACTGCGGAAATGGGAAAATGACTGCGCAACCCCCATGTCTACATACTGTGTCCGGTGAAGGATCAACGGAGAATAGGTCCATTGATAGTATGTCTTTCGGGGGCCGACCTCGATTGTACAGACGCTGGATTCGCTGATCTTGTGAAGGTTCCGGCCCATGAAGACCAGGCATTCCTGCAGCGTTGCGGCATTCATCATTGCATAGCCGAAGGGTCCGGATGCTCCCTTCTGGAATGCCGAAACAGACTTAAGCCCGAAACAGTCGTCACCCGAGATCATCGCGAGCGCTTCCATGTATCGGCAAAGTCGATCGAGGCTGATGCGTTCGCCAATAACACTGAAACGGCTCGGATCCAGACCGCAAGCCCGCGCGATCGGTTCCGCATCGATGCCCAGGTCCGACGCATACTTGCTGATTCCGGAGGCCAGGCCTGCGGCGACTTCAAAATTGTCGGCCAGTGTCGGTTTCATTGACGTGGCGTCCAAGGTTAAGGAATCGGCACCTCCAGTAAATGCGGAATGGGCGACGGAGTCGAGAACAAAGCTATTGTGGCGTCTCCGGCATCGACCGGCTCAACTCCCTTGATGCATGACTGCCCTATGTCCTCAGACACGTTCCAACTACCTGACAGCGCTCCCGCCCGAATTTGTGACTTCCATGCGCTCTGGCTTGCCAGAGCCTCCGGAGATGTGCCGGACGCATCGGATTTCGATATCGAGGTGCTGTCAGTCCAGTTCCCCCTTCTCGCGCGGATCGGGACTGCGGGAACCGGATCGGAATTCCTTTGGCGTGATGTTTCAAAGGCCGATCATTGGCCTTTCAGGACGCCTGTGACGGGACGCCCGGTGGCGGATTCCGTCCCCCCGGGGATGAGTGTGAAGCGGGCAATCAACTCCTTCGAGGAAACGCTGATGAGCGGCGTTCCCGACTATTTCGAAACCACGTCATGGTTTTATGGCGGCCGGACATCCTCGATGGCGCGATTGGTTGCGCCGCTGGCGGACGGCGAGCGGCGCGAGCTGATTGCGCTGTGGGAAGTCGTGGAACCGTCGGATAGGGACTGACGACCTCCGTGTTTGCAGGATTGCGGACGCGATCCGCGAAAATGTTTTAAGCCTATAGTATCTTTCCGGATTCGTGCTAAAGATGGGATAACGAATTCTCGCCATGGCTGGCCGGGACCGTTGATGTGGTCCCTCGGTGGAAGTGCACTAGGTCAGTTGGGTCAAACTGGAGTTTCAAGATGTCCGTATCTGCCGCCGTTTCGATCAATTCCGCCAAGGCCTCTTTCAAGTGGGAAGACCCCTTCCTGCTTTCGGATCAGTTGACCGAAGAAGAGCGAATGATCTCGGACGCGGCTGCGGCGTTCGCCGCCGACAAGCTCGCCCCCCGGGTTATCGAAGCCTATTTGAATGAACATACCGACCGTGAAATCTTTTCGGAGATGGGGCAGGCCGGGCTTTTGGGGGTGACCATTCCCGAGGCCTATGGCGGAGCCGAAGCCGGCTACGTCTCCTATGGCCTCGTCGCACGTGAAGTCGAACGGGTCGATTCCGGTTACCGCTCCATGATGAGCGTTCAGTCCTCTCTGGTCATGTATCCGATCCACGCCTATGGCAGCGAGGAACAGCGCAAGAAGTACCTGCCCAAACTCGCCAGTGGCGAATGGGTCGGCTGCTTCGGTCTGACCGAGCCGGATGCCGGTTCCGATCCCGGCGGCATGAAGACCCGCGCCCGCAAGACCGACGGCGGATATGTCCTCAACGGTTCCAAGATGTGGATCTCCAATTCGCCGATTGCGGACGTGTTTGTGGTCTGGGCGAAGTCGGAGGCCCATGGCGGCGAGATTCGCGGCTTCGTGCTCGAGAAGGGCATGAAGGGCCTTTCGGCGCCCAAGATCGGCGGCAAGCTCAGCCTGCGCGCCTCGATCACCGGTGAAATCGTCATGGACAATGTCGAAGTCGGCGAGGACGCACTGCTGCCCAACGTTGCCGGCCTCAAGGGGCCTTTCGGCTGTCTTAACCGTGCCCGCTACGGTATTTCCTGGGGGGTCATGGGCGCCGCCGAGGATTGCTGGCACCGTGCCCGCCAGTACGGTCTCGACCGGCATCAGTTCGGAAAGCCGCTTGCCGGCACGCAGTTGTTCCAGAAGAAGCTCGCAGACATGCAAACCGAGATTGCGCTCGGTCTGCAAGGCTCCTTGCGGGTGGGACGCCTGATGGACGAACATGGCTTTGCGCCGGAGATGATCTCGATCGTCAAGCGCAACAATTGCGGCAAGGCTCTCGATATCGCGCGGATGGCGCGCGACATGCACGGCGGCAACGGCATCCAGGCCGAATACCACGTCATGCGTCATGCCCAGAACCTGGAAACGGTGAACACCTACGAGGGCACGCACGATGTGCATGCACTCATCCTCGGTCGGGCCCAGACCGGCATTCAGGCGTTTTTCTGAGACCAGCCCGGACCGGCCTGACGGGTTGATTTTCCCCGCCCGCGGGACTGCCATGGCGGCAGTTCCGGCGGGGGCAAGCCGTTGCCGATCGGTCGCGTTTCATTCCAACGCGGGGTGAAAGTCGGCGGCCATTTGAACGCAGCGTTTACCGGCCCCGCCCCGGAACCAATCGGCACTTAAGACATTGCTTCCAGGCATTCGAACCTGGAGCCGTCCTTGCCGCACGACCATTTCATTTCTCTTGGCTTGAGCCTAGCGAACAAGCCTGACGTGGTCCCTGCCGGCATGCCCGAACACTGCCGTGCCCGCATTGACCCTTACGCTCTTTGTGAATTGCCAGCAATTTTCGGCGTGTTCCGCCCGTTCACCCGGACGCGCCCCACCGCCCCCTTCCAAGCAAATGAAAGCGCAAGGAGCTGTCATGTCCAAAACATTCGACACAATTAATCCGGCCAACGGCCAGAAGATTTCCACCTACACCTATATGAGCGACGCCGAAGTCAACGAGGCCGTTGAAAACTGCCATGCGGCCCATGACGCGTGGCGCCACAAGTCCGTGGAGGAACGCGGAGCGATCATCCGCAAGATCGGAGAGCGCCTGCGGGCCCATTCCGACGAACTCGCCGAGCTCATGACCGATGAAATGGGCAAACTGCTTCAGCAGAGCAAGCAGGAGATCGAACTCTGCGCAGCGATCTGCGAGTGGTCGGCAAAGGCCGCGCCGAAGGAACTCGCAAGCGAGGAACGCGAACTCCCCGAGGGCGGTCGCGGCATCATTACCCACAAGCCCATGGGCGTGATCTATGGCATCCAGCCGTGGAACTATCCCGTGTACCAGGTCGTGCGCTACTCGATTGCCAACCTGATGGCCGGAAACGGCGTGCTGCTCAAGCATGCAAGCTCGGTGACCGGCACGGGAAAGCTGCTCGAGAAGATCTATCTTGAAGCAGGCCTGCCGGATCACCTGTTCACCGTCCTGATCATCGACCACGATCAGTCCAATGCGCTCATCGAGCACAACCGGGTTCGGGGCGTGACGCTTACCGGCAGCCCGGTGGCGGGTCGGACAGTCGGCGCAAGGGCGGCCAAGGCTCTCAAGAAGACCGTGCTCGAACTCGGGTCCAATGATGCCTACATCGTTCTCGAAGACGCCGACATCGAGAAAGCGGTGGAGATCTGCGTCGATGGCAGGATCTACAACAACGGCGAAACCTGCATCGCCGCCAAGCGCTTCATCGTGGTCGATGCAGTCTATGACGCCTTCCGCGAGGCCTTCGTGAAGGCGATGAGTGAAGTTGCCGCCGGAGATCCCAAGGGTAACGAGGCCGGCATCGGTCCGATGGCGCGCAAGGATCTGCGTGACGATCTGCATGAGCAGGTGGAAAGCAGTGTCGCCAAGGGTGCGGAGATCCTTTGCGGAGGGAAGATGCCGGAAGGCGAGGGGTATTATTACCCTGCAACGGTGCTCGGCAACGTCGCTCCGGGCCAGCCCGCCTATGATGACGAGCTGTTCGGTCCGGTGGCGTCACTCATCCGTGCCACCGATGCGGACGATGCGATGCGGATTGCCAATGACAGCCGGTTCGGTCTCGGCGGCGGCATCATCACCGAAGACCGCGACAAGGCGATCGAAATGGCAACCCGTCATTTCGACACCGGAATGGTCTTCATCAACGGCTTCGGTCTCGCCAAGCCGAACATGCCCTTCGGCGGTGTCAAGGATTCCGGTTACGGGCGCGAACACGGCGGTTACGGCATGCGTGAGTTCACCAATACGCAGGCGGTCATGGTCATGGACTGACCGGCCTGGATTGACGAGTTGGCCGGCGCCGGGCTCGAAAAACCCGGCGCCGGCCGCGTTGTGACTGCTTTCCGTTTATTACCAAAAGCGTACATTCCCAATTGCGAGTTCTTTGAATTAGTAAAATACGATTTATTAAGGCAGTTCGTGGCTTTATCGACCCCGATATTTTCTTCTCAACGATAAGGTTACGAGATGCCGTTTCTGGGCTTCCTGAACAACATCAAGGTCGGTACCAAGATTTATGCCGGCTTTGGCATCGTCCTCGCTGTTCTCATCACAATCGGTGGTGTTTCGGTTTACATGAACCTCGCCAATAGCGAATCTTTCGGCAGTTACCGGAGCGCGGCCCGGCTAAGCAACGCGGCCGTTGAAGTTGAGGCCAACATGCAGTCGGCACGGCTGTCTTTCATGAAGTTCAGAAACCAGCAGACCCCCGAAGCTGCCCGTGAGGTTCAGAGCCGGCTCGATGCAACGCTGGCCTCGATCGAAAGCATGGGGCGCATTTCCCGGGATCCCGAGATCAAGGACCGGATCGAGAGCTTTGCAGGTCAGGTCGAGCAGTACCGCGCCGGCTTCGATCAGGTTACCGGACTGCAGGCGAAGCGCAATCTCATCGTCGACGAAACACTGAACGTCATCGGTCCGAAGCTGCAGGATGATGTGGCGCTGATTGCCAAGGAACTGCAGAATGTTTTCAAGACTGCGGCGGCGTTTTCGGCGACAAGGGTACAGTATGAGGTCGCCAACATGCGCCTGGCCGGCAACAGCTTCCTTCTGACCAATGATGAAGGCGCCTTCAGCGAAGCCGCGGAGTATGCGCAGCTCGCCATCGTCGGTCTGGAGGATGTCGCAAGGAAGGCCGAGTATCCGGCGCTTGAAGAACTCTTCGCAGGCACTGCCGCCGAGATCAACACTTATGCGGCCGGGATCGCTGAAGTGCATGATGTCATTGCCCAGCGCAACCAGGTCATCGCGGGGACACTCGATGTTGTCGGACCCGCGCTTGCGCGCGCCGTCGGAGAGCTCAAGACCCGGCTTCAGTCCACGCAGAACACGCTTGGGCCGTCGATCGAGAGCACCATGGCAAACGGTCTCGTCATATCGGGCGCTCTGGCCGTCGGCGGAGCGGTTCTGTCGCTCGCCTTCGCGCTCCTGATTGCCACCGGAATCTCCCGTCCGGTGCAGGCGATCACCCGTGCCATGAGCGATCTCGCCGACAACAAGCTCGACACCGAAATCCCGGGGCTCGACCACAGAAGCGAGATCGGCGACATGGCCAAGGCCGTGGATGTGTTCAAGCAGAACGCCATCCGGATGCGTGACCTGACGGCTCAGGAAGCAGCGCTGCAGGCCAAGAACACGGATCTGCAGTCGAACATCTCGACCGTGGTCGCAGCCGCGGTGGCCGGCGATTTCAGCAAGCGGATCACCGCCCGCTACGACAATCCGGACCTCGATGCCTTCGCCTCCAACGTCAATACGCTGGTGGAATCGGTTGATACCGGCATCGCCGAGACACAGCGCGTTATCGGCGCACTGGCCGAAGGGGACCTGACCGAGGAAATGACCGGAAACTATCAGGGCGTGTTTGCCGACCTGCAATCGGGCGTCAACGCGACCATGGCAAGTCTGCGGAAACTGATGGAGGAAGTCCGCCATTCCGCCGATGTGATCAATGGCGGTGCGGACCAGATCCGGAACGCCTCGAACGACCTGTCCCGCCGGACAGAAACCCAGGCCGCATCGCTCGAAGAGACCTCGTCGGGTCTTGAGGAGATCACGGTAGCGGTCCGCAATTCGACCGAGCGGGCCCAGGATTCAGCCCGCATGGTCAACGAGGCGCGCCAGTTTGCCGAAGAATCGGCCGTGGTCGTCGGCAATGCCAATGCAGCGATGAGCCGCATTGAGCAGGCATCGGGCGAGATCACAAACATCATCAACGTGATCGACGAAATCGCCTTCCAGACGAACCTGCTTGCTCTGAATGCCGGGGTCGAGGCGGCGCGGGCAGGCGAGGCAGGCAAGGGCTTCGCCGTCGTTGCCCAAGAGGTGCGCGAACTCGCCCAGCGCTCCGCCAACGCCGCCAAGGACATCAAGGATCTGATCACCAAGTCCTCGAGCGAGGTCCAGACCGGGGTCAGTCTCGTCACTTCGACCGGTGATGCGTTGCGTGAGATCCAGGAGAAGGTAAACGGAATCGCCGAGCAGGTCGGCGCCATTGCCACAGCCGCCAAGGAGCAGTCGACCGGGTTGCAGGAGATCAACTCCGCGGTCAACCAGATGGACCAGATGACACAGCAGAATGCAGCGATGGTCGAGGAAGCGGCAGCAAGCACCAACACGCTCGCTGACGAGACAACGACGCTGCGCAACCTCATCGCCCGCTTCAAGCTTTCGGCGGGGCGTGTCCAGTACCAGAGCGCTGCCTGAACGCGCCTGGCTCCAAGGCTGTTGCCGTCCTGAACAGAAAAACCCTCCGGTACAAGGGCCGGAGGGTTTTTCTTTGGCTTTGGCGGCGGAGGCGGTGAAGCGGGACCATGTGCCCGCCCGCGCGACAGCCCAAATTCCTGCACGGCCGGGGTTTTTGCCCAACCCGTCCACGCTTCCGCCGTGAACTGCAATCTGCATTGCGCATTGCCGGATACAACGCCCCAAACTGTACGGGGCGGCGCCGAAAACGCGCCTTGGCGACTACTTGCGGCGCTTGACCGAGCTCAGCCGCTTCGCGCCCAAGCCAACCATCAGGCAAAGGGCTGCAATCAGAATGATGGCGAGGTGATCCGGCCAGCTCGCCAGATGGGCTCCCATCTCGGAGACCGTCAGAGCGGAATGGTCACCGGTGTGCGCCAGTGTCTGGCCGGTGGTCAGACCCACGACCGGGACGGCGGCCGCAATGAGTTTACGCATCGGATTTTCCTTTCTTTTCCCGTTTGGGTTGGGCTTCTTCGAGAAGTGTGATGATGTCGATGTCCTGACGTTCGGTCAGCGAGACATAGGTGAAGGTCATGGTCTCGCGCTCCCGGATCATGGCTGCGGGATAAGGCAGGTGAACCAGTTCGCGTGATCCGAACGCAGGAGAAGCGGTCCCGAGCTGCCAATTGGTCTCCACCCTCGCGTCGACCAGGTGCATCGTGAGGCCGTCGCTGCCCGCGCGCTTGGTCGCCACCTGCGACAGTTCGATGAACGCCGGCTTGTCCTCGGCCTTGCGGAAACCCTCGATGAAGGCTGCGGCCAGTGCCTGCAGCCGATGCAGCCGCTCGGTGTCCGGGTTCGCATGGACATGGGAATGCATGTGGTCATGACCATGGTTGTGTCCCGGGCCATGGGCGTGATCATGATCGTGGGAATGGTGATGATCATGGGTGTGGTGATCATGGGTGTGGTGATCATGATGGCGGTGGTGGTGATGCGATCGGCTCATGGGTTGAGATCCCATCCCTGGGAAGTGACGTCGGGCCCGGCGGGGATCTGCACGGGCTTGTCGATGATGTGCCTGTGCGCGCCCATCTTGCCATGGCTTACGAGCGTGCCGAGAACGTCCACGATCACGCGGGTGGCGAGCAGTGCGGTGATGTCCGAGGTGTCGTAGGGCGGGGAGACTTCGACAACTTCCAGCCCGCAGATGCCCTCCTTGGCGACCAGGGATACCAGTTCGAGCGCCTCGCGCGGCAGGAACCCGCCCGGTTCGGGCCAGCCCGTGCCGGGCACGAAGCCGCAGTCGACACTGTCGATGTCGAACGAGATGTAGACCGCGTCGGCGTCTTTCCAGGCCAGTTCCAATGCGCGGGCCGCGGTTTCCGCAAGCCCCATCTCCTCAATGTCGCGCATCGTGAAAATGTTGGTGTTGCGCTTGCGCGCTTCCTCAACGCCTTCGCGCGGCACCTGCCAGCCACCGATGCCGACCTGTACCAGGTTGACGGCAGGCACATTGGCGAGATCGGTGGCATGGAACCACGGAGTGGTGTGCATCCGCTCGTCGAGATCCTTTTCCTGGATGTCGATGTGACGGTCGAAATGGACAATGCCGATCCGCTTGGATGTGCACTGGGCAATCCCGCGCACGCAGGGAAAGCCAATGGAGTGATCTCCGCCGATCATGATCGGCAGCGCGCCGGAAGAGGCAACGTGGCTGACTGCGCGGGTGACCTGGTCGAAGGTTTTTTCGATGTTGGCGGGGATGGTGAAGACGTCGCCGACGTCGCACAGGGTCATCTGCTCACGCAGATCGATGCCCATTTCGTAATTGTAGGGCGTATAAAGTGCGGAGATCTTGCGAACGCCCTGCGGGCCGAAGCGCGTGCCCGGCCGGTATGTGGTTCCACCATCGAAGGGGACGCCGATGATTGCTGCGTCGTAATTGCCGACCAGTGTCGAGTCCTCGATATAGGGCGCCTTTAAGAAGGTGTTGATGCCGGCATAGTGCGGCAGCTCGCCCCGCGCGAAGGTCGGAATGGTCTTGTCTTCTAGGCTGTCCGATCCGGTCAGGCCCATGCGCAGCGCCCAGGCTCGTTCCTGCTGCCAGGCGGCTGAGGGAAGCTTTCCCTCCTTCTCGGCGGCGCGCCAGCCGCGCATGTTGAGCTTGTCGAAATCCGGATGGTGATTGCGATCCGGCAGGGTCTCGTTTGCCGCACCTGCGCGCCTGTGCGCCCGGGCCGGGCCGGTGTTGAAAAGATCACGCATCTTTGTCTCCAGGTCGTGTGTCAGTCGGTTGTGTGATGAGGTCGCGCGCATCGGGCACCGAAGAGGTTTTCCGGTGGTCGAGCGGCAGGTCATAGGTGACGGTTGCGCCGTAGCGTTGGGGCGCATGCGGATCGTGGCGGCGCTTGTCGAAGACAAGCACGCGCGTGCCGAGCTTGAAGGCCTCATGGATATCGTGGGTCACCATGAAGACCGTCATGCCGCGTTCGCGCCAGAGTTCGAGCAGCAGCGCATGCATGTCGACTCGCGTGCCGGGATCGAGCGCTCCGAAAGGTTCGTCCATCAAAAGCACGTCAGGCTTTTTCAGAAGCGCCTGGGCAATCGCCAGCCGCTGCTGCATGCCGCCTGAAAGCTGTGCGGGATAGCTCTTGCGAGAACCGGCAAGCCCAATGGCCTCGAGTGTCCTGTCGACATTGTTGCGCAATGTGCGCCGTTTCGCGCCAAAGACCCGGCCAAGCCTCGGCGCATTGGCAAACTCGTCGGCGAGAATGAGATTGTCCTCGACGCTGAGGTGCGGGAACACGGAATAGCGCTGGAACACGATGCCCCGGTCTTCGGTCGGCTCAGCCGGTATCGGCTCGCCGTCGAGCAGGATTGCGCCGCGGTCGGGCGCTTCCTGCGACAACAGCATGCGCAAAAAGGTGGACTTGCCGCAGCCGGAGGCGCCCACCACTGTGCAGAAGGAACCCGCCTCGACATCCAGCGATACGCCTTCGAGCACGATCGTGCCGCCGTAGGATTTGCCGACGCCGTGAACGGCGATCTTCGGCTGCGCTCTCACAGGCTTTCCCCCTGCATGTGGTTCCAGGGGAAGGCGCTGCGCGACAGCGCCAGCAGCAACCGGTCAATCAGATAGGCAAGCAAGGTGATCCACAGCACGTAGGGCAGGATCACGTCCATCGCCAGGAACCGCCGCACCAGAAAGATCCGGTAGCCGAGCCCGGAGGTCGAGGCAATGGCTTCAGCGGAAATCAGGAAGATCCAGGCCGGAACCAGGCCGAGGCGCATCGCCGTGATCAGGCTGGGCAGCACTTGCGGCAGCACCACGCGCGTCATCATCTGCCATGTCGAGGCTCCAAGCGTCTGCGCCTTGATGATGAGTTCCTTTGGCAGGTCCATCACCGCTTGCGCCACCGAGCGCGTCATCACCGGCGCGGTGCCGAGTGCGATCAGCAGGATCTTGGAGGTTTCACCCAGGCCCACCATGATGAACAGGATGGGCAGGATGGTGATTGGCGGTATCAGTGAAATTGATGCGATGAAGGGTGACAATGTGCTGCGAACATAAGGCAGGAAGCCGATCAGCACGCCGACGGTAACGGCAAACAGCGTCGCCGCGCCCATGCCCGCCGCCAGTCGCATCAGGCTGTCGAGCGTGTCACCCCACAAAAGCAGATCGCCGGACCGGCGGTCGGGTTCGAATGCCATGCGCCAGAAGGTTGCGGCCATCTGTTCGATTGATGGCAGCAGTTTGTCGGTCGGATTTTCCAGCCGGCGAAAGTGGCTTGCCACGGCGTAGGCGATGACGACACCCGCGAAAGGGAGTGCCGCCAGCGCCAGTGCCGAAGGTTTGTCGGGCTTTCTGTTGATGAGGCGCATGGCGTTTTCGAGCCCTCGGGTCAGAGTTCGCCGTCTGCGGCCATGCCCATGTAGGTGGTGTCGAAACGCAGCTTCACGTTGTTCTCGTCGCCATAGACCGATCCATCGGGAAAGCTGACGCCGACGAATTCCGGTGACGGCGCGCCTTCGCCCAGGATGCCCTTGTCGAACAGGAACTCGGCGACGAACTGCATCGTGCCCGGAAGCTCGGCGGATTCGGTGAAGCTCACCGCTTCCGCCGGATCAAAGAACATCTTGGTGGTGTCGAGTTGTGCCTGATAACCGGCAAGATCGGTTCCCGATGCAGCCGCCATCGATTCGAGTGCCTCGGTATCACCGGCGGCCATCAGGTTCATGACCTCGTACCAGGCGCCGGTGAGCGCCTTGCCGAAATCCGGGTTGTCGGCCAGCGTCTGGGTGTTGACCATCATGATGTCGATGATCTCGCCGGGAATGTTGGCGGAATCGAAGACCTTGGTCGAGCCGGGCGTCGCCTCGATTTCAGACAGAAGCGGGTTCCAGGTCACTACCGCCGTCACATCGTCGGTCGCGTATGCGGCGATCATGTCCGCGTCGGATGTATTGACCACCGTCAGGTCGCGTTCGCTCATGCCGACGCTGTCGAGCGCGCGCGCCAGCAGGTAATGCGAGACCGAAAGTTCCACCAGGTTGACGTTCTGGCCCGCAAGCGCCTCGACGCTGTCGCCGTCTTTGAGCACGATGCCGTCATTGCCGTTGGAGTAGTCGCCGACGATCAGCGCGGTGGTGTCGACCCCGCCGCCTGCCGGAATTGACAGAGCGTCCATGTTGGTCATCGAGCAGCCGTCGAACTCGCCGGCGGTGTACTGGTTGATGGATTCCACGTAGTCGTTGATCTGAACGATCTCGACGTCGATGCCGTATTTCTCGGCCCATTTATCCATGATGCCGGAGCTTTCGAGATAGCCCCAGGGCATCCAGCCCACATAGATGGACCAGCACACCTTGAACTCGGACTTTTCCTGTGCGGTTGCATCGGGTGTCATCCCGACAAGGAGGATGGCCGACAGCGCCGTCGCTGCGGCCAATGCAAGTGCCTTGGTCTTGAGTGTCTTGATCATTTTGCTCTCGCCTCTCTCATTTGCGCTCTTGTCGCAGTGTGTGAGGGTTTGAGCGCGCGGGCCGGGAGACAGTCTGCGCGCGCAAACCTGTGCAGGTGTCTCCCGGGATTTTGCCCCGCCGTGTTCCCGGACTGTTTTGACCGGGTGGCACCTCTTGGACCTGCGTCTTTCGGGAGGAGGATGAAAGACCGGAACCCTAGATGCCCGCTGCACGCCCTTGACCAAGCAGTAACCGTGCCAGTTGGGTCAAGTCGTTGAAAATACGCGATTCGCAGCCGGGACGATTTGTGGCGCGTCCACCGGCTGGATTCACATTGGGCAGGCTTTTGGAGGCTTCGCCGCAATTTTGGGCAGAAATAAATGTGGTGAATTTTCAGGCGATGCCAAGCGTGGAGATCACAGCAGATTAACGATCCGGCGAAAGCGTGTCTTGCAATTGCTGCAATGCACAATTAAATGGGACTCACAGTCAATTCGGGAGGACTGGCCTTTGGAGGTCGAAGATGTTTTTCCGTTTTCTGTTCAAGGGGCGCGAGCCTGAGTTCACGCTCGATGGCGATCTGAGGCTGAGGCATCTCGGTCCCGAAGATGCGTCGATCTTCCGCGATCACCTCCACGAACTTCACTATGCCGATTTCCGCGACCGCTTCAACGGGCTCGTCTCCGATGCCTGGCTCGAGGCCTATATCGCCGACTCGCTCAACAATGCGATCTGTATCGGCGTGTTCCTGGGCGATCACCTGCTGGCCGTGGCGGAATTGCACGCCGGCGGCATGATGGGCGAGCACGTAGCCGAATCGGCGTTTTCGGTGGCTTCGGACTGGCGGCGCAAGGGGCTTGGCACGCTTTTGATCCGCTCGTTGCTCAAGGCTGCGACCGAGAACGACATCTCCACCATCATCGTCGAGACCGGGCCGCAGAACCACGCCATGAAGGCGCTTGCCAGGAAATTCGGCGCGAAGATGCAGTTCAGCGGCGACCAGTCGGTGGGCCGGATCAACGTCGCCGAGGGCCTGCGGCTTGCCGGACGCCGCCGCTCCTTCGCGCCGCTGCCGGTGGCAGCGCCCGGACCGGCCGAACTGCCGCCGGGCGCGATGCCGGCCCACTAAGCCGGCCCACTAGGCAAGGCATTCCGTGACGTTTTCGCACCGGGCGGGTCCAAACCGGCCCCATGCGGGACATTTTGTGATCGCGCTGCCCATTGGAGCCTGAGACTGGACCTGTATAGTCGGGTCCAACGCAACAGGCGGCGCGTCGCGCGCGTCCACAGTGGAGGACAGATATGACCGACAAGAAAAGCACCGAAGACCTGGCGTCCATGTTCATGAAGTTCGGCAAGGACATGAACCTTCCGCAGCCCGACCTCGAGGCGCTTGTCGAGCGCCACCGCAAGAACCTGCAGGCGCTCGAAGAGGCGACCAAGACCGCCGGATCGGGGGCAACCTCGATCCTCGAACGTCAGCGCGAAATGGTGCAGGAGGCGCTGGCCGAGATTTCCGAAATGGCGGAGAAGATGAGGGCCGGCGGCGACCCCAAAAGCATGATGTCGGCCCAGGCCGATTTTGCCCGCCGCTCCTTCGAGATGGCGCTGAAGAACACCAGTGAAATTGCCGGCATGGCGCAGAAGTCCGGCTCCGAGAGCTTCAAGGTGCTGCAGGCCAACATGCAGGAAACCCTGCAGGAGCTGCGCGAAGCCATGCTCAACAGCGGCAAGAAGTAACGGGCGGGCGTGCGGGCTGACCGGCCCGCATCGTGACGCGTGCGCGGCGGCTCGCGGCGCCCGCGTGGGCGCTTGACCTTTGCGTCCGCGCGCCCATGATGCGGCTTCACGCTCCATGCAGGTGCGGGCCCGAAATGGGCGCTGCGCCAGGGAAAACCAGCCGTGACAAGGACGGCCGGCGACAAACACGGAAAGACTGATCATGCGCATAATCACCGGTGACGACATCCGCTCGGTGTGTTCCTGGCCGTTTGCGGTGGAGGCGCTCAGAACCGGCCACAGGCTCGACCCGGCGGAACTCAGCGATTCGCTGGTCGAAAATGCCGGCCGCAGGATGCTGGTCCGCACCGCCTGGGTGCCGGGGCTCGCCTCGGGCGTCAAGGCGGTGACGATCTATCCGGACAATCCGTCGGCCACCCCGCCGCTTCCGTCGGTGCAGGGGCAGGTGCTCTTGTTCGACGAGGCGCGCGGCCATGTGGTTGCCGTGCTCGAGGGTGTCGATCTGACCGCCTGGAAGACGGCAGGCGATTCCGCGCTCGGGGCGTCCTGCCTGGCGCGCGAGGACGTCAAGACCATGCTGATGGTCGGCGCCGGTTCCATGGCCCGGCCGCTGATCGAGGCCCACCGGTCGGTCAGGTCCTCGCTCGATCACGTGATGATCTGGAACCGCAGCGCACCGCGCGCCGAAGAGCTTGCCGCAAGCCTTGGCGATGCCGGGATCAAGGCGGAGATTGTCTCCGATCTCGACGAAGCTGTCTCGCGCGCCGATCTCATCTCCACGGCGACGATGACGAAGACCCCGATCATCCGCGGCGAGGCGCTGAAACCCGGCGTGCATCTCGATCTGGTCGGCGCGTTCACGCCCGACATGCGCGAGGCGGACGACCAGGCGCTCAAGCGCGGGCGGCTTTTCGTCGACAGCTACGCCACCACCATCGGCCATATCGGCGAAATCGAGATCCCGCTCGCCGCAGGCACGATTCAACGCGACGACATTATGGGCGACATGCACGACCTCGTGCAGGGCAAGGCGGGGCGTCAGTCGGCGGACGACATCACCGTGTTCAAGAATGGCGGCGGCGCCCATCTCGACGTGATGATCGCGCATGCGGTCCACCAGGCGCTTTCCGCGCGCTGACAACCTCCCGGCTACAAGGAACTTTCCGGTTTTCTCAGATGCCGGCCGCAGCAAACTGTTAACGAATTGGGTTCAAGAATCGGGCCAGGGAAACCAGGACTCGTTTCGCCATGTCGATGTTCAGATATTACGCGGCCAAGGCAAAGGGTGAGGAGCCCGCACCGGTCAAGGCCGTGCACACCAACTTCCTCCGGACCGGGCGGATCGCGCGCGAGGGCGACAGCCGCTACGAGGAACCGCGCCGCTACCTGAGCAATGCAGAGGTGGCCAAGCGGACCGGCATACGGCTCGAAAAGGCCGGCCGAAAGGCGCATGAGCGGCTCAACCGCTTTCACAGGGACTTCGCGTTCCCCGAGATCATCTTTCACAAGACGCTCACCCGCGCGCCGCATCTCGGCTACGTCCATGTCACGGCCTCGAAGACCGATTTCGCCGATTTCAAGGATGTAAACTGGGGCTTCTACATCGCCAATTTCGCCGCCGAGATCACCGATGACGAGCAGTTCTTCGCACGCATCCATCCAGGCTATTCGCGGATGTACTTCGCCGTGGCGCTCAAGGAACAGGAAGATGGCGAGACCAGCCACCGGGTGATCAACCGCGATGTCCGCGACAACGGGCTCCTGTTCCGCACCGACGACCCGAGAACGGCGCTCAGAAACGTGCTCCTGCTGGGGGCCCGGAACGCGGAGTTGCGGAGGATTGTTAAGGCGATCGGCTGAGGGGTGTGTTGATGCGTTCCGCTGCTCTCACATTGTGCGTGCGCCGGACTCTTTTGAAGCAAGGAGCGAGGCTCCAAATTTGTACCAAAATTGGAAACAAATCAACAATCCGGTTAGATGACAGTTACGCAGAAATCTGCGGAATATTGCATGCGTTTGAATTCAGACGATAACATTTTCTCCGAAGACAACAAGGGTTGACACTTCCTTTGCAAAATACCACCTTCCTACAATCGTAAGTGGGGCAGGGTGAGGGGTACATGTTAGGGTTATCGCACGCGCGGGCTGTCACTCGCATTCCGGATCCCATTCATGGCAGTATATCCCTAACAATTTTTGATAGAGATTTCGTGGATCGGCCCGATTTTCAACGATTACACTATGTTCTCCAGCAGTCTGTCAGTTTTGTGGCCTTCCCATCGAACAAGAATACGCGTTTTCCGCATTCTCTTGGAGCAGCCCACACAGTTGGGAGAATGTTTAGCAGCGCTCTGTCGAACGCCGGCGATATAGATCTGCGTGCCTTCCTGAACGATGCAGCAAACTTTCTTGAGGAAGTCATCAGCGAATTGCATGACGCGCAAGGTGGCGGTGTGGACCGTGATTCCGCTGACGTCAAAGCAGCGATTATTGGATTGATAAAGGCGCATAAAGCGTCGATTTCTGGTCGCAGTGGTTTTCTCCATACGCCGCTAATGCCCCATGAAGGGAAGCGCTTGGCAGAAGATCCCGATCTTCGGGTCGACACCGAAGACTTGGTTGGCAGTAACAAGCTCTTCAGTGCGGCTTTTGTTATCGACACATACTGGCAGGCACTTAAGTTATATGCGCTTGCCCATGATGTCGGTCATCTACCAATGAGCCACGCCTTCGAAGTCGCGTTGGAAGATTTCACAAGTGTTTCTGACGGATACGCGCCTCAACATAGCGGACCTGTGGCCTCTGCTCTTTACAATGAGGCTCGTAGCAAATTCCAAGGCAAACTTGATGATAAGAAACTTAGAGAGTTTGTTTCATCAATGCTCGATATCGCCCCATCTAGCCTTAAAGATAAAATCAACCAAAAAGAGCTTCACGAGGTAAGAAGCTATGCCATTCTGAGCAGTTATCTCAAAGAGCAGCAAAGACTTACAGCTGGATATGATAATTTCCTACCTATTGATCCGACGCTGGCGCCCGGAGCCAAAACCTCCAACTGGCTCGATGAATACTGTAGGCTCATCCACCATGTAACCCTTTGCCTCATATATTCCTATATTGCGCACAAAGGAAGAACTACGGGAGAGCCGACAAAGACGCGGTTTCTCTACGCCATGCGACAGCTTGTGGACGGTCAAGTAGACGGAGATAGGCTTGACTATACTCTACGGGACTGCCGTTCGGCGGGTGCAAATTTCGGCGAATTTGATCTTGACCGCGTGGTCAGGGATACGATTCTCTTACAGCGCCGTGGTGATGACGGAAGGCTGAACGGGGTTTTTGCCTTTGGGTTCGGTCCGCGGGCGGTGCCAGGTATAGAGCAGTTCTTTGAGTCCCGTTATCAGGGCTACCGATATCTTGTCCATCACCGCACTTCGAGCCGCGCTAATGTTGCAGTTCAACTCTTGCTTCAAAAATTCTTTGAATATGCTTATCGCTATCCCTATAGCGATTGCGCCTCAGTGATGAACAGGCTTGATTTTATAAGGACGAGTATAGACGAAGATGGCAATGTTATGTTGTCCGAGATCTTGCCCAGCGGAGATGGTGACGGTGAGTCGCTTGACGACGCCTCCTTGAGGATTTTGATGAAGCGGTGCCGGGCTATCCTGCGCCGGGAGGGAAATTTCGAGTTTTTACGTGTTCAAAGCGAGGAGCGCTGGCGACGGGCCAAGCAGATCGACGTTCTTATTGAGATGCTTCTATTTCGTGCATTGGAGCACACAGATACTTTGTTTAAGGCCGAAACAGTATCGGGTTATCTGACAAGTGTTTTGGGGGTCACTGATAAAGAAACACGAACCAAATTCATCAAGCAGGCTGTTTCCCCGGATGAACTTGCTAGAATTGTCCGCGAAATCAATAAAGCGTTAAGTGACCCTAAGTGGGGTAGCGAAATAGGTTTTGAAGAGCCACTACTGTTCTGTGCAGAGCGGGTAGCTCCAAAATGCTTTCGGCCAAAAGTGCCGGAGGAACATGTATACGAGGAATTAACGTGGATAGCGGATCCTACTGGCGACGTCATTAGTATCGATCAGGGCAATGCAGCGCCTGCATTGAGCACGATGGAAAAAAGTCGCCAAGGAAATATAGGTTCGCGATTTTACCTGATTGGACGTGACCTGAAAGCCAATCCAAAGGTGATCAAAGCTGTGGAAGGACTTGTTACCGATTACATCAGAAAAGCCTACGACGTTTTTGAAGGCTGGAGTAGACCCGCTGAAAGTACACAATCAGATGGAAAAGATTGAGAAATGCTCGGGTGACGCTATGTCAAGCACATGCTAACCTAACGTCACTTGAGGGCGTTCCATTGGAGATGTTAACATGTGCGACGACCTGACAAGACAGGAAATATTGTTTTTTGCGGTCATGCAGGCCCACCCTCTTGGGATCTCGGAAGACGATCTATTCGAGGGTATGTCTCAACTTGCATTAGAACTAGGCTGGCCATCCTACCTCAATGCGGTTCCGCGATCGCTGAGTGAACGTCTAGTAGAAGCGCGCGACCGCGGTATGATTGCCAAATACCAACCACTGCGCTGGCGCCCTGCTTCCAATGTTGCCGCATATGTAAGGCATTTGGTCGATCACTATTTGGAAGATTTTGAGCAGAAAGAGAAAATACTCAGCCGACTAGAAAGCAAACTTCAATCAGTTTGATTAAAATAGTATTTTATATATTTCACTCTATATATATAAATATAATCAATAATTTGTTTCTGCTTTGGAATTCAGGTCGTGATGGCTTTGGCCGGGTCACGCTGTTATATTGTGGTGTGACTGCGGATGTATCGACTAGCGGGATTTATCCCCCCCCCTTCATCCACACCCTCCAGTCCCATGCCACAATCGCCTCACTCCCGCTGCCGGATGGATCGCGAACGTTTCGATGCAGGCGGGAGGGAATGCCCCGCAAGGGCCGCGCTGACGTGGCGCGGTGCGCGCGGGGAGGCGGACAGCCATCACGACTCCGCTGGCGGGAGGCGATCTCTTCGGGGATCGCCGTGCAAAGCCAGCCACCGGGCCGGAGCGCCGGTCAGACCCCGTGACACATGCGGGCGAGGGCGGCGGGATCGGGCCGGGCCTGTGGCGGACATGTTGAGCATTCAACAGCGTCCGTGCCGGACCGTGCCAGACGCAGCTTCCGCGGCCTGTCCGGGCCGCGGCCGGAGCAATCCGGGCAGGGCGTAACAGCCCCGGAACTGCAAGGCACCGCCTGTCGGGTGAGGACAACGCCCGGCGAGTTTCGGGCCGCGCGCGTTCAGCGCCACCCCTGCATATAGACTGCCAATCCCGAGGCACTGCCCGCATGCGGCCCTCCGGACCCCTTGTCTCTTCACACCCCGGCGGATTTTTCGCGCGGGCGCACTCCCGGCTGTCCGGGGCCGCGCCGGTCGCAACGCTCGCGTGCTTTTCCTGCGCCGCTAATTCATTTCCGCCGGTTCGTTTCGGTGGGCCGGGGAACCTTCCGCGGCATGTCGTGTTCTCTCCCCAAGAACTAGGCCGCCAAAGGGCCCCATCAACAGGCGCCCCGCCAGGAGACATCCCGTGACAAATCCCAAGGCCGGATCACCCACAGCAAAGGATGCCGGCACTCGCGCCCCGCGCTGCGAGCAGTCGCTGACCGTCCGTTCCGGAGCGCACTAATGAGGGCGCTTCATCAGTGCTATCGGCCGCCGCAGCCTGTGCAGTGCCTCGGGGGGCCTTACGTAATGACACACAGTAATTTTTCGACAACGGCCAGGAAGGAAACCCGCATGAGCCCGCCATCCATCGAATACGAACTCCGGCGCAGGACCGTGCTTGTCACCACCGCCGCGGCCGCAATCGGAACCGGAACCGACTTCAGCCGGATCGCTGCCGCACAGACGACATCCGGCGACGCCCGTCCCGCCGGGCCCGAGACGACGACAATTACATTCACCGTCAACGGCACGGAGCAGGAACTGACCGTCGACAACCGCGTCACGCTGCTCGACGCGCTGCGCGAGCACCTGCATCTGACCGGCACCAAGAAGGGCTGCGATCACGGCCAGTGCGGCGCCTGCACCTGCACGGTCAACGGCATGCGCGTCAATTCGTGCCTGAGCCTCGCCGTCATGCATGACGGCGACGAGGTGGAGACGATCGAGGGCATCGGCACGCCCGAGCAGATGGACCCGATGCAGGCTGCCTTCGTCGAACATGACGGTTTCCAGTGCGGATACTGCACGCCCGGCCAGATTTCCTCCGCTCGCAAGGTGATCGAGGAGATCCGCACCGGCATTCCCAGCCACGTCACCGATGACCTGACGGCCGAGATCGTCATGACCGACGCCGAAATCCGCGAGAGGATGTCCGGCAACATCTGCCGCTGCGGGGCCTATTCCAACATCCTCGCCGCCATCACCCAGGTCGCGGAGGAGCAGGCATGAGATCCTTTTCCTACGAGAAACCGGCAGCCGCCGCCGCCGCTGCCGCCCGCGCCGCCGAGGTGGAAGGGGCGAAGTTCCTGGCCGGCGGAACCAACCTTCTGGATCTGATGAAGCTCGAGATCGAAACTCCCGCGCATGTGATCGACGTGAACGGGCTGGGGCTCGACGAAATCACGCAGACAGACGATGGCGGCCTGCGCATCGGGACGCAGGTCTCGAACACCGCGCTCCTGGCCGACATGCGTGTGCGCCGGGACTACCCGGTGCTCACACGGGCGCTGGCAGCCGGCGCCTCGGGTCAGCTGCGCAACAAGGCGACAACCGGCGGCAACCTGCTTCAGCGCACGCGCTGCCCGTATTTCTACGACACCGCCATGCCGTGCAACAAGCGCGATCTCGGTTCGGGCTGCAGCGCGCTGAGCGAAGGCGCCTTCTCGCGCCAGCTCGGGATCATCGGCACGTCGGACGCCTGTATTGCCACCCATCCATCCGACATGGCGGTTGCCATGCGCGTGCTCGACGCAAAGGTTGAAACCGTGACGCCTGCGGGCATGACGCGCCGCATCGCTCTTGAGGATTTCCACCTGCTTCCGGGCGACACGCCGGACGTGGAAACCGCACTCTTGCCGGGCGAGCTGATCACCCACGTCACGCTTCCGGCGCCCGTCGGCGGTACGCAGGCCTATCACAAGGTGCGTGACCGCGCCTCCTATGCCTTCGCGCTGGTCTCCGTCGCGCTGATCCGTCAGCCGGACGGCACGGGCCGTGTCGCGCTCGGCGGGGTCGCGCCGAAGCCCTGGCGGTCGGATGCTGCCGATGCGGAACTGCCGAACGGCGCCCGCGCGGTGATGGTCCGTCTGCTTAAAGGCGCACGCCCGACCGAAGAGAACGCCTTCAAGATTACCCTGGCCGAGCGGACGCTCGCCGCCATGCTGGCAGAGGAGTAGACCCAATGGAGTTCAATGAACCCGCAGGCCGGAACCTGTTCGACAACGCCCGTATCGTAGGCGAGCCCACCCACCGCATCGACGGCCCGCTCAAGGTCACCGGCACCGCGCCCTACGCCTATGAGAGGCACGACGTGGTGCCAGGCCAGCTTTATGGCTACCCGGTCATGGCCGGTATCTCGCACGGTCGCATCACGGCCATGGACGCCGGGGCTGCGCGCAATGCACCGGGCGTGCGTGCGGTGGTCACGACGTTGGACATCGAGCCTCTGGGCATCTGGGATTACAACGTCGCTCGGCTTTTCGGAGGCGACGTGATCGAGCACTTCCACCAGGCAATCGCCGTGGTCGTGGCCGAGACCTTCGAGCAGGCGCGCGCGGCCGCGGCACTGATCAGCGTCGATTACGAGGCGGGCGATCCTGCCGACTTCGACCTGGACGCAGGCTTCGAGCGGCTTGAGGGCACCGGCGAGCCGGGCACCCTTGTCGGCGACGTGGACGCCGCCTTCCGTGACGCCGTGGCGGTCGTCGACCAGATGTATCACACCCCCTCCGAGAGCCACCAGATGATGGAGCCCTTTGCCTCCATCGTCGACTGGTCGGATGGCGGCGACATGACGGTCTGGACCTCGAACCAGATGATCGAGTGGAACCGCCAGGCTCTGGCCACCAACTTCGACATCGATCCCGATCGCATCCGGGTTGAAAGCCCCTATGTCGGTGGCGGCTTCGGCGGCAAGCTCTGGCTGCGCTGCGATGCGGTTCTCGCCGCCATCGGCTCGCGCGAGGTCGGCGCGCCGGTCAAGCTTTCGATCCCGCGCCCGATGATGATGAACAATTCGACCCATCGCTCCGCCACCGTCCAGCGCATCCGCCTGGCCGCGGATGCCGAAGGGCGGCTCAAGGGCATCTGGCACGAGGCAGTTTCGCATTCGCTGCCGGGCGGCCGGGGTGAAAATGCAACGGCGCAGACGCCCTATTTCTATGCCGCACCGGCCCGCCGGGTGCAGCATCACATCGTCGAGATGCCGTTGCCGGAAGCTTCGGACATGCGGGCCCCGGGCGAGGCGTCGGGGCTCATGGCTCTCGAAGTCGCGATGGACGAGTTGGCCGAAACGCTGGAGATGGATCCGGTGCAACTGCGGATCATCAACGACACCCAGGTCAATCCGTCGAACCCGGAACAGGAATTCTCCGAACGGCATTTCGTCGAATGCCTGGAACGCGGGGCGGAAGCCTTTGGCTGGGCCGACCGCAACACCACGCCCGGCGGGCGGCGCGAGGGCCAGTGGCTGATCGGGCACGGCATGGCCGGCGCCTATCGCGGCGCGCCCACTCTGCCCTCGGGCGCCACAGCAAGGCTCTCGGGCGGTCAGCTGGTGATCGAGACCGACATGACCGACATCGGAACCGGGTCTTACACCATTCTCGCGCAGACCGCGGCGGAGTGCCTTGGCCTGCCGCTCGATGCAGTCGAAGTCCGGCTGGCCAACAGCGCCTATCCGGTCTCCTCGGGGTCCGGCGGACAGTTTGGCGCCGCAAGCTCCACCGCCGGCGTCTACGCGGCCTGCATGGGACTTCGCGAGAAAATCGCCGACAAGCTGGGCCTCAACGATCCGGACTTCCGGGACGGTCGTGTGAGCGGCGGCGACACCGATATGGCGCTGGCCGATATCGAGGGCGAGTTCGAGGCGACCGATACGATGCAATGGGGTGAGTTCAAGCAGGACTACGTGCTTGCCACCTTCGGGGCGCACTTCGTCGAGGTCGGCGTGCATGTCGGCACCGGTGAAATCCGGGTGCGCCGAATGCTGGCGGCCGCGGACGCGGGGCGTATCCTAAACCCGATCACCGCCCGAAGCCAGGTAATCGGCGGCATGACCATGGCCGTCGGCGCGGCCCTCTCCGAGGAAATGGCGCTGGACACCGGGCGAGGCTTCTTCGCCAACCACGATCTCGCCGGCTACGAGGTCGCGGTCCACGCGGATATCCCCGAGCAGGAGGTGATCTTCCTTGATACGCTCGATGCGATCTCGACGCCGCTCAAGGCGAAGGGCGTCGGAGAGCTCGGTATCTGCGGCGTCGCCGCCGCCGTGGCCAACGCGGTCTACAATGCCACGGGTGTGCGCATCCGTGACTATCCGGTGACGCTGGACAAGATGATCGATCGACTTCCGGCGATCTGACACAAGGGGCGGGCTTCAGGGTCCGCCCTTTTCAACGGTTGCGTCATGTTGGTCGCGGCGCCTTTAAATACCCGCGACGCGTACCCTGTCGCGTGCCCGGTCAGCGAGTTTCCTGTCTTTTCAACCGCACGGGGAACCTTCCGGAGCAAGCCGTGTTCTCTCCCCAACAACAGGAGAGACATACCATGACAAATCCCAAGGACGGACCACCGACAACCACGGACGCCGGCATTCGGGTCCAGAGCGACGAGCATTCGCTGACCATCGGACCCGACGGCCCGATCGTGCTGCATGACCATTACCTTCTCGAGCAGATGGCGAATTTCAACCGCGAGCGCATCCCCGAGCGGCAGCCGCACGCCAAGGGCTCGGGCGCCTTCGGACATTTCGAGACGACCCGGGATGTCTCGCGCTACACCAAGGCCAAGATCTTCCAGCCCGGCGCAAAATGCGATGTGGCGATGAGGTTCTCCACCGTCGCCGGCGAGCGCGGCAGCCCGGATACATGGCGCGACCCGCGCGGATTCTCGGTCAAGATGTACACCGAGGACGGCAATTTCGACATGGTCGGCAACAACACGCCAATCTTCTTCATTCGCGACCCGATGAAGTTCCAGCACTTCATCCGCTCGCAGAAACGCCGCGCCGACAACAACATGCGCGATCATGACATGCAGTGGGATTTCTGGACGCTGTCACCGGAAAGCGCGCACCAGGTTGCGTACCTGATGGGCGACCGCGGCATCCCGAAAACCTGGCGCGAGATGAACGGCTATTCGAGCCACACCTATTCGCTGGTCAATGCCGAAGGCGAGAAGTTCTGGGTCAAGTTCCATTTCCACACCGACCAGGGCGACGGAAACGCCTATCTGAGCCAGGACGAGGCCGACCGGCTGGCCGGCGCCGACGGCGATTTTCACCGCCGCGACCTGTTCGATGCGATCCGGGACGGCAACCATCCGACCTGGACGCTCAAATGGCAGGTGATGCCCTATGAGGATGCCAAGACCTATCGCATCAACCCGTTCGACCTGACCAAGATCTGGCCGCACGAGGACTACCCGCTGATCGAGGTCGGCAAGCTGACACTCGACCGCAACCCGACCGATTTTCACAGCGAGATCGAGCAGCTGGCCTTCGAGCCCAACAACATGGTGCCGGGGATCGGGCTATCGCCGGACAAGATGCTGCTTGCGCGCGGTTTCTCCTATGCCGATGCGCACCGCGCCCGGCTCGGGGTCAATTACAAGCAGATCCCGGTGAACACGCCGAAATGCCCGGTTCACAGCTATTCCAAGGATGGCGAGATGCGGGTCGCAAAGGTCGCCGATCCGGTCTACGCGCCCAATTCCTACGGCGGACCTGCAGCCGAGCCGGACACCCGCGGCGAGGCGGGACTGTGGCACACCGATGGCGACATGGTGCGCCAGGCCTACACGCTGCGCGAGGATGATGACGACTGGAGCCAGGCAGGTGCATTGGTCCGCGACGTGATGGACGATGCGGCGCGTGCTCGCCTTGTCGAAAACGTGGTCGGCCATCTCTGTGATGGGGTCAGCGAAAAGGTGCTCAAGCGCGCTTTCGAGTACTGGCGCAACATCGACGGTGAAACCGGCGACCGGATCGAGGCTGGCGTGCGGGACAAGCTCGGCGGTGAATCCAAGGCGCCGGGAATGGCTTCAGCCAAAAGCATCAGCGGCTGAGCAATAGGGGCGGGCAACCGGCGGGTTTGATCCTGTCGCCGGCCCGCCTCTCTTTCTTGGGCGTCACTGCGCGTCGAAATCGAGCACCAGTTTTTCGGTGTCTGGCCGGCTCTGGCAGGAGAGCGTGAAGCCTGCCTCGATCTCCCAGGGTTCGAGCGAAAAGTTCTCGTCCATGGTGGCTCTGCCTTCGACGATCCTGCAGCGGCAGGTGCAGCACATGCCGCCCGCGCAAGACCAAGGCAGGTCGAGGCCTGCCTTTTGTGCCGCAGACAACACGGTGTCGCTCTGGGCATTCACACGGATCGTGCGACGCGCGCCGTCGAGGATGATCTCGACGGCAGCGCCTTGCGTGGCTTCGTTTGCGGGCACTGCATCGGGTTTTTCCTTGACCGGGGCGGGCTTTGGCGCCGAGCCGGGGGCAGGGGTGAAGAGTTCGAACCGGATCCGGTCCTCGCCGACGCCGAGCGCAGCCATGGCAGCCGACGCCGAGCGGATCATCGGCTCGGGACCGCAGATATAGATGGCATCGGCGGATTTCGGATCGATGACGCCGAGCGAAGCGAGGTTCTCGAGCTTTTCTGCATCGAGCCTGCCGTTCATGATCTCGACGTCCTGCGCCTCCTCGTCCATCACGTGAACGAGGGTGAACCGGGTGGTGTATCGGTCCTTCAAATCGTTCAGGTCGTCCCGGAACATGACGCTTGCGGAATTGCGGTTTGCGTAAAGCAGGGTCACGGTCGAGTCCCGCTCGCCCGAAAGCACCGATTTGGCAATCGACAGGCATGGCGTGATGCCCGAACCCGCAGCGAGCAGGAGGTAATCATGGCGGCCGCCGATTTTCGCGGTGAACCGGCCCTGTGGCGGCATGACCTCAATGCGGTCTCCGGCTTTCAGCGTCTGGGCGAAGCTTGAAAACCGGCCGTCGGCGATGCGCTTGACGCCGACCGTGCGATGGCCGCGATCAGAGAGTTGCGAGCAGATCGAGTAAGAGCGGCGCATGTCCTCTCCATCAACGTCCGCGCGCAGCGTCAGGTACTGGCCGGGCAGGAAATCGAACACGTCCTCAAGCTCCTCGGGGATCGCGAAGCTGATGGCCACCGCATCGGGCGTTTCGTTTCGGACGCTGGCGATTTCGAGTTCGTGAAAGCGGGGAGCAGCCATCCTTGCGGTCCTCAGATGCATTTGAAGTAGTCGAACGGTTCGGCGCAGCTTTTGCAGCGATAATGCGCCTTGCAGGCCGTCGAGCCGAATTCCGAAACCTTTGCCGTATCGGACGAGCCGCAGCGCGGGCATGCGATCTCTTCGTCAGCGAAAAAAGCGCGACGTCCGCCGGATGATCCGGCCGGCGGCGCGATGCCGTAGGCCCTGAGCTTTTCCCGGCCCTCGGCAGTGATCCAGTCCGTCGTCCAGGCCGGTGTGATAACCCGTTCGATCCTTGCCTCGATACCGGCCTCGAGCAGCGCCGCGTCGACCGCCATCTCGATTGCGATGACCGCCGGGCAGCCGGAGTAGGTTGGTGTGAGTTTTACGGTGATCTTGCCGGTTTCACCGCGGCTGACCGACCGCAGGATGCCGAGGTCGGCGACGGTCACGCAGGGCACCTCGGGGTCGGGGACGTTGCCCGCTACCTCCCGGGCGCGTGCAAGCTCGAAATCAGCCGTCCCTTCGGCTGGGCCCGGGGCGGTAGGCCCGGCTGTCTCGGTCGCCACGGGGCTCACCATTCGAGCCCGGGATAGGCGCGCTGCATGAACTGCAGTTCGGACAGAAGGTGGCCCATTTCCTCGCCGTGCCGCCCTTCGCGCCCGCCTTTCTGCATGACGCGGATTTCCGGTGTCTCGATCCGGGCCTCGTCGAAAACGGTGGCGATCGTGCCATCCCAATCCGCACGAACCGATTCCGGATCGGGCAGCAGGCCTGCGGCAATCGCTTCGGTGCGGGCAGGCGAGGGGGTGAAAAGCTCGCCGGTGTAGCGGTGCAGTTCGATGACAGCCTCGGCCATGCGGGCAGCGCTTTCCTCGGTCCCGTCGCCGAGGCGGATCACCCATTCACCTGCGTGGCGCAGGTGGTAGGCCATTTCCTTTTCCGCCTTTGCGGCAATGCCCACGAGCGTTTCATCCCGGGATGAGCCCGCGACCGCCCGCCAGTAGGGCTGCATGAAGGCGGCAAAATAGAGCTGGCGCAGCATCGTGTGGGCAAAGTCACGGTTCTCGCGCTCGACCAGCAGGCAGTTCACATAATCGCGCTCGCGGCGCAGGAAGGCGAAATCGTCCTCGTCTCTGCCACTGCCTTCGATCTCGCCGGCATGGGCGTACAGCGCGCGGGCCTGGCCGAGCAGGTCGAGACCCATGTTCGCCAGTGCCAGTTCCTCCTCGAGCATCGGCGCATGGCCGCACCATTCCGACAAGCGGTGGCCGAGGATCAGGCAATCGTCGGCGATCTCAAGGATCGCGGCCACGCGCCTGTCCGCTGACATTGCTTCGGCCACCGGCATCACATGTGCCCCACTTCGTCGGGAATGTCGTAGAAGGTCGGGTGCCGGTAGATCTTGTCGTCGGCGGGCTCGAAATTCGGTTCCGCGAAGGACGGATCGGAGGCTGCGATGTTGGAGGAGCGCACCACCCAGATCGAGTTGCCTTCGCCGCGCCGTGTGTAGACGTCACGCGCTGCCTGGAGTGCGAGCGCGGAATCGGCGGCGTGCAGCGAGCCGACATGGCGGTGATGCAACCCGTTGCGCGGGCGGATGAAGACTTCCCAGAGGGGCGTAAGGTGCTGTTTGTCGGTCATTCGGCGGCCTCCCTTGCAGCACGTTTGGCGTTTTCGCGTTTCTCCGCGTGGGCGAGGGCTGCTTCGCGCACCCAGGCGCCGTCGTCCCAGGCCTTCTTGCGGTCGCGTATGCGATCCCGGTTCATCTGGCCGTTGCCTGATATGACTGCCTTGAACTCGGCCCAGTCGATCTCGCCATGCTCGTAAGCGCCGGTTTCATCGTTCCATCTGAGGTCCGGGTCGGGCACGGTCAGTCCAAGATATTCGGCTTGGGGAACAGTGGCGGTGATGAATTTCTGCCGCAGTTCGTCATTGGAAAAACGCTTGATCTTCCATTTCATCGACTGGTCGGAATTGGTGCTGTGGCTGTCCGAGGGACCGAACATCATCAGCGACGGCCACCACCATCGGTTCAGCGCGTCCTGGGCCATTTCCTTCTGCTCGTCCGAGCCATGGGCGAGCGTCATCATGATCTCGTAGCCCTGGCGCTGGTGGAAGCTTTCCTCCTTGCAGACGCGGATCATGGCGCGGGCATAAGGCCCGAAGGAACAGCGGCAGAGCGGGATCTGGTTCATGATCGCGGCGCCGTCCACCAGCCAGCCGATCGCGCCGATGTCGGCCCAGGTCGGTGTCGGGTAATTGAAGATCGAGGAATACTTGGCCTTGCCGGACAGCAGCTCGCCGGTCATCTGCTCGCGGGAGACGCCGAGCGTTTCGGCCGCCGAATAGAGATAGAGGCCGTGGCCGCCCTCGTCCTGGACCTTGGCGAGAAGTGCGATCTTGCGGCGAAGGCTCGGGGCACGCGTGATCCAGTTGCCCTCCGGGAGCATTCCGACGATTTCGGAGTGCGCATGCTGGCCGATCTGGCGCACAAGGGTTCGGCGGTAGCCTTCCGGCATCGGATCATTGGGCTCGATCTTTTCCTCGCGGTCGATCCGCCCCTGAAAGGCTTCGAGAAACTCCGGTGTTTCCGTGGTGCTGGAATCCGCACCGATCAGGCCCTGGCTGTACATATCCGAGATCCTCCAAACTGGAGACACTTATATGTTACGGATATTCATTATGTCAATCTAATTCGGTAACATTACGCCTTGTGAAACCGCTCCGCAAACCGGAAGTCGGCAGGTGGAAGCGGGCCCGCCAGGTTGCTGGCGTTTGCGTCGAGCCAAGCTTCGGAAGGCTCTTTCAGGCGGTCATAAACCGTGGCTGCGAGCTTGCGGGCACCGGGTTCCGGATCGTCCGGCAGGAGTAAAGCAGGGGGGATCGGCAGGATCTTGAGCGCAATGCGCCGCCATTCGTGGATGAGCAGGCATCGCAATGCCATGGCATCTTCGGCAGAGACCACCGGATCTTCTTCGAGGACCGCCAGAATCGGCCCATAGGCAGCGCGGAATGTTTCAAGGTCTGACCATTGCCGCGCCCCGGCAATCCGCTCGCCGCTGGCAGCTCCGGGATCGACCGATGACACCGTTGCAAGAGTTGCAGCCGGCGGGCGCAGGTCCGCGGGCAAGTCTTGAGGAGGCGTGAAGCATAGCGCGAGGCGACTGCCGAGCGGCAGCGCTCCCAAGCCTTCGAGATGGTCACGCGCCTTGTCGCCAAAATCTTCGGCACCGAGCACCAGCGCCATCGGAGTGCCGGCGGCAAGCAGCGACGAGGATGCGTAGATCCTCGCCTCGGCAGCGCGCACGGTTTGCGTAACCTCGGGAGACAGCCGGTAAAAACTGTTTCGTCCCTCACGCTGCCGCTCGATCCAGCCATCGGCGGAAAGCCTTGAAACCGCGGTTCGAACGGCCCCGTGCCCGATCCCCAGCCGGGCCATCAGCGCCTGCACCGCAGCGGCCGACACCAGCCCGCCGCGCGGGCTGATCGCGTCGCCCATGAAGCTGATGATCAGCGACCAGGCAGACAGGCGGTTGTCAACCTGCAGGGCGCGAAGCCGGGCATCGATCAGGCCCTTCACGGATGATGGCGTGTTCATGGGTCATTGCCATTAGCCGGTTTGGTCAATTCCTGAAAGTGGGCGTGCCCGAAGCCTCCGGATCAGTCCTCAGCTCAGCGGCCGTCGTCACCGGTCATGTCGCTGTCGATCCGTCGGCGGAAGAACCCGGCCAGATGGCGGGTTCCGCGCTTTTCGCCGACCATGTCCATGCCGAAAGCCGTCAGAAAGAACTGCGCAGGGCCATGCACCTTGCGCGGTGTGACCCAGGGCAGGATTGCGAGGGCTGCCTTGCGGATCCAGTCGGGCAGGCGGGTGATCTTCGCTGGGCGGCCAAGCGCGGAAAAGGCAAGTTCCGCGAGCTCGGTGTGCGAAAAGCTTTCCGGCCCGCCCACATCGAGCCATTGCTTCCCCTCGTCGATCGCATCGGCCGTCGCCGCGGCAAGATCGGCGCCGTCAATCGGGTTGATGCGGTGTCGGCCATCGCCGAACAGCCAGACCCGGCCTGCGCGCGCCATACCAAGGAAATCGGCCATATCGGAAAAATACCCGGACGGTGCGATGATCGTGGATGCGAGATCCGCGCGCCGGAGTTCGGTGACGAAATCCGCCTTTGCATCCACCAGTGGGACACCCCTCATCCGATCCGCATTGAGAACATGCACATAGGCAAAGTGGGGAACCTCTGAACGCTGCGCTTCGCGGAGCAGGTTGAGATTGGCCTGGTAGTCGACATCGCGGTATCCAAGTCCGTCCGCCTGCCGGGTTATGCCCAGCGCCGAAACCACGAGGTCGACCGATTCCATGGTTCCGGTGAGTGTCGCAGGCTCGGTTGCTTCTGCCTCGATCAGCCGGTCGCAGGCCAGATCGGCGGCGCGGTCTTTGTCCCGTACCAGTGCGAGAACGGTCCAGTCACGGCGCTTGTACTCGGCACAGAGATAGCGCCCCAAGTAACCGGTGGCGCCGGCAACGAAAACGGTTCTCATCGATCGTCTCTGGTTATCGCAGTTGAAAAGGCCCCACTGCTTCGATGCGGCGGGGCCTGTTGTTCATGTGCTTGTTCCGCGGGAAATCAGAACTCGACGGCGCGGTCGCCGTCCTCGTCCTTGATGCGGGTCGGCAGGCCCATGCCGTTGAGCAGGCTGATGAAAGGCCGGGGGTCGAGTTCCTCGACATTGGCCATCTTGCCGACGTCCCACTCGCCGGTGGCGACCAGCATGGCGGCTGCGACCGGCGGCACCCCGGCGGTGTAGGAAATGCCCTGGCTGCCAACCTCGTTGTAGGCGTCCTTGTGGTCTGCGACGTTGTAGATGAAGACGGTCTTTTCCTTGCCGTCCTTCATGCCCTTGACGAAGTCGCCGATGCAGGTCTTGCCGGTGTATTCGGGCGCCAGCGAAGCGGGGTCCGGCAGGCAGGCCTTGACCACCTTGAGCGGCACCACTTCGGAACCATCGGCAAGCTTGACCGGCTGTTCGGAGAGCAGGCCGATGTTCTTGAGCACGGTGAAGACATTGATGTAGTGGTCGCCGAAGCCCATCCAGAAACGAACGTCGGCGCCGTCCATGTTCTTGGCGAGCGAGTGGACCTCGTCATGGCCGCACAGATAGGCCTTGGATGGCCCGACCACCGGCAGATCGTAGGTCTTTCCGATCTCGAACATCCTGTTTTCCTGCCACTCGCCGCCCTGCCAGGAATAAACGGTGCCAGTGAATTCGCGGAAGTTGATCTCCGGGTCGAAATTGGTGGCAAAATACTTGCCGTGGCTGCCGGCATTGATGTCGACGATGTCCACGTCTGTCACCTTGTCGAGATACGCGTCCTTGGCGAGCTTCGCATAGGCGTTGACGACGCCTGGATCGAAGCCGGCGCCGAGGATGACGGTGACTCCCTTTTCGGCCGCCTCATCGGCGCGCTTCCACTCGTAGTTTCCGTACCAGGGCGGGGTTTCGCAGATCTTGTCCGGTTCTTCGTGGATGGCGGTGTCGATATAGGCCGTCCCGGTGTCGAGGCAGGCGCGCATGACCGACATGTTGAGGAAGGCAGTGCCGACATTGATGACGATCTCGGATTTTGTCGACTGGATGAGCGCCTTGGTCGCCTCGATGTCGAGCGCATCGAGTTCGTGCCCCTCGAACACGCCATCGGTCTTCATTGCCTTCTTCTCGTGGACCGAAGCGATGATCGCGTCGCATTTGGATTTGGTGCGCGAGGCGATGTGGATGTCACCGAGCACGTCGTTGTTCTGGGCGCATTTGTGGGCGACCACCTGGGCCACGCCACCGGCGCCGATGATGAGTACGTTCTTTTTCATGGTGGGGACAAACTCCTTCAAGTCCAATCGTCAGATGCTTCTCCCAAGGTCAGGAGAGGCTTTGTTCGTAGTCCGCATAGTCGAACTCGCGGACCGTTCTGAGGCTGCCATCCAGTTCGCGGATGGCGATTGACGGCATCTGCACGCCGTTAAACCAGTTCTTTTTGACCATCGTATAACCGGCCGTATCCTGGATCGAAATCCGGTCACCGATTGCGAGCTCTTCGGGAAAGTCGAACTCGCCGAAGACATCACCGGCAAGGCAAGACTTGCCGCACACCATGTAGCGGTGCGGTCCCGCATCTGGATTGACCTTTGCGCTTTCACGGTAGATCAGGAGGTCGAGGAGATGCGCTTCGATGGACGAATCCACGACGACGAGGTCCTTGCCGTTGAACAGCCTGTCGAGCACCGTGACCTCCAGGGTGGTCGATTTCGTGATCGCCGCTTCGCCCGGCTCAAGATAGACTTGGACGTCGAAATCACCCGCAAAGCGCTTGAGCCGTTCGGCGAATTTTTCAAGCGGGTAGTCCTCGCCGGTGAAGTGGATGCCGCCACCGAGGCTCACCCATTCAGCCTTTCTGAGAAGCGGGCCGAACTCATGCTCGATTTTCGAAAGCATGCTGTCGAACAGATCGAAATTGCCGTTTTCGCAATTGTTGTGAATCATGAAACCCGAGATCAGGTCCATTACCGGTTCGACCTTCGAGATGTCCCATTCGCCCAGGCGCGAGAACGGGCGGGCCGGATCGGCAAGATCGAAGGTGGACGATGACACGCCGGGATTGAGCCGCAAGCCGCGGATGATGCCGGAGGACTGGCGCTCGAACCGGGTCAGCTGGCTGATCGAATTGAAAATGATCTTGTCGGCATGTGCGACCACTTCATCGATCTCGTGATCGGCATAAGCCACCGAATAGGCATGGGTTTCCTTGCCGAAACGGGTATGTCCGAGGCGAACCTCGTTGAGCGAGGAGGAGGTCGTGCCGTCCATGTAGTCAGCCATGAAATCGAACACCGACCAGGTCGCGAAGCACTTGAGCGCCAGAAGGGCCTTGGCGCCTGAAAGCTCGCGCAGCCTGGCGATCTTTTCCATGTTGGCGCGCAGCTTGGACTTGTCGATCAGGTAGTAGGGTGTCTGAAGCAATCGATTGCTCCTTTCTGCCGGATACGGGTTCAGGGGCGTGACTACGGGCTAGAGGGGGGCTTTGCAAGGGCGGGCGGTTGCGCCAACGCGTGATCCGCCCATTTGTAAACGCCCCAGGCGCCTGCTTTGCTTCGCAATAGCCAGTATCTGTCCCAGTGTCTGTCATCGCGTTTCGACCCTGGCTCGCGAAGTTGTGGCAACAAGACAGGCATATTGCCCAAGTGGGGCGCGTGGGGCATGATGGCAATCCTGAAAATACACCGGCAATGCGGGAGATCACCGTGGATCAGCTGCGTATTCTCTTCGGCGTAACTTGTTGCGTTCTCCTGGCTGTCTTGCCTGCCCGGGCCGAACCGGTCGATATGCTGTTGTGTCTGGCAGCCGATGTTTCCGAAAGCGTGTCGGAAAGCGAGTATGCACTGCAACGCATGGGGCATGCCGCAGCGGTGGAAGATCCTGATGTCGTCCGCGCGATCAGCGGCGGGCTGCACGGACGGATCGCGATCTCCTATGTCGAATGGGCCGACCAGCTGCAGCAGTTCACCGGCGTCGACTGGCATGTTGTCGGGGACCAGGCTTCAGCCGCCGGTTTTGCCGAGAAAATCCGCCGTTCGCCGCCGCCGCCCTGGATCGGCTGGACAGTCCGCAACACCTCGATTGCGGAGGTGATCCGGTTTTGCATGCGCCAGTTTCGCGATGCGCCGGTGGTGGGAGGCCGGATGGTCATCGATATCTCCTCGGACGGCACCAACAATGTCGGCGGACGCATCCACGAGGCCCGGGATTTCGCGGTCAGCAACGGCGTCGTCATCAATGCGCTGGCGATCGAGGACGCGTTCGATTCCTTTCCCAACGGCACGCATACGCGTCCGGAGGGCGGGCTTGCCAATTACTTCAGGGCTTCCGTGGTCGGCGGGCCGGGCGCATTCGTTCAGTCGGCACGGGGATATGCCTCGTTCGGCGAGATGATCCGCGAGAAGTTCATTCTGGAGCTTGCGAGCGCCGAGTAGGGGCGACGAATGTAGTTGTCGAAGAGCAATCATGAGGCTTGGCCGGGCGACCCTCCGGGAATGAGTGGTGCGGGCAACAGCGCTCCGGGTGTGGTTTCAGGGGAATTCCGGTCGTGTACCGGCCCTAAGTCGCGACGCGGAACGATGTTCCAATGGCATTAGACGCGGCGCAAGACCGGAGCAGCCGTTCCCGTCTTCGGAAAAGGTCTCTATCGTGTGTTTGACGCCCAGTCCACGGGTGCAGAAGGGGGGCGCAAATTGCCCCCCTCGAAAATATTCCCATGGCACGCAGTCCAGCCGGTCAGGCGGATTGCATGTCCAGCGCCATGCCATCGAACCGGCCGGTGATTGCAGCTTCGGCCAGGAGGTGGGCAACGTCTGCGCGCGAAGCCTCGGCGCTCTTGTCCACATCTTCGCCCAGCACGACACGGTCGCTGCGCGGCTCGTCGGAAAGCGCGACCGGGCGGAGAATCACGTAGGTTAGGCCCGAGGCCTTGAGGTGCTCGTCGGCGTCGTGCTTGGCCTTGAGATAATGTGCCAGCTTTCCTTCGGGGTCGGTCTGGTCGGCGCCGATGGAACTGAGCATGACGAATCGGCTCACGCCTGATTTTCTGGCGAGGTCGACCAGCCGTTTCGCACCGTCGCGGTCCACCCTGTCGGTCATTTCCGGGCCGGTCGATCCGCCCGATCCGGCCGCGAATACGACGGCGTCCATTCCGTCGCAAACGTCTGTATGAAGCTCCGTCAGGTCGCCATGACGAAGGTTGAGCCCGTCCGGCAGATCACTGGTGTCGGAGCCTTCGCGCACGAGCGCGGTCGGGATGTGGCCCAGTTCAAGGATGTCCTTGACGAGATGCTGGCCGGTCTTGCCGGTCGCGCCGGCGACGAGAATGTTCATGCTCATGGTTTTGTCCTGACTGTTGCGTTGGTTTGGTTGCGCCGCCCGCCCGGTGATCGGGGGAGACGGACGGGCGAGGGGTGTGACGCTTTTCGAATGCGTTCAGCGGCCGGAGCCCGTCAGGGCAGGAAAATGGCCTTGGCATTGACGAATTCCTTCATTCCGAACCCGCCATGTTCACGGCCGTAGCCTGAATCCTTCACGCCCCCAAAGGGCATGTTCGGATCGGCAGCCCCAAAGGAATTGATCCGAACCATGCCGGTGTCAAAATGATCGCGCGCGAGCTTTATGGCGCGCTCCTCGTCCTTCGAGAAGATACCGCCACCCAGGCCGTAACGGCTTTCATTGGCAAGCCGCATTGCGTCGTCGTCATCCTTGGCGCGAACGATTGAGGCAACAGGGCCAAAGATTTCGTCATCATAGGCCGGCATTCCGGGCTTGAGGTCGGCGAGCACCGTCGCGGGGTAAAATGCCCCTTTTCGGTCCGGCGCCTCTCCGCCGCAGAGAACCTTGGCGCCTTTGGCCACGCTCTCATCGACCTGGCTCTTGACCGTGTCGAACTGTTCCTTGCTCGACAGCGGTCCGAGCTGGATGTTTTCATCGGTCGGGTCGCCCATCGCAATGGACTTCATCTGGGCGACGTAGGCCTCGACGAACGCATCGTAGACCTTGTCGGTGACGATGAAGCGCTTGGCGGAGACACAGGTCTCGCCGTTGTTGTACAGACGGCCCGTGACCGAGTATTTCACGGCCGTTTCGATGTCTGCGTCTTCGAGTACGAGGTAGGCATCGTTGGAGCCAAGTTCGAGCACTGTCTTCTTCAGGGCCTTGGAGGCCTCTGCACCAATGTGGCGGCCCGCGCCGTCGCTGCCGGTCATGGTCACGCCACGGACCTTGGGGTGCGCGATCAGCTTGTCGCTCATGTCATGATCGATGACCAGCACCTGGAACAGTCCCTCGGGCAGGCCGGCTTCGATGCACAGTTCGCGAAGCCGGAGCCCGGAGCCGGTGCAGATGCTGGCGTGTTTGAGAATGCACCCGTTTCCGGCCATCAGGTTGGCTGCGAGAACCCGCACGGGCTGATAAAGCGGGAAGTTCCAGGGCTGGATCGAATAGATCACGCCCAGCGGCTGGTAGCTGACCAGCCCGCGTTTGCCGTCGCCGCCATGGGTCCGCTCTTCGTCGGCCAGCGCCTTGGGGCCGGTTTTGGCGGTGTACTCGAAAATTGCGGCGCAGATCTCCACCTCTGTATGCCCGTCCTTGATCAGCTTGCCGGTTTCCCGGGTCATCAGCGCTGCCAGTTCATCGGCATTTTGGCGAAGTTTTTCGGCGATCCGGGTCAGGTACAGAGCCCGCGCTTCGTGGGAGAGCTTGCGCCACTCGAGAAATGCTTCGTGACATGCTTCGAGGCGCTTTGTAGCCTCGTCCTCTGTCATCAGGTCATAGGTCTGAATCTCTTCCTCGGTGGCGGGGTTGACGGTTGTGATCTTTGACATGCGAGCTCTTTTCAAATCGAGTTGATTGGGAGATTTCGCACGTCAACGACCCGCACCGGGTTATGTTCCTTGGGCGGGTGTCGCGGGATGTTTGCGGGAGCAGAAGGCGGCGCGTCTATGACTCGGCCCGGTGCTCTCTCCAGATGATGAAGACGCCGCTGGCGATGATGATGGCGGCGCCCAAGAAGGTGAAGCCGTCGGGAATCTCCGTCCAGAACACCCAGCCCAGAAGCGTGGCCCAGATGATGGCGGTGTAATCGAGCGGGGCAACGACGACCGCAGGGGCCAGCCGGAATGCCTGTGTCATCATGGTCATGCCCGCCGTGCCGAAGATCGCGATGGCAACGAACAGCCAGAGATCCTCGAGCCTGATCGGAACCCAGACGAGCGGTACGATGAAGGCGCTCAGGACCGCCGCGGTGCCGGTCATGTAGAGAAGCAGCGTCCATACGCTTTCGCGTGAATCGACCCAGCGGGCGCTGAGCATGAGGATCGCATAGACGAAGGCGGTTGCGACCGGCAGAAGCGAGATCGTCTGGAAGGCTGCGGTGCCGGGCCGGATCGCGACAAGGACACCGAGAAAGCCGACGATGACTGCGAGCCAGCGGCGCCAGCCAACTTGCTCGCGCAGGAAGATTGCCGACAGCGCGGTGATGAACAGCGGCGCCACGAAGATAAGGGCGGTCGCCTCGGCAAGCCCGAGATACATGATGCTGGTGAAGAACATGATGGTCGCGCCGATCCACAGCGCTCCGCGAAACAAATGCGCCAGGGGCCTGTGCGACTTGAGCGCGGCCTTGCCGCCCATCCGGTAGGCGATCAGAACCGCGAACGGCAGCGCGATGAGGTTGCGCATGAACAGGATCTGGAGCGGCGAGTAGCCGGCGGTCAGTTTCTTGGCGATCGCATCGTTGACGCACAGGCAAGCGACGCCGACACACATGAGGATGATGCCCGCGGAGGTGCCGGCGCGGGTTATGTTGAATGTCGTCTGCAATGCTCTCCCCCCAAAACCTCCTGCAACCTACCAGATGTTTGGGCTTTGTCAGTCACAGGTTTTCGCACCTCGATTTTATCGAGCCGGCGGTTTCTGCGCGGGCAGCAAAGGTGGTGGCGTCAAGCCTGGTAGGCGTTCATTGTGTGCAGCTCGTACTCGGCCACATCGTCGCCATCCTGATTGATGACCGCGACATGCCAGCGTACCTCGCCATACTCGTCGGTGCGGCGGGTCTTGCGCTTGACGGTGAGACTAACCGAGATGGCGTCGCCCGGCGAAACAGGTTTCATGAACCTGAGCCCGTCGAGACCGGTGTTGGCGAGCACGGGACCCGGGGAGGGTTCGACGAAAAGACCGGCTGCGAACGAAAGCAGCAGGTATCCGTGGGCGACGCGGCCCGGAAAGAACGGGTTCGCCTTTGCCGCGTCCTCGTCCATGTGGGCATAAAACGTATCACCGGTGAAATGCGCAAAATGCTCGATGTCTTCGAGCGTCACCGTGCGCGGCCCGGCCTCGATGGTTTCGCCGATGGCAAGCGCGTCGAAGCCGCGGGTGAAGGGATGGGCGGATGCTTTGGGTTTTGCCGCACCCTTGATCCACCTGCCCGTAACGGCAGAGAGGATGTCCGGACTGCCCTGGATGGCGGTGCGTTGCATGTAGTGCATGACGCCGCGTATGCCGCCGAGTTCCTCGCCGCCGCCCGCGCGTCCCGGTCCGCCATGGACCATGTGCGGAAGTGGCGACCCGTGTCCGGTCGCCTCCCCGGCGCTGTCGCGGTTGTTGACATAGATCCGCCCGTGGGCGGCGCCGGCTTCGAGCACCAGCGTTCGCGCCACCTCCGGATCATGGGTGATCACCGAGGCGACGAGGCTGCCGCGACCACGGTTCATCAGTCGTGCCGCCTGGTCCAGGTCGCGATAGGGCATCACGGTTGATACCGGCCCGAAGGCCTCGGCAGAGTGAACGATTTCCGCCTCGTCCGGGTCGTCACATGCCAGAAGCATCGGAGGCAGGAAAGCGCCGCGTTCAGCATCGGCGCCATCGACGTCGAAGTTGGCCGGATCGCCGGTCAGCATCCTGCATTCGGAGGCGATCCGGCCGACCTTGTCCAGCACATCTGCCTTCTGTTCGGCGGAAGCGAGTGCGCCCATCCGGGTGGTCTCGAGCGCCGGGTCGCCGATGCGGACCTTCGAAAGGCGTTCGGCGATCGCATCTCCGACCGGGCCGAACAACGCCTCGGGCACAATGAGACGGCGGATGGCGGTGCATTTCTGGCCTGCCTTGGCCGTGATCTCGCGAACCGCTTCCTTGACGAGAATGTCGAATTCGGGGCTGCCGGGTGTGGCGTCGGGACCAAGGACGCTGGCATTGAGGCTGTCCTGTTCGGCGACGAACCGGACACTGTTTTCGATCAGGTGCGGATTGAACCTCAGCTTCAGCGCAGTCGCCGCAGAGCCGGTGAAACCGACCACGTCCTGGTAGTCGAGCCGGTCGAGAAGATCGCCAAGCCCGCCCGTGACAAGCTGCACCGCCCCGTCCGGAAGGATGCCGGAAGCGATCATGCGGCGGAAGCACTGCTCGGTCACATGACAGGTTGCTGTTGCCGGCTTGACGATGGCCGGCATGCCGGCGAGTAGGGCAGGGCTCAGTTTTTCCAGCATGCCCCAGACCGGGAAATTGAAGGCGTTGATGTGGACCGCGACGCCCTTGAGCGGCGTCGCCACATGCTGGCCGGCGAAGGTTCCGCCCCGGGAAAGCATCTCCGTCTCGCCGTCGACATAGATGTGAGCGTCCGGCATCTCGCGCCGTCCCTTGGAGGCGTAGACCAGCATTGTCTGGATGCCGCCATCGATATCGATCATGGCGTCGGGAGTCGTCGCGCCGGTGGTGTGGGACAGGCGGTAGAGTTCCTCCTTGTGCCTGGAAAGCTCGAGCGCGAGCGCCTTGAGCATCCTGGCGCGCTCGTGAAACGTCATCGCCCTGAGCGCCGGGCCGCCCTTCAGCCGTGCGTGATCGAGCAGTCCTTGGGTGTCGAGGCGGGCACGGCCTGCCAGTCCGAGCGGTTCACCGGTGACGGCGCTGGCAATCGGGCGGCCGCTCTCGTCTGCCGCAATCCATTGTCCCGCGACAAAGCTGTTGACGTTGATCAGGCCCATGTTTTCCTCCCCGGCGGTCCCCGGTTTCGCCACGAAAGCCACCTTGCGAACCGGCTGTTTTATTAATTGACCAACCGGTCGGCTTATGCAACCTTTGTTTTCGGGAGGACCATCGAGATGACTGAAGCGGTGCTGACAGATCGTGCCGGGGGCGTGCTTGAAATCACGCTCAACCGCCCGGACAGGCTGAATTCCTTCAATGACGACATGCATGCCGCGATGGCGGATGCGCTGCGCCAGGCGGAAAGCGACAAGGCTTGCCGCGCGGTGCTCCTAACCGGGGCCGGCCGCGGCTTTTGTGCGGGTCAGGATCTCGATGCCCGCAATCCTGACAAGATGGATGGTCCGCCGGATCTCGGCGATACGCTGGAGCGGTTGTACAACCCGATGATCCGCCGCATCCGCGGTCTCGGCAAGCCCGTTGTCTGCGCCGTCAATGGGGTGGCTGCGGGTGCAGGGGCCAATGTCGCGCTTGCCTGCGACATCGTTCTTGCCGCACGCAGCGCGAAGTTCATCCAGTCGTTCGCCCGGGTTGGCCTCATTCCCGACGCCGGCGGATCTTGGATGTTGCCGCGGCTGATCGGCGAAGCGCGCGCCAAGGCCATTGCCATGACCGCAGAGCCGGTCACGGCCGAAAGGGCGGAAAGCTGGGGCATGATCTGGCGCTGTGTCGATGATGCCGAATTGATGAGCGAGGCGCGCGGTCTCGCCTCACGTCTCGCCGCCGGTCCGACCTTCGGGCTCGGTCAGATGAAGGACCTGATGCAGCGGGCGGCAGGGCACGGGCTGGATGCGCATCTGGACCTGGAGGCACGATACCAGCGTGCGGCAGGCCAGTCGCCCGATTATGCCGAAGGCGTGCGCGCGTTTCTGGAAAAGCGCGAGCCGAAGTTCGGAGACAGCGAATGAGCGGCATCACCGGACAGGAACGTGCGGAACGCTCTGCGGCCGCGATGTGGGAAAACGATCATGCCAGCCAGGCCTTCGGCATGACAATCGAGGCTGTGGGCCCCGGGCAGGCGACGCTGTCGATGGTGGTGCGCAAGGATCATCTCAACGGCCATGGATCCTGCCATGGGGGAGTGATTTTCACGCTTGCCGACAGCGCTTTCGCCTTTGCCTGCAACAGTCACAACACGCTGACTGTTGCGCAGCAATGCTCCGTGGTTTTCGCAGCTCCCGGACGTGAGGGAGACCGGCTGACTGCCAGTGCGCGGGAGGTGACGCTGGCCGGCCGTTCCGGTGTTTATGACGTCACGGTCGCGCGCGGCGACGGCACCGTGATTGCCGAGTTCCGGGGATTGTCGCGCACCGTTTCGGGAACCCATTTCGACGAGGGGGCCGGTTGACCGGAGAGCGGGAGAATACCGGCGGGTGAGGTGCGAATTCAAACCCCTTGCCCGCTCCTGCCATGGATTTTGTTGGAGGACATCATGCTTGATTTGACCCCGGACCGGGCCAAGCTCGACCCGATCGAGATCGCCTCGCGCGACGAAATTTCGGCATTGCAGCTTGAGCGGCTGAAATGGTCGCTGCGCCATGCCTATGACAATGTTGCCCATACGCGTGCCGCCTTCGATGCAAAGGGCGTGCATCCGGACGATCTTCAAACGTTGCAGGATCTGTCGAAATTTCCGTTCACGACCAAGCTCGATCTGCGAGACAACTATCCCTTCGGCCTGTTTGCGGTACCGCGGGAGCAGGTCGTGCGCTTGCATGCTTCTTCCGGCACCACGGGAAAGCCGACTGTTGTCGGATACACGGCAGGCGACATCGACCGCTGGTCGGACCTGGTCGCCCGCTCGATCCGCGCTTCGGGAGGCCGTCCGGGCGACATCGTTCACGTGTCTTACGGCTATGGCCTTTTCACCGGCGGGCTCGGCGCGCATTACGGGGCGGAGCGGCTAGGTTGCACCACGGTGCCGGTCTCCGGCGGCATGACCGAGCGGCAGGTTTCGCTGATCAACGATTTCAAGCCGCAAGTGATCATGGTCACACCTTCCTACATGCTGTCGATCCTCGACGAGTTCAGACGGCAGGGCCTGGATCCGCGCGAAAGCTCGCTTGCGGTCGGAATCTTCGGCGCGGAGCCCTGGACGAATTCGATGCGCGCAGAGATCGAACAGGCTTTCGACATGCATGCCGTCGACATTTACGGCCTGTCGGAAATCATGGGGCCGGGCGTGGCCAACGAGTGCGTCGAGACAAAGGACGGGCTGCACATCTGGGAAGACCATTTCTACCCCGAGATCATCGACCCCGTCACCGGCGACGTGCTCCCCGACGGCGAGATCGGCGAGCTGGTGTTCACCACGCTGACCAAGGAAGCCTTGCCGATGGTGCGTTACCGGACGCGGGATCTGACGCGTCTCCTGCCGGGGACGGCGCGATCAATGCGCCGGATGGAGAAGATCACCGGGCGCTCGGACGATATGATCATCCTGCGCGGCGTCAATGTGTTTCCGACCCAGATCGAGGAACAGATCCTCAAATGCGCTGGTCTGGCGCCTCATTTTCAGATCGAGCTTTCGCGCACGGACCGTCTGGACGAAATGACGGTGAATGTCGAAAGCACGGGTCAGGCTGCCGGCGAAGAGGCACGCGCCGCTTCGGCCGGGGAACTGGCCCATCACATCAAGAGCGTTGTGGGCGTGACCGCGCGGATCAATGTGTGCGAGCCGGGTCGGGTGGCGCGGTCCGAGGGCAAGGCCAAGCGCGTGGTCGACAACCGCAACAAGGAGTGACCACTTGGCCCGAACGATTGCCAAAGACCATGAGGAGAAGCGCCAGGCGATCCTGAAGACCGCCGCGGCCTTTTTCGCAAAGCATGGTTTCGACCGCGCCTCAATGGGCAAGCTCGCGGAAGCCTGCGGCGTCTCCAAGGCGCTGATCTACCACTATTATCCATCGAAGGATGCGCTGCTCTTCGACATTCTGGACACGTATCTGACCGCGCTTGCGGAAGTGGTGGAAGAGGCCGCGGGCACGAAAGAATCCGCAGCGCAGGCGCGGTTGCGCAATGTCATCCGGGCGGTGCTGCTCGCCTATCGGGACTCCGACGCCGAGCACAAGGTGCAGCTCGATGCGCTTTCGTCTCTGCCGGAAGAAGACCAGAGGCACTTGCGCGCGCTTCAGCGCCGCATGGTCGCCGTCATGTCCGACTGCATCCGCGCCGTGGCGCCGGAACGGTTTTCCGAGCGTCCCGAACTGGTGGTTCCGGTGACGATGTCGGTGTTCGGGATGCTCAACTGGTTCTATCTCTGGCACAAGCCCGGCGGGGCGGTGGATCGCGATGCCTATGCGGATATCGTGACAGATCTGGTGCTTGGCGGGCTGCCCGCTCTGTGTTCCGGGGACCCTGAAGCGGGCTGATGTCCCGGAGTGTCGGGCACCGGGATTGGCTGCCAGGTTGCGGCGCCTGCGGCTTCAGTCGAAGGAACGGGCGTAGATTGCCTGCGAAACCTCATCGGCGGTCTTCAATGTGCGAACGATCAAAGGCACCAGGACAGCGAGCGGATTGTGGCCGAGACCCCGGGCATGCTGGGCCTGCCGGACTTCGCCGAGAACGGTTCTGACAAGCGGAATGAAGCGGAAACACAGCGATATGGCGAGTGCGATGCGAGCCTTCGGCACCCATGCCGGCGCATATCTGAGGACCGAGTGAATGCCCTCCACGAACTCGGCGGAGGTGGTGGTCAGGGTCACCAGCGTGGCCGCCAGGATCATGACGGCAAAACGGCCGACGACGAAGGCTGCAAGGGCGAGATCATTGAGATAGATCTGTGCCGCGAAAATCGCTGCGAGAATCCAAAGGGCGGGCTTGAGCGCGCCGAACGCGTGAACAGGGCGCAACCCCGCAGCGGCGAAGCCGCCGAGGACGAGCAGGGCGGCGGCAAGCAGAAACGCCCAGCTTTCGAAGACAAAAAGTGCGGTACAGAGTACCGCCAGAAACAGGATCTTGACCGCGGGACGGGCGCGGTGGATCCGGCTGTCGCCAAAGACGTAAAGATCCGTCAGCATTTCGACCTGTCGACATAGCCGGCGATGACAGGGCCGGGCGCACCGTCATCAACGAGACTGCCGTTTTCGAAATGCAGGACGCGGTCGAACCCATCGATGAGATCGAGATCGTGGGAAACCACCACGATCGGCTGGTCCAGTTCGGCGAGTGTCGACATCAGACGTTGCTTGTTCCAAAGGTCGAGCAACGTGGTGGGCTCGTCGAAAACGATCATGCGCGGCTGCATAACGAGCACACCGGCGAGCGCAACCAGCTGCTTCTCGCCGCCGCTCAACTGATGGGTTAGCCGGTCACGCAAATGTCCGATGGCAAGTCGTTCGAGCACCTGGTCTATCCGCCGGCCGATTTCGGGTTTCGGCAATTTCAGGTTCTTCAGACCGAACTCGAGATCCTCGGTTACGATCGGGTAGACAATCTGGTTGTCCGGGTTCTGGAAGACAAAGCCGACATGCCGGCGCAACTCGGCTGGAGCGGCGGCGCCCTCAAGCCGGACTTCGCCCCGAGTCGGTTTTTCGATGCCGTTGAAGAGCCTTGCAAAGGTGCTCTTGCCGGAACCGTTGCGCCCGATGACCCCGACACGGCGTTCGGTCAAGGAAAGATCGATGCCGCGCAGAATCTCGTGACCGTTCTTCTCAAGCCAGACGTCTGAAAACTGGATCATGACGGCATTCCCCGTACGGAATCCGGTCGCGGCTGCAAGTTCATTTGCGGGGTGTGATGATCGGGTAGGACCGCTTGACCGCGATCATGACGGCGGCGGCGATCAGAGCCTTGACGATGTCACCCGGAATGAACGGCATGGACCCGGTGAACGCGGCTGCAATGCTGATTTTGGCGACATAGGCGCTCCACGGAATTCCTATCGCATAGAGGACGACTACGCCTCCACAGATGCAGATCAGGAATCCGAGAATGAAATTGAGCCTGTGCCAGAGTTTTTCGGTCAGGTAACCGATGACGAAAGCGGCTGCCACCCAGCCGACGAGGTAGCCCGCAGTGGGACCGAAGAATACTCCGAGGCCGCCGCGGCCGCCGGAAAGCAGGGGCAGGCCGATGGCCACCAGGACCAGAAGCAGGACGATCGCCAGAGCGCCGCGCCGGGCACCGAGGATGCCGCCTGCGAGCATCACCCCCAGGGATTGCGCGGTGATCGGCACTGCAACGACGGGAAGCGTGATCGGCGGAAAAACCGCGAGCGCTGCGATGATGGCGGCGAAAAGCGCGATGAAGACAACGTCACGGGTTTGCATGGGACCTTACCTTGAGTTCAGCCGGACCTTGAGGCCTGCCGGAATTTCGATGCCAGGCCAAGGGGCGACCGGCCTGGTGATCAATCGTGACCGCGATTGCGGCGTTATAGCTCAATGTTCATCAAGGTGCCGGTTTTTTCCCGGCAACCCACAAAAAAGGACTGCGCCCGATTTCGCCCGCCAAAGCGGTTTCACAGCCGGACAGGGCGCGTGGAAGCCGTTTTTGCCTGCCGTGAAGACGTGAAACCGGATGGAACGCGGCCTATCTTCCGGAACAGGGCCGGTAGGGGACGTCAAGCCTGATGGCATTTTCGATGCTGCTAACAGATGAGTGCGTGAGGACGCTTGCAACACCGCGAGCGAACCGCATAATCAGTCGGCACGCGGGACAACGCCCGCATGCCAAGACGTTTTGATGTTCCGGAGCAATGCTGACGGACATCCGGGAATGCTTACCGGCGCCCTGGAGGGGGCGCCCAACGGAGGAAAAAGAATGAAAAAAGTTTCACTGCTGGCCGCGGGCGCACTGCTTGCGCTTTCGGCGACCGCCACCGTGGCTCAGGATGCCAAGGACTATGTTCTCAACACCGCTTCGACCGGCGGAACCTATCACCCCGTTGGTACGGCGATTTCAACGCTGACAAAGGTCAAACTGCTTCCGAAGGAAGGTTTCAGCCTGACTGCGGTCAACTCCGCCGGCTCGGGCGCCAATGTTCAGGCGATGGGCGCGGGCACCGCCGACTTTGCAATTCTCCAGGGCCTCTACGGCTCCTATGCTGCGACCGGCACCGGCCCGATCACCGAGCCGCAGGATAACCTGCGCTCGGTGACCATGCTCTGGCAGAACGTCGAGCAGTTCGTCGTGGCCGCCGAGAATGTGAAGTCCGGGACGGTGAGCGACCTGGTCGAGCTCAAGGGCATGTCCGCGGGCATGGGCAGCCAGAATTCCGGCACGATCGGCTCCAATCGGGTGCTGCTTGAAGGGCTCGGCATCAACATCGACGAGGATTTCGAGCTGGTCTATGCCGGTTACGGCCCGACCACCGATGCGATGGCCAATGGCCAGGTCGCCGCGGCCGGGATTCCATCGGGACCGCCCACCGGGGCAATCACCAAACTGATGGCGTCCAACGAAGGCAAGTTCACCATCCTCGACGTTACCGACGAGGAACTGGCTAAGATGGATGGCGGGCGCGACCTCTGGGTTCCCTACACCATTGCCGCGGGCACCTATCCGGGCCAGGAAAACGACATCAACACCATTGCCCAGCCGAACTTCCTGGCGGTCAATGCGGACGTGGATGAAGAGCATGTCTATCTGCTCACCAAGACGATGTATGAAAACCTCGGTTTCCTGACCGCGATCCATCCGGCGACCAAGGCGATGGCCGTCGAAAAGGCGATGGCCGGCCTGCCGGTTCCGCTGCACCCGGGAGCTGCTCGCTACTACAAGGAAGTCGGTCTCGACATCCCCGAGCGTCTGATGAAGTAAGCTCAGGCACATGATCTGCGATGGCGGGGAAATCCCCCGCCATCGTCATCACTGCCTTGCAGCAGACGGGGACCCCCGGCACAATGACTTCTCTCGAAGCAACTCAGACCGGGCAGCCGGACAACGAGCGCGAATTCTGGCTGGCTTCGCTGCAACGGGAACGCGATCCGGTCCGGATGATCGTGGTCGCCTTCGCCATTTGCTTTGCGCTGTGGCACATCGCCACCAATCTCTGGCTCAATGAGCCGGGGCTCTGGCAGAACGCGATCCATTTCGCGGGTTTTGCGTTTCTTGCCGCCGTGACCCTGAGCCCGTTCGGGGCCAAGGCCGACAGGGGATGGGCGGTTGCGCTTGATCTTCTCTACGGACTGGCGATTGCCGGCGCGGCGCTGTGGGTTGCCTATGCGGAAAACGGCATTTACGCGCGCACGCTCGCCGTGACCGGCCAGTCCTGGCAATTTCAATGGATCGACTGGCTGGCGGGCGGGTTGCTGATCTTTGCCGCGCTGGATTTGTCAAAGCGGGTGTCGGGATGGGTGATCCCGGTGCTGGTCGTCGTGTCGCTTTCCTACATCCTTTTCCTCGGAAGCCATCTTCCGGGCGTGTTCAGGGCGGCCAGCCTGCCGCCGAACGACGTGCTTTTCAGAACGCTTTACAATGATGAGGGCATGTTCGGCATTCTCGCCAGCATCTCCTCCACGAACATCACCCTATTCATGATTTTCGGCGGCTTTCTCGTCGCCTCGGGGGCGAGTGATTTCGTCATCGAACTGTCCAAGGTGGTTGCCGGACGGACCCGTGGAGGCGCGGCCTTCGTGGCGGTGCTGTCCTCGGCGCTGACAGGCACGATCAGCGGTTCGGCAATCGCCAACACCGCATCCACCGGGGTGATCACAATCCCGCTGATGAAATCGAACGGGTTCCGTCCGCGCTTTGCCGCAGGCGTCGAAGCCGCCGCCTCGACGGGCGGGCAGCTGATGCCGCCGATCATGGGGGCCGGCGCCTTCGTCATGGCGAGCTACACCTCGATTCCCTATTCGACCATCGTGTCGCTTTCGGTCGTGCCCGCGCTTTTGTACTTTCTTTCCGTCGCCTTCATCGTGCGGATCGAAGCGGTCAAGCACCAGGTGGGTGAAGGCATCGACCTGGCGGTCAACCGGGGCAAGCTCGTGTCCGGAGGGCTGGTCTTCATCATCCCGCTCGGTGTGATGATCTACCTTTTGATGAGCGGCGTCACGCCAAGCTATGCGGCGTCATGGGCGATTGCCGCGCTGGTCGGTGTGTCGTGGCTGGTGTCACTGCTTGCCAAGGTGGTCGGGTCACAAGCCTTCGAGCCCGTGCAGATGGGACCGGCGAAGATCAGCGAAGCCTTGCTGCTCGGCATCAAGTCCTCCGTCATGACCGGGATCCTGCTGGTGACAATCGGCATCATGAACAACGCCATCGTAACCAGTGGTATCGGCAACGGGTTTTCGCTGATGATCGCGCAGTGGTCGGGTGGTTCGCTGGTCCTTGCCATCCTGCTGATCGGACTGGCCTCGCTCGTGCTGGGAATGGGACTTCCGGTGACGGCGGCCTATATCATCCTTGCGATCCTGACCGCGCCGGCGCTCGCGGGCATCCTGGCGGATGGCATCATCATTGACCAGCTGGTCCAGGGGATCAGCGATCCGGCGAAGTCGGCTTTCTTCATGCTGGTCGACAGTCCGCATGCGGCAAAGGTTGCGACCGGCATGCTGCGTGAGGAAGCGATCGAACTGCTGGCGGCAATGCCGTTCGAACTCTCGATCACGGTACGGCCGCTGCTTGTCGATCCGGTCACACAGACGGCTTTCCTGCTGACCGCACACCTCATCATCTTCTGGCTCAGCCAGGACAGCAACGTGACGCCGCCGGTATGCCTCGCGGCGTTCACCGCGGCGGGGATTGCCGGATCCAAGCCGATGGCGACAGGCTTCGAAAGCTGGAAAATCGCCAAGGGGCTTTACATCGTACCGCTGATGTTCGCCTACACGCCGTTGCTCACCGGCACCTTCACGGAGATCCTGCAGATCGGCTTCTTCGCGTTGTTTGGCATATATGCTACCAATGCGCTGATCCAGCGATATGCGGAAGGGCCGCTGACACCGCTGCTGTATCTGTTGATCATCGCGGGCGCCGTCGGGTCCTACTGGCCGCTCAACTGGGCGGCAAACCTGGCCGGCGCGGCTCTGGTGGTTCTGGCGATCTTCCTTTCCGCGCGGGGAGGGCGATCCGTGAAGGCCGCGAGTGCTGCGTAGGCTTTCGCCTCCGCAGGGGAGTTGCGGCAATTGATCTCCTTGCGGAGCTGCTGCGTAATGTGTCGGTGTAGCGCTTTACTAGCCTTGCTTGCCGGTCCTTAATGCGGGCTTGCACGGGCCTGAGGGCGCAGCCGCTGCGAATGTCACGGCAAGGACAGGGGGCGATGGCATGGGACGGTTTTCATTTCCGATGGCGCAGGGGCGGGCGGAGGCTCTCGGCGAGATCCACGCAAGACCGTTCGCGCTGGTCGGAAAATCGCGGGTCATCTTTCATCTGGCGTTTCTGACCGAGGGGGGATCCGTCGTCGATCATGCGGTGCTGGCGGGACTTGCGCGCGCGCGCGGCGTCGCTGCGCCCAGCCGGGAGGCCGCCCACTTCGCCATGGGCTGGGGTCAGGGTACGCTGCGCTGGGAGCGGCACACGGAATTCTCGACCTATTTCTGGGATGCGCCGGCCCCGAGGAATTTCGGAGACGGGCTCGACACCCATCCCTTTGGCGACCAGTTCTCTCCGCCGGGAAATCTCATCGCCGGCATCCGTCTGGAGGTTCGCCCGGAGTCGGAGGAAACGAAAGCGGCGCTGGAAAGTTTCGATCCGACCAGCCTGTGCATGAGCGAGGTCAAGGACGGGCAGGCGGTGATCGCGACCGATTTCCGGCAGGACGGCGACGGGCTGACCCGCATTCTGGTGATCGACAAGGGCATGACCGATGCCGGCCGCGGCGCGGTGGTGCAGCGGCTGCTAGACATCGAAACCTACCGCACGCTCGCGGCTCTCGGCCTGTCGCTGGCGCGTTCGCTTTCGCCCGAGATGCGAAGGATCGAGGACGGGTTGACGAAGATCACCCAGGGCATGAAGTCCGGTGCCCGCGAGAATGCGGATACCCTTCTGGCCGACATCACTGCGCTGGCGGCAGAGCTGGAAGCCAATGCCGCGCTGAGCCTCTACCGGTTCGGGGCGAGCCGGGCCTATTACAACATCGTGCGCGAGCGCATCGCGTCGCTCAACGAGGCGGCTCAACCGGGTTTCGAGACCATCGGCGCCTTTCTCGAGAAGCGGCTCGCGCCGGCAATGCGGACCTGCCAGTCGATCGAGGAGCGCCAGGCCAACCTATCGCGCAAGCTTTCGCGTGCGACGGCGCTGCTCAGAAGCTGGATCGATGTCGAGCTGGAACGGCAAAACAGCGATCTTCTGAGTTCGATGAACCGGCGGGTCAAGCTGCAGCTGCGCATGCAGCAGACCGTGGAAGGGCTCTCCGTGGCCGCGATCTCCTACTATATCGTCGGGCTATTCGGATATCTTGCGAAGCCGCTGGATACACTCGATCTGCCGGTCAAGTCGGGCATGATCTCGGCGTTCTTCGTCCCTGTCGCCATCGGGTTCACATGGATGGTGGTGAGGTCCATTCGCAAGGGGCATGCGGTCGAGGACAAGTCCGAGGAGAGCAGTGGCAAAGAAGGCCAGTCCTGACGACTTGATCCGCCGGTAGGCTCCGGCGCAAGAAGGCCGCCCCGCACGAGGCGGGGCGGGATATTGCGGCGAGTATCAGAAATCCATTCCGGACGGCATTTCCGGGGCAGCCGCTTCCTTCTTGGGCTTCTCGGCAATCATCGCTTCCGTGGTCACCAGGAGACCTGCCACGGATGCGGCGTCCTGAAGCGCGGTGCGGACCACCTTGGCGGGGTCGATCACGCCCATCTTGAAGAGGTCGCCATACTCGTTGGTCTGGGCATTCCAGCCCCAGGCGATCTCCGATTTCTCACGCAGCTTGCCAACGATGATCGAACCTTCAGCGCCGGCGTTCTCGGCGATCTGACGCACCGGTGCCTCGATCGCGCGCCGGATGATGTCGATGCCCATGCGCTGATCGTCATTGGCCGCGGTCAGGGTGTCGAGTGCGACGGCGGCGCGCAGCAGGGCTACACCGCCACCGGGCAGAACACCTTCCTCGACGGCTGCGCGGGTCGCATGCAGGGCGTCGTCGACGCGGTCCTTCTTCTCCTTGACCTCGACCTCGGTCGCTCCGCCAACTCGGATGACGCCGACGCCGCCGGCCAGCTTGGCGAGACGTTCCTGCAGCTTCTCGCGATCGTAGTCCGAAGTGGTCTCCTCGATCTGGGCCCTGATCTGGGCAATCCGGCCATCGATCTCGCTGCGCTCGCCGGCGCCGTCGACGATGGTGGTGTTTTCCTTGTCGATCGTGACCTTCTTGGCGCGGCCGAGCATGTCGAGAGTGACATTCTCGAGCTTGATGCCGAGATCTTCCGAGATCACCGAGCCGCCCGTGAGGACAGCGATGTCCTGCAGCATCGCCTTGCGGCGGTCGCCGAAGCCCGGGGCCTTGACGGCAGCGATTTTCAGGCCGCCGCGGAGCTTGTTGACGACGAGCGTTGCAAGGGCTTCGCCCTCCACATCTTCGGCAACGATCAGCAGCGGCTTGCCGGACTGAACGACCGCCTCAAGCACAGGCAAAATGGCCTGGAGGTTCGAGAGCTTCTTTTCATGGATCAGGACATAGGGCTCCTCGAGTTCGACGCGCATCTTGTCCTGGTTGGTCACGAAATACGGGGAGAGATAACCCCGGTCGAACTGCATGCCTTCGACGACTTCGAGCTCGGTTTCGGCAGTCTTGGCTTCCTCGACCGTGATCACGCCGTCATTGCCGACCTTCTGCATGGCCTCGGACAGATAACGGCCGATTTCGGTGTCGCCGTTTGCCGAGATGGTGCCGACCTGAGCGATCTCGTCATTGTTGGAGATCTTGCGGGCATTCTTCTTCAGTTCCGCGACCACAGCGTCGACCGCCATGTCGATGCCGCGCTTGAGGTCCATCGGGTTCATGCCGGACGCAACAGCCTTGGCGCCTTCGCGAACGATCGACTGGGCCAGAACGGTTGCGGTGGTGGTGCCGTCTCCGGCGAGGTCATTGGTCTTCGAAGCCACTTCGCGCAGCATCTGCGCGCCCATGTTCTCGAACTTGTCCTCGAGTTCGACTTCCTTGGCGACAGAAACGCCGTCCTTGGTGATGCGCGGGGCACCGAAGGACTTGTCGATGACGACGTTTCGTCCCTTGGGGCCGAGCGTGACCTTTACGGCATTGGCGAGAATGTCGACGCCGCGGAGCATCCGCTCACGCGCATCGGTATGAAACTTGACGTCTTTTGCAGCCATCTTCTGTTCCTTTCACGTTTTCGGATCAGCACAGTCGGATCAGGCCGCGGCGCGAACCGCCGCATCGGCGTGAAGGACTCCCATCACGTCGGATTCTTTCATGATCAGCAGATCCTCGCCATCGAGGCTGATTTCGGTGCCCGACCATTTTCCGAAAAGAACGCGGTCGCCGACCTTGACGTCGAGTTCGGTCACATGGCCCTGCTCGTTGCGGGCGCCGGGACCGACTGCAAGAACTTCGCCCTCCTGGGGCTTTTCCTTGGCCGTGTCTGGAATGATGATGCCGCCCCTGGTGCGTTCGTCGCTTTCGACGCGGCGAACAAGGATGCGGTCGTGCAAGGGTTTGAACTTCATGCTTTCCTCCTGGACAAACACAAATTGAACTCCCACTCCCGGCCCCACCCCGGAGCCGGGATGCCGCGCCTCATGTCAAAGCGCCCGGCGGCGGATGATTTGGTTTGCGTGAAACATCTTTTCAAGAGTGCGGCCGAAAAAATCAGCACTCGCTAATGTTGGCTGCTAACACGCTGATAACATGCGTTAAATTGTATTTTTGGCGCTTGCCCAAACAAATTTTTTTTGGTGTCTTTGATATGTCACAGAACAGGAGGTTTCACGGATCATGACTTCATCCGAGTTCGAGCGGCAGATCGAAGGCTACGGGTTGACCACGGCGCATATCCTTTACCGGATGCCGGATTTCCAGTCGTTGTTGCAGACCTATGTCTGGCAGGACTACGACGTGGCGCCTGATTTTCCCGAGATGCGCAAGTTTCTGGATTTCTGGGAAGACAAGCTGGACGGGCGGCTGCATTCGGTGCGCTACACGCACAATCGGCTGATCGGCCCGAACGAGTGGAAGCGTGTGGACGGGGAAATCCTGCTGAACTGATCGTGCTTCTTCGCGCGGTCCAAAGCCGTTTGTCAGGTGTTCTGCACGGTGTTGCCCGGATCAGGCAGCGACTGCGGCACGAATGCCCGATGCGCAGTATCGGATGAGTGGATCGGCCAGTGCATCTATTTGGGTGAAGTGGTCCGGCGCTGCTTCCGCGAGTTCCTCGATGCGCCAGCGCGATGTGGAAACGGACAGCATTGCCGAGACCGAAAACACGAAGCTTATCGCAATTGTCCCGCGGTTTGCCTGCGGAAACAGGGCGGCGATCTCGTCGATAAAAACCCCTGCGGTGGGGTCGAACAATCGCTTCGAAATATGCCGCCAGCGGCGATCGGCGGAAACCATGGCCACAAGCCGGGCATAGGCAAGCCATTGCTCATCGTTGGCTGCTTTCTCAAGATAGGGCCGGACAAAGGCCGCGAGGACTGCCTCAAGTGTCAGCCGGTTTCCGGCTTCCCTGGCATTTTCAAGCGCGGCAACGCGCAGCTCCGCGAGCTCCGACGCGCGGCGTTCGACCACGCGTTCGAACAGTGTTTCCTTGCCGCCATGATGAAAACTGACCGAGGCGATCTGCGCGCCGGCCGCAGATGCGATGTCGCGGATCGAAGCCCCGTCGTAACCGCGTTCCGCGAACAGGCGCTCGGCGGCATCGAGAAGATTGGCCGCCGTGACAAGGGCACGCTTTGATGTGGCGCGGCGGCGGGTGCGGCCGGGTTCGGGGGGAGGCTGTTTCGTGGCGGTCATGATTCATCTTGCCTTAATTAGAACGTTCGTTCAATATTAAGCGGAGGATGGAGCAGCGCTGAATCCAGGGAGGGGACAGTTGACCACACAATCGAGTCCGGCATTGGCCAGACCGGACGCGTCCGGCAATGTGGATCCGCGCTTTGCGTTGATCGGAGCGGGGCCGATGGGGCTTGCCGCGGCAAAGACGCTTCTTGAGCAGGGCATAGAATTCCAGGGGTTTGAAATCCACAGCGACGTCGGCGGCCTGTGGGACATCGACGGTCCGAAGTCGACAATGTACGACACGGCGCACCTGATTTCCTCCAAGCGGATGACCGAGTTTGCCGATTTCCCAATGGACGAGGATGTCGCCGAGTATCCGTCGCACCGCGAACTCAAGCACTATTTCCGCAAGTTCGCAGATCATTTCGGACTGCGCGAACGCTACCTGTTCAACACCGAAGTTGTGTCGGCAGAACCGCTCGGCGCTTCCGGCGAGGGATGGCGCCTGACCTGGCGCGATGGCGACGGCAAGGAGCATCAGGGTGATTTCGCCGGACTGCTGATTGCCAATGGCACGTTGTCCGAGCCGAACATGCCGGAGTTCCACGGCAGCTTCGACGGAGAGCTGATCCATTCGAGCCAGTATCGCAGCCCGACCATTTTTGCCGGAAAGCGCGTGCTGATCATCGGCGCGGGAAACTCGGGATGCGATATCGCGGTGGACGCCATCCATCATGGCGTGAGTTGCGATCTTTCGATGCGCAGAGGCTACTATTTCGTTCCAAAATACATCTTTGGGCGCCCGGCCGATACCATGGGCGGGGCGATCAAGCTGCCGATGTGGCTCAAGCGCCGCATCGACGGGCTGATCCTGAAATGGTTTGCCGGGGATCCGTCGAAATACGGATTTCCCAAACCGGATTACGCACTTTACGAATCCCATCCGGTGGTCAATTCCCTGATCCTGTTCCATGCCGGCCACGGCGATGTGAAGATCAGGCCGGACATCGACCGCTTCGAGGGGCACACCGTTCATTTCAAGGATGGAAGCCGGGCCGATTACGACCTGGTGCTGGCGGCGACGGGCTACAAGCTGCACTATCCCTTCATCGACAAAAGCCTGCTCAACTGGCAAGGCGATGCGCCGCACCTGTTTCTCAATTGCATGCATCCCGAGCGGGACGACCTTTTCGTGCTGGGCATGGTGGAAGCATCCGGACTTGGGTGGCAGGGGCGTCACGAGCAGGCGGAGATGGTCGCGCGCTACATTGCGGGACTGCGCAAGGGTACGGAAGCGGCGCGGGCGCTGAAAGCCGAAAAGGCCGCCGGGTTCGAGCGCGCGACAGGTGGGATGTCCTATATCGATCTTCCGCGCATGGCCTATTACGTGGACAAGGCGACCTACCGCAAGGCGGTTACCAGCCGTGCCGAAGCGCTGAAGAAAGACGCGGCATGACCGATATCGATGACGTCATGCTCAACTTCAGCCCGGCGGGGCTGATGGTGCTCAATGCCATCCTGTCGATCGTGATGTTTTCCATCGCGCTCGACTTGAGACCGAGTGATTTCCGGGCCTTGATGCGTGCGCCAAAGCCTCTGTTCGCCGGCATGATCTCGCAGTTTCTGGTGCTTCCCGCGCTGACATTCGCGATGCTTCTCGCAACCAACCCGCGCCCGTCGATTGCGCTCGGGCTCATCCTCGTCGCGGCCTGTCCGGGCGGCAACATCTCCAATTTCATCACGCATCGCGCGGGCGGCAATTCGGCGCTGTCCGTGTCCATGACGGGCATCGCAACGGTTGCGGCCCTCGTTCTGACACCGTTCAACGTGGCGCTTTGGGGAAATCTTTACGCACCAACCCGGGATCTCTTACGCCAGACCTCGCTCGATCCGGTCTCCATCGCGGTGACCGTGTTCTTCATGCTGATCCTGCCGCTCATTCTCGGCGTGCTGCTGAACGCGAACAAGCCGACGATCGCCGCGCGTATCCGAAAGCCGATGCAATGGCTGTCCATGGCAATCTTTATCGCCTTCATCGTGGTGGCGCTGGCCGCGAACTGGGGCTTCTTCCTTTCATTTGCGGGAGCGGTCGCCGGGCTGGTGATCCTGCACAATGCGCTTGCTCTGAGCGGCGGCTATGTCACTGCCACGCTTGCCCGGCTATCAGCGTATGACCGCAGGGCGATTACCATCGAAACCGGTATCCAGAATTCCGGTCTCGGCCTGGTCCTGATCTTCGCTTTTTTCGGCGGCATCGGCGGCATGGCCGTGGCGGCGGCCTTCTGGGGGATCTGGCATGCGATCAGCGGGCTGGTCCTCGCCCATTTCTGGTCGCGCCGGGAGGCAAGGCGGTGAGCCGCGTTCTGGTTACGGGCGCGGCCGGTGCGGTCGGGCAGGCATTTCTCGGCGAGCTTGCCGCAGCAGGTACCGAGACGCTCGCAACAGACATCCGGCCTCCTGACACCCTGCCGGAGGGGATCAGGTTCGAAACCCTTGACGTGCGCGGCGGAGATGCGATGCGGATCGTTGACGCGTTCCGGCCGGACGTGATCGTGCATCTGGCCTCGATCGTTACGCCCACGCGGGAAATGACAAGGGGTTTTGCCTACGAGGTGGATGTCCAGGGCACGAAAAACGTGCTCGATGCCGCGCTTCATCATGGTGTGCGGCGGCTTGTCGTGACTTCGTCCGGTGCGGCCTATGGCTATCATTCGGACAATCCGGTTCCGCTCAGGGAAAGCGACCCGGTGCGCGGCAATCCCGAATTTGCCTATTCGGACCACAAGCGGCAGGTGGAAGAGATGCTGGCGGCAGCGCGAACCTCTCACCCCGGTCTCGAGCAGGTCATCTTTCGTGTGGGAACCGTTCTGGGCGAGGGGCTCGAGAACCAGATCACCGAACTTTTTCACCGCAAGCGCCTGATCGCCGTGCGCGGCAGCGACAGTCCCTTCGTGTTCATCTGGACACGCGACCTGGCGCGCATTCTTACCCGCGCCGCCACCGACGGGCCATGCGGGATCTTCAATGTTTGCGGAGACGGGGCGATGTCGGTTTACGAACTTGCGGCCGAACTGAACAAACCGGTGGCCAGCCTGCCTGCCTGGCTTCTCAAGTCGGCATTGGCCATCGCCCGCCCGCTGGGCCTGAGCCGCTACGGCCCTGAACAGGTGCGGTTCCTGCAGTACCGCCCTGTTCTCGACAATGGTGCGCTCAAGACCGTGTTCGGCTACCGGCCGGAACTGTCGAGCGCTGAGACGTTCCGGCTGTGGAAGAAGGCCGCAGGGCTATGAGCGGCGTTGCCGTCATCACGGGCGGGGCAGGCGGGCTTGGTCAGGCTTTTGCCAGGATGCTCCTCAACGACGGCTGGCGCGTGGTGCTGGTCGATCTTGCTTCAGCGCTCGAGGGATTGCCCGAACAGGGGCAGACCGTGGAGTGCGTGGCCTGCGATCTGACGGATGAGGCGGCCGTCGAGAGGGAATGCGGGCGGATCGTTTCGCGCCATCCGGCGATCGACCTGGTCATACACAATGCGGGCGTGACCCAGATCGATCTTTTCGAAGCCACCACCGTGGCCTCGCAGCGGCTGGTGATGGAGATCAACCATTTCGGCTCGGTCCGGATGGCGGCGGGGCTTCTGCACGCAGTGCGGGCGGCGAAGGGCGCGCATGTGGCGGTTTCATCGGTCGCGGGCTTCTCCCCCCTGCACAAGCGCACCGCCTATGCCGCAAGCAAGCATGCCATGAACGGCTTCTTCCTGTCGCTTGCGGCCGAGGAGGTTGCCCACGGCGTCAGCGTCACGGTTGCCGCTCCATCCTTCGTGGCGACAAATCCCGGGCGGTACGATTTCGGCACGGCAGGTATCGGCAGACCCGGGGCTGCGACCGACGGCTTTGACGAAATGAGTCCGGAAGAGGCTGCCGCGGTGATCCTTGATGGCTGGCGCAAGGGCCGCCGCTTTATCCCAGTCGGACGCGTCGCTCGGCTTGCCTGGCTCATCAACCGGCTTTCGCCACGTCTTTACGACTGGATCATGCGCCGGAAAATCGAGAGCTGACCGGCCTGCTGTTTGGCCGGCAAACCTTTCCGAACGACACGATGACCTCCTCGATCCCTGCCCCGGCCCTTTTTCAAGGGGCGGATTCCAGAGCTGTTTGGTGAACGATGTGGGCACTACGCTGTGCACAATGGGTGCATCAGGGTCTTTAGGTGACTATACATTTCACCTGTTTAAGTATCTGAAAAATATACAACAACTGGATTGCTAAGAATCCGGTACGTCGTTTTCAAGAATTAGTTTCAGCACGCATTCTCACAAAAGTGTGGTTGGAAATCCGGAACCGAACCACCCAAATCAGCGTCATCGAGGCGCGGCGAAGATAGCCGAATGCAGAACGCCGCTCTCGCAGATGAACTTGAAAATGCACAACGACACAGACGGAGAATGACAATGAACAAGCTTCTTATCGCACTGAGCCTGACCATCGCGAGCGGCACCGCAGCACTTGCCGATTCCTCGGCGCTTGACGCTTACACCTTCCCTGAAGCGAACGCCGCAGCCGTGCAGACGGTGACCGGAACCGAGAACGACCTCGTCAGCTACGACCGTATCGGCAAGGACGGTTCGCCGTCCTTCGAAGCTCCGATCGCCGGCGGCATCGACTACACCGCAACCGCGTCGATCGGCGGCGTCTCGAACGACCAGGTCACCTATGACCGCGCCGGCAACGACGGTTCGCCCAGCTTCAACTGATCCAACGGATTTAGGGCGGACTTCGGTGTCCGCCCGCCCCCAAACCAAATCGCAGTCCTCCCAAGACGCGACCCGAATTTGAAAGGAACAAGACAATGAACAAGCTTCTTATCGCACTGAGCCTGACCCTCGCCAGCGGCACCGCAGCCCTTGCCGACTCCTCGGCGCTGGACGCTTACACCTTCCCTGAAGCCAACACCGCAGCCGTGCAGACGGTGACCGGTACCTCGAACGATCTGGTCAGCTACGACCGCGCCGGCAATGACGGTTCGCCGTCCTTCGAAGCTCCGATCGCCGGCGGCATCGACTACACCGCAACTGCTTCTATCGGTGGTGGTGTCTCGAACGACCAGATCACCTACGACCGCGCCGGCAACGACGGTTCGCCCAGCTTCAACTGATCCAACCGAATTCGGGCGGACTTCATGGTCCGCCCGCCCCAAACTAACCCAAACCGCAGTCCTTCCAGGACGCGACCCGACTTTGAAAGGAACAAGACAATGAACAAGCTTCTTATCGCACTGAGCCTGACCCTCGCCAGCGGCACCGCAGCCCTTGCCGATTCTTCGGCGCTCGACGTGTACACCTTCCCTGAAGCCAACACCGCTGCCGTGCAGACGGTGACCGGTACCTCGAACGACCTGGTTAGCTACGACCGCACCGGCAATGACGGTTCGCCGTCCTTCGAAGCCCCGATCGCAGGTGGCATCGACTACACCGCAACCGCTTCCATCGGCGGCGTGTCGAACGAGCAGGTCACCTACAATCGTGCCGGTCTCGACGGTTCGCCCCGCTTCTACTAAGCCGCGCGACCTCCAGCGCAAAACAAAAAGCGTCGCCTCATGGCGGCGCTTTTTTCATGTCCGCGCCATTGGGACAATGCACTTGCTGGAAGCCTGTAGGCTAAGCCCCGGTCAACTGCGTGCGCGGCATCGGGCAGTTACATCGAGACGAGGGTCGTAGTGCCCCGCCTCGACATTCATCAATCCCAATACGGTGTGAAACAGGTTGTCGTGCGAAAAGGGATCATTCGCCTGCTTCCTCAGGCACCCAAAGTCATCGCGATAATCCCGAATTGTGTCGTTTTGTGTCGCCTTGCCGGCCGGGCGCGGCTTATCCCGGGCCCAGATACCGCGGATGCAGCGGCACGGTCATTCGGGCTTCCAGCCCGCCGAGGCTGGACTGGTCCAGTTCAAGCCTTCCGTTGACACTTTCGAGAATGTCTCCGGCAATGGCGAGGCCAAGACCGGTGCCGTGCCCGCTTTCATCCTCGCGTTTTCGGGGCCCGCCAAGTTCCGATTTCGGAGCGGAGGAGAAACCGGGCCCGTCGTCGCCGATGCGGATGATCACCGCGTCCGCTTCCGTCGCCGCGCTGACCTGGACCCGGGTGTTGGCATGACGGACCGCATTCTCGGCAAGGTTTCCGATGAGTTCGTTCAGATCGTCGATATCGATGGGAACGGTGATGGAGGCGTCGATATCACATTCAAGATCAAGTGCTTCGCCCGCCGGTGTCCGCTTCAGGGTGCGCAGGATGGCCGCGACATTCGGCTCAAGCGGGACGCGGGCCGTGGTGCGGCCGTGACGAAGCCTTGCGCGGGCCAGTTCCCGATCAGTGTGGCGGCGCATGCGCACGGCAACATCGCTGATTTCATCTGCGATACCGGTCTCGCCCCTCTCCCGAAGCCGTTCGATGTCCGATTCGAGCGCCGTCAGCGGGGTCTTGAGCCCGTGGGCGAGATTGGCGGCCCGGTCGCGGGCGCGCCGGATCGCCGCGTCCTGGGCATCCAGCAGGCTGTTCACCTCGTCCACCAGAGGCGCGATCTCCATGGGCGCGCGGCCCTGTTCGAGCCGTTTTTCCCGTCCCGTGCGGATGGCATTGACGCCCGCGACCACGCGGTGAACCGGTTTCAGGCCCTCGCGGATCTGAAACAGGAAGCCAACCATCAAGACCAGCCCGAGGAGGCCGAGGACCGGAGCGAGATCCCGTGAGAAACCGGCAGCCAGGGCATTGATGTCGGCGCGGTCGATTGCCACGGCCACCCGCAACCGGTGGTCGCCGTCCGGCGCGCTCAGAACGATCAGGGTCTCGTGGGTGAGCAGGGTTGCCCCCTGCGGCCCCTCAACATCGTGAACATGGGTTTCTCCGGGCGAGAGCACATCGCCCGGAACCTCGAGGTAGGTGTCCCACAGCGAGCGCGAGCGCAGGGTCGTTCCGGCGGTCAGGTCGTTGACCTGCCAGTAAAGTCCGCCGAAGACGGCGGCGAAACGCGGATCGACCGGTTCGCGAACAAGCGAAACGCCGTTGGCGTCGATCCGCAATCCGCCGACAAGCTGGTTGAGGTGGGTGTCGAGTTCCTGTCCTATCCGGCGTTCGAGGTGACCGGAAAACAGCGCCGACAGGCTGAAGCCGGTCACGATCAGCGCTGCCGCAATGACGATTGCGGCAAAGGCGATCAATCGCAGCCGAAGCGAGCGAAGCGGTTTCACGAGACGGCTTCCGTGTCTTCTATAATGTAGCCGAAACCGCGCCGGGTCGTGATCAGCGGCACCGGCAGCTTGCGCCGGACGCGACCGACGAGCACTTCCACGGCATTGGATTCGCGCTCGAAATGGACCGACTGGAGGTGTTCGGATAGCTCCTGCTGGGGCACGACCCGGCCCTTGTTGAGCATCAGGTAGGCGACCAGGCGGTACTCCTGCGGAGACAGGCTGACCGGAATGCCATTGGCGCTCACCCGCATCTGCCTCGTGTCGAGTTCCACGTCGCCGACCCGGATCAGTGCGCTTGCCTGCCCGCCCGAGCGACGGATGATGGCGCGCAGCCGGGCCAGCATCTCCTCCATGCGGAAGGGTTTGGGCAGGTAATCGTCGGCGCCGGCATCGATGCCTTCCACGCGCTCGCTCCATGCGCCGCGCGCGGTCAGGCAAAGGACCGGGAAGTCCCGCCCGGAGCTCCGCCAGCGCTTGAGCACCGCAAGCCCGTCCATGCCCGGCAGTCCGAGATCGAGAATGGCGGCGGCGTAGGTCTCGGTATCGCCGAGAAACCAGGCTTCCTCGCCATCGGCCTCGCTGTCGACCACATAACCCGCCGCCTCCAGGGCGCGGGTGACATCCTCACGGATGCGTTTGTCGTCTTCGGCCAGCAGGATACGCATCTTGGTCAATCATCATCTTCGAGGGAGAGGATTTTGCCCGTGCGGGCATCGATCTCGTATTCGAGACGCCGGCCGTCGTTTCTCAGGACATAGATTTCGTAGATGGGCCGACCGTCATCGTGCTCGAATTCGATTTCGACCACACGGCCCTCGATCCGGTCTTTCGTCTGCGCCAGGATTTCCGAAAGCGGCAGGATCTCGCCGCGTTCTATCGCGGCGTTGAGGCTGCGGCGTTCCTCGTGATGGTCGTCGTGATCCTCGTCGGCATGGGCGGCCAACGGCATAAACAAAAGCGCGATTGCGAGGATCCTGAACATGGAAAGCATCATCGCTCCCTGAATATGACAATTCGCTGACAACGCCAATCAGCGGCCTGTCATGCTGGCTTTGCGACAAGGGGGACGTCAACGGGCCGAGGCGGAAACTGCCAACGCCCGAACATCCAACCAAGGAGAACCATCATGAAAACCCCTCTTATCATCGCCGGCGCCATTGCCATCCTGTCGCCCGCAGCAGCCTTTGCCTCCGACGATTGCCCGAACGTGCCGCGCGACCAGTGGATGAGCGATGCCGCCATCACCGAGAAAGCCAAGGGCATGGGCTATGATGTCCGCTCGATCAAGGTCGATGACGGCTGCCTCGAAGCCTATGCGATGGACAAGGACGGCAGGCGCGTCGAGGTCTATTTCCACCGGGGCACCGGCGAGGTTCTCAAGGTTTCGGAAGACGACTGATGACCGGGGCCGCAAAAGACATGGAAGCCGGCGATGTTTCATCGCCGGCGACCGTCAAGGTGTGGGATCCGCTGGTGCGGATCTTCCACTGGTCGCTGGTGGGCCTGTTCGCCTTTGCTTTCCTGACGGGCGACGAGTTGCAGGGGCCGCATGAAACCGCCGGATACGTGATTGCCGGGCTGGTGGCCTTTCGCATCGTCTGGGGGCTGGTGGGATCGCGCCACGCGCGGTTTTCGAACTTCATCTACCGGCCGTCCACGGTCGCCGGGTTCCTGGGCGACACGCTTCGGATGAAGGCGCGCCGCTATCTGGGCCACAATCCCGCCGGCGGGCTGATGGTGATTGCGCTGCTTGCGGCGATCGCAGCCATCTCCGTGACCGGCTACATGATGACGAGCGATACCTGGTGGGGCATCGGCTGGGTCGAGGACGTGCATGAGGCAAGCGCATTTGCCGCGCTCGGGCTCGTTGCACTGCATCTGGCGGGCGTTCTCGTGGCCAGTTTCGAGCACGGGGAGAACCTCGTGCGCGCCATGGTGACGGGGCGCAAGCGCGCGCCCGGCCCGGGCGACGTTTCCTGACCCCGAACAGCGCGCGCCCGGAGGTTCGCGTATCCCCTGATCCGGGCTGCGTGCTGCCGGGGAACGGAAAATGGCCTGCCGGTGCTTGAAGACGCCGGCAGGCCATTTTGCCGTCCTCGCCTTGCCACCCGGAGCCGGCTCGGGCAAGTTCCGGGCTTTGAGCCCTGCCGGCCGGTTCTTCGGCGCGGGGCCTGCGTGACCAGCGGCTTTCCGGGGGACCCTCAATGGACATGATCGAAAACCGCACCATCGACGAACTCTCGGTGGGCGATGTTGCCGAAAGCGAGCGGGTTCTGACCCGCCAGGACCTGGCGCTGTTCGCGACGGCCTCGGCCGATGTCAATCCGCTCGATGTCGGAACCGGCACCGGCGGCGAGGACGGGGACACGGCCGGCGCGGAACCGGCGGACGATACCGACGAGCTGCAACAGGGGATCGCGCAGGGAATGTGGGCGGGCACGTTCTTGTCCGCGATCCTGATGAACAAGCTGCCGGGGCCCGGAACGCGGCATCTGGGGCAGACGCTCAGGTTTCACCAGCCGGTCCAAATCGGCGAGAAGATCCGGACCCGTGTCACCGTGGCGGCGGTCGACGCATCGAGCGGCACCGTGAGGCTCGACTGCGAATGCCTGAACGATGCCGGAGAGACGGTCGTTTGGGGCGTGGCGGAGGTGCGGGCGCCGGCAGAAAAGATCAGGCGTCCCCGTGCAAGCCTGCCCGCCAGGCGGAAAAGCGCGCATGGCGTAAGGTTCGCGGCGCTGGTGGACCGGGCGCGGGAACTCGATCCGCTGGTCACCGCAATCGTCCACCCCTGCGACGATCTGAGCCTCGGCGGCGCGCTGGCCGCGCGCGACGAGGGCATGATCACGCCGGTGCTGGTGGGCCCGGTGGCGAAGATCGAGGCTGCGGCGAAAGCGGCGGGGCTCGACCTCACGGGTCTCGAAATCGTCGATGCGCCGCACAGCCATGCGGCTGCGGAGGCGGCCGTGGCGCTGGTGCACGAGGGCCGTGCCGGGGCGCTGATGAAGGGCAAACTGCACACCGATGAGCTTCTGATGGCGGTGCTCGACAAGTCGAGGGGCTTGCGCACCGAGCGGCGGCTCAGTCATGTCTTCGCGCTCGACGTGCCGGGGCAGGACCGGACGCTGTTCGTGACTGACGCGGCGATCAACATCTCGCCCGATCTCGATGCGCTGGCCGACATCGTCCGCAACGCCATCGACATGACGATCGCCATCGGTGTCGACGTGCCGAAGGTGGCGCTGCTCTCGGCCGTCGAGACCGTCACCGGCAAGCTGCCCTCGACGCTGCTCGCCGCCGCGATCTGCAAGATGCACGATCGCGGGCAGATCATCGGCGGGAAGATCGACGGGCCGCTTGCCTTCGACAACGCGATCTCGCCCGCAGCCGTCGCCGCCAAGGGCATCATCTCGGACGTGGCGGGCCATGCCGATATCCTGGTCACCCCCAACCTTGAAAGCGGCAACATGATCGCCAAGCAGCTGATCCACTTGGCCGGCGCCTCATCCGCCGGCATCGCGCTCGGCGCGCGGGTGCCGATCATGCTGACCAGCCGTTCGGACACCGTCGACGCAAGGATCGTCTCGGCCGCACTCGCCAAGGTGTTTTACCACTGGCGCAGGCAAAGACCGCTGGAGGCGGGGTGAGGGGAAACGGAAGCTGGCGTTTGTCGAGCTTTGAATGAACGGCGATAATGCAGGCAGATTCATCCCTGGCACATAACTACGATCTCTCCCCTTATTCCGGGTCCACTTGCGTGAGAGGACTTTCAACCGGGGGTGGCGCTACATCCAAAACGCCGAGTGCATCGAGCCCGCCCAGAATCGAATCCACAGCAATCGTTGCCAGAACGATCCCCATGACCCGGCTGATGACGCTTGCCCCTGTGTTGCCGATCACTTTGTTGACGGCGCTTGCCACGAGTAGGAGTGCTAAAGTCAGAAGCAACACTATCAAAAGGAGACTTGCCGTGATGGCTTGCTCTGCAATCGACTCCGTGTGGTTGTCTGTCAGTATCACGATTGCCAACATCGCGCCGGGTGAGGCGATGGATGGCATCGCGAGCGGGAACACAGCCCCGGCAAGATGGTCGCGCTCAGCCTCTTCAATCTCGCGTACCGGTTTCGATTCGCCGAAAACCATTGTCATCGCAAACAAGAAAAGAATTACACCGCCAGCGATCTGAAATGACCCAAAGCGAAGTCCGAGCGATTCAAGAAGGAGTTGCCCACCAATAAGGAACGCAAGCAGAACAATTCCGGCAATAACGACAGCACGAACTGCAAAACGCCGATGCAGCTTTCTTGGTACACCCTGGACCGCGAACAGAAACACGGGGATTGAACCGACCGGGTCGATGACGACGATCAGCGTAATCAATTCCTTGGCAAGCGCGGCCCAATCCATGGTTTTCCAAACTCTTTTCCTGAAAAGGTCGCTGCCCCTGACGTCCATCAAGTGGCCAAGGGGACGCATGCGACATAGACTCACTGATAACAAAAAGTTTCAAGTTTCTGAACCTCTGTATTGCCTGCCTCCGCCGCAGCAAGGAGCCGACTTATGGTCGGACTTTTTTTCACAAATACTGTGACCGTCTCGTGGCAGGCGTTGATGGCGGCTGACCGCATCAGCCGTGAGGGGCCGAGCCGGTCTTCGGCATCTCGGTGGTCGGGTAGGCTAAAAGGAAGTGGTGATGTGGAGGCAGCACCAAACGCCTTACCGCCAGCCTACCGCCCGGGGCACACCGGTGTCCTGCCGCGTTTGCCATGCGCTCTGCTGAAACCGGGTGTCAGCTTCTGCCGCCGCAGGACATAAATCGGTCGTGGACGAGTTCGAGCTGGAACAGCCAGTTAGCGAAATCTGCGAATTAGACATTTGGGTCGCCCGATGAGCCTTGATGCTCCTCCCCCAGCCTTCATTTCGCCCTGTTCTTAAGCCCTTGTTAAGCATCCAGATCCTGTCGGAGGTTTTTCATGGCGCTTGGCGCATCGCATCGTTTGCAGGACGGCGTCACAGCCGTTGAAACCATGACGCGCTTTGCGCTGGCCGTGCTGGCGCTCGCTTCCGGCGTCTATACCTATCTGGGCGTGCGCAGCCTGCTCGACGGCTCGCCGACGGCGATCTTCTTTGCCGCGATCATCTATTCGGCGTCTGTGTCGGTGGGGATCTACGCCTTCTGGTCCTACATGGCGCGGTTTTATCCGCATGTCATCCAGGCATCGTCGCGCGCGGCATTGATCGGCGTGATGGCGCTTGGCTGCGCCATGATCATCGCGATGTCGAGCTGGCTCAACGCTGCGGCACTGGCCGGCTCCGCAGCACTCGAGCAGCACCTGGCCGAGACCGTGCAGGACTATACCGCCGACCTCGACCAGGCGCACCAGAATGCGCTTGCGGCGCAGAGCCTGCTGCCTGATATCCAGCGCACCTCCGAGCGCTTTGCGCGGCTTGCCGAGGACGAGCGCGAGAACGGCGCGCTGACCGGAACCACGGGTTCGGGCAGCGTCGTCCAGCTTCTGTCGCAGATGTCCGCGCAGCTCGGCGAACTTGAAACCGGCATCATCGCCTCGCGCGAACGGGTGACTTCGCTGTTCGACGAGGGGCGGGCGCATCTGGCGACCATGCGCGGGCTGGTGTCGGCACCCGGAGCCGTGGCGCCGCGCAGCGATGATTTTTCCGCCGAGGTCGTGGCGCTCTCCGGCGTCATCACCTCGCTCGAGCAGACCTCGATTGCGCCTTCGGTCAAGCGCGCGGCGGAAGACTTGTCGCTCGGCTTCATCGCGCCGGTTGCCGATGGCCGGGGCGCCGATCTCGCCAACCGCCAGGACGAGGTGATGCAGACGATCCGGGCTTCGGTCGCAGCCCAGTCGCAGGTGCTTTCGGATGCTGCGGATGACATTCTCTCGCGCGAGCCGGTGGCCGAACGCCGCTTCGTGCCCCTGTCTTCGGCCGAAGCGGTTCTGCGCTATGGCGCGGATTTCATTCCGGCCTGGGCCGGGGCGATCTCCATCGATCTGCTGCCTGCCGTGCTTGTCTTCATCCTTGCGGTGGTTCACGGGGCGATCCGGCGGCAGGAGGAGCGGCTGCCGTTCGCCCAGCGGATCACCGCGGCGGAGCTTCTCGAGGCGCTTGAGGTGCAGCGCGCGCTCGGCCGGCACGGTATCGAGGTCGAAGAGGCGGTGCAGGCGGCTGAAACCGAGGACGAAGGCAAGCGTGCGGACTCCAACATCACCAGCCTCGATACGTCGGCCAAGGCTCCCCGCAAGGGGCCGACAACGTGAGGGCTCCCTCTTTTGCCGGGCGTCTGAAGCACGCCTTTCTGACCGCCGATGACGGGCTCATGATGCGCAGCGCCTTTTTCGGGCTTCTGGCGCTTGCGGGCGCGTTCCTCTTCATTGATCTGAGGGAAATGAGCGAGGCAAGTGCCGCTCATCCCGGTCATGATCCGATGACGCGAGATGCCCCGGTTCTGCCTCCGGCATTGACAGACGGCGTTCCGCAGGCGCCGCCGGTGGACCCGGAGAGTTCGCCTGAAACCCTGCGCCAGCCGATGACATTCGAACTCCTGCCCGGCGGCATACTTGAGGCCGAGGGATCGATCGATCCGGGGGCAGCCGACCGCTTCGCAGAGGAAATCGCGGCGCGCGGCGAGTATGTGAAAGTGCTGACACTGAATTCGCCGGGCGGCTCCGTCGACGATGCGCTGGCGATGTCGGCGCTGATCCGGGAGAAGGAACTCACCACCAGGGTGGCGGCGAAGGCGCTCTGCGCGTCGTCCTGCCCGCTCGTCCTTGCCGGCGGGCTTGCGCGCGAGGCGGACGAGGACGCTATCGTCGGCGTGCACCAGGTCTTCAATGCGAGCCAGACCAAACCGTCGCCGGAGCAGGCCATGTCGGGCGCGCAGAGGATGACCGCGCGCATTGCGCGGCATCTCGACGAGATGGGGATCGGCAGCGGGCTCTGGCTCCATGCGCTGGAAACGCCGCCGGACCGGCTCTACTATCTGACGCCGGAGGAAATGGCGGAGTTCAATCTGACAACCGACCCCGTTGCGACGGCGCGGAAGGCGGACTAGACAGTCATCAGACCTGTTGCAACTTGACGGATCCCCAGCCGCTTTATCGCGCCATTACCGCATCAGAAGCACCGGCGCCTTGCAGGACCTGAGCATTTCCGAGGTGGTCGAACCGATCACGAAGCTTCGGATGCGGGAGTGGCCATAAGCGCCCATGACGACCATGCAGGAGCCTGCTTCCTCTACGCGTTTGCCGAGCACTTCCTCGGGCTGGCCGGAGAGTATCCGCGTCTCCACGTCAAGGCCTCCGCCTGTGAGGATCGCGCTCGCATCCTCGAGGCCGCGCTCGGTTTCGCGCGTGCGCTGACCGACGAAGATGACCTCGATCTTCAGGCCAGAGAACATCGGGTTGCGGGCGACATGGTCGACCACGCGCTGGCTCGACGCGCCGCCGTCATAGGCGATGATGGCGCGGTCGAGCGGCTTGAAGGCGCGCGAGGCGACGAAGACCGGGCGGTGGCTTGCGCGCACCAGCCCCTCGACATGGGAGCCGAGCTTGAGGCTCGCGAAATCGGCTTCCTCGCCGCGCTTTCCGATCATGATCATGGCGGCGCGGTTTTCGAGCGCGTGGACGGCCTCGACCAGCTCTCCCTGCCGCAGATGCGCCGAGGCGACGGTGCGGCCAGCGGTTTCGATCACCTCGCGCGCATCATCGAGAATGGCGCGGCCTTTCTGCTGCAAGAGCTTCGAGCGCTGCTCGTCGAGCGCGGAGAGCTTGTCGAGAAGGGCTGTTCGCGCGCCGAGCGCAATCGAGCCGGATAGGTCCGAATTGCTTTCATTGGCGAGCCGGTCGATCACGTGCATGAGTTCGACCTCGGCGTCCATCCGGTCCGCCGCCCAGGCGGCATGGTCGCAGACGCTTTTCGAGTAAACCGAACCGTCGACGAGTGCGAGAATGGTGTTGGTCATGGCTGTCTCCCCCCGGGTCAGTGCGACATCAGCTTGTCCATCGCGCCGGGCTTGTCGTGGATCGCAAGCCTGTCGACGATGGTTTCGGATGCTTCGTTCATGCCGATGATCTCGACATCCGCACCGTCACGGCGGAACTTGAGCACCGCCATGTCGAGCGCCGCGACGCTCGATATATCCCAGATATGGGCGCGGGAGACATCGATGACGACCTTTTCAAGCACTTCGCGGAAATCGAATGCCTGCATGAAATCATCAGCCGATGCAAAGAACAACTGTCCTTCGACAATGTAGGTCCTGGTCCGGCCATCGGCGGATAGCTCGGAGCGCACGCCGAAGAGCTGGGCGATCTTCCAGGCAAAGAACAGGCCCGAGAGCAGCACGCCCACCAGAACGCCGATCGCCAGGTTGTGGGTGATCACGACAAAGGCGACGGTGGCGAGCATCACCACCGAGGACGAGCGCGGGTGGGTGCGCAGGTTCTTGATAGACGACCAGGAGAAGGTGCCGATCGAGACCATGATCATGATCGCCACAAGGGCAGCCATGGGGATGCGGGCGACCCAGTCGCCGACCACGACGATGAAGAACAGCAGCATCGCGCCGGCAACGAAGGTCGACAGCCGTCCGCGGCCGCCCGATTTCACGTTGATGATCGACTGGCCGATCATGGCGCAACCGGCCATGCCGCCGATGAAACCGGTGGCGGTGTTGGCGATGCCCTGGCCGACGCATTCCATGTTGCGGCTCGACGAGGTGTCGGTGAGATCGTCGACGATCGACTGGGTCATCAGCGATTCAAGCAGGCCGACGGCGGCGACCGCGACCGAATAGGGCAGGATGATCCACAGCGTTTCCAGCGTCAGCGGGATGTCGGGAATGAGGAACACCGGCAGCGTGTCGGGCAGGGCGCCCATGTCGCCCACCGTGCGCAGATCGAAGCCGAAGATCAGCGTGATCGCGGTCAGCACGATGATGGTGACGAGCGGCGAGGGGACCGCGGTGGTGATCAGGGGAAACAGGTAGATGATCGCAAGGCCGCCAGCCACCATCACGTAAGTGAGCCAAGGGACGCCGATCAGCTCGGGCAATTGGGCCATGAAGATCAGGATCGCAAGCGCATTGACGAAGCCGGTCATCACGGATTTCGAAACAAAGCGCATGACGTAGCCGAGCCGGGCGGCGCCCGCTCCGATCTGGATCAGGCCGGCGAGCACGGTTGCGGCGAGCAGGTATTCGAGCCCGTGTTCCTTGACCAGCGTGACCATCAGCACGGCTGTTGCCGCCGTTGCGGCCGAGATCATTCCCGGCCTTCCGCCGACGATCGCGGTGATCACGGCGATGGAGAAGGACGCGTAGAGGCCAACCTTGGGGTCGACACCGGCGATGATCGAAAACGCGATGGCCTCGGGGATCAAGGCCAGGGCGACGACGAGACCCGAAAGGATGTCGCCGCGAATGTTTCCGGTCCATTGCGAAAGGTAGCTGTTGAACGAAATCATGAAGAGGTGTCGTCCTGTCCGTTGGGAGGCGGGAGGGTTTGTTGCGCTGGCGCTGGAGAGCCGGATGTCCGGGTGCGTGTTTTCGTGTGTCGCCCGGACGGAAACCGCGCGGAGCCTTCAAGCCCGGTAAGGCCGGAGATTTGCGGTCTCTTTACAGTCAGTGGCCCCGAATGCCAAGCCGTGAGAAATTCGCCCCGCGAGAAAAACGTGCTTGCTTCCATCCCGGCGGACATCGGGCGCCGTGCGGATGCTCTCTTCTTCGACGGTCAGGCGGTCAGATCGTGAATGTGAACCGTCGGGCAGACCGAGCGGGCTATGTCGCAGAGATGACGGTGATGGGTCAGGTAGATCACCTGGCCGACCCCCGCCATCTGGGAAAACAGCCGGAAGGTTTCTTCCGCGCGGAAATCGTCGAAGGTTTCCATGATGTCGTCGGCAATGAAGGGCACGGTCTGCCGCGATTGCGCAAACTCGTGATACCCGGCAACCCGCAAGGCGAGATAAAGCTGGAACCGGGCGCCCTTCGACATCTCGCCCGCCTGCTTGGAGCCACCGTCTCTCGTCAGCGCGATCAGCAGTTCGCGGTCCCTGTCGGGTTGCGAGGTCAGGCCGGTATAGTGGCCGCGACTGATGGTCCTGATCGCATCGGAAGCCCGCGCCATCATGCCGGAGCGGTGATGCTCACGGTACAGCGCAAGCGCCTGCTCCATGGCCAGTACGCCTGCGGAAAGGCGCATGTAGCGTGCGGCGCCATCGGCGATCGCTTCGAGCACCGTGCGGCGGCGCTGCTCGATCAGCGCCACGGCGTCGTCGCCGCCGATGGCGTCAAGCGCTTCAGCGGCCCGGGAGCGTTTGGCGTAAAGGTCCTGGACCTCGGTATCGAGCCGTTCGAGTTCGGCTTCCGTTTCCTGCCTCTGCTGCTCAAGTTGATGCGGGTCAGCCTCCCGCAACCGCGCCAATGCCTCGTCGACCGAAGAGGTGCCGAGACTTTCGCACAGTTGCCGGTCGAGCGCGTCGACCCGCTCGGCAAGCGCGCGGCGCTCCTGTGCCGCTGCCGCCTTCCGTGCGGCCTCGGCAAGAGTGTCGGCGTCCAGTGAGGCGAGCAGCTCCGCTTTGAGCCTGTTGTGGGCGCCGAGCGCCTCGCCATCGGTTCGTTGACGCTCGATTGCCTTTTCGCGCCGATCCCCGAGGTTTTGCGATTGCGTCTGCGCCGATTCCGCCGCGGCGAAACGTGCCGACAACTTGCGTGCCAGATCGGTCGCGGACAGTCCGTCTTCAACGGCGCTTGCATCGCGGGCAAGTTCCGAGACCGCGTTTTCGTAATCGGCCTGATCGCGCTGCATCTTGGCAATGCGATCGCGAAGTCCGTCGCGCTGCTTCAATGCTCCGGCAAGCTCGGTGAGAAGCGGCAGGATCTGACGGACCTGGTCGGCGGAGGGAACACGCTCACCCTGGCCCAGCCAGCAGCTTGCGCAGGTGCTTTTCCAGGCCGTTTGCCAGGCCTGTGCATCTTCCTCGGCCTTTCGCAAATCCGCTGCCCGCCGGGTGACATCGCGGCGTGATGCGGCCTCGCTCTCCCGCAGGCCTTCAACCGCGCTTTCCCGGGCGATCACGTTCTCCGCACGCATCACAACCGTATCGAAGTCGTCTTCCTCGCCGGTGGGGTCATCGAGACCGGTGAGCGCCCGGGCGAGACGGCTGCGTGATGCATCGCGCTCCTGCTGCGCGGCCTCGGCCTCAAGCTCCAGACTGCGGATCTGCCCGTAACATGTCAGGGTTTCGCTGCGCCGCTGAAGCCATGTCTCCAGTCTTGCAGGTGTCAGGTCCTGCCCGGATGCGGCAAGCTCGGGAGCCATTGCGGCAACCGCCTCACGCCACTCCCGGCTTTCCGAAGATGAGCGGGCGTCGAGCGACCGGCGATCGGTGTTTACAGCCTTCAGATCGGCCTCGAGGGTGGCCATTTGAACCGCGATGTCCCTGAGCCGCGCGGCATCGATCTGGAAAGCTGCCTGCTGGTCCACGGCGTTGTCGTGCACGTCCATCGCGGATTTGAAGGTTTGTGCAGAAGCTGCATCGAGGCTGTCCCGGTGTTCTGTCCATGCTTCGTCACGGGCAGCGCGAAGGCTCTTGATCGTTTCCGCCGGTGGAAGGTCGCGGCTTGCGCGAATGGCGTCCCTTTCCGCCGCCAGACGTTCAATCTGGCGCTCGAGACGGGCAATTTCCTCGTCGAGCCTGACCTTGTCCCGGATCTCATTCTCGACCCTGGATTTCCGTGCCTCGATGTTATCAAGCGTGGGCGTGATCATGGCCTGGAGTTCGGCCATTTCCCCGCGCCACGGCGCGAGCGCTTCGGCGAGCGTGGCAAGTCTTTCACGGGCCGGGGCGAGGTTGCGTTGGGCGGTTTTCAGTCGGTGGCCGTGATCCTCCTTGCGCGCCTGGGCCAAGACTCCCTTCAGGATCGCGATCCGGTCATGACGTGAACCCGATGCCGGGTCCTCTTGCGTGCCGGAGGTTCCCGGGAGCTTCGCAAAAGCCTCCTCGTGACGCGTCCTGGCATCCGAAAGCTCCTTGCGGGCACCAAGAAGCTGCATGTCTATCTCGGAACGGCGCGCCATCATTTCGGTCAGCGCCGCCGAGGTTGCCGTATCGAGCAGCAATGATGCCGCATCGGCCTCCTCGCGGCGGCCGAGCCTTATCAACAACTGTCTGATTTCGGTCTCGATCTCGCCGAGCGCCAGTTGCAGCTTGGGGACGTCCTCCTGTGCAGTGGCGTATCGGGCCTGAAGCCTTTCAAGATCGGAGAAGCGGTCGCGCAAGCCAAGGATGGTGTCGTCCATATCGATGGCCGACAGTTCCTGATCGAGCGCGGATATCTGTTCTTCGAGGGCCTCTTGGCCTGCTTCGAGCCGGGCTTCCTCCGCACGGAGACGGGCGATGTCATCAGCGATACCCGGTCTCGCGTCCGGTACCTCCTCCATCCGGTCGAGTTTTTCGGCCAGATCAAGGCGCTCACGGGCGCGCGGCACGGCCGCAAGCATCGCTTCAATACTTTTCAAATCGGCCTGGACCTCGCGGCGACGCTCGTTTGCCTCCCAATGGCGTCCGGCGGCATCCTCATGCGCAGCAACAAGACGGGCGTGCTCGCTTGCCTGTGTGTCGAGATCGTCGCGCTTTGCCTTCAGGCCCGCGAGTTCGGCCTTGAGATCGGCCAGCTCTCCCGAGCGCGCCCGGTACTTGTAGAAGGCCTCCGTCTCAGCGCGAATGTCGCCGAGGTTCCGCGACAGCTCACCGAGACCCGCGCTTGCCGAGAAGAGCAACTCGCCGAGATCGCCCCGGCTTTCCAGAATGCTTTCACCGCCTTTTTCGAGTGTGTCGTCATCAAGCGAAAACATCGTGCGATAACTGTCGCGGTCGAGCCCGCCAAGGGCTGCACCGAGCGTGCTTTCGGCCAGCGGCTGCCCGCTTGAATCGAGAAGGCTGTTCTGCTGACGCTTGATCCGGACAAACTCGCTGACGCCGCCTTCAGTCTGCACCGCGGCTCCGATCTGCATGGTCGGATAGGGGTGCAGGAAATTGTAGCTGTTTTGCGCACCTATCCCGAAAAGAAGATCGAGCCAGGCGTTGAAAAGGGTCGATTTTCCGGCCTCGTTCGGGCCGTAGACAAGGTGAAGGTCGGGCGCGTTTCCATCGGCCTCGGGGAACTCGATGACATGATCCGTGAACTTCCCGTAGCGGGTCAGATCGAGGCGTTTGAGGCGCATCAGTTCTCACCTTGCGTCGGGCCGGCCCTAAGCCGGGCAAGAACATCGGTCACGCCGTCCCTGGTGAGATCCTGAAGGGTCGCCCGGGTCTCAGCTTCGTCGGCTCCGAAGACATTGCGCAGGTCGGCCGGCAACTGGCCCTGAAGCTGGTTCGCCAGGGACCCGAGCGCCGCCTCAAATCCGGCCGACCCGATGACCCTATCGGCGATCAGCGATTGCAACTCGACCAGAGGATCCGCCTCGGCAGTGGTATGTGCGGCGACCGGTGTGTCACATTCGATGGCGAGTTTTTCGATCCATGTGTTTCCGGTGCGGCTGCCCTGTTGCTTCGCCTCGGTGAGCAGCAGGTCGGAATCCCTGTGCATGCGCCATGCGAGCGGCGTCGCGCCATGAAGTTCGATGCGGGCCACAAGTTCCGCTGCCGCAGTGTTCTCGCGGGCTGACGCGAGCCCCCGGTTTATGGCATGGGCAAGGTCCGCCCAGTCGGAAAGACCGCTCACATCCATCCGGACCCGTTTGAATTCCGCCAGAGCGAGCGGCTTTTCCTCCAGTGTCACTGTGCGGTCGTTGTCGATCGACACAAGCGTGACGGATTTCGGCCCTTCCTCGTTGATGTCGCGCCCCTGCGGTATCCCCGGCATGACGATGGTGCTCGCCCCTTCGATCACCGCGCGCTTGTGGATATGTCCGAGAGCCCAATAGTCGTAGCCGGTTGCCTCAAGATCAGCCGGGCTGCAGGGGGCGTAGGAATCGTGGCCAGGTGCGCCGCCGAGGCTTGTGTGCAGCATGCCGATGTTTATCGCATCTGCCACCACCGGCTTGTAGCGCGGGACCAGGTTGTCGGGTGCGCGGGGGCTGGCAAAGCTCAGCCCGTGAATGGCGACCGGCCTGTCGCCGGTCGAGCGCTCTATCATGACGGTGTCCGCGGTGCCGCCGAAGAGCCTGACCGACGCGGGCAGCACCAGTTCCTTTGTCACGCGCGACATCGCATCGTGGTTGCCGCGAATGATGAAGGTGCGGATGCCCGCTTTCGACAGTCGCGAGAGTTCGCCAGCCAGGAAACGGGCGGTCTTCATCGAAGTCTGGTCGCCATCGTAGAGATCGCCCGAAATGAGCAGGGCGTCGACCGACTGGTCAAGGCAGAGGTCGATGATCGCGGAAAACGTCGTCCGCGTGGCCGAGCCGACAAGCGCCGCAACTTCCGGGTCGCGCAGCGCCAGGCTTTTCAGCGGTGAATCGAGGTGGATGTCGGCTGTGTGGACAAAACGAAATGCGGTAATCGGCGAATCCTCCGGGTCCGCCTGAAGCTGTCACGTGCCCGGCGGATTCTCAAGTCGCCGGCTTCATTGTTGCCAACCGGCGATCAGCCGGTGCGCATCTTCGAAATAAGGTCAGGGCTGCCTGCTGGTTCTTCCCGTCACGCGGAGCCAGCGGCCGCCATGATCGGGCGACTGGATTTTCCGGAAGCTCATGCCGGCCGACCGCACGGTTTTCACGTCGTCGTAAAGGTTGTCGAGCACGAAGTCGCCGTCACGGGTTCTGACCACGAGCACCGTATGGGCTTCGAGACCGTTGTGCCCCATCGTCAACAGCAGTTGCGATGATTTGAAGCCTTGCCGCATCAGCTTGGCGCGCTTGGCGAGGGCATAGTCCTCGCAGTCGCCGCTGCGCGTGCGCGCGGTCCAGTATTCCTTGCGTCCGAAGGCCTCCCGGTCGGCAACCGGCTTGATGGCCCTGTTCACGGAGACGTTGACGCGCTTGAGAACGTTGAGACTGGCTGCCGGCAGCTTCGACGAGGCCGAACGGCTGCGGCAGTCGGATGCGTGACGTGCGCAATAGTCCACATGTCCGTAGGGGCGGGAGGTCTCGCTGCCGGTCTTGAGCCAGACCGACGCGCGGGAAGGCGCGGAGAAGCCAAGCAAAACAGCAACTGAAATCAAAAACATGACAGGTATGCTCATCAGATCAACGAGGCTCCTCGGCAGCTTTCGGTGAGGGGTGAAACAATATCGGCCAAGCACCAAGAGACTTTAATTCAATTGTGATTGCAACCCCCTCCATCTGGGGGTGGGCGTTAATCCGCAATTGCGACGGAACGAGCCTTGATGACGGCTTTCGGTTTCTCCCGATCGGCAATTCTTGCGCAGTCAACTTTCTATGCGCAATTTATGTGCATAGATTAACAAATAGGCAATTTTTGGGATGATCTCTGGGTGTGCCAAGATCTTGCGAAACAAGAACCCTTGGATTGCAAGGGTTGGTAGGAATGGCTGGCAATTGGCAAGGTGCTTGCATCGACAGGCTTCGTGAACAGCAACAGCACGGAGGCTGATATGAAAATAACCACAAAATTGCGCAATGCGGGGGCAGCGGCATTTCTTTCCACGGCGGTACTCTCGCATGCGGCATATGCTCAGGAGGAAACCATCAAGGTCGGCGTGCTTCACTCGCTTTCCGGAACCATGGCGATTTCCGAGACAACCCTGAAAGACACCATGCTGATGCTCATCGAAGAGCAGAACGAAAAAGGCGGTGTCCTCGGCAAGCAGCTTGAGGCTGTCGTTGTCGACCCGGCTTCGGACTGGCCGCTGTTTGCGGAAAAGGCCCGTGAACTGCTGACGGTCCAGAATGTCGACGTGATGTTCGGCTGCTGGACGTCGGTGAGCCGCAAGTCGGTTCTGCCGGTGATCGAAGAGCTCAACGGGCTGTTGTTCTACCCGGTCCAGTACGAAGGCGAGGAATCGTCGAAGAACGTCTTCTACACCGGCGCCGCGCCGAACCAGCAGGCAATTCCTGCCACCGATTACTTCCTTGAAGAACTCGGCGTCGAGAAGTTTGCGCTTCTTGGCACCGACTACGTCTATCCGCGCACCACCAACAACATTCTCGAAGCCTATCTCAAGGACAAGGGAATTGCGGAAGAGGACATCTTCGTCAACTACACGCCGTTCGGTCATTCCGACTGGTCCAAGATCGTCGCGGACGTCGTGGCACTCGGCGCAGACGGCAAGAAGGTCGGCGTGATCTCGACCATCAACGGTGACGCCAATATCGGCTTCTACAAGGAACTTGCCGCAGCCGGCGTCTCGGCTGACGATATTCCGGTTGTTGCTTTCTCCGTGGGTGAGGAAGAGCTTGCCGGTCTCGACACCTCCAACCTCGTCGGTCACTTGGCAGCCTGGAACTACTTCCAGTCCGCCGACAGCGAGATCAACGAAGAGTTCGTTGCCAAGTGGAAGGAATTCGCCGGTGAAGACCGGGTGACCAACGACCCGATGGAAGCGCACGTGATCGGCTTCAACATGTGGGTTGCCGCAGTGGAAGCCGCCGGCACTACCGATGTCGACGCGGTCCGCGAGGCGATGTATGGCCTTGAAGTGCCGAACCTGACCGGCGGAACGGCCGTGATGCTGCCGAACCACCATCTCGCCAAGCCGGTTCTGATCGGCGAAATCCAGGCGGACGGTCAGTTCGACATCATCAGCCAGACTTCCGAGGTTCCGGGCGATGCCTGGACGGATTACCTGCCGGAATCGGCTGTCCTCAAGTCGGATTGGCAGGAGCTTGGTTGCGGCATGTACAATACCGAAACCGGTACCTGCGTGCAGATCAAGTCCAACTACTGACGGTTTGGAGGAGGGGGCTTTTCGGTCCCCTCCGCCACCCCCTCATACGATCCGAGAGTCTTGATGCTCCGCACCCTTCTTCTCCTTCTCGTCCTTGCCGTTTCATCGGGTTTCAGCCCGGCAAAGGCGCAGGAACCCGATCTCAATGCGGTTCTTGAACGCTACGCAGACATGATCCAGCGGCCTTCCCGAACGACCATCGGCCCGGTTCTCGAAGATCTTGCGGCCAGCAATGCGCCCGGTCTCGAGCGGTTTCTCGAAAACTGGCGCGAGAAGCTGGTCTGGCAGCGCGAATCCGACGGGCGCTTCTTCTACGTTCGCGAACTGGAGGACGATCTGGTCATGCTGATCGACCCTGCCACGGGCGAGGATGTCGGGGAGATCGACGACGGCGAACTGAAGAACATCAAGCCCAACAGCGGTGTCCGCGCGATGATCGCGTCCACGCTGGTCCAGTTTCAATTGTCCGATCCCGATCCGTCGCGGCGGATGCAGGCGCTCGACGCTCTTGAGCGAAGTCCCGACGCCTCGCATCTGAGCGTATTGCGCGGTGCGATCGAAACCGAACCCGATCCGGTGCTCAAGGCCCGCAAGGAACGGCTTGAGCGTCTGTTGACCATCGAGTTCGGCGAGGACGAGGCGGCACGGATTGCCGCGATCGAGAGTTTTTCCACAGACACCGGGGTCGATGCGCGGGCAGCGCTCAATCCGCTGGTCAACACCCGTATCGAAGCCCACCGGCAGGTTCCCGAGGGGCTTAATGTGGCCCGGACACTGGTGCCGGGGCGCGATATCGAGACGCAGGAAGCCTACGAGATGCTGGTGGACGCCGGTGAGGCGCGTCCGGTGGTGCCGCCGGCAGAGCGCAAGCAGGCGCTGATTGCCAACATTGAGGATGGCAGCGTTGGCGGTGTGCCGGTCTCCGAGCTTTCCACCCAGGAGGCGCGCGACCGGGCCTACAGGGCGCTTGCGCAATCGGGCGCGGTTCCCGACCTTGTCACTCCCGCTGAAGAGCAGGCAGCTCTCGACGATTTTGTTTTTGTCGAAGTCTACAGCGAGACCAATCCGGCGATCACCGATGCCGCGCAGGAGGCGCTGGGCGAAATCGACCGGACTGTCGGGCTTTACCAGGTCGCGGATCTGGCGCTCGATGGCCTGTCGCTGGCGTCGATCTACTTTCTGGCGGCCATCGGTCTCGCAATCACCTTCGGCGTGATGGGCGTCATCAACATGGCCCATGGCGAATTCATCATGATCGGCGCCTATACCGGCTATGTCGTTCAGCAGATCATCCCGAACTACACGGTTTCGATCATCGTGGCGCTGCCGCTGGCCTTCGCGGTCGCCTTCATGGCGGGCGTGGCGCTCGAGCGGCTCGTCATCCGGCATCTGGCCCATAGGCCGCTTGAAACACTTCTGGCAACCTTCGGGATATCCATCGCCCTGCAGCAGATCGCAAAGAACATCTTCGGCACCCAGGCGCGGCCGCTGACGTCGCCCGAATGGCTCGATGGCGCGCTGGTTTTCAATGACGTGGTCTCGATCAGCTACATCCGGGTTGCGATCTTTGTGCTCGCGCTGGTGTTCCTGGGGCTGTTGCTGTTCATCCTCAATCGCACCCGCCTCGGGCTCGAGGTCCGGGCGGTGACCCAGAACCCGCGCATGGCTTCGTCGATGGGCATCAATCCGGACAGGATCAACATGCTGACCTTCGGTCTGGGCTCGGGGATTGCGGGAATTGCGGGCGTGGCCATCGGGCTTTTCGCCAAGGTCACCTCCGAACTCGGTTCGGGCTACATCGTGCAAAGCTTCATGACCGTGGTCGTCGGCGGCGTGGGCAATATCTGGGGCACGCTGGCGGGGGCCGGGATGATCGGATCGCTGCAGAAGCTCATCGAGTTCTTCAACCCGTCCAACACGCTTGCCGCACAGACCTACATGATCATCTTCATCATCATTTTCATTCAGTTCAGGCCAAAGGGCATTATCGCGCTCAAGGGCCGAGCGGCGGGAGACTGAGACATGACCCGCAAACCTCTTCTGCTGCGCGAACCGTCGGTGATGATCTTCATTGCGCTTCTGGCAGCTTTCACCATCATCGTGACCATCCTGTCTGAGGGGTTCGGTATCGGGCTGGTTTCCACAAGCTTCATCAAGATCCTGGGCAAGACGCTTTGTCTTTGCCTGATCGCCATCGCGATGGACCTTGTCTGGGGTTATTGCGGCATCCTGTCGCTCGGCCATTTCGCCTTTTTCGGGCTCGGCGGCTACATGATCGGCATGTGGCTGATGTACGAGCGCACCAAGGATATCGTCGTCGAGTCGCTGGCGGGGGCGGAGCTTCCGCCGACGCCCGAGGAAGTGCGCGATGCCATCGGCAACCAGATATTCGGCGTGGTCGGCGGATCGGAGATACCGGCGGTCTGGTATTTTGCCGACAGCCTGGCCGCGCAACTGGCGCTCGTTGTGCTGGTGCCGGGGCTTCTGGCGCTTGTCTTCGGCTGGCTGGCTTTCAGGTCGCGGGTGACAGGGGTTTATCTCTCGATTTTGACCCAGGCGATGACGCTGGCGCTCTCGCTCTATCTTTTCCAGAACGATTCCGGCTTGCGCGGCAACAACGGTCTTTCCGGGCTGCAGAACATTCCGGGGCTTCAGGATGTGCCGCAGTCGGTGGTTTCGGTGTGGTTTTTCCTGGCCTCGGCGCTGGCCCTGGGGCTCGGATACATTCTTGCCGCGTATCTGGTATCGGGAAAATTCGGCAACGTGATCCGGGCGATACGCGATGACGAGGCGCGGATCCGGTTCATGGGGTATCCGGTGGAGACCTTCAAGCTGGTGGTGTTTACGCTGACGGCGGTGATCGCGGCGATTGCTGGTGCGCTTTACTATCCGCAGGCCGGCATCATCAATCCCGCCGAGATTGCGCCCATTGCATCCATCTACCTCGCGGTCTGGGTGGCGATCGGCGGTCGCGGCCGCATATACGGTGCGGTAATCGGCGCGGCACTTGTGACGCTGCTTTCGTCCTGGTTCACCGGCGGGCAGGCGCCGAGCATTCCGCTCGGTTTCTACACCATCGACTGGGTCGACTGGTGGCAGGTCCTGCTGGGCTTCGGTTTCGTCCTCGTCACGCTCTATGCGCCGCGCGGAATCGGCGGTGCGTTCGACCGGCTGATCAGAAAGGATGCCCCATGAGCGCGCTTCTGGAAGTGATTTCGGTGTCGGTCTCGTTTGACGGTTTCAAGGCGATCAACGATCTGTCCTTTGAGATTGGCCCGCAAGAGTTGCGCGCCGTCATAGGCCCGAACGGCGCCGGCAAGACCACCTTCATGGATATCGTGACCGGAAAGACGCGGCCCGACGAGGGACGCGTGCGTTTCGGCGAACCGATGGTGGATCTGCTGCGCATGTCGGAGAGCCAGATCGCGCGCGCGGGTATCGGCCGCAAGTTTCAAAGACCGACGGTGTTCGAAACCCAGAGTGTACGCGATAACCTGATGATGGCCCTGCAAGGCGACCGGTCACCCTTGGCGGTGATGGTTTACCGGCCTTCGAAAGCCGATATCGAGCGGGTTGAAGAGCTTGCCGCGGAAATCGGACTTTCGGGCGAACTCGACCGGGTGTCCGGCGAATTGTCCCATGGTCAGAAACAATGGCTCGAAATCGGAATGCTGCTGGCGCAGGATCCGCAACTGCTTCTCGTGGACGAGCCGGCGGCAGGCATGACGCTCGGAGAGCGCGAACATACGACAGACCTCTTGCGGCGGGCGGCGGAGACGCGCGCCGTGGTGGTCGTCGAGCACGACATGGAGTTCGTGCGCCGGCTGGGATGCAGGGTGACGGTGCTGCACGAGGGATCAGTCCTTGCCGAGGGATCGCTTGACCATGTGACGGCGAATTCCGATGTGATCGACGTGTATTTGGGGCGCTGAGACATGCTCGAGATCGAAAACCTCACCCTGCATTACGGCCAGTCGCAGATCCTGAAGGGCGTTTCACTGAGTGCCCTGACGGGGCAGGTGACCTGCGTGATGGGCACCAACGGCGTTGGCAAGACGAGCCTCCTCAAGGCCATTTCCGGCGTGCATCACCGGTCGGGCGGAGATTACCGTCTCGATGGCCAGGAGATTGCCAGGCCGGCTGCGCACCAGCTTGCGGCCAAGGGCGTCGGATACGTGCCGCAGGGCCGCGACATCTTTCCCCTGCTGACCGTGACCGAGAACCTCGAGACAGGATTTGCCTGTCTGCCTCGGTCCGAGCACCGGATCCCGGATCATATCTATGAGCTGTTTCCCGTGCTCAAGGACATGCGCAACCGCCGCGGCGGCGACCTTTCCGGCGGTCAGCAGCAGCAGTTGAGCATCGCGCGTGCCCTGATCACGCGGCCGAAGCTGTTGCTGCTCGATGAACCGACCGAGGGCATCCAGCCCAACATCATCCAGCAGATCGGGCGGGTGATCGCGCTTCTGAGGGACCAGGGCGACATGGCGATCGTGCTGGTCGAGCAGTATTTCGAATTCGCCTACGGACTTGCAGACAGGTTCTGCGTGCTCGAGCGCGGCGAGGTGAAAATGTCCGGCGACCGGGACACCGTCAGCAAGGACAGTTTGCGCGATGCGGTCTCGGTATGACATGCCTCGGAAATGGGCGGATTGAGCCGGCTTTCAGCAGTTGTGCCGACTTAAGGTGCATGTGCAATCTTCCGATGAGGCGGAACAGCCGTGTTTGCGGTCGCGACACAATTGGCACGTATCGTGCATTGATCGATCCAGATCCAGAGGGGATCGACCACGACGCCTAAAAACGGCGCGTGAACAAGAAACAGCCCGAAAAAGGGTGCCGAAATGCCGCCGGGCGGAATACCTTCCTCCGGAAAGCTGACCTCGGATTTCCGGTCCGCCTGGCGGTTATTTCACGGCCATTGCTCAGCTCTCGAAATGCCGCCGGTATCCAGGCGGAGCAGGTTCATCCCGGCAGGCGGATGGAGCCCAGGCGTGCATAGTCCCTGTAGATCGGGCGGAACGACAGCGTGCCATCCGTTTCGGAGGCAATCGCCGCCATTGCGTCCTGCAGCCTGTCACGCGGCGTGACGTGAAAACGGGCAAGCCAGTTCCTCAGGCCCCGAGCGAACCAGTCGGGCAAACCCGTCTGCGACCCGAAATCGACCACATGCAGTTCACCACCGGCGCTGACGGCTTTGCCGGCCTGCTGAAGCGCGGTTTCCCAACCGGGGATCATGGAAAGGCTGTAAGAGCAGAAGACACGGTCAAACCCCGCCTGTCCGAAAAGGGCCTCGGCATCGAAACGGGTGGCATCGGCCTGGGCCAGGGTTACCCGTGCCTCCAGGTTGTTGTTGCGAAGCGTTCGTTCCGCGGACTTTAGCATTTCGACCGAAATGTCGAGGCCATAGAGACGGGCTTGCGGGTACCGCCGGGCGGCGAGCACAAGATTGCGCGCGGTCCCGCAGCCGATCTCGAGCACCGATCCGCCCGCGGGCGGCTGCAGGAGCGTGATCAGTTCGTTGCGGCCCAGAAGGTAGTAGCGCCGAGTGAGATCGTAGATGTGGCGCTGATAGCGATATATCCCGTCCATCGCCTCCGCGCCGGTTGAGAGCGACGTCATGCTGCCGGGTCCCGGCGGACGTGGAGATGGAAGCCGCCGTAGATTGCGGAGCGGTCCTGCTTGCCGAACTCGAGGCTCTCGGCCGCGCGATAATCCCACTTGTCGAGAATTCCGTCCGGAACGCGTCCCGGTAACGGCGAGTCACTCGCTGCGGTCCGGTAGATCACGCGCGCGCCCGGATTGGCGGTGCGCGTGATTTCCGCCCACAGTTCCGAGAGCTGGCGATCGGTCATCCAGTCCTGTGCGTCGAGCAGCACGAATGCATCGACCGAGCGGGCCGGCCGGGCGGCCAGCATCGCTGTGATGCTTTCATTGACGATCCTGACCCTGTGGGCGTTGTTGCGCACTGCGGCGAAGTTCTTCGCTTCCAGGTAGGGAGGAACGCTACCGGTTTCGCCGGACTGGTAGCGGCGCCCGAAGGCCTGCCAGGCGAAGTAGTTGTCCTTGAGCGGAAATCCGCAAGCCAGCCGCTCGGTCCTGCTCTTCAATGCGCCGATCATCCCGTCTTCCGCATCACCGGCAAGGGCTTCGTACTGCGCGGGCGGAATGCCGAGACCGAAGAGCGATGCTCGCAAAGAGGTGAGCGTACGGAAACTGCGGCTTTCGAACACCGGCGCGATGCGGGTGTCGAAGAACTGGCGCTGCTTTTCTACCGTGTCCATGCGCAACAGTTCGCGCGGGTCAACGCCGTAGATCTTGCCCAATAGGTGGGCGACGGAAATGAACCGGCCCAGCAGCCCGGTCGCATAGAAACCGCGGCTGAACTTCGAGATCCTGCGGCGGCCGGTCGCGTCCCGCCCGTCCCAGTATGCACGTGTTTGAGGATCCAGGTGCGGTCGGATGTGACGCCTGTAAAGCTCCATGTTCGACTTCAGGTTCGCATGGCGAAACATGTTGGAGAATGCGACGTGACCCGGCAGGTGTTGTGCGGCAGCGAGCTTGAGCTTGCCGAGAGCCACATGCGCGGGGGACAGGTCCACCGCGACGATGCGCTGCGGGTTTGCCGTCAGGTAGGACATGACGTTGCATGATCCGGAGGCAATAGTCACCAGCGTATCGGTCGGCTTGAGGTCGAGCGCCTTCATGTCGACGACCGGATCCTCCCAGATCTGCGGATAGACCAAGCCGCGAAAGGCGGCGGAGAAAACACGTTCAAGCAATCCCGTCGAGGACAGCGCCGTGTTGCGGATAACCGCGCCGTCGATACGCGCCCCGACGGTGGGAGTGTCAATCATCGCCATGGGTTATTCCTCAAGGGTTGGAATGCAGCTGCGTCGTGTTGACCTAGTTCCGACGCCGGTTGTCATCAGGCCGCCTCGCCATGGGCAGCGGGGCCTTCAACCACCGGCTGCCTCTCGGGCTCCGGGACCGCTTTCAGGCCGGCCTTGACCGGGATCCGACGGGACCAGTCGATCAGTTCCATGCGTCCGTCTTCGTGTTCGACGATTGCAGTGCAGCTTTCGACCCAGTCACCGGTGTTGATGTACCGGATACCGCCGCGCATCTCGTTGACGGCATGGTGGATGTGGCCGCAGATGACACCGTCCGCGCCATGCTTTCGCGCTTCTTCCGCCAGCACTTCCTCGAAGTCCGAAATGAAATTGACCGCGCTTTTGACCTTGAGCTTTGCCCAGCGCGAGAAGGACCAGTACCTGAGGCCCAGAAGCTTGCGGGTGCGATTGTGCCACTTGTTGGTCCACATGGCGAAGCCGTAGGCCATGTCGCCAAGGTGCGCCAACCAGCGGTGGTTCATGACCACCATGTCGAACTCGTCGCCGTGAATGACCAGCAGCCGCTTGCCGTCAGCGGTTTCGAAGACGTCACGCTCGCGAACCTCGATGCCGCCGAAATGCACGCCCTGATAGTCGCGCAGCAACTCGTCGTGATTGCCCGGCACGTAGATCAGTCTCGTGCCCTTGCGCGCTTTTCTGAGGAGTTTCTGGACGACGTCGTTATGGGCCTGCGGCCAGTAGAAGCCCTTTCGCTTCATCCGCCAGCAGTCGATAATATCGCCCACGAGATAGATCGTCGGCGCATCGTGCTCGCGCAGAAAGTCGATCAGCAGCTCCGCCTGGCAATCGGGCGTGCCCAGATGAACGTCGGAGATGAAGATGGTGCGGTAGGATTTCGTCACGGGACCCGCCTGACCTTGAGCAATCGTCTTGCGGGCAGGCTTAGACACGATTCCGTTTTCAGTTTTGTGACGGTTGTCTGTTCGAGCATCGGCTGGCGATGATCGGGACCGGGCCGACCATGGCTGTTGGGCCGCTGTCAGGTCCGGTCCGGGGCAGTCGGCAGGTTCTCGATGTTCAGTTCGATCCGGTCTGCTGCGAACCGGGATTGACCGAAAAGGACCGGGCGCAGGTGCATGTCGACATCCACCGCTTCGGTTACGAGCACGATCGCGCCGGGGGAGAGCGCCAGCAGGTCGAGGTCTTCCGCGCTTGCGTGCCTGGCCTGCACGGAGGTCGACTTGCGGGTGTAGTCGGGAACGCCCAGTTCAGCCAGGCTCGCGGTTATGGAGCCGGTCTGCGCATAGAGTTCGGCAATGGTGCCGAAACGCTCTGCCTCGAACCAAGAGACGGCCGCAGACATGGGAATGCCGTCGGCGGAAGAAACGGTCTTCAGGCGGATAACCGGTGCGCCGGGCGAAATATCCAGTGCAGTCGCAACCTGATGCGGGGCGGGCAGGGTTTTGCTTTCGAGCAATTTGCCGGTGCGGGTTCTGGCCTGGTCTTCGAGGCCCGAGGAAAACCGGGTGCGCCGGCCGATCGGGTATCGAAGCCGCTTGCGGTCGTTCAGGAAAGTCCCGCGCCCCTGTTCGGCCCGCACAATGCCCTCCTTCTCAAGGGCCGCAATGGCCGAGCGGACGGTGTGCCGGTTGACGCCGAAGCGTTCCGCAAGCTCAGTCTCGCCGGGGAGCCGGGCATTGGCGGAGAGCCCGCCCAGTACATCCTGGCGGATGTGGTCGGCGACCTGGCGCCACAGCGCAATTCCGGTTCTGCGTTCGAGTGTTTTCACGACTTTTCCCCCCAGCCTGTCACAGGCTCGTCATATCCCCGGTTTAGGTCTGTCCTAATTCATACAGTTGTCTAGATAAATAGACAAATTAGGAGTTGCAGATGAGTTCAGCCCAGACAGGGCCTGACAAGGAAGGTGGAGCAGAGGCGCCTGGCAGGCAACGCCGTCTTTCGGTTCTGGCAACGGCCCCTGCCGGCGAGCTTCTGGACCGCTGGAAGGCCACCGGTCTCGATCCCGCCGTGGAGTTGCTCAGGGGCCCTGAAACCGGCCTGATCGCGCTGCGGGCGCGGATCGGCGGTACCGGTCAGCCGTTTCACGCAGGCGAGATGTCGGCAACACGGGTGACCGTGAGGATCGGAACCGGGCAGGTAGGGCATGCCATGATTGCCGGCCGCGACGCGCGCAAGGCGCAACTGGTCGCCGTGATCGATGCGCTGGCGCTGGACCCGGCCCATGCCGAAACGATCGAGGATCGCATTGTGGCGCCGCTGGAAGCGATGGCAGCGACAGCGGATGCAGCCGTGCGTTCGGAGACCGCAGCGACGAAGGTCAATTTCTTCACGATGGTCAGGGGAGAGGACTGATGGCGACAGCCGCAACGCCCGTTTCGGCCTATGATGGCGGACTGAGCGATCCTGTCCGCGAATCTCAAACGGTCTTTCGCGCAGTCATGGACGCGATGGCCCGGCCGGGAACGGTTCAACGGGTTCCCGCACTCACCCGGCCGCCAAAGCCGCTTTATCCGGTCACCGGCGCGGTGATCGCGACCCTGGCCGACGCCGACACACCGGTGTGGCTCGATGCGGCCCTTGCGAAGACCGAAGATGTTCGGGACTGGGTCGTCTTTCACACTGGCGCGCCCGTCACGCAGCACCAGTCAGAGGCTGCGTTTGCGGTGGTCGCGGCGCCGAATACGCTTTCGGCACTCAACGGCTTTTCGCTTGGTTCACAGGAGTATCCGGACCGCTCGACGACGATTGTTCTGCAGGTCCAGACACTGGAAGACGGGCCGGCGCTGGAGTTCGAAGGTCCGGGAATCGATGGGCGGATCGCGCTTCGTGCCCATCCCCTGCCACAGCATTTCGCCGCGCAGTGGCGGGGCAATCGTCTGGCGTTTCCACGCGGCGTCGACCTGATTCTTGCCGCTCCCGATGGCGTTGCGGCCCTGCCGCGCAGCGCCCGGCTGATCGCTCCGGAGGCCTGATTTATGTATGTTGCCGTCAAGGGCGGGGAAGCCGCCATTGCCAATGCCCACCGTTTGCTGGCGGACCGGCGTCGCGGGGATCGCAGCCTCCCATCACTGACACTGGCCCAGATCGCCTCGCAACTGTCGCTGGCCGTTGACCGGGTCATGGCCGAAGGCTCGCTTTACGATCC